>OY969930.1:0-2589238 GCA_963704685.1 uncultured Actinomycetota bacterium
CCTCGGGCTACGAGAAGTACCTCACGGCGACGGTCTGACATGACCACCATGCAGCTGGCCGGCCTCCTCCCCGAGCTGGAGGTGATCCGCGCCGACTTCCCGATCCTGGACCGGACCGTCGCGGGTGGCCTGCCGCTGGTCTACCTCGACAGCGCCAACACCTCGCAGAAGCCCCAGGTCGTCATCGACACGATGGTCGACCACCTGGAGCGGCACAACGCCAACGTCGCGCGCGCCATGCACACGCTGGGTGCCGAGGCGACCGAGGCGTTCGAGGAGGGTCGCGACCGGGTGGCGGCGTTCATCAACGCGCCGAGCCGCGACGAGGTGATCTTCACCAAGAACGCCTCCGAGGCGCTCAACCTGGTCGCCAACACGCTCGCGTGGGCTCGCGGTCCTCTGCAGATCGGTGAGGGCGATGTGGTCGTCACGACCGAGATGGAGCACCACTCCAACATCGTGCCGTGGCAGCTGCTCACCGAGCGCACCGGCGCGACGCTGAAGTGGTTCGGCATCACCGACGAGGGTCGGCTCGACCTGTCGAACATCGACGAGCTGATCACCGAGCGCACCAAGGTCGTCACCCTCACCTGGGTGTCCAACATGCTCGGCACGATCAACCCGGTCGCCGACATCGCCCGGCGGGCGCACGAGGTCGGCGCGATCGTCGTGCTCGATGCGTCCCAGGCCGCGCCGCAGCTGCCCGTCGATGTCGTGGCCTCCGGCGCCGACGTCGTCGTCTTCACCGGCCACAAGGTCGTCGGCCCGACCGGCATCGGCGTGCTCTGGGGCAGGCGTGAGCTGCTCGAGCAGCTGCCGCCCTTCCTCGGCGGCGGCGAGATGATCGAGACCGTGCGGATGGAGCGATCGACGTACGCCGGGATCCCGCACAAGTTCGAGGCCGGCACCCCGCCGATCGTCGAGGCGGTCGGTCTCGGCGCCGCGGTCGAGTACCTCTCCCACATCGGGATGGACGCGATCCACCGGCACGAGCAGACGATCACGGCGTACGCCCTCGAAGGACTGGCGACCGTGCCCGGCCTGTCGGTCCTGGGCCCGCTGGACGCCGCCGAGCGCGGGGGAGCGATCTCCTTCGAGCTCGACGGCGTGCACCCGCACGACATCGCGCAGGTGCTCGACTCGCGCGGCATCGCCGTGCGCGCAGGACACCACTGCGCGAAGCCGGCGCACGCACGCTTCGGGGTGCAGAGCTCGACCCGGATGTCGTCGTACCTCTACACGACGCCGGCCGAGATCGATGCGTTGGTCGAGGGCCTGGAATACACCCGTTCGTACTTCAAGTTGGGTTGATCGATGGCTAACGAACTCGACACGCTCTACCAGGACATCATCCTCGACCACGCGAAGCGTCGGCTGAACGCCGGGCTGCGCGAGCCGTTCGAGGCCGAGGTCCACCACGTCAACCCCACGTGCGGCGACGAGGTCACCCTGCGCCTGCACCTCGACGGCGACGTCGTGCGTGACATCTCGTACGACAACCAGGGCTGCTCGATCTCGTCGGCGTCCGCGTCGGTGATGACCGAGCTGCTCATCGGCAAGACCGTCGCCGAGACCCAGCCGATCTACGACGCCTTCCTCGAGATGATGCGGGGCAAGGGCCAGGTCGAGCCCGACGAGGACGTCCTCGAGGACGCGATCGCCTTCGCCGGTGCTGCCAAGCTCACGGCCCGCATCAAGTGCGCACTACTGTCCTGGATGGCCTACCAGGACGCCCTCACCCGAGCCCAGGAGGACTCCCATGCCTGACCACTCCGACCTTCCTGACGTCCCCGAGGCCGTGCTCTCCGGCGGCGTCGGCACGTCGACCGTGTCCATCGAGGACGTCACCGAGGCGATGAAGGACGTCGTCGACCCCGAGCTCGGCATCAACGTCGTCGACCTCGGTCTCGTGTACGGCGTGCACATCGACGAGGACACCAACCTCGTCCTGGACATGACGCTGACCTCCGCGGCCTGTCCGCTGACCGACGTGATCCAGGACCAGACCAACGGCGCTCTCGAGGGCCTGGTCAACGACGTGCTGATCAACTGGGTCTGGATGCCGCCGTGGGGCCCGGACAAGATCACCCCCGACGGTCGCGAGCAGCTGCGGGCGCTGGGCTTCAACGTCTGAGGTGCTGTCGCGGCCGCCGGCCCCACCAGTCGCAGGAATCCCCGGTGCACCGGGGATTCCGTCACTTCTCAGGCGTTGCAACGCCTGAGAAGTGACGGGACTCCCTGAGAAGTGGGGGACCTGAGCCCGTACCCTGCGAGGGTGTCCCAGGTCGCTGTCCCGCAGGAGCGGCTGACCCGTTGGGTCTCGAACTTCACGGAGCGGCACGGCGGAGCGACCCTGACCGTCGACGACGGCGCGCTGAGCGGCGTCGCCGCAGACGGCTCGACCTTCCGGGCGCGCCTGCCCTTCGCGACGTCGTACGCCGGACCGCCCGACGTGGCGGACTTCGTCGAGGCGATCCAGCCTCCCGTGGACTGGGGCGTCCTGTTGGTCCGCAAGGGTGGGTTCGCGATCGCCCGGCTCAGTGGGCCGAAGACGATCGACAGCAAGGTCGGGCAGCGCCACGTGCAGGGTCGCACCAAGGCGGGCGGGCAGAGCCAGCAGCGGTTCGCCCGGCGCCGGGACAATCAGGCGCGGCAGGCGTACGAGGCCGCCGCCGAGCACGCGGCTCGGATTCTCGCTGGACTGACCGGGCCGATCGTCGCCGGGGGAGACCGGCCCGCGGTCGACGAGGTGCTGGCCGATTCGCGACTGCGCCGGTTGACGGTCGTGGGGCCGTGGCTCGCCGTACCGGATCCGCGGAGGGGCGTCCTGGAGCAGTCTGTGCGAGACGCGCTGGCGGTGCAGGTCGAGGTCCACAACTCCTGAGGAGACGTGGCCGCCCCGGGCCCGAGGGACCCGGAGCGACCACGTCGGTCGAGCTACTTCGTGACGTTCAGCCGGAAGGCCTTCGCCCGGCCCGCCAGGTAGGTCGCGTCACCGAGGTAGGTGACCTTCACGGACCAGGTGCCCTTCGTCAGCCTGGGCAGCTTGGCCAGGACCGCACCGCTGCTGCCGAGCCTGGCGACCACCGTCCTGGTCGTCGCCCCCTTCTTCAGCGTCACCTTCACGGCGCCACCGGGCTTGGCCAGGCCGGTCGCGGTGGCGACCGTGATCGTCGCCCGGCCCGCCCTCTTGGCCGAGACCTTGCCCCGCGGCTTGAAGGTGGGGGCCTTGGCCACACCCTTCGTGACCGTGAAGCTCACCGTGCCGGTCGACGGCAGGTAGCTGCTGCTGCCGACGTACTCGACCTTCAGCGTGTGCTTCCTGACCGCGGCCGTCTTCGGGAGCGTGACCGTGACCTTGCCGCCGCTGAGCGCCCTGGTCCCCAGCACCTTGGTGCCCTCGGAGACCTTGACGGTGCCGGTCGGAGTGAATCCGGCCGCACCGCCGACCGTCACGGTCACCGCTCCCGCCGCGCCGTACACCTTGGTCGGCGCCGATCCGGTCACCTTCGAGGCACCCTTCGCGACCGTGAGCGCCTGGACGGCGGACTCCGAGGCGCCGTACTGGCTGTCGCCGAGATACTCGGCGCGCACCTGGTAGCTGCCCACCGGCAACGCCGTCGGGAGCGTGAAGGTCGCGACGTGGTCCACGATCGTGGCGTCGATCGGGGCCGGGAGCCCGTGCAGCCGGACTGTCCCGGTGGCGCCGTCGGTCACCGTGGCGGTGAGGGTGCCGCCTGCGCCGAACGTGGTCGAGGTCGGCCCCGACACCGTCGTGGTGGACGTGTTCGCGACCACCTGCAGGCTGCGCTCGGCGGTCTCGCTCGACGCGTTGTCGGCGTCGCCGCCGTACGCCGCCTTGACCTGGTAGACACCGTGCGGCACCGACGTGGGTACGGCGAGGGTGGCGACGCCATCGGTCAGCGTGCCCGTGATCGGGCCTCCGGGGAGACCCGAGAGCGTGACCGTGCCGGTCGCGGTCGACGGTGTCACGGTGGCCGTGAACACGCCGTCCGAACCCGCCGCGATGCTCGCGGGACCGGTGACCGACGTGGTCGTGGCCGGCTTGACCACGTCGAAGCCGACCAGCTTCGAGGAGGGATCGATCAGCTCGCCCCGGCCCAGGTACTGGACCGTGTACGACGCCGCACCGACCGTGTTCTGAGCACCCAGCTCGAAGGACGTGGTGCCGGCGCGAGTGGCTCGCTTCCGGGCGACCTCCGCGCCGGTGCTGTCGAGCAGCCGCACCCAGCCACGCGGCTTGGCCACGAGCGTGCCCGGCGTGGTGGAGGCCGTGCCCTGCGAGGACTGGTACGGCGCGTAGTTCACGGCGTCCAGAGCGACGTTGAGCGTCACCGAGGAGCCCTTGACGACCTGGCCGTCGACCCCGGTCACCGTGGTGGTGCTGGCGAGCGAGTCGGTGAAGCCCCGGAAGACCTGCTCGATGTCATCGGTGCCCTCCTTGGCGAACGCGCGCTGGTTGGCCAGCGCGTTGCTCCCTGCTGCGGAGGATCCGCGGTAGCTGGCATCCGAGACCGGAAGGTCCCTGCCCTTCACGTACCACCACTCGGTCATGTACTCGGTGTTGGTGCCCGCGTCGTTCTGGCGCAACGCCTGGTCGACGACAGGAGCAGGAGCACCGGTCGCGTCGACGTGGTCCTTGTTGTAGGTGAGGAGGTGCCCCACCTGGATCCGGACCGCGTTCTGGACCGGCTGGGTGACGTCACCGTTCGGGAAGTAGTAGTTCGGGCTCGCGCCGGCCTGGCCGACCTTGCCGTACTCGGCGATCGCATTGGTCAGGTAGGTGTTGACCGTCTGGCCGTAGACCTGGCTCGGGTAGAGCAGGCGGGTGTCCGCCCCGGTCCCGGTCGTGATGCTCTGGCCCGAGCTGCGGCTGTGGTCGTAGTTGCTCGAGCCGTTCGAGCTCGAGAACAGCGAGTAGTCGAAGTTGTAGACCTTCTTCACGCCGTACTTCTGGGCATCCCTGTTGACGTCCTTGACGATCGCTCGGGTGTTGTGGCACCACGTGCCGCCGAAGAGGAACGGGATGTCGCCTGACTTGTTGAGCAGGGCGATCCACTCGGGGTAGGTGATCGGCTGGACGCGCCAGCCGTCCGCGTTGTCCGCGTCGGTCAGGATGTCGCCGCCGTAGATGCTGGCATCGGCGTACGTCGTGTTGTGCCGCCGGTTCGCCTCGTCCTTCCAGAAGTCGAAGGCCGTGTTGGTGGCGTAGCTCCCAGCGGGGACCGCGCCGAGCACGGTCTGGACCTGCGCCTTGTAGGCGTCGACCTCGGCCGGCGTGTCCAGGTCGGTCGGGGTCTTGCGGTCGGCCAGCGACGACACGATGTGGTCGTCGGTGGGCGTCCCGCTCACGTCGATCTGCCGGTCCTTGTTGTAGACGAACAGGTACGGACCGTTGATGACGCCGTCGGTGCGGACGAACTCCGGGTGGGTGTCCTTGTTGAGGTAGTCGTCGGTGTGGGTCGAGTAGTAGGACCCGGGGTTCCCGGCAGTAGTCCCGGTCGGGCCCTCGTTCTTCCAGTACGTCAGCGCGTTGCCGCCAGTGACGGTGGCGAGATCGTTCCAGTTCCACAGGTTCCACTTGCCGCCGTCGATCTTCGGCGAGAAGTTGTAGATCTTGGAGATGCCGAGCTGCTTGGCGACCTCGTTGATGTAGCCGATCGTGGCCTGGGTGTTGGCGTCGTTCGGGTCACCGATGACGAAGGCGAAGTTGCCTGACTTGTCACGCAGGAGGTACTTGAACCGCTCCAGCGTGACGGTCTCGAACACGCTGTTGGCGCCGACGCCGGGATAGGCGTCCTTGAAGTAGTCGAAGTCGATGCCATGAGTGGCGGGCGGGATGGTCTCAGCCGCGTTCGCCGTGCCCAGTGCCCCGAGGGGTGTGAGCGGCGAGAGGGCGACTGCTGCGGCGGCTGCGACGGCGATGCCGCGCCAGGTTCTGCGAAGTGCGTACACAGGCGATCTTCACTTTCTCCTGCCACACTGGGCAGGCCGAGTACCTACTTGCTGGGTTGTCGGTGGGCTGGATTGCCGGGCGTCTGCAAACTTCGGGCAATCCAGCCACTCTCGTCTCCGCGCTGTCTCAGACCACCTCCGCGCTGACGCCCGAGACGGCGGACGGCGCCAAGGGCGCGAGCTGGCCGGACGGCAGTGGCTGCCCGTCGTACGCGTGCCGCGAGCGCCGGCGGCGGGACCGCACCGGGTGCCACAGCAGGGAGAGGAACCCGAGGGCCGCCAGGGCGCCCAGGATGACCAGCCCGGTCTGCGGCGGCACCGACTCGGCAGGGGCGACCGCCTTGTCGACGGGCGCCGCGCCGTCCGTCGCGGCCACCGCGACCAGCTCGACAGGGGTGCTCGTGACCTCGTTGCCGTCGTACAGGACGACGAGGTGGTGATCGCCAGGCTCGATGTCGGCGGGCAGCGTCACCGTCGTGCTGAAGGCCCCGTCCTCGTCGGTGGCGACGGTCCCGAGCTGCACCGGCGTGGAGTGCAGCTCGACGACCAGCTCCGGCACGTTGACGGCGTAGCCCGCACCGCTCACGGTGATCGAGGCTCCCGGCTCGAGGGCGCCGTCGATGCTCAGCTCTCCCTGCACCTGGTCGATCGGGGTGCCGACCGTGGCGATGTCGGACGGCGGCGAGGACGGCGACTCGCCGGCTTCGTTCACCGCCCGCACGGCGGCGCGGTAGTTGCCGTCGGGCAGGCTCTTGAAGGAGTGCGACGTCGTGGCGGCATCGGTCTCCACCGGGTCGGCGCCGCTGAACCGCAGGGTGTAGCCGGTGACGCCCTCCAGCTCGGCGTCGGTCGTCGGATCCCAGGTGACGGTGACGGTGTCGCCGTCCACCGCCACCACCGGTGCCGACGGGGCAGTGGGCGCGCCCTCCGCAACCTCCTCGCTGTCGCCCAGGCCGAGCTCGTCGTCGAGCGCTGTCGCCGGGGCGAGGTTCGTGCCGGCCGTGGGCGACGGGGACGAGGACGAGGACGTGGTCGGCTTGCTGGTCGCCTTCGACGTCGGCTTCGCCGTGGGCTTCTTCGTCGGCTTGGCGGTGGGCTTGGCGGTGGGCTTGGCGGTGGGCTTGGACGTGGGCTTCGTCGTCGGGCTCGAGGATGGTGACGGTGGCGAGGATGGATCGGTGGCGTAGTAGACGTCGTAGTTCTTGTACTCGCCCTTGGGCTGCCAGATACCGCTGTGGTTGGGGAACCGGATCCACGGCCGGCCGTTGGTCTCGCCGGTCTCGCACCCGATGATCGGGGAGCACTGCTCGATCTCCGGGTGCGACAGCGCCGCACCCACGTCGTCCTGGAGGCAGAGCTGGTCGTCGCCGCCGTCGACCCACTGCAGGTCGGCGGCGTCGGCCTGGAAGGTCAGGCCCTGGGCTGCCAGCAGGAGGACGGGGAAGAGCATCAGCACGGCCAGCCACCACGGGCGTCGGCGGACCAGGGCGATCTGGGTGTTCATCGGGTCTCCAAGGAGCTCTTGACGAGCGGTCGGTCGTTGATGTCGCAGGCGCCGATCAGGGTCGACGGGAACGGGCTGTCGAGCAGGACCGCTGGCGTCAGGGGCAGCTCCACCGCGGGTGCGGGTGACGGCGGTGGTGCGGGTGACGGCGGTGGCTCGGGTACGTCGAGGCCCTCCTCGTCGGCACGCCGCGAACACGGCGTCGTCGAGTCGGCCTTCACGTCTGGCGACGACGACCGATGCCACGGCGGCTGCGGTCACGTTGTTGAGCGTGCGGGCCATGTCGACGATCGCGCTGATCGGGAGGGTGAGGATGATGACCTCGAGGGGGAGCCCGGCCGCTGCGAAGACGGTGGTCGCCGTGACCGTCGCCGTGCCCGGGACCCCTGCCGTGCCCAGCGAGACGACGAGCGCCAGCAGGATCAGCACGGCGTAGTCGGCCAGCGTGTACGACAGCCCGAGCCCGTTGATGGCGTAGACCGCCAGCAGGATCGGCCAGACCCCGGCGCAGCCGGGCATCCCGATCGTGGTGCCGAGCGGTGCGGTGAAGCCGGCGATGTCGGCGGGCACGCCGATCTTGCGGGTCAGCAGACCGGTCGTGACCGGCAGCGTCCCGGCGCTGCTCTGCGTGGTGAACGCGGTGAGCTGGGCAGGGAAGATCTTGCGGAAGAACGTGGTCGGCTTGACGTCGCCCCAGACCCGCAGGACCACCGCGTTGACCGGGTAGGCGTCGAGGAAGCAGGCGAGGTAGCCGACCAGCAGGAGGGTCAGCAGCGGCATCAGCGTGTCGACCTTCAGCGACGTCGTGGAGACGGCACTGGCGGTGAGGGCGAGGACGGCGTACGGCGTCAGCTTGATCACGAAGCCCACGACCTTGAAGACGATCTCCCGGAAGCCATCGATCAGGGCCTTGACGGGCGCCATCGTCTCAGGCATGCGCTCCGAGACCATCGAGAGGGCGACGGCCACGGCCACCGTCGCGATGATGATCGGGATCACGTTGTTCTCGGCGATGTCCGAGACGATGTTGGAGGGAAAGAACCCCAGGAACACCTGGGTGAACGACTCCTTGAACTCGTTGAGCGTCGTCGTCGGGACGCCCTGCGTCTCGAGGTCGGCGCCCTTGCCGACGCCGAGCTCCAGCGCGAGTCCGAGGGTGAGGAGGATCGCGATCAGGTTCAGCGTCAGCAGCCAGAAGATCGACGCGCCGCCGATCCGCTTCAGCTGGGACGTCGACCCCAGCGAGGTGATGCTCGACAGGATGGAGACGATCACCAGCGGGGCGACGATCGCCATCAGCAGCTTGATGTAGGCCTGCCCGAGCGGGTCGATGTACTGGACGTGGTCGCGGAAGACGTAACCGACCGCGACCCCGAGGAACAGGCCGACGAACGTCAGCACGCTGAAGTTCACGTGGCGTCGCGACAGAGCCATCAGACCGGCGAACAGTCCGAGCGTCACCCCCAGGCCGCCCAGAGCCCATGTATCCACCCTTGATCTCCTCCCACAGAATCCGTTGGTGCTCGTCCCCGGCGTGTAACAGGAGTATTAACGCATTGTCGAGCGACTTGGTGGACTATAACCAGACTCGGGCGCGCCGTCTCACCATTGCGACACCGTGTCCAGCCCTCGGGATATGGACCCCCCACGCCGCGGGAGTGTCGCGAGCCAGGTCGCGTTCGCCAGGCGTGATGTGCACTAGCGTGCGTTCCATGTGGCAGCCCGAACCAGGGTGGCACCCGTTGCCCGGTGGCAGTGGTGCCTCGACGGTTGGTGTCTGGAGGACCGTCCTCGGTGAGCAGCCGGTCGTGGTCAAGCGACTCGCACGTCCCGCCGACGACGATCCGGCGGAGCTGAGCAACCCACGGCACTTCGCCTACTGGCGGCGACCGGCCGACGTGGTCACCGCTGCGACCGTGGTCGAGACCCCGGGACTCCGATCGGCCGGCCTCGGCGCGGTCGAGGAGGACGCGGACGGCATCACGGTCACCACGGAGTGGGTCGAGGACGCCTCGAGCAGCGGACTCTTCTGCGCCCACGCGATGGGCCGGTTCGCCGGCGCGCACCTCGCGGCCGCGCCCTGGCTGTCGCGCAACCAGCTCCGCGACCGGCTGACCCGGGTCGAGAGGTACGGCGGCTGGCAGACCCTCGCTCGCACGACGGTGGCCGACGTCGCCGATCACCTCTGGAGCCGTCGTGCCGAGCTGCTCGCTGGCGTCGACGCGCTCGTCCAGGTGCCTCAGCACGGTGACGCCGTACCCGCGAACCTGCGCGGGCGCGCCGACGACGACGTCGTCGCGGTCGACTGGGCGACGCTGGGGACCGGACCGGTCGGTGCCGACATCGGCTATTTCGCGCTCACCGCCCGCGAGGAGCTCGAGCCGCTGATCGACGCCTATCTGCTGGGCATGCCTGAGGGCCTCGCGACCCGCGAGGAGGTGACGCTCGGCGCGCGGGTGACCGCGGTCTACACCGTGCTCAACCGGGCCGAGTGGGCGCTCGCCCGCGCAGCCGGCGGGGAGGGCGCATTGGCCGGGAAGTTCCGACACCCGGCCGTGGCCCCGCACCTGCGCGCCCTGCAGCGGCAGTTCCCGCACATCGAGGCGCTGGTGGAAGGCGCAGGGTGAGCGTCTCCATCAGCGAGCGCGACATCAACGGCTGGGACGTCGTCGGGGCCGGGGCGGTCGTCGTGCTGACGGTGCTGGTGGCACGGCCTGCCGACTGAGTCGTTCAGAGCGCCCCGCGGGCGAAGGTGTTGCAGGCCTCGAGCGTGCCCTCGCGGTAGCCGGTGCGGAACCACTGCACCCGCGACTTAGCTGAGCCGTGGGTCCAGGCCTCCGGGTTGACCGCCCCGCCCGACGACTGCTGGATCCGGTCGTCGCCGACCGTGGTCGCCGCGTCGATCGCCAGCTGGATGTCCTCGTCGGTCAGGTCCGAGAACAGCGTGGTGCCGTCGCTGTCCTGAGTGCTCGTGGCGGCCTTCGCCCACATGCCGGCGTAGCAGTCCGCCTGCAGCTCCAGGCGTACGGCGTCGCTCTTCGGCCCCTGCTGGGTCTTGACCTTGCCCATGGTGCCGAGCAGGTTCTGGATGTGGTGGCCGTACTCGTGGGCCAGCACGTACGCCTCGACGAACCCGCCGTCGGGGCCGCCCAGCTGCTGCTCCAGCACGTCGTCGTAGAAGGTGGTGTCGAGGTAGATCGTCTGGTCGGTGGGGCAGTAGAACGGCCCGACGCTTGCTGTTGCCGGGCCGCACCCGGTGCTGACACCGCCGGTGAAGGTACGGATCTCCCGCTCCGGCTGGAACGTCGTGCTCGACTGGGACGGCAGCGTGTCCGACCAGTAGTCGGCCAGGGAGTTCTCGACCGCGGTGCGCGCGCAGTCGGCGGACTTGTTCGCGTCGGCACCGCTCTCGCACTGCTGGTAGCGATCCGTGTCGGTCGCCTGGCCGCCACCGTCGCCCGAGCCGCCGCCCGAGCCGCCGCCCAGCCACAGGCCGATCACGACGACGATCGCGACCACGAGCAGGCCGCCGATGCCACCACCGGCGGCACCGCCGGGGATCGGGATGCCGCCTCCTCCGCTGCGACCACCCGCGCTGGAGCGACCGGAGTCGCCCATGCGGCTGGTGTCGAGCCGGGCTTTCGGGTTGAACCGCATCGACTCTCCTTGACGTGATGGCGACGTGATGGCGACGTGACCGGGGACACCGTCGCCGATGCTCGGTAGGACCGTACCCACATCTACGCTTGACACCTCATGATCACCGCCCACAAGCTCGAAGTCCGCGCCGGAGCCCGACTGCTCATGGAGGACGTCAGCTTCCGGGTGGCGGCCGGTGACAAGGTCGGGCTGGTCGGCCGCAACGGCGCCGGCAAGACGACCCTCACCAAGATCCTCGCCGGCGAGGCCCAGCCCGCTGCTGGCACCGTCCAAGCCACCGGTGAGGTGGGCTACCTCCCGCAGGACCCGCGCATCGGCGACCCCGAGGTGCTGGCCCGCGACCGGATCCTGTCCGCGCGCGGTCTCGACGACGTCGTACGCCGGCTGCGCAAGGCCGAGACGGACATGGGCAGTGACGACCCCGCCGTACGCGACAAGGCGATGCGACAGTACGAGCGCGCCGACTCCGAGCTGCACGCCGGTGGCGGGTACGCCGCCGAGTCCGAGGCGGCCACGATCGCCAGCAGCCTGGGGATCGAGGAGCGGATCCTCACCCAGCAGCTGAAGACGCTGTCCGGTGGACAGCGTCGTCGCGTCGAGCTGGCCCGGATCCTCTTCTCCGGTGCCGAGACGCTGCTGCTCGACGAGCCGACCAACCACCTCGATGCCGACTCGATCGTCTGGCTGCGCGAGTTCCTCCGGGCGCACAAGGGCGGGCTGATCGTGATCAGCCACGACAACGCGCTGCTCGAGCTGACCGTCAACAAGGTGCTGCACCTCGACGCCAACCGCGGTGAGATCGACATCTACAACATGGGCTGGAAGGCCTACCTGATGCAGCGCGAGACCGACGAGAAGCGTCGCAAGCGCGAGCGGTCCAACGCCGAGACCAAGGCCAAGACCCTCACCGACCAGGCCAACAAGATGCGGGCGAAGGCCAGCAAGGCCACCGCTGCCCAGTCGATGCTGAAGCGCGCCGAGAAGATGATGTCGGGCCTCGACGCCGAGCGCGCGAACGACAAGGTCGCCCGGATCAAGTTCCCCGCGCCGGCATCCTGCGGCAAGACCCCGCTCATGGCGGCCGAGCTCTCCAAGTCCTACGGCTCGCTGGAGGTCTTCACCGACGTCGACCTCGCGATCGACAAGGGCTCGCGAGTCGTCATCCTCGGCTTCAACGGCGCCGGCAAGACGACGATGCTGCGGATCCTGGCGGGCGTCGACCAGCCCGACACCGGCGCCGTCATCCCGGGTCACGGCCTGAAGATCGGCTACTACGCCCAGGAGCACGAGACCCTCGACGTCGACCGCACGGTGCTCGAGAACATGCAGTCCGCTGCACCGCAGCTGACCGACACCGAGGCGCGCTCCGTCCTGGGCTCGTTCCTCTTCTCCGGCGAGGACGCCCACAAGCCCGCCAAGGTCCTCTCCGGTGGCGAGAAGACCCGTCTCGCGCTCGCGTCGCTGGTCGTCTCCAGCGCCAACGTGCTGCTTCTCGACGAGCCCACCAACAACCTCGACCCCGCCTCCCGTGAGGAGGTGCTGGCCGCGATCCGCACCTACGAGGGCGCCATCATCCTGGTGACCCACGACGAGGGCGCCGTACGCGCGCTCGAGCCGGACCGGGTGCTGCTGCTGCCCGACGGTGACGAGGATCTCTGGAACGAGGACTACGCGGACCTCGTGTCCCTGGCCTGACCTACTCTTCGGGTCATGGACCCGAAGACGCTCGAGGACGCCGGACTGCTGTACGACGTGGCCGGTCCGGTCGCGACGATCACGCTCAACCGGCCCGACGTACGCAACGCCCAGACACCGACGATGTGGCACGCCCTCGCGGCGATCGGCGAGGAGCTCCCCGACGACGTCCGCGTGGTGGTGGTCAAGGGATCCGGAACGACGTTCTCGGCCGGCCTCGACCGGAGCATGCTCGACCCGAGCACCGCCGGTGAGGGTTCGGTCGTCGCGCTGATGACGCAGTCGGACGAGGAGGTCTCGGCGGCGATCGACGGCTTCCAGCAGGGCTTCACCTTCCTGCGCGACCCACGCTTCATCTCGATCGCCGCGGTGCACGGCTACGCGATCGGAGCCGGCTTTCAGCTCGCGCTCTCCTGCGACCTGCGAGTCGTCGCGGACGACGCGCAGTTCTGCATGAAGGAGACGGCGCTGGGCCTGGTGCCCGACCTGACCGGAACAAAGCCGCTCGTCGAGAGCGTTGGCTATGCAAGGGCGCTGGAGATCTGTGCCACGGCGCGGATGGTCGGCGCGAGCGAGTCCGTGGACATCGGGCTCGCGCTCGCCGCCGTACCAGTCTCGGAGCTCGACGCGACCGTGGCCGATCTCGTGGCTGCCCTGACCGCACCGCTGGCCGGCGCGGTGAGTGAGACCAAGGCGCTGCTCCAGGGTGCTGCGGACCGCAGCCTCGACGAGCAGCGTCGCCTGGAGCGCGAGGCGCAGACCCGCCGCTTCCGGGAGCTCGTCGCATTGATGAAGCAGTAGAGGGAGACGCGATGTCGGGGATGCAGGGCTCGGGTGCTGCTTGGCGGCACCTGCGGTCGGACCGCAGCCTGGTGCACAACCGGATCGAGCGCGGCACCGTTCGACGCGTCCTCGGGTTTGCGGGGCCGCACCGGCGGCTGATCGCGATCTTCCTGGTCCTGACGGTGATCGACAGCTGCCTGCTGGTCGTGACGCCGCTGCTCGCGAAGGACCTCATCGACAACGGCATCAACGGCGATGACCCACAGCTGGTGACGATGATCGCGATCGCGATGGCCGTCACGGCGTTGGTCAGCGCGGCCCTCTCCGTCGGCGAGGGCTGGTTGTCCTCACGGATCGGCGAGGGACTCATCTTCGACCTGCGTACGCGGGTCTTCGGGCACGTCCAGCGTCAGTCTCTCGCGTTCTTCACCCGCACCCAGACCGGCGCGCTGGTGTCCCGCCTCAACAACGACGTGATCGGCGCGCAGCGAGCGTTCACCTCGACGCTGTCGAGCACCGTGGCGAGCACCATCTCGGTGGTCGTGGTCGGCATCGCGATGCTCGCGCTCAGCTGGCAGGTCACGGTGTTGTGCGTGGCCGTCTTCCCGCTGATGCTGCTCGTGTCCCGCTGGGTCAGCGGCCGGCTGGCCGGCCTCACCCGGGCGCAGATGAACGGCAACGCCGACATGGGCAACGCGATGACCGAGAGGTTCAACGTCGGTGGCGCGATGCTGCTCAAGCTGTTCGGTCGCCGCGGCGAGGAGGACGCGCTCTTTGCGTCCAAGGCAGCCACCGTCCGCGACCTGGGGGTCCGGATCTCGCTGCTCACCCGGATCTTCGCGGCCTCGATGATGTTGGTGCCCGCGCTCGCGACTGCGCTGGTGTACGGCGTGGGCGGGCACCTCGCGGTCGACAACAAGCTGACGGTCGGCACGCTGATCGCCCTCGCCACGCTGCTGCTGCGCCTCCTCGGCCCGCTGCAGAGCCTCTCCAACGTGCGCATCGACGTGATGACCGCCCTGGTCAGCTTCGAGCGGGTCTTCGAGGTGCTCGACCTGCCGTCTCTGATCGAGGAGAAGCCGGACGCCCGGGAGCTGCCGCGCTCGGCCGCGCGGCTGGAGTTCGACCACGTGGCCTTCGCCTACCCGCGCGCCGACGAGATCTCGCTGGCCTCACTGGAGATCGTCGCGCGCAAGGAGTCGCGCGAGGGTGGTCCGGTGCTGACCGACATCGGGTTCGTCGCCGAGCCCGGACAGATGGTCGCGCTCGTCGGACCGTCGGGTGCCGGCAAGACCACGATCACCCACCTGGTGGCGCGGCTGTACGACGCCGACGCCGGCGTCGTACGCGTCGGCGGCCACGACGTCCGCGACGTGACGCTCGAGTCGCTGGAGGACGTCGTCGGCTACGTCACCCAGGACGCCCACATGTTCCACGACACGATTCGGGCCAACCTGCTCTACGCCCGACCGGGCGCCACCGACCTGGACGTGTGGGCGGCGCTGGAAGCCGGTCAGATCGCGCCGCTGGTGCGCAACCTGCCCGACGGCCTCGACACCGTGGTCGGTGATCGTGGCTACCGCCTCTCCGGCGGCGAACGGCAGCGGCTCGCCATCGCCCGGCTGCTGCTCAAGGCGCCCTCCATCGTCGTGCTCGACGAGGCGACGGCCCACCTCGACAGCGAGTCCGAGGTCGCCGTGCAGCGCGCCCTCGACGCGGCGCTCGAGGGGCGCACGTCGCTGGTGATCGCCCACCGGCTCTCGACGATCCGCAACGCCGACCAGATCCTGGTCGTCGAGGCCGGACGGATCGTCCAGCGCGGCACGCACGCGTCGCTGCTGGCCGAGGGTGGCCTGTACGCCGACCTCTACCGCACCCAGTTCGTCGAGGACCTGCCTGCGGCGCAGGTCTAGCCTTCCGGCATGGATCTCGAGCTCACCGACCGCGTCTTCATCGTCACCGGAGGGGCCCGCGGGCTGGGCCGGGCCACCGCCGACGTGCTCGTGGCCGAGGGCGCCCGGGTCGTCCTCTCCGGGCGCAGCGAAGAGACGCTCGACGCGGCTCGCGCGGTGTTCGGGGACGCGGTGCAGACCGTCGTCGCCGACAACGCCGACCCCGCGACGCCGGGTCGGCTGATCCGAGCGGCGACCGATCGCTGGGGCCGGCTCGACGGCGCCCTGATCAGCGTGGGCGGCCCGCCGAAGGGTCCGGTCGTCGGCATCACCGACGGGGAATGGACCGCGGCCTTCGAGTCGGTGTTCCTGGGGGCGGTGCGACTGGGCCGGGAGGTGGGTCAGGCACTGCCGCCTGGCGGCTCGCTGGCGTTCGTGCTGTCGTCGAGCGTCCGGATGCCCTTGCGGGACATGGCGATCTCCAACGGACTGCGGCCCGGGCTCGCGATGGTCGCGAAGTCCCTCGCCGACGAGCTCGGCCCCGCCGGCATCCGCGTCAACGGGCTGCTGCCGGGACGGGTGGCGACCGATCGGGTCGCCGAGCTGGACGCGGCGACCGGCGACGCCGAGGCGGCTCGCGCCGCCGGTGTCGCGTCGATCCCGCTGCGCCGCTACGGCGAGCCGGGGGAGTTCGGCCGGGTCGCGGCCTTCGTGCTCTCGCCGGCCGCTTCCTTCGTGTCGGGCGCGATGTTGCCCGTCGACGGAGGCATGTTGCGCGCCTTGTGAGCCTCGCGGGCCGCCCGCTCGTCGGCGTACGCCCGCTGGTAGGCCGCCTTCACAGCCTGCTTGTGGGCGTTCTTGGCGGCCTGCTTCGTCCTGCGCTCCGACAGCGCACCCTCGCGCGCCGACGGCTCGTCGCGGCCCTGGGAGCGCCACTCGTCCCACGCGAGGTAGCCGAAGCCGAAGAGCGCGAGCAGTCCGAAGAACCACCACTGGAGCCCGTAGAAGAAGTGCGGTCCGTTGTTGAGCTCGGGCAGCTCGACCGGTTCGAGGTCGGCGGCGGCCTGGCCGTCCTCGGTGTCGAGCATCACGAACCCGCCGTACACCTCCTGGCCGATGGAGGCGCCGATCCGCTCGCTGGAGATCGAGCGGGTGGAGTGGTCGGAGACCACGGTGCTGTCGCCGCTGGCGTCGGCGCGGACCCAGCCCTCGACGGTGACCTCGCCGGTCGGCGGCGGGGGTACGTCGGCGGGGCTGGCGCCCTCGTTGTCGGCCGCCATCCAGCCGCGGTCGACGAGCAGGGTCGAGCCGTCGGTGGTGACCAGGGGCACGACCACGTCGATCCCCGAGGCGCCGTCGCGAGTGCGGTAGCGCACGATCACGGTCTCGTCGGCGTCGTACGTGCCGGTGGCCGTGACCTGGCGCCACTCGTCGTCCTCGTCGACCGATCGGCTCGGGGCCAGGACGTCGCCGACGGGCGACGGGGTGCGGTCCTCGTTGGCCCGGACCACGGCGTTGCTGGCCACGCGGTCGTCGAGGCGGCGGAACTGCCACTGGCCGAGCCACCAGGCGGCGTAGCAGAGCAGCACGACGACGACTGCGAAGAGCAGCCACCGCCGACTGATCAGGAACCCCCACGAGCGCACGACGTCGAGGTTAGTCCGCGCCGGGGCGTCGCCGGGTGCCGCCCTCAGGCGACGTCCCTAGACTGTGGTGGTGATGACACAGCGCCTCGAGGACCGCTTCGGTCGGGTAGCGACCGACCTGCGAGTATCGCTGACCGACCGGTGCAACCTGCGCTGCAGCTACTGCATGCCCGCTGAGGGCCTCGACTGGCTGCCCGACGAGTCCGTGCTCACCGAGGACGAGATCGTGCGTCTGGTGCGCATCGGCGTCCAGCAGCTCGGCGTCCAGGAGGTGCGCTTCACCGGTGGCGAGCCGCTCGTGCGCCGGGGTCTGGTCGACATCGTGCGACGCACCCACGACCTCGGTGTGGAGACGTCGCTGACGACCAACGCGCTCGGTCTCGCTCGGATGGCCGATGCGCTGGCCACGGCCGGGCTCGACCGCGTCAATGTCAGCCTCGACAGCATCCGGCCCGAGACCTTCCACGCCATCACCCGTCGCGACCGGCTGCCCGACGTGCTCGCCGGGCTGGCCGCGGCGCGCGAAGCCGGGCTCGGTCCGGTCAAGATCAACGCCGTGCTGATGCGCGGGCACAACGACGACCAGGCAGCCGAGCTGCTGCGGTGGGCGCTGGCCGAGGGCTACCACCTGCGTTTCATCGAGCAGATGCCGCTCGACGCCCAGCACGGCTGGTCGCGGGAGGGCATGATCACCGCCGACGAGATCTTCGCGGCGCTCGAGGCGGAGTTCGTCCTCGTGCCGGCCGAGGAGCCGCGGGGGAGCGCCCCCGCGGAGCTCTTCCAGGTCGACGGCGGACCCGGCACCGTCGGGGTGATCGCATCGGTCACGCGGCCCTTCTGCGGCGACTGCGACCGGGTGCGACTCACGGCCGACGGCCAGATCCGCAACTGCCTCTTCGCCCGCGAGGAGTCGGACCTGCGGGCCGCGCTGCGCTCGGGTGCGACCGACGACGACATCGCCGAGCGCTGGGTCGTCGCGATGCGCGGCAAGCGCGCGGGCCACGGGATCGACGACCCGACCTTCCTGCAGCCGGACCGGCCGATGTCCGCCATCGGGGGATAGCGGGTTCCCCGGAGTTTGGAGACAGGCGCTGACGCGCCTTCCTCAACCAACGGTGTGCGGTACGACGTCCTTGAGGAACTGGCGCGCGCCGAGGAAGTCGGAGAGCGACTGTCGGTGGTCATCGCAGGCGAGCCAGATCTTGCGGCGCTCGGGGGTGTGCAGCTTGGGGTTGTTCCACAGCAGCTCCCACGTCGCGGGCGCCTGGCAGCCCTTGGCGGAGCACACGTCCGGCTCGGTGGCAGGCTGGGCGTCGGGCACGGCGTACTCCTCCTGGAAAGTAAAAGTGGTGCCAGACAACCACGGGGGAAGCTGTCCGGCACCACGACGAGCCAGGACGGGGGAGACCCGGCTCGCGCCTGGATTGTGTCACCCGGATGGGTGAAGTCAAGGATGAGGGACGTCATCCCTCGGAGTGTCGCGGGAGACCGGCCTGGGCGCCCCGCCGAGCTCGCGCACGTAGCGTCCGTCCGGTAGGTCGAAGCCGTCGTTCTTGACCACGGTGGCGTTCGCGAGCACGACGGCGATGTAGGGCAGGATCAGCGCCCCGGCGATCAGGATCGGCCACAGCCATGCGACGTGGGCGAGAGCGGCCACGATGGCGCCGACGAAGCAGAGGGAACGCAGCGTCATGGAGATCAGATAGCGCTTCTGACGGGCTGCGATGTCGACGTTGCGGTTGGTCGCGGCGGTCGTGATGCGTACCGCCTCGTCGCCGTGCCGACTGCCGTGTCGACGTACGTCCCGGGCCATGCCTCGATCGTACGTCGGTAGGGTCTGTGACCATCGTCCGCATCGGAGGCCCCATGACCAACCGCACCTACCGCGTCACCGAGATCGTCGGCACCTCGCCCGACGGCATCGACGCGGCCATCCGCAACGCCGTCGACCGCGCAGGCCAGACCCTGCGACACCTCGACTGGTTCGA
Organism: uncultured Actinomycetota bacterium; assembly: GCA_963704685.1. GTDB lineage: Bacteria > Actinomycetota > Actinomycetes > Propionibacteriales > Nocardioidaceae > Nocardioides. The sequence continues at coordinate 19,145 of OY969930.1, forward strand.
GATGACCCAGGTCCGGGGTCAGATCAAGGACGGCCAGGTCGAGCACTTCCAGGTCGGCCTCAAGGTCGGCTTCCGCCTGGAAGACGACTGACCAATTCCTCCTTACCAATCGGTAGTCGCTAGCGTCGCCACGTGAGCGAACCAGTGGAGACGACAGGCCGTTCCGTGCTGGTCACGGGCGGCAACCGCGGCATCGGCCGTGCGATCGCCGAGGCGTTCGTGGCGAACGGCGACCAGGTCGCCGTCACCACCCGCAGCGGCGGCGCGCCGGAAGGCACCCTCGACATCCGGTGCGACATCACCGACGCCGCGCAGGTCGAGGCCGCGTTCGCGCAGATCGAGGAGGCGCACGGCCCGGTCGAGGTGCTCGTGGCCAACGCCGGCATCACCGCCGACACGTTGCTGCTGCGGATGTCGGACGACGACTGGTCGTCGGTCATCGACACCAACCTCACCGGCTCGTTCCGGCTGGCCAAGCGCGCCTCGAAGGGCATGCTCAGGCTGCGCCGCGGCCGGATCGTCTTCATCTCCTCGGTCGTCGGACTCCTCGGCTCCGCCGGGCAGGTCAACTACGCGGCCTCGAAGTCCGGTCTGGTGGGCATGGCCCGCTCGATCGCGCGCGAGCTCGGCTCCCGCTCGATCACCGCGAACGTCGTGGCGCCGGGCTTCATCGAGACCGACATGACCGGCGTGCTCGGCGACGACCAGAAGGCCGCCATCAAGGCGCAGGTGCCACTGAGCCGGTTCGGCTCGGTGGATGACATCGCACAGACGGTGCTGTGGCTGACCGGCCCCGGCGCGGCGTACGTCACCGGGGCTGTCATCCCGGTCGACGGTGGACTCGGAATGGGGCACTGACATGGGCATCTTGGACGGCAAGCGGATCCTCGTCGCAGGCGTGACGATGGACAGCTCGATCGGCTTCGCGACCGCGAAGGTGGCGCAGGAGCAGGGCGCAACCGTGCTGATCTCCAACTTCGGGCGAGCGCTGGGCATCACCCGCCGGATCGCGAAGCGGCTGCCCGTCGAACCGCCCGTGCTCGAGCTCGACGTCACCGACGACGAGCACCTCGCGGGCCTGGAGGCGCAGGTGCGCGAGCACGTCGACGGGCTCGATGGCGTCGTGCACTCGATCGCGTACGGCAACCCGGAGACGCTGCTCGGCGGCAAGTTCCTCACCGGTCCGTGGCCCGACGTCGCGCAGGCGGTGCAGGTGTCGGCGTACTCGCTGAAGTCGCTCGCCGAGGCGGCCCGCCCGCTGATGGGGCCGGGCGGCTCGGTGGTCGGCCTGACCTTCGACGCGACGGTCGCCTGGCCTGCGTACGACTGGATGGGCGTGGCGAAGGCCGCCCTCGAGTCGACGTCGCGCTACCTGGCGCGTGACCTCGGCCCGTACGGCATCCGGTCGAACCTGGTCTCTGCGGGCCCCCTGAAGACGCTCGCGGCGAAGGCGATCCCGGGCTTCGAGGACCTCGAGTCGATGTGGAGCGACCGGGCGCCGCTGGGCTGGGACAACGCCGACCACGCACCGACCGCGCGGGCCGTGTGTGCGCTGCTCTCCGACTTCTTCCCCGCCACGACCGGCGAGATCATCCACGTGGACGGCGGCCTGCACGCGATGGGTGCCTGACCGTGTCTCGTCGCCTGGTGGTGATGCGGCACGCGAAGGCCGAGCAGGACGGCCCGACCGACTTCGAGCGCCCGCTGGCCGACCGGGGGCGTCGCGACGCCGAGTCGGCCGGCGCCTGGCTGGCGGAGCAGGACATCACCCCCTCCCATGCTCTGGTCTCGGCGGCACTGCGCACCGAGCAGACCTGGGAGTCCGTCGCCTCAGGCGCCGGCTGGTCCCTCGAGGCCGACTTCGACCGGGGCCTGTACGCCGCCGGTCCGGAGAGCGCTCTCGACCTGGTCCGGCTCGTCCCGTCCGGGGTGGACACCCTCATCGTGATCGGCCACAACCCGACGATCGGCATGCTGGCGCACGGTCTCGACGACGGCACGGGGGAGCCCGGCGCGTCCGCGGAGATGGTGGGCGGCTTCCCGACCGGCGCGCTCGCGGTCTTCTCGTACGACGGCGCCTGGGCCGACCTCGGCGAGGGCACCGCCCGGCTCGAGGCGTTCCACGTCGGACGTGGCTGACGGCGTACTCCTACGGGCTCACACCGGCGGCGCAGGGGTGATGATCCCGGCCTCGGCATCGGCCGCCACGATCTCCTCGCGTGAGATGCCGAGCAGGTACATGATCGCGTCCAGGTAGGGCACGTTGACCGAGGTGTCGGCGGCGTCGCGCACCAGCGGCTTGGCGTTGTAGGCGATGCCCAGGCCGGCCGCGTTGAGCATGTCGAGGTCGTTGGCGCCGTCACCGATCGCGATCGTCGCCGCCTCCGGCACGCCGATCTCGGCGGCGAACTCACGCAGCGCGGCCGCCTTCCCGGCGCGGTCGACCACCGGCCCGGTGATCCGGCCGGTGAGGAACCCGTCGACGACCTCGAGCTGGTTGGCGCGGGAGAAGTGGATGCCCAAATCGTCGGCGAGGCGGTCGACGAGCTGGCTGAAACCGCCCGAGACCAACGCGAACCGGTAGCCGAGGCGACGCAGCGTGCGGACCAGGGTGCGGGCGCCGGGGGCGAGCACGATCGCGTCGTACACCTCGTCGAGGGCGCTCTCGGGCACGCCCTCGAGCAGCGCCACCCGCGAGCGGAGGGACTGCTCGAAGTCGAGCTCGCCGCGCATGGCTGCCTCCGTCACCGCGGCGACCTCGGCCTCGAAGCCGGCGTGAGCGGCGAGCATCTCGATCACCTCGCCCTGGATCAGGGTGGAGTCGACGTCCATCACGATCAGGCGGGTGCCGCGGCGAAGCAGGTTGGCGGGCTGGACGGCGATGTCGACGCCCTGGGTGACGGCCTCGGCGGCGAGGACCGTACGCAGGGCGTCGGTGTCGGTGCCGGAGACGTGGAGGTCGATGGCGGTGACGGGGTAGCGCGCCATCCGCTCGATCCGGTCGATGTTGGCTCCGGCGTCCGCGATCCGGCCGGCGACCGCCGCCATCGCCGAGGCGCGTAGCGGCGTACCGATGATCGTCACGTGGGCGCGGCCGTCCCGGCGCGACCTGTTGTCACCGACGCCGCGGTCGATGTCGACGCTCATGCCCAGCGACTCGCCGGTCTCCTCGACCGCGGCACGGACCTTCTTCAGGTTCCGGGGTGCGGTGACCAGGATGCCCAGGATCAGTCGGCCGCGAAGCACGATCTGCTCGATGTCGAGCACCTCGACCCCGGCCCCGGAGAGCGCGGTGAAGACCGAGGAGGTCACGCCGGGGCGGTCCTTGCCCGACAGCGTGATGAGGAGGGTCTCCGGCTTGGTGCTCGGCTGCGCGTCAGTCATCTCGGCGGCAACGCTATCGCTGTCGACGGCGCTGTCGGTGCTCGCGTCCATGCTGGGCCCATGACCGCAGCTCAGAGTCTGACCCGCTTCGCCGAGATCATCGACGCCCGTGACTGGGACCGGCTGCCCGACGTGCTCGCCAGCGGCTTCGTCGCCCGCTTCGTCCACACCGGGGAGACCTTCGACCGCACCGGCTTCGTGGCCCTCAACCGCGACTACCCCGTCGTGGTGCGATTCGTGGTGGAGGACCTGGTCTCCGACGGCGACCGGGCCGTCGTCCGGGCCCGAGTCAGCGACGGGACCGACACCTGGCACGTGGCGTCCTTCGCCACGGTCGGTGCCGACGGGCTGCTGACCGAGCTGGTCGAGGTGTGGGCGGAGGTGAGCGCGCCGGACCCGGGTCGACGCCCCAACGACGGGGAATCGTCGTAGCGTCGGTGTCATGACCAACATCCATCACACGATCGACTACGTCGAGCTCAACGTCGGTGGCGCGCTGGCCGAGGCCCGTGCGTTCTACGAGCAGGCGTTCGGGTGGGCGTTCAACGACTACGGGCCGGCGTACGCCGGCATCCGGTGGTCCAGCGGCGACGGCGAGGTCGGCGGGCTCAACGCCGCCCGCGAGGCGGTCCGGGGTGGCCCGTTGGTGCTGCTCTACTCCGACGACCTCGACGCCACGGCCGAGGCGGTCCGACGTGCCGGGGGAGAGGTGGTCGAGGGGCCGTACGAGTTCCCTGGTGGGCGCCGCTTCCACTTCACCGACCCGGCCGGCAACGAGCTCGGGGTGTGGGCCACGCGCTAGCCCGGCGGCCAGACCTCGGGTGAGCACGCCGCGACCAGGGCCCGCCGACCAGCCCGCGCCAGCGGCCGCAGCGCGGCTTCGCGCGCCATCGCGTCAGCCACGCCGAGCGCCCCGCCGTCGTCCTCGAGGGCGAGGTCGACGATGGCGACGGCCTGGAGCCCGCGACCGGCGAGGTCCACGCAGCGCGGCGGTACCCCGGCCGGAGCGGTGACCGGCTCCCGGTGCCGCAGGTTGAGCAGCTCGTCGGCGACCTCCGGGCGCCAGCGCGCCACGTCGAGCCCGGCGAGAGAGTTCGCGGTCTCGATCAGCGCGGTCCTGAGCTGTCGGTCGGCCTCGCCCACGTCGGGCAGCTGGCGCCGGGCCGCGGGGTGGGCCGTCCACGTCACCGCCGCACCTGTTCGGTGCGGGACGAGCCCCAGCCCGGCGTCCGCGGCGACCACGGCCTCGCCGGCCTCCAGGGCGTCGGCGTTGAAGCCCGCCGGGCCGCCGAGCCCGACAGGATCACCTTCAGCCGGGAACGCGGCGCCGATGCCGGTCGCGCCCGCTGCACGCAGGCGTCCGAGCGCGACGACCAGGGTCTCGGTGCGGTCGGTCCCGGGCAGCCCGGCCACCGCGTGCGTCGCGTCGTCGCCCAGCACGGCGTCGACCACCAGGTCGGTGACGACGTGACCGCGCAGCCAGGCCGTACCCCACCAGGCGAGGCGGGCGGAGGGTGGGAGCGCAGTGGTCACGGCCGGTGACGATACGCCGCAGGGCACGCCGGAGCAGTCGATAGGGTGGCGGCATGACTGCCGTCCTGGACTTCGTCGACGTCACGATTCGGCGAGGTGAGTCCACCTTGCTCGACGAGGTCTCCTGGCGGGTCGAGGACGACGAGCGCTGGGTGGTCCTCGGGCCCAACGGCGCCGGGAAGACCACGCTGCTGCAGGTCGCCAGTGCCCAGATCCACCCGACCTCGGGCGTCGCGGGCATCCTCGACGAGGTCCTCGGCACGGTCGACGTCTTCGAGCTGCGTCCCCGGATCGGCATCACGAGCGCTGCTCTCGCCGAGCGGATCCCGCGCTCCGAGCGGGTCCACGACGTGGTCGTGTCGGCGTCCTACGGCGTGGTGGGTCGCTGGCGTGAGGCGTACGACGACCTGGACCACGCCCGCGCCACCGCCCTGCTCACCGAGGTCGGCGTCGCCCACCTCGCCGACCGCACCTTCGGCACGCTCAGCGAGGGTGAGCGCAAGCGGGTGCAGATCGCACGCTCGCTGATGGCCGACCCCGAGCTGCTGCTCCTCGACGAACCCGCCGCCGGCCTCGACCTCGGCGGGCGCGAGGACCTGGTGTCGACGCTGTCCGTGCTCGCCGCCGACCCGGCCTCGCCGGCGACGGTCCTGGTCTCGCACCACGTGGAGGAGATCCCGCCCGGGTTCACCCACGCGCTCCTGCTGCGGCTCGGACGGGTGGTGTCGGCCGGGCCGATCGACGAGGTCATCACGGCGGAGAACCTGTCCTCGGCGTTCGGCATGCCCCTCGTGCTCAACCACGAGGACGGCCGCTGGAACGCCCGTCGCCGAACACGGCAGCGATAGGCTCGAGTCATGGACTGGCTGGGGGAGCACGCATGGGCGGTGTGGCTCGGTATCGCCGCGTTCCTCGGCATCGCAGAGATGGTGAGCCTCGACCTCGTCCTGGTCATGCTCGCCGTCGGGGCCGGTGGCGGTGCGATCACCGCTGCGCTCGGCGGCAGCTTCGCGCTGCAGTTCATCGTCGCCGCGATCACCTCGATCGCGATGCTGGCGCTGGTCCGGCCCTCGCTGATAGCGCGCCTCCACCAGGGCCCCGACCTCGTGCTCGGCACCAACAAGCTCCTGGGCCAGCGCGCCACCGTCACCCAGCGGATCACCGGTCTGAGCATCGGTCAGATCAAGCTCGCGGGCGAGACCTGGAGCGCCGCGCCGTACGACGAGCACCTCTCGATCGAGGCCGGAGCCACGGTCGAGGTGTTCGAGATCCGCGGCGCCACGGCGTACGTCCACCCGGTCGCCGAGCTCGACAGCTAGTCCGAAACAACTCGAGGAGTCTGACGTGCCACCCGTGATCCTGATCCTGCTGGCTCTGCTGCTGATCTTCGTCGTCGTGCTCCTCGCCAAGACGGTGCGGATCGTGCCGCAGGCTCGCGCAGGCGTCGTCGAGCGCTTCGGCAAGTACCTCAAGACCCTCCCGGCCGGCCTCAACATCGTGGTGCCCTTCATCGACAAGGTGCGCTACGTCATCGACCTGCGTGAGCAGGTGGTGAGCTTCCCGCCGCAGCCGGTGATCACCGAGGACAACCTGGTGGTGTCGATCGACACCGTCATCTGGTTCCAGGTGACCGACCCGATCGCGGCGACGTACGAGATCGCGAACTACATCCAGGCCGTCGAGCAGCTCACCATGACGACGCTGCGCAACATCGTCGGCGGCATGGATCTCGAGCAGACCCTGACCAGCCGCGAGGAGATCAACACCGGCCTGCGCGGCGTGCTCGACGAGGCCACCGGCAAGTGGGGCATCCGCGTCAACCGCGTCGAGATCAAGGGCATCGACCCGCCGCCCTCGATCAAGGACGCGATGGAGAAGCAGATGCGGGCCGACCGCGACAAGCGCGCCTCGATCCTCACCGCCGAAGGGGGTCGTCAGTCGGCGATCCTGACCGCGGAGGGCAACAAGCAGTCCGCGATCCTCAACGCCGAGGGTGACCGGGAGTCGCAGATCCTGCGCGCCCAGGCAGACCGGGAGTCCTCGATCCTGCGGGCCCAGGGCGAGGGCCAGGCCATCCAGACCGTCTTCCAGGCGATCCACGACGGCAACCCGGACCAGTCGCTGCTCGCCTACCAGTATCTCCAGATGATGCCGAAGATCGCCGAGGGTGGAGCCAACAAGCTCTGGATCGTCCCCAGCGAGATCGGCAAGGCGCTCGAGGGCCTCGGCTCGACGATGACCGACCTCGCCGGCATCCCGCAGCACACCTCGGGCTCGAAGACCCGGGTCGACATGGGCAGCACCGAGCGCCCGGAGCTGGGTGGCAGCTCGGCACTGGGCGAGTCCGAGCTCAGGAAGGCCAACGAGGCTGTCGAGGCGGCGATCGCGGAGGCTGCCCAGGCCGCGAACCCGCGGGCTGCCGTACCGCCCACGACGACCGACCCGGCCGTCGATCCCGGTGAGGTGCCGCCGCAGGAGCCGCCTGCTTCGTGAGTCTCCTCGAGATCGTCGCGATCCTGCTGGCCGGGGTAGCGGCGGGCACCATCAACACCGTGGTGGGGTCCGGGACGCTGATCACCTTCCCGACCCTGCTGGCCTTCGGGATCCCACCGGTGACCGCCAACGTCTCCAACACCATCGGGTTGGTGCCGGGCTCGGTCTCCGGCGCGATCGGCTACCGCCGCGAGCTCGCAGGCCAGCGATCGCGGGTGCTGCGGCTGAGTGTCGCGTCGTTGATCGGGGGTACGGCGGGCGCCGTGCTGCTGCTCGTGCTGCCGGCCGACGCGTTCACGGCGATCGTGCCGGCGCTGATCGTGCTCGGCCTGGTGCTCGTCGTGCTGCAGCCGCGCATCTCCGCGTGGGTCGCGCGACGTCACGAGGCCACTGGTGGGATGCCCCACCACGGCACCTGGTGGGTGTGGCCCGGCGTGCTCGGGACCGGCGTGTACGGCGGCTACTTCGGCGCCGCCCAGGGTGTGCTGCTGATGGCCGTGCTCGGGACCGGCGTCGACGAGTCGCTCCAGCGGCTCAACGGCATCAAGAACGTCCTGGCGGCAGTCGTCAACGGCATCGCCGGCCTGATCTTCGCGGTCGTCGCCGACGTCGACTGGTTGGTCGTGCTGCTGATCGGCATCGGGTCGGTGATCGGCGGCCAGATCGGCGCCACGGTCGGGCGCCGGCTGCCGGCGAGGGGGCTCCGGATCGCCATCGTCGTCGTCGGCACCGTCGCGCTTGCGGTGTTCCTGCTCGGCTGAGGAGCCGCGGGATCGGACCTCAGCGCCGGAGCAGCCCGAGCACGCCGGAGGCCATCGCACCTGCGGCCGGCCCGATGAGGGTCATCGCCGTCTTGCGCGACACGGCGCCGGACTGCATCGCCAGGTAGCCGGTGGCGGCGTCGGCGCCGTCCACGAGGATGCCCACGCCGATCAGGGCGCGCTGGGACCTGCCGCTCGCGAGCAGGGTGACCAGGCCGAGAGCGACCTCCCGAGATCCGAAGAGCCGGGTCACGTAGGGGACCTGGGGGTTCGACACCGGGTCGAGCTGGAAGAGCCTCGCTGCGGCCTCCGGGTTGGCGAGCGCCACGGAGCCGACCGCGATCCGGCCGAGGGACAGTCCGATCACAGGGTTCATGGCGTGCACCGTAGCGGTCGCGACCTGACCATGCGCATGACAGGCTCGACCCATGGACCTGTACGACGTGATGCGCACGACCCCGGCCGTCCGGGAGTTCACCGCCGACCCACTGCCCGACGAGACCCTGCACCGGATCCTGGACCACGCGAGGTTCGCGCCCAGCGGAGGCAACCGTCAGGGCGTGCGGATCGTCGTCGTCCGTGACGAGCAGACCCGGACCCGGCTCGCCGAGCTCAACAAGACGGCGGTGCGCCGTTACGTCGCGCAGATCAAGGCGGGTCAGAGCCCGTGGAACAGCCTCGAGCCACCGATCCCGACGCCCGACGAGATCGCCGCGACCGACGTACCCGAGTCCTTCATCAAGCCGGTCCTCACCGCCGGCGCGGTCCTCGTCGTCTGCGTCGACCTCGGTGTCATCGCATCGACCGACCAGGACCTCGACCGGGTGGGCGTGATCAGCGGCGCGTCCGTCTACCCGATGGTGTGGAACATCCTGCTGGCCGCCCGCAACGAGGGCTTCGGCGGCACGATCACCACGATGGCCGCCACCGAGGAGCCGGCCGTGCGCGGACTGCTCGGCATCCCGGACGAGTACGCCGTGGCGGCCGTGGTCCCGATCGGCAAGCCGGTCAAGGAGATCACCAAGCTGCGCCGCAACGAGGTCGAGGAGTTCGTGACGCGGGAGCGGTTCGACGGCCAGCCCTTCTGACCTGGGTCTTGCCGCGGCCTGCTCGACGTGAGGACAATCCGGGACGGGCAACCATTTCGCCTGTCCAGCGCGTCTTGGTAGCGACGTGGCGCAGCCCGCGCGGCGTTGGTCCCGCAGAGGTCGTGGTCGCATGGCGGAGGTGGAGTTCGACGACTTCGTCGTCGCACGGTCGCAGGCGCTGGTCCGCTCGGCGTACCTCCTGGTCCAGGACGAGGGCCTGGCCGAGGACCTGGTGCAGACCGCCCTGACCAAGGCGTGGTTCGCGTGGCGACGGATCGAGGACCCGGAGGCCTACGTCCGCCGGATCATGGTGAACACCTCGGCGTCATGGTGGCGTCGCCGATGGGTCCGCGAGACTCCCACCGAGGACCTCCAGCGTGCCGGGGCGATCCTCGCCGAGGACCCGACGTCGGGACAGGCGGCCAACCAGGACCTCTGGACCGCGATCGGGCGCCTGCCGCGACGCCAGCGAGCGGCGGTGGTGCTGCACTACATCGAGGACCGGACGGCGTCCGAGACCGCGGACCTGATGGGCTGCTCGGTGGGCACGGTCAAGAGCCAGTGCGCCAAGGCGCTGGTGAAGCTCAGGCTGGACGGCTCGCTGTACGCCGAGCTGGGACCCGCCGCAGACAAGAGGGAGCCGTCGTGAACGGGCCCGATCTGACATTCCTGGCCGAGCGCTCCTCGATGCTCGAGGACCGGACGCCCGAGCGGCTCGCCGGGGTCCATGACCGCATCGAGGACGCGCGTCGGCGGCGCCGCGGCGCGGCCATCGCCGTCGCCGTCGCCGTCGTCGCGGTGGTCGGGCTCGGTCTGGCGCTGGTCGGTGGCGCCTCGGACCGGACGACGCCGAGTCCGGCGCCAGCACCGTCACCGCCCTCCGGGCTCACGGCGGAGATCGCGCCGAAGGCCGGGACGTGCTGGGCGATGCCCGGTGACAACACGAATGCCGTCGGCATCCCGTACGACGCCTCGCCCCAGGTGCCCTGCTCCGAACCCCACACGACCGAGACGGTCGCCTCCTACTACCTCGAGCGGCCGACCCAGGCCCAGGCGGAGAAGGTCGTCGACGACTGCACGAGGAGCATCACCGCCTACATCGGCATCGAGAACGATGCCTGGGTCCCGTGGACCGGGGCGATGGCCCTCCCGAGCCACGAGCAGATCGCCGACGGCGCGTCCTGGGTCCGGTGCGACGCAGCCGTCCCGGAAGCGCTCGGCTACCCCAGCACTCTGGGCACGATGACCCAGTCCATCGAGGGCATCGCGCAAGATCCGCCCGTCGAGTTCCTGGCCTGCACCGCTGACCGACCGGTGGCCTTCGAGCAGCCGCGGATCCCGTGCGATGAACCACACGCGTTCGAGGAGACCGGAAGCCTCGTCGTCCTGCAGGCGCCCGAGACCTACCCCACCTCAGCCGAACTCGCCGCGGCAGAACCGGGCTGCGCCGCCACCGTCCCTGCGGACCTGGACGGCCGGTCGGTGAGCACCCTGTGGGATCCGCGCTCCGACTTCAAGAAGTACAACCCGGTCTACGGTGTCTGCTTCATGTCGATGAGGGACGGGTCGCTGCTCCCGGCTCGGTAGCGGCGGGTCAGTCGACGTACGCCGACATCCAGCGGTCCATCTCGGCGTACGCCGCGGCGCGCGGCTCGGGCAGCGACAGCACGATGTCGTGGCGGGCACCCTCGATCGCGATGTAGGTGACGTGGCTTCCGATTGCGGTCGCCCAGCGCCGGATCTGGGGCACCTCGAGCACGATGTCGAAGCCGTGCGCATCCGGGCCCATCTCCTTGGGCCAGCGGGTCCCGCCCGACGACAGCACGAGCACAGGGCAGCCGACCTCGAGGCCGGCCTGCAGCTCCGCATGGCCGCGTCGGATGGCGCTCAGCCACCCGAAGGACACCGGGAACGAGTCGAGCGGCTTCCAGTCGGTGTTGAAGGTCCACTCGCCGGCGTGGTCCACGTGCAGGCTGCGACCGTAGAAGCCGCCGACGGTGCGGGGGATCAGCCGGGAGGGCTGGCGGGCGCCGACCTGCTTCACGACGGCCGTGCCGAGGCCCTGCATCAGACGGCCGCCCTGCATGTCGAGCCACGGCGAGTTGAGCACCATCCCGGCGATGGCGGGCTTCCGCTCGTTGGCCCACAGCGACACGATCAGGCCACCGGTGGAGTGAGCGGCGATCACGACCTGGTCGTGGCCGTCGCGCTCGGCGACCCGCTGGAAGGCCGCGTCGAGGTCGGCGAAGTGCGCGCGCAGGTCGCTGACGTAGTTGGGCGTCTGGTGCGGGCGGAGCGAGCGGCCGTACTTGCGCAGATCGACCGCGTAGAAGTCGTAGCCGCGCTCGGTCCACCACTCGGCGAAGTCGGTCTGGAAGAAGTAGTCGCAGAAGCCGTGCACGTAGAGGACCGCGCGACCGGTGGGCTTCGCCGCCCGCCGTACGACGAGGGTCGTGACGACCGGTCCCTCCTCGTCGGGAGGGAGCGAGATGGTCTCGGACAGGTAGGGCTCGCCCAGGACGTCGGGGACGAACACGTCGAGTCTTCCGGACTTCATGGCCAAATTCTGTCAGGCCGTCGCAGACGCAGGGCAATGGCGGGGTTGTTCGTGGTCACCAGCCAGGCCCGCCCGGAGCGGGTCCAGTAGCGCAGCGAGGGCTCGGTGTCCACGGTCCAGACGAGCAGCGGCAGCCCCCGGCTCCGGGCGAACCGAGCGACCGCGAACCGGGCGAGGGTGTGGTGGGCCACCACCACGTTGGCGCGTGAGTGGCGGTAGCGCATGTGCGGCCAGATCTCCGAGGCCCGCACCTTGATCTGCCGCCAGAGCGGAAAGCCCTTGACCCCGCGACCGAGCGAGAGCCCGACGAGCAGGGCCGGGGCGTGCACCTCCGACCAGGCACGTACGGCGGCCACGGACCGGTCGTCGAGGGTCGTCACCACGAGGCGGTCGGTCCCGAGCCGGCGTACGGCGGCCGCGGTCGCCTCCACCACGCCGTCGTCGGTGAACTTGAGGTCGAGGTGCACGCGACTGCGGCCCGCCAGCAGCTCGAGGGCCTCGTCGTAGGGGACCGCGTCCGGCGGGGCGACGTCGATCGGGTCGTGGTGGAGCACCAACGAGCCGTCGGCGCAGCGCTGCACGTCGAACTCCACGTAGTCGACGCCGAGATGGATCGCGTGCTCGATCTCGTCGCGGGTCAGGCACCGGTGGGCGCTGACCAGGACAGGGTCGTGGCGGTTGGGCAGCCTCATCGAGTCCCAGCGTAGGCGGCGGCCGCTCGGACGAGCCCAGCGAGCAGCCCGACGTCGGCGGCTGTCTCCGGGTGCCACTGCACGCCGACGCAGAACCGGTCGCCCGTGACCTCCATCGCCTCCAGGGTGCCGTCCACCGCGCGCGCGACCGCGTCGTACCCGGGGTGCGTGCTCACCGACTGGTGATGGTGGCAGTTCACGCCCAGCCGGTCGCCGACCAGGCCGGCGACTCGGCTGCCCGCCGAGGTGACGACCTCGATCACGCCGAACTCGTCGCCGCCGGGGGAGTGCCCGTCGTGCTCGACCACGTCAGGCACGTGCTGCTCGAGGCGCCCCCCGGCGTGCACGGCCATCACCTGCATCCCGCGGCAGACGCCGAGCACCGGCAGCCCGACCGCCCCGGCGGCGTCGAGCAGGGCTGCCTCCCACGCGTCCCGGTCCGGCCGCCAGCCGGCCGTGCGCGGGTGCGCCTCCTCGGCGTACCGCTGCGGATCGACGTCGGCGCCGCCGCTGATCACCAGGCCGTCGAGCCGAGCGACCACGGCGTCCGCCGCGCCGAGGATTCCGACCGGCGGCAGCAACACGGCTACGCCGCCGGTGGCCTCGACCGCGGCGGCGTACTGAGCCGGGAGCAGGTCGGCGCGCTGGTGCCACACCCCCCACGCTGCTTCCTCGCGGTAGGTCGTCAGACCGATGACCGGAGCAGGCATCAGAGCGGAGTGACGTAGGCCCCGGAGATGCCACCGTCGACGAGGAACGTGTTGGCGGTCATGAAGGACGAGTCGTCGGAGGCCAGGAAGAGCACCGCGGACGCCATCTCCTCCGGCTCGCCGAAACGGCCCATCGGCACGTGCACCATCCGCCGGGCGGCGCGCTCGGCGTCGCTGGCGAAGAGCTCCTGGAGCAGCGGGGTGTTGACCGGTCCGGGGCAGAGCGCGTTGACCCGCACGCCCTGGCGCGCGAACTGGACGCCGAGCTCGCGGCTCATCGACAGCACCCCGCCCTTGGACGCCGAGTAGGAGATCTGCGAGGTCGCCGCACCCATCACCGCGACGAACGACGCCGTGTTGATGATCGAGCCCTTGCCCTGCTCGAGCATGTACGGCAGCGCCGCCTTGCAGCACAGGTAGACGCTGGTCAGGTTCACCTCCTGCACCTTGCGCCACGCCTCGAGGTCGGTGTCCAGGATCGAGTCGTCCTCCGGCGGGCTGATCCCGGCGTTGTTGAACGCGATGTCGACCGAGCCGTAGGTGTCCTTCGCGGTCTTGAAGAGCGCGTCGACCTGGTCCTTGTCGGTGACGTCGACGTGGACGTACGTCGCGAAGTCGGCGCCGCCGAGCTGGCCCACGAGCTCGTGCCCGCGCTGGTCGTCGATGTCGCCGATGACGACCTTGGCGCCCTCCTCGACGAACCGCTGGACCGTCGCCAGGCCGATGCCCGAGCAACCGCCCGTGATGACCGCGACCCGGTCCTGGATGCGTCCTGCCACTGTGATGCCTTCCTCTCGATGGACTTCTCAGGCTCTTCGGTCACTTCTCGGGTGTTGCAACGCCTGAGAAGTGAGGGGATCCCCGGTGAACCGGGGATCCCCGCCGTCACCTCAATGCGCGATGAAGACGTTCTTCTCCTCGGTGAACGCCATCGGGGCGTCCGGGCCGAGCTCCCGGCCGAGGCCGGACTGCTTGTAGCCACCGAACGGCGTCCAGTAGCGCACCGACGAGTGCGAGTTGACGCTGAGGTTGCCGGCGTCCACCGCTCGCGCGACCCGGAGCCCGCGACCGAGGTCGCGGGTGTAGATCGAGCCGGACAGCCCGTACTCCGTGTCGTTGGCCTTCGCGACCGCGTCGGCCTCGTCGTCGAAGGGCATCACCGCGACGACCGGGCCGAAGACCTCCTCGCGCCAGATCCGGGTCGCCGGGTCGTCGACGGACACCACCGACGGCGGCACCCAGAAGCCGTCGCCCGCCGGCGTCGTGCCGGCGAACGTGACGTCGACGCCGTCGAGGTAGCCCGTCACGGTCGCCTTCTGCTGGGCTGAGATCAGGGGACCCATCTCGCTGGACTCGTCACTCGGATCGAGCACCTTCATGCCGAGCACCGCAGGCTCCAGGTGCGACATGAACTCGTCGTACGCCGACCGCTCCACCAGGATCCTCGATCGGGCGCAGCAGTCCTGGCCGGCGTTGTCGAAGACGGCGTACGGCGCGCTGGCCGCTGCCGCAGCGATGTCGGCGTCCGCGAAGACGATGTTGGCGCTCTTGCCGCCGAGCTCGAGGGTCACCCGCTTCACCTGCTCGGCGCAGCCACGCATGATCTGCTTGCCGACTGCTGTCGACCCGGTGAAGCAGACCTTGCGGACCAGCTCGTGGGTGACGAACCGCTCACCGACGACCGAGCCCTTGCCCGGGATCACGGTGAGCACGTCGGCAGGCAGTCCGGCCTCGAGGGCGAGCTCGCCGAGGCGGATCGCGGTGAGCGGCGTGAGCTCGGCCGGTTTGAGCACGACCGTGTTGCCGGCCGCCAGCGCGGGCGCGAAACCCCAGGCGGCGATGGGCATCGGGAAGTTCCAGGGCACGATGATCCCGACGACGCCGAGCGGCTCGTGGAGGGTGATGTCGATGCCGCCGGCCACCGGGATCTGCCGGCCGAAGAGCCGCTCCGGGGCACCCGAGTAGTAGTTGAGGCAGTCTCGGACGTTGCCCGCCTCCCAGCGGGCGTTGCCCCACGTGTGCCCCGCGTTGCGCACCTCGAGCTCGGCGAGCTCCTCGATGTGCGCGTCGACCACCGCGGCGAAGCGGCGCAGCACCGTCGCACGCTCGCCCGGCGGCATCGCCTTCCAGGCCGGGAAGGCCGCGTGCGCCCGCTCGATCGCGGAGTCGGTCTCCGTCTTCGAGGCGAGGTGCACATCGACGACCGGCATAGCGGTCGCGGGGTTGACGACGGTGTAGACGTCGGTCATTACAGCCTCTCGAATCCGCGGAAGAGCTCCCAGTCGGTGACGGCAGCGTTGAAGGCGGCCAGCTCGACGTCGGCCATGTTCGTGTAGTGGTCGACCACGTCGTCGCCCAGGGTGGCCCGGGCGATCGCGGAGCCGGCGAACGCCTCCCGGGCCGCCGCCAGTGTGGCCGGCACCTTGGGGCGGCCCGACGTGTAGGCGTTGCCGACCAGCTCGTCATCGAGCTCCAGCTCGTGCTCGATGCCGTAGAGACCGCCGGCGATCATCGCGGCCAGCGCGAGGTAGGGGTTGGCGTCGGCGCCGGGCACCCGGTTCTCCATCCGCGCTCCGGCGCCGTGACCGACGAGGCGTACGGCGCAGGTGCGGTTGTCGAGGCCCCACGCGATCGTGGTCGGCGCGAACGAGCCGTCCGCGAATCGCTTGTAGGAGTTGATGTTGGGGGCGAAGAGCAGGGTGAAGTCGGCGATCGTGGCCAGCACCCCGGCGATGAAGTGGTCGTAGAGCGGCGTACGCGCGCCGTCCTGCCAGAAGACCAGCTCGTCGTCGAGGCCGCGCAGCGACAGGTGGATGTGGCAGGAGCTGCCCTCACGCTCGTTGTACTTCGCCATGAAGGTGATCGCCTTGCCCTGCTGGGAGGCGATCTCCTTCGCGACCGTCTTGTAGACCACGTGGTCGTCGGCGGTCTTGAGCGCGTCGGCGTACAGGAAGCCGATCTCGTGCTGACCGAAGTTGCACTCGCCCTTGGCGCCCTCGACCTCCAGCCCCGCGTCGTACATGGTGTTGCGGATCGCCCGCAGCAGCGGCTCGACGCGACTCGTGCCGAGGATCGAGTAGTCGACGTTGTACTGGTTGACCGGAGTCAGGTCGTGGTAGCGACGGTCGTGCGCTGCCTCGTACGTCGTGTCGAACGCGATGAACTCGAGCTCCGTGCCGGCGAGGGCCTGCCAGCCGTGCTCGGCACACCGGTCGAGCTGCTTCTGCAGGATCGCGCGCGGCGACTGCACGACAGGGGAGTGCTGCCCTGAGTCATCGGGAGGCCAGACCAGGTCGCACTGCACCATCGCGGTCGACGGCAGGTGGGTCAGCAGCCTGATGGTGCGGTCGTCGAGGACGAACTCCATGTCGCCGTACCCCGTCTCCCAGGAGGAGATGGCGTAGCCGCCGACGGTGTTCATGTCGACGTCGACGGCGAGCAGGTAGTTGCAGCCCTCGGTGCCGTGCGGCACCACGACGTCGGCGAAGTAGCGGGCGTGCAGCCGCTTGCCCTGGAGCCGCCCCTGCATGTCGGTGAAGGCGACGACGACGGTGTCGATCTCGCCCTCCTGGATTCGGGCGAGCAGGTGCTCCATCGAGAGATGCCGGCTGTTGCGCACGCAGGTTCCTTCCGTCGGTCTATCCCACGAGCCCGCGCAGCAGCGCAGCCGTGTCGTCACAGTGCTCTTCCATGACCGTGCGGGCGCGCTCCGCCTCGCCGGCGATGATCGCCTTGACCAGCACGGCGTGCTGACGGTCCGAGTGCGCGATGTTGGTGCCGAGCACCGGGATCGCGAGCAGCATCTCGTGCAGCGTCGACTGCACGGAGGTGACGGCCTCGATCACGCGCGGGGAGTCCGCGAGCGACGCGACGGTGAGGTGGAAGCGCGAGTCGGCCTGCCGGTGCGCAGCGGGCCGGTCCGCCCTGGCCACGTCGGCGTGCGCGCGCTCGAGCTGACCGCGTCGGGCGTCGGTCAGCTCGACGGTCGCGGCGAGCCAGGCGGCACCGGGCTCGACGATGCGTCGGTACTCCAACGCGTCCAGCCAGTCGGCCCGGCGCTCGGGAGAGACGCGCGCGGCGGCCCGGGCCGAGGGCGTCCGGGCCTTGAGGGTCACCACGGTCCCGCCACCGCGACCCCGGGTGGTCTCGACCAGTCCGGCCTCGCGCAGGGCCGCCATCGCCTCACGCAGCGTGGCCCGGGAGACCTCGAGGCGGGCGGCGAGCTCGCGCTCCGGAGGCAGCGTGGTGCCGAGGGGGTAGACGCCGAGCCGGATCGCCGTACCCAGCTGCTCCACGCAGGCCTCGAAGGCGTGATGACCTCGCACCGGTCTCAGCACGGCCTCGGGGAGGTGCTGCTCCCCCGAAGGGTCGGGCGCTGCGGTCATGACGCAATCCTTGGAGTGCTGGGTGGCGGTGTCAATGACACTAAAGGTCTGAGTTCATACCAATTTTACCGGGGGCTATGGACACCCTGAACGGCCCGGGTCTAGCGTCCGGTTCACATTCGCACGATCACCCCGGAAGGTGTCCGATGCCCGAAGCACATGAGCCGATCGCCGAGCTCACCGAGGACGAGAAGCACCTCGCGAAGCTCGGCTACAAGCAGGACCTGAGCCGGACCTGGTCCGGATTCTCGAACTTCGCCATCTCGTTCTCGATCATCTCGATCCTCGCCGGCTGTCTGACGACGTACGGCGCGGGCATCGCGAACGGCGGGCCGATCTCGATCTCGTGGTCGTGGCCGATCATCTCGGTCTTCATCCTGATCATCGGCTTCACGATGTCGGAGCTCGTGTCGGCGATGCCGACCTCGGGCGGCATCTACTACTGGGCGTCCAAGCTCGGGGGACCCGCGGCCGGGTTCTTCACCGGCTGGCTCAACCTGATCGGGCTGATCGCGGTCACGGCCTCGGTGGCGTACGGGTGTGCGACGTTCTTCGAGCTCACGTTCCTCGAGTGGGGGCTGTACGACGCCTTCTCCCTGAACCGGGTGTTCTTGTTCTTCGTGGCGATCCTGGCCATCATCACGGTGATCAACATCTTCTCGAGCCACCTCCTCGCTCTGCTCAACAACATCTCGGTGTGGTGGCACGTCGCCGGTGCGGCGGTGTTGATCGCGGTCCTGGTCTTCGTCCCCGACGACCACCTGAGCTTCAACCAGGTCTTCACCGACAGGTTCAACGGATCCGGGTGGTCGGACGGCTCGACCAGCACGATGACCTACTTCTTCGTGATCATCCCGTTCGGCTTCATCCTGACCCAGTACACGATCACCGGGTTCGACGCGTCGGTCCACATGTCCGAGGAGACCCAGGGAGCGGCGAAGTCGGCGGCCCAGGGGATCTGGCGATCGATCTTCTACTCGGCGATCGGCGGTTACATCCTGCTCCTCGCCGTCACCTTCGCGATCCCGAAGGTCGACGGGTCGCCCGACTACGCCAGCATTCCAGCCGGTGGCGTCGCGTACGTCTTCGATGCGGCGCTCGGGTCCAGCTGGGCGGGCACGTTGCTGTTCATCTCCGCCTGCGCGCAGCTCTTCTGCGCGACGGCCTGCCTGACCTCCACCTCGCGCATGATGTTCGCCTTCAGCCGGGACCGTGCGGTGCCGGGCTCGAGGATCTGGTCGAAGGTCAACTCGAGTCGCACCCCGGCCAACGCCGTGATCTGTGCGGCGGTCATCGGGGGCCTCATCACGCTGCCGGCGCTCAAGTCCGTCAACGGCATCCCCACCGCGTTCTACGCCGTCACGTCGGTGTCGGTCATCGGGCTCTACTTCTCGTTCGCCATCCCGATCTTCCTGCGCTGGAGGAAGGGTGACGACTTCGAGGTCGGGAGCTGGAACAACGGCAGCAAGTACAAGTGGATGAACCCGATCGCCGTCATCGAGATCATCGTCGTGGGCGTGATGCTGATGCTGCCGACGTCGCCCTTCGGCGCGCCGTGGCGCGACGAGTTCGACTGGGCCAGCGTCAACTACGCCCCGTTCATGACGCTCGGCGTGCTGCTGATCCTCCTGATCTGGTGGACGGTGTCCGCGAAGAGGTGGTTCACCGGCCCCGTCAACACCATCGACCAGGCCGTGGTCGAAGCCTTCGGCGACTGACCGGGCTGCGTGACTGAAGTCCCTCCACTGGACCGCCTCGCCTGCCTGGCGGGGCGGTCCTGGCGTGTCCGAGAGCTGCCCGGTGGCCTGACCAACACCAACTTCCATGTCACTGCCGGTGACGGTCTCGACGTGGTGGTGCGCTGGTCGCAGGGTGACGCCGCTCTGCTCGGGATCGACCGCGACGCCGAGGCCGCCAACACGGCCGCGGCTGCGGTGGCTGGGGTCGGGGCCGAGGTCATCGAGTACCGACCCGACCTGTCGATGCTGGTGATCAGCTTCCTGGCGGGCCGCTCGCTCGACAACGATGACTTCGTGGATCCTGACGTGCTGACCCGGGCTGCCCTCGCGACGCGGGAGCTGCACGCCGGCCCGCGATTCACGGGAGACTTCGACATGTTCGCGCGGCAGGCGGCGTACCTCGCGACCGTCCGCGACCGGGGCTACGGGCTCCCGCGCGACTACGACGACCACGCCGACGCGTGGGCCGACGTACGACGTGCGCTGGCTGTCGCGCCGCGGCCGACTGTGCCCTGCAACAACGACCTGCTGGCGGCGAACTTCATCGACGACGGCAGCCGGTGCGCGGTGATCGACTACGAGTACTCAGGCAACAACGACGCCTGCTTCGAGCTGGGCAACACCGCCACCGAGTGCGACTTCGCCCCCGAGCTCGTCGAGGCCTACACCGAGGCGTACTTCGGCGCTCCGACGACGGCCGACCTCGCACGGGTGCGGCTGCAGATGCTGGTCAGCGAGTACGGCTGGTCGCTCTGGGGCTTCATCCAAGCGACCGCGAGCCCGATCGACTACGACTTCCACGGGTGGGGGATGGAGCGCTACGAGAAGGCGGCAGCGACCTTCCGCGGCCCGGACCTCGTCGGGCTGCTGGAGGATGTCGCCCGTGGCTGACCTTCCCTCCCGCGCCCAGGTGGTCATCGTCGGTGGCGGCGTCATCGGCGCCTCGGTCGCCTACCACCTCACCAGGCTGGGCTGGACCGACGTGCTCCTGCTCGAGCAGGGCACGCTCTCGTGCGGCACGACCTGGCACGCCGCCGGCCTCGTGGGTCCGCTGCGAGCCTCGGAGAGCGGGACCCGTCTGGTGCAGTACTCCGCAGAGCTCTACGCCTCCCTCGAGGCGGAGACCGGGCTGGCGACCGGCTACCGCAACGTCGGCGGCCTGATCGTGGCGCGCACCGAGGACCGGATGGTGCAGCTGCGTCGTACGGCGGCCAGCGCGGTCGCCTACGACATGGACTGCGAGCTGGTCTCGCCTCCGCGCGCGCAGGAGCTGTGGCCGGCGATGCGGGTGGACGACCTGCTCGGTGCGATCTGGCTGCCCGGAGACGGCAAGGTCAACCCTTCCGACGTGACGCAGTCGCTCGCCAGGGGCGCGCGCCTGCGCGGGGCGCGGATCGTCGAGCGCGTCCGGGTGACCGGGTTCGACGTCGAGGACGGGCCCTCCGGTCGCCGGGTCACCGGCGTCGTGACCGATCGGGGCAGCGTCGAGGCCGAGGTCGTCGTCAACTGTGCCGGGCAATGGGCCAAGGCGCTGGGCGACCTGGTCGGCGTGCCGGTCCCGCTGCACTCCGCCGAGCACTTCTACGTCGTGACCGAGGCGGTCGAGGGCGTGCACCCGGATCTGCCGATCATGCGGGACCCGGACGGCTGGACGTACTTCAAGGAGGAGACCGGTGGGCTGGTGGTCGGGGGGTTCGAGCCGGAGGCCAAGCCCTGGCGCTCGCCCGACGACCTGCCCTACCCGTTCGAGTTCCAGCTGCTGCCGGAGGACTGGGAGCACTTCTCGGTGCTGATGGGTGAGGCGCTGCTGCGGATCCCGGCCCTCGAGGAGACCGGCATCCGGAAGTTCTACAACGGACCGGAGTCGTTCACCCCCGACAACCAGTTCCTCCTGGGCGAGGCCCCCGGACTGCGCGGCTTCTTCGTCGGTGCGGGCTTCAACTCGGTCGGCATCGCCTCCGCCGGCGGCGCCGGACGAGCGCTGGCGGAGTGGATCGTGGCAGGGGAGCCGCAGGACGACCTGGTCGCGGTCGACGTACGCCGGTTCGCACCGCTGCACGCCGACAACGGCTGGCTGCGCTCGCGGGTCGCCGAGGTGCTCGGGCTGCACTACGCCGTGCCCTGGCCCAACCGGGAGCTCGAGTCGGGCCGCCCGCAGCGCACCTCGCCGCTGCACGGCCGGGTGGCCGCCACTGGAGCGCTCTTCGGGACCCGGATGGGCTGGGAGCGACCGAACGTCTTCGGACCCGCCGACGCCGCTCTCGACTATGCCTGGGGCAAGCCGCCGTGGCTGGCGTGGTCAGCGGCCGAGCAGCGTGCCTGCCGCGGCGACGTCGCGGTCTTCGACCAGACCTCCTTCTCGAAGTACGTCGTCTCCGGCCCGGACGCGCTCGTCGGCCTGCAGTGGGTCTGCGCCGCCGATGTCGACGTGCCGGTCGGGCAGTGTGTGTACACGCCGTTCCTCAGCGCCCGCGGCACCTACGAGGCCGACCTCACCGTCACACGGACCGGATCAGAGTCCTTCCTGCTCATCTCGAGCTCGGCGACGACGGTGCGCGACCTCGACTGGCTGGCCCGACACGGCGTGCCAGCACACGACGTCACGGAGTCGTACGCCGTCCTCGGCGTCATGGGGCCGCGGTCACGAGCGTTGCTGGCGTCGCTGTCTGACGAGGACTGGTCGGAGGAGGGCTTCGCGTTCGCCACCTCGCGCCAGGTGCGAGTCACCGACGTCGTGGTGCGAGCGACCCGGATGACCTACGTGGGTGAGCTCGGCTGGGAGCTCCTGATCCCGGTCGACGACGCCGGCGCGGTGTACGACGCTCTGGTCGCCGGTGGTGCCACGAACGCCGGCTACTACGCGATCGAGTCGATGCGCCTGGAGAAGGGCTACCGCGCCTTCGGTCGGGAGCTCACGCCGGACTACGGCCCCGTCGAGGCTGGACTCGTCTTCGCCACCGGTCTGAAGGGTGACCACGACTTCCTCGGCCGCGCGGCGCTCGAGGCCCATCGCGCAGACCTGGCCGCAGGCGGGCCTCGGCGTCGCCTGGTCTCGCTCGTGGTGGAGTCACCCGACCCGATGCTCTGGGGAGGCGAGCTGTTGTTGCGCGACGGTGCTCCCGTCGGCCAGGTCACCAGCGCCGCCTGGGGAGAGACGGTCGGCTCCTGTGTCGGGCTCGGCTACCTGCGCCACGACGGGCCGGTCACGTCCGCGTGGCTCGCGGGCGGCACGTTCGAGGTCGACGTCGCGGGGGAGCGGTACGCCGTACGCCCCTCGCTCAAGGCACCGCTCGCCTGAACGACGAGGGATCAGACCAGGTCGCGGAGACGCGCGATCAGCGAATCCTTGACGGCCTGGGTGATGGCGACCTCGACCTGCCCGTTGAGCTCATCCGGGTCGTTGAGGTTCGCGAGCAGGGCGTTCAGGTCGAGGTCGTTGATCGCCCGGGTGAGGACGTCGTCGGTCTTCAGCGCGGCGTCGATCACCGAGTCGGGGATGGCTCGGACCAGGGCGGTGACGAAGGTGCTGAGACCAGCGTTCTCGAGGGCCTCGTCGGCGAGCTCGGAGGCCGGAGGCAGCGACCCGTCGGCAGCCATCTGGTCGACGGCGGCGAGCAGCCCCTGGCGCAGGGCCTCGGTCTCGTCTTCGGTGCGGGCGCCGGACTGGGCGAGCTGGAGCGTGAGCGCCTCGCGGCTCACCCCCAGGTCGCACGCGGTGTTGTCGAGCCCGATCAGCACGAGGCGCTCGGTGAGCGCGTCGATCCCGTCCGACTCGGAGGTGACCGTGCGGGCCACGCACGGGTCGGACGGCTGAAGCGGCTCGAAGGTGCCACCGCCGTAGGCGACCTGGACGGCGAGCACGCCGCTCACGAGGACCAGCGCGACGGCGGGAAGGGCGCCGACCCGGAGCCGGGCGTTCACGCGCGCCTCCGTCCGACCGGGACGACCACGGTCAGCAGCGCGAGGAGCGCGAGGCCCGCCCCGACGAGGAAGGAGTCCCGGAAGGCCCGGGTCGCCGCGCTCTCGAGCTGGACGTCGAGGTCGCGCTCCAGCTGCTCGGCGGCCGGACGCGACTCCGGCGGGAGGTCCGCGGCGACGAACGCGCTGTGGAGGTCGGGCACCTGACCCTGCTGGGCGGCGAGCTCGTCGCCCAGCGCCTCGGCGAGGGCGACCTTGTCCTGTGCCGGCAGCGGCGCATCGAGGACGAGCGCGGTGACCGCCTCCTGGGCCGGCACCTGGGCGTCCTGGAGGTCCGCGGTGAAGACCGGCGTCAGGATCGCCAGCCCGAGCACCACACCGAGGTGGCGGGAGCTGATGGTCCAGCCCGCGTGCTCCACCCGGGGGAGCCGCAGGTGCAGGGCCTGCGACGTCAGCCGGTCGACGGTCAGTCCGAGTCCGAGGCCGATCAGTGCCTGCGGCGCGACCGTCCAGCCGAGGGCGGCCGACGGTAGGAGCGCCAGCCCGACCAGGCCGCCGGCGATGAGGAAGCAGCCCGTCGCGACCTCGACCGCGGGTGGGCTCGGCAGCAGGCGGGCGAGCGGCCGCGAGGCGAGAGCCGCGAGCGGTACGACGGAGACGGTGATCGCCGCGGCCGCCGGCGAGTAGCGCCAGCCGTCGACCAGCAGCAGGACCAGCAGGAACAACGCGGCCGTGAGCGCGGCGGACAGCAGGGCCAGGGTCAGGTTCGGCCGGATCGCGGGACGATGGCGGTCCGGCTCGGGGAGGGACACGCCGCGCACCGCCAGCGCGGCCGGCACCGCCAGCACGGCGATCGGGACCTGGACCACGAAGATCGCCTGCCAGGAGATCGCCTGGGTGATCAACCCGCCGGCCACCGGACCGGCAGCCGTGCCGATCACGCCGGAGACGATCCAGATGGACAGGCCGCGACGCTCGCCGTACCTGCCGACCAGGAGCTCGAGGCACCCGACCAGCGTCAGCGCACCGCCGAGCGCCTGGATGCATCGCGCCCCGATCAGCACCTCGATCGTGGGTGCCACCGCGCACCACGCGGAGGCGGCAGCGAAGACCGCGATGCCGACGGCGGTGAGGATGCGGGGCCGGGCGTGGCGGAAGAGGACGGACGTCGGGACCGCGACGAGCCCGAGCACCAGGTTGAAGGAGATCAGCACCCAGGCCACCTGCGCGACGGTCGTGTCGAGGTGCAGCAGGATGTCCGGCAGGGCAAGCGTCACGATCGCGGAGTCCGCGAGCACGAGCGCCACGGTCACCGCGAGGAGGGGGCCTACCGCGCGTCGCACGGGCCCATGCTCTCAGCCCGCGTCGAGCACGCGCGCGAGGAATCGCTGGGTGCGCTCCTCGCGTGGGTCCGTGAGGACCTCGGCCCCGCCGCGCTCGGCGACGACCCCACCGTCCAGGAAGAGCACCTGGTCGGCGACGTCGCGGGCGAAGCGGACCTCGTGGGTGACGATCACCAGCGTCCAGTTCTGGGCGGCGAGGTCGCGGATCACGGCCAGGACCTCGCCGACGAGCTCGGGGTCGAGGGCGGAGGTCGGCTCGTCGAGGAGCAGCACCTCGGGCTTGAGCGCCAGGGCCCGTGCGATGCCGACACGCTGCTGCTGGCCACCGGAGAGCTGCGAGGGGTAGGCGTCCTCGCGACCGGCGAGACCCACCTGGTCGAGCAGCTCGCGGGCCGCGGCGGCCGCCTCGTCCGGGTCGCGTCCCTGCACCTGCACCGGACCCTCGATCAGGTTGCCGAGGACGGTCTTGTGCGGGAAGAGGTTGTGCGACTGGAAGACCATGCCGCTCCGGGCACGCAGCGCCTTCACGGCATCGCGGTACGCCGCCTTGCCGGCGGGCGGCGAGCCGAAGTCGACGCTTGCGTCGCTGATCCGCACCAGGCCGGAGTCAGGCGTCTCGAGGACGTTCAGCGAGCGCAGCACGGTGGTCTTGCCCGAGCCCGACGGCCCGAGCAGCACGCTGACGGAGCCGGCGGCCGCGGTGAAGTCGACGTCCTTGAGGACCAGCTGGTCGCCGAAAGACTTCTCGAGCCCGTGCACCTCGACCAGTGCGTTCATGCGACGTACCTGCTCAATCGTCGTTCGAGGGGACCCTGTGCCAGCGACACCAGCGAGCAGACCACCCAGTAATAGAAGGCCGCCATGATGAAGAGCGGCAGGAACTCGGTGGTGGCAGCCGCGGTCACCTGGGCCTCCCGGAAGAGCTCGGGCACCAGGACCACCGCGCAGAGCGAGGTGTCCTTGATCAGCGAGAGCAGGGTGTTGAAGAGCGGCGGTACGGCGATCCGCGACGCCTGCGGGAGGACGATCCGCCGCATCGACTGCCGGTAGTCCATCCCGATGACGGTCGCGGCCTCGTACTGGCCGCGCGGCACCGAGAGGATGGCGGCGCGCACGATCTCGGCGGCGTAGCCACCGACGTTCAGGCTGAGCGCAAGGATCGCGGCGGGATAGGGGTCGAAGTCGACGCCGATCTCCGGCAGCCCGAAGAACACGATGAACAGCTGCACCAGCAGCGGCGTGCCCCGGATGACCGAGATGTAGGCACGGGCGATCCAGTCCAGGACCTTGATCGAGGACAGCCGGGCCAGCGCGGCGGCGACGGCGATCGCGAGCCCGATCAGGAAGCTGGCGACCGTCAGCGGCACGGTGCCCTTGAGCAGGCCGCGCAGCATCGGCCATGCCGTGTCCTTCACGACCTGCCAGGTCGTCCGGGAGTCGGAGGCCTTGACGTCGACGTCCTTGCTACCGCCCTCGACCGTGACGTCGGCACCGAAGTAGCGCTCGGAGATCTTCGCCAGGGTGCCGTCGTCCGTGAGGGTCTTGATGGCGTCGTCGGCCTGCTGCTGGAGGTCCGCGTCGCTCTGCCGGAAGGTCAGCGCCTGCGCGAGGACCTCGTCGCCGGCGTCGCCGGCGATCTTGACCTCCTTCGTGCCCGACGTGGCGAGGTAGTCGAGCACCGCGATGTTGTCGTTGACGATCGCGTCGACCCGGCCCTGGATGACCAGCGATACGCCCGGCCCGAAGTCCTGGACGTACTCGACCTTCGCACCGGCGTCCTTGGCGACCTGCGCCCAGTTGCTGCTGGCGGTCTGCGCCGTCGTACGACCCTTGAGGTCGTCGAGCGACGTGATGTCGTCGGTGTCCTTGGCGGTGACGATCACGCCGTGGGAGTACGTGTACGGCGTGCTGAAGAGGTAGCGCGCCTCACGCTCGGGGTTGACCGTCACCTGGTTGGCGATGACGTCGATCCGGTTGGAGTCCAGCGCCGGGAAGAGGGAGTCGAAGGGCGCCTCGACGAACTTCAGGTCCCAGCCCGCCTCCTTCGCGACCGCCTTGGTCACGTCGATGTCGAAGCCGGTCAGCTGGTTGGTGTCTTGGTCGCGGTAGCTGAAGGGTGGGTAGACGCCTTCGGTACCGACCCGGACGACGGGCGGTGCGGAGTCGTCCGAGGCCGACGCGGGCGTCGCGAAGCCGAGCAACGCGCCCCAGATGAGGGCGATCAGCAGCAGCGGCCGGGTCGGGTGCACCTGCCGACCGTACCCGGACCGCGCCGCCCTCACTCCCGCATGTGTAGTGACTTACGTCAGTTTTGGGTCAACCGGCGTGGGTGTCGGTCTCCTCGACCGGGTCGGAGGCGTGCTCCTTGGCCTGGTCGTCCTGCGCGCCGGGAGCGCCGAGGTCGACGTCCGCGCGGACGAGCTCCTCGATCTGCTTGCCGGTGTCGGCGTCGACTGCCTTCCAGTACTGGAACGCCCGCTCGAGGACGTCGCCCTCGACCCCGCCGAGCAGGTGGCCGGCGACGGTCTTCACGAAGTTCGCCCGGATCTCGTCGGTCCAGACCTCGCGCACGAGCGTGCCTGCCTGGGTGAAGTCGTCGTCGTCCTCGCGCAGCGTGTACGCCTGACGCACCATCGCGCCGTCTGCCTCCCAGGAGTCGTTGACCTCACCGACCTCGTCGGCATACCCGCGCCCGAACGAGTTCGGCGCATAGACCGGCTCGTCGCCGCGGTGCTCGTAGGCCATCGAGCCGTCCTGCGTGTAGGTGTTGACCTCGACCTTGGGTCGGTTGACGGGCAGCTGCAGGTAGTTGGGCCCGATCCGGTGCCGGTGCGTGTCGGAGTAGGCGAAGGCCCGGCCGAGCAGCATCTTGTCGGGCGAGAAGCCGATCCCCGGGACCAGCGCCGACGGCTCGAAGGCCGCCTGCTCGATCTGGGCGAAGAAGTTGTCCGGGTTGCGGTTCAGCGTCATCGTGCCGACCTTGATCAGCGGGTAGTCGCTGTGCGGCCAGATCTTGGTGAGGTCGAACGGGTTGATCCGGTAGGTCTTCGCGTCGTCGTACGGCATCGCCTGGATCGACAGGGTCCACGAGGGGAAGTCGCCGCCGGCGATCGTCTCGTAGAGGTCGCGGCGGTGGAAGTCGGCGTCCTCACCGGCGATCCGGGTGGCGTCCTCGTCCGTGAGTCCCTCGACGCCCTGGTCGGTGTGGAAGTGGTACTTGACCCAGTGCTTCTCTCCGGCGTCGTTGATCCAGAGGTAGGTGTGCGATCCGTAGCCGTTCATGTGGCGGTACGACCTCGGAATGCCGCGGTCGCCCATCAGGTAGGTGACCTGGTGCGCTGACTCCGGGTTGAGGCTCCAGAAGTCCCACTGCATGTTGTTGTCACGCAGGCCGGACCCGCCGCGGCGCTTCTGCGAGCGGATGAAGTGCGGGAACTTCATCGTGTCGCGGATGAAGAAGACCGGGGTGTTGTTGCCGACCAGGTCGTAGTTGCCCTGGGTCGTGTAGAACTTCAGCGCGAACCCGCGCGGGTCGCGCCAGGTGTCGGGGGAGCCCATCTCGCCGGCGACCGTCGAGAACCGGGCGAGCATCTCCGTCTTCACGCCGGTCTGGAAGAGCGCGGCCTTCGTGTACGCCGAGACGTCCTCGGTCGTCTCGAACTCGCCGAACGCACCGGAGCCCTTGGCGTGCACGTTGCGCTCTGGGACACGCTCCCGGTTGAAGTGCGCCATCTGGTTCAGGAAGTGCACGTCGTGCAGGAGGATCGGACCGTCGGGACCGATCGTCAGGCTGTTGCGGTCGCTGGGCGCCGGCGCGCCGTTGTCGGTGGTCGATCCCAGCTGGGCCTCGTCCGAGGGGGCCGTGGCGATCGAGGTGCCGTCGTCCGGCTGAGGCAGGTCAGGCATGAGCTCACTCCTGGTGTCGCGGTGGGTGGTACCTGTTCGACGTACCCACTCTCCGGGCCCTCACCCCCGGAATCAAGCGCAGAGATCAGCAGTCCGGCAGGACGACGAGGGGCCAGACGAAGTCCCCTGCGAGATCTATGGCAGCGGTCCGTCGGTGGCCTGCTCGCGACGGTGCAGAACGGTCTGCACCACCAGGCCGGCGAGCACCGCACCGAGGGTGCCGAGGGTCTCGTCGCCCAGGGTGTCCTCGTACGCCGTGTCGATCTCGGTGCCGTGCCGGATGAAGGTGTACCACTCGCCGAGCTCCCAGCCGATCGCCAGGATCGCGCCCAGCCCCGCGATCATCAGCACCCGCGCCCAGGCGGGTCGCACCGGGCCGGCGATGATCAGGCCGATGCCGGTCAGCAGGAACACCCAGTTGACGAAGTGGTTCATGTCGTCCCACCACGCCGCCGAGTCGTAGAGGTCGAAGCTGTTGCCCGTGACGTCGACCAGGAAGCCCAGCATGATCAACGAGAAGGCGCCGTACGGCGGGGGCTCCTCGGGGCGGCGGCGCTTCACGACGAGCCACCAGAGCGCCGGGACCACCAGCATCATCAGCGGATAGGCGATCAGGCGCGCACCGAAGGCCTTGTCGGCGAACCGGTCGATCCCGGGCACCCACTCCGCCACCGCGAGCTGGCCGATGGTGAGAGCCAGGATCAGGACCGGCACCCAGAAGGGGCATCGGCGTCCGGTGCGGGGTGTGGTCACGGGAGGATGGTGGCAGGAATACCGGCCGCCGTGACGGTGGTTGAGCGATATAGTTCGGAATTCAACCAAGTGCCTTCGGGCACCTACCTTCAGGAGTGAGTGGCCATGCAGTTCGGCATCTTCACCGTCGGCGACGTCACGGCGGACCCCACCACGGGCCGGACGCCGACCGAGCACGAGCGGATCAAGGCGACCGTCGCCATCGCCAAGAAGGCGGAGGAGGTCGGCCTGGACGTCTTCGCGACCGGCGAGCACCACAACCCGCCGTTCATCGCATCCGCCCCCACCACCACGCTGGCCTACATCGGAGCGCAGACCGAGCGGATCATCCTCTCGACCGCCACGACCCTGATCACCACGACCGACCCGGTGCTGATCGCGGAGAACTACGCCAAGCTCCAGCACCTCACCGACGGCCGCGTCGACCTGATGATGGGCCGCGGCAACACCGGCCCGGTCTACCCGTGGTTCGGCAAGGACATCCGCGACGGCATCAACCTGGCCGTCGAGAACTACTCCCTGCTGCACCGGCTGTGGCGCGAGGACGTCGTCAACTGGGAGGGCAAGTACCGTACGGCGCTCCAGGGCTACACCTCGACCCCGCGCCCGCTCGACGGCGTCGCGCCGTTCGTCTGGCACGGGTCGATCCGCAGCCCCGAGATCGCCGAGCAGGCGGCGTACTACGGCGACGGCTTCTTCCACAACCACATCTTCTGGCCGGCCGGCCACACCAAGCAGATGGTCGACCTCTACCGCCGCCGGTTCGAGCACTACGGCCACGGCACCGCCGACCAGGCGATCGTCGGCCTCGGCGGCCAGTTCTTCATGCGGAAGAACAGCCAGGAGGCGGTCAACGAGTTCCGTCCCTACTTCGACAACGCGCCCGTCTACGGGCACGGCCCGTCGTTGGAGGACTTCACGGAGGCCACGCCGCTGACCGTCGGCTCGCCGCAGCAGATCCTGGAGCGCACGCTCGGCTTCCGTGACTACGTCGGGCACTACCAGCGCCAGCTCTTCCTGGTCGACCACGCCGGGCTGCCGCTCAAGACGGTGCTCGAGCAGCTCGACCTGCTCGGCGAGATCCTGCCCGACCTGCGTGCGGGGATGGCTGAGGGCCGGCCCGCGCACGTCCCGGACGCGCCCACCCACGCGTCCCTGGTCGCCGCCGCCGGCGGCGCCCACGACTCGACCGTGCACGCGGTCGACGACGTCACCGGCACCACGGACCGCGAGGAGGTGCGCGCATGACCAGGCTCGTCGTCATCAGTGCCGGCCTGAGCGTCCCGTCCTCCACGCGGCTCCTCGCCGACCGGCTCACTGCCGCGACCGTCGAGGCGCTGGAGGACGTCCAGGTCACCCACGTCGAGCTCCGCGACCTCGCCCACCAGCTGACCGACCAGCTCCTGACCGGGTTCCCGGCCGCGGAGCTGGCGGCGGCCGAGGCGGCGGTCCAGGAGGCAGACGGCCTGATCGTGGTGACACCGGTCTTCTCGGCGTCGTACTCCGGTCTCTTCAAGACCTTCTTCGACGTCCTCGAGACCGGGGCGCTCGACGGCAAGCCGGTCCTGGTCGCGGCGACCGCCGGCACGGCCCGGCACTCGCTCGTCCTCGAGCACGCGCTGCGACCGCTCTTCGCCTACCTGCACGCAGTCGTCGTCCCGACCGGCGTCTTCGCCGCGACGGAGGACTTCGCCGGCACCGACCTCGACACCCGGGTCGTCCGCGCCGCGGGCGAGCTGGCCCTGTTGATGGGCAAGGTCAGCCCCGTGGACGCGGCGGTCTCGGTACGGCGTACGACGGCCGACGAGTTCGCGGAGCCCACGCCGTTCGAGCAGCTGCTCCGCGCAGGCGTCCGCGCACTGAACCGGGTCAGTGCTGGTAGGTGCCCTGGACGATGGCGCGACCGGCGGTCTTGAAGGCCAGGTTGAAGGACACCACGGCGGGCGAGGCGTCCGAGTCGACGCCGAGGGACTCCTCCTTCACCGCGTGGACCACGAAGAAGTAGCGGTGCACCTGGTCGCCCTCCGGCGGGGCTGCTCCCATGAAGGCCTTCGCGCCGCCGTCGTTGCGGCACATGAACGCGTTGCCCGGGAGCGATGCGCCCTCGGCGCCGGCGCCGGCCTCCAGGGAGGTGACGTCGGCCGGGAGGTCGACCAGGACCCAGTGCCAGAAGCCGCTCGGGGTCGGGGCATCGGGGTCGAAGCACGTCACCGTGAAGCTCTTCGTGCCCTCCGGGGCGCCCTCCCAGGAGAGCTGGGGCGAGGAGTTGCCCGCGTCCGCGACCTGGTCGTCCTTCAACGGGCCGCCGTCGCTGACGTCAGCGCTCGTGACCGTGAAGGACGGTACGGCGGGCAGCAGGTCGTAGGGGTCCGGCGAGACCGGGCGGTCGAGGGTCATGGCGCTCCTAGCTGACGGGTGCGGACGTCCAACAAGGTAGTCCGGTGGGTGAACCCGCGTCACTGCCCAGCGGTGGGATGCCGGGATGATGGTGCGATGGACGACTTCCCCATCTACCCCTCGGGCCTGCGCCTGACCGGGCGGCGCGTGGTCGTCGTGGGCGGCGGCCACGTCGCCCAGCGGCGGGTGCCGCAGCTGATCGCGGTCGGGGCGGACGTCCACCTCGTCTCCCCGGAGATCACCCCGGCGATCGAGGGCATGGTCGGTGGTGGCGAGCTCACCTGGCACCCGCGTGGGTTCGAGGACGCCGACCTGGACGAGACCTGGTACGTGATCGCCGCGACCGACGACCGTGAGGTCAACGAGCAGGTCAGTGCCGCCGCGGACGGCCGCCGGATCTTCTGCGTCCGCTCCGACGACGCCACCCAGGCGACGGCCTGGACCCCGGCCGTCGGGACGGCACGCCGGCGTCACCGTCGCCGTGCTCGGCCAGCGCGAGCCGCAGCGCTCCGCCGCCGTACGCGACGAGATCCTGGAGGGTCTGCGAGAGGGCACCATCGTGGCTCGGCACCAGCGCGACCGCTCGGCCGGCGTGGTCCTGGTCGGCGGCGGCCCGGGCGACCCCGAGCTGATCTCGGTGGCCGGGCGCAAGGCGCTGATGGAGGCCGACGTCGTGGTCGCCGACCGGCTGGCTCCGCGCGAGCTGCTGGGCGAGCTGCCGGCGGACGTCGAGCTGATCGACGTCGCCAAGCTGCCGCGCGGCCGGTCGGCGCAGCAGGAGGAGATCAACCGGGTGATCGTCGAGCGCGCGCTGGCCGGCAAGCGGGTGGTGCGCTTCAAGGGCGGCGACAACTTCGTCTTCGGCCGCGGGTACGAGGAGGTGCTCGCATGTCGTGAGGCCGGCGTCCCCGTGACGGTGATCCCCGGGCTGTCCAGCTCGGTCGCGGTGCCCGCCGTGGCGGGCATCCCCGTGACCCATCGCGGCATCACCCACGAGTTCACGGTCGTCTCCGGCCACCTGCCTCCCGGCCACGAGGAGTCGCTCGTCAACTGGTCGGCGATCGCTCAGCTCTCCGGCACCGTCGTGCTGATGATGGCCGTCGAGAACGCCCCCGCCATCGCGACCTCCCTGGTCGACGGCGGCCGCCCGGCCACCACCCCGGTCGCTGTCATCTGCGACGGCACGATGCCGGGGGAGCGCATCGTGCTCGCCACGCTCGGCACTCTCGCCGACGAGCTGGCCGCCCACGACGTACGCCCGCCCGCGGTGATCGTCATCGGCGAGGTCGTCGCCGTGGCCCACCCCGAGGACTTCGCGGCCAGGGCCTGATGGCCGAGATCGTCGAGATCACCGACCCGGCCGACCCGCGGCTGGCCGACTACCGCGACCTGCGTGACGTCGAGCTCCGCAAGCACCTCGAGGCGGAGCACGGGCTCTTCCTGGCCGAGGGCGAGAAGGTCGTCCGCCGTTCCGTCGACGCGGGATTCGCACCACGCTCCTTCCTGATGGCGCCGCGCTGGGTCGACGGACTCGCCGACGTGCTGGCGACGACCGCCGCCCCCTGCTTCGTCCTCGACGAGGCGCTCGCCGAGCAGGTCACGGGGTTCCACGTCCACCGCGGGGCGCTGGCGTCGTTGGAGCGAAAGCCGCTGCCGAGCGTCGAGTCCGTGCTCGCGGGCGCCCGGTCGGTGCTGGTGCTCGAGGACCTGGTCGACCACACCAACGTGGGAGCCATCTTCCGCTCCGGCGCGGCCTTCGGCTTCGACGCCGTCCTCCTCGCGCCGAGGTGCGCCGACCCGCTCTACCGTCGCTCGATCAAGGTCGGCATGGGGGCCGTCTTCACCACGCCCTGGACCCGGCTGCCCGACTGGTACGACGCCCTGCCGACGCTGTCCGCGGCGGGATTCACCACGGTCGCGCTCACGCTGGCCGACGACGCTGTCGCGATCGAGGACGCCGTGGCCGGCGTCGACAGGGTCGCGCTGGTGCTGGGCTCCGAGGGCCACGGGCTCTCGGCCCGCTGGGAGCAGTCCGCCGACCGGCGCGCGATCATCCCGATGCGCGAGGGCATCGACTCCCTCAACGTCGCCGCGGCAACCGCCGTGGCCTGCTACATCACCGCTCGGCGTTAGCCGTTCCGAGCATGCGGTTTGGTCACCAACCGCAGACGAACGGCCCTCGGACCTGCGGTTGGTGACCAAACGGCGATGGTCCGCGTGGGTTGCGGTGAGTGCGCAACCATCCGGTCAGCGGAACGGGTTGCCAGCTCACCGCTACCCAGCGGGCGACCCGGTCGGTGGCAGGTCGCACAACCGGATGATTCAGACGGTGAGCTCGTAGATCAGCTCGAGCCCGTCCTCCTCGTCCCACTGCTCACCGTTGTGGACGAAGGGGTACTGCCGGATCAGTGCCAGGGACGCCTCGTTGTCCGGTGAGATCGTCGCGCGCAGGGTGCGCACGTCGGGGTCGTCCTGAGCCCGCACGATCGCGATCTCCAAGGCAGCGCGGGCATACCCGCTCCGGCGGTACGCCGGGTCGACGCCGTACCCGACCTCGACCATGCCGTCGGTGTCGGGGGCGGCGTGGAAGCCGGACTGGCCCACGGCGACCTGAGCCTCCTCGTCCCACAGCACGCCGGTGATCCAGGGCAGGTCCTCGGGAGTCTCGATCGCCTGGACGGCGCGGTACTGCCACGTGCGCACCGAGTCCTCCGAGACCATCCACTCCGAGAGCGGCACCGGCGAGGCGGCATTGGCGCCGGCGAGGTCGCCGTCGGCCAGGGCGATGATCGCCTCGGCCGGGAGCTGCACGATCCGTACCCGCGTCATGCCGGCCACTGCGCCGGGAAGTCGGCGGCGACCTTGTCGTGCGCCTTCTGGAGCTTCTTGCGCAGCTTCGTCGGGAGCCGGTCGCCGAAGACGGTGCCGAGGGTGTGGTCGGTCTCGTGCTGCAGGCAGCGCGCGAGCAAGCCGTCTCCGGCGAACGTGACGGTCTCGCCGTCCAGCCCGGTGCCGGTGACGGAGGCGTAGTCGGGCCGGGCGCACTCCACGAACGCGCCAGGGAAGGACAGGCAGCCCTCGTCGTCGGTGTCGAGGTTGCGCTCGCGACCTTCGGGCAGGTGGAGCACGGGGTTGCAGACGACGCCGACCACACGCTGGCCGGACTCGTCGGGACAGTCGAAGACGAACATCGCCACGTCCTCGCCTATCTGGCAGGCGGCCAGGCCGACGCCGTCGGCGGCGTACATCGTCGCGACCATGTCGGCGGCCAGCGACTCGAGCGCCTCGTCGTACGCCTGGACCTGCTGCTGGGCCCGGTGCATCACCGGCGTGCCCCAGCGGGTCATCGGCCGGACCGTCCCGCCCGTCGGAAGGGGGCCGTGGGGTGCCAGGGGCTGCTCGGACATGAGCAGGAGCGTAGTCAGCGTGTGAGCGGACCCACGAGCCACCTCGTGGCAAGTTGTGTAACTCGGAGTTACATTTGGCTCATGACCACAGTCTCGTCCCTGGCCAGGATCCTGCGACCCGGCGGCAAGCACGGCCTCGCCTCGACGGAGACCCGTGATCCGATCGGGTACGCCGCTCGCCGGCCTGAGCCGTCTCGCGCAGAGCGACGTGCTCGACCGGCTCGGACTGCGTAGGCAGACCGAGACGGCCGTCTACACCGCGACCCGCGGCGGCTTCCGGACGATCACGAGTGCCGGGCGCACCTTCGCGCGGGCCGGGAAGCAGGGGAGGCCCGGCACGCGTCCGGCACCGGCCGCGGCTACCGGTGTCTTCGACCTGACACCGACCGAGGACGAGCGGATGCTCGTCGACGTGGTCACCGAGCTCGCCACCGAGGTGCTGCGCCCCGCGGCCGCCGAGTCCGACGAGAGCTGCGCCGCGCCCGACGCCGTCCTGAAGGCCGGTCTGGAGGTCGGTCTGCCGATCCTGGGGCTGCCCGAGGCGCTGGGCGGGATCACCGAGGAGCGGTCGGCGGTGGCGGGCACACTCGTCGCCGAGGCACTCGCCCACGGCGACCTGGGCCTCGCTGTGGCCTCCCTCGCCCCGGGGTCGGTGGCGACGGCCCTCGGACTGTGGGGGAGCGACGCCCAGCAGCAGACCTACCTGCCCGCGTTCACCGACGACGCGGTCTCCGCGGCGGCGATCGCTCTCACCGAGCCGACCGTGCTCTTCGACGTGCTGTCGCCGTCGACCACCGCGGTGCGCACCGACGACGGGTTCGTGCTCAACGGGCTCAAGTCCGCGGTCCCGCGTGGTGTCGACGCCGACCTGTTCGTGGTGGGTGCCTCCCTCGACGGCGCTCCGGTCCTCTTCCTCGTCGAGGCCGGCACCCTCGGGCTCGAGATCGAGGCCGACCCGGCGATGGGCGTCCGTGCCGCCGGGCTCTCGCGCCTGCACCTGCGCGACGTCACGATCCCGGACGACGCGGTGCTGGGGACGACCGACGGCACGACGTACGCCGAGTGCGTGCGGCTGTCCCGACTCGCCTGGTGCGCGCTGGGTGTCGGCGTGGGTCAGGCCGTGCTCGACTACGTGACGCCGTACGTGAAGGAGCGCGAGGCGTTCGGGGAGCCGATCGCGCACCGGCAGTCGGTCGCCTTCATGGTCGCCGACATCGCGATCGAGCTGCAGGCGATGCGACTGCTGACCTGGAAGGCCGCCTCGCGCGCTGCCGCAGGCAAGGACATCGCCCGCGACGTGGCCCTGGCGCGACAGCTGTGCGCCGACAAGGGCATGCAGATCGGGCTCGACGGCGTGCAGCTGCTCGGGGGGCACGGGTTCGTCAAGGAGCACCCGGTGGAGCGCTGGTACCGCGACCTCCGCTCGATCGGCATCATGGAAGGCGCGGTGATCGTCTGATGGCCATCTACCTGGACGACCCGAAGAAGTTCCGGCCGCTCGTCGGGCAGGCCCACCAGGTCGCGATGAACATGTTGCGGCCGATCTCGCGCAAGTACGACCGGGCCGAGCACGCCTATCCCAAGGAGCTGGACATGCTCGCCGCGATGATCGACGGGCTCGCGGAGTCGGGGGCGAGCGAGGGCGCCGGCGCCGCCGGGGTCAAGCGCGAGGAGACCGAGCCCGAGGGTGGGGTGAGGAACGGGACCAACCTGGCCTCGGTGATGTCGATCGCCGAGATGTGCTGGGGCGACGTCGGGCTGCTGCTGTCGATGCCGCGCCAGGGTCTCGGGAACTCGGCGATCGCCTCGGTGGCCGACGCCGAGCAGCAGGCCCGGTTCGAGGGGGTGTGGGCCGCGATGGCGATCACCGAGCCGGGCACCGGGTCGGACTCCGCCAACATCGCGACGACGGCCGTGCTGGATGGCGACCACTACGTCATCAACGGCGAGAAGATCTTCGTGACGTCCGGTGAGCGCTCCGACGCGATCGTGGTCTGGGCGACCCTCGACAAGTCGCTCGGACGGGCGGCGATCAAGTCGTTCGTGGTGCCGAAGGGCACCCCGGGGATGCGGGTCGAGCGGCTCGAGCACAAGCTCGGCATCAAGGCCTCGGACACGGCGACGATCCGGTTCGAGGACTGCCGGGTGCCGGCGGAGAACCTGCTCGGCTCCCCGGAGGTCGACACGTCGCAGGGCTTCGCCGGCGCCATGGCGACCTTCGACAACACCCGGCCGCTGGTGGCCGCGATGGCCGTCGGGTGCGCACGGGCCTCGCTGGACCTGACCCGTGAGCTGCTGGCCGACGCCGGGGTGTCGGTCGACTACGACCGCCCAGCCCTGACCCAGTCGGCGGCTGCCGCCAAGCTCCTCCAGATGGAGGCGGACTGGGAGGCGGCGTACCTCCTGATGCTCCAGGCGGCGTGGCTGGCCGACAACCGGCGGCCCAACTCGCTCGAGGCGTCGATGGCCAAGGCGAAGGCCGGCCGGGTGGGCTCGGACATCACGCTGTCGTGCGTCCAGCTCGCCGGCTCTCTGGGCTACAGCGAGGCGGAGCTGCTCGAGAAGTGGGCGCGCGACTCGAAGATCCTCGACATCTTCGAGGGCACCCAGCAGATCCAGCAGCTGATCATCGCGCGGCGGGTGCTCGGGCTGACCAGCGCCGAGCTGAAGTAGCTCACGTCTACTCGGGCGGTGCCTTCTCGGCGGGTGCGCTCGGTAGCGGTGGTCTTCGCGGTGGTGGTCTTCTTCGGCGGTGCCTTCTTGGCGGGTGCCTTCGCGGTGGCGGTCTTCTTCGGCGGCGCCTTCTTGACCGGCGCGACCCGCTCGGAGACGGGCTTCATCTCGACGACGCGGGCCAGGTCGGCCGGCGTGGCCCGCTCGGGCTCGTCGTACGACGTGCCGGGGGGCCTCGGCGCCGACGGCGGCGGTGTGGGGGACTGCATGAGTCGCTCGGCGACGGTCTGGGCGACCTGCCCGACGACCAGGAACCCGAGGGACAGGACTCCCGCGCGCCTGCTGAGCCGCCTTGCCCGCCGTACCGACCGGATCGGTGACAGCACCGTGGACCATCGCCGAGACGGCGTCGTGCAGTTGTTCGAACGGGGACTTCTCGGACACGGGGACCTCCATCGGTCGGCAGCGGCTGCCGGCGCGTCGTGCTCCGGATTCAAGCACGACGGTCCTGAGGCTGCGGGTACCGCATGCCTCAGCCGACGACGGCCGCCGGTCCGCTCGGCTCGGCGAGCAGGTGCTGCGGAGCGCGGAAGGCAGCGGCGACGAAAGCGACATCGATCGCCCGAACGACCGCGTCGACCCGCTCGGTGGGCACCAGCGCGATCGCGGAACCACCGAACCCGCCGCCGGTCATCCGAGCCCCCACCGCGCCGGCCTCGATCGCCGTCGCCACCACCAGGTCGAGCTCGGGGCAGGAGATCTCGAAGTCGTCGCGCATCGAGAGGTGCGAGGCCGCGAAGAGCCGGCCGACCGCAGGCCAGTCTGCAGCAGCCAGCGCGTCGACGGTCTCCGTCACCCGCGCGATCTCGGTGACGATGTGGGTCGCGCGGCGCCGTACCCGCTCGTCCGAGAGCCCCGCCACGGAGTCCAGGGTGGCCTGGCGCAGGCTGGGTACGCCGAGGGCGTCGGCTGCGGCCTCGCAGTCGGCGCGGCGGGCGGCGTAGCCACCGTCGACCAGGGCGTGCTGCACGCGCGTGTCGGTCACCAGCAGGGTCAGCCCGGCGTCAGCGAGGCCGAGCGGGACAGCGGTGGAGTCGTCGGAGTCGAAGTCGATGAGCAGCGCCGTATCGGCTTGCGCCAGCAGCGAGATCGACTGGTCCATGCCGCCGGTGGGCGCGCCGGCGACCTCGGTCTCGGCCCGCATGCAGGCGCGCAGCAGCCGCTGGCGCAGGTCGTCGTCGACCGGCAGACCCAACAGGCCGCACACGGCCAGCGCCACGGAGCACTCGAGCGCCGCCGAGCTCGACAGGCCGGCCCCGAGCGGCACCGTGCCGTGCACGACCACATCCATGCCCGGCACGTCGAATCCGTCCTCGCGCAACGCCCACAGCACGCCGGCGACGTACGCCGCCCAGCCGTCGACGTCTCCGGGCCCGACCGCGTCGATGGACCCGGTCCAGGGCTCGCCGTCGTCGCCACTGGCGATCCGGACGACGCCGTCGGTGCGGGCCGCGACGGCGGCGTAGGTCGCGTGCGCGAGCGCCACCGGCAGCACCAGGCCGCGGTTGTAGTCCGTGTGCTCGCCGATGAGGTTGACCCGGCCCGGCGCCCGGGCGACGACGGTCGCCTCCGCGTCGTACGTCTCGCGGAACAAGGCACGCGTCGCCCCGGTCAGCTCCGACGGTTGGCCCGGCTCGACGAACGACATGGGATCACCCTAGAGAGCGCCGTAGACTGCTCCGACGTGCGGTTCCTCGATGCGACAGCCCTCGGCCACGACCTGACGTATGACGACGTGTTCATGGTGCCGCGGCACTCCGCGGTCGCCAGTCGGTACGACGTCGACCTGGCCACCGCCGACGGCACCGGAGCCACGCTCCCGCTGGTCGTCGCCAACATGACCGCGATCGCCGGCAAGCGGATGGCCGAGACGATCGCCCGACGCGGCGGGCTCGCGGTGATCCCGCAGGACATCCCGACGGCCGTGGTCGCCGACGTGATCGCCTTCGTGAAGTCGCGCGATCCTGTCTTCGACACCCCGATCGAGCTGGCACCGCACCAGACGGTCGCCGAGGCGCTGTCGTTGATCCCCAAGCGCGCCCATCGTGCGGCCGTCGTCGTCGCCGAGGGCCGACCCATCGGCATCGTCACCGAGGACGACTGCAGCGAGGTGGACCGGTTCGCCCAGGTGCAGCACGTCATGCAGCCGATCTCGGTGCACCTGCACGGCGACTCCGACCCGCGGGTCGCCTTCGACGCGCTCGATGCCGCCCACGCCCCGATGGCGGTCGCCGTCGACGACGGCGGCGCCCTGGTCGGGGTGCTCACCCGTACGGGCGCCCTGCGCGCCACCCTCTACCACCCGGCCGTCGACGCCCGGGGCGGGCTTCGGATCGCCGCCGCCGTCGGCGTCAACGGCGACGTCGCACTCAAGGCCAAGGAGCTCCTCGAGGCGGGCGTCGACTGCCTGGTCGTCGACACGGCCCACGGCCACCAGGACCGGATGCTCGAGGCGCTGGCCGCCGTACGCGCCCTCGATCCGCAGGTCCCGATCGTCGCCGGCAACGTCGTCGACGCCGATGGCACCCGGGCCCTGATCGACGCGGGAGCCGACATCGTGAAGGTCGGCGTCGGTCCCGGCGCGATGTGCACGACCCGGATGATGACCGGCGTGGGCCGACCGCAGTTCTCCGCGGTCCTGGAGTGTGCCGCCGCGGCGGCCGACCTCGGCAGGCACGTGTGGGCCGACGGCGGTGTCCGCCACCCGCGTGACGTCGCGCTCGCCCTCGCCGCCGGTGCCTCGGCCGTGATGGTCGGGTCCTGGTTCGCCGGCACCCACGAGTCGCCGGGAGACCTGATGCACGACGCCGACGGTCGCGCCTTCAAGGTGTCCTTCGGCATGGCGTCGGCGCGCGCGGTCGCCCACCGCACGAGCACCGAGTCGGCGTACGACCGGGCCCGGAAGAGCCTCTACGAGGAGGGCATCTCGTCCTCGCGGATGTACCTCGACCCAGCCCGACCGGGCGTGGAGGACCTGATCGACGAGATCTGCTCGGGGGTGCGCTCAGCCTGCACGTACGCCGGCGCGACCTCGCTCGCGGAGCTCCACGAGCGGGCCGTCGTCGGCGTGCAGTCGGCGGCGGGCTTCCACGAGGGCCGTCCCCTGTCGACCTCGTGGTG
Organism: uncultured Actinomycetota bacterium; assembly: GCA_963704685.1. Lineage (GTDB taxonomy): Bacteria > Actinomycetota > Actinomycetes > Propionibacteriales > Nocardioidaceae > Nocardioides. The sequence continues at coordinate 60,064 of OY969930.1, forward strand.
ATCCGAGGTCAGCGCACCTAGCGCGAGCTGCGCTCCGAGCGGCCGCGCACGATCCCGATGAACGTCTGGACCCGCGGGTCCTCGTTGTCGACCAGCCAGGCCAGGCCGACCTTGGTCGGCTCCAGGTCGGTGACCGGGCGGTACGTCGTGTCCTTGCGCTGGTGAAGCCGGGCGATCGACATCGGCACGATGACGACGCCCGTGCCGCTAGCGACCACCTCGACCGCGTCCTTGACCGACATCTCCGGCCAGTCGAGCTGAGTCGCGTCCGGCGTCCAGCCCGACGCGTGGGGGAGCACCAGCTGCTCGTCGGCCAGGTCCGCGAGGGTGACCTCGTCGACGACGGTCGCGACGTGCTCGACCCCGACCACGGCGACCTGCACCTCGTCGTACAACGGGATGCAGTGCAGCCCGTCACGGTCGATCGGCAGGCGCACCAGCGACATGTCGAGCTCGCCGCTGCGGACTCCCGTGAGCTGGTCGGCCTGCTCCACGGGCACCAGCTCGAGCGGGTCCCGGCGGTGCCGCTCACGCCAGACGCCGGCCCACTTGTCGGGCGTGGCTCCGGTGACGAAGCCGACGCGGAACGGCTCGGTCACGGGCCCGACTCAGACGGTCTTGCGGCCGGCGTACCAACGCCAGCCGGCAGTGACGATGAGGGCGCCGACCAGCGAGCCGATGATGCCGCTGGCGTGAATGTCCAGGTCTCCGTCGAAGATGAGGCTCGAGAGCAGACCTCCGATGAAAGATCCCACGAGCCCGGCGACGATCGCGACCGTCCAGTCGACGCCGCCGCCGTCCCGACCGAGGATGAGCTGTGCGCCGGCGCCGACCAGCATGCCGAAGAGGATGATGCCCAGGATGATCATGCGCCGATCCTAGGGTCACCCGGTCTCGCCGAACTGCTCGACCCTGATCGTGTCGCTCACAACGCCCGACTCCTCGAGCAGCCGGGTGGCGTACGACGCGAACCCGACCGACCCGCAGACGTATGCGCGCTCGACGCCGGCGACGTACGGCGCGAGCTCGTCGGGGTACGGCGGGGCTGCCACCCGGTCACCGTGGTTCTCGCGGGTGAGTGCGATGAAGGCGCCGTACCTCTGGAGCTCAGCGGCGTACGGGAGCTCCTCCCAGGTGCGGGCGACGACGACCACCTTGAGCCTGTCCTGGAGGCCGAGGCGCCGTGCGACGCGGGTCATCGCCACGACCGGCACCACGCCGGAGCCGCCGGCGACGCAGACCGCGGGCACGTCGCCCTCCCAGACGAACCAGCCCCCGATCGGGCCACGCAGCTCGAGCTCGTCGCCCACCTCGGCCACGTCGTGCAGGAAGCCGGACACCTCGCCGCCGGGCAGGCACTCGACCATCAGCTCCAGGAGCGGGTCGTCGGGGTCGGACGCGATCGAGTAGGAGCGCTGCGCCGTATAGCCGTCGGGTGCCCGCAGGCGGACGACGTAGTGCTGGCCCGCCAGGTGGTCGACCCGGTCCTCGACGTGGAAGCGCAGCCGCACCAGGCGGTCGGTGGGGTGGTCGATCTCGATGATCCGGCCGGTGGTCCAGCCACCAGCGGGAGCGCTCGTCACGGATCACCCTGGTAGCGCTGCTCGAGCCACGGGTCGCCGCGGTCGTGGTAGCCGTTCTGCTCCCAGAACCCGGGCTGGTCACGGTCCATCAGCTCCAGCCGGGTGATCCACTTCGCGGACTTCCAGAAGTAGAGGTGCGGCACCAGCAGCCGCACCGGGCCGCCGTGACCACGCGCCAGCGGCTTGCCGTCGAAGTCCCAGACCACCCAGGCCTTGCCACCGGTGACGTCCGCGAGTGGCAGGTTGGTCGTGTAGCCGGTGGTCGAGTGCGCCATCACGAAGGCAGCCTCGGCCGTCGGACCGGCGGCCTCGAGCAGGGTGTCGACGCTCACGCCGGTGAAGGTCGTGTCGAACTTCGACCAGGTCGTCACGCAGTGGATGTCGCCGACATAGGTCGAGCCCGGCAGCGCGTGCATCTCCCGCCAGGACCAGGTCTGCGGACGCTCGACCAGGCCGTCCACCGACATCGACCACTTCTCGACGTCGAGGTGCGGGGTGGCCTCCGCGGTCAGCGTCGGCCAGCCGCTGCCGGTGTCGTACTGCCCCGGGGGCAGTCGGTCAGGACGCTCGGGCCGGCGCTTACCGAGGAATCCGCGGGTGATGGGCACGGAACAAGTATGGGGTCACAGCACCGTGATCGGGATGGACTTCCGGGGCTCGAACTCGAAGGTCGCCCCCGTGCTGAACCGCGTGACCGCCACCTCGCCGAACTCGGGTGCGGGCTCGTCCCTCCGGACCAACGTCGCCGTCCACGACCCCGGGTCGCCCACGACCTCCACGTCGTAGTGCGGGTCGATCGCGCGTACGGCGGCCTGCAGCGGCCGCGGCTCGTCGGGACCGCACAGCGCGATCCAGGCGCCGTCGGCCGTCGCATCGGACGTCGAGACCGCCAGCGTGTAGCCGTCGACCGACGCGGCGACGTACGCCGTGGGGTTGAGCAGGGGGTGCAGCTCGAGGGTGCGCAGCGCACCTTCCGGGCTGTCCGGCAGTCCGAGGACGCGATGGATCCGCTCTGCGGCGATCCCGGCGATGCCGATCAGCTGCTTGGTGGTGATGTCGACAGCCTGCGCCTCGTCCGACGACCGGTTGCGCACGGCCAGCACGAAGGACAGGTTCAGCAGGTGCATCTGCAGGCAGACCTCGTCGGCGATCCGCACCAGCGCCGAGTGCGAGAACGCACCGAAGTCGACGTCCGCGAGCAGGTCGCCGGCGTAGTCGGCCGCCCCCTCGTCCGAGGGGTCGATGGGGTCGAGCTCGACGACCGCGGCCCGGGTCTTCTCGATGACGTAGTACGGCGCCAGCGGGGTCACCGGGGGATAGGACTCGTCGATGATGACCGTCCACGCGCAGTGCGGGGTCCGACCGACCGGGCTCCGGGGCGGGCGGTGGACGGGGCGCACCTGCGCCCTCGGGTTCGTCGCGACCGCGGTCGCGTCGAAGGTGGGATCCTCGATGTCGTGGCACATCGAGCGCACGTAGGACTCGCCCATCGGCTCGACGTCCATCAGCGCGCCGCAGTGGTCGAGGTGGAACGTGCCGTGCCAGCGGTCCTGGACGTCGTAGCGGAAGTCCATGAACTGCGGGGGAGCGCCGATGTCGAGCTGAAGGCCCTTGAAGATCGTGAGGATGTCGGTGCCCTCGTACTTCAGCGCCTTCTGCATCCGCCGCGTGTAGATCGGGCTCGACCCGGCCCACTCCTCGATCGCCACCTGGGCCATCTCCTCACGGCCCCAGGCCGAGATGCACCAGGCCATGCCGGACCGGTCGATGAGCTGACCGATCAGCAGCAGCTCGGGCACCAGGGCCGCCAGCTCGGACCTCTCGAGGCTGGCGAATCTGCTGGTCATCGGACCTCCTGGGCGGCGCGTCGAAGAACTAGAACGTGTTGCAGAGTAGACGATCGTCACATAGTTTGACGCGTGTCAACAATCTGGAGGAGATGACGTGGCCGAGACGGTCCAGCAGCTGTTGCGCGAGCGCGCGGAGGACGACAACACGGCGGTGCGGTACGGCGAGGAGAGCTGGACCTGGCGCGAGCACGTCGCCGAGTCGTCCGCGGTCGCTGCCGCCCTGATCGGCATCGCCGACTCCGACCGTCCGATGCATGTCGGCACGCTCCTGGGCAACGGTCCCGACATGCTGCGCGCGATGGCGGCTGCCGCGCTGGGCGGATACACGCTCTGCGGGATCAACAACACCCGCCGCGGTGAGGGTCTGCTCAAGGACCTGCGCCGCTCGGAGTCGCAGATCCTGGTGACCGACGCCGAGCACCTCCCGCTGCTCGACGGACTCGACCTGGACGGCGTACGCGTCCTGGACACCTCCACGCAGGAGTGGGCCGACCTCGTGGCCGGCGCGGGTCCGCTGACCCCGACGCGCGAGGTCGAGGCCATGGACACCTTCATGATGATCTTCACGTCCGGCACCAGTGGCGATCCCAAGGCGGTCCAGGTCAACCACCTGATGGTGCTCTTCTCCGGTCTCAACCTGCAGGGCCGCTTCGAGCTCGGCCCGGACGACGTCTGCTACGTCGCGATGCCGCTCTTCCACTCCAACGCCGTCGTCGCCGGCTGGAGTCCCGCGGTGTGCGCCGGCGCCACGATCGTCCCCGAGAAGTTCAGCGCGTCCCGCTTCCTGCCCGACGTCCGCAAGTACGGCGTGACCTACATGAACTACGTCGGCAAGCCTCTTGCCTACGTGTTGGCCACGCCCGAGCTGCCCGACGACGCCGACAACACCCTGCGGGTGGCCTTCGGCAACGAGGCCAGCGATCGGGACATCGACGAGTTCATGCGCCGTTTCGCCTGCGACGTGTGGGACGGGTTCGGCTCGACCGAGCTCGCGGTGATCATCACCCGCGAGCCGGGAACGCCGAAGGGCTCCATCGGCAAGGGCTTCGACGGGGTGGCGATCTACAACTCCGAAACCGTCCAGGAAGCCGCTATCGCGGTCTTCGACGAGTTCGGTGCCCTGACCAACGCCGACGAGGCCACCGGCGAGCTGGTGAACACCCAGGGCGCCGGCTACTTCAACGGCTACTACAACGACCAGTCGGCCAACGACGAGCGGATGCGTCACGGCATGTACTGGTCCGGCGACCTGGCCTACAAGGACGCCGAGGGCTGGATCTACCTGGCCGGGCGTACGGCGGACTGGATGCGGGTCGACGGGGAGAACCTCGCGGCCGCACCGATCGAACGGGTTCTCCAGCGTCTCGACGCGATCAACAGGGTGGCCGTGTACGCCGTGCCGGACGAGCACGTCGGCGACCAGGTGATGGCCGCGATCGTGCTCCAGGACGACGCGACCCTGACACCGGTCGAGCTCGAGGAGTTCCTCGGCACTCAGGCGGACCTGTCCGCGAAGGCGTGGCCGCGTTACGTCCGGATCGCCACCGACCTGCCCAGCACGGCCACCAACAAGGTGCTCAAGCGTGAGCTCGCGGCCGAGGGCGCGATCGCCGGCAGCGGCGTGCTGTGGACCCGAGCCGCACGCGGCACGGCGTACACCGTCGAGGCAGGCGTGTCGGTCTGACCCGCTGAAATGCCCGGAAACCGCCCTGCGCGTTGCTAGTTTCATCCCGGACCTCGACCGGGAGGATGGGCGCATGGCGGTGACCACGGGACCGCCCAGGCCGGTCTCCCCGGTGGATCGCTCCGGCCGGCACCGGACTCCCGAGTCCCGCGGGTTCCGTCGGGCTGAGACGCTCGCCGGTGCGCTCGGTGTGACCCTGCTCGGAGCCGTCCTGCCGGGAGCCGGCTACCTGTGGTCCCGCCGCAGGCTCGGCTACGTCGTCCTGCTGCCGTTCCTCGTCGGGATCGGCTTCTCGGCCCTCTACGTAGGCGACCTCGGCCGCGCTGTCGACCTCGCGTTCGACCCGGCCCGTCTGCAGCTCGCGGCGGCCGCCCTGGGGGTGGTCTTCGTGATCTGGCTGTTCGTCGTGGCGACGACCTACCTCATGGTGCGCCCCCTCGGCATGCCGTTGCTGGAGAAGGGACTCGGTGCCCTGGTGGTCGTCCTGCTCTGCGTCCTCGGCGGCATTCCCGCGGTCCAGAGCGTTCGGGTCGCCTACAGCCAGGCCGATCTGGTGAAGAACGTCTTCGACGGCGAGGTGACCGCGACCGCACCGGACGACGTCACCGAGAGCGACCCGTGGGGCGCGCGCAAGCGCGTCAACGTGCTGCTGCTCGGAGGCGACGGGGGAGTGGGCCGGACCGGCATCCGCACCGACTCGGTGATCCTGCTGAGCATGAACACGCGCACGGGCAGGTCCGTGATGTTCAGCCTGCCGCGGAACATGATGAACGCCCGGTTCCCGGAGAGCAGCCCGCTGCACGACATCTTCCCGAACGGCTTCCGGGGTGAGGGTGACGCAGGCAACTGGATGCTCAACGCCATCTACGGGCAGGTGCCGGCGCTCTATCCGCACGTCCTGGGCGCCTCGGAGAACGAAGGTGCGGATGCCGTCAAACAGGCCGTCGCCGGCAGTCTCGGGACCCACGTCGACTACTACCTGCTGATCAACCTCCAAGGCTTCGAGCAGCTGGTCGACGCGATCGGCGGCGTGAGCGTGAACATCAACGAGCCGATCGCGATCAACGGCAACACTGACGCGGGGATCCCGCCGACTGGCTACCTGCAACCCGGACCCGACCAGCACCTCGACGGCTTCCACGCGCTCTGGTACTCACGCGGCCGGTGGGGCTCCGACGACTACAAGCGGATGCTGCGCCAGCGCTGCATGGTCGGTGCGCTCGTGGATGCGGCGGACCCGCTGACGGTGCTGACCCGCTACCAGGCCCTGGCCTCGGCCGGCAAGAAGATCCTGCGCACCGACATACCTCGCGAGCTGATGCCGGCGTTCGTCGACCTGGCCCTGGAGGTCAAGGGACGCCCGCTGAAGTCCGTCGCGTTCGTGTCGTCCGACAAGTTCTACTCCGGTGACCCCGACTACGACTGGATGCAGTCGGTCGTCACGAGGACGCTGTCGCCCCAGGAGCAGCGTCCGGCCCCGGCAGCCGGTTCGACGCCCTCAGACGCTGTCTCCTCCCCGAGTGCGAGTGCGAGCCCGCAGCCCGAGACCGGCACCGCCGTCCAGACCGACGACGCGTGCGCCTACGCCCCGGTGGGTTGACACCGCGGATCCGCGGAGCGGGTCAGCGGATGAGCAGGCTGGTGATCCGCACGCGGCGCTCGACCGACGCGTTGCCGCGGAAGGTCACGATCATGGCGTGCTTGCCCGTCTTCAGCCCGTGCAGCGGACCGCTCACCTGGACCCGGCCGACACCGTTGCGGAGCACGATCTCCTGACGGAAGCCGCCGGAGACGCGCACGACCACGGTGCCGTCCATGCGGGGGATGGCCCGGTTGGACACGGTGAACCGCAGCCGTACGCCGTGCTTGAGTGGCACCCGGTCGATCTTGAGACCGGGGGTGACCTTGACGCGGATCGTGGTCGGGGTGGTCAGCGTCGTGGTCTCGTAGCCCGCGCGACCGAGCGTGACGCTCGCCGACACGAGGTAGCCGATGTCGGCAGCCCGGACCCGGTACATCGTGCCGGTCGCTCCCGGGACCGGACGGCCTTGGCTCAGCCACTGGATCCGCACGGCCTCACCGACGGGGGAGTAGCTGCCAGGATCGATCGCGAGGACCTGGCCGGGCTTGGCGGTGCCGGACAGGGCCGGCGTGCGGCCCACCAGGAAGGTGCCGAGCGCGACGGGCACCGTTGGCGGCGTGACAACGCTGACGGCCGAGTAGCCGGTGCGGGTCGCGGTCACCTTCGCGGAGATGCTGCGGCCCGCGAGGTCCGCGGCAAGCGGGAGGCTGGTGCCGACCGCGCCGGAGATCGGGACGCCGTCGGCGTACCACTGGATCGTGGTCCGACCCGGCGTCACGTTCCAGGTCCCCGGGTTGAGCGTCAGGGTGTTGTCGACCTTGACCACGCCGCTCAGCAGCGGCTTCACGGTGCTGGCCAGGACGCCGGGCAGCACTGCCGGCGTGGCGGCCGACGTCGCCGCCTTGGCGGCGAAGCCGACCTTGGTGGCCGTGGTGCGCACGCGCACCGACTTGCCGAGCCACGCACTGGAGACGGTGAGCGTCGACGCGGTCGCGTTCGCCACGGCGACGTCGTTCACGAACCACTGGTAGCTGATCTTGGCGTCCGTCTGGCTCCAGGTGCCGGCGGTGGCCGTCAGCTTGGCGCCCACCTTCGCCACTCCGGAGACGGCCGGAGCAGTCTTGTTGACCAGCACCTGGTCGTTGAAGTGGACGAAGCCGCTCGGCCAGTTGCCGCTCGCCCGGGTGATGACGGCCCAGGAGAAGTCGCCGCCCCAGCTGTCCTGCGACACGATGATCTGGTCGGCCGAGACGACCTTCTCGACGTACGCCACGTGGCCGGCCGAGCCCGCCGGTCCGGTGTTGGCCTTCCACCAGGCGACCGCGCCGACAGCGGGCACCCTGTCGGTGATCTTGGGCATCGAGGTGCCCCAGTAGGTCGCGTTGCCGCCACCCGACCAGGGTCGCGAGTTGGGCAGCCCGCTCTTGACCATCCGGTAGGCGGCGTAGTTGGTGCAGTTGTGGCCGGCGTACATCCGCCAGTACATCGTCTTGTTGGCCGCGGAGTAGCCGCCCGAGCCCATGCCCGCCTTGGCGCAGGCGGTGTAGCCCATGCAGAGATAGGAGCTGCGGGCGAACTGAGCCTCGGACCTGCTCAGGCCGTCGACCGCTGCCCGTTGCTCTCGGGCGATCAGGGTGGACTGGTCGTCGGAGCCTGCCACCGATGCCGATGCGGGTGCGAACGCCAGCAGACCGCCGATCAAGGTAGCCGCAACGGCACCGATCAGCGGCGCACACAGACGGTTCCGGAGCGACACGGGTGGGAGTTTAGGGACAAATGATCGCTTAAGGGAACAGTGTGGTTGAAAAAGTCAAGCGACACGCCCGAGACCAGTGGTTAAATCACACGGCTGTCATTCAGCGGGACGGCGGCGCGAGCGGGGCGTGATCGCAGCGCCCCGGCCGGCCTCGGCGAGACCTGCCGGCGATCTAGACCAGGCCTCGAGAAAGCCGCTGAAATGAAGAAAAGGCCCCGTGGAGCCGGGGCCTTTCCAGTGTCCGAGGGGGGACTTGAACCCCCACGCCCTAATACGGGCACTAGCACCTCAAGCTAGCGCGTCTGCCAATTCCGCCACCCGGACGAGTGCGTCGGAACTGTAGCAAAGGCGGGCCTCGATTCTCACATCGGGAGGGCCCCCACCCGGATGACATGCTGGCCCCATGGCTGAACCCTCTGGCGGCACCGAGCAGGCGACCCACGACCCCGCGGGCGAGGTGGTCGAGCTGTGCCGTGAGCTGATCCGGATCGACACCAGCAACTACGGCGACGACTCGGGTCCGGGGGAGCGCAAGGCGGCGGAGTACGTCGCGACCCTGCTCGACGAGGTGGGCATCGAGTCGACCCTGATCGAGGGCACCCCCGGGCGCACCTCGGTGGTGGCCCAGTGGGGCGGCACCGAGGGCGACGGCCTGCTGCTGCACGGCCACCTCGACGTCGTACCCGCGGCTGCCGAGGACTGGCAGGTCGACCCCTTCTCCGGCGAGATCCAGGACGGCTACGTCTGGGGCCGCGGTGCGGTCGACATGAAGGACTTCGACGCGATGCTGCTCAGCATCGTGCGCGACCGGCAGCGCAGCGGGCGCGTCCCGTCGCGGCCGATCACCTTGTGCTTCACCGCCGACGAGGAGGCCGGCGGCCACCAGGGTGCCCAGGAGATCGTCGAGGACCATCCCGAGCTGCTCGAGGGCTGCACCGAGGCGGTGGGCGAGGTCGGTGGCTTCAGCGCGACCGTCCGCGGGCGCCGGGTCTACCTGATCGAGGCCGCCGAGAAGGGGATGGCCTGGATGCGGCTCACCGCCCGCGGCCGCGCCGGACACGGCTCGATGATCAACCGCGAGAACGCCGTGACGTCGCTCGCCGGCGCCGTCGCGCGGATCGGCGCCTACGACTGGCCGGTCCGGCTGACCCCGGCGATGCGGACCCTGCTCGCGTCGATCGGCGAGCTCGCCGGCACCGAGGCGACCCCGGAGAACGCCGAGGCCCTGGTCGAGGAGTTCGGCGGAGCGGCTCGGATGATGGGCGCGGTGATCCGCAACACCTGCAACCCGACCATGCTCGGCGCCGGCTACAAGGTCAACGTGATCCCCACCGAGGCCACCGCCCACGTGGACGGGCGCTTCCTGCCGGGCTTCGAGGACGAGTTCTTCGCGACCCTGGCCGAGCTGGTGGGCGAGGGCATCGAGATCGACTACATCAGCCACCAGCAGCCGTGGGAGACGCCGTACGACGGCGCGCTGGTCGACGCCATGACGCGCTCGATCCTGGCTGAGGACGACGAGGCGATCGTGGCGCCGTACCTGATGAGCGGCGGCACGGACGCCAAGCACTTCCGCAGGCTCGGGATGCGCTCCTACGGCTTCGCGCCGCTGCGGCTGCCGGCGGACCTGGACTTCACGGCGCTCTTCCACGGCGTCGACGAGCGGGTGCCGGTCGACGCGCTGGAGTTCGGTGCGCGCGTCTTCGACCGGTTCCTCGACGACGTCTAGATGAAGTAGAAGTCCGGCCTGGCCTGGCGGATGATCTTGCGCCGCAGCACGACGCGGCGGGTGCCGTCAGGACCGATCCGGACCCGGTCGAGCTCCCAGCCGCCGTGTTCCGCACGCTCGACCAGCAGCTTGCGTACGACGTTGCGCGAGTACTCGCGCGAGAACGTCACCTTGTCGAACTCCCACTCCACACCAGGTGCGGGCGGTCGGCGAAGCGCACGGCTCATCGATGGTTTCCCCTCAGTCGGCGGAGACGTCGTCGAGAGCGTCGATGATCTCGGTGGGCAGGCTCAGCTCCTCGACACCCAGTGCACCACGCAGCTGGGCGGCGGTGCGGGCGCCGATGACGGGGGCGGTCACCCCGGGCCGGTCACGCACCCAGGTGAGCGCGACCTCGAGCGCCGACCAGCCGAGACCGTCGGCCGCCCGGGCCACGGACTCGACGATGGCCGCGCCGCGCTCGTCGAGGTAGGGGTGGACGAAGTTGGCGAAGTGCGTGGACGCGGCGCGCGAGTCCGACGGCGTACCGGTGCGGTACTTGCCCGTGAGCACGCCGCGACCGAGCGGTGACCAGGGCAGCACGCCGAGGCCGAGGGCTGCGGCCGCCGGGAGGACCTCCTGCTCGACCGAGCGGTTGAGCAACGAGTACTCCACCTGCGTGCTGGCCAGCGGTGAGCGCCCGGGCACCGCGCGCTGCCAGGTGGCTGCCTGGGCCGTCTGCCAGCCGGTGTAGTTCGAGACCCCGACGTACGACGCCCGTCCGCTCGACACGGCCAGGTCCAACGCCGACAGCGTCTCCTCGAGGGGCGTGTCGTCGGACCAGATGTGCACCTGCCACAGGTCGACGTGATCGACCCCGAGCCGACGCAGGGAGCTGTCGAGGGTGGTCAGCAGGTGGCCCCGCGAGGTGTTGTAGGACCGGCCGCCGGACCGGGCGCTGATGCCCGCCTTGGTCGCCAGCACGACCTCGTCCCGCGCGACCACGTCGCCGATCAGGGTGCCGATCAGCTCCTCGGACGCACCGTTGCCGTAGCCGGCCGCGGTGTCCAGGAGCGTGCCCCCGGCCTCGGCGTACGCGATCAGCTGGTCGCGCGCCTCGTGCTCGTCGGTGTCGCGTCCCCAGGTCATCGTGCCCAGGCCGAGCCGGGACACTGTCAGGCCGGTCGCGCCGACTCGCCGCTGCTGCATGCGGACAAATTAGTCGGACGATCCCCGTGAGGCGGCAGCGGCACGCCAGACGAGCGCCCGTAGGATTCCACGTCGTGGTGGACTACCTGCAGGCCGTCGTCCTGGGTGTCATCCAGGGACTCACCGAGTTCCTGCCGATCTCCAGCAGTGCCCACCTGCGGATCTTCCCCGAGCTGGTCGGCTGGGGCGACCCGGGCGCCGCGTTCACCGCGGTGGTGCAGATCGGCACCGAGCTCGCGGTGCTGATCTACTTCTGGCGCGACATCTGGCGAATCGCCTCGACCTGGGTGAAGTCGCTCTTCCGTCCGGAGTACCGGGGCCAGCTGGACGCACGGATGGGCTGGTTCATCATCCTCGGCTCGGTCCCCATCGTCATCCTCGGCATCGCGCTGAAGGACGTCATCGAGGAGCAGTTCCGCAGCCTGTGGATCATCGGCACGATGCTGATCGTCATGGGCATCGTCCTGGGGATCGCCGACCGGGTCGGCAGCACCGAGAAGACCATCAAGCAGCTCACCCTGCGGGACGCGGTGCTCATGGGCCTCGCGCAGGCGCTTGCGCTGATCCCCGGCGTCTCCCGGTCCGGAGCGACGCTCTCGATGGGACGCTTCCTCGGCTACGACCGCGAGACCGCGACGCGCTATGCGTTCCTGCTCGCCATCCCCGCCGTGATCGGCGCCGGGGTCTTCCAGCTCAAGGACATCCCGGACGGCGAGAACCTCTACGGCTGGGGCCCGACCATCGTCGCCACCGTCGTGTCCTTCATCGTCGGGTACGCCGCCATCGCGTGGCTGCTGCGCTACGTGACGACCCACTCCTACACGCCGTTCGTGATCTACCGCATCGCACTGGGATCGCTCACGCTGCTGCTCGTGGCGACCGGCGTCATCGCCGCCTGAGCAGCGGTCTCAGAGCCAGCCGGAGCGCTTGAACAGCACCCAGAGCCCGCCAGCGGCGGCGACCATCAGCACGATGGCGAAGGGGTAGCCGTAGGTCCAGCCGAGCTCGGGCATGTGCTCGAAGTTCATGCCGTAGACGCCGGCGATCAAGGTCGGGACGACGATGAGCGCGGCGCCGGCGGAGATCTTGCGCATGTCGTCGTTCTGCTGCACGGAGATCTGAGCGAGGTGGGCGTCGAACGCGGTCGACAGCAGCGCGTCCAGCGAGTCCACCGTCTCGGCGGCGCGAGCGAGGTGGTCGGCGACGTCGCGGAAGAACGGCGCGGCCTCCGCGCGCACGCCGTGCACGCTGCCGGCGACGAACCGGTTGAGCGGCTCGCGCAGCGGGAGCACGGCCCGTCGTACCTCGGCGATCTCCCGCTTGAGGACGTAGATCCGGGCGGAGTCGTTGGTGCGCTGGTCCGAGAAGACCGATGTCTCGATCTCGTCGACGTCGACCATCAGCTCCTCGACCACCGCGGTGTACTCGTCGACGACGCGATCCATCACGGCGTAGACGACGCCGCCCGGACCGTGGGAGAGCGCCTGGTGCCCGGCCTCGAGGTCGGTGCGCGCCGAGTGGAGCTCGTTTCCCTGACCGTGACGCACGCTCACCACGAAGTCATGGCCGATGAACAGTGCGATCTCGCCGGTCTCGACCGCATCGTCCTCGTCGACGTACCAGAGCGTCTTGAGCACCAGGAAGAGCGTGTGCCCGTACCGCTCCAGCTTGGGCCGCTGGTGCGCCGTCACGGCGTCCTCGACGGCCAGCGGGTGCAGGTCGAACGTCCGGGCGACATCCGCGATCTCGTCCTCCGAGGGCTCGTGCATCCCCACCCACACGAAGTCGCCGTCCTCGGTGGCACGCTTGCGCATCTCGCCGGGGTCGCCGTGGCCCTCGATCCGGGAGCCCTGGCGGTACAAGGCGCAGTCGACGATCACCGGGCCACCGTAGCGCCACTACAGTCGCCGACATGGCAACGGTGATCCTGGTCCGACACGGGCGTACGACGGCGAACGCGTCCGGTGTCCTCGCAGGTCGGACCGCGGGCGTGCAGCTCGACGAGGTCGGAGCCACGCAGGCGGCGCGGACCGCCGAGCGCCTCGCCGTCGTCCCCCTGGTCGCTGCCGCCACCAGCCCGCTCGAGCGCTGCCGGCAGACGACCAAGGCCATCCTCGCGGCGCAGTCCGGATCGCTGCGGGCCTCGTCCGAGCGTGGCCTGACCGAGTGCGACTACGGCGAGTGGCAGGGCCGGTCGCTCAAGGAGCTGTCCAAGGAGAAGCTCTGGTCGACGGTGCAGGCGCAGCCGTCGGCGGTGACCTTCCCGGGCGGCGAGTCGATGGTGGGGATGCAGGCGCGGGCGGTCTCCGCCGTACGCCGTCGTGACGCGGAGCTCGAGGCCGAGCACGGCGCCGGCGCGGTCTGGCTGGCCGTCAGCCACGGCGACCTGATCAAGTCGATCCTCGCGGACGCTCTCGGGATGCACCTGGACCTCTTCCAGCGGCTGCACGTCGACCCGGCGTCGGTGTCGATCATCCGCTACACCGCGACCCGGCCCTACGTCCTGGCGACCAACACCCACTCGGGCGACCTCGCCTGGCTGGCGCCGCAGCCGGCTCGCAAACGAGCTCGTAAGCGTGGCTCCGACGACGCAGCGGTTGGCGGGGGCTCGGGCCCTTCGGCCACGCCATAAGGTGGCGACATGGCTCCACTCGTCCACGGATTCGACCCGCCCGACCGCTTCGTGGCCGGCACGGTCGGCCCGCCCGGACAGCGCACCTTCTTCCTTCAGGCCCGCGCCGGCACCCGCCTCGTGAGCGTGGCGCTGGAGAAGCAGCAGGTCCAGGCGCTGGCCGAGCGGATCGACGAGCTGCTCGACGAGGTCCTCGCGAGCGTGCACGGCGACCCGGTGATCCCCGCGATGGCACCGCTCGGGCTCGATGACTCCGCACCGCTGGAGCAGCCGATCGAGGAGGAGTTCCGGGCCGGCACCATGACGCTGTCGTGGGACCCCTCGGACGAGCGCCTGGTGATCGAGGTCTTCCCGTACAGCGAAGCAGCGGTGATCACCCCCGAGCAGGTCGCGGACCTCGACGACGAGGACTTCGAGGAGCCCGATCCCGAGGAGGTGTTCCTGGTGCGGATCCCGGCCGGGACGGCGCGCGCCTTCGTGAAGCGGACCGAGCAGGTGCTCGGCGCCGGACGGCCCGACTGCCCCTTCTGCGGCACGCCCGTCGACCCCGAGGGACACCTGTGCGTGCGGGCGAACGGCTTCCGGCGACGAGACCCGTGAGTCCGGCGTGACCGCGGAGCAGCTGCCCGACCTCGTCGGTGGCGACATCGAGCTGCGGGGCCGCATCATGCCCGCGTCCAACGCCACCTTCCTCGGCGACATCGCAGGGGTCCAGGTCGTCTACAAGCCCGTCTCGGGTGAGCGACCGCTGTGGGACTTCCCGCACGGCACCCTCGCCGACCGCGAGCGCGCGGCGTACCTGCTGTCCCAGGCGACCGGCTGGGACGTCGTGCCGGAGACGTGGCTGCGCGACGGTCCGCACGGGGTCGGCATGGTGCAGCGCTGGCAGGAGCCCGACCCGGAGCAGGTCGCGGTCACCCTCGTGGCCGAGGGACAGGTGCCGCAGGGCTGGCGGCACGTCTTCGACGGCCTCGACGGCCAGGACCAGCCGATCTCCC
This sequence comes from uncultured Actinomycetota bacterium, assembly GCA_963704685.1. Taxonomy (GTDB): domain Bacteria; phylum Actinomycetota; class Actinomycetes; order Propionibacteriales; family Nocardioidaceae; genus Nocardioides. The sequence goes on from OY969930.1 coordinate 75,066, forward strand.
TGATCCACGAGGACGGCGAGGCGCTGCGGCGGATGGCCGTCTTCGACGTCCTCGCCAACAACGCCGACCGCAAGGGCGGGCACGTGCTCGAGATGAGCGACGGGCACCGGTACGGCGTCGACCACGGCGTGGCCTTCCACGCCGAGCACAAGCTGCGGACCGTCCTGTGGGGCTGGTCCGGCGAGGCGCTCACGGCGGAGGAGCTGGCCGGGGTCGAGCGGGTGCGCACGGCCGTTGCCGGTCCGCTGGGCGACGACCTGGCCGCCCACCTCACCGACGTCGAGATCGACGCGCTCCTCCGCCGCTGCGTCCGGCTGGCCGAGCGCGCCGTGCTGCCCACGCCCCGCGGGGAGTGGCCGGCCATCCCGTGGCCGCCGTTCTGATGGGCAGTCGCTAGGCTTCGCGGCATGCGAGCCTGGCCTTCCCCGGAGATTCCGAACCTGCCTGTGGCGGGGCCCCCGGTGGCCGTCCACGACACGCCGTCCGGCGGTCTGGTCACCACGACACCGGACGGAGCTGCGCGCATGTACGTCTGCGGCATCACGCCGTACGACGCGACGCACCTGGGTCACGCGAACACCTACATCGCCTTCGACCTGCTCAACCGGGCCTGGCGCAACGCCGGCCACCAGGTCACCTACGTCCAGAACGTCACCGACGTCGACGACCCGCTCCTGGAGCGGGCCGCGAAGGTCAACATCGACTGGGTCGAGCTGGCCGAGCGTGAGACCGAGCTCTTCCGTCAGGACATGACGGCGCTGCGGGTGGTCCCTCCGGCGCACTACATCGGTGCGGTCGAGTCCATCCCGCTCGTGATCGACCTGATCCAGCGCCTCGAGGCAGCCGGCGCGATCTACCGCGTCGAGGACGACCTCTACTTCTCCGTGACCGCCGACCCGGCGTTCGGCGCCGAGTCGGGGTGGACCCGCGAGAAGATGCTCGAGATCTATCCGGAGCGTGGGGGAGACCCCGACCGCCCCGGCAAGAAGGACCCGCTCGACTGCGTCGTGTGGCGCGGCGAGCGCGAGGGCGAGCCCTCGTGGCCGAGCCCGTGGGGCCCCGGCCGCCCCGGCTGGCACATCGAGTGCACCGCGATCGCGCAGGAGCACCTCGGCGGCGCCTTCGACGTCCAGGGCGGCGGCAGCGACCTGGTCTTCCCGCACCACGAGATGTGCGCCGGCCACGCGCAGGTCGCCGTACCCGGCGTCTCGTTCGCGCAGGTCTACAGCCACGGCGGCATGGTCGGCTACGACGGCGAGAAGATGTCGAAGTCCCGGGGCAACCTCGTCTTCGTCTCGGCGCTGCGCAACAGCGACGTGGACCCGATGGCGATCCGGCTGGCGCTGATGCGCCACCACTACCGGACCGACTGGGAGTGGGTCGACGACGAGCTGTGGACCGCCGTCGACGACCTCGACCGCTGGCGCCGGGCGCTCTCTCTCGGTGCGGGCGCTCCGGCCGCACCGGTCGTCGCCGAGATCCTGGACGCGCTCGCCACCGACCTGGACTCGCCGCGGGCCACGGCAGCGGTGGACCGCTGGGTGGACGCGACCCTCGGCACCGACGGTCTTGCCGACACCTCCGACCCCGACGCCACGATGCAGATGCTGGTCGCGCTCGATGCTGCCCTCGGGCTTGCGGTCTGGATGCGCTGAGACTGCTGGCTCAGGTTGCTCCCGGGGCGGCCGACGCATGCGGTTTGGTCACCAACCGCATGAAATCGGCCGCGAAACATGCGGTTGGTGACCAAACCGCAGGGGCGAACCGCCCTCAGTCGTCGTCCTGACGGCGCTTGAGGTATCGCTCGAACTCCCGCGCGATCGCCTCGCCGGAGGCCTCGGGGAGCTCGGTGGTGTCGCGGGTCTCCTCGAGTGAGCGCACGTAGTCGGCGACGTCCTCGTCCTCTTCGGCCAGCTCGTCGACACCCCGCTCCCAGGCACGGGCGTCCTCGGGCAGGTCGTCGAGCGGGATGCTCGCCTCGAGGAGGTCCTCGAGCTGACCGAGCAGCGCGAGGGTCGCCTTCGGGCACGGCGGCTGGGCGACGTAGTGGGGGACAGCCGCCCAGTAGGACACCGCCGGGATGTCGAGCTGGACGCAGGCGTCCTGGAAGACCCCGACGATGCCGGTGGGTCCTTCGTACGTCGACTCCTCGAGCTTGAGCCGGTCGACGAGCTCGGCCTCGGTCGCGGTGCCGGTCACCGGGATCGGGCGCGTGTGCGGAGTGTCGGCGAGCAGGGCCCCGAGCGTCACGACCAGCTCCGCGCCGAGGTCGTCGCACGCGGCCAGCAGCTCGGCGCAGAAGCGGCGCCAGCGCATGTTGGGCTCGATCCCGCGCACCAGGATGATGTCGCGGTCCAGAGTCGGTGGCGACGCCACCGCGATCTGGGTGCTCGGCCAGCTCACTCGCCGGTGGCCGTTGTCATCCACCCCGACCGAGGGACGGTTGACCTGGAAGTCGTAGTAGTCCTCGGGATCGATGGCACCCACGACCCGCGCTCCCCAGACCTTCATCAGGTGGTCCACGGTCGACGAAGCGGCGTCGGCGGCGTCGTTCCAGCCCTCGAACGCCGCAATGACGATCGGATCCACCAGGTCCGACACACCCTCCAGCTCGATCACCCTCTCAGCGTAGTCCGCCCCACGATTTCTGCAGGCCGTACGCCCGGTGTCACGATCTGGGAATCAGGTCCGCCTTCTGGACGCTGTTCCTAGGCTTGACCCCTGGCCGCCGCCCGCGGCCACGAGAGGAGAACCGTGCCGTCTGGTCAGTCCGACTCGCGCGACCTGCGCCCCGATGCGACCGAGGAGCTCACGCGTGCCCTCGAGACCCGGATCATGGTGCTCGACGGTGCGATGGGTACGGCGATCCAGCGCGACCGCCCGGACGAGGCCGGCTACCGCGGCACGAGGTTCGCTGACTGGCCGAGCGACCTCATCGGCAACAACGACCTGCTGACGCTCACGCAGCCGGAGATCATCGCCGGGATCCACCGCGAGTACCTCGAGGCCGGCGCCGACATCATCGAGACCAACACCTTCAACGCCAACACGGTCTCGTTGCGCGACTACGGGCTGGAGGAGCTCGGCTACGAGCTCAACCTCGAGGCCGCACGCCTCGCCCGGCGCGAGGCCGACGCGGTCGCCACGCCCGAGCGCCCCCGCTACGTGGCCGGCGCCCTCGGACCCACGACCCGCACCGCCTCGATCTCACCCGACGTCAACGACCCCGCAGCCCGCAACGTGTCCTTCGACGAGCTCGTCGCGGCCTACCTCGACGCCTCCCGCGGTCTGGTCGACGGCGGCTCCGACCTGCTGATGATCGAGACGATCTTCGACACCCTCAACGCCAAGGCAGCGATCTTCGCGGTCGAGACGCTCTTCGAGGAGTACGGCCGGCGCTGGCCGGTCATCATCTCGGGCACCATCACCGACGCCTCCGGTCGTACGCTGTCCGGCCAGGTCACCGAGGCGTTCTGGGACTCCGTGCGCCACGTCCGCCCGCTCGCCGTGGGCCTCAACTGCGCTCTCGGCGCCAAGGAGATGCGCCCCTACATCGCCGAGATGGCGCGCCTCGCCGACTCGTTCGTCTCCTGCTACCCCAACGCCGGGCTGCCCAATGCGTTCGGCGAGTACGACGAGGCGCCGGAGGAGACGGCCGCGATCCTCGCCGAGTTCGCCGACAGCGGCTTCGTCAACATCGTCGGCGGCTGCTGCGGCACCACGCCCGCCCACATCGGCGCGATCGCCCGCGCCGTCGACGGCAAGGACCGCCGTACGCCGACCGAGGTCGCGCCCGGCACCCGGCTCTCCGGCCTCGAGCCGCTCACGATCACGCCCGAGAGCCTCTTCGTCAACGTCGGCGAGCGCACCAACATCACCGGGTCCGCCAAGTTCCGCAACCTGATCAAGGCCGGTGACTACGACACCGCGCTGGCCGTCGCCCTGCAGCAGGTCGAGAACGGCGCGCAGGTCATCGACATCAACATGGACGAGGGCATGATCGACGGGGTCGCGGCGATGGACCGCTTCACCAAGCTGATCGCCTCCGAGCCCGACATCAGTCGGGTCCCGATCATGGTCGACTCCTCCAAGTGGGAGGTCATCGAGGCCGGGTTGAAGAACGTCCAGGGCAAGGCCATCGTCAACTCGATCTCCATGAAGGAGGGCGAGGACAAGTTCCGCGAGCAGGCGTTGCTGGTCCGCAAGTACGGCGCAGCCGCGGTCGTGATGGCCTTCGACGAGGACGGCCAGGCCGACAACCTCGAGCGCCGGATCGCGATCTGCGAGCGCGCCTACCGCATCCTCGTGGACGAGGTCGGCTTCCCGCCCGACGACATCATCTTCGACCCCAACGTCTTCGCCGTCGCCACGGGCATCGAGGAGCACGCGTCGTACGGCAAGGACTTCATCGAAGCCACCCGTTGGATCAAGGAGAACCTGCCCGGCGCCAAGGTCTCCGGCGGCATCTCCAACGTCAGCTTCTCCTTCCGCGGCAACAACCCGGTGCGGGAGGCGATCCACGCGGTCTTCCTCTTCCACGCCATCGAGGCCGGCCTCGACATGGGCATCGTCAACGCCGGCGCGCTCATCCCGTACTCCGAGGTCGAGCCGGAGCTGCGCGACCGGATCGAGGACGTCGTGCTCAACCGGCGCCCCGACGCCGCCGAGCGCCTGCTCGAGATCGCCGAGGAGCACAACAGGGCCGGTGAGGTCGTCGAGGCCACCGCGGAAGAGTGGCGCTCGCTGCCGGTCGGCGAGCGGATCACGCACGCGCTGGTGAAGGGCATCGACGCCTCCGTCGAGTCCGACACCGAGGAGCTCAGGCAGCAGATCGCCGACCGCGGCGGCCGTCCGATCGAGGTCATCGAGGGTCCACTGATGGACGGCATGAACGTCGTCGGCGACCTCTTCGGCGCCGGCAAGATGTTCCTGCCGCAGGTGGTCAAGTCGGCACGCGTGATGAAGAAGGCCGTCGCGTACCTGATCCCGTTCATCGAGCAGGAGAAGGTCGACAACCCTGAGTACGCCACCGCCAAGGACACCAACGGCACCATCGTGATGGCGACCGTGAAGGGCGACGTCCATGACATCGGCAAGAACATCGTCGGCGTCGTGCTGCAGTGCAACAACTTCGAGGTCATCGACCTCGGGGTGATGGTGCCGGCGCAGAAGATCCTCGACACCGCCAACGAGATCGGGGCGGACGCGATCGGGCTCTCCGGGCTGATCACCCCGTCGCTGGACGAGATGGTCAACCTCGCCTCCGAGATGCAGCGGCAGGGCTTCACGATCCCGCTCCTGATCGGCGGCGCCACGACGTCGCGCGCCCACACCGCGGTCAAGGTCGATGGCAAGTACGACGGTCCGGTCGTCTGGGTCAAGGACGCCTCCCGGTCGGTGCCGACCCTCGCGGCGCTGCTCAGCGACGGCCAGCGCCCCCAGCTGCTCGCCGACGTCAAGGCCGACTACGACTCCCTGCGTGAGCGGCACGCTGCCAAGAACGACCGTCCTCTGCTCACCCTGGAGCAGGCCCGGGCCAACCGCACGCCCGTCGACTGGGCCGACTACCAGCCGCCCGCGCCCCGTCAGCCGGGCCGCCACGTGCTCAGCGACTACGACCTCGCCGAGCTGCGCGACTACATCGACTGGCAGCCCTTCTTCAACGCCTGGGAGATGAAGGGCAAGTTCCCCGACATCCTCAACAGCCCGACCACAGGTGAGACCGCTCGGGCGCTGTACGACGACGCCCAGGCGATGCTCGACCGCGTGATCGCCGAGAAGTGGCTGACGGCCAACGCGGTCTTCGGCTTCTTCCCCGCGAGTGCCGTCGGCGACGACATCGAGGTCTACACCGACGAGTCGCGCTCCGCCGTACTCACCACCCTCCACAACCTGCGTCAGCAGGGCGCGCACCGCGAGGGCGTACCCAACCGGTCCCTCGGCGACTTCGTCGCGCCGCGCGAGACCGGTCTGCCCGACCACGTCGGGGCGTTCGCGGTCACGGCCGGACTGGGGGGCAGCCCCGGATCGACGCCTTCAAGGAGGCCAACGACGACTACTCCGCGATCATGCTGGAGGCCCTGGCCGATCGCTTGGCCGAGGCCTTCGCGGAGCGACTGCACCAGCGGGTCCGCACCGAGTTCTGGGGCCACGTCAGCGATGAGGACCTGTCCAACGAGGACCTGATCGCCGAGAAGTACGCCGGGATCCGTCCGGCGCCGGGCTACCCCGCCTGCCCCGAGCACACCGAGAAGCAGACCCTCTGGGAGCTGCTCGACGTCGAGGCCAGCACCGGCATCACCCTCACCGAGAGCATGGCGATGTGGCCGGGCGCGGCCGTCTCCGGCTGGTACTTCTCGCACCCGGACTCGCAGTACTTCGTGGTCGGGCGGCTCGCTCGTGACCAGATCGCCGACTACGCCGAGCGCAAGGGCTGGACCCTCGCCGAGGCGGAGCGGTGGCTCTCGCCCAACCTGGGCTACGACCCCGATGACTGAGTCTCCGCGCGCGGTGCTGTGGGGCATGGACCGCGTTGGTGGCGTATCGGGATCCGTCCGGGTGCGGTGACTGTCACGCCGGCCTAGGTCACCCACTCGATGAGCGCCGCTTCCAAGGAAGTGGAAGGTAGAGATTCGCGCCAGGAACAGAGACCGGCGCCGAGCCCGTCCGTGACGCAGAAGCCAGGTCCCGCACCAACGCAACACTTCGGCCAGCGCGTGTGCTGGGTGTCTTCGACAACCGCGATCCTGGCGGGAGACCGCGCGGAAGCGACTCTCGCTCACGGCCAGTCCTGGCAGACCGCGCGCGCGTTCGCCCTGAGGGTCTGACTAGCGCTCGGTATCGGTACCGTGCTGGTCGCCGACGGTCTCCTGCGGCTGTTCGCCGGAGCCGACCCTGCCGACTGGCTGGTGGTCGACAGGTGGCTCGGACTCCGGCGAGGCGAAGGCCGCGCGGGTGCGGTCCCAACCCAACGCACGCTCGGTCCGTGATCGGCCTACGAAGCTCAGCACCCACCGGATGGCGGCGACGAACCGGTTCTTGAAGCCGGTGAGGAACGTGAGGTGGATGAAGGCCCACATCATCCAGCCGATGAAGCCGCCGACGCGGATGCCTTTGAAGTCGACGATCGCGCGGAACCGGGACACAGCGGCCATGCTGCCCAGGTCGTGGTACTTGAACGGTCGGGGGTCGCCCTTGCCGGCGCTGTGGCGCTTGATCGAGGCTGCTGCGTGGAGGCCGGTCTGCATCGCCACCTCGGCGACGCCGGGAAGACCGGCGAGCGACATCACGTCGCCGACGACATAGATCTCGGGGTGACCGGGGAGGGTGCAGTCCGGCAGCACCACGATCCGTCCGGCACGATCGACCTCGGCCCCCGTCGCCTCCGCCAAGGTGCGCGCGAGCGGACGGGCGGCGACGCCGGCGGCCCAGACCTTGGTGCGGCAGGCAAGCCGCTCGACGCCGTCGGCAGTGGAGACGATGATCTCCTCGCGCGTGACGTCAGTGACCCGGGTCTTCACCCGTACGTCGACGCCGAGGCGGCTGAGCTCGTGTGTGGCCTTGCCTGAGAGCCGGTCGCCGAACGTCGGCAGGATCTCGTCGCCGCCCTCGAACAGCACGACCGTGGCCGTGCTCGGGTCGAACTCGCGGAAGTTGCGGTCCAGCGAGCGATGGGCGAGCTCGGCGATCTGGCCGGCAACCTCGACTCCGGTCGGCCCGCCGCCGACCACTGCGAACGTCAGCCAGGCCCGCCGTTCGTGCTCGTCGTGAGCGAGGGCGGCCATCTCGAACGCGCCGAAGATCCGGGTCCGTAGTGCCAAGGCGTCGTCGACCGTCTTCATGGTCGGCGCATGCGGCGCGAACTCGGGGTGGCCGAAGTACGAGCTGTCCACGCCGATGGCGAAGATCAGGTAGTCGTACGGCAGGTTGCTCGACGAGTCCGGATGCTCGACGTGGACGGTCCGGGCGTCCACGTCGAAGGCGGTGACCTCACCGAGCCGAACCTTGACGTTGTCGTGCTTCTTGAGCACCTCGCGCAACGGCGGCGCCACGGCGCCGGGGGAGAGGATGCCGGTTGCCACCTGGTAGAGCAGCGGCTGGAAGAGGTGGTGGTTGGTGCGCTCGATCAAGGTGATGTCGACGTCGGCGCGCTTCAGGAACTTCGCGGCGAAGAGACCGCCGAAGCCGCCGCCGATGATGACGACGCGCGGTCGCGGCGCCCCCGTACTCACGATTCGACCTCGACGGGTTCGGGGTTCGCGGTGAGACGCGCCCGGAAGACCCAGTAGGACCAGCCCTGGTAGAGCAGGACGAGCGGCGTGACCACCACGGCGACGACGGTCATGACCTTGAGGGCGTAGTCGCTGGAGGCGGCGCCGGAGACCGTCAGGTTGTTGGCGGTGCTGGTCGAGGACACCATCACGGTGGGGTAGAGGTTGGCGAACAGGGCGGCGACCGTGCCGCCGATCGCGACCGTGGTCGCCGCGAACGAGCCTCCTTCGCGCCCGGCGCGCAGCAGCAGGGCTGCGGCCAGGGCGCCGACGACGGGCACCGCCGCGGCGGCTGCCCGCCACATCCCGCCGTCGGAGATGAGCACGGTCCAGACCGAGAAGACGGCGACCACGACCATCGCCGGCCAGCAGAGCCGGCTCGCTGTGGCATGGGCGCGCTCGTGCAGCACGCCCCGGGTCCGCAAGCCGAGGAAGGTCGAACCGTGGGTGAGGCTCAGCAACACCAGGGTGAGCCCCATCCACACGCCGTACGGCGTGAACAGGTCCCAGAACGACCCGGTGAACTGCTCCTTGTCGTCGATCGGGAGGCCGGCGAGCAGGTCACCGAAGGCGATGCCGAGCACGAGCGGGATCAGGAACGATCCGATCGTGAGGGTGGCGCTCCAGGTGCCGCGCCACCGGTCGGCGTCGACCTTGGTGCGCCACTCGAAGGACACGCCCCGGATGATCAGGGCGACCAGGAGCAGCATCAGCGCGAGGTAGCCGGCGGAGAACCAGGTCGCGTACCACGCGGGGAACGCTGCGAAGATCGAGGCGCCGCCGACGATCAGCCAGACCTCGTTGCCGTCCCACAACGGGCCGACACTCTCGACCACGACGGCCTGTTCCTCCTCGGTCCGGCCGAGGAATCTGTGCAGCATGCCGACCCCGAAGTCGAAGCCCTCGAGGATGAAGAACCCGGTCCAGAAGAACGCCACGACCACGAACCACACGACATCGAGACTCATCACGACACCTCAGTAGGTGAAAGCCGGAGCAGGGGCGGAGGAGTCGGGGTCGCCCGCTTCGGCGTCGGCGTCGTCACGGCCCGGCTCGAGCGGTCTCTTGGAGAAGCGCAGCATCAGGAAGCCCCACACGACGCCGAGCACCAGGTAGAGGACCCAGAAGACGCCCAGGCTCAGCGCGACCTCGGTGAGGCTGACCGACGGCGAGTTCCCGTCCTTGGTCAGGAGCAGGCCCTGGACGACCCACGGCTGACGGCCGTTCTCGGTCAGCAGCCACCCTGCCGTGTTCATGACGAACGGCGCGAGGAACGCCCAGGTGCCGACCCAGAGGAAGAGGCGCGCGTCCAGGAGCCTGCGCCGCCACCACAGGAAGCAGCCCCACAGGGCGAGGATCGGCAGCACGGCGCCGAGGTAGGCCATCACCCGCATGGACCAGTACTGAATGAAGAGGTTGGGGATGTAGTCGCCGGGGCCGTACTCCTTCTCGTACTGGGACTGGAGCTCGTTGATGCCGACCACCTTCCCGTCCCACTGCAGGGTGGCCAGGATCGAGAGGAGGTGCGGGATCTCGATGATCTTGTTGGCGTCCTGGTCGGACTCGGTCCAGCCGCCGGTCTGCGCGGCCGAGAAGGAGCAGGGCTGGCAGGTCTCCCACTGGGCCTCCATCGCAGCGACCTTCATCGGCTGGTACTTGGTCTCGATGACGCCGAGCTGGCTGCCGACCAGGAGGATCAGGACCGAGACCGGCAGCAGGACCGCGAGCGCGAGCTTCATCGAGCCGAGGAACACCTCCGGGCTCCTCCCACGCCGGATCTGCCAGGCGGAGACCGAGAGCATGACGAGGCTGCCCGTGACGAGGGACGCGAGGATCACGTGCGCGTAGCCCCAGACGAAGACGGGGTTGGTGAAGAGCGCGCTGATCGAGGTGAGCTCGGGCCGGCCGGTGTCCGAGTTGATCTCGTAGCCGACGGGGTGCTGCATCCATGAGTTGGCCGCCATGATGAACGCGGCGGAGAGGGTGGCACCGAAGGCGACCGCCCAGGCCGTCATCAGGTGGACCCGCTTGGGCAGCACATCCCAGCCGAACCACCACAGGCCCAGGAAGGTCGACTCGAGGAAGAACGCGGCGAGGCCCTCCATCGCGAGCGGTGCCCCGAAGACGTCACCGACGAAGCGTGAGTACTCCGACCAGTTCATCCCGAACTCGAACTCCTGGACGAGACCGGTGACCACGCCGATGGCGATGTTGATGACCAGGATCGTGCCGAAGAACCGGGTCAGCCGGCGTACGTCCGCGTTGCCGGAGCGGTGCCACCACGTGTGGAGCGCGGCCACCAGCCAGCTCAGGCCGATCGTGATCGGCACGAAGAGGAAGTGGTAGATCGTCGTCGTGGCGAACTGCAGCCGCGACAAGTCGAGCTGGCTGATGTCCACGGGTCAGAGCGCCTGACCTACGTCACGGATGTTGGACCTCGCCTGCTGCCAGGCCTCGGCGACCTCGCCGCTGAAGACCAGCTTGCCGACGGTGAGGGCGAATCCCTTGACCTCCTCCACCGTGGTCTGCGGTGGTACGGCGAGTGCTCGCGGGTCGGTGACGAAGTCGATCAGCGCCGGTCCGGGGTGGGCGAACGCCCGCTCGATCGCGGGGCGGATGTCCGCGGCGTGCTCGACGCGCTCGCCGTGGATGCCGGCGGCCGTCGCGAGCGCACCGAAGTCCGGGTTCTTCACGTCCGTGCCCCACGGCTGGTAGCCCACGACCATCATCTCCGCACGGACCATGCCGAGCGTCGAGTTGTTGAAGATCATCAGCTTGACCGGGATGTCGAGGCCCGCTGCGGTGAGGAGCTCGCCCATCAGCATGGAGAAGCCGCCGTCGCCGCACATCGCGACCACCTGGCGGTCGGGAGAGCCGACCTTCGCGCCGATCGCCTGCGGCATCGCGTTGGCCATCGAGCCGTGGCTGAAGGACGCGAGGATCCGCCGACCCGGCTTCATCTCCAGGTAGCGCGCGCCCCAGACGTTGCACATGCCGGTGTCGACGGTGAAGACCGCGTCGTCCTCGGCGAGGTCGCTGAGCGCGGCCGCGACCATCTCGGGACGCAGGCCCTGGCCGCCGCCCTCGTGGTTCACGTAGGTCTGGATGCCCTTGACCATGTGGTGGTGGTCCGTGACCACGTGGTCGAGGAAGTGGGTGTCGGTGCGTTGCTCGAGCTTGGGGATCAGGGCCCGCAACGTCTCGCCGACGTCTCCCGCGAGGCCGAGGTCGACCGCCGCGCGACGGCCGAGGTGCAGCGGCTTGTCGTCGACCTGGATGATCGTCTTCCCGTCCGGGAGGAACGCGTGGTAGGGGAAGTCGGTGCCGAGCATGAACAGCAGGTCGCAGTCGGCGAGCGCCTCGGTCGCACCGCCCCAGCCGAGCAGGCCGGTCATCCCGACGGCCGACGGGTTGTCGGCCTCGAGCACGTCCTTGCCCCGATACGCATAGGACACCGGCGCGTGGAGGAGACGCGAGAGCTGGAGGACCTCGTCACGGGCGTCGCGGGTGCCCTCGCCACCGTGGATGGCGATCTTCTTGGCCTTCGAGACGAGCGCGACCGCCTTGTCGAGCGCGGCGTCCGTCGGTCGCATCACCGGTCGATCGGTGAGGATCGGGTGGCGCAGCATCGGGTGCTCGACCTTCTGAGCGGCCACGTCGCCGGGCAGGATGATCATCCCGACCCCGCGTTCGAGGATGGCGGCCTGGAGCGCCAGCTCGGAGACGCGGGGCATCTGGCCCGCGGACAGGACGAGACTGCAGTAGTTGGTGCACCCGGAGAAGATCGCCTCCGGGTTGGTCTCCTGGAAGTAGCCGCTGCCGATCTCGGTGCTCGGGATGTGCGTGGCGATCGCGAAGACCGGAGCGCCGTTGCGCTGGCAGTCGAAGAGCCCGTTGAGCAGGTGGAGGCTGCCGGGCCCGGACGAGCCGAGGACCGCTGTCGGGCGGCCCGAGATCTGGGCGTCCGCACCGGCGGCGAAGGCCCCGGACTCCTCGTTCCGGACGTGCACGAACTCGATGTCGCTCTGGTGCCGCCGCAGCCCGTCGACGATCGGGTTGGCCGAGTCCCCGACGATTCCGTACACCTTCCGGATCCCCGCCTCGACCATCTGGTCGACCAGGATCTCCGCCACCGTCTGGGCCATGCGCTGCTCCTTCGTACGAGGTCTGATCGCGGTCAGTGCTTGATCGGGAGGTACTCCGGCCACCACATCGCTTCGTGGACGGCTTCGATGGGGTCGTCCACCTGCACGCGAGCGATCCCGGCCGCCTGCGCGGTGTTGATGACGTCGACCGCGACCGTTGCCGAGACCTCGCGCAGCCGGGAGATGTCCGGGAGCAGGCCCTTGGCCGGATCTGTCGGGTCGGCGAGCTTGGCGAGGGCCCGAGCCGCCGCGATGAAGAGCGACGGCGGCATGGTCGCGGCCCGGCAGACGATGACCCCGAGCCCGAGTCCGGGAAACATCAGCGCGTTGTTGGCCTGCCCGATGCGGTACGTCGTGCCGTCGCGCTCGACCGGTCCGAAGGGGCTGCCGGTCGCGACCAGGGCCTCGCCGTTGGTCCACTCGAGGATGTTCGTCGGCGTCTGCTCGGCCAGCACGGTCGGGTTCGACATGGGCAGGACGATCGGACGCGGACAGTTGGCGTGCAGGGTGCGGATGACCTCTTCGGTGAACGCGCCGGTGACGCCGGAGGTCCCGACCAGCATCGTCGGGTGCAGGTTCTCCACCACCTGCTGCAGGCCGAGGGTGCCGTCCGCGGTGCGCCAGCCGGCCACGGCTGCCGGGTCCTTGGCGTACGGCTTCTGGTAGTCGTACAGGTCGGTCATGTCGTTGGTGAGCAGGCCGGGCCGGTCGAGCAGGTAGATCTGGCCGGCGGCCTCCTCCTCGGTGAGGCCGTCCTCGGTCATGGCCAGCGCGATCAGGTCGGCGATGCCGACGCCGGCCGAGCCCGCGCCGAAGACGACGATCTTCTGGTCGACGAGGCGACCACCGGAGACCCGGACGCCCGAGAGGACACTGGCGAGCCCGATCGCGGCGGTGCCCTGGATGTCGTCGTCGAACGTGCAGAGCTTGTCGCCGTACCGGTCGAGGATCCCGCGAGCCGGCGGACCCGAGAAGTCCTCCCAGTGCAGGATCGCGTTCGGGAACCGCTCGGAGGCGTTCGCGACGTAGGTGTCGATGAAGTCGTCGTACTTCTCACCCCGCACGCGGGAGCGACGCAGGCCCAGGTAGCGCGGGTCGTTGAGGAGCTCCTCGCGGTTGGTGCCGACGTCGAGGCCGACGGCGAGCACCCGCTCGGGATCGATACCGGCAGCCACCGTGTAGACCGCGAGCTTGCCGATGGAGATGTCGATGCCGCCGACGCCCCAGTCGCCGATGCCGAGGATGGCCTCGGCGTCCGAGGCGACGATCAGATCGATGTCGTCCGCGCCGAGACCGGTGGACGCCAGCGCCTTCTCGATCCCGTCGACGTCATCGACGCTGAGGAACACCCCTCGAGGACGGCGGAAGAGGTGGCTGAACTGCTGGATGGCCGCGCCGACGGTCGGCGTGTAGACGATCGGCAGCATCTCGTGGACGTGCTCGCCGACGAGCTTGTAGAACAGCACCTCGTTGCTGTCGTGCAGGTTGGTGAGGAAGGTCCACTTGTCGACGTCGGTCTCACTGGCCAGGAACTGCTCGTAGGACCGGGCGACCTGCTCCTCGAGCGTCTCCGTGCCGTGCGGCAGCAGGCCGTGCAGCCCGAGGTGGTCGCGCTCGGCGAAGGTGAAGGCCGTGCCCCGGTTGACCTGGGGGTCGTCGAGAACGTCGAGACCACGGGCATGGATCTGCACATGGTGACTGCCGTCGGGCTGGGTCTCGATCGTGTACTTCTTGGACGCCATGGGTGCTTCCTCCCGCTGTGCGACTTAGGCCCGACGACTCACAAGACCACACCAGACGGTGTAGGAACATCACGCTTAATGCGTGATGCGAAGGCACCCCGCACCGGCCCTACATTGCACAGGTGACCTGTCGAAGAAGCAGTGCGGCCCGGGTGGCCACGGTGTTCGGCACCGTCGCGCTTCTGGCCGCGTGCTCCTCGACGCACTCGGCGGAGGAGACGTCCAAGGCCAAGGAGCTGGTGGCCGCCACCGAGTCCGCGGGCGTCGCCCCCGGCCTCACGGTCGACTCCGCAGAGGCGTTGTACGGCACGTCCGCGTCCCAGCTCTGCGACGCGCTCGACGGAGGAGTGAGCTCGGCCGAGCAGCTGCTGCTGACGGGCAACCTGACCGGCCGCCGGGACAAGGTGATCACCACCGACGCGGTGACCTACGGGGAGCTGGTCGTGAAGACCTACTGCCCCGATCAGCTGTCGGCGTACGAAGACCTGGTCGACGACATCGACGCCACCAAGGTGACGAGGTAGACCATGGCAGCCGCGACCACCCCGGGCAGCGAGCCCGTAGCCCCGGCACAGGGCGGAGTCGGCGCCGCCGCCCTGATCGCGTGGCCCGCGCTCGCCATGATGATGATGGCGAGCGTCGGCAGCATCGCGCAGCTGTCCGACTCGGCGACCTTCGGCCTCGGCGCGGTCACGGTCTACCTGATCCCGGCCCTGCTGTTCCTGCTGCCCGTCGGGCTCGTCTCCGCCGAACTCGCGACCAGTCACGAGGGCGGCATCTTCGTCTGGGTCCGCGAGGCCTTCGGAGACCGGACCGGCTTCCAGGCCACGTGGTTCGTCTTCATGAACAGCGTGACGCTCTATCCGGCGCTGCTCTCCTTCGGCGCCGCAGCGCTCGCCACCGCCTTCGGTCGCCCGGACCTCGCAGGGAACGGGCTGTACATGGGTGCGGTCGTGCTGGTCGGCTTCTGGACCGCCACCGCTGTCGTCTCGCGAGGGATGAAGACCACGGCCGGCCTCAGCAACCTCGGAGTCGGGCTCGGCACGATCGTCCCGGCCCTGGCGCTGATCTTCTTCATGTTCGCCTGGCTGATCGACGGGCACGACTCGGCGGCGCCGATGCACCTCGACGACATCACGCCGCCGTTCGACGGCCTGTCCAGCATCGCGCTGGTGGTCGGCACGTTCGTGGCGTTTGCGGGTCTCGAGGTCAACGCGGTGCACATCAAGCACCTCAAGGGCCGCCCGAAGTCCTACTTCAAGGCAGTCCTCAGCGCCGCCGCGCTGGTGTTCGTGATGTACCTGCTCGGCTCGATCGCGATCTCGGTGGCGGTGCCCGACTCGACCCTGGAGCTCACGTCGGGTGCCTCCCAGGCCTTCACGGTGTACTCCGACGGGTTCGGGATCCCGGGACTCTCGAACGTGCTGTCCGGGTTGCTGGTCCTCGGCGCGGTAGCAGCGTCGATCGCATGGATCGCCGGCCCGAGCCGCAGCATGTGGCTGGTGGGCCAGGCGGGCTACCTGCCGAAGGTCTTCCAGAAGACGAACAAGAACGACGTGCAGATGCCGATCCTGTTCTTCCAGGGGGTGATCGTGACGATTCTGTCGCTGGTGTTCGTGGTCGCCCCGAACACCTCGGTGGCGTTCGCGATGCTGCAGGACATCTCGATCATCTTGTACATGTGCATGTACGTGTGCATGTTCTCGTCGGCGATCCGGCTGCGGCGTTCGCAGCCCGACGTGGAGCGTCCGATCAGGATCAAGGGGATCTCGGTGATCGCGATCGTCGGCATCCTCGCGGCCCTGTCGGCCATCGTCCTGGGGCTGACCCCGCCAGCCGGTTTCAGTGCCCTCGCGGCCGGCCCGTACGCCGCGATCATCGCGGGCGGCGTCATCGTCCTGGCCATCCCGGCCCAGCTGCTGTACCACTTCCGTCGGCCGGAGTGGGCGGTCATCGACATCGCCGAGGTCGAGGCCGAGGTGCTCGAGGGCGACGTATAGCCAACAGCACAAACACCATCCGCCAGAGGGAAGGACCCAACGTGACCACGCTCGAAGACCTCTCCACCTACACCCCGATGGGCGACAAGAAGAACTCCGACTTCTTCGAGGAGTACCTGCCGCGGATCTACGACCGACGGACCACGTCTGGACTCAATGACATCGTCGGCCACATGGCCGCGGTCGTCGTCCAGGTGGAGCACGGCGACGCCGTCAACTACATGGCCGAGCTCGCCGTGATGGGGCCGTACCGCTTCCGGGCCGCCCGGCTGACGGACACGCACAAGGTCTACGTCCTGCAGTCGCAGCCCGAGTTCCCGCGGATGATCATTCTCGAGCCACTGACGGCCACCTACGAGGACGCGATCACCCGGTGGAACACGCTGTACCCGCTGGCGCGCAAGAAGCCGAACGCGCGCTACATCGGCGAGATCTACAAGGCGCAGTCGACGGCCGCCGTACGCGAGGCGCTCGAGCCGCAGAACGTGCGGTTCGCGTACCCCGGCGACACGGTCAACAGCTTCTACGCACTACCGCACCTCACGTTCTCGTTCCTGTCGGACTACACCTACAACCGGGTCGGTTACGTCGACGTCGACATCGACGACATCGACGCGCTGGGCCTGGGGGAGCCGTTCAGCCTGACGGCGGCGGAGCAGGGCACGCTCGACAGGGCCGACGCGCTGCAGGCCGAGCACGGCATCCAGGGCCTGATCCTCGGAATCGACCACGCGGCGACCCGGATCCTGTCCGGCGATCGCGAGTACGCGCTGCTCGAGTACCTCACGATGGTCCCGTACTACTTCTGGGGCGCCTACAACATCCACGAGATGAACTCGTCGACCAACGTGACCCGGCACCCGGACCTGAGCGACGAGAAGGTCTCCCCGGCGCGGGTCTTCACCGCCAACAACACGCCCTCGATCGTGAACTCCTTCGACAACCTGCCGATGCCGACCGAGGACTTCGTCCGCAACTTCGGACGCCGGATGCACCACATCGCGATGGCGGTCATCGACGGCCACGTCGTCGACGAGAAGAACGTCGACTTCGTCGTCCGAAACCTCGCCGAGATGGGCACGCCGTTCCTCGCGAAGGTCGTCGGCGAGTGCAAGGACGACCCCAACCTGAAGCAGATCTTCTCGAAGAGCTCGCCGCACTCGCTGCTCATCACGGAGTACATCGAGCGCTGCCACGACTTCCAGGGGTTCTTCACCCGCGACAACGTCGCGTCCCTCACCGCCGCCGCCGGCGCGGACGAGCGCTACGAGCACGGTCACGTCTTCGACTGACACGCGGCGCTGCCCTCCGTCACCTCGACGACCTGTCATAGCTAGGAGAACAGAATGGAACGCAT
Organism: uncultured Actinomycetota bacterium; assembly: GCA_963704685.1. Lineage (GTDB taxonomy): Bacteria > Actinomycetota > Actinomycetes > Propionibacteriales > Nocardioidaceae > Nocardioides. Next base: position 92,580 of record OY969930.1, read on the forward strand.
CCGGACCAAGGTGCTCTGGGCGGTCATCGTCCTCGCCCTGCTGGTGATCCCGCTGGCCGTGCTGGTGAGTCCTTGGTGGTGGCTGCTGGAGATCCTCTTCGTGCCGCTGGTGCTGCTGGGGATCTACGACTACTTCCAGCTGCGGCACAGCATCCTGCGCAACTTCCCGATCGCGGGCCGGATGCGGTTCCTGCTCGAGGCGATGGGCCCGGAGCTCCACCAGTACCTCGTGGAGAACGACACCGACGGCCGACCGTTCGACCGGGACACCCGGTCGGTGATCTACGAGCGGGCCAAGGGCGTCGGTGACAAGAAGCCGTTCGGCACCGAGCACGACGTGTACGACGCCGGCTACAGCTGGCTGAACCACTCGATCGCGCCGCGGCCGATGGTGGCCGACCCGGAGAACGACCTCCGCGTGACGATCGGCGGCGAGCAGTGCACCCAGCCCTACGCGGCCTCGGTGCTGAACATCTCGGCGATGAGCTTCGGCGCCCTGGGGGAGGCCGCCGTCCGGGCGATGAACCAGGGCGCCAAGGCGGGTGGCTTCGCCCATGACACCGGGGAGGGCGGTCTGTCGCGCTACCACAAGGAGGCCGGCGGTGACCTGATCTGGCAGATCGGCACCGGCTACTTCGGCTGCCGGGACGCCAACGGCGACTTCGACCCGGAGGCGTTCCGCACGAACGCGACCCTGCCGCAGGTCAAGATGATCGAGATCAAGGTGTCGCAGGGCGCCAAGCCCGGTCACGGCGGCATCCTCCCGGCAGCGAAGGTCACCGCGGAGATCGCCGAGGCTCGGCTGGTCCCGCAGGGAGAGGACGTCTTCTCGCCGACGTACCACAAGGCGTTCTCGACGCCGCTGGAGATGGTGGCGTTCATCGCCCGGCTGCGTGAGCTCAGCGGGGGTAAGCCGGTCGGGTTCAAGATCTGCATCGGAGATCCGCGGGAGTTCATGGCGATCATCAAGGCGATGATGCAGACCGGGATCTACGCCGACTTCATCGTCGTCGACGGCGGTGAAGGTGGCACCGGAGCGGCACCGCTCGAGTTCTCGGACTCGCTGGGCGCTCCGCTCAACGAGGGACTGCTGATCGTGCAGAACACGCTGGTGGGTGCCGGGATCCGAGACCGCTTCAAGATCGGCGCGAGCGGCAAGATGGTCACCGCCTCCGCGATGGCCCGGTCGATGGCGCTGGGCGCCGACTGGTGCAACTCGGCGCGGGCCTTCATGTTCGCCGTCGGGTGCATCCAGTCCCAGCGTTGCCACACCAACCAGTGCCCGGTCGGGGTGACGACGCAGGACCCGAAGCTGCAGCGCGCACTCAACGTGCCGGACAAGGCGACGCGGGTGCACAACTACCACAAGAACACCGTGCACGCGCTCGCCGAGATGATCGCAGCGATGGGGCTCGACCACACGAGCGAGCTCCGCCCGGAGCAGGTCGTGCGACGGGTGACGCAGTTCCAGGCCATGGCGCTCGACGAGATCTACGACATCGCGGGCCCCGGCGAGTTCGTCGCCGGCACCGCCAACCCGCGGTTCCAGGCCATGTGGGACCAGGCGTCGGCGGAGTCGTTCCGACCGTGGTCGGCCGCCGAGAAGGCGGTGAACGCCGGCTGACCGAGCCTGTCTGAGGACAGACCACCCTGAATGGGTGAGGACCCCGACGATCGGCGCACCTACGCTCAAACGATGTGAGCGAGCGCCAACGGGAGAACCTGCGGCCGGGAGCGCGGTTGGACGACGTCCTGCTCGACGTCAAGCTCTCGGTGCCACACGTCCGTCCGGGCCAGGTGAGCAGGGCGTCGCTCATCGACCCGGCTCGAAGAAGCAGTGCGACCACCGTCGGCGTGACCGCACCTGCGGGGTACGGAAAGTCCACGATGCTGGTCGAGTGGGCGGACCGAGATCCACGGCGAACCGCGTGGATCTCACTCGACCGGCTCGACGACGACCCGAACGCCCTGCTCTTCCTGATCGCGTCGGCCTTCGAGCGGGCCGTGCCCGAACAAGCCGGATTGGCTGCGGAGCTCAGTGGTCTGGGCTTCTCGGCGCTCGGCCGGGGAGCTCCGCTCCTGTCGGCGACGCTGAGTCGCGCTCCGGTGCCGTTCGTCCTCCTGCTCGACGACCTGCACGAGCTCCGCTCCCACGGGTGCCACGACGTCCTGGGCGTGGTGTTGTCCGGGATCCCTTCCGGCTCCCAGGTGGTGACCGCAAGTCGCACCGCCCAGCCACACCTGCCCCGACTTCGCGCGGTCGGGGCTGCCGTCGAGATCCGGGCACCGGACCTGGTCCTGGACAGTGGCGCGGCCGAGCAGATCTTCGCCGCGGCGCGAGTCACGATCACGCCGGAGCAGGCCAGTCAACGTCACCCAGCGAACCGAAGGCTGGCCCGTGGGTATTCACCTGGCGGCGATGATCGCCCGCGACGCCCCGCACGGTGGCTGGAGCGTTTCGGGAGAAGACCGCTACGTCGCTGACTATCTCCACCACGAAGCGCTGAGCAAGCTCGACCCTGAGATGCAGGTGTTCGTCAGGCGCAACGCCGTGCTCGACCGGCTCCACGGACCACTCTGCGACGCGATCATGGAGGACTCGGGTTCCCACGAGCGGCTACGGGGCCTCGAGGAGTCGCACGCATTCCTGAGCCCGCTCGACCGGAGCCGGGAGTGGTACCGCTATCACCCACTGTTCCGGGAGTTCCTGCTCGGTGAGCTCCGACGGTCCGATCCCGACCTCATCGAGAAGCTGCACGTCCGGGCCGCGGACTGGTTCGAAGCACATGGCTCCCCGACCATGGCTGTCGACCACCTCTTGATGACACCGGAGAAGGACCGGTCTGCCCAGCTGGTGGCCTCGCTGGTGCCGGCGACGTACGGCCTGGGGCAGATCTCGACGGTTCAGCGCTGGATGAGCGCACTTGGCGACTCCACGATCAAGGCGTATCCACCCCTCGCGGTCCTGGCCGGTTGGGTGAGCGCTCTGGTGGGCGAGACGGCCCAGGCCCAACGTTGGGTGGCGGTCGCGGACGAAGCTTCCTTCGACGCGGTGCCGACCGACGGGGCCGCATCCTTTGCGTCCGCGCGAGCGATGCTGCGCGCCATGATGTGCGCCTCCGGACCGGAGCAGATGATGGCCGACGCCGAGTTCGCCGCGGAACAGGAGACGCCGTCGAGCACGTGGAGAGACACCGCGCTCTGCCTGCTCGCCCAGGCGCAGCTGCTCGCCGGCGACCTCGACAATGCTGTCGCCACGTTCGAGGACGCGACCTCCGTAGGGCTGGCGCTCGGTCACACCGACACCGTTGTCCTCAGCGACTCCGAGCTGGCCTTGATCGCGATGGATGCCGGCCGGTGGGAGGAGGCCGATCAACGTGTCGAGACCGCCCTCGAAATCGTCGAGGAGAACCGGATGCACGACTACGCGATCTGCATCCTCACCTTCGCCGCTGCGGCACGCCTGGCGGTACACCGGGCGGACTTGGCCGGGGCCGATCGCCGGATCACCGAGGGAATGCGGGTACGGCCGGGGAGCACGTTCGTGCTCCCGTTCCTGGCGACCCGGGGCCGGCTGCAGCTCGCAAGGGCGTGCATGATGCGCGGCGATCAGGCCAGTGCGCGCCTTCTCCTCCGCGAGATAGACGACGTTCTCCGTAGGCGGCCGCGACTCGGGGCGATGAACGACGAGGTCTCGCAGCTCCGCACGATGGCGTCCACGAGCTCGGTCGGAAAGGCTGGTGTGTCACCTCTCACCTCGGCCGAGCTGCGGCTCCTTCCTTACCTGCAGACGCACCTCACTGCCGCCGAGATAGCGGAGCGACTGCAGGTCTCGCGCAACACGGTCGGCACGCAGATGTCCGCCATCTATCGCAAGCTGAACGTGTCCTCCCGCGGCGAGGCCGTGGGGAGCGCTACTACGCTCGGACTGCTCGGGGCATGAGGGGTCACTGCTCTGACGGCCACGGACCAAGGACGCCATCCAGGTCGTGGCCCAACGCGAGCGCGACATCGGGCGCCGCGGCGACGACGCGCGCCGTCCCGACGATCGGCAGCACCCCGAACAGCACATCGACGACATCGCCGACGCTCGCTCCGTTGGCAAGCGCATCGTCGGTGAGTGCGCCGTAGGAGGTGACGGCGCAGCCCCCCATCGCCGCGACCGCACCGAGGCGGACGAGCGCGAGCGTCTTCGGGTCGAGTGAGGTCTCGAGCCAGTCGTCGGACCAGTGCGTGTCGGTAGCCGCCAGGTTGAACGCGAGTCGGCGTAGCCGGTCGATGTCGTTCACTGGGGCACGTCCTTCACGGCGGTCAGGTGTCTATTGGGCCCCCGGCAGACCGTGCAGCGCACCACATGATTCGAGTGAAGAGCGGCAAGAGCGCGCGGGGGCTGGTCCAGGCCGTGCCCACCCTCCCCGTCGCCACACTTCACCCGAGAGGGGTGAGTCACGGAGCCCTCGGCGCCTCTACGTTCGGACGTGGAGCCGCTTCCACCGGCACGGTGGAACCTCCACCTACGACAAGTCGAGCACGGGGTGGCGTCGGATGACCGCTGGGAGCTCCTGGGATGCCGGGCTCGCGCTTCCCGGGTCTGCCGCTGCCCCCGGAACAGAGCGTCCCTTTCCCAGGTCGTCGAGGCGCTCCGCGAGCACACGGGTGCGTCGGACGAGGTGTTCGTGCAGGAGGGCGTCGATGCGCTCTGACGTCCCTGCCGGTTCGAGAGTCGAGCCGGAAGCGCCTTCAGACGACGGCCTACGTCAGGTGCGCGTCGGCCGCGCCCGCGTCGCGCATCCGGAAGAAATGAGCGCGGCGCCGCATCGAGAACCCCAAGGAGCCCGATGACCGACCCGCACGACCAGTCGGCCGCGACGAGTCAGGCTGCCGCCCCCGCGGCAGCAGGGATGGACCCGGTCGAGGTCATCCGTTCCCGCTCGTACCTGATCATGCTGGTCTTCGCCGCGGTCCTGGGCATTCCGATCTCTGTGGTCTCGTACGGCTTTCTGGCGCTGACCACCAAGATCCAGGAGTACTTGTTCGTCGACCTTCCGAGCGACCTCTTGTCGGGAGCCACACCGGCCTGGTGGCCCGTGCCCTGGTTGGCGCTCTGCGGTCTGCTGACCGGCTTGACCATTCGGTACCTGCCGGGCAACGGCGGCCACTCACCCGCGTTCGGATTCCATGCCGACGGCGGTCCGCCCGTGGACCGGGAGCTTCCCGGGATCGTGCTGGCCGCACTGACCACGCTCAGCCTGGGCGCCGTGCTCGGCCCCGAAGCACCGCTGATCGCCATCGGTGGGGGTCTCGCGGCGCTGACCGTGCACCTGGCGAAGAAGGACGCACCGCCGATGGCACTGACCATCATGGCGTCGGCCGGCAGCTTCGCCGCCATCAGCACCCTCCTCGGTTCCCCCATCCTGGGCGCCTTCCTGATCATGGAGGTCGCCGGCATCGGGGGCTTGACGCTCAGCCTGGTCGCCCTGCCTGGACTGCTCGCCTCCGGCATCGGTGCCTTGGTCTTCGTGGGTCTGAACAGCTGGACCGGGCTCGGAAACTTCTCGCTGGCCCTCACCTCGGTGCCGCAGGCCGTGGACCCGACCGTGGGTTCCATGGCCTGGGCGGTGGCGGTGGGGGTGATCGGCGCGCTACTGGGCTGGGCGATCCGTTGGATCGGCCTCTCCCTGCGCCCGCTGGTGCACCTGAACCGGGTCGTGGTGACGGTGGGTCTGGGCTCGATCATCGGCCTGATCGCGATGGCCTACCAGCTCATTTCCGACAACAGCTTCACCCAGGTGCTGTTCTCGGGTCAGAGCGCGTTGCCCGAGCTGGTCGCCGACGCCTCCGACTACTCGGTCGGCGTGCTGATCCTGCTCGGCGCATGCAAGACGTTGGCCTACGGGCTGTCCTTGAGCGCATTCCGCGGGGGGCCGATCTTCCCTGCCATGTTCCTCGGTGCGGTGCTCGGCATCGCACTGGCCGGGTTGCCGGGGATGAGTCTGGCGCCAGCCATCGCCATGGGCATCGGCGCCATGTGCACGGCGATGCTGCGGCTGCCCATGACGTCCGCACTCCTAGCCACCTTGCTACTGGGTGCCGACGGTGTGTCGGTGACGCCGCAGGTCGTGATCGCGGTCGCAGTGGCGTTCGTGGTCACCCACCTGCTTTCGGTTCCGGGGCCCAAGGAGTCGGCGCAGCCGGTCGGCGCCTGAGGCTGCGCCGCAGGGTCCGGAGGTCATCACGCTGGCCCAGGAGATCTCTGTGGGTGTGTCTTCGACGTCGACGCTCGTCACAACTGGAGGTTGGGCGACCTTCGGCTCCACATCGTCGGTTGAACGGATCGAACAGGGGCGGACACGGCGAGCCCGATGGTCTCGCAGGCCCCGGTACCTCGCCGGGCCGGCCCAGGTCGGTGGGCCTGATGTCGGCGACCCGACTTGCCGGAGTAGGAGGCGATCGACCCCGTTCCACGCTGGCGGGCCGCGCGGCCGGCGGGCGTTGCCCCGCACCGGACGGTCATGCGAGTGCCTCGTCGTCGACGCCGAATGCGCCCAGGAAAGGGCGCCGGGGATCAGGACCCCCGGCGCCCGATGTGGACGGCGGGGATGGCGTCGTCGGCGTCTCGATGTCGCAGGTTCTCCGAGGCGGTGGCGAATGCGGCGCATCTCGGTTCTAGGGTGGAACGTCGCAAGGAACGTCGCGTGGAGTTCTTCGGAGGGCATTCTGAGTACCGCCAGATCTCGAGTATCAGCAGGTCAGCCGACGGATGGGGGAGTGCGACTGCCGGCGGCCGTGCTGTGGGACATGGACGGCACCCTGGTCGACACCGAGCCGTACTGGATCGACACGGAGTTCGAGATCGCGCAGCGGTACGGCGGCACCTGGAGCCGCGCGCACGCACTCAACCTGGTCGGCAACGACCTGCTGGAGTCGGGCCGCTACATCCGCGAGCACATGGGCATCGAGCCGTCGGCCGAGCAGATCGTCGAGGAGCTGCTCGACGGCGTCGTCGCCCGGGTCGAGGACTCAGTGCCGTGGCGTCCGGGCGCGGTCGAGCTGCTGGCGCAGCTGAGCGACGCGGGTACGCCGTGCGCACTGGTGACGATGTCCTACCAGCGGTTCGTGGCGCCGATCCTGGCTCAGCTCCCGCCCGAGACCTTCCGGGTGATCGTCACCGGCGACATCGTGGAGTTCGGTAAGCCACACCCCGAGCCGTACCTGACCGCGGCCGCCGCACTGGGCGTCGCGGCGAAGGACTGCCTGGCGGTCGAGGACTCCAACACCGGAGCCAAGTCCGCCGAGAGCGCCGGCTGCCTGGTCCTCGTCGTGGAGAATCACGTCCCCGTGCTCGCGACCGAGCGCCGGGTCTTCGCCGACACCCTCGTCGGGGCCGACCTGCGCGAGATCTGGTCCTCGTACCACCGCTGAGGCTCGGTGGCCCGTGCGGCCACACCCTGCGGTTTGGTCACCAACCGCACGTTCTGGGCCCCGATTTCTGCGGTTGGTGACCAAACCGCACGTGTCGGGACGAGATCAGTCCGGCCGAACAGCCTCGATGTCGACGACCACGGACCGCTCCGGAAGCGGCGGCGGCGTACCGCCGAACGCCGGGCACACCGCCTGGTGGGCGCACCACGAGCACAACCGGCCGGGGCTGGGCTGCCAGTCGCCGGTCTCCTCGGCCAGTCGGATGGCCTGCCAGACCGCCTCGACCTTGCGCTGTGTGGCCAGCAGATCCTGCTCGTCCGGGGCGTACCGCAGGATCTGGGCGTTGCCGAGGTAGATCAGCTGCAGCATCGCGGGCACGACGCCCCGGGTCCGCCAGATCACGAGCGCGTAGAACTTCATCTGGAAGAGCGCCTTGGCCTCGAACAACTCACTCGGAGCATTGCCCGACTTGTAGTCGACCACACGGATCGCGCCGTCCGCGGCGACGTCGATGCGGTCCACGAACCCCCGAAGGAGGAGCTTGGAGTCGAGGAGCGCCTCGACGTACAGCTCGCGGTCGGCCGGCTCGAGGCGGCGCGGGTCCTCGAGGGTGAAGTAACGATCGAGCACCTGGCGGCACTCGGCGAGCCAGGCCGCGATCTCCGGTCCGTCGCTCTGACCGAGCATCTCGCTCAGATCGGGCTCCTGCTCCACGAGCGCCTCCCACGCCGGCGCGAGCATCTCGCCAGCCTGCTCGGGAGTCCGCTCGGCGGCGGGAAGGTCGAACAGGTCCTCGAGCACCTTGTGGATGACGGAGCCGCGGACCGCGTTCGGCGACGGCGGCTCCGGCAGGCGGTCGATCACGCGGTAGCGGTAGAGCAGTGGGCAGCTCATGAAGTCGCCGGCACGGCTCGGCGAGAGCGCGCCGAGGACGTCCACCCCGTCGACCGGGGTCGAGACCCGGACCGCCGGCGACTCCTGCTCCACAACCACGGCCTCACCCTAGGTGAGCCCACCGACACGGAACGGGCGGCTCGGTCGGATAGCCTCCAAGGGTGCCCGAGACGCCCCACCGCCCCCGACCATCGGGCACCTTCAAGATCGGCACCATCGCGGGCAGCGAGGTCCTCGTCTCCTCGTCGTGGTTCCTCGTCGCCGGACTGATCGCCTTCATCGTGGCCCCCCGGATCGAGGCGTCCTCCCCGGGGATCGGCGCCTGGAAGTACGTCGCCGGGTTCGCGTTCGCCGTCATCCTCTATCTCTCGGTGCTGCTGCACGAGGCGTCGCACGCAGTGATGGCGGGTCGGCTCGGGTTCCCGGTCAGCTCCATCACGCTGCACTTCCTCGGCGGCATGACGTCGATCGAGGGGGAGGCACGCACACCGCGACAGGAGTTCCTGATCGCCGTGGTGGGCCCGCTGACCTCGATCGCGGTCGGCATCGTCGCGCTCGGTCTCTGGTTCATCACTCCCGCCGGTCTGCTGCTGGTGGCGGTGGAGGGGCTCGCCGGCGCCAACCTCCTCGTCGGCGTCCTCAACCTGGTCCCGGGGCTCCCGCTCGACGGCGGCCGGGTGCTCAAGTCAGCGGTGTGGAAGGTGTCCGGCGACGTCCACCGCGGCACGATCGTCGCCGGCTGGGCGGGGCGCGTCACCGCCGTCGCGGCGATGGCCTGGCCGGTGCTCCAGTCGCGCGTGACCGGCCTCGAACCGACCATCCTGGACTTCGTGCTCGGCTTCGTCATCGCCGCGTTCCTCTGGTCCGGGGCGAGCGCCGCGATGTCCGCTGCGCGGCTGCGGAGCCGGATGCCCCACCTGGTGGCGCGCCGCCTGGCCCGCCGTACCCTCGCCGTCCCGGGCGACCTGCCGCTCGCCGAGGCGGTACGACGGGCGCAGGACGCCCAGGCCGGGAGCCTGATCACCGTCACCTCGGCTGGGGTCCCGCTCGGCATCGTCAGCCAGGCGGCACTGGAGGCGACGCCCGAGGAACGCCGGCCCTGGATGGCGACCTCCGCGGTGACGAGATCTCTCGACGACGGCCTGCGGCTGCCGGCGGAGATCGCGGGGGAGGACCTGGTCAGCGCGATCACCCGGTACCCCGCCGCGGAGTACCTCCTCTTCGAGGAGGACGGGTCGGTTCTCGGCGTGCTGACCACGGCAGACGTCGATAGAGCCTTCCAGCAGGGCTCGCACTAGTGTTCCGGGGGTGCCCGAGACCCCTGACACCACTCCCGCAGCAGCCAGCGCCCCCGACGTAGCCACCGAGGCGTGGTCCGGCGTCCACCGCGGACCGCTGCGCGAAGGGGAGTGGGTGCGACTGCTCGACGGCAAGGGCCGTCGGCACAACATCTGTCTGGAGCCGGGCAAGACCTTCCACACCAACCGTGGCGGCATGTCGCACGACGACCTGATCGGGCGCGAGGAAGGCTTCACGATCACGTCCTCTTCGGGCGGCGAGTACCTCGTCTTTCGTCCGCTTCTCTCGGAGTTCGTGGTGTCGATGCCGCGCGGCGCCGCCGTCGTCTACCCGAAGGACGCGGCCCAGATCGTCGCGTTCGCCGACATCTTCCCGGGCGCACACGTCGTCGAGGCGGGCGTGGGCTCCGGCGCGCTGACCTGCTCGCTCCTGCGCGCGGTCGGGCCCTTCGGTCGGGTGTCGTCCTACGAACGGCGTGAGGAGTTCGCCGACGTCGCCCGCCGCAACGTGGAGCAGTTCTTCGGAGGACCGGAGGGCGAGTCCCACCCGGCGTGGGAGCTGACCGTCGGCGACCTCGCCGAGGCGCTGCCCGCGTCCGGGGACCGCGCCGACCGGGTCATCCTCGACATGCTCGCGCCGTGGGAGTGCCTGGACGCCGCTGCCGACGCTCTGTGGCCCGGCGGCATCGTCTGCGCGTACGTCGCCACGACCACGCAGCTGTCCCGGTTCGTCGAGACGGTGCGCCTGCACGGCGGGTTCACCGAGCCGCAGGCCTGGGAGTCGCTGGTGCGCGACTGGCACGTCGAAGGACTCGCCGTACGCCCCGGCCACAAGATGATCGGTCACACCGCCTTCCTGGTGACCGCGCGGCGGATGGCCCCTGGGGAGCGGGCCCCGATGAAGAAGCGTCGTCCGGCGCCCGGTGCGTACGGTCCCGACTACACCGGTCCGCGCCCGGCCGGCATGCCGGTCGACCTTCCGGAGTAGGCCGGCTCCGGCGTGCGGTTTGGTCACCAACCGCAGGTTTCGGGGCCAGATTTCTGCGGTTGGTGACCAAACCGCAGGTTGACCGGCACCCGCCGCACACCGACTCGCGTCCAAAACGTGACCAACTCCCCGAGATCAGTACGCCTCTCGCTCGCCCCCGCAGGTAGGGTCGTAAGCACAGGAGGTGGCGCTGATGTCGATGTCTGATGGCGTTCCCAGCGCGAGCGGTCGCAACCCCGACGAGCTCGCGGAGCAGGTCCGGTTCCTGGAAGCCGAGGTCACGGACCTCCGGATGCGCTTGAGCGAGAGCCCCACGGGCTCCCGCGGCCTCGAGCTGCGGCTCGCGGACGCGCAGCGGTCGCTGGCCGGGCTGACCTCGCAGAACGAGCGCCTCGCCCAGACCCTGCGCGAGGCGCGCGACCAGATCATGAAGCTGAAGGAGGAGGTCGACCGGCTCGCCCAGCCGCCGGCAGGCTTCGGCACCTTCCTGAGCCGCAACGAGGACGACTCGATCGACGTCTTCACCGGCGGTCGCAAGCTCCGCGTCAACGTCTCCCCGAGCGTCGATCTCGACCACCTCCACCGTGGCCAGGAGGTGATGCTCAACGAGGCATTGAACGTCGTCGCCGCTCTCGAGTACGAGAAGGTCGGTGAGGTCGTGATGTTCAAGGAGCTGCTCGCGGACGGCGACCGGGTCCTCGTCATCGCCAACGCCGACGAGGAGCGCGTCGTACGCCTCGCTGAGCCGTTGCGCTCCGAGAAGATCCGGGCCGGCGACTCGTTGCTGCTCGACACCCGCTCGGGCTACGTCTACGAGAAGGTGCCGAAGTCCGAAGTCGAGGAGCTCGTCCTCGAAGAGGTCCCGGACATCGACTACACCGACATCGGTGGTCTCTTCACCCAGATCGAGACGATCCGCGACGCTGTGGAGCTGCCCTACCTGCACCCCGAGCTCTTCGTCGAGCACGAGCTCAAGCCGCCCAAGGGCGTGCTGCTCTACGGCCCTCCCGGTTGCGGCAAGACGCTGATCGCGAAGGCGGTCGCCAACTCGCTCGCCAAGAAGGTCGCCGCCAGGACGGGTCAGGAGGGGAAGTCCTACTTCCTCAACATCAAGGGTCCCGAGCTGCTCAACAAGTACGTCGGCGAGACCGAGCGGCACATCCGGCTGGTCTTCCAGCGCGCCCGGGAGAAGGCGAGCGAGGGTACGCCGGTCATCGTGTTCTTCGACGAGATGGACTCGCTGTTCCGTACCCGCGGCTCCGGAGTCTCCTCCGACGTCGAGAACACCATCGTCCCGCAGCTGCTCAGCGAGATCGACGGCGTCGAGCTGCTCGAGAACGTCCTGGTCATCGGCGCCTCCAACCGCGAGGACATGATCGACCCGGCCATCCTTCGTCCCGGTCGCCTCGACGTGAAGATCAAGATCGAGCGCCCGGACGCCGAGTCCGCTCGCGACATCTTCAGCAAGTACCTCACCGCCAGGCTGCCGCTGCACGCCGAGGACCTCGCCGAGTTCGGCGGCGACCGGGACGCGTGCGTCGCCGGCATGATCCGGGCCACGGTCGAGCGGATGTACACCGAGACCGAGGAGAACCGCTTCCTCGAGGTCACCTACGCCAACGGCGACAAGGAGGTCCTCTACTTCAAGGACTTCAACTCCGGGGCCATGATCCAGAACATCGTGGACCGGGCCAAGAAGATGGCGATCAAGGACCTCCTCGACCTCGACCAGAAGGGTCTGCGCGTCTCGCACCTGCTCCAGGCCTGCGTGGACGAGTTCAAGGAGAACGAGGACCTGCCCAACACGACCAACCCGGACGACTGGGCCCGCATCTCCGGCAAGAAGGGTGAGCGGATCGTCTTCATCCGCACCCTCATCACCGGCAAGCAGGGCACCGAGCCGGGTCGGTCTATCGACACGGTCGCCAACACCGGTCAGTACCTCTGAGCACCGCGCCGCTGATCCCGGGGTCTACTGCACCCGGTCGCTGACGTCGGCGACTGTCGCTCCCAGGGCGGCGACGAGGTCGGCGGCGTCGACGCTCAGCGCGACACCGAGTGCGCCGCCACCGATGCTGATGGTGCCTGCGATGGACGCGTCCGCGATGACCGGCAGCACCGCGAGGCTCCCGAGCGGCGTGATCGTGCCGCGCACGTAGCCGGTGACGGCGTACGCCGTCTCCGCGCTCGGCAAGGAGATCCGGTTGACACCCAGCAGCGCTCGCAGCTTGGGCCACGCGATCTCACGATCACCCGGCACCAGCACGAATCGGTGGTCATCGTCGCTGAGGCGCACCACCATCGTCTTGACGATCTGCCGCGGCTCGACGCCGCGAGCAGCGGCGGCCTCCGCGAGCGAGCGCACCGGTCCGTGCCGGGTCACGACGTACGTCAGACCGAGCGCCTCCGCCGCCGCGATCGCGCGTGCCGATTCGTCGCTCATGACGGCGGACCCACGGCGCGGCCGACGAACACGTAGGTCCACGGCCCCGCGACGCGCGGGCCCGGCAGGTACGCCGCCTCCAGCTCGTCCACGACGAGCCCGGCCTCGCGCACCAGTGCCGGGATGTCGCGACTCAGGTGGCACCCGCCTGCGACCCGCCGCTGCACCGGGTCCAGCCGGTGCTGCCACCGGGCGACGCCGGTCTCGGGGGAGCGTCCGTGCTCCACGAAGTGGAAGCTCCCACCCGGCCGCAGGACCCGGCACACCTCCTGCAGTGCCCGTGACGGATCCGGGATCGTGCAGAGCGTGAAGGTCGACAGGACCGCGTCGTACGACGCGTCGACAGCGTCCAGGCGCTGTCCGTCGAGGCCGGTGCGTGAGATCGGGACGGACGCCGTGCCTCGGCGAGCCCCGGACAGCTGCCAGCCCAGGTCCGACGGCTCGACGGCGTCCACGCTGGTCACGGTGACCGGGTAGGCCCCGACGTTCAGCCCGCTGCCGAACCCCAGCTCGAGGACCCGGCCCGCGAGCCCCGAGCACGCGGCCCGGCGCAGCTCCATCACCTCGTCGGCTGACAGCGAGCGCTCGACGATCCGCGGCACGACGCGATCGGTCCACCAGCCCATGAACCCGAGGCTACGGCGTGACTGGCTCGCGTAGGCTCGCCACATGAGCGTGCGACGCGTCATGGGCAACGAGGTCGAGTACGGCATCGCCGTACAGGGCCAGCCCCTGGCCAACCCCATGGTGGCGTCGTCGCAGGTCGTCAACGCGTACGCCTCGGCGACGGTGAAGGCGCGTCGGGCGCGCTGGGACTTCGAGGAGGAGTCGCCGCTGCGCGACGCCCGCGGGTTCGACATGTCGCGCCAGGTGGCCGACCCGACCCAGCTCACCGACGAGGACCTGGGTCTGGCGAACGTCATCCTGACCAACGGGGCCCGCCTCTACGTCGACCACGCGCACCCGGAGTACTCGAGCCCCGAGGTGACCACCCCGCTCGACGCCGTCCTGTGGGACAAGGCCGGCGAGCTGGTGATGCTCGACGCGTCCCGTCGGGCGGGGCTGCTCCCGGGCGGCTCGCCGATCGTGCTCTACAAGAACAACACCGACAACAAGGGCGTGTCGTACGGCGCCCATGAGAACTACCTGATGCGCCGCTCGACGCCGTTCGGTGACATCGTCCGGCACCTCACCCCGTTCTTCGTCAGCCGACCGGTGGTCTGCGGCGCGGGTCGCGTCGGCATCGGCCAGGACGGTCGTGAGCACGGCTTCCAGCTCAGCCAGCGAGCCGATTTCTTCGAGGTCGAGGTCGGCCTCGAGACGACCCTCAAGCGGCCGATCATCAACACCCGCGACGAGCCGCACGCCGACCCGGAGAAGTACCGCCGGCTGCACGTGATCATCGGCGACGCCAACCTGGCCGAGATCTCGACGTACCTCAAGGTCGGCACCACCTCGCTCGTGCTCGCCATGATCGAGGACCGGTTCATCACGACCGACCTGACCGTCGAGGGTCCCGTCGCCGGCCTGCGAGCGATCTCCCACGACCCGAGCCTGCAGCACAAGGTGCAGCTCACCGACGGTCGCGAGCTGACCGGGATCCAGCTGCAGCTGGAGTACCTCGACCTGGCCAGGAAGTACGTCGAGGACCGGTACGGCGCCGACGCCGACGACCAGACCGTCGACGTACTAGCGCGCTGGGAGTCGGTCCTCGATCGCCTCGAGCGGGACCCGATGTCGCTGTCGGCCGAGCTCGACTGGGTCGCCAAGCTCAAGCTGCTCGAGCAGTACCGGCAGCGCGACGGGCTCGAGTGGGACGACGCCAAGCTGCAGCTGATCGACCTGCAGTACGCCGACATCCGCCCCGAGAAGGGGCTCTACCACCGCCTGGTCAAGGCGGGCCGGATCGAGCGGCTCCTCACCGACGCCGCCGTCGAGGCTGCGATGCACGACCCGCCGGAGGACACCCGCGCCTACTTCCGCGGTCGCTGCCTGGAGAAGTACGCCGAGCACGTCGCGGCCGCCTCGTGGGACTCGGTGATCTTCGACCTGCCGGGCCGCGAGTCGCTGCAGCGGGTGCCGACCATCGACCCGCTGCGTGGCAGCAAGGCGCACGTCGGGGAACTGCTGGACCGAAGTGAGACGGCGGAGGCTTTGTTCACCGCTCTCACCCGCTGAGTGGATAGGGTCGACACATGGCACAGGAGCAGAAGCAACCGCGTCGCTCATCGGAGACCGAGGAGTCCGTCGAGGCCTCACCGGAGACCGATGTCGCCGACCGCAAGGAAGCTCTCGACAGCGACGTGGACGACCTCCTCGACGAGATCGACGACGTGCTCGAGACCAACGCCGAGGACTTCGTGAAGTCGTTCATCCAGAAGGGTGGGGAGTAGGCCTTGGGCGACCCGCGCCTGCCGGCCGCGTTCCTGCAGCCGGGCACCTCGTCGTTCTCCGACTTCCTGTCCGTGCAGGCCCCTGACCTGCTGCCAGGCCGACGGGCGGTCCCGCAGGGGTACGCCGGCGACCTCGCCCCGCACGGCACCACGATCGTCGCGGCCACCTTCCCCGGCGGGGTGATCATGGCGGGCGACCGCCGCGCCACGATGGGCAACATCATCGCCCAGCGCGACATCCAGAAGGTCTTCCCGGCCGACGAGTTCTCCGCGGTCGGCATCGCCGGCACCGCCGGCCTCGCCGTCGAGATGGTGCGGCTCTTCCAGACCGAGCTCGAGCACTACGAGAAGATCGAGGGCAGCACGCTCTCGATGGACGGCAAGGCCAACCGGCTCTCGGCGCTCATCCGCAACAACCTCGGGATGGCGATGCAGGGGCTGGCCGTCGTACCCCTCTTCGCCGGCTTCGACCTCAACGCCGACGGCGGTCGGATCTTCAGCTACGACGTGACCGGCGGCCGCTACGAGGAGACCGCGTTCCACTCGGTCGGCTCGGGCTCGCTGTTCGCCCGCGGCTCGCTCAAGAAGCTCTACCGCGACGACTTCACCGCCGAGCAGACGGTGCAGGCGGTCGTCGAGGCGCTGTACGACGCCGCCGACGACGACTCGGCCACCGGAGGTCCCGACGTGACCCGCCGGATCTTCCCGGTCGTCCAGGTCATGACCGCCGACGGCGGCTACCGGATGCCGGATGCCGAGGTCGCCGCGATCGCCGACCGGGTGATCTCGGGCCGGATGGGCCGTCCCGACGGCCCGGCGGCCTCGCTCGAGGGAGGTGCGCGATGAGCATGCCGTTCTACGTCTCGCCCGAGCAGCTGATGAAGGACCGGGCCGACTTCGCCCGCAAGGGCATCGGCCGGGGCAGGTCCGTGGTGGCCGTGCAGTACGCCGACGGCGTGCTCTTCGCCTCCGAGAACCCCTCGCAGGCGCTGCACAAGGTCTCGGAGATCTATGACCGGATCGCGTTCGCAGCGGTCGGTCGCTACAACGAGTTCGAGAACCTGCGGATCGCCGGCGTACGCCTCGCCGACATGCGGGGCTACGCCTACGACCGGCGCGACGTCACCGGCCGTGGACTGGCCAACGCCTACGCCCAGACGTTGGGCACGATCTTCTCCAGCGGTGGGGAGAAGCCGTACGAGGTGGAGCTCTTCGTCGCCGAGATCGGCGACGACGCCTCCGGGGACCAGCTCTACCGACTGACGTACGACGGTCAGGTCGCCGACGAGCACGGGTACGCCGTGATGGGCGGCGCCGCCGACGTCGTCGGTGGCTACCTCAAGGAGCGGTACGTCGAGGGCGCGGCCCTGGTCGACGCCCTCGACCTCGCGGTGGCGGCTCTCGGTCACACCGAGAGCCAGGACCGCGTGATCGCGGTCAAGGACCTCGAGGTCGCCATCCTCGACCGTACCCGCTCCCAGCCCCGCAAGTTCGTCCGGCTCCGCCCCGCGCGACTCGACGAGCTGCTCGCCGGACGAGGCGCCACGAGCCCCTCCGAGCCCTCGCCCGAGGACAGCGCGTCCGGCACCGTGCCCTCCGACGGCGGTCCCGACGACCCGGCTGATCCGACCGACCAGGTGAGCGGCGACGTCCCTCCCCTCGAGGACCCGCTCACCGGCGAGCCCCCGGTCGCGCCTCCTGGCTGATGGCCTGATTCCTGTCGTTTGGGCTGCTTCGGTACGCGGTTTGGTCACCAACCGCAGATCGGGAACGCTCCCACCTGCGGTTGGTGACCAAACCGCACGCCTGAAGTCCGGCGACCCGAATCGCTTGTCCACAGGGCCGAAGCTCCCAGGTTTTCGAGCACCAGATCAGGCGCACTGTTCCTCGCATGAAGGAAGAAGAGGAAGAGCCTCCAGTTCGCGGGGAGATCAGACTGACAAGCCTGCGCCGCGTCAGCCACGGCCTCGGTCTGGTGAAGAAGCCAGATCTCACGGCAGAGCAGGAGTGGCACCGGGAGCTGAGGGCCTATCAGCTCGTGCTGCCCCCGGGGGCAGTCTTCACCCACGTCACCGGGGCGAGACTCCTCCGATGGCAGCTGCCCAAGCTCCCCGAGCAGGTGCCGGTCTTCGCCGCCGTCACGGGCGATGCGGCGAGGCCCCGGCGTCACGGGCTGATCTGCTCTCGGCTCGTCGAACGTGGTGCATCGACGTCACGACATGGCCTGCCTGTCGACAGCCCCGAAGAAATCCTGCTGCGTGCCGCTCGTGACCTTGCCCTCCTCGACCTGATGATCATGCTCGAGTCTGCGCTGCGTCTGCACCACATCAACCGCCACCGCATGGCGAGGCTGCTGGGGTCCGGGCGTCCCGGCGTACGGATGCTCCGGGAGGCCTGGCGACGGTCCACCGGGAAGAGTGACTCGGCCGGCGAGACCTTGCTGCAGGCTTTCCACGTCGCCATGGATGTGCCGTTCCGCCCGCAGGCCGAGATCCACAACGACAACGGCCAGCTGATCGCGACGGCGGACCTGCACGTCCTGGGCACGAACTTCCTGCATGAGTACGACGGGGAACACCATCGCCGCAAGGACCAGCAGAAGACGGACCTGCGGCGCGAACGCGGGCTCGCGGATTCGTCGTACGTCCGCAAAGGCTTCGTCCTTGATGACCTGCTCAATCACCCCGTCGTCGTCATGCACGAGATCGACAAGGCTCTCGGGCGGCCGCACGACCTGGGACGGCTCCGTCGGTGGCGATCGCTGGTGGACAACTCGCTGTACTCGGAACGCGGTCGAGAGCGGGTCATGAACCGCTGGCGGCGACTCAGCGGCATCGTCGATTGGTCGGGATCCGCATGAGCTCGGCCGCTTTTGCTGCGGATGGTGACCAAACCGCGCACGGCAGATGCGCGAGACGTCCCGGCGAATGACCAAGCTGCGCCTAGGCTGACCACATGGATCGGCGGATCTTCGGGATCGAGAACGAGTACGGCGTCACGTGCACGTTCAAAGGCCAGCGCCGGCTGAGCCCCGACGAGGTGGCCCGCTACCTCTTCCGCAAGGTCGTCAGCTGGGGTCGCAGCAGCAACGTCTTCCTCCGCAACGGCGCCCGCCTCTACCTCGATGTCGGCAGCCATCCCGAGTACGCGACGCCCGAGTGCGACGACGTCGTGGAGCTGGTGACCCACGACAAGGCGGGGGAGCGGGTGCTCGAAGGCCTGATGCTCGATGCCGAGCAGCGTCTGCACGACGAGGGCATCGCCGGCGAGATCTACCTCTTCAAGAACAACACCGACTCGGCGGGCAACTCCTACGGCTGCCACGAGAACTACCTCGTCAGCAGGGCCGGCGAGTTCTCCAAGCTGGCCGATGTCCTCATCCCGTTCCTCGTCACCCGCCAGATCGTCGTCGGCGCGGGCAAGATCACCCAGACTCCTCGCGGTGCGACCTTCAGCGTCTCCCAGCGCGCCGAGCACATCTGGGAAGGCGTCAGCAGCGCGACGACCCGCAGCCGGCCGATCATCAACACCCGCGACGAGCCACACGCGGACGCCGAGAAGTACCGGCGCCTGCATGTGATCGTCGGTGACTCCAACATGAGCGAGACGACCACCATGCTCAAGGTCGCGAGCTGCGACCTGGTGCTGCGGATGATCGAGGAGGGCGTGGTGATGCGCGACCTCACCATGGAGAACCCGATCCGTGCGATCCGCGAGATCTCCCACGACGTCACCGGCCGCCGCAAGGTCCGGCTCGCCAACGGCCGCGAGGCCAGTGCGCTCGACATCCAGCAGGAGTACCTCTCGAAGGCTCGCGACTTCGTGGACCGTCGCGAGATCAGTACGCCGGTCATCGAGGCCGCCCTCGACCTCTGGGAGCGCGGCCTGAAGGCGGTCGAGTCCGACGACCTGGGTCTGGTCGACCGCGAGATCGACTGGGTCATCAAGTGGAAGCTGATCGAGCAGTACCGCGCCAAGCACGGCCTCCCGCTGGGCCACCCCCGGGTCGCGCAGCTCGACCTGGCCTACCACGACATCCACCGCAACCGCGGTCTCTACTACCTCCTCGAGAAGCGCGGCATGGTCGCCCGGGTCACCACCGACCTGAAGATCTTCGAGGCCAAGTCCGTGCCGCCGCAGACCACGCGGGCCAGGCTGCGCGGCGAGTTCATCCGCAAGGCCCAGGAGCGCAGGCGCGACTTCACCGTCGACTGGGTGCACCTCAAGCTCAACGACCAGGCCCAGCGCACCGTGCTGTGCAAGGACCCCTTCCGCGCGTACGACGAGCGCGTGCAGCGCCTCATCGACGGCATGTGACCCAGCGGTCAGGCTCCGCTCAGGGTGGGCGGATACTGTGTGCAGGCTGCCGGTTCACATCGATTGCCAGCAGTGAGCCCCGCACCCGATCCGAAGGTTGAACCTGTGTCACGACGTCTCCGACGCCTCCCGGTCCTGCTCCTCCCGCTCGTCCTCGCCGCCAGTCTCGTCGCCTGCGGCGACTCCGACAGCGACGGCAAGAGCGACAAGGGGTCGAGCGACGCGCTCCACGGCATCAAGATCACCGGTGACGTCGGCAAGGCCCCCGAGGTCAAGTGGAACGGCGAGCTCGAGGTGGACAAGACCGAGACCACGGTCGTCACCAAGGGCGACGGTGAGAAGGTCGCCGAGGGCGACCAGGTCGTCACCAACATCTGGATCGGCAACGGCACGACCCAGAAGGAGGCGTACAACACCTACGCCCTGGGCCAGCCGCAGACCATCCCGGCCAGCGACGACCTCAGCCCGGTGTTCAAGGACGCCCTGCTCGGGCAGACGATCGGGTCCCGCGTCGCGGTCACCGCGACCGCCACGGACGCGTTCGGCGAGAGCGGCAACGCGCAGATGGGCATCGGCAACAAGGACACCGTCCTGATCATCGTCGACCTGATGGAGATCGAGGTGCCGCCGACGCCGAAGGACGTCCCGTCGTCGCAGATGCCCAAGATCGTCGAGAAGGACGGCAAGCCGGTCGCCCTGGACTTCACCGGCCTGCCCAAGCCGAAGGCCGACGACGACCTCAAGCGCTCGGTCGTCAAGGAGGGCACCGGCAAGACCGTCACCCCCGACATGACGATCGAGGCCAACTACCTCGGCCAGGTGTACGGCGCGGAGAAGCCGTTCGACGAGAGCTACAGCAAGAAGCCGGTCTCCTTCCCGCTGAGCGGCGTCGTCAAGGGCTGGACGTACGGGCTCTCGGGCCTGAAGGTCGGCACGCGCGTGCTGCTCTCGATCCCGCCGGCCCTGGGCTACGGTGCTCAGGCCCAGGCCGCGATCCCGGCCAACAGCACGCTCTACTTCGTGGTCGATATCGTCTCCGCCAAGTAGTTCCGTAGCCGACCTCCGCGAAGGACCAGCAGCATGGCGGTGCCGAAGAGCGAACGTCTGCTCAACCTGCTCATCATGCTGCTGGTCCAGCGCCATTACGTGGCCAAGGACCGGATCCGCACGATCCTCTACCCGGATGCCAGCGATGACGCGTTCGAGAAGATGTTCGAGCGCGACAAGGAGGAGCTCCGCAGCCTCGGGGTCCCGATCGAGGTCGGCAACATGGACGCGTACTTCGACGACGAGCCCGGCTACCGGATCCGTCCGGACAAGTTCGCACTGCCCGATATCGCGCTCACCTCGGACGAGGCGGCGGTCATCGGCCTGGCAACCCGCGTGTGGCAGCACGCTCGGCTCGCCGACGCGACGACCGAGGCGGTGCGCAAGCTGACCGCACTCGGGGTCGAGGTCGACGAGTCGGCGCTCGACATCGCCGAGCCGCGGCTCTCGGCGGACGAGCCGTCCTTCGACCTGTTCTGGGAGGCCACCCAGGAGCGCACCCCCGTCGAGTTCGACTACCGCCGGCCGGGAGCGCCACGCGCCACCACCCGGCATCTCCAGCCGTGGGGCGTCGTGCGCTACTCAGGACGCTGGTACGTCGTCGGGCTCGACACCGACCGGGGGCAGGAGCGGGTCTTCCGGCTCTCCCGCGTCGAGGGCGAGGCCCGTCGCTCCGGGACACCCGGCTCGTACGACGTGCCGCCCGGGACCGATGTCCGCGCGACCGCCGTACGCCTCGCGCCGCCGCCGTCCACGGGGGAGGCGGTCGTCCTGGTGCGCCGTGACGCCGGCGTCGCCCTGCGCTCCGACGCCGTGTCGGTCGAGAGCGACGTCCCGGGCCCGGACGCCAGGACCCCCTGGGACCGGGTTCGCATCAGCCGTGGCGGCACCGGCGTGGCCGACGAGGTGCTCGGGTACGGCGCCGCCGTGTACGTCGAGTCGCCCGAGGAGCTGCGCACCGAGGTGGTCGCCCGGCTGCGTGCGGTCGTCGACGGCCGGGAGGTCGTCGCATGAGCATCCAACCCGCAGGCGCCAAGGACCAGGTCGCCCGGCTCCTGACGCTGGTGCCCTTCCTGCACGCCCGGGGAGCCGTCCGGCTCGAGGACGCTGCCGTCGCGCTCGGGGTGCCCGCCGACCAGGTCCTCTCCGACCTCAAGGTCCTGCTCATGTGCGGGCTGCCCGGCGGCTACCCCGACGACCTCATCGACGTGGACCTCGACGCCCTGGAGGGCCCCGAGGCCGACGGCGTGATCCGGGTGACCAACGCCGACTACCTCGCGCGACCTCTCCAGCTGACGCCCACCGAGGCCACCGCGATCATCGTGGCGCTGCGGGCCCTGCGCGGCGGTGCGGGCCCGGACACCCGGGAGATCGTCGACCGGGCCCTGGCCAAGCTGGAGGCAGCGGCCGCCGAGGGCTCCGCCGTACCCCTGATCGACCCAGGTGAGGACCCCGGAAGGCCCGACCTGGGACGGCTCGAGGCCGACCTGCGCGAAGCGGCGGTTCGCGAGCGCCAGGTGCGACTGAGCTACTACGTCCCCTCGCGCGACGAGCAGTCCGAGCGGATCGTGGATCCGCGCGGGATCGTCACGGCCCACGGCTTCACCTACCTCGACGCCTGGTGCCACAGCGCCGAGGCGCCGCGCCTGTTCCGCCTCGACCGGATCGCGGAGGCGGTGGTGCTCGACAGCGCCATCCAGTCCGAACCCGAGCCGCCACGCGACCTGGGCAAGGAGGGCTTCTTCGCCCGCTCGCCCGAGGCCACCGTGGCGACGCTGGAGCTGGATCCCGAGGCTCGCTGGATCGTCGAGTACTACCCGGTCCAGGCCGTACGCCGTCGGCGTGGCGGCCGGCTCGAGGTGGACCTCGTCGTGGCCAACGACGCCTGGCTGCAGCGGCTACTGCTCCGGCTCGCCCCGCACGCCCGGGTGCTCGCGCCGGCGTCGTACGCACAATCATTCGCCGACGCGGCCGAGGATGCTCTCGGGCTCTATTCCTGACCGGCGTACTATGGCCAGCGTCGGCAACCAACAGATGAGGTCCTGATGCTCAACCCCATGCTCGCACTGCCCCAGGGAGCCGAGTGGCTCGTGATCCTGGCCATCGTGGTGCTCGTCTTCGGTGCTGCGAAGCTGCCCGACCTGGCACGCGGTACCGGTCAGGCGCTGCGGATCTTCAAGGCCGAGACCAAGGGCCTGCGCGACGACGACGATGACGACGTCAAGGACACCACCACGCCCCCGGTCGCGCCGCCGCCGGTCGAGCTCCCGCCGAACGCTCCCGAGCAGCCGCAGGCCGAGGACCGCCAGGCCGACAAGAACAACGGCTGAGCAGGGACGCCCCGCACGCCCGTGGCGCTACGAGGTATTTTTCGACTCTTCTCCGGCAAGCCCGCCCATCCCGTGGGCGACGACGGCCGGATGGCTCTCTCGGACCACTTCCGAGAGCTCCGCGCGCGTGTCCTGAAGGTCGCGCTGACGTTCCTGGTCGTGTTCGGCGTCTCGCTGTTCTTCTTCGACCCGCTGTTCAACTTCGTCTACGGCCCCTACGAGCAGGCGATGAAGAACCTGCCCGAGGGTTCCAGCTTCGCCACCACCAGCGGCGCCGGTGGCGGTCTGATGCTCTACCTGAAGCTGTGCGGCTTCACCGCCCTGGTCGCCACCTGCCCGGTCTGGCTCTACCAGATCTGGGCGTTCGTGATGCCGGGCCTGCACCCCAGCGAGAAGCGCTGGACCCGGATCTTCGTCGTGATCGCGGTCCCGCTCTTCCTCGTCGGTCTGGTGCTCGGCTGGCTGACCCTGCCCAAGGGCCTCGAGGTGCTGATCGGGTTCAACCCCGACGTCATCACCAACATCATCGACTTCAACGAGTACCTGCAGTTCTTCACCCGCACCCTGCTGGTCTTCGGGCTGGCGTTCGAGATCCCGGTCTTCGTGGTGATGCTCAACCGGGCCGGGGTGGTCAAGGGCAAGACGCTCGCGCAGCACCGGCCGTGGATCATCATCGGCATCTTCATCTTCGCCGCTGTGGCCACACCCTCGACTGACCCGTTCACGATGACGATCATGGCCGTGCCGATGGTCGTCCTCTACGGCATCTCAGAGGTCATGGCGCGCGTCTACGACCGTCGCAAGGCGGAGGGCCGCCCCAACGCCGGTCTCTCGCCCGACGAGATGTCACCGCTGTGAGCGACGACCTCGCACCGGTCGACCCCTTCGACCTGCCCGAGTGGCTGGGCACGGCCGACGGTGACCTGGTCGGCCAGCGCCGGTCTGCGGACCGGCTACGCCGTGCCTGGCGACCTCACGGCCGACGGGCACG
Source organism: uncultured Actinomycetota bacterium (assembly GCA_963704685.1). GTDB lineage: Bacteria > Actinomycetota > Actinomycetes > Propionibacteriales > Nocardioidaceae > Nocardioides. Next base: position 116,703 of record OY969930.1, read on the forward strand.
AGCCGCTGGCGTGCGACCTGCTCGCGATCGACGAGGCCTACCCGGCTCCGATCGCCCCCGACGCCGTACGCCTGCGCGCGCACCAGGCCTGGCGGCACGGCGAGGTCCACCTCGTACGCCGCGACGGCCGGGTCGCCCTGGCGGTCCCGGGCACGTCGTTCTCCGCCGACCTCGTGCTCGACGCCTTCGCACGCCTGGCGCGGGCCGTCGGTGCCTCAGCCGAGCGGTATGCAGTGCTGCTCCGGATCGGTGACTCAGGCCGCTAGCGGCACCTCCCACACACGCCGTTTGGTCACCAACCGCAGGTTTCGGGGCCTCGGACGTGCGGTTGGTGACCAAACCGCACGTCTGACCGGCCGTGGTGGCTAGTGTTCGCCCGTGACCGGCTTCACGGGCGAGATCGCGCTCCTCACCAATCCGACGTCCGGCAAGGGCCGAGGCGCGAAGGCACGGACGGCTGCTCTAGCGCGGTTCGCGGAGGCCGGACTCAAGCCCCGGGACCTGGCGGGACGCGATGCCGACGAGGCGCTCGACCTCGCACGGCAGTGTGTGGCCGACGGGGTCGAGGCGCTGGTGATCGCCGGCGGCGACGGCATGGTGCACATCGGCGTCCAGGCCCTCGCGGGGACCGACACGGTGCTCGGCATCATCCCGGCCGGCACCGGCAACGACGTGGCCCGATACTTCGACCTGCCACGCAAGGACCCCCGCGCCGCGGCCGAGCGGGTGCTGGCCGGCCGGACCCGGACGATCGACCTCGCCCGCAGCGGGTCGCAGTACTTCACCACCGTGCTGTGCGCCGGGTTCGACGCGGTCGTCAACGAGCGGGCCAACCGGATGACCTGGCCGAAGGGCCAGATGCGCTACAACGTCGCCACCTTGGCCGAGCTGCGCACCTTCAACCCGCTCCGGTACACCCTCGACCTGGACGGCGAGACCCGCTCGTTCGAGGCGATGATGGTCTCGGTCGGCAACGGGCCGTCGTTCGGGGGCGGCCTGCGCATCACGGAGGGCGCACTCCTCGACGACGGCCTGCTCGACGTCGTCATCATCAAGCCGATGAGCAAGCCCGCCCTGATCCGGACCTACCCCAAGCTGTTCAAGGGCACGCACACCACGCACCCCGCCTACGAGCACCACCTCGTGCGCTCGGTGACCGTCGCGGCGCCGGGGATCGTCTCGTACGCCGACGGTGAGCGGTTCGGCGCGCTTCCGATGACGGTCGAGTGCGCGCCGGGCGCGCTCACCGTCCTGTACTGACCCGCCGCCTAGGCTGGGCGCCATGAGCACCGCGGACGACCAGCAGCTATCGCCGTCCGAGCGTTACGCGACCTATCGCAAGCAGCGCCATCACCCCGTGCTCAAGGACTTCGCGGGCCTCTACAGCTTCCCGCTCGACGACTTCCAGTACCGCGGCTGCGAGGCCATCGAGGAGGGGCGCAGCGTCCTCGTCGCGGCGCCCACCGGCTCCGGCAAGACGATCGTGGGGGAGTTCGCCGTACACCTGGCGCTCGAGACCGGCCGCAAGGCCTTCTTCACCACCCCGATCAAAGCGCTCTCCAACCAGAAGTACAGCGACCTCGTGGCCCGCTACGGGCCGGAGAAGGTCGGCCTGCTGACCGGCGACAACGTCGTCAACGGCGAGGCCCCGATCGTCGTGATGACGACCGAGGTGCTGCGCAACATGCTGTACGCCGGCTCGCGCACACTGCTCGGCCTCGGGTTCGTGGTCATGGACGAGGTGCACTACCTCGCCGACCGGGCCCGCGGCGCCGTGTGGGAGGAGGTCATCATCCACCTCCCGGAGTCGGTCGCACTGGTGTCGCTCTCGGCGACGGTGTCCAACGCCGAGGAGTTCGGCGAATGGCTGGAGACCGTGCGCGGCGACACCACCGTGATCGTGGAGGAGCGCCGCCCGGTCCCGCTCTACCAGCACGTGATGGTCGGCAAGCGGCTGCTGGATCTCTTCGCCTCCTCCGACGTCGACGCCGCAGCCGGCTTCGTCAAGGAGGGCGCCCCGGTCAACGACGAACTGCTCAAGGTCGCCCGCGACGACTGGGCGAGCACGCGTATCAAGGACCGCCGCACGCCGCGAGGGGCGAAGAAGACCGGGCAGCGCCAGGTCGGCAACGGGCGTCGGGTCTGGATCCCGAGCCGGGTCGACGTCATCGACCGCCTCGACCGCGAGGGGTTGCTCCCCGCCATCGTGTTCGTCTTCAGCCGGGTCGGCTGCGACGCCGCGGTCACGCAGTGCCTCAGCGCCGGCATCCGCCTCACGACGCCCGAGGAGCGCGACGAGATCTTCGCGTACGTCGAGGGTGCCTGCCGCCACCTCCCGCCGGACGACCTGCAGGTGCTCGGCTACCACGACTTCCTCGACGGCCTGACCCGCGGCGTCGCGGCCCACCATGCCGGCATGCTGCCGGCGTTCAAACAGTGCGTCGAGGAGCTCTACGTCCGCGGCCTGTGCAAGGTGGTCTTCGCGACCGAGACGCTCGCGCTGGGCATCAACATGCCGGCCCGCACGGTCGTCATCGAGAAGCTCGACAAGTGGAACGGCGAGACGCACGCCGCGATCACCCCAGGGGAGTACACCCAGCTCACCGGGCGCGCCGGTCGCCGCGGTCTCGACACCGAGGGCCACGGCGTCGTCCTGTGGCAGCCGGGCATGGACCCGCGCGAGCTGGCCGGGCTGGCCTCGACGCGCACCTACCCGCTCCGCTCGTCCTTCCGGCCGTCGTACAACATGGCCGTCAACCTCGTCCACCAGTTCGGGCGGGCACGCTCACGGCAGCTGCTCGAGCAGTCCTTCGCCCAGTTCCAGGCCGACAAGGCCGTCGTCGGGCTCGCCCGCCAGCTGCGCAAGGCCGAGGACGCGTTGGCGGGCTACCGCGACGCCGCCACCTGCGACCGCGGCGACTTCATGGAGTACGCCGGCCTGCGCCAACGCATCAGCGACGTCGAGAAGGGCGCGAGCAAGGCCCGGCGAGCGGACCTCCGCGAGGAGGCGGCCGCGTCGCTCAAGCTCCTCAAGCCGGGTGACGTGATCATGGTGCCGACCGGGAAGTTCGCCGGCTGGGCCGTCGTCGTCGACCCTGGTTGGTCACCCGAGGGACCGCGGCCGTACGTCGTCACCTCGGACCGGCAGGCGCGGCGGCTGGCCATGATCGACTTCCCGGCCCCGGTCGAGGCGATGGGCAAGGTGCGGATCCCGAAGAACTTCAACGGACGCAACCCGCAGATGCGCCGCGACCTGGCGGCTGCGCTGCGATCGCGGACCCACGACCTGGCACCGCCGCGGCTGGTCAAGGGCGGCGGGCGCACCGACGCGACCCGCACCCACGCCGACGACGAGATCGGCCGGCTGCGCGACCAGCTGCGCGCGCACCCGTGCCACGACTGCCCGGACCGCGAGGACCACGCCCGGTGGGCGGAGCGCTACCAGAAGCTCGACCGGGACGCCCAGACCCTGCGTCGGCGGGTGGAGCAGCGCACCAACACGGTGGCACGGCAGTTCGACCGGGTCTGCGAGGTGCTCACCGCCCTCGACTACCTCGAGGGCGACACGATCACCGACCGTGGCCGCCACCTGATGCGTCTCTACTCCGACATGGACCTCGTCGCGGCAGAGTCGATCCGGCTGGGATTGTGGGACGACCTCTCCGTGTCGGGTCTCGCCGCGGCGCTGTCGGTGCTGGTCTTCGAGGCCCGCCGGCCCGACGACGCGTCCTCGCCGCGGCTGCCCGGCGGCGCCGTACGCGAGGCGATCGGTGAGATGGTGCAGCTCTGGGGGACGCTCGACGCCCTGGAGCGCGACCACAGGCTCGACTTCCTGCGCGCCCCCGACCTCGGCTTCGCCTGGATCGCCTACCGCTGGGCCGAGGGTGACGACCTGGACGACGTGCTGGTCGCCAGCGATCTCGCGGCAGGAGACTTCGTGCGCTGGATGAAGCAGCTCATCGACCTCGCGGGCCAGGTCGCCGTGGCCGCCGGCGACAGCCCGCTGCGGGAGACCGCCCGCCAGGTCGTGGCCGCGCTCCGGCGAGGGGTCGTGTCCTACTCGAGCCTCACCGGGGAAGGTCGCTGACCGCGACGTCCGACAGGTGCGGTTTGGTCACCAACCGCACGTTCTGAGGCCGAGAACCTGCGGTTGGTGACCAAACCGCAGGTGCAGGGTGAGTCGGCCGGCCCTCAGTCGCTGACCGCGAGCGCCTCCGCGACAGGCGTCCCACCGTTCGTCAGTGCCCACTGCTTCCGGATGGTCTGGTCCGCGTCCAGCGCTGCGGCGACCACGGCGGCGACGTCTGCGCGCGTCACGTCGCCGCGTTCGACGTCGGCACCGAGGGAGACCAGTCCGGTCGCCGGGTCGTCGGTGAGTCGCCCGGGCCGGATGATCGTCCAGTCCAGGTCGCTGGTCCGGAGCGCTGAGTCGGCGTCCCGCTTCGCCTCGACGTACGCTCGCCAGACGTCGGCGGTGTCGTCGGGCAGCGGATCGTCGACGCCGATCGCGGAGATCTGGACGAACCGCTTGATGCCGGCCTGCCGCGCTCCCTCGATCGACTTCAGGGAACCCTCCAGGTCGACGGTGCGCTTGCGCTCGATGTTGCCGTCCGGCCCGCCACCGGCGGCGAACACGACCGCGTCACAGCCCTCGAAGGCCGCAGCGAAGTCGCCAGCATCCTGGCGCTCGATGTCGAGCAGCCGCACCTCGGCGCCCTTGGCCTCGAGCTCGTCTCGGTAGTCCTCGGTCCGCACGAGCGCCACGGGGGTGTGCTCGGCGCGCCGCAGCACGTGGAGGAGATGTAGGGCCACCTGTCCGTGGCCGCCGACGATCGCGATTCGACTCATGTCTCCACCGTACGAGCGGCGCGGTTGCGCCCTGCCTCAGAGCGAGCAGAGCACGTCCGTGAGCCGCTGGACCGGGCTCTCGATGCCCCACTTCTCGCCGAGCTCCGCGACCCGCTCGAGGTCGACCGGCTCGGACGGCAACCGGGTGGCGGGGGAGTGCAGATCGATGTCGCGAGCGACCGCGACCACCTGCGGCGCGACGGCGAGGTAGTCGGCGGCGGCCTTGATCTTCCCGCGGGGACCCGGCCCCATGTCGCCGTCGGGGTCGATCGCTGCGGCGATGATCCCGTCCATGTCGCCGAAGCGCTGGAGCAGGGTCGCTGCCGTCTTCTCCCCGACGCCGGGGACTCCGGGCAGGCCGTCGGACGCGTCCCCGCGCATGGTCGCGAAGTCGGCGTACTGGCGGGCGTCGATGTCGTACTTCCCGCGGACCCAGTCGTTCGTCACCCGCTCGTGCTTGCCGACACCACGCGCGATGTAGAGCACGCGTACGTCCCGCTCGTCATCGACGAGCTGGAAGAGGTCGCGGTCGCCGGTGACGATGTCGACCGGTTGGTGCGCCTGGCTCGCGAGGCTCCCGATGACGTCGTCCGCCTCGTAGCCGTCCGCGCCGACCACGCACAGCCCGAAGGCTTCGAGCACCTCGAGGATGATCGGCACCTGCACCTCGAGCGGGTCCGGGACCTCCTCGACGTCGGGGGCGTCCGTCCTCTCGGCCACGACCCGGTGAGCCTTGTACGACGGCAGCAGGTCGACACGCCACTGCGGACGCCAGTCGTTGTCCCAGCAGCACACGAGGTCGCTCGGCTGGTAGTCCGACACCAGCCGCGAGATGAAGTCGAGGAACCCGCGCACCGCGTTGACCGGCGTACCGTCCGGCGCCTTGATCTCCGGCACCCCGAAGAACGCCCGGAAGTACATCGAGGCACTGTCGAGCAGCATCAGGCGGCCGGGGGCAGAGGTCTCAGCTGCGGTCACTCCCGCATCCAACCATGCGGCGGCCGCTAGTCTGTGCGCCGTGAGCCAGTCGGAACTCGAAGCAATGGACCGCAAGATCCTCGAGCTTCTCGCGAATGACGGGAGAATGTCCTTCACGGACCTCGGCAAGGCGACCGGGCTCTCGACCTCCGCGGTGCACCAGCGGGTCAAGCGCCTGGAGACACGCGGCCTGATCCGCGGTTACGGCGCGAGCATCGACCACGAGCAGCTCGGGCTGCCCCTGACGGCCTTCATCTCCATCCGGCCGATCGACCCCTCGCAGCCCGACGACTCTCCCGAGCGGGTCCGCGGGATCCCCGAGATCGAGTCCTGCTGGTCGGTCGCCGGGGACGAGTCCTACATCCTCAAGGTGCGGGTGGCGACCCCGACCAGCCTCGAGGACCTGCTGGCCCGGATCCGGGCCGCCGCCAACGTCTCGACGCGTACGACGATCGTGCTGTCCACGCCGTACGAGAACCGCTCCGTCACCTGAGTCAGGTGGGCCGCTCACGCCGGGCTCCGCGCATCGCGCCCCGACTCTCGTCCAGGAGGGCCGCGGCCCGTTCCAGACCGGCCCCGAGCTGCGGGGTGTCCAGACCCGTCATCGGATGAGGCCTCGTCGGACCGATCAGCCGGCCGGGTGACATCAGGATCGTGCCCTCGACCCGGAGGACGCGGAGGCCGAAGAGCCGCGCCAGCAACCGGGTCTCGACCACGACACCGTCTGAGAGGTGGCTACTGCCGTCGGGCAGGAGCGCTGTGTCGCTCCAGCCACTCGGTCGCCCCGGAGGCCAAGGAGCCGTCGGCGCCGTACGCCTCCAGCCGTTGCGCCGCCTGCTCCGCCAGCGCCCGAATCTGGTCATATCGTTCCCTCCCTGCTCGGGCACCGAGGACATAGGCGACACCCATGACCCCGATGGTCGTCAGCTTCATGAGCTCTGCGCGCGGCGGCGCATCGCGCTGGTCGCCGCGCTGGCGACGGAGAGGGCGACGACGGTGGCGCCTGCAGTCACCCCGGAGATGACGAGGCTGCGACCCGGGACCTGGGGGAGCGGCTTGGTGACCTTGTCCCAGGCGCTGTCCTTGTGGAAGAGGTTCATGACGAGGCCTTCCTGATCTTGGTGCCGGTGCGGTTGATGGCGGTCGTGAGCTCCTGCTTCGACATCGACGAGCGCCCGGAGACGCCCTCGGCTGCGGCGAGGTCGAGGAGCTCGGCCTTGGTCAGATCCTTCAGCTGTCCCCGGGCCTTCGGGTCGGACTTGGTGTGCGCCATGTGGGCGGCGGTGCGGGCGGTGGTCGTCCGCACCTCCTCGACCCGGTTCACCGCGGCCTGCGCGCTCGCTGCGTCGCGTTGGGCGCTCGCGGAGATCTGCTCGGCCTGGGCACGGGCCTCTTCGGCTGCCTCGTTCGCGGCAGCAGCAGCCTCGTCGGCGCGGGCTCGGGCCTCGGCGAGCTGGGCAGTCGCGTCGCGGAAGGCCTCCTCGGCATCGCGCTGGGCCTGCTCGGCCGACTCCCTGGCCGCGTCGGCTCGCGCCTGCGAAGCCTCGCTCTCCTTCGCCACCACGGCCTCGGCGCGCTCACGGGCGTCCTGGTCCACGCGGGCGACTTCCTCGTCGGCCTTGCGCCGGGCCTCCGCCACCCGCCCCTGGACCTCGTCGCGCTGCTGGGCCCTGACCTCCTGCACGTGCGCCTTCTCGTTGCGGGCAGTCTCGTCCGCGGCCTTGGCCAGCTCGTTGGCGCGCTCGGCCGCCTCCAGCGCGTCGCGCTCGGCAGCCTGTGCCCGCTCCGCGGCGTCGCGTGCCCGCGCCAGGCGCGCCTCGACCGAGTCCTGCCCCGGGAGCACCGACTGCACCGACGCCTTCGCGCTGCGCAACCCGTCCCGGATGCCTCCCGCCCCGGACGATCCGCCGCTGTCCCCACCGTCGGCTGAATCACCCCCCGGCGAGATCGCCTTGCCTACGAGCCACGATGCGTTGCGCGGAATGTCGCGCATTCCTGTGGCCAGGGTCCCGACCAGTCCATGACGACCGTTCTTGTCGCTCATGCAAGCTTCCTCCCGTGTGACCCGCCTCCCCAGCGGGCGGACGTGTGGTCCACGTCACACCGGATCCGTACCCGCTCGACCTGCGAGCATGCACACGGGGACCGCGCAGGGGGCTACCAGGCCTGGAGCGCCGCCGTACGCCGGGAGGCCTCGGCCACCTCGGCAGCCCGGAGGTCGGACGCGTCGAGGTCACCGTGCTGGGCCCACCAGGCCCGGCCGGCCTCGGGGAGGGTGTGGATCGGGTCGTAGTACTCGTAGGTCTTGGTGAGCGCGTCGGAGGAGGTGGCCTCGATGGAGGTCCGGTAGTTCTTCGTCCAGTACGAGACACCGCGCTCGGTGTCGTAGTCCGCGAGCTGGTGCACCCAGCGCTTGCCGACGAACGGCACGTCGCAGACGATCCGTGGCGTCGCGAAGCCCGGCAGGTAGCCCATGATGTGGTGCTGCAGCCGTTGGGCGTCGGAGACCGAGACCCGCCAGTGCTCCGAGTAGGGGATCAGGTCGCACATGTAGAAGTAGTAGGGCATGATCTGCGCGCCGTCGAGGAGCCGGAAGCACAGGTCGAGCAGCGCGTGCGGGTCGGCGTTGACGCCGTTGAGCAGGACGCCCTGGTTGCGGACGTCGCGTACGCCGGCGTCGAGCATCGCCCGCGACGCCTGGGCGACCAGGGGCGTGATCGAGTTGGCGTGGTTGGCGTGGGTGTGGATGGCCAACGAGACGCCGCGGGAGCGGGCGACGGTGGCGACCCGCTCGACACCGGCGCGTACGTCGTCCTGCAGCCAGTGCTGGGGGAGACCGACGAGCGCCTTGGTGGCGAGCCGGATGTCGCGGATGTTCTCGATCTCGAGCAGCTGGGTGAGGAAGTCCTCCAAGCGGGGCCACGGCATGTTGGCGACGTCGCCGCCGGAGACCACGACGTCGCGCACCGTCGGCGTACGACGCAGGTAGTCGAGCATCGTGCCCAGCCGGTCGACGGGCTTGCCGACGAACTTGAGCTTGTCGATGGTCGGGGTCGAGTTGCCCACCAGGTCCATCCGCGTGCAGTGCCCGCAGTACTGCGGGCAGGTCGGGAGCAGCTCGGCGAGCACCTTGGTGGGGTAGCGGTGGGTGAGACCCTCGGCGACCCACATGTCGTGCTCGTGCAGCGAGTCGCGGGTGGCGTGCGGGTGCGAGGGCCAGTCGGTCCGCCGGTCCGAGAAGACCGGGATCATGTAGTGCCGGATCGGGTCGGCGTAGAACGCCTCGGTGAGCGATCCCGGGCCGGCCGGAGCCTGGTGCGGCACCATCGTGTTCATCATCTGCGGCGGCACGAGCATCGACATCGTCGCCCGCTCGGACTGGTCGCGCTCGAGGTCGGCATAGAACCGCTCGTCGACGAGGTCGCCCATCAGCTCGCGCAGCTGCTTGACGTTCTTGACGCAGTGCGAGCGCTGCCACTGCACGGAGGCCCAGTCGGCGGCGGTGACGTCACGCCACCCGGGGAAGCGGGTCCAGTCCGGCTCGACGAGCTCGACCTGCCGGTAGGGGTAGGGCTGACCGGTCTGGTCCTCGACGAGGGACGCGATCGACGTCTCGATGCTCATGGGATCGAGGGTAGGTGGAGATCTTGCGGCAATGCAAACGCAACGCCGCATGTTTTACTGCTGTAACAACTGACTGGCCAGTAACGTCCGGCGTACGACGTCGTGGTCGGCCGGCAGGCCGTACCGCCGGAGGTAGACCGTCTCCACCAGGTCGCGCAATGCGGGCTCCGGTTCGTCGGCCAGCGGAGCGTCCATCAGCAGCAGCTGCGGGGCGTGCCCGTCGTCGTGCGGCGGCAGGTAGTCGCGCACCGGGCGGAGCCGCCCGCCGAGCCGTTCGTAGAAGACGATCCGGCGCAGATGCTCCTCGACGAGGCCGGCGGGGAGGCCGGGCTCGTCGGGGTCCTCCACGTCCCAGATCACCCGGGTCCGCCCGTCGGCAGCGAGCCGCTCCGTGAGCGAGCGCCACATCGCCGACCCGGTGCCGCGACCACGCCGACCGACCGCGTAGTAGCGCAGGAAGGTCCATCGCGTCTCGGCGAGGTCGCGCACCAACGCGAAGCCCGCCGGGCCGTCCTCGTCGAGCAGCACCAGCATCCGGTCGATGAAGAGGTCGTCGAAGGGGACCCGGAGCTCGTCGGGGAAGGCGTCCTCGTAGATCGCCCGGACGGTGCCGCGCTGCTGTGCGGTGAGCGTCGTGGCCTCGACCAGGCCGCCAGACTCGGTCATCGCTCCCACACCACCTCTCCGGCCAGCACCGTCTTCAGCACCTCGAGGTCACGGATCGTTGTCGGGTCGACGGTGGCCGGGTCGTCGGAGAGCACCGCCAGGTCGGCGTACTTGCCCACCGCGATGGTGCCGCGGTCAGGCTCCGCGTGGGAGGCGTACGCCGAGCCGTGGGTGTAGGCCGTCAGCGCCTCGAGCCCGGAGATCGCCTCCTCCGGTCCGCACGCCAGGCCACTGTCGGTGCGGCGGTTGACCATGTCGTGCAGCCCCAGCAGTGGGGCGCCGTCCACCACCGGCCGGTCCGAGCTGCCGGGCACGGTGATGCCCGCCGCGAGCAGCGACCGGTAGCGGTAGGCCCAGCCCGAGCGCTCCGGGCCCAGAGCGCGCAGCATGCCGTCGCCGATCTCACCGACGAACCGGCCCTGCGGCACCGGGACCACGCCGAGCGCGGCGGCGCGGGCGACCTGGTCGGGGCGGGAGACCCCGAAGTGCTCGATGCGATGGCGTACGTCGGGCCGGGGCCAGCGTCGCTGCGCCTCGTCGACCGCGTCCAGGACGAGGTCGATGGCGGCGTCGCCGATGGCGTGCGCCGCCACCCGCCAGCCCGAGCGGTGGGCCTCGAGGATCCGAGCGTGCAACGCGGCAGCGTCGGCCTGGAGGTAGCCGCGCTCTCCTGGAGTGTCGGCGAAGTCCTCCGTCATCGCGCAGGTGTGGCCGATCAGCGAGCCGTCGCTGAAGATCTTGACCGGCCCGATCCGCAACCGGTCGTCGCCGAGCCCGGTCCGGATCCCGAGGTCCAGGCCGATCGGCAGGCCGTCGTCGTCGTGCGCTGCGAGGGAGTGCAGGACGTCGGCGGCCACCATCAGCTCGACCCGCACCGGCAGCCGACCCTGCTCCAGCGCCCGCTGGTAGGCCGCGACCTCGACCGGGCTCTTGCCGATCCACCCGCCACCGACCCCGGCCTCGACGACGCTGGTGATGCCCTGGGAGAGGAAGGCCCGACCAGCCCGCTCGATCGCGTCGACAAGGGTGTCGAGGGGATAGGGGAGCACCAGCCGGTTCACCAGCTGCTGGGCCTGCTCCTGGAGCAGACCGGTCGGCCGTCCGGCGCCGTCGACGACCACCAGCCCACCCGGGACGTCCACGGCGGCGGAGGTGAGGCCGAGGTCGTCGAGCAGGGGACCGTTGACCACGCACATGTGTCCCGAGGTGTGCTTGAGCCAGACCCGCCGGCCCGGCGCGGCCCGGTCCAGCGCGTCCCGGTCCGGATGAGCGCCGATCTTGTTCTCGTCGTAGCCCGCGCCGACGATCCACTCGCCCTCCGGGGCTGTCGCCGCGCGCGCGGCGATCGCGTCGTACAGCGCGTCCAGACTCGGCACCCGGAGGTCGACCTCGGCCAGTGACAGGCCGTACCACGCCATGTGGTTGTGGGCGTCGTGGAAGCCCGGGGTGACCACGGCACCGTCGAGATCGATCGTGCGGTGCGCCGGCACCTCCTCGAGCGCGACGATCCGATCCCGCCAGATCGCCACCGCCGACGCGACGTCGCCGCGATCGGGCCCTTCCAGGGTGCGGACCCGGGCGTTGGTCAGCAGCAGGTCGGCCTTCACGACGACGACCTCAGCTTGGCCTTCTCGACCCGGTGCGATGCCGTCAGCGGCAGGTCGTCGCGGAACTCCCAGCGGCTCGGCACCTTGAACGCCGCCAGCCGCTCGGCGCACCACGCACCGAGCTCCTCGGCGGCCCCGTCACCGGAGAGTCCGGGCGCCACGACGTACGCCTTGACCTCCTCACCCCGGATCTCGTCCGGTACACCGAGCACGGCGGCCAGTCGTACGGCCGGGTGCGCGAGCAGCACGTCCTCGACCTCACGGGCCGCGATGTTCTCGCCGCTGCGCCGGATCATGTCCTTGAGCCGCCCCTCCAGGTAGACCCGACCGAGTGCGTCGAGCCGGGCCAGGTCGCCGGTGGGGAACCAGCCGTCCACGAACGGGTCCGGTTGCCCCAGGTAGCCGTCCATCATGCCGGGTCCGCGCAGCCACAGCTGACCGCCGTCGTCGACGCGCACCTCGCGGTGCGCCGCCGGCCGGCCCAGGCAGCCGGTGCCGACCAGCTCGTCGTGCTCCTCGGGGGTGACCCGGATGTCGGCGCCGGTCTCGGTCATCCCGAACGCCTCGGACCACGAGACACCCCAGCGCTCCTCGAGCTCGGCGTGCAGCGCCGGGGGGATCGCGGAGCACTGCACGACGCGGACCCGGTGCTCGCGGTCCGCGGGATCGACCGGCATCTTGAGCAGCAGGGTCGGCATCGCGGCCAGGCAGTAGAAGTAGGTGACCCGGTGGCGGCGGACCTCGTCCCACAGGGTCGAGGGGTGGAACCCGTCGAGGGCCACGAGGTGCGCGCCGGCCATCAGCGCGGTCACGACGTTCCACTGCGGGTCGAGGTAGAAGAAGGGCTGCGCCGTCAGCATCACGTCGTCCGCGTCGATCTGAGGGAACTCCTCGATCATGCTGCGCCCGAGGGTGGTCCAGTAGCGGTGCGAGAGCAGGCAGCCCTTGGGGCGGCCGGTGGTGCCGGAGGTGTACTGCACGTTGACGATCGCGCCAGGGTCGACCGGCCCCTGCTCGAAGGGGCCACCACTCGGCACCAGCTCGTCGACCAGCACGACCTCCGGCGCAGGAGTCAGGCCACGGAGCAGGTCGGCGTACGCCGACGAGGTGACCGCGAGGCGCACGCCCGCGTCGTCGACCAGGTGCTGAGCGTCGGCCGTGCGGTAGCGCACGTTGAGCGGCACGATCGCGGCGCCGAGACGGGCCAGGGCCAGCCAGATGATCGGGAAGTCCGGCACGTTGTCGAGCATCACGGCGACCCGGTCGCCCCAGCCGATCCCGAGCTCGCGCAGCGCTTGCGCTCTGATGGCGGTCTGCTCCTCGACCGCCCAGAAGCTCAGCGTCGTCTCCTCCGCCGGGGTGACGAACGTCCAGGCGGGGCGCTCCGGCCACCGCTCCGCGGCCGCGAGAAGCGCGGAGACCAGGGTCGGCTCAGCCACGGGTGAAGGCCTCCTTGGGCGCCTCGCCCTCCCCGGAGAGGGAGGTCAGGATGGCGTGGTCGACCTCGCGCACCATCGCCTCCTCCAGCGTGGCATCCAGGCCGTGGTCGAGCACCTGCTTGGCCAGGCTCAGCGCCAGCGTCGGTCGCGCGACGAACCGCTCGGCCAGCTCCAGCGCCGCGGTCTCGTGCTCACCGGCGGGTACGGCGCGCGCGACCAGCCCGATCTGCGCGGCCTCGGCCCCGCTGACACGCTCGCCGAGCAGCAGGAGCTCCTTGGCCTTGGCCCACCCGACCAGCATCGGGAGCAGCCGGGAGATGCCCCCGGTCACGCTCAGACCCGACGCCGACCTCCGGGAAGCCGAACTGCGCATCCTGCGTCGCGACCACGACGTCACAGGCCAGCGCGAACTCGCAACCGGCCCCGAGCGCATACCCGTGGACGGCTGCGACCACCGGACCGGGGAAGCGGCGCGTCAGCCGGGTCACGTCCTGGATCGCCTCGAGCCGGAGCCGCGTCTGCACAGGCGTCTCGACGGGCTCGGGCTCCTTCAGGTCGTGGCCGGCGCAGAAGGCTCGACCCCGTCCGGCCAGCACCACGACCCGCGCGTCCTCGGCGGCAGCGCGGCCCAGGGCCGCAGCCAGCGCCGAGGTCAGCGCCGGGGTGACGGCGTTGAGCCGATCCGGGCGGTTCAGGTGGATCTGCGCGACCGCACCGTCGCGGGTGTACTCGACCTCCACCGGGTCTCCTTCGACGAGAGGGGCCTACCGATCGATCGATCGGTAGTGCATCATCGGTGACGCTAGGTGGTCGACGATGAGGGGTCAAGCGGTGAGCCAGACGACGGGGGACCGGATCCGGTCCGTGGCCCTGACCCTCTTCGCCGAGCGCGGCTACCACGGCACCGGGATCCGGCAGCTCGCGGACGCGACCGGGTTGTCGTCGGCCTCGCTCTACCACTACATGGGCACCAAGGAGGACCTGCTCGTCGACCTGATGCGCACCAGCCTGGGGCGGCTGGTCGACGCGGCCACCGCGATCAGCGCGGACGCCTCGCTGGACTCGCGGACAAGACTGGTCGCCCTCGTCGACCTGCACGTCCGCACGCATGCCTCGGCTCCTGCCGAGACCCGGGTGGTCGATGACGAGGTGCGGGCCCTGTCCGCGCCCGCCCGCGCCGACGTGGTGGCGCTGCGCGACCGCTACGAGCGGCTGTGGCAGGACGCGATCGATGCGGGGGTCGCCGACGCGACCTTCCAGGTCGCCGACCCGGCGCTCGTCCGCCGCGCACTGCTCGAGATGTGCAGCGGCGTCGCGCGCTGGTGGACGCCGGCAGGTCCTCTAGACCTCCAGGCCCTCTCGGGGGAGTACGCCGTCCTCGCGTTGCGGCTCGTCGGCGCCGAGTAGTCCGATCCTCGAGACGCCGACGGTCCTGGCCCTCGGCGCGTCGGCGCGACACGCCGAGGGTTGACGAGATTTTGCCCTGATCTCGGGACTCAGACTCCCGTTCTGACCTGCAGATTCGCCTGTATGTGCTGGTCATTGGGCGGTTGACACCGCCCCGGGTCACGATCCACTCTGTCCCGTCCGCCCATGCAGATCGTGGCCGGCGGACCGACGTCCGAGTGGCCGGGTCAGAGGGTGGGATGCCAACCACGCCTCGGACCTTGTCCGCGGAGGTCGGTCCGCGACCGCGAGGGCGGGTGCGGAAGGGACCCGTGTCCCCTAGACAACAGCCGCGGCCCCGGCAACCGGTCGGAGGTCGGACTGGTCCGAAGGGCGCGGGATCCTTCCGGGGACTCCACTGCGCGAGCGTCCAGGCACTCCTCGGTATCGTCGGTCCTGTGCGGCTCCGAATCCTGGCCGCCGCCGCGTGCGGCGTCGGGCTTGCCCTCGCGTTCGAACCGGTGGCGGCGCCCCTCGTCATCCCGTTCGCGGTGGCCGGCCTCGTGCTCTGCACGCGCGGCCTGCGCCTGCGCAGCGCCTGGCTGCCCGGCCTCGCGTTCGGTCTGGGCTTCGAGCTGGTCCTGCTCTTCTGGATGCGCGCCGTGGGCCCGGACGCGTGGATCGGGCTCTCCATCTGGCAGTCGACCTACTTCGCGGCGCTCGGACTCGCGGCGGCCGTCCTGCAGCGGCATCGACTCTGGCCGGTGTGGATCGCAGCCACCTGGGTGAGCACCGAGCTGTGGTTCAGCACCTGGCCGTTCAGCGGGATGCCCTGGGGTCGCCTGGCCTTCGCGGTCGCCGACACCCCACTGGCTGACGCGCTGCCCTGGATCGGCACGGTGGGGGTGAGCTTCGTGCTGGCGCTGAGCGGCACCCTGCTGGCCTGGTTGGTCGTCTCCCGCGGACGCGAGCGTTTGATCGCCGCAGGCGTGTTGGCGGGCCTCGTGCTGCTCTCACTGGTCCCGCTCGTGGCTCCGTGGGAGTCCAGCCCCGAGGGCGAGTCCACGGTCGCCGTGATCCAGGGCGACGTCCCCGGCAACGGCGACGACATCCTCTACGACTTCCGCCAGGTCACCCAGAACCAGGTGGACGTGACGACGCGGCTGGCCGCCGACGTGGCCGCAGGGCGGGAGCCCGCACCCGACTTCGTGGTGTGGCCGGAGAACTCCACGGCGGTCGATCCCTTCCGCGACCAGCAGACCAACGCCGGCATCCTGTCGGCCAGCAACGCGATCGGCGTGCCCATCCTGGTGGGCGCCATCGTCGACGCCGGGCCGAAGCACGTGCTCAACCAGGGCATCGTCTGGGACCCGGTGACCGGCGCGGGGGACCGCTACACCAAGCATCATCCGGTGGTCTTCGGGGAGTACATCCCCTTCCGCACCCACCTCGACAGCCTCCAGATCGGTCGCCTCACCATGGTGGGTCGCGACATGGTGGCCGGCACCCGCCTCGAGCCGCTCACCATCGCCGACGTCCGGGTCGCCGACTCGATCTGCTTCGACGTCGCGTACGACGACGCGATCTACGGCCAGGTCAGCCGGGGCGCGCAGATGCTGACGGTGCAGACCAGCAACGCGACCTTCATCCACACCCACCAGATCGATCAGCAGTTCGCGATCACCCGGCTGCGCGCCATCGAGACCGGGCGTTGGCTGGTGGTCGCCTCGACGAACGGCGTCTCCGGGGTGGTCTCCCCGGACGGCACGGTCGTGGCCAGCGCCGAACCGCGCACGCAGGCCGCGCTCGTCGAGACCGTCGGCCTCGACACCACGATCACGCCCGCCGTGCGGATGGGTCCGTGGCCGGGTCGCCTGTGCCTCGTCCTGACGCTTCTCGGCCTGCTGCTGGCACTCGTCCCGTATCGTCAGGCCCGCGCTCGGCAGCAGGTCGAAGCCGCAACGGTGCCGTCCGGCCTCGCCGGCGCCCACGAGAGCAGGAGCGAGTGAGTAGGCGGCAGCGGTGAACCCGGAAGAACGCCCCCAGGTCGATGGTCTCGGCCGGGTGGTCGTGGTGGTCCCGACGTACAACGAGGCCGACAACCTCGAGTGGATCGTCACGCGGATGCGCGCGGCCCAGCCCTCGGTCGACCTGCTGGTCGTCGATGACGGGTCGCCCGACGGCACCGGCGCCATCGCCGACCGGCTCGCGGCCGCTGACCCCGCCGTCCGCGTGCTGCACCGCGCGACGAAGGCCGGCCTCGGCGCGGCGTACCTGAACGGCTTCCAGGTCGCCCTCGCCGCCGGCTACGACGTGATCGGCGAGATGGATGCGGATGGCTCCCACCAGCCCGAGCAGCTGGACCGGCTGCTCGACGCGCTGCGCGGCGGCGCGGACCTGGCGATCGGCTCGCGCTGGGTGCCGGGCGGCTCGGTGGTCAACTGGCCGCTGCGCCGCGAGCTGCTCTCGCGCGGGGGCAACCTCTACGTACGGCTCCTGCTCGGTGTGAAGGTCCGCGACGCGACCGCAGGGTTCCGTCTCTTCCGGCGCAGCACCCTGGAGAAGGTCGACCTCGAGTCGGTGGAGTCCACCGGCTACGTGTTCCAGACCGACATGGTCACCCGCACCCTCGCAGCCGGACTCACCGTGCGTGAGGTGCCCATCGAGTTCGTCGAGCGGGTCCGTGGCGACTCCAAGATGAGCGGCTCCGTCGCCACGGAGTCCCTGAAGCTGATCACCGCGTGGGGGCTGCGGGAGCGGACCCGTCAGGTGCGCAAGGCCGTAGGCCGATGAGCCGCCGACGTCGGATGCTCCAGGCGGCGCTCTTCGTCGTCTTCGTCGTGGTGCCGCTGCTCGAGATCTACGTCCTCGTCCAGGTCGGCCAGGTCATCGGCGCCGGCTGGACGATCGCGCTCCTGCTGCTCGACGCCGTCCTCGGGACCTGGGTGATCAAGCACGAGGGCGCGCGCGCGTGGCGCTCGCTGCGCGACGCGCTGGACCACGGCCGGATGCCGGCCGCCGAGATCGCCGACGGGGCGCTGATCCTGATCGGCGGCACGCTGATGCTGGCGCCCGGGTTCATCACCGACGCGCTCGGCATCCTGCTGATCCTGCCGTTCACCCGGCCGATCTTCCGGAGACTGCTCGCCGCCATTGTCGCCCGGCGGCTGGTCGTGGGTGCCGTGGACGTACGACGCCCCGGACCCGGACCCGGCGAGGGGCCCGTTGTCCGGGGCGAGGTCATCGACGAGCCCCCGTCAGGGGACTAGAGCCGACCGACGTCGGCTCAGGCCGACGCCTTGCGCTTCTTCTGGTTGGCGCGGTGCAGGTGAGCGGGCCCGATCTGGCCACCCCGGAGCAGCTCGAGCCGCTCCTTGAGGATGTCCTCGAGCTCCTTCTCGGAGCGCCGCTCCAACAGCATGTCCCAGTGGGTGCGGACCGGCTTCTCAGCCTTGACCTCCCGCTCGATGCCGGAGACGCTCAGCCCCTCGGCGCCGCAGCGCGGGCACTCCCACACCGCTGGGACGTCGGCCTCGACCGACATCGTGATCTCGAACTCGTGTGCCTGCGGACAGCGGTAACCGACCTGCTGACGGGCGGCGAACTCAATGCCCCGCTCGTCCTCAAAGCTCTGGCCGCCAAGCCGCGCTCCACGCAGTGTGCGCTCTGCCATGAGCCACCTCCCGAATCTTGTCCCCCGAATGTGCCTGACCGAGACCGACCAGCCTGCGTCCTGGACGCAAGCCTCGGAGTGGGTGTACCCACTCGTTGAGGTCTCAATCCGTTCAACGGTAGGGGCCGGGGCAAGATTCCGGGAATCGCGCGGTATGACCCCACTCACAGCAACTTCTCAGACGACGGTGGGCATCGGGTTGCCGGCCTCCTCGATGCCGCGGCGGGGGTCGACCCGCGTCAGCAGCACGATGCCGACGACGAACAGGATCATCAGCGCCAGCAGCGCCGGCCGGTAGGAGTCCGTCCACTGGTGCACGAGGCCGAAGATCAGGGTGCCGATCCAGCTCGTGCCACGCTCGCACGGCCTGGTAGAGCGCGAAGTACTCCGCTTCGCGGCCACGGGGGATCAGCTGGCTGTAGAAGGAGCGGGACAGCGCCTGGGTGCCGCCCAGCACGACGCCGATCGCCGACGGCGAGCACCAGGAACAGCGGGAAGTTGTTGTTCGGGATCAGCCAACCGACGACGACGACGACGAGCCAGACGAACAGCCCCGCCATGATCACCCGGAACGCGCCGACCCGCGAGGCCAGCCGCCCGAAGCCGAGCGCGCCCACGATGCCGACGAACTGCACCACGAGGAAGGCCATCAGGACCGTGCTCTTCTCGAAGCCGAGCTCCTTCTCGCCGTAGATCGACGCGGCGTAGATCACGGTCTGGATGCCGTCGTTGTAGAACAGGTACGCGAGCAGGAAGGTCAGCGTGACCGGGTAGGCACGCAGGTCCTTGAGCGTGCGCCACAGCTGGCCGAAGCTCGCCTGCACCAGGCCGCCCGACTCGGCGACCGGGTTGACCGGTGGGCGCGACCGGATCCCTCGTACGGGAATGATCGTGAAGACCGCCCACCAGATGCCCGCACTGAGCAGGCTGATCCGGACCGCCATCTCCGTGTTGTCGCTCATCACGGTGAGCAGCACGAAGTTGAGCCGCCAGCAGCAGACCGCCACCGAGGTAGCCGAGCGCCCAGCCCTTCGACGAGACCTTGTCCCGCTCGTCCGGGTCGGCGATCTCGACCAGGATCGAGTCGTAGACCACCAGGCTGGCGCCGAGGAAGAGCGTCGCGAAGAGCAGCAGCACAGCGCCGAGCTGCCAGTTGGAGCCGGAGACGAAGAACATCAGGGCTGCCATCGCACTGCCCGCCCAGGCGAAGCCACCCAGCAGCCGGGGCTTGCTCGAGCTGCCGGTCGGCGACGGCACCGACGATCGGCAGCACGAAGGCCGACAGGATCGTCGCGGCGGTGACGAGGTAGAACACCAGCGAACCGGCTGAGATGTCCAGCCCGAGCACGTGCAGGTCCGTCGTGCACTTGTAGCCGACGTCCTCGTCCGTCACTCGCCCACAGGCAGCCTTCTCGGCGACCGAGGTGAGGTACGGCGCGAACAGGACCGCGGCCGTGGTCGTGACGAAGGCGCTGTTGGCCCAGTCGTACCAGTACCACGCCTTCTGCTCGCGCACCCGACCCTGCGGGTCGAGGTCGGCTGCAGTCATGACGGCTCCCTCCATTGGCCCCGCTCGACGAGGACGGCCTTGAGTATGTCGGTGCGATCGGTGAAGACTCCGTCGACGCCCCGGTCGAGCAGCGTGCGCATCTCGTCGGGGTCGTCGATGGTCCAGACATGCACGTGCCGCCCGGAGGCGTGCGCGCGGCGCACGAGTCCCGTCGTGGCGACGACGAGGCGACCTCGCCGGTGCGGGATCTGCAGGGCCGCGCCGCCGCGGCCGGCCAGCAGCGAGGCCAGCCGCGCACTCGGAAGCAGCAGGAACATGAGGATCTGGCCCAGGGTGGCGCTCGTCGGGACCCGCTGCCCGGTGAGAGCGCGGAAGCGCGCCGTACGCCGGCGGGAGAACGAGCCCACCATGACCCGGTCCCAGGCGTCACGGGCCGCGATGAACTCCGCCAGCACGGACACGGCACCGTCCGACTTGAGGTCGATGTTGAACCGGGCCGCGGGGAACGCGTCGAAGAGCTCGGCCAGCGTGGGGACCGGTTCACGGCCGTCGACCCGCGCTTCACGGACCTCGGCCAGGCTCAGCGCCGCGATCTCGCCCTGCCGGTCGGTGACCCGGTCGAGCACGGAGTCGTGGAAGGCCAGCAGGACGCCGTCGCGGGTCACGTGGACGTCGGTCTCGAGGTAGTCGTAGCCGAGCTCGACCGCCCGGCGGAACGCCAGGAGGGTGTTCTCGAGACCCTCGTTCCCGGGCAGGTGAGCACCCCCGCGGTGGGCGAAGGCGAGCACGGAGAAGGGTCCGTCGAGCACGCGATCGAGGTAGGAGAACCCGGTCCGCGGCGTAGTCACCGGCAACATCACGTCGGCAGTATCGCGGACCGGCGAGCGTCCGCAAGCACTCACCACCGCAGCGGTAGCGTCAGAGCATGGAGACTTTGACCTGCCCCCGCTGCGGCGCGGAGATGGAGACGCGTTCGCTCAGCTCTTCCCTCGGCGAGGGGGACATCAGCAGCTGTCCCGACGGGCACGGCGTCTTCCTGGCCCGCGCCGACCTCGGCGCGCTGATCGAGGCCGAGAGCGACTGGCACCGGCACGCCGGTCAGCACACCGCCCCGATGCCTCGGATCACCCCCGACATGACCGCCCCGCCCGTGGCCAAGCTGGCACCGCGAGCCTGGGTGGAGACACTGTTCGAGTGACCCGGGACTCGCTCAGATGTCTCTGAAGGTCTCGATGTTGGCCCCGAGCTGGTTGAGGCGCTCGGCGAGGTCCTCGTAGCCGCGGTGGATGACGTACGTGGAGCGCAGCACCGAGGTGCCCTTCGACGCGAGCATCGCCAGCAGGATGACGACGGCAGGTCGGAGCGCCGGCGGACAGACCAGCTCGGTGCCGCTGAAGCTGGTCGGTCCCTCGATCATCACGCGGTGCGGGTCGAGGAGCTTGACCTTGGCGCCGAGCTTGTTGAGGTCGGTCAGGTAGATGGCACGGTTCTCGTAGACCCAGTCGTGCAGCAGCGTCTGGCCCTCGGCGACGGCGGCGATCACCGCGAAGAACGGCAGGTTGTCGATGTTGAGGCCCGGGAACGGCATCGGGTGGATCTTGTCGAGCGGCGCGTGCAGCTCGGAGGGCTTGGTGGTGATGTCGACCAGGCGGGTGTGGCCGTTGAGCGCGACGTACTCCTCGGAGCGGTCGTAGCGCAGACCCATCTCCTCCAGCAGCGCGAGCTCGATCTCCATGAACTCGATCGGCACCCGGCGGATGGTGATCTCGGACTTCGTGACGATCGCGGCGGCGAGCAGCGACATCGCCTCGATCGGGTCCTCGCTCGGCGCGTAGTCGACGTCCACGTCGATCTCGGCCAGACCGGTCACGGTCAGCGTGGTGGTGCCGATGCCCTCGACGGTGACGCCGAGACGCTGCAGGTAGAAGCACAGGTCCTGGACCATGTAGTTGGACGACGCGTTGCGGATGATCGTGGTGCCGGGGTGCAGGGCGGCCGCCATCAGCGCGTTCTCGGTGACGGTGTCGCCGCGCTCGGTGAGCACGATCGGGCGGACCGGCTCGATGGCCCGGTTGACCTGGGCGTGGTAGCTGCCGTCGGTGGCCTTCACCTCGAGGCCGAAGGGGCGCAGCGCGGCCATGTGCGGCTCGACCGTGCGCGTGCCGAGGTCGCAGCCGCCGGCGTACGGCAGCTCGAAGGTGTCGACCCGGTGGAGCAGCGGGCCGAGGAACATGATGATCGAGCGGGTACGCCGCGCCGCCGTCTCGTCGATGTTGCTGAGGTCGAGGTCGCGCGGAGGGATGATCTCGAGGTCGTTGTCGTCGTTGAGCCACCGCGCCTGGACGCCGAGGCTGGTGAGCACCTCGAGCAGGCGGTTGACCTCCTCGATCCGCGCGACCTTGCGCAGGGTCGTCCGACCACGGTTGAGCAGGGACGCGCAGAGCAGCGCGACACCGGCGTTCTTCGAGGTCTTCACGTCGATCACGCCGGACAGGGTCGTCGGGCCGGTGACGCGCAGGTGGGTGGGGCCGGCGCCGACGGCGACGATCTCGGAGTCGAGCGCAGCGCCGATGCGGGCGAGCATCTCCAGGGACATGTTCTGGTGCCCCTTCTCGATCCGGTTGACCGCACTCTGGCTCGTCCCGAGGAGGTCGGCCAGCTGGTGCTGGGTCAGTCCGCGGTGCTTGCGCGCGTCGCGGATGAGGTTGCCGATCCGGTTCTTGTAGCTCTCACTCATGCCAGCCACGGTAACTCACATATGAGATAACGCAAGAATGGCGTCCATCCGGGGTGTCGGGGGAGTGCGGCGGCCCTGACAGGATGGGCGCCATGCGTGCGACGACGATCCACGGTACCCGAGACATCCGCGTGTCCGACGTACCCGACCCGGTGATCTCTGCCCCGACCGACGCGATCGTCAAGATCGTGGCCGGCTGCATCTGCGGCTCGGACCTGTGGCCCTACCGCGGCGAGAACGAGATCACCCCCGGCGACACCATCGGTCACGAGTGCATCGGAGTCGTCGAGGAGGTCGGCGCCGAGGTGACGTCGTTCCGAGCGGGCGACTTCGTCATCGTGCCGTTCGACCACTGCGACAGCACCTGCGCGCACTGCCGCGCCGGCGCCCAGTCCGGCTGCGTCAACCTCGGCTTCACCGAGAGCGGGCAGGCGGAGTACACCCTGGTCACCCAGGCCGAGGGCAGCCTCGTGAAGACCGACGGCACCCCGGACGACGCCCTGATCCCGTCGCTGCTGACGCTGGCGGACGTCTTCCCCACGGGGTGGCACGCCGCGGTCTCCGCGCGCGTCCGGCCGGGCGGTACGGCGGTCGTGGTCGGTGACGGCGCGGTCGGCCTCTTCGGCGTGCTCTCCGCCGCGCTGCAGGGCGCCGAGCAGGTCATCGCCATGTCACGCCACGAGCCGCGTCAGGCGATCGCCCGCGCCTTCGGCGCGACCGACATCGTCGCCGAGCGCGACCAGGCCGGCGTCGACGCGGTCATGGAGCTGACCGGGGGAGTCGGGGCCGACTCCGTGCTCGAGTGCGTCGGCACCGACCAGTCGATGCAGACCGCGTTCAAGATCGCGCGCCCTGGCTCGACGGTCGGGTTCGTCGGTGTCCCGCACGGCGTCGAGCTGCCGCTGCGGCGGATGTTCCGTGGCAACATCGGTCTCGCCGGCGGGATGGCGCCGACGCGCAAGTACCTCCCCGAGCTGCTCGAGCGGGTGCTGGCCGGCGGCATCGACCCCGGGATCGTGTTCGACCTGACGGTGTCGCTGGACGACGTCGCCGAGGGCTACCGCGCCATGGACGAGCGGCGGGCGATCAAGGTGCTCGTCCAGCCCTAGGGCGAAGGGGTCAGTCGCGGCGGCCGGAGGCGTAGAGCCCCACGCCCAGCAGCATGCCGACACCGGCGACGAGCTCGCTGACGAAGATGGCCGTCTCGTCGTCGAGGAAGACTGCGAAGAGGATGAGCAGGATGCCGCACACGCCGACCACGGCGAGTGCGGGCTGCTTGGGCAGCGTGGTGTTCAGCGCCATCGCCGCCAGGACCACGATGGTGCCGATGATGCCGTCGCGGTAACCGGCCCACATGCCTTCGTACTCGGTGCCGTAGAGCAGCCAGGTCGCCAGGATGAGGCCGATCCCGGACACGAGGATCACTGCCCAGCCGAGCGGAGCCATGACGGGCACCGGGCCGGAGGGGACCTGGGCACCGGGGTCCAGTGCAGGGGTGCCGGGGGCGGTGCGTCGCTCGGGAGTCGCCATGGCTCCAAGCCTAGAGCCAGATCGACCGATTCGTCCGTCGGGGTGGCCGTTCAGTGCTTCGTGTCAGGCGCCGGTGGGTAGACCCGGGGCATGACCTCACTCGTGCTCGGTCCGCTGATGCGTCACGTCGACACGACGACGGCGGCGATCTGGGTCGAGACCAGCACCGCGTCGGAGGTGTCGGTCGTCGCGGGGGAGCGACAGGCGAGCGCGCGCACCTTCGCCGCGCACGGCCACCACTACGCGCTGGTCGAGCTCACCGGGCTCGAACCCGGCACGCGCACGCCGTACGTCGTCCGCGTCGACGGCGAGCAGGTCTGGCCCTCGACGGACCCGGACTTCGCGGAGTTCCCGCCCTCGGTGATCGCGACGCTGGAGCCGGGCAAGCCGTTGCGGATGGCGTTCGGCTCCTGCCGCGTCAGCGTCGAGCACGACGCCGAGGGCACCGAGCAGTTCGGCGTCGACGCGATGCGCGCCTATGCGCTGCACATGGCCGGCGTCACGGACACCGGGCAGGACGGACCGGAGCGCTGGCCCGACCTGGTGCTCTTCCTCGGCGACCAGGTGTACGCCGACGAGACCAGCCCGGCGATGCGGGCGTTCATCGAGCAGCGGCGCGACCCCGAGCAGGCGCCGTGGTACGAGCTCCAGGACTACGAGGAGTACGCCCACCTCTACTGCCTCGCCTGGACCGACCCGGCGAACCGGTGGCTGCTCTCGACCCTGCCGAGCGCGATGATCTTCGACGACCACGACATCCGCGACGACTGGAACACCAGCTGGACCTGGCGCCAGGACATGGAGGCCACCGGCTGGTGGCACGACCGGATCGTCGGCGGCCTGGGGTCGTACTGGGTGCACCAGCACCTCGGCAACCTCGGCCCCGACGAGCGCGCGGTCGACGAGCTGTGGCGCGCGATCTCGGCGTACGACGGGCCGGGCGAGCTCGACGTGAGCGACGCGCTCGACGCCCTGGCCGATCGTGCCGACCAGCACCCGGAGACCTACCGGTGGAGCTACTCCCGCGACTTCGACACGCAGGCCCGGCTCGTGGTGGTCGACTCGCGGGCCGCGCGGGTGCTCGACCCGGATCACCGCTCGATGCTCGACGACGGTGAGCTGCTGTGGCTCGATGCGCAGCTGCAGGGCGACGTCGACCACCTGTTGATCGGCACCTCGCTGCCGTTCCTGCTGGCGCCGGGACTGCACCACATCGAGTCGTTCGGCGAGGCGATCGCGCAGGGTGCCTGGGGTCCGCCCGGCAAGTCCTTCGGCGAGTGGGTCCGCAAGCGAGCCGACCTCGAGCACTGGGCGGCCTTCGAGCAGGGTTTCCGTGACGTCGCGGAGATCGTCCTCGAGGTCGCGTCGGGGCGCCGCGGTCGGGCACCGCGCACCATCACGTTCCTGTCCGGCGACGTGCACCACAGCTACGTCGCCGAGGCCTGGCCCCGCGACGGTCTCGTCGCGAGCCGGATCCTGCAGGCCGTCTGCTCACCGATCCGCAACCCGCTGCCCCGAGGGATACGTGGCTTCACGGCGCTGGCTGCCAAGCGCGCCACCGGCGCGGCCGCGCGAGTGCTGTCGCTGGCGGGCAGGGTGCCGCGAGAGCCGATCCGGTGGGCGGTCACGCAGGGGCCCTGGTACGACAACAACCTGGCGGTGCTCCAGCTCGAGCCAGCCGGCATCCGGATGTGGTGGAACGCCGGGCAGGTCGGCGACGACGGACCGGAGCGGGCCCAGCTGCGGCGAGTCGCCACGGTCGCGCCGATCGGCTGAGCTCCGAGAGGTCAGGCGACGGCGAGGTCGACTGACCCGGACTGCATCGTCATCGGCACGCAGTCACACGAGTCCCCACACGCGAGATAGGTGTGGAGGGCGTGGCCACAGTGCTGGCACGGCATGTCGTGCGAGAGATGCACGGCGTTGGTCTGGACGGTGTCCCACATGGCGCTTCCTCCTCCCGCGGACTCGACAGGTGCCCCCAGGCGTCCGAACCCGGATGGTCGGACACCCTTAACGTGTCATCTGGGCCGGGCTCAGATACGTGATTGCCAGGAATTGGTCCGTCACTGCCCCGTCCTGACGGCGCGGGCATAGCCCGTTCGGACCAGGAGAGCAGGCCGCTCGGTCGGCACCTCGTCGGCATGTCACGATGGCCGCGTGAGCAGCCGAGCCGCCGAGGGCCGTCCCGCCGCGGACCATCGCCTGCGCGACCTCGCCCTGCTACGGCGGGTCCGCGACCGGATCGACCGCGAGTACGCGCAGCCGTTGGACGTCGAGTCCCTCGCCCGGGGGGTGAACCTGTCAGCGGGCCACCTCAGCCGCGAGTTCAAGCGGGCGTACGGCGAGTCGCCGTACTCCTACCTGATGACGCGGCGGGTCGAGCGGGCGATGGCGCTGCTGCGCCGGGGCGACCGCAGCGTGACCGACGTCTGCTTCGAGGTGGGCTACCAGTCGCTCGGCACCTTCAGCACCCGCTTCACCGAGCTGGTCGGGATGCCGCCGAGCACCTACCGGCGCGAGGCGGCGCGACGACGCGGCCGGGATCCCACAGTGCGTGGCGAAGCAGGTGACCCGCCCGATCCGGTCCACATCGATCAGGAATCAAGAAGCACCGGTCGCCGGGGCGCCCTAGCGTGAGCCGCATGGACATCACCATTCACACCACGGTCCTCCCGCACGAGGACCCGGACGCGTCGGTGGCCTTCTACCGCGACGTCCTCGGCTTCGAGGTGCGTTCCGATGTCGGCAGCGGCACGATGCGCTGGATCACGGTCGGACCCGTCGGCCAGCCCGGGACCTGCATCCTGCTCGGGCCACCGGCCGCGGACCCGGGGATCACGGAGACCGAGCGCAGCACCATCAACGAGATGATGGCCAAGGGAACCTTCGGCTGGATCATGCTCGCGACCGAGGATCTCGACGGCACCTTCGACCGGATCCAGGCCGAGGACGTCGAGGTCGTGCAGGAGCCGACAGACCAACCCTGGGGCACGCGCGACTGCGCCGTCCGCGACCCCGCCGGCAACATGGTGCGTATCCAGGAGGTGCGCTGAGATGAAGACGATGACCTGCCAGCAGCTGGGTGGTCCGTGCGACCTGCGGCTGAGCGGCGAGACCGCTGATGACGTGATCAACGCCCAGGACCAGCACCTCAAGGACGCGGTCGCCGCGGGCGACACCGCTCACGAGCCGGCCCGCAACGACATGAAGAGCCGGTGGAAGCACCCGATCAAGGGGATGGGCTGGTACAAGGACACCAAGAAGGCGTTCGCCGCCCTCCCCGAGGACTGAGCCTGAGCACTGAGGAGTCACCACCCGCATGCATGCCGCTGACAGCCACGACCTGATCCGGGTGACCGGTGCTCGCGTCAACAACCTCAAGGACATCAGTGTCGAGATCCCGAAGCGGCGGCTCACGGCGTTCACGGGGGTGTCCGGGTCGGGCAAGAGCTCGCTGGTCTTCGGCACGATCGCCGCGGAGTCGCAGCGCCTGATCAACGAGACCTACAGCGCCTTCGTGCAGGGCTTCATGCCCACGCAGGCGCGTCCCGAGGTCGACGTGCTCGAGGGGCTGACGACGGCGATCATCGTCGACCAGGAGCGGATGGGCTCCGACCCGCGCTCGACGGTCGGCACCGCGACCGATGCCAACGCGATGCTGCGCATCCTCTTCAGTCGCCTGGGGACGCCGTACGTCGGATCGCCGCAGGCGTTCTCCTTCAACGTCGCCTCGATCAGCGGTGCCGGCGCGGTCACCCTCAAGAAGGGTGGGCACGAGACCAAGGAACGGCGCTCCTTCAGCATCGTCGGGGGCATGTGCCCGCGCTGCGAGGGCCGCGGCTCGGTCAACGACATGGACCTGACCGCGTCTGTACGACGCCTCGAAGTCGCTCAACGAGGGTGCTCTGACGATCCCGGGCTACAGCATGGACGGCTGGTACGGGCGGATCTACCGCGGCTGCGGCTACTTCGACCCGGACAAGCCGATCGCCGAGTTCAGCAAGCGCGAGCTCAACGACCTGCTCTACAAGGAGCCGACGAAGATCAAGGTCGAGGGCGTCAACCTGACGTACGCCGGGCTCATCCCGCAGATCAAGAAGTCCTTCCTGTCCAAGGACGTCGACGCCATGCAGCCGCACATCCGGGCCTTCGTCGAGCGGGCGGTCACCTTCCAGACCTGCCCCGACTGCGGGGGCTCGCGGCTCAGCGAGGAGGCGCGGTCCTCGAAGGTCAACAAGATCAACATCGCCGAGGCGTGCGCGATGGAGATCCGAGACCTGGCCGCGTGGGCGAGGAAGATCGAGGACCCGTCGGTCGCGCCCCTGCTGGAGGCGCTGCGGGACAACCTCGACTCGTTCGTCGACATCGGCCTCGGCTACCTCTCGCTGGAGCGACCCTCCGGCACGCTCTCGGGCGGCGAGGCCCAGCGGGTCAAGATGATCCGCCAGCTCGGCTCCTCGCTCACCGACGTGACGTACGTCTTCGACGAGCCCACCATCGGGCTGCACCCGCACGACATCGAGCGGATGAACGAGCTGCTGCTGCAGCTGCGCGACAAGGGCAACACCGTGCTCGTCGTCGAGCACAAGCCCGAGACGATCGCGATCGCCGACCACGTCGTCGACCTCGGCCCGCTGGCCGGGTCCGCCGGCGGCGAGGTCGTCTTCGAGGGCACCGTCGACGGACTGCGGGGGAGCGACACCGTCACCGGTCGCCACCTCGACGACCGGGCCCGGCTCAAGGACGAGGTGCGTACGCCGTCCCGCCGGCTCGAGGTCCGTGGCGCCACCACCAACAACCTGCGCGACGTCGACGTCGACATCCCGCTCGGTGCCCTCGTGGTCCTGACCGGCGTCGCCGGGTCCGGCAAGAGCTCGCTGGTCCGCGGCTCCGTGTCGCCGCTCGAGGGCGTGGTGACCATCGACCAGGGCGCGATCCGCGGCTCCCGGCGGAGCAACCCGGCGACGTACACCGGTCTGCTCGACCCCATCCGCAAGGCGTTCGCCAAGGCGAACGGGGTGAAGCCGGCGCTCTTCAGCGCCAACTCCGAGGGCGCCTGCCCGAACTGCAACGGCGCGGGGGTCATCTACACCGACCTCGGCATCATGTCGACGGTCGCGACGACCTGCGAGGTCTGCGAGGGGAAGCGGTTCGACGCCGGTGTCCTGGAGTACACCTTCGGCGGCAGGAACATCAGCGAGGTGCTGACGATGCCGGTCGCCGAGGCACTGGAGTTCTTCGCCGACGGTGACGGGAAGCTGCCGGCGGCCCACAAGATCCTGGCGCGACTGGCGGACGTCGGCCTGGGCTACGTCAAGCTCGGTCAGCCGCTCACGACCCTGTCGGGAGGGGAGCGGCAGCGCCTCAAGCTGGCCACCCATCTGGGGGAGAAGGGCGAGGTCTTCGTCCTGGACGAGCCCACCACCGGCCTGCACCTGGCGGACGTCGAGAACCTGCTCGGCCTGCTGGACCGGCTCGTCGACGGCGGCAAGTCGGTCATCGTCATCGAGCACCACCAGGCGGTGATGGCTCATGGGGACTGGATCATCGACCTCGGACCGGGCGCCGGTCACGACGGCGGCCAGGTCGTCTTCGAGGGCACGCCCGCAGACCTGGTCGCCGACAGCTCGACGCTGACCGGCAAGCACCTGGCGGCGTACGTCGGCGACTGACTAGCGCTCCGCGTCGAGCCTGCGGACCCGCCGTACGCCTGCGGTGAGGCGGTAGGACGTCTCCACCAGCTCACCGATCTCAGCCCAGTCGGTCGAGTCGTCGAGGTCGAGCCCGAGCCACCCGGCGGGGCCCAGGTACATGGGGAGATAGACGTACGACGCCTCGAGCAGGGCCGGGCGCTCGACCGGATCGGCCAGCACCAGGACCGACGCCCGGTGCCGCTCGTAGCCGTCGCCGACCTTCACACTGCCGCCGTAGTAGGCGAACACCTTGGTCGTGTAGAAGGCCGGGATGCCGTGCGAGACCTTCTCCGCGGCGTCCGGGAGCGCCAGCGTGATCTCGCGCAGGCGTGCGAGGACCGGGTCGTCGTCGTCGAACATCCGCGGGTGGGCCACGTGTCTAGAGCGCCTTCTTGAGACCGACGTGGGTGGCGGCATAGCCCAGGCGCTGGTAGAACCGGTGCGCGTCGGTGCGCTCGAGGTCGCTGGCGACCTGGGCGATCGTGGCTCCGCGCGCGCGTCCGTGGTCGTGGGCCCAGGCCAGCATCTCGGTGCCGAGCCCCTGTCCGCGGTGCGGCTCCGCCACTCGGACGCCCTCGAGCTGGAGGCGCGTAGCGCCGAGACGGGCGAGGCCCGGGACGATGCTGAGCTGCATGGTCGCCACGATCACACCGTCGTCATCGCGGACGACGGCGAGGAACTGCGCGGGGTCGCGGGCGACGGCGTCGAACGCAGCCTCGTAGCGGGCGGTCTCCTTCGACTCGCGCGCCGCGCTGACCGGGTCGTCGGACAGGAGGGCTGCGATGGCGGCGACGTCGGTGCGGCGGGCCCGCTGCAGGCGGTAGCGACGACCTGCCACTCGCAGCACTCCGCCGACCGACTCCTGGGCCTGCTCGCGCAGCCGCTGCACGAGCCGGTCGAGCCACCGACCCACATGGCGGCGGGCCTCGTCGGTGTCGGGATAGCGACAGCGCAGGTGCAGCCCCGACTCGTCGAGGATGAACCAGAGCATCACCCCGTCGGTGAGGACGCTCGCGCCGACGTACTGCGCCTCCAGACCGGACGCGTCGACCCGCACCGGCAGCCGCCGCAGGTCGAGCCACGAGATCGCGAACATCCCGGGCGCCTCCGGCATGCCGCCCCACGGCGCGAGCACGTCGTCGAGCGGCCACGAGCCCAGACGGACGGCCTCCTGCACGGCCTCGGCGGCCGCCTTGGGATCCGGTTGGGTCGACTCGAGGACCGAGTTGGTGATGAACCAGCCCACCGAGTCGTGCCAGGTGGGCTCGTAGCGGCTGTGCACCGGGAAGACGGCGCGCAGGGGAGCGCCGGCGAGCTCGTCGGTGACCTCGGTCATCGTCGCGACCACGAGCGACAACGTCGAGACACCGAGCTCGCGGGCCTGCACCGCGAACGCCGCACTGGCGTCGACGTCGAGGACGTCGCGCACCTCGACCCGCTCGCGCTGCCGGGTCCCGACGTCGCCGAGCGGCATCGGGAAGCGGGGCATGACGTCGCCCGAGGCGTCGAGGATCTCGCGCCACCGCCGGCGTACGTCGTCCGGTGCGCGCGGCCGGTCCGACAACGCGGTCGTGTGGTCGGCGAAGGCCGGCGCGGGGTCCGCCTCACCGAAGGGCGCCCGACCGGCGCGCGCAGCATCGAGGGCCGAGAGGAGGTCACGAGCGATGACCAGCATCGACCACATGTCGACGTGGGCGTGGTCGGCGGCGATGACCACGGTCGGACCGTCTGCGGTCTCCAGGACGCACAGCCGGTGCGACGGGTGTGCGTACGGCGTACACGCGGCGTCGAGCACCTCGCGCAGTGCTTCGTTGACAGCCTGACCAGAGGTGATCGGGTGCTCGACCCAACTGCCTCCACTCGCCTCGATCTCGTGCAGCCCGGGCTCGGCGTCGGGTCCGGCGACGAAGACCGAGCGCAGCGTGCCGTGACGCGCGATCACCGCCAGCCAGGCCGACTCCAGGTGCCCGAGGTCCGGGGACCAGGGGAGCCGGAACGAGAGCGCCATCCAGGAGCCGGCACGATCGCCGGCTTCGACGTGGCGGTGCTGGTCGAAGGAGACGGGCAGCCGAGCGCCGGGCGGACCGACCTGCAGGTCGTAGCCCAGGAGGCGACCGAACGGCAAGCGCAGATGGGCGACGTTCGTGAGCCGCATGCGCCGTACTCTATGACCTCGCCCTCACCAGCTCAGGAGTCCGCGCGTGCCGACCTTCTCCGTGCCAGGTGCCGAGCTCGACTACGAGATCAGCGACGAGGGCGGTCCGGCCGTCGTGCAGCTGCACGGCCTGACCTCCAGTCGCTACCGGGACCGACTGCTCGACCTGGACCTCGGTCGCGGCCTGAGCGGGACGCGGCTGCTGCGGTACGACGCCCGCGGTCACGGCCGCTCGACCGGTCGCGCGGAGCCCGGCGACTACTGCTGGGACCGGCTCGCCGACGACCTGCTCACGCTGCTCGACGAGATCTTCCCGGGGGAGACCGTGCACGGGGTCGGCCCCTCCATGGGCGCCGGCACGTTGCTGCACGCAGTGACCCGCGCGCCCGAGCGGATCTCCGCGCTGACCCTGGTCGTCCCGCCGACCGCCTGGGAGACCCGGGCGGCGAAGGCCGATGACTACCGCGCTGCCGTACGCATGGTGGAGACCGAGGGCATGGCGGCGTTCATCGAGGCGGGGCACCTCGCACCGCGTCCGCCGGCGACCGTCGAGGCACCGGAGACCGTGCCCGACGTGACCGAGGCGCTGCTGCCGTCGCTGCTCGCCGGCGCGGCGCTGACCGATCTGCCGCCGAGCGAGCTCGTGGGGAAGATCGCCGTCCCGACGCTGGTGCTCGCCTGGACCGAGGACCCCGCCCACCCGGTGAGCACCGCCGAGTCACTGGTCGCCCTGATCCCGGACTCGCGTCTGGTGCTCGCACAGACGCCCGCGGACGTCGGGACCTGGCCGGCGTTGCTGCACGAGCAGGTGCTGGCGGTCCACCCGGCGCTGATGAGCCACGGACCGCGATCTGGCCACGATCCTGAGCGTCCAGCGATCGCCGATAACTGACATTATGTCAGGTTATGCAGAGATCAGGTCTCTCAGCGCCAGTTGCTGACCTCGACCGCGTGCGGGTCGGGTGACCCCTCCCCGGTGTCCATCAGCTGCTTGAGGCTCATCAGGTAGGTGCCCCACCGGGTGCTGCAGTGGTGCATGAACTCGACCGGCTCGCGCCAGCCCTCGTGCTTGAACATCACGATCGTGAAGTCGCCGTCCCGGCGCAGGTCGAACTGGACGTGCGTGCCGATCCACTCCGGCGGTCCGTCCGTGACCTCCCAGCGGACGAGCCTTCCGGGGTCGAGCGCCTCGACCAGCATGTCGAACCCGCCTGCCGGGCCGAACCGGAACTCGATCACGCCGCCGGGCTCGGTCCGGCCGGTCGTGTCCTCGGTCCACCACGCCGACAGCCCGTCGATGGTGGTGAGCGCGTCGTACACCTGCTGAGGCGACGCCTGCTCGACGCCGATGCGGTGAAGGATGTCTGCCATCTCGTTCTTCCTCTCTACTAGGAGTTCTTCGGGGTGTTCTCGATCGCCTCGGCGATCCGCTTGATCCGGCGCAGCCGGGCATCCCACGTCGAGCCGACGTCGGCCAGCTGCGCGACCGCGCGGGCGAGCTGCGCATCGTCGACGCGGTAGCGACGTTCTCGGCCGGACGGCGTGCCGTGGACCAGACCCACGCGGTCCAGTACGCCGAGGTGCTTGGTGACCGCCTGACGGGTCACCGGGAGCCGCTCGCTGAGCGAGGTCGCCGTCCCGCCACCGTCGGCGAGCAGCAGGTCGACCAACCGGCGCCGGGTCGGGTCCCCGATCGCCGACCAGAGGTCGTCGTCGACGATCACGCTCATGACGCGGCCGCCAGACGACCGACGTACGCCCCGAGGCGCGGGATGAAGAAGTCCCAGCCCTGGACGTGCTCCTGGTACGCCGCCTCGAGCTGGGCCAGCTCCCAGCCGCGCTCGCGGAAGCCGGTCTCGGTCATCCGGACGGTGGTGCCCTCCCCTGCCTCGACCAGCTCGAAGGTGACGAGGAGGGAGTTGTCCGCGGCCGGCACGTCACCGGTCGCGTAGACCCAGCGGAAGGAGAACAGCCGGGGCGGCTCGACCGCCACCACCGTCAGCGCCTCCCGCTTCCCGGTGACCGGGTCGCCGAAGACGATCTCCCCCGCGGCACCCGGCGTCGACTCGAAGGTCGCTTCGTCGGGCCACCACTCCCGGATGTGCTCGGGCCGGCTGACGACCTCGAAGACGACCTCCGGCGGGGCGTCCACGTGGATCTCGCGCT
This sequence comes from uncultured Actinomycetota bacterium, assembly GCA_963704685.1. Classification (GTDB taxonomy): domain Bacteria; phylum Actinomycetota; class Actinomycetes; order Propionibacteriales; family Nocardioidaceae; genus Nocardioides. The sequence continues at coordinate 150,718 of OY969930.1, forward strand.
CGATGCTGCCGTACTCCATGTCATCCACCTTTCGCAACGTTTGGTTGCATATCAGGGTACCCGCGCATTCCTCTATGCGCAACCATCGGTTGCATATTGGTCCGTCCATCCGCATTTCTACCGATGCCGACCCGCGCCACTGACGAGGATCGTCCGGGCCATGACCGACAAGGGCCCCGGGGTCGCCGCAGCAGTGACGGTGCTCGTGCTGGCGATCCACCTCGCCGGCTGCAGCAACGCCGAGACGTCAGCGGATCCCGAACCGCCGTCGAGCGGCAGCCCGGTCGGCGCGTCTCCCACCGACCCGGGGGCGGAGCTCGATGCCACCGTCACGCACCTCCAGGACATGGCGGTCCACCACGACCTGTCGATCCCCGGCGGGGTGGTTCTCGTCGCGACGGGAGACACGGTGCGCTCCTTCGCGTTCGGGGAGGCCGAGCTCCGGCCGAAGCGAGCCATGAAGGTCACCGACCGGTTCGCGATCGGGAGCATCACGAAGATGATGGTCGCCACCGTCGTGCTGCAGCTCGTCGAGGACGGCACCTTGACCCTCGACGACACGGTCGAGAAGTGGGTGCCCGACCTGCTCGAGAAGGGCGACAAGATCACTCTGGAGGAGCTCCTGAGCCACCGCAGCGGCGTCCACGACATCACCAATGACGGGCCCTGGCGCTGGGAGACCGACCTCACCGTCGACCGGCTGCGCAGGCTCCTCGCCCGCCCCCTCGACGACCCACCAGGCACGACCTCCAGCTACTCCAACTCGAACTACATGATCCTCGGCAAGATCATCGAAGCGGCGACCTCGCGCCCGATCGCGGGCGTGCTCCAGGAACGCGTCTTCGACCCCGCGGGGATGACCACGGCGAGCTTCGCCACCGACCTCGAGCAGGAGCCCGATCTCGCTCGCGGGTACGACAAGCAAGACCGGGACGTCACCCTCGGCGACTTCACCGGCATCGACGCTGCGGGTGAGGTCGTGGCGAGTGCCGCCGACGTCGGGGCGTTCTTCCTCGCCCTGCACTCCGGCCGGCTCCTGCCCGAGGCGGCTGTCACCGACATGAGCACGTCGCGCGGCACGCTGGAGGACGGTCCGGACTACGGGCTCGGCGTCAGCATCGTCTACACCGACTGCGCGGACGACATCTCAGGACACTTCGGCGAGGTCCCGGGGTTCCTGTCCCTCGCCCTCTACAACCCGGGCACGGACCGGACGGCGGTCACCCTCGTCAACACCAACAGCGACCGCGGCCTCGACACCATCAACCGGCTGACCCAGGAGGGGCTGTGCTTCTGACGCCCCGACCCGCCTGCTCCCGCGACGCACCGACTACCTGATAGTGGGTCTCCCCTACACCAGCTCGGATCGCTACGATCGAGACGCTCCTCCGCAGGTGGACGGGAGGCGTCATGGCGACCGTTGCGGACAAGTACGCCATGTGGGTGGACCTCGTCTGGGGCTACCTGCACGGACGGCCGGGCGCGCTCCCGGTCGAGCAGTACTGGGCGGCCCTCGACGCGACCTTCGCGGTCAAGGCGGTCTCGTGGAACTGGAAGGACGACGCGGAGCACTTCGGCGTACAGGTGGACCGCGACATCATGGGCCGGCCGACCGAGGAGGACCTGCGACGCATCGATGAGCTCACCCGGCTGCATCCGCTCGTCGCGTGGTTCGAGCGCACCCACGACCCGAAGCCGATGACGGTCGGCCGGGTGCCCGCGGGCATGGTCGACCCGACCGGCTTCACGATCCTGAACGAGCTCCTGGGACCGCAGGGGCTCGAGCAGCAGCTCTCCATCCCGTACGAGCTCGGCGACCATTCTCACCGCGCCTTCGTGCTGGCCCGGCCCATCGACGACTTCACCGACGACGAGCTCGAGCTGGCCTGCCGGATCCAACCGCTCCTGATGCTCGCCTCCCGCCAGGCGGCCGTCCTGGAGCACGCCGGCGGCGGCGCCGGGCACGGCCTCACGGGACGTGAGCTCAGCGTGCTCCGCCTGGCCGCCGACGGGGGCACGTCGCAGCGCATCGGTCACACGCTCGGCATCTCGCCTCGCACGGTCAACACCCACCTCGACCACATCTACCGCAAGCTCGGGGTCGACTCCCGGGTCCGGGCGGTGACCGAGGGGCAGCGCCTCGGGCTCATCCCACGGTGACCGACCAGCCCTGGAAGTTGAATCTCGTAGTACCGTCCTGCCATGCCTGACGTCGACCTGGAGCACATCACCGCCGAGCGGGAGCGGATCCGTACGACGTACCTCGCGCCCGAGGAGACCCGCCCGCCGTCGTCGGCCCGCGGGCTGCACCACTTCGCGATCGTGTGCGCCGACGTCGAGCGGACCGTGCGCTTCTACCAGGAGCTGCTGGAGTTCCCGCTCACCGAGATCTTCGAGAACCGGGACTACCCCGGCTCCAACCACTTCTTCTTCGACATCGGCAACGGCAACCTGATCGCGTTCTTCGACTTCCCCGGCCTCGACGTCGGACCGTACGCCGAGGTGCTGGGCGGGCTGCACCACGTCTGCATCTCGGTGGCGCCTGATCGGTGGGCGCACCTGCGGACCAAGCTCGACGCCGCCGGCGTGGACTACGTCGCCGAGTCCGGCAGCTCGCTCTACTTCCGCGACCCGGACGGCGCCCGGCTCGAGCTGATCTCCGACCCGCTCGGCGAGATGTACGGGACGACGGTCCTCTAGATCGTCGCCAGCCGCGGGAGCACGTCCGCACAGACCGAGGTGGTCCAGCCGACCGGGTCGTCCGTCGGAGGCACGAGCGTGACCAGCGAGATGCCGAGGGCGGCGTACTCCTCCATCGACGACAGGAAGCCGTCGGTCTCGGCCACCGGGTCGGCGCCCATCGTGATCATCGTCTTCTCGATCGCGTCGTAGTCGCGACCGAGATCGTCGCAGTGCCCGCGCAGCACCTCGAGCTTGTGCCGGACCACGTCCGGGCTCTCGCCGAAGAGGTTGCAGGCGTCGGCGTACTGGGCGACCAGCCGCAGCGTCTTCTTCTCACCGCTCCCCCCGATCAGGATCGGCGGGTGCGGCTGCTGCACCGGCGGCGGGACGCAGACTGTCTCGGCGAGCTGGAAGTGCTTGCCGTCGTACGGCCCGTCGTCGTCGCTCCACATCTGGCGAACGATCTGGAGGGTCTCCTCGAGCCGCTCGAAGCGCTCGCTGGTCGACGGGAACGGCACCCCGAGGCCGGCGTGCTCGCGGTCGTACCAGGCGGCGCCGATGCCGAGCGTCGCCCGACCCTTCGACAGCACGTCGAGGGTGGTGACGACCTTCGCGAGCAGGCCCGGATAGCGGTACGTCGTGCCGGTGACCAGCAGGCTGAGCCGGACGTGCTCGGTCTGACCGGCGAGGTAGCCGAGGGTCGTGTAGCCCTCCAGCATGGGCTCCGGCGGGCCGCCGAGGTCCTCCATCTGGAACCAGTGGTCCATGACGGTGAAGAGCGACGCGCCGCCCTGGTCGGCGACCCTCGCGGTCTCGGTCAGTCGGTCGGCCAGCCGCGTGTGCCAGTCAGGGTGGGTGAAGTTCGCGTAGTGGATGCCGATGCGCACGTCCTCGACCCTACGCCGCGGCCAAGTCCCCCATCTCGAGGCGAACACCGGCGTCGGATCCGCACCCCGTCCGGCGGCCACGATTGGTCAGAAACCGCACGAATTGACCCCCGAAACCTGCGGTTGGTGACCAAACCGCACGCCTCGCCGCCCGGAACCTGCGGCTCAGACTCCGCCGAGCAACCACCGACCACCGAGCACCAGGCACCCGGTCGTCAGCACCAGGTGCGCCACCACCCAGACGAGGCCGGGCACCCGCGTCAGCCGGGCCAGGACGTCCGCGTCGGAGGTGCGCGCCCGGCCCCGGCGCCGCTGCTGCTGGAGCTCGATCACCGGTCGCGGGGCCGCGAGCAGGAGGAACCAGGTGCCGACGTACGCCGCGGTCGACTGCACCGTTCCGCTCCCCCACCAGCTCACCGCGAAGACCGCGACCCCGGCGAGCGCCACGACGTAGAGGCCGAAGAAGTTGCGGATCTGCAGGAGCAGGAGCGTCAGCAGGATGACCGCGAGCCACAGCACGGCGAGGGCGTGCTGGCGGCCGAGCAGGTACGCCGCGCCGAGGCCGAGCAGCGCCGGTCCGGCGTACCCGGCGAACGCCGTCACCACCATGCCCGGACCGCGCGGCCGCCCCCGCGAGACCGTGAGGCCGGAGGTGTCGGAGTGCAGCCGGATGCCGGAGAGCGAGCGCCCGGTGAGCAAGGCGGCCACGCCATGGGCTCCCTCGTGCGCGATCGTGACGACGTGGCGGCAGATCGGCCAGGTCCACGGCAGCAGGACGAGGAGCGCCGCGACCACCGCGGTCGACGCGACGGCGGTGTCGCTCAGCGGCGCCTGCGTCCCGGTCACGTCGTCCCAGATCGAGGACAGGACGTCGGTGGCGCTCACGTGTCCAGCCTGCCGGAAGGGCGTGCGTCGGCGCGGGAGTGGGTACGCACGGGGGCATGAGCGACGAGCGGATCGAAGCAGTGCAGGCAGTGGTGGACCGCGTCTCCTCCTACCAGGACGGCGCCCCGGAGGGCACGGTCGAGAAGGAGCTGCGTTCCGGTTTCGCCGAGGCGGGTGTGGAGGTCACCGATGCCGAGGTGACGCAGCTGGCCGAGGCGATCGAGTCCGAGCACGGCTCGGTCTCGGCGAGCGACGTGCTGTCGGAGTGATCCCGCGATGAGCGCACCCGGACCCGCGCACCAGCGCCCCGCAGGGCGTCGACGACGCCACGGTCGACGCGCTCGGCAAGCTGTCCGAGGCACTCGAGGTCGTCGAGGAGGCCCGTGGTCTCCTCTACGCCTTCCACCGACGTTGCGGCACCGCCGATCTGACGCTCGGCGAAGCCGTCGACCAGCTGCGGGACGCCGGGCAGACCGACCTCGCCGACCGGATCGAGCGCGAGCTCGTCGGGCGCAACATCCTGGCCGGCCGCTGGAGCTTCCAGGTCGTCGAGGAGTACGACGACGGCTACTACGCGACCTTCAAGGCGTTCGAGCGCGAGGCCCGGGAGGCCCTGGTCGACGGCAAGCGGCACCTGTTCGAGGCCGAGATGAAGGAGGACCGTCGTACCGACGGACTGCCCGGCCACGAGGCGACGCCCCTCGAGGGTCAGACGCCGGCCTGATCGGTACGTTGAAGGCATGTCCCTCCCGACGTACACGCTCAACGACGGCAGCTCCCTTCCCGCGATCGGCTTCGGCACCTATCCGCTGAAGGACGACGAGGCGGTGTCGACGATCGTCTCCGCGATCGAGGCGGGCTACCGCCTGCTCGACACCGCGGTGAACTACGGCAACGAGCGGGAGGTCGGCGAGGCGGTCCGCTCCTGCGGCCTCCCGCGCGAGGAGCTGCTGGTCGCCAGCAAGATCCCCGGACGCGACCACGGGTACGACGACGCGATCGCCAGCGTGCACGGCTCGCTGGAGCGGCTCGGCCTGGACTACCTCGACCTGCACCTCGTGCACTGGCCCAACCCCAGCGTCGGCAAGTACGTCGAGGCCTGGCGCGCGCTGGTGGACCTGCGCGAGCAGGGACTGGTGCGCAGCATCGGGGTCTCGAACTTCACCGGCGCGCACCTCGACCGGATCATCGACGAGACCGGCGTGACTCCGGCGGTCAACCAGATCGAGCTGCATCCCTACTTCCCGCAGGCCGAGATGCGCGCGGTCAACGAGCGGCTCGGCATCCGGACCGAGTCGTGGAGCCCGCTGGGCAAGCGGCAGGCGCCGTTCGCCGAGCCTCCGGTCGCCGAGGCCGCGGAGGCGCACGGCGTCACTCCCGGCCAGGCGATCCTGCGGTGGCAGGTGCAGCTCGGGTCGGTCCCGATCCCGAAGTCGGCCACCCCGGAGCGCCAGCGGGCCAACCTCGACGTGTTCGGGTTCGAGCTCACCGACGAGCAGATGGCCGCGATCACGGCTCTCGGGCGGTCCGACGGCCGGCTCTTCGGCGGCGACCCGGACACCCACGAGGAGATGTGAGCGTGCCGTCGACGCCGTACCTCCGCGTCGACGTCGGACGGCTGCACGCCAACATCGCGGCCACGGCGTCGTGGGCAGCAGCGGCCGGCGTCTCGCTGCGACCGCACGCCAAGACCCACAAGAGCCCCGAGATCGCCCGGCCTGCAGCTCGAGGCCGGTGCCGTCGGGCTGAGCGTCGCGACGGTCGGCGAGGCCGAGGTCTTCGTCGAGCACGGCGTCGAGGACCTCTTCGTCGCCTATCCGCTGTGGCTGTCCGAGGACGTCGTACGGCGTCTCCGGGACCTGGCCGGGCGAGCCGACCTGGCCATCGGGGTCGACTCGGTCGCGGTCCGCCCGGCGGGCCGGGTGCGCTGCTCGCCGGCACCGGTGTGGCGGTGCTCGTCGAGGTCGACTCCGGCCAGCACCGCACGCGGCGTCGCGCCCGCCGACGCGGGAGCGGTTGCCGCAGCGGCTGCCGAGGCGGGCCTCGCCGTACGCGGCGTCTTCACCTTCCCCGGTCACAGCTACTCCCCCGACCTGATGGCGTCGGCCGCCGACGACGAGGCGGCCGCTCTGGGCGCAGCAGTCGCGTCCTTCCGCGAGGCCGGTCTCGAGCCCGACATCGTCAGCGGCGGCTCGACCCCGACGCTCGCCCACGCCACACCGCCGACCTGACCGAGCTGCGGCCCGGCGTCTACGTCTTCGGCGACGCCCAGCAGTGGGAGCTCGGGGTGATGCCCCCCGAGTCGATCGCGCTGACCTGCCGGGCCACGGTCGTCAGCCACGCCGGCGGACGCCTCGTCCTCGACAGCGGGAGCAAGGTGCTCGGCGCCGACCGGGCGGCGTACGCCACCGGGTCGGGGCCGTCTCCTGGACCACCCGGAGGCACGGATCGTGCAGCTCTCCGAGCACCACGCCGTCGTCGATCTCGCCGGGGCACCGCTGCCGCCGCTCGGTGCGTACGTCGACGTCGTGCCCAACCACGTCTGCGCGGCCGTCAACCTCGCGGACACGCTGTGGGCCGACGACGGCGCGGCTCTCGTCCCGTGGCCGGTGGCCGCACGCGGCCGCAACGGCTGAGACCTCTACGATCTGCCCATGCGTTCCCGCTCCCTGGCCGGCCTGGCCGGACTCACCGTCGTCGCCGTCCTCGCACTCGACCGGGTGCAGCGGCTCCGACAGCGACAGCCAGTCCGCCGCGGACCCGGCGCCCACCACCGCCTCCGCGCCGTCGACTCCCGCCGCGTCGGACGCGGCTGGGGCCTGCACCTACACCGTGGACGGGAGCGACCCCGCGAAGGAGGTCGACCCGCCGTCCGGCTACGCCGACGCGCACCGGCCAGGTCGCCGTCACGATCGACACGAGCTTCGGCGCGTCGGCGCGACCCTCGATGCCGATGCGACTCCGTGCACGGTGAACTCCTTCCTCTCCCTGGCGGAGCAGGGCTACTTCGACGACACGCCCTGCCACCGGCTGACCACGGCACCGGCCTCCATCTCCGTGCTGCAGTGCGGCGACCCGAGCGGGACCGGCATGGGCGGTCCCGGCTACTCCTTCGACGACGAGCTGGCGGGCTCCGAGACCTACCCCGCGGGCACCCTGGCGATGGCCAACGCAGGGCCGAACACCAATGGCTCGCAGTTCTTCATGGTGTACGCCGACTCGACCCTGGCACCGGACTACACCGTCTTCGGCCAGCTCGACGACGCCGGCCTCAAGGTGGTGCAGGAGCTCGGCAAGCTCGGGACGGCGACCGGGGAGCCGGACGGACCACCCGCGAAGAAGGTCACGATCACCTCCGTCACCGCCGCCGACTGATCACCCGAGCGCGAAGCCGACGCCGGTCAGGTCCTCGGACGCCGTCCACAGACCACGGGCCAGGTCCGGGTCGAGGGCGTCGCGGCTGCGGCCGACCCCCGTCGGCCAGCCCCGGAACTCCTTGAACCCGTCGGGTCCGACGAAGGTGTTGCCGGGCACGTCCATCGTGGCGGCGTACAAGCGTCGTCAGCGCGCCCTTCCACACCGGCATCCCGGCGAGCTGGTGGCCCCAGCTGCCGACCCAGGTCTTGAACGCGCTACCGGTGTTGCCGGTGATCGAGGTCGCCGTCGAGCCGGGGTGCGAGCCCGACGGCCCGCAGCGTCGAGCCGGCCGCCGTGAGCCGGCGCTGCAGCTCCGCGAGGAAGAGCAGGTTGGCGAGCTTGGAGGCCGCGTACGCTCGCGAACGGCTTGTAGGCCCGGCGCTCCCAGTTCAGGTCGGTGAGGTCCAGGCCTGCCGAGCGGTGGGCGTCGGAGGAGATGACGACCACCCGGTCACGCAGCTGCGGGAGCATCAGGTTGGTCAGCGCGAAGTGGCCCAGGTGGTTGGTGGCCAGGTGGGTCTCGAAGCCGTCGGCGCTGAGCGCGTAGGGCACCGCGAGCACCCCGGCGTTGTTGATGAGCACGTCGACCGGTCCGATGTCGGCCGCGAACTCGCGCACCGACGACAGGTCGGCGACGTCGAGACGGCGGACCTCCACGGTCCCGGCCAAGCGGGCCGCGGCCGCCTCGCCCTTGGCGGGGTCTGCGTACGGCGAGCACCACCTCGGCTCCACGCTCGGCCAGCACGCGGGCGGTCTCGAGACCCAGTCCCCCGCTGCCGCCGGTGACCACGAACCGCCGCCCGTCCTGCGGGGGCACGGCGTCCCAGCTTCCGCGTCTGCCGTGCGCCACCGCGTCAGGCCTCGTCGTACTCGATCGGGGCGCCGACCTGGACGGTGCGCCCGACCGTGCACAGCCGGTCGCGGGACTGCGCGATGGAGCGCGGCAGCACCTCGCGCGCCCGGTCGCCGTCCTCGCCCTCGGGGAAGCGGACGTCGAAGGTGATCGTCAGGTCCGTGAGCCGGTTGCCCTGGTCGTCGCGGATCTTCTCCCCCTCGACGCTGACGTCGAAGGACACCGCGGAGGCGCGCTTGCCGGTGATCAGGTCGACGTCGATCGCACTGCACCCGGCCAGGGCCGCCAGGAGCAGCTCCACGGGGGTGAAGTCGGGGTCGTCGCCGGAGCCGACGGGCAGCACTCCCCCACGCGCGTTCGTCGCCTTGTAGCGACCCTCGCCCATCTTGGTCAGGTCGATGCGGCGGGTGCTCGTGCGGGGGGCGTCCGAGGTGGTCATGAGGAACAGCGTGCCAGAACCTCGACACGCCCGGGCCCAGCGGCGAACTTGTCTGGAGCGGCCGAATCGGCAACGGTGGTCTGGACCAGCAAAAGCCATCGGAAAGGCGAGCATGCTCACCCTCACCGACAACGCAACTGCCATCGTCCACGAGATCACCACCCAGCCCGGACTCAGCGAGGAGGCGGGTCTGCGGATCACCTCTGCCGCGACCCCCGAGCCGTCCTTCGAGGTCACCGCGGCCGCGCAGGGCGAGCCCGGCGACCAGGTCGTCGAGCAGGGCGGCGCCACCGTCTACCTCGACGAGTCCGCCGCCGTGCTCCTGGACGACAAGGTGCTCGACGCGGCCGTCGACCAGGCCGGCAAGGTCGAGTTCGCCCTCGGGCTCCAGGGCTGACCCCCAGGTCACACCCCTCACCAGGCGGGCCCCGGAACACGGAACCGGGGCCCGTCGCCCTGTCCGCACCGTCCTGGAAGGATCCCCCATGACCACCGCACGCGAGATCCACCTGGCGGCCCGCCCCCAGGGCTGGCCCACCCCCGACGACTTCCGAACCGTCGACACCGACCTGCCCGACCCCGGGCCCGGCGAGGTCCTGGTCCGCAACACCTTCCTGTCGGTCGACCCCTACATGCGCGGCCGGATGAACGACGTGAAGTCGTACGTGCCGCCGTTCGCCCTCGACGCCCCCATGGACGGCGGCGCCGTCGGCGAGGTGATCGCCTCCGGCTCCGACTCGTTGCAGGTCGGCGACACCGTGCTGCACCAGGCGGGCTGGCGCACCCACGCGCTGCTCTCGGAGCGCGCGGCCCGCAAGATCGACGTCTCGCAGGTGCCGGCGTCGGCCTACCTCGGCACGCTCGGCATGCCCGGCATGACGGCGTACGTCGGGCTCACCCGGATCGCCGAGGTCCGCGAGGGCGACACCGTCTTCATCTCCGGCGCGGCCGGCGCCGTCGGCTCCGCCGCCGGCCAGATCGCCAAGCAGCTCGGGGCCGCCACGGTGATCGGCTCCGCCGGCACGCCGGAGAAGTGCGCCTGGCTGAAGGAGCTCGGCTACGACGTCGCGCTCAACTACAAGGACTCCCCCATCGGCCGGCAGCTGCGCGAGCACGGTGCCGTGGACGTCTACTTCGACAACGTCGGTGGCGACCACCTCGAGGCCGCGATCTTCGCGATGGCCGACCACGGGCGGATCGCAGCCTGTGGGGCGATCGGCGACTACAACGCCGACGCACCGTCTCCGGGGCCGCGCAACATGATGATGATCGATCAGCAAGCGCCTCACCCTGCGCGGCTTCATCGTCACCGACCACGGCAGACGTGGCGTCGGAGTTCTACCGCCGCGCCGGCGGCTGGGTCGCCGACGGTTCGCTCGACCTGGCGCGAGACCGTCGTCGACGGGATCGACAACGCCGTCGACGCCTTCCTCGGCCTGCACCGCGGCGACAACACCGGGAAGATGCTCGTCCGGCTCTGACCAGCACGTCAGCGGCGTCAGAATATATCCTCTATTCTGACGCCATGAGTACCCCGCCGAAGGGCCGGAAGTTCGCCCTGGTCCTGCCCTCGACCAACACCTCGGTCGAGCGCGAGTTCCACCACCTCCGGCCCCAGGACTGCTCCTGGCACACCGGCCGGATCATGATCAAGGCTCCGGCGCTCGACTCCGCCGACGCGTTCGGCGCGTTCCGCGAGTGCCTCAACGAGGCTCTGCCGAGCGCACTCGAGACCGTGATGACGTGCGAGCCCGACTACATCGTGATGGGCATGTCGGCGGAGACCTTCTGGGGTGGGGTGCAGGGCAACGCCGCCTTCGAGCAGAACGTGCGCGAGATGACCGGCCTCGAGGTGACCACCGGCGCCACCGCGGCCGGCGAGGCACTGAAGGCCTTCGGGGCCAGGCGGATCGGCGTCGTGACGCCGTACCAGCCGGTCGGGGACGAGCAGGTCGTCGCCTACTTCACCGAGCTCGGGTACGACGTGGCCGCGATCACCGGACTGTGCTCGGCGTCGGCGACGTCGATCGCCGACGAGACCCCGGAGACGCTGCGGGCGGCGTTCCTCTCGGTCGACGGCCCGGACGTCGACGCGCTGATCCAGTGCGGCACCAACCTGGAGTGCGTTGCGGTGGCGGCCGAGCTCGAGAAGGAGCTCGGCAAGCCCGTGATCGCGATCAACCTCGCCACCATGTGGCACGCCTTCCGGGTCAACGGGATCGATGACCGGATCGCCGGCTACGGCTCCCTGATGGAGGTCCACTGATGTTCAACCACGTAGGTCACCTGACCCTGGTCCCCGACGCCGACGACGCCCAGGTCGAGGCGATCGTGACGGGCCTGCTCGGTCTGCCCGGTCAGGTCGACGGGCTGATCGAGGCCCAGGTCGTCCGCGATGCCGGCCTGGTCGACGGCAACGCGACCCTGCGCTTCCACATGCGCTTCGACTCCCAGGCGTCGTGGGAGGGCTACAAGACGCACCCGGCCCACGTCGCCGTGATCGCCGACCACATCGGCCCGGTCCTGGGGTCCAAGGCGTTCGTGCAGTACGAGGACGCCGCCGTGCGGGTGGCGACGGCCTGACCGCGCGCTACCCGAGCGCCGAGGTCGGGAGCTCGAACCAGCGCAGGTGCTCGAAGTCGGCGCTGACGTTGCCGGGGTGCCCGGACAGGTCCGGACCCGGGGTCGCCGCCAGGAGGGCGGTGCCGTCGCGCAGGTGCTCGGCGAGCAGGTCCTCTCCCCCGGTGGCGCGGTCGGTCGGCACCGTGAGCCGGCCGCCGACGTACGAGACGTCGCGCAGCGACAGCGGGGGCAGCACCACGCCGTCGCGGTGGCGCCAGAGGCCCGTGGTGGGCTCGAAGAGGTAGTCGCCGAGCAGCTTCCAGCCGTCACGGGAGACGAGGCGGACCGCCTCGATGAGGTAGTCGACGACCGCGTCCGAGACGAAGTAGTTGAAGTTGATGCGCACCCAGCCGGGCTTGATGCCCTCGCAGCCACCCGTGATCTCGCGCTCGAACTCGTGGGAGCGCTCGAGGTCGATGCCGAGCAGGCGGTGGCCGTACGGGCCGGCACAGGAGCAGCCGCCGCGCGACTGGATCCCGAAGAGGTCGTTGAGCAGCGCGACCACGTAGTTGTGGTGCAGGTAGCGGCCCGACGGCGCGCGGAGGATGAACGAGACGATCGAGAGCCGTTCCGCGTCGAGGTTGCCGAGCAGCTCGATGCCCGGCTCGTCACGCCAGGCGGCGACGGCCCGGCGCAGGTGGCGCTCCTCCTGCTCGCGGATCGTGTCGGTCCCGACCGCCTCCTTGAGCTGGAAGACGAGGCCGGCGCGGATCGACTCGATGATGGCGGGGGTGCCGCCCTCCTCGCGGTGGGTCACGTCGTCGAGGTAGCGGTGGTCGTCGTCGTTGACGTAGGCGACCGTGCCACCGCCGGGCATCTCGGGCACCCGGTTGGCGAAGAGCTCGCGCCGCGCGGCCAGCACCCCCGGCGTCGACGGGCCGCCGATGAACTTGTGCGGCGAGAGGAAGATCGCGTCCTTGTAGGACTGGGGCCGCCCGGGCGCTGCGGCCATCGAGATGTCGACGTACGGCGCGGCCGCGGCGAAGTCCCAGAAGCTCAGGGCGCCGTGCTCGTGCAGCACGGTGGCGATCGACGCGGTGTCGGAGACGATGCCGGTGACGTTGGAGGCCGCCGAGAACGAGCCGATCCGGAGCGGCCGGTCGGCGTACTTCTCGAGCTGCTCGACCAGGTCGGCCTGGTCGACGCCCCCGTCGGCGTCCTGACGGATCGTCACGACGTCGGCGATCGACTCGCGCCACGGGATCTCGTTGGAGTGGTGCTCGTAAGGACCGATGAAGACGACCGGGCGCTGGGCCGGTGCGATGTGCTCGGTCAGCGCGTAGGTGTCGTCGAGCGTCGAGGGGATGCGCAGACCGAGCACGCCGATCAGCTTCGCGAGGGCGCCGGTGCAGCCGGACCCGGCGAAGAGGACGACGGTGTCGTCATCGCCGCCGAGCGAGTCCCGGATGATCTCGCGGGCCTCCTCTCGCAGGCGGGTCGTCTGCAGGCCGGTGCCGCTGGACTCGGTGTGGGTGTTGGCGTAGCTGGGCAGCACCTGGTCGCGGATGAAGTCCTCGATGAACCCCAGCGCGCGCCCGGACGCGGTGTAGTCGGCGTAGGTGACCCGGCGGGCGCCGTACGGCGTCTCCATCACGTGGTCCTCGCCGATCACGGACTCCCGGATCAGCGCCAGGAGGTCCTGCTTGTCGGCGTCCGGGGTGTCCATGCTCACCACGATAGGACCGGCATAGGGTGACCGCGTGAACAGCCCGTCCCAGAGCCTCCAGCGCACCGAGGCCGTCGCCCGCCGCGAGCTCCTCGAGGTGCTCGACTACGACCTGCGCCTCGACCTCGCGGGCGACGACGCGACCTTCGGATCGGTCACGACGATCCGGTTCAGCAGTCGGGGCGGAGCGACGTTCGTGGACCTGAAGCCGGTGCGGGTCAACGAGATCCGGCTCAACGGCGCACCGGTGGACCCCGACCAGCTGGACCGCGGGCGACTGCCGATCGAGACGCTCGCAGGCGAGAACGAGCTCGTCGTCGACGCCGTGATGCGCTTCCGCAACGACGGCGAGGGCCTGCACCGCAGCACCGATCCGGCCGACGGCAGGTCCTACGTCTACGGGATGATGTTCATGGATGCCGCGCCGTCCGTCTTCGCCTGCTTCGACCAGCCGGACCTGAAGGCGCCGTACACGCTGCACGTGCTGGCCCCGGAGGCCTGGACCGTGGTGGCCAACGCACCGGGGAGCAACCCGGAGCCCGGTGTGTGGGAGTTCGAGCGCACCCAGCCGCTGTCGACGTACTTCGTCACCGTCGTCGCCGGGCCCTACCACCTGATCCGCGACCACCATGACGGCATCCCGCTCGGACTGTCGGTGCGCGCGAGCATGGCGGGGGCGCTCGAGGCCGACGCCGACGAGCTCTTCACGATGACCAAGCAGTGCTTCGACGAGTTCCACCGGCTCTTCGGGATCCGCTACCCGTTCGGCGACTACCACCAGGCGTTCGTGCCCGAGTTCAACGCCGGTGCCATGGAGAACCCGGGCTGCGTCACCTTCCGCGACCCGCTCGTGTTCACCAGCCGGGTGACCCGGGGCATGCGGATCCGGCGGGCGACGACCCTGGCGCACGAGATGGCGCACCAGTGGTTCGGCAACATCGTCACGCCGGCGTGGTGGGACGACCTCTGGCTCAACGAGTCCTTCGCCGAGTACATGGGCAACCGGGTCACCGCCGACGTCACGGAGTACGACGACGCGTGGGTCGACAACGCCTACGCCCGCCGCCAGTGGGGCCTCAACGCCGACCAGCGCCCCAGCACGCACCCGGTCGCCGGCAACGGGGCCGTCGACGCCACCGCTGCGCTGCAGGACTTCGACGGCATCTCCTACGCCAAGGGCTCGAGCATCCTCAGGCAGCTCAACGCGATGATGGGCGACGAGGTCTTCTTCGCCGGCGCGGTCGACCACTTCACGCGACACCGCTTCGGCAACGCCACCATGCACGACCTGTTCGGGTCCTGGGAGCGAGCCGGGGCGGGCGACCTCTCGGAGTTCACGACGAACTGGCTGCGCACCGCCGGTCCCGACACGATCCTGCTGGACCGGGCTGCCGGGGTGGTGCGGCGTACGCCGCCGGTCGAGCACCCCGCGGACCGGTCGCACAGGTTCCGCGTCGCCGTGGCCACCGACGGCGGTTGGAGCACGCGGTCGCTGAGCCTCGACGGCCCGGAGACGCCGTACGACCTGGGCGACGACGCGGTCGTCCTGGACCCGTACGAGGACACCTGGGCGGTCCTGCAGCCCGACCAGCGGACCGTGGAGCGCCTCAAGACGCTGCTGCCGGCGGTCGACGACCCGGGCCTGCGCGCCGGCATCTGGAACAACCTCCGCAGCGCCTTCCACAACGCCGCCCTCTCCCCCACCGACGTCATCGACCTGGTGGTCGCGAGTGCGCCGGTGGAGTCCACGGAGGACAGCAAGCGCCGTCTGGGATCGTGGCTGCTCGGCGACGTGCTGCCGCTCGCCCCGGCAGGGTCGCTCCAACGGGTGCACGACGCCGCGCTCGGCAAGCTCGGATCGACGCCGGTCGCCTCGGAGCTCCAGCTCTCGGCCTTCCGGATGGCGATCTCGACGGCCTCGTCCGCCGACGAGCTGCGGGCCTGGCTGGCCGCCACGCCGGACGGCATCGACCTCGACCTCGACCTGCGCTGGCGGCTGCTGGGACGGCTCGCCTCCCTCGGCGCCACGGACGCCACCGAGCTCGACGCGGCGCTCGCTGCCGAGCCGACGGGCGAGTCCCGCGTCGCGCACATGCGCGCCGTCGTCTCGCTGCCGACCGCCGAGGCCAAGGCGCACGGGTGGGACGTCTTCACCGGCCGCCTCGACGTGCCCAACTACGAGCTGGAGGCCGCTGGCTCCGGGATGTGGCGCGGTGGGCAGGAGGAGCTGACGGCGCCCTACGTCGACCGCTTCTTCGACGAGCTGCCCGCGACCATGGACGTGCGGAGCGGGTGGGTGCTGGCCGACGCGACCGAGTTCTTCTTCCCGGTGACGTCGCTGAGCGAGGAGACCCTCGAGCGCGCAGCAGCGGCTGGCGGCCGACGACGCCCTGGCGCTCTCGGTGCGACGGCGTCTCAGCGACGCGGCGGACGACCTGGCCCGCAAGCTCGCCGTCCTCAAGGCCTACCCGACATCATGAGCCTCGACCGTGCCCGCCGCCCCGGACCGACCGTCCGCACGCGCGTGCGGACGCTGGAGGTGGACGGCGAGCGGAGCCGGGAGGACCGGCTGGTCACCGAGGAGCCGCTGGAGATCCGCCTCGCCTGGCCCGGCGCCGCCGCGCGACGGGTCTGGGTCACGATGCGGACGCCGGGGCACGACTTCGAGCTCGCGGCCGGCTGGCTGGTGCACGAGGGTCTCGCGACCCCGGACTCGATCCACGCCGTCGCCTACTGCACCGACGCCGACCTCGCGCCCGAGCAGGAGTTCAACGTCGTCACGGTCACCCTCTCCTCGCCCCCGTTGACCGATCCGGGTCACCGCCACGTCGGCCAGTCGTCCGGCTCGTCGGCGTGCGGGGTCTGCGGCAAGGACAGCATCGCGGACGCGCTCGCCGCGCCCCTGTCCGCACGCTGGCGGGGGCCACTGCCCGACGCCGAGGTCGTACGACGCCTGCCCGACCTCGTCCGGGACCGGCAGCCGGTCTTCGACCGCACCGGCGGGGTGCACGCGGCCGGCCTGGCCACCGCGGACGGCGACCTGCTCGTCGTACGCGAGGACGTCGGGCGGCACAACGCCGTCGACAAGGTGACCGGTGCTCGGGTGCTCGCCGGCGCCGTACCCGCCGAGGCGTGCCTGGTCGTCAGCGGGCGGGCCGGGTTCGAGCTCGTGCAGAAGGCGATCGCCGCCGGCATCGGGTCCCTGGTCGCCGTCGGCGCGCCGACGTCGCTCTCGGTCCGGCTCGCGCAGGAGTCGGGGCTGGTGCTCTACGGGTTCACCCGCGCCGACCGGTGCGTGCGCTACACCTGAGCCCGGCTCCCCTGGGGCTTCCGCCGACCTGCGGTTTGGTCACCAACCGCAGATTCAGGGGCGGTTTCCGTGCGGTTTGTGACCAAACCGCACGAGCTCGGGGCCCCGCACCGGCGTGGGGGCGGGGCGCTGTCGGTGCCGCCTCCTAGCGTTGCGGCATGCGCATCCTCCACACCTCCGACTGGCACCTGGGCCGGTCGTTCCACCGTGAAGGCATGCTCACGCACCAGGCGGCGTACGTCGACCACCTGCTCGCGGTCGTCGAGCAGGAGCGGGTGGACCTGGTGGTGGTCGCCGGCGACATCTACGACCGCGCCCTGCCCCACGTCGACGCGGTCCGGCTCGCCGACGACGCGCTGGCCCGGCTGGCCGCCTCCCGCGCCCAGGTCGTCCTCACGAGCGGCAACCACGACTCGGCCCAGCGCCTCGGGTTCAGCTCCCGGCTGATCGACGCTGCCGGGGTCTTCATCCGCACCGACGCCGGCTCCGTCGGCACGCCGGTCCTGCTCGGTGACGAGCACGGGACGGTGGCGGTCTACGGGATCCCCTACCTCGACCCCGACGCCGTCCGCGAGCCATGGGGGCTCGCCGCCCGATCGCACGAGGCGGCGCTGACCGAGGCGATGCGCCGGGTGCGCGCCGACCTCGAGCGCCGCAACGCGCGCTCGGTCGTGCTGGCGCACGCGTTCGTCGCCGGCGCCGAGCCGAGCGACTCCGAGCGCGACATCAGTGTCGGCGGCGTCTCGCTGGTGCCGACCAGCACGTTCGCCGGGATCGACTACACCGCGCTCGGGCACCTGCACGGCCGGCACACGCTCACCGAGTCCGTCCGCTACTCCGGCTCGCCGCTCGCCTACTCGTTCTCCGAGGCCGACCAGGTCAAGGGGTCGTGGCTGGTCGACCTGGGCGCGGACGGACTGAGCGGTGCCGAGTTCGTCCCGGCACCGGTCCCCCGGCCGCTGGCCCGGATCCGCGGCACCCTCGACGACCTGCTGGCCGACCCCGAGCTCGCACGCCACGAGACCGCCTGGGTGCAGGCGACGCTGACCGACGACCTGCGGCCGCTGCGGGCCATGGACCGGCTGCGCGCACGGTTCCCCCACACGCTGGTCCTGGGTTTCGAGCCCGTCGGAGGCGACCAGCACTCGGTGCCGCTGGCGCGCACCCAGGGACGGTCTGACCACGCGATCTCGCTCGACTTCATCGCGGCCATGCGCGGCACCCCGGCCACCGAGGCCGAGTCCGCGCTGCTGCTGGAGGCCGCCGACGCCTGCTGCGAGGACCCCGACTTCGACGTCCTCGTCTCCGAGGCAGGTCGATGAGGCTCCACCAGCTCGAGATCACCGCCTTCGGGCCGTTCGCGGAGACGGTGACCGTCGACTTCGACCACCTCTCCGACGCCGGCCTGTTCCTGCTCTCCGGACCGACCGGTGCGGGCAAGACGAGCGTCCTCGACGCCGTCTGCTTCGCGCTGTACGGCGACGTGCCGGGCGCCCGCAACGCCGCCAAGCGGCTGCGCTCCGACCAGGCCGGGCCCGGCGTACGCCCTCGGGTGACGCTGGAGGCGACCTTGTCCGGACGGCGCTACCGCCTGATCCGGTCGCCCTCGTGGGAGCGGCCCAAGAAGCGCGGCACCGGCGTGACCACCGAGCAGGCCTCGGTCTCGATCGCCGAGCGCATCGACGGCGAGTGGGTGACCCACTCGACCCGCCTGGATGAGACCGGCCACCTCGTCACCCGGCTGATCGGGATGAACCTCGCCCAGTTCACCCAGGTGGCGATGCTGCCGCAGGGCGAGTTCCAGACCTTCCTGCGCTCGCGCTCCGAGGAGCGGCACCGACTGCTCCAGCAGCTCTTCCGCACCGGCCGGTTCGAGGACGTCGAACGCTGGCTGCGCGACCGGCGGCTGGCGCTGAAACGTGCCTCCGAGACCGCGCACCAGCGCGTCGCCGGGTTGGTCAGCAGGGTCAGCGAGGCGGTCGAGGCACCGGCTCCGGAGGCCTGGGACCTGCACGACCTCGCGTCGACCGCGGCGGACGGCTCGATCCTGCGCTGGGCCACCGAGCTGCGCAGTGAGGCAGAGGCCGGCCGCGCGGAGGCCGACGAGGCCGCGGCCCGAGCGGCCGGCGCGGAGTCCGAGACGCGTCGAGCGCTCGAGGAGGCGCGCGCGCTCGCCGTACGCCGGGCTCGGGTCGACGCCGCGCTCGCGGAGCAGACCGCCCTGGCGGAGCGCGCGGGGGTCGTCGAGGCCGCGCGACGGTCCCTCGATGCGGCCCGGCGGTCGGCGACCGTGCTGCCGCTGCACCACCTCGCGGTCCGGGCGACGGCCGCGTGCCACCGTGCCCGGGCCACGGCGGCGCAGACGTCGGCGCAGGCGGCGGCTGCCCTCGACCTGCTGTTCGTGGACCGGGCCTCGCTCGACGACGCGGTCGAGCAGGCCGTCGTGGCCCGGGCTCGGGTGGCAGCGGCGCTCCCTCGCGAGGCGAGCCTGGGTGAGGTGGCGACTGCTCTCGAGACCGGTCTGCACCGAGCGGACGTGCTCGCGGAGCAGATCCGGGCCGCCGAGGCCGCCACCACCGCGCTGCCGCAGCGGACCGCCGTACTCCGCGACGAGCTGGCGATCGCCGGTCAGGCGCTCGCGGCGATCGAAGGACAGACGGTCCGGGTGGCCGAGCTCGCTGCGCGGATGGAGGCGGCGGCCCAGGTCCTGCACTACGAGCGCGACCTCGCGAGCGCCCGGCTGGCCCTCGACGCGGCGACGTCCGAGGCGCTGACCTCCTGGGCCACCTACCTCGACGTCCGCCAGGCGCGCCTGGACGGGATGGCCGCCGAGATCGCCGGGGCGCTGGCGGTGGGGCAGAGCTGTCCGGTGTGTGGGTCGGGCGACCACCCGCACAAGGCGGTCCCTGATCGCGACGCGCCGGACGCCCTCGCCGAGAAGGCGGCGCAGAAGGCGCACGTCGACGCCAACTCGGTGCAGGCCGCCCACGAGGACGCCGTACGCACCCTCGAGACCAACCTCGCCCTCGCCCGACAGGCGGCCGGCGACACGCCCGCCGATGACCGGCACCGCGAGGCGACCAGCGAGCTCGAGAGGCTGCACACGCTGGCCGCCCGGGTCGAGCCGGTCGCGCACGAGCTCCGCCTGCTGGAGGAGGAGGCCACCTCGCTCGCGGCGGAGCTCACCCGGCTGCGGCTCGCGGCCACGGCACTCGAAGCCGACCAGCGCCACCGACAGGCGCAGCTGACAGCTCTCCAGGACGAGGTCGACCACCTCCTCCGCGGCTCCGGAGCCCCGGATCTCGCGTCGTTGCACGCGCTTCAGGCGACGCGCGTCGCCACGGGGCGGGCAGCGGTCGATGCGCTGGACGCCCAGTCCGCGGCGGAGGCTGCGGCGACAGAGGCGGCGGACGCTGTGGCCGATGCCGCCGAGCAGGCCGGGTTCGCGAGCGTGGCGGACGCCGTGTCAGCCGCCCTGCCGGCGGTGGAGGCCGACCGTCTCTCCAGCCGGATCGACGCCCACCAGCACCGGGTCGCCGCCGTCGCCGCCGTCCTGGCGGAGCCGGGAGCAACCGCTCTCCTCGAGCTGCCGCCCGTCGACCTGGAGGCGCTCGAGTCGGACCACGACCACGCGCTGACCCGTCTGGGCGAGGCGCGCTCGACGGCGGCCCGCTGGCAGCGCCGCCACGACCGGCTCGGCACGCTCCACGTCGAGCTCGGCGCAGCGCTCCGCGCCTGGACCCCGGTCCGTGACGACCTCGAGCTCACGACCCGACTGGCGTCGTTCGTCGACGGCAAGTCGCCGGACAACCGGCTCCAGATGCGACTGTCGGCCTACGTCCTGGCGTTCCGGCTCTCCCAGGTCGTGGCCGCGGCCAACGTCCGGCTCGCCGGCATGAGCGACCAGCGCTACTCCCTCGAGCACACCGGACAGCGCGGCGCCGGCGAGACCCGGGGCGGGCTGAGCATCCTGGTCCGCGACGACTGGTCGGGCGAGTCGCGCGACCCCGCGACCCTGTCCGGCGGGGAGACCTTCGTGGTGTCGCTCGCCCTGGCGCTCGGGCTCGCCGACGTGGTCACCCACGAGGCCGGCGGAGCCGACCTCGACACGCTCTTCGTCGACGAGGGGTTCGGCTCGCTCGACGCCGACACCCTCGACGACGTCATGGACACCCTCGACTCGCTGCGCGACGGCGGCCGGGTCGTCGGCGTCGTCAGCCACGTCGCCGAGATGCGCGACCGGATCCCGACCCAGCTCCTGGTCACCAAGTCCCGCCGGGGCTCGACCCTGGCGGTCAGCAGGTGATGCAGCGGACGGCCGACGAGGTCTAGGTTGCAGGAGTGACCTTCGACGTCCCGGCCGACGCGTACGCCCGCTTCATGGGCCGCTTCTCGCAGCCGCTCGGCGTCGTGTTCGCCGACTTCGCCGGCATCGAGTCGGGGCAGTCCGTCGTGGACGTGGGGTGTGGTCCGGGAGCCTTGACGACCGAGCTGGTCCGCCGGGTCGGCGTCACCTCGGTCGCTGCGGTCGACCCGTCTCCGCCGTTCGTCGCCGCGCTGAGCGCCCGGCTCCCGGAGGCCGACGTACGCGCCGGCTCCGCCGAGGCCCTCCCCTTCGCCGACGACACGTACGACGCCGCGCTGGCGCAGCTCGTCGTCCACTTCATGAGCGACCCGGTCGCCGGGCTGCGGGAGATGGCGCGGGTCACCCGGCCCGGCGGTGTGGTCGCGGCCTGCGTGTGGGACCACGACGGCGGCGGCAGCCCGCTCAGTGTCTGCTGGGAGGCGGCGCGGGAGCTCGACCCGGCCGTCGTCGACGAAGGCGGCCTCGCCGGTGCCCGGGAGGGTCATCTCGAGCAGCTCTGCGCCGAGGCCGGGCTCCGCGACATCGAGGGGACCTTGCTCACCGTGGAGCTGGAGTCCACCAGCTTCGCCGACTGGTGGGAGCCCTACACCTTCGGGATCGGGCCGCTCGGCGACTACATCAGCAGTCTCGACGACACCGGCCGCGCAGCGTTGCGAGACCGATGTGCCGAGAAGCTGCTGCCCGAGCCGTTCACGATCCGCGGTTCAGCCTGGGCGGTCCGGGCCAGGGCCTGATCCCTCAGACGTCGACGGTGCCGTGGTCCGCGTCGTACGTGTCCCCGGTCAGCTTCGTCTTCGCGAAGCTGATCAGCGAGGCCACCTTGCCGCCCGGGGTGTCCCAGTACTCCCCGTGCTCGACGTCGACCTTGATCAGCACGGCGTTGGGGTCCTCCGGACCGCCCGGCAGCCAGGCCTCGGCGAAGGTGTTCCACAGCTCCTTGAGCTTGGCGTTGTCGTCGACGACGCTCGCCCGCCCGGTCACCGCCACCCAGGAGTCTCGTGCCGAGAAGGTCAGCGCCACGGCGGGGTTCTCCTGGATCGCCCGCGTGTGGGCGGTGTCGCGGGCCGAGATGAACCACATCTCCGCCGACGGCTCCACCTCCTGGCGCGCCATCGGCAGGCTGCGCACGCCGTCCGCGCCGTACGTCGTCAGCATCGCGATCGGCATGTCGTCCATCAGGTCGACGAGCTTCTTCAGGTCTGCGTTGTCGGTCATGTGGGTGCGGTACCCAGCCCTCGACCGGGCGACTCCCACCTCCTGAAATCGGTTGGACCCGATCAGATAGGTTCGCCGCATGGGCGATCGCGTGCTGGACCCGACGTTCACCTCGCTCCCGTACCGCAGCCTCGGCGACGCCGCCCTGGCCCGCGCGGCCGAGCTCGGCGCGAGTCACGCCGACTTCCGCTTCGAGCGGGTGCGCTACCAGGAGCTGACCGCGCGCGACGGCAACCTCCAGGGCGCGAGCGACACCGAGGACCTGGGCTTCGCCGTCCGGGTCGTCCACGGCGGCGCGTGGGGCTTCGCCGCCGGCGTCGTGCTCAGCACCGACGAGGCGGTGCGGGTAGCGGAGACCGCCGTCGCCGTCGCCCAGGTCGCAGCCCGGATGACGAGCAGCCCGGTCGTCCTCGCCCCCGAGCCGACGTACGACGACGTCGCCTGGGTCTCCGCCTACGAGATCGACCCCTTCGAGATCTCCGTCGCCGACAAGGCCGCCGTCCTGATCGACTGGACGACCCGGCTGCGCACCGGCGCGGCCGTCGACCACGCCTCGGCGTACCTGCTGCAGGTGCACGAGAACAAGTACTACGCCGACCTGAGCGGCACCCGCACGACCCAGCAACGAGTGCGGGTGCAGCCCGGGTTCGAGGCGATGGGGGCCGGCGCGGACACCTTCGACTCGATGACGAGCATCGCCCCGCCGGTCGCCCGCGGCTGGGAGTACCTCACCGGCGGCCCGCACAGCTGGGACTGGGACGCCGAGATCGACGAGGTCCCGGAGCTGCTGGCCGAGAAGCTCAAGGCGCCCAGCGTGGAGGCCGGCACCTACGACCTGGTCATCCACCCCTCCAACCTCTGGCTCACCATCCACGAGTCGATCGGCCACGCCACCGAGCTCGACCGGGCGCTCGGGTACGAGGCCAACTACGCCGGCACGTCGTTCGCCACGCTCGACCAGCTCAACTCCCTCCAGTACGGCTCCCCCGTCATGAACGTCACCGGCGACCGCACCGTCGAGCACGGCCTCGCCACGGTCGGGTACGACGACGAGGGGGTCGCCACCCAGCGCTGGGACATCGTCACCGACGGGCTGTTCACCGGCTACCAGCTGGACCGGTCGATGGGCGCGATGCACCCCGAGCTCGCCGGGCCTGGTTTTCCGGCTGGCCGCTCCAACGGATGCGCGTACGCCGACTCCTCCGGGCACATCCCCATCCAGCGGATGGCCAACGTCTCGCTCCAACCGGCCCCGGACGGCCCGAGCACCGAGGAGCTGATCGGCCGCGTCGAGCGCGGGCTGTACGTCGTCGGCGACAAGTCGTGGTCGATCGACATGCAGCGCTTCAACTTCCAGTTCACCGGGCAGCGGTTCTACCGGATCGTCGACGGCGAGCTGGCAGGCCAGGTCCGCGACGCGGCGTACCAGGCGACGACCACCGACTTCTGGCGCTCGATGGAGGCGGTCGGCGGGCCCGAGACCTGGGTGCTGGGCGGCGCGTTCAACTGCGGGAAGGCCCAACCCGGCCAGGTGGCCGCCGTCAGTCACGGCTGCCCGACGTCCCTCTTCCGCGACGTCCGGATCCTCAACACCCTCTCCGAGGGAGGCCACTGATGACGCTCTCGACTGGACACCTGTCCCCGCAGTCGTTCGTCGAGCACGCGCTGTCGACCTCGATCTCCGACGACTGCATCGTGATCGTCCACGACAAGACCAGCGCCAACCTGCGCTGGGCCAACAACACGCTCACCACCAACGGCGTCATGCACGGGATCGACGTCACGGTGATCTCGTTCGTGCACAAGGCCGGAGGGGTGGCGACCGGCTCGGTCACCGGCACCGCCACCGACCAGGCAGGGGTCACCTCACTGGTCGAGGCGGCCGACGCCGCTGCTCGCGCGGCCTCGCCCGCCGAGGACGCCGCCGACCTCGTCCGCGGCGCGGTCTCACTCGACTGGGCCGACCCGTCGGTCCCCACCGACATCCACGTGTACGACGACCTCGCGCCCGCCCTCGGTGAGGCCTTCGGCCGGGCGGCCGCTGACGACCGGGTGCTCTACGGGTTCGTCAACCACGAGATGACCACGACGTACCTCGGCTCGACGTCCGGCCTGCGGCTGCGCCACGTGCAGCCGACCGGCCACTACGGCTGCACCGGCAAGCCCACCGACCTGTCGACCAGCGCCTGGGTCGGCGGGGCGACCCGCGACTTCGCCGACGTCGACCCGCTCGTCTTCGATGCCGAGCTGGCCCGACGGCTCGGCTGGGCCAAGCGCCGGGTCGACCTGCCCGCGGGCCGCTACGACACGATCCTGCCGCCCAGCGCCGTCGCCGACCTGATGATCGACGCCTACTGGTACGCCGGCGCGCGGGTCGCCCACGAGGGTCAGTCGGTCTACAGCCGCCACGGCGGCGGGACGCGCGTCGGTGAGCGGATCGCGGCCCCGGGAGTCCACCTCTACTCCGACCCGGCGTACGACCGGCTCCAGGCCGCACCCTTCGTGGTCGCCTCCCAGTCGGGCAACCAGTCGTCCGTCTTCGACAACGGACTCCCCCTCGGTCGCACCGACTGGATCCGCGACGGCGAGCTCACTGCGCTCCTGCAGACGCGGCACTCGGCCACGATGACCGGCCTCCCCGTCACCCCGGCGATCGACAACCTGGTGCTGGGGATCGACAGCGGTGCGGGCACCGAGGAGGACCTCGTCGCAGGCACCGAGCGCGGGCTGCTGCTCACCTGCCTCTGGTACATCCGCGAGGTCGACCCGCAGTCGCTGCTCCTCACCGGTCTGACCCGCGACGGCGTCTACCTCATCGAGGGCGGCGAGATCACCGGCGTCGTCAACAACTTCCGGTTCAACGACAGTCCGGTGGACCTGCTCCGCCGCTTCTCCCACGCGTCGGCGACGGTCCCGAGCTTCAGCCGGGAGTGGGGCGACGACTACTTCTCCCGGACGGCGACCCCGGCGCTGCGGGTGCCCGACTTCAACATGTCGAGCGTGTCGCAGGCTCAGTAGAAGGGTTGACTCAACGGGGGTGCGGTTCAGCGAGCCGGAGGTCCCCCGGGGATCGGGGCTTCCGGGTCGTACGGCGTCGCGGTGTAGATGAAGGTCGCGATGTCGAGGTGTCCGACGGACCCGTCGGCGCGACGCACGACGCGCAGCTCCTCGCCGGCGTGGTAGCCGGAGACGCCCAGGACGCGGCCGTCGGCGACGGCGAAGCGGTAGAGCTCCACGCCGGAGCGGCGCCCGACCAGCTCGTCGGACTCCATCGCGAGGACGATCGGGGTGTTGCCCCAGTGCCAGACCCCCGGGACGCCGACCAGCTCGACCGGCAGCGTCGGCGACGGGGTCCACGGTCGGGCCACGGTCGGCTCGCAGCGCTCGAGCTCCTCGAGCAGCTCGGTGACGATCGCGGCCGGCGAGTAGCCGACGGTCGCGTTGGCGAGCACGACGCCGCCGACGCGCCGTCGACGGTCGACCAGCACCGTCGCGAGGAAGCCGGGCATCGACCCGGTGTGGCCCGCGAGGGTGCCGGAACCTCCCGGAAGCAGCTGGAAGCCCAGCCCGTGTGCGTAGCGCAGCCCGTCCGTCGGGTTGCCTGACTGTGGGCCGAAGGCGCGCGCGAGCTCGTCGGCCGAGAGCACGTCGGGATGACCGTCGAGCAGGAACGTCGCGTAGCGCGCCAGGTCGGTGATCGTCGCCCACACCTGTCCGGCGGGCGCCATCGCACCGGTGTCGGTCGCGGGCTCGGGGACGAGCGTCGACTCGTAGGGATGGACCGACCAGCCCTGCGCGGCCGCGCCGTGCGGGAGGTACGACGTCCGCGACATGCCCAGCGGTGCCAGCACCCTGGCCTCGACCGCCTCCCACCACGTCGTGCCGAGCAGCCTCGCCGCCAGCTCGCCGAGCAGCGCGTAGCCGAGGTTGGAGTAGTGGAACTCCTGGTGTGCGGGGAAGGCCGCACCCGAGCCGTCGTTGGCCGCGGCCAGGTCCTCCCAGGACAGACCGTCCGAGCGCTCCCACCACGACCCGGCCGGCTCGGACTGCAGCCCGGCGTCGTGCGCGAGCAGGGTGCGCAGGCTGCGGTCGGCGTACCCGACGTCGCCCAGCACCGCCGAGGCCGGGTCGTCGAGACCGATCCGGCCGTCCCGCACGAGCTGGAGCACCAGCACCGCGGTCATCGTCTTGGTGATGGAGCCGATCCGGTACTGCACGTCGACCGGGTCGTGGCCGGGCACCGCCGGCTCGCCGTACGAGTCGAACCAGACCGGCGCGCCGTCGCGCACCAGACCCGCCACCACCGACGGCAGCCTGCCGGTCGCCTGGGCGTGCGCGAGCCGGGCGCGGAGCCGGCGGGCCGTGTGGTCGGTGAGCGTCACTCGGCGAAGGCTTCCAGAGGCGGGCACGCGCACACCAGGTTGCGGTCGCCGTACGCCTGGTCGATGCGCGCCACCGGCGGCCAGTACTTGTCGCCGGAGCCGTTGGGCCCAGAGAGGCCGCTCGGGAAGACCGCGAGCTCACGGGAGTAGGCGCGGTCCCACTCGCCGACGAGTGCGCGGGAGGTGTGCGGAGCGCCGCGCAGCGGCGAGCTCTCCGGGGTCCACTCCCCCGCGCCGACCCGGTCGATCTCGCCCCGGATCGCGATCATCGCCTCGATGAACCGGTCGATCTCGGCCAGGTCCTCGGACTCGGTCGGCTCGACCATCAGCGTCCCGGCGACCGGGAACGACATCGTCGGCGCGTGGAAGCCGTAGTCGACCAGCCGCTTGGCGACGTCGTCGACCGTGACGCCGGTGTCCTTGGTCAGCCCCCGCAGGTCGAGGATGCACTCGTGGGCGACCAGCCCGCCGTGGCCGCGGTAGAGCACCGGGTAGTGCTCGCCGAGCCGGGCAGCGATGTAGTTGGCCGACAGCACCGCGACAGCGGTCGCACGGGTCAGCCCGGCCGCGCCCATCAGCCGGATGTAGGCCCACGAGATCGGCAGGATCCCCGCCGAGCCGTACGGCGCCGCGCTGATCGGACCGATGCCGTCGCGCTTGGCCGGCTCCGGGTGCATCGCGTGCGAGGGCAGGTAGGGCGCCAGGTGCGCGCGAACTGCGACCGGCCCGACGCCCGGGCCGCCGCCGCCGTGCGGGATGCAGAACGTCTTGTGCAGGTTGAGGTGCGAGACGTCGCCACCGAACTCACCGGGCTTCGCGTAGCCCAGCAGCGCGTTGAGGTTGGCGCCGTCGACGTACACCTGACCGCCGTGGTCGTGGACGATCTTGCACAGCTCGCCGATGGTGTCCTCGTAGGCGCCGTGCGTCGACGGGTAGGTGACCATGATCGCGGCCAGGTCGGCGGAGTGCTTGTCGCACTGGGCGCGCAGGTCCTCGAGGTCGACGGTGCCGTCGGCACCGGACTTCACCACGACCACGCGCATCCCGGCCATCACCGCGGACGCGGCGTTGGTCCCGTGGGCCGACGAGGGGATCAGGCACACGTCGCGGGCGGCGTCGCCGTTGGCGTGGTGGTAGCCACGGATCGCCAGCAGTCCGGCGAGCTCGCCCTGCGAGCCCGCGTTGGGCTGGATCGAGACCCGGTCGTAGCCGGTGACCTCGGCGAGCCATCCCTCGAGCTCGTTGACCAGGCGCTGGTAGCCGGCGGCGTCCTCGGCCGGCACGAACGGGTGCAGGTCGGCGAAGCCCGGCAGCGAGATCGGCTCCATCTCGGTGGTGGCGTTGAGCTTCATCGTGCACGATCCGAGCGGGATCATCCCCCGGTCGAGCGCGTAGTCGCGCCCGGAGAGCTTGCGCAGGTAGCGCAGCATCTGGGTCTCGCTGTGGTGCGCCGAGAACACCTCGTGGGTGAGGTAGTCGGTGGTGCGCTCGAGCCCGGCGGGCAGGGCGTCGACCGTCTCGACGGAGGTCGGCGTGACCCCGAAGGCGCTGTGCAGGGCGCGCAGCGTCGCCGCCGTGCTGACCTCCGAGAAGGACAGCCCGACGGTGTCCGCGTCCACGAGCCGCAGCTGCAGCCCGAGCTCGCGGGCTGCCCCGACGATCTCCTCTGCGCGGGCCGGCGTGCTGACGGTGAAGGTGTCGAAGAAGGCGGTCGTCGCGATGTCGTACCCCGCCGCCCGCAGCGACGCCGCAGCCCGCGCGGCCAGCTCGTGGGTGCGCTGCGCGATCGCCTTCAGCCCGCGCGGACCGTGGTAGACGGCGTACATCGAGGCGGTGACGGCGAGCAGCACCTGGGCGGTGCAGATGTTGGACGTCGCCTTGTCGCGCCGGATGTGCTGCTCGCGGGTCTGGAGTGCGAGCCGGTACGCCGGGCGGCCCTCGGCGTCCACCGAGACCCCGACCAGCCGACCCGGGAGGTGGCGCTCGAGGCCGGCGGCCACCGACATGTAGCCGGCGTGCGGGCCGCCGTAGAAGAGCGGGACGCCGAAGCGCTGGCTGGAGCCGACCACGACGTCCGCACCGAGCTCGCCGGGCGACTCGAGGAGGGTGAGGGCGAGCAGGTCGGCGGCGACGACGGCCAGTGCTCCCCGGTCATGGGACGCCGCGATCACGGCCCGCGGGTCCAGGATCTGACCGGAGGCGCCGGGATACTGCACCAGGACGCCGCACAGCTCGCCGTCCGGCAGCCCCTGGGTCAGGTCGGCGACGACGACCTCGATGCCCATCGCCTCGGCGCGGGTCCGCACCACGTCGATGGTCTGCGGCAGGGCGTCGGCGTCGACGACGAACGGTCCGGACGCCGACTTGTTCGCCCGGCGGACGAGCGTCATCGCCTCGGCGGCCGCGGTGCCCTCGTCGAGCAGGGACGCGTTGGCGGTCGGCAGCCCGGTCAGGTCTCCGACGACGGTCTGGAAGTTCAGCAGCGCCTCGAGCCGGCCCTGCGAGATCTCCGGCTGGTACGGCGTGTACGCGGTGTACCAGCTCGGGTCCTCGAGGACGTTGCGGCGGATCACCGGTGGCGTGATCGTCGCGTGGTAGCCCAGCCCGATCATCGCCTCCCCGGGACGGTTGGCGGCCGCGATCTCCCGCAGCACCTGGGCCGCCTCCTGCTCCGTCAGCGCCGGCGGCAGGTCGAGCGCCGCGGCGGAGCGGATCCCACCGGGTACGGCGGCGCTCATCAACGCGTCGAGCGAGTCGAAGCCCAGTCGGCCGAGCATCGCCTCGAGGTCGGCGGGACGGATCCCGATGTGTCGCTCGACGAAGGACAGGGCGTCGTCGAGCGCGGCAGGCGAACGGTGGTCTGACATGGGGCTCCTCGAAGATCGTTCGGGTGCCTCCCCCTCTGTCGCACCGCCGTTGGTGCTTCAGAGTGCCTGACCCGCACGGTCCTGTTGCCTGAGAGGTTCCGGGGAGGAATTGCCCCTTCGGCGCCCCGGCCGTCGTGCACCGGGGACTCTCCCGTGCGGGAGTGTCAGCAGCACCAATCTACCGGCTGCGGGGGTGCAAGCACGACAGCGGCCCGCCGCCACGAGGGCGACGGGCCGAATGTCACACCGGTAGCCCGGTGACCGAGCTTCAGCTGATCTTGCGGGCCGCGCGGCGGGCGGCGAGCTCGTCGCTCGCCAGGGGCTGGGCCTCCGGCTCCGCGGTGCGCTCCGACGGAAGCTCGGCGAGGGTGCCCTCGATCTCGTTCCAGACGCCGCCGATCGCGATGCCGAACACGCCCTGGCCACCCTGGAGCAGGTCGATGATCTCCTCGTTGTTGGTGCACTCGTAGACCGAGACGCCGTCGCTCATCAGCGTCACCCGGGTCAGGTCCTCGGTGCCCCGCTTGCGCAGGTGCTG
Source organism: uncultured Actinomycetota bacterium (assembly GCA_963704685.1). GTDB lineage: Bacteria > Actinomycetota > Actinomycetes > Propionibacteriales > Nocardioidaceae > Nocardioides. Next base: position 180,847 of record OY969930.1, read on the forward strand.
GACCGCGGTCCGGATCTGCTGGAGCGAGATGCCCGCGTCGAGCAGTCGCTTGACGACCTTGAGCAGCAGGATGTCCTGGAAGGAGTAGAGCCGCTGGGAGCCGGAGCCCTTGGCGCCGCGGACGGTCGGCTCGATCAGGCCGGTACGCGCCCAGTAGTCGAGCTGGCGGTAGGTGATGCCGGCGGCGTTGCACGCGGTCGGGCCGCGGTAGCCGGTGTCACTGGGCAGCGGAGAGACGTCGTCGGTGAAGAGCAGGCCCTGTTCCTCGGCCTCCTGGGCAGCGAGCGCCGTGTCGACGTCTGGCTGCTTGTCGATCTCTTTCACGCGATCCTCCGGGGGCTACTCCGTCGATCGTAACTCTCCGGGGAAGGTGCCGGTCGGCCCGCGGAGCAGGCGTCACAGCGTTGGAGTTACAACAGAGACAGTTCAAGGTAGGCCGGACTTGCGGACCCGTCAAAGACGTCGGCGGCGTGTCGCAACCCTCAACCTGAGGTAGAGGGTTAGCCCTGGGGTGCGTCAAAATCCTCAGGGGTGACCTGGTCGAGGAACTCCCGGAACTTCTCGACCTCGTCCTCCTGCTCGGCGGGTACGGCGAGTCCGGCCTCGTCGAGGACCTCCTCCGCGCACACGATGCGGGTGCCGGTGCGCAGCGCCAGCGCGATCGAGTCCGAGGGTCGCGCGCTCACCTCGGCGCCGGAACCGAAGACCAGGGTGGCGAAGAAGACGCCGTCCTTGACCTCCGTGATCTGGACCTCGGTGAGCTCGTTGCCGGTCGCCTCGAGCACGTCCTTCATCAGGTCGTGCGTCAGCGGGCGGGGCGGGACCACACCCTGCTGCGCGAACGCGATCGCCGTCGCCTCGACGGCACCGATCCAGATGGGGAGGTAGCGGTCCCCCGAGACCTCGCGCAGCAGCACGATCGGCTGGTTCGAGGGCAACTCGACCCGGACTCCCATGACATCGACTTCGCGCACGCGTTCACCCTACTCCGGGGCGGTGAGCAGCTCAGGAGGTGCGCAGGCCGGCCTTGACCAAGGTGGCGTGCAGCCGCACCGACAAGGCGGCGATCTCGCTGATCGTCTCCTCGGCGCGCGCCTTGGCGGCGGCGTCGCGGCCACGCTTGTCCGGCGCGACGACCTGCTCGACGAGGCCCACCTCGCGGTCGGCCGAGGTCTTGAACGCGCGCAGGTGGCGCGGCTCGAATCCGAAGCCGGAGAGCTCGCGAGCGGTCTTGGCGATGACGAGGTCGTCGGTGTCGAAGTGACCCGTACGCGACGGTGTCACCAGGCCGTACTGCTCGAGATCTCCGAGGAGCTCCTCGGAGATCTCGGCGATCTTCAGCAGCTCGCGTCGCGAGAGCCGCACGTGGTCACGGCGCAGGAACGACTCGGGGCTGGGCATCCCGTCGGCCGCGAGCGCCACCTGCGGCACCGTCGGGACGACCGGATCGATCGGAGGCGGCTCCAGGCCCCGGTCGATCGCGTCGAGGTGCTCCCCGATGACGCGCAGCGGCAGGTAGTGGTCGCGCTGCATGCGCAGCACGTAGCGCAGTCGCTCGACGTCCTCGACGGAGAACTTGCGGTAGCCCGCGGCGGTGCGCTCGGGCCTGATCAGCCCCTTGTCCTCCAGGAAGCGGATCTTCGGGATGGTGATCCCGGGGAAGTCCGGCCGGAGGCGGTCGAGGACCTCGCCGATGTTCATCCGACCCCGGGAGGACGCTGCACCGGAGGCCGACCCGGCCACGGTGCTCATCTGGCGGTGCCCATGTCGCGGGGGCTCACCCGTCCGTGTGCCCCGAGAAGAAGACCAGCCGGAACTTGCCGATCTGCACCTCGTCCCCGTCGTTGAGGCGCACCCGGTCGATCCGGTCCCGATTGACGTACGTGCCGTTGAGGCTGCCCACGTCACTGACCGTGAAGGAGTCGCCCTGACGGTGGAACTCGGCATGCCGGCGCGACACCGTCACGTCGTCGAGGAAGATCTCGCTCTCCGGGTGCCGACCCGCGCTGACGACCTCCTGGTCGAGCAGGAACCGGCTCCCGGAGCCGGGCCCACGCTGGACCACGAGCAGCGCGTGGCCGTCCGGCAGCGCGTCGACCGCGGCGGCGTCGACCGGGTTGAGCTGGCGGTCCGAGGTCTCGGCCTTGTCCGCGGCACTGATCGAGATCGTCGCCGTCGACTCTCCCGAGGGCTCACTCTCCGGGGCGGGCGGCGCCGTGACGAGCCGGTTTCCGCACTGGGCGCAGAAGCGGGCGTCGTCCGGGTTCTGCGTGCCACAGACTGTGCAGAACGGCATCGGTCATTCCTTCGTCGGTCGGCAGACCCTCGCTGGTAACCCCCTGGCTAACCCTCAGGGGCCGGTTGAGGGTGAAGGTTGTCCCGAACCTATCAGCCCGGTCAGACGGATCAAGCGGACTCGCGAAGTCCGGCTCAGCCGTCGAGCGAGGCCTGGTAGGTCTCGGCGTCCATCAGCCCCTCGGGCTGGGCTCCGTCGGCCGGCACGACCTCGAAGAGCCAGCCCCCGCCGTACGGGTCGGTGTTCACGAGCTCCGGGGTCGCGTCCAGCGACTCGTTGCGCGCGACCACCTCACCGGTGACCGGCGCGTAGACGTCGCTGACCGACTTCGTCGACTCGAGCTCGCCGCAGGTCGTCCCGGCCTGGACGCTCGCGCCGAGCTCGGGCAGCGAGACGTAGACGATGTCACCGAGCGCGTCCTGGGCGTAGTCGGTGATGCCGATCCGGACCGAGCCGGCGTGATCGCCGGGCTCGCGGAGCCACTCGTGCTCACTGGTGTACTTCAGGTCGTCGGGGTACACGGGGTCTCCTCGGGTCGGGTGCGCATGCGCCAGCGGTGAGATTACTGTGACGAGTCGGGCTCGGCGTACTCAGGCTTCTTCGGCTTGACCACGGCCTCGATGTCGAGCGAGGCCAGCTCGTCGACCTCGACGGTGGCGCCCTCGTCCTCGAACTGGTCGCGCGGACCCTTCGGGAAGTCGATCGCACCGTGCAGGGTGCCGGGATCGCCGATGACGTCGAAGACGTACGGCGAGGTCACCAGCTTGCCGTCCACCTCGATGCCGCCGACCGCGTCCTCGAAGGACGTCTGCGCCACGACGCGGACCTCCTCGTTGACCTGGATCGCCTCGGCGCCGGCGGTGCGCAGCTCCTGGATCATGTCGACCATCGTGTCGACGTCCACGGACCCGTCGGTCTCGGTGATGGTGACCCGGATGCCCGGCCCGGTGACCGGCACCAGGCCGGCCATGATCGACAGGGTGTTGGCCCGCTGCTCCGCCTGGGCCAGCGCGGCCTCCCGGGCACCGGTGCTCGACCGGAGGTCGTCCCGGGTGCTCTCGAGGCGGGCGATCTCCGACTCCGCGCGCTGGGTCCCGCCGGCGAGCCCGTTGAGCACGTCGATCAGGTCCTGCTCGCGCAGGCCGGCGTAGGTGTTGTCCACGTTGGTGAAACGCACCTGCGTCACCGCGGCATATCCCAGGATCGCCAGCAGGATCGCGACGACGACCTGGCCGCGTGAGGGCCGCAGCAGCGCCCCGCGGAGGCGCTGGCGCCCGCTCGGCTGGACGGGCTGCTCCTCGGGAGGCGGGGCCTCCGGCCCCTCGACCGGGCCGTCGACGTCAGGCATGGAAGAGGTGCCGCCGGATGGCGGCCACGTTGGAGAAGATCCGGATGCCGAGGACGACGATCACGCCGGTGGAGAGCTGGCCGCCGACGCCCAGCTTGTCGCCGAGGAAGACGATCCCCGCGGCGATCACGACGTTGCTGATGAAGGAGACGACGAAGACCTTGTCGTCGAAGATCCCGTCGAGGTAGGCCCGCAGGCCGCCGAAGACGGCGTCGAGCGCCGCCACGACGGCGATCGGGAGGTAGGGCTCCAGCCCGAGAGGTACGTCGGGCTGGAAGATGACTCCGAGCACGATGCCCACCAGCAGCCCGAGTGCGGCGATCATGGCGCGGTCTCCTTCGCGTCAGCCTTGCGGTTCCCGTCGGCCGGCACCTTGACGGCGTTGCGCAGCCGGAGCTGGCGCTGCGGGCCCGCGGGCAGGGTGAGGTCGTCGACAGTCTGCACGTCCACCGGGAAGCCGAGAGCATCCGCGACGTTGCTGAACGCCAGACCGGTGGAGGTGTCGAGCAGGTCCGCCTGCAGGGTCCGGTTGTCGCCGATCGCGGAGACGACGTACGGCGGGGACATCGGCGGCGGGCCGTTGAGGTTGATCGCGGCGCCGGAGTTGCGCAGGGCCGACCGGGCCGTCAGCCGCTTGCCGTTGATCGAGATCGCCTCGGCGCCGGCCTCCCACAGCCCGTTGACCAGCAGCGCCAGGTCCTGGTCGCGGACCGCCTCACCGTTGGGCGCGTCGTCGACGGTGATGGTGACCCCCGGACCGCTCACCGCACCGAACCCGGTCACGGCGCCGAGACTGTCGGTCCGCTTGGTCACGGTGCGCTCGGTGTCGGTCACCGAGGCGAGCTTCTCCTGCTGGATGAGGTTGGACTCCCGCAGCTGGACGATCTGGCGCTGGAGGGCCGTCGTGCGCTCGCGGCGCTGGTCGATCTGGCTCAGCAACGAGTCCCTGTTGGCGGTGGCCACCCCCGAGCGCTCGGAGGTCTGGACGGCGGCCACGGTGACGATCAGGCCGAAGGCACCGACGACCACAGCCGCCGTCCACCGCCTTCGCGGCCCCGGCCTCTCGACGGTCTCCCCCGGCCCCAGCCGCGCCTGGGCAGCGGCTCGCTGCTGGGCGACGTGCTGGTAGTCCTCGTCCATCGACTCCTGGGTGATCAGGGCCAGCAGGGGGGTCCGGGTCCGGTCCGGCACGGTCGGTGCCTCAGGCATCAGGCACCGCCCGCCGCCGGGGCGTGGTGCGGAGCAGCGTGTTGACCTGCCAGGCGTAGAGGATGCCGGCCCACCAGTAGAGGCCGATGCCCCAGAGTGCGAACGCCCAGCCGAAGACCTCCGCCAGCGTGGCGACGGTGCCCTCGCCGTCGCCGAGGAGCAGCAGCGGGAACGCGTAGAGCAGGTTGAAGGTCGCGGCCTTGCCGAGGAAGTGCACCGGCAGCGCGCTGTAGCCGCGGGTGCGCAGCAGTGGCACCAGCCCCCACAGCAGCAGGTCGCGCAGCGGCAGCGACAGCGCCGCCCACCACGGGATGATGTCGCGCAGCGCCAGGCCGACGACGACGGCCAGGATGTAGAGCCGGTCGGCCACCGGATCGAGGATCTCGCCGAGCGCGGAGGTCTGGCCGAGGCGGCGGGCGAGGTAGCCGTCGAGGAAGTCGGTGATCCCCGAGAGCATCAGGACCCCGAGCGCCAGCAGGTCCGCCTCGGGCCCGAGCACCAGCCACAGGAAGAGCGGTACGCCGGCCAGCCGGACCATGCTCAGCAGGTTGGGCAGCGTCCACACGCGATGGCGCGTCGCTTCGTCTCCCACGTCTCGTCCTGCACTTCTCCCGGGTCGTTGCCGAGCACACCCTAACCGCCACTGGACACCGTCCCCGATTCGCCACCCGACCGGTTCGGTCAGACCGGTTCGTCGAAGTGGGAGCCGTCGCGGATCTCGCCGACCAGCTCCTCGATGACGTCCTCCAGGGTGGCCAGTCCGAGCGTCACTCCGGCCAGGTCGACGACCCTGGCCATGTGGGCGCCGCGACGCTGCAACGTCTCGAGGGCGTCGTGCAGGGGCGCGTCGGAGGTGACCGGGGCGAACGGTCGGATCCACTTGTCGTCGACGGCGCGCGTACGCAGGGCCGGGTCGGTCTCGAGGACGTCCTTGATGTGCAGGTAGCCGACGAGCTCGCCGTCGTCCGCCGCGACCGGGAAGCGGCTGTAGCCGGTTGCCGCACAGACCGCCTCGACGTCGGCGACCGACGACCCCCGTCGTACGGTCGTGAGCGACTCGGGCGGCATCAGCACCGCGGAGACGGCCTTCTCGGTGAACCCGAGAGCGCCCGCCAGGCGGCCGTACTCGTCCGCCGCGAGCAGGCCCTCACCGTGCGACTCCTCCACCAGGGCGGCGACCTCTTCGCGCGTGTACGTCGAGCTCACCTCGTCGATCGGCTCGATCCTGATCAGCCGCAGCGTGCCGTTGGCGATCGCATTGAGCCCGGCGATCAGCGGCCTGAGCACGGTGACCACGGCCAGCATGGGCGGTCCGAGCGCGATCGCTGCGCGGTCCGGCCCGGCCAGGGCGATGTTCTTCGGCACCATCTCACCGAGGACGACGTGGAGGAAGACCACGATCAGCAGCGCGATCACGAACGAGATGGGGTGCAGGAAGTCGTGCGGCACGTGCAACGCCTCGAGCACCGGCTCGAGCAGGTGCGCGACGGCCGGCTCCCCGACGGCACCGAGGCCGAGCGAGCAGATCGTGATGCCGAGCTGGGCGCCCGCCATCATCAGGGAGATGCTCTCCATGGCGCGCAGCGTGGTCTTCGCCATGCGGGAGCCGGCCTGGGCCCGGGGCTCGATCTGGCTGCGCCGGGCCGACACGAGCGCGAACTCCGCTCCCACGAAGAACGCGTTCAGGGCCAGCAGCACGACGGCGAGCAGGACGGCGGTCAGGTTGCTCATGTGTCCGCCCCGTCCCGCTCGGGATCCGGGTCCGGCTGGTGGTCGGTGCGCTGGTCACCGGGGTGGCCGAGCAGCTTGAGCGAGAGCCGGTCGATGCGCAGGCCGTCCATCCGCTCGACGGTGAGCAGGGCGAGCTGCTCGCGCGGACCGTCGTGGTCGCCGTCGGCGTGGGTCCTGCGCTCGGGCACCACGATCTCGGCAACGTCGCCCGCCCGGGGCACCCGTCCGAGCTCGCGCATCACCAGGCCCCCGATCGTGTCGTAGTCCTCGTGGTCGGGCAGCTCGATGCCGGTCAGGTCCTCGACCTCGTCGGGACGCAGCAGGCCGGAGACCGACCAGCTGCCGTCGCGCAGGGCGCGGGCGTTGGCGCTGAGGCGGTCGTGCTCGTCGGAGATGTCCCCGACGATCTCCTCGACCACGTCCTCGAGCGTCACGATGCCGGCGAACCCGCCGTACTCGTCCATGACGACCGCGAGCTGGAAGCCGTCCTTGCGCAGCAGCGCGAGCAGCGGGTCGAGGCGCAGGGAGTCGGGCACGATGATGGGTCTCGCCATCAGGTGCTTGACCTTGGTGGTCGAGCGTTCGCCCACCGGCAGGGCGACGGCGTGCTTGACGTGCACGGTGCCGACGATGTTCTCGTCGGCGTCGAGCACCGGGAAGCGGGAGTGGCCGGTCTCCCGGGTCCGCTCGATCAGGGCGATCGCCCGGTCGTTGACGCCGAGGCTGGTCGAGCGCACCCGCGGGGTCATGATCTCCCCCGCCGTCCGGGTCCCGAACTCCACCGAGCGCTCCATCAGCTCCGCGGTCTCGACGTCGAGCGTGCCGAAGTCGGCGGAGCGCTGGATGAGCGAGGCCAGCTCGGTCGAGCTCCGCGCGGAGCGCAGCTCCTCCTGCGGCTCGATCCCCAGCCGCCGGACGATCGCGTTCGCGGAGCCGTTGAGGATGCGGATCGGCCCGCGCGCCACCGCGGTGAAGATGCTCTGGAAGCGCTCGGTCGCAAGCGCGACGGGCATCGGCTTGGCGAGAGCGAGGTTCTTGGGCACCAGCTCACCGAACAGCATCGTGAGCACCGTGCTGAGGGCGAGGCTGATCCCGATCGCGATCGGCCTGACCGCGCCGTCCGGTACGCCGAGATCGGCGAGCGGCTCGTTGATGACGTCGGCTATCGCGGGCTCAGCGAGGTAGCCGATGGCGAGGTTGGTGATCGTGATGCCGACCTGGGCGCCGGACAGCTGGGTCGACAGGGACCGGAGCGCCTTCTGCAGGCGCTGGGCCCGGGCGTCGCCGGCAGCGGCCGCCAGGTCGACCTGGTTGCGGTCGACCGTCACGAAGGAGAACTCGGCCGCGACGAAGATGCCGCAGGCGACGATCATCAGGAGCGCGGTGGCCAGCAGGAGCCACGTCGTCATGATCGCTCTCCCAGGTCACGATGATGGTGCGGGGAGAGCTGGGGACTTTGAGAGCCGTCCATGGCTGGGGCGTCGGGTCCTCACGGGCGATGGGTTGGACGAGAGCATCGTACTGGCGGTCCGGCTGCTTCGACATTCGCTGGAACGCCGCCGCTAGGGTCGGCAGGTGACGTCGCCCCCCACGACCGCTCGCGGTGCCCGATGACGGACACGACCGATTTCAAGAAGACCCTCGACGCCTACCGGGCGCGGCGCGGCGAGCTCCGGGTGGTCGACGTGCCCGACCTGCAGTACCTGATGGTCGACGGTCACGGCGACCCCAACACCTCTGCCGACTTCACCGAGGCGGTCGCGGCCCTCTACCCGGTTGCCTACCGGCTGAAGTTCGCGAGCAAGCGGGAGCTCGGCCGCGACTACGTCGTCCCACCGCTGGAGGGCTTGTGGTGGGCCGACGACATGGACGCGTTCACCGCGGCACGGGACAAGTCGAGGTGGGACTGGACGCTGATGCTGATGGTGCCCGGCTGGATCGATCATGCGGCGTACGTCGTCGCCGTCGAGCAGGTCGCGGCCGCGAAGAGACCGTCCCGGCTCCAGGACGTCCGGCTGGACCCGCTCTCCGAGGGCCGGTGCGTGCAGACCCTGCACGTCGGGTCGTTCGACGACGAGGCCGAGGTGCTCGCCCGGATGCACAGCGAGCTCGTCTCGGAGCGGGGTCTGCGGATGGTCGGCCGACATCACGAGATCTATCTCAGCGATGCCAGGCGGGTCGCACCCGAGAAGCGCCGCACGATCCTGCGACAGCCGGTCGAGGAGATCGCGCCCGAACCGTAGACAAGAACACGTTCTAGTTGCCACAGTGGCGCCCGTGCGAGTCATCCAGTGGGCCACCGGCAGCGTCGGCAAGGCCGCCATCGAAGGCATCCTGCTCCACCCCGACCTCGAGCTCGTCGGCTGTTGGGTCCACTCCGACAGCAAGAACGGCGTCGACGTCGGCGAGATCCTCGGGATCGACCCGATCGGCGTCGCCGCGACCAGCAGCGTCGACGAGATCCTCGCGATGGACGCCGACGCGGTCCTCTACTCGCCGCTGATCCCGAACCGTGACGAGGTCGCCGCGATCCTCCGCTCGGGCAAGAACGTCGTCACCCCGGTCGGGTGGTTCTACCCGACCGAGCGCGACGGCGCCCCGCTGGCCGCGGCCTGCGCGGAGGCGGGGACCACGCTGCACGGCACCGGCATCAACCCCGGTGGCATCACCGAGCTGCACCCCCTGATGTTCTCGGCGCTCTCGTCAGCGGTGACGTTCGTGCGGGGCGAGGAGTTCTCCGACATCCGCACCTACAACGCCCCCGACGTGGTGCGACACATCATGATGTTCGGCGGCCAGCCCGAGGAGGCCATGGGCGGCCCGATGCTCGGGCTGCTCTCCGGCGGCTTCATCCAGGCCGTCCGGATGTGCCTGGACACCCTGGGCTTCTCCTCCGACGCCGAGATCCGCACCTCCCAGGAGGTCGCGGTCGCGACCGCCCCGATCGAGACGCCCATCGGCGTGATCGAGCCGGGCCTGGTGGCCGGACAGCGGTTCGTGTGGGAGGCGTACGTCGGGGACGCGTGCGTCGTCCGGATCGCGGTCAACTGGCTGATGGGCGAGGAGCACCTCTCCCCCGCGTGGGACTTCGGTCCCGAGGGTGAGCGCTTCGAGATCGAGGTCCAGGGCGACCCCAACACCTTCGTCACCATCAAGGGTTGGCAGCCCGACACCGTCGAGGAGGGGCTGGTGCGCAACCCCGGCGTCGTCGCGACCGCCATGCACTGCGTCAACTCGATCCCGTACGTCGTCGCTGCCGACCCCGGCATCAGGACCTACCTGGACCTGCCGCTCATCGCCGGCCGGGCGCACCCCGACCTGGGCTGAGCGGGTCTGGGGTCCCGAGAGCGAGTGACTGCTAGCGGATCGTGCCGAGCCGGTCGACGGTCGCCTCGAACTCGGCGACCAGGTCGGCCATCACGTCGGCCACCGGGCGTACCTCGTTCATCCGCCCCACGATCTGCCCGATGGGCATCGAGATCACGTCGGGGTCGTTGGCGGCGCTGATCCGGTTGTGCGCCTCGGCGACGAGCAGGTTCTGCAGCGGCATCGGCAGCGGGGTCGGCGCGCCCTCCTCGGCCCAGGCGTCGGTCCACTTCGTCTTGAGCAGGCGCGCGGGCTTGCCGGTGTAGACGCGGGTCCGGACCGTGTCGGACGACGTCGCGCGGGTGAACGCGGTCGTCCAGGCCTCGGAGTTGGCGGCGCCCATGAGCTGGTACTCCGTCGTACCGAGCCAGATCGAGCCCATCCACGCGCCCTGCGCGCCGAGCGCCAGTGACGCGGCGATCTGGCGGCCCGACCCGATGCCACCGGCGCCGAGCACGGGTACGTCGGGGCCGACCGCGTCGACGATGTCGGGCTGGAGCACCATGCTGGCGACCTCGCCGGTGTGGCCTCCGGCCTCGTAGCCCTGGGCCACGATGATGTCGACGCCGTTGCGCACGTGCGAGAGCGCGTGCTTGGCGGCGCCGGCGAGCGCGGCGACCTTGATGCCGTGCTCGTGGCACTTCTCGATCACGTCGACCGGCGGCGAGCCGAGCGCGTTGGCGATCAGGACCGGCCGGTGCTTGAGGGCGACGTCGAGGTGCGAGCGGGCCACGGAGTGCAGCCAGCCGAGCACGCCCTCGCGGCCCTCACCTTCCGGCAGCGGGGGTACGCCGAGCTTGAGCAGCGTCTCGTCGACGAACTTCCTGTGCTCCTCGGGGATCATCGCGCCGAGGTCGAGGGAGGTGCCCTCGGTCGGGATCTTCATCGGCATCACGATGTCGACGCCGTACGGCTTGCCGTCGGTGTTGTCGTCGAGCCAGGTCAGGACCCGCTCGAGCTCCTCGGTGTCGTTGAACCGGACGCAGCCGAGGACGCCGAGGCCGCCGGCCCGCGAGACCGCCGCCGCGACGTGCTCGGACGGGGTGAACGCGAAGATCGGGTACTCGATCCCGAACTCTTCACACAGAGGGGTGCGCATGTCTCTCCCGAGGTCAGACGGAGGTCGGGTCGACGGTCGCGGCCTTGGCCGCGAAGCCCGCCAGTGCGAGCTCCTTCGCGGCGGGGTACTGCGCCTTGCCGGCGGCGTTGCGCGGCACCTGGTCGACCACCGTGAGCGTGCGGGGCAGTTTGTAGCCGGAGAGGTGCTCACGCAGGTAGGTGCGCAGGTCCTCGAGCTCGACCGTCTCCCCCTCGCGCAGCTCGACGACCGCGGCGACCGCCTGGCCGTACTTCTCGTCGGGGATGCCGACCACGAGGACGTCGTACACCGCGGGGTGTCCCTTGATGGCCATCTCCACCTCTTCGGGGTAGACCTTCTCGCCACCGGTGTTGACGCAGTTGGAGCCGCGGCCGAGCAGCGTGACGCGGCGGCCCTCCTCGATCCGGGCGAAGTCGCCGGGCACCGAGTAGCGCTCGCCGTCGATCACCAGGAAGGTCGAGGCCGACTTGGCCGGGTCCTTGTAGTAGCCGACCGGCACCGAGCCGCCGCGGCCCAGACGACCGACCTTGCCGACGTCGGTGTCGGGGTCGAGGAACTCGTTGTTCTCGTCGAGCACGACGCCGCTCGCGGCCAGCCCGACCACGGGACCGTCGGTGCTGATGTTGTTGGCGTCGGCCATCCCCATGCCCTGGAAGCCGGTCTCGGTCGCACCGACGGAGTCGGTGAAGATCGAGTTCGGGAAGGCCGCCATCCACCGGGCCTTCACCTTCGGGCTGAAGATCGCCGCGCTGCTGGAGATCGCGACCAGGTTGGAGGCGTCGTACGGCGTGCCGGTCTCGGCCTTCGCCTCATAGGCCTCGATCAGCGGGCGGGCCATCGCGTCGCCGGTCATGAAGATCAGCTGGATCTTGTCGGCCTCGATGATCTCCCAGGTGCGGACCGGGTCGAACTTCGGCTCGACGATCGTCAGGTGCCCCGCGAAGAGGTGCATCAGGAGGCCCGACTGGGCGCCGCCGTGCATCAGCGGGCTGAGCGGGAAGGTCGCCATCCGCGGGTCGGAGGCCTGGCTGGACTGGGTGAACTCATCCAGCAGCTCGCCGGTGTAGAAGTCGGTGCCACCGCCGAGCACGCGCCACCAGTCCTCGTGGCGCCACATGACGCCCTTCGGGAAGCCGGTGGTGCCGCCGGTGTAGATGATGTGGATGTCGTCGGGGCTGCGCTCGCCGAAGTCGCGCTCCGCGCTCTGGCCGGAGACCGCGTCGTCGTAGTGCACCCCGCCGTACGACGAGTAGTCGGACTGGTCGTCGGGATCGAGCGCGTCGTCCACGACGACGGCGACCCTCAGCTGCTCGTGCTTGGGCCAGCACGCGGCGACCAGTGGCGCGTAGGAGCGCTCGTGGATCACCGCGACCACGTCGGCGTTGTCGAAGAGGTAGTTGAGCTCACCCTCGACATAGCGGTAGTTCACGTTGATGTTGACGGCACGGATCTTGACCACCGCGAGCACCGCGACGACGTGCTCGATGCTGTTCTTCGCGTAGATCGCGACATGGTCACCCGGCCCCACCCCCTGGGACTGCAGGTAGTGCGCGAGCCGGTTGGCGTCTGCCTCCAGGTCCGCGTAGGTCACGACGCGGTCCCCGACCTTGAGAGCAGGGTTGTCCGGCGCGACGTCGACAGCGTGTTCGAAGAGGTCAGCGATGTTGTGAGCCACGCCGCGAGACTAGAACACGTTCTTGTTCTTGGCTAGCATCCACGCCATGACCGACCCAGCCACGGATCCAGCGCCCCACTGTCTCGTCGAGCAGGACGGGCACAAGCTCGTCGTCACCATGAACCGGCCCGAGGCGCGCAACGCCCTCTCCGGCGAGATGATGGCGATCATGGAGGAGGCCTGGGACCGGGCCAACAGCGACGAGTCGGTCCGGGTCGTCATCCTCACCGGCGCCGGCGGCTACTTCTGCGCCGGCATGGATCTCAAGGCCGCCACCAAGCGGTCTCCGAGCGAGAGCTTCGAGGCCGGCTTCGACCCGACGGTCATCAAGGGCCTGCTCAAGGGCTTCCGGCTGACCAAGCCGCTGATCGCCGCCGTGGAGGGCCCGGCCATCGCCGGGGGCACCGAGATCCTCCAGGGCACTGATATCCGCATTGCTGGCGAGTCCGCGCGGTTCGGTGTCGCCGAGGCACGGTGGAGCCTCTACCCGATGGGCGGCTCCGCCGTACGCCTCCCGCGTCAGATCCCCTACACCGTCGCCATGGACCTGCTGCTGACCGGACGCGCCATCAAGGCACCGGAGGCCAAGGAGATCGGCCTGATCGGGTACGTCGTCCCCGACGGCGAGGCGCTCGCCAAGGCCCACGAGGTCGCGGACCTGATCTGCGCCAACGGTCCGCTCGCCGTCCAGGCCATCCTCAAGACCGTCCGCGACTCCGAGGGCAAGCACGAGGAGGACTGCTGGGCCGCCGATGCGGTGGTCGGCAAGGCCGTCTTCGCCTCCGAGGACGCCAAGGAGGGCCCGCGGGCGTTCGCCGAGAAGCGGGCACCGCAGTTCCAGGGGCGCTAGAGCGCGCCGGCCAGCCACTCGATCTGACGGGTGCGCTGGAAGGCTTCACCGCCTTCGTGGTCGTTGTACTCGTAGACCTCGATGTCCTTGGGTCCGCCGTAGTGGTTGTACGCCGCGAACACCGTCGAGGGTGGGCAGGTGAGGTCCATCAGGGCGACCGACCACAGGGAGGGCGCAGTGGCGAGCCGGCCGAGCACGGCGACGTCGAAGTACGACAACGTCGTGAACGCCTGCTCGACCCGGTCCCGGTGCGCGGCCAGGTAGCGGACCAGCTCCACGTAGGGATCGGTCTGCGCGACCGACGCCGCGCGCCGGAGGTCGCACAGGAACGGAACGTCGCACAGCACCCCGGCCACGGAGGAGGGAGCCAGGGCAGCGACGGAGGTCGAGATCCCGCCGCCCTGGCTCCCTCCCGCCACGACCACCCGAGACGGGTCGACGAGGTCGTGCCCGCGCAGCACCTCGAGCGCGGCGACGGCGTCGGCGTACACGCGCCGGTAGTAGTAGGAGTCCGGTGCCTCGATCCCCCGCGTCAGGAACCCCGGTTGGGCCGATCCGGAGCCGACGGGGTCACCGGTCGCGCCGGTCGTCCAGCCACTCCCCTGGCCGCGGGTGTCGACGACCAGGTGCGCGTAACCGGCGCTCGCCCAGAACACGTGCTCGTGCGGCAGCCCACGGCCGCCGTTGTACCCCTGGAACTGCACGACCCCGGGCAGGACGCCGGTGCGAAGCGGTGCCGCCGGCAGGTGCAACCACGCCCGGACCGGATGCCCGTCGAACCCGGCGAGCGTGACGTCGTACGACTCCACCGTCACCAGGCCGGAGTCGACCCGAGTGAGCGTGGGTGCGGCGTCACCGATCCGCGCCAGCGTTCCCGCCCAGAACGCACCGAGGTCGTCGGGCGTCGCCAGCGGTGGTCGATAGACCCGCGCCTCGTCCAGCGGCAGGTCGTAGTGCATCAGTCGATCTCGACGGTGACCACAGGCTCGAGCGCGCGCTCCACACCGACCGTTCGGCGGGGCCCGACGAGGTCCAACGCGAGCACCTCCCGGATATCCGAGCTCGAGGCGCCGACCCACAGCTCGACCTCGCCCGGCTCGACGACGCGCACCAGGTCGCGCCCCGTGAACGAGGTGAGGTCGGCCGACAGGGCGAAGCAGACCCGCGCGCTCCGACCCGGGGCGAGGTCGACGCGGGACGCGCCGACGAGGAGCTGCACCGGGCGCACCACCGACGCCGAGCAGTCGTGCAGGTAGACCTGCACCACCTCCGACACGTCCCGGTCGGTCTCGTTCGCGAGGTGCACGACGAGCTCGCAGGTGCCGTCGGTCTCCCAGGTCGATCCCGTCCGGGTGGAGATCGCGCCCCACCGGGCGCTGGCGTAGGACAGCCCGTGCCCGAACGCGAAGAGCGGCGTCGGGTCCACCACGCTGACCTCGTTGCGACGGCCGAGTGGTGAGGCGAGGTACGTCGAGGGCTGGGTCGAGCCCGCACCCGGAAAGCTCACCGGCAGCCGGCCGGACGGATTGACCCGGCCGCTCAGCACGTCCGCGAGCGCCTGCGCCCCCTCCTCGCCCGGGAAGAAGCCGCACACCAGGCCGGCGAGCCGGTCCACCTGCCGGCTCAGGTCGTACGGCCGACCGACGAGCAGCACGGCCACGACGGGGGTGCCCGTGGCGAGCAGCGCCTCGAGCAGCTCCTCCTGACGTCCGGGGAGGTCGAGGTCCGCGACGTCGCAGCCCTCCCCCGAGGTGCCCCGACCGAAGAGTCCGGCCTGGTCACCCAGCACGACCACACACACCTCAGCGGCCGCTGCGAGCGCGGCGGCGGCGTCGATGTCCTCGTCCTCGCCACCCACCACCGGGCACCCGAGCGCGTACGACACGTCGTACGTCTCGGCGAGCACCTCGCGCACGGTGCGGATCTCGACACCGTCCTCGACCCCGGGGTGGTGCACGAGCACGTGCATCGGGAACGAGTAGCACCCGAGCATCGCCTCCGAGGTGTCGGCCCGTGGTCCGACGACCGCGACCGCGGCGGTGGCGGCAAGCGGCAGGCTGCCGTCGTTCAGGAGCAGGACGACCGACCGTCGCGCCAGCTCGAGCGCGACGGCTCGCGACTCCTCGTCGTCGAGGTCGACGTCGGTCGGCTCGACCGGCGCCCAGCCCGGGTCGAGGAGACCGAGCTCGCACTTCTGGCGCAGCACGCGGACGAGCGCGCGGTCGACGACGTGCTCCTCGACGAGACCCGCGGCCAGAGCCTCGAGCAGTGGTGCTCCGAAGGCGTTGGTCGACGGTAGCTCGACGTCGATCCCGGCCTCGAGCGCGAGAGCCGCCGCGTCTCCGAGGCCCTCTGCCACCTGGTGCAGCGTCTGCAGGAAGGCGACGGAGAAGTAGTCGGAGGCCACCGTCCCGGTGAAGCCGAGACGCTCGCGCAGCAGCGTGGTGAGCAGCTCGACGTCGGCCGCTGCCGGCACGCCGTCGATGTCGGTGTACGAGTTCATCACCGACCGCGCCCCGGCGCGCAGCGCCATCTCGAACGGCGGCAGGACCACGTCGGCCAGCTCACGGGGTCCCATCGACACGGGCGCCAGGTTGCGGGCCGCACGAGAGGCGGAGTAGCCGAGGAAGTGCTTCAGCGTCGACACGATCCCGGCACCCTCCAGGCCGCGCACGTAGGCGCTGCCCATGAGGCCGACCAGGAACGGATCCTCGCCGAGGGTCTCCTCGACCCGGCCCCAGCGGTGGTCGCGCACCACGTCTAGCACCGGCGCCAGCCCCTGGTGGAGGCCGAGGCTGCGCATCGTCCCGGCGATCTGCCTGGCCATCCGCTCGACCAGCACGGGGTCGAAGGAGGCCGCCCAGCACAGCGGCGACGGATAGATCGTGGCGCGCCAGACCGCGAGGCCGGTGAGGCACTCCTCGTGAGCCACCGCAGGGATGCCGAAGCGGTTCGCCGCCACGACGTCGCGCTGGCGCTCGGCCAGGATCTGCATCCCGGCCGCGGGCTCGAGCGGCGCCGTGCCGAACGTGCGGGTGAGCTGGCCGAGACCGTCCTGGACGACCTCGTCCCAGGTCGGCAACGGGC
This sequence comes from uncultured Actinomycetota bacterium, assembly GCA_963704685.1. Lineage (GTDB taxonomy): Bacteria > Actinomycetota > Actinomycetes > Propionibacteriales > Nocardioidaceae > Nocardioides. The sequence goes on from OY969930.1 coordinate 197,508, forward strand.
CTACGCTCTCGCTGAGCATCGGCGCCATCCCGCCGGCGTCCGGGTCGAGCCACCAGACGCCGGAGAGCTGGGCCACCTTCTCCGCCACGGTCATCCGGGAGACCAGGTCGGCGACCCGGTCCTCGACGCGCGCGGTGGGGTCGCACCACAGGTCGGTCATGTGTTTGCTCCTGGGGCAGCGGTCGTGCGCCGGGGCACGAGCGTCGTGGCGAGGGTCACGTGCGTCTCGTCGACCGCCTCGCCGGCGATCAGAGCGACCAGCATCGCGATGGCGTCGTGACCCATCTGGCGCATGGGCTGCTGGACGGTCGTGAGCGGCGGCTGGGACAACGCCGACTCCGGGATGTTGTCGAACCCGACGACGGACAGCCGTCCGGGGACCTCGACGCCGAGCTCGGCGGCGACCTCGAGCGTCGCCAGGGCCGAGATGTCGTTGGCGGCGAAGATCGCCGTCGGCGCCGACGGCAGGCACAGCAGCGTGCGTGCGGCGTCGCGGGCCTGCTCGGGGTCGAAGGCACCGTTCGCGAGCAGCGCCTCGTCGATCGGTACGCCGGCCGCGGCATGCGCCTCGCGGTAGCCGCGTTCGCGCAGCTGTGCAGACACGAGGTCGCCGCGGCCGGTGACCATGCCGATCCGTCGGTGTCCCAGGTCCAGCAGGTGGTCGACGCCCATCCGAGCACCCTGCAGATTGTCCGAGGCGACCGTCGGCAGGGTGGACCGGCCGGTGTGCGGGTCGACGGCGACGACGGGCCCGTCGTAGTGCACGTCGGTCACGGTCGGCGTCACCAGGACCGCGCCGTCGACCAAGGTGCCCATGACGCGCGACAGGTAGCGCCGCTCCCACCCGACGTGCTCGTCGAAGCGGCCGCCGGCGGAGTAGGCCACCAGCTCATAGCCGGTGCCGCGGATCGCGTCAGCGGCGCCCTTGAGCACCTCGGTGCTGAAAGGCTCGAAGTCCGCGACCAGCAGACCGATCACGTTGGTCCTCGCGTTGCGCAGGCTGCGCGCCACCAGGCTCGTCTCATAGCCGAGTCGGTTGATCACGGTGCTGACGTGGTCGAAGGTCTGCGTCGAGACGCCATACCTGCCGTTCATCACCTTGGAGACGGTCGAGACCGAGACGCCGGCCTCCGCGGCGACCTGTTGCATCGTCACCCGACCGCCGGACCGCGGGATGCCCGACTCCGTCACAGCGTTCTCCTCCACCTTGCCGGTCATCCCTTCACCGCGCCCTGCAGACCGCTGACGATGCGCCGCTGCATCGCGAGGAACAAGATGAGCGCCGGGATCATTGCCAGCGTCGTGAAGGCCAGCACGCCCGCCGTATCGGACGAGTGCTCGCTCGAGTAGTCGGCCACCCCCAGCGGCAGCGTACGCATGTCGTCCTGCAGGAGCAGGAGCGGCAACAGGTAGGCGTTCCACGACGCCACGAAGGCCAGCACCCCGACCGTGACGAGCGCTGGGACCGAGAGTGGGATCACCAGCCGCCAGAAGATCCCGACCCGGGACGCGCCGTCCATCAAGGCCGCCTCCTCGAGCTCACGTGGGATCGCCATCAGGAACGGTCGCAGGATCACCACGGTGATCGGGAGTGCGAACGCGGCCTGTGGCAGCGCGACACCCCACCAGCTGTTGGCCAGGTGCAGGTCGCGGGTGACCAGGATGAAGAGCGGGATGATCGCCACGGCCGCGGGGAACAGCAGCCCGAGGACGAACACCATGAAGAGCGGCTCCCGCATCTTGAACTGGTAGCGCGCGAGCGGGTAGGCCGCCATCACGCCGAAGAGCACCGCCACCACCGTGGTCACAGCGGCGACGATCGTGGAGTTCAGGGCGTAGCGCCAGAAGGCCTCGTTGCTGAGGACCGCCGTGTAGTTGGAGAACACCCAGGGGTCGGGCAGCCCCGAGGGGTCCCGAGCGAGCTGCTCATTGCTCCGGAAGCCGCCGAGGGCGCCGTACACCACCGGTCCGAGGGTGATGATGACGGCGACCAGCGCCAGCAGGTAGACCAGCAGACCCCCCGAGCCGAAGGGCCGTGCGCGTCGGACCATGGTCTCGTCACCTCTCCACAGCGGTGTCGCGCCGGAGCACGAACACCTGGTAGATCAGCGCCATCAGGAAGCCGATCACGAACAGGATCACGGACGCGGCACCAGCGATGCCGTAGTTGTGCCGGCCGGTGCCCTGGTTGATCAGGTACGTCGCCATCGTGGTCGTGGCGTTCGCCGGACCACCGCCCGTCAGGATCCAGACCATGTCGAAGAGCTGCAGCGACCCGATCATCGACAAGAAGCACCAGGTCCGGATCGTGGGTCCGAGCAGCGGGATCGCGATCCGGCGCTGCACCTGCCACCAGCTGGCCCCATCCAGCTGCGCCGCTTCGTAGAGGTCGGTCGGGACGCCCTGCAGGCCGGCGAGGAAGAGCAGGATCGCCAGGCCGAGATACTTCCAGGTGAGCACCACGAACACCGTGGCGAGCGCCAGCGACGGCGTACCGAGGAACCCCTGATCGGGGGGCGTGAGCCCGACGGCCCTGATCAGAGCGTCGATGACGCCGGACTCCGGCTGCAGCAGCTGGTACCAGACGACGCCGGCGATCACCTCGGCCAGCACGTACGGCACGAAGACGATCGTGCGCAGCACTCCCCTGCCGTGGATCTTGCGGTCGAGCAGCAACGCCACGGCGAGCCCGAGCGGCAGCTGGACCAGGATCGAGGCGAAGACGATGATGAAGTTGTGCGTCACCGCGCCGGTGAACACCTCGTCGGTCAGGACGTACCGGTAGTTGTCGATCCCGATGAAGTCGTCCATCGGGCCGAAGCCCTTCCAGCGGTAGAACGACATCCGGACCGCGGACGCCACCGGCCACACCACGAAGACCGCCATCAACGCCAGGGCAGGCGTCACGAAGAAGGCGATCTCCAGGCGCTGTCGCCACCCCGATCCGACGGGCCGAGGGGCCACCCGGCGAGCTGGTCGCCGGGTGGCCTCCTCGGGAGGAGCAGGCACCGTGGAGCCGGGGGCGCCCTGCGTCGTCACGCTCAGCTCACTGCTCCCGTCACTTCTCTGCGTCCGCTGCCTGCTGGGTGGAGTCGACGACGTCCTGGGGGGACGCCTTGTCGGCGAAGAGCAGCGCGATCTCGTCGTTCATCGCGCCACCCACCGAGGCACCGAAAGCCGTGTCGAAGTAGAGCTGGACGTACGGCGCGTCGTCGCGCACCGTGAGCAGCTGGGCGAGCGCCGGATCCTTGACCGCGCCGTTGGCGGCGGGGTTGGTCGGCAGACCCATGTCGTTCTCCGCGAAGCCCGTCTGCACCTTGTCGGAGAGCAGGTACTTCACGAAGTCGACGGCCTCGTCGGGGGCCTTCTCGGAGACCGCCCAGGCGTCACCGCCGCCAAGCGCGTCCTTCGCGTCACCCTGACCACCCTCGACGGCCGGGAACGGGAACCACCCGGTCTTGTCGCCCAGCCCCTTGCCGTCGTCCGTCAGCCCCTGCATGACACCGGGCTCCCAGTGCCCCTGCATCTCCATCGCGACCTTCCCGGTGGCGAGCAGGCCCGACGCGGACGTCGCCCCCTCCTGCGCCTTGGTGGTCAGGAAGCCCTTGTTGAACGGGTCGGTCCCCACGATGTCCTGGACCACCTCGCCGGCCTTCACGAAGCACGGATCCGAGAAGTCCAGGCTGGTCACCGCGCCCTTCAGGACGTCCTCCGGGCAGGACCGCAGGGCGGTGTAGTACCAGTAGTGCGCGGCCGGCCACTTGTCGCCGGCGCCGACCGAGACCGGGGTGATCCCGGCGGCCTTGAGCTTCGCGACGTCGTCGGACCACTCGGTCATGGTGGTGGGCGGCGCGGTGATCCCGGCCTGCTTGAAGAGGTCGGTGTTGTACCAGAACCCCACGACGCCGAGTGAGAACGGCAGGGCGTAGGTCTTGCCGTCCTGCTGCCAGCCGGCGACCGAGCCACCGATCTTCTCGATCTCTGCCGATGCGTCGTCCGAGAGGTCCTTCACCATCCCGGCCTCGACGTGGTCGGCGAGCTCGCCGCCACCCCGCTCCATGTAGATGTCCGGAACATCGTCGCTCTGGAACGCCGCGTCGAGCTTGTCGACCATGTCCTCGTGCGCCATGGCGCTGACCTTGATCTTCACGTCGGGGTGGTCGGCCTCGTAGTCCTTGGCCACCTGCGCGTAGTAGCCCATCCCGGGCTCGTTGTTGGAGTTGTGCCACCAGGTGATCGTGGTGGCACCGCCACTCTCGTCCGATGAGTCGTCGCTGCCGCAGGCGGCGAACGTCAACGCACCGGCACAGAGCACGGCGAGGAACGCCGCGCCGCGAGTCTTCGACCTCATAGGGAAACCCTTCCGTTCGGAACACGCCAGGTGCGACGTACGTCACACATGACGGAAACGTGCCACCGCGAGTCGAGCGTGTCAATCGTTGTCGATAACGTTTTCCATTGCGTCGCCATTTTCGAAACAACGTCCTCCGCGACCGCGCTCACGAGGCCCCCGGGATCCACATTCGGTCGTCCGTCGTCCGCAGCGCGTTTGCGTCGACGGCTGCGGTGAGCGAGGTTGGCGCCCATGCCGCTGACCTCGACGCCGATCACCGCAGACCTCGTCCATGGCGCCATCGAGCTCGAGCAGACCGAGGTCGGCGTGCTCCCCCACCGGCTGCCGGCCTGGGCGCGCGCCCAGGTGCCCGATCCCCAGCTGCTGATGGCGGAGAGCCAGCCCTCCGGCGTACGTCTGGCCTTCCGCACTGCCGCCACCACCATCGAGCTGGACACCCTCCCCACCAAGCGGGTCTACGTCGGCGTCCCGCCACGACCTGACGGCGTCTACGACCTCCTGGTCGACGGCCGTCTCGTCGGCCAGGGCAGCGTGGCCGGCGGCCGCGCGATCGTCATCGACATGGCGAAGGGGACGTTCACCCAGCAGCCCGGCGATCCCGGCACGCTTCGGTTCGGTGGACTCCCGGCCGAGCCCAAGGACGTCGAGCTCTGGCTGCCGCACAACGAGACGACCGAGATCCTCGCGCTGCGCACGGACGCCCCGGTCGAGCCCCGTCCCGAGCGCGGGCGCCGGATCTGGCTGCACCACGGCAGCTCGATCAGCGCGGGATCCGAGGCCGCCAGCCCGACGACCACTTGGCCGGCTCGCGCGGCGGCGCTCGGCGGGGTGGACCTGATCAGCCTGGGCTTCGGCGGCAGCGCGCTGCTCGACCCGTTCGTGGCCCGGACGATGCGTGACACCCCGGCCGACCTGATCAGCATCAAGATGGGCATCAACCTGGTCAACGCCGACGTGATGCGGCTGCGGGCGTTCAAAGCGGGGATGCACGGCTTCCTCGACCTGGTGCGCGACGGCCACCCCGAGATCCCGCTGCTGGTGGTCTCACCGATCTGGTGCGGACTGCACGAGGAGACACCGGGCCCGCTCCTGCCCGACCCGGACGGCGCGCAGGGCGCAGCGCCGCGCTTCGCGGCGACCGGCGACCCGGCCGAGGTCGCGCTCGGCAGGCTCACCCTGCAGGTCGTCCGGGCCGAGCTCGCGCGCATCGTCGCGCAGCGGTCCGCGACCGACCCGCACCTGCACTACCTCGACGGCCTGAGCCTGTACGGCGCTGCGGACGCCCACGACCTCCCCCTGCCCGACGACCTGCACCCCGACGCCGCGACGCACCTACTGATCGGCGACCGGTTCGCCGACATGGTGTTCGGCACTGAGGGATCTTTCGGTCCCGCCTGACACAATCCCCCCGTGCCGTGGCCGACCTGGGATCAAGCCGCCCTGGCCGCTGTGCTCGGCGGCCTGCTGTGGCTCGTCGTACGCCGGTGGCCGACTCGGGCCACCCCTCACGTCGAGCCCGTGGCCGCGGAGTTCGCGCTGATCGCGTCGCTCTACGCACTGTGGCGGCTGGCCCGGATGCTGCCCATCGCGTCCACCCACGGCGCGATCGCCCGCGCGCACGACATCGCCACGTTCCAGAACTGGCTGCACCTGCCGTCCGAGCTGACGCTGCAGCAGTACGTGCTCGCTCACGAGCGGATCGCCGATCTCACGACCTGGTACTACGCGACCGTCCACGTGCCGGCGCTGATCGCCTTCCTCGTCTGGCTCTTCGTCCGGCACCGCGACAAGTACCCGCACTGGCGCAACGGGCTCGCACTGATCACCGCGTGGTGCCTGGTGATCCGGTTCATCCGGGTCGCGCCCCCGCGCTTCCTGCCGGACCTGGGCTACGTCGACATGGGCCAGCAGTACGGCATGTCGGTCTACGCGGCCGACCCGACGACCGGGGTCTCGGACCAGTTCGCCGCCATGCCGTCGATCCACGTCGCGTGGGCCGCCGTGGTGTCCTTCGGCATCATCGCGGCGAGCACCAGTCGCTGGCGTTGGTTCTTCCTGCTGCACGTCGTCCTGACGATGCTCGTGGTCTCGGCGACGGGCAACCACTGGTGGATGGACGGCATCGTGGCGATCGGCCTGCTGGCCGGGTCGCTCGCGGCCGACACCGCCGTCCGCCGGCACTTCGCCCGACGGTCAGCCGACAGCGCGGTCCCCGGTCCAGAACTGAGCCCGCAGGGCCTTCTTGTCAGGCTTCCCGAGACCGGTCAGGGGCAGTGACTCGGCGACGATCACCTGCTTGGGTGACTGCACCGAGCCCTTCCGGTCCTTGACCATCTGCTGGATCTCGGCCGTCATCGTGGCGATCGACTCCTCGTCACGAGGCGCGTCCGAGCGCAGTACGACGATCGCCGTGACGGCCTCGCCGAACTTCTCGTGCGGCGTGCCGATCACGCCGACCTGGGCGATGGCGGGGTGCTCCGCGACGACGTCCTCGACCTCGCGCGGGAAGACGTTGAAACCACCGGTGACGATCATGTCCTTGGTGCGGTCGACGATGTACCAGAAGCCGTCCTCGTCCTCGCGCGCCACGTCACCGGTGTGCATCCAGCCGTCGCGGAAGGTCTCGGCCGTCTCGTCGGGCAGCTTCCAGTAGCCGCCGGCGAGCAGCGGGCCGGCGACACAGATCTCGCCCGGCTCCCCCACCGCGACCTGCTTGCCGTCCTCGTCGAGGAGGGCGGTGCGGACGAAGGCCGACGGCCGCCCGCACGAGGCGAGCCGCCTGTCGTCGCCGCTGACGTGGTCCTCCTTGGACAGGTAGGTGATCGCCATCGGCGCCTCGGACTGCCCGTAGTACTGCGCGAAGATCGGGCCGAACCGGTCGATCGCCTCCTTGAGCCGCACCGGGTTGATGGCGGACGCGCCGTAGTAGACGGTCTCCAGCGACGACAGGTCGCGGGTCTGCGAGTCCGGGTGGTCCATCAGCGCGTAGAGCATCGAGGGCACGAGCATGGTCGCGGTGATCTTCTGCTCCTCGATCGTTCGCAGCACCTCGGCGGGGTCGAACTTCGAGAGCACGTAGAGGCAGCCGCCCTTGAGCACGGTCGGCACGAAGAAGGCCGCGCCGGCGTGCGACAGCGGTGTGCACATCAAGAAGCGCGGCGACTCCGGCCACTCCCACTCCGACATCTGGATCTGCGTCATCGTGTTCATCTGCCGGGAGAGCCCGATGACGCCCTTCGGCTTGCCGGTCGTGCCGCCCGTGTAGGTGATCGAGACGACGTGGTCGGGCTCGAGCGTGACCGCCTCGAGCGGCTGCGGGTCGAACGACGCCGCTGCCGCCGCCAGGTCCTGGCCGACGTGGCTGAGCTCCTCGGGCACCGGCCCGATCGTCAGCACCTTGTCCAGCTTCGGGCACTTCTCGAGCAGGCCGAGCACCCGCTCGACGAACATCGGCACCGGGTCGATGGTGATCGAGGTGATCTCGGCGTCGTTGATCACGTAGGCGTGGTCGTCGAGGGATCCCAGCGGGTGCAAGGAGGAGCGCCGGTGACCCTGGGTCTGGCCGGCGCCGAGGATGAAGAGCACCTCGGGCCGGTTGAGCGCGAGCAACGCACCCGCCGTACCGCGGCCGGCGCCGAGCGCCTCGAAGGCCTGCGCGTACTGGCTCATCCGCTCGGCCGCCTGGCCACCGGTGATGGTGGTGTCGCCGAGGTACATCACCGGCTTGTGCTGGTGCCGCTTCAGCGCGGCGACCATCAGGTGGCCGTTGTGGGTGCCGACCCGCATGTCGTCAGTCATGGGGCGAGAGTAGAACGTGTTCCAGTTCGGGGCAATGCTCAGGACGGTGTGGACACCAGACGCGCCAGGATCGCGTCGAGCCCGTCGCGTACGGCGTCGTAGACCCCGGACTCTCCCAGGTCGCGCGCGAACTGCTCGTTGAGCCCGCCCGGGGTGGCGTGCGCATCCGCGAGCGCGGCGAAGTCCGGGTCGGGCGTGCCGAGCTCACCCCCCAGGGCGGCGAACGTGGCGGCCACGTAGCGCCGGGCACCGTCCTCGGGGATCCCGCGCGAGCCCAGCCAGCCTGCGATCGCGCCGAGGTAGCCGAAGTAGGCCGCCACCGTCGCCGAGGCCGCGGCGATCGACTCGAACGCCACCTCGTCGTCGACGTCGAGGCTGCCGCCGAGCCTCGCGAACAGGGCGTCCACGGCCGGGCCGCCGGGATAGACCGGGGTGACGCTCTCGCGGGTGGCGACCGCGGGCAGCGGGACGCTGCGCGCCACCTCGCCGGCCGGGGCGACGGCGGCGCCGAGCCGCGCCAGGTCGATCCCTGCGACCGCGCTGACCACGGCCTGACCGGCTCGGAACCGCAGCCCGGTCAGGACCTCCTCGGCCGCGCTCGGGAGCAGGCAGACGACGACCACGTCGGCCGCGTCGACCACGGCCTGGTTGTCGGCCGCGACGCGCACCGTCTCGAAGCGACCGGCCAGCTCGGCCGAGCGCGCCGCACTGCGCGGCGACAGCACGACCTCGGGTGCCTCGGCGACCCCGTCGCACCACCCGACGACCATGGCCGTTGCGATCGATCCGACTCCGATGACGCCGTAGGTGCTCACCGGATCACTCTTTCATCCCCGTAGGCGTGCCTCGACCGCGATCACGCCAGCAGCTCGGCCACCGACCTGATCTCGTCGGCGGACCGGGCGCTCAGGAGCAGGGTCGTCACCCCGGTCTCCTCCCACTGCGCCACCCGCTCGCGGACCTCGCCGGCGGTGCCGACGATGTGCATGTCGTCGACGAGCTCGTCGGGGATGAGCGCGGTGGCGCGGTCCTTCTCGCCGCTCAGGTAGAGGCGCTGCACCTCGGCAGCGAGGTCCTCGTAGCCCATCCGCACGAAGACCGCGTTGTGGAAGTTGGCCTCCTTGGCACCCATGCCGCCCATGTAGAGCGACACCGACGGCTTGATCGCGTCGAGCACCGCGGCCTTCTCCTCGGCGTTCGCCACCACCTGGAGGTGGCAGGTCGCCGCGATCTCGAAGTCCTCGCGCGTACGCCGGGCGCCCGGCCGCGCGAAGCCCTCGTCGAGCCACGGGCGATAGAGGCCGGCCGACTTGGGCGTGTAGAAGATCGGGATCCAGCCGTCGGCGATCTCAGCCGTCTGCGCGACGTTCTTCGGGCCCTCGGCGCCGAGCCAGATCGGGACATCGGCGCGCAGCGGGTGCACGATCGGCTTGAGCGGCTTGCCGAGACCGACCGAGTTCTCGCCGCGGAACGGCAGCGGGTAGTGCGGGCCGTCGTTGGTGACCTTGTCCTCGCGTGCCAGCACCTGGCGGATGATGTCGACGACCTCGCGGGTGCGGGCGAGCGGCTTGCCGAAGGGCTGGCCGTACCAGCCCTCCACGACCTGCGGCCCGCTGACGCCCATGCCGAGGATGACCCGGCCGTTGGACAGGTGGTCGAGCGTCATCAGGTGCATCGCGATCGACGTCGGCGAGCGGCCGGACATCTGCACGATCGACGTACCGAGCTTGATCCGCGAGGTCTCGCGGCCCCACCAGGCCAGCGGCGTGAACGCGTCGCTCCCCCAGGCCTCGGCCGTGAAGATCGCGTCGAAGCCGCTCTCCTCGGCGGCGGCGACCAGATCGCCGACCCCGTGCGGGGGCTGCGCGCCCCAGTAGCCGAGCTGTAGTCCGAGCTTCATGTCGTCTCCTCTGGTGGCAGGTGCTTGCCCGATCCTAGAACGTGTTCTACTTTCGGACCATGACACGAACACTGTCAGCACCGGTCACCGTAGCGTTCGACTACACCCGCTCGACCGGCCCTGTCATCGGACGCTTCCTCACCGGCCTGCGCGACGGGGTCGTCGTCGCCGGGCGTACGTCGACGGGCGAGGTGGTCGTACCTCCCCTGGAGTACGACCCGGTCACCCACGTGGCGACCACCGACTTCGTCGAGGTCGCCACCACCGGCACGGTCACGTCCTGGACCTGGGTGCCCGAGCCGGTGAAGGACCAGCCGTTCGACCGGCCGTTCGCCTTCGCCCTGGTGACCCTCGACGGTGCCACCCGGCCCTTCTTCCACGCGCTGGACGTCGCCTCGCCCGAGGAGGTGAGCACCGGCATGCGGGTGCAGGTCCGCTGGGCCGAGGAGCGGGTCGGCGCGATCACCGACATCGCCGGGTTCGAGCCCATCGCCGACGACGGTTCGCAACCAGGCCTCAGCGCGGCGTCCGCAACCACCGGAGAGGCCGTGACCGGCGTCATCACCCCGGTCTCCCTCGACTACCTGTACGCCGCGAGCCCCGAGGAGTCCGCCTTCTACCGCGGCCTCCTCGAGGGCAAGATCGTCGGTCAGCGCTGCCCGAAGTGCCGCAAGGTCTACGTGCCGCCACGCAGCGCCTGCCCGGTCGATGGCGTCGCCCCCGACGAGCTCGTCGAGCTCCCTGACACCGGAACGCTCACGACGTTCTGCATCGTCAACGTGCCGTTCCTGGGGCAGAAGATCACCCCGCCGTACGTCTCCGCCTATGTGCTGCTCGACGGCGCCGACATCGCCTTCCTGCACCTGATCCTCGACATCCCGGCCGACGAGGTCCGGATGGGGATGCGGGTCAAGGCGGTCTGGAAGCCCCGCGACGAGTGGGGCACCACGATCGAGAACATCGACCACTTCGCGCCCACGGGTGAGCCCGACGCGGACTACGACACCTACAAGCGACACCTCTGAGTGGGGGACGGACGACGATGAGAGACGTTGCGATCGTTGGGTTCGCCCAGCGACAGATGGAGGAGTTCGACGGGTCGCCCACGTGCGTGGAGATGCTCGTCCCGCTCTTCGCCGAGTGCTACGAGCAGACCGGCTGGAACCGCCACGACATCGGCTTCTGGTGCTCGGGCTCGTCCGACTACCTGGCCGGCCGGTCCTTCTCGTTCGTGTCGGCCGTGGACGCGATCGGCGTGATCCCACCGATCAACGAGTCGCACGTCGAGATGGACGCGGCCTGGGCGCTCTACGAGGCCTGGCTGAAGATCCAGACCGGCGAGGTCGACACCGCACTGGTGTACGGCTTCGGCAAGAGCTCGGCCGGCGTGCTGCGCCGTACGCTCGCGCTCCAGCTCGACCCGTACACGATGACCCCCCTGTGGCCCGACACCGTGTCGCTCGCCGGCCTCCAGGCCCGGGCCGGCATCGACGCCGGCACCTGGGACGAGCGCGCGATGGCCGAGGTGGTCAACCGCTCGCTGACCGACGCCGAGAAGAACGAGTACGCCGTGCGCAAGGGTGGCTCCTCCGTCGAGGAGCTGCTCGCCCGACCGATGTACGCCGACCCGCTGCGCAAGCACGACTGCTCGCCGGTCACCGACGGTGCGGCCGCGATCGTGCTCGCCGCCGGCGACCGGGCGCGTGACGCCGCGGACCGACCGGCCTGGATCAGCGGCCTCGCGCACAACGTCGACCCGATCAGCATGGGCAACCGTGACCTCACCCGCTCCCCGTCGACCTCCGCCGCCGGCGCAGGGCTCGACCTCGGCGGCATCGAGATCGCCGAGCTGCACGCGCCGTTCAGCCACCAGGAGCTCATCCTGCGCACCGAGCTCGGCCTGGCTGACGACGTCGCGATCAACCCGTCCGGGGGCGCGCTCGCCGGCAACCCGATGTTCACCGGCGGTCTGATCCGCTTCGGCGAGGCGGCGAAGCAGGTCTGGAGCGGCAGCGCCGACAAGGTGCTCGCGCACGCGACCAGCGGTCCCGCGCTCCAGCAGAACCTCGTGACCACCCTGGAAGGGCGTTCCTGACATGGCCAAGCAGCCAGCAGCCGTGGTCGGCATCGGCCAGACCCACCACCGCGCCAAGCGCCTGGACGTGTCGATGGCCGGCCTGTGCCGCGAGGCGATGGACCGGGCCCTCGCGGACGCCGACATGTCGCTCGACGACATCGACGCCATCGTGGTCGGCAAGGCGCCCGACCTGTTCGAGGGCGTGATGATGCCCGAGCTCTACCTCGCCGAGGCCCTGGGCGCCGTGGGCAAGCCGCTGCTGCGGGTGCACACCGCGGGGTCGGTCGGCGGGTCGACGGCGATCGTCGCCTCCTCGCTCGTGTCAGCCGGCGTCCACAAGCGGGTGCTGACCGTCGCCTTCGAGAAGCAGTCGGAGTCCAACGCGATGTGGGCGCTGTCGGTGCCGCTGCCCTTCAACATGCCGGTGCACGCGGGCGCCGGTGGCTACTTCGCGCCCCACGTGCGGTCCTACATCCGCCGCTCCGGCGCACCCACGCACGTCGGCGCGATCGTCGCTGCCAAGGATCGGCAGAACGCGCTCAAGAACCCCTTCGCGCACCTGCACAACAAGGACACGACGGTCGAGTCGGTGCTCGCCTCGCAGATGCTGTGGGACCCGATCCGCTACGACGAGACCTGCCCGTCGTCCGACGGAGCATGTGCGCTGGTGATCGTCGACGAGGACACCGCCAAGGCCTCGCCCAACCCGGCCTGGATCCACGGCACCGTGATGCGCTCCGAGGCCACGTCGGCCGCCGAGCGCGACCAGGTCAACCCGCAGGCGTCGCGCGACGCGGCGGCCGCGCTGTGGAAGCAGGCCGGCATCACCAGCCCGATCGACGAGATCGACATGGCCGAGATCTACGTCCCCTTCTCCTGGTTCGAGCCGATGTGGCTGGAGAGCCTCGGCTTCGCCGCCGAGGGCGAGGGCTGGAAGCTCACCGAGTCGGGCGGCACCGCGATGACGGGCGTCCTGCCCGTCAACTGCTCGGGCGGAGTGCTGTCCTCGAACCCGATCGGCGCCTCGGGGATGCTCCGCTTCGGCGAGGCCGCGCTGCAGGTCCGCGGGGCCGCCGGGGAGCACCAGGTCGACGGCGTACGACGGGCGCTCGGGCACGCCTACGGCGGCGGCTCGCAGTTCTTCTCGATGTGGGTCGTGGGGGCGGAGAAGCCGAGCAACTGACCGGCCGCCCTTAGGCTGACCTCGACGGACCGCGACGGAACTCCACCCGGAGGACCGGACTGGTCGAAAGGCGGACGTCATGACGACGTCGCACGACGCACACCCCGCGACCCCGACCCGACATCCGCTGCGCCTTCGGATGAGCGACCGCCCCGGGCTCGACACCCTGGACGGCGGCTGGTGGCCGCAGAGCCGTGACCTGGCCGTCGAGCTGGCCGACCTCGTCGACCACTTCCCGTCCGCGCTCGGCAGCGTGCAGCACGCGGTCTACTCGCCACCCGACTGGGACTCGGTCCCGCCGCGGCGCGTGCGGGTGCGGGACGGCTGGGTGCAGATCGACGCCGTACCCCAGGACGACACGCACGTCGTGCTGCTGCGCACCTCGCAGCGCCTGACGCTGCGACTGCTCGTCGTACCCTCCGACTTCTCGGCCGACCAGGGCGCGGAGGCGCTGCTGGCCGCGGCCACGACGGGCTACGCGCACTCCGCCAGGTCCCTGCTGGAGACGGTCACCAACGAGCCCGACGTCGACCCCCGCGACCACTGGGACTGAGCCCGTCCGCCGCGGCTTTCGGCTGAGCGCGAACGGTGCTGTTCACGGTGGTCGCCTCGCCCTACCGTCGAGGCATGGCCGACATCCTCGCGTTCCCGTCCCGTCCCCAGCCGGACCGCCCCGAGCCGCTGTGGCGCGAGGCGGTGGGCCATGAGCTGCGCGAGGAGCGTCGTACGGCGCAGCGCACCCTGGCCGACGTCGCCTCGGACGCGGGCGTCTCGACGCAGTACCTCTCCGAGGTCGAGCGCGGTCTCAAGGAGCCCAGCTCGGAGATCCTCGGCGCCGTCTCCGGTGCGCTGGGCCTGCGCCTGGTCGACCTGACCTCGCGCGTCAGCCGCCGCCTGGCCACGATCTCCGGGCCGGTCTGCCTCGCGGCCTAGGACACGCCTCAGTAGCCCGGGAAGACCTTCCGCAGCTCGTCGAGCGTGACGTTGCCGGTCACGGTGACACCGGCGGCGTGCTCGTCGCCGAGGCGCCCGGTGAGCAGGCGCACGACGGCCTCGGCCGGTCCGTCGAAGGTCGCCGTCGGGTCGGCGGGCTCGCCGGTCACCGTCACCGTGTCGGTGATGTGGATGCCGCCCCCGGGGATCGCGAGCCGGACCTCCTGCTCGACCTGGTCTGCCTGGCCGGAGAAGCCCAGGAGGAAGGCCAGCGGGCCGGCGAAGAGCTCGAGCAGCAGCTCTGCCGACTCGGCGTCGACGGTCGCGGCCGGGTCCAGTCCGACCCGGGCGTCCCAGGCGTGGTTGGCGACCTCGTTGAGCCGCATGCCGAGCGCCACGACCAGCGGCACCGGCTCGGGCAGGAAGCCCAGGTCGACCGTGAGGCCGTCACGCTGCTCGACGCTCAGCCCCTCGACGGTGTCGAGGTACGTCGTGTCGTGCGCGACGAAACCGGCCGCCTGATCCGCCGGCGTCGAGCTGTCCCAGCGCGCCCAGATCGTCTGGTTGTCCTCCGCGTCGACCTGCTCCCCCGCGGCGGTCGCGATCGGCGTACGACCGATCTCGGCGCCGCTGCCGAGGTGCGAGAGCACCTGCGCGACGGTCCACTCCGACGCCCCGCTGGGCCCCGACAGCTGCTCCTCGGTGAGCGTCGGCACGACGGCCGCGAGGGTGTCGTGGTTGGCGCGGAGCGACGTGATGGCGCGGTCTGCGAGTTGGCTCATGTCGGCGCAACCTCTCAGGGGGTGGGTTTCTTCCGACTGTCCAGGATGGTGTCGACGATGCCATAGGCCACCGCCTCCTCGGCGGACAGCACCAGGTCCCGCTCGGTGTCCTCGCGCACCTGCTCGACGCTGCGCCCGGTGTGGCCGGACAGGATCTGCTCCATCTCGGCCCGGATGCGGGCGATCTCCTTCGCCTGCAGCGCAAGGTCCGGCAGCGTGCCCTGTCCCCCGCCCGACGGCTGGTGGAGCACGACGCGGGCGTGCGGCAGCACGGTCCGCCGTCCCGGGGCACCGGCGGCGAGCAGCACGGCGGCCGAGGAGGCCGCCTGCCCCACGCAGGCGGTGCCGACCTCGGGCCGGATGAACTGCATGGCGTCGTAGATGGCCAGCATCGAGGTGACCGAGCCGCCGGGCGAGTTCAGGTAGAGGTTGATGGGCGCGTCCGGGCTCTCGGACTCGAGGTGGAGCAGCTGGGCGATCACGACGTTGGCGACCCCGTCGTCGATCTCGGTGCCGAGGTAGATGATCCGGTCGGTCAGCAGGCGGCTGTAGATGTCGACCGCCCGCTCGCCACGGTGCGTCTTCTCGATGACGCTCGGGATCGTGTACGAGCTCATGCCGTCACTCCGAAGGCGGCCGAGGGACGAGCCGGGTTGATCGCGCTGAGGTCGCTGAGCACCCGGTCGACGAACCCGTACTCCTGTGCCTGCTGGGCGGTGAACCACCGGTCGCGCAGCGAGTCGCGCTCGACCACGTCGCGGGGCTGCCCGGTGTGCTCGGCGATCAGCCCGATCAGGACGCCCTTCACGTGCTCGAGGTTCTCGGCCTGGATCTCGATGTCGATCGCGGTGCCGCCGATGCCTGCCGATCCCTGGTGCATGAGGATCCGCGAGTGCGGGAGCGCGTAGCGCTTGCCCGGCGTACCGGCCGAGAGCAGGAACTGGCCCATGCTGGCCGCCAGCCCCATCGCCAGCGTGCTGACGTCGTTGGGGATCAGGCGCATCGTGTCGTAGATCGCGAGGCCGGCACTCACGCTGCCGCCCGGCGAGTTGATGTAGAGGCTGATGTCGCGGTGCGGGTCCTCGGCCGAGAGGAGCAGCAGCTCGGCGCAGAGCCGGTTCGCGATCGCGTCGTCCACCTCCTGCCCGAGCACCAGGATCCGCTGGTGCATCAGGCGAGCGGTGAGCTGGTCGTCGAAGGGTCCGGTCAGGGTGGGCTGGGTCATGGCCCCAGCCAACGCCGGGTCGGCCGTCCGCGGAAGCGGATCTGCTCGGAGCGGATCTGCTGTCAGCTGAGGGACAGCTGCGCGGACGCCAGGGCGGAGTCCAGCTGCTCGACCGAGCTGACGCCCACGATCGGCTTCCAGCCCTTCGCCAGCATCCAGGCGAGCACGACCTGCGAGGCGGGCACGCCCTGCTCACGCGCCGTCACGTCGAGCGCCGCGAGCCGCGCCGTCGTGCCGGCGTGGTCGTAAGCGTCGGGCAACGGCCGGTCGGCGCGGTCGAAGCTGCCCTGGATCAGCGGGCTGTAGACCCAGAGCTCCAGCTCCGGGTGGGTGTCGAGGTAGTCGAGCGTCTCGTCGCTGACGAACCCGAACCGGTGGTCCTTGCCGGGCACGGGCGCCCCCGGTCGGGGCTGGATGAACGACGTGGTGAGCTGCAGCGCGGTGTACGGCGCGACCCCGAGCCTCGTGGCGATCGCGCGGGCCCGCTCGACCCTCCAGGTCGGGTGGTTGGAGACCCCGAGCCGGCGTACGACGCCGCGCTCCGCCAACGCGCCGAACGAGGCGACCGTCTCCTCGAGGTCCGTGGCGCGGTCCTCCCCGTGCGCCCAGTAGAGATCGATCGTGTCGATGCCGAGCCGCTCGAGGCTGCGTGCGCACTCCCGCTCGATCACGGCGGCCGACAGGCCCTCGGTGCCGCCGCCGTCGGTCGGCTCGACCCCGACCTTGGTCGCGATCACCAGCTCGTCGCGCAGCCCGGGGTTGGCCGCCAGCCAGCGCCCGAGCAGCGCCTCGCTCTGCCCACCGTGGCCGGTGTCCGACGTCCAGAAGGAGTAGCAGTTGGCCGTGTCCAGCACTCGGCCGCCGGCCTCGACGAAGCGGTCGAGCAGCGCGTACGACGTGGCCTCGTCGGTGCGGGTGCCGAAGTACATGGTGCCGAGCACCAGGTCGATCTCACGGTCCATTTCGCCCACCCTACTGAGCGCGACTAGGGTCGGATTCATGATCGAGCTCCGCACCCCCGCACAGATCGAGCAGATGCGTCCGGCCGGCCGGTTCGTCGCCGACGTGCTGACCGCACTGGCCGCCAAGGCCGACGTCGGGGTCAACCTGCTGGAGCTCGACGAGCTGGCGCACCGGATGATCCGCGAGCGTGGCGCCGAGTCCTGCTACATCGACTACCACCCGTCGTTCGGCGCCTCGCCGTTCGGCAAGGTGCTCTGCACCTCGGTCAACGACGCGGTGCTGCACGGCCTCCCCTACGACTACGCCCTCCAGGACGGCGACCTGGTCAGCGTCGACTTCGCCGCCAACGTGGAGGGCTGGGTCGCCGACTCCGCCCTCAGCGTCGTCGTCGGCACTCCCCGCCAGGAGGACCTGGACCTGATCGAGGTCACCGGCCGCGCCCTGGCGGCCGGGATCGCCCAGGCCCGCCCCGGCAACCGGCTCGGCGACATCTCGGCCGCCATCGGTGACGTGGCCCGCGATGCCGGCCTCGGCGTCAACCTCCAGTTCGGCGGGCACGGCGTCGGCCGCACGATGCACGGCGAGCCGCACATCCCCAACGACGGTCGGGCCGGTCGCGGTCTCAAGCTGCGTCCCGGCCTCGTGATCGCGATCGAGCCGTGGTTCCTGCACACGACCGACGAGATCTACACCGACGACGACGGCTGGACCCTGCGCAGCGCGGACCGGTCGCGCGGCGCCCACATGGAGCACACCGTGGCCATCACGGCAGACGGCCCGCTGGTTCTCACCGAGCGGGCCGCTGCCTGACGTCGTACGACGTCGCGAGTCCTAGGCGTACTTGACCTGCAGGTCCTTGATGCCGTTGATCCACGAGTGCCGCAGCCGCACCGGCTCCTGCAGCTTGCTGATGTCGGGTGCGTACTCGGCGAGGGCGTCGAAGATCACCCGGATCTCCTGGCGGGCCAGGTTGGCGCCCAGGCAGTAGTGCGCCCCGTGGCCGCCGAAGCCGAGCTGCGGGTTGGGGTCGCGCAGGATGTTGAACGTGAAGGGGTCGTCGAAGACGGTCTCGTCGTAGTTGGCGCTGGCGTAGAAGAGCGCCGCCCGCTCGCCCTTCTTGAACTGGTGGCCGCTGACCTCGACGTCGTTGATGGCGGTGCGCTGGAAGACGCTGACCGGCGTACCCCACCGGACGACCTCGTCGACCATCGTGGCCGGCCGGTCGCGCTTCCAGATCTCCCACTGGTCCGGGTTGTCGAGGAAGGCGTTCATGCCGTGGGTGACGGCGTTGCGGGTGGTCTCGTTGCCGGCCACCGCCAGCAGGATCACGAAGTAGCCGAACTCGTCGTCGGACAGGCCGCGCTCGCCCTTGTGGGCCGTGATCAGCTTGGTGATCAGGTCGTCGCGCGGGTTGGCCTGCCGGTCGGCGGCGAGCATCATCGCGTAGCCGAGGATCTCGGCGGCCGCGACGTCGTTGTTGCCGGCGAAGTCGGGGTCCTCGCCCGCGAGCATCAGGTTGGACCACTCGAACAGCTTGTGCCGGTCCTCCTGGGGTACGCCGATGAGGTCGGCGATCGCCTGCAGGGGCAGCTCGGCGGCGACCTCCTCGACGAAGTTGCCGGTGCCACGAGCGACCGCGTCCTTCACGATCGTGCCCGCTCGCTGAACCATCGTCTCCTCGAGCTCGGCGATCGAGCGCGGCGTGAAGCCGCGAGAGATGATGCCGCGGGTCTGGGTGTGCTCCGGCGGGTCCTGGTTGATCAGGATCACCCGCTGCAGCTCGATCTGACCGCGCTCCATGACGTCCGGGAACCGGATGATCGCGCCGTTCTCGGCCGTGGACCAGTTCTTGCTGTCCTTCGAGATCGCCGAGACGTCCTCATGGCGGGTCACGGCGTAGTAGCCGGTGCCGGAGTCCTCGGCGAAGCCGCTGCGCAGCTCCCACGGCTGCTCGACCCAGACGATCGGCGTGTTCTGGCGCGCTGCTCGGTACTCGTCGTGCGGGATGGCCTTCTGGTTCACGTCGGGGTCGGTGAAGTCGAAACCCACGGGCAGGACGGTTGCGGTCACGGGGAGCTCCTGTTCGATGTGAAACACGTTCTAGTGGCACAGGTTACATACCGAAGGTAGGTCGCGGAAGGTTGTGGCGCACAAGAACGTGTTCTAGTTTTGTCCCATGGGCACCCCTGTGATCATCGACGCCGTCCGCACCCCCCTCGGCAAGAGGAAGGGCTGGTTGGCCGGCGTGCACCCCGCCGTACTGATCGGGCACGCGATGCGAGAGGTCCTGGCCCGGTCCGGGATCGACTCCGACCTCGTCGACCAGGTGGTCGCCGGCTGCGTGACCCAGGCCGGCGAGCAGTCCAACGGCATGGTCCGACGCGCCTGGCTGCACGCAGGGCTCGCCCAGCACACCGCGGGCACGATGGTCGACGCCCAGTGCGGCTCCGGGCAGGCGGCGGCGCACCTGGTCAACGACATGATCACGGCGGGGACCATCGAGATCGGGATCGCCGCAGGTGTCGAGGCGATGTCCCGGATCCCGCTGGGCGCGAACGTGCCGCCCGGCACCGGCGACCCGCGTCCGGACGACTGGACGATCGACATGCCCAACCAGTTCGAGGCGGCCGACCGGATCGCGCGCAACCGTGGCATCAGCCGCGCCGACCTCGACGCCTTCGGTCTCGCCTCGCAGCAGAAGGCCCGCGTGGCCGTCGACGAGGGCCGCTTCAAGCGCGAGATCGCGGCCGTGACCGCTCCGGTGCTCGACGCCGAGGGCAACGACACCGGCGACACCCGCGTCGTCGACACCGACCAGGGCCTGCGCGACACGACGCTCGACGGACTCGCCGGCCTGCGGACCGTGCTGCCCGACGGCCTGCACACCGCCGGCACCTCTTCGCAGATCAGCGACGGGGCGTCCGCCGTACTCATCATGGACTCCGACCGCGCGGCCGCCCTCGGCCTGAAGCCCCGGGCACGGATCGTCTCGCACTGCCTGGTCGGCTCCGATCCGTACTACCACCTCGACGGACCCATCGACGCGACCCAGCGGATCCTCGACCGGACCGGGATGTCGATCTCCGACTTCGACCTCTTCGAGGTCAACGAGGCCTTCGCCTCGGTCGTCCTCTCCTGGGCCGGGCAGCACCACGTCGACCTGGACCGGGTGAACGTGAACGGCGGTGCGATCGCCCTCGGTCACCCGGTGGGCTCCACCGGCATCCGTCTGATCACCACTGCCCTGCACGAGCTCGAGCGCCGGGACCAGTCGACGGCGCTGATCTCGATGTGCGCCGGCGGTGCCATGGCGACCGGGACGGTCATCGAGCGGCTCTGAGCGGCCGCCGAGGAGTCTCATCGGTCGCCGATGAAACTCCCGGCTCACGCCCCGTAGACCGGCTCCGGGTCGGGACCGGCGGCGAGCAGCGCCCGCAGGGCCGGGCCGACCTCGGTCGCCTCCCACCTGCGACCGAGGTCGAGCGCAGGACCGTGGCGCCAGCCGAGCTCGACGGTGAGCTGCCCGCCGTCGACCTCGATCACCCGTCCGGTGACGTCGGCGGCGTCGGCGGAGGCCAGCCAGGCGACCAGTGGGGAGTTGTCCTCCGGAAGCGCCATCGCGGAGGTGTCGAAGGCCCCCTCGGTCATCCGGGTGCGCGCGACCGGGGCGATCGCGTTCACCGTGACGCCGTACCGGCCCATCTCCTGGGCGGCGACCAGCGTCATCGCGGCGATGCCGCCCTTCGCAGCGGAGTACGTCGTCTGGCCGACCGAGCCCTGGAGCCCGGCCCCCGACGAGGTGTTGATGACCCGGGCCGCGCGCTGGCGACCCTCCTTGGCCTCGGCGCGCCAATAGGCGCCGGCATGCCGCAGCGGCGCGAAGTGGCCCTTGAGGTGCACCCGGATGACGGCGTCCCATTCGTCCTCGGCGGTGTTGACCAGCATCCGGTCCCGCACGAAACCAGCGTTGTTGACCAGGATGTCCAGCCCGCCGTACGTCGTGATCGCCTGCTCGACCATCCCGGCCGCCTGCTCGAAGTCGGCGACGTCGGCCCCGTTGACGACCGCACGCCCACCCGCGGCCTCGATCTCGGCGACGACGGACTCGGCCGGGGACTCACCGGTCCCTTCGCCGGACAGCGAGACCCCGAAGTCGTTCACCACGACGGCGGCGCCGTGGCGGGCGAGCTCGAGCGCGTGCGCCCGGCCGATGCCGCGCCCCGCACCGGTGACGATCGCGACGCGACCTTCGAGGAGCCCAGTTGTAGGCAGAGTCATCAGAGTCCCTTCTGGACCAACAGGAAGGCGGGGATCTCTCCCCCGCCGTGACAGGCGATGCTCGCGCCGGAGACGTACGACGCCAGGTCGCTCGCCAGGAACGCCGCGACGTTCCCGACCTCCTCGGGTCGCGCCATCCGACCGACCGGGATGGTCCGCTCGATCGCCGCGACCGAGGCGTCGTCGCCGTAGTGGTCATCGGTCTGCTCGGTGCGGCACAGGCCGACGTCGATCGCGTTGACCCGCACCTTGGGTGCCCACTCCATCGCGAGCGACGCGGTCAGCGAGTCGAGCCCGGCCTTCGCCGCGCCGTACGCCGCGACGGTGGGCGCGGGCCGAGAGGCCGAGATCGAGGAGATGTTGACGATGGTGCCGCCGGAGTCCTGCCGCTGCATGACCGCGTTCGCGGCCTGTGCGCAGAGCAGTGGCGCCAGCAGGTTGAGACCGACGATCTTCTCGTGGAAGCGCGGGGACGCGGTCGCCGCGTCGGCCGCGGGCGCTCCCCCGGCGTTGTTGACCAGGACATCGAGACGGCCCAGCGAGCCGACGAGGGCCTGGACGGCATCCGGGTCGCGGACGTCGCAGACCCGGTGCGTCGTACCCGGCACCGGCTCGACCTCGGACCGGGAGCAGGTCACGACGCTCGCGCCGGCCGCCAGCAGCGCCTGGGTGATTCCGAGCCCGATGCCCCGGGTGCCGCCCGTGACGAGCGCGACCCGTCCGGACAGATCGATCGACAGCACCATGCTGCTAGCCTACCAAGCAAGCATTAGGTTGAGACAAGGAAGGCACCCGATGGGCATCTCCTCCGAGCTCCGCGACGACGGCATCCGGGTGGTCACGATGGCCGCCCCGCCGGTCAACGCACTGACTGTCCAGGGCTGGTACGACGTCGCCGCCGCTCTCGACGAGGCCAGCAAGGACATGGACACCCATGTCGTCGTGCTGCGGGCCGAGGGTCGCGGGTTCAACGCCGGCGTCGACATCAAGGAGATGCAGAACACCACCGGGTTCAGCGCCCTGATCGGCGCCAACAAGGGATGCTTCGCGGCGTTCAAGGCCGTCTACGAGTGCGCCGTCCCCGTGGTCGCCGCCGTCAACGGCTTCTGCCTCGGCGGCGGGGTGGGTCTGGTCGGCAACGCCGACTGCATCGTTGCCAGCGACGACGCCTACTTCGGCGTACCCGAGGTCAACCAGGGCGCTCTCGGCGCCGCTACTCACATGGCACGACTGGTGCCACAACACATGATGCGCACCCTCTACTTCACCGCCCGCACGATCAAGGCGGCCGACCTGGTGCAGTTCGGCAGCGTGCTCGAGGTGGTCCCCCGCGACCAGCTCGACGAGGCCGCGTTGAAGGTCGCCGGGGAGATCGCCGCGAAGGACACCCGGGTCATCCGAGCCGCCAAGGAGGCGCTCAACGGGATCGACCCGATCGACGTCAACAAGAGCTACCGGTTCGAGCAGGGCTTCACCATGGAGCTCAACCTGGCCGGGGTCAGCGACGAGCTGCGCGACACGTTCGCAGGGACAGAGAAGGCGAAGAGCAAATGAGCACCGGACCCCGCGACAAGCGGATGAGCATCGACGACGTCGTCGGCGAGCTGAAGGACGGGATGACCATCGGGATCGGCGGGTGGGGACCGCGGCGCAAGCCGATGGCCCTGGTGCGTGCCATCCTGCGCAGCGACCTGAAGGACCTGACCATCGTCAGCTGGGGCGGCGCCGACGTCGGTCTGCTCGCGCGGGCCGGCAAGATCCGCAAGCTGGTCTACGCGTTCGTCAGCCTGGACTCGGTCCCTCTCGAGCCGAACTTCCAGAAGGCTCGCCAGGAGGGCACCATCCCCGAGCTGGTCGAGCTCGACGAAGGCATGTTCCAGACCGGGCTGAGGGCTGCGGCGCAGCGGCTGCCGTTCCTCCCGATGCGGGCCGGCCTCGGCTCCGACGTGCTCGTCAACCAGCCACAGATCAAGACCGTGACCAGCCCGTACGACGATGCGGAGGAGCTGGTCGCCGTACCCGCGCTGCACCTCGACGTCGCCCTGGTCCATCTCAACCGCGCCGACGCGCATGGCAACGCGACCTACCTCGGCCCGGACCCGTTCTTCGACGACCTCTTCTGCATGGCGGCAGATCGCGCGTACGTGTCGGTCGAGCAGGTCGTCGACACCGCCGGCCTCACGGTCGACACGCCCGTCCAGCGGCTGCTGCTCAGCCGGATGATGGTCAGCGGCGTCGTCGAGACGCTGAACGGTGCCCACTTCACGACCTGCACCCCCGACTACGAGCGCGACGAGAGGTTCCAGCGCACGTACGCCGCCGCCGCGTCCGGCTCCGACGAGGACTGGGCCGCGTTCAGCGCCCGCTTCCTCGAGGGGGACGAGGCGTCGTACCAAGCGGCCGTCGCAGTGTTCGAGGAGGAGGCCAAGTGACCGACGTGACGCGCGCAGACGTCTGCGCCGCAGCCATCGCGGACTCGTTCAAGGACGACGGCGAGATCTTCGCCAGCCCGATGGGACTGCTGCCGATGCTCGGCGTCCGCCTCGCCAAGCTGACCAGCAACCCCGACCTGGTGATCTCCGACGGTGAGTCGCTCTTCCTGGCCGGCGTACCCCCGCTCTTCGCCAAGGGCGACGTCGTCGAGGGCTGGATCCCCTTCCGCAAGGTCTTCGACGTGGTCGCCTACGGCAAGCGGCACGTGATGATGGGCGCGACGCAGGTCGACAAGCACGGCAACCAGAACATCTCCGCCATCGGCGACTGGGCGCAGCCCAGGCGCCAGCTGCTCGGCTCACGTGGCGCGCCCGGCAACACGGTCAACAACCGCACGTCCTACTGGGTGCCCAAGCACTCCGGTCGCGTCTTCGTCGAGCGGGTCGACATCGTCTCCGGTGTCGGACCCAAGCTGGCCAAGGAGGCAGGTCCGGCGGCGGCCCGCTACAACGACATCCACCGGATCGTCAGCAACCTCGGGGTGTTCGACGTCAAGGGCGCCGACGACAGGGTCCGGCTGCTCAGCGTCCACCCCGGCGTGACCGTCGACCAGATCCGCGAAGCGACCGGGTTCGAGCTGGACCTCCCCGCCGACGTGCCGGTGACGCGTGAGCCCACGCTGGAGGAGCTGACCCTGATCCGGGAGGTGCTGGACCCGAAGGGCCTGCGCTTCAAGGAAGTCCCTCAGGAGACCGCACCGTGAGTGAGCAGCTGATCCGGACGCCGTTCACCGACCTGGTCGGCGTCCGGCACCCGGTCGTGCAGACCGGCATGGGCTGGGTCTCCGGCCCACGCCTGGTCAGCGGCACCGCCAACGCCGGCGGCCTGGGGATCCTGGCGAGCGCGACGATGACCTTCGCCGAGCTCGAGCAGGCGATCATCGAGGTCAAGGGCCGCACCGACCAGCCCTTCGGCGTCAACCTGCGCGCCGACGCCGCCGATGCGCCGGCGCGCTGCCAGCTCCTGATCGAGTACGGCGTGAAGGTCGCGTCGTTCGCCCTGGCACCGAAGCCGGAGCTGATCGCCACGCTCAAGGAGCACGACATCGTCGTGATGCCGTCGATCGGTGCGGCCAAGCACGCGGTGAAGGTCGCGGCCTGGGGCGCCGACGCCGTGATGGTGCAGGGCGGCGAGGGGGGTGGCCACACCGGTCCCGTGCCGACCACGCTCCTGCTCCCCACCGTCCTGGACGCCGTCGACATCCCCGTCGTCGCCGCTGGCGGCTTCTTCGACGGACGCGGCCTCGCGGCCGCCCTGTCGTACGGCGCCGCCGGGGTCGGCATGGGCACGCGCTTCCTGCTGACCAAGGACTCCGCAGTCCCCGACGCGGTCAAGCAGCTCTACCTCGAGCGCGGGCTGACCGACACCATCGTCACCGCCAAGGTCGACGGGATGCCGCACCGGATGCTGCGCACCGAGCTCGTCGAGGAGCTCGAGGAGACCAGCGCCGTGAAGCGGATGGGCCCGACGCTGCGGCGCACGCTGGAGTTCAAGCGGACGAGCGGCATGTCGTGGCTGGGCCTGGCCAAGGACGGCCGCGAGATGAAGAAGGCGCAGGGGCGCACCCTCGCCCAGATGGCGCTGGCCGCCAACACCCCGATGATGCTCAAGGCCGGCCTCGTCGACGGCGACACCGACGCCGGCGTGCTCGCCAGCGGTCAGGTGGTCGGCGTGATCGATGACCTGCCGACCTGCGAGGAGCTGATCGAGCGGATCGTCACCAGCGCCGCCGAGGAGCTGCGCCGCGCGGCGTCGTACCTCGTCTGAGTCAGATCGAGCGCTGGAAGTCGAGCACGCGACCCATGATGCGGTATCCCAGCGTCTCGTTGACGCCGATCATGTGGTCGTTGGACTCAGCGTTCCAGGTGTCGATCTCGCGCAGCTGCGGCTCGTCCTCAGCGAGCCAGCGCAGCATCTCGAGCTTGAGCAGCAGTCCGAGCCGGTGTCCGCGGTGGGCGGCCACGACCGAGGTGTCGTGCTGCTCGGCGAGCCTGGGCCGCTCCCCGTCGACCGCCACGACGCTCTGGCCGGCCAGCTGCCCGGTCTCCCGGTGCCGCGCGACCACGCGGTAGAGCCGGTGCCCACGCGCGTCCCAGGCGTGCTCGTAGGCGGCGATCCGCTCGGGTGGGAACGCCTCGTCCTCCATGTCGAGGTCGTCGGTGGGCGCGTCGTTGATCGCCGCCGTCAGCTCGGCCAGAGCCGGCAGGACGTCCTCGGGCGTCACGGGCTCCCACCGCTCGAGCACGTAGCCGGCCGCATGCCCCAGCGACTCCTCGTGGAGGAGGTCGAGCGCGTCCCAGTCGAGGTCGACGACGTACTGCCGCCGGTGCACCTCCACCGACCTGGCCTCGAAGCCGTGCCGCGCCGCGAACGCTCGCGGCCCGGCCGCGTCCCATCCGGCCGCGCCGACCGACGTACGCCCCTCCGACCGGGCACGCGCGACGAGGGAGGCCAGGACGGCGCTCCCGTGGCCGAGCCGCCGGCGCTCCGGCACGACCTCGATCTCGAACCACGCCAGGTGGAGGTTGTCGTACGCCGAGGTCATGTAGCGACCCGCGCCGACGTCAGCGCCGTCCACCGTGGCCAGGTACGTCGTCCCGGGCTCGCCGTCCCAGCCGTGCCGCAGGTCTCCGGCGCACTCCCCCTCGGTCAGCGGGTGCAACCAGGGCGAGTCGACGCGACGCGCGGCGTTGGTGACCTCGACGAGGCGGCGCACGGCGCCTTCGTCCGACCACGCGACCTCCGTCAGCTCCACCCACCGAGCATGGCGGGACGCTGGGTCCGGCGCACCCGAGTTTCTGCGCACGACGGACGCACCCCACAATGGACAGGTGAGTGAGACCCCTGCGCCTGAGAAGCCGGCGAAGAAGCGTCCTCGCCACCTGATGGACCCGGACAACCCGCGCCGCGAGGTGGTCAGCAACACAGGTTCGGGGACGCTGGCCCTCGAGCCCGTGCAGAAGTGGGTGCTGTCCGTGCTGGCGGCGACCACCATCGCGCACCTCTCCGTCGGTCTCGTGATCGCGGCGATGTACGTCGACGACAGCCGCACCGATGCCCGGATCGGCCTCAACGTGGTCGCGGCGGCGTTCGGCGTCCTGGCGGTGATGGCGTTCCGCGCCATCCACCAGAAGAGCCTGCTGTCGGTGTGGCTGCTGCTGGGGCTGGTGCCCGGCGTGATCGGTCTCTGGCTCACCTTCCGCTGAGCGCCCGAGCCGCCTCACCGTCACCGACCTAGGGTGGCGACATGACTGACGACAAGACCCGGGACAAGGCATCCACGCTCCTGCGCCTGCACCTGGCGCCCGAGCTGCTCACCGTCGTGAACGTCTGGGACGTGATCACCGCCAAGGTGGTCGCCGACGTCGAGGGCACGGCCGCGCTCGCCACGGCCAGCCACTCGATCGCCGCGGCGTACGGCTACGAGGACGGCGAGCACATCCCCGTCGACCTGATGCTGGAGGCGGCCGGGCGGATCGCCGCCTCCACCGAGCTGCCCGTGACCGCCGACCTCGAGGGCGGGTACGGCGACCCGGCGGAGACCGTACGGCGCGCCATCGGCCTCGGGATCGTCGGCGCCAACATCGAGGACCAGATGCGTCCGCTCGCGGAGGCGGCCGCCAACGTCGAGCGGATCATGAAGGTCGCGGAGCAGGAGGGCGTCGAGTTCGTCCTCAACGCCCGCACCGACGCGTTCGTGAAGGGTCGCGACCGCGACCAGGCCGAGGTGCTGGCCGACGCGGTCGAGCGCGGGAAGGCGTTCCTCGATGCCGGCGCCCCCGTCGTCTTCGTCCCCGCCAAGCTCGACGAGGCCCAGGTCGCCACGCTGGTCGAGGCCTACGGGCCGCAGCGTCTGACCATGATCGGCATCCCCGGCGTACCGTCCCTGGCCCGTCTCCAGGAGCTCGGAGTCGGCCGTGTCTCCTACGGACCGATGTCGCAGAACGTCGCTCTCACCGCGCTCCAGGAGCTCGTCGAGGACGTGCACCAGGGTGGCGGCGTGCCGTCGACGATGCGGATCCTCAACTAGCCACTTCGCGTCGAGCGACGCGGATCGGCCCCTGAGGTGCGCCCAGCAGGGCCACTTCGCGTCACTCGACGATCTACAGCCTCTCGATGATCGTCACGTTGGCCTGACCGCCGCCCTCGCACATGGTCTGCAGGCCGTAGCGACCGCCGGTGCGCTCGAGCTCGGCCAGCATCGTCGTCATCAGGCGTACGCCGGTGGCGCCGATCGGGTGGCCGAGCGCGATGCCGCCACCGTTGGCGTTCACCCGCTCGTGCGGTGCACCGGTCTCCTTCATCCAGGCCAGGACGACGGAGGCGAACGCCTCGTTGCACTCGAAGAGGTCGATGTCATCGATCGACAGGCCGGTCTTCGCGAGCGCGTGCTTGGTGGCGCCGATCGGGCCGGTGAGCATCCAGACCGGGTCGTCGCCGCGCACCGACAGGTGATGGATGCGGGCGCGCGGGGTGAGGCCGTGATCGGCGACGGCCCGCTCGGAGGCGATGAGCATGGCGGCCGAGGCGTCGCAGATCTGAGACGAGACGGCCGCGGTGATCCGGCCGTCGGGAGCCAGCGGCTGCAGGCCGGCCATCTTCGCCAGGGAGGTCTCGCGCGGGCACTGGTCGGTGTCGAAGACGGTGCCGTCGGGCAGCGTGAGCGGCTCGATCTCGTCCTTGAAGCGCCCTTCGGCGATCGCCGTGCGCGCGCGCTCGTGCGACGCCAGCGCGAAGGCCTCCATGTCCTCGCGCGACACCTCCCACTTCTCCGCGATCATCTCGGCCGAGTTGAACTGGCTGATCTCCTGGTCGCCGTACCTCGCCTGCCAGCCCGGAGACTCCGCGAACGGCGTCGAGAAGCCGTACTGCTGACCGACCAGCATCGCGGCCGAGATCGGGATGGCGCTCATGTTCTGCACGCCGCCGGCGACCACGAGGTCCTGGGTGCCGGACATGACGCCCTGCGCGGCGAAGTGCACCGCCTGCTGCGACGAGCCGCACTGACGGTCGATCGTCACGCCGGGCACGTGGTCGGGCAGCCCGGCCACCAGCCACGCCGTACGCGCCACGTCGCCGGCCTGCGAGCCGATCGTGTCGCAGCAGCCCAGGATGACGTCGTCGACGGCGCCCGGGTCGACGCCGGTACGGCGGACCAGCGCGCTCAACGTGTGCGCGGCGAGATCGGCGGAGTGCACGCCCGCCAACGCTCCCCCGCGCTTGCCCACCGGGGTGCGGACGGCGTCGACGATGTAGGCCTCAGGCATGGTGGATCCCTTCGAGAAGGATGGAGAGGTACTGGCGAGCGATCTCGGTGTAGGTGCGGCGACCCCCGGGGCGGTACCAGGAGACCGCGACCCAGACGGTGTCGCGGATGAAGCGGTAGGTGAGCTCGAGGTCGAGGTCGTCGCGCAGCACACCGGCGTCGATGCCGTTCTGCAGCAGCGTCAGCCAGACCTCGCGCGACTGCTTGTTGCGCTCGCCGAGGTAGGCGAACCGGTCGAACGTGAGGAGGTACGCCGCCTCGTTCTGGAAGATCGCCACCTCGTCGCGGTGCTTGTCGATCGCCTCGAAGGACACCAGGACGGCGTGCTCCAGCTTGGTCAGCGGGTCGAGGTCGCTCGCGATGATGTCGTCGTACTGGCCGAACAGCTCGGTCTGGAAGGTCTGCAGGATCTCGTCGACCATCGACTCCTTGGAGTCGAAGTGGTGGTAGAGGCTGCCCGAGAGGATGCCGGCGGCGTCGGCGATGTCGCGAACGGTCGTGTTCTTGAAGCCCTTCTCGGCGAAGAGCCCGGCCGCGATGGCCAGGAGCTCCTCGCGCCGCGTCGCGGTCGTCGGATCAGGCATGCTGACTGCTGACGGAGACGACCTCACCGGTCAGGTACGACGCGTAGTCGCTCGCCAGGAAGACCATCACGTTGGCGACCTCCCACGGCTCGGCCGCCCGGCCGAACGCTTCGCGCTGCTTGAGCTCGTGGAGCAGCTCGTCGGAGGTGACCTTGGCGAGGAAGGGGTGCATCGCCAGGCTCGGGGAGACCGCGTTCACGCGGATGCCGTCGGGCGCCAGGTCGAGCGCGGCGCAGCGGGTCAGGGCCATCACCCCGGCCTTGGCCGCGGCGTAGTGCGCCTGGCCCTCCTGCGCCCTCCAGCCGATCACCGAGGCGTTGTTGACGATGACGCCCTTCTTGCCCGAGGCGACCATCCGTTGACCGGCCGCTCGGACGCAGCGGAAGGTGCCGGTCAAGGTGATGTCGAGGACCTTGAGCCACTGCTCGTCCGTCATCTCCAGGATGCTGGCGGTGCCGCCGAGGCCGGCGTTGTTGATCATGATGTCGACGCCGCCGAACTCCTCCGCGGCGTCGAGCAACGCGGCCACCTGGGACTCGTCGGTGACGTCGCAGACCAGCTGGCGCACCCGGTCGGCACCGAACTCCCCCGCCAGCGCCTCCTCGGCCTCCGCGAGCCGACGCGCGTGGGTGTCGCTGAAGACCACCGCCTTCGCACCCTCCTCCAGGACCCGTCGTACGACGGCCGCGCCGATGCCGGCGCCCGCCGCTGCCGTCACGACGACGACCTTGCCGGCCAGCAGATCGTGGCCCGGGACGTAGTCGGGGGTGGGCTGCTCGGGTCTCGTGGCGGTCATCCGCGTGCCTCTCTCGGGAGACCGAGCACGCGCTCGGCCAGGATGTTGCGCTGCACCTCGTCGCTGCCGCCGTAGATCGTGTCGGCGCGGGAGAAGAGGAAGAGTCGTTGCCAGCGGCCGAGGTCGTAGCCCTGGCCCGACTCGGTGGTCAGCCCGGCCGGGCCGAGGATGTCCAGGGCGACCTCGCCGAGGCGCTTGTGCCAGTTGGCCCAGACGAGCTTGAAGATCGAGGCGCCAGCAGCGTCATCGGCCGAGAGCCCGCGCAGCGCCTGGCGCCGCATCACCTCGAGCTCGACCTTGAGGCCGGCGAGTCGGTCCCGCAGGACCGGGTCGTCGACGGCGCCGTTGGACCGGGCCAGCTCGACGACGCCGTCGAGCTCGCGCGCGAAGCCGACGACCTGCGCGAGCACCGAGACGCCGCGCTCGAAGCCGAGCAGCGCCATCGCGACCTTCCAGCCCTCGCCCGGCTCGCCGACCACCAGGTCGGCGTCGGTGCGGGCGCCGGTGAAGAAGACCTCGTTGAACTCGGAGCCACCGGTCAGCTGCTCGATCGGGCGTACGTCGACGCCGTCCTGGTCGAGCGGCACCAGCAGGAAGGACAGTCCGTGGTGCCGCTTCGAGCCGGCCTCGGCGCGGCCCAGATCTGTCCGACACAGCACGAACGCCCACTGGCTGAAGTGGGCGTTGGAGGTCCAGACCTTCTGGCCGTCGATCACCCAGTCGTCCCCGTCGCGACGTGCCTTGGTCTGCACGTTGGCCAGGTCGGAGCCGGCATCGGGCTCGGAGTAGCCCTGCGCCCACAGCTCCTCGACGGCCACGATCTTCGGCAGGAACCGGTCCTTCTGCTCCTGGGTGCCGAACGCCATCAGGGTCGGCCCGAGCAGCTCCTCGCCCAGGTGGTTGACCCGCACCGGCGCGTCGGCCTTGGCGTACTCCTCGTGGAAGATCACCTGCTGGGTCAGGCTCAACCCGCGGCCGCCGTACTCCTGCGGCCAGCCGACGCAGGTCCAGCCGTGCTCGGCAAGCAGCCTGTTCCAGGCGAGCCGCTCGTCGTGCGCCTCGTGGTCGCGGCCGGCGCCACCGAGGCCGCGCAGCGCGGCCCACTCGCCGCTCAGGTGCTCCTCGAGCCAGGTCCGCACCTCGGCACGGAACGCCTGGTCCTCCTCGGAGTAGGTCAGGTCCACGAGTGCTACATTACCAAGCAATTGCTTGGTTGGGCTCCACGGACCGTTCGGAGGCATGGTGGCACGCACGATCCCGGCCGCACTCGGTGACGCGGCGGACCGCTTCGGCGAGCACCCGGCGTACGTCCAGGACGGCGAGGTGGTCTCGTTCCTGGAGCTGTTGCGCCGGGTCCGACGCGTCGCCCGAGGGTATGTCGCGCTCGGCCTGGAGCCCGGCGACCGCGTCTGCGTGTGGGCCCCCAACAGCATCGGCTGGGTCGTGGCCGCGCTCGCGACGTCGTACGCCGGCGGCGTGCTGGTGCCCGTCAACTCCCGCTACACCGGCCACGAGGTCGCCGAGGTGGTCGACCGCACCGGCGCGCGGGTCGTCGTGGTCGACGACGGGTTCCTGGGACGCACCCAGGTGGCCGACCTGCGCGCGGCGAGCGACCTCGGCTCCGTGCTGGCCGTCCTCGAGCTGAAGGACCTGCCGGACATCGACACCGGCGCGGTGACGACCGCACAGATCGACGCGATCGCGGAGTCCGTCGCGGCCGACGACGTCGCCGACATCCTCTTCACCTCCGGCACCACGGGACGCAGCAAGGGCGCGATGTCGGCGCACCGGCAGACCGTCGGGGTGGCTCAGGCGTGGGGCGACCTCGGGGGGGTCACCGGTCAGGACCGCTACCTCGTGGTCAACCCGTTCTTCCACTCCTTCGGCTACAAGGTCGGCATCATCACCGGTCTGCTGACCGGAGCGACCCTCTACCCGGTCGCCACCTTCGACCTCGACGCGACCATGCAGCTGATCGAGTCCGAGCGGATCACCGTGCTGCCGGGCGCGCCGACGATCTTCACCTCGCTGCTCAACGCCCCGGGTCGCGCCGACCGGGACCTCTCGTCGCTGCGCCTGGCGGTGACGGGGGCGGCCGTCGTACCCGTGGTGCTGATCGAGCGGATGCGCACCGACCTGGCGTTCGAGCAGGTCGTGACCGCCTTCGGGATGACCGAGGCGGTCGTCGTCACGATGTGTCGCGAAGGCGACTCCGCCGAGACCGTCGCGACCACGTGCGGACGCGCGATCCCAGGCATGGAGACCCGCATCGGCGACAAGGGCGAGCTCCTGGTCCGTGGTGACTACGTCATGTTGGGCTACCTCGACGACGAGGCCGCCACCGCCGAGGCGATCGACGCGGACGGATGGCTGCACACCGGCGACGTCGGCGTGCTCGACGGCGCCGGCAACCTGTCCATCACCGACCGGCTCAAGGACATGTACATCTCCGGCGGGTTCAACGTCTATCCCGCCGAGATCGAGCAGACGCTGGCCCGGATGGCCGGGATCGCGGACGTGGCCGTCGTCGGCATCCCCGACGAGCGGATGGGCGAGGTCGGCAAGGCGTACGTCGTGGCCCATGGCGGGCAGAGCGTGGCACCCGAGAGCGTGATCGCGTACGCCAAGGAGCGCCTGGCCAACTTCAAGGTGCCACGCCACGTCGAGCTGGTCGACGCGCTCCCCCGGAACCTGTCCGGCAAGGTGCTGAAGACGGAGCTGAGGAAGTAGATGGATCTGGACCTGTCCGAGTCCGAGCTCGCCTTCCAGGCCGAGGCCCGCGCCTGGCTCGAGGCCAACGTGCCGGCCGAGCCGCTGCCGTCGATGGACACGGCCGATGGCTTCGTCGCCCACCAGGAGTGGGAGAAGCGACTCTCCGACGCACGGTGGGCGGTCGTGTCCTGGCCGACGGCCTACAGCGGTCGCGAGGCGTCCCTGGTCGAGTGGGTGATCTTCGAGGAGGAGTACTACCGAGCCGGGTCTCCCGGCCGGGTCTCCCAGAACGGGATCTTCCTGCTGGCCCCGATCATCTTCGACCACGGCACACCAGAACAGCGGGACCGCTTCCTACCGACGATGGCGACCGGCGAGCAGATCTGGGCGCAGTGCTGGTCCGAGCCCGAGGCCGGCTCCGACCTCGCCTCGCTGCGGTCGACCGCTCGGCGTGACGACGAGCGCGGTGGCTGGGTGCTCAACGGCCAGAAGACCTGGTCGTCGCGAGCGGCCTTCGCCCACTGGGGCTTCGGGCTCTTCCGCTCCGACTCCGAGGCTGCTCGCCACCACGGCCTGACCTACTTCCTCTTCCCGCTCGACCGCGACGGCATCACGGTGCGCCCGATCGCCCAGCTCGACGGCGAGGCGGGCTTCGCCGAGGTCTTCTTCGAGGACGTGTTCGTCCCCGACGCCGACGTGCTCGGCGCTCCGGGTGACGGCTGGCGCGTGGCGATGAGCACAGCGGGCAACGAGCGCGGCCTCTCACTGCGCTCCCCCGGCCGCTTCTGCGCCGCCGCCGACCGGCTCGTCGACCTCTACAGGTCCGCGCCCGACCCCGCGCACTCCGACGGCGTCGTCGACGCCTGGATCAAGGCCCAGGCCTACCGGCTCTACACCTGGGGGACGGTCACGCGACTCGCCGACGGAGGAGAGATGGGAGCGGCCGGCTCGGTCAACAAGGTCTTCTGGTCCGAGCTCGACATCGCGCTGCACGAGACGGCGCTCGACCTTCGCGGCGCCGCGGGCGAGGTCGAGTCCCGCTGGCTCGACGGCTACACGTTCTCGCTGTCGGGACCGATCTATGCCGGCACCAACGAGATCCAGCGCAACATCGTCGCCGAGCGGATCCTCGGCCTGCCGAAGGAGCCGCGCCGATGAAGTTCGTCCTCGACGAGGACCAGCGCGACTTCGCCGCGTCGCTCGACTCGCTGCTGGCCTCCTCCGACACCCCGGCTGTCGCCCGCGCCTGGGCCGACGGAGACAGCGCACCGGGCCTCGAGCTCTGGAGCAGGCTCGCCGATCAGGGCGTCCTGTCGCTCGCGACCGACGCCACTCCGGTCGAGCTGGCCATCGCCTTCGAGGCGCTGGGGCGCCACGCCGTACCCGGCCCGTGGGTCGAGTCCGGGGCGTACCTCCCGATCGCGCTCGGCCAGGAGATCGAGGGCGTCGCCACCGTCGCCCTGCCCCCGCACGTGCCGTACGCACTGGATGCCGACGTCGCCGACGAGGTGTACGTCGGCAGCACGCTGACCACCGAGGTCGGCGACCTCGTGGTCTCCGTCGACCGCACCCGACGGCTCTACCGAGTCGGGGGTCTCGAGACCGGCGCTGGCGGGCCTTCCTCAACCACCGAGAGGGCCGCCTTCGATCTCGCTGTGCTCGCGACAGCCGCGCAGCTGCTCGGCGCCGGCGAGCGGGTGCTGGCCGACTCGGTGGTCTACGTGAAGCAGCGCAAGCAGTTCGGCCGCGAGATCGGGTCCTACCAGGCCATCAAGCACGCGCTGGCCGACGTACGCATCGCTCTCGACTTCGCCCGGCCGGTGGTCTTCGGCGCCGCCCTCGGCGAGATCGATGTGTCCGCCGCCAAGATCGCCTGTGCGGACGCGGCGTACCTCGCCTCTCGCACCGGTCTCCAGGTCCACGGCGCGATCGGCTACACGCAGGAGTTCGACCTGAGCCTGTGGATCACCAAGATCCGCGCCCTGGTCGGCGCCTGGGGCACTCCCGCCTTCCACCGAGCGCGCCTGCTGGAAGTGCTGGTCGGCTGATGGAGTTCGCGCTCACCGAGGAGCAGCAGGAGCTCGCCGCCACCGTCCGGTCACTGCTGGTCAAGCGCGCCGACGCCCGCGTCGAGACGTACGACGAGGCGCTGTGGACCACCCTGTGCGAGCAGATCGGGGTGTCCGCCCTCGGCATCCCGGAGGAGTACGACGGGGCCGGGTTCTCGCTCTTCGAGTCGCTGGTCGTGCTCGAGGAGGTCGGGCGGTCACTGGCACCCTCGCCGTTGCTGAGCTCGCTCATCACGTCGGAGGCGCTGCTCGCCGCGGCCGACGAGGACGCGAAGGCCCGGCTGCTGCCTCGGATCGCGATGGGTGAGGTCGCCGCTTTCGCCGTCGGTGCGGAGGCTGTCGACGTGCTCGACGGCGACCTCGCCACGGTGCTGGTCGTCGCCACCGACGACGGCCTCTACGAGGTCGATCCGGAGGCGTCCGCCCGCACCTGGACGCCGACCATGGACCAGACCATCCGGCTCGCGACCGTGAGCACCGACCTGTCCCGAGCGACCCGCATCGGCGACGGACCTGCTGCTCGCGCTCGCGCCGAGCAGGTGGGCGCCGTCGGTGCTGCCGCGCTCGCCGCTGGGCTGTCCGCCCGAGCGCTCGAGATGACGGTCGCGTACAGCAAGGAGCGCGTGCAGTTCGGCCGCCAGATCGGGTCGTTCCAAGCGCTCAAGCACCGGATGGCCGACATGCTGGTGCTCGCCGAGATGTCCCGTTCGGCGTCGTGGGCGGCCTCGTACGCCGTAGCGACGCGGTCAGCCGACGCCGACGAGCTCACCCACGTGGCCAAGGCCTACTGCTCCGATGCGGTGGCCCACCTCGCCGGCGAGACCGTGCAGCTCCACGGCGGGATCGCGATCACCTGGGAGCACGACGCGCACCTGGTCCTCAAGCGCGCGCACGCGCTCGGCCAGCTCTTCGGCTCGGCGCGCGAGCACCGGGCGTTCGTGGCACTCTGAGGCCATGGGCATCGAGCTCCCCCGACCGGTGCGGGTCTACCGCGCCCACGACCTGGTCCCCGCCGACCCGACACCGGGCATGGACCGTCGTCGGGCGTTCGAGCTCGACGGACTATGGACCGGCCGGGTCGTCACCGCCCCCGGCGCGGTCTCGGGCTGGCACCACCACGACCGCAACGAGTCGAGCCTGTACGTCGTGCACGGGGTCCTGCGGCTGGAGTTCGAAGGCCACGACGGGTTCGTCGACGCAGGCCCGGGCGACTTCGTGCACGTCCCGTCGTGGACCGTGCACCGCGAGTCCAACCCGACCGACGAGCCCTCGCTCGCGGTGATCGCACGTGCCGGTGGCGGCATCCCGACCGTCAACGTCGACGGGCCTCGCCCCAGCGTGTCCTAGCGCGGGTCGGTCGTGCGGTACTGCCCGCGGTAGAACATCAGCGGCGCGACGTCGTCGTCGCCGTCGTCGTCGGTCACCAGGTCCAGGACCCGGCCGATCACCACGAAGTGGTCACCGGCCTCGTGCACCGCGTGGATCGAGCAGTCGATGTGAGCGATCGCGCCCGCGAGCATCGGCGAGCCGGTGTGCGGCGCCGGCGTCCACTTCACCTCGGCGAACTTGTCGATGCCGCGGCTCGCCATCGTGTTGGACAGCTCGGCCTGGTCGGCGGCCAGCAGGTTGACGCAGAACTTGCCGGAGCGCTGGAGCAGCGGCCAGGCGCGTGAGGTCTTGGCCGGGATGAAGAGCACCAGCGGCGGGTCGAGCGAGACGCTCGAGAAGGACTGGCAGGTCAGCCCGACCGGCTCGTCGTTGCTGATCGCCGGTCACCACGGTGACGCCGGAGGCGAAGCGGCCCAGGACATCGCGGAAGCGGCGCGCGGCGTACACGGCCTCGGGGTCGTCGTGGACGGCGATGTCCTCGCCCGGGCGGAACTCGAAGTCGAGCTCCTGGTCGCCGAGCCAGGAGATGATCAGCTCCGGGCTGGGCCAGGTGTCCCGTGCATCGGGGCTCATCCCGTCGGGGATGTCGCGGTCCGGGCTCATCAGGCCGAGCCTCTCACTGCGCTCCCGCGCCGAAGTTGTGGCCCCAGTAGGACACCGCGGTGGACTCCCGCGCGACCCACTTGGCGTCGTCGACGGTGAGGCCCTCGGTGCCGAACTCGATGTCGAAGCCCGCGGGCGACTTCACGTAGAAGGAGACCATCTGGTCGTTCATGTGCCGCCCGAGGGTGGCCGACAGCGGCGCCTGGTGCTTGCGCACCCGCTCCAGGGCGCGACCCACGTGGTCGAGCTTGTCGACCTCGAGCATGATGTGCACGCACTTCGACGGGTTCGGCATGGGCAGGAACGCCAGCGAGTGGTGCCGCGGGTTGACCCCGAGGAAGCGCAGCCAGACCTTGGAGCCGGGCTCCTTGCCGACGAACTCCCCCGGCATGCTCATCGAGTCGCGCAGCCGGAAGCCGAGCACCTCGGCGTAGAAGCGCAGCGCCTCCACGTCGTCGGTCACCGGCACCACGATGTGGCCCATCCCCTGGTCGCCGGTCACGAACGTCGCGGCGTACGGCGTGACGATCGGCCGCGACTCGTAGGTGATGCCGTGGAAGAGCTCGAAGACGTTGTCGAACGGGTCGGAGAAGCGGACCAGCTCCTGGACGCGACGCTCCGCGAGCTCCTCGGCCGTGCCCTCCTCGAACTCGACCCCGGCCTTCTGCAGGTGCTCGCGGGCCTCCTGCAGCGCGCGGTGGTCGGCGAGCTCCCAGCCGACACAGTCGAGCTGGTCCACGTCGGAAGGAAAGACGACCAGGCGCGCCGAGACCTCGTCGATGCGCCAGTACTGGTTGGCCGCGTCCGGGCCGCGGCCCTCGGCCAGGCCGAGCACCTTGCCGGCGAAGGTCTTCCACTGGTCGAGGTCGGTGCTGGCCACCCGGACGTAGCCCATGGACTTGATGTCGATGGTCACGTGCTACGTCCTCTCCACGTGGCGAGCCAGGAAGGCCGTCGAGATCTCGGCGAACTCCTCCGCCGCCTCGATCTGTGCCCAGTGCCCGCAGTTCGGGAAGACATGCAGCTGCGCCTTCGGGATCAGCTTGAGCGCGACCAGGGCTCCGTCGAGCGGGTTGACCCGGTCCTCGCGGCCCCACGTCAGCAGGGTGTGCTTGCGCAGCTGGTGCGCCTCGCGCCAGAGCATGCCGTCCTCGGCGGTCTCGGGGTTCCAGAAGGACATCCCCATCGAGCGCATCGCGTCCTGGGCGCCGGGCGCCGTGGCGTCGGCGAACCGCTCGGCCACCAGCTCGTCGGTCACCAGCTTCTGGTTGACGACCATGGTCGAGATGAAGGCACGCAGCTTCTCGGGCGTCGGGTCGCCGCCGAAGTCCATCAGGCGCTGCACGCCCTCGGTCGGGTCGGCATGGAAGAGGTTGAGCGACAGGCCGCCCGGGCCCATCAGGATCAGCCGCCCGACGCGGTCGGGGTAGGTGAGCGCGAGGCGCATCGCCGTTCCACCGCCGAGGCTGTTGCCGAGCAGGTGGATCCGGTCGATGCCGAGCTCGTCGAGCATCTTGACGACGTAGTCGGCGGAGTGCCGGTAGTAGTTGCCCACCACCGGCGGCTTGTCGGAGCCGCCGAAGCCGGGCTGGTCGACCAGCAGAGTGCGGTACGACGCCGCGAAGTGCGGCAGCGCGCGACCGAAGTTGGACCAGGCCGAGGCACCGGGTCCCCCGCCGTGCAGCATCACCAACGGCAGCCTGTCGGGGCTGCCCTCCCCCGCCTCGTAGTAGTTGAGGGTGATGTCCCCGGCCTTGGCGGAGTGCCGGACCGACTCCTTCTCGAAGCCCATCGTCAGTACATCCCCGGATCGATCTTGTGCCCGAACTCGTGGGCTCCGAACATCTGCAGCGCCCGCTCCGGGTCGTTGGCCGCGTGCACCCGACCCGCGTGAGCGTCGCGCCAGGCGCGCTGCAGGTAGGTGCCCTTGGCGAGCGCCCGCCCGCCGGAGGCCTCGAAGAGCGAGTCGATCGCGTCGATCGCGCGCTGCGAGCCCAGCACCTGGTCGCGGCGGACCTTCAGCCGGGTCTTCAGCGGGATCTTCTCGCCCTTGGCGACGTACGCCTGCTCCTCGCGGATGTTGTTGACCAGCAGTGCCCAGGCCGCGTCGATCTCCGAGGACGCCTTCGCGATCCTGACCGCGGAGAAGGGGTCCAGGGACGCCTTCTCGCCGAGGTACGCCGCGCGCGTGCGCTTCTGCTGCATCTCGACGTGCTCGTCGTACGCACCCATCGCCATGCCGATGATCGGTGTGGTGATGGTGCCCGTGAAGATCGAGTGGAAGGGCAGCTTGTAGAGCTCGGAGGGGTTCTGCGCCTGGCCGGGGCCGAAGCAGCGGCCGGTGTCCCCCATCGACAGCGTGAACGCGTCGGGCACGAAGACGTCCTCGACCACGATGTCGTTGGAGCCGGTGCCCGCGAGCCCGACCATGTGCCAGACGTCGTTGATCGTGTAGTTCTCCCGCGGCACCATGAAGGTCTTGAAGTCGACGACGTTGCCGTCCTCGTTGAAGACCAGGCCGCCGAGCAGCACCCAGCTGCAGTGGTCGCAGCCGGACGAGAAGCTCCACTTGCCCGACAGGCGGTAGCCGCCCTCGGTGAGCTGCGCCTTGCCGGTCGGGGCGTACGACGAGCTCAGCCGCGTCGTCGTGTCCTCGCCCCACACCGCCTGCTGCGCCTCGTCGGAGAAGAGCGCGACCTGCCACGGGTGCACGCCGACCACGCTGGAGACCCAGCCGGTCGAGCCGCACGCGCTCGCGATGTCGCGGACCGCGGTGTAGAAGTCGACCGGGTCGGACTCGTAGCCGTCGAACCGCCGGGGCTGCAGGAGCCGGAAGAAACCGACCTCCTCCAGCTCCTTGATCGAGGCCTCGGGAACCACGCGAAGTCGTTCGGCCTCGTCGGCCCGCTCCCGGATGCCGGGTAGCAGGTCACGGACGCCGTCGAGCACTGCCTGGGACATCGCTTCTCCTGTCGTGGTGGGACAGGCTCGATACTAGAACACGTTCTTGTTTTGGTCGAGATGGAGTCGGGAAGCACACACCGCACGGGTCACACGGCGCAGGGCCGAAGGGCGTCAGCCCAGCAGGTGATCGAGCGCGCGACCCATCACGGCGGTACGTTCCGTGGCGGTCGAGACCCCCTCCAACCCGAAGCCGACCAACAGTGAGCGTGGCGTGGCGATCGTGTTGCCGACGGGGAAGCCGGACGCGTCGGTCCGGATGAAGTTGTTCGCGTTGGCGCCGCTGCCCTCGGGCGGTCCGGTGACCTGCCAACCGCCCAGGTCGGTCTCGAACGACGTGGTGGTGCCGTCGGGAAGGACGATGTCGTCGAGGAAGACCCCGATGCCCTGGGTGGCCCAGTCGCTCGCGTACGCGATCGACACCTCGACGGACCGGCCGGCGTACGCCGAGAGGTCGACGCTCCACTGCTGCCAGCCGCCCGAGTTCCCGCTTGCCGCGTTCCAGACGCCCGTGGTCCCGGTCGGGTCGCAGGTCGAGGGGCCCGTCTGGGTCTGGTAGTGGTCGACCTGTGGGTGGAGGGTCCTCCAGCCGCCGGAGTTCTCCTCGTTGCAGCTGTCGCCTGCGGCCGGGGTGGTGTGGCCGTTCCCGTCCGGCAGGGTCGTCCAGTCGTCACCGCCGGGAGTGCGCGCCTCGACGAACAGGTGGTCCCACGCGGCCTCGGTGTCGTACGACGTCCAGAACGTCATCGACCCGCCACCGGCTGGGACGGCGATCTCCCGGGTGACCCGCTTGTAGGAGGCGTCGGCGATCTGCGAGTAGAGGTACTGGTCACCGGTGTGGGGATCGAACGGTCCGCCGGGCTTGTCGTAGCGCGCCGCGGGCCAGCTCTCGAACTGCTTGAACTGGTCGACCGGCAGGATGCCGCTGGTCCCGATGAACGACGACCGTCGCAGGGTGTTGCCGGCGAAGACGGGATCGTCGAGGCCCCAGGACAGACCCGAGAACGGGTCGTCGACGCCGACGGCGTCGAACGCCGTCCCATCGCTGTGACCGTCGTTGGCCACGGCCAGGTAGCCGCCGAGGTAGTACTGCAGCACGTCGTTGGTCGTGTCGCCGCCGAAGAACGAGCCGTACGTCGGCAGGCAGCGCCGCGGGTCGACGTCGGCCGGGG
This sequence comes from uncultured Actinomycetota bacterium, assembly GCA_963704685.1. Taxonomy (GTDB): domain Bacteria; phylum Actinomycetota; class Actinomycetes; order Propionibacteriales; family Nocardioidaceae; genus Nocardioides. The sequence goes on from OY969930.1 coordinate 239,046, forward strand.
CCGGGTTGCAGGCGATCACGCCCTGGGGGTCGTAGAGCTGCGCGCCCACGTTGGTGGTGTACTGCTGGCCCGCCGAGTCGCCCGCGAACATCGCCTTGCCGCCCTCGTTCAGGTAGGAGCGGAGCTCGAGCAGCTCGTCGATCGCGAGCCGGTCGGCGTTGCCGCCAGCGCGGCCCGCAGCCCGGGTGACGAGGTCGTCGCCGGTCTCCCAGACGACGGCGTCGTAGTGGCTCAGGACACCGAGTGCGTCGGGCGCGACCCGACCGGCCGCGTCGATGTCGTAGAGGTCCGCATCCTCGCCGTTGGCGGCGAGCGCGTCGGTGTATGCCGCTGCGTGGTGCGGGCCGTCCGTCGGCTGCACCGGGGAGGCCCCGGTGTAGTCCTCCGCGGCGACCACCAGCACGTCGCGCCCGGAGTCGGACACGGCGTCGTACGTGAACGAGTCGCTGCGCTCGTGCCGCGCCTCGAACCAGACCTCGACCGAGTCGCCGGGGTCCGTGCCGCGGACCACGCCGCGGACCTGGTGGTAGTAGACCGACGCCGGGTCGTAGGTGGACCCGCCACCCCACTCGCGCGTGGGCGCCGAACGGACGCGGCCGTCGTTGATGCGGTACTTGAGCGTCACCTCGCCGAGGCTCCGCTTGGCGAGCACGGCGACCGGCTGCGGGTCGCCGTACGACTTCGTGAAGCTCAGCTGCACCCCCGGGTTGCCACTCTTGTACGGGTCGTCGCTGTCGAGGTAGAACGGCTTGGTCTCGAGGCCGGTCACCGTCTTCGGGTCGTCGGGGTCGGCCGCCGACCGCGCGACCGAGTCGGCGAAGGGCAGGTTGCGCTCGAACTCGGCCTGCACCAGCGCCTCGTCGTCGGGGAAGACGAACCCGCAGCCCTCGCAGCCCTCGGACAGCTCCGGCGTCCAGGCCAGGGCGCCGGTGCTCACGTGCGCGTAGTCGGTGGTCTCGCCGTTGGTCACGTACAGCACGTCCGAGCTCAAGCCCGGGTGGAAGTCGGGGATCGCCGGCGCGTCCAGGTTGCCGGACATGGCGTAGTAGATCGGGTCGTCCGCGGTCGGTGTGCCGGTCTGCCAGCCCTCGGCGTAGAGCAGCCACTGGCCGGCCGAGTGGTAGTTGACCTGGAAGGCGAACCCGATCCGGTCGAGCAGGCCGACCATGGCCTTGGTCTCCGGCTCGGACATCGGCGCCGGGCCGCGGTACGTCTCGCTGGACTGGATGGACGACGAGCCCTCCTCGTCGTACCCCCAGTGATTGGGGAAGTTGCGGTTGGGGTCGACACCGTCGCCGATCTGGGTCTGCCCGTCGCCGTTGTTGTCACGGAGGTTCTTGCGCCACAGCCGCTCGTGGTCGAACGTGTACTGGTAGCCGTCGGGGTTGGCCACCAGCACGAACCACAGCTCGGTGGACTTCAACAGCTTCCTGACCTGCTTGTCGTTGGCCCGCCACTTGTCGATGTAGTTGTTCATCAGGCGGCGGTTGACCTCCGTCGAGATCCACTCGCGCGCGTGCTGGGTCGAGCTGTAGAGCACGGCCGGCCGACTGCCATCCCGCTGGCCGCGGGCGCCCTGGGTCACCTTGACCGCCAGGATCTCCCGACCCTGACCGGTGTGGCCGATGACCTTGAGCTTCACGAGCTGGGGATTCTCGCGGGCCGTCGCATAGAGCTGGTCCCGGATGCCGCCGGGCTCGTCGTACGAGCGCCAGACGTTGAACCCCCCGGCCGCCTGCCTGGCGGCGAACTGGCGGACGGTCAGGCCACCCTTGACCCGCGTGAGCGCGACATCGACGCCTTGTGCCTCGAGCTTGTTGGCCTGGGCCCCGTCGAGCACGACGTCGAGCTCGAGCCCGTCCTCGACCGACCGCTGGCCGCTCACCTCGACGCCCAGGTCGGAGACGGCCGAGAGCTCGGACGGCGTGACGGTCAATGTGTAGGCGTCCAGCCGGTCAGGGTCGCGTCCCACGGCCGTGGGTGCCGCCGTCGCGGAAGTCAGTCCCGCACACAAGGCGGTGACAACCGTGAGAACCAGTGATCCGATGAGCCAGCTGCGCATTGCCGAACCTCCGAGGTCTCCCCCCGATCTCTCGGAGTCTGACATCCGGCGCACTCCCCCGCGTCGCCCAAGTTGGGGAGGCGCTCGGCGTTGACCGATCGCGGTCGTCACGATGCGATGACTTCGGCTCGCCACGTTGGTCGGGACAAGCACACGATGTCGTACTGAAGGAGCACGCCCCATGCGACCGGTCCCTGCCACTGCTCGCCGAATGTTCGACCTGGTCGAGCCGATCGGGGTCATCCCCTACTCGGCTGACGAACCCAACGAGGCGATGTTCGCCCTGGGGTTCACCGACTACTGGGACACCTACTTCGCCGGCCGGGCCGCCCCGCTCGGCAGCTCGGTGCCCGCGGGCGTCGTGCACGCGCTCTTCTACAACTTCGCTCCGGGTGAGGTGGCCCGCCACATCCCGAAGGTCTGGAGCGTGACCACCCCGGAGGCCGCGATCGCCGCTCGCCAGGAGGGTTGTGTCAACGCACTGCGCCGGGTCCTGGGCCCCAGCATCGAGTCGCCCGACTTCCCGCGAACCGTCGAGCTGCTCACCACGGCTGCGGTCAGCGCCCCGATCGACGGCCGCCCCATGTACGCCGCCCTGCGTGGGCTCCCCTTGCCGGAGGAGCCGGTCGCCCGCCTCTTCCACGCCGCGTCACTGCTGCGTGAGCACCGCGGCGACGGGCACGTTGCGGCCCTCATGGCCGAGGGCGTCGGCGGCCTCGAGGCACACGTCCTGCTCGCCCTCGACCTGGGGATCGCGGCTCCGACGTTCGGTCGGATCCACCACCTCCCCACCGCAGTGCTGACAGACCTGATCGACACGATGAGGACGCGAGGACTGGTCGAGGACGAGGCGACGTTCACCCCGGCCGGTCGGCAGACCAAGGACCGGGTCGAGGCGCTGACCGACCGACTCGCCCTCGCGCCGTACGAGGTCCTCGAACAGGACGAGCTGAACGAGTTGATCGCCGGTCTCGAACCCCTAGCGCACAAGCTCATCACGGCTCAGGACTGAACCGGCGGAGCAGGTGCGAGCTACTCCGCGCCCGGGAAACCCCGCTGACGCCAGGCCTCGTAGGTGACGACGGCGGCCGAGTTCGACAGGTTCAGCGACCTGCGGCCGACGACCATCGGGATCCGGAGTCGGTCCGTGACCCGAGGGTGGCTGAGCACCTCGTCCGACAGACCGGTCGGCTCAGGACCGAAGAGGAGCACGTCGCCCGGCTGGTAATCGACGTCGGTGTGCCAGCGGGTCGCGTGGGCACTGAAGGCGTATACCCGCGACGAGGCCAGTGTGGTGCTGGCCAGCGCGGCGTCGAGATCCGGGTGCACCACCACCGACGCCAGGTCGTGGTAGTCCAGGCCTGCGCGCTTCAGCTTGGGTTCCGCGAGATCGAACCCGAGTGGCTCGACCAGGTGCAGGGTGGCTCCCGTCCCGGCAACCATTCGGATCGCGTTCCCGGTGTTGGGCGGGATCCGGGGCTCGAGGAACATCACGTGAAACACGCCTCAAACTATCCCGGCCTCGATCGGCACCAGATGACGCTGCTGCCGACCACAGCACGAAGGGCCCCGACCGCTGGTGCGGTCGGGGCCCTTCGGGTGAGATCAGGAGACGCGGACGTTCTCCGCCTGCGGACCCTTGGGGCCCTGCGCGAGGTCGAACTCGACCTTCTGGTTCTCGTCGAGCGACTTGTAGCCACCGGACTGGATCGCGGAGAAGTGGACGAACACGTCCTCGCCGCCACCATCCTGCGCGATGAAGCCGAAGCCCTTGTCTGCGTTGAACCACTTGACGGTGCCCTGAGCCATGATCGTTTCCTTTGTTCGGTACCAGAGAGCGACGTGCCCTCAGGCTGCTGAAGACATCCACCTGTGCTGATGTCGAGCGAACCGAAACCAGGAGTACGAGATACCAGCCGCGTATCGTACGCGGCGGGACGGCGTTCAGAGCCATCCCTTCAACGGACCCATCCTAGGGCATGGTCGCTCAATTGATGATCTCGCCGCGTTCGTCTGCGCGGATCGCCGCCAAGCGGTCGTGCCACGCCTGCAGCGCCTCGGGGCTCTGGCGGGTCCAGTCGGTCACCTCGCCGACGATCCGGAGTGGCTCCGCGCTCCGGTAGGAGCGGGTGGGGTTCCCCGGGAACTTCTTGTCGGTCACGTTCGGGTCGTCCTCGAAGTCACCCGTCGGCTCGACGGCGTACACGCGCGGAGCGCCCTCGCCCGACGCCAGCTCCGCGGCCAAGCCAGCACCGTCGATCAGCGCGGTGAAGTAGATGTGGTTCATCACGACCTCGGGCCGATAGTTCGACCGGAAGCCCGCGGTGAGGAGCTCCCCCACCCGCAGATCGGCCTTCGTGCCGTGGAAGAACGGGCCCTCGTCGAGCAGCTCGGTCACTGCCTCTGGCCCAGGTCGACTCCGGGCCATCCAGCGCTACCGGTGCTCACCCTGATGGCCGTCGGGTGACGGTGAGTCGGCCTCGTCGTCGTGCGACGCGTGCGCTCCCGGACCTGGATGGTCGGGGTGCGGCTGCACGTCCGGGTTCTCGGGGTCGAAGTTGAGTTCGTCGACGACAGCGTCGTACGTCTCGGTGTCCTGCTCCACTCCACCTTCATGACCGGTGCTCATGATCCACCGTAGCGCCCGTCGGGCTGTGCAGTGGGGATGAGGGCGCCGGGTCCGGGTTCGAGGCAGACTGACGCGCCTTCCTCAACCGGCGTTGGCGGCAGCCTTGTCCTGCTCGGCCTTGAGCATCAGCGCGATGTCGATGAGCTGGTCCTCCTGGCCGCCGATCAGCTTGCGGCGCCCGGCCTCCAGCAGGATCTTGGCGCCGGAGACGCCGTAGCGGTCGGCCGCGTTGCCGGCGTGCTTGAGGAACGACGAGTAGACCCCGGCGTACCCCATCATCAGCGTCATCCGGTCGAGCTGGCACTCCTCGGGCATCGCCGGCTTGATGACGTCCTCGGACGCGTCGACGATGGTGAGGAAGTCGATGCCGGTCTTCCAGCCGAGCTTGTCGCAGACACCCACGAACGCCTCGAGGGGCGTGTTGCCGGCACCCGCGCCGAAGCGGCGCACGGACCCGTCGATCTGGGTTGCGCCCGCGCGGGCGGCGATGACGGTGTTGGAGACGCCGAGGCCGAGGTTCTCGTGGCCGTGGAAGCCCACGGTGGCCTCGTGGCCGATCTCGGCCACGACGGCCGCGACCCGGTCGGCGGTCTGCTCCATGACGAGCGCCCCGGCGGAGTCCACGACGTAGACACACTGGTTGCCCGCGTCGACCATGATCCGCGCCTGCTTCGCGAGGACCTCGGGCGGCTGGGTGTGGCTCATCATCAGGAAGCCGACCGTCTCCAGGCCGAGCTCCCGGGCCAGCCCGAAGTGCTGGATCGAGGTGTCGGCCTCGGTGCAGTGCGTCGCGATCCGGCAGATCTGGCCGCCGTTGTCCTGGGCCGCTCGGATGTCGTCCTTCGTCCCGACGCCGGGGAGCATCAGGAACGCGATCTTGGCGCGCTTCGCGGTCTCGGCCGCGATCCTGATCAGCTCCTGCTCGGGCGTCTTCGAGAACCCGTAGTTGAACGACGACCCGCCGAGCCCGTCGCCGTGGGTGACCTCGATGACCGGTACGCCGGAGTTGTCGAGGGCCTCGACGATGTCGTGGACCTCCTGCGCGGTGAACTGGTGGCGCTTGTGGTGCGAGCCGTCGCGCAGGCAGGTGTCGGTGAGGCGGAGGTCCACCCCGAGATCCGGCTCAGTGTCGGACCACGTGCGGGTGAGGGTGTTGATGTCGTTCACAGCAGGCTCCTGGCGATGTTCTGGCCGACCTGGGTCGCGGCAGCGGTCATGATGTCGAGGTTGCCGGCGTACGGCGGCAGGAAGTCGCCCGCGCCCTCGACCTCGACGAAGACACTGACCTTCGTCTGGCCGCGGGTGGCCGGGGACGGGTCGTCGATCTGCGGCTCCTGCAGGAGCCGGTAGCCCGGGACGTACTCCTGCACCGCCTTCTCCATCGCGAAGATGCTGGCGATGATCGCGTCACGGTCCGCGTCGGGGGCCACCGCGCAGTAGATCGTGTCGCGCATGATCATCGGCGGCTCGGCCGGGTTGAGGATGATGATCGCCTTGCCCTGTGCGGCACCGCCGATCGTCTCGACCCCGGCCGACGTCGTGCGGGTGAACTCGTCGATGTTGGCGCGGGTGCCCGGCCCGGCGGACATGGACGAGACCGAGGCGACGATCTCGGCGTACGACACTCCCCCCGACGACTGGGCGCCGCGGGAGACCGCGGCGACCATCGGGATCGTGGCCTGGCCGCCGCAGGTGATCATGTTGACGTTCATCGCGCCGACGTGCTCCTGGCCGTTGACCGGCGGGATGACCGCGGGCCCGACAGCGGCCGGGGTCAGGTCGATCGCCCGGATGCCGGCCTCTTCGTAGCGCGGCGCGTACTCACGGTGGACGTACGCCGAGGTCGCCTCGAAGATCAGGTCGGGCAGCACGTCCTGCTTGAGCAGCCAGTCGACGCCCTCGTGACTGGCCTCGAGGCCCTTGCCGGCGGCCAGCTTGAGCCCCTCCGACGACGGGTCGACGCCGATCATCCAACGCGGCTCGATCACGTCGCTGCGCAGCAGCTTGTACATGAGGTCGGTCCCGATGTTGCCGGGCCCGACGATCGCGGCGGTCAGCTTCTTGGTCATCTGCCTACTCCTCGAACTGGACACTGAGCGGCGCGAAGCCGCTGATGGTCGCCACGACCCGGTCCCCCGGGGCGAACGGCACGAACGGGCCGAGGGCCCCGGACAGGATCAGGTGGCCGGCACGCAGCGGGTCGCCGAACCGGTAGGCCTGGACGGCGAGCCAGCGCAGCGCCTCCAGGGGGTCGCCGAGGCAGGCCGCGCCGTTGCCGGACGAGCGCTCCTCACCGTTGATGGTGAGCGACATGACCACGTCGACCGGCTCGACCTCGTCGAGGCTCCGGCCCTCCTGGCCGACGACGAACAGCCCGCTCGACGCGTTGTCGGCGACCGTGTCGGTGAAGCCGATCGCCCAGTCCGCGATCCGCGAGTCGACGATCTCCAGCGCGGGGAGCGCCACCTCGACGGCGTCGCGGACCAGCTCGATCGTGATGTCGGCCTCGTCCGCCGGGTCGATGTCCTTCGCGAGGACGAACGCGACCTCGCCCTCGACCCGCGGCTGGAGCAGGGTCCGCATGGAGATGGGGTCGTGCGAGCTGACATCCATCTCGTCGAGCAGGTAGCCGAAGTCGGGCTGGTCGACCCCCAGCTGCTGCTGCACGGCCTCGGAGGTGGCGCCGATCTTGCGGCCGACGACCCTCGCCCCAGCATCGAGGCGAGCCTGCACCAGGCCCTGCTGGACGGCGTACGCCGCGGGCAGGTCGTCGGTGCCGATCAGGTCGCGCACCGGTGCGCACGGCACACGGGTCGCGAGGGCCTGTGAGAGACGGGTCACCGCGGCTGCGATCGAGTCCTGGGAGGTCACGGAACGATAGTAGAACCTGTTACAGTTTCTCGCCATGGAGACCCCCCTGCCCACCGAGGTGGACGTCGTGGTCGTGGGCGCCGGTGGCGCCGGCATGACCGCTGCCCTGTCGGCCAAGTCGCGCGGTCTGGAGACCGTCCTGATCGAGAAGAGCGCCTACTTCGGTGGCTCGACGGCCCGCAGCGGTGGCGGGGTCTGGATCCCCAACAACTACGCGCTCAAGGCGGCCGGCCAGGGCGACGACCCGGCGACGTCGAAGCAGTACCTCGACTCGATCGTCGGCGATGTCGTCCCGAAGATCCGCCGCGACACCTACCTGGACCGTGGGCCCGAGGTCATGGACTTCATCAAGGCCCAGACACCGGTGCGCTTCACCTGGGTGCCGCAGTACGCCGACTACCACCCGGAGGCACCCGGCGGCCGGCTCGCGGGCCGCTCGTCAGAGCCGATCCCGCTGGACGCGCGCTTCCTCGGCGACGAGCTCGACCGGCTGCACCCGGCGTACACGAAGGCTCCCGCCAACCTGATCGTCACGCAGGCCGACTACCGCAAGATCAGCCTCGGCCTGCGCACGATCCGCGGCCCGCTGACGATGGCGAAGGTGCTGCTCAAGCGGATCGTCAGCCTGATGCGCGGCCAGAAGATGTACGCGATGGGCAACGCGATCGCCATCGGCCTGCGCAAGGGCCTGGTCGACGCCGGCGTGCCGGTGGTCTACGAGACCGAGCTGAAGGACCTCGTCATCGAGGACGGCCGCGTCGTCGGCGTACGCGTCCTGCGCGACGGTGCCGAGTCCGTGATCCGCGCCCGGCGGGGCGTGATCCTCGGCAGCGGCGGCTTCGAGAAGAACCTCGAGATGCGCGAGAAGTACCAGCCCCAGCCGACCTCGGTCGACTGGACGACCGGCTCGCAGTTCAACACCGGCGGCGGGGTGCTGGCCGGCATCGCCGCCGGCGCCGAGGTCGACCTGATGGACGACTCCTGGTGGGGTCCGACCATCCCGCTGCCGTCGGGTCCGTGGTTCTGTCTCGCCGAGCGCAACCTGCCGGGCTCGATCATCGTCAACCAGGCCGGCAAGCGGTTCATGAACGAGGCGCTGCCGTACGTCGAGGCCGTGCACGAGATCTACCAGGGCGAGGCCACCGGCGTCGGCCACGTCCCGGCCTGGATGATCATCGACCAGCGCTACCGCAACCGTTACCTCTTCGCCGGTCTCTCGCCGCGCCAGCCCTTCCCGGGCCGCTGGTACAAGAACGGCACCGTCAAGAAGGCCGACTCGCTCGCGGCGCTGGCCGCCGAGATCGAGGTCCCGGCGGACGCCCTGGCCGCGACCATCGACCGCTTCAACGGGTTCGCGACCTCCGGGGTCGACGAGGACTTCCACCGCGGCGAGAGCGGCTACGACAAGTACTACTCGGACCCGACCGTCAAGCCGAACCCGTCCCTGCACGTCATCGACCAGGGCCCGTTCTACGCCGTCAAGATCGTCCCCGGCGACCTCGGCACCAAGGGTGGCCTGGTCACCGACGAGAAGGCCCGGGTGCTGCGCCCCGACGGCTCCGCGATCCCCGGCCTGTACGCCGCCGGCAACGTCTCCTCCGCCGTCATGGGTCGCACGTACGCGGGACCGGGCGCGACCATCGGTCCCGCGCTGACCTTCGGCTACCTGGCCGCCGAGACGATCTCCCAGGAGTCCTGATGCCCATCGATCCCGACGTCGCGATCGGCGCCGAGCTCGGCTCGCTCGACTTCTCGTGGACCGAGAGCGACGTGCTGCTCTATCACCTGGGCATCGGCGCGACCGACCTCTCCTACACGCTCGAGACCGCTGGGCTCCAGGTGCTGCCGTCCTTCGGCGTCGTCGCGCCGACGTTCCACAAGTCCGACCCGCCGCCCCTCGACCTGCCCGGCTGCGACATCAACCTGGCCCAGGTCGTGCACGGCTCGCAGTCGATCGAGCTCGCCGGCCCGGTGCCGACCGCGGGCTCGGCCACCGTGACCACCCGGATCAGCGAGATCTGGGACAAGGGCAAGGCAGCCGTCATCTGGCAGGAGGGCACCGCCACCTCGCCGGAGGGCGAGCGGCTCTGGACGACCCGGTCGTCCATCTTCGTCAAGGGCGAGGGCGGCTGGGGCGGCGACCGCGGCACCGCCACGCCCGTCGAGATCCCGGACCGAGCGCCGGACGCCGACACGACGTACGCCGTGACGCCGCAGCAGGCGCTGCTCTACCGCCTGTGCGGTGACCGCAACCCGCTGCACGCGGACCCGGAGTTCGCGAAGGCCGCCGGCTTCCCGGCCCCGATCCTGCACGGGCTGTGCTCGTACGGCATCGTCCTCCGGACCCTGACCGAGGAGCTGCTCGACGGCGACGCCACGAAGGTGGCAGGTTTCGGGGTGAAGTTCGCCGGGGTGATCTTCCCGGGCGAGACGATCCGGGTGCGTGGCTGGCGCGAGGACGGCCGCATCATCGGCTCGGCCACGGTCGCCGGTGGGGAGCGGGACGGAGCTCCCGTGCTCGGCGACGTGGTCCTGACCGCTGCCTGATCCGCCAGACCGTCAGGCGGGCTTGCGCGCCACCACGTAGAGCCGGTTGGTCGTCTCCCCCCGAGCCGTGAGCGGGCCGCGGCGGTACCACTCGACATCGACCAGCCCGGCTGCCTCGACGAGAGCGACGATGTCCTCGGGTTCGTTGAAGACGAAGTCGAGGTCGATCGGCACGTCGAACCAGACGGCGTGGTGACGTACGGCGGTCCCGGCATGCATCCCGAGCACCAGCCAGCCTCCCGACGCCAGCGGACGCGAGAGCGATGCGATGGCGTCGGGGAGCTCGGAGGCGGCCAGGTGGATGAGCGAGTACCAGCCCAGCACCGCCGACCAGCCCGTCGCCGTGGTCGGCCGCATCAGCTGGCGCAGGTCGCCGACCTCGTACGTGCCGTCGGGGAAGCGCGCCCGCGCCTGCTCGATCATGCCGGGCGACAGGTCGATGCCGGTGGCATCGGCCCCGGCTTCGGCCAGGTAGGCCGTCACGTGGCCCGGCCCGCAGCCGACCTCGACCACCGGTCCCCCATCAGCGTGCGCGGCCACGCGGTCGAGCAGCCAGCGCTCGAACGGCAGGCCGCTCACCTCGTCGACGAGGTGGTCGGCGTACCGCTCAGCCACCGCGTCGTACGACGCTCGCACGCGCGCGTCGCGCGCGGGTCCGCCCTCCGAGAGCACGCTGTCGCGGTCGACGACGGGGGCTGCCACCCCTGCCGGCTCCGGAGGGTCACCCAGCAGATGGATCCAGCGGGTGTCCCGGTCGCCGCCTCGGCGGGGCAGCTCGCTCACCAGTCCTCGCCCGGCCATCCGTGCCAGGGACGACTCGACCTCGCTGCGGTCGGCAAAGGTGTGCAGCCGCTCCGAGCGGCTCCGCAGCTCGCCGGGCGCCTGTGGCCCGCGCAGCAGCAGCACGGTCATCAGGGCCCGCTCGTCCTCGGGCAGCTCGAGGGACTCGGCCAGCACCTGGTGGTACTTCAGGGTCCGGCGACCGCTGTCGGACCAGACGATCCGCAGCAGTCCACGGTCCTTGAGCCGGCGCGCCACCTGCTCCACCGTCTGCTCGTCGTAGTCGACGACCGGCTCACGGCTGGAGGACTGGTTGCACGCCGAGCGCAGCGCACTCAACGTGAGCGGATAGCTCGCCGGGACGGTCCGCTCCTTCTCGAGGAGGCTGCCGAGCACGCGCTGCTCCTCGGCATCGAGCACAGGCAGGTCGGGCATGGGGCCGACCCTACTGACCCGCCACACTGTCTCCGTGCCCGCCGACCCGATCCAGCGACTCCTCGCTGATCCTCCGGACCTGCCGGTGCGCGGCGGTCTCGCCGACATCGCCGCTGCCCTCGGGTCGAGCGGCGCCGTCGTCGTGCAGGCTCCACCAGGCACCGGCAAGACCACGCTGGTCCCGCCGGCCGTCGCTGCCCTCGTCGACGCACGAGTGGTCGTGACCCAACCGCGCCGGATCGCCGCTCGGGCCGCGGCCAGGCGACTGGCACAGCTGCTGGGAGAGCCGGTCGGCGAGACCGTCGGCTACTCCGTGCGCGGTGAGCGCAAGGTCGGCTCGCGGACCCGCATCGAGATCGTCACCACCGGGGTGCTGCTTCGCCGGCTCCAGCGCGACCCGGAGCTGCCCGGCGTGTCCGCCGTCATCCTCGACGAGGTCCACGAGCGCCAGCTCGACGCGGACCTCACCCTCGCGCTGCTCGTCGAGGTCCGCGACAGCCTCCGCCCCGATCTGCTGCTCGTCGCCATGTCGGCCACCGTCGAGGCCGAGCGCACGGCTGTGCTCGTGGGCGGCGCCTCCGTGGTCACCGTGCCGGGCTCGCTGCACCCGGTCGCCGAGGTCTGGTGCCCGCTGCCGCCAGGCGTACGCCGCAGCGACGACCGCGGTCTGACGCCGCGGTTCCTCGACCACGTCGCGGCATGCGTACGGCGGGCCCTGGCCGAGCAGTCCGGTGACGTCCTGGCGTTCCTGCCGGGCGTCGGCGAGGTGTCGGCGGTCGCAGCCCGGCTGTCCGGGGTGGACGCCGACGTCCGCCCGCTGCACGGACGGCTGCCGCACCGGGAGCAGGACCTGGCGCTGACCCCGGGCAGACGCCGTCGGGTCGTCGTCTCGACGTCGGTGGCCGAGTCCTCCCTGACCGTCCCCGGCGTGCGGGCCGTGGTGGACGCCGGGCTGGCCCGCCAGCCGCGCACCGACCACCGGCGCGGGCTCGCCGGGCTGGTGACGGTGAGCGTCAGCCGAGCGGGCGCCGAGCAGCGCGCCGGGCGGGCCGGTCGCGAAGGTCCGGGATCGGCCTACCGCTGCTGGTCCGAGGCCGAGCACGGCCACCTCGCCGCCCACCCCGAGCCCGAGATCGCGACCGCCGACCTCACTGCGTTCGCCCTCGAGATCGCCACCTGGGGCAACCCCGACCCGGCGTCGCTGGCCCTGATGGACCAACCACCCGCAGCGGCGATGGCTGCAGCCCGGTCGACGCTCCTCGGCCTCGGAGCCGTGGCCGAGGACGGCTCCGTGAGCAACCGGGGTCGCGCGATCGCCCGGGTCGCGGCCGACCCGAGGCTCGCCCGTGCCCTGCTGGACGGCGCCGCGGAGGTCGGCGACCGGCGAGCCTCGGAGATCGTCGCCCTGCTGTCCGAGGACATCCGGGCTCCGGGCGGCGATCTGGTAGCCGCGCTCCGCGCCGTACGCCGGGGCGGGCCCGACAGCGCAGCCTGGAAGGCGGCAGCCAAGCAGCTGCAGTCATCCGCGCCATCGGCCGATCGCGCGGGACCCGGCGACGACCTCGCCGTCGGGACCGTCGTCGCCCTCGCGCACCCCGATCGCATCGCCCGGCTGCGACCGGGTGGCTCGTCGTACCTCCTGACCTCGGGGACCGGCGCGGTCCTGCCGGCAGGCTCGGCGCTCATCGGCCAGCCCTGGCTGGCGATCGCCGACGCCGACCGGCGGCCCGGCGTCCGAGACGCCACGGTGCGCTCGGCAGCGCCGCTGACCGAGGACCTCGCGCTCGAGGCGGCGTCCGCCCTCTGGCACGAGGCCGATCAGGTGGCGTGGTCGGACGGTCGGGTGGTGGCCCGTCGTGTCGTGGCGCTCGGCGCGATCGAGCTCAGCTCCGTGCCGATCACCGATCCCCCGCCGGCGCTGGTGGCCGCTGCCGTGCGCGAGGGACTCCGCAGGGAGGGGATCACCCTGCTCCCGTGGACCGAGGCGACAACGGCGTTGCGTGCCCGGATGGCCTTCCTGCACCGGGCTCTGGGCGCACCGTGGCCCGACGTGTCCGACGAGGCGCTGACCGTCGGCATCGAGTCGTGGCTCGGGCCCGAGCTGGCGCGGGTTCGCGGGACCCGCGACCTGCGTCGCCTTGACGTGCTCACGGCCCTGCGCCGTCTGCTCCCCTGGCCCGAGGCCGGCCGCCTCGAGGAGCTCGCTCCCGAACGGGTGCGGGTGCCGAGCGGCTCCAGCGTCCGGATCGAGTACGACGGCGACCAGCCGGTGCTCGCCGTACGCATCCAGGAGGTCTTCGGCTGGTCCGCCGCTCCGGCCCTGGCCGACGGTCGGGTGCCGCTGCTGCTGCACCTGCTCTCCCCCGCCCGGCGGCCGGCCGCCGTGACCGCCGACCTGGCGTCCTTCTGGACCACCGGCTACCCGCAGGTGCGCGCCGAGCTCCGGGGTCGCTACCCCAAGCACGCATGGCCGGAGGACCCGACGACCGAGCCGCCGACGCGCGGCGTCCGGCGCGGCTAGCCCACCAGCAGCGGGTCGAGGAAGGAGTCCATGGCGGCGATCCGGCCGTCGCTGTCCAAGGTCAGCACCGTGAGGTTGTGGGCCAGGAACGCGCCGACCTCGTCGTCCCAGATGTGCTCCACGACCGCCGGTTGAGCGTTGGCGGAGCCGACCTGGCAGGTCCACCTGCGACCCTCACGCAGCGGATAGGCGGCAAAGAAGTCGCCCACCGCCGTGGAGCCCGTGAACCACTCGCCGTACGGCGGCATCGCCAGCACGACGTCCTCCGCGAGCAGCGCGACCACGGCGTCGACGTCCGCGCGCTCCCAGGCAGCGACGTACGCCGCGACCGTCGCCCGGACCCGGTCGTCGCCCAGGTCACGCAGCACCCGCTGCTGGCTGCGGTCGGGAAGCCGGGCACTCATCGCGGCCCGAGCCCGCTGGAGCGCACTGTTGGCGGCCGCCACTGACGTCTCGAGCGCGACCGCGACCTCCGCCGCCGTCATGGCCAGGACGTCACGCATCACGAGCACCGCCCGCTGGAGCGCCGGCAGCTGCTGGAGCGCGGCGACGAAGGCGAGCTCGACCGCCTCCTTCTGCTCGTAGACGGCGTCGACCGGCGACGACTCCCACACCAGGCCGGCGCCGGGCAGCGGACCGAGCCAGACCGTCTCCGTCAGCGGCGCCGCCAGGGTGGCGCCCGGCGCGGAGGCCGGCGAGAGGTCGACCGGGACCAGCCGACGGCCGCGTCGTTCGATCTCGCGCAGGCAGGCGTTGGTGGCCACGGTGTAGACCCAGGTGCGCAGCGCACTGCGCCCCTCGAACCGGTCGAGGCTCTTCCAGACCCGGATCAGGGTCTCCTGGACGGCGTCCTCGGCGTCGTGCGAGGAGGCGAGCATCCGGTAGCAGTGCAGCAGCAGGCCATGCTGAAGCGGGGCCATGAGGGCGTCGAACGCCACCGAGTCGCCTCTCCGGGCGGCCGCGAGCAGGTCCGCCTCATCGGTCACCGTCGGATCCTCCCACCGCTCGCCGACGCTCACGACGCCACCGCCACGGCCGGGACCGCCGCGCGCCTGCGCGCGGGCAGGGCGAGACCGGCCACCGCGCCGGCCGCGGAGAGCACCGCAGCGGTGACGATCGCCGGCGTGAACCCGTCCACGAACTCCTGCGGCGACCCGTAGCCGCCGTACGCCCCGAAGACCGCCACCGTCACCGCGATCCCGAAGACGCCGCCGAGCTCGCGCATCGTGGCGTTGATGCCGGCCGCGGTCCCGACGTCGCGGTCCTTGACCGCGGACACCACGGCGCTCTGCCCACAGGGCACCGCGAGCGAGACCCCGACGCCACCGATCACGAACGGGCCGAGGACGTCGAGGTAGCCCGCCCCGGTGTCGATGGTCGAGGCCAGCCACAGCATCGCGGCCCCCTGGATCGCCAGCCCGGTCGCCAGCAACGGACGCTCACCGATCCGGTCCGCGAATGCACCCGCCACCGGGGCGACCAGGATGAAGGTGCCGGTCCACGCCATCAGTCGCAGGCCGGCCTCGAGGGGGCTCGCCCCCATCACGACCTGGAGCAGCTGGCCGTAGAAGAAGACCGCCGAGAAGAGCGAGGCGAGCGTGAGGAACGCGGCGATGTTGCCGGCCGAGAAACCACGCCTGGCAAGGAGGCTGCCCGGGATCAACGGATGGGCAGCGCGGCGCTCCCAACCGACGAGCGCAACCAGCAGGACCACTCCGCCGACCAGCGCGCCGAGCACCTCGGGCGCGTCCCAGCCGACCGTGGCGCTGCGCACCATCGCCCACACCAGGGCGAAGCAGCCGCCGGCGAGCAGCGCTACCCCGGGGACGTCCAGGGTGCTGTCGGGCACCCGCGTCTCGGGCACGAACCGCAGGACGAGAGGTACGGCGAGCAGGCCGATCGGCACGTTGACCCAGAAGATCCACTGCCAGTTGAGCCCCTCGATGACGAGTCCACCGACGAGCGGCCCGCTGGCGACGGCGATGCCGGTGACCGCACTGTAGAGACCGACCGCCTGACCGCGTCGTTGCGCCGGGAAGGCACTGGTCAGCAGAGCCAGCCCGAGCGTCATCACCAGGGCCGCCCCGGCGCCCTGGACCGCGCGCATCACGACGAGCGCGTCGGCGCTCGGCGCGAGGGCGCAGCCGAGGGACGCGAGCGCGAAGAGGCCGAGGCCGGCGGCGTAGCACCGGGCCCGGCCGAGCCGGTCGCCGATCACCGCAGCGGGTACGAGGAGGACCGCGAGGCTGAGGTTGTAGGCGTTGACCGTCCACTCGAGCTGCGGCAGGGTCGCGCCGAGGTCGGTCCTGATCGTCGGGATCGCGGTCGCGACCACCAACGTGTCGAGCGCGGCCATCAGGGAGCCGAGCGCCGTGAGCACGATGACCCAGCGCCGGTGTCGAGCGTCGGACATGAGGACCTCCAGGGGAGAGGCAGCCTCGGTTGCTGCCTACTCCCCTGGGATCCGCGTGCTAGTCCGAACTCATCGGGTGACCCGGAACGACTTCGTCAGGCTCGCCGTCGAGTCGTCCCCGGCGTACACGTCGATCGCACCGGGCTCGACCACGAACTTGCCGCGGTTGTCGTAGAAGCCGAAGTCGCTCGCGTCGAGGGTGAAACGCACGGTGGTCGACTCCCCCGCCTTCAGCGTGACCCGCTCGAAGCCGCGCAGCCGTCGTACGGGCTGGGAGATGCTCGCGACCGGGTCGTGGAGGTAGAGCTGCGCGACGTCGTCGCCGGCGACGTCACCGGTGTTGGTGACCTTCATCGACGCGACCACCTCGCCCCGGCGCGAGACCGAGGTCTTGCTCAGTCGCAGGTCGGAGACGTCGAAGGTCGTGTAGCTGAGCCCGAACCCGAACGGGAAGAGCGGGTCGCAGGTGCGCAGGTCGCGGTAGCGCGAGTCGTACTTCTGGGCGACGTCGCACGGGCGGCCGGTCGGCTCGTGGTTGTAGTAGATCGGGACCTGGCCGAGCACCTGCGGGAAGGACACCGGGAGCTTGCCGCCCGGGTTGACCTTGCCGAAGACGACGTCGGCGACCGCGTTGCCGGCCTCGACCCCGGGGAACCACGCCTCGAGGACGGCCGGAGCGGAGCCGACGACCTTCGAGAGCGTCAGCGGGCGGCCGTTGAAGAGGACCACCACGAACGGCTTGCCGGTCGCCGCGATCGCGTCGATCAGCTCCTGCTGCCTGCCGGGCAGGTCGATGGTCGAGCGCGACGTCGCCTCGCCGCTCATCTCCCGGGTCTCACCGAGCGCGAGCACCACCTGGTCGGCGGCCTGCGCCGCGGCGACGGCCTCGGCGAAGCCGGCGTCCGAGGGGCAGTCGTCCGCCGGGTCGTAGTCGGCCGGCTCCTCGTTGCTGAGCGCACAGCCCTGGGCGTACGTCGTGGTCGCGGTCGACCCCGCCGTGATCCCCTGCAGCACGCTGATCGCGTCGGCGTCCTCGCCCTTGCCCCACCAGGGCCCGAGCATGTCGTGCTGGTCGTCACCGAGCGGTCCGATCACCGCGGTCTTCTTGGTGGAGTCGAGCGGGAGGGTCTGGTCCTCGTTGTGGAGCAGCACCATCGACCGACCGGCGGCGGTGCGTGCGGCCTTCCGATCCGCCGGGGTGAGGAAGCTGGCCGGGTCGGCGGCCTTGGCCTGGTCGACGTACGGCCGCTCGAAGAGGCCGGCGCGGAACTTGACTCGCAGGATCCGGCGTACGGCGTCGTCGAGGCGCTGCTTGGAGATCCGACCGTCGGCGAGCAGCTGCTTGCCGTAGTCGCGGATGTTGGTGCTCACCATCTCGGAGTCGGTGCCCGCCATCAGCGCGTTGGCGCCGGCTTCCGGTCCGTCGGCCGCGGTGCCGTGACCGCAGGGACCCTCATCCGGCTTGACCGGCGGGCAGGCGCGGGTCTCGGCAACGGCGGTGTAGTCGCTCTCGATGAAGCCGTCGAAGCCCCACTCCTTCTTGAGGATCTGGGTCTCGGTGTAGGAGTTGGCGCAGCCGGGCACACCGTTGAGCGAGTTGAAGGAGCACATCACCGTGTCGGCACCCGCGTCGACCGCGGCCTTGAAGGGCGGCAGGTAGAGGTTGCGCAGGGTCTGCTCCGACATGTCGGTGGTGCCGTAGTCACGCCCGCCCTCCGGGTCGCCGTATGCGACGAAGTGCTTGACGCTGGTGACGGCCCGCTCGGGGGCGCTGTAGTCGTTGCCCTGCGCGCCCTTCACCCGGGCGGCGGCGAACACCGAGCCGAGGTACGGGTCCTCGCCGTTGCCCTCGACGATCCGCCCCCAGCGCGGCTCGTGGGAGACGTCGACCATCGGGCTGTAGATCTGCTTGATGCCGACCGTCGTCGACTCGCGTGCGCCGATCCGGGCATCGGCCTTCGCCACCTCGGGGTCGAACGAGCTGGCGGCGCCGAGCGGCACCGGGAAGATCGTGCGGTAGCCGTGGATCGTGTCGTAGGCGAACAGGATCGGGATGTGCAGGCGGGACTGCGTCATCGCGATCCGCTGGAAGTGGTCGATCTTCACCGGGTCGGTCAGGCTGAAGACCCCACCGACACCGGCCTTGGCGTCGGCGTCGGTGATCTGACCGTCGGAGAGCAGCTGCACCTGCTGCAGCTTCTCCGCGGTCGTCATCTTCGCCAGCAGCCGGTCGACGCGCTGCTCGACCGACCGGCTGGGCGCCCCCCGTGTCGGCGCCAGCGCCCGTTCATCAGGCGCCTGCCCGTCGCTGGCCAACACGCTGCTGGCGGTCAGGAACCCGACCACCAGTGCTCCGGCGACCACCGTCGCACTCACGATTCTCTTCATCTGCCATGCCTCCGCGCGCTCCCGAGCTCCCTGCACCGGCGATACCGGCCACTAGTCCCTGTTCCCTGTGACCGGCGTCACAAACGGGTACCTGCTCAGTGGCCCGCCAGCCAGGTGACCGCACCCAGGTCGGGGTCCCACCGACGCAGCTCGGTGAAGGTGAGCACCACGTCCTCGTGACCGAGGACGTCGACCGCCCGCTGCACATCCTCCCGAGCGACGCGGCGGGCCAGGGTGACGTGCGGCAGCCAGCCGACGTGCTGGCGGTCCGGCACCTGGACCCGCACCGCGAGCACCCGCCTCACCACGTCGTCCTCGAGGTCGAGCGCTCGGGCGAGGGTGACCCGCCGGCCGCCCAGCAGCAGCAGGCCGGCGGTCCGTGCCCGCACGGGCAGCATCGACCCCAACCGGACCTGGGCGACGTCGATGGCGGCCTCCGGGAGCACCGGCGCCGACACCACCGTCACGTGCGGGGTGTTCGTCGCACCGTGGTGATCGAGCTGCGACGGGAGTCCCGCGTCGCGCAGCGCCTGCCAGTCGCGCCGTACGAGGTCCTGGCCGGCCCGGTCCGGGACCAGCTCGAGCGCGTGGAGCCGGGGCATCAGACCGACGCCTGGACGCGTGCTTTCACCATGCCTCGAACCTAGCGATACTCCGGGCATGACCCTGGACACCTGGACGGTCGGAGCGCACACCGCCGACGGCGTCACCCACCCGACGTACCGCACGGGCACCGGACCTGGCGTCATCGTCATCCACGAGATCCCGGGGCTGACGCCCGACGTGATCGCCTTCGGTCAGGAGGTCGTCGACGCCGGCTTCACCGTCGTGATGCCCCACCTCTTCGGCACGCCCGAGCGCCCGATGTCGCCGGCGTACGTCGGCGCCGTGCTGCCGCGGCTCTGCGTCAGCCGCGAGTTCACGACCATGGCCACCGGCCGCACGTCGCCGATCGCGGTCTGGCTCCGCTCCCTCGCCCGCTCGCTCCACGACGAGCTCGGCGGGCCCGGCGTCGGCGCGCTCGGGATGTGCTTCACCGGCGGGTTCGCGCTGGCGATGATGGTCGACACCTCGGTCGTCGCGCCGGTGCTCGCCCAGCCGTCGCTGCCGTTCCCCGTGGGGCGCAAGCGCGGTGCCGATCTCAACCTGTCGCCGGCCGACCTGGCTGACGTGCGCGCTCGTGCCGCCGGCGGCTGCCAGGTCCTCGGCCTGCGCTACCGCGACGACGTCGCCGTCGGCACCCGCTTCGACACGCTCACCGAGGAGATCGGTGATGCGTTCATCCGGGTCGAGTTCGAGGGCAAGGGGCACTCGACCCTCACCGAGCACCGCCAGCAGGAGGGCGTCGACCGGGTGCTCGCGTTCCTCGGGGAGAAGCTGAAGGGTTGAGTCGGGACTTCCGGACGGTTGAGTCGGGACTTCTGGCCACCCGTCGAAGGCCACTTCACGTGCACAGGACGCCGTACGACGGACGTGTCCACTGGCGCCCCTTCCACGACTCAGCGGTGGGCCGCGGACGCGGCACGGTCGAGCCATGGATGCCTGGCCCGATGAACCGTTCACCCGCTCCGATCTCCCGCGGCTCGGGCGTACGGAGCTCGACCTCCGTCGCGATCGACGCTCGGGAGCCGTCCGCCCGGTCGTGCGCGGCGTCTTCGTAGCCACTCACCTCGAGGACTCGATCGATCTCCGGGTGGCGGCGCTCGCCAAGGTCGTCCCGCGTCACCATGTCGTCACCGATCGCTCGGCGGCCTGGCTGCACGGCGTCGACGCCCATACCTACGGCGAGCACGACGGCGTGCCACCGATCGAGTGGTGCGCGCTACGCGGCCACGAGCCCACGACCCTCCGAGGAGCGGACGGTCGCACGCGCGACCTCGAGCCGTCCGACGTGATGCACCTCGACGGCCTGCGCGCGACGACACCCCTGCGCACCGCTCTCGACCTCGGCTGCTGCCTGCGCCGCCGCGAGGCCTTCGCCGCGATGTGCGAGCTTGCGCGCGAGCACCACTTCACGAGCTCGGACCTGATGAGGGCCGTGCCGCGCTACCGACGCCGCCGGGGTGTGGTGCAGCTCCGTGGGCTGATTCCACTCGTCGACGCGCGCTTCGAGTCACAGCGCGAAGCGTGGTGCTTCCTGGCCATCGCCGATGCCGCCATCACTACGCCCGAGCCACAGGTGTGGATCGAGATCGGTGGCGTACCGACGTACCGCCTCGACCTCGCCTACCGGCGGCGACGGGTCTACGTCGAGTACGACGGACACGAGGCTCACTCGTCCGACGAGCAACGTGCACACGATCGGGCCCGCCGTCGTTGGCTGCGGGACAACGGCTGGACCGCGATCATCGTCCGCGAGGGGGGCTTCAGCGGCGACGCCCTCGACGCGTGGCTGGACGAGCTGCGGGCAGCGCTCGACCCGACGTACTCCAACCGGCGGTGGTGACCGAAAGTCCGGACTCGAGTGTCCACAAGTCCCGACTCAACCATCCGAAACTCCCGATTCAACGAGTCAGACGGAGAGCACCAACCCGCTGGTGGGGACGCCGGTGCCGGCGGTCACGACGAGGTGCTCGACGTCGCTGACCGGGTTGACCGACGTCCCGCGGATCTGGCGGACGCCCTCGGCGATCCCGTTCATCCCGTGGATGTAGGCCTCGCCGAGCTGGCCACCGTGGGTGTTGAGCGGGAACGCCCCGTCCACCTCGATCGCGCCACCCGCGATGAACCCGGGCGCCTCGCCGCGGCCGCAGAAGCCCAGCTCCTCCAGCTGCATGAGCACGTACGGCGTGAAGTGGTCGTAGAGGATGCCCATCCGCATGTCGCTCGGGCCGAGGCCGGACTGGCGCCACAGCTCGCGACCGACCACACCCATCTCGGGGATGCCGATGTCGTCGCGGTAGTAGGACGTCATCACGAACTGGTCCGAGCCGCTGCCCTGCGCCGCTGCCGCGATGTACGCCGGCTTCTGCTTCAGGTCGCGCGCCCGCTCGGCCGAGACGACCACCAGTGCCACCGCGCCGTCGCTCTCCTGGCAGCAGTCGAGCAGGTGCAGCGGGTCGACGATCATCCGCGAGGCCTGGTGGTCCTCGATCGTGATCGGACGGCCGTAGAAGAAGGCGTTCGGGTTGTTGGCGGCGTGCCGGCGGTCGGCCACCGCGACGGCGCCGAAGTCGGCCGAGGTCGCGCCGTACTCGTGCAGGTAGCGCGTCGCCTGCATCGCCACCGTTGCCGCCGGCGTACCGAGCCCCATCGGGTAGGACCACGCGTTGTCCAGGCCGTTGGTGTTGACCTGCGACGCGGCCGCGACGGAGAACTGGCCGAACCGGCTCTCCGAGCGCTCGTTGAAGCCGCGGTAGCAGACCACGACGTCGGCGACCCCGGTCGCGACGGCCATCGCGGCCTGCTGGACGGTCGCGCACGCGGCGCCACCGCCGTAGTTGATCCGGCTGAAGAACCGCATCTCCTTCATCCCGAGCTCGCGGGCGACCGCGATCTCGGAGGAGGTGTCCATCGTGAACGTCGTCAGGCCGTCGACGTCCGCGGCCGTCAGCCCGCAGTCGGCGAGGGCGTGCTGCACGGCCTCGACCGAGAGCTGGAGCTCGGAGCGACCGGACGCCTTGGAGAACTCGGTGGCACCGATGCCGGCGATCGCGGCCTTGCGATAGAGGCTCATGCCGTCACCCGCACGGTGCCGGTGACGTGGTCACCGAGCGACACCGATCCGACGACCTTGATCGTCGCGATGCCGTCCGCGACGGACTCGACGGTGCCGTTGAAGGTCAGCGTGTCGTAGGGGTGGGCCGGCGCGCCGAGGCGGATCGCGATGCCCTTCAGCTCGGCATCCTGACCGAGCCAGTCGACGACGTACTTCTCGACGAGTCCGTTGCTGGTCAGGATGTTCATGAAGATGTCCTGGGACCCGGCCGCCTGCGCGATGTCGCGGTCGTGGTGGACGTCCTGCCAGTCGCGGGTGGCGATCGCGGTGCTCACGATCGTGGTCGGCGTCATCGGCAGGCTCCACGCGGGGATCTGCTGTCCCTCTTCCACGGTCCTCATGCTCGCCTCCAGATCGGCAGTGTCAGCTCGTCGTCGATGCGCCGGAAGTCCACGCGCAGCCGCATCCCGATCTCGATCTCGGCGTCTTGCCCAGACTCGGACACAGCGTCCACGACCTCGCCGACCATCCGCACGCCCTCGTCGAGGTCGACCAGCGCGATCACGATCGGCAGCTCCTTGCCCGGGACCGGCGGGTAGCGGTGCACGACGTACGAGAAGACCGTGCCGGTGCCGGAGGCAACGACGTGGCCGCGATCGAACCTGCCGCACTCGACGCACGTCGGTCCGGGAGGGAAGCGCAGAGCGCCGCAGGCGTTGCACCGCTGGATCCGCAGCTCGCCGGCCGCCGTACCGTCCCAGAAGAACTGCGAGTCCCGCCCCATCATCGGGCGGATCACCCCGGTGCTCATGCGCGCTCCTTGGGGATGAACTTGAGGACGCGGAAGAGCATCGTCGCGACGACCTCGTCGGCGACGTACCAGGTGTTGCGCGACGTCACGAAGTAGCCCTCTCCCATCGCGGTGTTCTTGGGGCCCACCACCGAGTCGAGCGCTGTCGTCACCCTCAGCTCGTCCCCGACGCGCAGGTAGCGCTCGTAGCTCTGCTCGCAGTTGGTGCCGAGCACGGCGGTGTAGCCCGCGTCCGTGAGGACCTCCATCATCCGGCTCAACGGGTCGTCGGCCGGTCGACGTCGGCCGAGCCCGGGCATCGTCCAGACCTGCGCCATCGACGGCGGCGCCTCACCGGCGCGGAACCGCTCGTTGTCGTAGCCCATCGCATCGAGCCAGGTGCCGATCGTCGGCTGGTTGACGGGGTACGGCGCCCTCGACTCCGACGCCTCGCCGAGCGCCTTGATCCGCTCGGCCTCGGCCATGATCTGCTCGTGAGTGCCGCTCATCGAGGCACCCGAGGCATCCCGAGCCCGAACATCGCGATCAGCTCGCGCTGCACCTCCTGCACCCCACCACCGAAGGTGAGGACGAGGTTGCGCTTGGCCTGTCCGTCGAGATAGGTCATCAGGTCGCCTGTCTCCTTGTCGGACGGGTCGCCGTACCGGTGCACGATGTCGACCAGGGCAGCGCCGAGGTGCTGCACCTGGTCGGCCGCGAAGACCTTCGACGACGATGCGTCACCGACGGAGATCTCGCCCACCGCGGCGGCGCGGGCGACCTCCCAGTTGAGCAGCTCGTTGACCCGGAAGACCGCGGTCACCTCACCGAGCACCCGGCGCACGTCGGCGCGGTCGATGACCCCCGCCTTCGTCGCCCAGTCGGCGACCCGGTCGCGCAGGCCCTCGATCCGGCCGGCCGGCCCGAGCATCACCCGCTCGTGGTTGAGCTGGGTGGTGATCAGCTTCCACCCCTGGTTCTCCTCGCCGACGAGCATGTCGACCGGCACCCGCACGTCGTTGAAGTACGTCGCGTTGACGTGGTGCGAGCGGTCGGCGGTGATGATCGGCGTGAAGGAGTAGCCCGGGTCCGTCGTGTCGACGATCAGGATCGAGATGCCCTTGTGCTTGGGGGCGTCCGGATCGGTGCGTACGGCGAGCCACAGGTAGTCGGCCTGGTGGCCGCCGGTGGTCCACATCTTCTGGCCGTTGACGACGTAGTGGTCCCCATCTCGCCTGGCGGTGGTGCGCAGCGAGGCGAGGTCGGTGCCGGCGTCCGGCTCGCTGTAGCCGATCGCGAAGTGCACGTCACCGGCGAGGATGCGCTTCAGGAAGAGGTCCTTCTGCTTCTCGGTGCCGTAGCGGATCAGCGTCGGCCCGACGGTCTGCAGCGTCACGGCCGGGAGGTGCACGTCGGCCCGCTGGGCCTCGTTGGCGAAGATCGTCTGCTCGATCTCGCCGAGCCCCTGGCCGCCGTACTCCTTCGGCCAGCCGATGCCCATCCATCCGTCGTGGCCCATCTGACGCACCACGCGCTGGTAGGTCTCGCCGTGGCGATCGAGCGCCATGTCGCGGTGGTCGTTGCCGTCCGCGAGCCCGGTGAAGTAGTCGCGCAGCTCGGCCTTGAGCGCGCGCTGCTCGGTGGTGAGCTCGAGGTTCTTGGTCGTGGGGTCCTCGACGTGCACGTCGTCGGCCTGGACCTCCAGCGCGTGCACGATGTCGGTGACCCACGAGAAGTAGCGGTGCATCGGATAGGTGATGTCGACGCCCATGCCGCCGTGCAGGTGGTGGCAGGTGCGCATCGCGCCGGGCGCCTCGTGGCAGACCCAGTAGGCCGCCACGGTGAGGTCGTCGGCGACGTCGATGCCGTTCGTGATCCGCCAGGCCGCGTTGTCGGCGGCCAGGTCGAGCGTGCGCGAGGCGATGTAGACGTCGGCGATCTGCATCGCGAC
Organism: uncultured Actinomycetota bacterium; assembly: GCA_963704685.1. Taxonomy (GTDB): domain Bacteria; phylum Actinomycetota; class Actinomycetes; order Propionibacteriales; family Nocardioidaceae; genus Nocardioides. The sequence goes on from OY969930.1 coordinate 264,091, forward strand.
CGCCTGGAACTCCGCCAGCGTCCGGCCGAACTGGGTTCGCCCCTTGAGGTACGTCGCCGTGAGGTCGCGCGCTCCGACCACGAGGCCCGCCGCCGTCAGGGCGAGACCGGCGACGGCCAGGTCACCCAGCACCCGCGCCGCGTCCTCGCCGGGAAGCAGCTCGGCGGGCGCCCCGGTGAGCACGACCGTGTGCTGGGTGGTGCCGTACGACGACCCCGACTCGAGCATCTCGACGCCAGGTCCCGCCGGGTCGACCAGCGCCACCACGGCGCGATCCCCGTCGGTCGCGGTCACCAGCAGGCGGGCGGCGCGATCGGCGTACGTCACGCCGATCTTGCGGCCCGTGACCGTCCCGTCGGCGTACGTCGTGCTCAGCCGCGCCACGTCGGCGGTCGATCCTGTGGAGACTCCGACCTCGCGCAGCGCGGGGGTCAGCAGCGTCGTACCCGACGCGACGCCGGGCAGGAGGGCCGCGCGCTGCTCCTCGGAGCCGGCAGCGGCGAGCGTCAGGACACCGCAGCAGAGCGTCTCCCACACCGGGAGCTGGACGGCCCGCTGGCCGGCCTCGCGCAGCAGGACGGCGACCTCCGGCAGGCCGAGCCCCTCGCCACCGTGGGCCTCGGGCACCGGGAGCGACAGCAGGCCTGCTGCGGCCAGCGCGGTCCAGGTCGCGTCGGTGTCGTCGCTCGACCGGTCCAGGGCCTCGCGAACAACCGACCGGACGGCCTCGACCGACTCAGCCGACTCGTCGTCTTGCGTCACGTGCATCTCCTACGACCGTCTCGGGTACGAACGGGGCCGACCAAAACTGTAACCTGTTCTACCTTAGCCCGCCGCGATCGTCGAGAGGGGGCCACCGGTGCACCTGCAGTCTCCGCAGGCGCTGCTCAAGCGCCTGCTCGTGGACCGGGTCTACGTGCCGCACGTGCAGGTCCCTGCGGGCCGGATGATCGAGCTGCCCGGCCGCGGCTCGACGTACGTCACCGACACGCCGGGACCGCGCGCCGACTCACCGACCGTGGTGCTGCTGCACGCGGTGGGGTGCACCGGCCTGCTGACCTGGTTCCCCTCCATCGGGCCGCTGGCGCAGAAGTTCCGGGTGGTCACGCTCGACCAACGCTGGCACGGACGCGGCATCCAGTCCGAGGAGTTCTCGCTGCAGGACTGCGCCGACGACGTCGCCGCGCTGATCGAGGTGCTCGGGCTCGAGGACGTCATCGTGGCCGGCTACTCGATGGGCTCGATCATCGCCCAGCGGGTCTGGCGTCAGCACGCCGACAAGATCGGCGGACTCGTGCTGTGCGCGACCACGGACCGGTTCCGGTCCTCGATCGCCGAGCGCAGCTTCCACCAGGGCATGGAGATGGCGATGCTGGGCACCCGCGGGCTGTCCCGGTCGCGGACCGCGGTCCGAGGCGCACGAACCGCGGCAGCAGCGCTGGACCTGAGCCCCGACGATCTCCACGAGTGGGCGTTCGCCGAGTTCCGCAGCACCAGTCCCTGGGCGGTCGGCCAGGCCGTCGCCGCACTCGGGCGTCATCACTCGCGGCCGTGGCTCTCGCGCATCGACGTGCCGACCGCCGTGGTGGTGACGCTCCAGGACCACGTGCTGCCGCCGGACAACCAGATCGCGCTGGCGCGCCGGATCCCGGGCGCGACCATCCACGACGTCCAGGCGGGTCACGCCGCGTGCGTGCTCCAGTCGGAGCGGTTCGTGCCGGCGTTCCTCGAGGCCGTGACCACGGTCAACGCCCGAAGACGAGACTTCAGGAGCCGGCAGCCTTCTTCTTCCTGGCCCGCTTGATCGGGATCGGCTTCTCCTCGGCCGCCACCGCCGCCTTCAGGGCGGCCAGCTCCACCGGGAACCGGCGCACCAGGTCGTCCACGTCCGGCAGGGACTCTCGGCACGCGATGATCCCCACGTGCATCCGGCCGTTGTTGGACATCACGGTGATGTTGAGCCCGGCACCGTGGAAGACCGGCCCGAGCGGGTAGAGCCCGTCGATCCGGGCACCCATGAAGTAGAGCGGCACCGGCGGGCCGGGCACGTTGGAGACGACGAGGTTGTGCACGACCGGGTGCTTCTCGGGGAGCCGGAGGCCGGCGTACGCCCGGACGGCGAGGCCGAAGGTCCGCGGCGCGGCGAACTCCGCCCAGTCCTGCAGCGAGTCGGCGCCGATCGCCTGGTGGTGCTCCTTGGCGTTCTTGTTGTTGGCCGCCATGTCCTGCAGCCGCTCGAGCGGGTCCTCGGTGTCGGTGCCGAGCTTGGCGAAGAGCGCCGAGACCTTGTTGGCGCCGCTGGATCGCTTCGACTCCTCGCGCACCGAGACCGGCACGGTCGCCAGCAGGGAGCTCGACGGCAGCTCGTCGCGCTCGCGCAGGTAGGAGCGGAGCGCGCCGCCGGCGATCGTCAGCACCACGTCGTTGACGGTCGTCCCGGTGGCGTTCTTGATCAGCCGGATGTCCTCGAGTTCCATGTCGGCCAGCGCGATCGCGCGATGCCCGGTGATCGTGCCGTTGAACGAGGTGCGCGGGGCCGAGAAGGGCGCGGCCATCGCCGTACCCGCCCGGGCCCGACCGACGGTCTTGGTGATGAGCTGGGCCGACGGCGTCAGCAGGCGTACGGCGTTGAGCGGTCGGGTCACGGTGGTCACCAGGGCACGACCGAAGAGCTCTCTCTGTCCCGGCTCGTAGGCAGGCTCCAGGGGCTCCGCCGGAGCCATCGGCGGCTCGTCGGCCTCGAGGCTGCACAGGTGTGAGAGCAGGTTGAAGCCGGAGACCCCGTCGACGGTCGCGTGGTGCATCTTCATGAAGACGACGACCGATTCGTGGTCGTGGCCCCCGTCGTACCCCTCGATGACCCACATCTCCCAGAGCGGACAGGACCGGTCCAGCGGGAGCCCCGCGAAGTGGCTGGTGAGCTCGGCGAGCTCGGCCGCGCCGCCCGGCGACGGGAGTGCGAGCCGGTGCACGTGGCGGTCGATGTCGAAGTGCTGGTCGCGCACCCAGATCGGGTGGTCGAGACCGAGCGGCACCGTGCGCAGCCGTCGGGTGAACTCGGGGACGTCGCGCACCCGCCGGTCGATCTCGGCCCGGAAGCGCTCGAACGTGTACCCGCCCGGCATGGTGATGGGGTCGAGCACGATCACGCCGCACACGTGCATCAGCTGCGCGGGCGTCTCGAGGTAGAGGAAGCTCGCATCGAACCCCGACAGCCGTTCCATGGCAACCCGCCTTCTTGACTGCAAAACGTTCCGGTTCCAACGATGCACCTGCGGTACGGCAACGGGTGACGGGCGTCTCACGGGAACCCTGCTGCGGCATCCTGCGTTGAACCCATGATGACCATCACCCTCGACGCCGAGATCGACCGCCAGATCGACACGCTCGTCGCCCTCGACTATCCCGCACTCGCCGGAGTGAGCGAAGACGGGCTCTACGCCTTCGTCGAGCCGTTGCGTGAGCCGCTCCGGGCCGCCGTCACCGGCGACCCGACCCCGACGGCGCAGCACGCGCCGTTCGTGCTCGTCGTCAACCGCACCCTCGTGCCGGTCTCCGCGCGGGTGGAGCTGATCTCGCTGCGCGGCAAGCCAGGCGTGCTCAACCGGCACTTCGCGGACGTCGACAGCTTCGGTCCGATCCTCGACGTCCCCGAGGCGCCGGTCTACGCCGTGCTCGACGTCGAGCGCGGTGAGGAGTTCTGCGGCGTACGTCCCGCCGACGCAGCCGTGACCATCGCCGAGCGCGAACGGACGCCCATCACCATGGACGAGGGGATCTGCTTCCTGCACGCCGCGCCCGAAGCGCTGGAGAAGAACAAGTGCTTCCACACGGCGGCCTCGCGCGGCACCGACAAGCGGGTGCCGGCCCTGTGGATCTCGAAGAACGCGCCGACCCTCGGATGGTGCTGGGAGCACAACCACCACAGCTGGCTGGGGGTGGCGTCGGCCGGTGGCCGCGTCGCTGGCTGACGCCGACGTTCTACATTTGTCTCCATGGGGTTCCTTCGCCGTCAGCTCGTGACCGCCGCGCTCACCCTCAACGCGATCCGACCGGTGCCCGGCTACCGAGCCGGCGTGCCGTCGTTCTTCGCCGGCTGGTTGACCACCGAGCTCGCGCCGCACCTGATGGCCGTGACCGCCGCAGACACCGCTGCCCACGTCGTACGGAGTCGGCCGCGGCGTCGCCTGGGCCTGGCTCTCGCGGGGCTCAACCTGGCCGGCCAGGCCCTCCTCGTCGACCAGGCGCGGCGCTCGCGGACCAAGGTCGAGGAAGCGCTGGTCGAGGGGATCGGCGTCGACTACGTCGAGCAGCTCGACGCGAAGCCGACCCCGGCCGAGCTCGCGACGCCGTGGCGGCGGCTGGTCAACCCGTTCCGGATGCGCAACCTCGACGTCGTGGTCGACCGCGACGTGGCCTACGCGCCCGAGCACGGCAAGCGCGGACTCCTCGACGTCTACCGGCCCGCCGCCGGGACCGACGGCCGCGCACCGGTCCTGCTCCAGGTCCACGGCGGCGCCTGGATGATCGGCGGCAAGCACCAGCAGGGCATCCCGCTGATGCAGCACCTCGCCGCCAAGGGCTGGATCTGCGTGGCGATCAACTACCGGCTGGCGCCGCGCGACCCCTTCCCGGCCCAGATCGTCGACGTGAAGCGGGCGATCGCCTGGATCCGCGACCACATCGCCGAGTACGGCGGCGACCCCGACTACATCGCGATCACCGGTGGCTCCGCCGGCGGGCACCTGACCGCGCTGGCGGCCGTCACTGCGAACGATCCCGACTACCAGCCCGGGTTCGAGGACGCCGACACCAGCGTCGCCGTCGCCGTGCCCCACTACGGTGTCTACGACTTCGCCGGCTCCACGGGCCTGCGCTCGGCCGAGCAGATGCGCGACAAGTTCCTCGCACCGCTGGTGGTGAAGCAGCGCTGGGTCGACGATCCCGACGTCTTCGAGGCCGGCACTCCCCTGCTGCAGATCGACAAGGACGCCCCCGACTTCCTCGTCATCCACGGCGCCCACGACTCCCTCGTCGCCGTCGACCAGGCCCGCCTCTTCGTGCACCGCCTCCGCGAGATCTCCGGCGCCACCGTCGTGTACGCCGAGCTCCCCGGCACCCAGCACGCCTTCGACGTCTTCCCCTCGATCCGCTCCGCCCACGTCGTACGCGCGATCGACCGCTACCTGCACTGGCACTGGAACACCTGGCGGCGCCAGCAGGCATCTGCGTCCATCGTCTGATGCCCCGCGGCACGCCGCCCGGTGGTTGAGGAAGGCGCGGTAGGCCGTCCCGGTGGTTGAGGAAGGCGCCCTGGCGCCTGTCTCGAAACCCCGCAGCGTGCCCACGGCCTGCGCGCCGGAGGTCAACGCCGCCGCCGGCTCCAGGGCTGAGCCTAGAAAAAGTCTGAGGAGATCCTAGGCAGATCTGGTCATTCGAACAGATGTTCGATATCATGAAACATGGCCTCGCAGTTCGTCCCCGACAACGCCCCCACGGCGTTGTTCGACGACGTGCGCCAGGCCCTGTCAGGACTGCTGGCCACCGCCGACACCGAGCTCACAGAGCGCGACCTGATCGACACCCTCCGCGCGTTCGAGGACACCAAGGCCGCGCTGGCCGCCGCTCAAGCCACGCTGACCGTCCGCCTCGATCACACCGTCCGCGACCGCCACGCCGCCGCCCGGGTATCCGCCGCCCACCAGGGACGCGACGTCGCCGGACTCATCGGCTACGCCCGCCGAGAGTCCCCCGCGAAAGGCTCACGGCTCCTCGGCCTGGCCCAGGCCCTGACCGAGCAGCCCCACACCCACGCCGCCATGCGAGCCGGCGCCCTGTCCGAGTGGCGCGCCACCCTCATCACCCGCGAGACCGCCTGCCTTGCCCGCGAGGACCGCGGCATCGTGGACGCCCAGATCAGCGCACCTCGCCCCGACGGGACCTACCGCTTCGACGGATGGGGCGACCGGCGCCTGGTCGCCGAGACCCAGAGACTCGTCATCGCCATCGACCCGGCTGCCGTCGTCAACCGGCGCCGCACTGCCGAGGCCGACCGGCACCTCTCCATCCGGCCCGCCCCCGACACCATGTCCCGCATCTCGGTCCTGCTCCCCGCCACCCAGGGCGTCGCCGTCTGGGCCACCCTGACCAAGATCGCCGACCAGGCCCGCAACGACGCCGATCCCAGATCTCGCGGCCAGGTCATGGTCGACACCCTCGTCGAACGCATCACCGGCCAGACCAGAGCCGACGCCGTCCCCATCACTGTCAACGTCGTGATCTCCGACCAAGCCCTGCTCGCCGGCGGCCACGAACCCGCCTGGCTCCAGGGCCACGGCCCCATCCCCGCCGACACCATCGACCCCCAGGCGATGACCGCACTCCGCAAGCTCTACGCCACCCCCACCACCGGCAGCCTCGTCAGCATGGAGTCCGTGGCCCGCGACTTTCCCGTCGCCCTCGCCCGCTTCATCGATCTCCGCGACCACACCTGCCGCACCCCCTGGTGCGACGCCCCCATCCGACACCGAGACCACGCCGAAGATCACGCCACCGGCGGACCCACCACCGCAACCAACGGCCAAGGCCTCTGCGAACACTGCAACCACACCAAACAAGCCCCCGGCTGGAAAGCCCGACCCGTCAACGCACCACCGGGCCAGCCCCACACCGTCGAGACCACCCTCCCCACCGGCCACACAACGACCTCCACCGCACCACCGGCACCACTACCAACGACGCTCCAACCGGTGAGCCGCGCCGAGCGCAGGCTCGCCAAGATCGTCCTCGCCGCCTAGCTCTCAGTCGAGCGCGAGCCGATCGCCGAGTGATGTCGCGAGCGACGTCCGGAGCACGTCGTACGCCGGGTCGACGCTGAGCCAGAGGAACTTGTGCCTCTCACCGCTCCGCGTGGTCACCGTGAGGCGATCCGAGAGCCGCCCCTTGTGCAGGCGGGCCGTCCGGACGTCGTCGAGCACGACGTACCTGTTGCTGGGTTCGCCCGCGCGCACCTGCTCGGCGGCCAGCTCGGGAGGGGCCGGCACGGTCCGGACCGCGCCCACCGAAGGCTCGAAGCCGCGCTTGCGCTCGCCGCGCCGGCGGCCGGCGGACCGGTCCGGCGACAGCGGGATCCGGATCAGGGCGGTCTCGGTCAACCAGCAGCTCGCCGGCGGTCCACACCAGCCAGCCCGTCGTACAGCTCCTGCTCAACAGCCTCGCCTCGTCCACCGGCGCATCCTAGGCTTCGGCAGCGGTCCCGGCGTGACTCCTCACTGGCAGGGGAGGTTGCCGAGCCGGGCCAGGCCCTCGAGATCGCCCGAGCCGTACGTCGTGCGCCCGATGTTGTCCGAGTACATCAGCTCATCCTGGTCGTCGACGTGGTCGAGCCCCACGAGGTGGCCGAACTCGTGATCGACGATCGCCTGCGCGGAAGCCCGGCCGCGAGTGCCGAGGCGCTCGAACGCCTTCGCGTCCAGCACGATCTGGCCGGTGACGTAACGGCGGTCCCGGAACCCGATCTCGACGGCGGTGCTCCCACCGATCCCGGCGACGTCGCCCGCGAGCTCGGGGACCTCGTCCGCGCCGGCCCAGGCGATCAGCACCGGCTGGCGACGGCTGGAGGCCACCTTCGGCGGGCGACGGTCGGTCGTGCCGATCCGCTCGAAGCGGAGACCTGTCGCCTTGGCGGTGTGCGCGATGCCCGTGTCGATCAGGTCGTCGTAACCGTCCGGGGCACCGGCCGGGTTCACCTCGACCTCGATCACCCGGCAGGGGTTGTAGCCGACCGGCTCGTCTGTCTGCGGCTGCGTCTGCAGGAATGCGTAGCTCCCGGAGCCGTCCGGCACCGTCGGCGCGGCGTCCAGCCGGTCGTCCCCGAGACCGACCAGACCACGCACGGCACGCATCTCCTCGGTCGGTGCCAGCGCGACGATGCCGAGCATGACGACCGCCGTGATCACGAGGGTCAGTGCGGGTCGCTCCGACCATCGAGAGGGCACGCGCACATGATGCCCGGGCGGGGCAACCTATCGTGGCGATATGGACCTGGTGCTCACCGGCCACGTGTGGTTCTGGCGCGGTCCGGCGCCGCACCACTTCGTCAGCGTGCCCGAGGACGACGCGGCCCAGATCGAGGAGGTCGCGGCCGCCGTGACCTACGGCTGGGGGATGGTTCCGGTGACCGTGGGGCTCGGCGGCTCGACCTGGACGACGTCGCTGTGGCCCAAGGACGGCGGCTACATCGTGCCGCTCAAGCTCGCCGTACGCCGGTCCGAGGGCATCGACGTGGGCGACGTCGTGACCCTCCGGCTCACCCTCGACGTCTAGCGCGGCAGGCCGAGGATCCGCTCCCCCGCGACGTTGCGCAGGATCTGCGTCGTACCTCCGGCGATCGAGAGGCACCTCGTGTTGAGCATCTCCCAGAGGTCGTTGCGCACGTCGTCCGAGGCCTCGAGCAGTACGGCGTCGCCGTGCAGCGTCACGACCAGCTCGGCCCCGTCCTGACGGTTGCGTACGCCGAGGAGCTTGGCCACGCTCGACTCCGCACCGGGTCCCTGGCCGGCGAGAGAGCGCAGCGTCGCGCGCACGCCCAGCAGCGAGCAGACCGTGGCCAGCGCGATCGAGCGACCGACGGCGACCCGCTGGGCGGGACTCACACCGGACGCGGCGAGCGAGATCGCCCGTTCGGTGCTCTTGGAGAGCCGCGCGCCGGCCATCGCGACCCGCTCGTTGGCGAGCGTGGTGCGGGCGAGCTTCCACCCGTCGTCGACCGCACCGACGACCATCTCGTCCGGCACGAACACGTCGTCGAGGAACACCTCGTTGAAGAGTGCCTTGCCGGTGATCTCGCGCAGGGGTCGGACATCGATGCCAGGGCTGTTCTTCATGTCGACCAGGAAGTAGGTGATGCCTCGGTGCTTGGGCGCGTCCGGGTTGGTGCGCGCCAGGCAGATGCCCCAGTCGGCGCGGTCGGCCACCGAGGTCCAGACCTTCTGACCCGTCAGCTGCCACCCGCCGTCGACCTTGGTCGCTCGCGTGCGCAGAGACGCGAGGTCGGATCCGGCTCCCGGCTCCGAGAAGAGCTGACACCAGGTGAGATCCCCCAGCAGCGACGGTCGGACGAACCGCTTGCGCTGCTCGTCGGTGCCGTGCTCCAGGATCGTCGGCACCGCCCAGCCCGCGATCACGATGTCGGGCCGGGTCAGCTCGGCCGCGTCGAGCTCCTGATCGATGACCACCTGGGTGACGGCATCCGCCCCGAGGCCGGCCGGCGCCGGCCAGTGCGGGGTCAGGTAGCCGGTCTCCACGAACGCCTCCCGGCGTGCTTCGGCCGGCAGCGCGGCGATCCGCTCGACCGTCGCCCGGACCTCGTCTCGGATCGGTCCGTCACGTCCGTCGAGGTCGAGGTGCACCCGCCGACGAGTGCCGGCGACCGCAGCCGCGGTCAGGCGATCGGCGGCCGCATCGCTGTCACCGACGAGGGCGCGCAGGCCGAGGGCCCGGCGCAGGTAGAGATGGGCGTCGTGCTCGAACGTGAAGCCGATCCCTCCGAGCACCTGGATGCAGGACTTCGCGACCTCGACCGCGCCGTCGAAGACCACGGCGACGGCCACGTCGGCGGCGAAGGCCCACTGCTCGTCATCGGTGCCGGCCGCCCCGGCGACGTCCCACGCCGCGGCGGTCACGGCCTCGGCCGTCTCCAGCATCTCCGCGCACAGGTGCTTGATCGCCTGGAACGAGCCGATCCTCTGCCCGAACTGCTCGCGCACCTTGGCGTAGTCGACCGCGGTCGCCAGGCACCACCGCGCGACGCCGGCGGCCTCGGCGGCGGCCAGCGTGACCGTCGTACGCCGGAGCAGGTCGGTCGTCAGTGCCGGCACGGCCACGCCTGCTGACTCGTCGACCACGCGCGCCGTACCGAAGCGGCGGGTCAGGTCCAGGCCCACCGACGAGGACGCCGCGACCGCGTCTCGTGGGTAGAGCGACCAGGCCCCGGACGAGTCCGCGAGCAGCACGTGGGTGGCCGACGGCAGGTCGCCGACCACGTCGGAGAGGCCGAGCCCGACGACGGCGTCCGTCGGCATCTCGGGCAGGACGAGCGAGGCGACCGCCGGTCCGAGCAGCGGACCCGGCACCAGCTCGTAGGCGCACGCCTCGAGCGCGACCGCCAGGTCGAGCACCGAACCGCCGCCACCACCGGCCGCCTCGGGCTGTCCGATCGTCGCGATGCCCATCTCGCTGATGGCGTTCCAGGCCTCGAAGAAGCCGGCCTCGGGGTCCGTCTCGCACGTCCGCGCCAGGTCGCGACCACCGAGGTCGGCGGCCCACTTGCGCAGGCTCGCGGCCAGCTCGACGTGCTCGTCGGAGATCCCGATCGACATCGCGTCCCTTCCTCGATGACTTCTAGAACGTGTTCTAGATTCTAACCGGCGCCGCGGCCGTTTGCCCACACACGCACCGGGGCATCTCCAGGACGTGGGCACCAGGGGGAGACGTGACGAGCTGATCGCACTTGTCGCGTTGCTGGTGATCTCGGCCGCGATCGCGATCGGTGGGGCGATCTCCCAGTCCGATGACGGCGGCGTCCCCGACGCCACCGCGTCGAGCCCGGCGGCCAGGCCGTCGACCCCGGCGCCGGAGCCGGAGGAGCCCGAGGAGACCGGCGTACAGATCGGGGACCAGCCCTTCGTCTACGCCTGCCAGCTGCTCCCGCACGCCGACGTGCAGCGGATCTTCGGATCCCTGGGCCCCCAGAGCAGGGTCCGCCAGCAGTACCTCGACCGCACCCCGACTGACGAGGAGCTCGTCGTCGCGGCGACCCTTGCGTACGGCGGGGTCACCACCGAGTGTCGCTACGGCTTCGACGACCCGGACGGTCACACGCTGGAGGTCGCCGTGACGCAGTTCCCTGACGAGCGGCTGGTGGACCGACGCTGGTCCCAGCTGCGCCGGGCCTCGGGTCGGCAGGTCGCAGGCTCCGACGGCCAGATGCTCTACCTCCGCGCCCAGCGGTCGTTCGTCGTCCGCGGCGCCGACTTCATCACCGAGGTCCGCTACTCGACGCTCGGTGACACGCTGCGCACCAAGCCGCTCACCGCGAAGGAGCTCGCGGCGCAGCTGCCGCGGATGCGTCGCGCCGCCACCGCCATCGGTCGACACGTCATCGACGGCATGGCCGTCGTGGCACCGCAGTCCGTGAGCGCCGGCCTCCCGGCCACCCTGGGCGGCACGCCGTACGTCGCGCCGTGCTCGGTGCTGGACCCGGCAGCGTTCGAGGCACTCGGCGGCCCGCCGTCCGGGCCGGTCGTGGTCGACACCTCCATCCTGAAGCCGGACCCGTCCGTCGGGGCCGCGGTCAGCAGCTGCGAGCGCTCCGGGTCGGTCCCAGACGGCGACGGCACCAGCTCGACGTTCGCGACGCTGGAGGTCACGGTCACGGTCAGCCCGGCGACCGCCCAGCGGGTGCTGCAGCAGCACCTGACCGAGCGCTACCCTCGCGGGACCACGATCACCGAGCTCCAGACCGATGTCGGCACGGCGTACGTCGCCGAGGTCGGCGCCACCAAGAAGTGGCCCTGGCGCACCCGCTCCGTGCACGTCGTGGTCGGTCCGTACGAGCTCCAGCTGGCCGCTGTCCGCGACGTCGGGCCGACGCATCCCCAGGGGGTGCCGGTGACCGACGAGCAGCTCTCCGCGGTGGTGACCGAGATGGCGCAGGCGCTGACCCCCTAAGGTCACCCCGTGACCACCGACTGGATCGACCACGCGCTCGCAGCCAAGGGCTTCATGCCCGAGGACGAGGGACTCCTTTTGCACCGCTACGCCCGCGAGCGGCTCCCCCACGGCCCCGCCCTGGAGGTGGGCACCTACTGCGGGAAGTCGGCCATCTACATCGGTGCCGCTGCACGCGAGGTGGGAGGCACCCTCTTCACCGTCGACCACCACCGGGGATCCGAGGAGAACCAGGCCGGCTGGGAGCACCACGACGCCACCCTGGTCGACGACGAGCTCGGGCTGATGGACACGCTGCCGGTCTTCCGCCGCAACATCGCGCTCGCCGGACTCGAGGACCAGGTCATCGCGGTCATCGGCAAGAGCACCACGGTCGCGACGCACTGGCGCACTCCCCTGTCGCTGCTCTTCATCGACGGCGGTCACGCCGAGGAGCACGCGCAGAACGACTACTCCGGCTGGGCGCACTGGCTGATGGAGGGCGGGCTGCTCGTCATCCACGACGTCTTCCCCGACCCCGCGGACGGCGGGCAGCCGCCGTACCACGTCTTCCTGCGCGCGCTCGAGAGCGGCGCCTTCACCGAGGTGGAGGCGCTGGGCTCGATGCGGGTGCTACGTCGTACTGCCGGAGATGCGGGAGCTCTACTGGACTGAGACGGCGTCGCCGGAGGGGCAGCCGCACTCGAGCCCCAGCTCCGCGAAGTGCGGCGCCAGCGAGGTCCCGCGCATGATGCCGGAGCCTGCGGTGCTGTGCCCGGCGACCTCACCCAGGGCGTCGATCGCAAGGATGACCGCGGCAGCCGTGTACGTCGTGTACTCGACCGGCCAGAAGACGTTGCGCGGCTCGCCCTCGGGGACGTCCTCGGCCTCGTCGCCGTAGACCCACCCGGTCCAGTAGCGGCCGTCGTCCTCGCGCAGGAGCTGCATGTCCTTGACCAGGGTCAGCGCCCGGCGGTGGTCACCGAGGCTGTCCAGCGCCATCGCGAGCTCGCAGGTCTCGGCGCCGGTCACCCACGGGTTGGTGTCGACACAGAGAATGCCCAGACCGGGTCGGACGAAGTCGTCCCAGCGGCTATCGAGCAGCTCGAAGGCGTCCCGCCCGCGCACCGCGCCGCCGAGGACGGGGTAGTACCAGTCCATCGAGTGCGCGGACTTGTCCTCGAAGAGGTCGCGGTGCTCGCGTACGGCGTGGCCGAGCCGGCCGCCCGCGAGCTCCCACTCGGGCTGGGGGTCCTCGAGCAGGTCGGCGAGCGCCACCCCGGCCCGCAGCGACTGGTAGATGCTCGAGGAGCCGGTCAGCAGCGCGAAGTCCTCGCTCGGCGTGTAGTTGATGCCGCCCCACGCGAGCTGCTGCGAGACGACCCAGTCGAGCGCCCCACGCACGGTCGGCCAGAAGCGGTGCACGAACTCGATGTCGCGGCGCACGAGCCAGTGGTGCCAGACGCCGACCGCGAGGTACGCCGTCATGTTGACGTCGCCGTTGTCGTCCTCGACCTCGCCGTTGACCATCTTGGTCGGGAACGAGCCGTCCGCGTGCTGCATCGACGGCATCCAGTCGTAGGCGCGCTCGGCGGCCTCGACCTCGCCGCCGACGAGCATCGCCATCGCGGCCTCGACGTGGTTCCACATGTCGACGTGCTCGCCGACGCTCCACGGCACGGCGCCACACGGCTCCTGCATGGCCACGATCGACGCCGCGGTCGCCGCGACCTGCTCGGCGGTGAGGATGCCCTCGACGTAGGGAAGCTGCGCGAGGGGGTCCGTCATGTTGCGTCCGGCTTGCGGAAGTAGAGGACCATGCTCTTGCCGATCAGGGGGTCGAGCACCTTGCCGGCGTACTCGAGCGCCTTGGGCTGCTTCATGATCTCCCAGACCAGGAGCTTGTGGTACTGCCGGGCGAAGTAGTTGTCGTCGTTGGTCACGCCGACCGCGCACTTGATCCACCAGTACGGCGCGTGCAGGCCGTGGGCGTAGTCCTTGCCCTCGAAGATCATCGCGTCGCCGGGCTCACCGTCGTTGAACTTGCCGGCCTTGGTGACCTTGTCGATCAGCTCGTGGTCGGTGTAGATCCGGACGTGACCGCCGGGCGCGTTGTGGTAGTCGTCCGAGAGCTTCCAGTTGATGACCTCGGGCAGCCAGCGTGGCACCGAGATGGCGAGCGTGCCGCCGGGGCGCAGCACGCGCACCAGCTCCTTGATCGCGTCGACGTCGGCGTGGATGTGCTCGAGCACCTCGGCCGCGACGATGCGGTCGAACTCGCCGTCGGCGAACGGAAGCTGGAGCGCGTCGCCCTGCTTGATGTCGGCGGAGGCACCTGCGGGCACCTCGCCCTGCTCCTTCATCGCACCGAAGATCTCCAGCACGCCGGCCAGCTCGTCGGCGTCCATGTCGAACGCGACGACGTCGGCGCCTCGGCGGTACATCTCGAAGGCGTGGCGTCCGCCGCCGGCGCCCATGTCGAGCACCCGGTCGCCGGGCAGCAGACCCAGCCGGTCGAAATCAACGGTCAGCACTGGTGCTCTCCTCCTGCTCACGCCGGTAGTCGGCGATGACTTCTTCGTAGGCGGCCGCGACCTTGATGGCCACCGCCCGCCAGCTGAACAGCTCGTCGACGCGCTTGCGCCCGGCCGCGCCGTAGCGCGCCCGTCGCTCGGGGTCGTCGAGCATCTTCGCGATCGCGGCCTCGAGCTCGCCGACGTCGCCGGGGGTGACCAGGTCGGCGCACAGCCCGTCGGGTCCGACGACCTCGGGAATGGCTCCGGCGTCGGAGACGACCAGCGGGGTGGCGCAGGCCATCAGCTCGGCCGTCGGCAGCGAGAAGCCCTCGTAGAGCGAGGGCACGCAGGCGAGCTCGGCCGAGCCCATCAGCTCGACCAGCTCGGCGTCAGTCACGCCGTACACGAAGCGGACGGAGTCGCCGATGGAGAGCTTGTCGATCAGCTTCTCGGTGCGACCGCCCTCCTTCGGCTTCGTCACCAGCAGCAGCTCGAGGTCGCGCTCGGTGCGCAGCTTGGCGAACGCCTCCAACAGCGTGGCGATGCCCTTCATCGGAGCGTCGGCGCTGGCCATCGCCATGATCCGCCCCGGCACGCGCGGCTTGGTGGGCGGCACGAACGCGTCGTCGACGCCGAGCAGGATGGTCTCCATCCGCTGGGGGTCCACCCCGAAGTCCGTGGCGATGTCGCGCTTCGAGGTCTCCGACGGAGTCAGGATCTTGCGGGTCTTCCGGGCGACCCGTGCCTGCATCTTCACGAAGCCGTACCACCGGCTGAGGGTGAACTTGCGCCACGGGTTCTTGGTCGAGGCGATGTCGATGCGCCGGTCGTAGCTGATCGGGTGGTGCAGCGTGGCGATCAGTGGCAGGCCGAGCTTCTCGATCTCGAGCATCCCGTAGCCGAGCACCTGGTTGTCGTGGACGATGTCGAACTCGTCGACCCGGCCACTCAGCTCGCGTACGGCGCGCAGGCTGAACGTCTTCGGCTCCGGGAAGCCGGCCGCGCACATGGTCGCGAACTCCTCGACGTCGATCCGGTCGCGGAACTCCTTGAGCTTCGGCAGCCGGAACGGGTCGGGCTCGCGGTAGAGGTCGAGGCTGGGCAGCTTGGTGAGCTCCACGCCCGGGTCGAGATCCGGGTAGGGCTGGCCCGAGAACACCTCGACGGAGTGCCCGAGGTTGACCAGCTCCCGGCTGAGGTGCCGGATGTAGATGCCCTGGCCCCCGCAATGCGGCTTGCTTCGATAGGACAGCAATGCGACGCGCATCCGCACCCTTTCTCTTTCCTGGTGTCCCGACGAGCGTCGAGACATGGGCCGGGTGCGATGACACGCGGTGCCAGCCAAGTGGAACGTGTTCCTATTTTAGACCATCGATTGATAGCCTAACCGGACAACAGAGAGTCGAATTCGGCGGGATAGTCTGGCCCGCTCAACCGTTCCGCCCATCCCAACTCGACCCCGGGGGTCCATGTGAGCAGCGCCAACTCGCTGGCGGTCGAAGACCTCGGCTCGGCCGCTCAACGCGACCGCCGCAAGCGGATCCTCGACGCCACGATCGCCCTCGCTTCCCAGGGCGGCTTCGACGCCGTCCAGATGCGTGCCGTGGCCGAGCAGGCGGACGTGGCCCTGGGGACGCTCTATCGCTACTTCCCCTCGAAGATCCACCTGCTCGTCTCCGCCCTGCAGCGTGAGTTCGAGCGCTCCGAGGCAGCCCTGCGCGACCGCCCCTCCGAGGGCGACACCGCCGCCGAGCGGGTGATCAACTCGCTCAAGCGCACCACGCGTGGCATGCAGAGCGACCCCCAGCTCACCGAGGCCCTCACCCGCGCCTTCATGTTCGCCGACGCCTCCGTCGCCGCCGAGATCCACCAGGTCGGCATGCTCCTCACCGCGATGCTCACCCGCGCGATGCACCCCGAGGGCCATGACAAGCTCACCGAGGAGGACGTCGCGATCGCCCGGGTGATCGGCGACGTCTGGCTCTCCGCACTCGTCGGCTGGGTCACCGGCCGCTCCACGGCCGCCGAGACCGGTCAGCAGATCGAGGTCGCGGTCAAGCTGGTCCTGCGCGACTGAGGCGGCCCGGGCCTCGACGCGATCAGGTGCTGTGCTCCTCGAGCCACGTCCGATCGAGCACGACGACCCGGCCCCTCCCGAGCTCGGTGACCCCGAGACTCGAGAGCCCCTGGAGTGCCTGGTTGACGGTGGGTCTGGTCCCACCGACGAGCTCGGCGAGGTGCTCCTGCGTCAGCGGGATGGTCACCGGGGACCCGGCCGGGGCCCCGGGATCCTCGTAGAGGTCGGCGAGCTCCACCAGGCGCCGGTGGAGGCGCCGGTCCAGGGGGTCGTACATCGCCTCCAGCAGCCGCGCCGACAGCTCCTCGATGCGCAGGGCCATCAGCTCGAGCAGGAGGTCGTCGGCGGCGCGGTGATGCTTGCGGAGGTCGCGGAAAGCCCCGGCGGACAGCACGAGAGTGGTCACCGGTCCGAGCGCCACGATCGTCGCGGACCGCACCGGTGGCTGCCCGTCGAGCAGCGCCAGCTCCCCGAAGTAGTCACCGGGTCCGAGCAGGTTGACCGTGGCATTGTTCCCCTCGCTGGTCGACACCCGCACCGCGAGCCGACCGGACTCGACCAGGTGCAGGCTGTCGCCCGGGTCGCCTTCCCGGACCACGGTCTCGCCCCGTTTGAACCGCCTCCGGCGCGCTGCCCCGAGCACGCGTTCCCGCGCTTCGGCATCCAGGGAGGCGAGCAGCGGCACATCCATGCTAGAAGTCAACCAGCAAGTCCCGACCCGCGGAGGCCGATGCGATGCCGGATACCGAGCTCGGACCCGTGGTCGCGAGCCTGCGTGAGGCACTCGGTGCCGCCGCGTGCTCGTCAGCGTTGGTGACGGACGACCACGGCTCGTTGCGGTACGTCGCGGCCGACGGTGCCGGCGCGGCCGAGATCGTGGGAGTGGACCTGCCGGTGGGCCGTGGACTCGCCGGGTGGGTGGCGACATCGGCGCAGCCGATCGCGGTGCGGGATGCGCGGTCGGATCCCCGGTTCGCGGCGGACGTCGCGGAGCTGACGGGCTACCTGCCTACGACGGTCCTGGCGGCCCCCTTCCTGGCCGAGGACGGTGAGGTCCGCGGGGTCCTGACGGTGCTGGACCCGACCCTGGAGCCCGGCGACCCCCTGCCGCTTCGCGCGGTCGAGATGGCCGCCGCGCGGATCATGCGACCCGATCTTCCCGCCTGGTCGTTGGCGTTCGAGCCGGAACGGCTGCGGCCGGTCCCGGGGCTGCCGTTCGGCGATGTGCACCGGTGGGCCTTCGACGGCTCGACGGGAGCGGGCGTCCGCGTCGCGATCATCGACAGCGGCATCGATGCCGACCACCCGAGGATCGGTGGGATCGCCGGCGCGGTCGCCTTCGAGCCGGACCCGGCGGCACCATCCGGGTTCCGCCAGGTCGACGGCGCACACGAGGACCTCGTCGGTCACGGGACCGCGTGCGCCAGCATCATCCGTGCCTTGGCCCCCGACGCCGAGATCTACAGCGTCCGCGTCCTCGGGGCGAGCCTGACCGGACGCGGCGCGCTGCTGCGGGCCGGCATCGCGTGGGCCGTCGAGCAGGGCATGACGGTCGCGAACCTGTCTCTGTCGAGCCA
The DNA here is from genome assembly GCA_963704685.1 of uncultured Actinomycetota bacterium. Classification (GTDB taxonomy): domain Bacteria; phylum Actinomycetota; class Actinomycetes; order Propionibacteriales; family Nocardioidaceae; genus Nocardioides. The sequence goes on from OY969930.1 coordinate 281,970, forward strand.
CAGCGCACGCATGTTCGGGCCGCTGCACGAGTCCGCGGACTCGGCGTACTTCGGCGGGACGGTGCTGGTGTCGGCGGCGAACAACGACCCCGGTCCGACATACCCCTCGCAGTTCGCTGCCGTGGTCTCGGTCGCCGCCCGGACGGGTGCGGACCCGTGGGCGCTCGCCAGCAATCCCCGGCCACCGGTGGAGTTCGGGGCCCGTGGCATCGACGTCGACGTGGCGTGGGCGGGAGGCGGGTCGATCGTCGCGACGGGCAACAGCCTCGCGGCCCCGCATGTGACCGCGATGCTGGCGTTGCTGCTGGCCAAGCACCCCGGGCTGACCGTCTACCAGGCCAAGTCGGTGCTGCAGGCGCTCAGCGAGAACGCAGGTCCGTGACACCACGTCCGACGTCGTGCCACCCCGGTCGGGGTGGCACGACGCAGACCAGACGACGAGTCTGGAGTCCCCACCGCCACGCTCGTCGTCGGTCCCCCCGGAATGGACGTCTGGGTCAACTCTTGCGGTCTGCTTCAGGACCGGGAATGCGGCTGAACCGGAGGTGGCCGGAGACGTCGTCGACGTCCTCCGCGACGATCTGGTCGGTCTCGTCGGCCGTCACCCGGAGGTGGCCCAAGACGTCGGCGAGGTCATCGGGCGGCGGCTGGAACTCCGAGCTCTCATGCTTCTTCATCGTCCTGCTCCTTCGGTGTGGCCGGCCGTGCGCCGGCTGATGGATCCAGCCTCCCGCGGATCTGCTCGCCGCACTGTCGGCCAGCCGACACAACCGCCGTGGTCGCGATCACTGCGGCGGGTCACACCCCGAGCCGGTTCGAGACCACGAGCTCGGCCGCGCGGCGCGACTCGCTGAACCCGGTGACGGCCTCGAGGAAGGACGTACGGTCGAGCACCAGCACCTCGGCATCGGACACTGCTGTCACCGAGGCCGTCCGCGAGACGTCGCGCAGCAGGCCGATCTCACCGAAGAAGTCGCCCGGTCCCTCCGTGCGGAGCACCCGGTCACCCTGCGTCACCTCGAACTCGCCCGAGCGGATCACGAAGAAGCAGTCCGAGGACCCGCCCACCGTCAGGACCTCCTGACCGGCGGGTACCGCACGCACCTCGAGCCGGTGCGCGAGCGTCTCCAGGGTGGCTGCGTCGAGCGGCGCGAAGATCGAGATCTCGCGGAGCAGGTCGAGCCCCTCGGGCTCGGTCAGTCGGCCGTCGAGGCGGCGCATCGAGCCGATCGTGGCCAGGGCGTACGCCGTCACCAGGACGCCGAAGAGTCCCAACGCGCCCCGCAGGCCGAGCACCGACAGCACCAGTGGCGCGACGAACGCGCCGAGCGCCATCGCGGCGACCAAGGAGGCCTCCACGACGGCGTACACCCGTGAGATCACCCGCTCGGGGGCGATCCGTTGCGGGATCGTCTCGAGGCCGACGTTCACCCACGGGTCCATCAGCCCGATCACCATCAGCGCGACGACCACCGTGATCGGCGACGGGTAGGCGGCGACGAGGAGCAGCGGGAGCGCCCAGCCCAGCACACCGATGCTCATGTCTGTCGCCAGCCGGCCCCGACCGATCCGCCCGAGCACCACCACACCGCCGACGATGGTCGAGACCCCCATGATCGCGTTCAGGTAGCCGACTCCGGAGGCCCCGATGTCGAGGACGTGGACGGCGAGCACGACCAGGTAGACCGTCAGCGTGCCCCAGATCAGGCCCTGGGACGCTGCGAGCAACGCGACGTTGCGCAGGTCGGAGTACTGGGCGACCACCCTGAACCCGGCCGTGATCTCGCCGATGAAGGACTCGTGGTCGGCGTCCTGCTGCGGTGCTGCTGCAGACGGTTCGCGATCGGGCACCCGGACACCCGCGACCATCGCCATCGACCACAGGAACGTCGCGACGTTGAACCAGAAGACCACCTGGATGTCGACGAGGAGCAGCAGCGAGGCGCCCAACGCGGGTCCGAGGAAGATGACGATGTTCTCGAGGTTGGCCGCCACCGCGTTCGACGCCGTGAGCTCGTCGGGCCGGGACACCAACCGAGGGATCAGCCCGGCCTGGGCGGAGCGGAACGGTGCGCCCACGATCGCCACGGCGATGGCGAGGACGTAGACCACCGAAGGCACCAGATCGAGACCGACCGAGATCGCGGCGAGCGCCACGAGGACCGCCCGGACGGCGTCGGTGGTGATCATGAACGTCTTGCGCGGGACGTGGTCGGCGATGACTGCCCCCAAGGGGCCGGCGACCGCGGCCGAGATGAACCGAGCACCGACGAAGAGCCCGACCGCCGTCGCTCCGCCCTGGCCGAAGGCCCAGACGGTCATCGCCGTGCCGTAGGCCCAGTCGCCGAGCAGCGAGCCGAAGAACGCCAGCTGGATCCGACGCAGCCCCGGGTTGGCGAGCACCCGCCGGATCGAGTCGAGCGCCTCCGAGACGGGCGATGGCGTCGGGGCCGGCCCATCGGTGCCTGGCCCGGTGAGATCGGACTCGGTCATGGGTGCCTCCACGTGCGTCGGCGTGCCGCCGCTGCTCGGGCGCGCGGCATCAAACTAGGGTCGCTCGCGTCGTCGGACTGTTCGCCAGCCGACAGAACCCCACGGTTCAGCTCCTGGACCGTGGTCCGACCCGCGTCAGACCGTGCCGCTCAGCTCGGCCAGTCGCGCCACGCCGGCGGGCAGGTGTGCCTGCAGGCGGCCGAGCGCATCGTCCAGGGCGGCCGAGCTGCCGTAGCCCGGAGGGATCCGAGCGGGGTTGAGTGCGACCCGGTCGGACCACTCCTTGATGTCGGGCTCGGACCCGAACGAGGCGGAGCTCCGGACGCCCAGGACGTTCATCGCCGCCCAGTCGGCCAGGGTGTTGCCGAAGGACGATGGCGCGCAGAGCCGGTTCTTCTCGTCGTCGTCGTCCCGGGTGGCCTCGACGTACGCCGCGAGCGCGGCCCCGAAGCACGGGAAGCCGGCCCGGATCGGCTGCAACGTGATGACCTCGGGCCGCCAGAGCGGCACCCGGGGCGGGCGCTTCAACCCGTCGGCCGCGCAGTCCACGACCACGGCATCGTCCGCGACGGCGACCGACCCGTTGCGCAGGTCGATCCGGCCGCGGCGAACGGACTCGATGTGACCGAGGCGTACGACGTGCTCGATGGTGCGTAGCAGCTCGAGCTCCCAGGTGCCGAGGGTCGGCGCCTTGGCCATCGTCGGCGTGACCGACCGGTCGACGCGGAGCATGATGCCGGCGTCCTCCAGGCGGAGGAACAGGTCGGGCAGCGACAGCGCCGTGCCGGCCGCCTCCATCAGGTCGGCGAACATGGCGAGGTAGATCGCGGGATCGGGCTGGATCAGCGCCCGATTGAGCATCCACGGGTCGCGCGGTCGGATCCAGCAGATCGCGTCGGGGTCCACACCCCGGGCCAGCAACCAGATGCAGGCATCGGTCGCTGTCTTGCCGGATCCCACGACGACGTACTGGCTCGGCGCCTCCTCGAGGCGCACCAGGTCGTTGACCGGGATGACGCGGGCACCTTCCTCGACCTCGAACCGCCGCTTCGACTCGGCAGGGATGTCGGGCGACAGGTACCGCGCATCGACGATCCGGCACCCCTCCGGCACCTCGTAGACCTGCCCGGAGACACGCGACACGAAGGCGCGCTCCCCCAGGTAGTCGCAGCCGCCGAAGAACTCGACCCGTCCCGAGGCGAGCATCCGGTCGGTGAGCAGGTCGCTGTAGTAGCCACAGATCCTGGGCTGGTCGGCTCGTTCGTGCAGGCCCGCCTCCGGACCGCTCGACTGGATCCGCCCGCCGCCCAGCACCGTCGACGCCGCCCCGTAGAACGTCGAGGACTGGTGCAGGCGCACGAACGGATAGGCGGCGAGCCAGTGCCCACCGACGCCATGACGGCGGTCGACCAGGGCCACGCGTACGTCGGCGTGGTCGATCAGCGAGTCCGTGAACGCCATGCCGGTCGCACCGGCACCGATCACGAGGTAGTCGGCGTCCACCATCGAGGTCACGAGGTCAAACTTATGCCTCGCCGTCGAGCTCGTACCTGAGCAGCTGGGTGGCGTTGCGGATGGAGGCAAGATCGCCCACCAGCTCATGGATCCGCGAGTAGCAGTCCCGCAGCTGCGGATCCGTGGACGAGCGCATGGCGCGCATCTGCGAGTGGAGAGAGGTTGCGTGGTCCAGAGCGTTTCTCGTGGACGCGTCGACGAGCGAAAGCACAGTCATGGTTCCCCCGGTGATGGTGTGCCGGCCCCGACCCGACACTGAAGCAGTCGTTGTTCTAGAGGGTCAGCCGCCTCGTCGATATCACCTGACGAGGACTCCCCGCGTGCGTCGGGCATGACTTCTACCCGGCCTCGCCACCCTAGGGCGGCCGAACCACGCGAGCCATACCGCGGGGCCAGGGAGCCTCTGGGGTCTAGACCGATGACCGCTCGGCTACTCCAGGAAGGTCGCCGTCGATCCGCCGAGATCCATGGCCGGCAGCCCGAGCTTGCGGTGATCCCAGGAGCGCACGCGGTCGACGTCGAGGCGGATGGCCGCGCGGTTCTTGGCCATGAACTCGACGAACGGCTTCATCTCCTCGGTGTACGGCGCGTTGTAGCGCTCGAAGATGTTGACGCAGACGTCCCAGACGACCTGCTCGTCCTCGACCACGACGCCCTGGCCCTCGATCGCGACCCCGCGGAGCTGGTCGTAGGTGTGGCCCGACTCCACCAGGAACGAGCACCGGGGGTCGCGGCGCAGGTTGACGGTCTTCTGCGCCTTCTTCTTGGTCTCGAACCAGATCTGGCCGTCGAGGACGCCGTACCACATGCCCACCAGGTGGATCTGGCCCTGTGCGCCGACGGTGCCGAGGGTCGAGGACCGTTGCTGCTGGAGGAACTCGGCGACCTCGTCGTCCGACATCACGATCTGCCCGCGTTGGTTGGCCATGACAAGCCTCTCTGTGTGTGTGCTCGTCTAGCCGCCGAAGGCGTGGGTTGCAGTCACGCCTCCGTCGATCGAGATCTCGGCGCCGTTGATGTACGAGGACTCGTCGCTGCCCAGGAACACGTAGAGCGGCGCGATGTCCTCGGGGTGTCCGACCCGGCGCAGCGGCACCCGCGAGGCGCCGAACTCCATCGCTGCGTCACCACCGTGCACGCGGGTCATCGGCGTGTCGATCATGCCGGGATGGATCGAGTTCACCCGGATGCCCTTCGGCCCGAGCTCCATCGCGGCGCACTTGGTCATGCCGCGGATCGCCCACTTGGTGGCGGCGTACGCCGTGCAGCCGGCCATGCCCGCAAGGCCCTCGACGGAGGAGGCGTTGATGATCGAGCCGCCGCCGTTCTTGCGCATCGTGCGGGTGACGGCCTGCATGCCGAGGAAGCAGCCGAGCTGGTTGATCCGCCAGATCAGCTCGACCTCCTCGACGGGCTGCCGCTCGATGTCGCCGAACCGCAGGATGCCGGCGTTGTTGGCGAGCACGTTGACGGGACCGAAGCGCACGTTCGTGTCCTCGACGACGCGGGCCCAGGACGCCGGGTCGCTCACGTCGTGGTCGGCGAAGTGGGTCTCGGCGCCCAGCTCGTCGGCCAGCGCCTGGCCGGCCTCCTTCGCGATGTCGGCGATGACCACCCGAGCGCCCTCGGCGACGAACGCGCGCGAGATCGCGGCGCCCTGCCCCTGCGCGCCACCGGTGACGATCGCGACCTTGCCGTCCAGACGAGTCACGTCACACCGTCAGCTTCATGATCGAGTCGGCCGCGAAGCCGACGGCGGGGTCCCGGTCGGCGAAGAAGCCGCCGAGCTGCTTGTCGAGATCGTCGGCCGTCCAGAGGTCGCCGGCCTTGTCGAAGCGCTCCTCGACGACCGGGGCCGCGACGAGAGCCACCATGCCGCCGTACACGACGAAGACCTGGCCGGTGATACGGGCCGCGGCGTCGGAGGCGAGGTAGGCAACGACCGGGGCGACGTGCTCGGGCGAGTACGGGTCGACCCCGAGGCCGGAGGCGTCCTCGCCGAAGACCTGGGCGGTCATGGCGGTGCGGGCCCGAGGACAGATCGCGTTCGCGCGTACGCCGGAGCTCGCCATCGCCCGCGCGGTCGAGACGGTCAGCGCGGCGATGCCGGCCTTGGCCGCACCGTAGTTGGCCTGTCCGGGAGGCCCGGAGAGGAAGGCCTCGGACGCGGTGTTGACGACGCTGGCGCCGACCGGCCCGGACTCCTTGGCCTGCGAGCGCCAGTACGCCGCAGCATTGCGGGACAGCAGGAAGTGGCCGCGGAGGTGGATGTGGAGGATCTGGTCCCACTCCTCGTCGCTCATGTTGAAGAGCATCCGGTCGCGGGTGATGCCGGCGTTGTTGACGACCACGTCCAGACGTCCGAAGCCGTCGACGGCGGCCGCGATCATCGCGTCGGCAGTGGCCCGCTCCCCCACGTCCCCGGCGACGATGCTCGCCTCGCCGCCACGCGAGCGGATCTCCTCGGCGGTGCCCTCGGCACCACCCGGAAGGTCGTTGAGCACGACGCGGGCGCCGGCGCCCGCCAGGGCGAGCGCCTCCGCGCGTCCGAGTCCGGCGCCGGCACCGGTCACGATCGCGACCTTGCCGTCGAGAGAGGTGGTCAAGGCTTCAGTCCTCCAGGGAGATCGCGGCGCGCGGGCAGGCAGCCACCGCGCGCTTCACGGCGTCGATGTTCTCGGGCGTCGTCTGCTCCGTCTTGAGCTGGAGGAAGTCGTCGTCGTCCAGCTCGAACACGTCCGGAGCCATCGCCTCGCACAAGGCGTTGGACTCGCAGAGGTCGAAGTCGATCTTGATCTTCATGGCGGTGCCTCAGCTTCCTTCACTGGAGTGACCGGGGAACACGTGCGCGCTGGGGTCGATCACGACCGCAGCGTTGTTGACGGCGGTGGCCGCCTCCCCGAAGCCGACAGCGATCAACCGCACCTTGCCGGGATACTCGGTGATGTCGCCCGCCGCGAAGACGCGCGACAGGTTGGTGCGCATCGAGGGGTCCACGACCACGTGTCGCTTCTGCACCTCGATCCCCCACTGCTGGATCGGACCGAGGTCGGCGATGAAGCCCAGCGCGGCCACGATCGCCTGCGCCGGCCGGGTGCTGACCACCCCGTCGACGGTGAGCTCCACCGACTCGACGGTGCCGTTGCCGGTGATCGCGGAGACCTCGGCCCGCGTCACGATCTCGACCTTGGGCGACGCCTTCACCGCGTCCACCGTGCCGGCGTGCGCACGGAACGCGTCGCGGCGGTGGACCAGGGTGACGGACGCGGCGACCGGCTCGAGGTGCAGCGCCCAGTCGAACGCGCTGTCACCACCGCCGACGATGACGACGTCCTTGCCGACGTACGGCTGGAAGCTCGGGACGAAGAACTCCAGGCCGCGCCCCAGCCAGCCGTCGCCGGCGGGCAGCGGACGCGGGCTGAACTTGCCGATGCCGGCGGTGATCAGGACGGTCTTGGCGCGGACCGTGGTGCCGTCGTCGAGGCCGACGGTGACGCTGTCCTCGTGCTCGGTCAGGGTCGCTGCGGTGCGGTCGAGGAGGTAGACGGGCTCGGCCTTCGAGGCCTGCTCGACCAGACCCTCGACGAGCTCGCGGCCCTTGATGGTCGGGAACCCGGCGACGTCGAGGATCTGCTTCTCGGGATACATCGCGGTGATCTGGCCGCCGAGCTCGGGCAGCGAGTCGACGACAGCGACGCGCATCCCGCGGAAGCCGGCGTAGTAGGCGGCGTACAGCCCGGTCGGGCCGGCACCGATGATGAGGAGATCGGTGTCGACGGTGCGGTCGGGTGCGGGTGACTCGGCTGAGGGGGGCACGCGGCGATCCTTCTCCTATCGGGCAACCGACTCAACTATAACCTGTTCTAGTTTTCCGGACCCTACTGGGTCTCGATGTCGGACACCAGCCAGCCCCGGTCGGTGCGGACGACCGTGACCAGCGCTCGATAGCGGTCGTAGCCCGCACGCGGCTCGCCGTCCTGGACCTTCTCGACGTACTGGTCGAGGAAGAGCAGCGTCTGCACTCGGGTGGGCGAAGCCTGCACGACACCCTGCGCGACCGCCTTCACCTTGAGCTCGGTCTGCTGCGCGACGAACCGGTCCTTGATGTCCTCCGACGTCGCGCGGTACTCCTTCGCGAACGTGTCGGTCATCCGCTCGGTGGCGTTGTCGACCTGGCCGTCGTAGTCCTGATAGGTCGTCGACAGGATCTGCTCGGTCGCGGTGGCCGCGGCCTCGGCGGCGGCGCGGTGGCTGACCTCGCCCGTGACGATCGGGGCTGCCGCGGAGACCGTCGGCGACGGGTCGCGGTTGAGGTAGACGATCTCGCCGATGCCGATCATCGCAAGGACCGTGACGACAGCGACCAGGACGTACGTCGTGCGTCCACCGGGTCGTGTCGACTCCTCCTGCCGCGGTCCCGTCATTCGACGAACTCCACGTTGCTGGTCTTCCAGGCGTCACCCTCGCGCACCAGGTCGACCTTGAGCCGGAGCTGGCGGGCGACCGGCTTGTTCGCCGTCGAGGCGTTGGCAACGGTGCCGGAGGTGGCCACGATGACCGACGCGCTGTCCTTGTCGGAGTCGACGATGCCGGCCCAGAGCACCTTGCCCTCCATCACGGACCTCGCCCGGGTCAGGGTCTTCGCGACGTCCTTGGTGCTGGTGTCGTACTGCTTGGCGAAGTCGCCGGTGGCACCGGCCGCGACGGCGTCGATGCTCTCCTGCGCCTTGGTGTAGTCGATGTTGACGAAGGCCTCGACCTCCTGCCGAGCGGCGGCGAGCACCTCGCCGTCCTGCTCCCGCTCCGCGGCGGCGTGCTGGCGGTCCTGGCGCTCCTGGTGGACGAGCACCCCACCGAAGGCGGCCGCGCACGCGAGCAGCAGGGCCAGCACGCCGAGGCCGATGTTGAGGCCGCGGCGACCGGCAGGTGTCTGCACCTGCTCGTCACCGGGACCACCGGAAGCCACGTCCACGCGTCAACTCCAGGATCGACAGGTTGCCCGGATCGACGAACCGTACCGGGTCCTCCGGATCGTACGACGACCTGCCGATCCACGGTGGTTTCGAGGCTCGGAGCTAGCGCTCCTCGCACCTCAACCACCGACTCGACCCACCGTGGTTTCGAGGCTCGGAGCTAACTCGACCCACGGTGGTTGAGGTGCGAAGGCCGCCAGGCCTGAGCCTCGAAACCACCCTTTGTCCACAGGCAAGCCGTACGCCGTTGCGCTCGGCTGGCGACCGGCCGACCCTGTCGAGATGCCATTCACCTACATCGTCCGGTGCCGCGACGACACCTACTACGTCGGCAGCACCTGGGATGTCGAGGCGCGGGTCTGGCAGCACAACAGTCCCGACCTCGGTGCGGCGTACACCCGTCATCGACAGCCGGTCACGCTCGTCTGGTGCTGCTGGTTCGACTCGATCGAGCAGGCGTTCGCGTTCGAGAAGCGCGTGCAGGGCTGGAGCCGGGTCAAGCGAGAGGCCCTGATCGGCGGCGAGTACGACGCACTGCCGGCCCTGTCGCGTCGGGCTGCGGTGCAGCGTCGTCTCCGCGGCCCCGACCCCGGTTTCGAGGCTCGGAGCTAGCGCTCCTCACACCTCAACCAACGAGTCGACCACGGTCGTCGAGGTGCGAAGGCCGCCGGGCCCGAGGCTCGAAACCACCCCTCGGGCCCCACCTCCTACGATGGCTGCGTGGACAGGGAGGTGTGGTCGTCGTTCACCCACGACCCGCGGGATGCGCAGTTCCAGGGCATCCGCGCCTCCGATCAGGACCGGGTGAACATCCAGCAGGCGCTGTCCGAGGCGTACGCCGAGGGCCGGATCGACCGCGACGAGTTCGACGAGCGGAGTGAGGCGGCCCGCACCGTGCGCACCATGGGCGACATCGAGCCGCTGCTCCAGGACCTGGTCCCTGCGCGGTCGTCGAGCACCCTGGTCCCCGCCAGCCGCAGCGAGCTCGAGCAGCTCGCCCAGCGGCACTGGCAGACCAAGCGGCGCGAGGCGACCTTCTCGTTCCTGGGCCCGAGCCTGGTGACCACGGCGATCTGGGCACTCTCCGCGGCCCCGGACCTCGACCCGAGCAAGCACTTCTTCTGGCCCATCTTCGTCATCATCTTCACCGGCATCCATCTCTTCCGGACCCTGACCTCGCATCAGGACATCGTCGACGGCGAGGTCCGGCGGCTCGAGCGCAAGCGCGAGAAGGAACTGCGCCGCAAGAACTGGCCACGATGACCGGCACGACCATGACGGGACGTTGGGAGACGGTCCGCGCCCACCCGTCCGCCGTCCTGCTGGGTGCGCAGCTGCTGGCCGTGCTCGCCTACCCGTTCCTCGACCAGGCCGCCTGGGGCCGGGCGGTCGTGGGCACCGTGCAGCTCGCCATCGTGCTGGCCGCGCTGGCCGCCGTACGCCCCAGCCCGGCGCTGACCTGGGTGGCGGTCCTGTTCGGTGCGCCGGCGATGGTGCTCACCCTGCTCGAGGCCGTCCAGCCGCACGCCGACGCGGTGGTGCTCCTGTCAGCGCTCTTCCACGCGCCGTTCTACTTCTACATCTCCTACGCGATGCTGCGGTACCTCTTCCACGACGACCAGGTGACCCGGGACGAGCTGTTCGCGACCGGGGCGGCGTTCACGGTCGTCGCGTGGGGCTTCGCCTACCTGTACGCCGCGTGCCAGGTGCTGTGGCCGGGCTCGTTCATCGGCGCTGACGGCGTCGGCGACCGCAGCTGGTTCGACCTGCTCTTCCTGTCCTTCACGACGCTGACCAGCGTCGGGCTCTCCGACGTGCTTCCGGTGCAGGCGCACGCTCGGTCCCTGGCGATGATCGAGATGGTCGCCGGGGTCTTCTACGTCGCTCTCGTCGTCGCCCGGCTGGTCAGCCTCGCCGTGGTCCGGCACCGTCCGTAGGTCTGACGACTCAGTCCTCGTCGTCCTCGTCGTCCTCGTCGTCGAGCAGGCCGTCCTTGCGGGCAGCAGCGACGATCTTCCGGACGTTCGTCACGGTGCCGCAGTCAGCGTCGATCTGAGCGTTGCGCTCGGTGGCGAACCGCTCCCCCAGGTCGGCACGCACCTGCGGTCCGACCTCCTCGCGGGCTGGGTTGAGGATCGTCAGCTCCTCCTCGGTGAGGTGGTGGTTGACCACCTTCGCGAGCTCCTCGACGGCGTCGTCGAAGGCCTGGGTGTCGGTGCCCTTGAGCTCGAGGACCGCCAGCAGAGCCTCATGACCCTCGGCGTGCTCCTCCTTGCCGTGCTCGGCCTCGTGCGCGCCGACCGCGTGCTTCTTGCGGAGCTTCGGGTAGACGTAGCGCTCCTCCGCCTCGGCGTGCGCGACGTGGAGGGTCGCGAACGCTCGTCGTACGGCGTCGCGGTCCGAGCTGCTGTCGCGCAGGTCGCGCAGCAGCGCCTCGAAGCGCCGGTGGTCGTCGAGGATCAGCTCCACAACGTCGCCCTGAAGGGGCCTGCCGAGATCTATGACCGTCATGCGCCCACCCTAGGTCGACGGTCGTACGGTGGCCGCGATCCCCTCGAGCTCGTCGCGGTCGACGACCCGCCTCGTCCGGACGCGGTAGCGGTAGACCTGCACCAGCCCGATCGCCCAGATGACGTACTGCGTGCTCATCGCCCAGCGGAACGCCGACGGCGTGTAGTCGGATCCGCCTCCAGGCGTCCGCCAGTCGAGCACCAGGCCGATCACGATCACCAGCACCAGACTGGCCGCGAAGCCGCCCTGGTTGATGATCCCGCTGGCGCTCGCGAGCCGCTCGTGGGGGTTGGAGGTCCGCCCGACGTCGAAGCCGATCATCGAGGCGGGGCCGCCGATGCCGACGACGACGACCAGCACCACGAGCAGCCAGGTCGGGGCATGGCCGGGCCAGCTGAGCACCGCCGTCCACACCACCACGATGGCGCAGACGATCGTCAGGACCATCGTCGAGCGGTGCCACGGGTGCGCCCCCACCAACCAGCCGAGGGTCGGGCCGGCCGCCATCACGGCCAGCACCATCAGGGTGAGCAGGAGGCCGGCGGTCGCGGAGGACTGATTCTCTCCCTTGACGAAGAACGGGTAGCCCCACAGCAGGCTCAGCACCGTCGCGCTGAACTGCGTGGAGAAGTGCATCCAGAACCCCAGCCGGGTCCCGGGGTGGGCCCAGGACGACGCGAGGCTGCGGCGTACGGCGGTCAACGACATCGACGGCCCGCGCAGGTTGCGGTGCGACGGGGAGTCGTGGAGCACGAGCAGCACGACGACCGAGAGGATCAGGCCGAGTGAGGCGGCGATCAGGTAGGCCTGGGTCCAGCCGAGGTGGCCCAGCGCCCAGGTCATGGGTACGGCGGCAAGGATCGCGCCCAGCTGGCCGAGCGTCCCGGTGAGCTGGGTGACCAGCGGGATCCGGCGCTGCGGGAACCAGGTCGCGACCAGCCGGAGCACGCAGATGAAGGTCATCGCGTCGCCCATCCCGACGAAGACGCGAGCGACCAGTGCGGTCGAGTAGGTGTCCGCGAGGGCGAACCCGGCCTGGGCGAGTGTCAGCAGCACCATGCCGCAGAGCAGGATGCTGCGGGAGCCGAACCGATCGACCAGCAGCCCGACCGGGATCTGCATGCCGGCGTACACGAGCAGCTGGAGCATCGTGAACGTCGCCAGCTGCGACGCCGAGATGTCGAACCGCTCGGTGGCGGCCAGACCGGCGACCGCGAGCGACGAGCGGTGGAAGACCGCCACCAGGTAGACCAGCAGCCCGACCGTCCACACGGCCCACGCGCGCGCCGTGATGGCGGTGGGCTGGGACGTCACTCCCACAATCCTAGGCTGTTCAGTCGAGGCAGAACTCGTTGCCCTCGGGGTCCTGCATCACGATGTGACCGCCGCTCATCGGCGGCGCGGGCTCATGGCGCTGGAGCCGGGTCGCACCGAGAGCCACGAGGCGATCGCACTCGGACTCCAGCGCAGTCATCCGCTCATCTCCCTCCAGCCCGGGAGCGGCCCGGACGTCGAGGTGCACCCGGTTCTTGGCCGTCTTGCCCTCGGGCACCCGTTGGAAGAAGACCCGCGGGCCGGAGCCGTCGGGGTCGACCGACGCCGAGGCACTGTTGCGGTGCTCGGGCGGCAGCGACTCCGAGAACGCGTCCCAGGAGTCGAACCCCGGCGGTGGTGGCGGGAACTCGTAGCCCAGCACCTCGTTCCAGAACAACGACAGCGCGCGCGGGTCGGCGCAGTCGAACGTCACTTGCATCTCACGCACGGTGCTCACTTGGTTGCCTCCATCATCTGTCTGAGCTCCTTCTTGAGGTCGGAGATCTCGTCGCGCATCCGGGCAGCGACCTCGAACTGGAGCTCGGCGGCGGCGCTCTTCATCTGGTCGGTGAGCTCCTGGATCAGCTGGGCCAGGTCGGAGCTCGGCATCCCGGCGATGTCGGCCGCGTGCTGACCGGACGCGGCCTTGGACAGGCCCGGGACGGGCTGGCGGGCCTTGACCCCACCGGCGCGGCCCTTGGCCGCCGTACCGGCCCAGGTCTCGAGGAGCGCCTGGGTGTTCTCGTCCTCGCGGGCCAGCATCTCGGTGATGTCCGCGATCTTCTTGCGCAACGGCTGCGGGTCGACGCCGGCCGCCTTGTTGTAGGCGACCTGCTTCTCGCGACGTCGGTTGGTCTCCTCGATCGCCTTCTCCATCGACGGCGTGATCTTGTCGGCGTACATGTGCACCTGGCCCGACACGTTGCGGGCGGCGCGACCGATCGTCTGGATCAGGGACTTGTCGGAGCGCAGGAAGCCCTCCTTGTCGGCGTCCAGGATCGAGACCAGCGACACCTCGGGCAGGTCGAGGCCCTCGCGGAGCAGGTTGATGCCGACCAGGACGTCGTACTCCCCCATCCGCAGCTCGCGGAGCAGCTCGATGCGGCGCAGCGTGTCGACCTCGGAGTGCAGGTAGCGGGTGCGGATGCCGGCGTCGAGGAGGTAGTCGGTGAGGTCCTCGGACATCTTCTTGGTCAGCGTGGTGACCAGGACCCGCTCGTCCTTCTCGGCGCGGGTGCGGATCTCGTGGATCAGGTCGTCGATCTGACCCTTGGTCGGCTTGATGACGACCTCGGGGTCGATCAGGCCGGTCGGACGGATGATCTGCTCGACGACGTCGGGCTCGCCGCCGTCGGCCGTGACCTTGTCGAGCTCGTAGTTGCCGGGTGTCGCGGAGAGGTAGATCGTCTGGCCGATCCGCTCCAGGAACTCCTCCCAGCGCAGCGGCCGGTTGTCCATCGCGCTCGGCAGCCGGAAGCCGTGGTCCACCAGGTTGCGCTTGCGGGACATGTCGCCCTCGTACATGCCGCCGATCTGTGGGACAGCCACGTGGGACTCGTCGACCACGACGAGGTAGTCCTCGGGGAAGTAGTCGAGCAGGCAGTTGGGCGCCGAGCCGTGGGTGCGGCCGTCCATGTGCATCGAGTAGTTCTCGATGCCCGAGCAGGAGCCGACCTGGCGCATCATCTCGACGTCGTACGTCGTGCGCATCCGCAGCCGCTGCGCCTCCAGCAGCTTGCCCTGCTTCTCGAAGGTGGCGAGCTGGTCCTCGAGCTCGAGCTCGATGCCCGTGATCGCCCGCTCCATCCGCTCCGGCCCGGCGACGTAGTGGGTCGCGGGGAAGACGTAGAGCTCCTTGTCCTCGGTGACGACCTCGCCCGTGACCGGGTGCAGCGTCATCAGCCGCTCGATCTCGTCGCCGAAGAACTCGATCCGGACCGCGTGCTCCTCGTAGACCGGGAAGATCTCGAGGGTGTCACCGCGGACCCGGAAGGTGCCGCGGGTGAAGGACATGTCGTTGCGGGTGTACTGGATCTCGACGAGCTGGCGCAGGATCGAGTCACGGTCGCGCTCCTCGCCCACCCGCAGCCGCAGCATCCGGTCGACGTACTCCTGAGGCGTGCCGAGACCGTAGATGCAGGAGACCGTGCTGACCACGATGACGTCGCGACGGGTGAGCAGGCTGTTGGTCGCGGAGTGCCGCAGCCGCTCGACCTCCTCGTTGATCGAGGAGTCCTTCTCGATGTAGGTGTCGGTCTGCGGGACGTAGGCCTCGGGCTGGTAGTAGTCGTAGTAGGAGACGAAGTACTCGATGGCGTTGTCCGGGAAGAGCTGGCGCAGCTCGTTGGCGAACTGGGCTGCCAGCGTCTTGTTGGGCTGGAGCACCAGCATCGGGCGCTGGACCTGCTCGGCCACCCAGGCCACGGTCGCGGTCTTGCCGGTGCCGGTGGCGCCGAGGAGCACGACGTCCTGGACGCCGCCGTTGATCCGCTTGGTGATCTCGACGATCGCGGCCGGCTGGTCCCCGGAGGGCTGGTAGTCGGAGACGACCTTGAAGGGCGCCACCCGGCGCTCGAGATCGGTCACTGGTCGCATGGCACGAGCCTAGACGGGCCATCCGACATAGCCAGATGGCCGATGTTGCGAACGTCCGCGTTGACGGACGCTGAGCACCTGACCATCGCCTCGTGACCAAGGGGATGTCGATGTCACGAAAAATCCTGCACGTTACGGGCTGGAGCCTGCGCCAAAAATTGGCGCTGGTCCTTGCCTTCCCATTGCTGATCGCTTTCACGTTCGGCCTGATCCGCGTCTCCAACGAGTGGGCGGAATACACCGACCACGCTGCGGCGGCCAGTCAGGTGACCGTGCTGCCCTCAGCCGTCAGCTACCTGAACGCCGCTGAGAACGCTGCCGTCGTCGCCCGTCGCAAGACCGCGGCCGTCGACCCCAAGCGCGACGCCGCCGTGAAGGAGGTCGACCAGGCCGCCTCGGAATTCGAGGCCGCCGCGGCCGACGCCGACCTCACGGCCGAGCAGCAGGCGCAGGTCGCCTCCATCCTCGAGCTGAGCCAGCAGCTGCGCACCAACGACGGCTACCTCAGCGTGGGCCAGTCGGTCTCGCAGGTGCGTCAGCTCCACGAGGGCATCACCCAGCTGGTGACCCAGATCGTGAACGAGCAGGCGCAGCCCGAGCCCAAGCTCCCCGTGCTCGTCCAGGCGCTCGACGGCCGGCTCGCGCTGTCGATGCAGCAGTTCCAGGTCGCCTACGACAAGGGCTCCGCCAGCAACCCGGTCGACCTGTCGGCCGAGGTCGGTGTCGAAGGTGCCGCGATCGACCGCCTCGGGACCTCCCTGGGCCTCGACGACGACCGCGTGATGACGCTGAACCAGGGCAACTCCCAGCGGTTCGGCGAGGTTCGCGCCGGTGGCGTCGACATGGGTGGCGCCGAGGCCTACCAGCCGTACGACGGCCTCACCTCCGACCTGCTCGCCGACATCGACGGCGACCTGACCGCGGCGGCCGGGAAGGCACGATTCACTGCAATCGCAAGTGCCGTGGTCACCGGCCTGTGCCTCCTGGTCGCCGTGCTTCTCGCGCTGATGGTCGCCCGCACCCTGCTGGGCCCGATCCGGCGGGTGCGCGACGGTGCGCTCCAGGTCGCCCAGGAGGAGCTGCCCGAGACGGTGGCCCGGATCCGCGCCGGTGAGAACCCGGGTGAGATCACGCCCATCGACGTCACCACCGACGAGGAGATGGGGCAGCTCGCTCGAGCCTTCGACGAGATGCACCGCCAGGCGATCACGCTGGCCTCCGGCGAGGCGGAGCTGCGCGGGCAGGTCGGCGAGATGTTCGCGACCCTCTCGCGTCGCAACACCACGCTGATCAACCAGCAGCTCGGCCTGATCGAGGACCTCGAGCGCGACGAGGAGGACCCTCGCCGGCTCGAGAGCCTCTTCAAGCTCGACCACCTCGCCTCCCGCATGCGGCGCACCGCCGAGAGCCTGATGGTGCTCGCCGACGCACCGACCCCGGGTGCCGACGGCTACGACCTCACGCTCGCGGACCTGCTCCAGGCCGCGATCGCCGGTGTGCGCGACTACCAGCGCGTGCAGATCCTCTCGACGCCGGACGGCCGGCTGTCCGGCTCCGCGGCGCCGGACGTCGTGCACCTGCTCACCGAGCTCATCGACAACGCGCTGAACTACTCGCCCCCCACCGCTCCGGTGATGGTCGAGGCCGTCCGCACCCCTGCAGGCGTCGAGGTCGAGATCGCCGACGCCGGCCTCGGGGTGTCGCCGAGCGACCTCGTCCGGCTCAACGCGGAGCTCGCGTCGGGTGGACAGATCACGGCCGAGACCGCCCGCCGGATGGGTCTGCTCGTCGTCAGCCGGCTGGCCCGGCGCCGCGACATCAAGGTGCGCCTCGAGCTCAACGAGCGCGGCGGCGTCACCGCTCGCATCCTGCTGCCCGAGTCGCTGCTGCCCGGTGTCCCCCCGGCGCCGGCGGACATGCCGTCGTACGCACCGGTGGTCGAGAACGTCGCACCCCCCGTCCCGAGCCTCGCCGAGGTCGTCGCGGAGGAGTACGTCGAGGCACCGGTCGCCGAGGAGGCTCCCCCGGTTCCCGAGCCGTCGCCCAGCCTGGCGGTCGCCACCCCGGAGCCCACCGAGGAGCTGTCGACGACTCGCTTCCTGGCGGCCATCGACGGGCTCACCCGGCTGCCGCAGCGCTCCCCGGGACGGGTCACCGAGCCGGAGCCGGAGCCGATCTCGTTGGCACCCAAGCCGGCACCCGAGCCGGTCGCGGTCGCCCCGGAGCCGGAGCCGGAGCCGACCCCCGAGCCGGAGCTCGTACCCGAGCCCGTGGCACTGGTGCCCGAGCAGGAGCCCGAGCCGGTCGCCGCCGTACCCACCCTGGACTCGCGGCCACTCCCCGTGCGGGAGCCGCTGCGGGATCCGATGACCGCAGGAGGAACGATCGGCACCGAGGACTCCCCGATCTTCGCGACGCTGCAGTCGAACTGGTTCAGCTCGTCGAGCGAACGGCCCCAGGGCTGGGCGTCGACGGAGGTCGAGGCCGGTTGGGAAGCCGCGCACCGGATCACCGAGGCACCGAGCGCCGTCGGCGCCTCGGGCCTGCCGATGCGACGCCCGGGCCAGCGTCTCGTCCCGGGTGGCGTCACCGCAGCCGCACCCCCCGTCGTACGTGATCCCGAGGCGATCCGGGCCCGCCTGGCCGCCCACGCAGCCGGGGTCTCTCGCGGCCGGTCCGCACCGGGCCAGCCGCAGGCCACCGACCCGTCACAGAAGGAAGCCGACCCTGCATGAACGCCAATCCGTTTGCACCGTCCGTGACGCAGCAGGGACGTGACCTGGACTGGGTCGTGACCCGGTTCGTCGAGGAAGTGCCGTCCGCCGCCCACGCGATCCTCGTCTCCGCCGACGGCCTGCTCATGGCCGCCAGCTCCGGGATCCCCGGCGACCGAGCCGAGCAGGTGGCCGCCGTCTCCGCCGGACTGGCGAGCCTCGCCGTCGGCGCCTCCCGCCTCTTCGACGGCGGCGCCGTGCTGCAGTCGGTGGTCGAGATGGAGCGGGGCTACCTGCTCCTGATGAGCGTCGGGGACGGCTCGCACCTGGCGGTCCTCACCCAGGAGTCCGCCGACCTCGGCCAGATCGGCTACGAGATGGCACTCCTGGTCGATCGCGTCGGTCAGATGATCCAGGCTCGGGCCCGTGTCATGAGTGACACGCCGGGGTGACCGCATGGACCCCGAGACCTCGCCACCAGACGGCACCGCGGACGTGTCCTCGGCCGTCCGCGTGCGGCCGTTCACGCTCACGTCGGGTCGGACCACGCCCCGCGTCGACCTGCCCTTCGAGGCCACGCTGCGCCGCCTCGGCTCAGCGAGTGCCGGTCCGGTGGAGAGCCACCTCACCCGCATCCTCGAAGTCTGCGACAAGCGCTCGGTCGCCGAGGTCTCCGCTCTCGTCGCGATGCCGATCGGCGTCGTACGCGTGCTGCTGGCCGACCTCGTCGAGCTCGGCCAGGTCCGAGTGCAGGACACCATCCAGGCGGACTCGTCGCTCGATGAGCGTCGAGAGCTGATCGAAAGGACGCTTCGTGGACTACGCACGCTCTAGCGAGCAGCGCAGCGCGGCATCGACGAAGATCGTCGTCGCCGGTGGGTTCGGCGTCGGCAAGACCACCCTCGTCGGAACCGTCTCCGAGATCATGCCGCTGCGCACCGAGGCGCTGGTGACCAACCAGTCGGAGGGGATCGACGACCTCGCCGCCGTCCCCAGCAAGGGCACCACGACGGTGGCGATGGACTTCGGCCGGATCACGCTCGGCGAGGACCTGGTCCTCTACCTCTTCGGTACGCCGGGCCAGCGCCGCTTCTGGTTCATGTGGGACGACCTGTGCCTGGGCGCGATCGGCGCGATCGTGCTGGTCGACACCGATCGACTGGACGAGGCGTTCTCACCGCTCGACTACTTCGAGCAGCGGGGCCTGCCCTTCATCGTGGCGGTCAACCAGTTCGAGGACGCTCCGCAGTACCCGCTCGGCGACGTGGCGGCTGCTCTGGCCCTCTCCCCCGGCACCCCGGTGATGCGGATCGACGCCCGTCGCCGCGACTCGGTGAAGCAGGCGCTGGTGCGGGTCACGGAGTTCTCGCTCGAGAAGCTGAGCGAGAGCGTGGCCGTTCCGGCGGGCTGAGTGCCGGTCGCTAGATTGACCCGGTGAGCAGCCCTTCGTCGTCCCCTCGGCTCGACCACCTGATCCGGGCGGTTCGTCGGACGCTGCTCACCCTGTTCGGCATCCAGATGGCGCTGGCGATCGGGATGTCGCTGGTCGACTCCTACCGGCGTCGTGGCAAGAAGCCCAAGCCCTTCCCGGTCACTCCTCCGCGTGAGGTGCCGGTCGGTGGCGGCGCGCTGACGCCGTACACCTATGGGCAGGACCTGTACGACGCGATGCTCACCGCGATCGACGGTGCCCAGAAGCAGATCCTCTTCGAGACCTACATCTGGAAGGGCGACGAGGTCGGCGAGCGGTTCAAGGCCGCGCTGGCCGCTGCGGCGGACCGTGGGGTCGAGGTCTACTGCATCTACGACGGGTTCGCCAACCTGGTCGTCTCCCCCCGGTTCAAGCGGTTCCCGGCGACGATGAAGGTGCTGAGGTACCCGATCTACCCGGCCGGCTGGAAGTTCTACGACCTGTCCCGCTACGGCCGCGACCACCGCAAGATCCTGGTCGTCGACGACGCCGTCGGGTTCGTCGGCGGCTACAACATCGGTACGGCGTACGCCACCGAGTGGCGCGACACGCACGTGCGCATCACCGGCCCCGGGGTCTGGGACCTCAAGCGCGCGTTCGCCGACTTCTGGAACCTCAACCGGCGCCGCCGGATCGGCACGTCGGAGCGACCCCTGCTCCTGGAGACCGCGTCGACCTGGGAGACCCGGATCCGCTTCCACCGCAACGTGCCGCGGTTGTGGATGTTCCCGATCCGCTCGATGTACATCGAGGCGATCAACCGGTCCTCGCAGCGGGTCTGGATGACGCACGCCTACTTCTGCCCCGACCAGGACTTCGTCGACGCGATGAAGGCGGCCGCGCAGCGCGGGGTCGACGTACGCCTGCTGCTGCCCCTGAAGTCCAACCACATCGTCGCCGACTGGATCTCGCGCGGCTACTTCTCCCAGCTGCTCGACGCCGGGGTGCGGATCTTCCGCTTCCGCGACGCGATGGTGCACGCCAAGACCTCGACGATCGACAGCACCTGGTCGACCATCGGCACCGCGAACGTCGACCGGCTCAGCCTGCAGGGCAACTACGAGATCAACGTCGAGGTGATCGACCCGGCCTTCGCGGCGACCATGGAGACGATCTACGCCGCCGACGAGACGAACTGCCTCGAGCTCACCGCGAGCGAGTGGGCGGCTCGCGACCTGCACCGCAAGTTCACCGAGATGATCCTGGCGCCGCTGCGCCCGCTGCTCTGAGCCCTCCTAGAAGTCGACCTGGGCCGTGACCCGGTCGCCCCTGCTCCCGGACGGCAGCCGCACGCGCCAGCCGGAGCCGTCGGGCGCACCGCACGGACGCAGCAACGCCACCTGGGACCGGGAGTTGGCGCACGCCAGGTTGCCGACCTCGCCGCCGGATGCGGCGCTCACGAAGAGAACGGTCGGGCCGGTCAGCGCTGAGGAGTCGAGGTCGAGCGACGCCGCGAACGTGCGCAGCCGCCCGTCGACGGTGCCGCTCCGGTCGACCGCTCCGCTCAGCACGTACGACGCCCGCACGAGGGTGGTCGGCGCGGCCAGTCGGATCACCCGAGGGCGGGCCGCAGCAGTGAGGTCGTCGGCGAGGACCGTTCCGTCCGCGGCGACCAGGCTGGCGTCGCTCACGCGGAGAGCATCATCGCCTCCGGACGTGGCCGGGGCGGCGACCGTCAGCTCGTCGATGTCGTCGCTGCTCCGGATCCACTGGTCGACCTCGATGGAGCCGTCGGGCTGCACCTCGCTGAGGACCAGCACGCCGGTGGCCGGCAGCGCTGCCGGGGCCACGAGCGGCGAGACCCGGCGGTCGGCCGAGCGCCCGTCGGAGTCGTCGGGGCCGAGGGACCGCACGATCGCCACGCCCTCCAGCAGCAGCACCGCGACGCCGAGGCCGACCAGGACCCCGAGGAGCACCCGCCTGCGGCGCCGTACGGGTGTCGGTGGCTCCAGCTCGACCTCGAACCCGCTGTAGAGCCCGGGATCGGGCTCGAGGTCCCGGTCGAGCAGGTCCTCGTGGTCGGAGGGCACCGTCTGCACCAGACGCGTCGGGATCTTGCGGGTCGAGCTCCGTGCCGGCGGGGGCTCGGTCCTGGCGCGGGGCGGTCGACCCGGTGGCAGCGGACGGGAGCTCGGCTTCACTGGTCTCTCCTGACGTGCACGTCACCGGTCGGGACCGCCGTCACGACGGCGAGGTTCTGGTAGCCGCCGTGGTCGCGGCGGTACGGCGGGGCGCAGGTGACCAGCGTCAGCCGACGCGGTCCGCGCACGGAGTAGATGTCGGCGGCCCGCTGCAGCCCGGCGCGCGGGACCAGGCGGCGGGTGCGGATCGTGAAGGTCTGCTCGAGGCCGTGGGAACGCACGCGCACCTGCTGGCCCTCGCGGACGTCGAGCAGCTCGGCGAAGGCGCCGAGACCCTGGGCGACGGCGTCCACGTGACCCGCGATCAACGTCGAGCCGAACGGGTCGCCCAGGCGGGCACCGCTACGCCACCACCCGGCCTCGCTGATGTCGTCCGGCACGTCGAGCAGGCCGCGACCGCGAGTGCCCGCCGGCCGGACCGTCACCTGGGTGCCGCTCGGCAGCCGCACGCTCACCGGCCGCTCGGCCTCGGGTGGCCCGGCCCGTCGTGCCGGACGTGCTTCCAGCGCACGATCGCCCTCGCGCACCGCTGTGCTGCTCGCTTCCCCGGGACCGGCGGCACTCTGGTCACCGTCGCCGTAGGCGCAGGCACTCGGCCCCAGCGCGAGGATCACGACCCCCACGGCCAGGATGCGTCGCGGCCGGGCGGCGAGAGCTGCGGAGACGACCACCGCGTCAGCCTCCGAACGGAGCGATGCGACGGACCAGCCCGGCCGATCCGGTGCCGATCTCACGCAACGTCGCCGACTTCGCGGTCGCAAGCGACTCCTGGTGGGTGATCACGTTCATCGAGCCGTTGGTCGGCGTGCCGACGGCGTAGACCATCGTCACGGTGCCGGCCGGCAGCTCGACGTCGAGCGGCCCGAGGATCGGGTCCGTGGTGGTCCCGGCAGGCAGGAGCTCGGCCACGTGCTTGCCGTCCGGCACGTCGGCCACCGCGAACTCGCCGTTCGCGATGTCCTCGAAGACGACCTTGCCGTCCACGCGTACGTCGGCCGGCGGCACCGTCGCGGTGTGCGCGACGAGCACCCGGGCCGAGTCGGGCGCCACCGGCTTCGCCGACACCTGGTAGACGTCGGCGACCGGGTCGCCGCCCTGGTCGGCCGGCAGGTGCAGGACCAGGTCGGTGCTGGTCCCCGGTCCGACCGTGACCTGCGCGGTCATCGGCTGGCCCTGGTCGGGCGCGAACCGGACCGCGTGCTCACCGGCCTCGAGGTCGAAGGGCCCGAGCACCGCACCCTCGTCGGCCGCGTCCGGCTGCTCCTCGCCGTCGATCCACACGGCGTACGACGTGCTCGGCACCGCCTGCACCACGAAGAGCCGGCCGGCCGAACCGGGCGACCTGCTGGCGGGCGCCGACGCATCGGCCACCGTCGCTCCGGCAGCGGCGACCATCACGACGGTCACGATGAGGACCAAACGACGCGGTGACATGTCGCACACCTACCCCGCGTTCGGGCGGCCGATCGCCGGGCACGACCGAATACCCGATCTTGGTGACGGTCCGTCAGGTGCGGGTGACCTTCGCGGGCAGGTGCGTGCGGGGCGCCATCCGGGCGCCGCGGCGGGGCCGGCGCGGACCGGCGAGGAGCAGCAGCGTCACGACCCGGTTGCGGTGCGGGCGCCACGGCTCGAGGAACTCGGCCATCTCGGCGTCGTCGAAGTCGCTGCCGCGCGCGGCCCAGCCGACGTCCTGGGCGACGTGGTAGTCGCCGAAGGACACCGCGTCGGCGTCTCCGTGCGCGCGCTGACGCACCTCGGCGGCGGTCCAGACCCCGATGCCGGGCAGGCTGGTCAGCCGGCGCTCGACCTCGTCGCCCGGCAGTCCCACGGTGCGCTCGAGCGAGTCGGCCACCCGCGCCGCGGTCACCAGCGCTCGGGACCGGGCCGGGTCGACGTGCATCCGCAGCCACTCCCACGACGGGACCTGCCGCACGGTGTCGGCGGACGGCTGGACCCAGAGGCGGTGCTCGACGCCCGGGCCGGGCGCGCGCTCGCCGAAGCGGTGGACGAGCATCCGGAACCCTGCGAACGCCTCCTGCCCGGTCACCTTCTGCTCGATGATCGCCGGGACCAGCGCCTCCATGACCAGGCCGGTGCGACCGACCCGCCAGGTGCCGTGCCGTCGCCAGGCCTGCTGCACCGCGGGCAGTCGGGGGTCGAACCCGGACAGGTCGTCCTCGGCGCCGAGCAGGGCGGGGACCGAGTCGAGCACCCAGTCAGCGCCCGGACCCCATGCGCGCGCCCGTACGACGCCCTCGGCCGAGCGCCGCTCGATCACCAAGGTGACCGGCCCGTCCGGCGTCCGGATGCCGCGCCAGTGCGCGTCACCGATGATCCGGTACGTCGGGTCGCCCGCTCCACGCCGGTGGATCGTGAGAGCCGCGCCGACCGGGCAGGGCCAGTCGGGGCGCCAGTCTCGGGTGCGCTCCTGGTCCACGACTCCGACGCTAGACCACGTCACCGACGCCGCCCGAGGTGGAACATGTTCTAGTCTCGGCGCATGCTGCAGATCGACGACCGCAACCGGGTCCGCACCATCACCTTGGACCGGCCCGAGGCCCTCAACGCCTTCAACGAGGCGCTCTACGACGCCACGACCGAGGCGCTGCGCGGGGCCGCCGCCGACCCCGGCGTCGCGGTCGTGCTGCTGACCGGCAACGGTCGGGCGTTCAGCGCCGGCACCGACCTGCTGGAGATGCACGCCCGGGCGACCGACCCGGAGTTCGTGCCCGGCACGCACGGCTTCCTGGGCCTGCTCGACGCGCTCGTCGACTTCCCGAAGCCGCTGATCTGCGCGGTCAACGGCCTCGGGCTCGGCATCGGCGCCACCATCCTGGGGTACGCCGACCTGGCCTTCATGTCGACGACCGCCCGGCTGAAGTGCCCCTTCACGAGCCTCGGTGTCGCACCTGAGGCGGCGTCGTCCTACCTGCTCCCCCAGCTGCTGGGGCGTCAGGACGCCGCCTGGATGCTGCTGTCGGCGGAGTGGCTCTCGGCCCAGGAGGCGCTGGCGATGGGCCTGGTCTGGCGGGTGTGCGAGCCCGAGGACCTGCTGCCCGAGGCACGTCGTCACGCGGAGGTGCTCGCCGCGCGTCCGATCTCGTCGCTGGTCGCGGTGAAGCGGACCATGACCGAGCCGCTGCGGGCCGGGATCGCCGCCGCGCGGGAGCGAGAGAACGCCGCCTTCGCCGAGCTGATGGGCGGTCCGGCCAACCTCGAGGCGCTGACGGCCTTCGCCGAGGGCCGCGAGCCGGACTTCACCTCGCTCCCACCGGGCTGGTGAACCGTGCACGAACAGCCCGCAGGAGCCATGGTGGGAGCGCGACCAGACCGCTAGCCTCGGGACCGGCGTCGACGCTCGGCCGGCGCGATCGAGATGGGATTCCCGAATGAGCGACCTCCCCCACATCGTCCTCGTGCACGGAGCCTGGGCCGACGGCTCCTGCTGGAGCTCGGTGATCAGCCGCCTCCACGACCGCGGCTACGGCGTGACCGCGCCCCAGTTCCCCGAGTCCTCGCTGGCCGCCGACGTGGCGCGGCTGCGCCAGGTCCTCACGCGGCAGACCGGCCCGACGGTCGTCGTCGGCCACTCATACGGCGGCCAGATCATCACCGCCCTCGGCCAGGACGCCCCTCACGCTGTCGCCCTGGTCTACATCGCGGCCTTCGGTCTCGACGAGGGTGAGACGCTCGGCGCCCTGATCGCCGGCGGTCCGCCCTCCCCGGCGCTCGGCAACCTCGACATCGACGCGCTTGGGTTCGCCTGGCTGCCGGAGGACGACTTCGTCGGGCACTTCGCCGCCGACGTCGACCCGGCGCAGGCGAAGGTGATGCACGCCGTCCAGCAGCCCATCTCGCTCTCCACCTTCGAGGACGTCATGGGTGTCCCTGCCTGGCGGAGCCTGCCGACGTGGTACCTGGTCGCGACGAACGACGAGGCCATCCCGCCCGACGGCGAGCGCCAGTTCGCTGCCCGGATGGGTGCCACGACCGTCGAGGTCGAGTCGAGCCACGTGCCCATGGTGTCGCGGCCCGACGACGTCGTCGCCCTGATCGAGGCGGCCGTGGCGGGCGTCGCCGGCTAGTACGCCGCTGAGGCCGGCGGCTCGGTCAGCACGCGCAGCGCCAGGTCCGTCGTCGACGGGACGCCGAGGTGGCCGACCACCCGGGCGACCCGGTCCGGCTCCAGCGGGAGCAGGCCCGGGCTGCCCGGCACGTCCGGCGTCAGACCCAGGTCGAGATCGGTGCGACCCGACATCATCGCCACGTTGAAGTCGAACCGTTCCCGCGCCTCGGGCGTCGAGAGCCGCTTCAGCATCGCGGCCCCGATGCGACGGGTGCCCTGCTCCTCGCAGTAGGAGTCGAGCGTGGCCACCATCGTCGCGCCCGCGCAGTGGTCGATGTCTGCCCAGACAGCACGCATCGAACCCATCTGGGACAGCAGGACCGACGCGGACTTCTCACCGATGCCGGACACTCCCGGCAGGTTGTCGCTGCTGTCGCCGCGCAGGGCGGCGTACTCGAGGTAGTGCTCCGCCGCGACGCCGTACATGGCCTGCAGCCGGGCGGGGTTGAGCAGCGGCGAGCCGGTGATCCCACCGGTGATCAGCCGCAGCACCTGCGTGTGGTCGCTGATGTGCGCGAAGACGTCGCGGTCGGAGGTGATCAGGACGCAGCTCCACCCGGAGCGCTCGGCCCAGGCCGCCGCGGAGGCGTTGACGTCGTCCGCCTCGAGCCCCGGTGGGGTCACCGTGCGCATCCCGAGCGCGTCGAGCAGGGCGCCCGCCCGGTCGAGCTGGTCGACGAGCGCCGGGTCCTTCTCGGACCGTCCCGCCTTGTATGCCGGATAGGCCTGTTCACGCAGCGACGACGTCCGGTCGTCCAGGCCGAAGAGCACCGCGTCCGGCGCGAACTGGTCGATCGCCTCCAGGATCTGACGCAGCATCCCGTGCAGCGCCCAGGCCGGTCGGCCGCCGCGGTCGTGGAGCCGGGACTCGGCCCGGGCATGGTGGTTGCGGTGCAGCAGCGACGGCGCGTCGACGGCGAGGAGCAGACGACGGTCGGTCACAGGAGGCCCAGCCCGAGCGCGTGCCGGCGTACGGCGTCGCTGTCGGCCGCCAGCACGAACGGCACGTCCTGGTCCCAGCCGTCGGTCACCGCCTCGACCCGGCCGTCGCCGGGATCGAGGCGCACCTCGCGGATGTAGACGGCGCGGATGCGACCGGGGTGGGCGCGCACGATGTCGGCGTAGATCTGCGGATCGTGCTCGCCGGAGTCGCCGATCAGCACGAACGGCAGCTGCGGGTGCAGCCGGAGCACCTCCTCGATCCGCTCGTGCTTGCGCGACCGGCCCTCACGCGTTCCGATCAGGTCGCGCAGCAGGATCGGCCCGAGCGGGAAGTCGCGGTGGCGGAGGAAGGCGAGCAGGAACGCGTGCAGGTTCCACGGGCTGGAGGAGACGTAGAAGAACGGGTTCACGCCACGCGACAGCTCCTGGTAGAGCTCGGCGGCGCCGGGGAACGGCGTCCGGGTCAGGGCCGAGCCGGCGAGGGTCTGTCGGATCATCTGGCCGACCCGCTGGACGCCGGTCTCGAGGATCGTGTCGTCGACGTCGGAGATGACGCCGAACGCGGCGTCCGACCCGGGGACGCGGACGCGCACCTCGGTCCGGAAGGGCACGGTCACGCCGCGGTAGTCCTCCGCGAGCTCGATCCAGCCGTCCTGCCACGGGTCCGTCAGCGCGCTGGGCCGCAGCTCGGCGTGGAAGTAGCCCTCGCCGTCGGTCACGACGTCGACGCTCGCGTCCGCGACGGTGACCCGGAGAGGTACGCCGGGGAGCTCGTCGGTCACGAACTGGCTCAGGCTGCGCCGCAACGTCGCCCCGACGCCCTCGCCCTCCATCGCCGGCGTGAGTGGCGGGTTGTCGAGCACCCGCCCGCGGATCGCGACGCCCTCGGTACCGCCGTGACCCAGATAGACGTCGATGCGGAAGTGCTCCGGCGTCCGCCCGGACTTGCGGCGCAGTCGCGCAGCGTCCAGACGGCGCTCGGCGCCCACCAACAGCTGCTGTTTGCGTCCCACGGGCTCAAACCTAGTGTCGGTGCGGTGGTCTTGAATGGGCGCATGCTGCTCGCCGATGTCGTCGCTACTTCCGCGACGGTCGCTGCGACGCGGTCGCGCAAGGCAAAGGTAGCCGCGATCGCCTCGTTGCTGACGCTCGCCCAGGCGGACGAGGTCGAGACGGTGACGGCCTACGTCGGCGGCTCGCTGCGGCAGCGGCGCACCGGGCTGGGCTGGCGAGGGCTGACGTCGCTGCCGCCGCCGGCCACGCGGTCGACGCTCACGGTCGCGGAGGTCCACGAGGCGTTCGAGTCGCTCGCGGCGCTGTCGGGGTCGGGATCCCAGGCGGCGCGGGCGACCGCGGTGTCGGAGCTCTTCGGGCGCGCGACCGAGTCCGAGCAGGCCTGGTTGCGGGGTGTGGTCACCGGCGCCGTACGACAAGGGGCCCTGGACTCGCTCGTGCAGGACGCTCTGGCCACGGCTGCTGACGTCCCGCTGGCCGCCGTACGACGGGCGGCGATGCTCGGCGGATCCACGGTGGCCGTGGCCCGGGCCGCCTTCGCCGGGGTCGACGCCGTTGCCGCGATCGGGCTGGAGGTCGGCCGCCCGGTGGCACCGATGCTCGCCTCGAGCGCTCCGTCAGTGGCCGAGGCGCTGGCCAAGGCCGGCTCGGGAGCCGAGGTCGCCGTCGACGTGAAGCTCGACGGGATCCGGATCCAGGTGCACCGCTCGGGCGCCGAGGTGCTGGTGGCCACCCGGTCGCTGGAGGACATCACTGCGCGACTGCCCGAGGTGGTCGCGGTCGCGCGGTCGCTGCCCGCGACGTCCTTCGTGCTCGACGGCGAGGCGCTGGCGCTGGGCGACGACGGCCGCCCGCGGCCCTTCCAGGAGACGGCGTCGCGCACCGCGATGACCGAGGGCGTCGTGGTCACGCCGTACTTCTTCGACGTGCTGCATCTCGACGGCACGGACCTGCTCGACGCGCCCGCCTCCGCGCGCGCGGCGGCGCTCGACCGGCTGGTGCCCGAAGGCCACCGGGTGCCGCGGCTGGTCACCGCCTCGCCCGGGGAGGCGCAGGCCTTCCTCGAGTCCACCCTCGGCTCCGGCCACGAGGGCGTCGTCGTGAAGTCGCTGACCGCACCGTACGACGCCGGCCGCCGCGGGGCGTCCTGGGTCAAGGTGAAGCCGGTGCACACCCTCGACCTGGTCGTCCTCGCGATCGAGTGGGGCTCCGGTCGGCGCGAGGGCTGGCTGTCCAACATCCACCTCGGCGCACGCGATCCTGACTCGGGAGACCTGGTGATGCTCGGCAAGACCTTCAAGGGGATGACGGACGAGATGCTCGCCTGGCAGACCGAGCGCTTCACCGAGCTCGCTCTCGCCCCCGACTCGGTCCGGGACGGCTACGTCGTCGCGGTGCGTCCCGAGCAGGTCGTCGAGATCGCGTTCGACGGGGTGCAGCGGTCGACCCGCTATCCCGGCGGCGTCGCGCTGCGGTTCGCGCGGGTCGTGCGCTATCGCGACGACAAGCCGGTCGCCGAGATCGACACGATCGAGACGGTGCGTGGGTTCCTCGCCTGATCGCGCGACGTACCGATGCTGGGGCGAGTCGCGAACCTCCTTCGCGGCAACGCGTCGCGTTTCCCTCACACCCGTGCAACTCGCAGTTGCACAGCGGTAAATTGCCGCCATGACGACAGTTCCCGAGTCCGACGGCCGGCGGACGGCGGCGGCGATCCGCCGCCGGGCCCGCGAGAAGGAGATCATCGCGGCGACTCGTGGCCTCTTCGACCAGCGCGGGGTCCGCGACGCCCAGATCGAGGACATCGCGCGGGCGGTCGGGATCAACCGGGCGATCCTCTACCGGCACTTCACCGGCAAGGAGGAGCTCTTCGCGCTCACCCTGGTCGGCTACCTCGACGAGCTGCGGGACGACCTGGCCGCAGCCAGCGCGACGTCGGACGAGGCAGAAGTGCAGCTGACGGCGCTGACCACGGCGTTCGTCGACTACGGCGTCGCGCACCCGGCGTTCCTCGACTGCGCGCAGACGCTGATGCGACGCACGGGCCCCGACCTGCTCGACGAGATGTCCGAGAGCGCCCTCTTCCGGCTCGGCCGCGGCATCTCGGGCTGCCTGGCGGTGCTCATCCAGGTGCTCGAGTACGGCGTCGCGGAGGGCACGTTCCGCGTCGAGGACCCGGTGCTCCTCGCCAACACGCTCTACGCCAGCGGCCTCGGCGCCCTGCAGCTGGCCCGGGTCGGCATCCTGGTCAAGGAGGCCGCGCCGGGCATCCCCACCGTCGGCACCATCTCCCCCGAGCAGGTGCGCGACTACCTGGTCGCCTCGGCGCTGGCGTTGGCGACCCGCTAGCGCTCCAGGATCGCGACCACGCCCTGGCCGCCGGCGGCGCAGATCGAGATCAGCGCGCGCCCCGAGCCCTTCTCGGCCAGCAGCTTGGCGGCCACGTTGACGATCCGGCCGCCGGTCGCGGCGAACGGGTGGCCCGCGGCCAGTGACGAGCCGTGCACGTTGAGGCGGGCGCGGTCGATCGGGCCGAGCGCGTCGTCGAGGCCGAGCCGCTGCTGGCAGAAGATCGGGTCCTCCCACGCCTTCAGGGTCGAGAGCACCTGCGAGGCGAACGCCTCGTGGATCTCGTAGAAGTCGAAGTCCTGCAGCGAGAGGCCGTTGCGCGCCAGCAGTCGAGGGACGGCGTACGCCGGGGCCATCAGCAGGCCCTCTCCCCCGTGCACGTAGTCCACGGCGGCGGTCTCGGCATCGACGAAGTAGGCCAGCGCCTCGAGACCGTGCTCGTCGGCCCACTGCTCGCTGGAGAGGAGCACGACGGACGCGCCGTCGGTGAGCGGCGTCGAGTTGCCGGCGGTCATCGTGGCGGCCTCGCCCCGGCCGAAGACCGGCTTCAGCCGCGCCAGCCGCTCCACCGTGGAGTCCGGGCGCAGGTTGTTGTCGCGCTCCAGCCCGCGGAACGCCGTGACCTGGTCGTCGAGGAAGCCGGCGTCGTACGCCGCCGCGAGGTGCTGGTGTGACGCGGCGGCGAGCTCGTCCTGGTCCTCGCGGGTGACTTGCCACTCGAGCGCCGTCAGTGCAGCGTGCTCGCCCATCGAGAGCCCGGTGCGTGGCTCGCCGTTCTGGGGGATCTCCAGCCCGATGTCGCCGGGCCGGATCGCGCCGAGCGCCTTCACCTTCCCGACCGTGTCCCGGGCGGCGTTGAGCTTCATCAGCTTCTTGCGCAGCGTGTCGCTGATCGCGACCGGGGCGTCCGAGGTGGTGTCGGTCCCGCCGGCGATGCCCACCTCGATCTGGCCGAGGGCGATCTTGTTGGCGACCTGGATCGTGGCCTGGAGGCCGGTGCCGCAGGCCTCCTGGACGTCGGTCGCGGGCGTCTCGGGAGCGAGTCGCGAGCCGAGCACGGCCTCGCGAGTCAGGTTGAAGTCGCGCGTGTGCTTGAGCACCGCACCGGCGACGACCTCCCCCAGGCGCTCGCCCCGCAGCCCGAACCGCGCGACCAGGCCGTCGATGGCGGCGGTGAGCAGGTCCTGGTTGGACGCGTCGGCGTACGCCGTGTTGGAGCGGGCGAACGGGGTGCGGTTGCCGCCGAGGACGGCGACGCGGTGGGTGTCGGCGTTCATTCATCCATCCTCGGCGGGGAACAGGGTCGGGAGAAGGTGGTGAGTGCCAGATCACGATATCTGGACTCCGAGTTGCACGGGGAGTTACATACCCGTCATGAGCGATCTCTACCACGGCTTCACGTCCTCCGCGGTCGGCAGGAAGCTCACCGCGATGCTCGGACTGCCTCAGCCCACCCGGCTCGAGCGGTACGCCGAAGGCGATCCGCTGGTCGCCGGCACGGTGGCGGTCGGAGGTCGCGGTCGCCTTGCCGAGTCACTGGTCGGGGTCCTCGACACGTTGGGCATCGCCGGCGTCCAACCGACCGAGACCGGCACGACGTACCAGGGCCTGGTCTTCGACGCCACCGGCCTGACGTCGTCCGACCAGCTGGTCGCGCTGCGCGACTTCTTCACCCCGCTGCTGCGCAGCCTCGACCGCTGCTCGCGTGTGGTCGTCATCGGCACGCCGCCGGAGCAGGTCGCCGGCAGCGAGCGCGTCGCCCAGCGCGCGCTCGAGGGCTTCACCCGCAGCCTCGGCAAGGAGATCGGCCGCGGTGGCACCGTCCAGCTCGTCTACGTGGCCGGCGGCGCCGAGGGGTCGCTCGCCAGCACGCTGGCCTTCCTGCTCTCCCCCAAGTCGGCGTACGTCTCCGGCCAGGTCGTCCGGGTCGGGGCGTACGGCAGCGCGTCGCCCGGCGAGGTCGTCGACTGGCTCCGACCGCTGGAGGGCCGGGTCGCCGTGGTGACCGGCGCCAGCCGCGGCATCGGCGAGCAGATCGCCCGCGTACTGCACCGCGACGGGGCAAGGGTTGTCGGCATCGACGTACCTCAGGCCGCGAGCGAGCTCCAGGGCGTGATGCGAGAGCTGGACGGTGACCACCTGGTCCTCGACATCACCGCCAAGGACGCGCCGCACCGGATCGCACGGCACCTCGAGAACCACCACGGCGGGGTCGACGCCGTCGTGCACAATGCCGGGATCACCCGGGACAAGAGGCTCGCCAACATGGCCGCGTCGGACCAGGGCGACCGGTGGGCGCAGGTCATCGCCGTCAACCTGACCGCCCCCGAGCGGATCACCCGCGAGCTGCTCGACCAGGGACTGGTCAACCCGGGCGGCTCGATCATCGGTGTCGCCTCCATCGCCGGCATCGCCGGCAACGTCGGACAGACCAACTACGCGGCCTCGAAGGCCGGCGTCATCGGGCTGGTCGACTCGTTGGCCGGTGAGCTGAAGGACGGCATCACGATCAACGCCGTCGCACCCGGCTTCATCATCACGCAGATGACCGCGGCCATGCCGTTCGCGACCCGCGAGGTCGGCCAGCGACTCAACGCCCTGGCCCAGGGCGGGCTGCCGGTCGACGTCGCCGAGACGATCGCCTGGTTCGCCAGCCCGGGCTCCACGTCGGTCAACGGCAACGTGGTGCGCGTGTGCGGCCAGATGATGCTCGGCGCCTGACGTGGCCGGGCTGCCCCTGATGGTCAAGGCCGCGCTGGGCTTCCGCAAGGCCGGCGGCGACCTGCCCGACCTGTCGCTGGTCCGGCACGACGTCGGGATCGACGTCGACCACGCGGCGTCGTACGCCGCACTGTGCGGATTTCCGCGCAAGGACACGTTGCCGTTGCCCTACCCGCACCTGCTCGCCTTCGGGCTGCACCTGGAGATCATGACGGACGCGGCGTTCCCGTTCCCCGCCGTCGGGACCGTGCACCTCGAGAACTCGATCACCCAGCACCGTCCGGTCACCATGGGCGAGCGGCTGCAAGTCACCGCGCGACCCGACAACCTGCGTCCGCACGCCAAGGGCCAGGTCTTCGACCTGCGCACCACCGTCCACTCGGCGGCCGAGCTGGTCTGGGAGGAGACCTCGACGTTCCTGCGTCGAGGTCCTGGGGACGGCGGCGCCACGCCGGAGCCGGCGTACGCCGTCGCCCCGCCGAACGGCACCGTCTGGCGACTTCCCGGCAACCTCGGCCGCAAGTACGCCGGTGTCTCGGGCGACCACAACCCGATCCACCTCTACGGGTTGAGCGCCAAGGCGTTCGGCTTCCCGCGCCAGATCGCGCACGGCATGTGGTCGCTGGCGCGCTGTGTCGCCGCTCTGGAGAACCGTCTCCCCGACCAGGTGCGGGTCGACGTCGCCTTCAAGAAGCCGATCCTGCTCCCCGGCTCGGTCGAGCTCGGCTCACGGCCGGTCTCGGCGCTCGATCCTGGGGCGGGCTACGCGTTCTCCCTGACGGACCCGAGGAGCGGCGCGTCGCACCTGTCGGGACGCACCGTCAGAGCCTGACCCTGGCCACACAGACCTCGCCGGTGGCACGGTTGACGGCACGGAACCTGAAGGTGTCGGAGCCAGCGGAGTTGCGCACCTTGCGCTCGACCTCGAACGACCCGCTGGGTCCGCGGGTCGTGGCACGACCGTGAGCGACGAGCGCACCGTCCTGGCGCAGACCCCACCGCCACACCTGGCCGTTGCGGTTGCTGTCGATCTCGGACTCGACCTCCAGCCGACCGTCGTCGGGCTTGGCCTTGATCTTCCAGTCCGTGCTGCCGGAGCAGGACCCGTGGCGGACGACGTCGCGGTCGTTGGCGTGTGCGGCTCCGGACCCGAGGACGGGAAGGGTGGCGGCGACGAGGAGGACGGCTGCTGTTGCGGGGATCTTCTTCATGGCTCGATCCTGGGCGCACAGCATGTGCTGGGCATGAGCCTGGGATGAGAGAGCCCTCACCGAGGCCCCTCCGGCAGGTGCGCGATGCTCGACCGCGCCTGCGCGGTGCTGGCCGCGCGCGACGCCGGCCTGCTGGTCCGGACGGATGTCAGCGACGCGTGAGCGCGAGGACCGGGATCACCCGGTCGGTCTTCTTCTCGTAGTCGGCGAAGCCAGGGAAGAGAGCCGCCTGCTCGGCGTACTTCTCATCGCGCTCGGGACGCGGCAGCTCCTCGGCGCGTACGTCGAGGGTCTCGTCGCCGACCTCGATCGTGGCGTCCGGGTTGGCCGTCAGGTTGTAGTACCAGTCCGGGTTGCTCGGCGCACCGGCCTTGGAGGCGAAGACGAGGAAGCGCTCACCGTCGGGGAGGTACATCATCGGGCTGACGCGGGTCTCACCACTCTTCGCACCGACGGAGTGCAGGAGCAGCAGCGGCGCACCCTCGAAGTTGCCACCGACCTTCCCGTGGTTGGCCCGGAACTCCTCGATCACCTGCGCGTTGAAGTCGGTCATGTCCCCATCATGCCCGGGTCCGACCGGACAGGGCGATGGTGACCGCGCCGATCAGGGTCAGCGCGGCCGCGACCAGGACGGCCACGTTCCACCCGGCCAGCAGGTCCGCGCCGGCATGCGTCGCGACGACCACGAAGAGGGTGATGCCGCAGGCCGCGCCGAGGTAGCGCGCAGTGTTGTTGGCACCGCTGCCCATCGCGGCCCGGTCGGGCGGCACGCTCGCCACGGCCTCGCGGCCCAGCAGCGCGTTGAGCATCCCGGTCGCCAACCCGGCGATGAACATCGGGACGACGAGTCGCCAGACGCTCGAGGACGCGTCCAGGCCATAGCCGGTCAGCTGACCGACGGCCACGACCACCAGGAGCGCCGCGATCGGGCGCGAGCCCTCGAGCGGGTGGCGCAGGTGCCGGATGAGGTACGACGTCACGACGCTCGTGCCCGACCAGACGACGACCAGGAGGCTGGCGGTCCAGAGACTGGCACCGAGGCCGACCTGGGCGACGGTCGGGACGAACGACGACATCCCGATGATGCCGAGGCCGAGGGTCAGGGAGCCCAGGGTCGCTGACCGGAAGCGTGGTGCGCGCATCAGCTCCGGGTCGACCAGTGGCTGCGGCACCCGGCGCTCGACCAGGCCGAAGCCGACGGCGGCGATGACGGCGAGCACCGCCAGGACAACCGTCGGGGCGTCGATGCCGCTGCGCCCCTGCGTCAGCGCGGAGACGAGCAGCGTCATCGCCGCCACCAGCAGCACCAGGCCCGGTACGTCGATCCGACGGGGCTCGGCCGCCGCGGACTCCTCGATCCGCCGCAGGCTCGGCCACAGCAGCACGAAGGCGACCACGGCGACCACGGCGTAGGTCTCACGCCACCCGGAGCCGAAGTCGAGGGCGGCAGAGAGGATCGCGCCGGCGGTGATGCCGAGACCGACGCTCGCTCCCCAGATCGACGTCGCGTGCACGCGCGCCGGGCCGGGCGCGAAGTCGTGGGCCAGCACGGCCAGCCCGCAGGCCAGCACCGCCGCTCCCCCGATGCCCTCGACGACGCGCGCGCCGATGAAGAGCATCGGCTCCTGGGCGACCGCACAGACCAGCGCACCGACGCCGATCGCGCCGAGGCCGGCGGCGTACACCCGGCGCCGGCCGTACGCGTCGCCCAGCACACCCGCGGCCAGCAGCGCCGCGGCCAGGCCGACCGACATCGAGCTGAGGATCCAGGCCCGTCCGACCGGTCCCGCACCGAGGTCGGCGGCCGTGCGCGGGATCGTGGCCATCGGCGTCACGTAGGTGACCAGCACCAGGGCGGTCCCGAACGCGATCGGCCCGAGGGACCTGGTCGCGACCCCGGGAGAACCGGCAGAGCGTTTGACTTCCAAACTCACTCGGGAGACGCTACACCCATGACGACGGTTCCTCTAGCCGAGCTGCCCGGCCGGCCGTGCCCGATCGCCGCGTCGCTGGAGCTGGTCGGCGAGCGCTGGGCGCTGCTGGTGGTGCGCGAGATCGCGATGGGCAGCACCCGCTTCGGTGACATCGTGCGCGGCACGGGGGCGCCCCGCGACCGGATCGCGGCGCGTCTCAAGACGCTGGAGGCTGCCGGGGTCATCGGACGTACGGCATACCAGGACCGCCCCGAGCGCTTCGACTACCACCTCACCGACTCCGGGCAGGACCTGCTGTCGGTGCTCGACGCTCTGCTCGCCTGGGGCGACAAGCACGCCGTCGCGTCCGACGACCCCCGACGACTGACCCGCTACCGGAGGCTGACCCGTGGCTGACCGCACCCGCACCATCACCTGGCAGGACCCCGGGCCCGGCACCCTGCAGGGTCTGTCGATGCCCGGCATCGACTACATGCAGGCGGTGATGAAGGGTGAGCTGCCGGCTGCGCCGATCGCCGCGACCATGCAGTTCGACCTGGTCGAGGCCGAGGTCGGCCGCGTGGTCTTCACCTGCACGCCCGACGAGTCGGTCTACAACCCGATCGGCGCCGTCCACGGCGGCCTCGTCTGCACGCTCCTGGACTCGGCGGCGGGGTGTGCTCTCCACACGACGCTCCCCCAGGGCAAGGGCTACACCTCGGTCGAGATCAAGGTCAGCTACCTCAAGGCGGTCCGGGCGACCAGCGGCCTGCTCACCGTCGTCGGCACGGTGGTCAAGGGCGGGTCGCGGGTCGGGTTCACCGAGGCGACCGTCACGGACGGCTCCGGCGCCCTGGTGGCGACGGCCAGCAGCACGCTGCTGGTCTTCGACCTCTAGAGCCGGACGACGTCGAGCCCGAGCCAGGTGGCGAGCGACTCGATCTCGGCGTCCACCGCCGCGGCCACGACGGTCGGGAACGGCTCGTCCTCGTGGACGGCCGTCACGACGAGCGCGCCCTCGGCCCGGTCTGCGGCCGCGTCGAGCTTGCCGACCAGGCGGTCGCCGTACAGGATCGGCAGCGCGTAGTAGCCCCAGCGTCGCTTCGCGGCCGGCTTGTACATCTCCAGCAGGTAGTCGAACTCGAAGAGCTCAGCCAGCCGCTTGCGGTCCTGGACCAGCCGGTCGAACGGCGAGAGCAGCGCCGCACGACCGTGGTACGGCGCGCCGACGAGGTGCAGCAGCCCGGGATCCACCCGCCAGGAGCCACGGACCCCGTCGACGACCGCCGCCTCACCGGCCTCACCCACCCCGTGCTGCTCCCCCGGCGCTGCCGCCGCCTTGGCCCGGGCGATCCCGAGCGCGGTGAGCCGCCGCCGCTCCAGGATCCGGCGTGCCTCGTCGACGTCGGGCACCGGGTCGTCGGGGTAGATCCGCTCGGCCAGGTCCCAGAGCTGCTCACGCCCCTGACGTCCGGCGCCGGCGACCTCGCCGCGCGCGACCATCAGCTGCAGCAGCATCCGGACGTTGCGGTCGTTGTTCCAGCCCGAAGACTGCCAGGGCACCTCGCAGGTGTCGGGCAGCTCGCTGGCAGGCAGCGGACCGTCGCTGCGCAGCAGGGCGAGCAGCTCGCGGCGACAGCCGTCATTGGCCGCGACCCACTCCGCTCGGGCGACCTGCCACTCCTTGAGGTCGCCGGTCCCCGGCCACTGCGCCATCTCGGCCCGGAAGAGCGCCAGGTCCTCGGCCGGCCGGATGAAGCCCTGGTGCTCGATCAGCCGCTGCTCGTCGATCGCGTCGCGCAGCGCACCCACGTCGTACGTCGGCCCGAGGCGACTCCACAGCACGAGGTCGGCGCTGGGCGCGACGGCGCTGGTCGGCTCGGCCTGGAGCACCGTCAGGTGCCGCACCACCTCGAGGAGGTCGTCCGGCCGCGAGCCCCCGAGCAGCTGGGCATGCACGGCGATCCGCCGCGCGTCGTCCCGGGTCAGCTCGTGGGGCACAGCTACTCCTTCGAGCCGGGACCCTCGCTGCCCGCTCGTCGCGGCCGGATCAGGCCCTCCTGCGCGGCGGTGGCCACGAGGGTGCCGTCGGCGGTGAAGATCCGGCCGAAGGCGAGACCGCGGGCACCCTGCGCCGACGGCGACCACTGGTCGTAGAGCCACCAGTCGTCGGCACGGAAGGGCCGGTGGAACCACAGCGTGTGGTCGAGCGAGGCCATCTGCGTCTTCGACGGGTTCACGTCGTGCACCGACAGCGTGGAGCCGAGCAGGCTCACGTCGCTGGCGTAGGTGAAGGCGGCGGCGTGGACAGCCGGGTCGTCCGGCAGCCCCTCGCGCAACCGGATCCACATCCGGGCCTGGGAGACGTGCCCGTCATCGGGGTCGAGGCCCCAGCGGGTGTTGCCGAGCCAGCGGACGTCGAGCGCGCCCCACTCCTTGCCCAGCGCGTCGGCCTCGTCGTTGCCGCCGGTGCGCATCACGTCGACGAGGTCGAAGCCGGTCTCGGGCGCACCGACCTCGGGCATCGCGTCCTGGTGCTCGTAGCCCTCCTCGGGCTTCTGGAAGTTCAGCGTCTGGTAGTAGATCGGGCGGCCGTGCTGGCGCGCGACGACGCGGCGGGTCAGGAACGACCGGCCGTCGCGGATCCGCTCGACGTCGTACACGATCGGCACGGAGTAGTCGCCGCCACGAAGGAAGTAGGAGTGCAGGGAGTGCACGGCGTACTCGCTCGGAACGGTGCGGATGCCGGCCATCAGGGCCTGCGCGGCGACCTGGCCGCCGTAGACACGGGCCCGGGCGGACTCGGGCTGCTTGCCGCGGAACAGGTCTCCGTCGAGCCGTTCGAGGTCGAGCAGGTCGACGAGCTCCTCGGTGGGGTTCATCCGTGCCTCACTCATGACTGAGCCTTCCGCGGGCGCAGCACGGCCTCCTGGGCCACCGACGCGACCAGGTGGCCGTCCTGGGTGAAGACCCGGGCCAGGATCAGCCCGCGCCCGTTGGACGCCGAGGGCGAGACCTGGTCGTAGAGCCACCACTCGTCGGCGCGGAACGGCCGGTGGAACCACACCGCGTGGTCGAGGGAGGCCACGAAGGCGTCGCCGCGGCCGAAGCTGATGCCGTGCGGCGCCATCGCCGCACCCACCAGCGTCATGTCGGAGAGGTAGGTGAAGGCCGCGCGGTGGAGGAACTGGTCGTCCGGGAGCGGCGAGGAGACCCGCAGCCAGACCCGCTGCCGTCCGGGGTGGGCGGGATCGTCGTCGAGGCCGCCGGCCGACGAGCCGACGAAACGGATGTCGGCCACGTTCCACTGGTCGGCGTGCAGCTCCTCCTGGGCCTTGCGGCTGACGGGGCGCACCGACTCGTGGTCGGGGCCGGGTACGTCGGGCATCGACTCCTCGTGCTCGAAGCCCGGCTCCTCCAGGTGGAAGTTGACGGTCTGGGCGTAGATCGGGCGGCCGTGCTGCTGGGCCAGCACCCGGCGGGTGACGAACGACCGACCGTCGCGGAGGTTCTCGACGTCGTAGATCGTGGGCGTGCTCGGGTCGCCGGGCTGCAGGAAGTAGGAGTGCAGCGAGTGTGCGACGAACCGGTCCTCGACGGTGCGGGAGGCCGCGACCAGCGACTGGGCGGCGACCTGGCCGCCGAAGACCATCGGCCGTGTCGTGGGCATCTGGGCACCACGGAAGAGGTCGTCGTCGATCCGCTCGAGGTCCAGCAGGGCCACCAGCTCGTCGGCGTCGCGAGGCATCAGTCACGCTCCAGGTCGCCGGGGGCGGGGTCCTCGGGTCCGTCGAGGCCGGCCAGGAACTGCTCGAACTGGCGGCCGATCTCGTCGCCGGTGGGCAGCGGCTGGTCGGGAGCGAGCAGGCTGGAGCCGTCCTCCTCCGCGCGCTCGAAGGCGTCGTACTGGCGCTCGAGGGCGGCGACCACCTCGGCGACCTCCTCGTTGGCGGTCAGGTAGCCAGCGATCTCGGCCTCCTTGTCCTCGGCCTCGGCGCGCAGGCCGGAGAGGTCGATCGTCAGCCTGCCGGCGATCTCGACCTGCTCGAGCAGCGCGGCCGCGGCGAGCGGGTAGTCCATCTGCGCGAGGTAGTGCGGCACGTGGGCGACGAAACCCATCGCCTCGTGACCCCACTCACCGAGCCGGACCTCGAGCAGCGCCTGGGCGCTGCTCGGGATGCGCAGCTCACCGCGCCACGGGCTGACTGCGGTCAGCAGGTCGGGGTCGTTGGCGTGCGGGGTGAGCGCGATCGGCCGGGTGTGCGGGACCGCCATCGGCACCGAGCCGATGCCGATCACGCGCGAGACGCCGAGCCTCTCGACGACCTCACGGACCCCGCGGCAGAACGCCTCCCAGCGGTTGTCGGGCTCGGGCCCGCTCAGCAGGAGGTACGGCGTGCCGCCGGTGTCCCGCAGCAGCCGGACCACGAGCCGCGGAGCGTCGTACCCCGTGTAGTGGTCGCGGTCGAAGGTCATCGGCGGGCGTCGGGCCCGGTAGTCGTGGAGCTGGTCGACGTCGAAGGTCGCCACGACGGGTCCGTCCGAGAGGTCGGTGAGGTGCTGGGCGGCGCGAGCCGCGGCGTTGCCGGCGTCGAGGAACCCGTCGAGCACCAGGACCATCGTGAGCTCGTCGCCGGACTCACGCACCGCGTCCAGCTCCGGTACGTCGTCGACGATGTGCACCAGGCGTTCCCGCTCGGCCACGAAACCTCCTCGTTGGGACGGGCCCACCTCGCGTCGGCCCGTCGGGACAACCGTAGTGGTCGCCGAGGTAGTCCCGCCGACTGCCGGACCCGCGCGGACGCTTGTTACCCTGCGGTAACCTGCTCCGTCAGACCGTGATCGAATTCGAGGAGACCCCCCAGAGATGGCATCAGCCCGACAGTTGCGAGAGGTCGTCTTCGTGGACGGCGTACGCACCCCGTTCGGTGTCGGCAAGGCCACCGGCCAGTACGCCGAGACCCGCGCCGACGACCTCGTGATCAAGTGCATCCGTGAGCTCATGCGGCGCAACCCGTCGCTGCCGGCCGAGCGCGTCGACGAGGTCGCGGTGGCCGCGACCACCCAGATCGGCGACCAGGGCCTCACCATCGGCCGCACCGCCGCGCTGCTGGCCGGCCTGCCGCAGAGCGTCCCCGGCTTCGCGATCGACCGGATGTGCGCCGGCGCGATGACCGCCGTGACGACCACCGCCTCCGGCATCGCCTTCGGGGCGTACGACGTCGCCATCGCCGGCGGCGTCGAGCACATGGGGCGCCACCCCATGGGCGAGGGCGTGGACCCCAACCCGCGGATCCTCTCCGAGCGGATCGTCAACCCCGACGCGCTCGTGATGGGCAAGACCGCCGAGAACCTGCACGACCGCTACCCGACGATCACCAAGGAGCGCGTCGACGCCTACGCCGTCCGCTCCCAGGAGAAGACCGCCGCGGCGTACGACGCCGGCAAGATCCAGCCCGACCTGGTCCCCGTCGCCACGAAGTCCGCCGAGCTCGGCTGGGGCCTGGCCTCGACCGACGAGCCGATGCGTCCCGGCACCACGATGGAGACGCTCGCGGGGCTGAAGACGCCCTTCCGCGCCCACGGCAAGGTGACTGCCGGCAACGCTGCCGGCATCAACGACGGCGCGACCGCGTCGCTGCTCGCCGACGAGGAGACCGCGAAGGAGCTGGGCCTGCCGATCAAGATGCGCCTGGTGTCCTACTCCTACGTCGGGGTCGAGCCCGAGGTGATGGGCGCCGGTCCGATCCCGGCGACCGAGAAGGCCCTCAAGCAGGCCGGCCTGACCATCGAGGACATCGGTGCGTTCGAGGTCAACGAGGCCTTCGCCGTGCAGGTGCTGGCCTTCCTCGAGCACTTCGGCATCGCCGACGACGACGCCCGGGTCAACCCGTACGGCGGCGCCATCGCCATGGGCCACCCGCTGGCGTCGTCCGGCGTACGCCTGATGACGCAGCTGGCCCGCACCTTCGAGGAGCACCCCGAGGTGCGCTACGGCCTGACGACCATGTGCATCGGCATCGGCATGGGCGGCACCGTGATCTGGGAGAACCCGCACTGGGTCTCGACGAGCTCGACCACCGAGGAAGGTGCCTGACATGGCGATCGACAACCTGCTGACCCGCGCTCAGGAGATCTCGTCCGACGCCGAGCGCGTGACCCAGGCCCACCTGCGCAAGGTCACGCTCCCCCACGGCGCCGGCGTGATGGGCCTGATCACCCTCGACAACGGCGAGGACCACACCAAGCCCAACACGTTCGGTCCGCGCTCGCTGCTCGCCCTGAACGCCGCGATCGACGCCGCTCTCGCGGATGACGAGATCCGAGCCATCGGCGTCACCGGCAAGCCGTTCATCCTGGCCGCCGGGGCCGACCTGACCTCGATCGCCGGCGGCGGGTCGGACGCCGTGCGCGTCGTGGCGGAGCTCGGCCACGCGGTCTTCCGCAAGCTCCAGGACGGCGGCAAGACGTCGTTCGGCTTCATCAACGGCCTCGCCCTCGGCGGCGGCCTCGAGGTCGCGCTGCACTGCGACTACCGCACGGTGATGGACAGCGCTCCTGCCCTCGGCCTGCCCGAGGTCATGCTCGGCCTGGTCCCCGGCTGGGGCGGTGCCTACCTGGTGCCGAACCTGATCGGCGCCGACAAGGCCGTCACGGTGCTCCTCGAGAACCCGCTCAACAACGGCAAGACCCTCGGGGGCGAGGCGGCGCACGAGATCGGTCTCGCCGACGCGTGCTTCTCCGGCGTCGACTACCTCGAGCAGTCGCTGCTCTGGGCCGCGTCGGTGCTCAACGGCGAGACCGTGGTCGAGCGCCCCGAGATCGACAAGGGCGAGGCATGGTCCGCCGCGGTCCTGCGCGGCGCCCAGATCGCCGAGGCGAGGACCGGCGGCGCCAGCCCGGCCGCCGCGAAGGCCGTCGAGCTGATCGCCGGCGCGAGGACCGCGACCCGCGACGAGGGGTTCGCCGCCGAGGACGACGCCCTCGAGGCGATGTCGCGGACCCCGGAGCTGCTCGCGTCGCTCTACGCCTTCGACCTGGTGCAGAAGCGGGCCAAGCGACCCGCCGGTGCGCCGGACCGATCGCTGGCGCGACCGGTGACCAAGGTCGGCATCGTCGGTGCGGGCCTGATGGCCAGCCAGCTGGCGCTGCTCTTCGTACGCCGCCTCGAGGTCCCGGTCGTGTTGACCGACCTCGACCAGGAGCGCGTCGACAAGGGCGTCTCGTACGTCCACAGCGAGATCGACAAGCTGCTCAGCAAGGGCCGGATCAACCAGGACAAGGCCAACCGCCACAAGGCGCTGGTCACCGGCGCGATCGACAAGTCAGAGGTCTTCGCGGACGCCGACTTCGTGATCGAGGCCGTGTTCGAGGAGATGTCGGTCAAGAAGTCGGTCTTCGCCGACGTCGAGAAGGTCGTCTCGCCCGCGTGCGTCCTGGCGACCAACACCTCCTC
The DNA here is from genome assembly GCA_963704685.1 of uncultured Actinomycetota bacterium. Classification (GTDB taxonomy): domain Bacteria; phylum Actinomycetota; class Actinomycetes; order Propionibacteriales; family Nocardioidaceae; genus Nocardioides. The sequence continues at coordinate 325,432 of OY969930.1, forward strand.
GCTGTCGATCACGGAGATGGCGTCCGACCTCGAGCACCCCGAGCGGGTCGTCGGCTTCCACTTCTTCAACCCGGTCGCGGTGATGCCGCTACTGGAGATCGTCAAGGGCGAGCAGACCGACGACGCCACCCTGGCGACGGCGTTCGGGACCGGCAAGGCGCTGAAGAAGACCACGATCCTGGTCAACGACAGCCCGTCGTTCATCGTCAACCGTCTCCTCGGCCGCTTCATGGGCGAGGTCGGCCGGATCGTCGACGAGGGCACGCCCGTGCAGGTGGCGGACGCCGCGTTCGCCGGCGTCGCGCCGATGCCGCCGTTCGTGCTGCTCTCGCTGGTCGGCCCGGCGATCGCGCTGCACAACAACGAGACGCTGCACGGCGCCTTCCCCGACCGCTTCTACGTCTCCCCCGCGCTCGAGCGCGTGGTGGCGGCCCGCAAGTCGTCGTACTACGGCGCGGACGGCGCCCTCGACCCCGAGGTCGTGGCGCTGCTCGAGACGCCGGCGGACCCGGTCGTGCTGTCGTCGGACGAGGTGCGCACCCGCGTGCTCACCGGGCTGGCCGACGAGGCGCGCCGGATGCTCGACGAAGGCGTCGTCGTGGCGGCCGAGGACCTCGACCTGGCGATGATCACCGGCGCCGGGTTCTCCTTCTGGAACGGCGGCCTCACCATGCTCCTCGAGCGTGAGGGCCTGGGGAAGTTCCACTGATCGACTAGTGCGAGGCGGGTTGCCGGGCGACGATGTCCTGGTGACCCGCCTCGCCCCAGTCGTCGCACTGCTCGTCGGTGCGCTCGTCCTCACGCTCGCGCCGGCCGAGGCGACCGCCTCCGCGGCGTCGAACCCCGCCGTCAAGCTCCAGAAGCGGCTCAACGCGTTGCACTGCGACGCCGGCCCCGCCGACGGCAAGGTGGGCGACCACACCCGCTCGGCGATCATCCGCTTCCAGTCCCGGATCGGCGCCGGACAGACCGGACGCTTCGACGCGCGCACCCGCAAGCGCCTGACAGCCGCGAGCGCCCCGCGCTGCGACGTACGCCCCGTCCCCAGAGGCTCCGGGCACGGCCGCCGGGTCGTGATCTCCCAGAAGCAGAACTGGGTCTGGCTCGTCGGCTCGTCGGGCAAGGCCGTCGCCCAGGGCGGCATGGTCGACAACACCTCGGTGCTCAGGCCTGGCAGGTACGGCGTCGGCTCCTACTGCGGCCGGCCGACCCGGGTGAAGCTCAACCAGAGCGGCGCCGTGTGGATGGACGACTTCGTGCGCTTCGCGCCGTGCGGCGTCGGGTTCCACCGGATCCCGCGCTACAAGAGCAACGGCCGGCAGATGCACGCCGACTGGCTCCTCGGCACCGACTTCGCGCGGTCCCACGGGTGCATCCGACTGAGCAAGGGACTCTCGGAGCGGGTGTGGGACTTCACGACCCGTCCTACGCCGGTGCGGGTTGTCTGAGGTCTTCGACCTCGAGGACGGCGACGCCTAGGAGGCGTGGGCTGAGCCTCACAGGCCCCACAGCGCAGCCACGTGCCGGGCGTCCGTGCCGCAGCAGCCACCGACGACGCGCAGCCCGGGCAAGGCGGGCCGGAGCGCGTCGTACGTCGTCGCCAGCTGAGCGAGATCGCCCTCGTCGAGTTCCTCGGCCGCGTCGAGCTCGGCGTGACTCTGGGTCGAGGCGTTGGGATTGACCTGGACGATCCGGGCCAGCCAGTCGCCACCGTCGAGACCCGGCGCGATGTGGGTCGGGTGCGCGCAGTTCACGACGTACCCGTCCGCCGCCTCTTGCTCCTCCACCAGCGCGACCGCGTCCGCGAGGGTGGTGCCGTCGGGAAGGCGTCCGTCGGTCTCGACGGTGAACCCCACCCAGACCGGTACGCCGGCGGCGCGGGCCGCACGGGCGACGCCGATGCCCTCCTCCGGCCCGGTGAGGGTGTAAGCCGCGATCACGTCGGCGCCGGCGTCTGCGAACGCCTCGACCTGGGCGCGATGGTAGGCCGCGGCCTCGTCGGGGTCGGCGCGGTCCCCGGCCACGTACCCGTCGCCACGTGGCCCGATCGCGCCGATCACGCGCACGTCGTCGAGGTCGTCGTAGGAGTCCCGCAGCTGCTGCAGCAGCTCGATGCTGGCGCGGTTGACGCGGTCGAGGGCGGGTCGGTCGTAGCCGACGCGAGCGCCCCAGTCGGGGTTGGCCCGCCACGTCGGTGACTCCATCGTCAGCCCTGCGCCGGCGCGGCGGGCCACGTCGGCGTACCCGTTGTAGTAGGCGCGCAGCAGACCGCGGCCGGCATCGTCGTCGACCAGCGGGAAGGACGCGAACTCGGGGAGGTCGATGCCGTGGTGGAAGATCAGGTCGGTCTCCAGCCCGCCGTCGCTGACGTACTGCCGCGACGACAACCAGGAGAGATCGTGGTGGGTCATGACGGCACCGCTCCCTGGGACGCTGAGGTGTCCGATACAGCTCGCCGACGCTCCGACGTACTTGTCGGAGGGTTCGACGCTCCTGAGTGACATCCCGCAGGTCGCGGGCAGGTACCACAGGAAGTCGGGCTCCCATGGACACCAATATCAGCACACTGACGACCACACCGGCCAGGACCAGGCGGCCTCGTCTGGTGATCATCGAGGAGAACACGGCCGTCGCCGACGTCCTCGATGCCGGGCTCTGGACCGGCTACCGGGTGCGGTCGGTGATCGTCCCCGACCACCGGACGATCGCCGCGACCGTCGCCGCGGCGCGGGCCGCTCGGCCTGACGTCGCGATCGTGTCGTCCCGCCCGGGACCGCTCGACGACGGTGAGGCCCTCATCGCCGGCCTGCACGCAGCAGGCGTGCCGGTCGTCGCCCTCACCCCGGTCAGCGCGGACGACGACCCGGTCCACTGGGGCCGCTGCCTGCTCGCCGGTGCGGCCGGGGTGCTGCCGATGACCGCCGACCTGGCGGAGCTGCGCCGGGTCCTCGACCTGGTCCTGACGGACCGGCCGCCACTGTGCCCGGCGCTCGTCGCCCGGCTCCAGGGGCTGGCACACGCTGCCGCTGACACCGAGTACTGGTCGGCGCGCGTCCGGCTCGGGCGCCTGACCCTGCGTGAGCGGGAGGTCATCGCGCGGCTGATGTGGGGACAGGGCGCCGCGGACATCGCTCGTCAGAACGTCGTCGCCGAGGCCACCGTCCGCACCCAGATCAAGTCGATCCTCGCCAAGCTCGAGGTCCGCACCCAGCTCGCCGCGGTCGCCGTCGCGCGGTCGGCCGGGTGGTCGACGGCGGACGCTCTCGCGCTGGCGAGCTGAGGCACGGTCCGCCCTCAGCCCTTCGGGCTCAGTCGTCCAAGAACGGGTAGTCGGTGTAGCCCTCGGCGCCACCGCCGTAGAAGGTGTCGGCGTCCGGCTCGTTGAGCGCGGCCCCGCTCTCCCAGCGTTGCGGCAGGTCGGGGTTGGCCAGGAAGAGCCGACCGATCGCGACCGCGTCGGCGACGTCCTCGTCGAGCAGTGCCTGGGCCATCGCGGCAGTCGTGACGACACCGAAACCGTCGTTGGCGATCAGCACCCCGCCGAAGTCCTTGCGCATCCGCTGCACCAGGTCGAGCCGGGGCTGGGCCAGCACGCTCAGGTAGGCCAGACCGAGCGGCGCGATGCCGTGGATGACCGCGGCGTAGGTCTCCTCGACGTCGGCCGGGTCCTCCTCGGTCGCACCCTGGATGTTGTGCGCGGGCGAGAGGCGTACGCCGACCCGGTCGGCGCCGATCGCGTCGGCGACCGCCCGGATGACCTCGACGGCGAAGCGCGCGCGGTTGGCCGGGGACCCGCCGTACTCGTCGGTGCGCTCGTTGGAGCCCGGGGCCAGGAACTGGTGGATGAGGTAGCCGTTGGCGCCGTGCACCTCGACACCGTCCAGGCCCGCCTCGACCGCGTTGCGGGCGGCGCTCACGTACTCCTCGATCACCGCCGGAATCTCGTCGGTCCCGATCGCCCGCGGGGTCGGGTAGGCCTGCATGCCGGTGGGCGTGAAGATCTCGCCAGGAGCCGCGATCGCGCTGGGCGCGATGATCTCCTGTCCCCCGGTGTTGTCCGGGTGGGAGATCCGGCCGGCGTGCATGAGCTGGGCGACGATCCGGCCGTCGTTGGCGTGGACGGCGTCCGCGACCCGGCGCCAGCCCGCGAGCTGCTCGGGCGAGTGGAAGCCGGGGGTGTCGAAGTAGCCCTGGCCGCGCGCACTCGGCTGGCTGCCCTCGGTGATGATCAGGCCGGCCGACGCGCGCTGCGCGTAGTACTCCACGGCCAGGTCTCCAGGCACGGTGCCCTTCGCCCGGTTGCGGGTCAGCGGCGCCATCACCACGCGGTTGGGCAGGGTCCAGGCTCCGGCGGTCAGGTTCTCGAACAGGTCAGCCATCGTGGCTACGGCTCCTTGGGCTGGAAGACAGGGTCATCAGTCCCAGCCGTGCCCATCGCTCACCCATTCCATGTGACGCGGTGAGGAGACTCACGCGGGCACCTTTGCCTGGCCTTAGCCGCGCGCAGCGGTGCGCTTAGCGCCTCCGCTGCGAACGTCTTCCTCGTCAGACCAACCGAACGAGGAGCACCGATGAAGAAGTCAGTCCTGGCGAGCGTCATCGCCGTCGTCGTGATCGTGGTCGCCGCCGGAGGTGCCTGGTGGGCGCTCGGTCGCGACAGCGAGACCACGCAGCGCGGCACCTGCGGCAGCGCGACGTACGAGCTGTCCGCGGAGGACGAGGACGGCGGCGTCGAGGTGACCTTCGAGGTCCAGTCCGCCGCCCCCGGGGAGACCTGGCAGATCGCCATCGAGCAGGACGGGACCGAGGTCTACTCGGGCACCCGGGAGACCGACGAGGACGCCGAGCTCGACGTTGACGTCACCGTCTCGGAGAAGGACGGCTCGTCCTTCACCGCGACCGCCACACCGCAGGACGGCGAGCCCTGCACGGTCTCGCTCGACCGCTGAACACCCGACACCCACTGAGGAGCACCACATGAAGATGCAGCTGATCGCCCTGACCACCGCCACTGCCCTGGCTGCCGGCACCGGCGCCGTGCTGATCGCGGCCCCGGCCCAGGCCGACGGACCCGAGCGCGAGGCCCACGGCCGCGTCGCCGGCGCGACGTACGACATCGGGATCGAGAAGGAGCGTCGCTTCGAGGTCGACGCCGAGCTCGACGGCGTGCCGGCCGGCTCCACGTGGCGGATGGTCGTCCGCCACGACGGCAAGGTCGTCGGGACCCGGACGGCGCGCGCGGTGCGCGACGACGGCCGCTGGGAGGTCGACTTCCGTGACGTGCGCAGCTCGAACACCCCGGGCGCGGACCGGTTCAAGGTCATGCTCGAGCGGGTCGGCAGCAAGGCGTCGGTGACTCGCACGCTCACCTTCCGCCGCTGACGCGGCCCGTCAGCCGCCGGCGGGGCCGAGGTCGACGACGACCCGCGCCCCGCCGTACGGCGAGACACCCCACGACAGACCGCCACCGGACTCGGTGGCGGTCTTCTCGACGATGGCGAGCCCCAGGCCGGTCGAGCCGACACCGGACTCGCCACGACCGGCGACGTCGACACCGTCAGGGAAACCCGGGCCGGCATCGTCGACCGTGAGCCGGAGCCCGCCGCCGTCCCGGGCCGCCAGCGCGACCAGCACCGCCGCGTCGTCCGCGGTGTGGGTGAAGACGTTGTCGAGCAGCACGTCGACGACCGCGCGCAGGTCCTCGACCGACGTCGGCACCGGCACCGGACCCGGCAGCTCGACGCGGACGTCGAACGGCCGGCCCTGGTCCTCGGCCAGCGGGGCCCAGAAGCGGGCCCGCTCCGCGACGACCGCCACCGCGTCCGACTCCGGTACGACGCCCTCGCGCTCGGAGCGACGGGCCTCTCGTACGACGTGGTCGACGGTGGCCTGGAGCTCGTCCAGGTCGCCACCGAGCCGGGCCCGGTCATCTGGGTCCGTCAGCGCCTCGATCCGCAGCCGCAGCGCGGTCATCGGCGTGCGCAGCCGGTGGGACACGTCGGCGATGCCGGCGCGCTCGCGTTCGAGAAGGGCCTCGATCCGACCGACCAGGCGGTTCATGGCCGTGGTCAGCTCGCGCACCTCCGGCGGGCCCGACGCCGGGACCGGGTCTGGGCGGCGCCGTTCGCCCAAGGTGGTGGCGTACGCCGCCAGCCGACGGATCGGCCCCACGAACGACCGTCCCAGCCGGTCGGCGAGCACGAGGGCACCGACGAGGAGCACGACGCCCAGCACGAGCAGCACCAGCCAGCTGCGGACGATGTCGGACTCCAGCCCGGGCGGGCGGACCTCCACCCGGATCACCGGGGTCTCCCCGGTCCGGCGCTGCTGCCGCCGAGCGAGACCGGGACCAGGATCTCGGAGCCCCCGTCGACGTCGCGCACGCTGGCCTGACCCGTGATCCGGGCCTGGACGACGTCGGCGTCCTCCCCCGGCGTCGGCCCGATCGCTTCCCCCTCGGGGTGCAGGTCCGACGGCGGGTAGAGCACCGTCGTGCTGACGTCGTGCCCGCGGTTGACCTTCTCCAGGTACGTCGCGACCGCGCCCTTGTCCTGGCCCGAGACGACGGTCTCGGTGGCCTGCACCTCCAGGGCCGCGCGGGAGAGCCGGTCCTCGAGCGCATAGCTGCGCAGCAGCACCGCCATCGGCACCAGCATCGCGAGCAGCACCATCGAGACGGCGGCCGCGACGGTCAGGATCAGGCTCCGACGCACGGGGTCACTCCGTGGGTTGCGGCGCGGAGAGACGTACGCCGACCCCGCGCACGGTGTGCAGGTAGCGCGGCGCCGCGGCCGACTCGCCCAGCTTGCGGCGCAGCCAGGAGAGGTGCACGTCGACCGTCTTGTCCGAACCGCCCCAGGGCTGGTTCCAGACCTCGGTGAGGAGCTCGCGCTTGGTGACCACCTCACCCGGGCGCTCGGCGAGGTGGCGGAGCAGGTCGAACTCGCGCGGGCTCAGGTCCAGCGGGGCTCCGTCGACGCTCGCCCGGCGGGAGGCAGGGACGATCTCGAGCCCGCCGACGACGACCGGCCGGCGTGCGGCCGCCCCGCCCCCTGCCCGCCTCATCACGGCCCGGATCCGGGCCTCCAGCTGATCGGTCGTGTACGGCTTGACCACGTAGTCGTCGGCGCCGGCATCGAGGCAGCCGACCAGGGACGGGTCGTCGTCGCGCGCGCTGGCGACGATCACCGGGACGTCGCTGACGGCGCGGAGCATCTGCAGCACCTGGGTCCCGTCGACGTCGGGCAACCCGAGGTCGAGGATCACCAGGTCGGGCCGGTTGTCGATCGCCATCGTCAGACCCTGCATCCCGGTCGCCGCCGACGAGACCGCGTGCCCGCGCTCGTCGAGCGAGCGCATCAGGAGCGGCCTGATGCGCGGGTCGTCCTCGATGATCAGCACCTGGGCCACGTCGTGAAACCTAGCCGCATCCCCCATCGGCTCCGCTCTCCTTAAGGACGCCTTAACCGTCCGCTAGCAAAACCCGCGGTCGAGACCCGGCAGGATGGCGGTGTGACTGCCGAGCCGACCGAGCGCCGACACCGGCATCGGCGACTGGCCGGCTACCTGCTCGCCTGGCTGGTCGCCGCAGCGGTGGCCGTCACGATCGGGGTCGTCGCCGTCACCTCGGTCGGCGCGAGCGTCCGGGACCGCGGCCCGCTCGGCAACGACGTACCTGCCGCCGAACAGACCGAGGGCGCGAGCACCCCGACCCCTGGCGCCGCCAGCGTCCGACGCGCCGTCGAGGACGAGTTCGGGACCTTCGAGGTGGAGTGCCGGGGCGCCGTCGCCTACGGGCTCGGCGCGGTACCCGCCCGGGGCTGGCGCGTCGTCAGCTACGAGCAGGGCCCCGACGACGACGTCGACGCCGTCTTCGCCAGTGGCGGTCGATCGATCGAGGTCGAGGTCTATTGCAACCAGGGCCGACCGACGATCGGCGACCGCGAGGTCAAGACCCTCCCCGACGACTGACGGCCACGCGCCTATGCTCCTGAACGCCGGGTCCCGAGCTGCGGCTCACGGCGTCATCGAGGAGATCGGAGTTGAGGATGACGATTCAGCAGACGTCCGACGTGGAGCACACCGCGATGTTGGGCCTGGGGGTCTACCGCCCCGAGCGGGTGGTCACGAACGACGAGATCTGCGCGGTGCTCGACTCCTCGGACGAGTGGATCCAGAGCCGATCCGGCATCAAGACGCGCCGCTTCGCCGGCCCCGACGAGGACCTGATCACCATGGCGACGGCCGCGGCCGCGCGGGCGCTCGAGGTCAGCAGCGTCACTGCCGACCAGCTCGGCTGCGTGATCGTCGCCACGTCGACCTACCCGGAGCACACCCCGGCCTCGGCGCCGCAGGTCGCCAACCGGCTCGGCTCCACCGCTGCCGCGTTCGACATCTCGGCGGGCTGCGCCGGCTTCTGCCACGCCCTCAACCTCGCGTCGGCCCTGATCCGCTCCGGCGGCGCCACCTACGTCCTGGTGATCGGCGTCGAGCAGCTGAGCCGGTTCATGGACCCGACGGACCGCGGCACCGCGTTCATCTTCGCCGACGGCGCCGGGGCCGTGGTCGTGGGTCCGGCTGACAAGGCCGGCATCGGACCGACGGCCTGGGGCTCGGACGGGTCGCAGTCGCAGGTGATCACCCAGACCCCGAGCTGTCTGGACAGCCGCGAGAGCCACCACCCCGTGGTCCAGATGGAGGGCACCGCCGTCTTCCGGTGGGCTCCCTTCGCCATGGCCGAGGTCGCCCACGAGGCCCTCGACCGGGCCGGGGTCACCGTCGACGAGCTCGATGCGTTCATCCCGCACCAGGCCAACCTCCGGATCACCCAGACCCTGGCGCGCAACATCAAGCTGCCCGAGTCGGTCGCCGTCGCCACCGACGTCATCGACTCCGGCAACACCTCCGCGGCCTCGGTGCCGCTCGCCATCGAAGCCATGCTCCGCTCGGGCGAGGCCAAGGTCGGCGACCTGGCCCTGCTGATCGCCTTCGGCGCAGGGCTCAGCTACGCCGGTCAGGTCGTGACGCTGCCGGCGTGCGACGTGAGCGCTGACTAGGTCGCGGAGGCAGCATCCGCGGGCTCGGGTGCAGGCGAGCGAAGCGCGAAGCCGACCAGCGCCAGAGGTGAAGAGGGACGCCTGCAGGGTCGAGCTCGGCGTAGGTCTTGCCGCCGGTGATCTTCTGATCCTCCAAGGTGGTGGAGATGACGATCCAGGTGGCTTCGGGACGATGGACCGCTTCTTGTTGAGTCCTCCGGCCGAGACTTCGCAACGGCCCCGAACTCCGAGCGCCGTGTCCGCGCAGGGTTAGGCGCAAGGCTGCTGGGTACCGCGCAGAAGCCACTATCCAACGTTTGCGAAGGAGCCACCGTGTCGGACGACAACCAAGTCGCCAAGGAACTAGTCGAAACGCTCAAGGACGGTGAGCGAGGCTTCGCCAGCGCAGCAGAGAAGTTGCGGGACGGCGACCACGCGGAGTGGGCCACCACGCTCCAGCGCTACTCGGAGCAGCGCGCCGAATTCCATCGCGAGATCGTCGCTCTGGGCCACGACTACGGCGAGGACGTCGATGAAAGCGGAACCCTCAGCGCAACCGTCCACCGCGGATGGATCTCGCTGAAGGACGCCCTCACTGGCGACAAGCCTGATGGCGTTCTCAAGGCAGCGGTGACCGGCGAGGACCACGCGGTGTCTGAGTACGAGAAGGCGCTGAAGCAAGACCTCAGCACCGGCTTTCGGGAGGTCGTGAGTCGGCAGCACGCGGCGGTTGTCGCCGCGCGCGACGAGATCAAGGCGCTCCAGATCAACGCCTGACCCTCCTGCGGTTAGGTCGTGCGGATGCCCGCCGAGGTCCTCGGACTTCGGCGGGCACCGACCAGTTGTCGTCAGTGCGCGCGGATCGTCGGCTCAGGTCCTGCGGTGGAAGTTCACCTTGCCATCGGGACGATGCGCCATCCCGTACGCCGGGTCGTGGGCTCGGGCGTGGTGTCGGGGGCAGAGCAGTCCGCCGTGGTCGAGGTCGGTGGTGCCGCCGTCGGTCCAGCGGGTCCAGTGGTGGGCGTGGCACATCCAGGGCGGCCAGTCACAGCCCTCGGCCACGCACCCGCCGTCCCGCAGGCCCATGGCGGTGGTCTGGGCTCTGGTGAAGAACCGTCTGGTCCTGCCGAGGTCGAGGACCTCGGAGTCGCCGCCGAGGACGACGGGGATGATCCGGGCGGTGCACGCCAGGCGTCGGGCCGCGGCAGCGCGAGATGTGTTCGCCGGTGTCGAGGACCCCGGCCTTCTGCAGTCGTCCGAGGAGGGTGTCGAGGTCGATGGTGACCACGATCGTGGCGTCGCTGCGTCCGACCTTCGGGAGGTCTTTGGCGCTGATGCGGTCGATGAGCTCCATGAACGCCCTGCCCATCCGCTCCGGACCAGGACGCCGCTCCACCCCAGGGCCCTCGGTCGCGGCGAGGTGCTTGGGTGCGGCGAGGGCGAGGAGCATCTTCTTCAGCTCCGCGGCCTGGAGTGCCGGGAGGGTGAACCGGCCGTGGACCTTGCCGTGGCCGTCGTCGGTCATCGTCAGCCGGGCAGCCTGTGCGGCTTTGGCTTCTTCCTTCTCGAGCCGGTCGGACTCGTAGGCATCGGCCAACTCCGGGGCGATGACCTCCAGGAGCCGGTTACCGAGGATCCGCAGGGTCTTCGCGTCGTAGTCCGCCGCGAGGGTCACGAGGTGCTCCTCGGCCTTGATGACAGGTCGGGGTCAGGTCCGTCGGGCAGGGCGCGGACCGCGCGGATGATCACGTCGGCCTGCGCGAGGCCGCAGGTCACCGGAGGCGAGGCCGTCCCGGACGCGGTCGTAGATCGCGAGGTCGTAGCCGAGTCGCACGCTCCGAAACGCCACGGACCGGGTCTGCCTCGTCTCCTTGGCGAACCAGTTCGCGGTCGACGTGGCACCGACCTCGGTGCCGACCTGGACCTCGTCGGCATGCGCGGCGACACGGGCCTTCAGCTCCACGATCTGGGCCTCGAGGCGCGTCAGCTCGACCAGGGTGGACGCTGCTTCCGGGGCGCTCATGGACCACACGGATGCGTCGACCACACCGTCCGCGACCGAGCGCATGTGCGCGGTCGCAGAGGCCACCTGGTGGTGAGGTGCGGTCATCGTGGTCATGGGTCTACTCAAGCACTGACCACCGACACTCAGGGGCCCAGAAGCCGCTTGTCCACAGGGGTTCAGGTCACGAACAGGTCACGATTCTCGGCGTTCATTCACACCCCCGTGGGCTCGTCTGTGGAGGGTGGTCGGCGGCCGGAAAGCCGGCGACGGATCGCAACCACTTGCGCGCCGTACCCGTCCTTGCTGCCTCGGCGATCGACCCGGACGGACCCGCAGCTCGCGCTCATCGCCCCGTCGTCGTTGGGGTGGTTTCGAGGCTCGGGCCTAGCGGCCCTCGCACCTCAACCAACGGCGCTCTGGCGGTGCCGGCGGCGGATCGCAAGCCGCCGCTCGCCGTACCCGTCGTAGCTGCCCGTCGGCGACCGAACCGAGCGAGCCCGCAGGCCACACTCATCGCGATGAGGACGTCAGTGGGATCGAGACAAGCGCAAGCACGCCTTCCTCAACCGCCGGAGACCGAGAACTCAGCTCGATGACTGCTTGGACTCCTCGATCTCGGCCAGACGGACCCGGCTGTGGCGGTGGCCGTAGGCGAAGTAGATCGCGAAGCCGAGGAGCATCCAGACGAGGAACCGTAGCCAGGTCTCCACGCTGAGGTTGAGCATCAGGTAGAGGCAGATGAGCGCGGCGAGGATCGGGAGCCACGGGCTGAACGGCACCCGGAACGGACGGTCGAGGTCGGGGCGGGTACGCCGGAGCACCGGAATGGCGAGCGACACCAGCAGGAACGCCGTGAGCGTCCCGATGTTGACCATCTCCTCGAGCTTGCCGATCGGGGTGAATCCCGCGATCACGGCGACGGTCGCGCCGATGGTGAGGGTGATCCGCACCGGCGTGCCGGTCTTCGGGTTGGTGTGGGCGAAGGTCTTCGGCAGCAGGCCGTCGCGGCTCATCGCGAAGAGCACCCGCACGGCGCCGATCATCAGCGTCATCACGACGGTGGTCAGACCCGCGACGGCACCGGCGGCGATCATCGTCGCGAAGCCGTCCTTGCCGACCGAGGTGAATGCGGTGGCGAGCGCGGCGTCCGGGTCGATCTTGTCGTAGGGGACCATCCCGGTGATCACCAGCGCGACCGCCATGTAGAGCAGGGTGCAGATCGCGAGCGAGCCGAGGATGCCCTTCGGCAGGTCCTTCTGCGGGTTCTTCGCCTCCTCGGCGGTCGTGGCCACGACGTCGAAGCCGATGTAGGCGAAGAAGACCACCGAGGCTGCGGAGATGATGCCGAGGACGCCGAAGGTCTGCGGCTGCGAGCCCGAACGCCCACTGGATCAGCGGTTGCGTCCAGCCCGCTCGCATTGATCGGGTCGGAGGCCGGCGGGATGAACGGGTCGTAGTTGGCGCCGGAGACGTAGAACAGGCCGGCGATGATCACGAACAGCACGACGAAGAGCTTGATCGCGACCAGGACGAGGTTGACCCGCAGCGACTCCTTGATGCCGATCGCGATGAGCGTGGTCAGCGCCACCACAAGGAGCACGGCCGCCAGGTTGATGTGGCCCCAGGTGAAGTCCTCGACGTCGGCCGGGCCGACCGAGGCCGGCCAGGTGATGCCGATCTCGTCGAGGAACGTGACCAGGTAGGTGCTCCAACCCTGGGCGACGACCGAGGCACCGAGCATCAGCTCCAGGATCAGGTCCCAACCGATGATCCAGGCGACCAGCTCGCCGAGGGTGGCGTACGAGAACGTGTACGCCGAGCCCGCGACCGGGACCGTCGAGGCGAACTCCGCGTAGCAGACCGCCGCGAGCCCGCAGCAGATCGCGGCGAGCGCGAAGGAGAACACCACGCCGGGGCCGGCGTACTGGTTGGCCACCCGCCCGGTCAGCGTGAAGATGCCGGCACCGATGACGACACCGATGCCGAAGACCGTGAGGTCGAGGGCGGACAGCTCCTTCTTGAGCTTGAACTCGACGTCTTCGGTGTCCTCGAGGGACTGTTCGATGGACTTCGTCCGCAGCACCTTCATGAGCCCACAGTGTCCTCTCGAGGCGGGGTCGAAACCAGTCCCGTAGAGCGTTGCGTGCGACGTCGAGCGGGTGTATCAGGTCGCCGGTCGGGCGTAAGTCGCGAGCATCAGCCGGTCCGCCTGCTGGGCCAGCTCGCGGGTGCTGGTGGCGAACTGCTCGCGCAGCACCTCGTCGGGATCGGACCCCGGCGCCAGCGCGTCGAGGAGCTGCCAGGGTGCCTCGTCGCCGTAGGAGTCGGCGACGTACTCGACAGCCCACCACGCCAGCCCGTAGTGGGCCTGGGAGTCGTCGTCGTTGAAGGTCGCGTCGTCGGGCAGGTCGGGCGCGCCCGCGCGGGCTGCCCTCATGGCGGCGGTTGGCAGGCGGCGCTGCTCCGGCGCCAGCGGCCGGACCGACACCCACTCGGCCAATCCCTCGGAGAGCCACACCGGGGCGTCGTCGTCGTGCGTGCCGACGGCGACGTGGGTGAGCTCGTGACGCAGGAGCCGGTCGCGCACCGGTCCCGGTGTGCCGATCACCCGCGGGTTGAGCACGAAGCGGGTGCCCGCGCCGACCGGGAAGGAGACGGCGTCCAGGACGCCGGGGTCGTCGCCGGGCACGTGCTCGAGGCTGTCGAGGAAGGTCGGGTCGGACAGCGCGTAGACGACCACGGTGCGCGTCCAGTCGTAGGGCACCCACGCGGAGACCTCGCTGATGCCGGCCTCGACCGCCCGTGAGCAGCGAGCCCGCCGTGTCGACCGTGCTGGCGTCGAAGACGCCCAGCACCCCGGCTCCGGCACGTATGTCGACCGGGCCGAGGTCCCACGGCTGCGGGTGCACCTCGTGCTTGCGTTCCCACCGGGGGTCGGAGACCGACGTGAGGCGCATCCGCCCGGACTCCCCCGCAGGCACGAAGCGGAACCGGTCGGGAGTGACGACGGGCTCGGTGTCGTACCCGTCGAGCTGCATCACCTCGGCGACGCTCACCCAGTAGCCGTTGCCGTCGCGCACCAGGCTCGCGGGGTCGAATCGGTAGCGGAACCGCTGCAGCGGCAGCTGGGTGACGTTGGCGTACCAGGTCTGCTGCTGGCCGCGGAACGTCTGGGGACCCCCGAGGGTGCGGGTGAAGGCCTCCGGCTGGCCGTTGCGTACGGCGGCCGCGCGGTCGTCGAGGGCCTGGCGGATCTCGGTGCCGACGTCCGTCGGTGGCGACACCGAGGCCTTCCCCGGGCCGTCGCTGCCGGAGCACGCGCCGAGGGCGGCCCCCGTCAGGCTGAGGGCCAGGAGGACCGCAACGGTCCGGGAACTACGGCGTGCGCTCGACATCGCGGGAAGAACGACCGTCGGACAACGAGGTCATGTCTTCCACGATGCCGAGGGCGATCGCCTGGGGGGTCAGACCGATCCGCTCCAGGATCGCGCCGCGCTTGGCGTGGGTGAGGAACTCCTGCGGGATGCCGTGCAGGCGGAAGGGCGTGTGCACACCCGCAGCGTTGAGGGTCTGCAGCAGCACCGCGCCGCAGCCGCCGGTCTCGCCGTTGTCCTCGATGCTGACCACGAGCCGGTGCTCGCGGGCGAGCTCGATGATCGCCGGGTCGACCGGCTTGACCCAGCGCGGGTCGACCACGGTCACGCCGATGCCCTGGGCGACCAGCCGCTCGGCCACCTCGACGGCGACGGTGGCCATCGAGCCGACGGCGACGACCAGGACGTCCCGGGGGCCGCTGCGGAGCAGCACGTCGGCACCGCCGGCCTTGGCGACCGCCTCGATGTCGTCCGGCGGCGGGCCCTTCGGGTAGCGCACGACGGTCGGAGCGTCGTCGACGTCGACCGCCTCGTTGAGCAGCTCACGCAGCCGGGTCGCGTCGCGAGGCGCTGCGAGGCGCAGGCCCGGGACGACCTGCAGGATCGACATGTCCCACATGCCGTTGTGGCTGGCGCCGTCGTCGCCGGTGACGCCGGAGCGGTCGAGCGCGAACGTGACGCCGCACTTGTGCAGCGCGACGTCCATCAGCACCTGGTCGAAAGCCCGGTTGAGGAAGGTCCCGTAGAGCGCGACGACGGGATGCAGGCCGCCCATCGCGAGGCCGGCCGCGGAGGTCGCGGCGTGCTGCTCGGCGATGCCGACGTCGAAGGTCCGCTCGGGGAAGCGGGCCTGGAACGTGTCGAGCCCGACCGGGTGCATCATCGCCGCGGTCATCCCGACGACGTCCGGGCGGCGCTCGCCGATCTCGACGATGGCGTCGGAGAAGTAGTCGGTCCAGATCCGGCCCTTGGGCTTCTCGGCACCCGTCTGCACGTCGAAGGGGCCCGGCGCGTGGAACTGGTCGGCCTCGTGACGCTCGGCCGGGTCGTAGCCGTATCCCTTGCGGGTGATCGCGTGCACGATCACCGGGCCGTTGAACTTCTTGGCCTGGGTGAGCGCCTGCTCCATCGCGGCGCGGTCGTGACCGTCGACGGGCCCGACGTACTTGAGGCCGAGGTCCTCGAAGAGGCCCTGCGGCGCCAGGGCGTCCTTGACGCCCTTCTTCATCGCGTGAAGGGCGTCGTACGCCGCCGGGCCGACGCCCGGCACGGCGTTGAGGCGGCGCTTGACCATGTCGAGGACGTTCTCGTAGCGCGGGTTGGTGCGCAGCGAGGTGAGGGCGGTGGCGAGCCCGCCGATGGTCGGCGTGTAGGAACGTCCGTTGTCGTTGACGACCATCACCAGGCGGCTCTTCTTGGCGATCGCGATGTTGTTGAGCGCCTCCCAGGCCATGCCGCCGGTGAGCGCCCCGTCGCCGATGACGGCAACGACGTGGCGGTCCTCGCCGCGGATCGTGTAGGCCTTCGCCAGACCGTCGGCATAGCTGAGCGCGGTGGAGGCGTGCGAGTTCTCGACGATGTCGTGGTCGGACTCCGCCTGGCTCGGGTAGCCGCTGACTCCGCCCTCACGACGCAGGGTGTCGAAGTCCGCGACACGTCCCGTCACGAGCTTGTGCACGTAGGACTGGTGACCGGTGTCGAAGACGACGCGGTCGCGCGGCGAGTCGAAGACGCGGTGGATCGCCAGGGTCAGCTCGACGACCCCGAGGTTCGGTCCCAGGTGGCCGGTGTTGGTGGCCACGGTGCGGATCATGAGGTCACGGATCTCGCTCGCCAGGGCGTCCAGCTGGGCGTCGTCGAGACCGCGCAGATCGCGCGGCGACGTGATCGATTCGAGAATGCCCATAGCGGCCGAGTGTACGTGTCTAGAGGTCGACAACTGCGACCGCCGGCTCGTGGAGGCTGCCGAGCCAGACCCGGCCCTCGTGCTCCCGGACGCCGGTGACCATGTGGTACGCCGTGGTCTGGAGGTCGAGGTCGTGGACGAGCGTGCCCGCATCGTCGTACGCCTGGGCGCGCACGGTGTGCTTGGGGGCGGGCTGGAGCCGCTCCGGGATCCTGGTGACCAGCTTGCGCACCGCCAGCGGCCCCCGCTGGAGGCGCTCGACGAGTGGGTCGACCGGGCTGGCGATCGAGACCCAGATCAGCCCGTCGCTCCCCCGCGAGATGTTGTCGGGGTAGCCGGGCAGGTCGGCGACCAGGAAGTCGCGGGTGCCGGCCTTCGGGCCGCTCAGCCACCACCGGACGACGGTGCGCGCGCCGGTCTCGGCGACGGCGACGTACGACTCGTCGGCGCTCAGGGCGACCCCGTTGGCGAAGGCGAGCCCGTCGAGCACCACCTCGAGCGAGCCGTCCGGCGACAGCCGCGCGAGCCGGCCGGTGCGGGTGTGCCTGGACGAAGTCGTCCTTCCACTGCTCGATGCCGTACTTCGTGGAGGAGTCGCTGAACCAGACCGTCCCGTCGCCGGCGATCGCGGCGTTGTTGCAGAACAACATCGGCGCCCGGTCGAGCCGGTCGACGACGGCCTCGACCGCACCGGAGCGTGGGTCGACCCGCAGCACCCCGAGATGCGCGTCGCAGACGAGCAGCCGGCCGTCGAGGTCGATCTCGATGCCGAGCGGACGACCGCCGGTGTGCGCGACCCGGTCGATGTGCTGGCCGTCGTGACTGATCCGGAAGATGCTGCCGTCCTCGGTCCCCGTGAAGACCGCGCCCTCGTCAGGGCCGGCTCCCCCGACGACGACGTCCTCTGCTCCTGGACCGGGGACCGCGATGACCTCGAGATGACTCATCAGGCGAGTATGTCGCGATACGCCGAGGAGTCCAGGAACTCGGGCACGGCGACCGTGGCGGACGTGGTGAGGTCCAGGCCCCTGGCGGTCGCCGGGTCGACGAAGACGATCTGACGGCCTTCGCCGACGACGATGTCGGCGTCGGTCAGGTGGGTGCGCGCGACGTACACCCGGGTGGTGTCGAGGGTGCCGTACGCCTCGTGGAAGACCGGCAGCTCGCGCCACAGCCGCAGGGTGCCCGGCCCGAGGCGGACGCCGGTCTCCTCCTCGAGCTCGCGGTAGGCGGCCGGCTCGTACTCCTCGCCGTCCTCGACGTGGCCGCCGACCAGGCCCCACTTCTCCGGGTCGATCACCGGGTGCTCGTCACGCTCCTGCAGGAGCAGCCGGCCGCGGGGATCGACGAGGATGACGCAGGCGAACCGGTGCACCCGGCCACCGTAGTGTCGCGTGGTCGTCTCGGGCAGGATGGCGGCATGACGGCGTACTGGATCAGCATCTACCAGGAGATCAGCGACGAGGCCAAGCTGCGTGCCTACGCAGAGCTGGCCGGCCCCGCCCTCGAAGGAGCCGGCGGCACCTTCCTGGCCCGCGGCTTCCCGGAGCAGACCTACGAGGCCGGGACGACGACCCGCACCGTGCTCATCGAGTTCGAGTCGGTCGACGCCGCCCGGGTCGCGCACGACAGCCCGGCCTACCAGGACGCTCTCGCCGCGCTCGGTGACGGCGCGGTGCGCGACATCCGGATCGTGCCCGGGGTCTGAGGCCTCAGCCGAGCGGGCGTCGCCAGGTGGCGACGCCCTCGTCCAGGTGCAGCTCGCCGTCGGCCTGGTCGGCGGACTCGGGGTCGTGGGTCGCCATCACCACGATCGCGCCACGTGCGGCCTCGCCGCGCAGGGCGGCCATCATCCGCTCGCGATTGGCGGCGTCGAGGTCGCTGGTGGGCTCGTCGGCGAGCAGCAGGCGAGCCTGCGCCGCGAAGGCACGCGCCAGCGCGACCCGCTGCTGCTGGCCGCCGGAGAGCTCCTCGATCAGGTGGTTGCCGCTCTCCTCCAGGCCGACCAGCGTCAGGGCAGCCGAGGTACGGCGGGCCGCCTCGTCGGCCGCGACGCCGCCGGCGAGCAGCGGGACGACGACGTTCTCCGCCGCGGTCAGCGAGGAGGCGAGGCCGTTGCCCTGCGGTACGACCACGACGCCCAGCGCCGCCGCCTGCTGCCGGTCGGTCAGGTCGACCCCGTCGAGCTCGACCCGACCCGCACTCGGACGGAGCGCGGCGCCGAGGGCCCACAGCAGCGACGACTTGCCGGCGCCGGACGGACCGGTCACCGCCAGCAGCTGACCGGACCGCAGGGTCAGGTCGATCGCCTGGACGGCGACGAGGTCGCCGTACCGCACCTCGATGCCCTGGCTGAGCAGCTCACTCATCGGGGACGCCCTCCTCGGTTGCCCCGGGGATCAGGGTGTAGCTGCCGTCGCCCTGCAGGTGGAAGCGCACCAGTGTGCCGGGCAACAGGTTGTCGCGCACGTGCAGCGGCAGCGGCAGGAAGCCGTCAGGGGTCACCACGGCGTACTCCTCGCCGCTGCGACCCTCACCGCCGACCCGGCCGTCGCGGATCGTGATCGTGCGCGGCAGGAAGGCTGCGACGTCGGGGTCGTGGGTGACCAGGACGACGGTGGTGCCGAGCTCGCGGTTGAGGGCCGCCATCCGCTCCAGCACCAGGTCGCGGGCGCTGTGCTCGAGCTGGCTGGTCGGTTCGTCGGCGAGCAGCAGGCCAGGGCGCGGCGCGATCGCGACGGCGAGCGCGGCGAGCTGGAGGTGGCCGGGGCTGAGCTGGCTCAGGGGCCGCTCCGCGTCGGCCACCAGCCCGACGGACTCCAGCACCTCAGCAGGCTCGAGGAGCTCCTTCCCGGCGGCGCGGGCAGCGGCCTGGGCGAAGCGCACGTTCTCCAGCGGGCTGAAGTAGGGCAGCAGGTTGCGCCCCGCGCCCTGGAGCATCAGCGACACCTCGAGCGCGCGCAGCTCGTCGAGCTGGCGGTCGCCGGCCGAGGAGAGCTCGACCGGGCCGACGAACACCTTGCCTGCGCTGGGCCGGAAGACGCCGGCCAGCAGGCTGAGCAGGGTGGACTTGCCCGCGCCCGAGGGGCCGAGCAGACCCACCATCTCGCCAGCGCCGACGTCGAGGTCGACGCCGGAGAGGGCAGCCACCTCGTGACCCTCCGAGCGGTAGATGTGCACCAGGCGCTGGGTGCTGACGCGCAGGCCCGTCATCACATCGTCTCCCGCAGTCGACGCAGCTCGGCGCGAGTGGCCAGCGCCCGCCCGATGATCACGCTGCCGGCACCCAGCACCAGGAGCGATGCCGCGACCGCCACCAGCACCGCCCACCAGGCCGTGCTGAGGTCGAGTGTGGAGACCTCGGGAGCCGTGGCGAAGAGCGGCACGATCGGCATCGCGAGCTGGGCTCCGACGATCCCCGCCACACCGCCGGCAGCCACCCCGACCAGCACCGCGGGCAGCTGGGCGGCGACGGCCATCGCACGGACCGAGCGGCGGGGCACCCCGGTCATCCTCAGCGCCGCGAAGTCCCGGGTGCGGAAGCGCCAGCCGCTGACCGCGCTCACGACCAGCACCAGCAGCGCGATCAGCAGCGCGACGGCACCGACCAGTGCGGCCAGCTGCAGGCTCCAGGCCGCGGCCGACTCGTCGTACATGCGTCTCGTGTCGTCGAGCGTCGTGGTGCCGGCCACGACGACGCCGTGCTCCTCGAGCGCCGCGGAGACTCGCTTCAGCAGCGCCGGATCGGCGTCGGCGAACCACACCTGCAGCTCGTCGGTCGACAGCACGGAGCGCCCGCGCTGGAGCGAGTCGAGGTCGGAGACGAAGGTGTTCGCCTTCGACGCGGGGACCCGGTCGAGCGCCCCGACCTTCTTCGCGTCCTGGGCCTCGCCGTCGAGACCCGCGAGGGTGAACCGGTTGGCGACGCTGCCGTCGGGCAATGCCCCGGCGACCAGCGCCGGGACCACGGTCGGCAACCACCGGTGCTGCATGGTCATCGTGCCTGAGCCGTCGAAGGAGACCGTCAGCTCATCGGGCTTCGCCGAGCTCGGCTCGACCTTGCCGGAGTCGGGGTCGTCGTACGGCGTCCAGGCGTCCGCCGGGCCGAGCGGGACCGCCTCCCCCGACGGCTTCGAGGTGAGGTTGCGCAGCGTGACGGCACCGTCGAGGCTGGAGTTCGGCAACGTGCTGGCCCAGACGCCGGTGACGTGGCAGCCCTCCGCACACCCGACCGGTCGGTTGAAGCGCACGTGGGTACGGGGCTCGGACAGGACGCCCAGCTGGGTGTGCAGGGTCTCGCCGGCCGCGTTGACGAGGTCCAGCCCGACCGTCACGGGGTACGACGTGTTGTCGATCCGACGCGAGGCCAGCGTCGAGTCGTCGACGTCGACGCCCAGGGCGGTCCCGGTCAGGTCGATCGACGCGACCGTCAGGCGGGCGCAGCCGGTCCCAGAGCCGGTCGGCCGGCGCGCCGCCCGGGAAGAGCGCGATGTGCCGGAACGAGGAGGCCACCACGGCCAGGGTCTCGGGCGCGTCCTGGGCCGCCTGGCGCACGCGTACGACGGGGGTGACCTGGTCACCTTCCGGGTCGACCTCGTCCAGCGCAGCGCGCAGGTCGGCGAGGTTGTTGTCGCGGACGGTGAGCACCCGGGCGGCTCCCGCCGCCTGCTCTGCCGCAGTCGCCCGGTTGCGCTGTCCGACGATCAGCGCGTCGGCGGAGAACACCGCAAGCGCCGAGGCGAGCGTCACGATCGCGACGATCCGTCGGGTCGCCGGACTGCGGGCGGCGTCCAGCAGGCTGACGCCGACCCGGACCCGCCCGCGGCGCAGCTGGCGCCGACCGAGCAGCGCAGCGGTCGGGGTGGTCAGGTGGGCGAGCACCAGGCCGACCACGATGGCCAGCAGCCCGGGCGCGGCGAGCGCGATCGGCCCGTCGAGTCCGCCGGTGGCGAAGACCACGACGATGCCGCCGGCACCCGCGATCACGATCGCGTCCGCGGCGCCGATCGCCCAGCCGGTGCTGCGCGGCGGCACCCGGCGCAGCAGCCGCTCGACCGGTTCGCGCGCGACCCGGCTCACGGCGACGAAGGTGACGCCGACCAGCACGACGGCGGCGGCGGCGAGCGCCGCCAGGAAGGGCCAGCCCAGCTCGAAGGGTGGGTTGCCGGGTAGCAGCACCGTCCGGGCGAACCAGGCGGCGAGGACCGCCAGCAGGGCTCCCGGCAGCAGGGCGGCCAGCGTGATCGGCAGCAGCTCGGCGAGGAGCAGCCGGCGAGCGCCGTTCCGGCCGCGGCCGCGCAGCCGGGCGAGCGCGACCTCCGGTCGACGCTGCTCGGTGATCGCCAGCAGCACCAGCCAGAGGACCACGATCGCGAGCAGGCAGAGCTGCGCCATCAGCAGCGGCACGGTGATCCGGGACTGGTCGATCTGGTCCTGGACGCCGGCGGCGAGGCCGGGAAGACCGGAGACCACGCTGACCGGGTTGACGCCGACCTCCGGCCGGCGGTGCGCCAGCGCGTCGACGGCCGGGCCGAGGGCGAGCAGCTCGTCGACCCCGACTGCGTCGGCGTCCAGCGGGTAGCTCGCGCTCGACTGCTGGATCTGGACCCCGACGTCGCGGCTGTCGAACGTGTCCCTCGAGGTGATCCAGACGTCGTGCTGGATCTTCGGGTCGGTGGGCGAGCTGACGCCGGCTCGGCCCGTCAGCGACTGCCCGAGCCAGTAGTCGCCGGGGTCCTGGGTGTAGACGCCGACGACCCGGAGCCGCGCCACCCCCGGTGATCCCGTGTTGTCATCGGCTCCGGCGACCTGGACCGTCGAGCCGACCTCGAACCCGAAGATCTGTGCGTCGGCCGGGCTGATGGCGACCTCCCCGGCCTGCGTGGGGCAGCCGCCCTGGGTGAAGGTCAGGTGGTCGCAGGCATCGCTCTGCCAGACGAGCTGGCCGGCCGGGTCGGAGGGGTTGCCGGGCAGCACGGAGGACGCAGCGCCGTACGCGAGGATCGGGGGGTGGAAGTCGGCCCGGTAGGTCCGAGGCAGGCCGAGGGCGACGGTCTCCGGGGGCTTGACCGGTCGCGCGTCGAAGAGCTCGTCTCCGGCCTTCATGGTCAGCTGGACGCTGGTGTCGACGACCGAGGCTTGGTCGATGGTGATCTCCGTCAGCGCCTGCTGCATCGCCCGGTAGTAGAGCGGCGCGAACGCCGCACACGCCGTCATCAGAGCGGCCAGAGCGGCGACGGCTGCCGCCTGGAGCGGCCGGTACCGCCAACGCCTCACTGCTCACCCTCTCGCACCACGACCGGGACACACTCTCACACGGTCGAGGCGCTCAGATCACCCCCTCAGGCGCCCCCGAGCGGGTTGATCCCCGCCTTCTTGCCGGCGAACGCGAAGAAGAGCAGATCGGTCATCTCGAAGTCGTCCCCACGGCCCAGCGACGGCCGGAAGGCAGGCTGCCGCACGAGGGAGAAGCGGCTCCCTTCCATGGCGCGGTGGAACGTCTCTGCGACGATCCGCGCACCAACCCGGCGCAGGTGACCGTCGCCCGTCTCCGCCTCGCGCAGGATGTAGAACCACAGCGGCGTGTGCGCCACCAGGGCGTCCTGCTGCCGGGCGCTGAGGCCGGCGACCTTGACGCCGCCGCTGCCCTGGAGGATCTGCCGGCGGGTGAGCGGCTGCACCGCGACCCCGGCCGCGCGGAGCTTCGTCACCATCTGCTGCCCGCTGGCCAGCTGGAGCATGGAGCCCCGGGTGAGGTTGCGGAAGGCGAGGTTACGGCGCCGGTCGTCGAACGGGATGCCGGCCCCGCCGCCGAACGTGCTCGGCGGCAGGTTCTTGAGCGGATCGGTCAGGGTCGTGTCGATCCGCTGCGCCAGGTTGACGGCCCCGGGCGGGGCGAGCGCGGGGTGGCCGCCGGCCCGGAAGTCGTACATCCGGCGCCAGTCCGCCAGCCAGTTGCTCGCCAGCCGATCCAGCCCACCCAGATCGCCTCCGGCGGCCGAGAACTGGAACATGTACTCGAGGAACCCGATGCCCCGCGGGAAGCGTCGGTTCCAGTCGTAGACCGGCCGGATCATGCTGTGGCCGAGTCGGAACGCAGCCACCGAGAACTCGACCGGCATGGTCGGCATGTCCGTGGGGCCGGCCGACGGCTGCACGATCTTGCGGCCGTTCTTGAACACGTCGTCGAGGACGCCCGGATTGACGACCCGCGGCAGGTAGTCGTGCCGGATCAGCCACTGGTAGTGGAGCGTGACCGACTTCTGCGCCTGCTGGAAGCGCTGGGCGGCCGGCACGCTCGCGGGCAGCTTGTCGACGACGCGGTTGTGGAAGCGGATCATCGCCAGGTGGGTCTGGGCGACGATCAGGTTCTCGTCGTTGCGCGGGTCCGGGATCAGCGCCTTGCGCCGTGCCCGCACCGCACCGGCGCCGACACGCGGCAGGTCGTGACCGGGCTTGGCGAGGTCCGGCCCCGTCCGGATGGTCGTCCCCGTCTTCAGGTGCAGCCCGTCGGCCTCGTAGAAGCGGGCGGACCCGGGGTCGGCCGGTCCGGCGCCGTACAGGGAGTCCAGGTCGAGCGTGGGAGAGCGGCCCTGGAGCAGCTGGACGGGCGTGACGTCCTCCCCGAGGCTGACGTCGGTCCTGTCCATGGTCAGGTCGTGGTCGATGAACTGACCGAGGTAGGTGTAGCCGGCCGGGACCTTCCCCAGCCCACCGCCGCCCTTCGTCATCGCGTCGGCGAGCGCCAGTGCCATGGGCTCGCCGAGCCGTCGGCCCTTCGGACCGATCCGGGAGAAGCGGAACGGCGGCGCCGCCCCCGCGCGGTGCGCGGCGGGCGGGGTCGCGCCCGGTTGGGTGATCGGGTCGGACTCATCGCCGTGTCGGCCACCCATCTGGGTGTTGACGAGCCCCTCGCCCTCGATGAAAAAGCTCTCTGATCCGTGCCGTGCGCTCATCTCGCCACGCTAGGCCGGTGGCGTGCCCGGGCGCCTGACCCACCTTGGGCATCTGCGCTGGCAGGTGATCTCGGCCCGAGGACAGCCCGTCAGGCGCTGCGCAGGAAGGAGAGGCGTACCTCGCGCACCGGGTTGTCGACGTTCAGGTCGACGAGGCACACGCTCTGCCAGGTGCCGAGCGCGAGTCGTCCGCCGAGCACGGGCACCGTGGCGTAGGGCGGGACGATCGCCGGCATCACGTGGGAGCGCCCGTGACCGCGACTGCCGTGCCGGTGCTGCCAGCGGTCGTCGGCGGGCAGCAGGTCGCCCAGCGCGGCGAGCAGGTCGTCGTCGCTGCCGGCGCCGGTCTCCAGGATCGCGATCCCGGCCGTCGCATGCGGCACGAACACGTGCAGCAGACCGTCGCCTCGCCCCGCGACGTAGTCGCGGCACTCGTGGGTGAGGTCGAGCACGACCTCCTCGTGGCCGGTCCGCAGCTCCAGCGTCGTCGAGTCCACGGCTAGATGTCCGTCCCTGGCGCGTCGTCGGATCCGGCGCCCGGGTCCCGCTTGCCGCCGGCACAGGAGGCCGTCGGCTCGGGCGCGGTCTCCCCGCCGCCGTACGTCTTGATGAAGAGCGGCAGCCGCGGGTCGTCGACACCGTCAAGGGCGAGCTGGCGTCCCCACACGGTCACGACGACCGGCGAGGTCAGGCCCGGGTACGGCGCCAGGATGCCGTTCTGCGGCAGCAGGTCCGCGAGCCGGTCGACGGCGTTGGGGTCGAGGTCGGGGTCGTAGCTGATCCACACCGTGCCGTGCTCGAGGTCGTGGACGGCGTTCTCCTCGGGAACAGCCTTGTCGTAGACGCCGCAGTCGAGCCACACCGGCGCGTGCGGACCGCCGACGGGCGGACTCTGTGGGTAGTCGACGTCGTCGGACGTGTGGTCGTTGTCGAGGTCGTCGTACGCCTTCACCGCAGCGAGATCCTTGGGGATCTGGGCGTCGCCCTTGACCAGCATCGGCACTGCGACCGCCAGCGTGACGACGATCGCCACGGCGACGGCGGCGAGCGCGATCACCGGCCCGCGCGACGGGCGGGGCTGCTCGGGTCCCGACGACGACAGCAGGACGGGTTCGGCGGGGGGCGGCGTGTACCCGGGCGGCGGGTACGACGGCGGCGGCGGGATCTCCGACATCACTCGCCCAGCAGCCGTTCGACCCGCTCCACCTTGGCCGTCAGCTGGCCCTCCCAGCCGGGACGGATGTCGGCCTTGAGCACCAGGCCGACGCGCGGGGACACTGCCTGCACCGCCTCCACAGCCCGCTTCACGACCGCCATCACCTCGTCCCACTCCCCCTCGATGTTGGTGAACATCGCGTTGGTCTCGTTGGGCAGACCGGACTCCCGGACCACCCGCACGGCCTCGGCCACGGCGTCGGTCACCGAGCCCGACGGATCGGACGATGTAGGCGAGATGGAGAAGGCGACAAGCATGGTGTCAGCCTAGGCGCGGGTCCCCGACGCCGTCGTACGTCGGGGGTGAACACAGCCACATGGCCGATGTGCTGTGCCTCGACGTCGGGCGCTCCGGTCAGCGCTTCCCCCGGCCGAACATCCGGCCCAGGCGCTCGCCGAACGACCGCGACGGCTTGATGCTGACCAGCGTCGACCCGGCGGGCAGCGGAAGTCGCGCCGCCTGCTCGGCGGAGAGCGTCGTACGGACGTAGGTCGTGTAGATCGAGCCGACCTGGTCGGCATCGACGAACCGGGTCCCCTCGGCCGTCTCGACGACGATGCCGTCGAACACCGAGACCAGCTCGTCGACCAGCACGGCCTTGACGCTGGCGAACGGTTGTCCGTCGCTCGTCTGCACGGGCGTGCCGGGCTGGAGTGCGGCGTAGGCGATCGGGTGCTCCGGCAGGTCAGGCATGGAGCAACTCTAGGACCGACTTCAACATCCCGCCCGGGTCCCCTGCTGCCCTGAAACGCCGAGTCGGCGCTGTTTCACCCGGGACGGGGTGAAACAGCGCCGACTCGTGGGTGAATCTGTGCCGACTCGGCGTCGGATCAGGCGGACTGGGACCGCAGGTTGCGGAGCACGTACTGCATGATGCCGCCGTTGCGGTAGTAGTTCGCCTCGCCGGGGGTGTCGATGCGGACGACCGCGTCGAACTCCACGCTCTCCCCATTCTCCGGGCGCGCCTCGACCTTGACGGTCTTCGGCGTACGACCCTCGTTGAGCTCGGTGATCCCGGTGATCGAGAACGTCTCCTCGCCGGTCAGGCCGAGCGACTCGGCGTTCTGGCCCTCGGGGAACTGCAGCGGGATGACGCCCATGCCGATCAGGTTCGAGCGGTGGATGCGCTCGTACGACTCGGCGATGACCGCCTTGACGCCCAGCAGCGAGGTGCCCTTGGCCGCCCAGTCGCGCGACGAGCCCGAGCCGTACTCCTTGCCGCAGAGGATGACCAACGGGGTGCCCGCGGCGATGTAGTTCTCCGAGGCGTCGAAGATCGTGCTGACCGGAGCGTCGTCCAGCGTGAAGTCGCGGGTGAAGCCGCCCTCGGTGCCGGGAGCCAGCTGGTTGCGCAGCCGGATGTTGGCGAACGTGCCGCGGATCATGACCTCGTGGTTGCCCCGGCGCGAGCCGTAGGAGTTGAAGTCGCGACCCTCGACACCGTGCTCGGCGAGGTACTTGCCCGCGGGCGAGTCCTTCTTGATCGCGCCGGCCGGGCTGATGTGGTCGGTGGTCACCGAGTCACCCAGCTTGAGCAGCACACGCGCGCCATCGATGTCGGTCACCGCGGTCGGCTTCTCAGGCATGCCGTCGAAGTACGGGGGCTTGCGCACGTACGTCGACTCCGGGTCCCAGGCGAAGGTCTTGCCCTCGGGGGTCGGCAGCGACTGCCAGGCGGCGTCGCCGGCGAAGACGTCCTGGTAGCTCTCGTCGAACATGTCGGAGTTGATCGCCGCGGCGATGACCTCCTCGATCTCGGAGGGCGTCGGCCAGATGTCCTTCATGAACACGTCGTTGCCGTCGGTGTCCTGGCCCAGCGGGTCGTTGAACAGGTCGACGTCCATCGAGCCGGCCAGCGCGTAGGCGACGACCAGCGGCGGCGACGCGAGGTAGTTCATCTTGATGTCCGGGTTGATCCGGCCCTCGAAGTTGCGGTTGCCCGACAGCACCGAGACGACCGCGAGGTCGTTGTCGTTGACAGCCTGGCTGACCTCGGGGATGAGCGGACCCGAGTTGCCGATGCACGTGGTGCAGCCGTAGCCGACCAGGTTGAAGCCGAGCTTGTCGAGGTAGGGCGTCAGGCCCGACTTGTTGTAGTAGTCGGAGACCACCTTCGAGCCGGGGGCCAGCGTCGTCTTGACCCACGGCTTGCGCTCGAGGCCCTTCTCGACGGCCTTCTTGGCCAGCAGCGCCGCGCCGATCATCACCGACGGGTTGGACGTGTTGGTGCAGGACGTGATGGCGGCGATGGTGACCGCGCCGTGGTCGAGCTCGAACGACGTACCGTCGGCGAGGGTCACCTGCGCCGGGTTGCTCGGACGGCCGCTGGGGCCGGTGCCGGCAGCGACGTGCTCGGCCGGCGGTGCCTCGCCATGGCCGTTCGACGGAGCGTCCGAGGCCGGGAAGGACTCGGCGACGGCCTCGTCGTACCCGTTCTGGTCGCCGGAGTCGTCCACGTAGTCGGCCAGCGCCGTACGGAAGGAGTCCTTGGCCTCGGACAGCGAGACCCGGTCCTGGGGCCGCTTGGGACCGGCGAGCGAGGGTACGACGGTCGCCATGTCGAGCTCGAGCTTCTCGGAGAAGCGCGGCTCGGCGTCCGGGTCGTGCCAGAGGCCCTGCTCCTTGGCGTACGCCTCGACCAGCGCCAGCTGCTCCTCGGAGCGGCCGGTCAGCTTGAGGTACTTGGTGGTCTCGGCGTCGATCGGGAAGACCGCGATCGTCGAGCCGAACTCCGGGCTCATGTTGCCGATCGTCGCGCGGTTGGCCAGCGGCAGCACGGAGACGCCGGGTCCGTAGAACTCGACGAACTTGCCGACGACGCCGTGCTTGCGCAGCATCTCGGTGATCGTGAGCACCAGGTCGGTCGCGGTCGCGCCCTCGGGCAGGTCGCCGAAGAGCTTGAAGCCGACGACGCGCGGGATCAGCATCGACACGGGCTGGCCGAGCATCGCGGCCTCGGCCTCGATGCCGCCGACGCCCCAGCCGACCACGCCGATGCCGTTGACCATCGTGGTGTGGGAGTCGGTGCCGACGCAGGTGTCGGGGTAGGCCTGGAGCACGCTCTCCCCAGAATCCGACTGAGCCTCCCGGGTGAAGACGGTGCGGGCGAGGTGCTCGATGTTGACCTGGTGCACGATGCCGGTGCCCGGCGGGACGACCTTGAAGTCGTCGAAGGCGCCCTGGCCCCAGCGCAGGAACTGGTAGCGCTCGCGGTTGCGCTCGTACTCGATCTCGACGTTGCGCTCGAAGGCCTCGGGGGTGCCGAAGACGTCGGCGATCACGGAGTGGTCGATGACCATCTCGGCGGGTGCGAGCGGGTTGATCTTGGTCGGGTCGCCGCCGAGGTCGGCCATCGCCTCACGCATGGTGGCGAGGTCGACGACGCACGGGACGCCGGTGAAGTCCTGCATGATCACGCGCGCCGGCGTGAACTGGATCTCCTTGCTGGGGTCGGCGTCCGCGTCCCAGCCGGCGATCGCCTTGATGTCGTCGGCGGTGATGTCCGCACCGTCCTCGGTGCGCAGGAGGTTCTCCAGCAGCACCTTGAGGCTGAACGGCAGGGACGCGACGTCCAGGCCCTCACCCTCGACCGCGTCGAGGCGGAAGATCTCGTAGGACTTGCCGTCCACGTCCAAGGTGCTCTTGGCACCGAAGCTGTCCTGACTGGCCACAGCAGTCATCTCCTGATGTCTCGTCGTCGTCTCGGCTGCTCGCTCCCATCCTGCCGCCGCGCCGGACCCCCGTAAAAGGAAGGCTGACCTAACTTGGCGCGAGACTCGCGGAGCGATATCTCTTGACGTCAAGATACATGATGTCGAGCGGGTTTGCGAGGCCGACCCACGGGGTGCTCAGCCCTGAGCCAGCTCGGCGTTGTGCTGCCACTGCTCCCAGCTCGCGAGCCGCGACTCGTAGTCGGCCTTCGCGATGCCCAGCGGCGCCGAGCCGAGGAACGCGCGGAGCGGGGGCTCGTCGGCGTCCACGATCGCGAGGACGGCGGCGGCGGAGGCGGTGGGGTCACCGGGGGTGCCGACGCGCTTCTTGCGGGCCTCAGCGGTCTTCGCATGGAGATCGGCGTACGCCGGCAGCTCGGCCGAGTGCTTCGCCGAGGAGCCGCCCCAGTCCGTCGAGAAGCCACCGGGCTCGATCAGGGTGACGTGGATGCCGAAGCCCGCCACCTCCTGCGACAGCGCCTGGGAGAAGCCTTCGAGCGCCCACTTCGACGCGTGGTAGGCGCCGACCAGCGGGAACGCCGAGATGCCACCGATCGACGACACCTGCAGGATGTGGCCCGAGCCCTGCTCGCGCAGCAACGGCAGCGCCGCCTGCGTCACCCACATCGCGCCGAAGACGTTGGTCTCCATCTGGTCGCGGAACTCCTGCTCGGTGAGCTCCTCGACGAAGCCGAAGTGGCCGTAGCCGGCGTTGTTGACCACGACGTCGAGGCGGCCGAAGTGCTGGTGCGCGCGTTGTACGGCGGCGAAGTCGGCCGCCCGGTCGGTCACGTCGAGCTCGAGTGCGAGCACGGCCTCGCCGTACTTGGCGACGAGGTCGTCGAGCGTGCTGGTGTCACGTGCAGTGGCGGCGACGCGGTCGCCGCGCTCGAGGGCGGCGACCGTCCACTCCCTGCCGAAGCCGCGGGATGCGCCGGTGATGAACCAAGTCTTCGAAGTCATGGTTCGAACGTACGACCTGGAGCGCACTCCAACCCAAGGCCGGTGCCCAGCGGCACCGACCCGTCGCCGACAGACATCAGGCCGAGACAGGCCCCAGCGCTGCAGGCCCGGACCAACCGCCGACGGCCTCGATCGCCGCCACCTGCTCGACCAGCCACGGGCTCAGCGCCCACGGCACGTGCTCAACGGCAGCATGCAGCTCAGCGAGCTCCACCCACCGGGACTCGACGGTCTCGTCGGGGTTCAGGACCGGGCTTCCGACGAACCTGGCCACGTACACCGGGCAGAGCTCGTTCTCGACCACTCCGCCTGCGTCGACCGCGCGGTAGCGGAAGGACGGCACGACACAGACCGGATCGACGACGGTGGTACCGAGCTCGTGGCGTGCATAGCGGTGCACAGCCTCGAGAATGTCCTCGCCGGGGCGAGGGTGTCCGCAGAAGGAGTTCGTCCAGACACCGGGCCACGTCCGTTTGCTCACGGCCCGCCGCGTCAGCAACAGCCGGTCCGCGGCGTCGAAGGCGTAGCAGGAGAAGGCGAGGTGCAGCGGAGTATCGGTGTCGTGCACGCTCGCCCGCGGTGCTGACCCGATCGGCCGGCCGTCGTCATCAAGGAGCACCACGAGGTCCGCGGGGTTGCTGTGGCCCATCGGTGCGGTCCACCCGTCTGCTGGTTTCGGAAAGTCACTTCCACGGTACCCAGCCGGTCGTCATACGCGTCATCGAAAGCCTGGAGGAACTGACCCGCGCAGACCGCGCTAGGTACGGCGAGATCGGGGTACCGACCGAGGATGACGGCACTGGTGCGCACGCGTCGTTCGCACGCTGCCGCTACCGCTGTGGCGCTTGCTCGATCCGCGCATCCCGGCCCAGCCCTCGCCGTCTCCGGTCTCGCGGCAGCACTTGCCATCTCGTCGGGTCTCTCCTGGGGCCGGGTCGCCTTGGTGACGGCGGCAGTGGCCGCCGGCCAGTTGTCGATCGGCTGGTCCAACGACCTCATCGACCGCGCCCGGGACCGGCAGGTCGGACGTCCGGACAAACCTCTGGCCAGCGGCGAGCTGTCGATCAACCTGACGAAGGTCGCGTGCGGTTCCGCGCTGACGCTCACCGTCGTGTTGTCGCTCCTGTGTGGCGTCGTGGCCGGGCTGATCCACCTAGGTTGCGTCGCAGCAGCGTGGGCCTACAACCTCGGACTCAAGTCGACCCCCTTCTCCTGGCTCCCGTACGCGCTCGCGTTCGGCGGTCTGCCGGTCTTCGTCGTGATGACGGAGCCGGGGGCGGGTCCGCCGCCACTGTGGATGCCACTGGCGGGCGCGATGCTCGGCGTGGGAGCCCATCTGGTGAACACGCTCCCCGACCTCGCCGACGACGAGGCGACCGGGGTTCGCGGGTTCCCGCACCGGATCGGCGCGCGCCGGACCCGTCTGCTGGCGGTCACGGTGCTCTCCGTCGCGAGCGCGGTGATCGTGCTCGGCTCGGACTCGGTGCCGTGGTGGCTCGTGGTCGTCGTGCTGATGACGGTTGCCGCTCTCGGAGTAGTGGCGCTCGTCGCCGAGGGACGCGCACCCTTCCGAGCGGCGATCGGCATCGCCCTGACCGACGTCGTCATGCTGGTGGTGGCGCGATGAATGCCGGCGAGCACTGGGATCTCGCCATCGTCGGCGCCGGGCCCGCCGGGGCGACCACTGCGATCTCGGCTCTGACTCGGTCTCCCGGCCTGCGGGTCCTGCTCCTCGACCGTGACGACTTCCCCCGCGACAAGTCGTGCGGCGACGGCATCGCTCCGCACGCCGTCGACGTGCTCGATCGACTCGGCGCCGGCGACGTGGTGCACGGCTGGACCCCCTTGCGGCGGCTCGATCTCGCCCGGGGCGAGCGCCGCGTCGAGGGACGGCTGGCCCGCTCGGCCTGGGTCATCCCGCGAGCGACGTTCGATGCGCGACTCGTCCGGCACGCCATCGCCGCGGGTGCCGAGCTCGTCAGGCACCGGGTCCGCAACATCCGGGTCGACCGCGACGTCGTCACTCTTGACGGCACCTTCACGGCCGCGGTCGTCGTCGGCGCCGATGGCGCACATTCGGTCGTCCGCCCGGCTGCCGGTTCGCGGCCACGGGGGTCCAGCGCGCTTGCGATCCGGGGCTACGCGCCGACCACCGCGTTGATCGAGGGACGACAGGTGATCCGGTACGGCAGTCGAGCGCAGCCGGCGTACGCCTGGGCCTTCGACCGTGGCGACGGGCTGGCCAACGTGGGGTACGGCGAGGTCGTCAGGGACGGGGCGACCTTGTCCCGCGACCTGCTGCTCGACCAGCTGGACCTGCTGGTGCCCGGGGTCGTCGCGGGCGCGACCTCCTGGCGGGCCCACCACCTCCCGCTGTCGGGGTGGGGGTGGGGCGCCGAGCAGCCGGACGGGCCGTTCCTCCTCGTCGGCGACGCGGCCGGACTCATCAACCCGATGACGGGCGAAGGCATCTACTACGCCGTGGCCACGGGCGAGATCGCCGGGCGTACGGCGGTCGACGCCCTCCGGGCCGGCCAGCCCGCCGGGGCCGGAGCGCGCCACCGGGACGCGGTCCGGACACTGCTGGACCGGCATCTGAAGCACACCTGGGCCGCGTCCCGGCTCTGCCGACGGCCGCTCATCGTGGAGGCCGGCATCGGCTCCGCCGCCCGCAGCCAGCCGGTCTTCGACGACCTGGTCGAGCTCGGCCTGGGAGACGGACGCATCACGCGCCGGCTCATCTCCGGGCTGGGACGCGAGCTGGTCCCCCACCGTTCCACCCAGCGAGGGAAGCCATGAACACCAGGATCCTGTCGGTCCGCGGCGCGCTGCCACCCCACCGATACCCCCAGGCCGAGATCACCGACGCGTTCGCCGGAGTGATCGCACGTGGAGGGATCGACGAACGGGTCCTTCGCTCCATCCACGGCAACGCGGGGGTCGCCTCTCGACACCTGGTGCTCCCCATCAAGCGGTACGCGGAGCTGGAGAGCTTCGACGAGGCCAACGACCTGTTCATCGAGCACGCGGTCGCCCTGGGCGCGCGGGCACTGGAGGACGCGCTCAAGGCCGCCGGGCTCACGCCGAGCGACGTCGACCTGATCATCTCCGCGACGGTGACCGGGCTCGCCGTACCGTCCCTGGACGCCAGGATCGCGGCCGTCGTCGGTCTCCGGCCCGACGTGAAGCGGCTGCCGATCTTCGGCCTCGGCTGCGTAGCCGGAGCCGCGGGTGTCGCTCGACTGCACGACTACCTGGCCGGGCACCCCACGTCCGTCGCCGCCCTCGTCGCAGTGGAGATCTGCTCTCTGACGGTCCAGCGCGACGATGTGTCGCTCGCGAACATGGTGGCCAGCGGACTGTTCGCGGACGGTGCGGCCGCGGTGGTCGCCGGCGGTGCGGCCAGCCACGGACCGATCGAGGTGCTCGACACCAAGAGCCGGCTCTATCCCGACTCGGAGCGCACGATGGGGTTCGACTTCGGCGGCAGCGGCCTTCGGATCGTCCTCGACGCGCAGGTCCCCGCCATCGTGGGTCGTTACATCTGCGAGGACGTCGATGGGTTCCTGGCTGAGCACGACCTGAGCCGTGCCGACATCGACTGGTGGGTCTGTCATCCCGGCGGCCCGAAGGTGATCGACGCTCTTCGTGATGCTCTCGAGCTCACCGAGCACGACCTCGCCCTGACGCGCGACTCGCTGTCGCGGATCGGGAACCTCTCCTCGGCCTCGGTGCTGCACGTCCTCGAGGACACCCTTCGGGGCCGACCGCCGCGGCCGGGGTCCTACGGGCTGCTGATGGCGATGGGACCCGGCTTCTGCTCCGAGCTGGTGCTGGTTCGGGCTACGTCGGAGGAGGACGAGTCATGACCTCACTCGTCGCGTTCTTCATCGTGGTGGCGCTGGTCGCTGTGGAGCGGCTGGTCGAGCTGATCGTGTCCAAGCGAAACGCTGCGTGGAGCTTTGCCCGGGGCGGTCACGAGACCGGTCAGGCCCACTACCCGGTCATGGTGGTGCTGCACACCGGCTTCCTGCTCGCGATGCTGGTCGAGGCAGTGGTCCGCCGCCCGACGGTCCCGAGCGCGCTGGCCTGGTCGATGCTTGCGGTGGTCCTCGCCGCGCAAGGCCTGCGCTGGTGGTGCATCGCAACCCTCGGCCCGCGGTGGAACACCCGGGTGATCATCGTCCCGGGTCTCGCACCGGTCCGGTCCGGTCCCTACCGCTTCTTCTCCCACCCCAACTATGTCGCCGTCGTCGTCGAAGGCGTGGCACTCCCACTGGTGCACGCGTGCTGGATCACCGCCGTCGTCTTCACGCTGGCCAACGCTGCGCTGCTGACCGTGCGGGTGCGGGTCGAGAACAGTGCGCTCCGCGACCTCCCGAGCACGACGGAACGGCTCGCCGATGCGTGACCTGCTCGTGGCGGGTGGAGGGCCGATCGGCCTCGCGACCGCGTTGTACGCCGCACGGTCCGGGCTCGACGTCGCCGTGTGCGAACCCCGCGTCGGCTCCATCGACAAGGCGTGCGGCGAGGGCCTCATGCCGAGCGCGGTGGCTGACCTGAGCGCACTTGACGTCGTCCTCGACGGGCGACCCATCGCTGGGATCCGCTACATCGACGACCACCGGCGAGCCGAGGCACGTTTCCGCGCAGGAGACGGGCTCGGCGTACGACGTACGACCTTGCACGGCGCCCTGCGCGACCGAGCTGCCGGTGAAGCCATCCCGGTCCTGACGTCCGCGGTGGAGAGCGTCGTGGACCGCGGCGACCACCTCCTCGTGAATGGCGAACCCACGCGTTACCTGATCGCTGCCGACGGCCTGCACTCCCCCGTACGCCGTCTGCTGGGTCTCGACGCCCCCCCGGCCGCGTATCGCCGGTATGGGCTCCGAAGCCACGCCGCGGTCGAACCGTGGTCCGAGTTCGTGGAGGTCCACTGGGCCCCCTCGGGCGAGGCATACGTGACGCCGGTCAGCGACGGCTCCGTGGGGATCGCGCTCCTCAGCGCCCAACGTCGTCCGTTCGACGACCTGATCGGCGACTTTCCTGCCCTGATCGAGCGGCTGTCCGGCCAGCCGCTCTCACGGGTCCGAGGCGCCGGCCCGTTGCGTCAACAGGCTCGACGCCGCGTCAGCGGACGGGCCCTGCTCGTGGGGGACGCCGCAGGGTACGTCGATGCGCTGACCGGGGAAGGGATCGCCCTGGGACTGGCGCAGGCCCGCGCCGCCGTCTCGGCCCTGACGGACCACGAGCCCGAGCGATATGAAGCGGCCTGGCGCAAACTCACTCGTCGGCACGACCTTCTCACCCTCGGTCTGCTCACCGCCACCAGGGTGCCCGCGTTCCGGCGTCGGATCGTCGCGTCGGCCGCGCGCCTGCCGCAGGTGTTCGAGGCGGCGGTCGACCAGTTGGCCAAGCCCCCCGGGTCCAGTGACGGCGGGTGGATCCCCGCGAGGAGAAACGCATCATGACGGCGCGAGTCGGAGGACGACCTTGGTCTGATTCGCCTGCACGGCGGAACTGTCCCACGTCACCCTCTCGGTTTGCCGCCGACCTGAGCGGGGGTACAAGCAACTCTAGGGAGGACATCATGAACAAGATCAGCCAGAGTGCCGGGGATATGGGCGGCTCAGCGAAGACGACTGCCGCCAAGGCCGGCGACAATCCTGTGGTCGAGTGGGGTGCTCGTCTCGGGTATGGCGCCAACGGCGTCATCCATCTGCTCCTCGCCTTCCTTGTCGTGCAGATCGCTCGCGAGGGTGGCGGTGACAAGCAGGCCAGCCAGTCGGGCGCATTGTCGACGCTCGCGAAGGAGCCCGCAGGCCAAGGCCTGCTGTGGGTGATCGGGGTGGGGTTCACCCTGCTGGCGCTGTGGCAGCTGACCGAGGTGTTCACCGAGCACGAGGCGTTCGACAAGGCCAAAGCTGGCGGCAAGCTCGTCCTGTACGGCGCGCTGGCCTGGACGTCCTTCATCTTCGCCTCTGGTGGTCGCACCTCGAGCAACAAGCAGACCAAGGACTTCACGGTCAACTTGATGAACGCACCCGCCGGGCAGGTGCTCGTCGGCCTGCTCGGTGTCGGCATCCTCGCTATCGGGGGCTATCACATCTACAAGGGCTGGCAGGAGAAGTTCCTCGAGGATCTGCAGGAGCACCCGGGCCGTTGGGCCGTCGTCGCGGGCAAGGTGGGTTACATCGCCAAGGGCATCGCCATTGGCGCCGTTGGTGTCATCTTCATCGTTGCTGCCTTCCAGCATCGTTCGAAGGACGCGACGGGGCTCGACGGGGCAGTGCGGTCGGTGCGGGACCTGCCGGGCGGCCCGGTCATCCTGTTCGGGATCGCGCTCGGCCTGGCGGCGTACGGCGTGTACTCCTTCGCGCGAGCCCGCTACGCCCGGGTCTGACCTCCCGACCCGTCGCCTCGACGCAGCCAGCACCAAGCAAGCAGGGCCGCGATGGCGCCGTTGAGCAGCGCCACGAGTACGTCGCTGACGTGGTGCATGCCCCGGTAGAGCCGGGCAGATGCCACACACAGCGGGATCAGGACGAGCACTCCAACCACCAGCCCTCGAACCACCGGGTGCTTGATCTGCAAGGCCATCAGCGCCAGCGTGAAGTAAAGCCCGGTCGCGGCACCGGTGTGCCCGCTCGGGAAGCTCGAGGTAGGCGGGGAGTCGTCGAGCTTCTCGACGTCGGGCCGGTGACGGTCGATGAGGAGAGTGGTCAGGAAGAAGACCATCGCCTGCAGACTGATCGCGATCAGCGGCACGACGGCGTACCACCACTGCTTGGTGCGCCACCAGACCAACGCGACCACGACGAGGCATACGCCGATGATGCTGACGGTCGCGCCCGTCCATGAGAAGACCAGGGTGACGTCGTTCCAGAACGACGTCCGAGAGGACGCCAGGCTCTTGTTGACGCTCTCCTCAGAGGTGCCCAGGTCCTTGAGCGGTCCGTCGGTGAGCAGCCAGCCCATCGCGAGCACGGCCAGCCACCACACCAGCATCGGACCCAGCGCGCGGACGCCCAAGTCGCGCGCGGCCTCCTTGGCGGTCGGGCTGGTCGTGTCATCCTGCCAGCGAGTCAGTAGCGCCATCAGATTGAGCCTTTCGTTGTGTCGGCGGGGGGTGTCGGTGGGCGCCAGCCCGTGTAGCCGGCGTAGGAGGCTATCGCCAGCCCACAGCCGAGGAGTACCCCTGCGACGACGTCGGAGAGGAAGTGCGCGCCGGCGAAGATCCTGTCGGCACAGGTCAGGAGCACCCACGCTGCGCCGATGCCGACCAGCAGTCGCCGCCAAGCGGTGCCGACGGAGGGCCAGAGCAGCAGGATGACCACGGTGATCACGATGGCGTTGTTCGTGGCGTGCCCGGAGGGGAAGGAGTAGCCCGCGTGCTGGGCGATCGGGTCGTCGATCACCGGACGGGTACGTCGGACGAGCAGCTTGAGTCCCACAGCGATGGCCCAGCCGGTGGCCATGGTCGCGATCCCCCACCAGGCCCGGGTCCGCTGGTGCTTCCCGAACCACACGTACAGGCTGACCGGCAATCCGAGGAACAGGTACATCACCCACGGTTGGCTGATCGTCTCCCAGATCTCGACGACCGACTCGAACCTGGGGTGACGTCTGGTGAAGTCGGTCGCGGCGACGATGACGTTCTGGTCGAAGTCCACCAGCGGGTCGAACTTCGTGCGGATGAGGAAGGCCAGCATTCCCAATGGCACCGCCACGATGACCGCGTAGATGACTGCCCGGGTGAGCCGACGCCAGCGGGTGGTGGTGACGACGTCCATCTCCGCATCCTTGCAACCGTGCGCGTCTTCGAAACCCTGCGGGCCGGAGCAGTTTGCCGGAGCCGCCATGATGACCCAGGACGCACAGACGGGCACTCGCAGCTGCCTGGAGGGCCACCTTTCGCACCGCGTGCGCTGGTTGGCAGTTCCCGAGCTCACCGCCGCCCAGCTCACCTACGCCCCCGTCTGTACCATCTGCTGTTCGATCCGGACTGTCGTCCCGACCCGGGAGTGGGGAACTGATCATGGCCAAGAAGAAGGCGTCCATCGGCGCCTGGACCGAGGATCCGCGCGAGGCACTCGTCGTCGGTGCGGACTTCGACCTGACCGAGATGGATCGTGGCGGCACCCCCGGCTGGGAGGACGACAAACGCGCCGCCGAGAAGTTCGGCAACCACCGCGGCGATCTCCTCGGCGAGCTGCAGGAGAGGTTCTTCGCCGAAGGCCAGGCGGGTGGCTCCCGATCGCTCCTGGTGGTCGTGC
Source organism: uncultured Actinomycetota bacterium (assembly GCA_963704685.1). Taxonomy (GTDB): domain Bacteria; phylum Actinomycetota; class Actinomycetes; order Propionibacteriales; family Nocardioidaceae; genus Nocardioides. The sequence goes on from OY969930.1 coordinate 363,872, forward strand.
AGGGGCTCGACACCGCCGGTAAGGGCGGCGTCGCTCGCCACGTGATGAGCAAGGTCGATCCACAAGGGGTGGCACTGCGCTCGTTCGGGGCGCCGACCGACGACGAAGCCGAGCATCACTTCCTGTGGCGCATCAAGAAGGCGCTCCCGACCGCGGGCCTCATCGGTGTCTTCGACCGCTCTCACTACGAGGACGTGCTGGTCGCGAGGGTCGACGAGCTCGTCGCCCCCGACGTCTGGGAGGCGCGGTACGACGAGATCAACCGCTTCGAGGCCGAACTCGTGGAGTCGGGCACCACCATCCTCAAGCTCGCCCTGATGGTCAGCCACGACGAGCAGGGCACCCGCCTCATGAAGCGACTCGACCGCCCGGACAAGCACTGGAAGTACAGCTCCAACGACCTCCCCACCCGACGCAAGTGGGACGACTACCAACACGCGTACGCCGACGTGTTCCGGCGTACCTCCACCGATGCTGCGCCTTGGCGCGTGATCCCAGCCGACCACAAGTGGTACGCCCGCCTCGCGATCACCGAGATCCTGACCCAGACCCTCATCGACCTCGACCCCCAATGGCCTACCGTCCGCTGGGATCCGACGGTGCAGCGACGCGAGCTCGCCCAGACCTTGAGCACCAAGGCGCTCAAGGACTCCCTGCGCGAGACCGACAAACAGGTCAAGAAGGCGATCAAGGCAGACCGCAAGGTTCAACGGGACTCAGCCCGGGCCGGCAAGGTCGGCGAAGACTCCAACCCGGTCGCCCACGCGGAGGCCAAAGCCAAGGACGCTGCGGCAACTGCCGACACCGCCGCAGCGATGGCGGACCTGCAACGCATCCGTCAGCAGAAGGCCGACCTGCTGGCCGAGCGCACCGACTCCTGACATAGCCCGAGCCGGTGCAGGTGCGCAGCACCAGGGCGGTTGGAGCGCGTGATCGCTGTGCGCCCACGACCCTGTCGACCTCGTCGAGTTGCCGCACCGCGGCAGTGGGGTTCAATCCGCGGTGGGGGACCTCCGGTTCGGGCCGAGGAGGCGCTCGAGCAGCGTGGGATCGCTTGGCCAGGCGGCCAGGAGTGTGTCGCGGGGAATGCTCCTGGCGGCGTAGCGCAGCAGCAGGATCACTGCCACCACATCGTCGAGTGGCCCGATGACGGGCAGGAACTCCGGAAGGAGATCAATCGGGGACAGCACCCACAGCACCGCGACGAGCAGAGCGATCTTTGCTCGTCGCGGCACCTGCGGGTCCTTGCGCAGCCTTCTTGCGGTAGTGACACAGGCGGGAAGGAACTCCGCGACCTGCTTCATCAGCCCGTCGGGGAGCCGAGACGCTAGGAGCACCATCACCAGACAGCTGATGGCCCAGAGCGCCAGCGCCGCACCGGCCACCACCAGGAGCCGCTCCATCAATCAGCCTGTGCCGACACCGGTGCGAGACCGTCACCACGACGCGTCATGAGCCCTGCACCGGAAGTGTGACGGGCTTGGGCGGCCCGACACCCGTGGCCATCTGCACCGTGAAGGTGACCTCCGATGCGCCTGCGGGAACGGCGGCAGGAAGCGGGAGCGTTGCCGTGGACTCTTCAGCAAGCTTGAAGGGGATGGTTCCCAGTTTCGTGTCGCCGGCCGTGACGGCGATGGTGCCGGCGCAGCCCTTGTCGCCGCTGCCGCAGGTGACCTGGAGGCTGGCGTTGCCTTGGGCGTTTGGTGTCACGACGGTGCTGGCGACGTTGAGCAAGGAGGGGAAGACGACACCGGTCGGGCTGTTGTTGCTCTTGGGGTCGAAGCAGCTGTCGAACTCGAAGGCGGGATTGGTGACTGTGTCCCCCTTGGCGTCGGTCATGGTCAGGAACCCGGTGAGCTTGCTGGGTCCGGCCGCGGTGTAGCAGTCGTTGCTGTGAACGTTGAGCTCGAACTTGCCGTACCCCTCCGGCGGCATGGGGACCTCGGGGTCGGTCCAGCTCATCAGGCAGTTCCAGTCGCCGCCGGGCCCGACGTCCTGGTTCGCGGCACCGGCCTTGTCGCACATGGCCGTGGCGTGCAGGGATGCGGGGGTGACGCCGGTGCGACCCTGGATGCGGGCCTGCTCGGCGTACACGTTGGCGAAGGTGGTGGTGAGCGACCGCTCCAGTCTGGGCCGGGTGACGGTGCTGCTGTCGCCGTTGGTGGCGATGACGGCCGAACCGAGGGCGATGACCGCGACCAGGGCCGCGAGGACGACGAGGATGGTACGACGCATGGTGCTCAGCCTCCAGTGATGTCGCGTCGGCGGAGCATGAGGAAGGCCGCACCGAGGGACAGGACGCACCAGGCGGCGCTGGTGATCAGTCCTTCGGTCAGCGGACCGGTGAACCGGGGAACGGCGAAGAGACCGTGCCAGGCCTCGAACGGTGTCGTGAGCAGGAACGGGCGGATCGCCTCGACGCCCCCGAGGGCACCGACGAGCTGCATGACCATGCCGATCACGACCGGCGCGGCGATGCCGACTGCGGGGTTGCGTGACCACACCGACAGCAGGATCGCCAGGCAGGTGAAGCCGAGCATGGCGGGCAGCATGCTCGCCCAGCTCGCTGCCACCAGGCGGAGTGCCTCGGCTGCGGGGATGGTCTGTCCGGAGAGCCCGATCAGGGGCTGGTGCCCGACGATGAGCAGGCTCGAGATGATCGTGGACGCGGCGAGCACAGCGAGGACGATGACGGCGAAGCCGGATGCGGTCAGTGTCTTGGCCCAGAACAGCTGGTCTCGGCTGGTGGAGCGGGTCAACACGGTCTTCCAGGTGCCGTGCTGGTCCTCGCTGGCGAAGATGTCCCCGGCGACCACCGCGGTGAGCAACGGCAGCACCCACTGCGCGGCAAACCCGAGGATGAGCAGCGCAAGCGCGAAGCCGTTCACCGTGGCGAACCGGCCGAAGAGGGTGTCCTTCGGGGGGCGGGACTGGCCGTGGATGACGACCACGACGATGGTCGGGAGCACGAGGGCGCCGATGAGCACTGCTTTGGCGCGGTACTGGGCGCGGAGCTTACGGATCTCCCAGCGCAGTGGAGCGACGAGGCTGGGACGTCTATGGGCGCCTGCTCTGCCCTGTGCTGTGGCGAGGGGTGCGGCGGTCCTGGCGCTCATCGGACGCCCTGCGTCAGCTCGACCGACCGGTCGAGGGTCTGGTGGGCGGTGTCGTCGGTGAGCATGAAGAACAGGGCCTCGAGCGGTGTCTGGGTCTGGTTGAACGAGAGCAGGTCGATGTTGGCGCGCACGAGCGCGGCGACGTACGCCGAGACGTCTGGCTTCGGGCCCGTCACGACGAGAGCTGCCCCTGGGTCGCGCTTCACCTGCAGGCTGGGATGCTGCTCGGCCAGGGCGAGTGCGCGAGTGTCGTCGGCCGTGTCGAGCAGATGGCCGGGATCCGGGGCCATGGTGCGCAGCTTCGCGATCGTGCCGTGGAACGCAACGGTCCCGCGCTTCATGATCGTGACGTTGTCACAGATCTCCTCGACCTCGTCCATGTCGTGGGAGCTGAGCAGCACCGTGAGCCCGCTGCTCGCCAGTCGTTTGACCAGGGCCCGCATGTCCCGGATGCCCGCAGGGTCCAGACCGTTGGCGGGCTCGTCGAGGACCAACAGCCGGGGCTCACGCAGCAGGCTCGCCGCAACACCGAGACGCTGGCGCATCCCGTAGGAGTAGCCGCCGACCTTCTGGTCGGCGCGGTCGGTCATCTCGACCAGATCGAGGAGCTCCTCGAGCAGGCCGGTGCGAGTGCCGCCGTCGAGGAGCGCCAGACCCTCGAGGTTCTGTCGACCCGTCAGGTACGGGTAGAACCGCGGGCTCTCGATGAACCCACCGACCCCGTCGAGCACACAGACACCGTCGGCGCCCCAGGTCCTGCCCAACACCTTGATGGTGCCGGAGTCGGGCCGGATCAACCCGAACAGCATCCGCAAGAACGTGGTCTTACCGGCCCCGTTGGGACCCAGCACCCCGTAGACCTCGCCTTCGGCAACGCGGATGGTGATGTCGTCGACGGCGCGTACGGACCCGAAGCTCTTGCTCACTCCAGTCGCCTCGACGGCCAGTAGATCGTTCATGAGAGGCACCGTAGAAGGTGCAACATGAAGGGACGATGAAGGCACCTGATCGTGCAGCAGTCCTGGTCTTCGTTTACGCGGGTCACGTCAGGGGGATGTCCACGTCATGAACTTCACCGCCACACCCACGCGTGTGAGCGCCACCGAGCAGCGCCAGTCCGACACGAACCGGATGCTCCGCGAGGCGAAGACAGAGGACCTCGAGCAGGTCGCGTGCCTGGCTCCGGTGGCCGCAGCGGAGCTGCAGGCGGCAATGAACGCAGACGCCGCCGTTCGCGGAGGCCGTGACGAGGACGACGACAATGACGAGCATGTCTCCCGTCTTCTGGACCGCATCATCAGTCAGATGCGAGGCAGAGCCCTCGTGACACGTCGCACACAACGACGGGCGCACGCGTGACGCAACGCCAGCACGTTGGGGGCGGCTGGTCGTCGACCCGACCAGGCGCGACGGTTACTCGGCACCCGAAGACGGGTACCCATCACCCATCAGACAGCCGAGCGGGCATGGACCCCGCAACGAAGCAGACCTGCCGGGAGGTGAGAGGGTGACCGCGCACTGGCCCCACATCTCCCGGAGCCAGACGTTGGATGCCGTCGCACTGTCTGCACAAGCCGCCCGGAGGTTCGTTGCCGCGATCTGTGCCGATGCTCACATGCCCCAGCAGACGACCGAGACCGCTCTCCTGCTTGTGAGTGAGATCGTCACCAACGCCCTTTCCTACGGCGACGGTCAGCCGGTCATCGACGTTGACGTCGACCCCGACCGAATGCGCGTCAGTGTCACTGATGACGCCGAGGGCACGCCCAGTGTGCAGCGGCAGGACAACGGGCTCGCTGAGCACGGGCGCGGGTTGTTCCTGGTCGAGAGCCTCGCATCCCGGTGGGGCATCAACCGTCGTGTACCGACCGGGAAGTCCGTGTGGTTCGAGCTCGACCGCGCCTAGCTCGCACCCGCATCGGCGACGCCGATGACGGCTGCGTCGACCGACTCAAACGTGTTTGTAGCCGGAGGGCTACGAGTGCCACGTCGTCCTCCGGCCGTTCAGGCAACATCCGTCGGATGAGCTCGTCGCACATCTCCTCCAGTGAGAGGCCGCTGTCGACGAGCTCGGCGAGAACGCCACGCAGCTTCTCGACGCCGACGTCGAGCCCTTGACCGCGACGTTCCACCAGACCGTCGGTGTAGAGCAGCACCGTCGACCCGCGGGTCAATGCCGTGACGGTCTCGGTGCGTTCGAAGGATGGCTCCAACCCGAGGAGCAGGTCGGACCGCTCCGACCACAGCGCCGCCACTGTCGGCACCTGGACATGAGGTGCGGCGGTCGTCTCGGAAGTCTCGGGCTCTTCGCCCGGACCGGCCACCAGTGGCGGCGGATGGCCAGCGTTCGACCAGCGCAGCCGGGCGCGGCCGGTCGAGCGTTCCTCGGGAGTCTGCTCCAAGCGCGCGACGATGGCGGTCGCGGTCGTCTCGATCTGCAGGGTCTGCATGGCTTCGTCAACGCGCCGCAGGACATCGGCGGGCCCTTCCCCGGACGAGACAGCAATGCCTCGCAGCAGTCCCCGGACCTGCCCCATCGCGGCCGCAGCGGCAGTGTCGTGACCGACGACGTCGCCGATGACGATGCTGGTCGCCCCGTCGGGTTGGAGGAACGCGTCGTACCAGTCACCGCCGACCTGCGCGGTCTCGGCAGCGGGCTCGTACCTGACGACGATGTGAAGGTTCTCCGGCTCGGGCGGGGCGGTCATCAGGCTGCGCTGCAGCGCTTCGGCCAGCTCGCGCTGCTCGGCGTACAGCCGGGCATTGTCGAGGGCGAGCCCGGCACGTCCGGCGGCGTCGACCAGGTCGGAGACGTCTTCCGCACTGAACCCGTCGCGGCCCTCCCCTCGGAACACCGTCAGCAACCCGACCGTGCGGCCACGGCCTTGCAGTGGCACCACCACTGCCGACGCCGGCGCCAGCGCCCGGCAAAGTTCCTGAGCCTCGCCCGGTTCCAGGACGCCCGCGATGGCCTCGGCTGCCGGAGCGGCGATCACGACGGGTCGGTTCTGCCGCAGTGCTCGTGCCAGGAAGGCACCCTCGCTCAGTGCCGGGATGCGGACCTCGAGGTAGCGGTCCACCTGCCCTCGCACCGCTGGGTCGATGTGCCAGCCGGCCACGTCGCGCAACCCACGCCTCCAGGCACGCATGGAGCCGGCTGAGTAGGTCTGGCTGTCGGAGCTCATTGCGGGGTGGTCGACGAGCGTGACGACGCTCCAGTCCGCGAGCGGACCGACGACCGCGCGCGCCAGGTTTGTGACGGCCTCCTCGATGTCGAGGGTGCCGGTCAGCATCTCGGTGATGCTCGAGAGGACCGCGGTCCGTTCGGTCGCATCCACCGCCGCGCGCTGTGCGTTCACGCGGGCGCTGATCTTGAAGAAGTACACCGACAATCCGTCCGGAGACGGCCACGCCCGGATCTCGTACCAGTCGTCCAGTGGCGGCGGGTAGTACGCCTCGAACTCGACGGGCTCGCCGGTCTCGACGGCGCGACGGTACTGGACCTCGAAGTTGCTGCCGACGGTGTCGGGGAACAGGTCCCAGATGATGGCGCCGACGATCTCGGTCCCGATGCCTCCGAGCAGTCGTCGACCTTCGGTGTTGAGGTAGGTGAAACGCCACTCGTGGTCGAGGTGGAAGAAGGCTGTCGGCATCGTCTCGAGAACCCGTGCGACGCGAGCTTCACCGTCTTGGACCGCGGTGGTGTCGAACGCGGCACCCAGCACCCGCACCGCTGGATGGGAGGGACCGTCCGGTCCCGCTAGGCCGCGTCCGCGAGCAGCGACCCAACGGACCACACCGTCGGGTAGGTGGATGCGGTACTCCGCCGCGTACGGGCCGCAGGTCGCGATGGCGACCCGGAGCGCTTCGGTGACCCGGTCGCGGTCGTCAGGGTGAACCGCAGCGTTGAAGGCGTCGATGGTGCCACCGAATGTCTCCCGGTCCAGCCCGAACAAGCGCAACAGTCGTTCGTCCCAACGCAGTTCATCGGTCTGCAGGTTCCAGTCGAACGCCCCGACCTCGGCCGCGTCGACCGCAAGCTGCCACAACAGCCGTTCGTCCTCGTGCTCGGCGGCCAGGACCGCGAGCTGGAGCTCTGCGAGCACCGGCGCGGCGAGCTGCTCGAGGAGCACGACGTCCTCGTCGCTCCACCGCCGCGGTGCCGGGTCGTACACGCACAACGCACCGACCGGTTGTCCGCGCATGATCAGCGGAACACCGAGGTACGACCCGACGACGCCCGCCTGCACGGAATCCAGGTCTCGAACGCGAGGGTCGGTCGTCGCGTCCTCGACCATCAACGGAGCTCCAGCACTGACCGTCACCGCGCACACAGAGTCCTCGAGCGACGAGTCGAGCCCGACCGCCGGGCCGGACGACCCGACCCCGCCCACGACGGTCTGGGCGTTCGAGATGAGCGAGACGTGCGATGAAGCGGTGTGCAGCAGCCGGGCCGCCAGCGCGGAGAGTTGGTTCAGTGCCTCGGTGTTGCCGGGCGTGATCGCGAGCTGATGTGCCAGGTCGACGCGACTCCCGCTGCCGTCTCCGACCCCGCCGAAGAGGCTCGAAGCGCCGACGCCCACCGCATCGTCGCCGGCGACGTCCTCGGCCAGCGGTGTCGGGATGACAGACCCTTCGTCCTTGCTCACACGAACTCCAGCGGTCTCGTCCTTCCCGCCATCCAACAGGCACTACGCATCCCGCAGCAAGCGGTTCCCTCCGACCTCACCGCTTCGGGTCACGCACGACCTGCCCAGGCAGTGCGCGAACCAGGTCAGCCACCCGTACGGGTGTTTCTGGCGAGAATTCGCCGGATGGCGTCGGCTCGTGAGCGAAACGGGTACGGGCGAACTAGGGGAAGAGCGTTCTCAGACGGGGACGCTTCAACGGAGGGGATGGAAACAATGGGTGAGCCCATCGAGACGTGCTGTGTGGATGGGATGTGGCGAAACTCGATCGAGGGACGCAGTCCGCTACCCGGGGAGTACCCGAGCCGAGACTCAGCCGTGGAGGTCGGCCGGATCGAGGCTCGTATGCGGGGTATCGAGCACGTGATTCGCCGAGCCGACGGCAGCGTGAGCGAGCGCAACCGATACCCGCGAAGGTCCGCCGAACTCCCGGGTTGCTGACCTCACTACAACGCTCACGCGACCCACAGCCCTCGTCCGGCGCTCCCGGGGGGAGCCGCACGGCCCACAGACAAGACTCAGCGCGGGTTACTGGGCGCCTTGGCAGCGATGCTGTCCGGGCGGAACCCGTGGTCGACGCCCCAGAGAACCGCGCGCGTGCGACTGTCCACGCCCATCTTCCGGTACGCCGTGCGGATATGGGTCTTGACTGTGTTGACGCTCATGTAGATACGGGCGGCGATCTCGTCATTCGCCAGACCCTGGGTGATCAGCGCGATCACTTCCGCCTCACGGGCGCTCAGCCCCTGCTCGCGGCCGGGCCAGTCACCCAGGTCGACGTCGGCCGAGGGCGGATAGTCGGCGCTCACCACGCCGCTCTCCCCCTGATGGATCCGCTCGAGCGCGTCGGCGAGCTCGTCCGCCGTCAGCCTCTTGTCCAGGAAGCCCACGACCCCGAAACGTGCCCACGTCTCGATGAGCTCAGGCTCCAGACTCCAGCTGTAGAACACGTACCGCGCCGCGTTGGCTTCGGCCAGCACCTCGTTCACGTCCCTGGTCTGGGCGAACGAGTCGATGAGTGCGATGTCCACGCACTCCACCCCGGGCTGATTGGTGGACACCTCGACCACCTCGATCCGATCACGCATCGGCTCGAACATCCGTGCCAGCCCCTGAACCACCACGTCGTAGTCGTCGACGATCGCGATCCGGACCGGGCGCTGTGACGTCACCGGACCCACCTGTGCGTCCGCGGCCGTCGATCAGACAGCGATGTCATAATCCCTTTCGCGTGACGTCGGGCGTCGCCCTACGACCACCATAGGTCACGGACACGCCTGACTGGATACTGGCGATCCTGGAGTCGTGTGGGACGGATAGCCGAGACCGCCATCAATGGGTCATGTCGCGGCGAAGCCGTGGCGTTACATACGAACCCGGGTGATGTCCTTCGCGGCCGGGCGGTTGTCGTTGCAGCGCCGCCGAGGTTGCCACCAAAACGTCCCGCTCGCGCATCCCGGATCTGGGACACCCCCAGGATGACGCGGGCGTCGACCGCAGCCTGCTCGTCGAGCTCGTCGGCTACGAGCGCTGCGGCGAGGTGCGCCGACACTTCCGTGACCTCGGGTCGCAACGGGTCGACCCTCCACCCCGAAGGGTGGTTTTCGTGAGTTAGAGGGTGGGCACGCAGACGGAATCAGACCTTTCCGCGTCGTAGGAGGAACGATGTCGAAGCTGCCCATCTTGGCCGCATTCGGAGTTGGGTACGTGCTCGGAGCGCGCGCCGGCCGGGGCCGGTACGACCAGATCGCCGGTAAGGCCCAGCAGGTCTGGCGGGATCCGCGAGTCCAGCGCAGGGCGTCCCAGGCCCAGGACGTCGCTGCCGAGAAGGCGTCCCAGGCAGCTAGCGCTGTCGGAGAGAAAGCAGCCCATGCTGCGACGGCGGTTCAGGAGAGCGTGAAGGACAAGATCTCCGGCGACGAGACGGCCTCCACGCACACCGCATCCGCCGCCGGACCCGACGTAGCCATGATTACTCCCGCACCTCCGACGCGCTGAAGCGACGCATCGGACACATTGATGCCCAACAGATTCCGAGGGTGCCATGGATGGCACTGCTCATCGTCTCGACCGTGGCCCGTCATCCCGTGCCCGCCGCTGATCCTCAGTGCGGGCTGCGTGCTCGGCTGAGGTCAGGGCCTCGTCGACCGGCGTGCCGTGCTTGCGGACGAAAGCCACGGTCCCACCGTCTCGGCGTGACCGGCGGCCGGCGCCAACGAGCTCGTCGGCCACGCTCTGGTCGATGCCCGTGACAGCCGTGAGGTCGACGATGAGGTGGCCGTCAGCCATCTCACTGAAGGTCTCGAATGCTTTGCGGACTGTCGAAAGGTCGCTTCGGCGACACTCTCCTTCCACTCGGAGCCGGTGCACGCTGGCCTCGTACCGCACGGTCGTCATTGGTCCGCCCTCAGCTGCCCTGCCAGGCGAACCGTTTCCCCGCCGACTCCTCGGTCGACGGGCGGCGGGACCAAGGCCAACCGACGACCTGCCCGACTTGTTCTCCGATCGATAGGCACCACGCGGACCGGCGGCGACGCGGGATCCGGAAGCAAGTCGATACCGAACGCCTCTCCGAGCCCCACGAGCGCAGCGACCTGCTGGAACCGCGGGCTAGCGGCCACGACTGCGACAGTTCCTCCGTATGGGGCGACCGTATTGCTCAGCCATACGAGCGTGCCTAGGCCGCCGGCATCGACGAACGTGACCTCCGACAGGTCGAGGGTGAAGTGGATGCAGCCACGGTCGACCACGTTGTCCATCCGGTGTCGCAGGTCGACAGCGGCGAAAGCGTCGAGCTCGCCCGCCGCAACGCAATGAGCGTTCGGCGAGCGGAGGGAGAGTGATGAGAAGAAGTCCACGTGAACACCACCTACGAGTCACGACCGAACCAGAGAGTCCCTGACATGCGGGTAAGAAAGCTTGGCCTCTGACACTGACAATACGTAGCCGAGAGCAGGAGTTGCTCACCCCAAAGGTCAGTCATGTAGTTCGAAGGTCTCCCTCGGAGGTATCGAGGGAGAGCGCGCCGGGCGACAGTCCCGTGGCGGAACGCAGGACCGGGCAGGGTGGTGCGAACGCATGGAAATGCGCGAGGCCCCGGGACCCCGCGCGCTGCGTAAGGGCGGTCGTCCCGGGGCTTCGTCGCTACGTCCTTCGCCCCCACCCCCGTTGGTGGGCGGTGGCGGTCAGGCGTTGATGGCGGCCGGGCTGTCGCCGCGGTCACCGGAGTCGTGCGTGACCTCGATCTTGCGGGGCTTCGCCCTCTCCGCGACCGGGACGACCAGGCGCAGGACGCCGTCGGAGTAGCCGGCCTCGATGCGGTCCAGGTCGAGGTTGTCGCCGAGCACCAGCTGGCGGCTGAACACGCCACGCGGGCGCTCGGAGGCGAGTGCCTCCCAGTCGCCGTTGCGGGCCACCCGCTCGGCACGAACGGTGAGGACATTGCGCTCGACGTCGAGGTCGATGCTGTCGCGGGCCACGCCCGGCAGGTCGAACTCGATGACGAACCTGTCGCCCTCGCGCCACGCGTCCATCGCCATCACGGCGGGCCGGTTCGTGGTGCCGAGGACCTGCTGGGCCAGGCGGTCGAGGTCACGGAACGGGTCGGTCGTACGGATCAACATCACATGTCCTCCTGTTCAGAAGGCCAAGGACCCGAGGCCCTTGGACCTGTATCAGTGGGTATAGGTTTTATATACTCAGAGGGTGCCCCGGAGTCAAGACGAGAATCGCAACAGATCTCAAGGCGTCTTCGCCATCTCAGTGGCAGCCGAGATGGTGTCGATGGAGATCCAGAACCTGCGCGTGTACGAGCGCCGCGGCTTGGTCGACCCGGACCGCACACCGGGCGGATCGCGGCTCTACAGCCTCGACGACATCGACCGGCTCGACCGGGTGCGTGAGCTGCTAGGTGAGGGGTTGAATCTCGTAGGCATCGCGCACGTCCTCGCCCTCGAGGAACGGGTCAAGGCTCTTGAAGAGCGCCTACGTCGCCGGGACCGGCCCAAGTCGTGACCGCCTCGACCCTCACCGGGTGCAGCTCTCCCCCCAGACCTTGGTTGACACCTCGACCTGACCTGTGAGGATTCGTCCTCGCTGGAAGGATGCTGTTCCCGAAGCCGTCCCATCCCGTCCGTTCGTGTGCACGATCCACCCGTCGGGGTGGAGGTCATCCCCTCCACAACGGGTACCCCCGCGGTGATGACTACCCACGCGTCGAGCGTGGCCCACGGTCTCTTCGACCGGTGCGCTTCACCATTGCGCGTCGCGTCGGTCCCGTCCGGCCACGTCTATGTCCGCCACCTGAGCCCCGAGTCCGGGGGCGGTCCGGTGCGGTTGCCCGATCCTGACCCGGCCCAGCCCGCCGTCCCGGCAGGCGCGACCTGGTGGCCGCCGGTGATGTTGCGCCCGGAGTGGGCAGCCACTGCTGACTTCGACGTGTTCCATCTCCACTTCGGTTTCGATGCCTGTGACCCGGCCCAGCTCACCGAGCTGATAGACACCCTGCGTCGGCGCGCCAAGCCGTTCGTCTTCACGGTGCACGACCTGCGCAACCCGCACCACGTCTCGCGCGAGACTCACGACGCCCAGCTCGACGTGCTCGTGCCGAGTGCGGACGCTGTGGTGACGCTGACCGACGGCGCAGCCGCGGAGATCCGTCGACGATGGGGCAGGGAGGCGACCGTCATCCCGCACCCGCACGTGGTCGAGTTGCCGGCGATGGAGCGGCTACGACGGGAGCGATCGGCCCGCGGCGAGTTCCGCGTGGGGCTCCACGTCAAGAGCCTGCGCCCGAGCATGGCGCCGCTGCGCATCCTGCCTACCCTGGTCGAGACGGTGGCAGGGTTGCCCAACGCCGTCCTGCAGGTCAACGCCCACCACGACGTGATGGACGCGGACGGCCCCCGTCGCGACGACGAGCTCGCCACCTACCTCCGCCGTGGTGCTGCGGTCGGCGACCTGGACCTCCGGGTGCACGACTTCCTGTCTGATGACGCACTTTGGTCGTATCTGGCCTCGCTCGAGGTGTCGGTCCTTCCGTATCGCTTCGGGACCCATTCCGGCTGGTTGGAGGCGTGCCGCGATCTCGGCACGACGGTGGTGGCCCCCACGTGCGGCTTCTACTCCGAGCAGGGCCCGGTCTTGGGCTATGTGCATGACGACGACCTCTTCGACCCCGCGAGTCTCGAGGCGGCCGTCACCGCGGCGTACCGGGACCGCGGTCGGTCCGGCAGGGCGGCGGGCGTCGAGCAGCGACGCCTCCAGCGCCGGGAGATCGCGGCTGCGCACGATCGCTTGTACGCATCGGTGGCCCGATGAGTGCGCTGCGCATCTGCCTGATCGCGTCGAGCCGTTACCCCGTGAGCCAACCGTTCGCGGGCGGCCTCGAATCGCTCACGCACCAGCTGGCGGCACAGTTGGTGAGTCGGGGTCACGAAGTCACCTTGTTCGCCGCTGCGGGGTCCGACTCCGCGTTGCCGGTCACCGAGTTGGAGGTGCGCCGCGTCCGCTACAGCGCTGCCGCACTGTCAGACGTGCACGCACCGGCCGAGGCGTGGATGGACGACCACCACGCCTACCTCTCCCTCATGCTCGAACTCGCGCGCACCGGTTCCGAGCGGTTCGACATCGTGCACAACAACAGCCTCCATCACCTGCCGGTCGCGATGTCGGGGATGCTCGACGTGCCCCTGCTGACGACCCTGCACACGCCCCCGACGCCGTGGCTGGAATCCGCCATGAGCGCCGCCACCGGCCAAGTCGCCTGCACGGCGGTGAGCAGGGCCACCGCGGAAGGGTGGCGGCACGTCGTCGACGCCGCTGTCGTGCACAACGGTGTGGCGCTCGATCGCTGGGAGCCTGGCCCCGGTGGTACGTCGGCGGTGTGGACCGGTCGCCTCGTCGCCGAGAAGGCACCCCACCTGGCGATCGACGCCGCACGGCTGGCGGGGATAGCCCTCGTCCTGGCCGGCCCTGCTCCGGACGCGGCGTACTTCGACCGCGAGATCGCTCCGCGGCTCGGGGGCGAGGTCACGTACGTCGGGCACCTCGACCACGCGAGCCTGGCCGCGCTCGTCGCCCGGTCCGCCGTCGCGGTGGTCACGCCGGCCTGGGAGGAGCCTTTCGGGCTGGTGGCCATCGAGGCCATGGCCTGCGGCACACCCGTGGCCGCCCTGTCACGCGGCGCCCTCCCCGAGATCGTCGAGGATGGCACCGGAGCCCTCGCGGCGGGTGACGATCCATCCGACCTCGCAGCCGCCATCGCTCGGGCGATGCGCTGCGACCGCCGCCGGGTGCGCTGGCACGTCGCTCGCAACTTCAGCGCCGACCGTATGGTCGACGGATACGAGAACCGGTACGCCGCCCTCCTGGATCAGAGGTCCGCCGCGTGATCGGCTACTACGTCCACCACCAGGGACGCGGCCACTCTCACCGTGCGCTGGCGTTGGCCGGCCAGCTCGGTGAGCCGGTCGTCGGCCTGTCCTCGCTCACCCCGCCGGAGGGGTGGAGCGGGCAATGGGTCGAGCTCGAGCGGGACGACCTGTCGCCCTCAGCCTCCGACCCGACGGCCCACGACCGGCTCCACTGGGCCCCGACCGCCGACCCCGGCCTCAGGACGAGGACGGCACAGATCTCGGCCTGGATAGCCGCGCACCGTCCTCGGCTGATGGTCTGCGACGTATCGGTCGAGGTCGCGGTGCTGGCCCGGCTGCACGGTGTCCCCGTCGTCACGGTCGTTCTCCCCGGTCGGCGGACTGACGCCGCTCACCTCCTCGGCTTCGACATCTCAACCCACCTGGTCGGGATGTGGCCGCCGGCGGCCCACGACATGCTCCCCGACCTGCCGGCTCCCCTTCGCGAGCGCGTGCACCCGCTCGGCGCGGTGTCGCGCTATCCCGTCCGCGCCCCGGGCACCCGGAGGCCCGGTCCACCGCGTGCGCTTCTCATGACGGGCGTCGGAGGCGACGTCCTGAGCGCGGCCCAGGTCGAGCAGGCGCAGCTACAGTCGCCTGGATGGGAGTGGAGCGTGCTCGGCGGCCACGGGAGTTGGTCCGCGGACCCGCGAGCGGCGCTGGAGGACGCGGACGTCGTGGTGACGACCGCGGGCCAGAACAGCCTGGCGGAGGTCGCCTCCGCGCGGGTGCCCGCCATCGTGATCCCTCAGGACCGTCCCCATGACGAGCAACGAACGAGCGCCGCCGCCCTGGTCGCGGGAGGATTGCCGGTCCTGGTCGAGGACCGGTTCCCGGATCATGGCTGGTCGGGCCGGCTACAGTCCGCAGGACGTCTCGACGGTGCCCGCTGGTCGTCGTGGTGCGACGGCCTCGCCGCCGAACGCTTCGCACATCTGGTCGCGTCTTGAGCGGGGTCGGCGTCGTGACGATGGCGCACGGGCGGCTCCAGCACCTGCGGCTGCAGCACCGCTCCCTCGCCGCGTCGACGCGGCACCCGGACATCTACGTCGTCGTCGCGATCGACGATCCAGATCTCGCCCATCTCTCCGCTCAGGGCACTTTGCAGCCGCGGGTCCTGCCGATCGACACGGACCCGGCCGGACTGCCCTTGGCAGCGGCTCGCAACCGGGGCATCGACGCCGCGTTCGCCGCGGGCTGCGACGCCGTGATCGCCTTGGACGTCGACTGCCTGGCCTCCCCGGACCTGGTCGCGGACTACCAGCGCGTGGTGGCGCGGGCCCCCGGCACCGTCTGGCAGGGCCCTGTCACCTATCTCCCGCCGCCACCAGAAGGTGGGTATCCCCTGGCCGAGCTCGACGACCTCCACGACCCGCACCCGGCACGCCCACGGCTGCGCCGGGGCGAGGTCCGACAGGGTGCGCGACCCGAGCTCTTCTGGTCGCTGTCGTTCGCACTCTCCAGATCGGCCTGGGCCCGCTCCGGGGGGTTCTGCGAGGAGTACGTCGGCTACGGCGGCGAGGACACCGACTTCGGCCAGGTCGTGCGCGCTGCGGGACTCGACCTCGGGTGGACGGGCGACGCTCGCGCCTACCACCAGCACCACCCGGTCTCGCGACCTCCCGTCGAGCACCTCGACGACATCCTCCGAAACGCGAAGATCTATGCGCGTCGTTGGGGATCCTGGCCGATGCGGGGCTGGCTCGACGAGTTCGAGCGCCGCGGACTCATCGCCTGGCACGCCGACGAGTGGATCCGCTGCATCCCGTCCACATCCGCGGCCGGGACCCGACGCGGCGGCGTCGTTTGAGACGCATGATCGGCGCCAAGCGCCGTTCGGAGGCCAACCGTTGCGCTGACTCGCACGAGGGCCCGGAAGCGCACACGCACGCTTCCGGGCCCTCGGCATCTGTGCTGGTCAGCTCTGTCCGGGTGCCTCGGCCTTCACGGACTCGGCGGACGTTCTTCCTTCGTCCTGGACGCGCTGCACGGAGTCCTGGGCAGTCTCCTTGACCTGCTGGGCTGCTCCGGCTGCGGAGTCCTTCAGGTTGGCCCCGACGTCCTGCCCGACAGACTTCGCCTCGTCAACCAACGGCTGGGCTGCCTCGACAACGCGCTGCGAGGCGCGCTGTTCGGCGTCGGTGGCCGGGATGAGGGCCGCGATGACGAGGCCGGCGCCGAAGGCGATGAGGCCTGCAGCGAGGGGGCTCCCCTCGATGGCGTCGCTGGTGGCGTCCTTCGCGTCGCCGACACCGCCCTTCACACCGGCCACGGCGCTGCTGCCGGTCGAGCCGGCACCGCTGGCGACGCTGTGTCCGCTGCCCATGACCTTGTTCTTGACGGAGCGGACCTTGCTACGCGCGGCTTCCTTGCGTCGCTCGACGATGGCGCTCGGGCTGACTCGGTCCTGCAGCGCGTCGAGGTCGGTGGCCAGGGACTCCCTGGTGCCGGCGATCTGGGTACTCAGTTCTTCTGTGCTTTGGCCCATCGGACGTCCTCCTTCAAGGTTTCCTGCGTCTGGGGTAGCTGCGGCTTGCTGGCTTCGAGCTTGTTCTTGCCGATGACGGCGAGGATCGCGGTCGCCATGGCCCACACGGCGGTGACGATGAGTGCCGCGATCCACAGGTCGAGGAACTCGTCGAGCACGAACATCAGGGTCACCGACAAGAACAGGACGGTGAAGTACCCGGCGAGACCAGCACCACCGAGCATCCCGGCGCCCTTGGCGGCCTTCGTCCCCTCCTCCTTCAGCTCGGTCTTGGCCAGGTCGATCTCCTGGCGGATGAGCGTCGTGAGGTCCTGAGTGACGTCGCTGACGATCTCACCGAGACTGCGCGGGTCAGCCGGCTGACCGGGAACAGGCGTCTGCGACGGGGTGACGCTCACGGGAGGACCCCTTGCGGACCCGCGCCGGAACCGTGCTCTTCGCCCGGGTCATCTGCGAGAGGCGAGGCGGGCACGGTGCCGACGCCACCGGTGTCGGGGTACGTCGGGGCGACCGGCGGGCTGGGCACGGCGATGGCCGGCTGACCGTACGACGGCGCAGCCGACGCTCCGTTCGTCAGGGTGCTGGACGTGGTGTGGCTCGTGAGCGTGGGAGTGCCCACGGCGTCCGGGGTGCCGGTCGTCGTCGAGGACGAGGTGTCCTGGCTGTGAGCCTGCTTCGTCCCCCGTGCGAGGCGACCGACGACGACGCCCGCACTGAGTGCTCCGAGGAGGAACAGTGCGGGTCGGCGGCGCGCGAACTGGCGCACGTCGTCGAGGACGTCGGACGGCTCGCGCCCGTCGAGATGAGTGCTGAGGCCGCGGGCGCGCTCGGCGACCTGCTGGGTCAGCTGTGTTGCGAGCCCGGAGTCGGCGGACGAGGCCATCGACTCGAGATCGGTGCTCACGCTCTTCAGGGTGCCGACCAGTCGGTCGAGCTGGGTACGGGACTGGTCGTTGACCTGCCCGAGGGTCTCGTCCAGGAGCTCGCGGACCTGGTCCTTGGCCTGACCAGCAACGTTCTGCGCCTCCTGGCCGACGACCGCAGCGACGTGCTTGCCCTCGTCCGCAGCGGTGCTCGCGGTCTGCTGCACTTGTTCCTTGGTATCCGAAGTCGATGTCATTGCTTCTCCTCGACTGTTGTGGGTGCGGTGCCTGGGTGCGCCGGACGATCGGTCAGCCCGTGCTCCTTCCAGTGCCCGATGTGCGTGCCGAGAACTGCACCCGAACGGGTGAAACGCGGTGGCTATGGCTGGACGGCGGGGTCGTGACCGGGTCGGACCCGGTTCCCCGGCACCCGCGCTCCCGCGGCGCGCCCGGCAAAGTCGGGAATATGCGCGGATGATGGAACCCGCTCGGCGCCTGGGGAGTCGTTACTTCGTCGGATCGAGCAGGAGGCGGACATGGAGGCGGAGACACTGGCTGTGGGGCACGAGTCGTCCCGGGCTGCGGCGCAGGTCCAGTGCTGCGAGATCTTCCGGGAGGTCTTCGTCGTGTCCTATCCACGCCTGGTAGTCCAGCTGTACGCCGTCACTGGTGATGCGGCGGAGGCCGAGGACCTGGTCCAGGAGGCGTTCGTCCGTGCGGCCGCCGCAGGCAGGCGGTTCACCAAGCTGGACAACCCCGAGGCCTGGCTGCGCACGGTGGCCGTCAACATCCACCGCAGCCGCTGGCGCAAGCGACGCAACTTCTCCCGGATCCGGGACCGGGTGGCGGCACGACCGACAGACCTACCGGCCCTGGAGGACCGGCTGGACGTCATCGAAGCGCTCCGGGGGCTACCCGCCGGCCAGCGCGAGGCCGTGGCCCTGCACTACCTGGCGGACCTAGACGTCGCCGAGGTCGCCCGAACGCTGCGGATCTCCGAAGGCACCGTGAAGTCACGCCTGAGCCGTGGACGCGAAGCACTCGCACTCGCCATGTCCGACATCGAGGGGAGCGATCATGTCTGAGCAGAAGTTCACCGAGTTCAGGGAGCGCGCCGAGGCGGCCGTCGTCGCTCCCGACCCGGACCTGCTCCTGAACCGCGGCCGGGCCGTCCGCCGCCGCCGCCAGCTGGTGCCGGTCGCGGCCCTCGCTGCGTGCGCCGCCATCGGCATCGTGCTCCTGGCGCCCGGTGACGGCGACACCCGAACCGACGTGCCTCCGGCCGGGGGGCCCACCGTCACCCAGTCACCCCGGAGTGGGCCGGCCTTCCTCGGCGAGGGCGCCCGAACCCGCGACCCCGGCACCTACAACCTCGACAGCATGGATGACGACGGTCGGCGCGATGCCACGGTGGAGCTCGTGGGCCAACCCTGGGAAACCTGGGAAAGAGGAGCCGTCACCTACGACGCCAAGGGCACTGTCAGCTGGGGCTTCGGGAAGTACGGGGACACCCCGCTCCCCCAGTGCCGCCCGGCTCAGCACGCGACCTCCATGTCGGGGGCGATCAGCCAGCTCTCGGGCTCAGAGGCCACGGTGACCCGGGCTGCTCGTCCTGCCACGAAGCTGGGCTTGACCGGCACGTACCTGCAACTGTCGGTACCTGTCGACCTCGACTGCCCCAGGGGGCTCGTGTCGAGCGGCCTGATGGCGTCCTGGCTCGGAGCGGGCGCACCCGTCACCAGGGTCGACGTCTGGCTCCTCGAGGACGGCGACCGACTGCTCATCCTCACCCGCGGGGTGCGCGGGAACCCGCTCCCGGCCACGGTAGAGAACCTGGACCGGACTCTGGACACCCTCCAGTACGTCCCGCCCACATGACAGGCGAAGCGGAAACAGCCGGGCGCGCAGGCGGGCCTGACCGCGGCTTGACCGAAACTCGCCTGACGCCGACGCGGGACGCTCGGTCTGCTGCAGGACCGGGTGACAGATTAATCTGTCACCCGGTCGTAAAGCAGACCCTCAGGAGGTTCAGTGGTTCACACCCGGCTTGATGCGATCAGGCGTGAGTGGAACCGAAGCGAGGGAGAGTCAGTACTTCTGGGAATCGTGCCTTCTGCGGGCCGTGGTTCCGATGACCTCGCCGTGTTGCGGACGGTCACAGAACTTGTGGCGAGCGTCAACGTGGAGGCCAAGGCTCGCTGGGACAGTATCGATTGCGGGTACGGCCACGAACCAGTCGCTACACCTCGCGGTCCGGTGGTCAGTCTGACCTGCTACGACCGTCGACTCATGGAGGGCTGGGTGGCCCTACTCGCCCAGCGTCTGGACGACGTCGGGATCGACTGCACCATCGGCCCGATCCGTAGCGAGCTTCCAGAGATGCGACTGGCGCGGATCCGCCCGACAGAAGACGGCCCACTGACCTGCTTCACCGCAGTCCTGAGCCTGCGCGGGTGGACGTTGCGACCCGGGCGTGACCGCCCGCAGTCTCGGGGTGCCTGGGCGACCGACCCCGCGCTCGCAGCCGAACTCGTCGACTGGGCCGTCGACTGGACCCACCTGACCAACGGCTCTACCTACCTCAAAACGCCTGTCATTTCTATGAGGGTCGAGCCAGCGTCCGCTGCCAGGCTGCTCACGACAGCTCTCGGAAGCGCCCGCGCGATGGCTGATGTCGGCACCTACCTGGGCGTGGACGAAGGCCGCCGCGTCAACTTCGAGTTCGCTGGACGGTTGATCCTGGAGATCAGGTCCACCTCGCGCAGCTGGCAGGACATCGTCGCGGAACTTGGAGAACAGGTGCGCGCCAGGGCCGACGTGATCGACTACGCCCTGATTCGTCAAGGCTGGGTGTTCGCCGGGGATATCGAGGGCGTCGTCAACCGGATGCCACCGAAGCAGCCGCGCCGACCTAACAGCACCGCAGTGGCGGATCAGTTCCGGGAACGACAACACCTCGACACCGCCTACGTCCCCGACGCGAACCCGATCCAGATCCTCACCAACTCCCACCTAGCGCGGGCAACCGACCTCAGCAGTTGGCGGATCGAAGAGGTGGCACCCGGTCGCCACCTGGTCTCCACACCCGAACCCGAGGCATGGTTCGCAAACCCGGAGATCGACCCGGACCTCGTTAGCCGTGCCCGCGCCGACTTCGGCGACCTGATCCTCCTCGACCGGATGATCTGACCGCCCGCGCGGGTCGAGCGGCGAGTCGACTGGAGGGGAGTGAAGCGCCCCAGATTTGATGCCGCATCCTCTCTAGTTGGAAGGATGCAAGTCATGCCGAAGGAATGCGGCCTACGGCGATCAACGATCGCGTTCTCGGCTTCCGCCGACCTCACCCAACCTAGTGATCTCTGGACGAGGCTGCCGTCACTAGGCCTAGTGACAGAAGTCGTGTCCGACGCCACTCGATCCGCGCTCGTCGGTGCGTCTATCTGCCGCGTCGTGGCTCGGACGGACCAGACTGCTTCTGGCAGCGCACACATTCTTCGTACCGCCCACCGTCCGGCATGTGCTGCGACGCCCAACTGTGAAAGCCCAGTAGGCACCGCAATGGCCGAGCTCGACCGGCCCGGTCCCACCGGGGTGCTTCCGGTGACTCGTCAGCTTCGTTGCGTCCCATTGCTTGACAGCATCCGCCAGCCAAGTGGACCAAGGCAAGCCCTTCACCCACGCGCGACGCGACGACGAGGGCTGGATGCCCTGGCTGATGGTCAACGGCCAGGTCACCTCCACGGGCAAGCAGGTCGACTACGGCAAGACCGACGCCGCGATCCGGCCCATCGCACTCCCGGACCGAGCTGTGGCACTGCTGCGCCGGCGCAAGGTCGCCCAGGCGACAAATGACCTCGACGAGGTGTACGACGCCGAGGCCGCCAAGGCGGCTACCGAGCGCCTTGCTCCAGGTTCCGGGGCGGACCACGGACCCGGACCTGCCAAGTAGGCCCGGCTGCAGGCACAGCTGGCCAGCCGCCTCTGAAGGAAGCGTTGGTGCCCCGCGGGATCACGATTGGCCCTCTGGAAGCCCACCCGCGCGCTCCGCGCCAGCTACAGGCGATTCTGCGGGTACTCACGCCTCGCTACGCCTTGAGAGCCGTGTCGCCCCAACGCAGAATTGGGCGCTCCATCCGCAAAGCGGGCCCAAAGCGAGCCATCAGTGGCCCGCCAGCCGGGTCGGCGGAGGCGAACCGCGCTGTCGCGATCGCGTCACCGCAGGTCAGGCCCGGTTTTCTCCAACAGCGCGACGCATTCGACGTGGTGCGTCATCGGGAAGAGGTCGAAGCCGCGGAGCTCCCGCAGCTCGTAGCCGAGGGAGGCGAAGGTCGCCAGGTCCCGAGCCAGGGCCGCCGGGTCGCAGGCGACGTACGCGATCGCCCGCGGAGCACGGTCGGCGACCTGCTCGACGACGACTCGACGTGCCCCCTCACGAGGCGGGTCGAGCACGACCAGGTCGAAGGGCTCGTCGAAGTCGGTGGCCAGCACGTCCTCCACCGAACCGGCCTGCGCCTTGAGCCCCGGGCAGTTGCGCACCGACAGGTCGGAGGCGGTCCGATCGCCCTCGATCGCGACCACCCGCCCGCGCTCCCCCACGGCGTCGAGCAGGAAGCGGCTGAAGAGCCCGACGCCGGCGTACAGGTCGAGCGCCTTCTCCCCCGGCTGGGGCGCGAGCATCCCGAGCACGGTGTCGACGAGCAGCCGCGGCGCGCCGGGGTGGACCTGCCAGAAGCCGTCGGCCGCGACCTGGAAGTCGTGCGGGGCGACGGTCTCGACGACGAGGCCGGGAGCGGGCTCGCGCGCGTCGGTCTGCGCGATGAGGCAGTCATCGACCACGAGGACCTCACGGGAGCGGTGCTTGCGCAGGCCTCGACCGGCGGGCGTGTGGACGTACTGCTGCCGGGTGCGCCAGCGCAGCCCGTCGTCGTCGCCGGGGACCGCCTCGACCTCGCCGTCCCAGGTCAGGCCGGCCAGGCGGGACAGCTGCTCGCGTACGACGGCCGTCTTGAGCGCCCGCTGGGCCGGCAGCGTCACGTGCTGGAAGTCGCAGCCGCCGCAGAGTCCCGGGCCGGCGTACGGGCAGGGGGGGCTGACCCGCTCCGGTGACGGCTCGAGCACCTCGACGGCGTCGCCGCGCCAGAAGCGGTCCCCCTCGTTGCCCTCGGTGATCTCCAGCACGACCCGTTCGCCGGGGATCGCGTGCCGGACGAAGACGACCCGGGTCTCGACAGGCTCGACCACGGACCCGGCCGAGCCCACCGGCAGTCGTACGACGCAGTGCCCGCCGTGCGCGACCGGCCCGACGACCGCCTCGAACCGCTCGCCGACCCGCGAGGCGCCGCGCGCCTGCTTGGCCCGCGGCCGACGACCGGGGTGCCCGCGCCGCTGGGACCGGCTCATTGCGGGATCTGTCGGTCGTTGTCGGAGCGGGACGGCACGTTGCCCATCCGGAGCTCGGAGGGACGCACCCAGGTGCCCTCGCGCTCCTCGCGCTCGCGGGCCGCTTCCGAGGAGCGCAGCTGGTAGGGCACCGAGGTCACCATGACGCCCGGCGCGAAGAGCAGCCGGCCCTTGAGCCGCAGCGCGGTCTGGTTGTGGAGCAGCTGCTCCCACCAGCGGCCGACCACGTACTCAGGGATGAAGACGGAGACCACACCGCGCGGGTTGGCCTTCCGGATCTCCGTCACGTACTCGATGATCGGCCGGATCAGCTCGCGGTACGGCGAGTGCAGCACCTTGAGCGGCACGTCGATGTTGCGATCGTCCCACTCCTCGAGCAGGCGGTTGGTCGCGTGGGCGTCGACCGAGACGTAGACGCCCTCGAGCACGTTGGGCCTGGTCGCCTTCGCGAAGGCGAGCGCACGCAGGGTCGGCTTGTGCAACTTGGAGACGAGGACGATCGCGTGCACCCGGGTCGGCATGATCTTGTCGTCCTCGTCCGCCGCGAGCTCGTCGTTGACGTTGTCGTAGTGGCGGTGGATGCCGTTCATGATCAGGAAGAACACGATCATCGCGAGGATCGTGATCCAGGCGCCGGCGAAGAACTTCGTGATCAGCACGATCACCAGCACGACGGCGGTGAACGACAGGCCGATCGTGTTGATGACCCGGGAGCGGACCATCCGACGACGCTCGCCGGCGTCCCGCTCGGTCTTCAGGTGGCGGGTCCAGTGCCGGATCATGCCCAGCTGGCTGAGGTTGAAGGAGACGAAGACGCCGACGATGTAGAGCTGGATCAGGCGCGTCGGCTCGGCGTCGAAGGCCTGGATCAGCACGATCGCCATGATCGCGAGGAAGAGGATGCCGTTGCTGTACGCGAGCCGGTCGCCACGGGAGCCGAGTGCCCGCGGCGCGAAACCGTCCTTGGCCAGGATCGAGCCGAGCACCGGGAAGCCGTTGAACGCGGTGTTCGCGGCAAGCACCAGGATGATGCCGGTGACCGTGAGCACGAAATAGAACGCCGCTCGGAAGTCGTGGAAGATCGCGTCCGCCATCTGCGCGATCAGGGGGTGCTGGTCGTACCCCGCAGGTATCCCGGTGAGCCGGTCGAGCTCGGTCGGGTCGACCATCTGGATGCCCATCTGATTGGCCAGCACGATGATGCTCAGCATCATCGTGATCGCGATCAGACCGAGGAACAGCAGCGTGGTCGCGGCGTTGCGGCTCTTCGGCCTGCGGAAGGCCGGCACGCCGTTCGAGATCGCCTCGACGCCGGTGAGCGCTGCACAGCCGGACGAGAAGGCCCGCGCCAGCAGGAAGATCAACGCGAACGCCGTCATCGAGTCGTCGTACCCCGGCGCCGGCTCGATCCCGAACGACGCGCTCTCGGCCATCGGCAGGTCGCCCGAGGCGAACTCGATCAGCCCGTAGGCGCACATCCCGAGGATCGCGACCATGAACAGGTACGTCGGCACCGCGAAGAACGTCCCGGACTCGCGAATCCCGCGCAGGTTTATCGCGGCCAGCAGCACCACGAACAAGGTCGCGACGGTCGCTTCGTGGCCGTAGAGGGAGTGGATCGCGCCGGCGGCGTACTGGGCGCCCGACGAGATCGACACCGCGACCGTGAGCACGTAGTCGACGAGAAGCGCGCTGGCGACCGTGACTCCGGCGTTCTTCCCGAGGTTGACGGTCGCGACCTCGTAGTCGCCACCGCCGCTCGGGTAGGCATGCACGGTCTGGCGGTAGGACGCGACCACCGCGGCCATGACGCACGCGACCGCGATGCCGATCTTCCAGGACCAGACGTACGCCGACGCGCCGGCGAGCGACAGCATGATGAGGATCTCGTCCGGGGCGTAGGCCACGGACGACAGCGCATCGCTCGCGAAAACAGGCAGGGCGATGCGCTTGGGCAGCAGGGTCTCGCCCAGCTGCGAGCTGCGAAGCTTGCGTCCGAGCAGCACCCGCTTCGACACGTCGCCGATACTCACGTCGGGAAAGGCTAGACCCACGGTGTGACGCGCGGTGCATCCGCGCCGAAGTAGTCGGAGACCTAGTAGCGTCTGCCCCGTGCATGTCGTGATCATGGGTTGCGGGCGGGTCGGCTCCACGCTGGCGCGCAGCCTCGAGGACCGCAACCACACCGTGTCGATCATCGACGCCGAGCCCGATGCGTTCCGGCGCCTCGGTCCAGGGTTCAACGGCGACAAGATCACCGGTCAGGGTTTCGACCAGGAGGTCCTGGAGAAGGCCGGCATCCGTCGCGCCGATGCCTTCGCCGCGGTGTCGAGCGGCGACAACTCCAACATCATCGCCGCGCGGGTGGCCCGTGAGACCTTCGGGATCCAGCAGGTCGTCGCCCGGATCTACGACCCGGGCCGCGCCGAGGTCTACCAGCGTCTGGGCATCACCACGGTGGCGACGGTCAAGTGGACCGCCGACCAGGTGCTGCGCCGGATCCTGCCGGCCGGAGCCGAACCGGACTTCCGCGACCCCTCGGGCACCATCCGGGTCGACCAGATCCCGGCGCCCGAGTCGTGGATCGGCCACCGCACCGTCGACTTCCAGCTCCAGTCGAAGAGCCGGATCGCCTGGATCGACCGTCTCGGCGAAGGCATGCTGCCGAGTCGCGACAGCGTGATCCAGGAGGGCGACATCCTTCACGTCGCCATGCGCGAGGAGCACGCCGCCGGGGCCTACCAGGTCATCGAAGCCGGCCCGGACGAGAGCTGAGGACGTCATGCGAGTCGCCATCGCCGGGGCCGGTGCTGTCGGGCGCTCCATCGCCCGCGAGCTGATCCACAACGGCCACCAGGTCCTGCTGATCGACAAGAACCCCGACTCGATCAAGCCCGAACGCGTCCCGGACGCCGAGTGGCTGCTCGCCGACTCCTGCGAGCTCTCCTCGCTCGAGGAGGCCAGGCTGGACCGCTGCGACGTGGTCATCGCCGCGACCGGCGACGACAAGGTCAACCTCGTGACGTCACTGCTGGCGAAGACCGAGTTCGGGGTGCCGCGCACGGTCGGGCGGGTCAACCACCCCAACAACGAGTGGCTGTTCACCGAGGCGTGGGGCGTCGACGTCAACGTCTCGACGCCGCGGATCATGTCGGCCCTGGTCGAGGAGGCCGTCACGGTCGGCGACCTGGTGCGCCTCTTCACCTTCCGCCAGGGCAACGCCAACCTGGTCGAGATGACCCTGCCCGCCGACTCGCCGTACGTCGGGAAGCCCGCCGGGCTGATCCCCTTCCCGGAGAACTGCGCGCTGGTGACGATCCTGCGCGACGGCCAGGTCTACGTGCCCAACGACGAGCAACCGGTCGAGGCCGGCGACGAGCTGCTCTTCGTGGTGCCGGCCGACGTCGAGGAGAACCTCGAGCGGATGCTGGCCCCGTCCGCCCACGGCGGTTGAGTCCGGAGTTCTGGCCGGTTGAGTCCGGAGTTCTGACGATCAGAACTACCGACTCGACTGGTCAAAACTCCCGACTCAACCCGTTGCGGGCGCCGACTCCACCGGCGTGCGGTTGCGGGAGAGCACCCACACCATCGCCGCGAGCACGGCCAGCTGCAGCGGCCAGCCCATCGCGATCTTGAGGATGCCGAGCGCGGCGACGGCGTTGCCGGGGTCCATCGCACCCGACTTGCCCGCGAACCAGATCGGAGCCTGCACGACCACGCGCAGGAGGCACGGCAGGGTGAGCAGCCACGTGAGCAGGGTGCACAGCCGAACCACCTGCTTGTCGGCGTGCCAGGCGGTCGCGTCGCCGGTGACGCTGCCGACCATGAAGCCGACCAGCGGCCAGCCGATCAGGCAGGTGAACGCGAGCACGACCGAGTAGCCGGCGTTGTAGATGATGCCGGGCAGGAAGTACGCCAGGGCCTGGTCGTCCGCGCTGCCGCCGCGGCCCGCCGAGATCGTGACGAAGAGCCAGCCGATCCCGATCCCGAAGATCGCGTTCAGGCAGAACTGGACCGTCGAGCGCTGCACCAGCCGGGCGACGAGCAGCACGCCGGCGGCCGCCAGGCTGACGGCCAGCGCGAGCGAGAGCTCTCGAGTCGTGAGCCACAGCACCGTGAACACGATGGTCGGGACGGCGGCCTCGATCATCCCTCGGCGTCCGCCCAGGGCCTTCGACATCTGGGCCCGGACCACCGCCTCGACGGTGTCCGCGTCCACGGGGGCGGCAGCGACCGGGTGCTCGGTCACGGGATCAGCTCGTAGCGGGGGTTGTAGAGGATCCGCTCACCGTCGTGCATGCCGATCCGGCCCTCCACCGACAGCGAGCGGCCGGGCGCGATGCCGGTGATCCGGCGACGGCCCAGCCACACGATCGTGATCGAGCCGGTGCCGTCGGAGAGCTCGGCCTCCAGCGCCGGGACCCCACCGCGCGGGCGCAGGGTCACGGTCCGCAGGGTGCCGCGCAGCCGCACCCGCTCACGGTCGGGGGCCGCGCCGATCTTCTCGAAGCCATCCTCGGCATGCGTACGCCGCAGGTCCCGCTCGTCCTGGTCGGTCGAGTTGGCCCAACGGCTGATCGTGCGCCGAAGCCTGGTCTTCTCCCCCA
Organism: uncultured Actinomycetota bacterium; assembly: GCA_963704685.1. GTDB lineage: Bacteria > Actinomycetota > Actinomycetes > Propionibacteriales > Nocardioidaceae > Nocardioides. The sequence continues at coordinate 391,447 of OY969930.1, forward strand.
TGGGCTACGGCTCCTGCCGGACCAGCTGGTCGGCCGAGGGCAGGGTCAGCGGGAGCTCGGCCCCCACGGGCATGGCACCCGCGCCCCGGCGTACGACGGCAGTGGTGACGGCCTCGTCCCACGGGCCGACGTCGTCGGGCTCGACGGCCGCGCGGCCCAGGAACGTGGCGCGCAGCAGCCAGCGCGGGCCGTTGATGCCCACGACGCGGGAGGGCTGGTTGGCGGTCTTGCCGTCCTCGGTGCGCACGGTCAGCTGGCAGAGCAGCTCAGGACCGTAGCGGCCCTCGCGCTCGGACGCCGTACCGCCGCGCTGGGCGTAGTCGGCGGCGATCTTCGGCCGGATCTCGTCCCACAGGTCGCCGTTGCGCGGCGCGGCGAAGGCCCGCAGCTCGACCGCCCCCTCGGCGCCGGCGAGCATCACGGACTGGACCTGCTCGGTCTCCTCGTCCACCTGCAGCCGGATCTCGAGGCCCTCGACATTGGTCAGCAGCAGCGCGCCGAGGTCGATCCGCTCGACGTCGCCGTCGAGACCCCCTGGGGCGTCGTCGACGTCCCAGGGACCGGAGACCTCGACCTCGGGTGCGGTCGACTCGTCGTCCGGGAGCCCGTCCTCGACGGACGTCCCGTCGACGGGCTCGGTGGACTTGCGACGGAACTTCACAGCAACTCACTCTCGATGATCGCGTTAGGCGGGGCGCGCCGGGTCAGGGGCGTCCGAAGCCTCCGGTAGAACCGTAACCCCCGGAGCCCCGCGCTGACTCAGGGAGTGCCTCGACGTCGATGAACTCGGCGCGCTCGAACCGCTGGATGACCAGCTGGGCGATCCGGTCGCCCCGGCGCAGCTCGATCGGCTCGCGCGGGTCGTGGTTGATCAGCATCACCTTGATCTCGCCGCGGTAGCCGGCGTCGACCGTGCCCGGGGTGTTCACGATCGACAGACCGTGCCGGGCGGCCAGGCCGGAGCGCGGGTGGACCAGCGCGACGAACCCGTCGGGCAGCGCGATCGCGACACCGGTCGGCACCATCGCGCGCTCTCCCGGCGCCAGCGTCACGTCGACCGTGGTCACCAGGTCGGCCCCCGCGTCGCCGGGGTGGGCGTACGACGGCAGCGGGAGGTCGGTGTCCAGGCGCTGGACCTGCACCTCGAGGGGTGCCGTGGAGGAGGGCTCTGTCACGTCGCCGGACCCTACCGGCCGACCGGCCGGCGCCCAATGACAGGATTCCGCCTGTGAGCCTGAGCCCCGCCTACAGCGAGCGCCTCGGCGTACCGCTGCGCTGGTGGGTGCAGGGCACCATGCTCGTCGCCACCTTGTGGCTCGCGGTCGTCGTGGCCCTGCCACCCGTCGCCGCTTGGATCATCACGGCCATCGCGATGGCGCTGCTCTCCTGCGGATTCTGGGCGTACGGCGCCGCGCGGATCACCGTCGACGCGACGACCTTCCGCGCCGGCCGGGCCCAGATCGAGGCGGCGTACGTCGGCGCGGTGACGCCTCTGGACGCCGGCGAGACCCGGCGGATCGCCGGCCGCGACGCCGATGCCCGGGCCTACCTGCTGCTGCGGCCCTACCTCAAGCGCGCGGTCCAGGTCGAGATCACCGACCCGGCCGACCCTGCGCCGTACTGGCTGGTCTCGACGCGACGCCCCGATGAGCTCGCGGGCGCGCTCGCGGCGCTGACGCAGTCGGTTCACGACTGACCCCAGTGGGTACTGTTCCGCCATGGCTGATGGTGGATCGAAGGTGTGGACGGCGTTCTCGGTGGCATCCGCCCTGATGGCGGCGGCGATCGCGAAGAAGGCGATCGACAAGACGTGGACGGTGGCGACCGGCAAGAACCCGCCGGAGAACCCTGCGGACCCCGACGTGGAGATCTGGGAGGCGGTCGCGTGGGCCGTCGTGAGCGGCATGGCCGTCGGGCTGGCGCGGATGCTCGCACAGCGACGGGCGACGACCTACTACGTCCGCTCGACCGGACACCTGCCCGGGCAGCTGGAGTCGGACGGCAAGTAGGGCTCGAAGACACGAAGGCCGCAACCCCACGGGGTTGCGGCCTCTCTACGTCGTGCGGGCTCTCTCAGGAGCAGTCCTTGCAGATCATCTTCTTCGCATCGGCCAGCTGGCTGCGGTGGTGCAGCAGGAAGCAGCTCATGCAGGTGAACTCGTCCTCCTGCTTCGGCTTCACCTCGATCGCCAGCTCCTCGTTCGAGAGGTCGGCGCCAGGCAGCTCGAATGACTCGGCAGCCTCCGTCTCGTCCTCGTCGACCTTGCCGGAGTTCTTGTCGTGGCGCCGTGCCTTGAGCTCTTCGATGCTCTCTTCGGACTGGTCCTCTTCGGTCTTGCGCGGTGCGTCGTAGTCAGTCGCCATTCGTCACTCCACTCTGCGAGGCGCCTGGGCGGTGCGCCTCGTGCCTTCTCGTCTCTTCGTCGCCTGCTCGGCGGCCAGATCATGCATCATGAACGATCCACAACGCACGCCTGTTTGCCGTCGCCGAGCGTGAACATCAGGTGATCGGGCGCTATTCCCCCGAATCGGGTGAGAAGCCGACGCTGCGGACCACGGCCAGGAGCTCGTCGAAGCCGTGCGCCGGTCCACAGACCATCAGGTCCATGCCCCCGATGCCGTCGATGAGAGTCGTGCGGGCTCCCGCGATCCGGGCGATCAGGCCCGCCGCGGCATGGTCCCAGAGGTTGACGCCCTCCTCGACGTAGCCGTCGAGCCGTCCCTCGGCCACGAAGCACAGGTCGAGCGCGCAGGACCCGAGACGGCGTACGTCGCGCACCAGCGGCAGCAGCCGGGTCACTGCCTCCGCCTGGAGCACCCGCACCCGCCGGTCGTAGGAGAAGCCGGTGCCGATCAGGCGCAGCTCCATCGGCGCCGGACCCCGCACCGAGATGGGGACGCCGTCGCGGGTCGCCGTGTCCGGCTCCGCACCGTCGCCGAGCCGGCCGACGTACTCCGTGCGGCCCTGGACGTCGAGGACGACCCCGGCCACCACCTCGCCGTCACGCTCGGCGGCGATCGAGACGGCGTACTGCGGGATGCCGTAGAGGAAGTTCACGGTCCCGTCGATCGGGTCGACGATCCAGCGCACCCCGGTGGTGCTGGCGACGTCGGCACCCTCGTCACGGGGCTCTCCTCACCCAGGAAGCGCGTCGTCGGGACGGGCCGCTCGGAGGTGGGCCCGGATCAGCGCCTCGCTGGCTCGGTCCGCCTCGGTGACCACGTCGACGTCGCTGGACTTCGTCGCCGCCACCGTGACCTCGCCGCGAGCCCGCTCCCGCACCAGCTCGGCAGCGGCGCGGGCGGCCGACAGCGCCAGGTCGGCCAGCTCGCGGTTGGTCGCGGTCATGCCTCGACCTGGGAGAGCGCCGGCCGCTCGGCGCGCGGGTTGGGGCAGCAGCCGACCGCGCAGCGGTCCCAGCAGGCGGGCCACTCGCCGACCGCTGCGCGGACGACGTCCTCGCCGCGCTCGACGGCGGCCCGCTCGAGCAGCAGGTCGCGCACGGCGGCGACGAAGCGCGGGTCGATCCCTGCCGTGGCCGCGCGACTGGCGGGCAGGCCGAGCTTCTCGGCGGTCGCCAACGCCTCGGTGTCGAGGTCGTAGACGACCTCCATGTGGTCGGAGACGAACCCGATCGGCACCATCACCACGGCGGGGGCACCCTGCTCGTGCAGCAGCTCGAGGTGGTCGTTGACGTCGGGCTCCAGCCACGGGATGTGCGGAGCGCCGGAGCGCGAGCAGAAGACCAGCTCGTGCGGGTGCCGCCGGCCGGTCTGCTGCCGCACCCGCTCGACGACCTCGATCATCACGCTGCGGTGCTGCTCGACGTACGCGCCGCCCTGCGGGCCGCTGCCGGCGTTCATGGTGTCGGGGATCGAGTGGGTGACGAAGGCCAGGTGCGCCTCGTCGCGCACGTCCTCGGGCAGCTCGGCCAGCGCGGCCAGCGTCGCGTCGACGGCCGGCTCCACGAAGCCGGGGTGGTTGAAGTAGAGGCGCAGCTTGTCGAGCACCGGCGCACCCTCGACGGGTTCGACCGCGTCGAAGAGGTTCTCGCGGTACTGCCGGCACGAGGAGTACGACGAGTAGGCGCTGGTCACGAAGCAGGCCACCCGGGTGATGCCGTCGGCCGCCATCTGCCGCACCGTGTCGGTCAGGTAGGGGTCCCAGTTGCGGTTGCCCCAGTAGACGGGCAGGTCGATCCCGGCGCCGGCGAGGTCCTCGCGCATCGCGGCGAGGAACTCGCGGTTCTGGTCGTTGATCGGCGAGCGGCCGCCGAAGCCGTAGTAGTGCTGGCCGACCTCCTCCAGCCGCTCGCGCGGGATGCCCCGGCCCCGGGTGACGTTCTCGAGGAAGGGCACGACGTCCTCGGGCTTCTCCGGGCCACCGAACGACACCAGCAGGACGGCGTCGTACGGGCTGGTGTCGAGGCTCATGCCAGCCATCCTAGGAAGGGCACCACAATGATTCGTCGGCGACCGACGGCCACCGATACCTTCGGTGGTGATGTTCACGTCCTACCGCCGGATCCTGGTCCAGCCCGGCACCCTGCGCTTCTCGATGACCGGCCTGGTCGCCCGCCTGCCGATCTCGATGATCGGCCTCGGCATCGTGCTGCTCGTCTCGGCCGCCACGGGCTCGTACGGCGTGGCCGGCGCGATCTCGGCGGCGTACATGGTCGCCAACGCGGGGTTCGCCATCCTCCAGGGCCGGCTGCTCGACCAGCTCGGCCAGGGCCGGGTGCTCGCCGTCGCGAGCATCGGCTTCGGCGTCGCGATCTCGCTGCTGGTCGTGTCGGTCCAGGAGGACTGGCCGATCGTGTGGACCTACGTCCTCGCCGCCGTCGGCGGTGCCTTCCTGCCCCAGGTCGGCTCGTCGGTCCGGGCCCGGTGGTCGCACGTGCTCGACCGGCCGGCCGACGTCCAGACGGCGTTCGCGCTGGAGGCTGTGCTCGACGAGGCCGTCGTTCATCATCGGCCCGATCCTGGTCGCCCTGCTCGCGACCGCCTGGCACCCCGTCGCCGGCATCGCCGTCGCCGTGGTCGCCTGCGTCTTCGGCACCCTCGCGTACGCCGCCCAGCGCTCGACCGCGCCGCCCCCGCACCCCCGGAGCACCGCGTCCGCCCCGCGGACGCCGATGCCGTGGCGGGCGGTCGTCCCGCTCGCGATCGTCTGCGCCGCCCTGGGCGTGCTCTTCGGCGCGGCCGAGGTGACGACGGTGGCGTTCGCCGAGGAGCGCGGCCACAAGGCGGTGTCGGGCGCGCTGCTCGCCCTGTGGGCCGCCGGCAGCCTGTCCGCCGGCGTCATCACCGGCGCCGTGCAGTGGCGCCACGGACCGTCCTTCCGGGTGCGCTGGGGCTCGCTCGCGATGGCCTGCGCGATGGTGCCGCTCACCTTCATCGGCTCGCTCCCGCTGATGGGCCTGGTGCTGTTCGTCGCCGGCTTCGCGATCGCCCCCACGATGATCGCCACGATGTCGCTGACCGAGGCCGTCGTGCCGCCCGGCCGACTCACGGAGGGCATGGCGATCATGCAGACCGGTCTGGTCGCGGGCGTGGCGCCGGGCGCGACCCTCAGCGGCCTGGTCGTCGACCACCAGGGCGCGTCGCCGGCGTACCTCGTCTCTGTCGGCGCCGGACTGGTCGCCGCACTCGCCGCCCAGGCGCTCCCCCGCCGTCAACCGGCCGTGACGAAGCCCGAGACCGAGGTAGCCTCCGCCGGGTGATCCCGACGCTCGCCGGTCTCCTGCTCGCCCGTGCCGAGGACGACGCGCCCGCGCTGCTCTTCGAGGACGACCGCTGGTCGTGGCGCGAGCTGGTGGCGGCGGCGGCCGTGCGCGCGGCCGCACTGCGGGACCTGCGACCCACGGACGGCCGTCCCTGGCACGTCGGCGTGCTGATGGACAACACCCCCGAGTACCTCTTCCTGGTCGCCGCCGCCGGGCTCTCGGGGGCGACCGTCGTCGGGATCAACCCGACGCGTCGCGGTGCCGAGCTCGCCGCCGACCTCCGCACGACCCGCTGCGACACGATCCTCACCGAGCCTGCCCACCACCCGCTGCTCGACGGGATCGACCACGGCGCGCGGCAGGTGCTGGTCGCCGGCGAGGCGTCGTACGACGGCCTGCTCGAGCGGCACGCGGGGGCACCCGTCAAGGCGAGTCCGGAGGCCCTCGAGCCGACGAACCTGCTGCTCCTGCTCTTCACGTCCGGCTCGACGGGCACGCCCAAGGCGGTCGTGTGCTCGACCGGCCGATTCGCGCTCCTGTGCCAGGTCACCCCGCTCCAGCTGGCGCGGGAGGACGTCGCCTACAACGCGATGCCGCTCTTCCACGGCAACGCGCTGATGGCGTCGTGGGGCCCGTGCCTCGTGCACGGGGCCACCTTCGCGTTGCGGCGCCGCTTCTCGGCGTCCGGCTTCCTCGACGACGTACGCCGGTTCGGCGCCACCTACTTCAACTACGTCGGCCGCTCCCTGTCCTACGTGCTCGCCCAGCCCGAGCGGCCCGAGGAGGCGGACAACCGGCTGCGGATGGGTTTCGGCACCGAGGCCTCCGAGCGCGACCGGGCCGAGTTCGAGCGCCGCTACGGCTGCGCCTTGGTGGAGTCCTACGGCTCGTCCGAAGGCACCTGCTCCATCCGGCGGGTCCCGGGCACGCCCGAGGGTGCGCTCGGGCTTCCCGCCGAGGCCACCCCGGTCGAGGTGCGCGGGCCGGACGGTCGTCCGTGCCCGCCGGCGCGCTTCTCCGCCGACGGACGGATGCTCAACGCCGACGACGCGATCGGCGAGATCGTGGCGATCGGGGCGGCCGCCCGGTTCGAGGGCTACTACAACAACCCCGAGGCGAGTGCGGAGAAGATCCGCGGCGCGGACTACTGGAGCGGCGACCTCGCCTACCGCGACGAGGACGGCTGGTTCTGGTTCGCCGGGCGCTCCGCCGACTGGCTGCGGGTCGACTCCGAGAACTTCGCCGCGGCGCCGGTCGAGCGCATCCTGGCGCGCCATCCGCAGGTGGCCGTCGCGACGGTGTACGCCGTGCCCGACCCGCGCACCGGCGATCGCGTGATGGCGACCCTGCAGGTGCTCGGATCGCCCGTCGACTTCGACCTGGCCACCTTCACCGGGTTCCTGGCCGAGCAGTCGGACCTCGGCACCAAGTGGGCGCCGACCCTGCTGCGGGTGACCGACGACCTCCCCGTGACCGCGACCCGCAAGGTCGACAAGCCGGCGCTCAAACGGCTCCAGTGGCGCGGCACCGATCCGGTCTTCGAACGCGTCGGTGACCGCTACCTGGCCCTCACCCCGGAGCGCGACCGTGAGCTGCGCGCCGAGTTCGCCGAGCACCGGCGTACGGCGCTGCTCACCGAGTGACTACGATCCGCTCGTGAGCGAGTGGCGCAACTGGTCAGGTCTGGAGTCGACGCAACCGACCCACATCGAGGATCCCGCCGACACAGCGGCGATCGTCGCCGCCGTCGAGCGGGCCCGCGCGGCCGGCTCGACGGTGAAGATGGTCGGCACCGGCCACAGCTTCACCGCTATCTCGGCCCCCGAGGCGACCATGCTGCGGCCCACCAGGCTGCGCGGCATCGTCTCGGTCGACCGCGCGGCGATGACGGTGACCGCGCTGGCCGGCACCCAGCTCAAGGAGCTCAACGCCCAGCTCGCGGCGCTCGGGCTGAGCTTGCACAACATGGGCGACATCGACGAGCAGACCCTCGCCGGCGCGACCTCGACGGGCACCCACGGCACCGGTGGCACCTGGGCGTCGCTCTCGGCCCAGATCGTCGGGCTCGAGCTGGTCACCGGCACCGGCGCGATCGTGCGAGCCACCGCCGACGAGAACCCGGAGATCCTCGAGTTCGGCCGGCTCGGCCTCGGCGCGCTCGGGGTGCTGACCACCATCACCTTCCGGGTCGAGCCGCTGTTCGTGCTCCAGGCCACCGAGACCCCGATGAGCTGGGACGAGGCGCTGGACGGCTTCGACCAGCGCACGGCGGAGCACCACCACGTCGACACCTACTGGTTCCCGCACACCGACCGGATGATGACGAAGACCAACGACCGGCTCGACATCGGCGTCGACGAGGCCGAGCCGCTCTCACGCCTGGGCGGCTGGTGGGAGGACGAGTTCCTCTCCAACACCCTCTTCGGCGCGCTCAACCACGTCACCAACCGCTTTCCCCGGTCGATCCGCCGCTTCAACCAGGTGTCGAGCCGGATGCTCTCGTCGCGCACCTACAGCGACGCCGCCCACCGGGTCTTCGTCTCGCCGCGCACCGTGGTCTTCCGGGAGATGGAGTACGCCGTCCCGCGCGAGGCCGGCCTCGCCGCCCTGCGCGAGGCCCGCGACGCGATCGAGGCCTCCTCGCTCAACATCACCTTCCCGGTCGAGATCCGGGTGACCCCGGCCGACGACATCCCGCTGTCGACCTCGACCGGCCGCGACTCGATGTACCTCGCGTTCCACACCCACCGCGACGCCGACCACCTCGAGTACTTCGCGCTCCTCGAGCCGATCATGCGCGCCCACGACGGACGTCCGCACTGGGGCAAGGTGCACACGCGTACGGCGGCCGACCTCGCCCCGGCGTACCCCCGCTTCGAGGAGTTCCTCGCCGTCCGCGACCGGCTCGACCCCGACCGCGTCTTCGCGAACGCCTACCTGCGCCGGGTCCTCGGCGACTGACCCGACCCGGTTGGTGACCGCGGTCCGGTGGTTGAGGTGCGAAGGCCGCCAGGCCTGAGCCTCGAGACCACCACCCCTGATGCCTAGACGCTCGCCGGCCCCGTCGGCACCGGTGCCTGCCAGTGCCGCCAGATCGCCACCAGCCGCCACGAGGTGCACAGGCCACCGCCGATCAGCGCGATCGTCCAGTAGCTCAGGTCGGTGTGCGCGAGCGCCACCACGACAGCCGATCCGGCCAGCGCCGGGGTCGCGTAGAGCTCGCCGCGGAAGACGGCCGGCACTCGCCCGGCGAGCAGGTCGCGCAGCATGCCGCCGCCGATGCCGGTGACCATGCCCATCAGCGCCGCGGGCGCGACCCCGAGGCCGTAGTCGAGGGCCTTGAGCGAGCCGGCCACGCAGAAGAGCCCGAGCCCGAACGCGTCGAGGACGGTGACCGAGCGCTCCATCCGGCCCAGGGCCGGGTGGTAGATGAAGGCCACCAGGCCGGCCAGCAGCGGCACCAGCAGGTAGCGCCAGTCCTGGAGCGCAGCCGGCGGCGTCGCGTCGATGAGCACGTCGCGCAGGAAGCCGCCGCCCAGGCCCGTCGTACCGGCCAGGACGAGGACGCCGAACACGTCCAGCCCCTTGCGGACACCGACCAGCGCGCCGGAGATCGCGAACACGAAGATGCCCGCCAGGTCGAGCACGATCTGGGTGGTGGAGGGATCGGTGGTGGCCACGTCCGGACGTTAGTACGTCGGGCGCGGCGCGTTTCACCGGCTGACCGGTGAAACGGGCACGCCACGCGGGGCGTCCGCGGCGTGTCGTACCGGTTCCCCACGACAGGTGTTGCCCATGTGACTGGAGTGACGCCGAGGCGCGCGGCATTGCTCCGCGTCTGGCGTCCCTCGCTGGCGTAGGCTCGCCGCACCGATGAACGCACCGATCCAGCAGCAGACACACCGCTCCGACCCAGGGACGGGAGTCCGACCTGCCATGGCCTACCTCCGGTTCGTCGGTCTGAGCGAGGACGGCACGCAGCTGCACCTGGTCGACGAGGAAGGTGCCGAGCACGTGCTCGCGTTGGACGATCGCCTGCGGGCGGTCGTGCTCCCGAGCGCCCCACCCGCACCGCCGACCAAGCGAGGAATGGAGAAGACGATGGAGAGCACGCTCCGCCCTCGAGACATCCAGGCCCGGATCCGCTCCGGCGAGACGCCCGAGGCGGTGGCGCAGGCCGCCCAGACCTCGGTCGACAAGATCATGGCCTTCGCGGCGCCCGTCCTGGCCGAGCGCCAGCACGTCGCCGACCGGGCGCAGCGGTCGTCCGTACGCCGCAGCGAGGCCGGTCAGTCCGCGGGCGGTGCACGCACCCTCGGCGACGCCGTCGCCGCGCACCTGCGCTCGCGCAACGTCGACCCGGAGTCGGTGTCCTGGGACGCCTGGCGGCGCGAGGACGGTCGCTGGAGCCTGACCGCGGGCTACGAGCTGGCCGATCGCTCCGGCACCGCCGAGCTCACCTTCGATGCTCCCGGCAACTACGTGACGCTCGACAACGAGGACGCCCGCTGGCTGGTCGGCGAGCTGATCGCCACGGCCGACGCCGCCCCCGCCCGACCCGACGATCTCCGGGCCGCCCGCGAACGCCGGCTCAGCCCGGTCAGCGAGGCGACCTACGAGGACGCCGAGCTGCCGCTGGGCGACGACGCCATCGACCTCGTCTCGGAGCAGCCGATCGAGGCCTTCCTCGACACGGAGGCACCCACCGACGACGCAGTCGTGGAGCAGGAGGCCGAGCTCCGCGAGGAGGCCACCGACGCAGCGGCCCAGGAGGCCCAGCCCGACGAGGCCCAGCCCCGACGGCCGGTCAAGAAGACCCGCGGTCGCGCCTCGGTCCCGAGCTGGGACGAGATCATGTTCGGCGGCGGCTCGAGCGGCTCGGACGGCTAGCAGCCTGCTCGCTGCCGCAGCAGGTGCCGTCGTGGCTGATCCGCCCGATCCACCAGCTCCTGGTCAAGCCACGGGCCGAGCCGGGTCGGTGATCCAGCCCGACCAGCTGCCCGGATAGAGCGCCGCGCGGATGCCGGCGACCTCGAGCGCCAGCACGTCGTGCGCCGCGGTGACGCCTGAGCCGCAGTAGACCGCGACCTCCTCCACGCCGTCCACGCCGGCCGCGGCGTACAACGCGCGCAGCTCGGCGGGCGAGCGGAACCGGCCGTCGACGGCGAGGTTGGTCGTGGTCGGCACGTTGATCGCGCCGGGGATGTGTCCGGCGACCGGGTCGACCGGCTCGGTCTCGCCGCGGAACCGCTCCGGAGCGCGGGCGTCGACGAGGACCGGTACGCCGAGGACGTCGTCGGCCTCGACGACCGGCATCGATCCGGGTCGCGCCGTGAAGTCTCCCCGGCCCGGCAGCACGGTGCCCGTGTGCACCGCTCCCCCGGCCGCGAGCCACGCCGCCCAGACGCCGTCCAGGACCCGTACGTCGGAGTGCCCGTGGTGGCGCAGCAACCACCAGGCCCGGCCCGCAGCGAGGCCCGACCAGTCGTCGTAGACGACCACCGGCCGGTCGTCGCGTACGCCTGCCTTCCGCATCGCCGCCTCGAAGTCCTCGACCGCCGGGAGCGGATGCCGCCCGCCCTCGCCCGGGGCGGCCGCGAGGTCGGCGTCGAGGTCGACGTACGACGCCCGCGGGATGTGCCCGCGCTCGTACTCAGCCCGGCCACCCGGCCCGCCCATCCGGTAGCGCACGTCCAGGACCGTCACCTCCCCGATCCGCTCGTGGAGCTCGGCGGCAGAGATCAACGGGGAGACCATGCGCCCATGATGCAGTCCGACCGCCGGTCCATGAAAGGATCCCGACCCGTGGCTGAACTGCATTTCTTCACCGGCACCATGGACTCGGGCAAGAGCACCCTCGCGCTCCAGACCAATCACAACCATGCCGCCCGCGGACGGGTCGGTCGACTCTTCACGACCCACGACCGGGCCGGCACAGCGACCGTGTCGAGCCGCCTGGGCCTGACGCACGACGCGCTCGAGGTCGACGCGGCGTTCGACTTCTGGCGCTTCGTCGTCACCACCCTCACCCAGGGTGGCCGCGTCGACTACATGATCTGCGACGAGGCCCAGTTCTACACGCGCGCCCAGATCGACCAGCTGGCCAAGGTCGTCGACGAGCTGCAGATCGACGTCTTCGCCTTCGGCATCCTCACCGACTTCCGCACCGAGCTCTTCGAGGGCAGCTCCCGGCTGATCGAGCTGGCCGACCGGGTCAACGTGCTCCAGGTCGAGGCGCTGTGCTGGTGCGGCAAGCGCGCCACCCACAACGCGCGCACCGAGAACGGCGCGATGGTCGTGGAGGGCGAGGTGATCGTCGTCGGCGATGTCGAGAACACCGCGCTCCCGCCGGCCGACGTCGCCTACGAGGTGCTCTGCCGCCAGCACCACCGACGCCGCCTGACGGCCGCCCGGGCCAAGGCGGTCTCGCTCGCCCCGGAGCCGCTTCCCTTCGGCTGAACCGACGCGGACGACGCCTTCTGCTCGGCGGTGAAGGACCAGCAGGAGGCCGGCATGGACCTGCCCAGCGCATCTCGGCGTACTACTACCAGAACTGCACTGATCTTCCGCTGACTGCCGGATGCCCCTAAGGTCTGTGACCGTGCTCACATCTCGGGTAGCCGCGGTCCTGTCCTGCCTCGCCGTCGGAGTCGGAGGGCTCCTGTCGGTCGCCCCGCCGGCGAGCGCCGACGGACCCGGCGCCGGCAGTCCGTGGGTGGTGACCCTCGGCGACTCCTACATCAGCGGCGAGGCCGGTCGCTGGGCCGGGAGCAGCAACGCGTCGTCCGCCCGGGCCGACGCCCTCGGCCCGACGGCGTACTTCGACAACCCGGGCGGTACGGCGGAGAGCATCCCCCGCTGCCACCGCAGCAGGTCGGCCGCGGCGTACGTCGGCGGCGGGGTCAGCGGCCTCAACCTGGCGTGCTCGGGCGCGACGACCGCCACCAGCAACGGCAGCACCTTCAAGCCCGGCCTCGACTTCTACGACGACGGCGCGGGCCACCAGGGCCAGGCGAAGCAGCTCCAGCAGTTCGCCGGCGGCCACAACGTCGGCATGGTCGTGGTCAGCATCGGCGGCAACGACTTCAAGTTCGCCGACATCGTGCAGTCCTGCGTCGTCGACTTCCTCGGCTCCCCGACCTGGTGGAAGGACTACTGCTACGACGACAGCTCGGTGAAGGCCAACTTCACCGCGGCCAACGTCGCGAGTGTCCGGGCCAGGATCGCGGGCGCGTTCCGAAACGTCGCCACCGCGATGCGCAGCGCCGGGTACGCCGACGGTCAGTGGACGCTGCTCGTGCAGACCTATCCGAGCCCGATCCCGCGCGGCGACGGGATCCGCTACTCCGAGAGCGGCTACTCGCGCCAGTCCACCGGCGGCTGCGGCTTCTGGAACAGGGACGCCAGCTGGGCCAACGACACTGCTCTGCCCACGATCAACGGGGCCGTCACGGGCGCCGTCGCCGACTCCGGTCTGGCCAACGTCCGCACGCTCGACCTGTCCGCCGCATTCAACGGTCGCCGCCTGTGCGAGAACACCGTCGGCCTCTACGAGGAGAAGGGCATCGCGAGCTGGACGTCGCCCGGCGCCGTCGACCAGACCGAGTGGGTCAACCAGATCCGCACCGTCTCCACCTGCTGCGGCTCCGCCAGCCCGTACTACATCCAGGAGTCACTCCACCCGAACTACTGGGCGCAGCTGGCCACCCGCAGCTGCGTGCGGCAGGCCTGGAACGCCGGCAGCCCGCGCAGCGGATCCTGCCGCATCTCCGGCAACGGCCTCGTCAACGGCGAGCCCGTGATGAGCCTGAGCTGAGGCGTGCCTAGTCGAGCAGCAGCGGGATGAGCATCTCGTCCGGGGTGAGCGACCCGTGCAGGCCGACCAGCGTGGCCTCGTAGGGGAAGTCGCGGGTCGAGAGGATCGCGGTCTCGCCGTGGCAGGCGACGACGACGTCGCCGAGGCGGGGCAGCACGCTGGGCTGCACGGGTCCGAACCAGCCGCGCGAGATCGCGTCCTGCCGCGCGAGCACCGTGGCCCGCTCGCCCAGGACGGCGCGCCACGTCGCAACGACGTCGTCGACCGCGCCGCGCTGGCAGTAGAGGTGCCGGAAGCGGGCCTCGCCGCCCAGCAGCGCGACCCCGTCGCGAAGCTCGGTCCGCTCGTCCACGTCGACCCGGCTCTCGGAGGGCGAGTCGATCATCCCGTGGTCAGCGACGACGAGCAGGCGGACGTGGGCAGGCAGCGCCTCGCGCAGCTGCTCGGCCTCGGCGTCGATCATGGCGAGCTGCTGCAGCCACGGGCTCGAGGCGACGCCGTGGCGGTGCCCGGTCCAGTCGAGGTCGCCGTCGTAGAGGTAGGTCAGGGCGGCACGCTCCACCGAGGCTGCGAGCGCGGCAGCGATCCGCTCACCGACCCGGTCCGCGCCGACGTAGTCGGCGCCCCGGTGCGCGGCGACGGTCAGTCCGCTACCGCGGAACTCCCGCTTGTTGACCACCGTGACGGTGGCTCCCTGCCGGCGCAGTCGGGCGAACGCCGTGTCGTGCGGCTGCCACTCCAGCGGGTCGACGTCCTTGTCCCACATCAGTGCATTGAGCAGCTTGTCGGTGCCGGGCACCCGCGAGGTGAAGCCGACCAACCCGTGCGACCCCGGCGGCAGGCCGGTCCCGAACGACGTCAGGCTGGTCGCCGTCGTCGACGGCACGCCGGCGGTCGCCGGCGGGTTGCTGCCCAGCAACGAGGAGAGGTACGGCGCGGCGTGCTCGTAGCGCTCGAGCAGCCGGGCGCCGAGCCCGTCGACCAGGAGGACGACGTACGCCGGGGCGTCGGGCAGGGTCAGCCCGCGCGGGGGCTCGCCGAGCGGCAGGCCGAGGGCCGCGGCGACGGCAGGCACGACGTCGCCGAGCGAGCGGTCGCCGTACGCCGGCTCGAGGAACGCCTGCACGCCGCTGGCGATCAGTGGGCGTGCGTGCGCGCGGAGAGCGCCTCGGCGAAGGTCAGCAGACCGTCGACGGCGTCGGTGCCGTCGGCGGCGGCAGAGACCCGCAGCGAGAAGTCGTCGGACGCCAGCACCCCGGTGTAGCCGTGGTCGGCGTCGCACTCCGGGTCGTTGCACCCGGCCGGCTCGAGGTCGAGGCGGCTCACCCCGCCCCAGCCGATGGTCATCACGGCCTCGGCCGGCGGGCGCGGGCCGGCGGTCGGGTTGGCGACCATCCGGGTCACCACGACCGAGCGCACCGAGCTGAGCCGGATCGCCTCGGTCGAGGTGGAGGTGTAGGGCTCGGGCAGCAGGTCGTCGCCGTCGTGCTCGTCGGTGTGCGCGAGGATCAGCCGACTCGGGGTCAGCACCGCCACCGACAGGTGCCGACGGACCTCGTCGCGCTCGAAGGTCGGCTCGTGGTGCACGAAGAAGGCGACGATGTCCTCGCCGGCCACCGCACTCGCGACGCCGTCGGCGACGACGTCGGGGTAGTAGCCGGTGCGGTCGATCGCGTCCCTGAGCTCGACGGCGCGATCACGACCCTCGGTCGTTCTGGTGCTGCGCATGCCTGCAGTCTGTCACGCGGTCCAGCTCAGGACGGCAGGGTGTCCCCAGCCGGCTGGGAGAGGCGGCGCACGAACCAGTCCGAACGCGGGTCGACGACCGGGTCCACGCGTGCGGCGGCCGTCAGCACCGTCGTGCCGTCGGCGCCGGCGAGCACCAGTGAGAGCTCGAGGGCGCTGACCTGGGGCAGGTCGTTCTGCAGCTGGGAGACCCGCTGCACCAGTCGTTCGACGTCGGCCACGTCGACCGCCTCGCTGCCGCGGTAGCCGAAGAGCATCGGGGACGACTTGATCTCGCGCACCATCGACGCCGCGTCGCGGGCGCCCAGCGGCGGGATCCGGTAGGAGCGGTCGGCCAGCAGCTCGGTGAGCGGGCCGGCGATGCCGAAGGAGACGACCGGGCCGAAGAGCGGGTCCTCGATGCTGCGGATGGCCACCGGCACGCCCGGTCGCGCGTTCTTCTGCACGACGAACCCGGCGCGCTCCGGCTCGGCGATGAGCGTGCCGAGGGTGTCCCAGGCATCGGCCATCTCACCGGCGTCGTCGATGTTGCGCCACACGTGGGCCTGGTCGGGTCGCTCCCGCAGGTGCTCGGCGGTCGCCTTGAGCACGACGTCCCACCCGAGCGCCTCCCCCGCGGCCACCGCCTCGTCGCGACTGGCGACCTCGCGGGTCTGCCACAGCTCGATGTCGTACGCCGCCAGCAGGGCCGTCAGCGACTCGAGGTCGAGGTCGGTCCCCTCGGGGTGCTCGGTCAGGATCTGCGAGACCAGCCGCTTCGCGGCCGCCGCGTCGACCATCTCGGGGTCGGCCGGCTTGCCTTCGGGGGTGCGCAGCCACACCGCATAGTCGACGACGTGCGCGAGCGCGCGCACGGCCGCCTCCACGCCGGGGTAGGACGGCACCGACCCACGGCCGGCGGTCGAGCCGGCGACGTCGGGGACCCGCAGCAGCTCGGGCACGCCCTCGGCGCCGAGGAACGAGGAGACCAGCGGCTTGTCGGACTGCTCACCGACCGCGGCCAGCACGTTGGCGACGTCCTCGCCGGAGACGTTGATGGGCGGCACGTAGACGGCGACGACGGAGTCGGTCTCAGGGTCGTCGATCGCGGCGTCGAGGGCGTCCTCGAAGTCCTCGGCGCTGGCCTCGGCGCCGAGCGCGATCGACTTGTTGACGACCAGGCCCACAGCCGCGGCGGCGTCGGCGGCCAGCAGCCCGAGGGCGTCGGAGTTGCCGACGATCGCGACCCGGCGTCCGCGTGGCAGCGGCTGGTGAGCCAGCAGCTGGGCGACGTCGAACATCTCCTCCAGCGTGTCGACCTGGATCACGCCGGCCTGGCGGAACATCGCGTCCACCGCGGCCGGCGGCGCAGCGATCTTGCGGACCGCGTGGCCCATCGGCACGCCCTGGGTGGTGCGCCCGGAGCGGACGGCGATGATCGGCTTGCGCAGCGAGACCCGGCGCGCGATGCGGGAGAACTTGCGTGGGTTGCCGATCGACTCGAGGTAGAGCAGCACGACCTCGGTGGAGTCGTCCTCCTCCCAGTACTGCAGGAGGTCGTTGCCGGAGACGTCGGCACGGTTGCCCGCGCTCACGAAGGTGGAGAGGCCGAGGCCCCGGTTGTAGACCTTCTCGAGGATCGCGGTGCCGAGGGCGCCGGACTGGCAGAAGAACCCGGCGCGGCCCCGGGAGGGCATCAGCGGCGACAGCGAGGCGTTGAGCGACACCTTCGCGTCGGTGTTGATGATGCCGAGGCAGTTGGGCCCGATCAGGCGCAGCCCGTACGAGCGGGACAGCCCGACGAGCTTGCGCTGGCGGACCCGGCCCTCCTCACCGGTCTCGGCGAAGCCGGCGGAGACGACGATCAGGCCGTGCACGCCCTTCGCGGCACAGTCGAGGACGACGTCCTGCACGTGCTCGGCCGGCACCGCGACGATGGCCACGTCGACCTCGTCGGGGATCTCGGACACCGACTTGTACGTCGGGAGCCCGGACACGGCGTGAGAGGTGGGGTTGACGGCATACACGCGGCCGGCGAAGTCGCCGGTGATCAGGTTGCGCACCAGCGCCTGGCCGATGGTCTCCTGGCGGCGGCTGGCGCCGATCACGGCGACCGAGCGCGGGTTGAAGAACTTCTCGATCGAGGCCGCCTCGGCCTTGTGCTCGCGTGCCGACATCAGCCCGATCGCGGTGTCGGTGGGGTCGATCGAGAACTCCAGCTGCAGCACGCCCTCGTCGTACTCGCTGGCGACGCGGTAGCCGGCGTCACGGAAGGTCTGGATCATCCGGGTGTTGTCGGGCAGCACCTCGGCGACGAACCGCTCGACGCCGCGCTCTCGACCCGCCTGAGACAGGTGCTCCAGCAGGAGCTGGCCGATACCGCGGCCCTGGTGCTGGTCCTCGACCAGGAAGGCGACCTCCGCCTCCCCGGGCCGGATGACGTCGTAGCGGCCGACCGCGATGATCCGTCCCTGCAGGGTGAGGACCAGGGCCACCCGGTTGACGTTGTCGACGTTCGTGAACCGGTCGACGTCGCGATCGGACAGGCGCGGCATCGGCGAGAAGAACCGGTAGTACTTCGACTGGTCCGAGACGCGCGCGTAGAACTCGACGAAGACCTCGCGGTCCTCGACCCGGATCGGGCGGATGTGCGCCGTGCGTCCGTCCCGGAGCAGGACGTCGGCCTCCCAGTGCGCCGGCGCTGCTACGTCGAAGGCCTCAGTCACGTGAGGAATCTAGCGCGACGGGGTGAACCCGGCGTGCCCCTGACGATTCCGCGGGCACTACTTGAAAGAATCACGCCATGGCGCGGCGCAGCACGAAGCAGGACCTCCCCGACGACTTCGAGGAGCACATCCTCGACACCGACATCAAGCACGAGATGGAGACGTCGTTCCTCGAGTACGCCTACTCCGTCATCTACTCGCGTGCGCTCCCCGACGCGCGGGACGGTCTGAAGCCGGTGCAACGGCGGATCCTCTACACGATGAACGACATGGGCCTGCGGCCCGACCGTGGTCACGTGAAGAGCGCCCGCGTCGTCGGTGAGGTCATGGGTCGGCTGCACCCGCACGGCGACGGCGCGATCTACGACGCGATGGTGCGGATGGCGCAGCCCTGGTCGATGCGGCTGCCGTTCATCGACGGGCACGGCAACTTCGGCTCGCCCGACGACTCCCCCGCGGCGATGCGCTACACCGAGGCCCGGATGGCTCCGGCCGCCGTCGCGATGACCGCGTCGATCGACGAGGACACCGTCGACTTCAAGCCCAACTACGACAGCCGCGAGCTCGAGCCGGGCGTGCTGCCGGCCGCGATCCCCAACCTGGTCGTCAACGGCACCACCGGCATCGCGGTCGGCATGGCCACCAACTGCGCCCCTCACAACCTGGTCGAGGTCGTGCAGGCGCTGCGGCACCTGATCACCCACCCGAAGGCCGGCGTCGACGACCTGATGCGCTTCATCCCGGGTCCGGACCTGCCGACCGGCGGCAAGATCGTCGGCCTCGACGGCATCCGGGACGCCTACGAGACCGGCCGCGGCTCCTTCCGGATGCGCGCGACCGCCCGGGTCGAGAGCATCACCAACCGCCGCAAGGGCATCGTCGTGACCGAGCTGCCGTACGGCGTCGGCACCGAGAAGGTCATCGAGCGCATCAAGCTGCTGGTGCAGAGCAAGAAGCTCCAGGGCATCTCCGACATCAAGGACCTCACCGACCGCAGCCACGGCCTGCGCCTGGTGATCGAGGTCAAGAACGGCTTCGTGCCCGAGGCGCTGCTCGAGCAGCTCTACAAGCACACGCCGATGGAGGACTCCTTCGGCATCAACGCGGTCGCCCTGGTCGACGGCCAGCCGCGCACGCTGGCGCTCAAGGAGATGCTCGAGGTCTTCCTCGGGCACCGGTTCGACGTCGTGCGCCGCCGCTCGGCCCACCGCCGCACGAAGGCGGCCGACCGGCTGCACCTCGTCGACGGGCTGCTGCTCGCCATCCTCGACATCGACGAGGTCATCCAGCTGATCCGCTCCAGCGACAACGCCGCCGCCGCCAAGGAGCGGCTGATGTCGGTCTTCGACCTCAGTGAGATCCAGACCGACTACATCCTCGACATGCCGCTGCGCCGGCTCACCCGGTTCTCCAGGATCGAGCTGGACAAGGAGCGGGCCGAGCTCCTCGAGACCATCGAGGGCCTCGACGCGATCCTGGGCGACGACAAGCTGCTGCGCAAGGTCGTCTCCGACGAGCTCGCCGAGGTCGCCAAGACCTACGGCACGCCGCGACGCACGGTGCTGCTCGAGTCCTCCGGTACGTCGGTCACCGCGAGCGCCGTCCAGCTCGAGGTCGCCGACGACCCGTGCTTCGTCTACCTCTCCTCCACCGGCCTGCTCGCCCGCAGCGCCAACGCCGAGCAGCCCGGCAGCGGCGGTGGCCGGGCCAACCACGACGTCGTGGTGTCGGTGGCTCGCACCACCGCGCGCGGTGAGATCGGCGGCCTGACCAGCACCGGACGACTGGTGAAGATCGGGGTGCTCGAGCTGCCGCAGCTGCCCGACACCGCCAACGACCCGCACCTGGCCGGCGGCCTCCCGGTCACCGAGATCCTGCCGCTCGAGCCTGGCGAGCGGCTTCTGGGCCTCTGCACCCTCACCAGCGACGGCCCCGGCCTCGCGCTCGGCACCCGCCAGGGCACCGTGAAGCGGGTCAACCCGGAGGTCCTCGGTCGCGACGAGTGGGAGGTCATCCGGCTCGCCGACGGCGACGAGGTCGTCGGGGCGGTCGAGCTGACCACCGGCCGCGAGACCCTCTGCTTCGTCACCTCCGACGCGCAGCTGCTGCACTTCGGCGCCGACGGCGTACGCCCGCAGGGCCGCTCCGGCGGGGGCATGGCCGGCGTCCGGGTGACCGCGGGACAGCGGGTCGCCTGGTTCGGCGTCGTCGACCCGGACGCCCCCGAGGGCTCGGTCGTGGTCACCTCGTCGGGCTCGTCCACGGCCCTCCCCGGCACCGAGCCGGGCGCGCTCAAGGTCGCGCCCTTCTCGGAGTACCCCGCCAAGGGTCGAGCCACGGGCGGCGTGCGCTGCCACCGCTTCCTCAAGGGCGAGGACACGCTGGTCTTCGCCTGGGTCGGTACGGCGCCGGCCCGCGCCGCAGCGGCCAGCGGCTCGCCCATCGACCTCCCTGCAGCGACCGGCAAGCGGGACGGCTCCGGCATCCCCGCCAGCCAGCCGATCGTCGCCTGCGCCGGGCCGGTGGCGGTTCGCGTCCGTGTGGAAGGCTGACCCGGTGCTCACCGCCACCCGTCGCCGCCACCGCGCGGCCTGTGCCGTCCTCGCCGGCGCCCTGACCGTGCTCTCCCTCACCGCCTGCAGCTCCGACGGCGGTGGTGGCGGGGACAAGGCCGACGCCACGCCCGAGGAGGTGTTCGCCGCTGCCAAGACCACGCTTGACGAGACCAGCGGCGTCAGGCTCGACCTCAGCACCCAGGACCTCCCCGACGGCGTCACCGGCGTCGAGAAGGCCGAGGGCGTGGGCACGCACGCGCCGGCGTTCGAGGGCTCGATCACCGTCGTGCTGTCGGGCCAGGCCTTCCAGGTCCCGGTCGTGGCGGTCGACGACAAGGTGTACGTCCAGCTTCCGCTCACGACCGGCTACCAGCCGATCGACCCCTCGGAGTACGGGGCCCCGGACCCGGCCAAGCTGATGAGCACCGATGCCGGCTTCTCCTCGCTGCTCCCGGCGACGACGGACGTCAAGAAGGGCGAGAGCGTCCGCGGTGGCGCCGACAACAAGGAGATCCTGACCGAGTACACCGGGAAGGTGCCCGGCGAGGTGATGAAGAACGTCATCCCGACCGCCACCGGCGAGTTCGACGCGACGTACACGATCACCGACGACGACGAGCTGCGCAGCGCCGAGCTCACCGGGGTGTTCTACGAGGACTCCGACCCGATGACCTACACCGTCACGTTCGAGGACTACGGGACCGAGAAGGAGATCACAGCGCCGTGACGCGCTCGGCGCGGTGGCTGCTCGGCCTGGCCGCGGTGGCCGTGGCCTTCGCGGCGGCCGATACGTACGTCGTGGTGCTGGCCCTGCCCGACATGATGGCCAGCGTCGGCGTACCCGTCGAACAGCTGCAGCGGGCCGCGCCGATCGTCTCGGGGTTCCTGCTCGGGTACGTCGCGATGCTGCCGCTGATCGGTCGCATCGCCGACCTCCGCGGTCGGGTCCCCGTGCTGGTCGCGGCCCTGCTCGTCTTCGCGCTCGGCTCGCTGATCACGGCTCTGGCCTACGACATGCCGACGATGGTCGCCGGCCGTTTCCTCCAGGGCGTCGGCGGCGGCGGCCTGGTCCCCGCCACCCTGGCCCTGGTCGCCGACCTCTACCCCGTCCAGCGCCGCGGTGTGCCGCTCGGCCTGGTCTCCGCGGTGCAGGAGATCGGCAGCGTGATCGGTCCGCTCTTCGGTGCCGTGGTGCTCGCCGTCGCCGACTGGCGGGCGATCTTCCTGATCAACCTCGCGGTCGGCCTGGTCCTCGCCACCGCCATCAGGCGGCTGGCGCCGCCGGTGGTCGAGGTGCGAAGGCCCCCCGGTCCTGAGCCTCGAAACCAGCGATTCGACTGGCTGGGACTCCTGCTCGCCCTCGTCACCCTCGTCGCCGGCGTGCTCGTCTTCGTGCAGCCCAGCCAGCTGATGCGCGACCTGACCTACGGCCAGCTCTTCATCCCGATCACCGCCGACGGCCGCTGGCTGACCCCGCTCGGACTGACGGCGATCGGTGCGTTCGTGCTGCTGGTGGTGCGCTGCTGCACGGCGCGGCGCCCCCTCCTCGACATCCCCGACTGGATCCGCACCGTCCGCGAGGCCGACGTGGTCGGCGCGATCCTGCTGGCGCTCGCGCTGGCCGGCGTGATCCTGGCGTTCGCCACGGCCGACCCCAAGGTGCAGGTCTTCTCCGACCAGGGCCTCTGGTACCTCCTCGGCGCCACGCTGGCCGCGGTCGCCTTCGTGCTGCACCTGCGCCGGACCGACCGACCGCTGGTGCCGACCGGCGCACTCCGTCGTACGCCGGCGTGGGGAGCCATGCTGGTCAGCTTCTTCATCGGGGCGGCCCTGATCGCGGCCCTCATCGACATCCCCCTCTTCGCCCGGACGACGGTCTACCCCGGCTCGCAGCTGATGGCGGCGCTGGTGCTGGTGCGCTTCCTGGTCGCACTGCCGATCGGTGCGGTGATCGGCGGCTATCTGACCCACCGGCTCCCGGCCGGCGTCGTGACCGCGGCCGGCATGGTGCTGGCCGCCGTCGGCTTCCTCTGGATGGCGACGTGGGGCCTGGAGTCGCTGGAGAGCCCGCTCGCGACGCTGCCGCTGGTGATCGGCGGCTTCGGCTTCGGCCTGGCGCTGGCACCGGTCAACGCGGCCGTGCTGGCGAGCACCGACGACGACGTGCACGGTCTCGCGAGCGCCTTCGTGGTGGTCTCCCGGATGGTCGGGATGCTGATCGGGATCTCCGCGCTGACCACGATCGGGCTGCGCCGCTACTACTCCGAACAGGCGGACGTGCCGTCGGTGCGCGAGGTCTGCGACGGAGGCAGCCGCTGCAAGGAGTTCACCCACCTGCTCAAGGTCGCCGGCATCGCTCAGGAGCAGACCGTGTTCACCGGAGCGGCGGT
The DNA here is from genome assembly GCA_963704685.1 of uncultured Actinomycetota bacterium. Taxonomy (GTDB): domain Bacteria; phylum Actinomycetota; class Actinomycetes; order Propionibacteriales; family Nocardioidaceae; genus Nocardioides. Next base: position 414,385 of record OY969930.1, read on the forward strand.
GTGCGCGCTGATCGCCGCCGTCCTGGCGCTGGCGCTCTTCCGCAATGCGCCGACCCGCGCCATCTCGACGGGCGACCTGCTGCGATCAGCCGGTTGACCTGTTCGCTACATTCACGCCCGTGGAGGACTTCAACGATCTGCTGGCCGCCAACCGCGAGTACGCCGACAGCTTCACGATGTCCGGCTTCGACGGCATCGCCCGGGCAGGTGTCGCCATCGTGACCTGCATGGACTCCCGGATCGACCCGCTGCACCTGGTGGGTCTCGAGCCCGGCGACGCCAAGATCTTCCGCAACCCCGGCGGTCGGGTCACGCCGCAGGCGCTCGAGGCGCTGGTGCTCGGAGTCCACCTCCTCAACGTCGACCGCATCCTGGTGATCCCGCACACCCGCTGCGCGGTCGCCTCCAACACCGCCGACGAGCTCCGTGCGAAGGTCGGCGTCTCGGCCGGCCTGGACGCCTCGTGGCAGGAGTTCCTCGTGGTCGAGGACCAGCTCGCCACGCTGCGCGACGACGTCCACAAGGTGCGCACGCACCCGCTGATCGCCGACCGTGCGCTCGTCGGCGGCTTCGTCTACGACGTCGATACCGGTCTCCTCGACCAAAAGCTCTGAGCCCGGCCGGGAGTCGTCGAGCGACGCGAAGTGGCCCTCCCACGGGGCCAAAAAGGGCCGATCCACGTCACTCGACGGCTTCGGACGGCCGGGTCGGCTCAGTCGGCCCAGACCTGACGCAGCCCGGTCCGCGCCGAGGCCTGCCCGAACTCGACCCTCTTGCGGAACCGCGTGACCCGGTAGGGCAGCAGCACCACGAGGGCCGGACCGCCGTCCCGGTGCTCGGCCTCCACCCGGATGGCGGTCATCCCCTGAGCGAGCACGTCGGCCACGAGCGCGGCCGCCCGCAGCCGGTCCCGGTCGGCCTGGAGGCCCGCCAGGACCGCGGCGAGCACGACCTGCGACTCGGGCGGCTCCCCCGCGGCCTCGTCGTACCCGGCGGTCAGCGCCAGTCCGTCGTCGTCCTGGCCGGCTCCGAAGGGGACGAACTCGCCGTGCTTCACCACCTGGTCGTGCGCCGTCTCGAGCGCCAGGTTGACGACAGCGTCGAGGTCGTCCTGGATCGCCTGCGGCGTGCTGTCACGCCAGGACCTCATCAGGCGTCGAGGGTCTCGACGTCCACCTCGTAGGCGCCCTGCACGATGAACTCCTTGCGCGGGGCGACCTCCGAGCCCATCAGCAGCTCGAAGACACCGGCGGCGCCCTCCGCGTCGTCGATGGTCAGCCGCCGCAGCGTGCGGTGCCGTGGGTCCATGGTGGTCTCGGCCAGCTGGTCGGCGTCCATCTCGCCCAGGCCCTTGTAGCGCTGCACCGGGTCCTTCCAGCGGACTCCGCGCTTCTTCAGGTCGGCCAGCGTCCGCTGCAGCTCGTCGTCGGAGTACGTGTAGACGTACTTCTCCATCCCCTTCTTGGGGTTGGAGATCTCGATCCGGTGCAGTGGGGGCACGGCGGTGTAGATCCGGCCCGCGGCGATCAGGTCAGGCATGTACTTGAAGAACAGCGTCGCCAGCAGGCAACGGATGTGCGCACCGTCGGAGTCGGCGTCCGCCATGAAGATGATCCGGCCGTAGCGCCGCGCCTCGAGCTCGAAGGTGCGCCCCGAGCCAGCGCCGACGACCTGGATGATCGAGGCACACTCGGTGTTCTTGAGCATGTCGCCGACCGAGGCCTTCTGGACGTTCAGGATCTTGCCCCGGATGGGCAGCAGCGCCTGGAACTCGGAGTTGCGCGCCAGCTTGGCCGTGCCGAGTGCCGAGTCCCCCTCGACGATGAAGAGCTCGGTCTTCTCGTTGTCGGCCGCCCGACAGTCGGCCAGCTTGGACGGCAGGGCCGAGGACTCCAGGGCGTTCTTGCGGCGCTGGGTCTCCTTGTGCTGACGGGCCGCGATCCGGGTCTTGGCCGCGCCCGCGACCTTCTCCATGACCAGCTTGGCCTGGGCCTTCTCGGCCCGCTTCGTCGACGTCAGGAACTTCTTCAGCTCCGCCGCGACGACCTTGCGTACGACGGTCCGCGCGGCCGGCGTACCGAGGATCTCCTTGGTCTGCCCTTCGAACTGCGGCTCCGCCAGCCGGACCGTGACGACGCCGGTCATGCCCTCGAGGACGTCGTCCTTGATCACGTCGTCGTCGTTGACCTTGAGCACCTTGGTCGCCTTCATGGCGTCGTTGAAGGTGCGGGTGACGGCGGCCTCGAAGCCGCTGAGGTGGGTGCCGCCCTTGGGCGTCGCGATGACGTTGACGAAGGAGCGGAGCACCGTCTCGTAGCCGGTCCCCCAGCGCACGGCGATGTCGACGTGCAGCTCGCGCTCGACCTCCTGCGGCGTCATGTGGCCCTGGGCGTCGAGCATCGGCACGGTCTCGGTGAACGTGTCCGAGCCCTGCAGCCGGACGATCTCGGTGACCGGCTCGTCCGGGGCGAGGAAGTCGGCGAACTCGGCGATGCCGCCGTCGTGGCGGAACTTCTCCTCGCGGGGCGTCTCACCACGCAGGTCGCGGATCACGATCTCGAGGCCGGGGACGATGAACGACGTCTGCCGGGCCCGCCCGATCAGGTCCTCGAAGACGAACTCGGCGTCCTTGGTGAAGATCCGGCGGTCCGGCCAGAAGGTGATCCGGGTGCCGGACCTGCCCTTGGCGACCCGACCGCCCTTGCGGGTCAGCCCCGACCTGGGCTCGAACGGCGCGTCCGGACCGGGGGCGGAGAAGATCCCGGGGCCGCCGTGCTGGAACGAGAGCCCCTGCTCGGACGGCGAGCGCTGCACGTCGATGTCCATCCGCGCCGAGAGCGCGTTGACGACCGACAGCCCGACGCCGTGCAGGCCACCGGTGGCGACGTACGAGCCACCACCGAACTTGCCGCCGGCGTGCAGCTTCGTCGCGACGACCTCGACACCGGGGAGCCCGGTCTTGGGCTCCTTGTCGGTCGGGATGCCCCGACCGTCGTCGTGGACCTCGGCGGAGCCGTCGGGATGCAGGGTGACCTCGACCCGGTGGGCGGCGCCGGCCAGCGCCTCGTCGACACCGTTGTCGATGATCTCCCACAGGCAGTGCATCAGCCCGCGGGTGTCGGTGGAGCCGATGTACATCCCGGGTCGCTTGCGCACCGCCTCCAGCCCCTCGAGGACGAGGAGGTGCGCAGCGTTGTACGTGTTGTCGATCGTGGGGCTCCTGCAGGCTGGGAAATCCAATTGTTACGTGCGCGACGAATCTACCTGCGACACGCCGGAGGACGATGAAGGCACGCCTGCCAGGGGCGGGGCTAGCGTGATCAGCACTTCCCCGGGCAGCACCGTAGGGCACCACATCTGGACCAGTAAGCGACGTTTCCTCACCGACAGGCTTTCGAAGCATGGAATTCCGCCGATGAGGGAAGACCCAGCATGATTGGATGACGTGTCGGGTGACACGTGGCGGCAGGGCCGGGACGGGAATCTTGGAACCGGTCGCTACGTTGAACCAGACACCGAGGCAGGATGAGAAATGAGGCCGATGTGACTACTGCACTTGCCCCCAGCAGCGCCGCACTGAGCGCGGTGGACCGCTGCGACCGTTGTGGCGCCCAGGCCTACCTCCGTGTGGAGCTCCAGTCGGGTGGTGAGCTGCTCTTCTGCGCCCACCACGCCCGTGAGCACGGAGACAAGCTCAAGGAGATCGCCGCCAACGTTGTCGACGAGACGCACAAGCTCTCCCCCACGCCCTCCACCACCACCGACTGACGACGACTGATGGACAGAGGTCGCTGACCTCCGCCACATCTTCTACTGCGGCCCCGGACGATCCGTCCGGGGCCGCAGTGCGTTCGGCCGCGCTGCCGCTGTGACAGGGTGCTGCTCGTGACTGCCACGACTGTGATCGCCGCCCTCCTCGTGGCGGTCGGCCTGGTCGGCATCCTGGTGCCGATCCTGCCCGGCTCCGTGCTGGTGGTCGCCGGCATCCTGGTCTGGGCCTGGGCGGACGGCGGCGCGGCCGCCTGGACCGTCTTCGCGCTCGCCACCGTGCTGGTCGCGGCCGGGACCGTCGTCAAGTACCTCCTTCCCGGCCGTCGGCTCCAGGTCGCCGGGATCCCCGCGTCCACCCAGGGGGCCGGGGCGCTGCTCGGCGTGGTCGGCTTCTTCGTCGTTCCCGTGATCGGGCTCTTCCTCGGCTTCGTGCTCGGCGTCTACCTCGCCGAGGTGCTGCGGGTCGGCAGCCGCGCGGCCTGGCCCTCGACCGTCCACTCGCTCAAGGCGGTGGGGCTGAGCATCGTGATCGAGCTCCTGGCCGCCCTCGCGGCCACCCTCGTCTGGGTGACCGGCGCGGTGGCTCTGTGAGCATCCTGCTGTCGCTGCTCGCGGCAGCGTCGTACGGACTGGGCGACTTCAACGGCGGCCTCTTCTCGCGGCGCGGCGGCGCCTGGGCGGTCTCCCTGGTCGCCCAGCTCTCCGGGACCGTGCTGGTCCTGCTGCTCGTGCTGGTCACCGGCGGCTCCCCCACCGGCGCCGACCTGGCGTGGGCGGTCGTGGCCGGTGTCGGCAACGGCTTCGGTACGGCGTTCCTCTACCGCGGCCTGTCGTCGGGCCGGATGGGCGTCGTTGCCCCGGTCTCCGGGGTCGGCGCCGTGCTCGTGCCCGTCGTGGTCGGTGTCCTCACGGGCGAGCGCCCCGGTCTGCTGGTGTGGGCCGGAGTGCTGCTTGCGCTCCCGGCGATCTGGCTGGTCTCCCGAGAGCCGGTCACCGGACCGCCCGCGGGCGGGAGCTCGGGGATCCTCGACGGTGTCCTGGCCGGGCTGGGCTTCGGCGCGCTCTTCGCGTGCCTCGCGCAGATCCCGGCGGAGGCCGGCTTCCTCCCGCTCGCGCTCAACCAGCTGATCGCCGGCGGCGCGATCATCCTCGTCGCCGTGGCGCTCCGCGAGGACTGGGTGCCCCGCAACCGCTGGGCCCTCGGTGGCGCCGTCAGCGGTCTGCTCGGCTCCCTGGCCACCGGGCTCTTCCAGGTCGCCACGCACCACGGCTACCTGACCGTCGCCGCGGTCATCACCTCGCTCTACCCGGCGTTCACGGTGCTGCTCGCGGCCACGGTGCTGCGCGAGCACGTGCACCGCACCCAGGCGATCGGTCTAGCGCTGTGCGCCGGTGCCGTGGTGCTGGTCGCCGCCGGCTGAGCTCTCACCGCCCCGGCCGCTGGGCTCGGAGCGAGCATGCTCAGGCGCTGGTGAGCCAACCGGTCCAGGACCCGCGGGCACCCAGCCAGTCGGTGATCGGGTGCGAGGCATCCCATTCGTCGCGCATCTTGACGGCGATCCGCACCCGGGCCGGAGAGCCGAGGCAGGCGCGCGCGGCGACGAAGGTCAGGCGGTTGGCAGCGAAGTCGAGCCGGACCCGGTGACCGCACGACAGCGGCTCTCCCACGACCCGACCGTTGCGCACCCGCATCAGCTGGTAGTCGGTGCCCTCCTGGAGGCCGGTGCCGAGCCGGAACTCCGCACCCGGCACGCCCGGTCGGGTGTCGATGCCGATGTTCAGCCCCGCCGGCCCACCGGTCGAGCGACGCCGCAGGTCGGTGAACGCGACCTTCACCACCAGCTGGGCGGGTCCGTGGTCGACGCTGACCGCACGGATGTCGCTCAGCGACCCGCTCGCGTCGGCCGGGTCGGCGTACCTCGCCTGCTGCGCTTGCGCCGGCGTGGCGAGGAGCGTGGCGCCGACAGCGGCGGCCACCAAGGTGGTCGTGATCGTCGCGAGCTTCATCAGGGTCCTCCAGAACGGTGGGGCTATACCTGGTCAGACTCCCCCGACCGCGGAGAAGGTTGCCCATAGCCCAGCTGAGCCACCCCACCGTCGACTAGAGTGCAGCCGTGACGCTGGCCGCCCCGCGACCTCGGGTGGCATCCGTGGATCTACTGCGGCTCTCGGCCCTGCTCGCGATCGTGATCGGTCACGTCTACGTGCACAGCGAGTGGGCCGACCGGTTCCTGCAGAGCTGGCGGATCCCGCTGTTCTTCATGATCACGGGATACTTCTGGTCGGCGAACCGGACGTTCGGCACCGACCTCAGGAAGCGGGTCCGCTCGCTCGCCGTCCCGTACGTCGCGTGGGTCGGCATCAGCTCCGTCGTTGCGCTCACCGCGTTGCACCTGAGCGGCGACGTCGTGTGGTATCGCGCCATCCGTGGTGGCAACTACGCCCAGGGGCCGTACATGACGATGTGGTTCCTCAGCGCCCTCTTCATCGCGATCCTCCTCTACCGTCTGCTGATGCCGTACCGGACCTGGGTGCGGGTCACTGCGGTCTCGGCCGGGCTGCTGGTCAACATGGTCGCCGGGCCGGAGCTCATGCGGGTGCCGCTCAGCGCTGGCACCGCGCTCGGCGCGCTCGCCTTCATCGGGGTCGGCCGGTGGCTGCGGTCACGGCAGAGCGGAGACCGGGCGCGAAGGCATCGCGACGTCGCGCTGGCGGCGCTGGTCGTCGTCTCGGGGCTCACGCTGGCGACCATCCTCCCCGGAGACTTCATGCCGATCGGCATGAAGCAGGGCGTCTTCCCTCCGTTGGCGACGGCCGTTGCGCTCGTGGTCCCCGCCGCGATGCTGGTGCTCGCGACCGCGATCAGACTCCCGGCGCGGGTCGGAGCCGTCGTGCGCGAGCTGGCCCTCCCCAGCCTCGTCGTGGTCGTGGCGCACCCGCTCTGGTTCGTCGCCTTCATGCCGTACCAGAGCTCGATGCCGCTCTGGGCGCTGGTCGCCGAGGCGTTCGGCATCTCGTTGCTGGTCGGACTCGTGATCGTGCGGACACCGCTCTCGCCGCTGCTCGCGGGGGTCCCGAGGAGGGCTCCTGCTCCATCCCGCTCGACCCGGGTGGCTGAACGGTCCCCGGATCAGGATGGCGTGACGGCGTCGTACGGCGCCTGCTCGGCGTAGGCAGGGTCGGGGGGTCGTAGAAGGGCTTGCCGCAGTCTCGGGTTGCGGAGGGCGTGGCGCACGACCGACGAGCGGCCGTCGCTGGCGCTCATCGCCGTCCCGTCGACGTCACCGCCACCGGCATGGTGACCGGTCCGCGGATGATCGTGGCGTTGCGCCGGCGTACGCGACCGTTGCGCCGCAGGCCCGGCAGCCGGGTGGCGAGCGCCTGCACCGCCAGCGTCGCCTCCAGCTCCGCGATCGGGCGTCCGACGCAGTGGTGGATCCCCGCGGAGAAGGCCAGGTGGTCTGCCCCGTCGCTGCGGAAGATGTCGAAGGTGTCGGGACGCTCGAAGACCTGCGGGTCCCGGTTGGCGCCGCCGATCAGCACGTTGACGAACTGGCCCGCGCGGACGGGGTGACCGGCCACCTCGGTGTCGTCGAACGAGATCCGGGCGGTGCGCTGGACGGGCGGGTCGAAGCGCAGCGTCTCCTGGATCGCGGCAGCGGCGAGGCCGGGGTCGGCGGTGAGGGCCGCCCACTGGTCGGGGTGGTCGAGCAGGGCGTTGACGGCGTTGCCGATCAGGTTGACGGTGGTCTCGAATCCGGCGATCAGGAGCAGCGAGCAGATCGGCTCCATCTCCGCGGGCGTGATCAGGTGGTCGTCCTGGGCCGCCACCAACGCGCTGATCAGGTCGTCGCGGGGCTCACGACGACGCAGCGCGAAGAGGTCCTCGAAGATCCGGTCCAGGTCACGGCCCGCCGCGACCACCTCCTGTGCGTGCCGCAGCGACCGCAGGCCAGACAGAGCGCTGCCGAGCGCCGCGCCGTACGTCGCGAACGCATCGGCGTCCGCGTCGGGGATGCCCAGCAGATCGGTGATCACCGCGATCGGCAGCGGGGCCGCGAGCGCGGTCACCAGGTCGAACTCACCGGCCTGCTCCACATCGTCGAGCAGTCCGTCGACGGTCTTCTCGATCGACGCGCGGTAGCCGGCCACCTGCTTGGGCCGGAACGCCGGCGCGACCAACCGGCGGAGCCGGGTGTGGTCGGGCGGGTTGCGGTTGAGGAACGAGAGGTCGAAGTCCTCGTCGGGTCCGGTCGAGTCCTCGGCCTCGACCCCGAAGCGTCGGCCCCGCAGGACCTGGCTGCACACGGCGTGGTCCACGCTGGCCAGGTTGCCGAGCGGCGTGGCCACGAAGGGGCCGGCAGCCCGGATCCGGTCGTACAGGGGGTACGGGTCGTCACGACCGGGTGCGAACCGCAGCCTGCTGAAGGGATCTCGTCGTACATAGGCGTGCCAGGCAGCGCGCCCCTGCTCGCCGTACAGCCGGGACGCAAAACGGGTCGCGCTGCGCAGCTGCGCAACACGACCCGTCATCTGCGTGGACCGATCACATCGTGGTGTGACTGACCGGGCACGCGTTCATGCGCAGCACAGTATCGGAACTCGGCGCCACGTCACCGTCCCCGTACGCGGAGGGGCAGGGCGAAGCCTCGCCGAAGCCGACTCTCCCCGATCGAGCATAGGGACGGCTGAGCGGGTACGGCCGAGCGCTACAGACGCGAGGACAGAAGCGCTGTGTGGTGCGATATCGCCGACTGAGAATCCTTCACTCCCTAGGTCCTGAAATTCGGGGACAGATCGTCCGAAGGGGACCTCGCCGAGAAGTGCTCGCGCATGCTTCAATCAAGTACGGGCACCCTGCGCGCTGCGCAGGGTTGGTACGCCCACCTAGGGCCGGCTCGCTGACCTCGGTTCTCAGCCGTGGCCTCGTCGATCAAGGCATGCAACGATGGACGTGCAGATTCCCGCTGATTGAGGTTTCGACCCTATGACCCGACGTCACCTCCAACTTGGTTCCGCACTGGTGGCCGCGCTGATGGTTTCGCTGGTGGTGCCAGCGCTGCAAGTTGCGCCCCTGGCTGACGCGGCAATCGCACACCCGACCCTGAGCGAGGCCCATCAGGCCAAGACGTATCGCACGACAGGAGCGGGCAAAGTGCTCGTCGACATCCGCTCGACGTACTGCCGAGGCTTCCCGAAGCTCCGGGTCTCCGTCGACGGCAAGTTGGACCACGTGATCCGGCTGAACTCCCGCAAGAAGAAGACGTATCGGTCCAAGTTCCGCTATGCAGCAGGTGCGCATCGTGTGCGGTTCGTCATGCGGGCCGACCGTGAGATCTACAACAAACACGGCGACCTCGTGTGTGACCGCAAAGTGCGGGTGAGCAACGTAAGGATGAAGAGGGTCACCCCTGGACCTCCGGCAGCGGTGCCGGGCGACAATGACGACGCCTTCACGCTTGCTGTCATCGGCGACACCCAGGACGAGGTCTACAACAACGGCAACCGGAACTTCTTCAACCGCACGACCTGGTTGGCGACGCATGCCACGTCCAAAGACATCCGCTTTGTAGCCCAGACGGGTGACATCACCAGCTGGGGTTGGCTGGCGCAAACGCAGTACGACGTGGCGGCGGCCGCGATGCATGTTCTGACCAGGGCCGGGGTGCCGTGGCAGGTCACCATCGGAAATCACGACACGCGCGCCGTCGGTGTAGGCGGCAGCGCTTACGAGGCAACCAACCCGACCGAGTGCCGGGACAGGTTCGGCTCAGGATGCAGCACTCCTGTACTCGTTCGGCACACCGAAGAGTTCAACGAGTTCTTCTCGGCAGCGGACTATGTCGGACAGAGTGGCACGTGGCCGACGGGGCAGGTCGACAACTCGTTCTCCACCTTCCGGGCGGCCAACAAGAGGTGGCTCGTGCTCAACCTCGAACTGTGGCCCCGCACCGAGGCTGTGGCGTGGGCCAAGAATGTCATCAGCTCGCACCCCACCTACAACGTGATCATCCAGACCCATGACTACCTCACCCAAGGTGGAACCGTCACAGGCAGCAATGGCGGATATGGGGCCAATTCGGGCACGTACGTCGAGGACAACCTCGTCAAGCCATACAAGAACGTCAAGATCGTGTTGTCGGGACACGAGGGCCTCGCCGCAACCAACACGTTCACCTACCCCAATCGCAACAAGGTGACGGCGTTCCTGGGCAACGAGGACAGCAAGCGAGTGGCCGTCACGCGATTGATCGACATCAACACCAAGACGGGCGTGATCTCGTCGCGGTTCTGGAGCCACACTGCCAACCTGTCGGCTTCTCCCGACGGCACTACCAGCGCTTCGGGCTTCTCGTTCCAGTAACGAGCAGGTTCCTGCAGTTCGTTGACAGCACGACTCGATCCCCGGGTAGGAGTCCAACCGACGTCGCTAGTCCTGATCCGAAGTCACCACGTGGTGACCGACCTGCCATCGACTACGCGACGTGTGACTTCCGCGGAAATATCCGCGTACACCGAGCTGATCTCCCGACCGTGCCCACCGGACTACGCTCGGCGGAGAGCGCTGTCCCTGTGTAGCGTGCGCCTCAGAACCACCGAATGCCGCGTCTGAACGGCACCGGAGCGATTCCGGAGACTGAGAATTCAGTCGAGATAGTCGCGCAGGACCTGCGAGCGCGACGGGTGCCGGAGCTTCGACATCGTCTTCGACTCGATCTGGCGGATCCGCTCGCGGGTCACGCCGTAGACCTTGCCGATCTCGTCGAGGGTCTTCGGCTGGCCGTCGGTCAGGCCGAAGCGCATGCTGACGACCCCGGCCTCACGCTCGGAGAGCGTGTCGAGGACGGCGTGCAGCTGCTCCTGCAGGAGGGTGAACGACACGGCGTCGGCCGGGACGATCGCCTCGGAGTCCTCGATCAGGTCACCGAACTCGGAGTCGCCGTCCTCGCCGAGCGGGGTGTGCAGCGAGATGGGCTCGCGGCCGTACTTCTGGACCTCGATGACCTTCTCGGGGGTCATGTCGAGCTCCTTGGCGAGCTCCTCCGGGGTGGGCTCGCGGCCCAGGTCCTGGAGCATCTGGCGCTGCACGCGCGCCAGCTTGTTGATGACCTCGACCATGTGCACCGGGATCCGGATGGTGCGGGCCTGGTCGGCCATCGCGCGGGTGATCGCCTGACGGATCCACCACGTGGCGTACGTCGAGAACTTGTAGCCCTTGGTGTAGTCGAACTTCTCGACCGCACGGATCAGACCGAGGTTGCCCTCCTGGATCAGGTCCAGGAAGAGCATGCCGCGACCGGTGTAGCGCTTGGCGAGCGACACGACGAGGCGCAGGTTGGCCTCGAGCAGGTGGTTCTTGGCGCGCTTGCCGTCCTCGGCGATCCACTCGAGCTCCTCGTGGACCTTCGGGGTGACCTTGCTGCCCTTGGCGAGCTTCTCCTCCGCGAAGAGGCCGGCCTCGATCCGCTTGGCGAGCTCGACCTCCATCTCGGCGTTGAGGAGGGGGACCTTGCCGATCTGCTTGAGGTAGTCCTTGACCGGGTCGGCGGTCGCGCCGGCGACCATGACCTGCTGCTCGGGCTCGTCGGTGTCGTCGGCAGCCGAGACGACGAACGTGGCGGACTTCTCGTCCTCCTCGATCGAGGGGTCGGCCTTGACGTCCTTCTCGAACTGCTCGTCCGGGACGTCGGGGAGGATCTTCTTGCCGTCGGGACCGATCGTGGCCTCGGGCACGACGACCGCGCCGTCGGCGCTCGCGGCGGCCTTCTTCGCGGCCGTCTTCTTGGCCGCGGCGGTCTTCGCGGGGGCGGCCGCGGCCGCCTCCGGCTTCTCGGCGGCAGCCTTCTTGGCGGGAGCGGCCTTGGTCGCCTTGGCGGTCGTCGTCTTACGGGTCGACGTCGCCGCGACGGCCCGGGTCGAGGTCACCGGGAGGTGCACCGAGATCCCGAGCGAGCTCAGGTGGCCGAGCAGCGCCTTGAGGTGGCGCGGCTCGACGGCCGCGTCCTCACTGGCCCGGCGGACCTCCTCAGGGGTCAGCGAGCCCGTAGGCGTCCCTCGTTCGATGAGGGCCACGACAGCTGGGTGGCTGAGCACTTCGGCGGGGAGCAACTTGCGCGCGTTCGAGGACACGAACACCTCTCGTCAACGACGGTCAAAACAGTTCTTGGGCGCGGCCCGTCCCGGAGACGTCAAGAGCCGCGTCACTCATTCTGCCATGCACCCCCTGAGATTCCGGCACCCGGGCCGAGACCGACCCGGTCGCTGGGCGGAGCTCAGCCCGCCTGGGCCTGGGCAGCGGCCTTCTTCTGCTTCTTGAAGTCGCGCACCTTCTGCAGGCTCGCACCGTCCACGACGTCGGCGACCGAGCGGTAGCCGTCCTCGGCGTACGCACCCACCACGGCCTCCCAGCCCTCGGGGCGTACGTCGAGCTGCTTGGCCACCAGGGCGACGAAGATCTGGGCCTTCTGCTTGCCGAAGCCGGGTAGCGCCTGCATCCGCTTCAAGAAGTCGCGGCCGTCCGTGGCCTCGGTCCAGATCCGCTCGGCGTGGCCGTCGTACTCGTCCTCGACGATCCGCGCGAGCCCCTGCAGCCGGGCCGACATCGACCCGGGGAACCGGTGGATCGCCGGCGTCGTCGAGCAGAGCGTCGCGAACTCCTCGGGGTCAGCGGCGGCGATCCGCGCCGGGTCGAGAGAACCGAACCGATCCAGCACCTTCGCCGGGCCGCGGAACGCGTGCTCCATCGGGTACTGCTGGTCGAGCATCATGCCGACGAGCAGCGCGAACGGGTCGTCGGTGAGGACCTGGTCGGCCTGTTCATCGCCGGTGATGTGGATCGCCATGGGACCAGCATGCCTGACCCTCAGCCGCTAGCGGTTGCCCTCCTGAGACCACCGGGTCCAGGCAAGTGGCTCGGAGGTCACGGAATCGAACGAGATCTCGTCATCGGTCCCGGGTGGTCGCATCGTAGGCACGGCGGCTGGGCCGCGGGGGTCCCGACATCTCGACCACCGGAGGTCCAGAAGATCGGTGGTCGAACAGCGCGCCTTGTCGAGACCCCCGCAGCGTTGGGAGGCCGGTGATGTCGGGACTCAGCCGCCGGCCGCCGCCTTGCGGACGAAGTCGGCCACCGCCTTGGGGTGGCTGAGCATCACGAAGTGCGAGCCCGCGACCTTGGTGGTCTTGGCGCCCGCGCGCTTGGCCATCGCCGTCTGCGCAGCCTTGGGGATCGCGTTGTCACGGGTGGCGATCAGGTAGTACGACGGGATCGTCGCCCACGCAGGCTGTCCCGAGGGGGACGCGAACGCCGCGACGGCCGCCGGTCGCTGGCTCGCCGCGAGGACGGCGGAGCGCCGCTTGCCGAGGTCGCCGGCCAACAGGTGGTGGAAGTACGCCGGGTCGACGTAGGCGTCGGCGTTCTCGGGCCCCGAGCCCGGGATCGGACGGAACACGAGGTGGTCACCGAGCGTGGACTGTGCACCGCCCAGGGCACTGGCGGCGAAGACGTTCTCGTCCTCGGCCAGCGCGTAGCCGGTGACATAGACCAGCGCCTTGATGTGGCTGTTGCCCGCCATCTGGGTGATCACGGCTCCGCCGTACGAATGACCGACGAGCACGATCGGCCCGGTGACGGTGGACAGGAAGGTCGTCAGCGCGGCGCTGTCCGACGCCAGGTCCCGCATGGGGTTCGACCAGGCCAGGACCGGATAGCCCCTGCGCCTGCAGGCGCGCGGTGACGCCGTTCCATCCGGAGGCGTCAGCGAAGGCACCGTGCACCAGCACGATGGTCGGCTTGGCTGCTCGATCCGGTCTCGAGGCCGAGGAGGTGACTGAGCTGCTGACGTCGGCCCCGGCAGCGATGGCGGTCCCGCCGACCACCATCGACAGGGCAAGGATCAGCAGGAGGATGGTGCGTCGAGGGAAAGCGCGAAGTGCTTGAAGAGACATGCGCGTGCTCCGATCTACGGTCCGGTCCGGTGCGCCTGAGCCAGGTGGACTCAACGGGACGCGAGCCCAGTTGATCGATCGGGGGCACGGATCGCATCCGGGGTGAACCCCAGTGCGTTGCCGAGTCTCGAACCCGAGCAATATGGTCGTCTTTGCCCCTCGATGGGCAATTTCACGGTAGGAATCTGGTCCATGGTCGAATCCCGGGATCAACATCGAGTGGCCGAGCAGCAACCACCGCGTCGACCGCTCGTCGGTAGGGACGTCGAGATGGGACGGCTCGACGAGCTCCTCGTGAGGGCCACGACGAACCAGAGCGGGTCGCTGCTCCTCGTCGGGGAGGCCGGCGCCGGCAAGACGCACCTCCTCGAGCACCTCGTCGCCCGCGCGGAGAAGTTCCGGGTCCTGCACGTCGCGGGCGCGGAGTCCGAGACGCGGATCGTCTTCTCGGGTCTGGACCGGCTGGTCTCGCCATTGCTGGACCGGATGGAGTCCCTGCCCATCCCGCAGCACCGCGCCATGGCGACGGCACTGGGTCTGTCCGACGAGCCGTTCCAGCGCCTCCACCTCGGACTTGCCGTCCTCGCGGTGCTCCGGAGCGCGGCTGCAGAGCGTCCCTTGCTGATCGTCATCGACGACGCGCACTGGATCGATCCCGAAACCCTCGAGGTGCTTGCCTTCGTCGCGCGGCGGTTGGAGACCGACGCGGTCGCCCTGGTGCTGAGCTCCCGCGTCGGACAGGTGCCGCAGCACGTCAACGACCTGTCGAAGCTCGAGCTGGGTGGACTGACGGCGCAGGCCGTCGGTGAGCTCCTCGCCTCCCTCGACGTAGCCGTCGTACGACCCGCTGACCGTCGACCTCACCCGGTTGGTGGAGGCGACCAACGGCAACCCGCTGGCCGTGGTTGAGCTGGTGCACGCCGCGGACGCCTCCCAGCTCCATGCATCGCTGCACCTGGCGAGTGAGCTGTCGGTCGGCGAGTTGCTCGTCGACCACTTCCAGCGGCAGGTCGCCGGCCTGCCGCCGCGCTGCCAGCAGCTGTTGCTGTTGGCAGCCGCGAACGGGCAGGGTGACTCGGAGGTGCTCTGGGTCTCGGCGACCCGGCTCGGCCTCGCACCCGAGGATGCCGACGCCGCCGTCCGCGTCGGCGTCTGGAGCTACGAGCCCGCGCCGGCCTTTCGGCACCCGCTCATTCGTACAGCTGTGTACTCCTCGGCCGAGCCCGGCGACCTGCGTCGCGTCCACGCTGCCCTCGCCGACGCAACCGATGCCGCTCTCGACGCCGAGAGCCATGCCTGGCATCGCGCCTGCGCCGCGGTCCTCCACGACGAAGAGGTGGCCGCCCTTCTCGAGGCCTGCGCTGACCGGGTCCGGTCGAAGGGCGGCTACGCCACCCAGGCGACGTACCTGACCCGCGCTGCTGAGCTCACTGCCGACCCCGCACTGAAGGCACAGCGGCAGCTCGGTGCCGGGCAGGCACTGCTGCGCGCCGGGGACCGCGTCGGTGCCCAACGCATCCTCGACCTGGCAGCGACCGACCTGGACGATCCCCGCCTGCAGGTGCACGTCGTCCGGCTCCAAGCGGTGATCCACCTGGCGGGTGCCATCTCGGCGAGCGAGATCTCGGCGCACCTGGTCGAAGTCCTCGACCAGGCCCGTCTCCTGGACGTCGACCTCGCTCGCACGGTGACGCTCGAGGCTCTGGGTGCCGCGTTCCTGAGCGGACGACACATGACCGGACTGTCGTTCGCCGAGCTGAATGCGGAGGTGGCGAGGCTGGCGGACGACCCGCCTGCCGACGCCGCCGACCGCTCCCGAGACGGGCTGGCGATGGCCGGCGCCTTCCGGATGTACGCCGGCCATCCGCGTGCGGCAGCCCAGATGAAGCGTGCCGTGGCCGACATCGTCGAGAACGAGGTCAGCATGGACGGCGAGATCGGCCTCACCACGCTGGCCGTCCTGATGCCTGCTGAGCTGTGGGACCTCGACGCGCTCCGAGTCCTGAGCATCCGCTACCGGGCGCACGATCTCGGTCAAGGGTCGATGGGCAGTCTCAGGTCCAGCCAGGCGGCCCTCGGCACGGGTGCACCTGCTCGAGGGCGACTTCAGCTCCTCACAGCTGATGATGAGCGAGCTCCGTGGGCTCGTCGCGATGTTGAGTCCCGAACCCAGCGTCGTGGACACGCCGTACGAGGCGGAGCTGTTCGTCTGGATGGGTGCTGAGGCGAAGGCTCGGGAGATCATCGACGCGCTCATCCACCGTTGGGGCGTCCAGCTGGGCAAGAGCGTGCTCGAGGACTGGGGCTGGATGAGTCTCGCGGTCCTGGAGAACAGCCTCGGCAACTACGAGCAGGCCCTCGCGGCCGCGTCGCAGGCCATCGAGCACGACCACGTGCCCTGGGGGTCCCAGGCGCTGCCCGAAGCGATCGAGGCGGCAGTGCGCCTCCACGACGAGGAGACGGTCCAGCTCCGCCTGGGTCAGCTCCGCGAGCGCGTCGCTGCCTGTCGCACCCCCTGGTCCGAGGGGCTCCTCGCCCGGTCGGAGGCCATCTGCGCACACGGGGCCGAGGCCGACGCCTACTTCCGCAGAGCCGTCGAGCTCCTCGCCACCTCGGGCGTCCGCACGGAGTACGCCAGGTCCCACCTGCTGTACGGCGAGTGGCTCCGTCGCGAGGGTCGCAAGCTCGATGCGCGGGTCCAGCTCAAGGAAGCCCTGAGTCTGTTCAACGCCATGGGAGCGCGCCTGTTCGCTCAGCGGTGCGAGGCGGAGCTGCGCGCCACCGGGGAGCGGATCCGTCGGGACCCGGGCGACGCGAGTCTGCTCACCCCCCAGGAACAGCAGGTCGCCGAGCTGGCCAGGTCGGGCATGAGCAACAAGGAGATCTCGACCAAGCTGTTCATCGGCGAGAGCACCGTCGAGTTCCACCTGACCAAGATCTTCCGGAAGCTCCAGATCAAGTCGCGGCGCCAGCTCAAGGACCGGTTGCAGCTGGAGCACACCGAGAGCTGAGGCGTCGCTGAGCGTCGCTCCCCGAGCGACGCCGCCTGGGGACTGGGGGTTTTCCTGGGTTCGGCTGACCTCCCGGTTGTGGTCTGTTGAGGCAGTCCCCGACTGGAAGGCCTCAGCCATGGCGCTACCGAAGACGCTCCTGCCCCTGACCGCAGCGGCGTTCGCCCTCGGGACCACGGAGTTCGTCGTCGTCGGCCTGCTGCCGACCATCGCCAGCGCGACGTCGGTCTCGGTCGCCTCTGCCGGCATCCTGGTGACGGCCTACGCGGTGGGGATCGCCGTCGGCGGACCGCTGCTGGCGTGGTTGTTGCGGCGGCGCCCACCGAAGTCGGCGCTCGAGGCCCTGCTGGGCCTGTTCGTCGCCGCCCACGTCGTGATGGCCGTCGCGGGCTCCTTCGAGGTGCTGCTGGTGGCGCGGGTGCTCGCTGCCGCGACGCACGGCGCCTTCTTCGGGATCGCCGCGGTCCTGGCGGTCAGCCTGGTCGACGAGTCCAGCAAGTCACGTGCGCTCGGGCTGATGTTCGGCGGGCTCACGATCGCGACGGTGCTGGGGGTGCCGCTGGGGACCTTGCTGGGTCAGGCCACCTCCTGGCGGGTCCCGTTCGCCGCCATCGCGTTGATGGGAGGTGCTGCCGCGGTCTGGATCGCCTTCGTCGAGAAGAGCCCGTCTGCCACCGATGCCGTCGCCGAGCCGGGCGAACGGGCCATTGACTGGCTGGCGCTGGGGCGGGCCTTCGTCGCGACGGCGCTCGGGTTCGGGTCGATGTTCGCCGTCTTCACCTTCATCACGACGTACCTGGTCGAGGTCACGGGCATCGCCGAAGGAGCGGTGCCGGCGCTGCTGCTGGTCTACGGCCTGGCGACCGCGGTGGGGGCGGTGGTGGGTGGCCGTGCCGGTGACCGCTGGCCCGCGCAGGCACTGCCGGTGGTCCTGGCGCTGCTGACCGCTGTGCTGGCCCTCTTCGGGCTGGGCGGATCCACGCCCTGGGCGGCCGTCGCACTCCTCGTGCTGTGGGGACTGACCGGGTTCGCCCTGCCACCCCTCCTGCAGTCGCGCGTCATCGAGATCGCTGGGCCTGGTAGCACCCTCGCCTCGACCCTGAACGTCGCGAGCTTCAACGTCGGCATCGCCCTGGGCTCGATCGTCGGAACGGTGCTGGTCAACGCCGACCACATCGCGTGGACGCCGTACGCCGCGGCCATCGGCACCGCCGCGGCCGTCCCCTTCGCCGTACGACGACTGTCCCGTCCGGAAACCATGCCGTCAGACGACGGGCCGGCCGCAGCTGTCGGTCAGCCCGCCCTGAGCTCGACCATCACCCAACCAAGGAGTAGTCATGAGTGACGCAAGCACCAAGCCGCCGGTCCTGTTCATCCACGGGCTGTGGATCCACTCCACCGCGTGGGCGCCGTGGATCGACCTGTTCGCGGAAGCCGGCTACGACGCCAGCGCGCCCGGGTGGCCCGGGGACTCCGAGACCGTCGAGGAGACCCGGGCCAACCCGGAGCCGTTGAACGGCATCGGCATCGAGGACATCTTCGACCACTACGCATCCGTGATCGGGACCATGGCGGACAAGCCCATCGTCGTCGGGCACTCCTTCGGAGGGCTCATCGCCCAGGAGCTGATCGCCAAGGACCTCGCGGTCGCCGCGGTCGCCATCGACCCGGCGCCCATCAAGGGCGTCACGGCGCTGCCGTTCTCCCAGCTCCGCTCGGGATTCCCGGTGCTGGGCAACCCGGCCAACAAGAAGCGCACGGTGTCGCTGACGGCCAAGCAGTTCCACTACAGCTTCGGCAACGCCCTGACCGAGGAGGAGTCCGACGCCCTGTTCGAGGCATGGACCATCCCCGGACCCGGCCGACCGCTGTTCGAGGACGCCGCCGCCACCTTCTCGAAGCACTCGCCGGCCGCCGTCGACACCCACCACGCCGTCCGGGGGCCGCTCCTGCTGGTGAGCGGCGACAACGACCACACGGTGCCGTCCAAGGTGACCAGGCAGGTCTTCAAGCTGTACGCCGACAACCCGTCGGTCACGGAGTACAAGGAGTTCGAGGACCGTGGGCACTCGCTGACCATGGACGCCGGCTGGAAGGTCGTCGCCACCGCGACTCTCGACTGGCTCGAAGCACAGAACCTCTGAGCCCGAGCAGGAGCGCGTCGGTGCCGCCCGGTGAGTCTCGTCGTCGGCGGCAGCGTCCCCGCTGGTCAGTCGGCCTTGACGGCCAGCACCGGGCAGTGCGCGTCGAGCAGGATCCGCTGGGCGTTGCTGCCCAGGATCAGCTTCCCGACGGGAGAGCGGCGACGCAGTCCGATCACGATCAGCTCGGCCTGGCTCGTCTCGGCGATGCTGATCAGGTCCTCGGCCGGCTCGAAGCCGCGCACCAGCTGCCGGATCTCGTAGGACACGCCAGTGCCCTCGAGCGTCGAGCGGACGGAGCTCATCTCCCGGTCGGACTGGGTCGAGGCGTCCTGGTCGAAGTCGGTGCCGCCACGCTGGGAGTTGACCACGACCAGGTTGGCGGAGCGCAGCTTGGCCTCGGCGATGGCCATGTGCAACGCGGCCTCACCCTCGGGCTTGGGCACGTAGCCCACGACGACGGTCCCCATCGATCCTCCCCAGCTCAGAGTGACAGCTCAGGGCTGTCGGGTGCGGGCCGGAAGCCCACGGGCACCGTAGCCGATCCGGCGAGATGCATGCAGCCTGTGGAGGAGGCAGGCAGCACGACGCCCGTTCGGGTGAGGGTGGAGCCATCAGGACGGGGGTGGTCACGATCGAGGGGATCCAGGAACCACTGGACCCGCCGCTGCACCGGGTGCTGCGGCGGGCGGTGGCCGACCACGCCACTCGCGAGCGGCGCCGGGTCCATCCGCCCCTGCTGCACGTCGGGTGGCCGGGCGGTCCCGAGGATGTGTTCGTCGTGACGGCCGACGAGGTGCTCGACCAGGCCCTGCGCAGCGACGTGGTCGCCGCGATGCTGCACACCGCCCGCCGACACGCGCCCGTCGCAGGCTCGGTCCCGATGCTGTGGCTGACCCGGTCCGGCCCGCTCGAGGTGGGCGACCTCGATCTGGCCTGGCTGGCGGCGGCCCGCTCGGCCAGTGCCGAGGCGGCGGTCGAGCTGATGCTGGTGGTCGTGACCCGTCAGGGCTGGTTCGACCCGCGCACCGACGTCCGCCGGGAGTGGAAGCGTCTGCGGAGCCGGTGAGCCGGTCTCAGTCCCAGGTGTGCGCGGGCTCGTTGGTGTGCATCCGCTGGCGGTAGTCCAGCAGCGCGGCGCGCAGGGCGCCGTAGCGGTCCCGGTTGCCCTCCGCCTTGACCCGCTGGACGAACCACTCGGCACCGTTGGTGCCGAGCAGGCAGCGCTGCTCGATGATCCCGAGCAGCCGGTCCGACTCCGCCTGCGAGACCCCCCATGAGGCGAGTCCCTCGCGCGCCATCGGCAGCAGCCGCCGCAGAACGAGCTCGGTCGCACGCACCTGCCCGACGCCCGGCCAGTAGATCTGGGCGTCGACGCCCTGGCGGGCGGCGACGTGGAAGTTCTCCTCGGCGGCGCTGAACGACATCTGCGACCACAGCGGTCGCTCGCTCTCGGCAAGGGCCCGGACGAGGCCGAAGTAGAAGGCGGCGTTGGCGATGGTGTCGGCCACCGTCGGACCAGCAGCGAGCAGCCGGTTCTCGACCCGCAGGTGCGGCACTCCCCCGGCGACGTCGTAGATCGGACGGTTCCAGCGATAGATCGTGCCGTTGTGGAGCCGCAGCTCCGAGAGCCGCGGGGTGCCGCCGCCTTCGAGCACCGCGAGCGGGTCCTCGTCGTCGGAGACCGGGAGCAGCGCCGGAAAGAAGCGGACGTTCTCCTCGAAGAGATCGAAGATCGAGGTGATCCAGCGCTCGCCGAACCACACCCGCGGACGGACGCCCTGCGCCTTGAGCTCCTCGCTGCGGGTGTCGGTCGCCTGCTCGAAGAGCGGGATGCGGGTCTCGCGCCACAGCTCCTTGCCCAGCAGGTACGGCGCGTTCGCGCCCACCGCCACCTGCACGGCAGCGATCGCCTGCGATGCGTTCCAGTACGCCGCGAACTGGTCGGGCGAGGTCTGCACGTGGAACTGGGTGCTCGTGCACGCCGCTTCGGGCACGATCGAGTCGGCCGTCGTCCGCAGCCGCTCGGCGCCCTCGATGGCGATCGTGATGTCCTCGCCGCGGGCATTGAGGATCTGCTCGCTCAGCAGCTTGTAGCGCGGGTTGGCGCTCAGGCTGCCGAGATTCATGTGGCCCTCGTCGAGGGTCGGCAGGATCCCGATCATCACCATGTGGGCGCCCACGGCCGCCGACTTCTGCTCGGCGTCGTTGAGGCTGCGGCGCAGGGTGTCCTCGAACGTCGTCAGGCCGCCCTCACGCAGCTTGGCCGGCGGCACGTTGATCTCGATGTTGAACTGACCGAGCTCGGTCTGGAAGTCCGGGTCGGCGATCGCCTCGAGCGCCTCGGCGTTCTTCAGCGCAGGGTCACCGGCGTCGTCGACCAGGTTGAGCTCGACCTCCAGCCCGGTCATCGGGTCGTCGGTGTCGAACCGTGCCTCCCGGAGCATCCGGGCGAACACGTCGAGGTTGCGACGCACCTTCTCCCGGTGACGCGTGCGATCAGCCCGGGAGAACTCCTGAGCTTCGACCTCTTCGCCCATGCCCTGACCCTAGAGCAGACCCTGGGTGTCCCAGGACGCTTCCGTCCGGAGGATCAGGTCCGCGACGACGCCCTCGACCGAGCCGGAGCGCTCGTAGGCAGCCCGCTGGCGGGTGGCGCCGTTCTCGCTGAGGGCGCGGCGCAAGCCGGCCGTGGCCCGGTCCAGGTCACCGGCCTCCTCCAGCGCCGGCCGCACGTGGTCGACCAGCGCGTCCAGGACGGCGGCCGCTGGTCGCCTCTCCCGCTCGACCGGGTGCACCAGCGTCTCGGACAGCCCGTACCGCGACGCCCGCCAGTGCGCGGCGCGCAGCGCCTCCGACCGCCAGGCGTCCACCGGCCGGTCCTGCGACCAGTGCTGGGCCTCGGTCTCGACCAGCGCCCGCACCAGCACCGCGATCACGACCGCGGTCTCGGGGTCGGCGCAGACGTCGCAGACCCGGATCTCGACCGTCGGCTGACCGATCGAGAGGCGAGCGTCGAAGTAGAGCATCCCGTGGTCACGCGCCGCGCCTGCCTCGAGGAGGAACCGGCTGGCTTCGTGGTAGCCCTCGGCCGAGCCGAACGGCTCGGTCGATCCTGCGGTGGGCCAGCGCGCCCACATCTGCGCGCGCCAGGACGCGTAGCCGCTGTCGCGGCCGTCGGCGAACGGCGAGTTGGCGGAGATCGCCAGCAGGACAGGCAGCCAGGGGGCGATCCGGTCGATGACGCCGACGCCCTCATCGTCCGACTCGATGGCGACGTGCACGTGCATGCCGCAGGTGCCGCCACCGCGGCCGATGGCGCCGAAGGTGTCGACCATGCTCTGGTAGCGGTCGTTGGTGGTCACCGCCGAGCGGTCCCCACCCAGCGGGTCGAACCCGGACGCGATCGTCGTCAGACCGACGTGACGTGCGGCCTCACCTGCCGTGCGGCGCGCCGTGGTGAGCTGGGCCAGGGCATCGGCAGCGTCGCGGGTGGGATCGGTGTGGGTCTCGAGCTGGTGCCGGAAGAGCTCGTGGTCCAGGGCGTCGGTCGCGGGCCCGACGCCGTGCTTGCCCCGGCCGTGCTCGCGGAACTCCTTGAGCACGCGCGGTGCGCCCGACACCGTCACCCCGGTCTCGGGGTCGACGAGGAGGAGCTCTTCTTCGATCCCAAGGGTGCGCGCCATGGCCTGTCACTACCCGGTGGCGGCCACCTTCATCCTCCGCGACCCGACGAGTCTCGCTCCTCAACGGTCCAGTCCCTCGGTCCAGTCGAAGTCGCCCTCCCAGGTGTCGGGTGGCACCGCCCGGGTCAGCACCTCGGCGACCAGACCGGCCAACGAGTAGCCGGGGTCGGCCTCGACGCACCGGTCCACGGCGCACCAGGCCAGCGCTCCTTGGCCTGCCTGCCACGCTGCGAAGGCGAGCAGAGCTGCCGGAGCCGGCACCAGCAGGTCGGGCGCTCGCCGTACGACGTCGGTCCAGAAGGCCACGTGGGACGGCGCCGTCGCTCGGCGCAGGGGGGACCAGGCCGCGTCACGCACCCGGATGTCGAGGAGACCGCGCAGCAGCCGGGCGAGCTCGTGGTCGTCGGGTGGGCTGCCCGAGGCCACGTGCCGCACGACCAGCTCGCGTGCCCATCGACCCTCCTCGAGCGCCGGCAGCGGCTCGCCGGTGAGCGCAGCCAGGGCCGGCACCACCAGGGCGACCCGCTCTTGATCGGCGGCGACCGTCGCCGCCAACCGGTCGCGAGAAGCGTGGACGACGCGGCCGTCATACACCGCCTGCGCCGCGAACGGGTGCGCGGACAGGTCGTAGGGCACGCCGTCGAGCGGCACGCCGGCCCGGCCCGGCACCGGCCGCCATCGGCACCCGTCGGTGAGCAGGCAGTCGATCACCTCGATGCCTGCCCGTCGCAGGGCCGCAGCCGTGGCCTGCAGGGCGCGGTCGGCGAACCGGTCCCGGTCGCTGTAGGCGACGAGGAAGGCACGCGGCACCCGGTGGTGCTCGGCCGGGTCCACCAGCGCCGCCGCCATCGCGGGGACGTCGGCGGCGTCGTCCGGGAGGTCGACCCTCGCGTGGAACGGAGTGGTGCTCCCGAAGGTGAGCATCACCATCGACTCCGTGGGATCGAAGCCGAGGACGACGGGCACCACCGCGAGGATGTCCTCCGGCGTGCGTGCGGTCAGGGTGGTCGTCGGGGCGGTCTGGTCTGTGGTCATGCCTCGACGGTCCCCGGCGGCGCCGACGATCGGGAGGGTGCGCGGGCGAGCCTGGGGAGAGCGCTGTCAGGAGCTCGCCTGTGGACGGAAGGTGGCCCGGCAGAGCCGTCGGTGGCGCGCGATAGGTTGCGGTGGTGCGAGCGGTTGCGTCAGTGCTGCACCTCGACCTGGACGCGTTCTTCGCCGCCGTCGAGCAGCGCGACAAGCCCTCGCTGCGCGGCAAGCCGGTGGTCGTGGGCGGGGTCGGTGGTCGCGGCGTGGTCTCGACAGCGTCCTACGAGGCCCGGGAGTACGGCGTCCGCTCCGCGATGTCGACCCGGGAGGCGCGCTCGCGGTGCCCGCACGCCGCCTTCCTCTCGGGCCGGTTCCACGCCTACCGGGCGGCCAGCGACCAGGTGATGCGGCTGCTGCGCTCGGTCTCCCCCCTGGTCGAGCCGCTCTCGCTCGACGAGGCGTTCGTCGACCTGGCTGCGGCCGACCCGGTCGCGCACCCCGGGCTGGCCGACCTGTCCCTGGAGTCGGTGACGGCGTTCGCCGAGGAGCTGCGGGCAGGGGTGAGCGAGGCGACGGGCGGTTTGACGGCCTCGGTCGGGGTCGGCACCTCGAAGTTCATCGCGAAGGTCGCCAGTGACCTCGACAAGCCCGATGGCCTGGTGGTCGTGCCTCCCGGCACCGAGCGCGACCTGCTGCGCCCGATGAAGGTGACCGTCATCCCCGGTGTGGGTCCGGCCACCGGCGAGCGGTTGCGCCGGGTCGGGGTACACACCGTCGCCGACCTCGAGAAGGTGGACGAGGACGAGCTGGTCCGGCTGCTGGGCAAGGCGAGCGGGCACTGGCTGCACGCGCTCGCCCGGGCGGACGACGACCGCCCGGTCGTGGCGGAGCGCGAGGCCAAGTCGGTCAGCGTCGAGGGCACCTACGACCACGACCTGACCGACCGCAGCCTGATGGAGCACCTGCTGACCCGCCAGGCCGGCGACGTGGCCCGTCGGCTGCGCAAGAGCGGGCTGTCGGGACGCACCGTCACGATCAAGGTGCGGATGCACGACTTCACCACGCTCAACCGGTCGACCACGCTGCCCTCGCCCACCGACACGGCCGCGACGGTCGCGCGGCTCGCCCGCGGACTGCTCGCCGACCTCGACACGTCCGGCGGCGTACGCCTCCTCGGCGTCGGGGTCTCGGGGCTCGCCGACTGGGTGCAGGAGGACCTGTTCGGCGAGACCACCGAGGACGAGGAGGAGCTGCCCGAGATCGAGGTGCCGCTCCACTCCCGACCGACCTGGGCCCCGGGCATGGATGTCGTGCACAGCGAGATGGGCCAGGGCTGGGTGTGGGGCTCGGGTCGGGGCGTCGTGACGGTGCGGTTCGAGACCGCGGCCACCCCGGCCGGGCCGGTCCGCAGCTTTCCCGAGGACGACCCCGCGCTCAGCGCGTGGACGACGCCGACCGTGCCGGAGTGAACCGCACGCTCTCGCCCGGCCGCAGCTGCGCGCACTGCCACAGGTCATCGGGCTCGACCACGGCCAGCACCGGGTAGCCACCGGTCGGCGGATGGTCGGCCAGGAACACGATCGGCACCCCGCTCGGCGGCACCTGGACCGCTCCGAGCACCATCCCCTCGCTGGGCAGCTCGTCCACGCGCCGCCGCGACAGCGCCGGCCCCTCCAGCCGCAGTCCGATCCGGTTGGAGTCCGCCGCGACGACGTAGGGCGTCGCGCAGAGCCGCTCGATCGCGTCGTCAGCGAACCAGTCGGCGCGCGGGCCGACGCGGACCCGCAGCGGACGTCGTACGGGCGGCCGCGGAGTGTCGAGCGCCTCCGGCTGACCGACCGGCTTCCCCACCGGCAGCACGGCGCCCGCCTCGACCCGCGGCGGCCCGACCCACGCGAGGGTGTCGGTCGAGCGCGAGCCGAGCACGAGCGGTACGGCGATCCCGCCGGCGACCGCGACGTAGCTGCGGACCCCCGTCTTCGGAGTGCCGATCCGCAGCGTCGCACCCGCCGCGAGCCACTCGGCGCCGGCATGGGCGCGCCCGGCCCCGGTCACGGCGACCCAGCAGCCGCGGTCGGCGCGCAGCTCGAGACCACCGAGCACGACCTCGAGCACCGCGGCATCGGGCTCGTTGCCGACCAGCCGGTTGGCGAGGGCTGCGGCCGGCGCGTCCAGCGCACCGGCGCGCGGGACCCCCAGGTGCGCCATTCCGAGCCGACCGCGGTCCTGGACCGTGACCAGCGGCCCGGTGGCGAGCACGTGCAGCGCGTTCATCGCGGGACGAACACCACCCGGGTGCCGGGCGGCAGCAGCGCCGGCTGGTCGCGCGTCTGGTCCCACAGCGTCGCGTCCGTGCGCCCGAGCAGCCGCCAGCCACCCGGCGACGCGGTCGGATAGATCCCGCACCAGCTGCCGGCCAGCCCGACCGATCCCGCGGGCACCCGCCGTCGCGGCGACTCGAGCCGGGGTACGGCGAGCCCGACAGACAGGCCGGACAGGTAGGAGAACCCGGGGGCGAAGCCGCAGAAGGCGGCGACGTACTCGATCTCGCAGTGGCGGGCGACGACGCCGTCGACGTCGGTGCCCCAGGCCTCGGCCACGAAGGCCAGGTCGGGTCCGTCGTACACGACCGGGATCTCCACCCGACCGCCGGCGAGGAGCCCGCCGGACGGCGTCCACCCGCGGAGCTGCTCGGTCACAGCGCCCAGGTCCGCGACCCCGTCGAAGAGCACCGTCTGCGCGGCCGGGACCACCTCGAGCGCCGCGACGCCGTTCGACCGGGCCCAGGTCGCGAGATCGAGGGCCTCGACGGCGTCGGAGACCTCGGCCAGCACGGCTGAGCCGCCGACGGGGTGCAGGTCCATGGCACCAGTCTGGGGCAGTTCACACAGGTGTCACACGCAGGGCGTTGCGCGCGGCCGACGACGTGACGAGCATGGAGGGACGAGAGGCCCCCGGTGGTATGAGCACCAGGGGCCTCTCGGGTCAGACGAACGGGCGGACGTCGACGCCGGCCCTCGTGAGCGCCCGTCGTACGGCGACCGCGTGGTCGACCGCTCCGGGGCTGTCGCCGTGCAGGCAGACGGAGTCGACCGTCCCGGCGAGCGCCAGCGCCTGGGCGACGATCCGGCTCTCGTCCGTCATCAGGGCCCCCGGCTCCGACCGCGGCACCAGTCGCCCCTCGGTCGTGTAGCCGCGGTCGGGGAACCCCTCGTGGAAGACCGCTCGGCCGGCCAGCGCCGCGAGTGTCAGGAGCCGGCCCGCCATCCCCAGCACCGGGAGGCCGTCGGACCCGTCGAGCACGGCCCGGGCCTGGTCCTCGTCGTCCAGGACGCGGTGGTAGAGCGCACCGTGCGGCTTGAGGTAGCGCACGGAGGTGCCCGCCGCCTCGGCGATCTCACCGAGGGTGCCCACCTGGTCGGCCACCTGGTCGCGCAGCACGGCGTACGCCACGTCCCGCGGGACCCGACCGAAGTGGGCGCGGTCGTCGTACGAGACCTGGGCGCCGACCGTCACGCCCAGCCGAGCGGCCTCGGCGCAGACCGCGCGCATGATCACCCCATTGCCGGCGTGGTAGCCGCAGGCGATGTTGGCGCTGGTGACCACGGCCAGCAACGCGTCGTCGTCGGTGACCTCCTCGCCGAGGTCGGCGTTCAGGTCGATGCGCTGCCTGTCGTCGGGGTCGTGCATGCCCCGACGCTATCGTCGCGGCATGCAACCGCCCGTCGCCGACAAGCGACCCACCAGCACCGAGATCCACGGCCACACCCGCACGGACGACTACGAGTGGCTGCGTGAGAAGGAGTCCACCGACGTCACCGGCTACCTCGAGGCCGAGAACGAGTGGACCCAGGCGCAGACCGCCCACCTGGCCGACCTCCGGCAGGCGATCTTCGACGGCATCAAGGCGCGCACCCGCGAGACCGACCTCTCGGTCCCCACCCGCAACCGGGGGTTCTGGTACTACGGGCGCTCCTTCGAGGGCAAGGAGTACGGCGCCAGCTGCCGCGTCCCGGTGGTCGACCCGGACGACTGGACGCCTCCGAAGCCGGCCGAGGACACCGCGCCCGACCAGCCGGCGCTCCCCGGCGAGCAGGTCCTGCTCGACCTCGACACGCTGGCCGAGGGCCACGAGTTCTTCTCCCTCGGCGGGTCTGCGATCAGCCCGGACGCCACGCTGCTGGCCTACTCGACCGACGTCGTCGGCGACGAGCGCTACACGATCCGCGTCAAGGACATCGCCACCGGAGAGCTCCACCCCGACGAGATCACGGGGGTCATCGGCGGCGCCACCTGGGACCGCGCGAGCGAGAACTTCTACTACACGACCATCGA
Organism: uncultured Actinomycetota bacterium; assembly: GCA_963704685.1. GTDB lineage: Bacteria > Actinomycetota > Actinomycetes > Propionibacteriales > Nocardioidaceae > Nocardioides. The sequence goes on from OY969930.1 coordinate 442,306, forward strand.
CGACTCCTGGCGCGCCGACAAGATCTGGCGGCACCGGCTCGGCACCACCCAGGCCGACGACGAGCTCGTCCACCACGAGACCGACGGCCGCTTCTGGGTCGGTGTCGGCCGCACCCGCACCGACCGCTTCCTGGTGATCGCCAGCGGCTCCAAGACGACCTCGGAGTACCGCTACCTCGACGCCGACTCCCCCGACTCCGGCTGGCAGGTCTTCGCCGAGCGCAGCGAGGGTCTCGAGTACTCCCTCGACCACGCCGTGATCGCCGGCGACGACGTCTTCCTGGTGATGCACAACCACACCGGCGCCGACTTCGAGCTCGCGACCGCACCGATCGCGCCGACCCCGGCGGCGGACTGGCGGCCGCTGATCGCGCACGACCCCGCCGTACGTCTGGAGGACGTGGACTCGTTCGCCGGCCACCTCGTCGTGCACCAGCGCAGCGAGGGCCTGACCCAGCTGCGGATCCTGGAGCTCGGGGCCGACGGCGTCTCGGACGACTACCTGGTGGAGTTCGACCACGAGATCTACACCGTCGGCTCGGCCGGCAACCCCGGCTTCCACCAGCCCGTCGTACGCCTCGGCTACACGACGATGGCCGTGCCCTCGTCGGTCTACGACTACGACGTCCGCACCCGCGAGCTGACCCTGCTGCGCCGCGCGCCGGTGCTCGGCGGCTACGACGCCGGCGACTACGAGGAGCACCGGCTCTGGGCGACCGCCGAGGACGGCGAGCGGGTGCCGATCTCGATCGTCGCTCGCAAGGGCCGCAGCGGTCCGGTGCCGACGCTGCTCTACGGGTACGGCGCCTACGAGGCCTCGATGGACCCCTACTTCTCGATCGCCCGGCTCGCGCTGCTCGACCGCGGCGCGGCGTTCGCCATCGCCCACGTGCGGGGCGGCGGCGAGATGGGCCGGCGCTGGTACGACGGCGGGAAGCTCTTCAACAAGCAGCACAGCTTCTCCGACTTCAACGCCTGCGCGCGCCACCTCGTCGAGGCCGGCTGGTCCACCGCGGACACCCTGGTCGCCGAGGGCGGCAGCGCCGGCGGCCTGCTGATGGGCGCGATCGTGAACCAGGCGCCCGAGCAGTACGCCGGGGTCGTCGCCGCCGTCCCGTTCGTCGACGCGCTGACGACCATGCTCGACGCGACGCTCCCGCTGACGGTCACCGAGTACGACGAGTGGGGCAACCCGGAGGACGACCCGGAGGTCTACGACTACATGGCCTCCTACGCGCCGTACGACAACGTGGCGCCGGTGGACTATCCGCCGATCCTCGCCGAGACCTCGCTCAACGACACCCGGGTGCTCTACGTCGAGCCGGCGAAGTGGGTCGCCAAGCTGCGGGCGACCGCGGTCGGGCGTCAGGACTTCCTGCTCCGCACCGAGATGTCAGCCGGACACGGCGGCGTCTCGGGGCGCTACAAGTCGTGGCACGACCGGGCCTTCACGCTCGCCTGGATCCTCGACCGGATGGGCCTCGCGGACGCTCAGCCCGGGGTCTCCCCCTGAGAAGTCCCTGAGAGTACGTCGTTGGTGCAACTCCGCGGCCGTCTCACACGTAGTCACTATTGAAGGTTCACGTTTACCAAGGGAATCCAAAGGTCACCGTGGACGTTGTGAAGACGTGTGGGGGGCGCAATGGCGTCGTCCACGACTGAAGGAGGGCGTCACATGGCTACACGTACCGCTCCAGCCCGCACGCGCGAGATCGAAGGTCGCGACAGCGTCGGCCTCTACCTCGATGAGATCGCCCGCAACCCGCTGCTCGACGCAGCCGCCGAAGTGGAGCTCTCCACGACGATCGAGGCCGGCCTGATGGCCGAGCACCTGCTCGCCGAGGGCCGCGTCGGCCGCAAGAAGGGTGGCGCACCGATGTCGGCCACCCAGGACGAGCTCGAGTGGCTCGCCGAGGAAGGCCGCCAGGCGGTCCAGACCTTCATCAACGCCAACCTGCGGCTGGTCGTCTCGATCGCCCGCAAGTACGGCCGGGCGCAGATGCCGATGCTGGACCTGATCCAGGAGGGCAACACCGGCCTGATCCGTGCAGTCGAGAAGTTCGACTACACGAAGGGCTACAAGTTCTCGACGTACGCCACCTGGTGGGTGCGACAGGCCATCACGCGCGGCATCGCGCAGCAGGCCCGCGTCGTACGCCTCCCGGTGCACGTGGTCGAGGAGCTCAACCAGGTCGGCGGCGCTCGCCGTACGTTGGAGCGCCAGCTGGGCCGTGACCCCGACCCGCAGGAGATCGCCACCGAGCTCGGGATGACCATCGAGCGCGTCCTGGACCTGATGGCCTGGGGTCGCGAGCACGTCAGCCTGGACTCGCCGATCGACGAGGACGGTGACACCTCGCTGGGTGACCTGATGGCCCAGGAGACCTCGCCGGGTCCCGACCTGACCGTCCTCGACGTCGAGTCGCGCGAGCGGCTCAACGCGCTGGTCGGACAGCTCGATGACCGGGCGGCCGACATCATCCGCTCGCGCTACGGCCTGGTCGACGGACGCCAGCACAAGCTGGCCGACATCGGCATCAAGCACGGCATCTCGGCCGAGCGGGTCCGCCAGCTCGAGCGCGAGGCCCTGCAGAAGCTCCGCCGACTCGGCGACCCCGACTTGGCCGCCTGACCGGCGACCAACCGCTCGACCCGTCCGACCTCGTCGGGCGGGTCGAGACCATTTCGGGCCCCGTCGGGCTCCGCGCGGTGCAGGGATCCCCGGTCCACCGGGGATTCCTGGGGCTCGAGCGTCAGCCCGCGACCAGGGCCGCGTAGACCGCCTCGACCTGAGCCCGCAGCTCCTCCCGCGTCCCGGTGTTGAGGATCAGGTACGTCGCGATCGCGCGCCGCTGCTCGGGCGTGGCCTGGGCGGCGATCCGGGACTCGGCGTCCTCGCGGGTCCAGCCGCGGTCGCGGGTCATCCGCTCGACCTGCACCTCCGGCGGCGTCTCGATCACGATCACCGCGTCGAAGGTGTCGGCTCGGCCGGTCTCGGCGAGCAGCGGGATGTCGTGGATGACGATCCCGTCCTGCGGGGCCGAGTCCTCGAGCGCGGCGTACCGCTCGAAGACCAGCGGGTGCACGATCCCCTCGAGCACCTTGCGCTTGGCCTCGTCGTTGAAGACGATCCGGCCGAGCTTCGCGCGGTCCAACTCCCCGTCGGCCGTCAGGATCTCCGGCCCGAACGCCTCGACCACCTGCGTCAGGCCCGGCTCGCCCCTCTCGACCACCTCGCGGGCGAGCTTGTCGCCGTCGATGATGACCGCGCCGAGCTCCTCCAGGATCGACGACACCGTGCTCTTGCCCGAGGCGATGCCTCCGGTGAGTCCCACTCGCATGACAGCCATCCTGCCGGATGGGTGGCGGTGCGACCGAGAGTCGCCCCGAGCGATGTCGGTGCCGTGACATAGGTTGATCGGGTGAGCGACCGATGAGCAAGACCGACGAGCTGCGCGCGATGCGCGAGGCCAAGTACGCACGATCAGCGGCGGCTCGGGCGGGTCAACCCCAGGCCCGACCGAAGACCGAGCCCCAGGCGGCGACGAAGCCGGCGCCGGTGGCACCCGCAGAGACCGGAGCCGAGCCGGAGACCGACGGCCTGTGCGGCCACCGCTCGATGAACGGTCGCACCTGCACCCGTGAAGCCGGCCACGCGGCCAAGAGCCACCGCTACTCCTGAGCGACGATCAGCCGCAGGATCCGGTCGAGCTCGGCCCGGTCTGAGTCGCTGAGCACCGACAGTCGCTGCTCGGTCGCCGTACGGCGGGCCTCGTCGAGCACCTCGCGCAGGCGGGCGCCGGCCTCGGTCTGGACCACGCTGGTCGCGCGCCGGTCCGCGGGGTCGGGCTGCCGCGCCACGAGCGAGCGCTCCTCGAGGGCATCGACGACCTCGGTCGCCGATCGGGGCGCGATCCGCAGCCGCTCGGCCAGCACCGAGAGCCGCACCGGCTCGAGGTCGGCGACGACCCGCAGCGCCCGCGCCTGGCTGGGCGTCACGTCGTGCTCGGCCATCAGCTCGCCGAACGAGCGCCGCATCGACCGTGCGGCCATCATCAGCAGCTCGCTCGTCGACTCGTTGCCGGACTGTTCGTGGTGCACGGGGAACATCCTAGCGAATGCAGACGTTGCCTCATCATGAGGTAACCTCAGCATATGACCTGATCCCCCGTCCCGAGAGAGGTGAGCGCATGGAGGAGTCCATGAGCCGCGGCCGCGGAGGCCGCCCCGGAGCAAGCAGCAACCCCGAGTCCCGCCAGGCCGACAAGGCCCAGCTCGCCGACGCCCCCGTGTCCCTGCGGCGGATCGGCCGGCTGTTCGCGGCCCACCGCGCGCGACTGGTCCTCGTCGTCGCCCTGATCGTCGCCAGCTCGCTGATCGCCCTGGCCCAGCCGTTCCTGATCAAGCGCGTCATCGACGTCGCGATCCCCCAGCAGGACGTCTCCCTGCTGCTCACCTGCGTCCTGCTCATGGTGGGCATCGCCGTCGCGACCTCCGCGATCGGCGTCGTCCAGACCTGGCAGTCGACCACCGTCGGGCAGCGCGTGATGCACCGCCTGCGCTCCGACCTCTTCGGCCACCTCCAGCGCCAGTCGATCGGCTTCTTCACCCGCACCCGCGGCGGCGAGATCCAGTCGCGGGTCGTGAACGACATCGGCAGCATGCAGTCCGTCGTCACCTCGACGGCCACCTCCATCGCGTCCAACCTGACGACGGTCATCGGCACTCTGGTCGCGATGCTGCTGCTCAGCTGGCAGCTCGCCCTGGTCACCCTCGTGGTGCTGCCGCCGGCCGTGATCCTGACGCGCCAGGTCGCCCGGATGCGGTACGCCGTGACCGCGGCCCGCCAGCGCAAGCTCGCCGACCTGCACGTGCAGGTCGAGGAGGGCCTGTCGGTCAGCGGCATCCAGCTCACCAAGACGCTCGGCGCGGCGCCCACGCTGGCACGCCGCTTCGAGCAGACCTCGGCCGACCTCGTCGACCTGGAGGTCCGCTCCCAGCTGGCCGGCCGCTGGCGGATGGCGACCATGAACGTGGTCTTCGCCGCCGTGCCCGCCACCCTCTACCTCGCCGCCGGCCTCCCGGCGACCTCGGGCGGGATGACGATCGGCACCCTGGTCGCCTTCGTCGCACTCCAGGGCGCGCTCTTCCGCCCCCTGATGGGGCTGCTCGGCGTCCAGGCCGACGTCACTGCGTCGCTCGCGCTCTTCAGCCGGATCTTCGAGTACCAGGACCTCCCCGTGGAGATCGACGACCCGACCCACCCGGTGCGCCTCGACCGGGTCCGCGGCGAGGTCCGCTTCGACCACGTCGGCTTCGGGTACGGCGACGCCCCCGTGCTGCACGACATCGACCTCACCGTGCCGGCCGGCGGCTCGCTCGCCCTGGTGGGCGAGACCGGCAGCGGCAAGACCACGCTCGCCTCGCTCGTCGCTCGGCTCCACGACCCGACGACCGGCGCGGTCCGCATCGACGGGATCGACGTACGCGACCTGACGCTCGACGACCTGGCGGCGACGGTCGGGGTGGTGACGCAGGAGACCTACCTGCTGCACGCCACGGTCAAGGACAACCTCCTGCACGCGAAGCCCGGCGCCACCGACGCCGAGATCGAGGCGGCCTGTCGGGCCGCGCGCATCCACGACGTCGTCACGGGCCTCCCCCAGGGCTACGACACGATGGTCGGCTCGCGCGGCCACCGGTTCTCCGGCGGCGAGAAGCAGCGGCTGGCCATTGCCCGCACGCTGCTGCGCAACCCGCGGATCCTGGTGCTCGACGAGGCCACCAGCGCCCTCGACAACGAGACCGAGCGCGAGGTGCAGGCCGCCCTGGACGACCTGGCCGAGGGGCGTACGACGATCACCATCGCCCACCGCCTCTCGACGGTGCGCAACGCCGACCAGATCGCCGTGCTCGCTCGCGGCCACGTCGTCGAGCTCGGGACCCACGAGGAGCTGCTGCTCCGAGGCGGACGCTACGCCGACCTGGTGCGCAGCGGGCTGTCGACCGTCGCTGCCTGAAGTGTGGGGTCGGCGTTGAGCGCGGTGGCGCGGCAGACCTCGTCCCACGGAGTCGGCGTCAGACCGAGCTCGCGCTCGATGGCGCTGGAGTCGAGCACGTAGGGCCGCCGGAACTGGTACTCGGTCTCCCGCAGCTCGCGCAGCGCCGGCACCAGCCGGCCGCCGATGCCGAGGACGGCCCTCGGGAGTCCCTTGACCTTCACCGGCTCGCGGCCGACGGCCCGGCAGACGTCGGCGACGGCCTGCGCCTGGGTCACCGGGGCATTGGTCGGAGCGTGCCAGACCCGGCCCCACGTCTGCGGCGCAGCGGCCACAGCGGCGAGCGCTCGAGCCATGTCCCGCACATCGGTGAACGAGTGCGGTACGTCGGGGCGCCCGATCACCCGGACCACCTTGCCGGCCAACGCGGCGGGCGCCACCCGGGCGATGTGCCCGGCCTCGACCGTCACGCCCGGGCCCATGTAGTCCGAGCCGCGCACCTCGACTGCCCGGATCCGACCGGCCTCGTGGCGGGCCTTCGCCTCGGCCCACATGCCGGCCCGGATCAGCGCCTTCTTGGTGGTCGCAGCGTCCGGGAGCTCTTCGACCATCGGTCCGTCGACCGGGCCGTAGCCGTAGAGGCAGGACGCGGTGACCAGCACGGCACCGGTGCGCTCGGCGGCAACCAGGAAGGCCTCGGCGACCGGCGGCCAGAAGGTCGGCCACACCGTGTAGTCGGTCGGGTTCACGCAGTTGTAGAGCGCGACGGAGCCTGCGGCCAGCTCCGCCAGGCGATCAGCGTCTGCGGCGTCGGCCGCCTCCCGCCGTACGCCGGGCAGGTCCGGGCCGGCGCCGGAACGGCTGACGAGAAGCACCTCGTTGCCGACCGAGGCCAGCTCGAGCGCGGTGGCGCGGCCCACCGGGCCGGCGCCGACGACGACGTGAAGATCAGACATGGTTCCTCCTGAAGATATTTGAGAGCACCGCTCTCTGTTCCACCAGACTGGCACGACTCTCCGAACAAAACAAGAGCACCGCTCTCGTTATGTGCCACGATGTGCGCATGCCCCGCCTCTCCCGCGCCGAGAACCGCGCCGAGCAGACCCGTGCGATCCTCGCCCGCGCCCGCGCCCAGCTCGCCGAGGTCGGACCGGCCGCCCTGTCGGTCCGTCAGATCGCTCGCGACGTCGGGCTGGTCTCCTCGGCGGTCTACCGCTACTTCCCCAGTCGCGACGACCTGCTGACCGCGCTCATCGTCGAGGCGTACGACGAGCTCGGCGAGGCCGTCGAGCAGGCCGAGGCCGCCGTACGGCGGCGCGCAGACCTCGCCCAGCGGTTCCTCTCCGTGTGCAACGCGATCCGAGGCTGGGCACGCGCCAACCCCCACGAGTACGCCCTGCTCTACGGCTCCCCGGTGCCGGGCTACGCCGCCCCCGACACGACCACCACCTCAGCCGGACGGATCACCGGTGCCTTCCTGCGCCTCGCCCAGGAGTCGCAAGCCGCCGGAGATCCGCTCGCCACGACGCGACCGGTGCCGCCGAAGGAGCGCAAGGCCCTCGAGGGCGTCTATCCGGCTCTCGACATCGCGGTCTCCGACGAGCGGATCGTGCGTTGGCTGATGGCCTGGTCGACCGTCTTCGGACACGTCAGCCTCGAGCTCTTCGGCCACATGCACCGCGGCATCCTCGACTACGACGCCCACTTCCAGCAGGTCACCGGCCAGCTGGTCGCCGACCTCGGGCTCGACTAGCCCGCGAAGCGGCGGCGGTACTGCTGCGGGCTGAGCCCGCGCACCCGCGCGAAGTGGTGCCGCAGGGTCGCCGCGTTGCCGAAGCCGACCTCGTCGGCGATCCAGTCGATGGAGTGGTCGGTGCGCTCGAGCAGCTCCTCGGCCGCCTGCACCCGCTGGCGGGTGACCCACGAGTGCGGCGTCGTACCGGTCTCGGCACGGAAGCGCCGGGCGAACGTGCGCGCCGACATGTGGTTGCGACGCGCCAGGGTCTCGACGCCGAGGTCGTCGCCGAGGTTGGCGACGATCCACTGCAGCAGCGGACCCAGGGTCTCGGCGTCGCAGTCCGGTACGGCGTTCGCGATGAACTGCGCCTGACCTCCGTCGCGGTGCGGGGGTACGACGATCCGCCGCGCGGTCGTCGCCGCCACCTTGGCGCCGAAGTGGTCGCGCATCAGGTGCAACGAGGCGTCGATCCCGGCGGCGGCCCCGGCGCCGGTCAGGATGTTGCCGTCGTGGCAGTAGAGGACGTCCGGGCTGACCTTGGCCTCGGGGTAGGTCCGCGCCAGCAGGTCGGTGTAGCGCCAGTGCGTCGTGCACTCGCGGCCGTGCAGGAGGCCGGCTGCGCCGATCTCGAAGACCCCGGAGCAGTGCGCGTAGATGGTCGCGCCGCGCGCGTCCGCAGCCCGGAGAGCATCGAGCACCGCGGGGTCGTGCTCGAGGAACTCGTACTTGGGCGCCAGGCAGACCAGGTCTGCGTCCTCGATCGCCTCCAGCCCCCGCTCGACGACCAGGTCGTAGTCGGAGCGGCCACGCACGCGGCCGGGCCGCGGCGTACAGACCTGGAAGTCGAAGACCGGGTTGTCGTCCTCCGGGTGGTAGGGCTCGCCCCAGACCTCGACCAACGACCCGAGCCCGAACGGCTCGGCACCCTCCTGCACGATCACGGCGACCTTCTTCACGGGCCCAGCAAACACCCGATCTGGCAGAAAATCAACGCACCATGACTTTTCTGCCACTCGTGGCAGGATCTCGAGAGGCGCAGAATTACTGCCATGACCTTCCTAGTGATCCTGCTGCTCGTCGTAGCAGCCCTGAGCGGGGCGAGCATCTACCTGCTCGTCCGTGACGGCCGCGGGCCCCAGCGCCCGCCGGTCTCGCACTTCGAGGACGCCCGCTTCGTGGCCCCCCTGGCGCGCTGAACCGCTTCACTCCCCCACCACGCACGAGGGCCCGGTCACCATCAGGTGACCGGGCCCTCGTGCGTTCAGCTAGCTGGTGCCTGGATCAGGCGCCGCCGCCGGTGAGCTTCTCGCGCAGCGCCTGGAGCGCCTCGTCGGAAGCCAGCGAACCGCCGGCGTCGACGTCCTCGTCCGCGGGAGCGGCCGAGGAGGAGTACGAGGTGGCCTCGCCGGCCTCGGCCTCGGCAACCTTCGCCTCGGCCTGCTGCTTGACGTGCGCCTCCCAGCGGGTGTGCGCCTTGGCGTACTGGTCCTCCCAGACCGCACGCTGGTCGTCGAAGCCCTCGAGCCACTCGCCCGTCTCGGGGTCGAAGCCCTCGGGGTAGACGTAGTTGCCCTGCTCGTCGTACGTGGCCGCCATGCCGTAGAGGGTGGGGTCGAAGTCCTCGACGTCACCCGCGGCAGCGGTCTCGTTGGCCTGCTTGAGCGACAGCGAGATGCGGCGACGCTCGAGGTCGATGTCGATGATCTTGACCATGACGTCGTCGTTGACCTGGACGACCTGCTCCGGGATCTCGACGTGACGCTCGGCGAGCTCGGAGATGTGCACCAGGCCCTCGATGCCCTCCTCCACGCGGACGAACGAACCGAACGGGACCAGCTTGGTGACCTTGCCGGGCACGATCTGGCCGATCTGGTGGGTCCGCGCGAAGTGCTGCCACGGGTCCTCCTGCGTCGCCTTCAGCGACAGGGAGACACGCTCGCGGTCCATGTCGACGTCGAGCACCTCGACGGTGACCTCGTCGCCGACAGCGACGACCTCGGACGGGTGGTCGATGTGCTTCCAGGACAGCTCCGAGACGTGGACGAGACCGTCGACGCCGCCGAGGTCCACGAACGCACCGAAGTTGACGATCGAGGAGACGACGCCCTTGCGGATCTGGCCCTTCTGGAGCTGGGTCAGGAAGCCGTGGCGCACCTCGGACTGGGTCTGCTCGAGCCACGCACGACGCGAGAGCACGACGTTGTTGCGGTTCTTGTCGAGCTCGATGATCTTCGCCTCGAGCGTCTGACCGACGTAGGGCTGCAGGTCGCGGACGCGACGCATCTCGACGAGCGAGGCGGGCAGGAAGCCGCGCAGGCCGATGTCGAGGATGAGTCCACCCTTGACGACCTCGATGACGGTGCCTTCGACGACGCCGTCCTCTTCCTTGACCTGCTCGATGGTGCCCCAGGCGCGCTCGTACTGGGCGCGCTTCTTGGACAGGATCAGGCGGCCTTCCTTGTCCTCCTTCTGGAGGACCAGGGCCTCGACCTTGTCGCCCACGGAAACGACCTCGTTGGGGTCGACGTCGTGCTTGATCGACAGCTCGCGCGAGGGGATGACGCCCTCGGTCTTGTAGCCGATGTCGAGGAGGACCTCGTCGCGGTCCACCTTGACGATGGTGCCCTCGACGATGTCGCCGTCGTTGAAGTACTTGATGGTCGCGTCAATCGCGGCAAGGAAGTCTTCTTCGGACCCGATGTCGTTGATCGCGACCTGAGGCGCGTCGTAGTCCGGAAGAATCGAGATGGTGCTCGTCATAAGGAAGGTGTGTCCTTGGGATGGATGGAGTCGTGCGGGCACGTCGAAGGTCCTGTTTCACTGTCCTGCTACCCAGCCGTTGAGCCGATGATGAGGGCGAGCGAGCGAGCGTCCGCTCCGTATGGGACCCGGGCAGACCTCCGGCGCACCCTCAAGACTACGCGCGGCGCGCGACGTACGTCCAACCGGTGGGGGCTACGCTCCCCTGCGTGGAGAACCATCCCCCGGTACGGGTGGAACGACGGCCGGTCTCGGAGGAGGAGTCCCGGCGGGCCAATGGGCCCGACTGGGACCGGTATGCCGACGAGTACCAGTCCACCCACGGGGAGTTCCTCGGCGACGCGGGCTTCGTCTGGGGACCCGAGGGGCTGACCGAGGCAGAGGCGCGGTGCCTGGGTGAAGTCAGCGACCGCGACGTCCTCGAGGTCGGCTCCGGCGCCGGCCAGTGCTCGCGCTGGGTGCGCAGCCAGGGCGGGCGCGCCTACGGGCTCGACCTCTCCTTCCGCCAGCTGCAGCACTCCCTGCGCATCGACGCCGACAGCGGCCTGTGCGTCCCGTCGGTGCTCGGCACCGCCACGGCACTCCCCTTCGCCGACGCCTCCTTCGACATCGTCTTCTCGTCGTTCGGCGCGCTCCAGTTCGTCAGCGAGATCGGCACCGCGGTCGCCGAGACCGCCCGGGTGCTGCGCCCCGGCGGTCGCTTCGCCTTCTCCATCACCCACCCGACCAGGTGGATGTTCCCCGACGACCCGGGCGAGGCGGGTCTGACCGCGAGCCAGTCCTACTGGGACCGCACGCCGTACGTCGAGGTCGACGACGAGACCGGCGTCGTCTCGTACGTCGAGCACCACCGGACCCTGGGCGACTGGGTGGCGCTGCTGGCCGGGCACGGCTTCGTGATCACCGACCTGCGCGAGCCGGAGTGGCCCGAGGGACACGACCGGGTCTGGGGCGGCTGGTCCGGCGTCCGCGGACGGTTCAGCCCGGGTACGGCGATCTTCGGCGCCGATCTCAGGCGCTCCTAGCCGGAAATGGCCCTCGACGGGCCGCGTGACCGCGACCCGTCGAGGGATGAATCTGGTGTGGGCTGCGTCGCCTAGACGGTGGCCTTCTCCTTGGCGTGCGCGGCCGGCGCTTCGCCGTCCTTGCGGCCACGAAGGGTGAGCAGCACGCCGGCCAGGATCGCCAGCGCGCCCCCGATGAAGCCGACGAGCGGGACCCACTTCAGCAGGATGTTGAGCATCCGGGTGTTCGACTTGGCGCCTTCGGTGGAGTCCTTGATCTGCTCCGGGGTGAACTCGGCCTTGAGGTCGAGCACCTGGGACCCGTCGGCCAGGTAGCGCTGCTGGTCCTGGGTCTGGTTCAGGATGTCGCCCGTGATCGGCTCGACGTAGATGTTGACCTCGTTGGAGTAGGTGCCGTCCACGCCGTCCGCGATCTCGATCGACGCGCTGTCGACGATGATCTGGTAGTGGTACGTCTCGACCCCGTCGAAGTCCTTGGTGTCGATGTACTTCGCGTCGACGGCCGCGCCGACGGTGCCGTCCCAGTAGGGGTACGTCTTCTTCTCCGCGTCGAACGGCCACTTGTTGACCAGGCCCTCGTGCTGCACCGTGCCCTCCGGCACGTAGTCGCCGTTGGGGACCGCGACGGCGGTCACCCGGTCGGTCGCGAAGGTGTCGTCGGAGGCGGAGACCAGTCGCGGGTCGTCGCCATCGACACACGGCGGGGCGTCGCCGTCGGGGTTCTCGACCACGCAGGAGCCGTTGAGGAAGACGACGACCTTGTCGTCCGAGGCGTCGGCGTTCGCCTGGGTGATGCTCGTGACGCTGATCGGGACGACGTCGCCCAGCTCGCCGGTGGCCGCGTCGAGGCGCTGCGCGGTGCCGCTGAGGTGCGTCGTGGTGTCGACGTCGAGCGGAGTCTTCTTCACCGCCCCGGGGATCCAGGTGACGGCCAGGATCGCCACCACCAGGAGGAAGGTCCCCAGGCCCAGCAGGATCGGACCAATGACTTTTCGCAACTGGGTTACCTCCAGGTAGGCGCAACGTTCGCCGCACAGTAACGCATGTCACACGCCCCTGGAGGGTAAGCAGAGCACTATTCTGTAACACGTTATAGATCGGTGGTCGCGGGCCTGCCGCGTCCGTCAGACGGGTGCGACGTACTCCCCGACCACGACGCCGTGCGCCGTGTAGAGGAGGCGGTCGTAGGTCGCCGACCAAACCTGCTCGGCCGGCACCTCGCGCCACCGGTTGCGGTGCTCGTCGCGGCGCAGAGCCCCGAGTCGGGTGAACCCGACATCGCCGGCGCGCACCTGCGCGTCGAGATCGCGGTTGTAGGCGACCGGCAGCGTCACCCACAGCACGCCCCCCGGCTTGAGCAACGACTTCAGGTGCAGCAGCGACCGCGTCGCCTTGCCCGGGTCCTTGAGCTCCTCGTCGAGCCCGACGTGCTCGATCGTGGACACCGCGAGTACCAGGTCGAAGCGACGATCGGTCTCGTAGTCGGCCACGTCCGCGTTGACGACCCCCGGCGCGACCTCGTACTTGTCGATCACAAGGTGCTCCGAGGGCCGGTAGTGGCCGAGCACGTTGCCGATCTCGAGGACCTCACCACCGGCGTGGGCGTCCAGGACCTCGAGCGCCAGCGACACCTCCACCGCTCGCTCGTTGAGCCAGGTGTAGTTGTAGGCGTGCCGGAAGTAGGGCACCTCGCGCCCCTGCCAGCGGAACGTCGCGGACGACGGTCGACCGGCGCGCGGACGTCCGACGACCCAACCGATCCCCCAGCCGCCGGCCGACCGCACGCACCGAGACGAAGCCTCGTTCCCGACCGAGCGCGAACAGGCGATGGGTGATGTCGGTGAGGACCATGGGCGAGAGGCTAGCGGCCACCCGTGCGATAGTTCGGAGCGTGTCGTCCAACACCTCGACCCGCGTCGAGAACCGAGGCCGCCGTCGCCCGGGTCCGTGGCACGCTCCCGGCCCTCGACACGATGCGCGCGATCGCGGCCATCGCGGTGGTGGCGACCCACGCGTCGTTCTGGGGCGGTGCGTACGCCCATCGCGGGTACGGAACCGCCCTGGCCCGGCTCGACATCGGCGTGGCGATCTTCTTCGTCCTCTCCGGCTTCCTGCTCTCGCGTCCGTGGTTCGAGCACCACGCCCGCCAGGACGCCCGCACCACCGACGCAGGTCTACCTGTGGCACCGGTTCCTGCGGATCTACCCGGTGTACGTCGTGGCCGCGGCGGCCGCGCTCGTCCTGCTGCCGGGCAACGACGACGCGTCGTGGTCGACCGTGCTGCAGACGCTGACGCTGACCAACATCTACTTCGACGACCACCTGCCGGACGGCCTCACCCAGATGTGGAGCCTTGCGACGGAGGTGGCCTTCTACCTCGTGCTCCCCGCTGCTGATGTGGCTGGTCCTCTCCCGACGCCGGAGCGGCGGCGCGAGCGCGCAGCCGGCTCGGTGCTGGTGCTCGCCGCGATGCTCGTCATCAACGTGCTGCTGGGTCGTCGCGACGACCACCTGGCTCGACACCAGCCGGCACGATGGCCAGCACCTGGCTCCCCGGCTACCTGACCTGGTTCGGGGTCGGCATGCTCATCGCAGCGGCCGCCGTCCGCCTCGACGTCCGCGCGACGGCGCGGGCTCGGACCGGGTCGCGCGGCGCTGCGGCAGATGGGCCGGTCTCCCGGAGTCTGCTGGGTCGCTGCGACTGGCGCTGTTCGCCGTCGCGGCGACGCCGTTGGCCGGACCCGCCTCCCTGACCGCGCCGACGGCCGGCGCGGCCGTGACGAAGAGCCTCGCTGTACGCCGTGATCGCCGGGCTGCTGATCCTGCCCGGGGTGTTCGCCGACCCGGCAGGTCGCTACATCCGGGTGCTGTCGCTGCCCCGCGCTGCGCCACCTGGGCTACATCTCGTACGGCATCTTCTGCGTCCACCTGCTGATCCTCGAGCTGGTCGCCCGCTGGCGCGACATGCAGCTCTTCGCCGGCCGGACGATCGAGCTGCTTCACGATCACCCTGGTGATCAGCATCGCGGTCTCCGAGGTGCTCTACCGGGTCGTCGAGCGACCGGCCCTGCGCTGGAAGGAGCTCTTCGACCGGCCCTCGCCGAGCACCAGCGCGAGCACGCACGCCGAGCCCGGCGAACACCAGCAGCTGAGGCGCCACCAGCGTCCCGGCCCAGCCGTGCGCAGACCCGAGCGGTCGCGCCCAGTAGAACAGCGCGGCCGACGCGACGAGCAGCCCGCTCACCCACGCCGCGACGTCGCGCGGCGACCCAACGACCGACGACGGCCGCCGTCAGCACCATCGCCGCACCACCGACGGCGAACCCCCACCAGCCGCCGATCACTCCGAACGACGCCAGGCCCACCGCGCCGACCAGCAGCCGGCGGCAGTCGCGCGCGGGCCGACCGGCGGCGCCGACGAGTCCTCACGCCGACGCTACGAGCGCCAGGACCAGCCAGCAGGACGAGCAGCAGCGCGCCGCACGCCGAGCGCGAGCGCGGTAGGTCCGGTCGGGCGCGTAACGCGAGGTCGAGCTCGGTCGACGTCGCCCTCGAGGCGCCAGCCCTGCTGCCACCCGTCGACGGTGACGCGCTCGACCGTCCCGTCGTCGGACGTCGACGCGACCCACCCGGCGTTCTGGTTCTCTCGGATCGCGGCGATCGAGGCGTCCGGGACCGTCGATGGCCAGCACCCGCGAGACCGGGGAGTCGTCGGTCAGTCGCGCCGGGGTGACCGGTCGCGGGACGCGCCGGCTCGCGGGTCATCACCAGCCTGCACCCCGCGGAACGCCGGGGCCGACGACAGCAGGACGCGCGTCTCGCCCGCCCCGACGGCGAGCTCGTCCGGACCGCACACGCGCGCCGGCAGCACGCCCGCCGTCGAAGAGCTGGCGCGGCGAGGCGGTGACCGAGGTCGCGTGGAAGCGCGTCGCCGACGCGCACCGTCGGGCCGAAGTCGCAACCGAGGTCGACCGGGCTCGTCCGACAGCGTGACCGGGAGCAGGCCGACGCCCGTGCGAGGCGCAGCTCGCTGACCCCGATTCCGAGCGTCTCCCGACTGCCGTCGGGACGCGAGGTTGTCGGTCGGCACGTCGGCCGTCAGGTAGAGGTCGACCCGGTCGGCTCGGAAGGGCTTCACCCGCGCGTGGCCCTCGTCGTCGACCTTGACCGTCTGGCGGCCGCCGGGGTACTCGAGCACCACCTCCGTCACCCGCGAGGCGGCAGCCTGGCGTCGAGGCGCAGGTCGAGGCCACGGACGGTCCGGGTCCCGATCCACTCGAGCGAGAGCGACGGGTGCTTGTCGGTCCGGGTCGGCCACCCAGGTCGTCCCGGAGTCGCCGTCGATCGCGGCGACCGCCGAGCCGCGGGCGTCGTAGACCGCGTCGCGACGACGACCGAACGTTGACCAGCTGGTCACGCTGGATCAGGCCCTGGAGCGCGACGCCGTCGGTCGGGGTGACCTGGGCGTGCGACGTGGTAGGCCGCGCCGACGCCGAGCCGGAGCGTGCGGTCGATCGCACCTGGCTCCTCGCCGCTGCGCGCCCGGTCCGGCGAGCAGCGCACGTCGTCGTCGACCGTCGACGCAGGCGTCGCGCGCGCCAGCCGGCGCTCGAGGACAGCAGGATCGAGCCGGGCGCGCCCCAGCGCGCCGGGACGCTGCGGGAGCACCAGCGTGCGGTCGACGTCGACGCCGGCGACCCGGACCTCGGCGATGCGCCATCGGCGCCGTCGGCCGGCCGGTCGCGCATCGACCTTGACCGCACGACGTCCGCCCGGCGGGCACCGGCACGTTCACCGGCTCGCCCGGCCGGCGCCGACCACGGCTCACTGCTGCCGACCTCGGTGACGACCCGGATCCGCTCCGGCCGCTCGCGTCCGGTGTCGCCGACGGTGACGACGACGTTCTCGACGTCCAGCGGCTCGTCGAGCTCGACCGCCACCCACGGCTCGCCGGTCGTCGCGACGTCGGACTCCCACTGGGTGCAGGCCAGACCGTCGAAGGCGGCGAACGGCAGGTGCTCGGGGATCGACCGGCGCCGGGGCTGTCGGCGTCGGCCTGCGACGACGACGCCGTGAGCGCCTTCGCACCGAGGATCTTGGCGTGGGTCTCCCAGCGCGAGTCGCCGATCGTGTAGTCGCGAGCAGGTGCGCCACGTCGTCCGTCGTCGTCCGCGGCGAGCGTCGCCGACGTCGCATCGCGGATCCGAGCGAAGTTCCGCTCTTGGCGGCGCAGCCCGTCGGTCAGCACCAGGTGGCTGCTGTCGACGTCCTCCGCCGCGTCGACGGCGAGCACGGTGGGCGCATCGCCGATCAGCCCGGTGTCGAGCAGGCTCGAGCAGGTTCTCGGGACCGCCGACGACCAGCGGGCTCCCGGTCGCCGACACGGCCCGGTGCGCGCCGTCGACGGCGTAGATCTCGACCGCCGGGTAGTAGTCGGTCCAGCCGTCGTCGATGACCGCGGGATCCTTGCGGCCGCCCGACCCGGGCCGGACTGCCCACGTCGGGGCCGAAGTCGGCGACCCGCCGGATCCCCGGCGAGCCGTCGAGCACCTGGTGGATCACGCACGGGCGGCGGTCTGGTCGGACCCGCGCAGGTCGTTGCGGACCACGAGGTGAGCCGATTCCGGCCCGGCTCAGGTAGGCGAGCGAGCGCCGTCCGACGGACGTCCGGACGCCAGCTGCTCCTCGATCGCGTCGAGCATCCGGATGTTGCCGGCCGGAGCGAGCGGTACGGCGTTGCGCACCGCCCACGGAGTCGACGCGAGTGGTTGCAGCGGCTCGTCGTCGGGGTCGCCCCACAGGTAGTAGCCGAAGCTCGACCCCGGCACGCAGCAGGGCGGTCGTGTCGTCGTCGGCGTTGCTCGTCCAGCCAGTCGCGGCGGCGTACCAGTAGCCCGGCACCTCCTCGAAGTCGTTGGCCGGGCCGAGCCGGCCCGCGAACGCCGGGGCCGGCGATGCCCGGCGACCGAGGCGATCGCGACCAGCAGCACGCCGGCGTACGCCAGACGGTCGCCGATCGTGTCGGACGGGCGCGACCGGCCCCGCGCGGCAGCCTCGCGGGCTCGGGCCGCCCAGGACCCCGAGCAGGTGCGCCAGCCCGAGCACCAGGGGCACGCGGATGATCGGGTCGAACTTGTGCACGTTGCGCAGCGGCGCGAGCGCGCCGTCGAGGGCGCTGCGCTCGGTGTCGGCGAACCAGCCCGCGATGGCACCCGCGTGCCCGGCGGTGACCATCAGGAGGCCGACGAGCAGCGACAGCACGAGGAACTGGCGGTGCGGGTTGCGCTGCATCGTCAGGCCCGGCGACGCCGAACAGCAGCAGGACCCCGGTGTTGAGCGCGACGTAGCTGGTCGTGATGAGGTCGTTGCCGGCCTGCCACGTGAAGTCGACGTACGGGACCCAGTGCGACGTGCCGCGGAGGGCGTCGAAGACCGTCGTCGGGAAGGTCGTCACCCGGGCGGTCTCGATGTAGTCGAGGAACGGCGGGCTGTAGCGACCGAGCAGGAAGAGCGGCACCAGCCACCAGAAGGTGCCGGCGACCACGAACGTCGGCCACCACATCATCATCGAACGGCGCCGCGGCCCCGGCTCGCGGGTCAGCAGCCACACCACGCCCAGCGGGATGACGGCGAAGGTGGCGGCGGCGTTGACGCCACCGACCGCCGCGACGGCCAGCGCGGACAGCAGCGCCGCGCGCCGAGGGGAGCCCCGACGTGCGCCGATGACGAGCGGCACGAGCACCCACGGCGCCAGGGCGCTCGGCCACGCCTCGATCGAGATCGGGCCCGAGGACGGTGAGGATCCGCGGCGAGAGGGCGAGCGCGAAGCCGGCGACGATCCGGCTGGTCGGCGAGCCGAGGCCGAGGACCGCGCACAGCTTGACCATCCCGAGGAACGCGACGACCAGCAGCAGCGACCACCAGCACCGCTGGACGACCCACGCCGGGAAGCCCGACCAGGTGCCCGAGCCAGAAGAACGGACCCATCGGGAAGAGGTAGCCGTAGCCCTGGTTCTGGACCTGGCCGAAGCCGCCCTGCGGGTCCCACAGGTGCAGCGAGCGCGCCAGCAGTCCGCCCGGGTTGATCACCAGGTCGAGCTTGGTGTCGCCGACCAGTCGACCCGGGCGCTGCGAGAAGGCGATCGCGACGAGCACCAGGCAGCAGGCGACCAGCCGGAACCGCCACGTGAATCGGTCCTGCACCGCGGAGGGCGCCGTCATCGCCGCCGCAGGACGATGACGAGGTTCCAGGTCAGCAGCTCACGGACGACCGGCACCCGGGTCAGCCAGTAGGCGAAGCGGGGGTTGTAGCGCGGGATCAGGTCGAGCACCTCGGCCTGGTCCTGGGCGCGCGCCCAGTCGCAGGCCGGCCGCGACGGTCACGGCGAACAGCGACTCGCCGTACTTGTTCTTCGGCTCCTTGCCGTGCCGGCGCCGGTAGCGCTCCCGGGCCCGCTGGCCACCGAGGAAGTGCCACGGGGCCGTCTCGTGCCCGCCCCACGGGCCGTACCAGACGCGTGTACGAGACGAACGTCGATGCCACCGGGCTTCGTGACCCGCACCATCTCGTCGGCCATCCGCCACGGGTCCGGCACGTGCTCGAGCACGTTGGAGGAGTAGCAGAGGTCGAACGTGTGGTCGGCGAACGGCAGCTCCAGGCCGCTGCCGATCACCGTCCGCGGCGAGATGTCACCGAGGCCGGAGAGCTCGCCGACGTCGGCGTCGAGGGCGAAGTACGGACGTGCCGCGGTCCTCGAAGACGCTCCGGAAGTAGCCCGGGCCGCCGCCGACGTCGAGCATGGCGGCGCCGTCGAGGTCGAGGTAGCCCTCGAGCTGGCCGGCCGAGTCCGTCGCGAGCGCCTCGTAGAAGACCGCCGGCTCGCGTCTGCTCCTTGCCGGAAGGCCCGGAAGAGCCGGACGGAGCGGCGAAGCGTCGGCGCCCAACGGGCATCGCCGGATGCGGGACCTGTGGGCACGCCGGTGACCTTATCCGATGGTGGCAGGCGTACGGCGATCTCGCGACAAGCGCGGCGCCGATCCCGGTGAGACCTGCGGTGCCCGTGTTGTAATGCACCGTGGCCGCCAGCACCGCCGTGACGATCGAGGAACCACCCCGATCACGAGCTCACCCGAGCGCGCGACGCAGGTCGCGGCACTGACCGGTCTTCGCGGTTTCGCGGCACTCATGGTCGTGCTCGTGCACGTCGTCGGTGCTGACACCGACTACCCCTGGTTGGGCCTCCCGAGCTACGGCCCGGTCAGCCTCTTCGTGCTCTCCGGCTTCCTGCTGTACCGGCCGTGGGCACGGTGGACCCTGCAGGTCGGCCGATCGCCGGTCAGCGACGACGTTCTCGCGACGACGGCTGGCGCGCATCTTCCCGGCGTACCTGCTCGTCTTCTTCACCGTCGCGATGGTCTACCCACCCGTCCCGTCCGCTGGCGGTCGGACGGCTGGCTGCAGCAGGTCACGCTGACCTGGATCTACGAGCCCGGACAGTTCCCGCCGAGTTCGGCGCAGACGTGGAGCCTCGCGACGGAGCTGTCGTGGTACGTCGCACTGCCGGTGATGGCCGGTCATGAGCGGCCTGATCGCGCGACGGCGGCACGCCGGCCGACCGCGTTCTGGATCGCGGCCGGTATGATCGCGCTGTCAGTGCCGGTCACCATCGCCTGGAGGGTGTGGGTCGCCGCCGAGTCGACCACCGGCGGCATCTACTTCACCTACTTCGTTCTGGCTCCCCGGCTTCCTGGTGTGCTTCGCCGGCGGTGCGCTCGTCGCCCTGTACGCGGAGGCGCACGCGCCCGGCATCGTCCGCTCAGTCGCGCCTCCGTCGGCTCGCGAGCGACCCGCTGGGCTCTTCTGCTCTTCGCCGTGGCGGTCGCGCTCCTAGGCACGTCGGCGCTCGGCGGCCCCGACGGCTTCGTCCCGCACAGCTTCGTCCAGGACCAGGTCCGGTTGGTCAGCGCCGACCTGGTCGCACTCACCCTGCTGGTCGTCGTGGTGTTCGGCGGCCGACGTCGCCGATCAGCCGGTGCTGAGCACCTCGGGGCGCTCACGGCCGCAGGTCGTTGGTCCTACGGCATCTACCTCTGGCACCTGCCGATCATCGTGATCCTCGAGGACAGGTCGACTATCCCGACGGTCCGGTGCCGGACCTCGTCCGCCGGCTGGTCTGGGCGCTGGGTCTTCCGTTCCCGCTGGCGGCAGCGACGTACGCCTGGGTCGAGAGGCCCGCGATCGAGTGGTCCCGCCTGCCGACGGCGGTCCGAGCCGCCGGGGTCATCGATCGCGACCAGCGTGGCCGGCGGATCGCCGGGAGCACCGACCCGCCGCCAAGCCCGACCGAGCACCAGCACCACGGCGGCCCAGCCGATCGACGCGCGCCAGCGCGGCCCGGCCCACATCGAACACCGGGCGAGTAGCGCACCGTCACCTCGTCGGTCCCGGCCGGCACGACCCACCCTTGCCCAGCCGTCGACCGCGACCGGTTCGAGCCGCTCGCCGTCACCCTCCGCCTGCCAGCCCGATCCCGTCGGCAGCGCGAGCGCGAGGGTACGGTCCTCGGCCCGGACGCCGACGTCGAGGACGATCGGGTCACTCGTGGTTCCGGCGTCCCAGGACGTCGGTCGCGACCGGAGCCGGGCCGGGGCGCCGGCCCCTCGCGCACCGAGCGCCTCGTCGAGGTCTCCGGACGTCGAGGCCAGCAGCAGGCCCCGCGCCTGCCACTCGAACGTGGCGGGCATCGTGACGCGGGCGTCTCCCGCCGGCAACCTGACGTCGCCGCACACCAAGGCCGGGACGGTAGCTCCCGAGACGAGGGCGGCGGCGCTGACCTCGAGGCGGGTGCCGTGCTCGACCCCGCCGATCGTCACGGTGGGACCGTCCTGGCAGCCGAGCCGCTCGGTGCGGGTGGCGTCCCACGCGACCGTCGGGCCACCGATGAGCTCGACCTCACCCACCTCGACCGGCATCGGGCGCGAGCCGCCGGTCGCGGAGTCGAAGGTGGCGACGTCGCTGTCGTCGAGGACGGTGATGCTGAGCTTGCGGGTGAGGATCCGCGGGAGCGTGATCGTTCCATCGCCGTCCACGTCGACCTCCGCGTGCACGTCCGGGATACGGACACCGGTGCGCCGTCCGATCACCTCGGCCGTGACCGCGACCCGGGTCGGGCGGGACCCGACGCCGCCGAGCGGCGGCACCAGCCGGACGCCAGCCACGTCCGCGGCCTTGGGCCACGCCAGGGTCGAGCTCGGGGTTTCGATCGGCCGGGGCCGGCCGCCACGCCGTACGCAGGTCCGCGTCGGCGGCCGCCTGGGGCCGTCCGACCAGGTCGTGGACCGCGACGCTTCCGCTCGTGACGACGACGCTCGGCTCGGCGATCCGGTCGGCCAGCACCGCCGCGTCGTCCGAGACCGCGCCGGTCAGCCACGCCCGTCCGACGACGGTGGCGGTGCGGCGAGCGAGAGGGTCCGATCCAGCCCGCTGCTGTCGGGACCGCTCACGCCGAGGGCGTCGTCGCACACGGTGCCCGATCTCGCTGCGGTCGTGGGCCCGGCGGGAACGGTCGGCACGCAATGGGTCCGGCTGCCGAGCCGCGCCGCCAGCAGCCAGGACGACGTGGGGGCTTCAGCGAGCATGAGGGGGTCGGTCACGGTGACGTCGGGGATCGACACATCGACGATCCCGACGCTGCTGTCCACGCCCATCTTCCCGTCGATGCCGGTGACCGTGATCCGTAGTCGGGTCGATCGCCGAGCCGAGCCCAGGTCGAGAACACCGTCGTCCGGCACGTCATAGGTCGAGGCCCGGTCGTCGGCATCCACGCGGACCCGGCTCACCGTGTACCCGCTGAAGACATTGCGCAGCAGCTCGACCGAGGTTCCGTCGAGCGATGTCGGAGAGTCGAACTGCACCTGCCACCATTCACCGACGCCGGTGCCCCGGCGCGACTGCCAGGCGGTGAAGTCGTTCGCGTCGATCGCCGCCGCGGCGCCGGTCCCGGCTTGCCGGAGGTGGCCGCCGAGTTCGCCGCCGAGGACGAGGACGCGGCTAGGTCGCTCGCCCCGTCGAGCCTGCGCGACGCGCTGGTCACCGGCGCCGCCTCCGGCGGCAGCACCGACCGGGGTTCCTTCGGCTCGAGGTCGGGACCGTAGGGGTCGAAGGGCACCCGCTGGTCGATGTCGCGCCGGCGCGCACTGTCGGAGACCAGGTCGGACTCCTCGTCGGACGGAGTTCGCAGCCGGATCGCGTGGTCACCGAGCACGCCCGCGTCCGCGAGGTCGCTGACCGTCCCGGCGTCACCGACGGCGTCGAGGGGCGGCCCGCGTAGACCCACCCGTTCCCGCTGACCGGCGGCGCCCAGACCTCCACCTGGTCGACGCTGCTGCGTACGCCGAAGTCCACCAGCGCGTCGGGTTCGGAGCCGTCCGCGTCGACGCCCCGGAGCAGTGCGACCCGTCGAGCCCCCTCGCGCACTGAGCGGCCCGAACCAGGCCGTGGGCTGTGCGCGGTCCTCGGCGAGCGGACCGCCGAGCCGCACCAGGACGTAGGCGATGCCGAGCCGCCGCAACGCGTTGAAGGTGCCGGCTCCGCCTTCGCCCCGCCCGAGCCGGGATGCCAGGTCGTCGAGCGCCGCGGTTCCTCCGGCACCTGACGTCGGTACGGCGTCGCGACCTACCCAGGGACGGGCGCCGAGGGCGGTTCCGACGGCGGCCAGGTCGGGCTCCCCGGTGTCCGGCGGGAGCACCAGCACGCGGCCGGGCGCAGCGTCCTCCGACCACCGGGCAAGCTCGTCGAGGCAGCTCGGTCTCCCGCCTCGACCGGGGCTGGCTCGGCGACCGCCGCGGCCAACCCGGCGAACGCAGTCGTGGCGACGAGCACGGCCACCAGCCCGGCGAGTTCGCGACGGCCGGATGGGAGGTCGCGGAACCGGGCCGATCGAGCCGCTCCGCGGTCGTCGACCACGGGGCACCAGGCGACAAGCCCAGCGAGGCCCACCCAGCCGAGCAGCGGGCCGGCCGCCAGTGCGCGGCGGTCTCCCCGCGATGGGCGCGGCGACGGGTGGCCGCCAATCCCAGAGCCACCCGAGCAGGACGACCGCGGCGCCGGTGGCCAGCAGGACGAGGACGAACCGGGCGCAGGCCAGGGCTGCGCAACAGCAGCCCCGCGATGGCGACGACCAGCGGCCCGGCCACCACGACGAGCAACAGCACCGTCGACAAGGCCGGACGCCCGACGACGTCGGCGGCCGCTTCCGCAGACCGCCCGGGGTGAGAGCGGAGACGTCGACCGCGTGGGCGGCCTCCCACACCAGCAGCACACCCACCAGGCCGAGGCAGTCGCGGCGAGCAGCAGCCAGCGCAGGGCGCCGACGAAGCTCCGCCCGGGCGCGCGGCAGCGCAGCGACGATCCCGGCGCCGAGCGCCGCCGCCGCCCACGCAGGGCTGCCGACTCCGGCCAGACCCAGCCAGCCGGCGGAGGCCAGGGCCGGTCGCCAACCAAGTCCCCGAAGCAGCAGCGGCGCAACGACCCAGGGCAGGGTGGCCGCCGCGAGCCCGTCGGTCGGGGAGCGGACCAGCGTCGGCACCAGGAACGGCCCGAGCACGAAGACAACGGCGCCGACCCACGGGGCCCATGACTCGGCACCGTCCGCCGTCCGACGGGCGGCCAGCGAGGCCGCGGGCCAGTCGGACCGCACCGACGACGGCGAGCACCAGGACCAGCACCCGCCAGCACATCTCGACGGCGTGCGCCGAGAGACCGGCCTCGGTGCCGAGCCAGACGACGAGCGGCGTACGGCAGCTCCCTGATCTGGTGGACGCTGGCGCCGCCGAGGGTACCGGCGACGGTCCAGCCGTCGCCGGCGGACCGGACAGCCTCCCCGGGTCCTCAGCGATTCGTCGCGTCACGGTTGACGCCGGCTGCGAGAGCGACCAGCGGAGCGCGATGACGCCGACGAGCAGGGCGACGAGGACGGTCCGGACTGCGAGATCACGCGACGTCCTTCTCGGCGATCGTCGTCCGAAGAGCACGCGTCCCGAGATCAGGCCGACGACGGGCGCAGTGATGACGTTGGCCACGACCGGCGGGGTCACCGGACCACCGACGTCGCCGGCGCGCCGCGGCCGCGACGATCAGGCCGGACGCGCAGACAGCGCTGAGGCCGCGAGCGAGCTGCCGCCGCGAGACGAACCCGGCGACCGCACCATGGCCAGCGGGAACGAGACGAGCGCGAGTACGCCGGCGCCGGCGATCAGGACGAGCCGGTGCGGGACCGACGGACGCCGGCGGACCGCCGCCGGGACGGGTTCGGCGCGCCGCGTTCGCGCGCCCCGGCGGCGACTGCGCGACAGCAACAGGGTCACCAGGGCGGCTACGTTGAGCAGCGCCGCGAGCGCAAGGCCGAGGACGATGCTCCACTGGAAGGTCGGCTGCGGGCGTGAACACGAGCGCGACCTCTCCAGACGTCCCCGCCGGGATCCGCCAGCCCTGCTTCCAGCCGTCGACGACGACCGGGTCGAGCGGCGCCCCGTCGATCCGCGCCTCCCAGCCCCGGTTCTCGCTCTGGGCAACGCTGAGCACCGCGCTCCTCTCGTGCTCACCTCGACGAGCCGCTTGGTCGACGACCAGGATCGACGCGGGCGTCGGGGCCGTTCGTGGTCCGGCGTCGGCGACGACGGGTCGGTGTCGGCTCGAGCCAGAGCCGAGACACGCGAAGCCGTCACGTTGGTGACCCGGATCCGCTGAGTGCCGGGCCGAGCTGCGACCGGCGCCGCCGCACGGCACCACGGCCAGCTCGGCCCCGTGACGACGTCGGCGATCCGGCCGAGGACCTTCGTCTGGACGGTCCGGCCGCCGACCTCGAAGGTCGGGCCGAACCCGCAGAGCACGTCCGGTCGGGCGCGCGGGTCCGTCGTGTGCCGCAGGTCTTCCAGTCCGTCGATCTCCAGCTCGCCGATACCGACCGCCGACGTGCGCCGACGTCGTCGGCAGCGCGGTGATCCGCAGCCGGTTGGTCCGGACCGGAGTCATGACACCAGCACGATCCCCGGTCGTCGCGACACGAGCTGCGGCTTGCGTCCGTCGTCAGCGGGTCGACGACGAGCACCTCCGGGAGCGTCCCCGGCTGGTCGCGGCCGAGGACGGCGTGACCGAGGTGATGGTGCGCGGCTCCTTCCACGACAGCTGGAGTGCCGGGCGTGTCGTCGAGCGGCGACGCGTACCAGCTCGTGTCCGTCGCGACCATCGAACGCGTTCGCACCGACGACGGCCGGATCGCCGGCGTACGTCGACGTCGCCGTGACCCGACCTGCCGCTCGGACGAGCGGCGCGAAGAGCCGCTCGAGCGCCGGACCGTCGGTCGCGACCGCGCGCCCGGACGAGCCGCCACGTCGCCGCCCTCGGCGACGTCGACGGTGCGGTCGAAGCCGGGTGTCTCCGGGAGTCTCCCGCTGCCAGGTCGCGGAGCACTCGACCGGCCGTCCCGCACGACGCAGGCACGGCCGGCTCGGCTCGCTGCGGAAGACCATCGAGGTGTCGGCGGTGACCTCGCCCGGTAGCCGCAGGCTGCGGCGGATCTCGGCGCCCTCGATCGGCGACGTTGGCCAGCCGCACCTGCCGCGCGCCGGGCCGCGACCTCCAGCACGGTCATCGCGGACCGTCGTGGTCGCGCCGTCGGGCAGCTCGACGCCGCTGACGACGCCGTCCGAGCCGACCGCCGCCTCCACCGAGCCGGCGTCGGTCGTCAGCCGGACCCGGGAGACGTCGGCGCCGTGGCGTTGTCGAAGAGCAGGCTGACCGGCCCGAGCTCCATGGGCTCGGCGAAGCGCGCCTCGATCCACTGGCCCATCGGCGAGGTCAGCGGTGCCGTGGTCCACGCGGTGAAGCCGGACGCGTCGAAGGCGGCGTACGGGTGCTCGTCCTGGCGGATCGGACCGAGGACGTCGGCGTACCCGCCGGAGGTCGAGGCCGTGATCGAGCTGGCGCCCTCGTACTCGGCGTCGGTGGTGGCCGCCGGCACCGAGCCGCCGGTGAAGTCGTGCGACCGGACGTCGCAGCCGGAACGTCGTCGTCGGCGCGTCATCACGCCGGAGACGCCGTCGGTGATCCGACCGAAGGACCGTTCGACGCGCTGGTTGCTGTCGGTGACGACGTCGAGCGGCTCGTCCGTCGGACTCACCATCGGCCAGCACGACCGGCGTCGTCGTCGGAGACCAGGCCGAGCCTGCGGCCAGGTCGTTGACGACCTCGGGACCGCCCTGCGACCACCTCGCGGTCGTCCCAGTCCGTCGATCGAGACCCGCGGAGTCCTGTCCGACGTCCTGGACCGCGAGCACCTCGACCGCGGGGAAGCCGTCGTCGGCTCCCCGAAGTCGGCGACCGGCGTCAGCCCGCGTGGAGCCGGGGACCGAGCGACATCACGACAGGACCGGCGGCGCGTCGCGTCTCGCCGGGATCGAGGTCGTTGCGCACGACGACGTGCGTGATGCCCATCCGCCGCAGCGCGGCGGCGAACCCGTCGATCGGGCGTCCGACGGCGACCTGGTTCTCGATCGCGTCGAGCACCCGCAGCGTGCCGCGGGTGCGACCGCGCTCTGCGACCGTGACGACCCAGGGCGGGCTGCTCGAGCACCTGGATCGGCTCGTCGATCGTCCGACCCCAGGTCTGCACCGCGAAGCTGGTGCCCGGGCAGCACGAGCACGCCGACCGGGCCCGTCTGCTCGCGCAGGTAGGCGACCGCCTGCTGCCAGGACCCGAGATGTCGCGCATCCCGCCGTCGGCTGCGCGCAGGTCGCCGGACGCCGCCGGCTGGGCAGCGGCACCGACCAGGACCGCGAGCGCGGCGGTGAGCGCGGCCGCGGCGGCCCGCCGGCGGCGCGCCGGGCAGTCCGCGTGCGCGCTCGACCAGTCGCGGGACGCCCGCGGTGACGAACGCGCCCAGGCCGAGGCTGAGCGGCAGCCGGACCAGCGGGTCGAACTTGTGCACGTTGCGCAGCGGGGCCAGTGACGAGTCGAGCGCGTCCAGCCAGTCCTCGGCCGAAGCACCGACCCGGCAGGCCCGCGCGCTGCCCAGGGTCAGCACGGCGAGGCCGACGAGCATCGACGACCACCAGCACGCGGCGCGACCAGAGACCCGGCTACGCGACAGCCCGAGCAAGCCGAGCGCCGGCGACCAGGACCGTCGTGACCAGGAGGACCGCGGACGACGCGAGCTCGTAGCCGCCGACCCAGCCGGCCTGCCGCCGCCCGGGAAGAATGCGACCCAGTGGCTGGTGCCCCGGAAGGACGCTCAGCCAGCCGGTCTCGGCTGGCGGTGTTGTAGGACGACTCGATGAAGTCGAGGAACGGCGGAGCGTACGCCACCCATCAACAACGAGCGGCACGATCCACCAGAGGCTGGCCACCAGGGCGGCGCCGCTCCAGCCGGCCGCGTCCGCAGACCGACGTGCGCCAGGTCCGGCCTCGCCGACGAGCAGGAGCAGCAGCCCCGGGAAGATCAGGCAGGCGACCACCAGCGGTCGGCGTTCTGACCGCCCATCCACGGGATGGTGGCGGCCGACCACAGGAACGCGACCCAGCGCGGGCAGCCGACCGCGCAGGTAGAGCACCAGGGGCAGCACCGTCCAGGGCAGGATCGCCGACGGGCAGCGTCTCGCCGCTGAGTCCGCCGACCGTGGTCAGGACCCGCGGGCGCCAGCATGTACGTGAGCCCGGCCAGCACCGCGCCCCGCGGCACCGATGCCGGGCCAGCTGCGCGCCAGCCGCGACTGCGCCGAAGTAGGCCAGCAGCATGACGCGGCCGTCCACAGCCGTTCCCAGATCCACATCGGGCACGTGGCCCAGAGGTCGCCGAGCCAGAACGCCGGACCCATCGGCACCAGATAGCCCGACGCCTGGTTCTGCAGACCGCCGAGCGTCCAGTCGGCGTTCCAGACGTCGAGGCTCCGGGCTGAGGAAGTCCCCGGCGTCGAACTGGAGGTCGAGCTTGGTGTCGAAGGTGATGAGACCGGGCTGCTGCACCAGGTTCAGGAGACCACGCGCGCTAGCGGTGACGACGACCGAGACCCACCAACCCGGCCGCACCAGTGCGCGCACCCCCGCGGTCGAAGCCAGCGAGGCGCTGTCAGTCAAAGCGCCTCCCCTTCTCGTCAGCGTCCGGGCCGGAGTCTATAGCGGTGCTCGTCCAAGTGTCCGAGCCTCAGCTCTGTCACCGACACGGTAGATGCGGCGCTCGAGCACCGGGTCGTCCGCTCGGCGCAGCTCGGGCTTGACGACCTGGTTGTAGCGCACTCGCGCGTCGCGGCGACGCGTCCGGGTCCGCGCGGTCAGCACGCTGGTGACGCAGCTGGACGACGACCGTCTCCCAGGTCGCGCTGGTGGCCCGGGGCAGCCATCGCCGCCGCGGCGAACTCGGGCGCCAGCTCGCCCTCGGTGCGCAGCCGCACGCGATCCAGACCAGTGGCAGCTGGATCACCCGGTGCTCGAACCTGCTGTTCGAGCACGTCGTCGAGCGGCCGCCGTACGCCGGCCCGCTCGATGTAGGCGTTGATCTCGCGCGTCGAAGTACGGCGCGGTCTTCGCGGTCATCACCAGCGTCGGCCCGTCCGGGTCGGTCCTCGTCGAGCCGGCACCACCACAGGTGGCTCGGGAAGTCGACGATCTTGCGCTGGCGGCCTCGGGCACCTCGATGTAGCCCGCGCCGGGCGACCCGGGTGAGCTCGCGTCGCCACGCCGACGGGATCGGTGACGTGCTCGAGCAGGTTCGAGCAGATCGCGTAGTCGAAGGCGCCGTCGGCGAACGGCATGTCGGCGGCGTCTGCGTCGAAGAGCGGGACGGCTGACGCGCGCCCGGCTGCGCCCGGATCGCTGGCCGGCGTACTCCGCGCCGGTGTAGCGGTCGAGCAGCACGTCGGCGCGCCAGGACGGCTTGTCGCCGCTGCCGACGTCGAGGACCAGGTCGTCGTCTCGCACCGGCACGTCGATCCGGCGCTCGCGGAACAGCTGCCACTGCGACGTCCACCGACATGAGCGGAAGTATGGCAGTCGCCGCCGGCGCGCGGATCCCGCCGCCCGGACCGGCCCGAAGCACGTCTTCCGACATCGCGTAACGCCGAGGCAACTGCCGAGTAACATGCCGTCTCATGCAGGGAGTCGAGCCCCGCGTCCGTCGCGGGTCGGCACGTCGTCTTCTTCAGCTGGCGCGACACCGCCAACCCCGAGGGCGGCGGCGCGGAGCTCTACGTCGAGACGATCGCGCACGGTCTCGTGCGCACGCGGCGCCCGGGTCACGATCTTCTGCGCCGCCCACGACGCAGCACCGGCCGAGGAGGTCATCGGCGGCGTGCGCTACGTGCGCCGCGGCAACCACGTCGACCGTCTACCCGTGGGGCCTGCTCGGCCTGCTCCTGCGTCGGTTCGGCCGGGTCGACATCGTCGTCGACGTGCAGAACGGGCTGCCGTTCTTCACCCGGCTCGCCACCCGCAAGCCGGTGGTCGTGCTGGTCCACCACGTGCACCGCGAGCAGTGGCCGGTCGTCTTCCCCGGCATGCCCGGGCAAGGTCGGCTGGTGGATCGAGCGCCGGCTCGCGCCCGCTGCTCTATCGCGGCTGCCAGTACATCGCGGTGTCCCGCGCGACCCGGTCCGAGCTCGCCGACCTCGGGGTCGACAAGGCCCGCATCGCGGTCGTCCACAACGGGACCGCGCCCGCCGCCCGAGGTCGAGGCCGACGACGCAGTCCGACCCCCACCATCGCCGTCGTCGGCCGACTGGTGCCCGCACAAGCAGGTCGAGCACGCCATCGACGCCGTGGTGGCGTTGCGCGACGAGTTCCCCGACGCTCCGGCTCGTCGTCGTGGGCGGCGGCTGGTGGGAGGACGACCTGCACAAGTACGTCGCCGACGCCGGCGCCGGGGATCTCGTGACCTTCGAGGGCCACGTGACCGACCAGCGCAAGCACGAGATCCTCGCCGGCGCCTGGCTGCTGCGTGCTGCCCTCGCTCAAGGAGGGCTGGGGCATCGTCGTCGGCGAGGCCGGCGGACACCGGGTGCCCACGGTCGCGTACGCGTCGGCCGGCGGCACCCGGGAGTCGATCGCCCACGACCGCTCCGGTCTGCTGGTGGACGACCAGGACGACTTCGTCGCGGCCATCCGCGACCTGCTCCGAGACCCGGTCGCCCGGGAGCGCCTCGGCAACGGCGCCTACGAGATGTCCCACGAGTTCGCGTGGCGGCACTCGCAGGACTCCTTCGCGCGCGTCCTCACCGAGGTGCTGGCCGGTCGTCGCGTCTGCTTGGAGGACCCGGACGCACTGTGAAGCGCGGCCGGACCATGAGGATCGACCGCGAAGCGCGCAAAAGCAGGCCCGGCACAGCCGGGCCTGCTCCTGAGTGCTGCGAAAGCTACTGGTTGGTGCCGTACTCGAGTACGGACTCACTCTTCGGCTGGAACGTACCGGAACTGGCCGTGTGAACCACGCCGAAGGCGGTTGCGGTCGCGAGGCCGGTGCCCACCAACAGGGACACACCACCGATGATCAATGCTTGCACGTCAACTCCACTCCTGAGGCGTGGCGAAAAGATACCACCCAGTCACCTAGAACGTAGCAATTGACGCAAGGTTCGCCCTCGGCGGGTCAGGACGAGCACCAGGCTCGCGAGAACTGCCGCGCCGGCCACGAGCCAGGCGGTCCAGACCGCCGCCTCCTCCGCGGTGCTCCGAGCGGTGGTCACCGTCGTCGGCAGCTCCCACACCACGAGCCTGTCACCCTCGTGGACGACGGGCAGTCCGTGCAGGTCTGCCGAGGGCGCAGCGTCCCCGACCAGGTCCGCGGCCTCCTTGTCGAGCAGCACCCAGGCGATGCCTTCCGCCCCCAGCGCTCGGGCCAGCTCCTCGGTGCTGAGGTCCTCATCGAGGAGCTCCTCGACCCGTCGGGCCCGCGCATCCTCCCCGGCGATCCTCTCCCCGGAGACGTACAGGGTGTCGCTCGCGAGGTAGTTCGGTGTCAGGTACCGCCCCACCGGGTCGAGGGTCCGCCGGCCGCCGTTCCAGCTCGGGAGCCGATAGGAGTTGAACGGCAGCAGCAGAAGGTCTCCCCCACCTCGCTCCTGGAGCCGCTCGTCGATCGCGGTCCGCGCGGCGGCGTACTCCGCCGGGTACTGGACGGACTGGAGCCGGCCCGCGAGCCCCAGGCCCAGGTCGGGCATCAGGGCCATCGGCGCCAGAACGACACAGGTCACGACCAGGACCCGGGCGGCGAAGGTGGGCACCAGGCCGCCGAGCGCACTGACCCCCAGGCCGAACAGGCAGGCCTCGAGCGGCGCCAGCAGCGCGAGGAACCGGGTGCCGTCGCGCAGGAGTCCGCCACCGGGGACGTTCGAGGCGAGCCATGCGAGCGCTTCGGGTGCGACGGCGCCGGCGAGGGCCACCACCAGTCCGATGACACCCGCCACGATCAGCGCAGCGCGGTCTCGTTGCTCGACCACAGGTCGCCAGCGCCAGGCGCCACACGCGCACACGACCACGAGCAGCACGAGAGCGATGAGTGCGGCCACGCCGGTGCGGGACGCCGGCACCACCTCGGAGTTCCAGATGCCACCGAGCCCGAGCAGGGTGAGAGTGAGCGGCAGGATCCCCTCGGCTCGTGCCGCGAAGGCCTCGACGCCGCGCGGGTCGCTCAGCGCTCCGGAGCCGTGCAGGGTTCCGGCGAGGATCCACGGTGCGTTGACGGCGACCGCGCCCACCATCACCAGCACCGTACGGCGCCATGCGTCGCGGCCGCGTCCCACGACGCAGACCAGCGCGAACACAGCGGCGATGACGCCGCCGGCGGCGCTCAGCGCCGCCAGGGCGAGCCACAGCCAGATGGAAGGCATCGTCCGCTCCCCGGCCCGGGCGCGGCGCGCCGCGTCGTACAGCCACGGCAGCGCGGCGTACGCGAGCAGCAGCGGCCAGTGACCGATCCCGAGGCGCTCGGCGACGAACGGGTTCCAGATGTAGAAGGTGGTCGCGGCGAGCTGGGCGGAGAGGTTGTCTGCGGGGACCAGGCGCCGGGCACCCAGACCCGCCAGGCCGAGCGCGCCGACCAGCAGCACCTTCTGGAGCAGGTCGCCGGGGACCAGCTCGTCGAGGAGCGAGATCACGGCGTCGGACGGCACGGCGCGCGGGAGTCCGGATCCCAGCCCGAGGAAGTCGGAGCGGAAGGCGAGGTCCGGGACGAACACCATGTCGTAGGTGAGGACGAATCCCGGCCGCAGGACCGGCAGCAGGATGACCAGGCTGAGCAGCCACGGCCACGCCCGAGCGACCAGGATCCTGGAGGCGCTCACGAACTCATCTCCTCCCAGGTCCCGACCAGCCGACGAAGTGTAGCCGTGGTGAACACGGGGTGACGGGCATCGCATACGCTTCCCTGCCGTGACCCGATCCCGCCAGCTGACCGCCTTCCTGAGCGGTGGCGGCTCGATCGCGGTCTCGATGGGCGTCATGAACGTCGCCACCTACGGCTTCACGATCATCGCGGCCCGGATGCTCGGTCCCAAGTCGTACGGCGCGCTCGCGAGCCTGATGGCCACGCTGCTCGTCGTGTCCGTGCTGCAGCTCGGACTGCAGGCGACGGCGGCCCGCCGGATCGCGGCGGAGCCCGGGCACGTCGCCCAGATCGAGCGCACCATCCTCGGCGTCACCTATCGCGCCGCGGTCGCTCTCGGCGCCCTCCTGCTGGTGCTCGCTCCCCTGCTCAACATGGTCCTCCGGCTGGACAGCCTGCCGACGGCCGCGCTGCTCGCCCTCGTGTCGGTGCCGTTCACGATCATGGGCGGTCAGGCCGGGATCCTGCAGGGCGAGCGACGCTGGGGAGCGTTGTCCGTCCTCTATCTGCTCAGCGGGGTCCCGCGCCTCCTCATCGGCACCGCCCTGCTGGCCTGGCAGCCCAGCGAGCTGACCGCTCTCGCCGCGACGGGCATCGGAGCCTGCTTCCCGGTCATCGCGGGCTGGCGCTTCCTGCGACGTCCGCGCGAAGCCGGCGTGAACACCGAGGAGCACGGCTTCCGCAAGGTGATGCGGGAAGCCTTCCGAAACTCCTCGGTGCTGCTCGCGTTCTTCGCGCTCTCGAACGTCGACATCGTCCTGGCCCGCAACGTCCTCGACGAGCACGACGCCGGGCTGTACGCCGGCGGCCTGATCCTGACCAAGGCAGTGCTCTTCCTGCCCCAGTTCATCGTCGTCATCGCCTTCCCGTCGATGGCGACCCAGACCGGTCGGCGCAAGGCGCTCACCGCGAGCATCTCGCTCATCACCGTCCTCGGCGCGATCGTCACCCTCGGCGCCGCCGTCGCGCCCCAGCTGGCGCTGGTGTTCGTCGGCGGGAGCGACTACGACGAGATCGCCGACCACCTGTGGATCTTCGCGATCCTCGGCACCTTGCTCGCGGTGCTCCAGCTGCTGGTCTACTCGGTCCTCGCCCGGCAGGGACAGCGCTCGGTCTACCTCGTCTGGATCGCGCTGGCCGCCATCATCGGCTTCGGTCTCATGGCCTCCACCCTGCGCGGGCTGCTGAGCGTCGTCATCATCACCGACGCCGTGCTGCTCGCGGCGCTGCTGTGCATCAGCCTGGTCGTGATCCGAAAGCCCGCCCCGACGACCACACCGGAGTCAGTACCCAGTCAGTGAGCGGCTTCGTGCCAGCTGCGACCGAAGCCGACGGAGACGTCGAGCGGGACCGCGAGGTCGGCAGCACCGCCCATCTGCTGACGGACCAGGGTCTCGAGCGCCTCGTGCTCGCCGGGGGCCACATCGAAGACGAGCTCGTCGTGCACCTGCAGCAGCATCCGCGACCGCAGCCCGGCTGCCACCAGCTCGCGCTGCACGTCGAGCATGGCGACCTTGATCAGGTCGGCCGCTGAGCCTTGGATCGGCGCGTTGAGCGCCATCCGCTCCGCCATCTCGCGGCGTTGCCGGTTGTCGCTGGTCAGGTCAGGCAGGTAGCGGCGGCGACCCATGATCGTCTCCGTGAATCCCGTACGTCGCGCCTCCTCGACCACACCGGCGAGGTAGTCGCGGATCCCGCCGAAGGTCTGGAAGTACTCGTCCATCAGGCCGCGTGCCTCGCCCGGCTCGATACCCAGCTGCTGGCCGAGACCGAACGCCGAGAGACCGTAGGCGAGGCCGTAGTTCATCGCCTTGATCTTCGCCCGCATCTCGCTCGTGACCTCGCCGGCGGGGACGTCGAAGACCCGGGCGGCCGTGATCGAGTGGAAGTCCTGCCCGGAGCGGAACGCCTCGATGAGCAGCGCGTCCTCGGACAGGTGGGCCATGATCCGCATCTCGATCTGGCTGTAGTCCGCGGTCATCAGCGCCTCGAAACCGGTGCCCACCACGAAGCCCTCGCGGATCCGGCGCCCCTCCTCCGTGCGGACCGGGATGTTCTGGAGGTTGGGGTCGGTGCTGGAGAGCCGGCCGGTCGCGGCGATCGTCTGGTTGAAGGTCGTGTGGATCCGACCGTCGGCCGAGACCGTCTTGAGCAGTCCCTCGATCGTCTGCCGCAGCCGCGAGACGTCGCGATGGCGCAGCAGGTGGAGCAGGAACGGGTGCTCGGTCTTCACGTAGAGCGCCTGCAGCGCGTCGGCGTCGGTCGTGTAGCCCGTCTTGGTGCGCTTGGTCTTCGGCATGTCGAGCTCGTCGAAGAGCACCACCTGGAGCTGCTTGGGCGAGCCGAGGTTGATCTCCTTGCCGATCACCGAGTAGGCGTCGTCGGCCGCCGTACGCACCTCGGTGGCGAAGTGGCTCTCCAGGCTCTCGAGGTGGTCGACGTCGACCGCGATGCCGGTCTGCTCCAGCTGGGCCAGCAGGTCGACCAGCGGCAGCTCCACGTCGTTGAGCAGGGCCGTGCCACCCCGCTCCTCCAGCTCGTCGTCGAGCGCGGCGGCCAGGTCGAGGACGGCGCGCGCGTGCAGCATCTCGACCTCACCGGCGGACCCGTCCTCCAGACCCAGGCTCAGCTGGCCGTCGTCGGCACCACCCTGCTTGAGCTCACGCTTGAGGTAGCGCACGGTCAGGTCGGCGAGGTCGTACGAGCGCTGATCCGGTCGCGCGAGGTACGCCGAGAGCGCGGTGTCACGCGCCAGCCCGGCCAGCGGCATCCCCCACGCCGCGAGCGCCAGCATCGGGCCCCTTGGCGTCGTGCAGGACCTTGGGCAGAGCGGTGTCGGCCAGCCAGCCGGACAGCACGGTCTGGTCATCCGGTCCGATCTCGTCGACCCCGATCCAGGCGGCGGTGCCGTCGGAGGTCGCCAGCGCCAGCGAGGTGACCTCACCGGTGCCGGCGCCCCACCGGCCGGCGAGGTGGACCCCGACCCGATCACCGGAGGTGGCGTGCTCGGCCAGCCAGCCGGCGAGCTCGCCACTGCCGAGCACCGTCGTCGCCAGCTCGAAGCCGGAGTCGTCGATCTCCTCCTCCGAGGTCAGGGTCTCGAACAGCCGGTCGCGCAGCACCCGGAACTCGAGGCCGTCGAAGAGCGTGTGCACCTCGTGCCGGTCCCACGGCTGCAGCGCGAGCTCGGCGGGCCGGAGGTCGAGGTCGAGGTCGCGCACCAGCGCGTTGAGGTGCCGGTTGCGGATGACGTCGCCGAGGTGGGCGCGCAGCGCCTCGCCCTTCTTGCCGGCGATCTCGTCAGCATGGGCGATCACGTTGTCGAGGCCGTCGTACTGGTTGATCCACCGGGCGGCGAAGCCCGGGCCGACACCGGGCACGCCCGGCAGGTTGTCAGAGGTCTCCCCCACGATCGCCGCGAGCTCGGGGTAGCGCGCCGGAGGCAGGCCGTACTTGTCCTGGACCGCGGTCGGCGTCATCCGGGCGAGGTCGGAGACCCCGCGCATCGGGTAGAGCACGGTCGAACGGTCGGTCACCAGCTGGAGCGAGTCCCGGTCGCCGGTGAGGATCAGGACCTCCATCTCCTCGTCCTCGAGCGCCTGGGTGACGAGCGTGGCGATGATGTCGTCCGCCTCGTAGCCGTCCTTCTTCAGGAACGGGATGCGCAGCGCGTTGAGCACCTCCTCGATCAGCGGCAGCTGGCTGCTGAACTCGCTCGGCGTCTTGTTGCGCTTGGCCTTGTACTCGGAGTACTCCGCGAGCCGGAACGTCTGCCGGGAGACGTCGAAGGCGACCCCGACGTGGGTGGGCTGCTCGTCGCGCAGCACGTTGATCAGCATCGAGGTGAACCCGTAGACCGCGTTGGTGTGCTGCCCGGTCGTGGTCGAGAAGTTCTCCACCGGGAGCGCGAAGAACGCGCGGTAGGCGAGCGAGTGACCGTCGAGGAGCAGGAGGCGAGGCACCCGGTGAGCCTAGCGGCGCCCGCCGACAGGCAGGATGGCGCCATGAGTACTCCGGGCAACGACGAGATGAGCGTCGACGACTACATCGCCGCCATGCCGCAGGGCATGGGCGGGCTCAACGAGAAGATGGGGATCGAGCTCACCGAGATCTCCGCCGAGCGGGTCGTAGGCACGATGCCGGTGGAGGGCAACACCCAGCCGTACGGCCTGCTGCACGGCGGCGCGTCCGTGGTGCTCGCCGAGACCCTCGGCTCGGTCGGCTCGGCCGTGCACGCACACCCGGACAAGCTGTCCGTGGGCATCGAGATCAACGCGACCCACCACCGCTCGGCGACCTCGGGCACGGTCACCGGCGTCGCGACCGCCATCCACCTGGGACGCACGATGGCGACCTACGAGGTCGTCATCACCGACGAGCGGGGCAAGCGGGTCTGCACCTCGCGGATCACCTGCGCGCTGCTCCCCCGCGAGCGCTTCGCGGACTAGCTGTCCGCGACCCCGGCGCGGCTGCGCCGCAGGGAGCGCCGGGCCGCGAGCACCTGGGTGAGCTGCTTGCCGTGGCCGGCGCCCGCGGGCCGCCGGTGCACGGTCAGCCGGCTGCGGACCGAGTGGGTCGTGGCGACCCGGAGCACGGCGTACGGACCGAGCGCGATCCGCGCCATGAAGCGGTTGGCGTCGCGGGAGCCCGCGACGGCCGCCGTCGCGACGTGGGTGATCCCGAGCTCCTCGGCCCAGGTGACCGCCGCGTCCATCAGGGCGGTGCCGACGCCGTGACGTCGGTACGGCGCCAGCACGTGCGGCGACAGCGCCCGGACGACCGGCTCGGTGTTGATCGCGGACATCGTCGTCTGCTCGAGGTGGACGGCGCCGGCGAACTTGCCGTCGTACTCGGCCACCACGATGCGTTGCTGCTCGGAGGCCAGCACGGCGACGACCACGGCCTCCATGTCGGCCGCCTGGTCCTCGGGACCGACCCGACGGAGCACGTCGGTCCAGACCTCTGCGAGCTGGGGGGCGTCCTCGAGGGTCACCGCGCGGAGCGACACCAGAGAGCGATTCATCGCGACATGCCTATTCGGACCTTCCACAGGTCTTCTGCCGCGCCTCCGTGTCCCCCGAACGCAGCTCCAGCGGTAGAGACTACGCTCAGCGTCCCCGTCCTGTCAGAGGAGCCCTGTGATACCCGGTCTCGGCACCGTCGTGAATGTCGCCACCGTGCTGATCGGCAGCGCCATCGGGGTGCTCCTGGGCAACCGACTGCCGGTGCGCACCCGCGACCTCGTCACCGACTCGCTGGGCCTGGTGACGCTGCTGATCGCCGGTACGTCGGCCGTGGCCGTGCTGGACGACGACCTCTCCGACGCTGTCGGAGACAGCGCCCCGATGCTGATCGTGCTCGGCGCCCTCCTGGTCGGCGGGATCGTCGGCTCGCTGCTCCGCCTGGAGTCCCGGGTCGAGTCACTGGGCGGCTGGCTGCAGAGGCGCCTCGCCGGCGCGGCCGACTCCGCCGAGCGCCACCGCTTCATCGAGGGGTTCGTCGTCTCGTCGTTGATCTTCTGCACCGGGCCGCTGA
This sequence comes from uncultured Actinomycetota bacterium, assembly GCA_963704685.1. Classification (GTDB taxonomy): domain Bacteria; phylum Actinomycetota; class Actinomycetes; order Propionibacteriales; family Nocardioidaceae; genus Nocardioides. The sequence continues at coordinate 480,732 of OY969930.1, forward strand.
CGATCCTGGGCTCCCTCAACGACGGCCTGGGCAACGGCGCCGACCAGCTCTTCCTCAAGGCCGCCCTCGACGGGTTCGCCGCGATCGCGTTCGCGGCGTCCTTCGGCTGGGGGGTCGCCGCCAGCGTGATCACGATCGTCGCGGTCCAGGGCGGCCTCACCCTCGTGGGACTCGCCCTGGGCGACGTTCTCTCCGACGCCCAGCTCGCCGCCATCACGGCCACTGGCGGCCTCCTGCTGGTCGGGGTCGCGCTCCGGCTGCTCCGGGTCCGGGAGATCCCGGTCGCCGATCTGCTGCCCGCGCTGCTGGTCGCCCCGATCCTGGTGACCTCCATCAGCGCGCTTCATTGACGTAACGGTTCGCTAACGACAGGGTGCCGTACGACACCGCGCCCCACGGCCAGACCTACGGTGGCATGGCTATGCCCAACCTTTCGGGAGGGCGGGCGCGGTGTAGTGCTCAACGCGACAGAAAGGTTCACCCCGTGAATCGAACCAAGACCGCCACCTGGGTGCGGCTGATGGCCGGCACAGCCGTCCTCGGCCTTGCCCTGACTGCTTGTGGCGACGGCTCGGACGACTCCGAGCCGGCAGCAAAGGACAGTGCGTCGGCGTCCAAGCCGGCCGATGCCAAGGTCACCAACGACAAGTGCGCAGCCAACCAGACCAGCGCGGACTCGCTCCGCGTCGGCGGCATCCTGCCGCTCACCGGCAACCTCGCCTACCTCGGGCCCCCCGAGGTTTCGGGCGTCGGTCTCGCGGTCTCCGACATCAACGCGGCCGGAGGCGTCAAGGGCGCCAAGGCCTGCCACGATGTCCAGGACTCGGGTGACTCGACCGACATGTCGGTCTCGACCGCTTCGGCAGGCACGCTCATCGCCAGCAAGCCGTCCTTGGTCGTCGGCGCGGCGTCGTCCAGCGTCTCGCTGAACGTCGTCGACACGTTCGCCGACAACAAGATCACCGAGGTCTCGCCGGCCAACACGGCCGTCGACCTCAGCGGCTACTCGCCGTGGTACTTCCGGACGGCTCCGCCGGACGGCGTCCAGGGCAACGCGCTGGGCACGCTCATCTCCACCGACGGCTACACGAAGGTCGGCTTCCTGGTGTTCAACGACACCTACGGCACCGGTCTGCGCAACGTCGTCGAGGAGACGGTGAAGGCCGCTGGTGGCTCCTGCACCTACGGCTGCAAGGGCCAGGGCGACGAGTTCCCCGCCGGTCAGACGACGTTCTCGGCCGAGGTCAGCGGTGTGCTCGCCTCCAAGCCGGACGCGATCGTCATCCTTGCCTTCGACGAGACCAAGTCGATCGTTCCCGAGCTGAAGTCGCAGGGCTGGGACATGTCCAAGGTCTACCTGTCCGACGGCAACACGTCCGACTTCAGCGCCGACTTCGCGAAGGGCACCCTCGAGGGCGCCCAGGGCACCATCCCGGGCGCCGACCCGGACGCCGCCTTCAAGGCGCGTCTGAGCGGCTGGTCGGAGATCGGCAACGGCGCACCGCTGAAGGACTACGCGTACGGCGCCGAGTCGTACGACGCGACCATCCTCGCCGCGCTCGCCGCGGTCAAGGGCGGCAAGACCGACTCGCAGACGATCCGCGACAACTACGCGGCCGTCTCGGGTGCCACCGACGGCGAGGAGTGCAAGTCGTACGCAGACTGCGTCAAGCTCCTCGACGCCGGCAAGGAGATCCGGTACGCCGGTCCTTCGGGCATCGGTCCGATCGACAAGGACAACGACCCGTCGTCGGCGTTCGTGGGCATCTACACCTACAACGGTGACAACAAGAACGAGCTCACCAGCACGGTGGAGGGCTCGAAGTGATCCACGGGTGATCTCCTGATCACCCCGTAGCAAGCGAAGGGCCCCGGACCTCACGGTCCGGGGCCCTTCGTCGTGCGCCGGCACCTGCTGCTGCCGTCGGTCACGTCGTACCAAAGGCAACACCGCCCCGCCCGAGCAGGTCGGGCGGGGCGGTGCGTGGTCAGGTCAGTGCTGGTCGCGCTCCTCGTCGACGTCCTTGGCGAGGGTGCCGAGGTAGAGCTCGATGACCTTGGGGTCGTTGGCGAGCTCACGGCCGGTGCCGCTGTAGGCGTCCCGGCCCTGGTCGAGCACGTAGCCGCGGTCGCAGATCTGCAGGCAGCGACGGGCGTTCTGCTCCACCATCACGACGCAGACGCCGGTCTTGTTGATCCGCCGGGTGCGCAGGAACGTCTCGTCCTGCCGCACCGGGGACAGCCCGGCGGACGGCTCGTCCAGCAGCAGCACGGACGGCTCCATCATCAGCGCCCGAGCCATCGCCAGCGACTGGCGCTCACCGCCCGAGAGCGCGCCCGCGCTCTGGTTGCGCCGGTCGTGGAGCACCGGGAAGAGGTCCCACATGGCGTCGAGGCGCTCCCGGATCTTCTTGGGCCGCAGGTAGAGGCCCATCCGGAGGTTCTCCTCGATGCTCAGCGAGGGGAAGACGTTGTTGGTCTGCGGCACGAAGCCGACGCCCATCTCGACGAGCTGGTTGGTGCGCAGGTTGGTGATGTCCCGGTCGCCGAGCGTCACCGATCCCGAGTGCACCTTCACGAGGCCGAACATCGCCTTCAGCAGCGTCGACTTGCCGGCGCCGTTCGGGCCGATGATGCCGATCATCTCGCCGGGGTAGGCCACCAGGCTGCAGCCATTGAGGATGTTGACCCCGGGGATGTACCCCGCGACCACGTCCTTGGCCTCGACGACCGCCTTGCGGGTCTCCGTCGCGGTCCCGCCGATCTGCTGCTCGGTCATCGCAGTCCCTCCGACTCGTCCTCGGCCTGTCGTTCGGCGTCCTCGGCGGCCACCTCGTCGGCGATCTCCTCGAGCGCCTCGTCGGACAGCAGCGCGTCGTCACCCAGGTCGGTGTCGTGGTGCGCACCGAGGTAGGCGTCGATCACGGCCGGGTCCGACATGACGGTGTCGGCAGCGCCTTCGGCGACCAGCCGTCCTTCCGCCATCACCGCGACCCAGTCGGAGATGTGGCGGACGACGTGCATGTCGTGCTCGACGAACAGCACGGTCATGCCCTCGTCGCGCAGGCTCTGGATGTGGCCCAGCAGCGACTGCGTCAGCGCCGGGTTCACCCCCGCCATCGGCTCGTCGAGCATGATCATCTTCGGGTCGCTCATCAGCGCCCGCGCCATCTCGAGGAGCTTGCGCTGACCACCGGAGAGGCTGCCGGCGTAGTCGTGCTTCTTCTCGTACAGCTTGAAGCGCGCCAGGAGCTCGTCGGCCTTCGCCTCGTTCTCCTTCTCCTGGCGCCTCCAGGTGCTGTGGAAGAGCGACTTGAGGAGGTTCTCGCCGGCCTGGTCCTGCGCGCCCAGCATCATGTTGTCGATCACCGTCATGGCGCTGAGCGCCTTGGTGAGCTGGAAGGTGCGCACCATGCCGGCGCGCGCGACGCTGGAGGCCGAGGTCTTGTCGAGGGTGCGGCCGTCGAAGGCCCAGTGCGCACCCTTGCCGGCGGTGGTCGGCCGGTCGAACCCCGTGATCAGGTTGAAGAAGGTCGTCTTGCCCGCGCCGTTCGGGCCGATCAGCGCCGTGATCAGGCCGCGCTGCACCTCGAGGTGCTGCACGTCGACGGCCGTCATGCCGCCGAACTGACGCACGATGTTGTCGACCTGGAGGATCGGGTCGGGCTTGGCGGCGCCCGGCGAGGCGTCGAACCCCGAGGTGAGCGCACGGCGCGCCTCCGGGTCGGCGAGGGCACCGGACAGGACGGTCGGCTCCGCGATCTGATCAGACATTGAACTGCAGCTCCCTCTTGTTGCCCAGGATGCCCTGTGGTCGGAAGATCACGATCAGCATCAGCGCGACTCCGACGACGATGTAGGAGAACTGCTCGGTCTGCTGGTTGTTCATGATGCTGTCGGGCACCCAGGACTGAGCGGCGTACTTGATGCCGATCCGACCCGCGAAGAACAGCACGGACCCGAGCACCGGACCGAAGATCGTCGCCGCCCCACCGAGCAGCAGCGCCGTGTAGCAGAAGAACGTCAGCGAACGGCCCATCGAGTCGGGCTGCACGCTGGACGAGAGCACGTAGACCATGCCGCCGAGGGCACCGAAGAGGCCGCCGATGATGAGCGCCTGCATCTTGATCGAGAAGACGTTCTTGCCCAGCGAGCGGACCGCGTCCTCGTCCTCGCGGATGCCGCGCAGGAGCCGTCCCCACGGGCTACGGACCAGGAGGAACACGATCACGGTGCACACGAGCACCAGGGTCCATGCGATGAACCGCACCCACCAGGCGCTGCTCAGGTTGGGGACCGGGAAGAGGAAGAAGAGGAGGAAGAGACCGAAGACGAGAAGGGCGGCCATGCCTGCCGCCTGCAGGATCCCCTGGAACGCGTTGCCTCCCCGCAACCGGAGCACGATCACGACGATGACCGCGATGGCCACCAACCAACCGAGGATCCGCACCCAGGCCGCGCCGTCCGCGACGTCGGTGTAGTTGAACGGGATCAGCGTGAACGAGCCGCTTCCGAAGAACGACAGGCTCGTGAAGGGCTCGCGGTACTGGCTGCCGGGGATGCCCTGGGCCGAGCCGGTGAAGTCGACGAGCAGCGCCGATCTGCCGACGTACCTGATGATCTCGGCGGCGGAGATCGTCACGATCGCCAGGTAGTCACCGCGCAGCTTCAGGGTGGGCGCACCGAGCACCAGCGCGAAGATCAGGGCCGCGCCGAAGCCGAAGAGGATGCCGAGAATCATCGGCAGGCCGTTCGAGATCGAGATCGCGAAACCGTAGGCCCCGAGCAGCATGAAGCCCGACTGGCCCATGTTGAGCAGGCCGGTGAAGCCGAAGTGGATGTTCAGGCCGATGACGGCGATCGCCACGGCCGCGGTCTGCGGCGACAGCGCCTCGCGCATCATGCCGTTGAGGATGAACTGGATGGTGTCCATGGTCGTCAGTCCTCCCTCTAACCGATCCGCTGCGGCTTGCCGAGGATGCCCTGGGGCCTCACCAGCAGGAGCAGGATCAGGATCAACAGCGCGGTCGCGTACTTGAAGTCACCGGGCATCCCGAGCACCGGGGACAGCTCGACCACGAGACCGATGATCAGCGCACCGATGAGGGCGCCGAACGCCGTACCGAGGCCGCCGAGCGTCACCGCGGCGAAGAGCAGCAGCAGGATCTGCAGCCCGGAGTCCCACTTGATGCCGTTGGTGACCAGCGCGTAGAGCAGTCCGGAGAGGCCGGCGAGGCCCATGGCGACCGTCCACACCAGGCGGATCACCCGGTCGGTGTCGATGCCGGAGGCCGAGGCGAGGGCCGGGTTGTCGGAGACGGCGCGGGTGGCGCGGCCGACGCGGGTGCGCAGCAGGGCGTACCCGACGGCGGCGAGCACGATCACCGAGATGATCATGGCCACGATCGACTGGTTGGTGATGGTGACCGGCCCGATCTCGCGCACCGACGGGTTGTCCTGGAGGACGCGGACCGTCCGGGCGCCGACGGTGTACTGGTAGACGTACTGCAGCGCCAGCGAGAGGCCGATCGTCACGATCATCATCTGGGTCAGACCCAGGCCGCGGCGCCGGAGCGGCTGCCACAGGACTCTGTCCTGGAACCACCCCGTGAAGGCACACAGGATCACCACCAGGAGGCCGCCGACCCACAGGCCGAGACCCTGCTGGTTGATCAGGAAGTAGCCGAGGATGCCACCGAGGGTGACCTGCTCGGCGTGCGCGAAGTTGGAGAGGCCGGTGGTGCCGTAGATCAGCGAGAGCCCGACCGAGGCGAGGGCCAGGAGCAGTCCGAGGCGCAGGCCGTTGACCGTGCTCTGGATCAACTCGTCGACCTTGCTGGTCGAGTCGCTGTAGCTGGCGGTCCGGACCGTGATCAGCGCCGGCTTCGTGACGCCGAACTTGGTCGTCACGGTCACCTCGCCCTTGGCCACGTCGAGGTCCTTCGGCAGGGAGGCCTCGTCGAGCTTGACGACGTACGGCCCCTCCTTGTCGACCTGGACGTTCCACTTGCCGGTCTCACCGGTGGTGATCTCCTGGGCGACCCCGGAGTCATCGGTGACCGTCAGCTTCACATCGGCGAGCGGACCGTCCTCGGTGCGGATGGTGCCGGCGATGCAGGCCTTGTCGGGCCCGGGCAGACACAGCGTGTCCACGGCCTGGGCGGCGCCCGATGAGATCAGCGCGAGGAACGGCGCAAACAGCAACGCGAGAATGACTCCCGCCAGCCGCCTGCCGACCGCCCGTTCGCGGACGACGTGTCGAGACTTCAACTCGTTCCTCCCAATCCCAGAACCCGGCCGGGTTCGGACGGCAGTCTAGGGGTGAACGGTGAGTGAAGCGCCAGTGCCTCGCCATCCCCCCGCGGGACGCGGCCAGGCTTTACCGAAGCGTGATCTAGCAGAGACCTGGACTCAGCCCGCGATGCCGGGACCGTGAGCGATGACGCCCTCGGCGACCTGCCGCATGGAGAGTCGCAGATCCATCGCCGTCTTCTGGATCCAGCGGAAGGCATCGGGCTCGGAGAGCTTGAGCTGCTCCTGCAGGACGTTCTTCGCCCGCTCGACCGCCTTGCGCGTCTCCAGCCGCTCGGTGAGATCCGCAACCTCGGCCTCGAGCAGCGACAGCTCGGCGAACCGACTCACCGCCATCTCGATCGCCGGCACCAGGTCGGTCTGGCTGAACGGCTTGACCAGGTACGCCATCGCACCCGCGTCCCGGGCCCGCTCCACCAGGTCACGCTGCGAGAAGGCGGTCAGGATGACGACCGGAGCGATCCGCTGGCTTGCGATCCGCTCGGCAGCGGCGATGCCGTCGAGCACGGGCATCTTCACGTCCAGGATCACCAGGTCGGGGCGCAGCGACTCGGCGAGCTCGATCGCCTTCGCCCCGTCGCCGGCCTGACCGACGACGTCGTAGCCCTCGTCGGAGAGCATCTCAGCGAGGTCCATCCGGATGAGGACCTCGTCCTCGGCGATGACGACCCGGCGGGCAACGGCACCCGGGGTCGGCTGGTCGATCGGCTGTGTCACGGCAGCAGGCTATCGGCCCGCGCGCCGTCGTACGCCCTCCGCCCCGTCAGGCAGGGCGGGTGGCGCTGCGGATCGAGGCCGTCGAGAGCTGTCGGTGCCGGTGCAGGAAGTGCTCGACCTCCTCGCGCTCGACCCGACGCCTGCTCAGCTCGGTGCTCGCCGTACGCGCGTTGACGAGCGCGGACGCGTTGCTGCCCCGACTCCACCGCCACGGCATCCAGATCGTCCCCATGAGTCACCTCCACAGTCCCAGCACCCGCCTGCTGAAACTGTAGTGAGTCACTCGACTTTTGCCAAGGCGGCGATGTCGCGCATGCTTCGATAAGGTTCTGCCGGCTTGCCGGCCCCGGTAGCCCAACGGCAGAGGCGATGGTCTCAAACACCATTCAGTGTGGGTTCGAATCCCACCCGGGGCACCACTTCTCGCTCGATGTCGGTGCTACTCGCGGACGATCAGGACGTGTACGACGACCGGACCCGCGAGCGCGCGCTCGACCTGCTGAGGCAGGGCACGTTGTCCCAGGTCAGCCGGAGACGGGCATCAGCCGGGCAGCGTTGCGCGAATGGCGCGACGGCATCTGTGGCAGCACCCCGGCCGGGTGCCCCCGGTGCTCGGCTTCGTCACTCGCCCCCGCGGGCTTACGCCGCCCTCCTCGGGTACTACCTCGGCGACGGCTGCCTGTCGCGGGCTCACCGCTACTTCACGCTCCGTGTCTCGTGCGACGAGGTGTATCCCGCGATCACCGATGACGTCGCCGAGGTGATCGAGCGAGGTCCGTCCGGGGGCGCGGGTGTTCCGGGTCGCTGCACCGGGGACCGTCGTGGTCCAAGCGCACTGGAAGCACTGGCCGTGCCTCTTCCCTCAGCACGGGCCGGGCCGCAAGCACGAGCGTCCCATCGTCCTCGAGGCCTGGCAGCGGACGATCGTCGAGGCACATCCTGGACCGTTCCTGCGTGGCCTCTTCCACTCCGACGGCTCGCGGGTGCGCAACTGGGCGACGCGGGTGGTCGCCGGCGAGCTGAAGCGCTACGACTACCCACGGTGGCAGTTCACGAACGTCTCGCTCGACATCCGCGAGCTGTGCTGCTGGGCGCTCGACCTGGCCGACGTGCCGTGGCGCCAGTCCAACCGCCACCACATCAGCGTCTCGACCCGCGCAGGCGTCGCGCGCCTCGACGAGCTGATCGGCCTCAAGGCCTGAGGATCAGCGCGGTTGCCTGCGGTACGCCGGCGCGACCTCGTTGATGGCATCGCCCATCCGGTGGATGCGCAGCGCGTTGGTGGAGCCGGGGATGCCGGGCGGTGCGCCCGCGATGATGACGACGAGGTCACCCTCGGTGACGCGGCCGATCTGGAGCAGCTGGTCGTCGACCTGGCGGACCATCTCGTCGGTGTGCTCGACCATCTGCGTCAGGAACGTCTCGACACCCCAGCTCAGCGCCAGCTGGGAACGGACTGCGCCGACGGGGGTGAACGCCAGCACCGGCACCGGGCCGCGCAGTCGCGACATCCGCCGGGCGGAGTCGCCACTGGTGGTGAAGGCGACGACGTACTTCGCGCCCACGCGCTCGGCGACCTCCTCGGCCGCCTTGGCGATCACGCCCGAGCGGGTGTGGGGGTCCCAGTCGATCTTGGCGAAGACCCCGGCGCCGGTGCCCGACTCGATCGCGTGCTCCTCGGTCGAGGTGATGATCCGTGCCATCGTCTCGACGGTGTGGACGGGGTACTCCCCCACGCTGGTCTCGCCGGAGAGCATCACGGCGTCGGCACCGTCGAGCACGGCGTTCGCGACGTCCGAGGCCTCGGCGCGCGTCGGCGAGGGGCTGCTGATCATCGACTCCAGCATCTGGGTCGCGACGATCACCGGCTTGGCGTGCAGGCGGGCCTTGCGCACGATCTGCTTCTGCAGGAACGGCACGTCCTCGAGCGGACACTCCACCGCGAGGTCGCCACGGGCCACCATGAAGCCGTCGAAGGCGTCGATGACCTCGTCGAGGTTCTCGATCGCCTGCGGCTTCTCGATCTTGGCGATGATCGGGAGGATCACGCCCTCCTCGCGCATGATCGCGCGCACGTCCTCGGCGTCCTTGGCGTCGCGCACGAAGCTCAGCGCGATGAAGTCGACGGTGAGGTGCAGCGCGAAGCGCAGGTCCTCGATGTCCTTCTCGGACAGCGCGGGCACCGAGACGGCCACGCCGGGCAGGTTGATGCCCTTGTTGTTCGACACCTTGCCGCCGACGAGGACCTCGGTGTGCACGTCGGTGCCGTCGACGACCCCCGTCACCCTGAGCCGGATCTTGCCGTCGTCGATCAGGAGCGGGTCGCCGACGTTCACGTCACCGGGCAGACCCTTGTACGTCGTACCGCAGATCGTGGCGTCGCCGAGGACGTCGCGGGTCGTGATGATCCATTCCTGGCCGCGGCGGAGCTGGACCGGACCGTCCGCGAACGTCTCGAGCCGGATCTTCGGACCCTGCAGGTCGGCGAAGATGCCCACCCCGTGCCCGCTCGCGTCAGAGGCCTCCCGCACGAGGCGGTAGGCCTCCGCGTGGTCCTCATGCGAACCGTGGCTCATGTTCAGCCGGGCGACGTCCATCCCGGCGTACACGAGCTCACGGATCCGCCGGGGCGACGAGGTCGCGGGGCCGAGGGTGCAGACGATCTTTGCTCTACGCACGGGTCCTACCTTAGCGCCACTTTGATCGTTCAAAGACCTAACTACCCGTGGACTGCCCGTGAAGGCGTCGAGTCGGCGCTGTTTCACCCCTGGACCGGGTGAGACAGCGCCGACTCGGCATGCTGCTAGACGACCAGGGGGCGTTCGGTCGGCTTGATCGGCGCCGGCAGCGTGGTCGACCCGGTGAGGAACGTGTCGACCGCCGCCGCGGCGGCGCGGCCCTCGGCGATCGCCCACACGATCAGGGACTGACCGCGGCCCGCGTCGCCGGCGACGAAGACACCCGGCACCGAGGACTGGTAGGACAGGTCGCGCTTGACGTTGCCGCGCTCGTCCAGGTCCACGCCCAGCTGCTCCACCAGGCCGGGCTTCTCGGGGCCGAGGAAGCCCATCGCGAACAGCACCAGCTGGGCCGGGATGTCGCGCTCGGTGCCCTCGATCTCGGTGAGCTTGCCGCCCTCGAAGACGACGTCGACCAGGCGCAGCGCCCGCACGTTGCCGTCCTCGTCGCCGAGGAACTCCTTGGTGGACACGGCGTAGACCCGGTCCCCTGCCTCCTCGTGCGCCGAGGAGACCCGGAAGGTCATCGGGTACGTCGGCCACGGCTGACCGGCCGGACGCGCCTGCGGCGGCTCCGGCATGATCTCGAGCTGGGTGATCGACGCGGCGCCCTGACGGGTGGAGGTGCCCAGGCAGTCCGCACCGGTGTCACCGCCGCCGATGATCACCACGTGCTTGTCGGTGGCGAGGATCTGGTCGTCGACCGGCTCGCCCAGGGCGACCCGGTTGGCCTGCGGGAGGAACTCCATGGCCTGGTGGATGCCGCCGAGCTCGCGGCCGGTGACGCCCAGGTCACGAGCCTCGGTGGCGCCCATGGCGAGCACGACGGCGTCGTACCGCTCCTGGAGCTTGTCGGCGCCGAGCGCGGAGCCCACGTCGACCCCGGCTCGGAAGACGGTGCCCTCGCGTCGCATCTGCTCCAGACGCTTGTCGAGGTGCTTCTTCTCCATCTTGAACTCAGGGATCCCGTAGCGCAGGAGGCCGCCGATCTTGTCCGCCCGCTCGTAGACCGCGACGGTGTGACCGGCGCGGGTGAGCTGCTGGGCGGCGGCGAGACCGGCCGGTCCGGAGCCGATCACGGCGACCGTGCGACCCGAGAGCCACTCCGGCGGCTGGGGACGGACCAGGCCGGACTCCCACGCCTTGTCGATGATCGAGACCTCGACGTTCTTGATCGTCACCGGGTCCTGGTTGATGCCCAGGACGCACGCGGTCTCGCACGGTGCCGGGCACAGGCGGCCGGTGAACTCCGGGAAGTTGTTGGTCGCGTGCAGACGCTCGATCGCGCCCTCCCAGTCGTCACGCCAGACCAGGTCGTTCCACTCGGGAATGATGTTCCCGAGCGGACAGCCCTGGTGGCAGAACGGGATGCCGCAGTCCATGCAGCGCCCGGCCTGCTGGGTGATGATCGGGAGCAGTGCCCGCCCGGCACTGCCCGGGTAGACCTCGTTCCAGTCCTGGATCCGCTCGTCGACCGGGCGCCGGTCGGCGACCTTCCGGCCGTCCTTCAAGAAACCACGGGGATCAGCCATGCTGAACCACCCCCTCCACTCCTTCGCTGCGCTCATCCATGGAGTGCCTCCATCATCGCGTGGGCGGTCTCGTCCTCGTCGAGGCCGGCAGCTTCGGCCTTGGCCTTCGCCTCGAGGGACTTGCGGTAGTCGGACGGCATGACCTCGGTGAAGCGGGTCAGCGAGGTCTCCCAGTCGGCGAGCAGCTCCTCGGCCACCGTCGAACCGGTCTCCTCGAGGTGGTCACGCACCAGCTGCTCGAGCTCGGCGGCCGCGGTGCCGGTGACCGGTCCGAGCTCGACGAGCTCGGGGTTGACCCGGTGCGTCTTGAGGTCGAGCACCCAGGCGATGCCACCGGACATGCCGGCCGCGAAGTTGCGACCGGTCTTGCCGAGGACGACCACGCGGCCACCGGTCATGTACTCGCAGCCGTGGTCTCCCACGCCCTCGTTGACCAGCCAGGCTCCGGAGTTGCGGACGGCGAACCGCTCGCCGACCCCGCCACGCAGGAAGATCTGGCCTGATGTCGCGCCGTACGCGATCGTGTTGCCGGCGATGATCTGCTCGTTGCTGTTGAACGTCGCCGCCCGGTCGGGGCGTACGACGATCCGGCCGCCCGAGAGGCCCTTGCCGACGTAGTCGTTGGCGTCGCCCTCGAGGCGCAGGGTGATGCCCTTCGGCAGGAACGCCCCGAACGACTGGCCCGCGGAACCGGTGAACGTGATGTCGATGGTGCCGACCGGCAGCCCCTCGCCGCCGTACTTCTTGGTGACCTCGTGGCCCAGGATCGTGCCGACGGTGCGGTTGACGTTGCGGATCGCGAGCTGCGCCCGCACCGGCTCTCCGCTGTCGATGGCCGCCTGGGCGAGCGGCACCAGCTGGGTGACGTCGAGCGACCTGTCCAGGCCGTGGTCCTGCTTCTTGGTGCAGGTGAGGTCCTGGTCGGGGAAGGCCGAGCGGTCCGGCTGGTGCAGGACCGGGGTCAGGTCGAGCCCGGAGGCCTTCCAGTGGTCGACCGCGGTGCGCACGTCGAGCGTGCCGACCTGGCCGATCGCCTCGTCGATGGTGCGGAAGCCCAGCTCGGCCAGGATCTCGCGCACCTCCTCGGCGATGAACTCGAAGAAGTTGACGACGTACTCCGCCTTGCCGGAGTAGCGCTCGCGCAGGACCGGGTTCTGCGTCGCGACGCCGACCGGGCAGGTGTCGAGGTGGCAGACCCGCATCATGATGCAGCCCGACACGACCAGCGGGGCCGACGCGAAGCCGTACTCCTCCGCGCCGAGCAGGGCGGCGATCACGACGTCGCGGCCGGTCTTGAGCTGGCCGTCGGTCTGCACCACGATCCGGTCGCGCAGGCCGTTGAGCAGCAGCGTCTGCTGGGTCTCGGCGAGGCCGAGCTCCCAGGGACCGCCGGCGTGCTTGAGCGAGGTCAGCGGCGCCGCACCGGTGCCGCCGTCGTGGCCGGAGATCAGCACCACGTCGGCGTGCGCCTTGGAGACGCCCGCGGCCACCGTGCCCACGCCGACCTCGGAGACCAGCTTGACGTGCACGCGGGCCTGCGGGTTGGCGTTCTTGAGGTCGTGGATCAGCTGCGCCAGGTCCTCGATCGAGTAGATGTCGTGGTGCGGCGGCGGGCTGATCAGCCCCACACCCGGCGTGGAGTGCCGGGTCTTGGCCACCCAGGGGTAGACCTTGTTGCCGGGCAGCTGCCCACCCTCGCCGGGCTTCGCGCCCTGCGCCATCTTGATCTGGATGTCGTCGGCGTTGGTGAGGTACTCCGAGGTGACGCCGAAGCGACCGGACGCGACCTGCTTGATCGAGCTGCGCCGCTCGGGGTCGTAGAGGCGGTCCGGGTCCTCGCCGCCCTCACCGGTGTTGGACTTGGCGCCCAACCGGTTCATGGCGATCGCGAGGGTCTCGTGCGCCTCCTTGCTGATCGAGCCGTACGACATGGCCCCGGTCGAGAACCGCTTCACGATCTCGGACACGGGCTGGACCTCGCCGATCGGGATCGGCTGGCGGCCCGACGCGTCGGCGTCCTTGAAGCGGAAGAGGCCGCGCAGCGTCATCAGCCGCTCGGACTGCTCGTCCACGCGCGCCGTGTACTGCTTGAAGATGTCGTAGCGGCCGCTGCGGGTGGAGTGCTGCAGCCGGAAGACGGTCTCGGGGTCGAAGAGGTGCGGCTCGCCCTCGCGACGCCACTGGTACTCGCCGCCGATCTCGAGCTCGCGGTGCGCGGGCAGGATCCCGCCGCGGGGGTACGCCGTGGCGTGCCGGCGGGCCACCTCCTCGGCGATCGTGTCGAGCTCGATGCCACCGAGCTTGGAGGTGGTGCCGGTGAAGTACTTGTCGACGACCGACTGCGAGAGCCCGACCGCCTCGAAGATCTGCGCACCGGTGTAGGAGGCCACCGTGGAGACGCCCATCTTGGACATCACCTTGAGGACACCCTTGCCGAGCGCCTTGACCAGGTTCTTGACGGCCTGCTCCGGCTCCGCACTGACGTAGTAGCCCTCACGGGCCAGGTCCTCGACGGACTCCATCGCCAGGTAGGGGTTGACCGCGGCCGCGCCGTACCCGACGAGCAGCGCCACGTGGTGCACCTCGCGGACGTCGCCGGCCTCGACCAGCAGCCCGACCTGGGTCCGGGTCTTCTCGCGGACCAGGTGGTGGTGCACGGCGCCGGTGAGCAGCAGCGACGGGATCGGTGCGTGCTCGGCGGTCGAGTGCCGGTCGGAGAGCACGATGACGCGGGCGCCGTCAGCGATCGCCGCGGACACCTCCGCGCAGATCTCGTCGATCCGCTCGGCCATCGCCGCTCCCCCGCCTTCGACGGGGTAGAGGCCGCGCGAGACGTGGGTGATGAAGCCCGGCATGTCGCCGTCACGGTTGATGTGGCGGATCTTGGCCAGGTCGTCGTTGGAGATGACCGGGAACGGCATCACGACCATCCGGCACGACGCCGGCTGCGGCTCGAGCAGGTTGGACTCCGGCCCGATGGTGCCCGACAGCGACGTCACCAGCTCTTCGCGGATGGCGTCCAGCGGCGGGTTCGTGACCTGGGCGAAGAGCTGGCTGAAGTAGTCGAACAGCAGCCGCGGCTTCTCGCTCAGCGACGCGATGGGCGTGTCGGTGCCCATCGAGCCGAGCGGCTCACCGCCGCTGTTGGCCATCGGCGTGAGCAGGACCCGCAGCTCCTCCTCGGTGTAGCCGAAGACCTGCTGGCGACGCGTCACCGAGGCGTGCGTGTGGATGATGTGCTCGCGCTCGGTGACGTCGGCGAGGTTGATCAGGCCGGCGTGCAGCCACTCGTCGTACGGGTGCTCCGAGGCGAGCTGGGTCTTGATCTCCTCGTCCTCGATGATGCGGTGCTCGTCGGTGTCGACGAGGAACATCCGGCCCGGCTGGAGCCGGCCCTTGCGCACGATCGTGGCGGGGTCGAGGTCGAGCACGCCGACCTCGGAGGCCAGCACGACCAGACCGTCGTCGGTGACCCAGTAGCGCGAGGGACGCAGCCCGTTGCGGTCCAGGACGGCGCCGATCTGGGCGCCGTCGGTGAAGACGACACACGCCGGCCCGTCCCACGGCTCCATCACGGCGGAGTGGAACTCGTAGAACGCGCGGCGCTTGGCGTCCATCTCGGCGTGGTTCTCCCACGCCTCGGGGATCATCATCAGCACCGAGTGCGGCAGCGAGCGGCCGCCCATGTGGAGCAGCTCGAGCACCTCGTCGAACGAGGCCGAGTCCGAGGCACCCGGCGTGCAGATCGGGAACAGGCGGTCCAGGTCGCCGTGGATCACGTCGGAGGCGAGCAGCGCCTCGCGGGCGCGCATCCAGTTGCGGTTGCCCATGACGGTGTTGATCTCGCCGTTGTGGGCGATGAACCGGAACGGGTGCGCCAGCGGCCAGCTCGGGAAGGTGTTGGTCGAGAACCGTGAGTGCACGACCGCCAGGGCCGAGGCCATCCGCTCGTCGACCAGGTCGGGGAAGAACTGGTCCAGCTGGGTGGTGGTGAGCATGCCCTTGTAGCCCAGGGTGCGCGAGGACAGCGACGGGAAGTAGACGTCGGTCTCGTGCTCGGCACGCTTGCGCAGGCAGAAGGCGAGCCGCTCCAGGGCCATCCCGGTGACCCGGGTGCCGGCGCCGGCGACGAACAGCTGGGCGAAGGTCGGCATCACGCCGAGCGCCATCTGACCGAGGCCCTCGGGCTGGATCGGGACGTCGCGCCATCCGAGGACCGTCAGGCCCTCCTCGGCAGCGAGCTCCTCGATCCGGCGCCGGATCTTGGCGACCTCCTCGGCGTCACCGGGCAGGAACGCCGTACCGACGGCGTAGGAGTGCTCGGCGGGCAGCTCGAAGTCGACGACCGCGCGCAGGAAGGCGTCGGGGACCTGGAGCAGGATGCCGGCACCGTCCCCGGAGTTGACCTCGGCGCCCGCTGCCCCTCGGTGGTCGAGGTTGCGGAGCGCGGTCAGGGCCTTCACCACGATGTCGTGGCTGGCCACCCCGGTGAGCGTGGCCACGAAGGCCACGCCGCACGCGTCGTGCTCGTGTCGCGGGTCGTAGAGCCCTTGCGCCTCGGGTCCCTTCCAGAGGGGGGACCCTGACGAGGGTGCGGGCGGCGGGAATGCGTGCGTTTCAGGCACCGGGCATTCTCCCGTCGTCTCAGCGCCGCGCAGACCCCACGACATTGTCGGGCCGGCGCCGGCGGATCAGCGAAGCAGATTCTCGGGCAGGGGACGACGTTGGCCCTCGCGAAGGGAAAGATTAACACCTGCGCGTCGGTGCTCACGCCCGTGCTGCGGCGCACGGACACGGGCGTGAACGAGCCCGGTCAGTCCGGCGTCGGACGGCCGCCACGATCGACGTCGGCATCGGTATCGGCTGCGGCCGGGGGCGTGTCGTCCTCGGCCTGGTCGACGGCCTGGTCGTGGACATCGGCGTCCGGGCCGCGGCCCTCGGCGTACACCTGCTCCTCGCGGCCGGGCTGACGCCGAGCACTGATGACGAACCAGATCAGCGCGGCGACGAACAGCACCAGCGAGGTCCAGACGTTGAAGCGCAGGCCGCCGACGTCCTCGAGCTCGACGGTGTCGATGCGCAGCATCTCGATCCAGGCGCGTCCGACCGTGTAGATCATGATGTAGAGCGCCACGACGCGACCGTGACCGAGCCGGAACCTGCGGTCGGCCCAGATCAGGATCCCGAACGCCGCCAGGCACCACAGGCTCTCGTAGAGGAACGTCGGATGGAACGTCGTGCCCGGCGGGTAGCCGGCCTGGACCGCGACGTCATCGCTGACCGAGAGCCCCCATGGCAGGTCGGTCGGCTTGCCGAACAGCTCCTGGTTGAACCAGTTGCCCCAGCGGCCGAGCGCCTGCGCGACCAGCACCCCGGGCGCCATCGCGTCGAGGACCGGCAGCAGCTTGATGCCCTTGCGCTTGGCACCGATCACCGCGCCCAGGGCGCCGAGGGCGATCGCACCCCAGATGCCGAGTCCGCCGCGCCAGACGTACAGCGCCTCGATCGGGTGCTGGCCGGCGCCGAAGTAGAGGTCGTGGTCGGTGAGCACGTGGTAGAGCCGGCCGCCCACGAGGCCGAACGGCACCGCCCAGATCGCGATGTCCTGCACCTCGCCGGGCCGGCCGCCGCGGGCGACCCAGCGCCGCTCGCCGATCCAGATCGCGGCGACGATGCCGAGGATGATCGCCAGCGCGTAGCCCCGCAGCGGGAACGGCCCGAGGTACCAGATCCCCGAGGACGGGCTCGGGATCGAGAGGACGGTCGTCAGTGCGGTCATGCGGGGTCCTCGGCGAGCAGGTGGTGGATGTCGGCGGCCAGGTCGGCCGAGGAGGTGTCCTGGGTCCAGAGGATCGGCGAGGTGTCGTCGGCGGTGATCCCCGTGATCTGGGTGCTGTGCGAGTTGAGGTCGCGGCCGCCGCTCGGCAGCTTCTCCCCGTCAGCGACGTAGACCGCGAGCGGCTTGCCGATCGCGGCGATGGTGTCGAGGTCTCCGGTGAGGCCGACGAAGCCGACGCCGAAGCCCTTCAGGTAGCGCCGCAGGGTCGCCGCGTCGTCGCGGGACGGGTCGGTGGTGATGAAGACCATGTCGACCTGTGCCCGATCGGCGGCGTCGAGGCGGGTCAGGGCCGTCGCGATCGACGACATCACGACCTGACAGATGTCGGGGCAGTGCGTGTAGCCGAAGAACACCAGGGTGAGCGGCTTGTCGGTGTCGTCGACGAGCGAGTACGGCTGTCCGTCGGTGTCCGTCAGTGGTGTCGCCGGGACGGGGTAGGGGTCGTGGGTCTGTCCGGCGCGGTAGCCGTCGTCACTGACATCGCCTTCCGCGCTGGTGCCGCACGCGGTGAGCAGGGCGCTGACGAGCAGGAGCAGCGCGACGATCGACCTACGCACGCCGTACCCCGGCGGCCAGGTCCTCGGTCAGACGCGCCAGCGCGCGCAGACCGGCGCCGTGGTCGTCGGGGTGGTCCAGCAGGACGCGCACGAACGCCGAGCCGACGATCACGCCGTCGGCGTACGACGCCACCTCGGCGGCCTGGTCGCCGTTGCTGACGCCGAGCCCGACACCGACGGGCAGGTCGGTGGCGGCCTTCGTGCGGGCGACGAGCGGCCCGGCCAGGTCGGACGTCGTGGTGCGGGCACCGGTGACGCCCATGACGGCGGTGGCGTAGACGAAGCCACGGCAGGCGGCGGTCGTCATCGCGATCCGCTCGTCGGTGGACGACGGCGCGACCAGGAAGATCTTGTCCAGGTCGTGCTCGTCGGCGGCCGCGGACCAGGCCGGGTCGGCGTCGGGGGTGAGGTCGGGGGTGATCAGACCCGATCCCCCGGCGTTGGCGAGGTCGGCGGCGAACCGGGCGACGCCGTAGCGTTCCACCGGGTTCCAGTAGGTCATCACCACGGTGGGCGTGCCGGTCGCGGCGACGGCCTCGACGGTGCGCAGCACGTCCTTGATCCGGACGCCGCCCTCGAGCGCCTGCTGGGCGGCGGCCTGGATCGTGGGCCCGTCCATGACCGGGTCGCTGTAGGGCAGCCCGATCTCGATGACGTCGCACCCGGCGTCGACCAGCGTGCGCAGCGCGTCGATGCCGCCGGCGACGTCGGGGAAGCCGGCCGGGAGGTAGCCGACCAGGGCCGCGCGGCCGTCGGCCCTGGCCTTCTCGAAGGCCGTCGCGGTCGTCACTTGCCAGCCCCCATGTCCGGAGTTCCTGTCTCCGCGTCGGCCTCGCCGAGGTGGAAGTACTCCAGGGCCGTGCCCATGTCCTTGTCGCCGCGACCGGAGAGGTTGACCAGGATCGTCTGACCCTGCCGCTCCTCGGCGAGCCGGAGCGCGCCCGCGAGGGCGTGGGCAGACTCGATCGCCGGGATGATCCCCTCGGTGCGGGCGAGCAGCGCCATCGCGTCCATCGCCTCGGCGTCGGTCACCGGGAGGTACGTCGCGCGTCCGGCGTCGGCGAGGTGGGCGTGCTGGGGGCCGACCCCCGGGTAGTCGAGGCCGGCTGAGATCGAGTGGGACTCGATCGTCTGGCCGTCGTCGTCCTGGAGCACGAACGTCCGGGCACCGTGCAGCACCCCGCGCTCGCCGGCGTAGATCGTCGCGGCGTGCCGACCGGTGTCGAACCCGTCACCGCCGGCCTCGAAGCCGTAGATCGCGACGTCGGTGTCCTCGAGGAACGCGGTGAAGAGACCGATCGCGTTGGAGCCGCCGCCGACGCAGGCGACGATCGCGTCCGGGAGGCCGCCGTACTGCTCGATGCTCTGGGCCCGGGCCTCGTCGCCGATGCCCCGGCAGAACTCCCGGACCATCGTCGGGAAGGGGTGCGGCCCGGCGGCGGTGCCGAAGAGGTAGGCGGTGTGGTCGACACTGCCCACCCAGTCGCGCAGCGCCTCGTTGATGGCGTCCTTGAGGGTGGCGCTGCCGGAGTCGACGGCGACCACCTTCGCGCCGAGGAGGTTCATCCGGGCGACGTTGAGCGCCTGCCGCTTCGTGTCGACCGAGCCCATGTAGACGGTGCAGTCGAGGCCGAAGTACGCCGCGGCGGTAGCACTGGCGACGCCGTGCTGGCCGGCCCCGGTCTCGGCGATGACGCGGGTCTTGCCCATCCGCTTGGTGAGCAGGGCCTGGCCGAGCACGTTGCGGATCTTGTGGGCGCCGGTGTGGTTGAGGTCCTCGCGCTTGAGCAGGATCCGGGCGCCGACCCTGTCGCTGAGGCGCTCCGCGAAGTAGAGCGGGCTCGGGATGCCTGCGTAGTCGCGCAGGATGGCGTCGAACTCGGCCACGAACGTCGGGTCGGCCATCGCCTCCTGCCACGCGACGGTCAGCTCGTCGAGCGCGGCGACCAGCGCCTCGGGCATGAACCGGCCACCGAACCCCTCGGGGCCACCGAACCAGCCGCGCTCGTCCGCGTCGTACGGCGTGGGCTCGTGGATGCTCATGCGTCTACTCCTGTCATCGCGGCGACCGCGGTCCGCGGGTCGCCGTCCTTCACCAGAGCCTCCCCGACGAGGACAGCGCGGGCCCCCTCGCCGACGAAGCGCTTCACATCGGCCGGACCGAAGATGCCGCTCTCGGCGACCTTGACCCGGTCCTCCGGGATCAGCGGGGCCAGGCGGCCGAAGGTGTCGGGGTGGATCTCGAGCGTCTTCAGGTTGCGCGCGTTGACCCCGATGAGCTCGGCGCCGACCGCGACCGCGCGCTCGGTCTCAGGCTCGTCGTGCACCTCGACGAGCACGGTCAGGCCGAGCTCGCGAGCCTCGTCGTGCAGCCGGCGCAGGGTGTCGTCGTCGAGCGCGGCGACGATCAGCAGCGCCAGGTCGGCGCCGGCCGCGCGCGCCTCGACCAGCTGGTAGCTGGTCACGATGAAGTCCTTGCGCAGCACGGGCGTGTCCACGGCGGCGCGCACGGCCCGCAGGTCGTCGAGGCTGCCGCCGAAGCGGCGCTGCTCGGTGAGGACGCTGATCGCGGCAGCGCCGCCGGCGGCGTACGCCGTGGCCAGCTCGGCAGGGTCGGGGATGTCGGCGAGGTCGCCCTTGCTGGGGCTGCGCCGCTTGACCTCGGCGATCACGCTCGAGCCGGGCGCCCGGAAGTGCGGCATCGGGTCACGTGGCGGGTCGACGTCGGCCAGCCCGGCGCGGAGGTCGGCCAGGCTGAGCCGCTCCTCGCGGCCGGCGAGGTCGGCGCGCACGCCGGCGACGATGTCGTCGAGCACGGACATGCACATCTCCCACCGGCTGGTCACCCTTGCGCTGCCAGTGTTTCACGCGGCATGAAGGCGGCGTCCCTGGGTAGGGTCCGCTGCACCAGGCCCGGCAGACGGACGGGCCGACAATCCGAAGGGCCTCATCGCGTGAGCTACTCCGACCCGCCTCCCCCGCCGCCCCAGTACGGCGCTCCGGTCCCGCCGCAGGGTGGGATGCCCCCCAAGACGTCCGGCAAGGCGATCACCTCACTCGTCACCGGCATCGTCAGCCTGCCGGCCGTGTGCTGCTGGCCGCTCGGCGTGATCCTCGGCATCCTGGGCATCGTCTTCGGCATCCTGGCGCGCAAGGACATCGCAGCGTCCGCCGGACAGCAGAAGGGCGCCGGCATGGCGCTGGCCGGCATCATCACGGGCATCGTCGCGATCATCCTGATCGCCGTCGTCCTGGTGCTGGCTGCCACCGGCGCCATCGACACGAACTTCGAGTACAACACCTGAGCAACGCCTCGTAGCGGCTCCTGGCCGGTGCCTCAGGGCGCCAGCCAGGAGCCGACGGGCAGGTTGCGGAGCACCGTGAAGACCGCGAGCGCGACGCAGTAGGCCACGGTGACGCCGACGACGAGCCGGGTGCGGTGCTCGCGCTCCCGACCTGTCCACCGGTCGAAGGCCCACCGGGCGAGCACGAAGACGACGACCGGCATGGCCAGCACCAGCATCAGGTTGCTGGAGGCCGCGCCGGCGAGGTCGCCGTGGGTCAGGTCGTTGACCGCGCGCAGACCGCCGCAGCCCGGGCAGTAGATGCCCATCGCCGCGCTCGGGCAGAAGCCCCACGCCCCGTGCTGGTGCGGGTCGCGCAGCCGCAGGGCCAGGGTGGTCGCCGCCAGGGCGCCGATGACCAGCGCCGGGCCCTGGATCCGCTGCCAGCGCGACGTCGGGACGTCCTCGGCGACGAGCGGCGGCGGAGCCGTGGTGGTCACGACGCTCTGCTCACCGGCGGGTCTCACCATGGGCTCAGCACCCGTGGGTCAGTGACCGGACTCGTGGTAGCCGAGCTTGGCCATCACCGCGAAGATCACCAGCGACGCGATGGCCAGGGCCACGCCGACCCAGAAGATGGGCCAGTTCGCCGGGCTCATGATCAACCCGGCCGCACCCACGACGAAGCCGAGCATGGCGACCGCGACGAACGTCCAGGCCGCCGGGGTGTTGCCGTGGTTGTCAGACATGCAGGCTCCTCGAGCACGGGGGATGACGGTGCGCGCCACAGTCTATTGGGTGGCTACGCCGTTGGGTCGCGCCCCTCGTCCATCGCCTTCCAGAGGTCGAGGCTGGACTGCTCCTCGGGAGGGACGACCGGCGCCGGGGCGGTGCCGGGCGCGTCGTACCGGGTGCCCATCTCGGGCCACGCCGGCACCCAGGCGACGGCCAACGCCCCCGCGATGCTCGCGAGCACGGCGCCGACCACGGCCGCCCAGTACCACGCGGTGTGGGACAGCTCCGGGTCCGTGACCCCCACCAGGGCCAGCTCGTCGTGGAACTGGTCGGGCACCTGGGTGTACGCCGCGAGCGCGGCCACCAAGGCCCCGAGGGCCGAGACCGTGGCGAGCACCGCGACCGCCCGGCGTACCCGGCCACGGGTCACCAGCACCACGCCCCAGCACGCCAGCACGACCAGGCCGAGGGCGGTCACGAGCGGGAGGTGCGCGTCGAAGGAGACGAGTCGGCTCGACACGGCCCGCGCCGCGTCGCCGGACCCCTTGACCGCCGGCTTGTCACCGGCCACCGCGGTGAGCGTGCCGGCGCCCAGGCCGAGCAGCACGACCGGGCCGAACGTACGGCGGCGTCGCGACTCAGCCATCGGCGGCCGACCGGTGCAGCAGGTCGGCGTCGAAGCAGGTCCGGTCGCCGGTGTGGCAGGCGGCACCGACCTGGTCGACCTTGACCAGCAGCGTGTCGCCGTCGCAGTCCAGGCGCACCTCGTGGACCCACTGGACGTGGCCGGAGGTGTCGCCCTTGATCCAGTACTCCTGGCGCGAGCGGCTCCAGTACGTCGCGCGCCCGGTGCTGAGCGTGCGCGCGAGCGCCTCGTCGTCCATCCAGCCGAGCATCAGCACCTCGCCGGTGTCGTGCTGCTGCACCACGGCGGGCACCAGGCCGTCCTCGGTGCGCTTGAGCCGGGCGGCGATCTCGGGGTCCAACAGGCTGCTCACGCCTTCATTGTCCCCTGCTGGCTCACCCAGCTGGCGTGCAGCCCGGCGTACACCGAGCCCACCTCGAGCACGAGGGCCGCGTGCGGGCCCCGTTGGACGATCCGACCCTGGTCGACGACGACGACCTCGTCGGCGCTCTCCGCAGTGGACAGCCGGTGGGCGATGGTGACGCTCGTGCGCCCGTGCATCAGCCGCTCCAGCGCTCGCCCGATCCGCATCTCGAGGGCCGGGTCGACGGCGCTGGTCGCCTCGTCGAGCACCAGCAGGTCGGGGTCGGCGAGCTGGGCGCGCAGCAGCGCCACGAGCTGGCGCTCGCCGGCCGAGAGCGACTCGCCGCGCTGACCGACGCGGGTCTCGAGGCCCGCCGGCAGGCCGGCGAGCCAGTCACCGAGCCCGAGCTCCTCGGCGCCGGCGAGCATCTCCGCCTCGGTCGCCCCGAGACGGCCGTACTGCACGTTGCTGGCGAGGGTGTCGTCGAACAGGAAGCCCTCCTGCGGCACCAGCACGACGCTGCGCCGCAGCGACTCCTGAGCGATCTCCCGCACGTCGATGCCGTCGAGCAGCACCTCGCCGGTCGTGGGATCCATCAGACGGGTCAGGAGCTTGGCGATCGTCGACTTCCCCGATCCGGTCTCGCCGACGACGGCCACCCTCGTGCCGGCCGGGATGTCGAGGTCGACCTCACGCAGCACCGGGGGGCCGCCCGGGTAGGCGAAACCGACGCCGCGCAGGGAGATGTCGATCGGGCCGCGTGGCAGCACCTGCCCGTCCACCCCCAGGTCGACCAGGTCGGCGGGCGTCTCGAGGATGCCGATCACACGGCGCCAGCTGACCAGCGCGTTCTGGGCGTCGGTGAAGATCTGGGTGCCCATCTGGACGGGGCCGACGAACAGCGTCACCAGAAACGCGAACGCGAGCACCGTGCCGGCCGTCAGGTCCGCGCCGAAGCCCCACACGTTGAGGCCCAGCTGGATGCCGACGATCAGCGCCCCGGCGTTGGCGAGGCCCGCGGAGATGCCACCGAGCGAGAAGGACACCACCGTGAACTGCTGGGCGCGCGTGCTGGCGGCCTTGTACTCGTCGATGGCCTCGTCGATCCGCTCCTGGGTGCGGTCCTCGATCGCGTAGGCCTTCACGACGGACGCGCCGACGACCGGCTCCGAGATCGCCGAGAGCATCACCGCGACCTGGCTCCGGACCACGCCGTACGCCGCGGAGAGCTTGCGCTGGAAGTAGCGGATCGAGAGGAAGAGCGGCGCGAAGCAGACCCACACGACGACCGCGAGCTCCCAGCTGTAGAACAGCATCACGATCGTCGCGATGATCACCTGGCCGACGCTCACGATCAGCAGCAGACCGCCGAAGACGAGGAACTGGCTGACCTGGTCGACATCGCTGGTGACCCGTGAGACGAGAGCGCCGCGACGCTCGGTGTTCTGCGTCAGCACCGGCAGCTCGTGCACGTGCCGGAAGGCCTTGACCCGCAGCGTCGCCAGGCCGCGCTCGGAGGTGGTGAAGAGCCGCCTCGTCATCAGGTACGACGCACCGCTGGCGAGCACGATCGCCGTGGCGGCCGCGAGCCCCATCAGCACCGTGAACGAGACGTCCGGCCCGTCGGGGCCGTTGATCCCGCGGTCGAGGGTCTGCTGCACCGCGATCGGCACGACGACCTGGCCGGATGCGGCCAGGAAGGCGAGCGCGATCGTCCAGCCCAGCCCGTCCTTCAGCTCCGGCGAGACCCGGACGCCACGGCGCACGGTCTCGATCGCGCCGATGTCGGCGCCGGTGTCCATCGTGGTGCTCACGTCGTCTCCCCCACGAGCTCGGTCTGCTGCTCGTAGGCGTTGACCAGGCGCGCGTACGCCGGGCTGCGGTCGAGCAGCTCGGCGTGGGTCCCCCGGTCCGCGATCCGGCCGTCCTCGAGGTGGACCACCTCGTCGGCCAGCCCGATGGTCGCCTTGCGGTAGGCGACAACCACGAGGCTGCTGCCCCGGTCGGTCGTGCGCAGGGCCGCGAGGATCCGTGCCTCGACCTCGGGGTCGACGGCCGAGGTCGCGTCGTCGAGCACGAGCAGGCGCGGCTTGCACACCAGTGCACGAGCCAGCGAGATCCGCTGGCGCTGCCCGCCGGACAGCGAGGTGCCGCGCTCCCCGAGCCGGCTGTCGAGCCCGGCGGGCAGGGCGGCGACGAAGCCGTCGGCCTGCGCGGCCCGGAGGGCCGCCCAGACGTCCTCGTCGGAGATGTCGGCACCTCCCACCCGTCGGTTGAGGGTGACGTTGCCCCGGACCGTGTCGTCGAAGAGGAAGGCCGCCTGCGGAACCAGCGCCACGACCTCGGCGAGCTCGCCCTGGGCGAAGTCGCGCAGGTCCGTGCCGTCGAGGACCAGGCGGCCCTCGTCGGGGTCGACCAGGCGTGACATCAGCGTCGTCAGGGTGCTCTTGCCGGACGCGGTGGCGCCGACCAGCGCCACGGTGCGTCCCGGCTCCACGGTGAACGAGACCTGCTCGATCAGCGGCTGCGCCGGGTCGTAGCGGTAGCCGAGCCCCTCGACCTCCAGGCGCGCACCGCTGGTCTCGGTCGGGTCGGCCACGTGGTCGCCGTAGGTCATCTCGCCGGTCGCGTCCAGCACCGAGCGCACGCGCTCGTAGCCGACGACACTGCGCGGGAACTCACCCAGCAGCCAGCCGATCGCGCGGATCGGGAAGGAGACGATGGTGAGCAGGTAGGCGACGGTCACCACGTCACCGGGATCGGTCGCTCCGCCGAGCACCCGCTCGACGCCGACGACGAGCACGATCAGGACGCCGATGTTGGGCAGGGCCGCCAGCGTGGGGTCGAACGCCGCACGGATCCGGCCGGCGCGGATGTTGATGTCGCGCAGCAGGTGGGCCTTCTCCTCGAAACGGGCGGTCTCCTCGGCCTCCCGGCCGAGGGTCTTGACCACCATCGCGCCGTCGAAGGACTCGTGCGCCACCTCGCTCAGCTCGGCGCGCAGCTGCTGCGCCTTGGTCATCAAGGGCGACGCCAGGCGCTGGTAGGCCAGGTTGGCCACCACGACGGCCGGGAAGACCAGCAGGCCGACCAGCGCCATCACCACGTCGGCGAAGAACATCTGGGCGACGGCGATCACCATCATCGCGAGCACGCCGACTGCCATCGGCAGTGGCGCGATCGGACCCCAGGCCGCCTCGACGTCGGAGTTGGCGTTGGACAGCAGCTGGCCGGTGGGGTGGCGGTGATGCCACTCCATCGGGAGCGCGAGGTACTGCCGGGTCACCTCCCGGCGGGTGTGCGCCTGCATCCGGTACTGCATCACGCCCGCGCCGAGGCGGCGCGCCACGATGCCGACCGCGCGCAGCAGGGCGACGCCGAGGAAGAGGGCGAAGACCGCGACCATCAGGCCGGTGTCGATCTCACCGTCCCGGAAGGCCGGCAGCACGACGTGGTCGGTGGACCAGCCGAGCACCCACGCGTCCGCCACGGTGAGCGCGCCGAAGAGGACGCTGCCGACCGTGGAGAGCGTGAAGATCCACGGCTCGCGCCGCACCGCCACCCCGAGGACCCGGAAGCCGTCGATCGATGTCCCCCGCCTGCTGCGCGTGCTCGTACTGCGTGTCTGGCTCACTACCTGCCCGTCGTCACCCTGCTGTGCCTGCACCCGTGCCAGCGGGGAACCCCGCCGCCCGGTCAGGCTATTCCCACCCGCGGACATCAGGACGGTCCGCGGCCGTCGTCGTATGCTCCGCGCCATGAGCGTCGACAAGTCCGACCGGCCGAGTCTCGCCCGTCGCGAGCGCAGCGCCCTGTGCGACCTCGCGCTCGAGCTCGGGCCGGACTCCCCGACGCTGTGCACCGGATGGAGTGCCCAGGACCTCGTGGTCCACCTGCTCGTGCGCGAGCGCAGCCCGCTCGGCGGGGCCGGCATCGTCGTGTCGCCGCTCTCGGGCTTCACCGAGCGCGCCTCGGCGCGCTACCAGCGCCGTGGGTACGACGCCCTCGTCGCGCAGCTGCGCTCCCCCGGCCTCATCTTCGCCATCCCCGCGGTCGACAAGGCTGCGAACACCTTCGAGTACGTCGTGCACCACGAGGACCTGCGCCGCGGCGTACCCGGGTGGGAGCCGCGTCAGCTCGACCCGGCCGACCTGGACGCGCTGTGGTCGCAGCTGGGGAAGGGGGCGTCGCTCGTCGGGCGCAAGCTCCCGGTCCCCACGATCGTCCGGAGGGCCGACACCGGCGACTCGGCCGTGGCCAAGAAGGGTGCCGACCCGGTCACGATCACCGGCGACGTGGTCGAGCTGATCCTCTTCCTCTTCGGTCGCGACGAGGCCGAGGGCCTGGTCCTCGATGGACCCGAGGACGCGGTGGCCGCCGTGCGCGCTGCCGACCTCGGCGCCTGATCCGCTCCGCCAGGGCACTCGCAGGACTACGATCGGCCGACTCGATCACACCACCCTCGGGAGCCCACGTGACCGCCAGCGCCAAGATCTTCGTCTCCCTCGCGGCGGCAGCCGCGACCACGGGGTCACTGCTCGCCGTCTCCGCGAGCCCGGCCGCCGCCGCGGAGCCGGACGGTCAGAACCTCCGCGTCGTCGCGGCCGCGCGTGACGCTCGGGGCGACCAGCGCTCGACCGGGCTCGGCGCGAAGACCCGCGCCGCCCTCGACATCACCGGCGTCCGCACGCGGTACGGCGTGACCTACGGCAGTGTCTCCAGCCCCGACCTGTCCTTCCTCGTCGGCCACCGGACGTCGCGAACCGTCCGGGACGACCAGCGCTACCGCGTCGAGCTCACGTGGGGCGGCGGCCGCCACCGCGCGCACTCCGCCACGCTCACCTACCGCCCGCGGGCCAAGCGGATGAGCCTGACCGGCGACACCCGCTGTCGCGGCACCTGGTACAACGGCTCCGGGATAGCGGCCCGGACGGTCGTCCTGGACGTGGCACACGTGTGCGTCGGCAACGCGGCCGTCTACCGGGTCAGGGTGAGCTCCTCGGTCCCCGGCAAGCACCACCACGGCTCGGACCGGACGGGTTGGTTCCGCACCCGGAGCTTCTCGGTCGCCGAGCTCAGATCGTGGTCGGGCCGTGACGCCGCCAAGGACGTGATCAGCCCGAAGGGTCGGCCGGTCAAACCCGGCGCGAAGGGCTCGTCGGTCGACATCGGCGCCGTGACTCTGACCGACCGCTCGACCGCGTTGACCGTGAAGATCGCGGTGGCTCGGGTCTCCTCCCGTCCGACCGACCCGGCCCAGTGGTTCGCACTCCGGCCGCAGGTGCCCTACCAGGACTCGACGCCGTTGCTCGACGGGTGGGTCGACCGGAGCGGGTCGGGCCGCTTCACGCTGAGTGGTCGGATCGTGGACGGCAGCAGTGACCTCGAAGGCGCCCTGTGCACGGCTACCGCCAGCACGACGGCGTCGACCGTCACGGTCACGATCCCGCGCACCAGCGAGTGCGGGTTGCGGCTGCCCGGCCAGTACGGGATGTCCATCGCGGCCCTCGAGAGCGCCACCGAGTCATCGGCCCCTTGGCCCGACGCCGACGGGTCCGACGAGTTCCAGACCGATCCCGTCTGGGCCCGGTGATCGCGGAGGTCGTCTGGAGCGCCCAGGCGACCTCGAAGAAGAAGTAGAAGAAGATGATGGGGCACGCCGGCCACTACGACCCGCCCCGCTGACACTTCCCGCCGTGGCGGGCCTAGGCTGAGCACACCACTCCAACGGCGGAAGCGGCAGCAATGATCTTCCTGATCCTCCTGGGCGTCCTGGTCCTAGGGATGGTCTGCTACGCCTTCTGGCCGCGACCGCCACAGCACATGGTCGACCTCGACGACCTGGAGCACCCGAAGAAACCCGACACCGAGGACCCGCACTGAGGCTCAGCGCACCGGGTGACCGGCTGCGGCCAGTGACTGCTTGACGTCGGCGATCCGCAGGGTGCCGAAGTGGAACACCGTCGCGGCCAGCACCGCGTCGGCCCCGGCGGCGACGGCCGGCGCGAAGTGCTCGGTCGCACCGGCGCCGCCGGAGGCGATCACCGGGATGCTGACCTCGCGGCGTACGGCGCGGATCAGCTCGAGGTCGAAGCCGTCCTGGGTGCCGTCGGCGTCCATCGCGTTGAGCAGGATCTCGCCGGCGCCGAGCTCGGCTGCGCGGGCCGCCCACTCGACGGCGTCGAGACCTGCGGACTTCCGGCCACCGTGCGTGGTGACCTCGAAGCCGGAGTCGGTGCCGGTCGCGACCCGGCGCGCGTCGACCGAGAGCACCAGCACCTGGTTGCCGAACCGGTCCGCGATCTCGGCCACCAGCTCCGGCCGGTTGATCGCCGCGGTGTTGACCGCGACCTTGTCGGCGCCGGCGCGCAGCAGCCGGTCGACGTCGGCGACGCTGCTCACTCCCCCGCCGACGGTCAGCGGGATGAACACCTCCTCGGCGGTGCGCGACACGATCTCCATCGTGGTCGCCCGACCCTCGTGGGAGGCGGAGATGTCGAGGAAGGTCAGCTCGTCGGCGCCCTCGGCGTCGTAGGTGCGAGCGAGCTCGACCGGGTCACCGGCGTCCCGCAGCTCCTGGAAGTTGATGCCCTTGACCACCCGGCCGGCATCGACGTCGAGGCACGGGATGACGCGGACGGCGAGGCTCACCGTGCGCCTCGGGTGAGGGCCAGCGCGTCCTCGAGGGTGAACCGACCCTCGTAGAGCGCGGTGCCGGCGATCGCGCCTTCGACTCCGATCGACACCAGGCCCATCAGCGCCTCGATGTCGGCGAGCGTGGTGACCCCGCCCGAGGCCACGACGGGCGCCGACGTCGCGGCGCAGACGTCCCGCAGCAGCTGGAGGTTGGGGCCCTGGAGCATGCCGTCCTTGTTGACGTCGGTGACGACGTAACGGGCGCAGCCCTCGGAGTCGAGCCGGGCCAGGACGTCGTACAGGTCGCCGCCCTCGCGGGTCCACCCGCGCGCGGCGAGGGTGCGACCGCGCACGTCGAGACCGATCGCGATCCGGTCACCGTGCTCGGCGATGATCCGGGCGCACCACTCCGGCTGCTCGAGGGCGGCCGTGCCGATGTTGACGCGACGGCAACCGGTGGCGAGCGCGGCCTCGAGCGACTCGTCGTCGCGGATCCCGCCACTCATCTCGACCTTGATGTCGAGTGCGCCGACGATCTTGGCCTGGAGCTCACGGTTGGTGCCGCGGCCGAACGCCGCGTCCAGGTCGACCAGGTGCAGCCACTCGGCCCCCGCGTCCTGCCAGCGCATCGCGGCCGCGACCGGGTCGCCGTACGCGCGCTCGGAGCCGGCGACGCCCTGCGCGAGCTGGACGGCCTGCCCCTCGGTGATGTCGACGGCGGGCAGGAGCTCGAGGTGGTCGGACATGTCTTCTCTCAGTCAGTCGGGCAGGGTCAGCTGGACATCAGGACGAGGATGATCGGGGTGATGAGCAGGCTCAGCGCGAGGGCCAGGAAACGAGCTGCCCAGTCAGGGTAGGCGAGCCAGATCAGCATGTTGACGACGATCACCGCGATCACGAACAGCGTGGAGCGGGTGCGTTTGCGCTGCGCGATGATGCCTCCGGGGCCCTTGCGCGGCTTGGGCAACCAGCGGGTCAACGCCGCCTTGCGAGCCGTACGGCGGCGTTGCCGCTCGGCCTCGGCCGCGCGGGCGGCCGCCGCGGCGGCCGCCTCCTGCTCGCGCTCGGCGCGGCGCTGGGCGCGCTCCTTGCTCACGACAGCGTCCCCACCCAGTTGCGCAGGAGCGCCGCACCCGCGTCACCGGACTTCTCCGGGTGGAACTGGGTGGCGCTCAGCGGGCCGTTCTCGACGGCGGCGACGAACCGGTCGCCGCCGTGCTCGGCGTAGGTCACCAGCGGCGCGCGCGTGCGGTCGTTGGTGACCAGCGTCCAGTCACGGACGCCGTACGAGTGCACGAAGTAGAAGCGCTGGTCGGTGATGCCCTCGAAGAGCGTGGTGCCGGTGGGGACATCGACGGTGTTCCAGCCCATGTGGGGCACCACCGGCGCTTGGAGGC
The DNA here is from genome assembly GCA_963704685.1 of uncultured Actinomycetota bacterium. Taxonomy (GTDB): domain Bacteria; phylum Actinomycetota; class Actinomycetes; order Propionibacteriales; family Nocardioidaceae; genus Nocardioides. Next base: position 511,468 of record OY969930.1, read on the forward strand.
GCTCGACGACCCCAGGCCACTCGTCGCAGCCCTCGGTCTCGACACCGTGCTCGACCCCCCGGCCGAAGAGCACCTGCATGCCCACGCAGATGCCCAGCACCGGGCGACCGCCCGCGAGGCGACGACCGATGATGCGCTCGCCCTTGATGGCGCGGAGGCCGGCCATGCAGGCGGCGTACGCGCCCACGCCCGGCACCAGCAGCCCGTCGGCGTTCAAGGCGGTGTCGAAGTCGCCCGTGAGGGTCACCTCGGCGCCGGCGCGCTCGACCGCACGCACGGCGGAGCGGAGGTTCCCCGATCCGTAGTCGAGGACGACGACGTGGGGCTGGGCGTTCAGAGCGCGCCCTTGGTGGAAGGCACGCCCGTCTCCCGCGGGTCGAGCGCGACCGCGTCGCGGAAGGCGCGCGCGAAGGCCTTGAACTGGGTCTCCACGATGTGGTGCGGCTCGCGGCCGGCCAGCACCCGGACGTGCAGCGCGATGTGGGCGTGGAAGGCGATCGTCTCGAAGACGTGCCGGGTCAGGGAGCCGAGGTAGTCGCCGCCGAGCACGACGTACTGCTGCCCCTCGGGCTCGCCGGTGTGCACGCAGTAGGGACGCCCGGAGACGTCGACGACGGCCTGCACGAGCGCCTCGTCGAGCGGCACGGTGGCGTCGCCGAAGCGACGGATCCCGACCTTGTCGCCGAGCGCCTCGCGCAGCGCCTGGCCGAGCACGATCGCGGTGTCCTCGACGGTGTGGTGGGCGTCGATGTGCGTGTCGCCCTCGGTCTGGACGGTGAGGTCGATCAGGGCGTGCCGGCCGAACGCATCGAGCATGTGGTCGTAGAAGCCGACGCCGGTCGAGACGTCGGTGCGCCCGCTGCCGTCGAGGTCGACCTCGACGATGACCTTCGACTCCTTGGTCTGACGCTCGATGCGTGCAGTCCTACTCATGACTTGTCCTGTTCTACGACTTCGGTCAGTGCCTGCTTGAACGCCATCATCTCGTCTGCGGTGCCGATCGACACCCGCAGCCACCCGTCGGGACCGGTCTCGCGGATCAGCACACCCCGGTCGAGCAGCCCCTGCCACACAGCATGACGGTCGGCGAAGGTGCCGAACAACGCGAAATTGGCGTCGGAGTCGGCGACCTGCAGGCCCTCGGCCCGCAGCCAGTCGACGGTGGCGTCGCGCTCGGCGCGCAGCTCGTCGACCTTGCCGAGCAGCTCGGGGGCGTGCCGCAGCGCAGCGAGCGCGGCCGCCTGGGTGACCGCGGAGAGGTGGTAGGGCAGGCGGACGATGCGGATCGCGTCGCAGATCGCCGGGTCGGCCGCGAGGTAGCCGAGGCGCAGGCCCGCGGCCGCGAACGCCTTGCTCATCGTGCGGGTCACGACCAGGTTGCGGTGCTCGGCCAGCAGCTCGACCGCGCTCGGCACACCCGTGCGCCGGAACTCGCCGTACGCCTCGTCGACGACCACGATCCCGTCCCCGGCGGCCTCGCAGAGCCGCCCGACCGCCTCCGGCGGAAGGGCCGTGCCCGTCGGGTTGTTGGGACTCGGCAGCAGGATGACGCTCGGCTGCCGCTCCTTGATCAGGTCGTGCGCATGGTCGAGATCGAGAGAGAAGTCGCTCTCGCGGTGACCCACGACCCACTCGGTGCTGGTGTCGCGGGCGTACTCCGGATACATCGAGTACGTCGGCGCAAAGCTCAGCGCCGTCCGGCCCGGTCCCCCGAAGGCCTGCAGCAGCTGCAGCATCACCTCGTTGGAGCCGTTGGCCGCCCAGACCATGTCGGCGGTGACGCCGCCTCCGAGGTACGCCGCCAGCGCGGTGCGCAGCTCGACGAACTCGCGGTCCGGGTAGCGGTTGAGCGTGGTCGCGGCCGCACCGACGGCCGCGGCGATGTCGGCCGCGCACGCGAGTGACGGCCCGTAGGGGTTCTCGTTGACGTTGAGCTGGACGGGCACGTCGAGCTGCGGGGCGCCGTACGGCTCGAAGCCCCGCAGCTCCTCACGGAGCGGCGGCCAGCTCACTCTGCCGAATCCTGGGGTGAGAACCGGATGGAGACCGCCTGACCGTGGCCGGGCAGGTCCTCGGCGTTGGCCAGCGTGACGACGTGGTCGGCGACCTCGGCGAGCCCCTCGCGGGTGTAGTCGACGACGTGCACCGACCTGGTGAACGCGCGCACGGACAGGCCGCTGCTGTGGCAGGCGCAGCCGGCCGTCGGGAGCACGTGGTTGGACCCGGCGCAGTAGTCGCCGAGGCTCACCGGGGAGTACTGGCCGATGAAGATCGCACCGGCGTTGCGGACCCGGGCGGCGTACGCCGACGCGTCCTCGGTGTGGATCTCGAGGTGCTCCGCGGCGTAGGCGTTGATCACGTCGAGGCCCTGCTCGAGGTCCTCGACCAGCACGATGCCGGACTGACGTCCGGAGAGGCTGGTCCGGATCCGCTCGGTGTGCTTGGTGGCGGAGACCTGCTTGTCGAGCTCCGCGTCGACGTCGTCAGCGAGCCGCTCGGAGGTGGTGACCAGCACGGCGGCCGCCAGCGGGTCGTGCTCGGCCTGGCTGACCAGGTCGGCGGCGACGTACGCCGCGTCCGCGGTGTCGTCGGCCAGGATGGCGATCTCGGTCGGCCCGGCCTCGGAGTCGATCCCGACCTGGCCCTTGAGCAGGCGCTTGGCGGTGACCGTGTAGATGTTGCCCGGTCCGGTCACCAGGTCGACCTTGGCGCATCCTCCGACGCCGTACGCGAACATGGCGATCGCCTGGGCGCCGCCGACGGCGTACACCTCGTCGATGCCGAGCAGCGCGCACGCCGCGAGGATCGTCGGGTGGACCTGTCCACCGCCCTGCCCGTTCGAGTCGGCCTTCTGGGGCGGGCTGGACAGGGCGATCGACCGCACCCCGGCCGTCTGCGCGGGCACGACGTTCATCAGCACGCTGGAGACCAGCGGGGCGAGCCCGCCAGGCACGTAGAGACCCACCCGATCGACGGGCACCTTGCGGTGGGTGACCCGCGCGCCGGGTCCCAGGTCGGTGACCGCGTCCTGCTCGAGCTCGTTGGCGCAGGTCAGGCGCAGCCGCCGGATCGACTCCTCGAGGGCCGCCCGGATCTCCGGGTCGAGCTGCTCCAGCGCCTGCGTCGTCGCGCCGGGCGGGACCCGGATGTCGTCGACGACGACCCCGTCGAAGCGCTCGGCGTACTCACGGATGGCATCGAGCCCACGGGTGCGGACCGCCTCGCAGATCGCATGCACCGCCGGCACCGCGGCCTCGACGTCGAAGTCGGCACGGGGCACGGCTGCGCGGTAGTCGACGCCGTGGCGGTCGGCTCCTCGCAGGTCGATGCGCTGGATCATGGGTCGATTCTACGAGCGTGTGCCTGTCGCGACGGATCGGCGACAGTGGCTGGACTACGTTGAGGGGGTGAGCGACACGCTGCCGATGTTCCCGCTGAACACGGTCCTGTTCCCCGGCCTCAGCGTGCCGCTCCGAGTCTTCGAGGACCGCTACCGGGCGCTGGTGCACCACCTCCTCCGGGTCGAGGACCCGATCGAGCGGTCCTTCGGCTCGGTCGGGATCCGCGACGGCTACGAGGTGGGCGACCACGGCGCCCAGTCGCTCTACCGGGTCGGCTGCCGGATGCAGCTGACCGAGGTCGAGAGCCACGCGGACGGCACGTTCGACGTCGTCGCGGTCGGCATGGAGCGGATCGAGCTCCAGCGTCTCGACACCTCGGGAAGCTTCCCCGTGGGCCACGTGATCGACCGGCCAGACGCCTCGGCCCCGGTGCCCGAGGAGGTGCTGGAGCGCGCGCGGGCCGCCTTCACGGCCTACCGGGCCGCACTGGCCGATCTCCGCAGCGACCCGTACGACGGGGCGCTGCCCCGTGACCCGACGTACCTCTCCTGGACCCTGGCCGCCGTCGCACCGCTCCCGATGTCGGAGCGGCAGTCCCTGCTCGAGGCCGAGGACGCGACCGAGCGGCTGATCCTGCTCACCGACCTGCTCCGCTCCGAGCTCCGCGCCATGAACGTCATCCCGTCGCTGCCGGCCACCGAGGTCGCCCGCACGCGGTGGTCGCCGAACTAGCCGGCCAGCGCAGACATGGCCAACAAGACGTCCTCCGGCGGCACCCCCGCGACCGTGGCGCTGACGCGCGCGGGTATCGAGTTCACCCTGCACGAGTACCACCACGACCCGCGTGCCGGGTCCTACGGGCTGGAGGCCGCCGATGCGCTCGGCGTCGAGGTCGTCCGGGTGTTCAAGACCCTGATGTCGACCGTCGACGGCGTCCTGACCGTCGGCATCGTCCCTGTCTCCGGGCAGCTGAACCTCAAGTCGCTGGCCCGCGCCGTCGGCGGCAGCAAGGCCGCGATGGCCGAGGTGGCCGCTGCCGAGCGCGCGACGGGGTACGTCGCCGGTGGGATCTCGCCGATCGGTCAGAAGCGCACCCATCCGACGGTGCTCGACAAGAGCGCGTCCGAGCACGCCACCATCTTCGTCTCGGCCGGGCGCCGTGGGCTCGACCTCGAGCTCACCCCGGCCGACCTCGTCGCCGTCACCCGCGCGATCGTCGCCCCGATCGGCCGCTGACCGGCTCCCGTCAGTCGGTCGTGAGCTTGATGACGGTGTGGGCGGTGTCGTCGTCGACCCAGGCGCTCATGCCCAGGGCGTCCAGAGGCGCCAGGTTGTCGCGGACCTCGTCGTCGTCCCCGGCGAGCTCGGCCAGCCAGTCGTCCCCGGCGTCGAAGTCGACGTAGAGGATCGCAGCCGCGTCGTCCGCGTGCTCGACCACCTTGCGGAAGGTCTCGGAGTCGCCCAGCGCGCCGTCCTCGAGCAGGCTCGCTCGGTAGTCGGCGTCGGGACCGATGGCGACGGCGTTGCCCTCGGCGTCACTGTCGAGCACACCTTCATCAGCGCCGGCGGCCGCCGTACGGATCTTGGCGAGCACAGCTTCGATCTCGTCGGCGTCGCCGACGATCTTGACGCCCACGCCGCCGGGGACTGCACCGGAGCCATCGCTCTCGGTGAAGGAGTCCGGGTCGAAGTCGGCGTCGACCGCAATCGCCAGCGAGTCACCGAACAACGTCTCCACGTCGTCGGGGAGGTCGAGCCCGAGCTCCTGTCCGGCCTGGTCCAACAGGTCGTCAGCAGACTCCCCTGATGCCTCGGCGAGCTGGTCCACCAGGTCGGCGGCCCAGCCGTCGGCGAAGCTCAGACCCAACGCCGCGGCGGTGGTCTTCGGCAACGTCGAGACCGCCTCCGCCCCGGCGTCACCGCTGGTCACAGCCTTCCCGGTGGCATCGGGGTCGGCGGCCAGCTCGAGCTCCAGGCCGCCGTCGTCGAAGCGCACCGTGGCGGCAGCGCCCTTGAAGTCCTTGAGCGCGCTGGTCATGCCGTCTGCGGGAGCGGCGGCATCGCTGCTCAGCGTGTCCAGCCCGCCGAGCCCACTCGACAGCTGATCGGCGAGGACCTGGCCGGCCGCCGGTGCGGCGTACATCGACACGATGCCGGCGTCGCCCGCAGCGCCGGTCCACTTCTGGAAGTCGCTGTCGTCGGCGAGAGAGGAGTCGGCGGCGTCCTCGGCGACGTCGTCGACGATGTCCTGGGTCTCCCCGACCAGTGCCCAGCCGTCGGCGATGGCCCACGCGGCCGTCTCGGAGTCGCCGCCACCACACTCGGTCAGCTTCTTCAGTCCCTGCTCCGCGGCGTCGGCGTCCGACACCTGCACCACGAAGATCGGCGCCGGCTCGTCGTCGGTGTCGACGACCGCCACGGCGAACCGGTTGCCGAGCCAGGGCTCGATGTCGTCGCCGTAGTCGAGGCCGTCGCAGCCCGACTCGCCCTGGATCCGGTCGAAGACCCACTCGCGGAGGTCGTCGTCGGTGTCGATCCCGACCTGCTCCTTGAACGCCGGGAACTTCTTCAGGGTCTGCAGCGCCTCGATCTTCTGCCCGCCGTTGGGGTCGAGGTCGATGCTGACGTAGCCGAGCGTCGAGCCCGGCAGCGCCTCCGCAGCCTGGTCACCGGTCGCGAAGAAGGACCAGGCGGCCCACGCGACTCCGCCGATGGCGAGTGCCCCGACGACCGCGCCCGCCCCGATCACGACGTTGCGACGTCCACCGCGCGAGGATCCGTCGGCAGGCATCGGCGCGCCGGCACGGCTGTCGAGCGTCTCGGCCACGCCCGGAGGCGGCTCCGACGGCGGCGGTCCTGAAGGTCGGTCGTACGACACCGGCAGAGCCTCACGTTCTGGTCGCCGGCCCCGTACCAGCGAGTTGGTGGCAGCCTATCCAGCCGCGCCGACGTCGGTCTGTGATTCGGGCAGGCTGGTCGACGGGATCGCGGTGGGTGTGGTCGGCGCCTCATCGGGGCGGTGCCGCGGCGAGAGACCGACGAAGACCAGCATCATCGCGAGCAGCGCACCGCCCGGGAAGGCGATCCACGGCGCGTAGCCCGAGACGCTCAGCTCCATCGGCAACCGGGTGCCGTCGGCGGCCGTGCGGGCGGCGATCGCGGGGTCGGGCGGTCCGAGAGCGGTGCCGACGACGACCATCAGCCAGGCCCCGAGCGCGGATCCGACGACCACGGCCGCCAGGGTGAGCAGCGGCTTGCGGTCGGCGAGCACGGCAACAGCGAGGCCGGCCACGAGACCGGCGACGGTGCCGACCAGGACGTACCAGCCGGTCCCGGAGAACTCGTGCTGCAGGCCGATCGCGTCCCCGGCGTTCCACTGGTGGTCGATCACGACACCCACGGTGGGTGTCCAGACCCACTGCCACACGACACCGGCGAGCGCGCCGATCGCGGCCAGGCACGCGACGACGAGCCCGAGCTGGGCGGCGACCGGTCGGCTCGGCTGGTCGCTCGTCTGGTCGCTCATCCGGCCACTCATCCGGTCAGGCACCCCGGGCCGAGCAGCTGCTTGAGGTCGGCGAACAACGCTGGACTCGGCGTGACCCGATGGTGGTCACCGATCTTCATCACCAGCGTCTTCTCCCGCATCAGCACCTTGAGGTGCACCTCGGTCACCCCCGGATGGGTCCGGAGCACCTCCTTGAGGTGATCCACGGTGTCGGAGTTGACCCGGGTCTGGGGCAGCTTGATCACGACCGGCCCGGACGGCCCGTCGGAGAGGTCGGGCAGGCTCACCTCCTGGCCCATGATCTCCGGCTGGTCCTTGCTGCGAGACAGCCGGCCCTTGACGGTGATGATCGCGTCCTCGGAGATCATGTGGCCCGAGAGCTGCCAGGCGCTCGGGAAGAGCAGCACCTCGATGGCGCCGTCGAGGTCCTCGACCGTGACCATCCCCCACGCGTCGCCGCGCTTGGTGATCTTGCGCTGGACCCCGGTCACCAGACCGGTGATCGTGATCGGGCTGCCGTCGGCGCGCTCCTCGTCGAGCATCAGCTGGCCGACGGTGCAGTCCGAGCTGTTGGCCAGGAGGTGCTCGAGGCCGAGCAGCGGGTGGTCGGACACGTAGAGCCCGAGCATCTCCCGCTCGTGGCCGAGCAGGGTCATCTTGTCCCACTCGTCGAGGTCGGGGATCGCCACCGAGACGCCGAAGCCGGAGTCGTCGTCGATCCCGCCGAAGAGCGAGTCCTGGCCGATCGCCTCGTTGCGCTTGATGTCGACGTACTGGTCGACCGCCGTCTCGTGGATCGCGACCAGCGACCGGCGCCGGTGCTTCATGTCGTCGAAGGCCCCGGACTTGATCAGCGACTCGATGACGCGCTTGTTGCAGACCTGGGCGGGCACCTTGTCGAGGAAGTCGTTGAAGTCCTCGTAGCGGCCCTTCTCCTCGCGGCCACTCACCACACCGTCGACGACGTTGCTGCCGACATTGCGGACCGCGGTCAGGCCGAAACGGATGTCATGACCGACGGGGGTGAAGTTGTGCGCCGACTCGTTGACGTCGGGCGGGAGCACCTGGATCTTCATCCGGCGGCACTCGTTGAGGTAGATCGCGGACTTGTCCTTGTCGTCCTTGACCGAGGTCAGCAGGGCCGCCATGTACTCGGCCGGGTAGTTGGCCTTGAGGTAGGCGGTCCAGTAGGAGACCAGGCCGTACGCCGCGGAGTGCGCCTTGTTGAAGGCGTAGTCGGAGAAGGGCAGCAGCGTGTCCCAGAGCGTCTTGATCGCCCCTGCGGAGTAGCCGCGCTCAGTCATGCCCGCGGAGAAGCCGGCGAACTGCTTGTCCAGCTCCTCCTTCTTCTTCTTGCCCATCGCACGACGCAGGATGTCGGCCTGTCCCAGCGTGTAGCCCGCGAGCTTCTGGGCGATCGCCATCACCTGCTCCTGATAGACGATCAGGCCGTAGGTCTCGCCCAGCACGTCCTCGAGTGCGTCGGCGAGCTCGGGGTGCAGCGCCTCGACGGGCTCCCGGCCGGTCTTGCGGCGGGCGTACTTGTTGTGCGAGTCGGCGCCCATCGGACCCGGGCGGTAGAGCGCACCGACGGCGGAGATGTCCTCGAACGTGTCCGGGCGCATGCTGCGCAGCAGCGCGCGCATCGGGCCACCGTCGAGCTGGAAGACGCCGAGGGTGTCGCCCCGCTGGAGCAGCCTGTACGTCGCCTCGTCGGTCAGCTCGAGATCCTCGAGGACGACGTCCTCGTCGCGGTTCATCTTGATGTTCTTGACCGCGTCGTCGAGGACCGTGAGGTTGCGCAGCCCCAGGAAGTCCATCTTGATCAGGCCGAGGCCCTCACACGTCGGGTAGTCGAACTGCGTGATCATCGCGCCGTCGGCAGGTCGCTTGAGCATCGGGATGATGTCGAGCAGCGGCTCACTGGACATGATCACGCCGGCGGCGTGCACGCCCCACTGGCGCTTGAGCCCCTCGATCCCGATGGCGGTGTCGACGACGCGCTTGACGTCGTTGTCGCCGTCGTACAGCGCCCGGAACTCGCCGCCCTCGCCGAACCGCTTGTGCTCGGCGTTGAAGATCTCCTGGAGCGGGACGTCCTTGCCCATCACGGCGGCCGGCATCGCCTTGGTGATGCGGTCGCCCATCGCGAACGGGTAGCCGAGGATGCGCGAGGAGTCCTTGACGGCCTGCTTGGCCTTGATGGTGCCGTAGGTGACGATCATCGAGACCCGGTCGTCGCCGTACTTCTCGGTGACGTAGCGGATCACCTCACCGCGCCGACGCTCGTCGAAGTCGATGTCGAAGTCGGGCATCGAGACGCGGTCGGGGTTGAGGAAGCGCTCGAAGATCAGGCCGTGGACCAGCGGGTCGAGGTCGGTGATGCGCATCGCGTAGGCGACCATCGAGCCCGCGCCCGAGCCGCGACCGGGACCGACCCGGATGCCGTTGTCCTTCGCCCAGTTGATGAAGTCGGCGACGACGAGGAAGTAGCCCGGGAAGCCCATCTGGGTGATGACGCCGACCTCGAAGTCGGCCTGCTTGCGTACGTCGTCAGGGATGCCGCCCGGGTAGCGGAACTGGAGCCCCTTCTCGACCTCCTTGACCAGCCAGGAGTCCTCGTTCTCCCCCGGGGGGCAGGGGAAGCGCGGCATGAAGGTGCCGTTGCCCTCGGTGAAGGAGACGTCGCAGCGTTCAGCGATCAGGAGGGTGTTGTCGCAGGCCTCCGGGAAGTCGCGCCACAGCTCACGCATCTCCCGCGCAGACTTGATGTAGTAGCCGTCGCCGTTGAACGCGAAGCGCTGCCCCGGTCCGTCGCCGGCGGGGATGTCCATCGTCGAGCCGGAGTTGATGCAGAGCAGGTGCTCCTGGCTCTTCGCATCCTCCTTGTTGACGTAGTGCGAGTCGTTGGTCGCGAGGAGCGGGATCTGGAGGTCCTTGGCCAGGCGCAGCAGGCCGTCGCGGACGCGGGTCTCGATGTCGAGCCCGTGGTCCATCAGCTCGAGGAAGTAGTTGTCCTTGCCGAGGATGTCCTGGAAGTCCGCCGCCGTCTTGCGAGCCGCGTCGTACGCCCCGTGCCGCAGGTGGACCTGGACCTCGCCCGAGGGGCAACCGGTGGTGCCGATGATGCCCTTGCCGTGCTGCGAGAGCAGCTCGCGGTCCATCCGGGGGTGCTTGAAGAAGCCGTCGCGCCAAGCGCCCGTCGAGAGCCGGAAGAGGTTGTGCATGCCCTCCGTGGACTCCGAGAGCAGCGTCATGTGGGTGTAGGCGCCGCGGTTGGAGACGTCGTCGGGACCGCCGCCGTAGAAGTTGACGCCCTTGCGCTCGAAGCGCGAGATGTTCGGCGCGAAGTAGGCCTCGATGCCGATGATCGGCTTGACCCCGGCGTTCTTCGCCAACTTGTAGAACTCGTAGGCCCCGAACACGTTGCCGTGGTCGGTCATCGCGATGGCCGGCATCCCCAGCTCGGCCGTGCGCTCCGCCAGGGCACCGAGCCGGGCGGCTCCGTCCAGCATCGAGTACTCGGTGTGGACGTGGAGATGGACGAAGGAGTCGGAACCGTTCGGCATCGTCGCGCTTGCTCCCAACGGTCGTTCGTGCGGTCGGTCTGGTGCGTGGTGCCATGAGCGGGCACGGCCCGGACTCGAGGTCGGGCGGCCGTTCGGGGAAGAGCCTCACAGTACGTCACCCGATGATGCCCCGGGGCGCCGACACCCGACTCCCGGCGCTGTGCGCTCCGTGGCGGGCGCGCCGCTTGTTCGCGCGAGCCTGCGAGAGCGGATGAACCAGGGTTTCCGAGCGACGTCCTGGGCGCGCCGTGAGGACCCGGCGCGACCGTGAAAGTGGCTGATCTGGTACCGAAGAAATCGATCTCGTGGCGTCGCGGCGTTGTAGGAATCCTCGAACTAGCGCAAAGTAAAGCCCTCCACGGAACTGGCTTCGGCAGGCCGCCGCCTGCAGTGCCAGCGGAAAGGACGGGTGCGTGGACGGGTGAGGTCATCGCGATTCGAGGTGCGTTCGGTCATTCTCAGCGCGTTGGCACTACTGCTCGTGCTGCCGCTGGTGCTGGCAGATGCGGTGCTGGTCCGGGCTGATGCGGTGGACGGCACCGGTCAGCTCGAGCTCGCCAAGGGCGTCGCAGGCCAGACCGGTACGCCGACGTACGGCGCCGGCGCGACCTTCTCCTACACGCTCCGCCTCGGCTGCTCCAGCGTCGACGGGCCCGGCTGCGGGGACGCCCAGCTGCGGGATCCCCTGCCTGCCCCGATCGAGCTCGATCCCGGAGCGCTGCCTCAGGTCACGGTCTCCGGCGCCGGCAACGACTACACCGTCGACACCACCGGTGGCGTGATCACGATCGACTTCACCCAGCCGCTCGGCGGCGGGGACGTCGGCCTCCAGACCGGGGAGGAGGTGGTGGCCACCATCAACGTGCGCGTCCCCCCGGACGCCTCGACCGACAACAACGGCACCGTCACCAACACAGCCCGCGCGAGCCAGAGCAACGGCGACCCCAGCACGTCGTCGAAGCCTGTCCTCATCGACATCGAGCAGAGCCTGGTCGCCGCGGTCAGCAAGTCGGTGGACGCGGCCGGAGGCACGCCGGTCGCGGCGGTGCCGGGCGAGATCGTCGACTGGAGCATCGGAGGCAACAACGCCTCCAACGGCCGGGTCGACTCCCTGGTCATCCAGGACCCGGCCGACGGGGCGCCCGACCCGTACCAGTACCTCGCCCTGAGCGGCTTCGGCGACTTCATCGCGCCTGACGGGGCCGACCGGGTGCAGGTGGACTGGCGTGACGCCGCGGGCACCTGGCAGACCGGTTCGCCGGTGGCGATCCCGGATGATCCCTCCGCGCTGCTGCCGGACGACCTGGGCCAGGTGCACGGTCTGCGTTTCACCTTCACCGCCGACGTCGGCACGCTGCCCAGCACCCCCGCGAGCGGCGGCGCCACCATCAGCTACCGCACCGTGACCCGGGACAACGTGACGACCATCCCGGCCAACACCACCGTCACGGTGACCAACCGGGCCTCCGCGCAGGTCGCGGCCGGCGCGTCCTCGAGCCCGGTCGTCCAGGCCACGGCGACGGTGCCCATCCGCCGCGAGCCCCCGACCGTCGGGCTGACCAAGACGTTCGGCGTCAACACCCTCACCGCCGGGCAGTCCACGGTGGCGCTCCTCCGCGCGACGAACGGACCCGTCCCGGTCGAACAGCTCGTGATCACCGATCCCGACGCGGGCGGCGACCTGGTGGACCAGGGCCTTCTCTTCACCGGGTTCACCAGTGACCTCGAGTGGCCCCAGGGAGCGACCGCCGCCTCGATCCAGTACGTCTACGCCGACGGCTTCAGCGAGGGTCCGAGGTCCACGACGACGGTCGACTCGCTCCCGGGTCCCGCCGCCGGGCAGCGGGTCGCGGGCTTCACGGTGACCTTCACCGGGACGATGCCGGCCCGCACGGAGGCCACGGTGCCGTTCTCGGTGACGGCCGAGCGCGTCGACGGGACCGCCGACGTGACGTCGACGAACACCGCGAGCACGCAGGTCTCGCGCGCCGACGGCCAGGTCAGTGACGTCGTGCGCGCCGCTGACGACCTGACGCGTCGTCCGCTCCGCGTCTCGACGGCGGTGACGAAGAACATCTCGAAGGACTGGATCTACAACGTGCCGGGCGCGACGACGCTGGTGAGCTTCGCGGCCTCGGTCAACAACCAGGGTCCGAACGCCTCGACCGTCGGGTCGCAGATCCTCCAGATCACCGATCCGCCGAACCCCACCGGCGCGCCCACCGCCTTCTGGGACCACTTCGACCTGGCCTCCATCGCTCCCACCGATGTCCCGGGCAGCGCCACCATGACGGTGAGCTACTGGGACGGCAGCCAGTGGACCGACCTGCCGGGAGCGACCGGCATCGTCGGCCCGTTGGGCGGGTTCTCCGCCGAGATCCCCAGCGCCCTGCGCCAGGTCATCCAGGGGGTGCGCTTCACCTTCACGCCCACGGCGGCGGGCTCCACGCTGCCGCCGGGCTTCCAGGTGCTGCCCTACATCCGGGTGAGCCAGCGCAGCACGCTGCGCAGCGACCCCGGCGCCTCGGCCCTGCCGGACAGCCCGACGGACTTCAGCAACACCGTCGAGAGCGAGGTGCGCAACCCGCTCGCGGTGCTGCCGACCGACACCGCCCAGAGCACCGACGTGCTCCAGGTGCGACCGGTGCCGCCAGGTGGCCCGAGCACGATCGACAAGGGCTGGCTGCTGCCCAACGGCACGCCGTCCGTCGACGCGGCGACGGTGGTCGCCCTCACGGACGAGCAGCGCACCGCCCGGATCGGCTGGAGCACCCAGGACATCCCGCTCCGGCAGGTCGCGATCTCCGACCCGGTGGCCGCAGGCAGCGCCACGCCGCCACCGCCCGCCAACTCGGTGTACGACGCGTTCGACCTGATCGGGATCAGCCCGATCACGACGAGCACGGACCCGCTGATCACGTTCGACGCGGTCAGCAAGGTAGAGATCTACGACGGCAGCGGCTGGGTCGACGTCACCACCCAGGCCTGCCCGACGATCGCCGCCTGCGACGCGCGCTTCCCGGGCCTCACACTCACCGCCGCGCAGCGCACGAGCACGACCGGCATGCGCCTCACCTTCGCGGAGAGCCCGACCCGGGGCAGCCGGATCACCGGGCCGGACGACCCCGCGGTCGGCAGCGGGGTGGCCGCCTCGGACGACAACGGGCGGGTGATCGACCAGGTCTTCCAGCTGCGTCAGAACCGGCGCAGCAACGGCCAGCCGGTGCTCGGGGTCGACCGCGGCCCGGTGTACAACACCGGCGCCCGCGGGGTGGTCCGGAACACGGCTGGTCTGGTCGGCACGGCTCCCGACGGCTCGACCTACAACGGCGGGGCCGCCGCGGACATCAGCATCCTCGACCGCGACATCGACATCGCCATCACCAAGGAGTTCGACCAGGCCGTCCTCGGCGTACCCCAGGCCGGCACCGACCCGGCGCAGTTCCCGCTCGTGACCGCGACCGTGACGACCGCCAACGCCGGCGCGCCGAAGGTCCGGACGCTCGAGGTCGACGATCCCGTCACCGGCTCAGACCCGATGGAGACGCTCAACCTCTACGACATCGACTCGATCACCGTCCCCGCCGGCGCGACGGGCAGCACCGTCTACCTCGACCGCAGCGGCACGGACACGTCGTACACCCTCGCCCAGGCTTTCGCACTCACTCCGACCCAACTCACGGACGTGACCGGCATCCGCGTGGTGCACACCGGACTGATCGAGACCGGGGGCTCGTCGACACTCCAGCTGATCTACCAGCTGCGCAGCACCCACCGGTCCGACGGCACGCCGGTCGTCGCCAACGAGCAGATCACCAACCTGGCCCGTGCGGTCGGGTCCAGTCCCGGCACCTCGGCCACGGCCGCCGCCTCCGACGATCTCATCATCGTCCAGCCGACCTACGGCGTGGTCGCCACCAAGACCATCACCCCGGCCTCCCGCAACGAGGTCGCCGCCAGGACCGGCTACACCGTCGCCCTGAGGGGGCAGCCCAGCGGGACGGTGCGCACCAAGCTGCTCACCCTCACCGACACCCGGCCGACCTTCTGGAACGCCTTCGACCTCGCCTCGTTCCCCGGCCAGACGGTCCCCCGGCCGGTCAACGAGGTGCGCCTCGACGCCCTCGTCGGGGTGACCTACCAGCTCCAGGGCGACGATCTCGTCGCGCGGTGCAACGGCAACGCCGATCTCACGGCGTGCTGGCGGATCGGCGCCTGGACCACCCCGATCGCCGGGGTCTGGACGCCCACCCTCCCTGCCGGCGTGACGGCCGCCCAGGTGCGGGGCGTGCGCCTGCTGGCACAGAAGTCCGACCAGACCCAGTGGGAGCGGCCCGCCAACCCGGTGGTCGGACTGACCTTCAGTGCCACCCGGCGGGAGAATCTGGTCTGGTCCCCCGACGGCTCCAACGTCACCCCGGTGCCGTCGGACCGGCCCGACCTGGACCCGGCCCCGGGCGAGACCGAGCGCGGCACCTTCACGGACGCGGTCCGGGCCGACGCACAGGGCGCGTGGCTGAACCAGGACGACCCCTGGGTCGCCCAGGACACGGCGACCGCGCAGACCAAGCTCGTCCACCTGCGCAACGCGATCTCGGTGTCCAAGGCGCCGGGCAACGGCGCCAACCAGCCTCCGAGCTTCGACCCGGACACGTCGATCCCCTACGTGATGAAGTTCCAGAACACCGGCACCTGGCCACAGACGGGTCTCCAGCTCACCGACCAGATCGCCACCAACAGCAAGGGGTCGCTGCTGGTCTGGCCCCTCGACGACGCGGGGAACCGCACCCCGTCGTACTCCTTCACGCTGACCACGGGGGCCGGCGTCAGCAAGCCGACGACCGGGTTCGCCGCGAGCCTCAACACGACGACAGGGCTCCTCCGGGTCACCGTGCCGGCCGGCTTCGTCTTCGCGGTCGGCGACATCCTGACCCTGAACGCCAGCCTGGTCTTCCAGCCCCAACTGGAGCCGGGCACGGTGGTCGCCAACCAGGTCACGGCCGACAACGACCGGATGTTCGACACCTGCACGAGCACGCTCAACAACCGGCCCGCCGGCAGCCAGAGCAACGTGAACACCTGCTCGGCGTCCACCACCGTCGAGCCGAACGCACTGTCGCCCATCCGAGCCGTCAAGGCGGTGAGAGGTGTCGGCGCCGGGGTCCCCGGGGCCAGCGCCGGCGACGCCAACTACGACGACCTGGGTGTCATCCAGCAGGGCTTCGGCAACGCCTCCTCGTGCGGTTCACCCAACGGGAGCAACGGCTTCTACCGCTACCCCTGCGTGCCCATCGTGCGCGCCGGTGGCACCGAGCGCTGGCAGCTCAGCCTGACCAACCAGGGCAACATCCCGGTGGGCGTGCTCGCCGGGATCGACGTGCTCCCCGCCCCGGGCGACCGGGGCGTCACGGTCAACGTGGCGCGGGAGTCCCGCTGGGCACCGATCCTCCTCGGCAACTTCACCAACGATGCCGGCTCGGTCGACCCGGACCGCAAGGACCTGGCGATCTACTACACCACCACCGTGCCGAGCGTGACCTGCAACGCGGCCGACATCCGCGACGAGCTCCTGCGGGCCGGCCTGCCCACGACCGACCCCTGCTACGCCGAGGTCAACTCCCGGCAGTGGATCCGCGTCACCGGCGCCACCACGCCCACCCAGCTCGCCGCCGCCCGCGCTCTCAAGGCCGTCGTCGACTACGCCGACGCCGACGCCGGGGCGGGGCTGGACCCCGGGAAGACGATCAACGTCACCTTCGACACCATCACTCCCGCCTACCCCGCCATCGCGGAGCTGCAGGACCGTGACCCGGTCGCCTGGAACTCCTTCGCCGCCGGGGCACGCGGCACCTTCAACGGGACCGACCAGGTCACCAGCGTCATCGAGCCCCGCAAGGTCGGCGTGGCCATGTCCACCGGTCGCTTCGACCTGCTCAAGCAGGTGTCGACACCGCCCGGCAGCAGCTTCCCGCTGCCGGCCACCTACCCCTTCACGGTGCGGTGCTCCTCGCAGGGCCAGCAGATCCCGCTCGTCACGTACAACACCGCCAATCCCAACGCGGCCGGCGCTCCGCTGTCGACCGTCCAGCTGACCCGCGATCAGGTGCTGCACGTCAACGACGGCGGCACCGCCAGCCCCTGGGGTCGGGTGAACCTCCCCCGCTACGCCACCTGCACCCTGACCGAGGTCGGCGCCCAGGGCGCGACGGTCACCTTCGACCCGGCCGGCGCCGGCAACACGTCGGGCAGCGTCACCGCTCTCCGCGACTACTCGACCCGCGACGACGTGGCCAATGCGGCGTACCCGAGTCCGATCGACCTGGAGCAGATCACCGCGACCAACACCTACCGGCCGGCCGGCTTCACGGTCTCCAAGAGCGTCCTGCCGAGCAACGCCGTGGACCAGGACGGCAACCCGATCACGGTCGACGACCCCTTCAGCTTCACCGCCGGCTGCACGTTCAACGGCGTGAACGTCGTCCCGACCGCGGACCGGACGTTCACGCTCCGCGGAGGTGGGTTCAGGACGTTCGACAACCTGCCGGCGGGCGCGGTGTGCACGGTGACGGAGACCGCCAGCGGGTCGTCGTCCTCGACCAGCCACGTGCTCACCCAGAACGGCACGCCCGGCGCCCCGGTGGCCGGCAAGACCGTGACCTTCACGCTCGCCGCCGACGAGAACAACTCCCACGTCAACTCGGTCGGCTTCACCAACACCTACACCAGCGGCTCGGTCAACGTCACCAAGACCGTCACGGGCCCCGGCGCCGACCCGTGGGGCGACCACGAATTCACGTTGCGGATGGTGTGCACGCTCGCCAGCGCCTCCCCGAGCCCGGTCTACGACGACACCCGTGTCGTGACGCGCGACGCCAACACCTGGCGCGTCGACAACCTCCCGACCGGTGCCACCTGCACCGTCAGCGAGCCTCAGAACGGTGGGGCCAACAGCACCACGTTCAGCCCCGCCGGTGGCGTGGTGAGCGTGGGCAACGCCACGGTGGCCCAGGTCACCGCGACGAACACCTTCACCCTGGGCGCCGTCAGGGTCACCAAGGCTGTCACCGGGGACACCGCCGAGCTGCCCCCGGCCCTGGACGGCACCTACACCGTCTCGCTGTCGTGCACCAGGAACGTCAACGGCCTGACCCTGCCGATCGCGGTGCCAGGGGGCGCCACCCGCGTGCTCGACGGCAACGGCGCCAGCGTGACGTACGGCGGCCTGCCGACCGGCGCCACGTGTGCCGTGACCGAGATCGGGAGCGACCCCCAGGCCCAGTCCACCTCGGTCTCACCGACCCAGGTGACGGTGGGCGCCGACCCGACCAGGCCGGTCGCGGTCACCGTGACCAACACCTTCAAGATCGGCTCCCTGCGTGTCACGAAGAGCGTCGGCGGGGCCGGCGGTCCGCTCTACGGCCAGGGGCCCTTCGAGGTCACGCTGTCCTGCACCATCGACGTCCGCGGCACGACCACCTCGATCACGATCCCGGGCGGAGCGGTCCGCTCGCTGCGGCCCGGCGCCCTGAGCACGACGTACACGCAGCTGCCGGTGGGCGCGCAGTGCCGCCTCGAGGAGACCGCCGACGGTGGAGCCGACTCGACCTCGGTCTCCGTGGTCGCGGGCGGGGCGCCCGTGGTGACACCCGGAACGGGTGCCGACGTGATCATCCGCGACGACACCGGGAGCCTGCCGACCAACCCGGGCACCCCCGGCGTCACGGCGACGGTGCAGAACACCTTCACCGTCGGCACCGTCCAGGTGCTGAAGCAGATCGCCGGCGGCGGAGGTGCGTACGTCGACGGCCCCTTCACGGTGGCCATCGAGTGCACCCGGGTGGTGTCCGGGGTCACCGTCCCGGTGACCATCCCCGGCGGGGCGACTCGCACCATCAGCCGGTCGACACCACGCGCGGAGTGGACGCAGCTGCCGAACCGAGCCCAGTGCTCGGTGAGCGAGACCAACGGAGCCGGGGTCGGCGACGACGGGATCAGCATCGACCGTGATCAGGTCGAGGTCGGTGACACCGCCGAGCTGGTCACCGTCACCAACACCTTCGAGCCGGCCGGGTTCACCGTCTCCAAGACGGTCGACGACGGCGGCGCGGTCGACCAGGACGGCGGTCCGATCCGGCACGAGGAGACCTACTCCTTCACCACGAGCTGCGAGCTGGCCGGCAACGTCCTCTGCGCTGCCCGCGGACTACCGCACCTTCACTCTGGAGCGCGACCAGAGCAAGGACTTCTCCGGGCTTCCGGTCGGCGCCATCTGCACGGTCACCGAGACCGACGCCGGGTCCGCGGCCTCGACGACCCACGTCGTCACGGAGGCAGGCACTGCCGGTCCCGAGCAGGACGGGGTCACGTCGACCGTGGCCCTGCGCGCGGACGTCGACGGCGAGCACGTCAACGGCGTCGCCTACACCAACCACTACACCGTGGGATCGCTCGAGATCACCAAGTTCGTCGAGGGCCCCGGTAACGCGTGGGGCACCAACCAGTTCCGCATCCTCGTCACCTGCACCCTCGCCGACGCGAGCCCGTCGACGGTCTACGACGACGACCGCTTCCTCGATGTGACCAGCCAGGTCTGGACGATCGACAACCTGCCGACCGGAGCGACCTGCAACGTCTCCGAGGACCCGGAGAACGACGGCGGTGCCAACTTCACCCTCTTCACCGTCGGTCCACGTGCCGTCGACGGCGAGCCGGGCGTGGACGTGACGATCGGGGACGACACCGATCCCACACCGGCGGTCTCGGTCATCAATCTCTTCGGTCTCGGTTCGATCCAGGTGACCAAGACCGTCGACGGCGACACCGACGAGCTCCCTGCCGCCCTCGACGGTGCCTACACCGTGAACCTCAGCTGCAGCAGGGTGATCAACGGCGTGCCCTTCGACATCGACATCCCCGGTGGTCCGACTCGGGTCATCCAGGCCTCGGGCGGCACCGGGACCGTCACGTACGACGGCCTCCCGAGTGAGGCCGAGTGCCGGGTCAGCGAGACCGCCAGCGACCCCCAGGCGCAGGAGATCACCGTCTCGCCCGAGACGATCACGGTCGGAGACGACGAGGAGGAGCCGCCGGTCCAGGTCGGGGTCACCAACACCTTCCACCTCGGGTCGGTGACGGTGACCAAGGACGTGACCGGGCCGGGAGCCGACCTGTACGGGAGCGGGCCGTTCCAGGTCTCCCTCGCCTGCACCGACGAGATCCGTGGACAGCGGCAGAGCGTGCCGATCCCGGGCGGTGCCGATCGCGAGCTGAGCGCGGACAACGGCCTGAGGACGACGTACCTCCAGCTCCCGGTGGGCGCCGAGTGCCGACTGACCGAGGCCGCGGCAGGGGGTGCCACCTCGACATCGATCTCCGTCTCCCCGCAGGCGGCGGACCCGGTGACGACCCCGGGCACCGGCGCGGACCTCGTCGTCGAGGACGACACGGCCAGCAGCGGCGACGGGACCCCGGCCGGCGTAGCGGTCGCGGTGCAGAACCGATTCGCTGTCGGCGCGGTGCGCGTCACGAAGCGGGTGACCGGCAGCGGGGCGCCGGGCATCGACCGGACGTTCACGATCCGCCTGGACTGCACCCGCCAGGTCGACGGCACGACCATCGACGTTCCTCCACCCGGTGGCGCGACCCGGTCGGTGTCGCGCAGCACGACGCTGGTCGCCCGCTGGGATGATCTGCCCACCGGCGCTCTCTGCACGGTCAGCGAGCCGAGGGACGGTGGCGCCGACACCACCACGATCAGCCCGTCGTCGCAGCTGAAGATCGGTGACGGCACCACGGCGCAGATTCGGGTGGTCAACCGCTTCGACGCCACCCAGTCGCCGTCCGACGGAGGAGATGCTTCTCCTCCCCCGGCGACTGGCGGCGAAGGATCCGACCTGCCCGGGACCGGCAGCCCCGTGGCTCCCTGGATGATCTGGCTCGCCGTCGCGCTGGTGGCTATCGGGTCGGCGCTCCTCGGCGGCGCCCGGCCCCTCCGCCGACGGAAGTGACCACGGCACAGCTGACGCCCGGACTCACTGCGAGGCGGCGGCGTCCAGGCTCTCGGTGATGATCGTGTGCACGATCCGCGACAGCCGCTCGACCCCGAGGGAGGGAGCCCGGGCGGCCATCGCCTCCGCGATCGCGCGCTCGCGGTCGGGGTCGCGGGCCGGGTCGTGCTTGATGTCCTGCACCGCGGCCGTGAGGGCCGTGCGCCGCGCCAGCAGGTCGCCGAGCTGGTCGTCGACCTCGTCGATCAGTCCACGGAGGAAGACGAGCGGAGAGCAGCCGGGCCACGCCAGGCGTACGTCGGGGGACCGCTCCTCGTTGCCCGACCCGTCGGTGCGCTCCAGCTCGAGCAGCCCGTGGTGGGCGTAGAAGGCGCGGGCCGGGGCGTTCATCTCGAAGACCCACAGGCAGAAGCCGTCGGGCCGTTGCGCCTTGACCAGGTCGAGGAGCGCCGATCCCACGCCCCGTCCGGCGTACGCCGGCAGGACGTAGAGGTCGTCGAGCCAGGTGTCGGTGAACCGGGCGTAGCCGACGGGCAGACCGTCGAGCTCCGCGAGCCAGACCTCGTCCTCGCGGAGCCGAGCGGCCAACCAGTGCCTGGTCGCGTCGTCGGTGTGCACGCCGGGCGGCATCGTGGCCGCGCGACGGCTGCCCAGGTGGATCCCGGTCAGCGCCTCTCCGTCGGCCTCGGTGGCCGGCCGCAGGGTCAGCTCAGTCGGCATCACGGATCACCGCGAGCGCGTGCTCGAGGTCGTCGGGATAGGTGGACACGTACTCGACGTGCTCGCCCGTGTCGGGGTGCTCGAAGCCCAGCCGCATGGCGTGCAGCCACTGGCGTTCGAGCCCGACCCGCTTGGCGAGCGTCGGGTCCGCACCATAGGTGAGGTCGCCGACGCAGGGGTGCTTGAGCGCGGCCATGTGCACCCGGATCTGGTGGGTGCGGCCGGTCTCGAGGTGCACCTCGAGCAGGCTGGCGAAGCGGTGCGCCTCGAGCGTCTCGTAGTGCGTGACGCTGTGGCGGCCGTCGGCCATCACAGCGAACTTCCAGTCGGACTTGGGGTGCCGGCCGATCGGGGCGTCGACGGTGCCCTCGAGCGGGTCCGGGTGACCCTGGACGAGAGCGTGGTAGACCTTGTCGACCGTGCGGTGCCGGAAGGCGTTCTTGAGCACCGAGTAGGCATGCTCGGACTTGCAGATCACCATCACGCCGGACGTGCCCACGTCGAGGCGCTGGACGATCCCCTGGCGCTCCGAGGCGCCACTGGTGGAGATCCGGAAGCCGGCGCCGGCCAGGTGACCGACGACTGTCGGACCCGACCAGCCGGGCGAGGGGTGCACGGCCACGCCGACGGGCTTGTCGATCACCACGATGGCGTCGTCGTCGTGGATGATCTTGATTCCCTCGACGACCTCGGCGCGCACCTGGAGCGGGTCGGTGAGGACGGGGATCCGGACGTCCAGGACCGCACCCGGGAGGACCCGGTCGCTCTTCGCGACCGCGGCCCCGTCGAGCTCGACGTGCCCGTCGGCGATCAGGTCGGCGGCCCGGGTGCGCGAGAGCCCGAACAGGCGGGCCATGACGGCGTCGACGCGCTCGCCGGCCATGCCTTCGGGGACGGTGAGCACGCGATGGTCAGCAGTCCCGCTCACTCCGTTCGCTCCCCGGGCTGCGCGTCGGAGGTGTCGGCCTGGTCCACGGTGTCGTCCTCGGTCTGGTCGGTGGTGCGCGTGCCGTCGAGGCGGATCCCGCGGAAGACCTGGATCAGGATCAGCACCGCCGCGGCGTTGATCAGCATGTCGGCGACGTTGAAGACCGGCCAGTTCGGCAGCATGAAGAAGTCGATCACGTGCCCGCGCAGCGGCGCGGGCTCGCGCAGCAGCCGGTCGGTCAGGTTGCCCGCGACGCCCGCGAGGAGCAGTCCGAGCGCGATGGCCCAGCCGAGACTGCCGATGCGGCGCGCCAGGTAGCAGATCACCACGACGGCGGCGATCGCGAGACAGGTGAAGACCTGGGTGTAGCCCGTGCCCGTGCTGAACGCGGCACCGGGGTTGCGCACCAGGTGCAGGACCAGGAGGTCGCCGACGACCGGGACGTCCGGGCGGCCGGTCAACCGGTCGACCGCGACGATCTTCGAGATCACGTCGACGGCGTACGCCGTGGCCGCGACCAGCGCGAACACCGCCAGCAGTCGACGGCGGGAGCCGCGGGGTCGGGTGGCCGGATCTGCCTCGTGGTCGCCGATCAGCGACGCTCCTCGCGCTGCTTGCATGTCATGCACAGTGTGGCACGCGGGAACGCCATGAGCCGCATCTTGCCGATGGGGTTGCCGCACGACTCGCACACGCCGTAGGTCCGGTCGTCGATGCGCGAGAGAGCCCGCTCGATCTGGGCCAGCTTGTCGCGCTCGCTGGTGAGCACCATCAGCTCGTGGTCACGCTCGAAGCTGCTGGCGCCGACATCGGCCTGGTCCTGACCCGCGCCGTCACCGGAGTCGCGCATCAGGCCGTTGAGCTCGTTGTCGAGGCCCGCGACGATCTCGAGGCTGTGGGTCCGCTGCTCATGCAGCTCGTCGAGCACTTCCTTGAGCTCGGCCTTGGTCCAGGCCGCCTCACCCGGCTGGACCACCAGGGCACGCACGGCCGGCTTCTTCGCTGCCGCCTTCTTCGCGGGCGCCGCCTTCTTGGCCGGCGCCGCCTTCTTGGCCGGCGCGCGCCTTCTTGACCGGCGCCGCCTTCTTGGCCGGCGCCGCCTTCGTCGCAGCCGCCTTCTTGGCCGGTGCCGCCTTCTTGGCCGGTGCCGCCTTCTTGGCCGGCGCCGCCTTCTTGGCCGGCGCCGCCTTCTTGGCTGGCGCTGCCTTCTTGACCGGCGCCGCCTTCTTGGTCGCAGCCGCCTTCTTGGCCGGCGCGGCCTTCTTGGCCGGCGCTGCCTTCTTGGCCGGCGCGGCCTTCTTGACCGGCGCCGCCTTCGTCGCAGCCGCCTTCTTGGCCGGTGCCGCCTTCTTGACCGGCGCCGCCTTCTTCGCGGTCGAGGAGGAGCCAGCGGTCGCCGCTGCCTTCGCCGGGGCCCGCCGCGTCACCACCTTGCGGGCTGCAGCCTTCGCCTGACCTGCGATCGACTTCCTGGTGGTGGTGCGTGCCATGAGCTGGCCTCCTCGGCCGTGCGGGCGCCTGTGGTCCGTGCCACAGTGGTGCAGGGAGGGTAGCCGCTGTGCGGCACACCCTCCAATCCGACGCACCGTGCAACGCAACACCGGCCGACCCCAGAGGGGCCGGCCGGTGTCGTGGTGCTACCGATCAGGCGTCGTCCTCGCCGAGGATCGACCGCAGCCGCTTCGGCGCCGGCGACTCGTCGCCGGACGGGGCCGGGGTGTCCGATCCGGTGCTGAGCGCCTCCAGCTGCTGGCTGAAGTAGCTCTTGAGGCGGGAGCGGTACTCGCGCTCGAACGAGCGCAGGTTCTCGACCTCGCCGTTGAGCTTGTCGCGCTCCTTCTCGAGGTCACCGAACGTCTGCCGACGACGCTCGGCCGTCTCGGAGTCGAGCATCTGCGCACGCGTGCGAGCGTCGGCCTCGAGGCGGTCCGCCTTGGTGCGGGACTCGACCTCCAGGCGCTCGGCCTTGGTCCGCGCCTCACCGATGATCTTGTCGGCGTCGTTCTTGGCTTCCTCGACCAGCTCGTCGGCGTTGCGAGTCGCGATCTCGAGCAGGCGCGCCGCGGCGTTGGAGGCCTGCGGCACGGTCTCGACGCGAATCGTCTCGACCGGGGTCGCGGCGACCGGCGCGGGCGTCGGCTCCGGGGTCCGTTCGGGCTCGGGCTCCGGCTCGGGCTCCTTCTCGACGACCGGCTGTGGGGCCGTCGGTGCGGGGGCTCCGGACTGCGCGGCGGTGAGCTTCGACCTGAGGTCGTCGTTCTCCTTCGTGAGCCGCGCGAGCTCGCCCTCCACCTCGTCGAGGAACTGATCGACTTCACCCATGTCGTAGCCCTCGCGGAGCCGGACGGGAGTAAAGCGCTTGTTGCTCACGTCCTCAGGCGTCAGCGGCATGACCTCACCCATTCATTCTCGTCAGAGTTACTGTCGGTCGAACAATAGCGCCTGTGCCGGTCTCGAGGTGACCAGCACCGCGCCCCCAGGTCAGGAGAAGAAGATCTGTCGGTTGACCTGGAGTAGTACGTAAGCACCGATCATCACGATCAGGAAACTGAGGTCGAGCGAGATGCTGCCGATCCGCAGCGGCGGGATGACCCGGCGCAGCGCCTTGATCGGCGGATCCGTGATCGAGTAGATGACCTCGAGCACCACCAGGAGCACGCCGTGCGGCGTCCACTGCCGGGCGAAGATCTGCACCCAGTCGACGACGAAACGGATCCACAGGAGCGCAATGAAGAACCACAACAGCCCCTCGATGAGGCCTCCGGCAACTCTCACGTACGACGTGTCCTAGCTCTGGTTGAAGAATCCGCCCTCGACGATGCGCTGCTTGTCCTCGGCAGCGACCGAGACGTTCGGCGGTGAGAGCAGGAAGACCTTGTTGGTGATGCGCTCGATGGTGCCACGGGTGGCAAAGACGAGCCCGGCTGCGAAGTCCACCAGCCGCTTGGCGTCAGTGTCGTCCATGTCCGAGAGGTTCATGATCACCGGGGTGCCCTCACGGAAGTTCTCCCCCACGGTGCGCGCCTCATTGTAGGTGCGCGGGTGCAGGGTCGTGATCCGTGACAGCTCCGCGACCACCGACGACGGGCCGGCCGTCGTACGCCGCCGCTCGGAGAGGTCGGCGACCGGCGCGGGCCGGCTCTCCCGCTTCGCCGGGCGTGCCGAGACCGGCATGGTCTCCTGGGTGTCGTACTCGCCCTCGTAGGACCCGTGCTCGTCGTCGTACCGACCGGTGTCCTCGAGCAGGCCGAGGTACTCGCCGATCCTGCGCATTCCGCCGCTCATGACTGTTGCCCTCCGGTACTCCGCGCCCCTGATCGGGACGCATTCTTGGTGTTTTGACCCTACTTGAACTGTGGCCTCGGACCGAGGACCGCGGACCCGACACGCACGTGTGTCGCACCCGCGTGGACCGCGTGCTCGAGATCGCCGCTCATCCCGGCTGAGAGCCAGGTGGCACCGGGGTGCTCGAGCAGCAGGTCGCGGTGGATCACGGCAAGCCGTTCGAAGGCCGCGCGCGGGTCCTCGCCGAGCGGCGCCACGGCCATCAGGCCGCGCAGGCGCAGCAGCTCGGCGCCCTCGACGGCGCTGGCCAGAGCCGACAGCTCGTGGACGTCGGCGCCCGCTCGGCCATCGCGGTCCGGCGGGTCCAGGCTGACCTGGAGCAGGACGTCCACCTCGTGGTCGCGCTGGCGGGCTCCCTTGGTCAGCGGCGCGACGAGCTTGGCGCGGTCGATGGACTCGACGACGTCGGCGTACGCCGCCACCGCGGCGGCCTTGTTGCTCTGCAGGCCGCCGATGAAGTGCCAGGTGAGCCCGAGGTCGGCGCACTCGGCGGCCTTGGCCTCGGCCTCCTGGTGGCGGTTCTCCCCCACGTCGTTCACCCCGAGCCCGGCCAGCAGGCGTACGTCGCTCGCCGGGAAGAACTTGGTCACGACGACCAGGCGAACGTCCTCAGGAGCGCGGCCGGCGTCGGCGCAGGCGACAGCGATCCGGCCCTGGACCGTCTCGAGGTTGGCGGCGAGCTCGTCGCGACGCTCGCTCACGAGAGCCACACCAGTCCCGCCAGACGACCCGCCGCGGCGCCGTCTCGACGGTAGGAGTGGAGGGCGGGGTCCTCGCGCGTGCAACCGCCGACGTCGACGACCTCCACCCCGAGGGCGCGGAGCTGCTCAGTGACCCCGGCGCCGATGTCGAGCGCGGGAGTGCCCCAGCTCGTCTCGGCCCAGGCTGCGGGGACGACGGCGCTCACCTCCTCGCGCATCGCCGGCGGCACCTCGTAGCAGCGACCGCACACGTGCGGACCCAGCCACGCCACGATGTGCTCGGCGCCCTGATCGCGCATCGACGCGACCGCCCGGTCGACGATGCCCAGCGCCATGCCCGGGCGCCCCGCGTGCACCGCGCCGGCGACACCCGTGGTCGCGTCGGCCAGCAGCACCGGCACGCAGTCGGCCACCCGAACCATCAGGCCCAGCCCTCGCCTCGTGGTGACCAGGGCGTCGGCGGACGGCACCTGGTGGAGCTCCATCGGCGCGTCCACGACGAGCACGTCGTCGCCGTGGACCTGGGAGAGTCGCGAGAACCGGACCCCGCAGGCCGCCTCGACCCGGCCGAGCATCTCGGGGAAGTCCGGCCGGGCGCCCTTCAGGTCCAGGCTGGAGTCGGTGAAGGCGACGTCCACACGGACGTCGCCCTCCACGGTGTCGCGGAAGCTGAACACGCCTACTTCAGGAAGTCGGGGATGTCCAGGTCGTCGTCGTCGAACTGCACCTGGGTCGGAGCCGGCCGAGGGGCGCTCGGCTGGGTGGCCCGGGGTGCGGCCGGCGGAGCAGTGGGGGCGCTCGCGCCCACCGATGCCCGCTCGTTCGAGGACGGCGCAGCCTTGGGCTCCGGGGCGGCCTGCGCCGGCGTACGGCGAAGCACGGCACCCTCGTCGCGGCGCTTGGGCATGCCGCCGTCGAAGCCGGCGGCGATCACGGTGACACGCACCTCGTCGCCGAGAGCGTCGTCGATCGTCGCACCGAAGATGATGTTGGCCTCGGGGTGCACGGCGTCGGCGACCAGCGCGGCCGCCTCGTTGATCTCGAACAGGCCGAGGTCGGAGCCACCGGCGATCGAGAGCAGCACGCCGTGGGCACCGTCGATGCTCGCCTCGAGCAGCGGGCTGGAGACGGCCATCTCCGCGGCCTGGACCGAGCGGTCGTCGCCGCGGGCGGAGCCGATGCCCATCAGGGCCGAACCGGCGTTGGCCATGACGGACTTGACGTCGGCGAAGTCGAGGTTGATCAGACCGGGGGTGGTGATCAGGTCGGTGATGCCCGAGACACCCTGCAGCAGCACCTGGTCGGCCTGCTTGAAGGCGTCGAGCACCGAGACGTTGCGGTCGCTGATCGAGAGCAGCCGGTCGTTGGGGATCACGATGAGGGTGTCGACCTCCTCGCGCAGCTGCGCGATGCCCTCCTCGGCGGAGTTGGCGCGACGGCGACCCTCGAACGCGAACGGACGGGTGACCACGCCGATGGTCAGCGCGCCCAGGGACCGGGCGATCCGCGCCACGATCGGCGCGCCACCGGTGCCGGTGCCGCCTCCCTCGCCTGCGGTCACGAACACCATGTCGGCGCCCTTGATGACCTCTTCGATCTCGTCGGAGTGGTCCTCGGCCGCGCGCGCACCCACATCGGGGTTGGCGCCGGCGCCGAGGCCTCGGGTGAGCTCGCGGCCGATGTCGAGCTTGACGTCGGCGTCGCTCATGAGGAGTGCCTGCGCGTCGGTGTTGATCGCGATGAACTCAACGCCCTTGAGTCCGACCTCGATCATCCGGTTGACGGCGTTGACACCACCACCACCGATACCGACGACCTTGATGATGGCCAGGTAGTTCTGTGCTGCTGCCACGGCGACTTCGCCTCTCGCTGCTCGAATGGATGGTGCTGTCCGGGGAAGATGTCCGGCGTGTCGATCAACTCTGACCCTCAGCCTGAGGGTTATAGTTATGTCAACCTCGCCGTGGTCACGACAGTAGGCACCCGGACGGGCGAATTCGTGGCGACACGCCCCCGACGACGCGACTTGTCGGGCGGGACGGTCAATTCCGCGTCGTCGGCTGGGCCGGCACGCTGACGTCGTAGTGCTGGGCGTCGACAGCGACGAGCAGATCGGCGAGGACCGCGGACTTCTGCTGCGACTCCTCCGAGCTCCCCCACTCGACCTTGCGACCGTCGCGCAGCTCCAGCGAGATCTCGTCGACGGTCTCGACGTCGACATGATCGACGCGGGCCGCGAGGTCGGCCGGCAGCGCCGCGACCACCAGGGCGCCCTCGCGCAGCGCCTCCGAGCCGGTGGACGCCGAGGTCTGCACGCGCGGCAGCGTGGCGGGAGCCTTGGCGTACTCGCGGAAGATCACGCCGTCCTCGTCCATGCCGCGCAGCGTGCCGTCGATCTCGACGACCGCCACCGGCTCGCGCTCGACCACCGCGATCCGGACCTTGTCGGGCCACTCGCGGCTCACGTCGGCGGACTTCACCGGCGCCAGCGACTGGACCCGGGCCTGGATCCGGTCGAGGTCGACGGTGGCCAGCGGCTTGCCGTCGGGCACGGCGGCGGCGCGCTCGACCTCGGCCGCGCGCAGCTGCTCGGTGCCGGTGACCTGCACCCCCTTGACCGCGAGGTACGACGAGAAGTACACGAGCCAGACGGCGCCCGCGACCAGCGCCACGAGCAGCACGACGGCGAGCACCGGCTTCCAGGCCAGCCAGCGGCGGGCCCACTGCCGTCGGGCGAACCGCCGACGGCTGCGCAGCACCCCGGGGTCGGGCTCGGGAGCGTCGCTCTCGGGAGCGAGCGCGTCGAAGCCCTGGGTGGCCTCCGGGTCACCGGGTCCCGTGGTCCGTCTAGCCATCGGTCGACCCGCGAGCGAGCAGGTCCAGCACCCGGGGGGCGATCTCCGTGACCGTGCCGGCCCCGAGGGTCAGCACGAGGTCGCCGGGTCGGGCGCGGGCAACCAGCTGGGCGGCGACGTCGTCGAAGCCGGGCACGAACGCCACCCGCTCCGGCGCCAGCGGCACCGCGTCGGCCACCAGCGCGCCTGTCACGGCCGGGTCGGCGTCCTCGCGGGCGAGGTAGACGTCGAGGACGACGACCTCGTCGGCTGCACCGAGGGCGAGACCCATCGCCTCACCGAAGATGCGGGTCCGCGAGACCAGGTGCGGCTGGAACGCCACCACCACGCGTCCCTCCCCCGCCACCGCGCGGGCGGCCGCGAGGTCACCGGCGATCTCGGTCGGATGGTGGGCGTAGCTGTCGTAGACGCGGACGCCGGCGACCTCGCCCTTGCGCTCCATCCGACGCTTGGTGCCCGTGTACGACGTGAGCCCCCGGACCAGGTCGTCCTCGGCGAAGCCGAGCTCGACGCCGGCGGCCAGCGCGGCCAGGGCGTCGGCCAGGTAGTGCTCCCCCGGCGACCACAGCTGGACGTCGGCCAGCGCGCCGGGCTCGCTCGCGGAGACCGTCACGACCCGACGACCGGCGCCTCGGTGCCGCTCGGCCAGGGCAGCGGCACCGGGATCGTCGACGACGCAGACCAGGAAGCCGTCGGGGTCGAGGGTGTCGGCGAACTCGTCGAAGGCCGCGACGTACGCCTCCTCCGTGCCCCAGTTGTCCAGGTGGTCGGCCTCGACGTTGGTGACGATCGCGGCGTACGGCGAGTAGTGCAGGAAGGCGCCGTCGCTCTCGTCGGCCTCGGCGACGAAGAGCTCACCGGAGCCGGCGTCCGCGTTGACCCCGGTCGCGGCGAGGTCCCCGCCGATGGCGTACGTCGGGTCGGCACCTGCCGTCTGCAGCGCGATCGTCAGCAGCGAGGTCGTCGTCGTCTTGCCGTGGGTGCCGGCCACGGCCACCACCTGGCGCCCGGCCATCACCGAGGCCAGGGCGGCCGAGCGCGGCAGCACCCGCAGGCCCCGACGAACGGCCTCGGTGTACTCGGGGTTGTCCTCACGGACCGCGGTCGAGACGACGACGGTGTCCACGTCGGCGACCTGGTCCGCGGCGTGACCGAGGTGGACGCGAGCGCCGAGCTCGCGCAGCGCCTGGAGGGTCGGCGAGTCGTTGCCGTCGCTGCCGCTGACGGTGACGCCTCGGGCCAGCATGATCCGCGCGATGCCGGAGAGGCCGGCGCCGCCGATGCCGACGAAGTGCACCCGGCCGAGGCGGTCGACCGGCAGCAGCTCCGCGGGGACGGGCACCCTCATGGCGTGGCTGCCTCGAAGACGATCCGGGCGAGCTTCTCGTCGGCGTCGCGCGGGACCAGGGCCGAGGCGGCCGAGCCCATCGCCGTCAGCCGCTCGGCGTCCGTCGCCAATGCGGGGACGGTGCGGGCGACCCAGTCGGAGGTGAGGTCTCCGTCGGCGACCAGCAGTCCGCCGCCGGCCTCGACGATCGGACGGGCGTTCAGGCGCTGCTCGCCGTTGCCGATCGGCAACGGCACGAAGATCGCGGGCAGCCCGACGGCGGCGGCCTCGGTGACGCTGTTGGCACCGGCCCGGGACACGATCAGGTCGGCGGCGGCGTAGGCCAGGTCCATCCGGTCGACGAAGTTCACGACGACGTACGGGACCTCGCTCGACTCGGGCACGGCCTCACCCTGAGGACCGACGACGTGGAGCACCTGCACCCCGGCGGCCGCCAGCGCGGCGGCCGCACCGGAGACGGACTGGTTGATCCGGCGCGCACCCTGGGACCCACCGGTGACCAGCAGCGTGGGGCGGTCGGGGTCGAGGCCGAAGAACTCCCGCGCCTCGGCACGGAGCGCAGCGCGGTCCAGTCCCGAGATCATCGGGCGGATCGGCAGCCCGACGTACTCCGCCTTCGGCAGCGGGGTGTCGGGGAAGCTCACGGCGACGCGCTGCGCGACCCGGGCACCGGCCTTGTTGGCCAGGCCGGGTACGGCGTTCTGCTCGTGCACGACGAGGGGCAGCTTGCGGCGCCGAGCGGCGAGGTAGGCCGGCATCGAGACGTAGCCGCCGTACCCGACGACGACGTCGGGGCGGACCCGGTCGAAGACGGCGAGGGTCTCCTTCACCGCCGCGCGGAGCCGGTACGGGACCTTGAGGAGGTCGGCGTTCGGCTTGCGCGGCAGCGGGACCGGTGGGATCAGCTCGAGGGGGTAGCCCGCCTCGGGCACCACCCTGTTCTCCAGACCTCGGGGCGTGCCGAGGCAGGTGATCTCCACCTCGATGCCGAGGTCGGGAGCGAGCCTGCGGATCGCATCGGCGGTGGCGAGCAGGGGCGAGGTGTGGCCAGCGGTGCCACCGCCGGCGAGGAGTACGCGCATCAGCCCAACCCTAGTGAGGCACGCGACCGGCCGAGAGACCGGCCGACCGCGCCTTCTTGCGCTGAGCCAGGGCCTGAGCCGCCTCGGGTTCTCGGCGCGCGAAACCGATCAGCAGACCGAGCGCGACCAGGGACGGCACCAGCGCGGACCCGCCGTACGAGACGAGCGGCAGTGGGATGCCGATGACCGGGAGCAGGGCGAGCACCATGCCGACGTTGATGATCATCTGGCCGAGCAGCCACACCACGATGCCGAAGGTCATGTAGCGCACGAACGTGTCGCTGGTGTGGGTGGCGACCCGGATCGCGGCGAACGCGATCGTCAGGAAGAGCGTGATCACCAGCAGCGTGCCGACCAGGCCGAGCTCCTCGCCGAGCACGGCGAAGATGAAGTCGGTGTGCGCCTCGGGCAGGTCGCCCCACTTCTGCTGGCTGGCCCCGATCCCCTGGCCGAACCACCCGCCCGAGGAGAGGGCGTAGAGCCCGTGTGCGGGCTGCCAGCCGGCCTTGTGGAAGTCCTTGAACGGGTCGGTGAAGGTCGTGAGGCGCTCGAGGCGGTGCTGGCTGGTGGTCGCCAGGTAGAGCGCGACCACGCCGACCAGCAGCAGCGCCATCGTGAAGAGCCGACCCGGTGCACCGACGACCCACAGCATCGCGAGCAGGATCGCGAAGAGCACGAGGGCGGTGCCGAGGTCCTTGCCGAGCATGACCAGCACGATGACGACGCCGATGCCGAGCACGACCGGGAAGAACAGCTCGTGCAGGCTGCCGAGGCGCTTCTCCTTGCGGGCGTAGATGTGCGCCGCCCACAGCACGATCGCGAGCTTGGCGATCTCGGCGGGCTGGATCACGAAGGGACCGAGTCCGAGCCAGTTCTTGTTGCCGTTGACCTCGACGCCCAGACCGGGCACCCGCACCAGGGCGAGGAGGACGATGGCGAAGAGCAGCGCCGGCCAGGCGAACCGGCGGACCGCCCCGAGCGGCAGCCGGGAGGCGATGAACGCGCACGGGATGCCGATCGCGACCCACATCAGCTGGCGGGTGACGACGGCGTAGGAGTTGCCGTCGTTCTGCTCGTAGGAGTAGACGCTCGACGCGCTGAGCACCATGATCAGGCCGATGGTCAGCAGGAGGGCCGAGGCGCCGAGCAGCAGGTAGTAGGCCGTGAGCGGCCGGTCGAGGGCGTCGCGGGCCACGGCGTACCAGTGGCCGATCGCGGTACGCCGGCGCGGTGCTGCGTCGTCGAGGGGGTTCGCGGTGGTCATCGCACTCCCCTCGGATCAGGGCTCTTCCGGTCAGCGACTCAGAGCCTGCGTCGTACGGCCTCGGCGAACGCGTCGCCGCGCTCTGCGTAGTTGGTGAACATGTCCATGGAGGCGCATCCGGGAGCCAGCAGGACCGTGTCGCCGGGTCGGGCCAACTCGGTTGCGGCGCTCACGACACGCTCCATGACATGCCCACCACTTACGGCACCAGTCTCGTCGTCGCCGACCACGATGACGGGCACATCGGGGGCGTGTCGCGAAAGCGCGCCGGCGATGACATCGCGGTCCCGGCCGAGGAGCACGACACCGCGCAGCCGGTCGCGGGCGGTCAGCACCAGGTCGTCGAACCGGGCGCCCTTGGCCAGCCCGCCGGCGACCCAGACGACCGGGTCGTAGGCGAGCAGGGAGGACTGGGCGGCGTGCGGGTTGGTGGCCTTGGAGTCGTCGACCCACGTGATGCCGTCGCGCTCCCCCACCACCGCGATCCGGTGCCCGTCGGGCTGGAAGGCCCGCAGCCCGTCTCGTACGGCGGCCTGGGAGACCCCGTGCGAGCGGGCGAGCGCGGCCGCGGCCAGGGCGTTGGCGACGAAGTGCGGGGCCGGCGAGGCGAGGTCGGCGATCGTGCAGAGCTCGGCGGCGTTGCTGTCGCGCTGCTCGATGAACGCGCGGTCGGCGAGGATGTCCTCGACCAGCCCGACCATGCCCACGCCGGGCATCCCGAGGGTGAAGCCGACCGCACGGGCACCCTCGATCACGTCGGCCCCGCGGACCAGCCGCTCGGTCTCGGGGTCGGCGACGTTGTAGACGCAGGCCCGCTGCACGCGCTCGTAGATCCGGCCCTTGTCGGCGGCGTAGTCGGACATCCCCCC
This sequence comes from uncultured Actinomycetota bacterium, assembly GCA_963704685.1. Taxonomy (GTDB): domain Bacteria; phylum Actinomycetota; class Actinomycetes; order Propionibacteriales; family Nocardioidaceae; genus Nocardioides. Next base: position 545,005 of record OY969930.1, read on the forward strand.
GGGGCCGGCGTACCAGTCGAGGTGGTCCTCCGCGACGTTGAGCACCGCGGCCGACTCGGCGCTCATCGAGTCCGTGTAGTGGAGCTGGAAGCTGGAGAGCTCGACCGCGAAGACGTCGTACGGCTCGGGATCCATCACCGCCTCCACGATCGGCAGGCCCACGTTGCCGACCGCGATGCTGCGCAGGCCGGCGGCCCGCAGGATCGAGTCGAGCATCTGCACCGTCGTGGTCTTGCCGTTGGTGCCGGTCACGCAGAGCCAGGGAGTGTGGTGGTCGGGGTCGCGCAGCCGCCACGCCAGCTCGACCTCTCCCCAGACCGGGATGCCCCGCGCGGTCGCCTGGGCGAGCAGCGGCGCGCTGGGCTTCCAACCGGGTGAGGTGATCACCACGTCGACGTCGTCGGGCAGCGCCGCGGTCGCTCCGGCGCCGAGGCGCACGTCGGCGCCGAGCACCTCGAGCAGCTCCGCCTTCTCGGCCCGGTCGCCGGCGTCGGACTCGTCGAGCGCCGTCACGCCGGCGCCGAGGTGGTTGAGGTTGTCGGCGGCGGCGAAGCCGGACACGCCGAAGCCGGCGACGACCGCGCGGACGCCCTCCCAGGAGTCGTGGCGGCCGAGGTCCTGCACGTTCATGCCGGGGTGCTCACAGTCGAGCGACCCACTCGGCGTAGAAGATGCCGAGGCCACCGGCCACGCACAGCCCGGTGATGATCCAGAACCGGATCACGACCGTGACCTGCTCCCAGCCGAGCATCTCGAAGTGGTGGTGCAGGGGGGCCATCCGGAAGATGCGTTTGCCCTTGGTGAGCTTGAAGTAGCCGACCTGCAGCATCACCGACAGCGTCTCGACCAGGAAGAGACCGCCGAGGATGATCAGCAGCAGCTCGGTGCGGGTCAGGATCGCGAGACCGGCCAGCGCACCACCGAGTGAGAGCGATCCGGTGTCGCCCATGAAGATCGCCGCGGGTGAGGCGTTCCACCACAGGAAGCCGAAGCACGCTCCCGTGAGCGCCGCTGCGACGATCGCCAGATCGAGCGGATCTCGTACGTCGTAGCAGAGCGGCGGGTTGTCGGCGCCACAGAACTGGTTGCCCTGCCAGATGTTCACGATCATGTACGCCGCGAACACCATCGTGCAGGCACCTGTCGCGAGCCCGTCGAGGCCGTCGGTGAGGTTCACGCCGTTGCTGGTCGCGACGATGATCAGCCAGATCAGCAGCACGGCGAGCCCCGTGGGCAGCGCCAGCCAGCTGATGTCGCGCAGGAACGAGATCTTCGAGGACGCCGGCGACTCGCCGTTCTCGTCCTCCAGCCACGGCGAGAGCGCGAGCGCGCCGAACACGACCGCGATGACGGTCTGCCCGATCATCTTCGCCTTGCTGCGCAGGCCGAGGCTGCGTTGCTTGGAGATCTTGATGTAGTCGTCGAGGAAGCCGACCAGGCCCATCCCGACGAACAAGAAGAGGAGCAGCAGCGCCGACGCCGACGGCGCCGTACGCGTGATGAGCAGCGCCCCGAAGTAGCCACCGACCGTCGCCAGGATGATGACGACGCCGCCCATCGTGGGCGTGCCGCGCTTGGTGTGGTGGGTGGTCGGGCCGTCGTCGCGGATCTCCTGGCCGTAGCCCCACTTGGTGAACAGGTTGATCGCCACCCGGGTCCCGAGCAGCGAGATCAGCAGGGACAGGCCACCGCCGAACAGGATTGCTCTCATGGCGTGCTCCTGTCTCCTTCCGCTGCTCCTCCGACCGGGTCGGAGAGCAGACCATCAGCGATCACCCACAGTGCGGCACCGTTCGATGCCTTGACGAGGACGACGTCCCCGGCCGCGACATTCTCCCGCACCCAGGCCAGTGCCTCGGCACGCCCCGCCGTGACGATCACCTCACCCTGCCAGTCGGCCCCGGGCGCGGCGGACCGGACCCCGTCGGCGATGCCGGCCGCGGGCTCGCCCACGACGACCACCACGTCGACGCCGAGGGCGACCGTCGCCCGACCCACCTCGGCATGCCCCTCGCGGGCGGTGTCGCCGAGCTCACGCATCTCGCCGAGGACAGCGACGGTGCGTCGCGCGCGTCGGCGACCGATCTGCGTCAGCGCCTCGACGGCCGCGGTCGTGGAGGCGGGGTTGGCGTTGTAGGAGTCGTTGACGACGAGCAGGCCGTCAGCCCGCTCGTGGACCTCCATCCGCATCGGCGACGCGTCAGCGGCGGCGCTCAGCGCCGCCGCGATCGTCTCGAGCGGGAGGCCGACCGCCGCAGCCATGGCCGCGGCGGCGAGGGCGTTCTCGACCTGGTGCAGGCCCGTGTGCCTCAGCGTGACCGGATGCCACTCACCGGCGAGACCCAGCTCGAACGAGGGCCGGCCGAGATCGTCCAGGTCCACCTCGCGGGCGGAGACGTCGCCGCCGCGCCCGAAGCTGAGCACCCGGGCGCTCGTGCGGTCCGCCATGGCGACCACCAGGTCGTCAGCCGCGTTGAGGACCGCGGTCCCGGAGGGCGGTAGTGCCTCGACGATCTCGCCCTTGGCCTGAGCGATCGCCTCGCGGGACCCGAACTCGCCGATGTGGGCGGTGCCGACGTTGATCACCGCCGCGACCTCCGGTGGCGCGATCTCGCACAGGTAGGCGATGTGCCCGAGACCCCGGGCGCCCATCTCGACCACGAGGTAGCGGGTGTCGGCGTCGGCGGCAAGCACGGTCAGTGGGACGCCGAGCTCGTTGTTGTGGTTGCCGACCGTCGCCACCGTCTCACCGGCGCCGGCGAGCACCTGGGCGAGGTAGTCCTTGGTGCCGGTCTTGCCCTGGGACCCCGTCAGCGCGAGGACGGTCGCGTCGAGCCGGTCGACGACGTGCCGTGCCAGCCGACCGAGCGCGACCACGGGGTCGTCGACGACGACGGTCGGCGCGCTGGTCGCACGGGAGCCGAGGACGGCGTGCGCGCCGTCGGCGTACGCGTGGCCGTCCACCCGCTCCCCGACCACGGCGACGAAGAGCCCATCGGGGACGGGCGAGCGGTTGTCGACGTACGGCGCCCCGCTCACCACGACGTCAGCGGCCTCCGCGGCCACCGTCCCGCCGACAGCCGCGGCGATCTCCTGCAGCGTCATGTCGATCATGAGAGGGCCTCCCGGACGACCTCACGGTCGTCGAAGGGGTGCACGACCCCGTCGATCTCCTGACCGGTCTCATGACCCTTGCCCGCGATCAGGACGATGTCGTCGGCGCGGGCCAGGCGCAGGGCCTCGTGGATCGCCGCCCGGCGGTCGCCGATCTCCAGCACCTCCGCGGCGGGATCCGAGATCCCGGCGAGCATCGCTGCGCGGATCGCGGCCGGCTCCTCGGTGCGTGGGTTGTCGTCGGTGATGACCAGGAGGTCGGCGAGCCGGGCCGCGATCTCGGCCATGATCGGCCGCTTGCCGGGGTCGCGGTCGCCTCCGGCACCCAGGACGACGATGACCCGCCCGTCGGTCAGCGGGCGCAGGGTGCGGATCGCGGCGGCGACCGCGTCGGGCTTGTGGGCGTAGTCGACGACCACGACGAAGTCCTGACCGGCGTCGACCCGCTCGAGTCGGCCCGGGACACCCCCACCGTCGGCGATGCCGGCGGCGACGGCAGCCGGATCGAGCCCGACCTCACCCGCCGCGGCGACCGCGGCCAGGGTGTTGGACACGTTGAAGTCGCCCGGCAGCGGGCAGCCGGCCGAGATGCGGTCGCCGGCGGGGGTCGTGATGACGAACGCCGAGCCCTCGGCACTCAGCTCGACGTCGGAGACGCTCCAGTCGGCCTCGACCCGCTCGGTCGAGAAGGTGCGCAGTGGGACGGTGGCCCGCTCCAGCAGCCGTCGCCCGTGCTCGTCGTCGACGTTGACCAGTCCGAGCCGTGCACGCTCGGGAGTGAAGAGGGACGCCTTGGCGTCGAAGTAGTCCTCCTCGTCGCGGTGGAAGTCGAGGTGGTCGCGTCCGAGGTTGAGGAAGACCGCCACGTCGAAGACCACGCCGTCCACCCGCCCCATCACCAGCGCGTGGCTGGAGACCTCCATCGCACAGGCCTCGACGCCGCGCTCGCGCATCAGGGCGAAGAGCCCGTGCAGGTCGGGAGCCTCGGGGGTGGTCAGCGCGGTCTTGACCTCCTCGCCGGCCACCCGGGTCCCGACGGTCCCGATCACCGCCGACCGGACCCCGGCGCGCTCCAGCCCGCTGTCGGCGAGCCGTGTGGTGGTGGTCTTGCCCTGGGTGCCGGTGACCCCGATCATCCGCATGGACGTCGCGGGCTCGCCGTACACCCGGGCGGCGAGACGACCGAGCACGGAGCGCGGCTGGTCGACGACCAGGAGCGGCACGTCGACGCCGGCCAGCTCGGCGCCCGCGGGGTCGGTCACCAGCGCGACCGCGCCGGACGCGACCGCCGCCGCCGCGAAGTCCGCGCCGTGGCGACGGGCGCCCGGGAGCGCGGCGTACAGGTCACCGGGCCGGATCCGCTGCGAGCTGAGCGAGATGCCGCTGACGGTCACCCCGGCGGTCGTCCCCTGCACCACGGTGGTGGCGTCGGCACCGGTCAGCCAGGTCACCAGCTCGCCGAGCGGGGTGTGCTCGGACTGCCGGGGCCTGGTCGCGGCCGTCTGGTCGTCGGTCACCACGCGAGGCTATCGCTGGTCGTCCCGGAGGCTGCGGTCACCACTTCACGGGGAGCTGCGAGGCCTGGGTGCCGGTCGGCGGGACCCCGTAGCGGCGCAGCGCGTAGCTCATGATCTTCGAGAAGGCCGGCCCGGCGACCGAGCCGCCACCGCCGCCGTTGCTGGGGTTCTGGACGACGACGTAGATGGTGAACTTGGGGTCGTCGGCCGGGGCGAAGCCCGCGAAGGAGACCGTGTCCGTCCCGTCGTAGCAGCCGCACTCGGCGCCGACGCGCTGCGCCGTACCGGTCTTGCCGGCGACCCGGTAGCCGGGCACCGCCGCGCCCGGGGCGACCCCGACCTCCGGGTCGATGACGCGCTCCATCATCCGCATGGTCTGGCGCGCCGCCTGGGCGCTGACGACCCGCTTGCGCGACGCGTGGTCGGTGCCGACGACCGCACCATCGTCGGTCGTAGCGGAGCCGTCGATCAGGCTGGGCGAGACGCGTACGCCGCCGTTGGCGATCGTGTTGACCGCGGCGGCCATCTGCACGCCGTTGACCGAGACCGACTGGCCGAAGGCGATCCGGTCCTGCATCTGGTGGGTCCACGTGCTGCCCGCCGGGAGCAGCCCCGAGGTCTCGCCGCGGACGCCGATGTTGGTCTTCTGGCCGAGGCCGAACTTCTGCAGGTAGCTGTCGAGCTGGCCCTGCTTGAACTTGTCGGCCGCGAGCACGGTGCCGATGTTGGACGACTTCGCGATCACGCCGGTCAGGGTGAGCGGGATCGTGCCGTGGGGGAACCAGTCGTTGATCGGGCGGTCCTCGCGTCGCAGCTGGCCCGGGACGACGATCTTCGTGCGTGGCGAGACGACGCCCAGGTCGAGCAGCGAGCTGACCGTCAGCACCTTCTCGACCGAGCCGGGCTCGTAGACGTCCTGCAGGGCCCGCGACCCCAGGTCGGACTTCGGAGCGGCGGTCGGGTTGTTGGCATCGAAGGTCGGCCCGTCGGCGACCGCCAGCAGCCCCCCGGTCCGGGTGTCCATGACGATGGCGAAGCCGGACTCGGCGCCGGAGTCCTCGATGGTCTGCTGCAGGACCCGCTGGCTGTACCACTGCAGGTCGAGGTCGAGGGTCGTCTTCAGGCTCTTGCCGTCGACCGGGTCCTTCACGGTGTTCTCGCCGAGCGGGATCCGGTTGCCGCCTCCGACCTCGTAGCGTGCGGAGCCGTCCGTGCCTGAGAGCTGCTTGTCGAAGGTGCGCTCGAAGCCGGCCAGCGGCTCGTCGGTGCCGATGAAGCCCACGAGGTTGGCGGCCACGTCGTCCGCCGGGTAGTCACGCACCGGGTCACGCTCGGTCCTCAGACCCTTGTAGCCACGCCGCTCCGCCTCTTCGAGGACCTCGGTCGCGACCGTGGAGGGCACGCGGCGGGCGATGTACTCGAAGCGCACCTCCGTCCCGTCGACCTCGTGCGCCCGGAGCTTGGTCAGCGTCTTGGCGTAGTCGAGGTCGAGCTTGCGGTAGAGGAACGCCGCGAGATCGGCCGCATGTGCCGAGGTCAGCTTGGGGTCCGCCACGACCATCACACCGGCGACGGAGTCGGCCAGCGGCTCACCGTTGCGGTCGAGGATGTCGCCCCGCTCCGCGGGCAGCACGATGTTGCGCAACCCCTCGGCGGCGGCCATCTGGGCGTACGAGTTGGGGTCCAGCCCCTGCAGCTGGACCAACCGGGCGCCGAAGACGGACAGCGCCATCGCGATCACGACGAAGCCGACACGCAGCCTCAGCTGCGGAGAACCGCGCCGGGTTCCGCGGGGCGACGGGCTCGCGGGCAACGGCTGCTCCTTGATCGGTGATGGTGGCGGTGGGGCGCGTGTGAACTACTGGTTCTTCTTCTTACCGTCTTCGGTCGTCCCGACGGCGTTGTCGCCCGCCGTGTCGCCGGACGAGTTGGCGGCCGAGTCGGCGGCCGGAGGCGCCGGCACGCGGACGATCTTGGCCTTCGGGCTCAGGATCGCGGGCCTGGTGGGCGCCTTGGCGTGGATCCGGAGGGGAACCGGGTCGGCACAGGGTGCGCCGCTGACCTTGCCGGTGCCGAGCTGCAGGAAGGCCGGGCTGCAGGCCTGGACCATGCCGAGCCTCTTGGCCGCGGCCGCGATGCGCTGGGGGTTGCGCAGCTGGTCGAGCTCCATCGACAGGCCCTGCTCACGGGCGGCGAGCCGCGTGGACTGCTGCTCCAGCGAGGTGGTCGCGAACGACGCCTGCTGCATCGAGGTGTTGAAGAGGAGCAGCCCGACGACGCCGCCGAGCAGCACCATCGAGACCAGCGCGAGGAACGGCGCACGCCCGGCCGCCGTACGCCGGCGCGGGACGACCGTCAGTCGAGCCCGCTCGACCGCCTCCTCGGCGAACCGCGGGATCCGCGACCTGATCTGCATTGCCGGTGTGCTCATGCCACTCCCCTGTCTCGCACCCGCTCGATGACGCGCAGCCGCACCGAGGCGGCGCGCGGGTTCTCGGAGATCTCGTCGGTGCTGGCCTTCTCGCTGCCCCTGGTGACCAGGCGCAGCGCGGGCTCGTGACCCTCGGGCACGAACGGCATGTCCACGGGCACGTCGCTGCGGGTCGCGGCGACGAACGCCTGCTTGACCAGCCGGTCCTCCAGCGAGTGGTAGGACTCCACGACGACCCGGCCGCCGACGTTGATCGCGTCGATCGCCGCGGGCATCGCCCGACGCAGGACGGCGAGCTCGTCGTTGACCTCCATCCGCAGCGCCTGGAAGGTGCGCTTGGCCGGGTGTCCCCCGGTCCGTCGCGCCGGCGCCGGGATCTCGGCGTACAGCAGCTCGACGAGCCGGCCGGAGCCGGTGAAGGGCTCCTTGGCCCGCTCCCGCACGACCGCGCCGGCGATCTTGCGGGCGAACTTCTCCTCGCCGTACTCGCGCAGGATCCGGGTCAGGTCGGCGGCGTCGTAGGTGTTCAGGACCTCGGCCGCGGTGATGCCGACGGTGCTGTCCATCCGCATGTCGAGCGGTGCGTCCTCGGCGTAGGCGAAGCCGCGCTCTCGGACGTCGAGCTGCATGGAGGAGACGCCGAGGTCGAAGAGGATGGCGTCGACGGCGGACAGCCCGAGGTCGTCGAGCACGTCCTCGATCTCGTCGTAGACCGCATGGACGCCGGTGAACCGGTCGCCGTACGGCGCCAGGCGCTGGCCGGCCAGCTCGAGCGCTTGCGGGTCGCGGTCGATGCCGATCACGCGGGTCGCCTCGATCCGCGACAGCACGGCCTCGCTGTGACCGCCGAGGCCGAGCGTGGCGTCGACCAGCACCGAGCCGGGCCGGTCGAGTGCGGGCGCAAGAAGGGCGACGACCCGGTCCAGCAGGACCGGGACGTGGGAGGGGCGCGCCATGTCAGACCTGGCGGGCCGCGACTGCGAGGAGCAGGAAGCCGACCGCGACCGCGACCGAGGCGGCCAGCGAGAACGCCATCAGGGTGGCGGCATCGCGGGCCTGCTGCCGCACCCGGGGTACGACGATCGCCGGCTCACCGGTCGGCTGACCGGCCGAGCGGTGGTGGTGCGGCGTGGACGCCGCTGGCGCGATGCTCATTGCTTCTCGACCCTCGATGTGGTGGTGCTGGGCGTGCTCCGGACGTGCTGCGATCCGCCTGACCAGGTCCCTGCCCGCTCCCGAGACCCCGTGGCTCTGGGAAGAGGGGGTGACATCTGGAACCGGGGAAGGTGCCCCAGATGTCGCGGGAGCGGGCTCGAGACCTCGTCCTGCGGATCGCTGTGAAGTTGTCGGACCTGCTTTGGTTCGGCTGTGCTAGCTCGTGGGGGCGGGCTGCTCGTCGAGCTCGGCGAACTTCTCCTGCGCTCCGGTCGAGTACTCGCGCCACCGGGCCGGGTCCCAGATCTCGATCCGGTCCATCACTCCGATGACGACGACGTCGCGCTCCAGCGCGGCGTACTCACGCAACGTGGCCGGGATGCCGATCCGGCCCTGCTTGTCCAGCGATCCCTCGTCGGCGCCGGCGAAGAGGATGCGGGCGTAGTCACGCGCGCCCCGCACCGTCATCGGCGTCGACTGGGCCCGCCGGGCCTCCTCCATGAAGACGTCGGTCGGCCACACGACCAGGCAGTTCTCCTGTCCCTGTGTGACCACGAGCCCCTCCGCCAGTCGATCCCTGAACTTGGCCGGGAGGAAGAGGCGACCCTTCTCGTCGAGCTTGGGGGTGTAGGTGCCCATGAAGAACATCGAGCACCTCCGCTCCCCTGATCACTGGCCGTGACCTCTCCTCCACTGCGCACCACATTACTCCACATTGCTCCACCGTCAACCACTTCACGCGTGTTGCGGCGCCTGTTTGCGCCCGATTGCCGCCCCGGCCCGGCGTGGGCGGATCAGCCGCGCCCCGGCGTACGAGACGGATAAGCGCAGGTCAGACGGCGTACGACGGTCTCTGACCCCGCGCGGTGGTGCACGGGTGGGGCGAAATGGGGTGAATCGTGAGGCGCAGGGGTGCGCATCGCGCATCGGGCCACGTAGGTTTCCCTCCACGATTACGGTGGGGACATGCAGCGACCGGCTCACGGGAGCCGACCGGGCAGGGCGGAGGAGACGACGTTGGACACTCAGACGGGCGGGGCCGATCTCGAGACGCTGGCGCGGGTCGTGGACCGGGTGCGCGCCAACATCGAGCGGGTCATCGAGGGCAAGCCCGACGTGGTGTCCTCGGCGCTGACCGTGCTGATCGCCCAGGGCCACCTGCTCATCGAGGACGTGCCCGGCGTCGGCAAGACGATGCTGAGCAAGGCGCTGGCCCGCAGCATCGACTCGACCGTGCGGCGCATCCAGTTCACGCCGGACCTGCTGCCCTCCGACGTCACCGGGGTCTCGGTCTTCAACCAGAACACCCGCGAGTTCGAGTTCCGCCCGGGCGGCATCTTCGCCAACATCGTGGTCGGCGACGAGATCAACCGCGCCTCGCCGAAGACGCAGTCCGCGCTGCTGGAGTGCATGGAGGAGGGTCAGGTCACCGTCGACAACTCGACGTACTTCCTCGAGCAGCCGTTCATGGTGATCGCGACCCAGAACCCGATCGAGATGGAGGGCACCTATGCCCTCCCCGAGGCCCAGCGCGACCGCTTCATGGCGCGGGTGTCCGTCGGCTACCCGGTCGAGGCCGCCGAGATCGCGATGCTCAACAGCCACACCGGCGCCAACCCCCTCGACGACCTGGAGCCGGTCACCGACGCCGCCGAGATCCGCAAGCTGATCGGGATCGTCAACCAGGTCCACGTCGCCACCGCCGTGCAGCGGTACGCCGTCGCGATCAACGCGGCGACCCGTCGCTCGGACGACCTCTCGCTCGGCGCCTCGCCGCGCGCCACGCTGCACCTCGTGCGCGCCGCCAAGGCCGTCGCCGCGATGGACGGCCGCGACTACGTGCTGCCCGACGACGTACACCGCCTGACCCGCCCGGTGCTCGCCCACCGCCTGCTGCCGAGTGTCGAGGCGGCGATGAGCGGTCGCTCCACCACCGCGATCCTGGACGCGATCGTGGCCTCCGTGCCGGTCCCCGACAGCACCCGCTGACATGCTCGAGGCACGGGACCGATGAGGGAGGCACTGGCCGGGCTGACGATCCGGGGGCGGGCGTTCCTGACCGCCGGCGTGACCGCGATCGTCTGTTCGATCATCCTGGACCAGTCCACGCTGGCCCGGGTCGGCGTGCTGCTGCTGGCCCTGACGCTGCTCACCGTCGCCGTCCTGGCGCGCAACCGCTACCGGCTGACGCTGGTGCGCACGGTGACCCCGCAGCTGGTCACGGCGGGTCAGCCGGCCCGGGTGGCACTGACGCTGGCCAACGACGGCCTCGCGCCCAACGGCGTGCTCCTCCTGGAGGACCAGGTGCCGTACGTGCTGGGCACGCGGCCGCGCTTCGTGCTCGAGGGCATCAGCCACGGGTGGCGCCACTCGGTCGACTACCAGGTGCGCTCCGACGTTCGCGGTCGCTTCGAGATCGGACCGATGTCGGTGCGGGTCAGCGATCCCTTCGGACTGGTCGAGCTGGGCCGCGCCTTCCGGACCACCGTCCCGCTCACCGTGACCCCGCGCACCGTGCCGCTCGCGCAGATTCCGCTCGGCGGCGCCTGGACCGGCTCGGGCGACAACCGGCCCCGATCGTTCGCGACGGGAAGCGCCGAGGACGTCACGGTGCGTGACTACCGCCAGGGCGACGACCTCCGACGCGTGCACTGGCGCAGCTCGGCCAAGCTGGGCGAGCTGATGGTGCGACGCGAGGAGCAGCCGTGGCAGTCCCGGGCGACGCTCTTCCTCGACAACCGGCTCATCGCCCACCGCGGTCAGGGCATCGCCTCCTCCCTGGAGGCCGCGGTCTCGGCCGCCGCGTCGATCGCGGTCCACCTCACCCACCGCGGCTTCGCCGTACGGCTTGTCACGGCCACGGGCGAGGAGCCAGGCAGCGCCTGGCACCTGCGCGGCGCGAACCTCAACACCGGCCCGCTGCTGGAGTCGCTGGCCGTCGTCCAGACCGTCCAGCAGACCCGGCTGGACACCGGCTGGCTCGGCGAGGGGGCGCACGGCGGCCTGACCGTAGCCGTCTTCGGCTCGGTCGAGGCGTCGGACCTGCCGGTCCTGCGCCGGATGCAGAACCACGCCGCATCGGCGGTGGCGATCGCCGTCGACGTCGCCGCGTGGACCGGCGCTCCCCCAGCCGGCGGCGCGACGCGAGTGCTCGCCCAGCAGGGGTGGCGCGCCGTCGCCCTCGGCCCGCGCGACCGGCTCGAGGCCGTCTGGCAGGAGCTCGCCCACACCAGCGCCCAGAGCTCGCGCGGGAGCACACGCGAGGCGTCGGTATGAGCCACGCCCGCGGCCGCCTGGCCACCAACCTCCTCGTCGCCGCCGTCGCCGCCGGCACCACCTGGCTGGCGATGTGGGCCTGGCGCGACCTGACCGTCGCGCCGGGCGGGTTCCTGAACCCCTTGCTCCTGCTCGCCGTCGTGGTGGCCGGCACCGGCACCGCCGCGCGCTGGTGGCGATGGCCCGGCCCGCTCGTCGTGCTGGCCCAGGTCGGCATCAGCGCGATGCTGACCTGCCTGCTGCTGACCGGCTCGCCGCTGCCGATCGGCGGTGCCTGGGTCGAGCTCACCGACGCGATCCGCGACGCCGTCGACAGCGCGCAGTCGTACGCCGCTCCGGTCCCGACCGGCGTAGCACCGGTCGACCCGCTCCTCATCCTCGGCGGACTCGCCTGCCTGCTGCTCGTCGACCTGCTGGCCTGCACCCTGCACCGGGCGCCGCTGGCCGGCCTGCCGATCCTGGCGGTCTTCACGATCCCCGTCGGGATGATCGGCGACAGCGTCAGCTGGTTCATCTTCGCCGGCACCGCTGCCGGCTTCCTCGCGCTGCTCTTCCTCCAGGAGAGCGAGCAGGTGTCGCGCTGGGGCCGACCCCTCGGACTCGACCGGGAGACCGGCGACCCGATCGCCTTCGGCGCCGGCAGCAACACCGTGCGCGGCACGGCCGGGCTGGTCGGTGGCGCGGCGACCGCGCTCGCCGTGCTCATCCCGGTGCTCATCCCCGCCACCGGCGTGCACGTCCTCGACTTCGGGTCCGGCAGCGGCGGCGGCGAGGACATCCGGGTCGACAACCCGACCACCGACCTGGTCCGCAACCTCAAGCAGGGCGAGGACGTCCCCCTGGTCCGGGTGACGACCAACGACCCCGACCCGTCGTACCTGCGGATCCTGACGCTGACGCGCTTCAGCGACGCCGAGTGGAGTCCGGGCAACCGTGACGTCCCCAGCGACCAGGTCGCCGACGGCCTGATGCCGCCACCCCAGGGCGTGGCGACCGACGTCGGTCGCAAGGAGTACCCGTACGAGGTGTCCATGACGTCGGACTTCGACTCCAGCTGGCTGCCGACCCAGCCACCGGTCAGCCGGGTCGTCGCAGACGGCGACTGGCGCTACGACGAGGACACGATGGACTTCATCGCGGGCGATGACGACCTGCGCACCACCTCGCAGAGCTACTCGATGACGGCCGTCGACCTCGACGTCACCGCCGAGGAGCTGGCCGACGCCGGGCCGCCCACCGGCAAGGTGGACAGCCTCTTCACCGAGCTCCCCGACGACCTGCCGCCGATCGTGCACGACCTCTCGGTGCAGGTCACCCAGGACCTGACCACGCGCTACGAGAAGGCGGTCGCGCTGCAGGACTGGTTCCGCGAGGACGGTGGCTTCACCTACTCGCTGGACCGGGCACCGGGCAGCGGCACCGACGCGCTCGTCGACTTCCTCTCGGACGAGCCCGGCGGCCGGATCGGCTACTGCGAGCAGTTCGCCTCGGCGATGGCCGTGATGGCCCGTGAGATCGGCATCCCGGCCCGCGTGGCCGTCGGCTTCCTCAACCCCGAGGCGGACGGTGCCAACACCTGGGTCTACAGCGCGCGCGACATGCACGCGTGGCCGGAGCTGTACTTCGACGGCGCCGGCTGGGTGCGCTTCGAGCCGACGCCCTCCACACGAGCCGAGGACGTGCCGGACTACACCGTCCCCGCCTCCGGTCCGGGCGACGACCCGAGCGCCGCCCCCTCCGACCAGCCGAGCGCGTCGGTCTCGGCGCCCACCTCCCGCCCGCGCGACACCGAGTCGGCGGCGGCCGCGGGCGACAGCTCGACCGGTGACGGCGGCGGTATCTCGTGGGTCCCGGTCCTGGGCAGCCTCGCGGCCCTCCTCCTCGTGGCCGGCGGTCTGCTGCTTCCCCGGGCGATCCGCGCACGGCGCCGCGAGCGGCGACTGTCCTCGGGCGGCGTCGAGCCGATCTGGGCCGAGCTGCGTGACACCGCCATCGATCTCGGCGTGCCGTGGCCGCGCGACCGCTCCCCCCGCGCGACCCGCGCCGTGCTGGTCGAGCACTTCGGCGCTCCGGTCGGCCCCCAGACGGTCGAGCGTCCCGCTCACGGCGCCGAGCTCGCACCCGACGCCGTCAGCGCCCTGGACCGCCTCGTGCACACTCTCGAGCTGGACCGCTACTCACGCTCCGGCACCACCCTGGACCCGGTGCGGCTGCGCGCCGACGGCGAGGCCTGCGTGGCGGCCCTCGCGGGCGGCGCGGCGCGCTCGGCCCGACGGCGCGCGACCTGGCGGCCGCGCTCGGTGCTGGCCCGTCGCGCTCGGCGTACGGCTCCGGGAACGGTCGAGGCGAAGTACGGCGGGGTCGTCGACCACGTCACCTGACGGGTTGATTCGGGACTTCCGACCGGTTGAGTCCGGACATTCAACCGGTTGAGTCCGGACATTCGACTTGCCCGGGCGTCAGAACTCCTGACTCAACCGCCAGAACTCCCGACTCAACCGGCGGGGATGGGTCAGTAGCCGCCGTTTTCGCGGCGGCGGCTCCAGCGCTCGGCCATCCGGTCCATGAAGGAGCCGTGGGAGGACGAGCGGGAGCGCTTCGTACGACGGCCGCCGTCGATGACGGTGAAGCCGCCACGGCTGGGGTGACCAGCGCGCGGGTCGGGCGCCGCCGAACCGTGCTGACCGCGCATCGCGGCGAGTGCCACGGTGGCCGAGACGAGCATGATCACGAACCCGGCAACGCCGAGGGGGGTGCTGCTCGCGACCGCGCCGGTCATCAGGACCGCGACGCCGATGGCGAAGACGACACCGGCGATGATCGCGCGTCGACGGGCCGAGCGGCGGAACGCCGTACCTCGCAAGGTCGAGGCGAACTTCGGGTCCTCCTCGACGAGGGCGCGCTCCATCTGCTCAAGCAGCCGGAGCTCCTCTTCAGAGAGTGGCACCGTTCCTCCCCACGGGTCGTCGCCGGACAGATCTTCTCCGGCGAGAGCAAGTCTAGGCAGCGGCTGGTCATCTCGGTACCCGGGATCGGGAAATTCGTGAGCGAACCGTTTCACGTACCCCGGCTCAGCGTGCCGTCAGGTGCAGCTGTGCCGCCAGGGGGAGGTACTCGGCGCGCCCGGAGACCGCCCGCTCCAGCTCGACCAGCGCTGCCGTCGAGCCGGGCTCGAGGTCGAGCAGCGAGCCCGGGACCAGGTCGGCGAAGACGCGTACGCCGTGGACGGTCTCGACCGCGAAACCCGCGTCGCCCACGAGGGCGCCCACCTCGTCGGTGGTGAAGCGGTGACCGGCTCGACCGTCGCGCTCCCCCGGCCCGGCATCGAGCAGCGTCAGGGCCTGGGTGAAGTGTCCGGCCATCGCACGGGCCACCACCGCTGCGTGCCGCTGAGCGACGAGCAGGCTCAGCACGCCGCCCGGGCGCAGCACCTGGCGCAGCGTGGCCAGGGCGGCGGCGGGGTCGTCGACGACCTCGAGGACACCGTGGCAGAGCACCAGGTCGGCGCTGTCCGGGCCGGTGACCTCCAGCAGCGTCGACAGGTCGCCCTGCTGGGCGGACACGTCGACCGCGAGCTCACGCGCCCGTCGGGCGAGGGCCGCCAGCGCGTCCGGGCTGGGGTCGACGACCGTCACCCGGGCGCCGAGCTGGGCCACCCGCACCGCGAAGCCGCCGGTGCCGCCACCGATGTCGAGGACATCGGCGCCGGCCGCGACATGGGGGCGTACGTCGTCCCAGACCACCGAGGTGCGGGCGGCAGCACGACGTTCGCTGGGCCGTTCGCTGGGCCGGTCAGTGGGCCGCACGCTGTCGGTCATGACCCAACCCTAGGGCGTCAGCCCGCACGCACGGCCGCGGCCCGGATCTCCAGCGGCAGGTGCGGCACCAGCCCGAGGGAGCGCTCGATCACGGCGAGGAACCGGTCGGCGTCTCGGACCAGGTCGTCGGCCTCGCGCTCCGCGACCGCCCGGGTGGAGCCGGCCTCGGCCGCTGCCCGCTTGGCGGCGCCTGCGGCGAAGAACGTGGCCCACTCGCTGAGCTCGGGGGCGACCTCGGTGAGCAGCACCCACGCGTTCTTCTGCGGTCGTCGACCGCGGCTCGCCGCGGGGCGGGCGCGCGCCGAGAGCAGCGCCGCGGCCGAGCGCAGCGCCGCGACGTGGGCGCAGGCGTAGCGGGTGGGCGCCTCGGTGGCAGCGACCGCCTCGCTGAGCGACTCGGCCGCGCGGGCGAGGTAGGAGTGGGTCGTGGCGGGCAGGGCGTACGGGTTCATGAGTGCCTCTCCTCCGTCGGCGCCGGCTCGGCGGAGGCGAGGGTCGAGGTCGACTCCGCCGAGCCCTGATCGAACAGTTGTTCGAACAGGGCTTCACCGTACACCCACCCGCCGACACTGCGTCAAGGACGAGATCGGCGCTGGATCAGGAGGTGGTCGGGAGCTGCTCGGGCGCCGGCTGCGCGCGCAGGAAGGCGGAGGTGTCGCGTCGCCAGAGGGCGATCACGACGGCGACCTGCAGCACCAGGCCCACGACCGACAGCACGACGAAGAGCGCCGGCGGGCCGATGCGGAGGGTGGCACACGTGCCGAGCGCCATCAACGCGGTCGTCGCCGTCAGCGCCACCCGCGCCCAGCCGTGCTGGGAGCGGAAGAACTGCAGGAGCACCAGGGCCAGCAACCCGATCACCACCAACATGGTGGCCGCGACCGGCGCGATCGCCGGCGGCTTCAGCGAGCTGGCGTCGGGACGCCCTGACTCCCACGCCTGCCTCAGGTCGTCCTTGAAGACGATCGAGAGCAGCGCCGTGACGCCCGACAAGGCGACCAGGGCCAGGGTCAACCACACAGTCGCCTGCACCGATGCAGGCCGGTCCTGACTCATGCGTCTCCTCCTCATCATCCGTCGTCCACCCCGGTGCAGCACGCTGCCCTAGGGTCTCGACCATGAACACCGAACACCCGACGATCACACGGTTCCGCGACGACCACGCGCGACGCGGCGGCACCGGTGAGATCGTCATCCTGCCCGATTCGGTGCACACCGCCGCACTCGCGGCCGAGGCTCTGGGGTGCGAGGTCGGTGCGATCGCCAACAGTCTGCTCTTCGACGCCGACGCGACCCCGGTGCTCATTCTGACCTCCGGCGCCCACCGCGTCGACACGACGAAGGTCGCGGCCCAGCTCGGCGTGAGCAGGCTCAAGCGGGCCGCGCCCGAGTTCGTGCGCGAGCACACCGGGCAGGTCATCGGCGGGGTCTCCCCCATCGGCCACCCGGCACCGGTGCCGACGTACCTCGACTCCTGGCTCCGGCGCTACGACGTCGTCTGGGCCGCAGCCGGGCACCCGGCCGCGGTGTTCTCGACGACGTACGACGAGCTCTCCACGATGACCGGCGCGCCGGAGATCGAGGTCGACTGAGTGGCTCGCGTCGTGGTGGTCGGCGGCGGCTTCGGCGGGCTCGCCGCTGCACTGCGGCTGGCCAAGCTCGGCCACGAGGTGACCCTGGTCGAGCGCTCGGCCGCTCTGGGCGGCGCCCTGTCGGAGGTGCGCGTCGGCGATTTCGCATGGGACGCGGGGCCGTCGTACACGCTGCTGCCCGCGGTGGTGCGCGACCTCTTCCGCAAGTCTGGTCGTCCGATCGAGCGGGAGCTGGACCTGGTGCCGCAGGAGGTGGTGCGCGAGCACCGGTTCGCGGACGGCTCCTCGGTGCAGGTGCCGCACGGGCGCGCGGCGCAGCTGGCGGCGTTCGAGGAGCTCGGCACCGGCCTCGGCCGGCGGTGGGTCGACCACGTCGCGTCGTACGCCGACGACTGGGACGTGCTGCGCCGCGGCTACCTCGAGAACCCCTGGCAGCCGGACGACCTCCCCCGTGACCTGGCCTCGCGGCTGGACAGTCGGGAGACCCTCTTCAAGCGACTGAAGAAGACGTTCAAGGACGAGCGGCTGCGGCTCGTGGCGGGCCACCCGGCGGTCGCCGAGGGCCACGACCTGCGCAACGTGCCGGCCTGGGCCGGCTCGACGGCGTACGTCGAGCAGCGGTTCGGCGTCTGGACGGTCGAGGGCGGCATGGCCCGCCTCGGCGCCGCGCTGGTCGATCGCCTGGCCACCCGGAAGGTGACCGCGCTGACCGGCACCGAGGCGACCGACCTGGTCGTGCGCGAGGGGCGGGTCGTCGCGGTCGAGACGACCGCAGGCCTCCTCGACGCCGATGTGGTGGTGTGCGCGATCGACCCCCGGCGGCTGCCCGCGCTGGCGTCGTACGTCGTGCGCACGATGCCGGCGATTCCGCCGGTGGTCGCCTACCTCGGCCTGGAGGGTGACGCGCCCGTGCTGTCGCACGAGGTGGTGCTGCACGGCGACCCCACGCTCGTCGTACGCACCGGCTGGCCGCTCGCCGGCCGGCGCCTCGACGCTGACCGTCCACGGGCGCGGCCGACTCTCCGAGGACCTCCTGCGGGCGCTGGCGCGGCACCGGATCGACGTGCGGCCCCAGGTGGTCGAGCGGGTCGACCTCAGCCCGCGCGAGCAGGTCGAGCGCTGGGGCGGCTCACCCCTGGGCGTGCTCTGGCAGGGCCGCGCGACGGTGCGACAGCGGCTCGGGCCGCGCACGCCGGTCGCAGGGGTGTACGCCGCCGGGGCGCATGCCACGCCGGGCGCAGGGCTGCCCTTCGTCGGGCTCTCGGCGGCGTTGGTGGCTGCTGAGGTCGGGCCGGCGTAGGGCGGGCACCCTGTCGGGATCCCCGGTGCACCGGGGATCCCCTCACTTCTCAGGCGTTGCAACGCCTGAGAACAGCCAGCAGCGCCTGGGGCGTGGGACCGGTGTGGCAGGAGTACGGCGAGCCGCGGCTCGATCCTCAGACCGACATGTTCAGCGCGGCGAAGATCTCGCGGGTCGCCTTGGACCGGTTCAGCGTGTAGAAGTGCAGCCCGGGGGCGCCGCCGGCGAGCAGGTCCTCGCAGAGCTCCGCGGCGATCGCGATGCCCTCCGCACGCATCGCCGCCGGGTCGCCGTCGTGAGCGGCGATCCGCTCGACGACCGAGGCCGGCACGTCGGTGCCGATCAGCTCGCCCTGGCGACGGATGTTGGCCAGGTTCAGGATCGGCATGATGCCGGGCAGGATCGGCAGGTCGCAGCCGCGGGCGCGGACCCGCTCGACCAGGTCGAAGTAGTCGGAGGCCCGGAAGAACATCTGGGTGACCGCGAACTCCGCGCCGGCCCGGGCCTTCGCGACCAGCACGTCGGCGTCCTGGTCGAGGGACTCGGCCGACGGGTGCCCCTCGGGGAAGGCCGCGACGCCGATGCTGAAGTCACCGTGGTCGCGGGCGAGGTCGACGAGCTCCTGGGCGTAGGTCAGTCCACCCTCGGTCGGGGTCCACGACGCCCGTGGCCCGTCCTGGGGGTCGCCGCGCAGCACCATGACGTTGCCGATGCCGGCGGCGGCGTACGAGTCGAGGACGCCCTCGAGCTCCGCGCGGGTGTGGGAGACACAGGTCAGGTGGGCCATCGGGGTCAGCGACGTCTCGGCAGCGATCCGGCCGGTGATGCGCACCGTCGTGTCGCGGGTCGAGCCGCCGGCGCCGTACGTCACGGAGACGAAGGTCGGGCGATAGGGCTCGAGCTCACGGATCGCCTGCCACAGCTGCTCCTCGCCGGCCTCGTCGCGCGGCGGGAAGAACTCGAACGAGAAGGAGCGCTCACCCGCCCGAACCAAGTCGCCGATCCGGGGTGCCTGCTTGTTCGCCATAGGTGACAGTTTAGGGACGGGGACCGCCGGGACCGTGCTCGAGTCCACTGACTAGTCTCGTGCGGGTGACGGCGAACGGGTGGGACAGCGCCGGCTTCCGCGACCGGGTCCAGGATGCCCTCGACGGCTTCATCGACGAGCAGGCGGCCCACCTGACGCCCCTGGGCAGCGACGCCGAGCGGCTGGTCGCCGAGGCGCGTACGGCGGTCCGCGGCGGCAAGCGCTTCCGGGCCTCCTTCTGCTACTGGGGACACCGAGCAGTCGCCCCGACGCCCGCCGACGAGGACGCCCTGGTCCGGGCCTGCGCCTCGTTGGAGCTCCTGCACGCCAGCGCGCTGGTCCACGATGACCTGATGGACGCCTCCGACACCCGCCGCGGCCGGCCATCGACGCACCGCACCTTCGAGGCGGAGCACCGCGCCGCCGGGTGGCGCGGCGACCAGGAGCAGTACGGCGCGGCCGCGGCGATCCTGCTCGGCGACCTGCTGCTGAGCTGGGCCGACGAGCTGCTGCGCCGCTGCGGTCTGCCGATCACCCAGGTCGCCCCGGCGCTGGAGGTGTTCGACCGGTGCCGCTCCGAGGTGATCGCCGGGCAGTTCCTCGACGTGTCGGTGCAGGCGCGCGGCCGGGCCGACGTCGACTCCGCGATGACCGTGCTGCGCTACAAGTCGGCGAAGTACTCCATCGAGCGTCCGCTGCACATCGGCGCCGCCCTCGCCGGCGCCTCCGCTGCGACCATGCAGGCCCTGACGGAGTACGGCCTGCCCCTGGGCGAGGCGTTCCAGCTCCGCGACGACCTGCTCGGCGTCTTCGGCGACCCGGCCACCACGGGCAAGCCCGCCGGCGACGACCTGATCGAGGGCAAGCGCACGGTGCTGGTCGCCCTCGCCCTGGACGCCGCCCCACCCGCCGACGCAGCGCTGCTCGACCGCTCGCTCGGCACCGACCTCTCCCCCGACGACGTCGCCGAGCTGCGCCGGATCATCGACTCCTGCGGTGCCCAGGCCCAGGTCGAGGCCGTCATCGGCGAGCTCGGCGCCCACGCCGTGCGCTCCCTCGACCGGGCGGGGCTCGACGCGCACGCCTCCGAGGTGCTGCGTGGACTCGCGGCGTCGGCGACCCAGCGGGCCGTCTAGAGAGAGATCGCCTGCGCGCGCCGCTTGACCTCGGAGCCTCGGTTCTCGCGCAGCGCGTCGATCGGACGACCGGGGTAGTCGTCGTCGGTGAAGATCCAGGCGATGCACTCGCGGTCGTCGTACTGACCGTCGTGCAGGATCGTCAGCAGCCCGGGCAGCCCCTTGACGACCAGCCCGTCCTGGACGAAGTCGGCCGGCACCTGCTGGCCGGCGCCGGGCGACGGGACCGCCGCCGCGAGCTCGTGGTCACGGATCATCGTGCGCACCTTGCCGACCGTCACTCCGAGGGCCTCGGCGGTGGCCGCCCAGTCCAACCAGTCCGGGACGAGGGCGGCGAGGTCGGCGTCCGCGAGCTTCCGCAGATCTGCACTGTCTTCCATGCGACCAGTGTCCCATCCGAACCCGCGCCACGCCGCACCGCCGCCCAGCAGGCCACCGGCGCGCGCCGTCCGTACGATTGGGACCCGGACCCCTTCCCCGCACATCACGGGTCCGGACACAGGAGGGTCGCTGTGCCGCAGGACCAGCACGGAGATCGGCGCGTCCGCGTGGGCGGCGCCGGTGCTGCACCCGACCCCCTGACCGGCCGGCTCCTCGACGGCCGCTACCGGATCGGGTCACGCATCGCTCGCGGCGGCATGGCCAGTGTCTACGAAGCCACCGACCTCCGCCTGGACCGCACGATCGCGGTCAAGGTGATGCACCCCGGACTGGGCGACGACAACGAGTTCGCCGAGCGGTTCGTGCGCGAGGCTCGCGCGGCGGCCCGGCTCTCGCACCCCAACGTCGTCGCGGTCTACGACCAGGGTGACGACGACGGCACCGTCTTCCTGGCGATGGAGCTGATCCCCGGTCACACCCTGCGAGACGTCATCCGCAAGGAGAGCCCGATGTCGCCGGCCCGAGCCCTGGCCGTGATCGAGCCGGTGCTCTCCGCGCTCGCCGCCGCGCACCGCGCCGGGCTCGTCCACCGTGACGTCAAGCCGGAGAACGTCCTGATCGCCGACGACGGCCGGGTCAAGGTCGCCGACTTCGGGCTGGCCAAGGCGGTCAGCTCCGACACCCAGCACACGGCGACCGGCGGCGTCCTGATCGGCACCGTCTCCTACCTCGCCCCCGAGCTCGTCGTCAGCGGCCGGGCCGACGCCCGTGCCGACGTGTACGCCGCGGGAGTCGTCCTCTTCGAGCTCCTCACCGGCGCCAAGCCCCACGAGGGCGAGACCCCGATCCAGGTCGCCTACAAGCACGTCCACGAGGACGTGCCCCCGCCGTCGAGCCTCGCGCCCGGCATCCCGGCGTACGTCGACGCGCTGGTCGCCCGCGCGACGGCTCGCGACCGCGAGCTGCGCCCTGCCGACGCGGCCGTGCTGCTCCACCAGGTGCACCGGGTCAGCCACGCCCTCGCGGAGGGTGTGCTCGACGACGCCGACCTGACCGCCGACCTGACACCGCTGCGGGTGCGCGCCGAGGCCGTCGAGGCGCCGAACCCCGACGACACGGCCCCGGACCCGTTCGACCACCAGGAGCTCGCGGCGATGACGGCGCCGATCCGCATCCTCGAGCCCCCGACAGCCGTGCCGCCGCGACCTGCCCCGCCCCGCCCGCCGAGCAGCGTTGCGCCACCGCCGAGCCCCCGGCGGCGCTCCCGCTCGGGTCTGGTGCTGCTGCTCGTCGCGCTGCTGCTCGTCGTCGGGGTCGGCGCCGGCGGGTGGTGGTTCATCGACGGGCGCTACACCTCGACCCCCGGCGTGCTCGGGATGACGCAGAAGGCGGCCGAGCGCCAGCTCGACGAGGCCGGGCTGGAGGCGAAGGCCGGCAAGGCCGCCTACTCCGAGACCGTGCCCGTGGGCCGGGTCGTCTCCACCGACCCCGAGCCGGGCTCCAAGGTGATCAGCGGCGGCACCGTCACCTATGCGCTCTCGCTGGGCAAGGAGCGCTACGACGTACCCAAGCTCACGGGCTTGACCGAGGACGAGGCCCAGGACGCGCTCGATGCCGACCATCTCGGCTTCGGCACCACCACCGAGAAGTGGTCCGACACCGTGCCGGCCGGCATCGTGATCGCGAGCTCACCCAAGGCGGGCACCACCCTGCGCCCCGACGCGCCCGTCGACCTCGTGCTCAGCAAGGGCCCGAAGCCGGTGAAGCTGCGTGACTGGACCGGCAAGAGCGCGGACGACGCCGAGGCCTGGTTCGAGGACCAGGGAGTGAAGACCGAGGTCGCCGGCAAGGAGTACTCCGACACCGTCGACGAGGGTGACGTGATCTCGATGGATCCACCCGCCGGCACCACGGTCTACCGCGGCGACACGGTGTCGCTGGTGGTCTCGAAGGGGCCCGAGCTGGTCGAGGTCCCGTCGGTGCGCGGGCAGGGCGTCGACGCGGCGACCGAGAAGCTCGAGGGCCTCGGCTTCAAGGTCGAGACCCGCGACGCGCCGGGCTCGCTGGGGCTCGGGTTCGTGTTCTCGCAGAGCCCTGGCAGCGGTGACATGGTGCGACCAGGTTCGACGATCACCCTCTCGCTGATCTGACCTCACGCCCCGGATAGGTTGTGCCGGTGCGCAACCCGATCGGAACTCACGTCCTGGTCGGCAAGGGCCTCGTCGACGGCGCCGTCGCCCACGCGGACGAGGTCGGCTGCGAGACGTTCCAGATCTTCGTGGGCAATCCGCGTGGCTGGGCTCTGAGCGCCGGGAAGCCGGCCGAGGACGCCCGCTTCCGGGACCTCATGGCCGAGCGCGGCACGCGGACGTTCATCCACGCGCCGTACCTCGTGAACCTCGGCTCGCCGACCCCCTCGACGTACGAGAACTCGGTCGCCTCGGTCGCCCACAACCTCAAGCGGGCCGCCCAGATCGGCGCCGAGGGCGTCGTGGTGCACACCGGGTCGTACGTCGACCCGACCGGTGACCAGAAGCAGTACGACGCGGCGATGAGGCAGGTGCGCGAGGGACTGCTGCCCCTGCTCGACGTCGTCGCCGATGACTCCGCCCCCTGGCTGCTCCTGGAGCCCACGGCCGGCCAGGGCCGATCCCTGTGCGCCGGCGTCGAGGACCTCGTGCCGTACCTGGAGGCCCTCGACCACCACCCGAAGGCTGGGATCTGCCTCGACACCTGCCACGTCTTCGCGGCCGGTGCGCCGCTGGACGAGCCCGGCGGCACGACCGCGACCGTCGACCGGATCGCCGAGATCGGCGGACCCGGCCGCCTGCGGCTCGTGCACGCCAACGACTCGATGGACGTGCGCGGGGCCTTCAAGGACCGCCACCAGCGCATCGGCGAGGGCCACATCGGCGTCGGCGCGTTCCGGGAGCTCTTCGCCCATCCGGCGATGGCCGGGGTGCCGCTGATCCTGGAGACGCCCGACTCCCGCAGCGCCGACAACCGGGACATCCCGCTGCTGAAGCAGCTCCGCGAGGAGGCCGCGCGGTGAGCGAGACCCGCCGTACGACGCTCCTCGCGACGGCGGCGCTGCTCAGCGTCACCGCCTGCTGGGGCAGCACCTTCTTCCTGATCCACGACCTCGTCGACCGGGTGCCGCCGGTCGACTTCCTGGCGCTGCGGTTCTCGATCGCGGCGGGCCTCCTGCTCATCGTCGCGCCGAAGGCGCTGCTGCGACTCTCGGCCGAGGCCCGCCGCCAGGCGGTCGTCCTGGGGGCGCTGTACGGCGTCGCGCAGATCATGCAGACCGTCGGACTCGCCCACACCCCGGCGAGCGTGTCCGGCTTCATCACCGGGATGTACGTCGTCGCGACGCCCCTCTTCGCGGCCGTGCTGCTGCACAACCGGATCACCCGGACGACCTGGCTCGCCGTGCTGCTGGCCTTCGCCGGGCTGGCGGTGCTCACGCTCGACGGCCTGTCGATCGGGTACGGCGAGGCGATCACCTTCCTGGCCGCGCTGCTCTACGCGCTGCACATCGTCGGGCTCGGCGCCTGGTCCAACGCCAGCGACGCGATCGGGCTGTCGATCCTGCAGATCATCGTGGTCGCGGTGATCTGCCTGGTCGTCAGCGCCCCGCACGGCATCGTGCTCCCGGACAACGGCCGCGACTGGCTCTCGATCGTCTACATGGCGGTCTTCCCCGCCGCCGTGGCCCTGCTCGCCCAGACGTGGGCGCAGGCACACATCAGCGCCACCCGGGCCGCGATCGTGATGAGCATGGAGCCGGTCTTCGCGACTCTCTTCGCGGTCTGGTTCGGCGGTGAGTCGCTGACGCTGCGCATGGTCACCGGCGGCCTGATGGTGCTCGCCGCCATGCTGGTCGTGGAGATCGGCCCACGGCGCAAGATCGAGGGCGAGGTGCCGCACATCGCGGTGTGACTCGCGGTGCGGATGGACCGTCCGGATCCCGGGCAGCACCCGAGGACGATCGCCGCTCGCCTACCCTCGTCACGTGGCGCCGACCTATTTCTTTGGACACCTGCCGGGAGCACCCGTGCAGGTTGTCTCGACGTAGGCAGCCTCCACACCATCCAACGCCCCCGGCCACCCGCGGGGCGTTCTTGCATGTCTGGGCCCCGACGGCGTGGCCGACCCTTTCACCGAAAGAGGAACCACCATGGTCGTCGTCATGTCGCCCGATGCCACCGAGGAGGACGTCGCCCGCGTCGTCGCCCGCGTCGAAGGGGTCGGCGGTGAGGCGTTCGTCAGCAAGGGCGTCGTCCGCACCATCATCGGCCTGGTCGGCGACCTGGAGTCGTTCCACCACCTCAACCTGCGCACCCTGCGCGGGGTCGCCGACGTGCACCGCATCTCCGACCCCTACAAGCTGGTCAGCCGCCAGCACCAGCCGGACCGCTCGACGGTCTGGGTCGGCCAGCCCGGCCGGCAGGTGCCGATCGGACCGGCCACGGTCACCTTCATCGCCGGACCGTGCGCCGTCGAGTCCGCCCAGCAGACCCTCGAGGCGGCGCTGATGGCGAAGTCGGCCGGCGCCACGATCCTGCGTGGTGGCGCCTACAAGCCGCGCACCTCGCCGTACGCATTCCAGGGGCTCGGCGTCGCGGGCCTGGAGATCCTCGCCGACGTGCGCGAGGCCACCGGCCTGCCGGTCGTCACCGAGGTGGTCGACGTGCGCGACGTCGCCGTCGTGGCGGAGCACGCCGACATGCTGCAGATCGGGACCCGCAACGCGGCCAACTTCGGGCTGCTGCAGGCCGTCGGCGAGGCGGGCAAGCCGGTGCTGCTCAAGCGCGGCATGACCGCGACGATCGAGGAGTGGCTGATGGCGGCGGAGTACATCGCCCAGCGCGGCAACCTCGACATCGTGCTGTGCGAGCGCGGGATCCGCACCTTCGAGCCCGCCACCCGCAACACCCTCGACATCTCCGCGGTCCCGGTCGTCCAGGCCGCCAGCCACCTGCCGATCATCGTCGACCCGTCGCACGCGGCGGGCCGCAAGGACCTCGTCGTACCCCTGTCGCGGGCCGCGATCGCGGTCGGCGCCGACGGGGTGATCGTCGACGTGCACCCCGAGCCGGAGGTCGCGCTCTGCGACGGCCCGCAGGCGCTGGAGAGCGCTGAGCTGCGCGAGCTCGCCCAGGTCCTACGCCGCTTCCCGGAGCTGGTCGGCCGGGAGCCTGCTCGGTCTCCGGCAGCCGTCGTCTAATCTGGCGGACCAGGACGGCACCGGAAGGAGAACGATGGCGGACTGTGCCAAGTGCGGCTACGAGCTGGGCCTCGGCCGCTACTGCACCAACTGCGGCCAGCCCGTCGACGACCCCCCGCCGCCGACCCCTGGCGCACCGACACGGCGGAGCGACCCGCCGCACCGTTGGTGCCGCCGCCGGCGCCCCCTCCGGCCTGGACCCCGCCGCCGGCTCCTCGCTACCCGCTCTTCGCCGACGAGGTCGACCCGGTCGACCCGGTCGGCCCGGTCGACCCCGTGGACAGGCCGCTGCCGGTGGCGCACCCCGACGAGCACGTCGCGCCGCTGACCCAACACCGGCGGTCCCGGCCGTGGGCCCTGTGGATCGCGGCGGCGGCCGTGCTGGCCCTCGTCGCGGTCCTCGGCGTGTGGTTCTTCACCGGCGACGACAGCACGACCCCGACGGCCGACGGCGACCCGACCAGCACCCCTTCCGCATCCGGCGACGACAAGGCACCGTCGAAGGAGCCGGACACCGGCACCCCCGCCGGCCTGACCGCCGCGTCCAAGGTGACCGTGCCGGCGACCGCGAAGCCCAACCAGGACGTCAACGGCAACCCCGTCAGCTACGCCGGCACGAACATGCTCGACGGCGTGCCCGAGACCTGCTGGCGGATGCCCGGCGACGGTAGCGGTGAGGAGATCGTGATCGCCCTGCCGAAGAAGACCCGGCTGCGCTCGGTCGGCCTGATCAACGGCTACGCCAAGCAGGAGAAGGGCCGGGACTGGTACCACGGCAACCGCCGCGTCCAGAAGGTCGAGTGGGTCTTCGACGACGGCACCACGCTCCCCCAGGACCTCGGCGACACCACCGCCGTGCAGTCGATCGACGTCGACGTCACGACCACGAGGATCACCCTGCGCCTGGTCGCCGTGTCGAAGCCGGGCAAGGGCGCCGACGCACGCGACTTCACCGCGATCAGCGACCTGCTCTTCGTCGCCCGCTAGCAGCCGAGCGCCTCGCGCAGACGCTTCTGCTGCGCTTCGTACTCCGCGTCCCCGGAGCCGCTGTCGTCGGCGTACGCCGTGCAGTAGAGGGTCTTGTTGAGGGACCGGTCCTGGTGGGTCTCCCACGCGATGATCCCGCTGAACACCGCGGTGGCGACCGCGGCGACCGCGATCACCTGCAGCAGGAGCCGCTTCGACCGCTCGGGGTCGCGCGCCTTCGGGGGCTTGGGCGGGCGCGCCGACCCGATGCTGTCCTCGACCGGTTCCATGGCCGAAAACCTAGAGCGCCGCCAGCACGGCGGCCGCCCTCTCGGCGTCGGCGCGGCTGACGTCGAGGTGCGTCACGAGGCGTACGGCGGTCGGCCCGACCGCCGAGACCAGCACGCCCGCCTCCCGCGCAGCAGCGACGAAGTCGGCGGCGTCCGCGCGCGAGACGACCACGATGTTGGTGTCCACGGCAGCCGGGTCGACCCCGCAGGCCTCGGCGAGCAGCCGAGCGTGCGCGTGGTCGTCGGCGAGGCGCTCGACGTGGTGGTCCAGGGCGTGGAGGCCGGCGGCGGCCAGGATGCCGGTCTGGCGCATGCCGCCGCCCATCCGCTTGCGCCAGATCCGCGCCTCGGCGATCGCGTCCGCGCCGCCGACCATCAGCGAGCCGACCGGGGCGCCGAGCCCCTTGGACAGGCAGACCGCCAGGACATCCGCGACGGCGCCGTACTCCGCGAGCGGGACGCCGGTGGCGACGTGGGCGTTCCAGATCCGGGCACCGTCCATGTGCACGGCGACGCCGACCCCGGTGGCGTACTCGCGCAGATCGCGGAGGTCTTGGATCGGGAGCACCGCACCTCCCGCGAAGTTGTGGGTGTTCTCGACCGAGATGGCCGCCGTACGCACGAAGAACGGCCCCATGTCGGGAGCGAAGATCGACCGGATCGTCGGCAGGTCGACCTGCCCGCGCGGGTGGATCCAGGTCCGCATCGTGACGCCCCGAGTAGACGCCGTGGGCGCCGAGCTCGGCCCGCGCGATGTGGGCGCTCGCCTCGCAGAGCACCTCCTGGCCGGGCGCGACCAGCGAGCGAACGGCGAGCACGTTGGCCATCGAGCCGGTCGGCATGAAGAGCGCCGCCTCGTGCCCGAACAGCCCGGCGACCCGCTCCTCGAGCGAGCGCGACGGTCGGGTCCTCGCCGTACACGTCGTCGCCGACCTCGGCGCGCGCCATCGCCGCGCGCATCTCCTCGGTCGGACGGGTGAGCGTGTCCGAGCGGAGATCGATCATGCCTGGCGGAGCATCTCGGCGACCAGGAACGCCAGCTCGAGCGACTGCACCCGGTTGAGCCGCGGGTCGCAGACCGACTCGTAGCGGTGCGCGAGGTCGAGGCTCGGTCAGGTCCTCGCCGCCGCCGACGCACTCGGTGACGTCGTCACCGGTGAGCTCGACGTGCAGGCCACCGGGCCAGGTGCCGAGCGAGCGGTGCACGTCGAAGAAGCCCTGGACCTCCTCGATCACGTCGTCGAAGCGGCGGGTCTTGTAGCCCGAGCTCGCCTCGAAGGTGTTGCCGTGCATCGGGTCGCAGACCCAGGCGACCTGGACGCCCTCGGCGGTGACCTTCTCGACCAGCGTGCGGCAGACCGTCGCGGATCTTGCCGGCGCCGAAGCGGGTGATGAAGGTCAGACGGCCGGCCTCGTTGGTCGGGTTGAGCCTGGCCGCCAGCGCGAGCGCGTCGTCGGGCGTCGTCGACGGGCCGAGCTTCACGCCGATCGGGTTCTTGATGTGGCTCATCAGCTCGACGTGGGCACCGTCGAGCTGACGGGTGCGCTCGCCGATCCAGACGAAGTGCCCGGAGACGTCGTACGGCGTCTCGGTGCGCGAGTCGATGCGCGTCATCGCGTGCTCGTACTCCAGCACCAGCGCCTCGTGGCTGGAGTGGAAGTCGACGCGGTGGAACTCGTCGGGGTCGGCGCCGATCGCCGTCATGAAGGTCAGCGCGCGCTCGATCTCGGAGGCCATCTTCTCGTAGCTGCTGGCCGACGCCGGACTCGCGGACGAAGTCGGTGTTCCAGGTGTGCACCTGGCGCAGGTCGGCGTAGCCGCCGGTGACGAAGGCGCGCACCAGGTTGAGCGTGGCGGCCGAGGAGTTGTAGACGTCGACGAGCCGCTGCGGGTCGGGGATGCGCGACTCGGGGGTGAAGTCGAAGCCGTTGACCGCGTCGCCGCGGTAGGCCGGCAGCGTGACGCCGTCACGGGTCTCGAAGTCGGAGGAGCGCGGCTTGGCGTACTGGCCGGCGATCCGGCCGACCTTCACGACCGGCACCGAGGCGGCGTACGTCAGGACGACCGCCATCTGCAGCAGCACGCGGAGCTTGTTGCGCACGTTGTCGGCGGTCACGCCGTCGAAGGTCTCGGCGCAGTCACCGCCCTGGAGCAGGAACGCCTCGCCGCGCGAGACGGCGGCGATCTTGGCCTTGAGGTCGTCGCACTCCCCCGCGAACACCAGCGGCGGCGCCGTACGCAGCTGGGCGACGGCCGCGTCGACGGCGGACCGGTCGGGGTAGGTCGGCTGCTGCGCCGGGTTGAGGGCGTGCAGGGAGGCCAGGTCGGGGACGGTGCTGCTCACCCGGCAAGAGTACGGCGAGGTTCGGCCCGCCCCCGATTCGGCAGGCGCGCGCGAGACGGGGCGGCCGCCTCAGTCCTCGAGGTGCTCGATGTCGCGGAAGCCGGTCTTCTTCGCCCGGACCCCCCGGTTGGTCAGCCACGTGAGGGCCCAGAGCACGACGCCCAGCGCGAGCAGGCCACCGGCGATCTTGTACTGGATCATGTCGGCCTCGAGCCGTGCCCACGGGCCGAGCAGGTAGGCACAGCACACGGCTCCGATCACGGGGATCACTGTCGGCGCCCGGAAGGCCCCCTCCGGGGTCGGGTCGCGGCGGAGGATGAGGCAGCAGATGTTGACGATGGTGAAGACACCGAGCAGCAGCAGGGACGTCGTACCGGACAGGGCGCCGACCACCGTGGTGTCGGACTGGGTGCGGACGACCACGATCAGCACCAGCGCCAGCAGCGTCGTGAACGCGATGGCGGTGTACGGCGAGCGGCGGCCCGGCAGCACCTTGCCGAGGCTGCGCGGGAGCACGTCCTGCTGGGCCATGCCATAGATCAACCGGCTGGCCATCAGCATGTTGATCAGAGCGGTGTTGGCGACCGCGAAGACCGTCAGGAACGGGAAGATCTTGTCGATCGGAAGGTTGGGGGCACCGACGCGGACCACGTCGAGCAGGATCCCGGCCTCGGGGTCCTTCGGCGTGAGGATGTCGCCCGGCGGGATGACGGCCACGACCGTGATCGCGACCAGCATGTAGATCACCACGGCGATCCCGAGCCCGGTCAGCATCATCTTCGGGAAGATCTTGAGCGGGTCCTTGGTCTCCTCGACCATGTTGACCGAGTCCTCGAAGCCGACCATCGAGAAGAACGCGATGGCGGTGGCGATCGTCACGGCCATGAAGAGGCCCTTGTCGTCGGGGCTCTCGAACACCGTGATCCGGCTCAGGTCGCCGTCGCCACTGGTGACCGCGACGAAGCCGATCACGATGACGATGGCGAGTGCCGTCATCTCGACGAGCGTCAGGACCACGTTGAACTTCACGCTCTCGCCCACACCGCGCAGGTTGATCGCTGCGAGCAGCAGCATGAAGAGCAGTGCCACGATGAGGCTGGCGGTGTCACCGGTCGGGATCCCCGGCAGCAGCTCGTCGAGCCCGATCAGCAGGTTCTGGGCGAGCAGCCCCGAAGAGGTCGAGGCGCTCGTGATGCCCGAGCACACCACGGCGAAGGCCACCAGGAACGTGACGAAGTGGATCCCGAACGCCTTGTGCGTGTAGAGCGCGGCTCCCGCAGCCTGGGGGTACTTCGTCACCAGCTCGAGATAGGAGTACGCCGTGAGGGTGGCCACCACGAACGCGACCAGGAACGGCAGCCACGCGATGCCACCGACCTGGCCGGCGAGCTTGCCGGTGACGGCGTACACCCCGGCACCGAGGATGTCGCCGACGATGAAGAGGAGGAGCAGCTTGGGCCCCATCACCCGCTTCAGGTCAGGGGTCGGGCCATTCACGTCCTCGGAGTCGGCGGTGCTTGTCGCGGTCATCGTGGCCTCCATTGCGGGGTGGTCAGCTGAGGGCATCATCCCCGGAACTCCGCGCGCTAACCAGAGGCACCACGATCGGTTCCCTCGGGATGGGCCTACCCGAAGAAGACCTGTGCCTCGGCGTACTCCGACGCGCTGACGAGCTTGAGCTCACCGGTGCCCTCGATCAGCGGCACCCGCTCGATGTTGGCGCCGCGGAGCGCCATCATCGTGCCGAAGTCGCCCTCGGCGACCGCGTCGGCGGCCTGGAGGCCGAAGCGGGTGGCCAGCCAGCGGTCGAACGCCGTGGGCGTGCCGCCCCGCTGGATGTGGCCGAGC
The DNA here is from genome assembly GCA_963704685.1 of uncultured Actinomycetota bacterium. Lineage (GTDB taxonomy): Bacteria > Actinomycetota > Actinomycetes > Propionibacteriales > Nocardioidaceae > Nocardioides. The sequence continues at coordinate 576,431 of OY969930.1, forward strand.
ACGACGGCACGGGCCTCCTTGCCGGTACGCCGCTCGATCTCCTGGGCGAGCCGGTCGCCGATGCCCCCGAGGCGGACGTGGCCGAAGTCGTCGACGTCGCCGGAGACCAGCGTCATGTCGCCGCCCTCGCGCGGCATCGCACCCTCGGAGACGACGAGGATCGGGGCGTAGCGTGACTCGAAGCGGCTCTCGATCAGCCGGCAGACCTCCTCGATGTCGAAGGGCTGCTCGGGGATCAGCACGATGTTGGCGCCACCGGCGATGCCGGAGTGCAGCGCGATCCAGCCGGCGTGGCGGCCCATCACCTCGACGACGAGGACCCGGTGGTGGGACTCGGCGGTGGTGTGGAGCCGGTCGATCGCCTCGGTGGCGATGTTGACCGCGGTGTCGAAGCCGAAGGTGAAGTCGGTGCCGGAGAGATCGTTGTCGATCGTCTTCGGGACGCCGACCACGTTGACCCCGAGCTCCGCGAGCTTGGTGGCGACGCCGAGGGTGTCCTCGCCGCCGATCGCGACGAGTGCCTCGACGCCGTCGTTGGCGAGGTTCTGCTTGATCCGCTCCACGCCGTTGTCGAGCTTGAACGGGTTGGTCCGCGAGGAGCCGAGGATGGTGCCGCCGCGGGGCAGGATGCCGCGACACTGCTCGATGCCGAGCTCCATGGTCACGCCCTCGAGAGGGCCGCGCCAGCCGTCGCGGTAGCCGACGAACTCGAAGCCGTGGCTCTTGACACCCTTGCGCACCACCGCCCGGATGACGGCGTTGAGTCCGGGGCAGTCCCCGCCTCCCGTGAGCACTCCGACGCGCATGGCAGCTCCCCGTGGTTGGAGTCGTGTGGTGATCGGCCGTTCCGACTCTAGGGCGTTTCGGTGCGCGGGGTCAGTGTGTGGACGGCACCAAGGTGCCGAGCGGCTGGCCGATCTCGGTCAGCAGCTCCCGGAACCACGGCACCGTCGGGTCGAACGCCTTGCCGCCCTTGATCCGGGGGAACTCCACGACGCGCAGCTCGTCACCGGCCTCCTCGTCCTGGCCCACCACCCCGCTCTCGCCGCGGAGCGCGGCCTCGGCCGCGAGATCGGCGCAGGCTCGGATCAACGCCAGGTCCTCGTCGTTCGCGGCCGCAGAGCGGGAGAAGTAGCCGCTCTTCTGCACCATCGTCTTCTCCGCCCCGACCATGCCGGCGAACTGCTTGGCGAACCACGACCCCGGGTGGATGGTGTCGAGCTTGACGTGGCCGAAAGCGTCCCGCTTCGGCTCCTCGCCGCGGGCCAGCATCTCCTCCACGATCGTCGAGACGCCGGCGCCCTCGGAGAGGAAGACGTTGACGCAGCCGGTGTCGTCCATGATCGTCTTGAGCCGCGCCGACTCCGCCTCGATGTCGAAGCCGAGCTCGGGCACGTAGATGCCGTGGAGCTCCCAGCTGCGCCGGGTGTTGTCGCCGAACCCGGCGAACTCCTGGGTGTCGAGCCACTCGCGGTACTTCACCGCGGTCGCAGCCGTCAGCCAACCGCAGTGGCGACCCATCACCTCGTGGACGATGAGCATCCGAGGGTTGGACGAGTGCTCGGCGATGACGTTGCGGGCGAACAGCGCGCCCTGCTCGGCGGCCGTCCAGGCCCCCAGGGACTGTCGGATCGGTACGACGTCGTTGTCGATCGTCTTGGGCAGGCCGACGACGGTGAGCTGGTAGCCGTTCGCGTGCAGGTAGGCCGCCAGGTCCGCGGCCGTCGTGTTCGTGTCGTCGCCGCCGATGGTGTGCAGCACGTCGACGCCGTCCTTGGTGAGCTGTTCGGCGGCGACGTGGAGTGGATCCTGACCCTCGCTGACCAGCCCGCGCTTGACGCAGTCCTTGACGTTGGTGAGCTTGACGCGGCTGTTGCCGATCGGGCTGCCACCGAACCCGTGCAGCAGGTGCGCCCGCGCGCGGTCCGCCGACGTCACGGTGATGTGCTCGTCGCCGAGCAGCCCGGCGTACCCGTTGCGGTAGGCGATGATCTCGATCTCCGGATCGAGCTCGGTGTAGCGCTCGATCAGGGCGCCGACCGCCGAGGACAGGCAGGGCGCGAGGCCACCGGCGGTGAGGAGGGCAACGCGACGGACGGTCATGGTGTCTCTGCTTCTTCCTGGTCGAGCGTGCTCGGCGCCTGCTTTGGTCCTTCAAAGACTAAAGGCTCGGCCTGGCGTTGTCGCTACTGTCGCGCCATGACGTTCTCGATCGTGGCCCGCTCCGCCGACGGTGAGTCCTGGGGGGTCGCCGTCGCCTCCAAGTTCCTGGCCGTGGGTGCCGCCGTGCCCGCAGCCGTGGCCGGTGTCGGCGCCATCGCCACCCAGGCCGACGCCAACGTGGCCTACAAGGGCCTGGCGCTCTCGCACCTCGACGAAGGTGCCACGGCGTCCGTCGCCCTGCAGCGACTGCTCGAGGAGGACGACGGCCGCGACCACCGCCAGGTCGGGATCGTGGACGTCGACGGCGGTGCCGCGAGCCACACCGGAGAGTCCTGCCTCGACTGGGCCGGCAGCGTGACCGGCGACGGCTACGCGATCCAGGGCAACATCCTGACCGGGCCTGAGGTGGTCGAGGCGATGGAGGCGGCCTGGCGGGACTCCTCGCCCGAGGCACCGCTCGCCCACCGGCTGCTCGAGGCGCTTGCGGCCGGCGACGCGGCCGGAGGCGACTCGCGAGGTCGACAGTCCGCGGCACTCCTGGTCGTCCAGGACCAGGCAGGGTACGGCGGGCTCGACGACATCGCCGTCGACCTGCGCGTCGACGACGCTCAGTCATGTGGGGGCGACCCGGTCACCGAGCTGGCCCGGCTGCTGGCGCTCAACGACCTCTATCTGACCGCCTCGTCCGAGGAGGACAAGGTGCCGGTGACCGCTGAGCTGCTGGACGAGCTCGAGGAGCTCGCGACCGGTCTCGGGCACCGCGACTTCGCCGCCTGGGTCGGCACCGAGAACTTCGAGATGCGGGTGGCCGCCGACAGCTCGTGGATCGACGTACGCATCCTCGAGATCATCCGGGCCCAGCCCGGTGAGGCGGAGGTCGGACGGTGAGCGTCCTCGCCATCGACGCCGGCACCACCGGCGTGACGGCCCTGGTCGTGGAGCACGACGGGCGGATCTCGGCGCGCGGCTACCAGGAGTTCGCCCAGCACTTCCCGCAACCGGGCTGGGTCGAGCACGCACCTGAGGAGATCTGGCAGGCGACGCTCGAGGCCACCCGCGACGCCCTGAAGCGCACGGATCCCGGCGCGCTGCAGGCGATCGGCATCACCAACCAGCGCGAGACCGTGCTGCTGTGGGACCGCGAGACGCTCGGGTCGCCGCGACGAGGGATCGTCTGGCAGGACCGACGTACGGCGGACCTGTGCAACCGCCTGCGCGCGGACGGCCACGAGGACCGGGTACGCGAGCTGACCGGACTGCGGCTGGACCCGTACTTCTCCGGCACCAAGCTGATGTGGCTGGCCGAGAACGAGCCGCACACCTGGGCGCTCGTCGAGTCGGGTCGCTACGCGATCGGCACCGTGGACTCCTACCTGATCGCCCGGATGACCCGTGGGACCTACCACGTCACCGACGTCTCGAACGCGTCCCGGACGCTGCTCCTCGACCTCGAGGCGGGCGACTGGTCCGACGAGCTGCTGGGGCTCTTCGGCGTCCCGCGCGACGCCCTGCCCGAGCTGGTGCCCAACTGGGGCGAGATCGCGACCACCGACCCGAAGACGTTCCTGGGTCTCTCGCTGCCCATCTCCGGACTGGCGGGCGACCAGCAGTCCGCGCTCTTCGGCCAGACCTGCTTCGACGAGGGTGACTCGAAGTGCACCTACGGCACCGGGTCGTTCGTGCTCACCAACACCGGCTCGACCATCCAGCGCTCGGACGCCCTGCTGGCCTCGGCGGCCTGGCGCTCCCCCGACGGCAACATCACCTACGCGTCGGAGGGATCGATCTTCGTCACCGGGGCGGCCGTGCAGTGGCTGCGCGACGGCCTTCAGATCGTCGGCTCGGCCGCCGAGAGCCAGGCGGTCGCGTCGACGGTGGACGACAGCGACGGCGTGGTCTTCGTGCCCGCCCTCACCGGCCTCGGCGCCCCGCACTGGGACCCGCAGGCGCGCGGCCTGATCGTCGGCCTCACCCGCGGCACGACCCGCGCCCACGTCGTACGAGCGACGCTCGAGGCGATCGCCTTCGAGGTGCGCGACGTGCTGGACGTGATGCCCCAGCTGTCCTCGCTGCGGGTCGATGGTGGAGCTGCCGCCAACGACCTCCTCTGCCAGCTGCAGGCCGACCAGGTCGGCGTACCCGTGGAGCGACCGAAGGTCGTCGAGACGACCGGCCTCGGTGCGGCGTTCTTCGCCGGCCTCGGGGTCGGCGTCTGGCAGTCCACCGACGACCTGCGCCACACCTGGTCGCTGGACCGGCGCTTCGAGCCCACCTCCGACCGCGCCGCCGCCGACGCCGCCCATGCCCGCTGGTCCCGCGCGGTCGAGCTGGCGAAGGGCTGGGCGGACTGACGCGGGACGCGCGTAGCCACGGACAGAATGGTTGCTGGAGGACGTCTCGGACCACCCGATTGTCCGTGGCTACCCCTTCAGCTTCGCCAACGCCGCCGCAGCAGCGTCGCGAGCAGCAGTCGCGGCGGTGAGCCCGGACTCGGTCTCGGCGCGCGCGTCCTCCGCCTCGGAGAGCTCGTCGTCGGTCTCCTCGGCCGAGGCCTCCAGCTCGTCGATGCGGCTGCGCAGCTCGGCGATCTCGGCCTGGAGCTGCAGACCGCGCGCCTCGAGCTCCTCGACGGCCGCCACGGTCTCGCCGTGGGCGGCGGTGGCCTCGCCGAGCGCACCCTCAGCCTCTTCCAGTGCTTCGGTGGCCGCGGCCACCGCCTTGGCGTGCGCCTCCGGGTCGGGTACGACGTGCAGGTCGGGTCGTGCCGGAGGCGCCGCGTCGCGCGCCGGGGCGGCGAAGCCCAGCGCCTCGGGGACCGCCACCGCCGCCTCCACGTCGGCCGGGTCGAGCCCGGTGCTGGCCAGCGCCGTGGTGAGCATCCCGCTGCGCAGCGCGAGTCCGCAGCGCTCGTCGACCATCGCGGCCGTGAGGGTCGCCTCGACCTGCTCGGCGACCGCCTCGGTGACCCGGGTGCCCTCCTCGCGGGCGATCCGCCGGGCACCGGTGGTCACGGCGGCGGTCAGCTGACGCCGCTGCCGGCTGAGCGCCCGCAGCTCGTCGGCCGACATCGACGCCTGGGCCTCGCGCAGCGCCGCGCCGACCGTGAGGACCTGCTCGACCTGGTCGGTGTCCCGCCGGACGAGCAGGTTGACGACCCAGGCCGCGGTCGACGGCTTCTTCAGCGCCTTGACGCGTACGGCGAGCTTCGTCCCCTTGAGCTCCTTGACGCGCGCGTCGCGGGCCGGGGTGAACTCGGGCAGCGGCAGCCCGTAGAGCTCGTCGGCGATCTCGAGCAGCTCCACGTCGGCGGTCATCGGCCCTCCGGGCGCACGTACCGTCCACGCCGGTGCACGAGCGGCGCGTCGTCCGCACCCAGCCCGACCTCCCGTACGGCGCAGGTCAGCAGGCGCGACCAGCCGACGTCGACCGCCGACTCCAGCGAGACCTCCGCCCACGCCGACGCACCGACCAGCCGCGGGCCCCATGCCGTGTCCTCGAACGACGCCATCCGCCACGGCCCGCCCGGCGCCGGCGCGGTGCCGGCGAACGCCTCGGCCAGATCGCGGTGCGACCACGACAGCAGCTGCACCACCGCGCGCGCCGTACGGGCGACGACGTCGGCCAGGTCGCTGTCGGGGTCGACGAGCAGCAGCACGCGGGCGGGCTCGCCGTTCGCGATCATCAGCGAGGAGACGGTGAGCCCGGCGCGCGAGGAGTCGTCGCCGGCGGTGACCAGCGAGACGGCGCCGCCGAGACGGCCGCGCAGGCGTCGTACGGGATCCGGCTCGGGGTCCGCGAACGGATGCGTGTCGTGGATGGTCACGACGCGAGCTTCTCGGGCCCCTCGTCCTTCTGCCCGTCGGCCTGGGCCTTGGAGAGCTCCTTGGCCCGGGTGGCGTACATGTCGACGTACTCCTGACCGGACAGCCGCATGATCTCGTACATGATCTCGTCGGTGATCGAGCGCAGGATGTAGCGGTCGTTCTCCATGCCCTCGTAGCGCGAGAAGTCCAGCGGCTTGCCGAAGATCACGACCGGGCGGGTGAACCGGCCGAAGGTCTTGCCGGGCGGCGCCACGACGTCGGTCCCGACGACCGCGACGGGGATCACCGGCGCCTTCGACTCGAGCGCGAGGCGGGCGACACCGACCTTGCCGCGGTAGAGCTTGCCGTCGTGCGAGCGGGTGCCCTCGGGGTAGATCCCGAACAGCTCGCCCTCGGCGAGCACCCGCTTCGCGGAGATGATCGCGCCCTCGGACGCGCCACCACCGGAGCGGTCGATCGGCACCTGGCCGGAGCCGGCGAAGAAGGTCTTCTGCAGCCAGCCCTTGATGCCCGGCGAGGTGAAGTACTCCGCCTTCGCCACGAAGGTCACCCGACGCGAGAGCGTGAGCGGCATGAACAGCCAGTCGGCGTACGACAGGTGGTTGCTCGCGAGGATCGCGGGGCCCTCGACCGGGACGTTCTCGGCCCCGGTGACGCGCGGGCGGAAGATCATCCGTAGCCACGGCCCGAGCGCGATCCACTTCAGGAACCAGTAGAACATCGCAACCTCCGCCCAGCCCTAGAGTCCGTCCCGGCGAAGCCTAGGGCATGCCTCCCGCACACTTCGCCCGACCGCGGCCGCGGAGGCTGCTCGTGGTGCAGACTGCCGCCATGACGATCCACCCGCTCGCCGCGCCGTACTCCGTCCCCGCCCGGCCGGAGCTCACCGGCGGCCGGCGCATCGGCGTGCTGCTCTGCCACGGCTTCACCGGTCAGCCCGCGTCGATGCGGCCGTGGGGCGAGGCACTCGCCGAGCGCGGGTACGCCGTGGAGGTCCCGCGTCTGCCCGGCCACGGGACGACCTGGCAGGAACTCAACACGCAGCGCTGGGCCGACTGGTACGGCGAGGTGACCCGGTCGCTGGACAAGCTCCTCGCCGAGAACGACGCCGTCGTCGTCGGAGGACTCTCGATGGGCGGCGCACTGGCGCTCAGGCTCGCCGAGGACCGCCCCGAGATCGCCGGGGTCATCGTCGTCAACCCGGCCGTCGCGACCAAGCGCTTCGATGTGAAGCTGCTGCCGGTGCTCAAGCACCTGGTGCCGGCGTTCCCCGGCCTTGCCAACGACATCAAGAAGGAAGGCGTCGAGGAGCACGGCTACACGAAGACGCCGCTCAAGGCGATCCACTCGGTCACCCAGGCCTGGCCCACGATCGTCGCGGACCTGCCCAAGATCACCGCGCCGTTGCTGTACTTCCGCTCGACCGAGGACCACGTCGTCGACGACGCGTCGCAGCCGTTGATCACCAACGGCGTGTCCTCGCGCGACGTGACCGTCCTGCCCCTCGAGAACAGCTTCCACGTCGCGACGATCGACCACGACGCGCCCCGGATCTTCGCCGAGTCCGCCGACTTCATCGCCCGAGTGGCGGCTTCCTAGCGAGAGTTGCCCGTCGGGGGCATACGCTCGTCACGTGCAGGACCAGCCCCACGACGACGAGTTCGACGCCGACGCCCGCCGCGATGCCGGGCCGACGGCCGACGCCGCGGCCGCGGAGCTCGCCTGGCAGTCGATCATCGACAACTACGGCGAGCGCGCGCAGCTCGACGATCCACCGACGGCAGCAGCCCCGGAGGCGCCGCCCGTGCAGCCGGTCTCGGACGCGCCGTTCGGCGGCCGGTTCGGCGACCCCCGCGCGCTCGACGGGTACGACGGGGAGCCCGAGCCCCAGGTCGACGACGACGTCGAGGACGGCTTCGTCCCGCCCGAGCCGCCTCCCCTACCCAGGCTCACCCCCGATAGGGCGATCGCCTGGGCCGGCGTGTTCGGCTCGCCCGCGGTCCTGCTCCTCGCCCTGATCCTCTCTGTCTCGATCCCGACCTGGCTGGGCTACCTGCTGGTCGTCGGCTTCGTCGGAGGCTTCATCTACCTGGTGCTGCAGATGCCCCGCGGACCCCGCGAGCCCTGGGACGACGGGGCCCAGGTCTAGCTGGGCTCTCCCCCGCTAGTGTGCTCGGGTGAGCGTCAACGAGACCGTCGAGATCACCGGCCACCTGATGGACCACGGCATCCTGTCGCGGGTCCTGGACGACATCCGGGAGTACGCCGGGGACTACACGATCGACCGCTTCGACGTGGGTCGGGAGACCGACGACCCGTCGCACGCGGTGATCACCGTGATCGCCGACGACGACGAGTCGCTGCAGCGGCTGCTGATGCGGCTGCAGACCCGAGGTGTCAACCAGGTCGACCCGGGTGAGGCCAACGTCGCCGAGGCCGACCGGGACGGGGTCTTCCCCGACCACTTCTACTCGACCACCAACCTCGAGACCCGGGTGCGTGTCGAAGGTGTCTGGCTCGCGGTCGCCAACCCGGAGATGGACTGCGGGCTGATCCTCGAGCGCGACGCCGACGGCCGACCGGCACGGGTCTTCACGCTGCCGATGTCCGACGTCCGCACCGGCATGCTGGTGATCACCGGCGCCGACGGCGTACGCGTGACCGTGCCGACGCCCGACTCCAGCGCCGAGGCCTTCGGCTTCATGGAGTCCGAGGTGTCCTCCGAGAAGCCGCAGGCCGTGCTGGTGCGCCAGGTCGCCGACGGCATGCGGGAGGCCAAGGCCGCGGGCAAGAAGGTGCTCTGGGTCGGTGGTCCGGGCGTCGTGCACACCGGAGCCGCGCCGGCGATGGTCGCGATGGTCAACGCGGGGTACGTCGACGTGCTCTTCGCCGGGAACGCGCTGGCCACCCACGACATCGAGTCGGCCCTCTACGGCACCAGCCTCGGCGTGGACCTGGCGATGGGCCGCGGCGTCGAGCACGGTCACGAGCACCACATCCGCGCGATCAACACGATCCGCAAGGAGGGCTCGATCCGCGAGGCCGTCGAGTCGGGCGTGCTGACCGGCGGGATCATGCACGCTCTGGTGACCGAGGGGAAGCAGTTCGTGCTCGTCGGGTCGGTGCGCGACGACGGCCCGCTGCCCGACGTCTACACCGACGTGATCGACGGCCAGCGCGCGATGCGCGCCGAGCTCAACAACGTCGGCTTCTGCCTGATGGTGGCGACCATGCTGCACTCCGTCGCGACCGGCAACATCCTGCCGGCCTCGGTCCCGCTCGTGTGCGTGGACATCAACCCGGCGACGGTCACCAAGCTGGCGGACCGCGGATCCTCGCAGGCCCGCGGCATCGTCACCGACGTCGGTCTGTTCCTCGAGCAGCTCGCCGTCGAACTAGTACCGGCGTACCGGCGCTCCTAGTCCGCCGCCGCCCGCCGCCCTTGACCAGCGACCGGACGAGCGCGGCGCCGCCGACGGCGCCGGCCTCCGGGCCGAGGGTCGCCCGCAGCACGGGCGGTACGACGCGGTGGCCCGCGCCGACCAGCGAGCGGTTGAGGGCGACCCGGGCCGGGTCGAGCAGCCGGTCACCGGCGGCCGAGACGCCACCGCCGATCACCACGACCTCGGGATCGAAGGCGGCGACCAGGTTGGCGACGCCGACCCCGAGCCAGTCGCCGACGGAGTGGAACGCCTCGAGCGCCACCAGGTCGCCGTCCTCGGCGGCCGCGGTGACCATCGGGCCGGTCAACCGCTCCGGGTTGCCGCCACACAGCTCCTCGAGCACGGTCGGCTGCTGGCCGATCCGCGCCCGGGCGTAGCGCACCAGGGCGTTGCCGCTGGAGTACTGCTCCCAGCAGCCGTGACCGCCGCACTCACAGGCCTGGCCGTCCGGCACGACCTGCATGTGGCCGAACTCCCCCGCCATCCCGTTGCTGCCGCGGTGCACCCGGCCGCCGAGCACGACGGCGCCGCCGATGCCGGTGCCGAGGGTGATCACGATCGCGTTGGCCGCTCCCCGCGCGGCGCCGAAGGTGACCTCCGCGCGAGCGGTGCAGTTGGCGTCGTTGTCGAGGGCCACGATCGTGCCCCAGCGCTCCATCAGCCGGGCCCGGACCTGCTCGCCGCGCCAGGGCAGGTGCGGGGCGAACATCACCCGCTCCCCCGTGCCGTCCACGAAGCCGGCCGCTGCGAGACCGACACCGTCGATCCGGCGCCCGGCCGCGACCTCCAGCACCGCCTCGGTCAGCGCGTCCTCGACCAACCGTGGGTCGACGAGCCGGCCCGGCGTCGTACGACGCGCGACCTGGCGGACCCGGCCGGTGCTGGACACCGCGGCCGCCAGGACCTTCGTACCGCCGACGTCGACACCGATGAAGAGGCTCACCGGGCTATTCGATCAGACGGACCGGGTCTCCGCTGACGTACGCCGTCCAGGTGGTCGTGTCGCTGACCGAGCCGCTGGCGAAGTTGACCTTGAGCCGGAACCAGCAGCCACCCGTGCTGTTGTAGTTGCAGGTGTAGCCCGACGGGATGGGGACGGCGATGGTCTCGGACTTCCCGTTCCAGGTCGAGTCGATGTTGATCGAGCAGCTCGGGAGGGTCTGCGGTCTGGAAGCCGGAGCCCTTGCAGTTGGACAGGGAGCCGGTCGTCTCCGACGGCGGCAGCGACGGTCAGCGAACCGCCCGACTCCGCGTCACCGATGTCGAAGAACTTGAAGACCAGGGTCTGGCCGGCAGCGCCGGGCATGATCCGGATCAGGTTGAAGGTCGGCGACGCCGCGGTCGCGTTGGCGTAGATCGACATCTTGCCGTAGGCCGAGACCGCGATCGAGGCGGCCGGGCCGCCGATACGCGCGGACCGCGAACCGGTTGCTGCCGCCGCCCTTGACCGCGGTGTCGTCGCCCTCCTGGGTGTACATCGCGAAGTTGCTCAGGTTGCCGGTCGGCTGGTAGCTGCCGGTCGTCAGCGCGTTGTAGTTCGCGAGCGTGGTCAGCGTCGGGCCCTTCCAGGCGACGTTGGTGCGCACCTGGAGGTAGTAGTTGCCGGCCTGGGTGGGGGTGAAGGTGCAGAGCGTCGTCCACTGGTGGAAGACCTTCGCCAGCGCACCGTTGTAGGCGGCGGTTCGCCCTTCTTCAGCGCGTTGCTGGTCAGCTGTGCCGAGGTGTAGCCGGGGTACTGCCGGGTGCAGCCCGGCTCGGGAGTCGCCGTCTTGGGGTTCTGGGAGTCGGACGGCTGGCGCAAGACCGAAGGACGTGGTCGTCACTCCGGCCGCGGAGTCCGCCATCTGGTCGCCGGTGCAGAAGGCGTTGGGCGACTCCGGGGCCGCACCGGTCTTCTTGTAGCGGGCCTTGGCGTCGGTCGTCGCGAAGTCGTTCCAGTTGTCGTTGTCGATCGTCCCGGTCGGTGCCGTGCGGCAGAAGTCGTCGGTGGCGACGAAAGCCGGGTCGTAGAGCTGGAGCGTGATCGAGGTGCCCGACGGCTGCCGGCTGCACCCGCACCAGGTAGGTGTAGCCCAGCGGGTCGAACTCGTCGTTCACCGTCCCGGTGCAGCCGGAGACGCCGCTGGCACAGGTGCGTACGGCGTACTGGTCGCCGTTGCCCTTGGCCACGTTCGGGCCGTTGACGTTCATCCAGAACTGCGGGTTCGACGAGCAGTTCGCCAGCGGGGGCACGGACAGCTGGGAGCGGCTCGGCGGAGCCCCGGTCGTGCCGCAGCGGCTCGTTGCCCAGCGTGTTGCACGGGCTGCCCATCGGCTGGGGGCCGGTGTAGTCGGCGACCGCGTGCCGGGTGATCGTGGTCTCCCCGAGCCGATGAGCCGACCGAAGTAGTTGGGGATCTTGCTGCTGACCGCGACGTTCAGCTGGCTCGGCTGCGTGCCGGACTTCACCACGACCGTGCTGGTGCCGGAGTTCGGGATAGCCGTTGCGCGAGGAGACGTCCACGGCCGTCGACGTCGCCGAGGCGATGTCCTGCGGCATGTAGATGACACCCGCGGCGGCCGCGACGTCGGCCGCCTTCTGGACGCGCTGCGCCTCGGCGTACCAGCGGGCGACGTCGACGGTGATCGCGCACAGCCCGAACAGCACGGCCGCGATGAACATCGTGACGATGATGGCCGCCACGCCACGCTCGTCGCGAGCCGCTCGGTCCGTCGCCGCGCTCATGGGTGCGGGAAGGGGGACGTGGACTTGCAGTTGTCCGGCGGGAGGGGCTCGAACGTGACCGACAGCGCGGTCGTCCAGTCCGACCGAGGCGCCGAAGAGCCCGTCACGAACTTGTGGGTGACGTGCAGGTAGACCCCGACGTTGTCGGCCTCGCCGGCACACGCGTTGACCGAGGTCGACGCCCAGGTGCCGTTGGCGTACCGGAACTTGTTGGCCGCGTCGTTCCACTTGAACTTCACGCAGCTCGGTAGCCGGCGCAGGAGGTCGGCATCGTGGTGTTGGTGCTCGAACCCGGGAAAGCCCTTGGCGTTCGCCTTGTAGACCAGGATGTAGTCGATCAGGTCCTTCGTCATCGACGATCCCGGACGTCTCGATCGCGTCGGCGGCCAGCTCGGCCAGGCCCGGAGCCGGGCTGTTCCCGACGCTGCAGGTGGGGGCGTCGCTCTCCCGGTACTGGCAGTCGCCGGGCCCGGACATCACGGCGGCCGTCGTGGTCGCGGCGCGGACGCCGACCCGGGTCGCGGAGGCGACGGCGATGTTGTCGCGCACCATCAGCGACAGCTCGATGATCCCGAAGAGCATCGTGAAGAGGATCGGCAGCACCAGGGCGGCCTCGACCGCCACGGCGCCGCGCTGGTCGCGCTTCGCTGTGCGAGGGTTCGAACGCGGTCTCCCGAACACCGGTCTCCCTTCCACGGGTCAGCGCGAACGTAGTGACCCCGATCCGCACCGGTACGCCGCTCCGCGCCCAACCACCCGATCGGACTACTCCGGTGTGACCGATTGGCCGACACGGACGGAGGGTGGGCTGGACCGGCGCGGTGGTTGAGGTGCGAGGGCCGCCAGCGCGCCGCACCCGGTGGTTGAGGTGCGAGGGCCGCCAGCGCGCCGCACCCGGTGGTTGAGGTGCGAGGGCCGCCAGGCCCGAGCCTCGAAACCACCCACACGCGGACGTCAGTGCCGCGAGAGGTCCGCCGCCCCGATGAGGCCCGCCTTGTTGCCGAGGCGCGCCTTGCGGATCTCCGGGATGGGCCGGAAGCCGCGGCCGACGAGCTGGCCGGCGAACGCCGTACGCATCGGCTCCAGCAGCAGGTCCCCCGCCTCGCTGACGCCGCCGCCGATGACGACGACGCCGGGATCCAGGATCTCCGTGAGCGAGGCGATGCCCTCGCCGAGCCAGCGACCCAGCTCGGCCAGCTGCTGACGGGCACCCTCGTCGCCGTGCTGTGCCGCCTCGGTGATCAGCGGTCCGGTGATCCGGCTCAGGTCTCCCCCGGCACGCTCGAGCATGCCGCGGGCGATCATCGCGCCGCTCATCGCCAGCGCACGCGCCTCGCGCACCAGGGCTGATCCGCTGGCGTACTGCTCGAAGCACCCGTGCTTCCCGCAGCCGCAGAGGATGCCGTTGGGCACGACCCGCATGTGGCCGATCTCGGCGCCGACGCCGTTGGCGCCGCGGTAGACCTCGCCGTCGAGCACCAACCCGCCGCCGACCCCGGTGCCGACGGTGACCAGCAGCAGGTCGTCGGCGTCGTGCCCAGCGCCGAAGGCGAACTCGCCCCACGCTGCGGCGTTGGCGTCGTTCTCGATCACCACGGGCAGCTCGACGCGCTTCTCCAGCTCGCCCTTGAGGTCCTCGTTGCGCCACGCCACGTTGGGGGCGAAGAGCACGACAGCGCGGGCCTTGTCCACGTAGCCCGCCGCTCCGACCCCGACCGACTCGATCGGGTGCCGCTCGCGCAGCCGGGTCACCAGCCCCGCGATGGCTTCCTCGATCGCCTGCGCGTCTGTCGCCGGCGACTCGACGCGCAGCTCCTCGACGATGGTGCCGTTCTCGTCGACCACGCCGCCGGCGATCTTCGTGCCGCCGACATCGATCCCACAGGCCAGGGTCATCGGTCTCCCTCCTCGGGATCAGTCTGTACGTCGGGGTCGTCCGGCCAGTCGCCGGAGTCGTCCAGGTCGATGTGCTCGACGCCGCTCGGCACGTCGCGGTCACGGGTCGCCGCTGCCGCCAGCAGCCCGGACAGGGCCTGGAGCGCTGTCGTGGCCGCCGTCGCCAGCTGCTCCTTGACCTCGGGGCGCAGGTCGCGCACCAGGTGCACCGTCCGGCAGATCGGGCAGTAGGTGCACTCAGCCGCGCCGGTGGCCACGTGTGCCTGGAGGTTCGGGGTCGCGTCCTTGGCCCAGCCCGAGAGAGCGCCGAGCAGCTTGACGGCCTCGTCAGCCACCGAGCCCACGGCCTCCGCACCGGCGCCGTCGTTCGTCGAGGGGTCGTCGTCCTGACTCATGTCACCTTCCAGTCTCGTCCAACGGGTCCTCGACGAACCGCACCTGCAGCTCACCCTGCTCCACCCGGGCGCCGGCGATGCGATAGCGCGCCAGGCCGGATGGGAGCGTGATCAACCGACGATACGATCCCACGGTCACGACCAGATCGTCGCCATTGCGTGCCAGATCCACCTCGGCACGCGAGACGAGCGGCAGCGAGAGCCGCAGGACGGCGCCGTGCTCGCCGCTGCTGATCCGGAACGGGCCGTGCGCCTTGCTCGTCGCCAGCGGGTCGGCGTCTGCGTACAGCTCGCGCGCAAGCGCGCTCAGGTCCGTCACCCCGACCGGCTCGCCGGGACGGTACGGCGCGCGCCAGATCGGCAGCCCCGCGAAGGACTCCGACACCCGTTCGAGCACCTCGTCCTGGGCGAGCACCCAGCCGGCGCGCCAGTCGTCGGCGCCGTCAGCGGGAAAGATCCGGTTGGCGACGACTCCGTCGACCCGGTAGCCGAAGAGCGACAGCGTCGTGTACGCACGCCGCGCCTCCGCGAGGACGACGTTCTCCGGGGTGAGCACGATCCGCACGCTGGCGTCCGGACCGCTCAACAGGGTCCGGACCTCCTCCAGCTCCGCGTGCAGCCGCTCGAGCGCGTCGAAGACCGAGTCCCCCGGCATCGGTACGCCGGCCGCCCGGCTGAGCACCGGTCGCAGCGCCTTGATCACGCGGCGTTCGACGGGCAGCACCCGGTGCATGTACCAGCCGAGCGCCTCGGGCAGTGCCAGCAGCCGCAGCGTCTCCGCCGTCGGCGCACAGTCCACGACGATCACGTCCCAGGCACCCGACAGCGCCTGCAGACGCAGCTCCAGCAGGGCGAGGACCTCCTCGGCCCCGGGGATGACCGTGAGCTCCTCCGCCGCCACCGGGTCGAGGCCGGCGACGTCGAGGATCGAGAGCAGGTAGCGCTGGATGTCGGCCCAGGACTGCTCGAACCGCAGCTGCGCGTCGACCTGCTGGACGAAGAGCCGGTCGGCGACCTCGGTCGGCTCCGATCCGATGGTGCCCGCGCAGCCGAAGGCGTCAGCCAACGAGTGTGCCGCGTCGGTGGAGAGCACCAGGGTCCGGTGACCGTCGGCGGCCGCGAGAGCCGCCGTGCCGGCAGCGACCGTGGACTTGCCGACCCCTCCCTTGCCGGTGAACAGGAGGATGCGCACTAGCCGAGCGACTCGACGCGCTTCTTCAGGCCCTTGAGCGCGGTGTCGATCAGGATCTTCTCGCCCTTGCGCTTGAGCATCCCGATCAGCGGGATCGAGACGTCGAGCGCCAGGCGGTAGGTGACCTCGGTGCTGCCGTCGCCACGGTCGGACAGCACGTAGGCGCCATCGAGCGCGCGCAGCATCTTGCCCTCGACCAGGGTCCAGGTCACCTCGTCGTAGCCGTCCCACTCGTAGGCGAGCGTGTACTCGTCCTTGATCGGGCTCACGTCGAGCGCGAAGAAGACCTGCTTGGCCCAGCCCTCGGCGTACTCGGAGACGACCTCGGCGGTGATCACGCCCTTGGCCCACTCCGGGTAGGCGGCGAAGTCACCGATCACCGCCATGATGTCGGCGGGGGCTGCGTCGATCACGATCGACGAGGTCGTCTGCTCGGCCATCGTGTTCCCCTGGTGGTGTCGTCGGTTCGGGCAGCGAGCGTACCGGATCGACCGGGCCCCGGTGGCGCGCGGTAACCTCAGCCGGTGCGCGAGTTCTCGACCCCCCTGACGACCGAGATTCCGTCCACCGGCAATCTCACCGACGACGTGGTGACCAACGCCCGCGAAGCCGGATCCGCCGTGCAGTTCAGCCGTCGTGCCGACGGCCCGGACGCCGAGTGGGAGGACGTCACCACCGCGCAGTTCCTCGCCGAGGTCAGTGCTGTCGCCAAGGGCCTGATCGCCGCCGGCATCGAGGTCGGCGACCGGGTCGCGCTGATCTCCAAGACGCGGTACGAGTGGACGCTGTTCGACTACGCCATCTGGTTCGCCGGCGCCGTCACCGTGCCGATCTACGAGACCTCGTCGGCCGAGCAGGTCCACTGGATCCTCAGCGACTCGGGCGCCCGCGCGGTGATCACCGAGACACCGGACCACCTGACCCGGGTGCGCGAGATCCGCGGCGACCTCGACGAGCTCAACCACGTCTGGTCCCTGGCCGACAACGCCGTCGACACCCTCAGCCGACTCGGCGGCGACATCTCCGACGAGGTGCTCGAGAAGCGCCGTACGACGGCCACGCCGCTCGACCTGGCCACCCTGATCTACACCTCCGGCACGACCGGGCGGCCCAAGGGCTGCATGCTCACCCACGGCAACTTCATGTTCGAGCTGGGCGTCGCGGTCGCCGAGCTGGAGCGGCTGTTCCTCGAGCAGAAGGCAGCCACGCTCCTCTTCCTGCCGCTGGCACACGTGTTCGCCCGGATCATCCAGATCGGCTGCATCAAGTCGCGCACCCGTCTGGGGCACTCGGCCGACATCAAGCACCTGCTCCCGGACCTCGCCGAGTTCAAGCCGACCTTCATCCTCGCGGTCCCCCGCGTCTTCGAGAAGGTCTTCAACACCGCCTCGCAGCGCGCCACCGCCGACGGCCGCGGCAAGATCTTCGACGCGGCGGCAGAGACCGCGATCGCCTACTCCCGCGGCATCGAGCGCGGCAAGATCCCGGTGCGGGTCCGCGCCAAGCACGCCGTCTTCGACAAGCTCGTCTACGGCAAGCTGCGCACCGCCCTCGGCGGTGAGTGCACGCACGCCGTCTCCGGCGGTGCGCCGCTCGGTGAGCGGCTGGGCCACTTCTACCGCGGCATCGGCCTGGTCGTCCTGGAGGGCTACGGCCTCACCGAGACGACGGCTGCTCTCAGCGCCAACCTGCCGGAGGCGACCAAGATCGGCACCGTCGGTCGGCCGCTGCCCGGCACCGCCGTGCGGGTGGCCGACGACGGCGAGCTGCTCTTCCGTGGCGGTCAGGTGATGGCCGGCTACTGGCGCAACGAGACCGCCACCGCCGAGGTCATGGAGCGCGACGGCTGGTTCCACACCGGCGACCTCGGCGAGGTCGACGACGAGGGCTTCGTCCGGATCACCGGCCGCAAGAAGGAGATCCTGGTGACGGCCGGCGGCAAGAACGTCGCCCCGGCGGTCCTCGAGGACCGACTCCGCGGGCACCTGCTGGTCGACCAGTGCATCGTCGTCGGCGACGGTCAGCCCTTCATCGCCGCACTGGTCACCCTCGACCGGGACTCGGTGCCGATGTGGGCCGAGCAGCACGGCAAGAGCAGCAACATCGCAGACCTGGTTGACGATCCCGACCTGCGCGCCGAGATCGAGGGCGCCGTCGAGGAAGCCAACAAGGCCGTGTCGAAGGCCGAGTCCATCCGCAAGTTCTCGATCCTTCCCGACGAGTGGACCGAGGAGGGTGGCCAGCTCACCCCCAGCCTCAAGCTCAAGCGCAACGTCGTGATGCGCGAGCTCAAGGACGAGGTCGCCGCCCTCTACGCAGGCTGAGTACCTCGGCTGAGCCAGCTTCCCCTAATTTGGGGTTGACGACTGGTCCAGACCAGACGGTCCGTTAATCCACCTCGTCGGACAAGCGTGTCTAGCGCGCCCTAGCCTGCTCCTGCTTCACCGAGCCCGTGGGGGACGGGTGGCGGCCTTGCCGCCGTACGCCCCGAACCGCGCAGCGGCCCGGGTGAGCAACCCCGTGGCATCGCATCTCGGAGAGGTTGGGCATCCAATGACGAACCGCAAGTTCCTGGTGATCGGGGCTGTGCTGGCCGCTCTGGCCGGAGCCGCCCTCGTCCTCCTCTACGCCCGTGGCGCTGACGCCCGCGCCGAGAGCCGCTACGAGACCGTCCAGGTGCTCCGGGCGATCGCACCGATCGAGCCCGGCGAGAGCATCGCCAGCGCCGCCCAGTCCGGGAAGCTCTCCCTCAGCGGCGTCCAGAGCGACCAGGTCCTGCCGAACTCGTTGAACAGCATCGACACGCTCGGCAAGCAGGTGGCCCTGGTCAAGATCTACCCCGGTGAGCAGATCGTCACCGACAAGTTCGGCGGCATCGAGGACGTGGACGTCCCCACGGCGCTGCCGATCCCGAAGGGCCAGCTCGCGATCTCTGTCAACCTGACCGACACCGCTCGCGTCGCCGGCTTCGTGAACCCTGGATCGCAGGTCGCGGTCTTCGTCAACAGCACCGACGACGACGGCAAGCCACAGACACGCCTGCTGCTGGACCGGGTCACCGTGATCGGGGTCGGCTCGACCACCCCGACCACCACGACCGTCACCGACGAGACCGGGCAGCAGACGACGGAGGCACTCCCCCGCACGCTGATGACCCTGGCGCTCGACCAGAAGGACGCCGAGCGTGTCCTCTTCGCCAGCAGCAACGGTGAGCTGGCGTTCGGTCTCCTGACCCCCGACAGCACGGTCGCTCCCGCCAAGGGCGTCAGCGCCGACAGCTTGTTCTGATCCACCGGCCGGCTTCGCCGACCGGTCCCCACTCGCAGCACCAAACTCGGAGGGAAGCCGCTCATGCCGATCGTCGTCGATCCAGACAGCGGGACGGTCGCGACCCTGCTCGCGGGACTGCCTGCCAACTCTCACGGTGTGCCGTCCGGCGACCGCCTCCTTCGTTGGCTGGACGAGCACCCGGCCGAGTTCGTGGTGGTCATCGGTCCCGGGATCGGTCTCGAGGAGGCGCTGCTGCTCGCCGAGGGGCTGCGGGTCAGTCGCCCCGCGCTCAGCCTGGTCCTGGTGCGCCAGCAGCTCGCGGCCGCCGCCCTGACGCGGGCGATGGCGGTCGGGGTGCGCGAGGTCGTCACGATCGGCGACCAGGCCGCGCTGCGCGCCTCGATCGCCCGGGCCGAGGAGCTGAACGCCGCTCTGCGTGGCTCGACTCCGGTGGAGACCTCGGGTCGGATCGTCACCGTCTTCTCCCCCAAGGGCGGCGTGGGCAAGACCACCTTGGCGGTCAACCTGGCCGTCGCGCTCAGCCAGCTGCCCGGCAAACGGGTCTGCCTGGTCGACCTCGATCTGGCCTTCGGTGACGTCGCGATCACCCTGCAGCTGCTGCCGACGCACACCATCGAGCACGCGGTCGGCTCCGAGTCGGTCATCGACCTGCCGCTGGTCCAGAGCCTGCTGACCCGCCACAGCGACTCGGTGATGGTGCTGGCCCCGCCCAGCCACCCCGATGCCCGGGAGCGGATCACCGCGCTGCTGATCTCCCGGATCCTGGGCGTCCTGCGCTCCGGCTTCGACTACATCGTCCTCGACACCGCCCCGGACTTCGACGAGCACACCCTGACCGCGCTCGACGAGAGCGACGAGTGCGTGATGGTCGCGACCCTCGACCTGCCGACGCTGAAGAACGTCCGGCTCGGGCTCTCGACCCTCGACTCGCTCGGCATCGCCTCCGGGCACCACCACGTGGTGCTCAACCAGGCGGAGGACGACACCGGGATCACCGCACGCCAGGCCGAAGAGATCCTCGGTCGTTCGATCCCGGTGCGGATGCGTCGCTCGATCGACGTCGCCCGGTCGACCAACCTCGGCGTCCCGATCATCAGCAGCCAGCCCGACCACAGCGTCAGCATCGCGATCCGCGGGCTCGCCGCCCAGCTCAGCGGCAGCGATGCCGGATCCGCTGGCTCCTCGACCGCCCCGGACGGCGACGCGGCTCGCCGTACGTCCCGATTCAAGCTTCGGAGGTGACGCGATGTCCACATTGTCCGAGCGGCTCGCCGCCATGCGCCAGGTCCAGCAGACCCCCGCGGCGCCGGAGCGCCTCGACGTAGCCGAACCGGCCATCAGCACCGCCCCGGCCGGTGGCAAGCGTCGCTCCACTCCCGCGCCGGCACCGGTCGAGGTCGCTCGCCGGACCGCGGCGGCCGCAGCCCCCGCGGTCGAGGACGACCGTCTCGAGGAGGTCCGCGCGGCTGTCCACGCCGAGCTGCTGAAGACCCTGGGTCCGCAGCTCTACGAGACCGACATGGACACCGACGAGCTCGACCAGGAGCTGCGCACGATCCTGGCCGACGTGATCGCCGCCCAGGAGCGGCCGCTGAGCGCGAGCGACCGCCTGCGGGTCACCCAGGAGATCCGCGACGACATCATCGGCAACGGGCCGATCGAGCAGTTCCTGCACGATCGCGACGTCACCGAGATCATGGTCAACGGCCACGACTCGATCTTCGTCGAGAAGAACGGACGTCTGACCGCGGTGGCCGCCCGGTTCACCGACGAGGGCCACCTGCGGCGCACGATCGACAAGATCGTCTCCCGGGTCGGCCGCCGCGTCGACGAGTCGAGCCCGATGGTCGACGCCCGTCTCCCCGACGGCTCGCGCGTCAACGCCGTGGTCCCGCCGCTCGCGGTCGACGGCTCGATCCTGACCATCCGGAAGTTCGCCGCAGACCCCTACACGGCGGACGACCTGGTCAGGTTCGGATCGCTCACCCGCACCTCCAAGGAGTTCCTCGACGCCTGCGTGCGCGGCCGCCTCAACGTCGTCGTCTCCGGGAGCACCGGCGCCGGCAAGACCACGACCCTCAACGTGCTCTCGTCGTTCATCCCGATGGACGAGCGCATCGTCACGATCGAGGACGCCGCCGAGCTGCAGCTGCACCAGGACCACGTCGTACGACTGGAGTCGCGTCCGGCCAACATCGAGGGCAAGGGCGCCGTCACCATCCGCGACCTCGTCAAGAACAGCCTGCGCATGCGACCCGACCGGATCATCGTCGGCGAGGTCCGCGACTCCTCCGCGCTCGACATGCTCCAGGCGATGAACACCGGTCACGACGGCTCCATCTGTACGGTCCACTCCAACGGCCCCCGCGACACGCTCGCCCGCGTCGAGACGATGGTGCTGATGGCCGGCATGGACCTGCCGATCCGGGCCATCCGTGAGCAGGTCGCGTCGGCCGTCGACCTGATCGTGCACCAGACCCGCTTCCGCGACGGCAGCCGCCGGATCACCCACATCACCGAGGTGGAGCGGATGGAGGGCGACGTGATCACCCTGCAGGACATCTTCGCCTTCGACCACTCCGCCGGCTACGACGCCAACGGCAAGATCCTGGGCACCCTGCGGCCCACCGGTCTGCGCCCGAAGCTGCTCGACAAGCTGAAGGACTCGAACGTCACCGTCGACCCGCTCATCTTCGCGACGGCGCTGGCGTGATCGCGATGGCCGTCGTCTCTCGATCGTGGCGAGCGAGGTTGGCCGCCGCCGCCGTCCTCGGTAGCGCGCTGGCCGCTCTGCCACTGGCGGCTGCTTCGGCAGACGACCCCGGCGCCTCGATCGCCCACGTCGAGGTCGCCGGCGACCAGCTGCACGTGCTGGTCTCGGTGCCGGCCGGAGCCGAGGTCGACCTCGGCGGTGTCACAGCCAGCGTGGACGGTACGGACGCGGACGCGAGCGCCGAGCAGGCCAGCCAGACGACCACCGTACGGCGCACCGCCGTGATCGCGATCGACACCAGCAACTCGATGCGTGGCGCTCGAGCGACCGCCGCGCGCCAGGCCGCCCTGACCTACATCGACACGGTGCCCAACGACGTCTACGTGGGCATCGTCAACTTCGACGGCACCGTGGAGACGCCGCTCGCTCCCACGCTGGACCGAGACGCCGCACGAAGCGTCGTGAAGGGACTCGAGCTGGGGCTCGGCACCCGGCTCTACGAGGGGGTCCAGGCCGCGGTCGATGCTGCCGGCGACGAAGGGCAGCGGTCGGTGCTCGTCCTCTCCGACGGCGCCGACACGACGAAGACGCCGCTGGCCGACGTCACCTCCGCGCTCGAGAAGGACGACGTGCTGCTCGACGTCGTCTCCGTCGAGAACCAGGACCCCTCCCTCGGCGCCCTGGCGAAGGCCGCCGGAGGCTCGGTCCTCAGCGCCACCCCGGAGGCGCTCGAGGCCGCGTTCAGCAACGAGGCCGACGTCCTCAGCCGCCAGGTCCTGGTCACCGTCGACGTGCCGAAGGTCGTCTCGAGCACCGAGGGCAACCTCAGCATCGACCTACCCACCGCGACCACGCCGCTCAACGCAACGGCGTACACCACGGTGCGCGAGAAGAAGGGGGCCGCCGCCGCTGCGGTCACCGTCGCCGCCGTCGACTCCGCGACCTCGTCCCTGCCGGGCTGGGCCCTCTACGCCGGTGTCATCGCCGTCGGGCTCGCCCTCGTGCTGCTGCTCCTGGTGCTCGTGCCGGCGAAGCCGAAGCCGCTCGGCGCGGCCGAACGCCTCGAGGCCTACCTCGGCTCCGGCACCGCGACCGAGGTGCGCGCCCGGCCGACCGAGACGCTCGCGCCGGTCAAGCAGGCCGCGACCCGGATGCTCTCGCGCAACCGCGGCCTGGAGGAGAAGATCAGCCTCCGGCTGGAGGGCGCCGGCAGCGAGCTGCGCCCGCCGGAGTGGCTGCTGGTGCACGCCGGTCTCGCGGTCGCCTTCACGCTGGTCGGCCTGCTGCTCACCGGCGGCAACGTCATCTTCGGGCTGGTGGCGCTCGCGCTCGGCATCTTCGGGCCCTGGTGGTTCCTCGGCTTCAAGCGCGGACGCCGCCGCAAGGCCTTCAACGCCGCACTGCCGGACGCGCTCCAGCTGATGGCGGGCGCCCTGGAGGCCGGCCTGTCACTGCCCCAGGCCGCGGACACCATCGTCAAGGAGGGCATCGAACCCGTGTCGTCGGAGTTCCGGCGCGCCCTGGTCGAGACCCGGCTCGGCGTCGACCTCGAGGACGCGCTCGACGGCGTCTCCGAGCGGCTCCAGAGCGAGGACCTGGGCTGGGTGGTGATGGCGATCCGGATCCAGCGGCCGATCGGCGGCAACCTGGCCGAGCTGCTGGCCACCGTGGCCGCGACGATGCGGGAGCGGGAGTACATGCGCCGTCAGGTGGCCGCTCTCGCCGCCGAGGGCAAGCTCTCCGCCTACGTGCTGGGCGGGCTGCCGCCGCTCTTCCTGCTCTACCTGCTGCTGACGCAGCGCGACTACGTGATGCCGCTCTTCACCGAGCCGATGGGTCTGGTCATGCTCGGCGGCGCCAGCCTCCTGCTCCTCGTGGGCATCTTCTGGATGAGCAAGCTGATCAAGGTGGAGGTCTGAGATGGTCCTGCTCTTCGTGCTCGGACTGATGCTGGTGCTGGTGGCCGTGATGCTCACGGCGGCGGCGATCCGGCCCGGCGCCCAGCCCGGTGGCGTCGCCCGCTCGATCGCGGTGCTGGAGTCGATCACCTCGCCGGCGCCGGTCGAGCTGACGCGGGAGATCAACCCGCCGTTCGGCAGAGCGGGTGCTCCAGCCGCTGCGGGAGCGCGCACTGCGGATCGGCAAGCGACTGACCGGGGCCGACTACGGCGACCGGATGCGGCACAAGCTCGACGTCGCCGGCAACCCGCGCGGCTGGACGGTCGACAAGGTGGTGTCGGCCAAGGTGCTCTGCCTCGCCGTCGGCACGATGGTCGCGCTGGCGCTGTCGCTGCTCTTCGGCGTCTCCGCCACCACCCGGATCCTGATGCTGGCCGCCGGCGCGGCGGCAGGCTGGTTCGGACCCAACCTCTACCTCTACCAGCTGGCGCACGAGCGCACCGAGCTGATGCAGCGCGAGCTCCCGGACGCGATCGACCTGCTGACGATCTGCGTGGAGTCGGGTCTCGGCTTCGACGCGGCGCTCCAGCAGGTGGCCCGGAGCACCGAGGGTCCGCTCTCCGACGAGCTGAACCGGATGCTGCACGAGATGCAGCTCGGCAAGGGCCGCGGCGAGGCGCTGCGCGCCATCAGTGAGCGCACCAACGTCGTCGACGTGCGCACCTTCGTCGGCGCCATGGCTCAGGCCGACGCCTTCGGCATCCCGGTCGCGTCGGTGCTGCGCACCCAGTCGCAGGAGATGCGGGTGCGCCGCCGCCAGCGGGCCGAGCAGAAGGCGCAGCAGGTGCCGGTGAAGATCACCGTGCCGCTGATCTTCTGCATCCTGCCCTGCCTCTTCATCGCGGTCATGGGCCCGGCGGCCATCTCGATCATGAACTCGCAGCTGGGATCCTAGTGATGACTGCGCTCATCAGCACCGCCCATACCCGCCGCCGGGCGGTCGCGGGCACGGCTCGGGCCTTCGGCCTACTGGCGGTGCTGGTGCCCGCGGCGTCCGCCCAGGACCGGGCAACGGTGATCGGCGCGCTCGCCGTCGGCGTCATCTGGGGAACGACCCAGATCGTCGAGCACCGGCTGGTCGCGGGGAACACTGGTCGTCGAGCTGATCAGCGCCGGAGCGGTCGGTCTCGCCTGCGCCTTCACCTGCGCCCACTCCGCCCCGGGCGGCTCCGCCATGCTCGGCGTGCTGGCGATCCCGCCGGTCACCGCATCGGTCCAGCTCGGCGTCAAGGCAGGGCATCTTCACCTTGGCCGCAGGCATGGCCACTTTCATCACCACGGCCAGC
Source organism: uncultured Actinomycetota bacterium (assembly GCA_963704685.1). Lineage (GTDB taxonomy): Bacteria > Actinomycetota > Actinomycetes > Propionibacteriales > Nocardioidaceae > Nocardioides. The sequence continues at coordinate 601,318 of OY969930.1, forward strand.
CTGGCCGGCTCGATGTCCGTCGAGCTCGCCGGCGCCACCTTCACCTGGCTGCTGACCGGACTCGGCCTCGGCCTGATCGGCGGGGCGGTGCATGCACCGCTGCTCGGCTCGGACGAGCTCGCCGCCCATCGCAGCGCGCAGTCGCTCCTCCAGCGGCTGGTCTCGGTCTCCGACCGGCTCGGCTCCCCCCTCGATCCGCAGGTGCTCGGCACGGACGTGCTGAACCGGCTCGGCTCCGCGCTCGTCGACGGCGACCTGCCGGTGCGCGGGCTCTCGCTCCAGGGAGTCTGCGACGACGGCCTGGTGTGGGTAGCCGGAGCCCCGGTCGCCACGACCGTGCACATGACCGAGGGAGCGTCGGCGACGCGCCAACCCGTGCTCGCCGGCGACGGCTTCGCGCTTCCGCTGATCAGTGAGGGGAGAGTGGTCGCCGTCGTCTCGGGTCATCTCTCCCCCACCATCGAGCGCAGCACCCTGCCGGAGAAGCTCGAGCGGATCGGCGCCGGGGTCGAGGACCAGGTCGTCGTGCTCGAGACAGCGCTCCTCTTCACCAAGTTCCACAACACCGCCACCGTGGCCGAGCGACGTCGTCTGGCCCGCGAGCTCCACGACGGCGTCGCCCAGGACCTCGCCTCGGTCGGCTACCTCCTCGACGCGATCAACGGCCACCCCGACCCGGCGGATCAGGCCAGGCTGGTCGATGACCTCCGTGGCTTCCTGACGGGTGTGCTCGGCGACCTGCGACGAGCGTTGGTCGAGCTCCGCACCGACACCGGACCCGGTCAGAGCCTGGGCACGGCCCTGACCGAGATGGCCCGCAACGTCGAGACCCTGACCGGCATCTCCTTCGTCGTCGACGTCCACGAGGACGGCGTCCGGCTCCGCCCCGAGGTCGAAGCCGAGCTGCTGCGGATCGGTCAGGAGGCGATCACCAACGCGGTGCGCCACTCGGGCGCGCAGACCATCAGGGTCGTGTGCACCGTCGCCGCACCGTACGCCGAGGTGACCGTCATCGACGACGGCCGCGGCCTCGGCTCCGCCCGCCCGGACTCCCACGGAGTCCAAATCATGCGCGAGCGCGCCCGGCTGATCGGCGCCGAGCTCGACCTGTCGGAGATAGGTCCCGGCGGCGGCGTCTGCCTGAGCGTCAGCACCTGCCCCGACCTTGCTCGGAACCGGACCGATCAGGTCCGGCCTGTCGCACCGATCGTCACTGCCAACACCCCTACGGGAAGGGTCCCCGCATGACCGACCAGCCGACCACCGTCCTGATCGTCGACGACCACGACCTGATCCGGGCCGGACTCCGCAACGTGTTCGACCGCGAGCCCGACCTGACCGTGGTCGGCGTCGCCGCCAGCGTCAAGGAGGCCACCGCGGCCTACCTGGAGCTGCGGCCAGCCGCGGTCGTCACCGATCTCCAGCTGCCCGACGGCACCGGGATCGACATCGTGCGAGCCGTGCGCCGCGAGAGCGACAAGACCGGCGTGGTCGTGCTGACCATGCACACCGGTGACCGGCCGATGATCTCGGCCATGGAGGCCGGCGCCTCGGCCCTGGTCGGCAAGGACGCACCGTCGTCCGAGGTGATCAACGCGGCGCGCCGTTCCGTGGTCGCACCACGGACCTTCGCCGCCACCGGGCTCCTCGAGGCGCTGGGACGACGGGTGACGCGCGAGTCGGGTCGACTCTCCGACCGGGAGACCGAGATCCTCCGCCTGCTGGCCGAGGGGCTGGGGATCGGCGAGATCGCCGCGCAGCTCTACATCAGCCGGTCCACGGCCAAGACGCACGTGGCCCGCATCTACCAGAAGCTCGGCGCCGCCAATCGCGCCCAGGCGATCGTGATCGCGATGCGCGCGGGTCTGCTCTCCAGCGTCGGGAACCGTTGGGGCCTGAGCAGCCGCTGTCGTCAGTTCGACAACTGGTCGGGTCCGACGCTCGTGACGTGCATCTTGCCGGCGAGCTCGTCGCAGCTGGCGTCGAACAGCGTGTCGCTCGACCATCCCGCCGAAGAGGAAGACCGTCGGCGACGATGAGCGCGGCGACACCGGCGATCAGCAGGCCGTACTCCACGGCGGAGCGCGCCGCGTTCATCGTGCTCGTGCATGCATCGCTCGCTCCTTCATCGGCTGATCGCCGAGAAATGCGACTCGGCCGTGGTCCGCGTCGCGAGACGCGGACCACGGCCGAGAGTCGACTGAGGTCAGCTTGCACTTGGCCGTGCCGCGCGGTCACCGTGCCGAGTCGGGCCCGTCGTGCGATCGACGTGCAGGTGTCGGTGAACGTGCCTTGATCATGCCGCCGAACAGGAAGACGACGGCGACGATCAGGGCCGCGATGCCGGCCACGAGGAGGCCGTACTCGACGGCGGAGGCGCCGGCCTCGTCACGGTCGACGCGGCGGGCCTGAAGGAGGTTACGGAAGTGCTGCATGTTTGTGTCCCTTCTCGGATCTCCCGGGAATCCGGGGAGGGGCGGTGCCCCATGACTGGAATCATCGTCTGCCCAACGGTTGAGCGGGATCGGGTGATGGTCTCGACCCGAGTAGTCCATTCGGGTCATGCCGGCGCACCGTGTGTCCGCCGCAGCTGACCGGGCTCAGAACCCTCGGTCGGCGAGCTGGCGGGCGATCGCGATCCGGGTCAGTCCGATGGGGTGCGAGCCGAACCAGAACTGCGTGATCCGAGGCGGCGTCGGGTCAGCCAGAGAGCGCAGGGCGAGCTGCTTCTGGACCGCCTCGAACGACGCCGCGTCCCGCGTGACCTCGAGGGCATCGACGTCGGCGCGGGTCTCGATCTCGCGGCTGATCGCGTTCTGCACCGGGGAGGCGAGCAGGGTGCCGATCGCCAGCAGCGCCAGCACCAGAGGTACGACTGCCGGCTCCCGCATCGATGGTCGACCTCGGCTCCCCAGGGCTCCCAGCACCAGAGCCAACAGGCCGACGCCGAAGACCGCGCCGGCGGCGCCGAGCAGCGATCCGGTGCGTACGTCGTCGTGCTTGGCGTGCGCCAGCTCGTGGGCCACCACCGACAGCGCCTCGGCCCGCGGCACGTCGTCGACGAGGTTGTCGTAGAGCACGACGCGGCGGGTGCTGCCGAAGCCGGACACGTAGGCGTTCAGCGTCGTCGTACGACGGGAGGCGTCCGCCACCAGCACGTCGTCGACGGGCACGCCCTCCTGGTCGGCCAGCTGCAGCACCTGGGTGCGGAGCGTGCCGTCGGGCAGCGAGGTGAAGTTGTTGAAGATCGGCTCGACGAGCACCGGGTAGACGAAGGAGCCGAGCAGCACCAGCAGACCCAGCAGGCCACCGGCGACCGCGGGCCAGGCCCGGCTCCAGCGGCGAGCACAGCCGACGAGCACGATCAGCAGAAGCGACATGGCCACGATCTGCACCGCCTCGGTGCGCACCAGGTCGGCCGCGAACCCGCTCCACGCCTGGTTGCTGAGCCCGTTGTCCAGCACGTGACGACGCAGCAGCACCGCGAACGGCAGTGTGATGATCCGACCGATCAACACAACCGCGGCGACCGCCAGCACCACCCGCACCCACCACCAGCCGCGCAGCCGGCCGACCAGGCGCGGCCCCCAGCTGGTGAAGCCGAGCACGCACGAGACGAGCAGCGAGACCGCCAGCGAGCTCCAGCTCCAGATCCGGGCCCAACGGGCGTACTCCTCACCACGGGCGATCTGCTCGGCTGTGAAGACCGAGCTCGCCGGCGCCGGGTCCGGCGTACCTCCTGGGACCGGGTGCCACGGCACCAGGAAGGCCGCGAGCAGGACGAAGGCGATCCCGCCGACGGCGGTCACCACCAGTGCCACTCGCCGGTCCGGTGGCCTCACCGGGCGAGCCCTTGCAGCTCGTCGCGCCACACGCGGGTCAGCTCGGACACGGACAGGCCGGTCTCGGACCGGAGGGCTGCAGCGAGCGGCTGCCCGCGGTCCACTGACTGGTAGAACGCGACCAGGTCCGCCTGGCCTGCGCGCTCGGCGATGAGCCGGCAGGCCAGCCAGGCGCTCTCGTACGTCGCCCCTAACCGCGGTGTCCGCGCGCCGAACGCCGCCGCGTCCGGCAGCTGCCGTGGCGCGCCGCTGCTGCGCACGGCGGCGATGATCTGGGCTGCCGTGCTGCTGACGGGCAGGTCGACGTCGCGCAGCGCGACGTAGTCGGCGAACCCCTCCAGCAGCCACAGCGGCGTGCGGCTGTCCCAGGCGCCAGTGGCCACGTGGGTCGTCTCGTGGCTCATCACCACCTGGGCTCCGGTCGCGCGCAGGGTGCCGAACACCTCGGGGTTGACGAAGACGTGGACCGGCGCGTCCGGCGCCGTCGAACCGTCGGCGGACGTCGTCACCGCCGCGATCTGGTCGTAGCTCCCGTCGCTCGCCCCCAGTGCCTGCTCGAGCGCCTGTGCCGACGACGGCACCTCGACCACCAGCCCACGGCGCCACGCGGGCAGCACCGTGCGCACGACCGGCACGGCGGTGCGGGCGCGTACGGCGTACTCGTCGGCCTCTGCCGCGGTGCCGGCGACGACCACGAGCGTCGACGGCGTGCGCCGGACCTCGACCGGGCCGGAGAGCCACACCGGCGAGACTCGGCCGCCCCCACCGAAGCCGGTCAGCGCCACCCGGTCCCCGTCGTCGACCAGCCGCGCCTCGATCTCGGCGCGCGCAGGCTCGCTGTCGAACCCACGGAACCGCCAGGTCGCGTCCACAGCGGCGCCTGCCGCCGTCGTCGTCGACGTAGCGCAGCGAGAACCTGTCGACGCGGAGCTCGCGGGCGTTCGCGACGAGAGCGGCCAATCGGTCCCCCGCGGCACGATCACCGGTCGGTGCGAGCGCGCGAGCCGCGCGAGGGTCGCGCGTGCGTACGGCGCGCTCGAACGCCGCCAAGGTGGCGCTGGCGCCCGAGAGCTCGCCACGGGGTTCGGCGCTGGGGGACGCCGCCCGCGGCGTCGGCGCGACGTACGTGTCGTCGCGGGTGAGCGACCAGGCGAGCAGTCCGGCTCCGACCAGCAGGCACAGCGAAAGGCCGGCCACCCACCATCGGGGGCGACCGGCCTTCGCGCGCTGGTCGAGGCTGCTCACCTCGGCATTGTGTCCGGTGGCTCCTAGCCGGGCCGCACGGCGCCGACGTACGGCATGGCGTGCAGGCTGGTGACGCGGACACCGGCACCGGGGTTCTCGGCGTTCACGATCATGCCGTTGCCGATGTACATGCCGACGTGGCTGATCGGGCTGTAGTAGAAGACCAGGTCGCCGGGCTGCAGGTCACCCTCGGCGATGTGCGGACCACTGCTGAACTGGGCGCTCGAGGAGTGCGGCAGGCCGACGCCGGCCTGGGCCCAGGCCATCATCGTCAGGCCGGAGCAGTCGAAGGCGCTCGGGCCGGCCGCGCCGAAGACGTAGGCGTCGCCGACCTGGGCGAGGGCGTACTTCACAGCGGCGGCGGCCCGACCGGACGCTGGCACGTCGGACGGGATCCGGACGACGCCGCGCGAGAGCATCTCCTCGCGCTCCTTGTCCTTGAGCTTGTCGAGAAGCGTCTTGGCCTCGGCGAGCTTCGCGTCGACGGTCGCCTTCTCCTTGCCGAGCTGCTTCTCGGTCTCGGCGATGTCCGCGGCCCGCTTCTCGGTGGCGGACTGCCGGATCTCGAGGGCGTCGGCCTCGGTGGCGTAGTCGTCGAACAGCTGCGACTGGAGGTCGTTGTAGGACGACATCGTCGAGAGCTGCGCGAGGAAGCTCTTCGGGTCGTCGGACACGACGACCTGGCTGACGTTGGAGAGGCTCTGTCCCTCGTACTGACGCACGATGGAGTCCTGGACCTGGTCCCGGACGTCCTGGAAGGCACTGTCCTGACGCTTCTGGTCGGCACGCAGCGAGTCGAGGTCCTTCTCGAGGTCGCTCAGCTCGATCTTGGCGTCGTTGTACCGCTCCTGGGCCTGCTCGGCCTGGTGGAACAGGGTGTCGACGCGCTTCTGGACGTCATCGATCTTCGGATCCGCCTGAGCGGGGCTCGACGGCATGAAGCCGACAGCGGCGATCATGGCGCAACCCGAGACAATGGTGATGAGTCGCTTCCGGCTCTTCTGCAGCACGAGCAGGAGTTCTCCTTGTACGTCGTACGCCTACCGGGTGAGCTGACGGATTCGGGCACGACATTTGCCCTACCCCGATCCGGCCGCGACACAGGTGTCGTCACCGTCTCAGGGATTCACCCCTGGCAGCAGGCGGGCCTGCTACCGATGGTTCCCCGGCTTCCTGCTCCTCGACGTGTCGATGAGCAGGAACTCAGCGCGGTGGCCGCGCGGATCCTCGTGATCCACAAACGCCGGCCACCTGAACGCCCGAGGTTAGTCGGAGACCCTCCGAGCGACCAAACTTTGAACAGGAGACGCGCCGGGATTTAACGCTGAGTTTGTGCACAGCCCGTCCGAATCGGACGGATTTCGTCACATACGTCACACCCGTCACACCAACCCCACGGGGTGTCGGTCAGGCCGACTCCATGTGTGGCGGGTCGATGGGCCGGACCAATCGGAGCGGCGGCACCAGGCCGCCCTGAGCCAGGACGTCGAGTGCCCGCTGCTCGTCGTCGTCGAAGGTGAGCTCGGGGGGCGGTCCGAGCAGGACGGTGACCACGCAGTCGTGGCAGTGCAGGCCGCGCACCTCGCAGGTGTCGCAGTCGATTCTGGTGCTCATGTCAGGAACGGTGACAGGGACCACCGACAGTGCTCCGGAGAGCGCGTCCGGTCAGCGGGCGATGAGGTGGAGCAGGGCGTCGGGGTCGACCACGCGCGCACCGTCGCGGGTCACGTCGACGGCGATCTCGCGATCTGCGGTGACGACCAGCACGACCCGGCCGGTGGGCTCCACGGCGACCAGGTCGCGGATGACGTCGTCGGCGATCACGCCACGTGGGCTGTAGAGGACGCGTACGCCGCGCGGGGCGACGACGGGAGGCCGGTGGTCGGTCTCGGCAGCGTCGAAGACGACCGTCGTCTCGGCGCCCGTGCGGGCCACGATGCCCGCCAGTCCCCCGACCAGTCGGTTGCGCTGGGCCTCCAACGACGAGCTCGGCCACGCCCGCTTGCTGACGTTGTAGCCGTCGACGATCAGTCGGACCCGCGGCATCGCGAGGTACTGCTCCAGCAACCCCGGATCCGAGGCACCGAGCGCCCCGGCCGAGCTCGGGGTCCGGACGCCGCTCGCGGCCACGTCGGCCTCCACACGATCGGCCGGAGCCCCCTCGACGGCGGGGAGCGCGAGCTCGCGCCGCAAACCGGTCGCTGCATCGATCACGGTCTCCAGCAGCAGCCGGGCCCGGAGGGTCGCCTCGTCCCGTTCCGAGCGGGCATCGCGACGAGCCTGCACGTGGTCGGCATCGTGCCGCTCGACCTGGGCACGCAGCTGCCGGTTCTCCTTCTCGAGCGCCGCGATCCGGGACGCTGCCTCGGCGCTGGCCCGGGTCTGCTCGCGCTCCGCGCGGTCTGCACGAGCGGCGCTCTCCCGTTCCGCGGCCCGCGCTTCGCCCAGACGTCGCCGCAGGGTCGCGTGCTCGGCCTGGTGCTCGACCCGCAGGGCCTCCTCCCGGGCCTGCTGATCGGCGCGCAGCTCGCGCACCGACTGCTCGGCATCGGCCAGCCTCTTGCGCAGGCGCTCGAGCTCCCGGTCCCGACCGTCTCCGGCGGCAGCCGCCTGCTCGATCCGAGCGAGGCGCACTGCGACGGCCTCTGCCCACCCCTCAGGGCGGGTGAGCCAGGCTCGGGCGACCACCGCGACGTCGTCGGCGTCGTCGGGCTCGGGTCGCGCCGCGACCTGGACGCCGACCCGCTCGCGCACCTCGTCGTCGGCCACCGCCTCGGCGATGGCGCTCGCCCCGAGGCGGGCCCGGCGCGCGGGTGCGAACGCGGCCACCCGTCGTACGGCGGGCGGCAGCGTCGGCACGTCGGGCAGGACATCGGCGACCTGGGCGACGATGCGGGTGCGGACCGGCTCGGGGAGCCCGGCCAGCACGGGAGGCTCGGGGGTGGACATGCCTGCTCCGTCAGCTCGCCTCGGGATCGGCGCCGGCAGTCTCGAACCGGGCCACCACCTCGATGGCGTCGGACCTACCGCACCAGCGGCAGGTCACCTGCTCGACCGACTCGGTCCGCAGCTGGGTCTCCTCCACCTGGTGCTCGCCGGCGAGGTCGAAGTGCCAGAACTCCGTCGTACGGCGGGTGCGCGTCACGTCGAAGCGGGTGAGGTTGCCGCAGCCGGCGCACCGCCAGCGATGCCCGTCGTCCGGGATCGTCGTGGCCATCGCAACCTCCTCCCCCACCTCGGTGGTCGAGCCCACCCTACGACCGGGCACCGCGCGGCGCCGCCCGATTGTCGGTGGCCGCCTCTAGCGTCGAGGACGTGAACAGTTGGGAGGTGCAGCGGAGCTTCGACGAGCTGGGCCGCCCCCTGCGGGACCTGACCTTCTGCGTCGTCGACCTCGAGACGACCGGCGGCTCGGCCGAGGGCGGATCGATGATCACCGAGATCGGCGCGGTCAAGGTGCGCGGCGGCGAGGTGCTCGGCGAGTTCCAGACGCTGGTCAACCCGCGGACCGACATCCCGGCGTTCATCGCCGTCCTCACCGGCATCACCAACGGCATGGTCTCCGGCGCACCGCCGATCGAGTCGGCGCTGCCGGCGTTCCTCGAGTTCGCTGCCGGATGTGTGCTGGTCGCCCACAACGCCCCCTTCGACGTGGGCTTCCTGCGCTACTTCGCCGAGCAGCAGGGCCGCGCCTGGCCGGCCTTCGAGGTGCTCGACACGGCCAAGCTGGCGCGCCGGGTGATCACCCGCGACGACGCACCCAACTGCAAGCTGTCCTCGCTCGCCAAGCTCTTCAACTCCACGACCACGCCCAACCACCGCGCACTCGACGACGCCCGCGCCACCGTCGACGTGCTGCACGGGTTGATGGAGCGGCTCGGCGGCGTCGGGGTGATGACGCTCGAGGAGCTGCAGACGTTCTCGTCGCGGGTCACGACCGCCCAGCGCAAGAAGCGGCACCTCGCCGAGGGTCTTCCCCACGCCCCCGGCGTCTATCTCTTCCGCGACGACAGGGCGCGGGTCCTGTACGTCGGCACCTCGCGCGACCTGCGCACCCGGGTCCGCTCCTACTTCACCGCCTCCGAGACCCGGTCGCGGATGGGCGAGATGGTCGGGATCGCCAGCGTCGTCGACGGCATCGAGTGCGCGACTCCGCTCGAGGCCGAGGTCCGCGAGCTGCGCCTGATCGCCGAGCACAAGCCCCGCTACAACCGGCGCTCCCGCTTCCCCGAACGGGTCCACTTCGTGAAGCTGACCCGCGAGCCGTGGCCACGGTTGTCGCTGGTGCGACGGGTGCTCGACGACGACGCCGACTACCTGGGGCCGTTCTCGTCGAAGAAGACCGCCGAGAAGTGCCTGGCCGCACTCCACGACACCTTCCCGATCCGCCAGTGCTCCGACCGGATGCCCCGGGTGCCCGGCGCCGGCCGCAGCCCGTGTGTGCTGGCCGAGATGGGTCGGTGCCTGTCGCCCTGCGACGGCAGCGTCGACGAGGCGACCTACGCCGTGGTCGTGCGACAGCTGCGCGACACCCTGCTGCGTCGACCCGACGAGGTCGTCGAGGCGATCAACGCCAAGATGGCCGTGCTCGCCGGCGACGAGCGGTTCGAGGAGGCCGGCAACCACCGCGACCGGTTGGCCGCCTTCGTCCGCGCCGCCGCGCGCACCCAGCGGCTGTCGGCGCTCACCCGCTGCCCCGAGATCGTGGCGACCCGTCGCAACGACGCCGGGCGGTGGGAGGTCCACGTCGTCCGCCACGGGCGGTTGGCCGCCGCCGGTGTGATCCCGCCTGGCTCCGATGCCACGGCGTACGTCGCCGGCCTGGGTCTGTCGGCCGAGACGGTGCGGACCGGTCCCGGCCCGGTGCCCGCTGCGACCGCCGAGGAGTCCGAGAAGATCCTGCGCTGGCTGGAGTCCCCCGGGATCCGCCTCGTCGACGTCGACGGCGAGTGGACCTGCCCGGTCGCCGGTGCGACCCGGCACCTCGCCGTGCACGACGCCGTCAACCAGTCCCGGCTGTCGCTGGTGCCGTTCGACGACCGCCGCGGGCTCACGACGGTGCACCAACCTGCGCGCTAAGGTCGGCGCGTGATCACCGCCATCGTCTTCGTGAAGGCCGACGTCGCCCGCATCCCCGAGGTCGCCGAGGCGATCGCCGCGATCGAGGGGATCAGCGAGGTCTACTCGGTGACCGGCCAGATCGACCTGATCGCGCTGGTCCGGGTGCGCGACCACGACGACGTCGCCTCCGTGGTGGCCGACAAGCTCAACAAGGTCACCGGCGTCCAGGCGACCGAGACGCACATCGCGTTCCGGGCCTACTCGCGCCACGACCTCGAGTCCGCGTTCTCGCTCGGCCTCGACTGAGGAAGGGGTCGGCCAAACGGTCAGACCCTTTGGCGCGCAGGGGCCATCTTGGTCCCGGTGCGCCGTCGCACCAGCAACCTCCTCCTACGCTCGGTCGACCGTCGATCGGTGAAAACTGGAGGTACGTCCGTGCCCGCTCGTGGAGTGCACGCCAGGATTGTCGCGGCCATCGCGACCTGCCTGCTCGTCCTTGGCCTGTTCGGCCAGACCCCGTCGGCCACGGCTGCGGTGCCTGAATCACCGAGCGGGCTCTCCCCGGCCGGGAGCGAGAGTGTCTCCGGCCTCCCGGTGCTGACCTGGGACCGCGGTCCGAGCGGCACGACGTACGACGTCCAGGTCGCTGTGACGTCGGCCTTCTCCTCGACCCTGTGGTCGACGAGCGGGACGGTCAACCACCAGGCGACCCCGACCGGGCAGCTGCCCGGCGGCGAGCTGTGGTGGCGGGTGCGTGCACGGTCGTCGGGTGGCACCAGCGACTGGACCACTGCCACCTTCACCCGCTCCAGCGTCGCCGCGCCGGCCGTCACCGGCCCGGCCGACGGGGTCGAGCTCGCGCAGCCCGAGCAGCCGCCGGTGCTCGCCTGGGAGCCGGTGGCCGGAGTGAGCAGCTACACGGTCGACATCAGCCCGGACGTCAACTTCACCGACCCGACGCGGATCAAGACGACCACCACCAAGGGCACCTCGCTCGTCCTCTCGACGCTGCAGCTGCCGGACACGTACTACTGGCGCGTCCGCGGCCTGATCGCCACCGGCTTCACCACCGAGTGGTCCGAGCCGCGCTCCTACCGGGTCATCGGGCTGGACAAGCCCGGCCTCGTCGCGCCGGTCGACGACATCAACCAGAACATCGAGGAAGTGGTGCTGGACTGGACGCCGGTGCCCGGCGCCACGTCGTACGACGTCCAGGTCAGCACCGACGTCAACTTCCTGACCGTCACCACCGCCATCAACGGTGTCCGCAGCACCCGCTGGTCGCCGCCGGAGACCCTCGACAACGACCAGTACTACTGGCGGGTGCGGCCGCTCGACGCCGCGGGCAACAAGCGCGACTGGACGGCGGTCTCGATCTGGAAGTTCCGCCGCAACTGGCCGCGAGCAGCCCGCACTCGAGTACCCCGGCAACGACGCCACCGTCGGCGACCCGTTCTACTTCCAGTGGACGCCGGTCACGCTGGCGAGCGAGTACCGCGTGCAGGTCGCGCACCAGCGCCAGCTTCGCCGAGCTTCGCGTCCTGCGAGACGACCGCACACCACCTTCGCCGCCCTCGGCTCGGCCTGCGCACCCGTCTGCGGCCGGCACCTACTACTGGCGCGTCCTCGCCGTCGACGGCGACAGCGACGTGGTCTCCGACGTGATCACCGCTTCGGTACGCCGGTTCGTCTACATGCCCGAGCAGGTCGTGCTCGTCGCCCCGCAGCCGGGGCCCAGGTCGTCGTGCCCACGCTGAAGTGGGAGCCGGTCGCCCTCGCGGCCAACTACAAGGTCAGCATCGTCAGCCTCGCCACGGGAGCCACCGTCTCGTCGACGCACGGCCGCGACCAGCTTCACGCCACGAGGCCTCCTCGACGCCGGCTCGTACCGGTGGCAGGTCCAGACGGTCGACGGCAAGGGCAAGGTCGGCGCCTCCTTCCTCCCCGACAGCCAGCGCCGGTTCGTCGTGGTCGACGCCCCGGCGCCGACGGCCACCGGGGCCGTCCCCGTCAGCCGACGGCGGCACGTACGACCGATTCCCGACGCTGCGCTGGAGCCCCGTCGTCGGGGGCCGACAACTACCAGGTCTGGATCCGCCGGACGGACACGGTCGGCTGGTCCGCGCTCACCGACGACTTCGAGTACCCGGCCGGCGAAGACCGCGGGACGACGTACGTCGTCCCCGGCACGTACGAGTGGTACGTCGAGGCGTACGACGGGTCGCTGCGCGTCGCCTCGCGGGCCGGCACCGGCACCTTCTCCATCCGCCAGCTGCCGACCACGACGGGCTACCGCGCCGCGATCACCGGCAACACGATCACCGGCGGCGCCGGGACGACCGCCGACTTCTGCGCCGCGACGCCTGCCGTCCGAGTGCCAGAACCTGCGGCAGACCCCGGTGCTCTCGTGGACGCCGACCTCCCCGGTCGGGCTCTACAAGCTCTACATCGCCCGGGACAGCGAGATGACGAACCCGGTGAGCGGCTACTTCCCGGTCACGGTCTACGACTCCATGTGGGCCAGCCCGAAGGCCCTGCCGGACAGCCAGGCGGGCTCTGCGTACTACTGGGAGGTGGTCCCCTGCGTGACGTCCACCCTCTGCGCGCCGCTGCAGCACGCCGACCACGCCTTCAACAAGCTCAGCAACCAGGTCGAGCTCCTGTCCCCCGCGACCGGCGCGACGGTCAGCGACGACGTCACGCTGGACCTGGCGCGACTTCCTGGCCACCGAGCAGGCAGCCGGCACCGGCGACACCTCGCTCGCCACGCCGGGCGCGCACCGAGGCACGCACGTACGTCGTGCAGGTGGACACCGAGCCCAACTTCCAGGCCCCGCTCCTGGAGGAGGCCGAGGTCGACCAGACCGACCTACACCTCGGCGGCGACGACCTACCCGGAAGGCCCGATCTACTGGCGGGTCCAGGCGCTCGACGGCTCGGGCAACAAGCTGGCCTGGAGCACCAACGGGTCGTTCCTGAAGTCCTCGCCCGACGCCGCAGGCCACCACTCCTGCCGACGGTGCGACCGTGCCCGGCGACGTCCCGCTGCGGCTGGCAGCCGCTCGAACTTCGCCAAGAGCTACGACGTCGAGATCTACAAGAACGACGACCGTCTCGGCAACAGCGGCAACCTCGTCCTGTCGACGAACTCGCAACAGGTCGTCTACGCACCCATCTCCCCTCTCGCAGCCGCCAGCACGCCGTACACCTGGCGGATCCGTCGGGTCGACGCCAGCAGCCGCAAGGGCGGGTGGAGCCCACTGCGGCCGTTCACCGTGACGGGCCCGGCGCCGGTGCTGACCAGCCCGGCCGATGGTGCCGACACTCCTCCCTCGGACTCGCTCTTCACCTGGGAGGCCGAGCCGACCGCGACCACCTACCGCTTCGAGCGGCGCAAGAGCGGCGCCTCGGACATCACGGAGACCGTGACCACCGCCGCCACCGCCTGGGCGCCGACCAAGGCGATCGCCGGCGGCAGCTGGGAGTGGCGGGTCACCTCTCTCGACTCCAACGGAGCAGGCCATCGGGTCCTCGGCCTGGCGCACGTTCGCGGTCCACGACAAGCCCCGGTCGCCACGACGCCGGTCGGCATCAGCGGCAGCGGCGGGGTGGGTACGGCGCTGACCGTCGTGCCGCCGGTCTGGGACATGCCCGACGTCACCACGACCTACCAGTGGCTCCGGGACGGCCGCACCATCACGGGCGCGACCGGCAACGTCTACGAACTGACGACGGCCGACTACCCGCGCATCCGTGAGCGTTCGCGCCACCGGCACCCGGTCCGGGCTACCTGCCCGGGACGTCGACCAGCAACGCGATCGACGGTCACCCCGGGCGTCCCGCTCGTGGCCACCTCTCCGCCCGTCCTGAGCGGCACGTTCAGGTACGGCCAGACGGTCGCGACCACGGCCGGGACCTGGCCCGGCACTCCCCGCTTCTCCTACCAGTGGCTGCGCGACGGACGAGCGATCACCGGCGCGACGCGGTCGACGTACCGCATCGTGGGAGCAGACGCCGGGCACCGGCTCAGCTCCCGGGTGACCGGCTCGCTGACCGGGTACGCCCCGGGCGCCCGCAGCAGTGCCACGCGGACGGTGCCCAAGCAGGGCTCCGTGGTCGCTGCGACGGCTGCGCGGGTCAAGACCGGCAAGCGCGGCACCGTAGCGGTCACGGTCACCGTCGTCGGGCTGACGCCGACCGGGAGGATCACCGTGGTCGAGGGCCGGCGCACGCTGGTCACGAAGACCCTGAGCAGCACCGCTCGCGGACGCGTCAGCATCCGGCTCCCCAAGCTGCGCAAGGGCAAGCACACGCTCGTCGTGCGCTACCTCGGCTCGAGCCAGATCAACGCCTCGGCACCGCGCAAGGTGCGGTTCCGGGTCGGCTGACGCCGGACGGCTCAGCGAGCGGAGGCGGCGACCCAGCGCTCGAGCGCGGCCTGCGCCGAGCCTGAGTCGACCGACTCGGTCGCCTTCACGAGCCCGGCCGTGAGGGCGGACTGGGGGTCCTCCCCCGGTGCGTCGTGTACGGCGAGCGCGGCCGCCGCGTTGAGCAGTACGGCGTCGCGCACGGCGCCGGTCTCACCGGCCAGGAGCCGTCGTACGACGTCCGCGTTGTGCGCGGCGTCGCCACCGCGCAGCGCCTCGGTGGTCCCGGGCGGCAGGCCGAGCGACGAGGGGTCGACGACGCTCTCGGTGACCTGGCCCTCGTGCACCCGCCAGACCTTCGAGGTGGTGGTCGTGGTCAGCTCGTCGAGGCCGTCGTCGCCGCGGAAGACCCAGGCGTCCACGCCGCGGCCGGCGAAGACGCCAGCCATCACCGGGGCCTGGCGCGGGTCGGCGCAGCCGATCGCCTGAGCGCCGGCACGAGCCGGGTTGGTCAGCGGGCCGAGCAGGTTGAAGGTGGTGCCGATGCCGAGCTCGCGCCGGGCGACGGCGGCGTGCCGCATCGCCGGGTGGAAGGTCGCGGCGAAGCAGAAGGTGATGCCGGCCTCCTCGGCGACCGCGGCCACCCGCTCGGGGGTCAGGTCGAGGCGGATGCCGAGCTGCTCGAGCACGTCTGCGGAGCCCGACTTCGAGGACGCCGAGCGGTTGCCGTGCTTGACGACCTTGGCGCCCGCGCCGGCGGCCACGATCGCGGCCATCGTGGAGATGTTGACCGACATCGAGCGGTCGCCGCCGGTGCCGACGATGTCGAGCAGACGGCCGGGGATCGAGAGCGGCGTGGCGACGGCGTACATCGCCTCGACGAGGCCGAGGACCTCGTCGATGGTCTCGCCCTTGGCGCGCAGGGCGACGGCGAAGCCCGCGATCTGCGCCGGGGTGGCCTCACCGGACAGCAGCTCGCGCATCGCCCACGCGGTCTGGTCCGCGTCGAGATCGGTGCCGGCGACCAGCGCGCCGAGGACCTCGGGCCAGCTCACGTGCTGGCAGGGACGCGCGAGCGCAGCAGCGAGACGACGGTCTCGGCGAGCTGGATCGGGTCCAGCGGGTGCGGTACGGCGGCCTCGGCCCGCGACCAGGTGGCCAGCCAGGCGTCCTGCGGCCGACCGGTCAGCACGACCACCGGGGGGCACTGGTAGATCTCGTCCTTGAGCTGCTTGGCGATGCCCATGCCACCCGCGGGCACGGCCTCGCCGTCGAGGATCGCCAGGTCGATGTGGCCGGCGTCCATGTTCTGGATGACGACCGGCTCGGTGGCCACCTCGACGTACTCCAGCTCGGGCAGGTCGGGGTGCGGCCTGCGGCCGAGGGCCAGGATGACCTGCTGGCGGGTGTTCACGTCGTCGCTGTAGACGAGCACCTTCAGGGGGGCCGTCGGGGAGGTCGAGTCGCTCACGGCGGCGATGCTACCGGTCGCCGTCGGTGGCACGGGCGGTTGCGGCACGTTCGCGGGCCTCGAGCAGGTCGAGGCGCCGGTCCTCGCGCTTCGCCTCCTGCATCGACTGGCGCACCCACTGCACGAACAGCACCCCGAAGAGCACCAGCGCGATCAGGTCGCCCGAGCCCCACAGGATCCCGCCGGCGAGGTGCTGGTCGTCGATCGGCGCGGGCAGCCAGGCCCCCATCGGGCCGTCGTGCAGGTCGGCGTAGTGCGACCCGCCGATGATGTCCTCCTCCGCCATGATCGTGACGCCCAGGAAGGCGTGGAAGGGCAGCGTGAGGACGACCAGCAGCATCCGGAACGGGTAGCCGACCCGCCCGGGAAGCGGGTCGATGCCGAGGATCGGCCAGAAGAAGAGGCAGCCCACCGCGACCAGGTGGAGGTGCATCATCTCGTGGAGGTACGTCGAGTCCAGGGTGGCCGGGTACCAGCCGGAGAAGTAGAGCGCCCAGGGCGAGATGACGTAGAGCAGGAAGGTCAGCGGCGGGAAGGTGAGCACCTTCGCCACCCGCGAGTGCAGCACCACCAGCAGCCAGCGGCGGGGCCCGGCCGGCAGGGTCCGCAGCGCCAGGGTCACCGGAGCGCCGAGCGCGAGCGACATCGGCACCAGCATCGAGAGGATCATGTGCTGGACCATGTGGACGCTGATCAGCGTGTCGTCGTACGTGCCGAGGCCCGACGCGGTCGCGAAGTAGAAGAAGCCCATCCCGACCGGCACGAAGGCGATGGTGCGACCGACCGGCCACCGGTCACCGCGCCGGTGCAGCGTCACGACTCCCCAGATGTAGAGGCCGGCGACCCAGACTGTCAGGACGAACGCCACGGGTTGCAGCGACCACCCGGTCAGCACGGTCTCGAAGGTGAATCGGGGCAGGTCGGCCTCGCTGTCGAGGGCGGTCACGACCGCGGGGATGAGCACGATGTGAACTTTATGACGGCGAAACGCAGGGGGTCGGGGTGCCCTCCCCCTCAGGTCACGACATAATGCTCTGGTGGCGACAGCAACAGCGATCCCAGCCTCCCGTCTGCACGGGCATCATGACCGTCCGAGCATGGTCTCGGTCGGCACGATCATCTGGCTCTCCAGCGAGCTGATGTTCTTCGCGGCGCTGTTCGCGTCGTACTTCACGATCCGGGCCGTGAGCCCCGATCTGTGGGCCGAGAACACGGCGCTGCTCAACGTGCCGTTCGCCGCGGTCAACACCACGATCCTGGTGCTGTCCTCGCTGACCTGTCAGCTCGGCGTCTTCGCCGCCGAGCGCGGCCAGGTCGGTCGCACGGGGTCGGTCTTCCAGGTCAAGGGCTGGGGTCTGCGTGAGTGGTTCGTCCTCACCTACATCATGGGCGCGATCTTCATCGGCGGTCAGGCCACCGAGTACGCCGCTCTCGTCAAGGAAGGCCTGACCATCCAGGACTCGGCCTACGGCACGATGTTCTACCTCACCACCGGCTTCCACGGTATTCACGTGCTGGGCGGCCTGATCGCGTTCCTCTTCGTCCTCGGCCGCACCCTGGTCGCCAAGAAGTTCACCCACGAGCAGGCTGTGAGCGCCATCGTCGTGTCGTACTACTGGCACTTCGTCGACGTCGTGTGGATCGGCCTCTTCGCCACGATCTATCTCGTCCAGTAGCGCCCCGCGGCAACCGAACCGGACACAGAAACCGAAGGACTTGATGTGCGACTTCTGAACCGCTCGGCGGGTCGACTCTCGCGGCACCGCCGCGGCCCGCTCGCGGGCATGCTCGTCATCATCGCGGGGCTCCTGCTCACCGGTGGCATCTTCACCGCCGTCGTCAACTCCACGGCGCAGGCCGACGAGACGGTCTCCAGCGCCGATCAGGTCGCCCAGGGCCGTGAACTGTTCCTGGTCAGCTGCTCCTTCTGCCACGGCCAGAACGGCGAGGGCGTCCGCACCGAGGACGGCAACCAGATCGGCCCGCCGCTGATCGGCGTCGGCGCAGCCGCCGTCGACTTCCAGGTCGGCACCGGCCGGATGCCGATGGTGCAGCCCGGCGCCCAGGTGCCGAGCAAGCCCAAGTCCTTCACCGACGAGGAGACCGCGGCGCTCGCGGCGTACGTCGCCTCGCTGGGCCCCGGCCCGGCGATCCCGGACGAGAGCGACTACAGCATCGAGGGTCTCTCCGACGCCGAGCGCGAGAAGGCGATCGCCAACGGTGGCCAGATCTTCCTCACCAACTGCACCGCCTGCCACAACTTCCAGGGATCCGGCGGAGCGATGCCCCGCGGCGGCTACGCCCCCAACCTGAGCGAGACCAGCGCCCGGCACATCTACGAGGCGATGCTGACCGGCCCCCAGAACATGCCGAACTTCAGCAACGGCAACCTCTCCCCCGACGAGAAGCGCGACGTGATCGCCTACCTCTACTCGCTGCGTGAGATGCCCAACTACGGCGGCTTCGGCCTCGGTGGCCTCGGCCCGGTGCCCGAGGGCATGGCGGCCTGGCTGCTCGGCATCGGCCTGCTCGTGGGCGCCGCGGTCTGGATCGCAGCCCACACCACCCGGACGACGAAGAAGAAGGTGGACGCCTCATGAGCACCCCACCGTTGAACCAGGCCCACGACGAGCCGGTGGACGACAACCTCCCCGCGCGCGACGACCTCTACGCCAATCCGGGTCTGCCGGAGCACCACTGGCGCCCGACGGACGTCGATCCCAAGGCGGAGAAGCGCGCCGAGCGCCAGGTCGCCACCCTCTTCACGCTGTCGGCGGTCTGCACCGTCCTGCTGCTGGTCTCGTACTTCACGATCGACGCCGACGACACCATCGGTGGTCTCGGGGCGCAGAACCTCGCCTTCGGACTCTGCCTGGCCGGCGCTCTGCTCTTCATCGGCATCGGCATCATCCAGTGGGCCCGCAAGCTGATGGCCGACGCCGAGATCGTCGAGTACCGCCACCCCGCCGCGTCCTCCGACGAGGACCGCGCTGCCACGGTCCAGGCGCTCTCCGACGGCCTCGAGGAGTCCGGCATCGGCCGTCGTCCGCTGGTGCGCAACTCGCTGCTCGGCGCCGTGGGCCTGCTGGGCCTGCCCGCCGTCGTCTTCCTGCGTGACCTCGGCCCGACCAACGCCCAGGTCGTCAAGAACCCGCCGTTCATCGGCTCCGGTCTCGAGCACACGGTCTGGACGAAGGGCATGCGCGTCGTGCGCGACGTGGTCGGCACCCCCATCCGGCCCGCCGACCTCGAGCTCGGTGACCTCGTGAACGCCGAGCCCGAGGCGCTCTTCAACGGCGGGGAGGACGGCGAGCCGCTCGAGGGCGTCGCCCTGCAGGTGGCCAAGTCCAAGGGCGCCGTCGTGCTCGTGCGCATGCTGCCCAGCGAGATCACGCCCGGCCCGGGTCGGGAGAACTGGTCGGTCGACGGGATCCAGTGCTACTCCAAGATCTGCACCCACGTCGGCTGCCCGATCTCGCTCTACGAGCGGACCACGCACCACCTGCTCTGCCCCTGTCACCAGTCGACCTTCGACCTGGCCGACTCCGCCAAGGTGATCTTCGGGCCGGCCGCCCGCCCGCTCCCCCAGCTCGCGCTCGCGGTTGACGGTGAGGGGTACCTTGTGGCACAGGACGACTTCGACGAACCCGTAGGACCTAGCTACTGGGAGCGTGGCTGATCATGGACACCAGCAAGGTAGCCACCAGCAACGCGACGAGCGCTGCCACGGCCAAGAAGCCGAGCAAGGCGGCCGCCGCCGCGACCTGGGCGGACGAGCGGCTCGGCCTGGCCGGGATGGCCAAGAAGAACCTGCGCAAGGTCTTCCCGGACCACTGGTCCTTCATGCTCGGCGAGATCGCGCTGTGGAGCTTCGTCGTCCTGCTCCTCACCGGCGTCTTCCTGACCCTGTGGTTCACGCCGAGCATGGGCGAGGTCCAGTACAACGGCACCTACGAGCAGCTGCGTGGCGTCCACATGTCCGAGGCCTTCGCCTCGACCCTGCGCATCTCGTTCGACGTCCGTGGTGGACTCTTGATGCGCCAGATGCACCACTGGTCGGCGATGCTCTTCATCGCCTCGATGATGATCCACCTGCTCCGGGTGTTCTTCACGGGCGCCTACCGCAAGCCGCGTGAGCTCAACTGGGTCATCGGCTCGCTGCTGCTGCTCCTCGGCACCCTCGAGGGCTTCACGGGCTACTCGCTGCCCGACGACCTGCTCTCCGGCACCGGCGTCCGCGCCGCGGACGGGTTCATCAAGGCCAGCCCGGTCGTCGGCAGCTACATGTCGTTCTTCCTCTTCGGGGGCGAGTTCCCGGGTGAGTCGATCATCCCGCGCCTCTACACGATCCACGTGCTGCTGATCCCGGGCCTGCTGCTCGCGCTGATCGCCGCCCACATGCTGCTGCTCGTCTACCACAAGCACACGCAGTGGCCTGGTCCCGGCCGCACCGAGAAGAACGTCGTGGGCTACCCGATGCTCCCGGTGTACGCCGCCAAGGCCGGTGGCTTCTTCTTCATCGTGTTCGGCGTGACTGCGCTGCTCGGTGGCCTGCTGTCGATCAACCCGGTGTGGAAGTACGGGCCGTACGACCCGTCCAAGGTGACCGCAGGCTCTCAGCCTGACTGGTACATGGGCTGGCCCGACGGCGCTCTGCGCATCATGCCGGGCATCGAGTCGCACATCTGGGGCTACACGATCAGCTGGAACGTCATGCTGCCGATCCTGGTGCTGCCCCTGCTGATGTTCGCGATCGTGATGATGCTGCCGTTCATCGACGCGTGGATCACCGGGGACAAGCGCGAGCACCACCTGCTGGAGCGCCCGCGCAACGCCCCGACCCGGACGGCCCTGATGGTCGCCCTGATGACGATGTACGGCCTCTTCTGGATCGCCGGCGGCAACGACATCATCGCGATCAAGCTGCACCTGTCGATCAACCAGATCACGTACTTCCTGCGGTTCGCCGTGTTCGTGGGCCCGGTGATCGCGTTCCTCATCACTCGACGTTGGTGCATCTCGCTGCAGCGCAAGGACAACGACAACCTGCTGCACGGCTACGAGACCGGCATCATCATGCGCTCGGCCGAGGGTGGCTACACCGAGCGGCACCTGCCGCTCCCGGAGTCGCAGGCCTACACGCTCACGGCCCGCGAGCGCGACCCGCACGTCAACGGCGGCCCCGAGGGCGAGGACGCCAACGGCATCCCCGCCCCCGGCACAGGTCGTCTGGCCGGACTGCAGTACCGGGTCCGCAAGCTGTGGTGGGCCGACAACCTCCAGAAGCCGACGCTCGCCGAGCTCGAGGAGGGTCACCACCACTCCGAGCACGAGCACGAGCTCCAGGAGTCGACCGAGGGCCACGCGGCCGATGGCCACCAGTTCGACGGCCACCACCTGGTCGAGGACGAGTCGCTGCGCAACCACTGACCCACGACGTACGAAGGCCGCCCCACTCCCCCGGAGTCGGGCGGCCTTCGTGCGTTCCTACGTCGGCGGGGTGGTGTCCAGGACCCGGTGGTCGAGGTGCGCGGCTCACACCTCAACCACCGGACCACAGACCACACGGTGGTTGAGGTGCGAAGGCCGCCAGGCCTGAGCCTCGAAACCACCCACCACGCCCCAGGAAGGCGGCTACGAGGCTCGCCGCCAGCGCGGCTCACACCTGGGTCACTCCGGGCTCAGGAGAGCGCGGAGCCCTGCTGGAACTTCGCGAAGGACTCGTTCCAGTCGCCGTACCCGTTGTCGAAGGTCATCGGGCGGTCGGTGCCGGTGTACTCGACGACGTCACCGCGACGGCTCATGTCGTAGAGCCACTTGGCGTTGGCGTCGCTCATGCCGGTGCAGCCGTGCGAGACGTTGGCGTAGCCCTGCGAGCCGACGGACCACGGAGCGCCGTGGATGAACTCACCCGAGTAGGTCAGCCGCATCGCCCACTTCACGTCGTCGAGGTCGTAGGCCTCGGAGCCGGTGATGCCGACGGTCTCGGAGTTCATCCGCTTGGTCGAGAACTTCTCGATGATGACCTTCACCCCGGAGCGAGTGGTGAACCCGGCCTTGCCGGTGGTGATCGGGATCGTCTTGATCAGCTTGCCGTTGCTGAGGACCTTCATCTGGTGGGTCTTGGCGCTGACCTTGTAGACGTGCGCTTCGCCGACGTGGAAGTCGAGCTGGCGGCTCTCCTGGCCGTAGATGCCGTTGCCGGCCGGGACGCTGTTGACGTCGATGTCGACGTGGACGTCGGTGCCGGCCTGCCAGTAGGTCTTCGGGCGCCAGTGCGCCTCGGTGTCGCTGAGCCAGTGCCAGGCACCCTGCTGGGCCGGCTTGGCGGTGACCGTCATGTGCTTCTCGAAGGCCGCCCGGTCGGTGACCGGCACGTCGAAGGTGACGATGACCGGCATGCCGACCCCGACCGTCTCGTCGGCCAGTGGTGCGACGGAGGCGTAGGTCTGCTGCGCGAGGCTCAGGTCCTGGGTCGTGAACCGGCTGGAGCGCACGACCTGCTTGCCGTCCTCACGCACCGCGGTCGTCTTCACGACGTACGACGTGCCCGGCTCGAGCCGGCCGGTCGCCCGCCAGCTGGTGCCACCAGCGGCGACCGTGCCGGGGACGGAGCCCTCGGCCGAGGAGACCTCCACGGCGCTGATCGTGCCGTCGGCGGCGGTGAGTGTGAGCGCGGTGTCGACGGGCACGTCGGTGGCGCCACGCTGGACGTTGGCGGTGATCTTGACGGGCGTCGCTGTCGGAGTGGCCGGCGCGCTGGGCGCGTCGCTCGAGTCGCCCGTGATCGCGGAGGCACCCGGGACGTCGTCGGTGTCGCAGGCGGTCAGCGCGAACCCGGCAAGGATCAGGGCCGCGGTCGCCGCCACCGGGCGGAGGCCTCGGTCGGACATGCTGGAACTCCCCCGTGAAGACGTGCGTTCGGTCAGTTCCAGCGTAACGGCCGGGACCAACGCAGCCGATTCGACAGGCTCAGTGAGCGTGCACGCCTCGGTAGTACTCGAAGATCCAGCCGATCAGCGCCATCGCCCCGACGAGCACGCCGATGATGAAGAGCCACCACGCACCCGCGGCGATGCCGAACACGCACACCGAGAGAGTCAGCGCGCACCACAGCGGCCACCACGAGTACGGCGGGAAGAAGCCCAGCTCACCGGCGCCGTCGGCGATCTCGCCGTCCTTGCGGTCCTCGGGGCGCGCGTCCATCCTGGCCGCGTGCACGCCGAGGTACGCCGTCACCATCGCCGACAGCAGGGTCGTCATGGTCAGGGCTGAGGTGCCCGTCCAGTCACCGGTGATGAACCAGTACGCCGGGCTCACCAGCACGAAGAAGATCGTGCAGATGCCGAAGATCCAGGCCTCGGACTTCATCAGGCGTTGTCCTCCGGGTCGTTGGTGCGGTCGCGCAGCATCTCCTCGCGACCCTCCATGTCGGGTGCGTCGGCAGCGCCGCCGTCACGCGCGGCCTCGTTTTCGTCCAGCTCGATCGCCGCCACCTCGGGGTGGTGCAGGTCGAAGGCCGGCGACTCCGAGCGGATCCGCGGGATCGTGACGAAGTTGTGGCGCGGCGGCGGGCAGCTGGTCGCCCACTCGAGCGAGCGGCCCCAGCCCCACGGGTCGTCGACGTTGACCAGCGGCGAACGGCGGGAGACGTAGACGTTGTAGAGGAACGGCAACGTCGAGGCACCCAGCAGGAAGGCGCCGATCGTCGAGATCTGGTTGAGCGTCGTGAAGCCGTCGTCGGGCAGGTAGTCGGCGTAGCGCCGCGGCATGCCCTCGACGCCGACCCAGTGCTGGACCAGGAAGGTCAGGTGGAAGCCGACGAAGAGCAGCCAGAAGTGCAGCTTGCCGAGGCGCTCGTCGAGCATCCGCCCGGTCATCTTCGGCCACCAGAAGTAGAAGCCCGCGAACATCGCGAACACCACCGTGCCGAAGACGACGTAGTGGAAGTGCGCCACCACGAAGTAGGAGTCGCTCACGTGGAAGTCCAGCGGCGGGCTGGCCAGGATGATGCCGGTCAGACCACCGAAGAGGAAGGTCGTGAGGAAGCCGATCGACCACAGCATGGGCGTGTCGAAGGATATGGACCCGCCCCACATGGTGCCGATCCAGTTGAAGAACTTCACGCCTGTCGGGATGGCGATCAGGAAGGTCATGCCGGAGAAGAACGGCAGGTCGACCGCGCCGGTCACGAACATGTGGTGGGCCCACACGGCCACGGACAGGATCGCGATGCCGAGGGTGGCGCCGACCAGGCCGACGTACCCGAAGATCGGCTTGCGGCTGAAGACCGGCAGGATCTCGGTGATGATGCCGAAGAACGGCAGCGCGATGATGTAGACCTCGGGGTGCCCGAAGAACCAGAACAGGTGCTGCCACAGGATCGCGCCGCCGTGGGCGGTGTCGAAGACGTGGGCGCCGAGCTGTCGATCGGCCTCGAGCGAGAGCAGCGCCCCGGCGAGCACCGGGAACGCGATGAGCACCAGGAGGCTGGTGACCAGGGTGTTCCAGACGAAGATCGGCATCCGGAACATCGTCATGCCAGGCGCGCGCATGCAGATGATCGTGGTGATGAAGTTGACGGCGCCGAGGATGGTGCCGAGACCGGCCATCCACAGACCCATGATCCACAGGTCACCGCCGACGCCCGGGGACCGCACGGCGTCCGACAGCGGCGTGTAGGCGAACCAGCCGAAGTCGGCCGCACCCTGCGGGGTCAGGAAGCCGGAGGCGGCGATCAGTCCGCCGAAGAGGAACAGCCAGTAGCTGAACATGTTGAGCCGCGGGAACGCGACGTCGGGCGAGCCGATCTGCAGCGGCATGATCACGTTGCCGAAGCCGAAGAAGAGCGGCGTCGCGAAGAGCAGCAGCATGATCGTGCCGTGCATCGTGAAGAGCTGGTTGTAGAGCTCGTCGTTGACGATCTGCATGCCCGGGTAGGCCAGCTCGGAGCGGATCAGCATGGCCATCAGGCCGCCGACCATGAACCAGGCGAACGACGTGCCGAGGTAGAGCTTGCCGATCAGCTTGTGATCGGTCGTCGTCATGATCGTGGCCAGCATCTGGCCGAGCGGCTTGCGCGGTGCCGCGACGGCGCTGCTGGGTTGTGCGGACGTGGCGGTCACTCCGCCCCCTCCTCGGACTCGTCACCGGCAAGGCCGGCCTGGGTGTAGGCGTTCTCGCCGCCGAGCAGCGGCAGCTCCGAGGTCGCGCCTGCGTCCTCGAGCTCCTGGAGGTGCGCTTTGTAGTCCTCCATGCTCACGACGTGGACGTTGAAGAGCATCCGCGAGTGGTAGACCCCGCAGAGCTCGTAGCACTTGCCCTTGTAGTCGCCGAGCCTCGTCGGCTTGATGACGTAGTGGTTCACGCGACCGGGGATGACGTCCATCTTCATCAGGAAGGCAGGAACGCCGAAGTCGTGGATCACGTCGGGCGAGTGCAGGTTGAAGCGCGTGGTGACGCCGATCGGCAGGTAGAGGTCGGGGATCTGCGAGCCGGTGCCGGAGTCGTGGACGTAGGACGAGTACGGGAAGTTGTCGTCGGTCGCGTCCTCGTTGGCCGCGCTGTCCATCTCGCCGACGCCGTAGTTGAAGGTCCACGACCACTGCTGGCCGACGACCTCGATCGTGTTCTCCGGCGGGCTGCGGTCCTCGTCGAGCACGTAGTTCTGGGTCTCCACGGTCTTCGCGAAGAACACGATGACCATGATCACCGGAGCGATCGTGTAGAAGATCTCGAGCGGCAGGTTGTAGCGCGTCTGCACCGGGATCTCGTTGTCGTTGCGGCGGCGGAAGCGCCAGATCGCGTAGAAGATCAGGCCCCACACGATGACGCCCGTGATGAGCGCAGCGATCCACGCGCCCTGCCAGAGGCTGAGGGTGCGCACACCCTGCTCCGACGCCGGGTCGGGCATCCCGAACCGCTCCCACTCGTTGTCGGTCCCGGCCGAGCAACCGGCCAGCACCAGCACACCAACACCCATGGCAGCGACGGCGGCCATGCGCTGCACGGTCACCGGCTTCCCGGCCTTGCGACGGGGGAGTTGCAGACCCACGAACGAGCCTCTCTCTCAACGATCACGGATAGGTCGAACACTATCCGAATCGCACCCCAGATGAGCCGCGGGGGTGCCGGTAGGTTGCGCGTGTGAGAAAAGCCGCGGCCTACCTGGACTCGGCATCCGGCGAGCCGTTGCACCCGGCAGCGCGCGAGACCCTGCTGGCGGCGTACGACCGCGGATACGCAGACCCGCGACGACTTCACGGCCCCGGCCGCGACGCCCGACTGCTGCTCGACAACGCCCGTGCGGTGATGGCGGAGTGTCTGGGCGTGCGCCCCGACGAGGTCACCTTCACCCCTTCGGGTACGGACGCCGTGCACCGGGGTCTGCTCGGCCTGCGGCGTGGCGGTACGACGGTCGCGCACACCGCCGTCGAGCACTCGGCCGTGGTGCACGCCGCGACCTGGGCCGGCGCTGCCGTCGAGCTCGCGGTCGACCGGAGCGGCCGGGTCGATCTCGATCGCCTGGAGGTCGCGGGCGTCGGGGTCGTGGCCGTGCAGAGCGCCAACCACGAGGTCGGGACCGTCCAGCCCGTCGCCGAGGCTGCCGCTCGGATCGAGGCGCCCCTCTTCGTCGACGCGTGCGCCTCGATGGGACGCCTCCCGCTCCCCGACGGCTGGTCCGCGCTGGCCGGCTCCGCGCACAAGTGGGGCGGCCCGGCCGGCGTCGGCGTGCTGGTGGTCCGCAAGGGCGCCCGCTGGGTCAACCCCTTCCCCGGTGACGACCGCATCGACGAGCGCGCCAGCGGGTTCGAGAACGTGCCGGCCGCCCTCGCCGCCGCCGCGGCCCTGCGCGCCGTGGTGAGCGAGCGCGACGAGGTCAACGCCCGCCAGCTCGCGCTGGTCGACCGGATCCGGGTCGCGGCCGCGCAGATCCCGGACACCGAGGTCGTCGGCGACCCGATCGACCGGCTCCCCCACCTGGTCACCTTCTCGTGCCTCTACGTCGACGGTGAGGCACTGGTGACCGAGCTCGACCGGCGCGGGTACGGCGTGGCGAGCGGCTCGGCCTGCACCGCGTCGACGCTCACCCCGAGCCGGGTCCTCGAAGCGATGGGAGTGCTCACCCACGGCAACGTCCGGGTCTCGCTCACCCGCGACACCACCGCCGAGGACGTCGACGGCTTCCTCGCCGTGCTGCCCGAGGTCGTGCGAGACATCCGCGCTCAGGTGGGGCTGTGAGCACCCCGATGAAGGTCGAGCTCGAGCTGGACTGCCGCGGGATGCTCTGCCCGCTGCCGATCATCGAGCTCGGGAAGAGGTACGCCGAGGTGCCGATCGGTGGGCTGATCGCCGTCGTCGCGACCGACGTGGCGGCGCGCACCGACGTGCCGGCGTGGTGCCGGATGCGCGGGCAGGAGTACGTCGGCGAGGACCTGGCCGACGACGGGTCGCCGCGCTACGTCGTACGTCGGGTCACGTGATGGTCTTGAGGTGCGGCTGCACCTCGGCCGCGGCCTCGGCGCCGTAGGAGAGCTCGACCCGCGCCAGGAACTGCGCGGCCGTGAAGGAGTACTCCTGGGTGCCGACCGTCTCCACGACGTACGCCGCGAGCACGCAGCCGACCTGGGCGGCTCGCTCGAGGCCCAGGCCCCAGGTCAGCGCGGCCAGGTAGCCGGAGCGGAACGCGTCGCCGACGCCGGTCGGCTCGACCGCGTTGACGCCGGTGGCCGCCGGCAGCTCGATGGTCGGCTCACCCTTGCGCTCGACGCGCACGCCGTCCTTGCCGAGCGTGGTGACCTGCACCGCGACCCGGTCGAGGACGTCGGCGGCCGACCAGCCGGTCTTCTGCTCGATCATGTGCGACTCGTACTCGTTGGAGAAGAGGATCGCGGCGCCGTCGATCAGCTTGCGGATCAGCTCACCGTCGCTGAAGGCGAGCTGCTGGCTGGGGTCGGCGATGAAGGGGTAGCCGCGCTGGCGGCACTCGTCGGTGTGGCGCAGCATCCCGTCGGGGTCGTCGGCGCCGATCAGCACGTAGTCAGGCTGGCCGACGCGGTCGACCACGGGGCCGAGCTCGATCAGCCGAGCCTCGCTCATGGCGCCGGGGTAGAACGACGCGATCTGCGCTCCGGTCGGGTCGGTGGTGCACACGAACCGGGCGGTGTGCCGGGTGTCGGAGATGCGCACATGGGAGCAGTCGACGCCGTGGCGCTCGAGCCAGGAGCGGTAGTCGGCGAAGTCCTCGCCGGCGGCACCGACGAGCACGGGTCGCAGGCCGAGCTGACCGAGGCCGAAGCACATGTTGGCGGCGACGCCGCCGCGGCGGATCTCCAGGTCGTCGACGAGGAAGGAGAGCGAGATCTTGTCCAGCTGCTCGACCACCAGGGAGTCGGCGAACTTGCCCTGGAAGCTCATCAGATGGTCAGTGGCGATGGATCCGGCGATCAGCAGCGACATGACACGGGAGACTACCGAGCGGTACTGCTACTCGTACTAATCGGTAGGCCCTAGCGTCGAAGCATGAGCACCCCCCGCCTTGCGTACGACGACCTCGCGACGCCCGCCGAGATGAACGCCGACTGCCGCGCGGTCCAGGCGGCCCTGACCGGCCCGCTCACCGCAGCCGCCGGCCGGCTCTCGCAGGAGCAGGCCAAGCGTGCCGAGATCGAGATCCCGGCTGCTGCGACCCGGCTGGCTCGGGCGATCTACGGGGAGTGAGGTCGCGCCCGCGGACTCACCCACGGTGGTCGAGCGCCCGTGGGCCGACGAACAGCCCGAAATGAGAACAGCCCCGGACCAGTCGGTCCGGGGCTGATCTGTCAGCGCAGGTTGATCAGTGGAACGAGTCGCCGCAGGCGCAGGAGCCGGTGGCGTTCGGGTTGTCGATCGTGAAGCCCTGCTTCTCGATCGAGTCGACGAAGTCGATCTGCGCACCGTTGAGGTAGGGGACGCTCATCCGGTCGACGACGACGGACACGCCGTCGAAGTCGGTGACGACGTCGCCGTCGAGGGTGCGCTCGTCGAAGAAGAGCTGGTAGCGAAGGCCCGAGCAGCCGCCCGGCTGCACCGAGATGCGCAGGGCCAGGTCGTCACGACCCTCCTGCTCGAGAAGGCTCTTCACCTTGCCGGCCGCGACGTCGCTCAGGTTGATCTGGTCGGTGCGGCGCTCAGTGGTGGTCTCGACCTGCTCGGTCATGTGCGTTCTCCCAGGGTCGACAGAAGTCTGTTACTGGCTCCAATGGTCGCACACGAGCGGTTATTCCCCACGTCCGACAGTAGGTTGGCCGCATGTTCGAGACTGGCAGCCCGAGACCGAAGCCGCACGGGCCCCGACAGGCGCTGGCCGGAGCGCTTGTGCGCGCTGCCCGCAAGGTCGACGCAGGCTCGGTACCGACCCCGGGACCAGCCCCGCGACCCGCCCCCGGGCCGCCCGGACCGGCGCCGGACGCCTGCTGCGTGATCTGCCACTCGCCCCAGGTCCGGACCCAGGAGCTCAAGTTCGTCGGGGACGCCTCTCTACGCAAGACCATGCACCACTGCAGACGCTGCGGCCACGTGGCCATCGACGAACTCTCGGCCGACGGCTACCGCGGCAAGACCTCGATCGAGCAGCTGCCCCGGGTCACCGACCGGATGGGGACCGAGGAGCGCCCGGGACGCGAGTTCCAGATGGCCAAGATGGCCGTCGACATCCTTGGCCGCAAGCGACCCCAGGACGTCCTGGTGTACGGCGCCGGGCGCAGCCTCGACAACCTCCACATCCAGCGGCTCCCCGGGGTCGGAGTGGTCTCGATCGGCGACATCATGAAGCTCCGCGACGACGGGACTCGCGCGACCAGGTGCGCGCGATCCGCTCGGCGAGGTCTGCCAGGGCGCCGGCGGGATCCGCGAAGGCGCGCTCCTCCCCCGCCGCCTCCACGAGCGAGTACGCCGACTCGACGCCCAGCGCTCGCATCTCCCGCGATCCGACGTGCACCTGGCCAGCCAGCACCACGCACGGTCGCAGCGCCTCGCCGGCGATCTCGGCGACGCCGTACGGCACCTTGCCGCCGCGACTGGAGTAGTCGAAGGCCCCCTCACCGGTGATCACCAGGTCTGCGGCCCGGGCCCGCTCGGCGAGCCGGAGGGCGTCAGCGACCAGGGCGATGCCCGGCTCCCGGGTGCCGCCGAGCAGGAGCACGGCGAAGCCGAGCCCACCCGCGGCGCCCGCACCCTCGTGCAGCGAGACCCGACGATCGGTCGCGACCGCCAGCTCCTCGAGCCAGCCGTCGACGACCGGCAACCGCTCCTCCGGGATGCCCTTCTGCGGACCGAAGACCTTGGTCGCGCCGAACAGCCCGGTCAGCGGGTTGTCGACGTCGCTGGCGGCGATCAGCTCGATGTCGAAGGCCGGCAGCTCGACGTGCGTGATCCCCGACAGACCGGCGACGCCGGCGTCCAGGGGCCGGTCGGCCGTGGCCCCGAGGGCCGCGAGCAGACCCGCTCCCCCGTCGTTCGTGCCGCTGCCGCCGAGCCCCAGCACGACGCGGGTCGCCCCGGCGTCGATCGCGGCGTTGACCAGCTCGCCCACGCCGTACGTCGTGGCCGTCTCCGCGCCACGACCGAGATCTCCTGGGCCACCGGTCAGGTGCAGCCCGCAGGCCTGCGCGGTCTCGACGTACGCCGTGTGGTGGTGCAGCAGCAGCGTGGCCGGCGTGGGCTCGCCGTGCGGGCCGCGCACGGTCACGGCGAGCAGCTCGCCTCCGAGGGCCTCGTGCAGCACGTCGACGAAGCCGGGACCGCCGTCGGCCATCGGGGCCAGGTCGAGCTCGTCGTCGGGCGCCCGACGGCGCCAGCCCTCCGCGATCGCCTGCGCCGCCTCGACCGCGGTGAGCGTGCCGGCGAACTTGTCGGGGGCCACCAGAACTCGCATGCGCCCATCCTTGCCGACTCCCTAGGGTCGACGGTGTGGCAGCCCTGACGATCCGCCCGATGACGCCCGCCGACGTCCCCGACGCCGAGCGCGTGAGCGACGACGGTTTCTTCGATCTCGACACCCGGATGCAGCGCGTCTCCGGGCCGGCGCCGGAGCGGCGCTCGGACCCGCACCGCGAGATCTGGCTCGAGCGGACGCTCCACCTCCTGCGCACCGACCCGGGGGGCTGCTGGGTCGCCGCGGACGAGACCGGCGTGGTCGGGATGGCCACGTCCTACCGGCGCGAGACGCTGTGGTGCCTGGCGACGTACGCCGTGGTGCCGGGCCGCCAGGGTCAGGGCATCGGCAAGCCGCTGCTGGCCGCGGCGATGAATCACGGTCGCGCGTGCACCCGCGGGATGCTCTCGGCGTCGGCCGACCCGACGGCCGCGCGGGTCTACCGCCAGGCGGGCTTCGACCTGCACCCGCAGATGCACCTCACCGGCACCCTCGACCGCTCGACGCTGCCGGTCGTCGAGAAGGTCCGCGAGGGCTCGGCCTCCGACATCGACCTGATGGACTCCCTCGACCGCGCCGCCCGCGGCGCCGGGCACGGCCCCGACCACGAGCTGATGCTGCGCACCTGGCGGCTGCTCGTCTCCGACACGACGACCGGGTCGGGCTACGCCTACCTCAACGAGCGCGGCCAGCTCGCGCTGCTGGCCGCCTCCAACCGGCGTACGGCGACCCGGGTGCTGTGGGGCGCGCTGGCCGACGGTGCGGAGCAGGTGGCGCTCCACCACGTGACGGCCGCCAACCAGTGGGTGCTCGACGTCGGGCTGGCCGCCCGGCTCGAGCTGCACCAGGAGGGCTATCTCGCGCTGCGCGGGATGAAACCGCCCTCGCCGTACGTTCACAATGGTGCCCTGCTCTGAGCCCTGTGCCCCACGAATAGGATCGACCTCATGACGACCGTCGACCTCCCGCTGCTGCCCCTCGGACGTGGCACCGACCTCAACAGCGAGCGCGGCGTCGAGTGCCCCGGCGACCTGCCCGCGGCCTCCGACCCCGACCTGGTCGCCCGCGCCCTGGCCGCGAAGGCAGCGCTCGGTGAGCGGGTCTTCGTGCTCGGGCACCACTACCAGCGCGACGAGGTCATCCAGTTCGCCGACGTGACCGGTGACTCCTTCAAGCTCGCGCGCGA
The DNA here is from genome assembly GCA_963704685.1 of uncultured Actinomycetota bacterium. Taxonomy (GTDB): domain Bacteria; phylum Actinomycetota; class Actinomycetes; order Propionibacteriales; family Nocardioidaceae; genus Nocardioides. Next base: position 633,404 of record OY969930.1, read on the forward strand.
CGCGGCGGCGCGCCCGGACGCCGAGTTCATCGTCTTCTGCGGCGTGCACTTCATGGCCGAGTCGGCCGACATCCTCACCGGGCCGGACCAGCAGGTGATCCTGCCCGACCTCGCGGCCGGCTGCTCGATGGCCGACATGGCGCGCCTGACCCAGGTGGAGATGGCGTGGGAGGCGATGGTCGAGGCGGGCGTCGCGGACTCCGTCGTACCCGTCACCTACATGAACTCCAGCGCCGACATCAAGGCGTTCTGCGGCCGCAACGGCGGCGTCGTCTGCACGTCGAGCAACGCCGAGGTGGCGCTCGAGTGGGCGTACGACCAGAAGCCCGACGCCAAGGTCCTCTTCCTCCCCGACCAGCACCTGGGTCGCAACACCGCCGTCCTCAAGATGGGCCTCACCCTCGACGACTGCGTCGTCTGGGACCCGCACCGTCCCAACGGCGGCCTGAGCATCGAGGAGCTGCGCGACGCGAAGATGATCCTCTGGAAGGGCCACTGCTCCGTGCACGGCCGCTTCTCCGAGGAGGTCGTCGACCAGCTGCGCGCCACCATCCCGGACGTCCAGATCCTGGTGCACCCGGAGTGCAAGCACGAGGTCGTGCTGAAGGCCGACCTGGTCGGTTCGACCGAGTTCATCATCAACACCATCGAGGCGGCCCCGGCCGGCTCGAGCTGGGCGATCGGCACCGAGCTCAACCTGGTCAAGCGGCTCGCGGCCGCCCACCCGGACAAGCAGATCACCTTCCTCGACAAGACCGTCTGCTACTGCTCGACGATGAACCGGATCGACCTCCCCCACTTCGTGTGGGCGCTGGAGTCGCTGGTCGCCGGCCAGGTGGTGAACCGGATCGAGGTCGACCCCGTGACCGAGCGGGACGCCCTGGTCGCTCTCGAGCGGATGCTCGCCCTCCCGGGCAAGACCCACAAGGACTGACCGACCCGCCCCCGCCCGGCTCGTTGAGTCGGGACTTCTGACCGTTGAATCGGGAGTTGTGACGGTCCAGTCGGGAGTTTCGTCCATCGAGTCGGGCCAGAACTCCCGATTCGAGCGTCAGAAGTCCCGATTCAAGCGTTCAGAACTCCCGATTCGACCCCGAGGCCGATCCCGGAGCCGTCGACGTCCTCGTTGACGCGGGCGAGCGGCTGGAACACGCTTTGACGTTTCCGTATGCGCGAGGGTGGGAGAGAGAGACACGGCTGTTGATCAGAGGTGGCAGCACCTGGGCGCGAAGGTGCCGACCAGCACGCGACGACCCGCCGGCCAGGCGAGCACGGAGGCCTCGACGAGGAACTGCCGGCGGATCACCTTCGGCGTCGCCCGAGCGCCTTGCGCAGCCCGATCTCGCGGACCCGCTCGGTGACCGAGACGAGCATGATGTTCATGACCCCGATCCCCCCGACGAGCAGCGAGATCGCGGCGATGCCGCGAGGAGCACGGTGAGCGTCTGGTTGGTGGCGTTGGCCGTCTCCACGAGCGAGTCCTGGGTGGAGATGCTGAAGTCGGCCTCGCGAGCTCACAGTGCAGGTTGAGCAGCAGGGCGTCGATCTCCTGGTACGCCGCGGCAGGGTGTCGTCCGACCTCGCCTCGACGTAGATGGTGGAGACCGAAGAGCCGCTCTCGCCGGTGATCTGCTTCGCGTACCGATCGGCATCACGGCCTGGTCGTCCTCGCTCGAGCCGGTCGACGACGAGCCCGACGCGGCGAGCACGCCGATGACGCTCATCGGGGTGCCGTCGACGGTCACGGTCTGCCCGACCGGGCTGCCGAAGGAGAAGAGCTCGCTCGCGGTGTCCGAGCCGAGCACGACCACGTCGGCGGCCTGCCCGACCTCCTGCTCGGTGAAGAACCGGCCGGAGGAGAGGGTGCGGGCCCGGACGTCGAGCCACGAGGTCGTCGTACCCACCACCGAGGAGGTCCAGTTGGTCTCGCCCGCGGTGAGGGAGGTCGAGCCGGTGGTGGTCGGCGCTACCTTCGCTGCGTCGGGTACGACGTCCTCGTCGGCCATCGCGGTCAGCGTCCTGAAGGGTCAGGGTCGACGCAGATCCGAAGCCACCGCGGACGCCGGAGGAGCTGGTGCTGCTGCCCGGCGAGACGATCAGCAGGTTGCTGCCGAGGGCGCTGATCTGGTCCTTGACCTGGTTCTGCGCGCCTGGCCGAGGCCGACGGTGAGGATCACCGACGAGATGCCGATGACGATGCCGAGCATGGTGAGGATTGACCGCAGCCGGTGCGCGCGGACCGCCTCGACGCCGGCACGGAAGGTCTCGAGCCAGCTCACGCGGTCACCTCAGCTCGCTCGTCGGAGGTGATCTGGCCGTCGCTGATGACCAGGCGATGGACGGCTCGGGCGGCGACCTCGTGCTCGTGGGTGATCAGCACGATCGTGCGACCGCTGGCGTGCAGCTCGTCGAGGAGGTTCAGCACGTCTTGGTCGAGCCGAGTCGAGGTTGCCGGTGGGCTCGTCGGCCAGGATCATCGTGGCTCCGTGACCAGTGCCGCGCGACGGCGACGCGCTGCTGCTGGCCGCGGACAGCTCACCCGGGCGGTTCTCGATCCGATCGGCCAGGCCGACCCGGCCGAGCGCGGCGATCGCCGCTGACGACGCTCGGCGCGCGGCATCCCGGCGTACACGACGAGCTCGACGTTTGACGTTTCCTGCGCGCCCCGAGGGGCCGGTCAGGAGGACTGTCGCGGAGCCGGCTGTGGCAGGAGTGGCGGTTGGCTGTGTGCGACCTGTGGGTCAGAGCCCGGGGGCGCCCCAGACGGCCAGCCAGCGGCCGAGGTCCTGCTCGACGGGGAGCTCGCCGGCGAGGGTGTCTCGCAGGTTGATCTCCAGGAGGTTGTCGCGCTCCCTGCCGGTGGAGCCCGGCTTCGGGGCGAACGCGTAGAAGGTGCCGCGCTTGTAGAGGTAGACGAGGCCGATCCGGCGACCGTCGGTGCCCTCGAACGGGATCAGGGAGCACAGCAGCCCGGGGCCGAAACCCTGGTCCTCCAGCGCGGTGTTGACCGCGTGCAGGTCGGTGCACAGCCCGGCCGGGTCGGTGGGCTCGCCGTGCACCACCAGCCAGGTGAAGCCGAACTCGTCCTGGGAGATCTCCACGTCGGGGGCCTCGGGGTCAGCGTTGAGCAGCTCGACCACGTCGGCCTGCACCTGCCGGAAGGCCTGACCCGTGGCTGCGCGGTAGCAGACGGCACCGGTGCCGGTGGGCTTCAGCGCGAGCGTCGTCTCCAAGGTGATCGCGGCGCTCGGGACCAGGAAGAGCGAGTCGAGCTGCGGCGCCTTCGGTCGGGTGCGTCCGGCGATGACGTCCCAGAACCCCATCAGGCGGTGCGGTCCAGCTCGGCGCGGATCTTCGCGAGCTGCTCGAGCCGCTGCTCGAGCGTCGGGTGCGTGGAGGTGAGGGTGCGCAGCGACACGCCCCGAGCGGCCGGCGCGATGAAGAACGCGTTCATCGACTGCGAGGAGCGCAGGTCCCGGTCCGGGATCGTGTTGATGTCGCCGGTGATCTTCTGCAGCGCCGAGGCGAGTGCCTCGGGCTTCATGGTCAGGTAGGCGCCCGCACGGTCGGCGGAGAGCTCCCGGTAGCGCGACAGCACCTTGAGGAGCAGGAAGCTGATGACGTAGGTGATCAGGCTGACCGCGAGCACGACCAGCCAGACCGGCAGCCCGCTGTTGTTGTTGTCGCGACGGCCGCCGCCGAAGATCGCGCCGTACTGCGCTCCGCGGGTGAGCATGCTGGCGATGATGCCGGCCGACGAGGCGATCGTCATCACGAGCACGTCGCGGTGGGCGACGTGGGAGAGCTCGTGGGCGAGCACGCCCTCGAGCTCCTCGGCATCGAGTCGCTGCAGGATGCCGGTCGTGACGACCACGACCGACCGGCTCGGCGAGCGGCCGGTCGCGAAGGCGTTGGGCAGGCTCGTGTCGGCGATGCCGACACGCGGCTTCGGCATGTCGGCGAGCGCGCACAGCCGGTCGATCATGCCGTGCAGCTCGGGCGACTGCTCCGGGCTGACCTCACGGGCGCCCATCGCCTTCATGGCGACCGTGTCGGACTTGTACCACTGGAACCAGACCAGGCCGAGGCCGATGGCGCCGATGAACGGCGCGTACTGCAGGGGCATCACGGCGATGACCACCGCGATCAGCCCGACGAACAGCGCCCCGAGCAGGAACATCACGGTGGTCATCCGGGCGGTGAGCCCGGCGTCGCCGACGAATCGAGTGCGTGCCATGTGACCCATTCTCCCGGATGGCGCAAGCGCGCCAGCCAGGAGTCAGCAGGAGGTCAGGCCTGCTCGCCCTCGGTCTTCTTCTCCGGCTCGGCCGCGACGATGTCGTCGCCGTCCTCGGCCGCCTCGAGCTGGGCCGGCGCAGGGGCGCTGCCGCCCTTCAGCGCGGCGAGCTCGGCCTCGACGTCGGCCTTCGAGCTCATCGCGTCGAGCTCGCGGGAGATGTCGTCGCCACCGCCGACCGCGCTGACGTCCTCGAGGGCGCCGGAGGCGATCAGCTCGTCGATCGCGCCCGCACGGGCCTGCATCTGCGCGGTCTTGTCCTCGGCCCGCTGGATCGCCTGGCCCACGTCGCCGAGCTCGTCGCCGATGCCCGACATCGCCTCGTTGATCCGGGTCTGCGCCTCAGCGGCGGTGTACGTCGCCTTGATCGTCTCCTTGCGGGTCCGGAAGGACTCGACCTTGGCCTGCAGCCGCTGCTGGGCGAGGACGAGCTTCTCCTCCTCGGCCTGGAGCTGCACGAGCTGGTTCTTGAGGTCACCGATCTGGGTGGCCAGGCCGGACTTGCGGGTCAGCGCCTCGCGGGCGAGGTCCTCGCGGTCCACCGTGATGGCCTTCTGGGCCTGGTCCTGGAGCTTCGTCGACTGCTGCTCGAGCTGGTTCATCTGGAGCTCGACGCGCTTGCGGCTGGTCGCGACGTCAGCGACGCCCCGGCGTACCTTGGCGAGCAGGTCGAGCTGCTTCTGGTAGCTGTAGTCGAGGGTCTCCCGCGGGTCCTCAGCGCGGTCGAGAGCCTTGTTGGCCTTCGAGCGGAAGATGAGGGTGAAGCGCTGCCAAATGCCCATGCTGGGGAGATCCCTCTCGAAACGGTTCGGTCTGAGCCTCAACCCTAGGCGCAAAAGCAAGCGAGGGCGACGACGCCGGTAGTCTGACCCGTACGTTTCGTCCCCGCTACTGAAGGTCCAGCGTTGTTCCGTCGCAGCAAGCAAGATTCCGCTCCCGAGACCGTCGTCGTGAAGGCCGGAGGCAAGGGCCGCCCCACTCCGACCCGCAAGGAGGCGGAGGCCGCCGCCAAGGCGCGTGCCAAGGGCGCTCCGCGCACCCGCAAGGAGCAGGCGGCCGCGCAGCGCTCGACTCGCTCGGACTCGAGCAAGACCGTCCGGCAGGCGATGCGTGACGGCGACGAGCGCTACTACCCGGCGCGCGACAAGGGTCCCGAGCGACGGTTCGTCCGCGACTTCGTGGACGCCCGCTTCTCGCTCGTCGAGCTGGTCATCCCGCTGCTGCTGGTGACGATGATCCTCGGCTACTCCGGCAACCCCGGGCTGGCGCGGATCGGCAACACGATCCTGCTCGGCACCGTCGTCGTGGTCGTGATGGACCTCTTCCTGCTGCGCTTCCGGCTGAAGCGGGCCTTCGCGCCCCGCTTCCCGGGCAAGTCGACGAAGGGCCTGACCTACTACGCCGTGACGCGGGCGCTGCAGATGAAGTTCATGCGTCTGCCCAAGTCGCAGGTGCGGATCGGGCAGCAGCTGCCCGACGACTACCGCTAGCGCTCAGAAGTCCCGGCGCTCCGGCGACTGGGTCTTCGCGGGATCGCGCTCCACGACCGGGCCGACGACATCGTCGATCGCCGTCAGCGTCTCCGGGGCGAGGGTGACGCCGGACGCCTTGGCGTTGTCCGTGACCTGATCGGGCCGGCTGGCGCCGATGATCGCGGCGGAGACGTTGTCGTTCTGCAGCACCCAGGCGACGGCGAGCTGGGCGAGCGACAGGCCGGCCTCGTCCGCGATCGGCTTGAGCTGCTGGACGCGCTCGAGGACGTCGTCCTGCAACCACCGCTTGATCATGTCGGCGCCGCCCTTGTCGTCGGTCGCCCGACTCCCCTCGGGCGCAGGCTGGCCGGGCAGGTACTTGCCTGTCAGGACGCCCTGGGCGATGGGTGACCACACGATCTGCCCGATCCCGAGCTCCTCGCTGGTCGGCACCACCTCGGACTCGATGACGCGCCAGAGCATGGAGTACTGCGGCTGGTTGGACACCAGCGGGATGTGCAGCTCCCGCGCGAGCGCGTGCGCAGCCCGGATCTCCTCCGCGCGCCACTCGCTCACCCCGATGTAGAGCGCCTTGCCCTGCCGTACGACGTCGGCGAACGCCTCCATCGTCTCCTCGAGCGGAGTCTCGTGGTCGTAGCGGTGCGCCTGGTAGAGGTCGACGTAGTCGGTCTGCAGCCGCTTCAGCGAACCGTCGATCGACTCCAGGATGTGCTTGCGGGACAGCCCGTGGTCGTTGTGCTGCTTCGGCCCGGTCGGCCAGTAGACCTTCGTGAAGATCTCCAGCCCCGCGCGCCGCTCTCCCTTCAGCGCCTCACCGAGGACGGTCTCGGCGGCGGTGTTGGCATACGCGTCGGCGGTGTCGAAGGTGGTGATCCCCTCGTCGAGAGCGCGCCGTACGCACGCCGTCGCCGCGTCCTCCTCCACCTGCGACCCGTGGGTCAGCCAGTTGCCGTACGCGATCTCCGAGATCTTGAGCCCGCTGCTGCCGAGGTTCCGAGTCTTCATGCCTGCGAGCCTAGCCACGGTGCCTGATGACGGTGGGTGGGTGCGGGTCGGTGGCTGGTCTCCGCGCGGTCGCCCGACCACGCTGAATGGTCACCGAACCGTAGGTCTGGAGCCCGGCCGAACCGACCGCACCCCTCACCCGTCGTAGTCGAGCACGACCTGCTCCGAGGTCGGGTGGGACTGACACGTCAGCACATAGCCGCGCTCGATCTCCTCCGGCTCCAGCGCGTAGTTGGCGTCCATCGCGACCGTGCCGGACACCAGCCGCGCCCGGCAGGTGCCGCAGACGCCGCCCTTGCAGGCGAAGGGCAGGTCGGAGCGGACCCGGAGGGCGGCCTCGAGGACGGGTACGTCGTCGGGGCGGAGGTCGAGCTCGGAGGAGCGGCCGTCCAACCGGATCGTCACCCGGGCAGCCCCCTCGGGCGCACCGTCCAACGACGCGACCGGAGCGCGCTGCACCGGGTCGGCATGGAAGAGCTCGCTGTGGATGCGCGGGCCGGGTACGCCGAGCGAGGACACGGCGGAGCGCAGGTCGGCGAGCATCTGCTGCGGACCGCAGAGGAACCAGTCGGCCTCGGCGGCGGCAGGGACCAGAGCGCCCACGATGCCGAGCAGACGCTCGCCATCGAGGCGCCCGGAGAGCAGCTCGACGTCCGAGGGCTCCCGCGAGAGCACGTGCACGATCTGCAGCCGCGAGGGGAAGCGGTCCTTGAGGTCGTGGACCTCGTCGAGGAACATCACGCTGCGGTGCGTCCGGTTGGCGTAGATCAGCGTGACCGTCGACCCGTGCTCGCCCTCGAGGATCGCCGTCACGATCGAGAGCACGGGAGTGATGCCCGAGCCGGCCGCGACCACGACGTACGACCGATTGGCTCCGGCGTCGATCGCCGTGGTGAACCGACCGGCGGGCGTCATCACGTCGAGCGAGTCACCGACCTGCAGGGAGCCGAGGACGCCCTCGCTGAACGCCCCACCCGGCAGCCGCTTCACCCCGATCCGGAGCCGGCCCGAGGACGGCGCGGTGCAGATCGAGTAGGAGCGGCGTACGTCGTCGCCGCCGCGGATGTTGAGGTGCTGACCGGGCGTGAAGGCGAAGTCGGCCGCGAGCGCAGGCGGCACCTCGAAGGTCAGCGCGACCGCGTCGTCGGTGAGCTCGTCGATCGCTGCGACCCGCAGCGCGTGGAAGGTGGCCGACACTCAGTGGGCCTTGAAGTGGTCGAACGGCTCACGACAGGACCCGCACACCCACAGGGACTTGCAGGCGGTCGACCCGAAGCGGCTGGACTCGCGGGTGTCGAGCGAACCGCACTGCGGGCAGCGCACCGAGAGCGCCAGCGCGACCGGCCCGGGAGGCGCGACGCCGTACGCCGCCAGCTTGTCCTTCGCCTCGTCGGTCATCCAGTCCGTGGTCCACGCCGGCGCGAGCACGAACTCCACGTCGACGCGCTGGTAGCCCGCGGTGGTCAGCGCCTCGACGAGGTCCTCGCGGATCGTCTCCATCGCCGGGCAGCCCGAGTACGTCGGCGTGATCTGCACGTGCACCCGACCCTGGTCGTCCTCGGTGACGTCGCGCAGGATCCCGAGGTCGGCGATGGTGACCACCGGGAGCTCGGGGTCCAGGACGTCGGCAGCGATCTTCCAGGCGCCGCTCACCACGTCACCCCCGGGTGCGACCGGTGGAGGTGCTGCATGTCGGCGAGCAGGTGACCCAGGTGCTCGGTGTGCAGCCCGCGACGACCACCTCCGATGGCCGGCGAGACGGTCGGGACGGTGAGCGTCGCCTCCACGACGACCTCCTCGATCCGACCGAGTACGGCGCTCCGCAGCGATTGCGGATCCACGAGCGCGCCGTCGACCGGCGCGAAGAGCTCCTCGACGTGCGGCCACTCCCCCTCGATCGCGGCTTGCATCCGCTCGTGCGACTCCGCAGTGCCGTCCCCGAGCCGGAGGGTCCAGAGCCGCGCGTGGTCGCGGTGGTAGGCCACCTCCTTGACCGCCTTGCCGGCGATCGCCGACAACGTGGCGTCGCTCGACGACGCGAGCGCGGCGTACAGCTCGCACTGCCAGGTCGAGAAGACCAGCAGCCGCGCCATCGTGACCCCGAAGTCGGTCTGCGGGCGCTCGACCAGCCACACGTTCCGGAAGTCGCGGTCGTCGCGCAGGTAGGCCAGCTCGTCCTCGGACCGGCCGGCCCCCTCGACGACGCCGGCGTACGAGAGCAGCGACCGCGCCTGACCGAGCTGGTCGAGCCCGATGTTGGCGAGCGCGAGGTCCTCCTCGAGCTCGGGCGCCCGACTGATCCACCAGCCCATCCGCTGCGCGGAGATCAGCGCGTCGTCGGCCAGGCCCAGCACGTAGTCGAAGAGGCTCATAGATGCTCGACGCCTTCAGGCACCGAGTAGAAGGTCGGGTGCCGGTAGATCTTGTCGTCGGCCGGGTCGAAGAACGCCTCGCGCTCCCCCGGGTCGGACGCGACGATCTCCGTCGACGGCACCACCCACAGCGACACGCCCTCCTGACGCCGGGTGTAGACGTCGCGCGCGTTGCGCAGGGCCAGCTCCGCGTCCGGGGCGTGCAACGACCCGACGTGCACGTGCGAGAGCCCGCGCCGCGACCGGACGAACACCTCCCACAACGGCCAGTCGCTCATGCCGCACCCGCCGCGCGCTTCGCCTCGTACGCCGTCGCCGCGTCGCGCACCCAGGCGCCGTCCTCATGAGCGTCGACGCGGTGTGCCATCCGGTCGCGGTTGCACGGTCCGTTGCCGGCGATCACCTCGCCGAGCTCGGAGAAGTCGATCTCGCCGAAGTCGTAGTGGCCTCGCTCGTCGTCCCAACGGATCTCCGGGTCGGGCAGCGTGAGGCCGAGGGCCTCGGCCTGCGGCACGGTCATGTCGACGAACCGCTGGCGCAGGTCGTCGTTGGAGAAGCGCTTGATCCCCCACGCCATCGACTGCGCGGAGTTGGGCGAGTCGTCGTCGGGCGGACCGAACATCATCAGCGACGGCCACCAGTAGCGGTCCACCGCGTCCTGCGCCATCGCGTGCTGCGCGGGCGAGCCGTGCGAGAGCGTGTGCAGGATCTCGAAGCCCTGTCGCTGGTGGAAGGACTCCTCCTTGCAGACGCGCACCATCGCGCGGGCGTACGGACCGTAGGAGCAGCGGCACAGCGGCACCTGGTTGACGATCGCGGCCCCGTCGACGAGCCAGCCGATCGCGCCGACGTCAGCCCAGGTGAGGGTCGGGTAGTTGAAGATCGAGGAGTACTTCTGCCGCCCGGAGTGCAGCAGGTCGAGCAGGTCGGCACGGTCCACGCCGAGCGTCTCGGCCGCGGCGTACAGGTAGAGCCCGTGACCCGCCTCGTCCTGCACCTTCGCCATCAGGATCGCCTTGCGGCGCAGGCTCGGCGCCCTGCTGATCCAGTTGCCCTCCGGCTGCATCCCGATGATCTCGGAGTGCGCGTGCTGGGCGATCTGGCGGATCAGCATCCGGCGGTAGCCGTCCGGCATCTCGTCGCGCGGCTCGACGCGCCCCTCGTCGGCGAGCAGCGCCGCAAAACCGGTGTCCGACATGCTCGGCACGCTACCAGATCTATTACATGATCTGTTCGCGACAGCGCAGGTCTGTAACATCGCGAGCATCCTGACAGGATGACGCCATGAGCCCCACCGCCGACGTGTCGGTCCGCATCGCCTGGTCCGACGACGCTCCGGCGATCGCCGCGCTGCAGGTGCGCACCTGGCACGACGTGTACGCCGACCTGCTGCCGGCCGACGCTCTCCCCGACGACGTCGAGGCGACCGCCGCGGCCTGGCAGGCATCGTTGAGCCGCCCGCAGGACGCCCGCAACCGGGTCCTCGTGGCGCTCGAGCGCAACCGGGTGGTCGGCTTCGCGATCACCTCGCCGGCCAGCGACCCGGACTGCGACCCGGTGGCCGACGGAGAGCTCTCCGAGATCACGATCGACCCGCAGGAGCGCGGCAAGGGCCATGGCTCCCGACTGCTCCAGGCGGCCGTCGACACCCTCGTCGCCGACCGCTTCGAGCGGGCCGTGCTGTGGTCGATGGCCGGTGACGATGCCCTCCGGACGTTCCTCACCGAGGCCGGCTGGGCCGCCGACGGAGCCCACCGCGAGCTCGACCTCGACGGAGCCGGGACGACCCGGGTCAAGCAGGTCCGTTTGCACACCGCGCTGACAGATTAGGGCTATTGATTTCCTGGGAAGGACGGTCACGATGGAGATCCACTCCACATCCGGGGGTCGTCGTGTTCGGACCGTTGCCGCAGCTCCACCGCATCCTCGTCATCCTGACCGCGCTCGTCGCCGGCGTCCTGTCGGGCGCCTGGCTGGCCCAGCTCGTGGCCGGCCCGGCTGCCATCGCCGCCGGGATCGGCTGGGGGCTGCTCGCAGGGCTGGCGCTCAACTACGTGCTGCTCCACGAGTTCCAGCACCACCCGCGTTCGGCCCGGGTGCGCCGCCACTAGCCTCTCCCGGGTGACCGACACCCCGCTCGAGCCCCGCGAGCGGTCGTCGATCATCCGTGACAGCCTCGGGGTCGGTCTCGCCACCGGGGCGTACGGCGTCGGCTTCGGCGCCGTGTCCGTCGCCTCCGGCCTGTCGGTCGCGCAGACCTGCGCGCTGTCGTTCTTCGTCTTCACCGGAGCCAGCCAGTTCGCCCTCGTCGGCGTCATCGCGGCGGGCGGGGCGCCCGTCTCGGGGGCGTTGACGGCGATGCTGCTCGGCACCCGCAACACGCTGTACGGGCTGCGGCTCGCTCCCCTGCTCGCCTGGACGGGCTGGCGTCGGGCACTCGGCGCCCACGTGCTCATCGACGAGTCGACCGCGATGTCGGTGACCCGCGAGACGACCGCCGCCGCCCGGCTCGGCTTCCTCACCACCGGGGTCTCGATCTTCATCCTCTGGAACCTGGCGACCTTCGCCGGCGCGGTCGCGGGCAACGCCATCGGCGACCCACGCACGTACGGCCTCGACGCCGCCGTCGGCGCAGCGTTCCTGGCACTGCTGTGGCCGCGGCTCGGCAGTCGCCGCAACCGGCTGGTCGCCGTGGCTGCCGCCGCGGTCGCCCTCGGGACGGTGCCGATCGTGCCCGCCGGCGTACCGGTGCTGGCTGCCGCCGCGGTGGCACTGCTCGCGGGCGCACTCACGAAGGACGAGGCGCGATGATCTGGGGTGCGGTGGTCGCGGCGGGCATCGGCTGCTACCTGCTCAAGCTGGCCGGGCTCTCGGTGCCGTCCCGGGTGCTGGAGCGGCCGCTCGTCGAGCGGGTCGCCGACCTGATCCCGGTCGCCCTGCTCGCGGCGCTGATCGCGGTCCAGGTGTTCAGTCGCGGACACAGCCTGGTGATCGACGCCCGAGCGCTCGGCCTCGGCGTCGCCGTCCTGCTCCTGCTGGCGCGCGCGCCGTTCCTGGTCGTCGTCTTCGGGTCCGCGCTCGCGGCCGCGCTGGCCCGCCTGCTGGTCTGAGACAGGTAAGGCCCGCACCGTTGTCCGGTGCGGGCCCCCTCGCGGTCTCCCAGAGGGTCAGCTCACGCCGACAGCACTCCAGGCCGTGGCGACCGCGCTGTGCTGAACGCTGCCCGCGGTGAACAGCTCGCAAGCTGCGTTCAGGCTTATTGCCCGGGCACTTCCCGAGATCGTGCGCATGAGAGGACCTTCTCGTCGTCGAGGAGGGCTGCTGCCACTGCTACAGCCTCGTCGCTCTCAACGACCCGAGGAACGGATCGACACTCGCAGGTTCGTGCAATGCAGGAACCTGCAGGATCTCGCCGATGACCACGCAGGGTGCTGAGCGCTCTAGTCCAGGTCGAGGAAGTGCTCGAGGCCGACCGTGAGACCGGGATGGTCGGCGATCGCGTGCAGGCCGGTGAGCACACCCGGCACGAACGATGCCCGGTCCAGCGAGTCGTGCCGGATCGTCAGGGTCTCCCCCGGGCCACCGAACAGGACCTCCTGGTGCGCGACCAGGCCGCGCAGCCGCAGCCCGTGGACGCGGACCCCGTCGACATCGGCGCCCCGGGCGCCCTCGAGCCCCGTGCTGGTCGCGTCGGGGATCGGGCCGAGACCGGCGTCGCGGCGCGCTGCGGCGATCAGCTCCGCCGTACGACGCGCGGTGCCGGACGGTGCGTCCGCCTTGTCGGGGTGGTGCAGCTCGACGACCTCGACCGACTCGTAGAACGGGGCGGCGGCCGCCGCGAAGCGCATCATCAGGATGGCCCCGATGGAGAAGTTGGGCGCGATCAGCACGCCGACCGAGGGTGCGACGCCGAGCCAGCCGCGCAGCGTGTCGAGCCGGGCGTCGTCGAAGCCGGTGGTGCCGACGACCGCATGGATCCCTTGACCGATGCAGAACTCGAGGTTGGCCATCACGACGTCGGGATGGGTGAAGTCGACGACGGCCTCGACACCCGAGGACACCAACGTGCTGATGTCGTCGCCGGCGTCGACCGCGGCCACCAGCTCCAGACCCTCAGCCGTCTCGACCCCTCGGCACACCTCGGCGCCGACCCGGCCTCGCGCGCCCAGCACTCCTACCTTGATCGCCTGATCACTCACGCAGCAGAACCTACCGCCCAGGTCTCATCGGCTCGGCGGTGCCTGACTCAGCGCCGAGCGTCTGGCAGTCTGTGGGCATGGCGTTGCAGACGATCCCACCACGGCTCCGGTGGGCGGTCGACATGATGGACGTTCAGCCGGCGGACCACGTCCTGGAGATCGGCTGCGGACCGGGCTACGGAGCCGAGCTGATCTGCGAGAAGCTGGAGACCGGCAAGCTCTTCGCGATCGACCGTTCCGAGTCCGGCGTCGACCGCACCAAGCGGCGCAGTGCCCGCTTCGTGGAGAGCGGCCGACTGACGGTGCGTCAGATCGACCTGGCGACGTTGCGGGTGCCCGTGAAGCGGCTGCACAAGGTCTTCGCGTTCAACGTCAACCTCTTCTGGATCCGCTCCTGCGCCGACGAGGTCGCGTTGCTGCACGAGCGGGTGCTGCCGGGCGGCGCGGTCTACCTCTTCTTCGACGCCAACCGGCCCGAGCTGGTGCCCAACATCGTGCGCAAGGCCTCGGCCTCCCTCCAGGAGGGCGGCTTCCGGGTCTCGGTCGTGGACCAGAAGGCGCCGCCGGTCGTCGGCATCATCGGCCGTCGATAAGGCAATAACCTTCATTGGCCTTGCATAAGGTTTTTACCTGAACTAGTCTCGTGCCATGACCACCCCCGTCGTGGTCCTGACCGTGGACCAGCGTGGGAGCCGGACCGGCCCGGACCGGATCCCCGAGATGCTCGCCGGGCTGGCCGACGTGTCGACCCGGGTCGGCTTCGAGCGCACGGTCGGGGACGAGTTCCAGGGCGTGCTCGACGACGGCAGCGCGGTCGCCGACACCGTCGAGCGGCTGCTGCGGGCCGACGAGTGGAACATCGGCATCGGGGTCGGCCCGGTCGACGAGCCGCTCCCCGACCACGCCCGCGCCGGGCGCGGCACGGCGTACCTCCACGCCCGGACCGCGGTGACCACGTCCAAGAACAGCCCGTGGCACACCCGCGTGGTCGGTGACGACCCGGCCGCCCGCGCGCTCGAGACGACGATCTGGCTCTGGGCCGCCGTGCTGGCGCGTCGGTCGAGCCGCGGCTGGGAGGTGGCCGACCTGGCCGCCGAGGGCCTGTCGTACGCCGACGTCGGCGAGCGGCTCGGCATCAGCCAGTCGGCGGTCAGCCAGCGGGCTCAGGCAGCCGGCATCGTCGAGAGTCGTCGGGCCCACGAGCTCGTCGCCGGGCTCACGACGCACCTGCTCGGGAAGTCACTGCACGTCAAGGAGGATGCGCATGTCCGCTGACAACTGGGGCGCGCTGACGCTCGTGCTGCTGGGGTTCGCGCTGCTGTGCAGCCTCGCGGCCTGGACGACGTCCGGACGCCGGATCTGGGCGCCGGTGACGCTGGTCGCGCTCGCCGCCACCGCGGTCGTCGCCGCCGCGCCCGACCAGGTCACCGTCGACGGGCGGTGGGTGACCACCCTCCTGGTCGCGCTCGGCGGCTCCGTGGCGATCGCCGGCGGCGGGCCGCTGACCGCGCTCGTCTTCGACCTCGTCGACCGGCGCGAGCCCCCGACCGAGTCCCTCGAGCGCGCGGGCCACGTGCTGCGCGGCGGGGCCTGGATCGGCGCGCTCGAACGGGTCGCGATCTTCGCCACGCTGGTCGCCGGCTGGCCCGAGGGCCTCGCGGTCGTGCTCGCCCTCAAGGGGCTGGGACGCTACCCCGAGCTGCGGGCCGCGGAGGACGGCACACACACCGGCGCGGCCGAGCGCTTCATCATCGGCACGTTCACCAGCGTGCTCTGGGCCTGCGCCTGCGCCGGTGTCGTTGCGCTTCTGCTGCGCTGACCCCGGGGTCGAGGCCGCCGGCCCGCGCTGAGAGGCGTCAGGCGGGGCCGACGACGGCCAGGATCTCCGGGCGCCCGAAGACGTCACGGGCGACGTCGCGCACCTGCTCGACGGTGACGTCGTCGATGCGCTGCATCACCTCGTCGATGCCGAGCAGCTCGTCGTGGACGAGCTCGGCCTTGCCGATGCGCGACATCCGGGACGCCGAGTCCTCGAGCCCGAGCACCAGGCCGCCGCGCAGCTGCCCCTTGCCGCGAGCGAGCTCCTCGGCGGTGATGCCGTGGGCGGCCACCTTCGCCAGCTCCTCGCGGACCACCGTGAGGACGTCGTCGAGGCGGTTGGGCAGGCAGCCGACGGACACCCCGACCAGACCGGAGTCGGCGTGGCTCGAGGAGAACGAGAAGACGGAGTACGCCAGGCCGCGCTGCTCGCGCACCTCCTGGAAGAGGCGGCTCGACGTGCCGCCGCCGAGCGCCGTGTTGAGGACCCCCAGCGCGAACCGCCGGTCGTCGTCGCGGCGCAGCCCCTCCATGCCCAGGACCAGGTTGACCTGCTCGAAGGGGCGGGTCGCCTCGATCTGCCCGGGCCGGACCCGCTTCGGGCTGCCGTGCCGCGGGGCGACCGGAGCCTCCTCGACGTCGAGCCAGCCGTTGCGGCCGAAGGCCGCCTTGACCTGGCGTACGACGGCGTGGTGGTCGACGTTGCCGGCGGCGGCCACGACGATGTTGGCCGGGCGGTAGTGACGCAGGTAGAAACGGTGGACCTGGGCGCGGGTGAGGGCCGTGATCGAGGCCTCGGTGCCGGCGATGCCGCGGCCGAGGGGCGAGTCGCCCCAGGCCTGCTCGGCGAAGAGGTTGTGGACGACGTCGTCGGGGTCGTCGTCGTGCATCGCGATCTCGTCGAGGATCACGTCGCGCTCGGCCTCGACGTCCTCGGGCGCGAGCGTCGAGCTGGTGATCATGTCGCCCAGCACGTCGACGGCCAGCGGCAGGTCCTCGTCGAGGACCCGGGCGTGGAAGCAGGTGTACTCCTTCGCCGTGAAGGCGTTGAACTCCCCGCCCACCGCGTCGAGGGCCACCGAGATGTCCAGGGCCGAGCGCTCCGGGGTGCCCTTGAAGAGCAGGTGCTCGAGGAAGTGCGAGCAGCCGTGCAGGGCCGGCGACTCGTCACGCGAGCCGACGCCGACCCACACACCGATCGCGGCCGAGCGGACCCCGGCCTGCTGCTCGGTGATGATCCGCAGGCCACTGCGCAGCGTCGTACGCCGGACCAGTGAGGTCACCTGCCCGGCGGCGTCGCGCTCGGTCACGAGCGTGCGCGTGGTCTGAGAAGGCGGCGACCCGCCCGAAGCTGCCTTCGGGCGGGTCGTCGATGAAGCCTTGGTCACTCGGAGTCGTCCGCGCCCTCAGCCTCGGTTGCGGCCTCGGAGTCCTCGACGACCGGGATGAGCGACAGCTTGCCGCGGTCGTCGATCTCGGCGATCTGGACCTGGATCTTCTGACCGACGGAGACGATGTCCTCGACGGCGTCGACCCGCTTGCCACCGGCCAGGCCGCGCAGCTTGCTGATGTGCAGCAGCCCGTCCTTGCCCGGCATCAGCGAGATGAACGCGCCGAAGTTGGTCGTCTTGACGACCGTGCCGAGGTAGCGCTCGCCGATCTCCGGCATCGTCGGGTTGGCGATCTGGTTGATCGCGTCCTTCGCCGCCTGGGCCGACTCACCGTTGGTGGCACCGATGTAGATGGTGCCGTCGTCCTCGATCGAGATCGAGGCGCCGGTGTCGTCCTGGATCTGGTTGATGATCTTGCCCTTCGGCCCGATGACCTCGCCGATCTTGTCCACGGGGACCTTGATCGTGATGATCCGCGGGGCGTGGATCGACATCTCCTCGGGCTCGTCGATGGCCTCGGCCATCACGTCGAGGATCGTCATCCGGGCGTCCTTGGCCTGGTTCAGCGCCGCAGCGAGGACCTCGGCCGGGATGCCGTCGAGCTTGGTGTCGAGCTGGAGCGCGGTGACGAACTCCCGGGTGCCGGCGACCTTGAAGTCCATGTCGCCGAAGGCGTCCTCGGCACCGAGGATGTCGGTGAGCGCGACGTACTGCGTCTCGCCGTCGACCTCGCCGGAGATGAGGCCCATCGCGATGCCGGCGACGGAGGCCTTGAGCGGCACACCGGCCTGCAGGAGCGCCAGCGTGGACGCACAGACCGAGCCCATCGAGGTCGAGCCGTTGGAGCCCATGGCCTCGGAGAGCTGGCGGATGGCGTACGGGAACTGCTCACGGTCCGGGAGCACCGGCAGCAGCGCACGACGCGCGAGCGCACCGTGGCCGACCTCGCGGCGCTTCGGGGAGCCGACGCGGCCGGTCTCGCCGGTCGAGAACGGCGGGAAGATGTACTTGTGCATGTAGCGGCGGTGCTTCTCCGGGGAGAGCGTGTCGAGCTGCTGCTCCATCTTGAGCATGTCGAGGGTGGTGACGCCCAGGATCTGGGTCTCGCCACGCTCGAACAGCGCCGAGCCGTGCACGCGCGGGATCACGCCGACCTCGGCGTGCAGCGGACGGATGTCGGCGAGGCCACGACCGTCCATGCGGATCTTGTCGCGCAGCACGCGCTCGCGCATGACCTGCTTGCTGACCGAGCGGAACGCCGCGCCGATCTCCTTCTCGCGACCCTCGAACTGGCCGGCGAGCTTCTCGAGCAGCGCCGCCTTGAGCTCGTCGGTCTTGGCCTCGCGCTCGAGCTTGTCGACGATCGTCATCGCGACGCTGAGGTCGGCCGAGGAGGCCGACTCGACGGCGGCGTAGACGTCATCCTCGTAGTCGAGGAAGACCGGGAAGTCCTGGACGGGCTTCGCGGCGACGTTGGCCAGCTCCTGCTGGGCCTCGCACAGCTGCTTGATGAACGGCTTGGAGGCGTCGAGGCCGCCGGCGACGACGGCCTCGGTCGGGGCCTGCACACCGCCCTCGACGAGGGTCCAGGTCTGCTCGGTGGCCTCGGCCTCGACCATCATGATCGCGACGTCGCCGGTCTCGGTGACGCGACCCGCGACCACCATGTCGAAGACCGCGTCCTCGAGCTGGCTGTGGGTCGGGAACGCCACCCACTGGCCCTCGATCAGGGCGACGCGCACGGCGCCGACCGGGCCGGAGAACGGCAGACCGGAGATCTGGGTGGAGAGCGACGCCGCGTTGATCGCGAGGACGTCGTACGGCTGGTTGGGGTCGAGCGCCATCACGGTGATGACGACCTGGACCTCGTTGCGCAGACCCTTCTTGAAGGTCGGGCGCAGCGGGCGGTCGATCAGGCGGCAGGTGAGGATCGCGTCCTCGCCGGGCCGACCCTCGGACCGGAAGAAGGAGCCGGGGATCTTGCCCGCGGCGTACATCCGCTCCTCGACGTCGATCGTGAGGGGGAAGAAGTCGAAGTGGTCCTTGGGGTGCTTGCCGGCCGTGGTGGCCGACAGCAGCATGGTCTCGTCGTCGAGGTAGGCGGTCACCGCTCCGGCGGCCTGCCGGGCGAGGAGCCCGGTCTCGAACTTCACCGTGCGCTGGCCGTGCTTGCCGTTGTCGAGGACAGTCTCGACGGCGGAGATCACGGGCTCGTTGGACGTGGATTCAGTCAAGGGTCGTTCCCTGTTCTGTTCACGGAGCGCCGCCGGCGGCCGGTCTTCGATCGAGGCTCGCAGATCCATCCGGATGCTGAGAGCCACTACCGAGGACCGAGCCAGAACGAGGCGGTCGGCTCCTACGGGTGATACTCGGATTCAGTTGTTCGGTCGTGCGTTCCCGAGCCTATCGGCGTCGGGCCGAAATGCAGACGAAGCGGCTGCCCGGGTGGGGCAGCCGCTCCGCCCCGAAGCTCGGGTGGTCAGCGTCGCAGGCCGAGGCGCTCGACGATGGACCGGTAACGGGCGATCTCGGTCTTCTGCAGGTAGTTGAGCAGACGACGGCGACGGCCGACGAGCAGCAGCAGACCACGACGGCTGTGGTGGTCGTGCTTGTGGGTCTTGAGGTGCTCCGTGAGGTGGCTGATGCGGTGGCTCAGCAGAGCGATCTGCACCTCGGGCGAACCGGTGTCGCCCTCGGTCAGGGCGTACTCGGCGGCAATCTTCTTCTTGGTCTCCGCGTCGGTACCGATCGACATGGGGGCTCCTTCTCCGGCCCTCTCGGGCTCAGTCGTTGCGCGGCGCGCCCGGGCCTGTTCACCGGGGCACTGTGGTTCCGCGGCCGTTAGACGGCAGTTGTCGCTGGTAGGCAACCGAAGAACCTTACCGCGACAGCGATGACCGGACCCAATCGGGCGTGTGATCATGCTGAGCATGCTCTGCCGCCTCGGATCGGCGCTGGTCGCCCTCGTGCTCGCGGTGTCGCTGGGCGCCGTCGTGCCCGCGCGGGCCGCAGCACCCGCCAGGCATCCCGCTGGACCCGCCTGGACGCGTCAGCTGCCGGCCGAGACCGCCCAAGTGGTGCGCACCGTGTCGAGCCGGAAGCACTGCCGGCGGGTGTGGTGCACGGTCACCCAGGCGTGGCAGCGGCGCGACGGCCGCTGGCGCAAGGTGCGTGAGCTCCGCTCGACGATCGGCACCCAGGGATGGGGCAAGCGTCGCGAGGGCGACGGCCGCTCCCCCGTCGGCACTTATCGGATCAAGGTGACCTTCACGACCACCGCGACCAACCCAGGAGAGATGCCGTGGCGCCGACGGCACCCGACCTCGGTCGTCTCGGCGGGCGCGGGGGCGAGCTACAACACCTGGGTGGAGGTCCCGGGCGTCACCTCCGGCGACCGGGCGTCGATGCGGTCGGGCTGGGTCCTCGACTTCAACCGGGTCCGGCTGAGCCGGGGGGTCGGACCGCCTCCGGTGCCCGGAAAGGGCAGCGGGATCTTCTACCACACGTCGACGCCCGGGAAGCCGTGGGCGCCGACCGCAGGATGCACCCAGGTCGGCAACCCGCGGCAGATGCGCTGGCTGCTCAGGTGGCTCCGCCCGGAGGCGCGCCCGCGCGTCGTACAGGGGCGCTGACCGCTCAGATGCTCGGCGGCGGCGGGTCGTTGCGCTCGGTGACCTGCTGGCTGCCGTCGGAGTACGTCGTGACGGCGGTCGAGCGACGGCGTGAGGCCGCCGTCGCTGCGGTGAGGACGATGACCAGGGCGCCGGCGGCGCACAGGATCCAGCCGACCAGCGTGAGGTCGACGTTAGCCAGGTTGTCCGTGACTGCCAGCGCGAGGATGAGCCCCACCGCAAGCAGGAAGATGCCAAGTCCGTATCCCATGGCCTCAGGGTGTCCGAACCCCCGAGCGTCGAAACCTCTCGGGGAGAGAGGCTTAGACCACTGTCACCGGGTGCCGGACGACCGCGTCGAAGAAGTAGCCGTTGGCGTTGAAAGGGGTGGCCGACGGCTGGGTGCGCCCGGCGGCGTCGCTCGCGCGGGCCAGCAGCTCATGCGAGCCGATCTCCGGACGTGACCAGGTCCAGCTCCACTGCGTCCACCCCTGCTGGCGGGCACGCTCGAGGCGGGCCCGCTCCCAGGTGACGCCGCCGTCGGCGCTGACCTCGACCCGCCGGATGGGCGCGGCCCCGCTCCACGAGCGGCCAGTCAGCCGCAGCCGGCGGCTGCGCGCGAGCTCGGCACCCCACGGGAGCTCCCACGCCGATCGCACGGGGTTCGTGGTCAGCACCTCGTCGCCGATGCGGTACCACTTCGTGTTCCAGGGCGACGAGAGCTCGGTCGTCGAGACCTCGAGCGAGCCGAGCCACTTGATGCTGCCGATGCCCACCCAGCCGGGCAGCACCAGCCGGAGCGGGTAGCCGTGGTCGGGCAGCAGCGGCTCGCCGTTCATCCCCCACGCCAGCAGCGCGTCATCCAGAGCCTTGCTGATCGGGAACGGCCGGCGGACCTGTCCGTAGTCGACTCCCCCGTTCACGTACGCCGGGTCCAGCCCGGTCGCCTGCACCGAGACCGCGTCGCGGTCGAGGCCCAGGTGACGGAGCAGGTCGCGCAGCCGGACGCCCTCCCAGCGCACGGCGCCCACCGCGCCGAGGGTCCAGGCGGTGCCGGACGCGGGCGTGCCCTGCTGGGTGGCGAAGAAGCTGCGCCCGTTGCCCGTGCACTCGTGGGTCGTGATGAGGGTGGTCCGCGGCAGCCGCTTCAGGTCGCGCAGGCTCAGGGAGATGGGTGCGGCGGAGGTGCGCGGCGTACGCAGCCCGTCGCCGAAGACCTTGACCGTGTACGTCGCCGCGTCGATCGTCGGCGTGACGGTGTGGTTGCGGACGAAGAGCCGCGACTGCGGTGTCAGGTAGCGACGCGGGTCGACCGAGCTCCAGCGGGTCTCGGCGTTGGTCCCGTAGTCGACGAACTGGTCGGCCGGCAGCGGCTTGAGGATGGCCGGAGCGCCGGCAAGCGCCCGGCCGAGTGGCGCGAGCGCTTGCGTGGCGATGGCTCCGCCGATCAGGGCGGCGGATCGGAGCAGGGTGCGTCGGGTCGTCGCCCGCGGCATGGCGTCCATGCTTCGAACATTAACATCATCTACTTACTACAGGTAGGACTCTGCGTACGCCGGCTCCGACTCCTCGACGACCACGGCCCGCGGGCGCTTCGGCTTCCACGGCCACCAGACCCGGTCGCCCATCAGCACCAGGATCGCCGGCAGCATCACCAGCCGGACCAGGGTCGCGTCCAGGAGGATGGCGGCCGAGAGCCCGACACCCATCATCTTCATCTCGAGCATGCTCAGCGTCGCGAAGATCGCGAACACCGACACCATGACCGCCGCCGCACTGGTCACGACACCGGCCGTGTCCGCGATCCCGCGCTCGACCGCGAGCCGCGTCGGGAGGCCGGTGTTCATGTGCTCGCGGATCCGGCTGAGCACGAACACGTGGTAGTCCATCGACAGCCCGACCAGCACCACGAGGACGAAGAGTGGCAGCCAGTCGATGACGAACCCGGGACTCGTGAAGTCGAGGATCCCGCTCCCCCAGCCGTCCTGGAAGACCAGGGTCATCACACCGAACGCCGCGCCGATCGAGGCCAGGTTGAGGACCGTCGAGATGAGCGCCAACGGCACGCTGCGGAAGGTCGCAGCCATGATCAGCATCGTCAGCAGGAGCACGAAGCCGATCACCAGCACCAGCCGGCCGTCCTGCTGCTCGGCGAAGTCCAGGCTCTCCGCGGCGCCACCACCCACGGCGTGCTCGCCGAGACCGTCCAACGTGGCCGGCACCAGGTCGTCGCGCAGCAGGTGGAGGGCGTCGTCGACGCGGGGGTCGGTCTCGTCGTACGGCATGCCGAGCGTGATCAGCGACGTCGTACCGTCCGCCGAGGTCTGTACCTCGCGACCGGAGGCGACGAACTCGCCGGTGTCGACCGCCTGCACGGTCAGCCTGTCGAGGGCGGTCCGCACCTGGGCGGGCGATGCGCCGTCCGACCTGACCACGACGCGCGCCGAGGCACCCTCGTCGGCCGGGAAGCTCTTGCTGATGTCCTTGACGGTCTGCACCTGCGGGATCGAGGCCGGCAGCGTGTCGAGCGTCGCCGCATGCGTCTTCATGCCGAGCGCCGGGATCGCGAGGCCGACGATCACGATGCCCGAGAGGGCGAGCGCGATCACGGGATGCCGCACGACCGGGCGGAGCAGGCGGCTGCTGATGCCGCCGCGACCGATGCGGCGGTTGAGCCGCCACAGCAGCGGCACCCGCGGGCGGTCGACCCAGCGGCCGAACTTGACCAGCAGCGCGGGCAGCACGGTGATCGAGCCGAGCACGGCGACCGCCACCACGATGATGGAGCCGATCGCGAGCGAGTTGAAGGTCGCGTTGCCGACCACGAACAGGCCGGCCATGGAGGCGATCACCGCACCACCTGACACCAGGATCGAGTGGCCCGACGTACGCGCGGCGATCTCGACCGCGTCCAGGGTGGTGCGGCCGGCAGCGCGCTCCTCGCGGGCCCGCTTGAGGTAGAAGAGCGAGTAGTCGACGCCGACCGCCATCCCGATCAGCACGATCATGCTGGAGACGGTCCCGTCAGCAGGGACCAGGTGCGACAGCGCCGACATCAGGCCCAGCGTCGCGGCCACGCTGGTGCCGGCCAGCAGCACCGGGATGCCCGCCGCGATCAGCGCACCGAAGGCAAGCGCCATCAGCAGCAGCGTCACGGGCACGCTGATCGTCTCGGCGGACCCGAGGTCCTCGGCGACCCGGTCGTTGATGGCTGCGTCGACCGAGATGTCGCCGGCCTCGCGGACCTGGAGGTCCGCGAAGTCCTGCTGCACCTGGTCGGTCACGGCCTGGACGGCGTCGGCGTCGTCGGCCCCGGAGGCGAGCTCGACCGAGACGAGCAGTGCCGCTCGGTCCTGGCTCCACTGCGGCTCGGCGACGCTGCCGACGCCGCCCGCGGCCTCCGCGCCGGCAACCACGGCGGCGGCCGCCCGCTCGGCCCGCGCCTTGTCGAGCGAGCCCGACGCGGCGGTGATCAGGACGTTCTCGGTGTCGGGCTGCTCGAGGTGCGCCTGCGCCACCATGGCGTCCGCGCGACCGGACTCGCCGATGCGGTAGTCGGCATCGGTGGCCTCGTGGGTGGGGATCGCGATGGCGAGCCCGACCGCCACGGCGACGAAGGCGATCCAACCGAGGATCGCCCTCCAGGGGTGCTCGGCGCTCCAGCGCGCCGCCTTCATCGGTACTGCTGTCAGTGGGTTGCCCATGGCCGTCTCTCCTGGGATTCCGGTGTTGAATTCTCGGGTGGTTCCAGCCTCCGGTCAGGGACGGCGCACGTCAGGGGCGCTGGGACCCGCACGAGGGTGGTGCCTGCACCACTGCGCGGGGTCGGGCAGGCCGGGGAGGATGGCCCGGTGAGCACCACTCCTACGACCGCGCCACCAGGTCGCCTGCTGCTGACCGGGTACGCCGTGGTCCAGCTCTTCCTCTCGATCCTGCTGATCGTGCTGTTCGTCCTGTGGGTCGTGGGCGGCGCGCTCGTCGTCGTCTGGGTCGGCATCGGCATCCTCGTCGCCGTCGTCCCGGTGACGCGGTGGGTCGCGAACCTGCACCGGACGATGGCCGGCCGCACGCTGGGCGTGTCCCTGCCCCCGCCGTACCGTCCACTGCCGGACGGGGGCTTCCTCCGCAAGGCGCGCACGGTGCTCGCCGACCCGATGACCTGGCGTGACCTGGCCTGGCTGCTGGTCGCACCGGTCGTCGGGATCACGGTCTCGCTGATCGTGCTGGTCCTCCTGCTCGCGATCGTCACCGGCTTCATCTGGTGGTTCGTGACACCACCGCTGATGCAGGCGCGGGCGAAGTTCGACCGGTGGCTGCTCTGCTACAGCCGGACCGAGAAGCTCGAGCAGCGGGTCCAGGTGCTGACCGAGACGCGGGCCGAGCTGGTCGACCACACCGCCGCGGAGCTGCGACGCCTCGAGCGCGACCTCCACGACGGCGCCCAGGCTCGCCTGGTGGCACTCTCGATGAGCCTCGGGATGGCCGAGGCGGCCTTCGACTCCGACGACCCGGAGCAGGCCCGCCAGCTGGTGAAGGACGCCCGCTCGACGACGGCGGGGGCGATCGGCGACCTGCGCTCCGTCGTGCGCGGCATCCACCCGCCGGTGCTCGCCGACCGCGGGCTGGCGGGCGCTGTCGCGGCGCTCGCGATGGACATGGCGCTCCCGGTGACGGTCGAGTCCGGGATCTCCGGACGACCTCCCGCACCCGTCGAGTCGGCGGTCTACTTCGGCGTCGCCGAGTGCCTGGCCAACGTGGGCAAGCACTCCGGCGCCCGGCACGGCTGGATCACCCTCGGCCACGAGTCGGGCGTCCTGCGCGCGGTCGTCGGGGATGACGGCCGTGGCGGCGCCGATCCGGGCGCCGGGACCGGCATGCTGGGGGTCATGCGGCGACTGGCCGCCTTCGACGGCACGCTCAGCGTCTCGAGCCCGGCCGGCGGCCCGACCATCGTCACCCTGGAGGTCCCGTGCGTCTTGTCCTCGCCGAAGACCATGCCCTCCTCCGCGCCGGGCTGATCCAGCTCCTCGAGGGCAACGGCTTCACGATCCTGCACGCGGTCGACAACGAGGCATCGCTCTCGGCCGCCCTGCTCGATCCGCAGGCCGAGGCGGCCGTGCTCGACGTACGCCTCCCACCGACGCAGACCGACGAGGGCCTGCGGGCCGCGATCGCCGTACGGGCTGCGCGGCCTGGGTTCCCGGTGATGGTGCTGTCGCAGTACGTCGAGCAGCTCTACGCCCGCGAGCTGCTCGCCAGCGGGGTCGGCTCGGTCGGCTACCTGCTCAAGGACCGGGTCTCCGACGTCGCGGAGTTCGTCGACGGCGTACGACGCGTCGCCGCGGGCGGCACCGTCCTCGACCCAGAGGTCGTGGCGACCGTCATGGCCCGGCAGCGCGAGGAGCCGCTCGAGCGCCTGACCCCGCGCGAGCGGGAGGTGCTCGGGCTGATGGCCGAGGGCCGGTCGAACGCGGCGGTCGCCGTCCACCTGCACGTCACGGAGAAGGCCGTCGCCAAGCACATCAACAGCATCTTCACCAAGCTCGACCTGCCCATCGACGAGGACGACCACCGCAGGGTGCGGGCGGTCCTCGCCTGGCTGCGGGTGTGACCGGATCGAGGTCCGCGAAAGCGGTGAGTGAGCAACCGTCCCGCGCATCAGAACGGTTGCCAACTCACCGCCGACCGACCGACGAACCGCGGCCGCCTATCTAACGAGCGAGGAGCGCACGGACGGCGTCGCGTGCCGCGGTCGGGTCGGCCGCCGAGAGGGCCGCCTCCGCGGCGTCCTCGCAGTCCGTCATCGTGGCCGTCGCCAGCCGCGCACCGACGGGGCGTACGGCGGCCGCGGCCATCGACAGCGAGGAGATCCCCATCCCGACCAGGACACAGGCGAGCAGCGGGTCGGCCGCAGCCTCGCCGCAGACGCCGACCGGCTTGCCGGCCTGGCGACCCGCCTCGGCGGTGATCGCGATCAGCTGGAGCACCGCGGGCTGCCACGGATCGGTGAGGTGTGCGAGGTCGGTGGCCATCCGGTCGGCGGCCATCGTGTACTGCGTCAGGTCGTTGGTGCCGATCGAGAGGAAGTCGACGACCTCGAGCATCCGGTGGGCCAGCAGGGCCGCGCTGGGCACCTCGACCATCACCCCGGCCTTCAGCCCGAGCGCGTGCACCTTGTCGGCGAACCCGGCCGCCTCGGCCACCGTCGCCACCATCGGCGCCATCACCCAGGTCTCGGTGCCGGTCGTCTCGGCGGCGGCGGCGATCCCCTCGAGCTGCCGGTCGAGCAGGCCCGGGTTGTCGAAGGACAGCCGCAGACCGCGTACGCCGAGGGCGGGGTTCTCCTCCCCCTCGTGCGTGGCGAAAGCCACCGGCTTGTCGGAGCCGGCGTCGAGGGTGCGTACGACCACGTAGCGATCGTCACCGAACGCGGTCAGCACCTCGCCGTAGATCTGCGCCTGCTCCTCGACCGACGGCTCGTCCTGACGGTTGAGGAACGACAGCTCGGTGCGGAAGAGCCCGACCCCCTGCACCGGCGCGGTGCCGGCAACGCGGGCGGACTCTCCGTCGGCGACGTTGGCGAGGATCTTGACGGGCGTGCCGTCGGCGGTGGCGCCGGGGCCGACCCACGAGGCCAGCGCGCCGCGCGCCTCCACGTCGGCGACGACCCGCTGGGCAGCCTCCGCCTCGTCCGGGTCGGTCTCGATGGTGCCGGCGACGCCGTCCACGAGGAGGGCGGTGCCGTCGGCGATCGTCATCGCGCCGGTCACGCCCACCACGCAGGGGATGCCGAGCTGCCGGGCGATGATCGCGGTGTGGCTGGTCGGGCCACCGCGCTCGGTCACCAGCGCGAGCACGACTCGCGGGTCGAGGCCGGCCGTGTCAGCCGGCGCGAGGTCCTCGGCGACCAGCACGCAGGGCGTCTCGGGCACGCCGACGCCCGGCTCCGGCTCACCCACGAGGTGCGCCACGACGCGGCGCTCGATGTCGTGGAGGTCGGTCACCCGCTCGGCCATCAGGCCGCCCATGCCGGTGAAGATCGTGACGAACTGCTCCACCCCGGCGTGGACGGAGGCCAGCAGGTCCTCCCCCGACCGCAGGTGCTTGCGGACCGCGCTGCGCAGACCCTTGTCCCGCGCCAGGCCGGCGCTCGCGGTGAGCACCTGGGCGGCGGCACCGGACGCGTTCGCGGCCTTGCGCGCGAAGCCGTCGGAGACGGCCTGGGCGGCGTCGTCGTACGCCTCGAGAGCAGCGTCCTCGGCGTACGACGAGGCGTCGAAGCGGGCGATCGCCTCGGGCGAGACCTCCGCCCGCACGAGGGACGCGGGGCCGAAGGCGACGCCGGGGACGACGGGTGTGCCCCGGAAGGCAGGTGCGGAACTGGTGACCATGACCACAAGTCAACCAGCCACCCCCCTTGACAGTCAACACATTCGGGCGTAAAACAACACATACACAGATTCACCCCACCGATCCGACACGGAAGCGAAGACCCGATGACGATGTATGCCGAGGAACGGCAGCAGGCGATGGCCCAGCTCGTCACCGAGCGCGGCCGGGTGTCGGTGAACGCGATCGCGGACCAGTTCGACGTCACGACCGAGACCGTCCGCCGCGACCTCTCGGTCCTCGAGCGGATGGGCCTCCTGCGCCGGGTCCACGGCGGCGCCGTGCCGGCCTCGGCGCTGGCGGTGATCGAGGCGGGCTTCGGGGAGCGCGACCTGGCCAACACCGCCGAGAAGGACCAGATCGCCCGGGCGGCCCTCGACCTGCTCCCGCCCTCGAACGGGACCGTGCTGTTCGACGCCGGGTCCACCACCAGCCGGCTGGCCAGCCTCCTCCCCCGCGACCTGCGGCTCATCGTCGTCACGCACGCGGTGCCCGTCGCCGCCCGACTCGCCGGCAGCGCCCAGGTCGAGCTGCACGTGCTGCCCGGCCGGGTGCGCCCGACGACCCAGGCGGCCGTCGGCGCCGACACCGTCGCGGCGCTGGGTCAGCTGCGCGCCGACGTCGCCTTCGTCGGCACCAACGGCCTGACCGTCGACCACGGCCTCTCCACGCCGGACCGCGAGGAGGCCGCCACCAAGCGGGCCATGGTCGCCTCGGCTCGACGCGTCATCTGCCTCGTGGACTCCAGCAAGCTGGGGGTCGAGGCGTCCGTCCGGTTCGCCGCGCTGTCCGAGATCGACGTCGTCGTCACCGACGACGGCATCGCCGCCGACGACCGTCGCTCGCTCGTGCGCGCCGGCGTCGAGGTCGTGGTCGCATGATCGTCACCCTCACCGCCAACCCGAGCCACGACCGCACGGTCACGCTCGCGGGTCCGCTCGAGCGCGGCACCGTGATCCGCGCCGAATCGATGATCTCCCAGGCCGGCGGCAAGGGCGTCAACATCTCCCGCGCGTCGGTGGCTGCCGGCATCCCGTCGATCGCGGTGCTGCCGGCCCCCGACGACGACCCGTTCGTGCACGAGCTGCTCGCGGCCGGCATCGACTGCCGCCCGGTCGCCACCAGCGGAGCACTGCGGGTCAACATCACCATCAGCGAGCCCGACGGCACCACCACCAAGCTCAACAGCCCCGGACCCACCGTCACCCCCGAGGTGCTCACCGCGCTCACCGAGTCGCTGCAGCGCCGCGCCGGCCAGGCGGCCTGGGTGGTGCTCGCCGGGTCGCTGCCGCCCGGCGCCCCGGTGGGGTGGTACGCCGAGCTGGTCGCCGCCCTGCGCGACACCGGCGCCAAGATCGCGGTGGACACCTCCGACGCGCCCCTGCGGGCACTGGTCGACGGACTCGATGTCGCCGCGCCGCACCTGATGAAGCCGAACGGCGAGGAGCTGGCCTCCTTCACGGGCGGGGACGCCGACACCCTCGAGTCCGACCCCGTCGCCGCCGCTCGCGCCGCCACCACCCTCGTCGACCGAGGCGTCGAGACGGTGCTCGCGACGCTGGGTGCGCAGGGCGCCGTACTCGTCACTGCCGACGGTGCCTGGCACGCCACTCCCCCGGAGACGGTCGTGGTCAGCACGGTCGGCGCCGGTGACTCCAGCCTCTTCGGCTACCTCCTCGGGGACCTGCGTGCTCAGGGCCCCGACCAACGACTCGCGCTCGCCGTCGCTTACGGCAGTGCGGCCGCCGGGCTGCCCGGCACGACCATCCCGCAACCCCACCAGGTCCGACCCGAGCAGGTCTCGGTGCGCCGCCTCGACATCACCCCGGGAGGGTGACCATGTCCGATCTCATCAACGCCGATCTGGTGCGTCTCGACGCCGACCTCGGCTCCGACAAGCACGACGTCATCCGGGCGCTCGCCCGGGTCGTCGACGGCGCCGGCCGCGCCGCCAGCGCCGACCAGCTCGTCGAGGACGCCTTCGCCCGCGAGTCCAAGTCCGGCACCGGCCTCCCTGGCGGCATCGCCATCCCCCACTGCCGCACCGCGGGGGTGGAGGAGCCGACTCTCGCGTTCGCCCGACTCCAGCCGAAGGTCGACTTCGGCGCCAAGGACGGCCCGGCCGACCTGGTGTTCCTGATCGCGGCGCCGGAAGGCGGTGCCAACACCCACCTGCAGCTGCTGACCAAGCTCGCCCGGTCGCTGGTGAAGGCGACGTTCACCGACGCCCTGCGGGCGGCTCAGACCCCGCAGGAGATCGCCGACCTGGTCAACGAGGTGGTCAGCGCCGAGCCCGCCGCGAAGCCCGCCGCACCTGCAGCCGCGGCCGCTGCTGCCGCTCCGGAGCGGAAGCGCACCCTGGTGGCCGTCACCGCGTGCCCGACCGGCATCGCGCACACCTACATGGCCGCCGAGGCCCTCGAGGCCGCGGCCGAGAAGGCCGGCGTCGACATCACGGTCGAGACCCAGGGCTCGGCCGGCACGACGCCCATCCCGGCCGCGACGATCGCGGCCGCCGACGCGGTCATCTTCGCCGTCGACGTGGGGGTCCGGGACCGTGGCCGGTTCGCCGGCAAGCCGCTCCTGTCCTCGGGCGTCAAGCGCCCGATCGACCAGGGCGACGCGATGATCGCCGAGGCTCTGCGCCTCGCCGACGACCCGGCCGCTCCTCGCGTCGAGGGTGCCGGCGGCGGCGCCGGCGACTCGGCCGCAGCCGGCGGTGGGGACGGCGAGAGCTGGGGCGGTCGCACCCGCCGTGTGCTCATGACCGGCGTCTCGTACATGATCCCGTTCGTCGCCGCGGGCGGCCTGCTGATCGCACTGAGCTTCCTGCTCGGCGGCTACGAGATCGTCGGTCCGTACGGCGAGATCGCGGTCAACAACTCGCTCTTCAACCTCCCCGACCCGGCCGCACTGGGGCTGGACCACGCGCTGTTCGGCTCGGCACTCGCCGCCTACATCGGCGCGCTCTTCTTCGTGATCGGCAAGACCGCGTTCATGCTCTTCATCCCGGCGCTCGCCGGTTACATCGCCTACGCGATCGCAGACCGCCCCGGCCTCGCGCCCGGCTTCGTGATGGGCGGCCTGGCCGGCAACATCTTCGGTGTCCAGTCAGGCGGGGACAACCCGGTCTCACTGCCGGTGACCGGCTTCATCGGCGCCATCATCGGCGGCGTGCTCGCCGGCGTGATCGCGCACTGGATCAGCACCTGGAAGGTGCCGACCTGGGCCCGCGGCCTGATGCCGGTGATGGTGATCCCGCTCTTCACCTCGATCATCGCCGGCCTGCTGATGATCATCGTGTTCGGCCGACCCATCGCCTGGTTGATGGACCAGCTCACCGAGGGCCTGAACTCGCTCAACGGCGGCAGCGCCGTCGTGCTCGGCGTCATCCTCGGCCTGATGATGGCCTTCGACATGGGTGGCCCGCTCAACAAGGTGGCCTACAGCTTCGCCGCCGCCGGCGTCGGCACGGCCGGCGCAGCCAGCGACTCCCCGGAGCTGAAGATCATGGCGGCCGTCATGCTGGCGGGCATGGTCCCGCCGATCGCGCTCGCCCTGGCGACCGTCCTGCGGCCGCACCTGTTCACCACGGCCGAGGACGAGAACGGCAAGGCCGGGTGGGCGCTCGGGCTCTCGTTCATCACCGAGGGCGCGATCCCGTTCGCGGCCGCGGACCCCTTCCGGGTGATCCCGGCCATCATGCTCGGCAGTGCCGTGACCGGCGGTCTGTCCATGGCGATGGACGTCGCGGTCCGGGCGCCGCACGGAGGCATCTTCGTGCTGTTCGCGGTGCACAACATCCTCGGGTACTTCATCGCCCTGATCGCAGGCACCATCGTCGGTGCGATCGCTGTCATCATCCTGAAGTCCGTCGGCCGCGAGGAGGCCGAGCCGGCCACCGATCGCGAGCTCGCCACCGTCTGACCTCCACCCAGCCTCGAACAAGGAGAAACGCATGCCCAGCAAGACCGTCCCCGTCGGCTCGTCCGTCGGACTGCACGCCCGGCCCGCCCAGATCATCTCGGAGGCCGTCGAGGAGCTCGACGTGGAGGTGCTGCTCGCCATCCCCGGCGACGAGGCCGTCGACGCCAGCTCCTCGCTGCTGATCATGACCCTCGGCGCCGGCCCCGGTGACCTGGTCGAGGTCAGCAGCGACGACGAGGCCGCACTCGCCGCGATCGTGGCGCTGGTCGAGAAGGACCTCGACGCCTGACCGGTCAGGGGCGTGCGCGCAGCGCCAGGTAGATCGCGCGCACGCCCACGGCCCGCTCGAGCTCCCGCATCACGCTGCCGAAGAACTGCTCGCGGTAGGCGTCGTCGGTCACGGTGGACACCGTCAGGTAGAGCCCAGAGAACGCCGCGAGGAAGGTCGACACCTGGACCAGCGCGCGCGAGGTGTTGAACGTGTCCTCGGTCTGCCAGGCCAGCATCACCTGGTCGCTCATGATCAGCGTCCCGAAGAGCATCAGGAACGCGAAGACCGACAGCGACAGCAGCACGACCTGGACGAACTGGACGATGATCAGCACCAGGATCAGGTTCCAGCGCTCGTAGCCGGTGACCTCGGCGTACGACGCCGGGTCGGCCTCCGGGTCGTCGACCAGCTCCTGGCAGACCTCGGCGAGCGGGGTCCGGGCGCAGGTGCGGAGCAGGAACTCGTCGTCGACCTCGTCATCGGCGCGGTCCACCTCCTCGGGGAGCCGGACGAAGAGGAACCCGACAGCCAGCGTCGCGAAGAGCAGCACCACGAGCCACAGCGATCCGACGCTCAGGTTGCCGCCGACCTGCCACATCTCGGTGTTGATGAAGAGGAACGTGATCGCGAGCAGCAGCAGCGGCAGGGCCCGGGTCGTCATCGGGAGCAGCAGGCGCAGGCTCCCCGACGTACGCCCCAGCGCCCAGGCCACGATCGGGCGGGCGCGCAGCGCGGTCAGGGCGTACCAGAGCGCCGCCAGGAGCACGATCGCCAGCAGTACGGCGGGCCCCGCACTGATCTCGTCGGAGAACCACGCCAGTCCCACCCCGGCGGCGATCGCCACCAGGACCACCCCCACCAGCAGCGGGAGCGTGCGGCCGGGCCGCAGAGCCGCGCGTACGGCGGCGCGCTCGTCGGGCACGAAGTAGGGCAGGCCGTGCCGGTGGAACCAGACCTCGGCCGCGGCCAGCGGCTCGACGGGCTCCGCCGCCATCAGGCCAGCAGCTCGCGGGCGCGGTCGACGTCGGCCGTCATCTGCTCGATGAGTGCCTCGACCGAGTCGAAGGCGACCATCCCGCGCAGCCGCTCGACGAAGCTCACCTCGACCTCCACGCCGTACAGCTCCAGGTCGGTGCGATCGAGCACGTAGCTCTCCACCCGACGCTCGCGCACGCCGTCGAAGGTCGGGTTGGTCCCGACGCTGATCGCGGCCGGGTAGATCTCACCGGTGTCGCGCCGGCGCAGCCAGCCGGCATAGACGCCGTCGGGCGGTGCAGCGATCATCGCGTCGGTCGGCACGTTGGCGGTCGGGAAGCCCAGGCCGCGGCCGCGCTGGTCGCCCTGGACGACCACGCCGCGCACGGCGTACGGCCGGCCGAGCGCCTCGGCGGCCCCGGCGACGTCGCCGGCGGCCAGGCTCATCCGGACGTACGTCGAGGACCACACCTGCGGGCCGCCGTCGAGCGGGATCCCCTCGGCCGTGAAGCCCAGGCGGGCACCCACCTCGCGCAGCGTCGCGACGTCGCCGGCCGCGCGGCTGCCGAAGCGGAAGTTGGCGCCGACGACGACGGCGGCGGCGTGCAGGGTCGTCACGAGCACCCGCTCGATGAACTCCTCCGGAGACCAGCTCGCGACGTCGCGGTCGAAGGGCACCGCGAGGACGTGGTCGGCGCCGACCGAGCCGAGCAGCTCGGCCCGGACCTCGAGGGAGGTCAGCGTGGTCGGGGCGTGCTCGGGGCGCAGCACCGCCATCGGGTGCGGGTCGAAGGTGACCGCGACGACGGGCAGCGACCGCTCGTCCGCGATCTCCCGCGCACGCGCCAGCACATGCCGGTGGCCGAGGTGGACCCCGTCGAAGTTCCCGATCACCACGGCGGTCGGACCGAGGTCGGTCGGGACCTCGTCGAGGGATCGCCAGATCTGCACGGCGAGAAGACTATCCGGGGTCAACCCGTGAAGACCGCGACGGGGCGGGCTGTCCCGTCACGTGGCTCGTACAGCGCCAGGAACTCGCCGTCCGGGGCGAACACCGCGGACAGACCGTCGAGGGCCAGATCCAGGCCCCGGCCGACGCGTACGTCGCCCGCCTGCCGTTCGTCGAGCTCGACCGCTGCGAACGCGGCGCGCGCCGCGGCCGCGATCGGCATCATCGCGAACTCGTCGCCGAGCTGCTCGAGCGTCCGGGCGTCGGTGAGCGTGTAGGGGCCGACCGCCGTACGCCGCAGCGCGCTCAGGTGTCCCCCGACGCCCAGGCGCGCGCCCAGGTCGCGCGCGATGGCGCGGATGTAGGTGCCGCTGGAGCAGCGGACGGAGAGGTCGACGTCCGTGGTGGTCGACCCTGTCGAGATCCGGACGTCGTGGACGGTCAGCTCGTGCACCGTGACGGGCCGAGCCTTGAGCTCGACCTCCTCGCCGTCGCGCACCCGCTGGTAGGCCCGCTTGCCGTCGACCTTGATCG
Source organism: uncultured Actinomycetota bacterium (assembly GCA_963704685.1). Lineage (GTDB taxonomy): Bacteria > Actinomycetota > Actinomycetes > Propionibacteriales > Nocardioidaceae > Nocardioides. Next base: position 667,635 of record OY969930.1, read on the forward strand.
CGGAGACCGCGGTCGGCACCTGCTGCAGCTCACCGACGAACTCCGCCGCGGCCGCGCGTACGACGGCCTCCTCGAGCCCGTCGGTGGACACCGTCGCGGTGACCTCGCCCTCGGCGTCGTCCGTGGTGGTCGAGACCCCGAGTCGGATCGTGGCGTCGTAGCCCTTCTCGGTCAGCATCAGGTGGCCGAGGAGACGGGTGGCCCGGTTGACCCCGATCACCAGCACGCCGGTCGCCATCGGGTCGAGCGTGCCGGCGTGACCGACCTTGCGGGTGCCCGCGAGCCGGCGTACCCGCGCGACCACGTCGTGCGACGTCATGCCCCCGGACTTGTCGACGACGACCAGTCCGGACTCAGACGTCACGCGTCGTCAGCGGTCGAGTCGTCGAGGTCGTCGTCCTCGATGATCTCGCGCGGCTTCTTGTAGGGGTCTTCCTCACCGGCGTACGCCGCACCGCGCTGGGCGGCGACAGCGTCGTCGGCCGCCTTCGCCCGCGCGAGCACCTCGTCGAGCTGACGAGCGGTCTCGGGCAGGGCGTCGGCGATGAAGGTCAGCGTCGGCGCGGTGCGGGTGCCGAGCTGCTTGGCGACCTCGGCGCGGATCAGACCCTTGGCCGACTCCAGCGCAGCGGCGGTGCTGGCCAGGGCGGCCTCGTCGTCGCCGTCGGCGCCGAGCACGGTGTAGAAGATGGTGGCCTGCTGCGAGTCGCCGGTCACCCGGACGTCGGTGACGGTGACGAACCCCAGGCGAGGGTCCTTGATCCGTCGTTCGAGCATCTCGGCGACGACCACCTTGATGCGGTCGGCGATCTTGCGGACCCGTGGGTTGCTCATGGTTCCTTCTTACTCCTTCACGCCGAGTCGGCGCTGATTCACCCTGGAAAGACCGCGAGTCGGCGCTGATTCACCCAGCACAGGGTGAATCAGCGCCGACTCGGCAGATCAGCTGCGCGGGATCTCGCGCATCTCGAACGCCTCGATGATGTCGCCTTCCTTGATGTCCTGGAAGTTGCGCAGCACCAGACCACACTCGAAGCCCTCGCGGACCTCGGACGCGTCGTCCTTCTCACGCTTGAGCGACGCCAGGTCGAGGTTGTCGGCGACCACGGCGCTGTCCCGGAGGACGCGGACCTTGGCGTTGCGACGCAGGACACCGCTGGTGACCATGCAACCGGCGATGTTGCCGAGCTTGGACGAGCGGAAGATCGCACGGATCTCTGCCTGACCCAGGGTCGACTCCTCGTACTCCGGCTTGAGCATGCCCTTGAGCGCTGCCTCGATCTCCTCGATGGCGTTGTAGATGACCGAGTAGTACCGGATCTCCACGCCTTCCTTGTCCGCCATCTCGGTCGCCTTGCCCTGGGGCCGGACGTTGAAGCCGATGATGATGGCGTCGGAGGCCGCGGCCAGGTCGACGTTGGTCTCGGTGATCGCACCGACACCGCGGTCGATGACGCGGATGTTGACCTCGTCGCCGACGTCGATCTGCGACAGCGCGTCCTCGAGGGCCTCGACCGAACCGGACACATCGCCCTTGAGGATGAGGTTGAGCTCCTGGCTCGCGCCCTTCTCCATGGAAGCCATGAAGTCCTCGAGCGTACGGCGCACGCGACGCTTGGCCTGCATGGCCGCGCGCTCACGCGACTCGCGCTTCTCGGCGATCTGACGGGCCATCCGGTCGTCCTCGACCACGATGAACGTCTGACCGGCACCCGGGACAGCGGTGAGTCCGAGCACCATCACGGGGCGCGACGGGTCGGCCTCGGTGATGTTCTCGCCGTGCTCGTCGAGCATCGCCCGGACCCGGCCGTAGCCGGCGCCGGCGACGATCGAGTCGCCCACGCGCAGCGTGCCGCGCTGGACCAGGACCGTCGCAACCGGGCCGCGGCCGCGGTCGAGGTGTGCCTCGACGACGAGACCCTGAGCGTCCTGGTTGGGGTTGGCCCGCAGGTCGAGCGAAGCATCCGCAGTCAGGATGACCGCCTCGAGCAGCTTGTCGAGGTTGAGCTCGGACTTCGCGGAGACGTCGACGAACATGCTGTCGCCGCCGTACTCCTCGGGGACCAGGCCGTACTCGGTCAGCTGGCCACGGACCTTGGTCGGGTCCGCCTCCGGCTTGTCGATCTTGTTGACCGCGACCACGATCGGGACGCCGGCGGCCTTGGCGTGGTTGAGCGCCTCGACCGTCTGCGGCATGACACCGTCGTCGGCCGCGACCACCAGGATCGCGATGTCGGTGGCCTGCGCACCACGAGCACGCATGGCGGTGAACGCCTCGTGACCCGGGGTGTCGATGAAGGTGATGCGACGGTCGTTGCCGTCGACCTCGGCCGTGACCTGGTAGGCACCGATGTGCTGGGTGATGCCACCGGCCTCCTTGTCGACGACGTTCGCGCTGCGAAGTGCGTCGAGGAGCTTGGTCTTACCGTGGTCGACGTGACCCATGACGGTCACGACCGGCGGCCGGATGGCCAGGTCGGAGTCGTCGCCTTCGTCCTCACCGAATCCGAGGTCGAAGGACTCGAGCAGCTCGCGGTCCTCGTCCTCGGGAGAGACGACCTGCACGACGTAGTTGAGCTCCTCGCCGAGCAGCTCGAAGGTCTCGTCGTTGACCGACTCGGTCGCCGTGACCATCTCGCCGAGCGAGAAGAGCATCTGGACCAGCGACGACACGTCGACGCCGATGCGCTCGGCGAAGTCGGTCAGGGACGCACCACGAGGCAGCTTGACGGTCTCGCCGTCGCCCTTGCGGACGCGCACGCCACCGATCGTCGGGGCCTGCATGGCCTCGAACTCCTGCCGACGCGCGCGCTTCGACTTGCGGCCGCGACGCGACGGGCCACCGGGGCGACCGAAGGCACCCTGGGTCTGGCCACGCTGGCCGGGACGGTTGGGACGACCGCCGCTGGGGAAGCCACCGGGACGACCCGGGGCACCGGCACCTGCGCCGGCACCGGGGGCACCGCGGCCGGGAGCGCCACCACCACGAGCACCACCGGGGCCACCACGAGCACCGCCGGGGCCGCCGCCGGGGCCGCCACGAGCACCACCAGGACCACCGGGGCCGCGGCCACCGGGGCCACCACCGAAGGCGGCCGGCGACTTGGGCATCATCGCCGGGTTCGGACGGGGCATGCCCGGGCGACCGGGAGCGCCACCGTCACGGGCACCCGGGGGGCGCGGCGGACGGTTCTCGCCACCGGGAGCACCCGGGGTCGCCGCTGCGGGAGCAGCAGCACCCGGAGCACCTTCGCGGGCCGGGGCGGGCCGACGGCCCATGCCCTGGCTGGAGGCGAAGGGGTTGTTGCCCGGACGCGGCGTACCGGCGGGCTTGCCCACCGGACGGGGAGCGGGAGCCTTCGGGGTCGCCGAGGCGGCAGGCGCCTCGGGCTCGGCCGGCGGCTCGGGGGTTGCGGGAGCCTCAGCAGCAGGTGCGGGGGCAGCGGCCTTCTTCGGGCCGGGCTTGGGAGCCGTGGGCGCCTCGGGGGCGGCGGTCTCCGCGACCGGCTCCGCGACGGCCTGGACAGCCGGCTCCGCGGCGGCGGCGGCCGGCTCGGCGGCCGGGGCCTCGGGCTCAGCGGCCTTCTTGGCAGGTGCCCGGGGGCCGGGCTTGGCGGTGGGCGCCGGGGCAGCGGCCGCAGGGGCCTCGGCCTTCAGCTTGTCGCCGACCTCCTTGCGGAAACGCATCTCCGCAGGCAGCTCGACAGTCGAGCTCGCCGACTTGACGAACTCCCCCATCTCCTTGAACTTCTCGAGAACAAACTTGCTCTCGACGCCGAACTCCTTGGCGAGTTCGTGAACTCGGGTCTTAGCCACGCTTCTCCTTCTGGCCTGAGACCCGGGTCCAGTTCTGATGCTGGGGGGTGATTCAGACCGTTAGTGGGGTGTGCAAACTCATCGGAAAGAACTCATCGAGTGCTCATGAGCTGCTGCTCCAGTTTCTGTCGGTCGATCAGGGTTGGTGTGCGTGCGAGGTGAGGTAGTCGGCCACCGGTGCGCTGGAGATCCCGGTCGTGACCCGCAGGGCACGGCCGAAAGCCTTCCGACGTACGGCGAGCTCCAAACACTCGGCAGTGGGGTGCACGTGTGCTCCCCGACCGGGTGCGGTGGCAGTCGGATCGGGTGTGACGACCGGCTGGCCATCCGCATCCGAGCCGGCGGTCACCCGCAACAACTCGCTTTTCGCGGCCCGCTTCCGACATCCCACACAGGTCCGGACCGGGCCCCCGTCGTTCGCAGAGGGATCCGGGCATGCAGGAGAGATGTGTTCACGCGCCACTGACAGGCAGCCTAGCGCGGTCGGGGGGTGGATATCGAACCGGGGCGCGTGGGGCCGGCGCCCGGGGGACACGGCGTACGTCGTGACCGTCGGCGACAGCGACCTGCGCGGCTGGGTGGTCAACCCCGGACAGCCTCGTGCGCTCGTCTACCTCGTCGCCTGCCGCCGAGTCGGCGCCAGTTCACCATCGGCGCTACGCGGAGTGGAGAAGGAGGGGAGAACTGGCGCCGACTCGGCTGCTATCGACATCTGGCGCTCGTCAGCCGCCGCTACGCGTCGGCTGCCTCGTCGCCCCTGATGTCGATCCGCCAGCCGGTCAGCCGGGCGGCGAGGCGGGCGTTCTGGCCCTCCTTGCCGATCGCCAGCGAGAGCTGGAAGTCGGGGACGACGACGCGCGCCGAGCGCGCCTCCAGGTCGATGATCTCGACCGAGGTGACCCGGGCCGGCGAGAGCGCGTGAGCGACCATGTCGGCCGGGTCCTCGGACCAGTCGATGATGTCGATCTTCTCGCCGTGCAGCTCCGCGGTCACGTTGCGGACCCGCGAGCCCATCGGGCCGATGCAGGCACCCTTGGCGTTCACGCCGGGAGCCGCCGACCTCACGGCGATCTTGGTGCGGTGACCGGCCTCGCGGGCCAGCGCGGTGATCTCGACGGTGCCGTCGGCGATCTCGGGCACCTCGAGCGCGAAGAGCTTCTTGACCAGGTTGGGGTGCGAGCGCGACAACGTGACCTGCGGGCCACGCATGCCCTTGCGCACCGACACCACCAGGCACTTGATGCGGGTGCCGTGGTCGTAGCGCTCGCCGGGCACCCGCTCGCCGACGGGCAGCAGCGCCTCGATCTTGCCGAGGTCGACCAGCACGTCGTCGGGGTTGCGACCCTGCTGGATGATCCCCGAGATGATGTCGCCCTCCTTGCCGGCGAACTCTCCGAAGCGGATGTCGTCCTCCGCGTCGCGCAGCCGCTGCAGCATGATCTGCTTCGCGGTCGTGGCCGCGATCCGGCCGAAACCGTCGGGCGTGTCCTCGAACTCGCCGATCTTGTTGCCCTCGTCGTCGAGCTCGGCAGCCATCACGGTCACGTGACCGGACTTGCGGTCCAGCTCGACGCGCGCGCTCTCGTGGGCGCCGGGCGACTTCGTGTACGCCGTGAGAAGCGCCTGCTCGATCGCTTCCACCAGCACGTCGAACGAGATCTCCTTCTCCCGCTCGAGCATGCGCAGGATGCTCATGTCGATGTCCATCAGGCCTCCTCCTCTTCCTCGTCGTCAGTCGTCTTGCGGTTGAACTCCACCTGCACCAACGCCTTCTTCACGTCGGCGTACGCGACCTCTCGTCGCTCGCCGCTGATCTCCAGCGTCACCGACTCCTCGCCGGACCCGACGATCCGGCCGGTCGCGGACTCGTCGTCGGTGAAGGTCACCTTGACCAGTCGCGACACGTTGCGGCGCCAGTGGCGCGGCAGGGTCAGCGGACGATCGACGCCGCGGGAGGTGACCTCGAGCGTGTACGGCTGCTCGCCCATCACCTCGGAGTCGTCGAGCACCCGGTTGACCTCGCGGGTCGCTTCGGCGACCTCGTCGAGGGTGACCCCGCCGTCCTTGTCGACGGCGATCCGCAGGATCCGGCGCTTGCCGGCCGGCGTGATGTCCACGGCCTCGATGTCGAGGTCCAGGGCACGCAGGGGGTCGCTCAGCTCGGCTTCGATCCGGTCCCGGATGGCGTCCTGCTTGGCACTGCTCACGGTCGGGCGACCTCCTTGTGCTGTTGTCGATCGTCAACGATAGCGGCTCGGGAGCTCTTCGACCGCACGGCGATAGGGTCGGCGCCGTGCCTCCCGCCTCCCGACCCGTCACCCGCCGTACGGCACTGGCTCTCGGCGCCGCCGGCGTCGCGACGCTGTCGGCGTGCAGCCTCCTCCCGGACGACGTCTCCGCGACGTCCACGAAGGTTGCGGCCGACCCCGACGCGTCCCTGGTCGACGAGGCGACGGCACGCATCTCGGCGACCGCGGCACTCACCACGCAGGTGCCGCAGCTGAGCGCGATGCACGCCGCTCACCTGGCCGCTCTCGAGGCCGAGCCGTCCGACATCCCGTCGGTCTCCCCCACCCCGCCGCCCGCAACCGCGAGCGAGATCCGTCGCTCGGAGCGGCAGCTGAAGGCCTACCTGATCGACGCGTCGATGCAGGCCGAGAGCGGCCCGCTGGCCCGCCTCTTCGCCTCCATGTCGGCGGCTGTCTCCCAACAGCTGGTCGCGCTCCCCCAGGAGGTCTCGTGAGCAACGTCGCACCCCTGCAGACGACCCTGGCCGGCGAACACGCCGCCCTGTTCGTCTTCGGGACCCTCGGCGGCCGCGTGTCACAGAGCCGGGACCCGGACCTGTACGCCGCGATCACCGCGGCGTACACCGCCCACCGTCGGCGACGCGACCGGCTGATCGCCGAGATCACCGCGCTCGGGGCCGAGCCGGTGGCCGCAGAGGCGTCGTACGCCGTGCCGGCCGGGCTGGACCGCTCCGTGCGGATCGCCCGGGTGGCAGCAGCGACGGAGCGGGCCTGCGAGACGACGTACGCCTGGCTCGTCGCGAACACCGTCGACGAGATGCGCCGGTGGGCGATCGGGGCCCTCAATGAGACAGCGGTCCGCGTACTCACCCTCCGGGGAACTCCCGAGATATTCCCCGGAGCAGGTGAGTACGCGGACCGCTGAGGCCTGGACTTGAGGCCCAAGAGCGACAACCGCCGGGATGTGGGGGGACTGGCGGGTCTCGCTCTTGCAAAAGGATGCAACACCGAGGCCCGTCAGCGCGATAGAACGCCAACCTCACGTTTCTGCATTGCACATATGTGCAAATCCTGCCCGCGCGGGAGCCGCTCAGCCCCAGGCCGCGAGGATGCCGGGGATCTCCGACAACCGGTGCGCGACGGCGTCCGGCGTGCCCTCGCTGTGTCCGATCTGGGTCGGCGGGATCAGGCTGTGGGGGACGTGGATCGCTCGTAGCCCGGCGTTCTGGGCGCCCCACACGTCGTCGAAGAGCCGGTCGCCGACGTAGACGCAGCGCGCGGGGTCGGTCGCCCCGACCGCCGCCATCGCGGCGCGGAACGCCTCCGGCGACGGCTTCGTCCACGCGATCTCACTCGTGTAGACGTCCCCGTCGATGAGGTCGAGCACCCCGTCGCGGCGGAAGAAGTCCTCGTGCCACGCCCGCGGCCAGATCGTGTTGGACAGCACGCCGACCTTCACTCCCCCAGTCCGCAAGGCCTCGAACAACGGTCCGACCTCCGGGTCGGTGAGCGTGTGGGGCTCCCAGAACTCGTAGTACGCCGTGAGCAGGTCGGGGTCGTGCTCGAGGCCCGCCTCGGTGAAGAGGTCGGCCACGGTCGCGCTCTGCTGGTGGTCCCGGGAGCGCCCCCAGATCGTCTGGTTGGCCTCGTGCAGGCGGGCCTGGGAGACCTCGACATCGGCACCGACGGCCGCTCGCGCGAGCGCCAGCGACTCGGCGTGGAAGTCGACGTCGTGCCACCGGGTGAGCGTGCCACCCCAGTCGAAGATGACGGCGTCGATGCCCTCAGGCACGCACGAGCCTCACGACGTGGTCGACGACGTGCTCGGCCGCCACCTGCTCGCTGGTGCCCGAAGCCCGGTCCTTGACCTCGATCGTGCCCTCGGCCAGGCCCTTGCCCACCACGACGATGGTCGGGACGCCGATCAGCTCGGCGTCCTTGAACTTCACACCGGGGCTGATCTTGCCGGTGCGGTCGTCGTACAGGACCTCGATGCGCTGGCTGGACAGCTCGTGGGCGATCCGCTCGGCGGCGGCGAAGAGGGAGGGGTCCTTGCCGGCGGCGACGATGTGTACGTCGGCCGGGGCGACCTCGCGCGGCCAGGCCAGTCCGAACTCGTCGTGGCTGCCCTCGGCGATGGCGGCGACCGCTCGCGAGGCGCCGATGCCGTAGGAGCCCATGGTCACGGTGACCAGCTTGCCGTTCTCGTCGAGCACCTTGAGGTCGAGCGCCTCGGCGAACTTCCGGCCCAGCGCGAAGATGTGGCCCATCTCGATGCCGCGGGCGGTGTGGAGCGTGCCGTCGCCGTTGGGGCAGGGGTCGCCCTCACGGACCTCGGCCGCCTCGATGGTGCCGTCGGCGTTGAAGTCCCGGCCGGCGACCAGGTCGATGACGTGGCTGCCGTCGACGTCCGCGCCGGTGACCCAGCGGGTGCCCTGGACCACGCGCGGGTCGACGAGGTAGCGGATGCCGGACGCGTTCTCCTCCCCCAGCACCCCGGGGCCGATGTAGCCCTTCGCGAGCATCGGGTGGGCGGCGAAGTCCTTCTCGTCGAACGCCTCGATCTCGGCGGGGTAGACCTGGGCGTCGAGCCGCTTCAGGTCGACCTCGCGGTCGCCGGGAACGCCGATCGCGAGGGGCTCGCGCACACCGTCGGGGTGGCGCAGCACGACGATCACGTTCTTCAGCGTGTCGGCGGCCTTCCACGCGCGGTCGTCGCGGGGGAACGCTTCGTTGAGGTGGTCGACCAGCGTCTGGATGGTCGGGGTGTCGGGCGTCGCCTCGGCGTGGGCGACGGGCGCGTCGGCGTACGAGACGGGCGCGGGCGTCGGCACGCGCACCGCCTCGACGTTGGCGGCGTAGTCGCAGGTGCTGCACCTGACGTAGGTGTCCTCGCCGTTCTCGGCGGCGGCCAGGAACTCCTCGGACATCGAGCCACCCATCGCGCCCGACATGGCCGAGACGATGACGTACTCGAAGCCCAGCCGGTCGAAGATCCGGATGTAGGCGTCCCGGTGCTTCGCGTAGCTGGACTCGAGACCGGCGTCGTCGACGTCGAAGGAGTAGGAGTCCTTCATCACGAACTCGCGGCCGCGCAGCAGCCCGGCGCGGGGGCGCGCCTCGTCGCGGTACTTGGTCTGGATCTGGTAGATCGAGAGCGGCAGGTCCTTGTAGGAGCCGTAGAGGTCCTTCACGACCAGCGTGAACATCTCCTCGTGCGTGGGGCCCAAGAGGTAGTCGTTGCCCTTGCGGTCCTGCAGCCGGAAGATGTTGGGGCCGTACTCGGTCCAGCGCCCGGTGGCCTCGTAGGGCTCGCGGGGCAGCAGCGCGGGGAAGCTGAGCTCCTGCGCGCCGATCGCGTCCATCTCCTCGCGGATGATGGCCTCGACCTTGCGGAGCACCTTCAGGCCCAGCGGCAGCCAGGTGTAGATCCCGGGCGCCGCCCGCCGGATGTAGCCGGCGCGGACCAGGAGCCGGTGGCTCGGCACCTCGGCGTCCGCCGGGTCCTCGCGCAGGGTCCGTACGAAGAGGCTCGACATGCGCATGATCATGCGCAGAGGCTACTGGTGGGGACGGGTCGCCAGCGAACCAGTAACCGCCGAGGCGCCGCGCCCTCCTCGGCCGGCGGCAGTCCGGTGAGACTCAGCCGCGAGCAGCGCGCAGGGCCGCTCGGATCATCGGCAGCTGCAGCGGGAGCCGGACGAAGGAGGCGACCTTGAAGCCGGTGCTACGGGTCTTCGTGGAGTCCATGGCCATCTTCACGTTGCCGGGGTAGACGCCGAGGAGCAGCAGCACGCTGGCCCAACCGGCGGCGCGCCGGGTGGCGGGTAGGGCGAGCCCGGCGGCGCAGGCGATCTCGGCGACCCCGCTCGCGAGGATCACCTCCTTGTGGGCAGGCACCCAGGACGGCATCAGCGGGAGGTAGACCTCCGGCTTGACCAGGTGCACGGTGCCACTCACGGCGAAGCCGAGGGCGAGGAACTTCACGCTGCGAGGGAGAGCCATGGCGCGAGAGTACGGGGACGCTCAGAACATCACGGTGGCGAAACGCGCGGTCTCGACGAAACCCACCCGCTCGTAGACGGCCCGCGCAGAGGTGTTCCAGTCGTTGACGTAGAGCGAGACCGTCGGAGCGATCTCGCGGCGTACGAGCTGGACCACCGCCGCCATGCCCGCGGTGGCGAGGCCGAGCCCCCGGCGATCGGCGGGCACGAAGACCCCCTGGATCTGGGCGGCGTACGGCGTCGCGCAGGCGACCTCCGCCTTGAACACCAGGCGGCCGGTGTCGTCGAAGCGCGCGAAGGACCACCCCCGGTTGACCAGCTGCGTGACGCGGGCTCGGTAGAGATCAGCGCCGCCGCCGTACTCCGGCGAGATCCCGACCTCCTCGGTGTACATCGCGACACAGGCGGGATAGAGCTCGTGCATGTCCTCGCGCGTCGTACGACGCACCAGCGGGTCGGGCGCGACGAGCGGATCGGCTGCGATCTCCAGGTGCGGCTGCTCCCAGCGCGCCTCGCGAGGTCGTCCCCAGGCGCTCGCGACGCCGTTCCAGAAGGTGCGTACGGCGTCCTGCGGCCCGACGATCGTCGACACCGTCCGTCCCCGGGCCAGGGCCCGCTCGGCGAAAGCCGCCGCATCGTCGACACTCGCCGACACCGGCACCAGGTTGGCGCCGACGTGGCAGGCGGCAGCGAGCTCACCGGCCTCGAAGCGGCCCCACATCTCGCCTCCGAGCCACCGGGGCTCGAGGTTGGTCGTCGTCGCGCGGTAGTCGGCGAAGACGTTGACCACCGGGTCGCGACGGGCCAGCGCCAAGAAGGCGTCGAGGTCCGCGGCCCCGAGGGGCCGGACTCCGTGGCGGGTGGTGAGCACGGCGTGAGCCTAGCCCGACCCGGACCTAGGAGACGGTGACCTGGGCCGCGGCGCCGTCGACGGACTCCATGCCCTCGGCGATGCGCATGGCCTCCTCGATCAGGGTCTCCACGATCTGCGACTCGGGCACGGTCTTGATGACCTCACCCTTGACGAAGATCTGGCCCTTGCCGTTGCCGGAGGCGACCCCGAGGTCAGCCTCGCGGGCCTCCCCCGGGCCGTTGACGACGCAGCCCATGACGGCCACGCGCAGCGGAACCTCCATGCCCTCGAGGCCCGCGGTGACCTGCTCGGCCAACGTGTAGACGTCGACCTGGGCCCGGCCACAGGACGGGCAGGAGACGATCTCGAGCTTGCGGGGGCGCAGGTTGAGCGACTGCAGGATCTGGATGCCGACCTTGACCTCCTCGACCGGCGGAGCCGACAGCGACACCCGGATCGTGTCGCCGATGCCCTGCGAGAGCAGGGCGCCGAAGGCGGTGGCCGACTTGATCGTGCCCTGGAAGGCCGGTCCTGCCTCGGTGACACCGAGGTGCAGCGGCCAGTCGCCGGCCTGGGCGAGCAGCTCGTAGGCCCGCACCATCACGACCGGGTCGTTGTGCTTGACGGAGATCTTGAAGTCGTGGAAGTCGTGCTCCTCGAAGAGCCCGGCCTCCCAGACCGCTGACTCGACGAGTGCCTCGGGCGTTGCCTTGCCGTACTTCTCGAGGATCCGCTTGTCGAGGCTGCCGGCGTTGACGCCGATCCGGATCGAGGTGCCGCGGTCCTTGGCGGCCCGCGCGATCTCCTTGATCTGGTCGTCGAACTTGCGGATGTTGCCGGGGTTGACGCGTACGGCGGCGCAGCCGGCGTCGATCGCGGCGAAGACGTACTTCGGCTGGAAGTGGATGTCGGCGATCACCGGGATCTGCGAGTGCTGCGCGATCTCGGCGAGGGCATCGGCATCGTCCTGGCTGGGGCACGCGACGCGCACGATGTCGCAGCCGGTCGCGGTCAGCTCGGCGATCTGCTGGAGGGTGCTGTTGACGTCGGAGGTGAGCGTCGTCGTCATCGACTGCACGGACACCGGCGACTCGCTGCCGACGCCGACCTTGCCGACCTTGATCTGGCGGGTCTGACGGCGCGGGTTGAGCACCGGCGGAGGCGCTTCGGGCATGCCGAGGCTGATGGCGGTCATGCCTCCCAGGCTACTGGCTCACCCTGGGCCGACCTTCATCCGGCACTGGCACTGGAGCGCCGACGGAGCCACCCTCCCAGGGGTCCGGCGCTCGTTCCCTCGGCACGCAGGCGCTCGATCTCCTGCCGCGCCTCGGCGAGCTGCCGACGGAGCCGGTCGGTGTCGACCGCGCAGGCCTCGCGCCGAGCCGTGATGGCGGCGTACTGCTCCTGCCGGTGCCGGGCCAGCTGCTCGCGCTCGGCGTCGTGGCCGCGCGCGACCAGCTCGCTGACGCGCCCGACGATCGCGCGCAGGTTGTCGTCGGCGGCGCGGCTCAGCTGCTCCGACGCGGCTCGCACCTCCGGTCGCCGGCCGGCAGCGAGGGCGGCGCCGATCGCCTCCTCGAGCTGCGCTCCCCTGACGTCGAACGGCATCAGGTCGTCCCACTGGGTCGCGTACCTGGTCGGCTTCGCCCGCCGGATCGTGATGCGCGGCAGCCCGTACGCCGCGGCGACGATCCGCACGTGCAGCGAGGTGCCGATGACGATCTTGGCCTCGCGGATCTGGCGCACGATGTCGAGCGGGCGCCGGTCGGTGAGCACCTCGACCTCGCGGCCGCTGTCGAGCGCCCGGATGTGCTCGGCGACCTCTTGGATGTCGTCCAGCGAGTCGTGGCCGGTCGCCGTACCCGCCAGCAGGAGGCGGATCCTCAGCCCGGCGAGGTGCTCGCTCTCGACGAGCTTGCGCGCCAGCCGCTCGCGCCCGAAGCGGTTCGCCAGCCTCGTCGAGATCTGCACCACGACATTGTCCGAGCCCGGGTCCGGCTCGTACGGCTCGAGCAGGCTGATGGCGTGCACCATGTCGGGCGTCAGCGTGTGCGGGATGCCGGCCCGCTCGAGAAGCGCGCTGGAAGGCCGGTCGCGCACCGAGATGACGTCGGCGGTCCGGAACGTCTCGAGGAGCTCCTCACGCACGTGCGGACTCTGAGCCCCGGCGCGGGCGATGCCGACGGAGTTGATGACCGAGACCGCGCCGGCGTTGCCTTCGAAGGCCCCGATGGTGGGGAGGTACGGCGACACGAGGGGCGCGCCGTCGAGCGCGGTGCTCAGGATCTCCCGCTGAGCGGCCGGCGACGCGTCGAGGTAGGCGGCGTACTCGGCCGGAGACTTCGACATCTGGTAGGCGAAGCCGGTGGAGATGCCGCCGACCTCACCACCGACGGTCCACACCGCGTCGTAGCTGCGCTGGTTGAGCTCGTTGCCGACGGCGAGCACCTGCCGGTCCAGCAGGGCCGTCATGTCGGCGGCGAACGGGGCGGCCGCGACGACATCGGACCCGGGCAGGTAGCGCTCGGTCAGCAGCAGGAAGAGCAGGTCACCGAAGTTGTCCCGCTCGTAGGCGCCGACGGTCAGGACCCGCGGTCGCTCGCGTCGATGGCTGGGAGACTCACTCACCCGGCCAATACTAGACTGATTCAATCGACTATCTGACCTAAGACGCCAGACGGACCGGCACGACGAGGTCGCCCACGATGAGCACCATGCCCATCACGAGCAGGCAGCCCGCCACGCAGTAGGCGATCGGCAGCAGCCGCGCCACGTCGACGTACCCGGGGTCGGGCCTCCCGCGGAGCCGGGCCCAGCTCCGGCGCAGCGCCTCCCAGAGCGCCCCGGCGATGTGACCGCCGTCGAGCGGCAGCAGCGGGATGAAGTTGAACATGCCGATGAAGAAGTTGAAGCCGGCGACCAGCATCAGCAGGAAGACGGCCTTCTCCTTGACCGGGAACTCCTTGTGGGAGACGGTCTCACCCGCGATCCGGCCACCGCCCACGATGCTCACCGGGCCGTTCGGGTCGCGCGGGTGGACCCCGACGATCGCCTCCGCGACGCCCCACACCTTCTGCGGCAGCGTGCCGAGCGCGATGAAGGTGTCCTTGGTCATCCCACCCATCTTCTCCAGGGTGTAGACCGGCCCGCCCGTCGCCAGGCCGCTGAAGGTCGGGCTCACGCCCAGGAAGCCGACCTGGGTCAGCTTGCCGTCGGTCAGCGAGGTCGGCCGCGCGGTGACGGTCGTGTTGGTGCTGAGCGTCATCTGCTGGCCGTCGCGCTCGACGACGATGCTGGCGGCGCCGTCCTCGTTGCCGCGGATCTCGTCCTGCATCGCCTCCCAGCTCGTGAACGGCACGCCGTTGAAGGAGACGATCCGGTCGCCCGCCTGGATGCCCGCCGCCTTCGCAGGCGCCACCGGGTCGGTCGGCTTGCACGCGCGGTCGATCTCGGCCGCAGGGAGCACGCAGTCGACGACCTCGCTCACGACCGGACTGTAGGGCTTGGCCTCGCTGGGGTTGCCGTACGTCGCGAAGACGCCGGCGAAGATGAAGAAGGCGATCAGCAGGTTCACCGTCGGCCCGCCGGCCATCACGACGACCTTCTTCCACCAGACCATCTTGTAGAAGAGGCGATCGGAGTCCTCGGGCTTGATGGTCTCCCACTCGGCCGCGCGCGCGTCGGAGACGAGCTGCGTGAACATGCCGGTGTTGGACTTGCGGACCTTGACGACCTGGTTGCCCTGGGCGTCGAACGACACCTCGTCGGCAAGCTCCGCGGCACCCGGCGGGAGCATCCCGACGATCTTGACGTAGCCGCCGAGCGGGACCGCCTTGACGCCGTACTCCGTCTCGCCGACCTGCTTGCTCCAGACGGTGGGACCGAAGCCGATGAAGTACTGGGTGACCTTTCCGCCGAACTTCTTGGCCGGGATCATGTGGCCGAGCTCGTGGAGACCGATCGACGCCAGGATGGCGAAGACGAAGATCGCCACGCCCAGCAGGTAGAACAGGCCGGTCATCGGGTTACGTCGATCCTCTCGGTGGCGGCGGCACGCGCCCAGGCATCGGCCGCGAGGACGTCCTCGACGGTCATCGACTGCCCTTCAGAGGGTACGCCGCCGCTGCTGAGAACAGCCTGAATCGTCGGCACGATGTCGTTGAAGCTCAGGTGTCCCCGGCGAAATGCCTCGACGCACACCTCGTTGGCCGCGTTGTAGACGGCCGGGGCGGTGCCGCCCGACTCCCCCGCTGCCCGCGCCAGCGACACTGCAGGGAAGGCCTCGTCATCCAGCGGGAAGAACTCCCAGGTCTCGGGGCGGGTCCAGTCGACCGACGGCGCGGCGTCGGGCACCCGGTCGGGCCACGACAGGCCGAGCGCGATCGGGATCAGCATGGTCGGCGGGCTGGCCTGCACGAGCGTCGAGCCGTCGACGAACTCCACCATCGAGTGCACGACGCTCGTCGGGTGCACCACGACCTCGATCCGGTCGAACGGGATCCCGAAGAGCAGGTGCGCCTCGATCACCTCCAGACCCTTGTTGACCAGGGTCGCCGAGTTGATGGTGATCACCGGCCCCATGTCCCAGGTCGGGTGGTTCATCGCCTCCTCAGGCGTCACGTCGGCGAGCTCGTCGCGGGTCCGACCGCGGAACGGCCCCCCACTGGCGGTCAGCACCAGCCGTCGTACGTCCCGGTAGCCGTCGGTCGAGCTCGTCGAGGCCCGCAGGCACTGGGCGAGCGCGCTGTGCTCGGAGTCGACGGGCACGATCTGGCCGGGCCTCGCGCGGTCGAGCACCAGCGGGCCGCCCATGATCAGCGACTCCTTGTTGGCCAGCGCGAGCGTGTTGCCGGCGTCGAGCGCGGCCAGCGTCGGACGCAGCCCGACCGCGCCGGTGATGCCGTTGAGCACCACGTCACACTCCCGGGCGGCGGCCTCGGTGGAGGCCTCCTCCCCCAGGCCTGCGTACGACGGTGCGAACTCGGCGACCTGCGCGTCGAACAGCTCGCGGTTGGATCCGCCGGCGGTCAGACCGACGACCCGGAAGCGGTCCGGGTTGGCCCGGACCAGGTCGAGCGCCTGGGTGCCGATGGACCCGGTCGAGCCGAGGACGACGATGTCGCGAGGAGTCACCGGGCGATTGTCTCAGTCAGGTGCCTCAGATCAGGTGCGCCACCTTCTGGAAGTGCGTCGCCGCCTCGTCGGTGCTGCCGAGTCCGTACACCCGCAGCACCTCGGCGATCCCGGGGCAGGTCGCCTCGAGCTGGTCGGCGGCCGCGAGCAGCTCCCGACCCGATGCCACCGCTCGCAGCAGACCGCCGAACGCCGTGGGCAGGTCCGGCGCGAGAGACCGGTCCCGGGTCAATGTGGTGGAGTCCTCCTGGCCGATGGCCGCGATCCGGGCGGCCACCGCCTCGTGGGCGAGGCCACCCTCCACCTCGTCGGCGACCACCAGCAGCGACTGCAGGCGCTGGACCGCGAGCGCGTTGCCGAACTTGACCCGCTGACCGCTGACGAGCTGCGAGAGCATCGGCGGACTCACCCCGATGGTGCGGGCCACCGCGGCCTGGCTCAGACCCAGCGTCGAGGCGATCCGACGGACCGTGTCGCCGACGGGCGCGCCATAGAGTTGGACCTGTCGCACCAGGGGATCGCCACCATCAGACGTCATGGGTTGATGATAGCAATCACGAATGTTACGTTTGCGATCGCAAACATTCGCCTCTCGGAGGTCACCGATGATCCGCAGACTCGCTGTCACCGCCCTCGCGTTCTCCCTGATCGGCCTCGTGGTCACCGCCGGTCCCACGACAGCGTCTCCGGACGAGGTCGGGACGGACTACGGCCGGATGCTCCTGCTGCTCGACAGCTCCGGCTCGATGGCGGAGCCGGCGACCGACGGGGGTACGACGAAGATCGCTGCGGCCAAGGACGCGCTCGGCACCGTCATCGACGAGCTCCCCGACGATGCGTACGTCGGCCTGCGCGTCTACGGCGCGACCGTCTTCTCCAAGAGCGAGAAGGGTGCGTGCCGCGACTCGCAGCTCGTGGTCCCGCCCGGCACCGACAACCGCGACGCGCTGCGCACCGCGCTCACGTCGTACAAGCCGTACGGCGAGACCCCGATCGCCTACGCCCTCCAGCAGGCGGCACGCGACATCGGCGCGGAGGGCACCCGCTCGGTCGTGCTCGTCTCCGACGGCGAGGCCACGTGCGCCCCCGATCCGTGCAAGGTCGCGGCCCAGCTCGCCGACAAGGGCATCGACCTGCAGATCGACGTCGTCGGACTGGCCGTCACGGGCGAGGCGCGCGATCAGCTGCGCTGCGTCGCCGCCAAGGGCAACGGCACCTACTACGACGCCGACTCTGCCGACGAGATCGCGGACAGCCTGCAGACCGCGTCCGATCGGGCCATCCGCCCGTTCGAGCTCGAGGGAACCCCCATCGAGGGTGGACCGAGCAGCCTCCAGGCCACCCCGGTGACTCCTGGCAGGTGGGTGGACCAGGTCGGAGCCCGGGGCACCTCGAACCGCGAGCGATGGTTCGCCTTCGACCGCACCATCCCTCGCTCGACGGTCTCGTTCGGGGTCTCGTCGCTCGGCTCGGCGGGCGCCGACACGGACTACGTCGAGGTGAACGTCGTCACCGAGGACGGCACGTCGTGCGGGCGCGACAACGACCTCAAGCAGATCAACAACGCGATCCTGCTGGGCGCGGGACTGCAGGTGGGTCCCGAGACGGTCGCCAACGACGAGTGCCTCGGCCAGCGGCTCCTGCTGAAGGTGTCCCGCGACTTGAGCTCGGGCGGGTCCATCGGCGAGGGCGCGGCGGCGTACGCCCTCCGGGTGGTCGAGGAGCCGCCTGCGGCTGACGTCGCCTCGCTGCCCGCCGGTGTGTCGCCCTCGGACACCGACTACCAGGACCCCGTCGTGACCGGCGCTGCCACGGCGGTCGTAGGCGGCGACTCGTTCGGGAGCGCCGCCGAGGTCGGCGACGGACGATTCTCGGGGAGCGTCGTGCCGGGCGAGACCCAGGTGTTCAAGGTTCACCTCGAGTACGGCCAGAAGCTGGACGTGGAGGTGCTCACGCCGGCGATGTCCCCGGCCCTGCGCGACGAGGTCAACTTCGTCTACGGACCATTTGCGGACCTGAGCGTCTACGACCCGGTCGGCGTCCGTCAGACCCGGAGCGCCGGGTCCTCCTCCTCCGGCTTCTCCGCCTCGGTCAACCCCGACCAGCTCACGTTCGGGCTACCGGAGGTCCGCTACCGCAACCGTGAGGTCTCGTCGAGCCCTACGGCGAGCGTGGCCGGTGACTACTACCTCGTGTACGCGGTCGATGCGAAGAAGGACAGCTACTCGTTGCCGTACGAGCTCAGAGTCCAGGTCCGCGGCACCCCCGGCGGGGCACCTGAGTTCGCCGACGACCAGACGGTCCAGGGCACGCAGGCACCGACGACCGAGAGTCCGTCCGCCTCGACGTCGCAGTCCGCCGGTCCGCAGAACGAGGCGCAGAACGAGGCGAGCGACGACGTCGACCCCGGCCTCTCGACCCCGGTCAAGGCCAGCATGGCGGGCGCCCTCGTCCTCGTGGCGGTCGTGTGTGCCGGGCTCGCGCTGCTGCTGCTCCGGCGCTCGACCCGCTGATCAGCCCAGCAGCACGACGAGCGCGCCGACCACGCACGCCACGGCGACCAGGAGCAGCGCGAGGCCCAGCATCCGGTCGCGGCGAGCTCCGGGCGCCGCGCTCCGTGGCGCCATGGCCGGCTGCGCCGGAGCGCCGAACTGGTCGAACACCTCGACGTCGCGTCCCACCGGGCCGAGGTCGAGCGCCCGGATCCGCGATCTCAGCTCGGTGACGCCAGGACGGTCCCCCGGGTCCGGCGCGACGGCCGCCAGCAGCAGCCCGACCAGACCGGCCTGGCGCGGCTCGGCCCGCCGTACCTCGTCCGCCTCGGCGACCGACCGCGGCGGGCGCAGCCCGGTGACCATCTCGAGGCCCACCATGCCCACCGCATACACGTCCTGGCGCGGGTCGGGGTCCGCGCCGGTCAGCTGCTCGGGCGCCAGGTAGCCGGGCGACCCCACGATCTGGGACGCCCGGGTCAGGCGCGGCTCGTCGAGCCGGGCGGCGATGCCGAAGTCGGCGAGCAGCACGAACGGCGGACCGGTGCCGGTGGCGCGGAGCAGCACGTTCGCCGGCTTCACGTCGCGGTGCACGAGTCCGGCAGCGTGGACCGCCGCGAGCGCGGCCAGGAGCTGGTCGAGGAGGGCGCCGGTCCACTCCGGTGGCAGCCTGCCGTGGTCGCCGATCAGGGTGGCGACCGAGCCACCACGGACCAGGGGCATCGTGAAGAGCACCCGGTCGTCCTCCCCGGCCCACGACAGCGGCGTCACCACGTGCGGGTGCTGGATCCGGGTGGCCTGCTCGCGCATGAACCGCAGCAGGGCCGAGGAGTCGGAGTGGCGGAGCAGCTTGCCCGCGTAC
The DNA here is from genome assembly GCA_963704685.1 of uncultured Actinomycetota bacterium. Taxonomy (GTDB): domain Bacteria; phylum Actinomycetota; class Actinomycetes; order Propionibacteriales; family Nocardioidaceae; genus Nocardioides. Next base: position 687,044 of record OY969930.1, read on the forward strand.
AGCTCGCCGTCGCGGAGGTCGCGGACCACCCAGACCGATCCCATGCCGCCGTCGGCGATCGGCTGGACCAGCTCGAAGCGCGCCGCGAAGACCTCTGCCACGGCGCCACCCTAGACGCCGCGGCGTGGCGGATTAGGCTCCGTGCCATGACCGATGCAGCAGTCGGCGGCCCGACCCTCCCGCAGGAGCGCCGCCTCGTCACCGAGATCCCCGGACCCGGCTCCCTCGAGCGCCTGGACCGCAAGAAGTCGTACGTCGCCGACGGGGTCGGCACGACCCTCCCGGTCTTCGTCGTGGCCGCCGGGGGCGGCGTCATCGTCGACGTCGACGGCAACTCACTGATCGACCTCGGGTCCGGCATCGCCGTCGTCTCCGTCGGCAACGCGGCGCCGGCGGTGGCGCGCAACGTGCACGCGCAGGTCGACGCGTTCACCCACACCTGCTTCATGGTCACGCCGTACGACGGCTACGTCGACGTCTGCGAGGCGCTGGCCGAGCTCACCCCCGGTGACCACGCCAAGAAGTCGGCGCTCTTCAACTCCGGCGCCGAGGCGGTCGAGAACGCCGTCAAGATCGCGCGGGTGGCGACCGGTCGGGACGCGGTCGCGGTCTTCGACCACGCCTACCACGGACGCACCAACCTCACGATGGCGATGACGGCGAAGAACATGCCGTACAAGAACGGCTTCGGGCCGTTCGCCGGCGAGGTCTACCGCGCACCGATGTCCTACCCGCTGCGCGACGGGCTCACCGGCGAGCAGGCCGCCGCCCGCGCCATCGACGTGATCGAGAAGCAGGTCGGTGCCGCCAACCTCGCCTGCATCGTGATCGAGCCGATCCAGGGCGAGGGCGGCTTCATCGTCCCGGCACCCGGCTTCCTGCCCGCGCTGGCCGAGTGGGCGAGGGCCAACGGCGTCGTCTACGTCGCCGACGAGATCCAGACCGGCTTCTGCCGCACCGGCGACTGGTTCGCCAGCGACGACGAGGAGGTCGTACCCGACCTCGTGACCACCGCCAAGGGCATCGCCGGCGGCCTCCCGCTCGCTGCCGTCACCGGCCGCGCCGAGCTGATGGACAGCGTGCACAGCGGCGGCCTCGGCGGCACGTACGGCGGCAACCCGGTCGCCTGCGCCGCGGCGCTCGGCGCCCTGGAGGAGATGCGCGGGGGCGCGCTGGACGCTCGGGCCCGCGAGATCGGCGCGATCATGGCCACCCGCCTGGGCGAGCTCGCCGCGTCGTCCGACGTCGTCGCCGACATCCGCGGCCGCGGCGCCATGATGGCCATCGAGCTCTGCAAGCCCGGCACCACCGAGCCCGACCCGGCCCGGACGGCAGCGGTGGCGGCGTACTGCCACCGCAACGGGGTCGTCGTCCTCACCTGCGGCACGTGGGGCAACGTCTTCCGCTTCCTGCCGCCGCTCTCGATCAGCGATGCGCTGCTCGAGGAGGCCTTCGACGTGGTCTCGGAGGCGTTCGCCGCGACGGCGTGAGGGTTGCGGGGGCGGAGGGATTTCGCCCGGCGGACGCGGTCGGTGCACCGCGAGTCGGAAGTGCCGGGCGTCCGCCCCCGCACAGTCACCACAGCGTCAGAGCCGCTCGGAGCGTTACAGCGACACCCGCACGCGTGACGCCGATCACGCGAAATCGTTGACACGCGTCAACTAGAACCTGTTCTATGCCCGCATGACCTTCGACGCGATCATCAAGGGCGGGCGCTGGTTCGACGGCACCGGCGCAGCCTCCGCGATCCGGAACCTCGGCGTCCGCGACGGCCGGGTCGCGGTCATCACGACCGACCAGCTCGACGAGACCGGCTGCCCCGAGGTGGTCGACGCCTCAGGCAAGTGGGTGATCCCGGGACTCGTCGACATCCACACCCACTACGACATCGAGGTCCTCGACGGACCGGGACTGCCGGAGTCGGTGCGCCATGGCGTGACCACGCTGCTGCTCGGCTCGTGCTCGCTCTCGACCGTGCACGTCGGCGGCGTCGACGCGGGCGACCTCTTCGGCCGGGTCGAGGCGATCCCACGCCAGCACGTCATCCGTGCGGTCGACGAGCACAAGTCGTGGAGCACCGCCGAGCAGTACGTCGGCGCGCTCGAGTCGCTCCCGCTCGGCCCCAACCTCGCCGCCTTCATCGGTCACTCCGACATGCGCACGGCGACCATGGGGCTCGATCGCGCGACCCGCAAGGAGGTGCGGCCCAACCGCCGCGAGCAGGCGCGGATGGAGTCGATGCTCGACGAGGCGCTCGACGCCGGCTTCGTCGGCATGTCCGCGCAGCAGCTGCTCTTCGACAAGATCGACGGCGACCTCTGTCGCTCGCGAACGCTGCCTTCGACGTACGCCAAGGGCAAGGAGATGCGCGGGCTCCGCAACATCCTGCGCCGCCGCAGCCGCGCGCTGCAGGCCGGTCCTGACGCGAGCCACCCGCACACGATCTTCACCCAGGCCTTCGGCTCGATCGGCCTCTTCGGCCGCAAGTCGCTGCGCACCAGCCTGCTCTCGGCAGCGGACATCAAGGCGATCCCGTTCGTGATTCACCTGATGCGGCCGCTCGCCACGGTTGCCAACAAGCTGGGCGCCGACTTCCGCTGGCAGCACCTGCCGGTGCCGTTCGAGGTCTACGCCGATGGCATCGACCTGGTGATCTTCGAGGAGTTCGGCTCCGGCGCGATGGCGCTGCACATCCAGGAGAAGCTCGCCCGCGACGAGCTGATGGCGGACCCGGCGTACCGGGAGAAGTTCCGCAAGGACTACGAGAGCAAGTACGGCCCGCGGGTGTGGCACCGCGACTTCTTCGACGCCGAGATCGTGGCCTGCCCGGACGAGTCCGTGGTCGGCAAGTCCTTCGGCCAGGTCGGCGTGGAGCGTGGCGGCAAGCACCCGGTCGACGCGTTCCTGGACCTGGTGCTCGAGCACGGGACCGATATCCGGTGGCGTACGACGATCAGCAACCACCGGCCCGCCGTGCTCCAGAAGCTGGCGAAGGACCCCGGCATCCAGGTCGGCTTCTCCGACGCCGGCGCGCACCTGCGCAACATGGCCTTCTACAACTTCGGGCTGCGACTGCTCAAGCACGTCCGCGACGCCGACAAGGCCGGCAAGCCGTTCATGACGACCGAGCAGGCCGTGCACCGGCTGACCGGCGAGCTCGGCGAGTGGTACCGCATCGACGCCGGCACCCTGCGCGAGGGCGACCGCGCCGACCTCGTCGTGATCGACCCCGAACGGCTCGACGCCGCCCTGGAGGAGTACGCCGAGAGCCCGGTCGAGCAGTACGGCGGCCTCTCCCGGATGGTCAACCGCAACAACGCTGCCGTGCCTGCCGTCTTCGTCAGCGGGCGTCGCGTCGTGAGCGACGGCGAGCCCACTCCCCTGCTCGGTGCCGAGCGGACCGGTCAGTTCCTGCGCGCCGATCGGGCCGGCGCCCCGGTGGTGCCGCTCGCTGACGTGCGAGACGTGCCAGCGCCGAACCCGAGCCTCGAAACCACCACGGCCGTGTCATGACCCACACCCCGAAGGAGGCCGTCCTCGGTCTCTGGCGGACGCTGTCGGCGCGCGACTACGACGGCATCGCCGACTGGGTCACCGACGACTGCATCTACCTGGACATGCCGGTCGGTCCGACCCTCGCCGCCCGCGGACCCGCCGACATCGTCAAGCGACTCCAGGTCGGCTGGGGCGGGCTCGCAGCGTACGAGAACCACGACGGACTGCTCGTCGCCGACGGCGACGACGTGATGTACGAGCACTCCGAGACCTGGACCTTCACCAGTGGCGAGGTCTTCACCCTCGCATTCGCGACCGTGCACCAGGTCCGCGACGGCAAGGTCTGCCTGTGGAAGGACTACTGGGACTACGGCGCGATCATGAACAACGCCCCCGCCGCGTGGGTCGAGAGCCTCGCCACCGCCGACACGTCCTGGGTGTACGACGCCTCCGACGACCTCGCCTGATGAACTCCGGTCGCGTGCTCCACTTGCCTCACGGCGACACATCGGAGCATTGTTCGACCCAGCAAACGAGCTGACTTCAAGGGAGCGTCATGGCGGACTCTGGCACCTCCCGATGACGGACGTCGACTACGGGGAGCTCAGCCCCGACGAGTGCTGGGCCGGCCTGGCCCGCCAGGAGCTCGGACGGCTGGCGTTCCGCGTGGTCGACGAGCAGCACATCACCCCGATCAACTACGCGGTCTACGTGAACCCCCGCGGCCGGCGCTCCGTCCTGTTCCGCACCAGTCGGACCGCGACCAAGCTGCTCAGCACCGAGGTCAGCTCCGAGGTCGCCTTCGAGATCGACGAGATCGAGGACGACACGGCGACCAGCATCGTCGTCCGCGGGTACGCGCGACACCTCGACGGCGAGGAGTCGCACGTCGCGGAGCAGCTGCCGCTGCGGCCGTGGGTCGGCTCACAGAAGCACGACGTCGTCGAGATCGTGCCGTCCGTCGTGACCGGCCGCCGGTTCCACCTCAGCCGACCCTGGCAGCACCTGCGCGCCGACCTGGACTGATCTCCGGTCGACCGCGTGTCACGACATCGAGGCCCGGCCGTCCGTCTCCTCGTCCTGGGCGTAGGGGACGACGGCCACCGAGCACGCCGCGTGCTCGACGACCCGAGGAGCCGCTGAGCCGTAGACGAGCTCGTTGAGCAGCGGTTTGCGACGGTGACCCACGACGATCAGATCGGCCTCCCGCGACGCACTGATCAGGCGCAGGTCGGCGAAACCGCGGCTCAGCACCTGGCGCACCTCGACGTCGGGGTGGTGTCGGTGCGCGTACTCGACCGCACGCACCAGCGGCAGCCGCTCGGCGTCGTACCCGGGCTCCGTCGCCGCGACGTCACGGCTCTCGTCGGGGCCGACCGCGGCCCACACGCAGTGGTACGCCGTGACCGGCAGCCCCCGGGCGGCAGCGGCCCGGCACGCCACCTCCATCGCGGCAGCGTCGCCGTCGTCGCCCGCGACACCCACGACGACGCCGTGCCTGGGCGCTGGGCCGAGCCGCTCCCGGATGACCACGGTCGCGCGGGTCGCGTGCTTCGCGACGGCGTCCGCCACGGACCCCAGGAGCAGCCGACGTACCGGACCGAGTCCGCGGGTGCCGAGGACGACGAGATCCGCCTCGACGTCGATCAGCGCGTCACGGGGGTCGTCGAACCGCAGGTCATGCCGGATGTCGAGGTCGGGGTACTTCTCGTGCACCCGTGCGGTGCAGCGCCGGGCGACGGTCCGGGTCCGCTCCTTGACCTGCGCGCGCACCTGACTGTCGTCGACGCCGCGTCCCGCCAACCATGCCGACGAGTCCGGTCCTGACACTGCGGTGAGCAGCACGAGCCGGCGGCCCTCGCTGGCGGCCTGGGCGGCGGCCCAGTCGAGTGCCAGCTCCGAAGGTCCGGAGCCGTCGATCCCGACGACGATCGGCGAGCTGAGGTCGGACGGGCTCATGTCGACTCCTCCGGGACCACGACGACGACGGAGCGCACGTGCTCGACCAGGTAGCCGGAGACATCGCCGGCTCCCACTCGGGCCAGCGCCCCCGTGTGACGCCGACCGACCACCACGAGGTCCATGTCGGTCCCGACGGTCGTGAGTGCGTGTTCGGGGGGATCACGCCGCAGCTCGAGCCGAGCCCTGACGTCCGGGAACCTCTCTGACATCCCGGCCACGGACTCAGCCAGGAGCAGCCGCGCATCCTCTGCTCCGGCGTCGGTCGGTGAGACGGCGTGCGAGGCCGAGGTCCGGCCGGCCTCGGCGCCGACGCAGTGAACGACGGTCAGCGGCAACCGGTGGACGGACGCCTCGTGGTAGGCGACCTCCAGCGCGGAGCACGAGTCGGCGGTCCCGTCGACGCCGACGAGAACGCCTCGCCGCACCTTCCCGGGGTGATGGGGACGCACCACGGCCACCGGGCACGTCGCGCGCCGCGCGACCGCGGCGCTGACGGAGCCGAGCAGCAGGCTGCGCACGGGGCCGCGCCCACGAGAACCGACCACGACCATCCGCGCCCGGCGCGCCATCTCCACGAGAACGTCGCCGGCGTCTCCGGCGACGACACGGGTGTGGACCGCCAGTGAGGGATGCCGTCCGGCGGCCTGGTCAGCCGAGTCCGCGAGCAGCTTCTCGCCGTGCTCACGCGCCGTCGCCACTTCAGGCGAGGCGTCGGTGAACCACACGGTTCCGGGGGTGCCGAGACTTCCTGTGGCGTGAACGAGGACGAGGGGGACGTGGACCAGGGCCGCCTCGTCCCCCGCCCAACGCACGGCGCGATCCGCGAGCGCAGAGCCGTCGACACCGACGACGATCGCCCCCGCGGGGAGAGCTGTTCCTTCCATGTCTCCAACGTGCGTCGGACCGGCCACCGCCGTCACAGGCGGAAGGCCCCGATCGACGGGACCTAGGACCCTGCCGGTCGTCCCGGCACGGCCGCCGGACGCCAGGACTCCAGGCCACCTACCGGATGACCAAGGTCCCTTCCCGACTGCGCACGTGCGGACGAGCATGGAGTAGGACGACCCAGGAGGCAGACATGCTCGAGACGACACCGCGCAAGGTCATGGTCGGCGTCACAGCGGAGGAGGACGTGAGCGCCGCGGTGGAGTTCGCTGTCGGGGAGGCCCGACGCCGCCGCGTCGGCATCCACCTGGTGCACGTCGTCCATCCTGTTCTGATCAGTCCCGACGGGGTGCCCATCACCATCGAGGAACGCGCGGTCCGCAAGCTCGGCCGGGAGGCGCTCGATGCCGCCGCAGCGGCCGTCGAGCATCGGCTCGACGACCAACCCGTCACGACCGAGCTCGTCCGCGGGACGACCGTCGGCGCGCTGGTCGAGACAGCCGAGAACGCTGGTCTCGTGGTGCTCCAGCACCAACGCATGGGGCGCGGCCGCCTCGCCCCCACGCTGTCCACCACCACCCCGGTGGCGGCCCTGGCCCCGACGCCCGTGGTCGCCGTTCCAGCCGGTTGGACGGGCCCTCCGGATCCGCTCGTCGTCACGGTCGGCGTCGCCGATCCGCACGAGTCCGCCGAGGTGGTGCGGGCGGCTCTCGACGAGGCACGACTCTGGGGCGCCAGGCTCCGGATCCTCCACGCGTGGCACTACAGCGATGCCTACGACGATCTGATCTTCACCGGTCATCACCAGGACGAGGTGGAGAAGCGCGACCTGGTGCAGGCGCTGGCGCCGCTCCTCGCGGACTACCCGGACGTCGAGACCGACGTCACCGCCCGGCACGCCCGGGCCGCCGACGCCCTCGTGGACGAGTCCGGGCGGGCGTCGTTGGTCGTTGTCGGACGGCACCGACACGCCATCCCCCTGGGTCCCCACCTGGGCTCGGTCGTGCGGGCGGTCCTCCGCCACGCGACCTGTCCGGTCATGGTGGTCGATCCGGTGCCGACCCGCAGCCCGGGTCACCCGCTCGAGTCCCCGTCCGCCACCCCGGTCCGGGAGGCGTGACGCTGCCGCACTTCATCGGCACGTCGGCCTGACAACCTTCGCGGCTCGCGTAGCGTCCTCTTCTCGGAGGTGGAGGAATGCGCTGGTTGGTGGGTCTGGTCGTGGCCGTGCTGCTGCCGTGGGTGGTGGTCCCGACGACGGCGTACGCCGCTCCGAGGCGGCCACCGGTGGCCTGCTCGCGCGGACTGGTGGCGCTGACCTTCGACGACGGTCCGTCCGCGACGGTCACGCCTCGGCTGGTGCGGCTGCTCCGGCGCGAGCGGGTGCCGGCGACGTTCTTCATGGTCGGCACCGACGTCGACACACATCCCGAGATCGTGCGGATGGTCGACCGGGCCGGGCTCGCGATCGGCAACCACTCGTGGGCGCACGAGAACCTCACGACGCTCAGCAACGCGGAGATCCACCAGAGCCTCCGGTCCACCCACAGGGCGATGGTGCGCGCCGGCGTCAAGCCGACCACGCTGGCACGCCCGCCGTACGGCGCCATCAACGACCGGGTCCGCCGCGTGCTGGTCCGGATGGGCTACACCCCGGTGCTGTGGACGATCGACCCGCGCGACTGGGCCGGCGCGACCACCGCGCAGATCGAGCAGCGCGTCCTGCGCGCCGTCCGCCCCCACCAGCCCAACGTCGTCCTGCAGCATGACGGCGTCACCAACTCCCCCGCGACCCTGCGGGCGCTGCCGACGGAGATCACGAAGCTGCGACGACGCGGCTTCTGCTTCGCGGCTCTGGATGCTGCCGGGCGGCCGACCCCGCCGGTGCCGGTCGTCAGCCTGACGCCCGGTCGCGCCCGCGTCACCGAGGGCGGCGCCGTGCGGATCGTCGTCCGCCTCGACCGGCCGACCTCACGACCGACGACGGTCAAGCTGGCCGCCGACGGCCGGCTGTCCAGGACCGTCCTCCGCTTCCCGGTCGGCCGGACGGCGGCGGCGGTCGCGTTCCGGGTGCCGCAGGACGAGGTCGACGAGCACGGCGAGACTGCGACGGTCCAGGTCGTCGGCGGAAACGGAACGGTCGCGGGGGCGCCGCTGGAGCTGCCGGTGGTCGACGACGATCCGGCCCCGGTCGTCCGCCTCGGAGGTGCGACGGTCGTCGCGTCGCCGATCCTGACGACCCCCGTCCGGCTCGGTCTCCGGCTCGACCGCGCCTCCGACCTCCCCGTCACCGTGGTGGTCCGCAGCCGCCTCGGCCCGGCCACCGGCGTGATCCCGGCCGGTGCCACCACGGGTGTCGTGGGCCTGACGGCGCCCGTCGGGACGCCGGACCAGCCGGCGCAGAAGGTCAAGGTGGCCGTCGTACGCGCGAGCAACGCCGTGCCCGGCGCGACCGCCGAGGTGCAGATCCGCCCGCCTGCCGTCGACCGACCGACGGCGGCCCGTCAGGCGCTCGCCACCGTCACCTGGCCCCGGGTCACCGCGACGGACCTGTTCTAGAAGGTCCAGCGGGTCGCGCCGCCCGGCTCGACCGTGAGCAGGGCGGTCATCGACGTGGGCTCGATCCGGTAGACGTGCCACGGCGGCCTGCCGGCAGACGGGGCACTGAACGGGGCAGTGAGTGCGGTGCCGGACTCGTCGACCTCGCAGGGCCAGCCACCCGCTGCCCACATCGCCGCGCGGGCCGCGACGATCTCCGGGTCGGTGACCTGGGTGGCCGAGCCTTCGACGACCAGGTCGAGCTCACGCAGCGCGAGCGAGAGGACGCAGCGCCGGTCACGCGCGAGGTTGCGACCCTTGCGCGTCCCGGCCCCGGTCTCGAACCAGAAGGCGCCGTCGACCCAGAGCGCGCCGACGCCGGTGACGTGCGGGCTGCCGTCGGGCTTGATCGTGGTCAGCCAGCAGGTGTGCCGGTCCGGGCCCTCGGACCCGGGGGCCTGGTCGAAGCCCTGGTCGAGCCGGCCGCGCACGGTGTCGAGGTCGAGCGTCGGCAGGTCGTACTGCTCAGCGAGGTTGGTTGCCGTCATGACTGCTAGGACTGGTCGGGTGGCCCGGACTCATCGATCGCCGCCTGCTTCTTGACCGCGCGACTCACCCAGACCTGGACCCTGGTGCCGGCGTGTGCCCGGGTGGCCGGGAGCTGGACGACGTAGACCCGGTCCCGCTTCGGCGCGGCGATCTCGAACCTGGCCTGGCCGCCACTGTCGAGCGCGGCCCAGCCCTCCTGGACCAGTGTGCCGTTGCGGCGGGTGAGCAGCCGCACCTGATCGCCGGGCTGCCCACCGGATGCCGTCGCGGTCACGACCGCCGAGCGACCGGCGGTCCGGGCGGTCGCCGTCAGGGTCGGCTGCACCACGAGTCGCCAGGTCGCACTGCGCACCTTGCCGGCCCGGAGGCGGTACGTCGTGGTGCGCTGCGCCGCTCCGGTCGACACCGAGACCGAGCCATCGGCAGCGGTCCTTGCGACCGCGATCCGCCGCCAACCGCCGGGGCCACGCTGCTGGAGGACCACCTGCCGATCGGCGACGGGGGTCCCATCAGCCGCGGTGACCTGGCCGGTGATCACCGTCGTCGATCCCGGGGCGACCTGGTGGGTCGCGCCGGCGGAGCCGATGCTCACGTCGGCCGGCTTGGGACGGGGCGGCGCGGTGGCGGCCGGAGAGCTCACGGGTGACGGGGGTGTCGAGACCGGCGAGTCGGACGGGGCCGAGGAGGGAGTCGACTGCGGGACGGCCGGGGTCTGAGGGGTCACCGACGGCCGGGAGGCGTCCGGTGTGACGCTCTCGGACGCAGACGGCGGGTCGGACGGGCTCGAGGTCGGCTCCGCCGAGCCGGGTGCGGTCGGGGTCGGGGCGTGGTCCGGAGCCGTCTCGGGCGTACGGCGCTCCGGCGCCCGGTCGACGAGGCGCTGGGACTCGGCCTGCGGCACTCCCAACGGCGCCAGCACCGAGTGGACCGCCCGCTGGACGGGGTCGGGCAGGTTGGTGGAGTAGGCGGCCGCGGCGACGCCGCCACCCGCCACGGCGAACACCACGGCGAGGGTCGAGCTCGTGCCGAGCCGGCGTACGGTCGTGCGCCCGGTCCGGGGCGGGACGGCAGGTGCCACCGGCAGGGCCGCCTCTCGCCGGACCTCGCGGAACATCGCGCGGTAGGACTCCTCGGCGCCCAGCTCCGCGGGCGTGCCCGGCGCTCGGAGCGCTTGCTCCAGCGTCGTCGGGTCGTTGTCGTCGTCGGTCATCACTCACCACCTTCCGGTGCACGCCCGGTCGTCCGGGACAGGGTTCGTAGAGCACGGTGCACGCCGACGCGCACGGCGCCGGGTCGCTTGTCGAGGAGCCGCGCGACATCGGCGACGTCCAGGCCGGCCACCACCCGCAGGACGACCATCTCGGCCTGGGTCGGAGGCAGCGTTGCGACGAGGCGGAGGGCCCGGGCCGTCGACTCGCTGTCGACAGCCTCGTCCTCGGCGCTCGGCGCCGTCGGCATCCGACCGGACGCCTCGACCGGATCCGCCACCGACACGACCTTCAGACCACGCGAGCGCGCTCGGCCCTGGTCGATGGCCCGATGACGGGCGATCGTGAAGAGCCACGCCCGGAACTCCGGGACCCCGCCCTCGAACGTCGGCAGACCGCGTACGACGTGCATCCAGGTCTCGGCAGCCAGATCCTCAGCTGCCTCGTCGCCGCGCACCTGCAGGTAGCGGAGCAGCCGCGGGTGCAGGTCGCGCCACAGCGTGGCGAACCCCGCCTCGTCGCCGGTGCAGGCGGCCACGAGAGCACTCTCCAGCTCGTCCACGTCGGCAGGCACGCGGACCCGGGAGGTCGTCCCGAGCCCGCGTGACAGGTGCCGATCGTCCGTCGCGTCCAGCGCGTCTCCTCTGCAGGTGGCTGCCGGTCGGGTCAGTCGGTGAGGGTCGCGCTCGTGCTGCTCGCGAACCTGTTCCCGGCGTACACCAGACGGTAGCTGGCGCCCGGGGCGCTGGGGCGCACGAACCGGACGACGCCGTTGCGGCCGGTTCGCTGCGTGGCTGTGTCGGCCCACGTCGTGGTCGCCGTGTCGAGGGTCTGCAGGGTCACGACGGCGTTGCGGACGGCGTGCCCCTGGGCCCGCAGCTGACCGCTCACGGCGAAGCCCTTCGGCACGTCGCGGCCCCGGATGGACAGCGAGCTCGGCGCGCCCTTGCGGATGCCGACGTGCACGACCGCGCTCTTGGCCGGGCGGAAGGTGTTGGTGCCGGCGAAGGCGAGGCGGTAGCGCCGTCCGGGTGCGCGGGTGGACCGTGAAGCTCACGTGCCCGTCGCGGGCGGTGCGCTTCACGTTGCGGAACTGCCAGCTCTTCTGCGCCGACGTCCGCGAGAGCAGGACGAGCTTGCGGCCCCCGAGCTCGACGCGCCCGGAGCGGAGGATGCCGCGGACGACGGTCTTGCCGCCGGGCGCCACCGCCGGACGGACCGCGCGGACCGACAGGGTGGTCCCGAGGCGCTGGGCCGCGTGCTGCGGCGTACGCACCTTGATCAGGGCGACGCCGCTGACCCGTGGGCGGGCGTCGGTCGCGCCGGCGTAGTGCCAGCGGTAGCGGGTGGTCACCTCGGGCTGGACGGTCAGGCGGATGCCACCCTTCGCCCCAGCGGTCGCGGTGCCGACCGCGGTGAAGGCGTCCTCGCCGGCCGCCCGGGCCTCGAGGGCGACGACCCGGCCCGCGGCAGAGCCGCCGCGCACCTGCAGGTTGCCGACGACCGTGTCGGTCTTGCCGGGGGCGATCGCGGGCTTGAGTGCCCGGATCGAGATCGAGGTCGCGGCCGGCGCGGTGTCGGCCGAGGCGGAGCCGGCGACCAGCCCGAGCGAGCCGGCGACGAGGGCGGCGGTGACGGCACCGGTCAACGCACGGAGCGCGGGCGATGATGACGAACGAGAACCGCTCATGCGGCTTCCTCCTGAGGTGGTCTGTGGGTACATCCACCCGTAACAGCGTCGGTGCCGCCGATCGCGTTACATCAGCGCTCCTGGATCCCCCACGGGCTGCCGTACTCGGTGAGGAGGTCGAGGAACGGCACCGCGTCGAACGCCTCCGGTCCGAGGACCCCCGCACCGCTCCAGGTGCCGCGGGCGAGCAGCTCGAGCGCGACGACCGGGTTGATCGCGGTCTGCCACACGACGCACTGGTGGCCGTACTCCCGCATCGTCCACTCGTTGTCGACCACGTGATACAGGTACGTCGACCTGTCGGCGCCGTCCTTGCCCTTGCCCGTCACCCACAGCCCCGCGCAGGTCTTGCCCTTCATCCGCGGTCCGACCGTCGCCGGGTCGGGAAGCACGGCGGCGACCACGTCGCGCGGACTCACCTCACAGGACCCGTCCTTGGCCTTGACCCGCACCCTCTCCGTGCTGTCCAGCCCGAGCGTGTGCAGCACCTTGAGGATGTTGATGAACTCGTCGCCGAGGCCGTACTTGAACGTCGCGCGCTTGCAGTCCACCCAGCGCGGCATCAGGAGGACCTCCTCGTGCTCGACGTTGACGCACTCGACCGGCCCGATGCCCTCGGGGAAGTCGAAGACCTCCGGCTCGGAGAACGGCGGGGTGGTGAACCACCCCCGGTCCCGTTCCCAGATGACCGGCGGGTTGAGGCACTCCTCGATCGTGGTCCACATCGAGAACGACGGTGCGAAGATCTCGTTGCCGTCGTCGTCGGTGACGACGAGGTTGGCGCCGTCACGGGTGCCGAGCTCGTCGATCTCGCTGAAGAGGTGATCGGCGGCGTACCGCGCGAAGACGTCGGACAGTCCTGGCTCGACGCCGATGCCGACGAGGGCCAGCCGGCCGCTGCTCTCCCACTCGTCGGCGACCGCGAACTGCTCGTCGCCGAGCTTCACGCCCGTCTTCTCGTACGGCGCCTCCGGGTGCGGCTTGGACAGCGACATCGCCATGTCGAGGTAGTCGGCGCCGGCGACGGCCGCGCCGTCGAAGATCGACATGTTGAAGACCGGGTCCACCGCGTTCATCACATGCGTGATCCGGTGCTCGCGGCACAGCGCCGCGACCGAGTCCGCGGACGACGCATCGATCTGCGTCGCGGTGTACCGCTCGTCGATGGCCGCGGCCCTCTCGGCCTTCACGAGGTCGTAGTCGGCGACCACGATCACCTCGAAGAACTCGCGTCGCGCCGCGATCGCGGCGAACGCCGACCCGACGCCACCGGCGCCGACCAACAGGATCCTCATCGGGTCACTCACCGGTGTAGCTCATCACGTGCTTGATGCGGGTGTAGTCCTCGAAGCCGTAGCCGGAGAGGTCCTTGCCGTAGCCGGAGTGCTTGAAGCCGCCGTGCGGCATCTCCGACACGAACGGGATGTGGGTGTTGATCCAGACCGCGCCGAAGTCGAGCCGGCGCGACATCCGCAGCGCCCGGGCGTGGTCCTTGGTCCAGACGCTCGAGGAGAGCGCGTACTGGACGTCGTTGGCCCAGAGCAGCGCCTGGGCCTCGTCGGTGAACTTCTGGACCGTCATCACCGGCCCGAAGATCTCGGTCTGGATCTGCTCGTCGGTCTGCTGCAGGCCGGAGAGGACCGTGGGCTCGTAGAAGTAGCCCTGGTCGAACTTGCGAGCACCGCCGGTCTGGATCGTCGCGTGGTCGGGCAGTCGGTCGACCATGCCGGTGACATGGGCGAGCTGGTTGGCGTTGTTGAGCGGGCCGTAGTAGGTCGCCTCGTCGTCCGGCATCCCGGTCGGCATCCCCTTGGCGGCCTCGGCCAGCGCCGCGACGAACTCGTCGTGGATGCCGGCCTGCACGAGCACCCGGGTGGCCGCGGTGCAGTCCTGACCGGCGTTGAACAGGCCGGCGCCGGCGATGCCCTCGGCGGCGGCGGCGATGTCGGCGTCGTCGAAGACGATGCACGGCGCCTTGCCGCCGAGCTCGAGGTGCACCCGCTTGAGGTCGCGGGAGGCCGCCTCGGCGACCTGCATCCCCGCGCGCACGGAGCCGGTGATCGCGACCATCTGCGGGGTCTTGTGCGAGACCAGCGCGCGGCCGGTGTCGCGGTCGCCGCAGACCACGTTGAGCACGCCGGGCGGGAGGAACTCCTGGGCGATCTCGGCCAGCAGCGTCGAGCTCGCCGGCGTGGTGTCGCTCGGCTTGAGGACGACGGTGTTGCCGGCGGCCAGTGCGGGCGCGATCTTCCAGATCATCATCAGCAGCGGGTAGTTCCACGGCGTCACCTGTCCGACGACCCCGATCGGCTCGCGGCGCACCCACGAGGTGTGATCGGCCAGGTACTCCCCGGCCGACTTGCCCTCCAGCATGCGCGCGGCACCCGCGAAGAACTTGAAGTGGTCGGAGGCGTACGGCATCTCCTCGGACATGGTCAGCCCGAGCGGCTTGCCCGTGTCCTTGCACTCGACGGCGTTGATCTCCTCGACCCGCGCCTCGATCGCGAAGGCGAGCTTGAGCAGCGCGTTGGAGCGGTCCTGGGGGGTCGCGTAGCCCCAGCCCTCGAAGGCGGCGTCGGCCGCGGCGTACGCACGGTCGACGTCCTCGTCACCCGACTTGGGCGCCTGCGCGTACACCTCCCCCGTGGTCGGGTCGATGACGTCGTAGGTCTCCCCCGACACGCTCTCGACGAGCTCTCCGTTGATGACGTTCTGGAAAATCTGGTCGGCCATGTCGGCGAGCCTAGTGATCAGACAACGGAATCTGTAGGGGTAGGCCGTGCTTTGACACTGATTTCGTTGTTTCAGGCCCGGTGGACGGCCGTCCCGTCGATCCAGGTCGACACCACCGTGGTCCCCCCGATGTCGTCGGCCGAGCCGGCGAACGGGTCGCGGTCGAGCACCACGAGGTCCGCCACCGCGCCCGCGCGCAGCACGCCGGCATCGTCGCGGTGGTTGATCCAGGCCGAGCCGGAGGTGTACGCCGCGAAGGCGCTCTCGAGCGCGATCGCCTGCTCGGGCAGGAACCGCTCGTGCCCAGCCGGGCCTTCCTCGCCGTACGCCGTCCGGTTGACCGCGACGTGGATCGCCTCGAGCGGGTTCGGGGTGCTGACCGGCCAGTCGCTGCCCGCGACCAGGCGGGCGCCGGCTCGCTCGAGGTCGCCGAACGGGTACTGCCAGGTCGCCCGCTCCTCCCCCAGGAACGGCAGCGTCAGCTCGACCATCTGCTCGTCGAGGCAGGCCCACAGCATCTGCAGGTTGGCGGCGACGCCGAGGCCCGCGAAGCGGCGTACGTCGTCGGGGTGGACGAGCTGCAGGTGCGCGATGTGGTGGCGGCGGTCCGCCTCCGTGCCCTGGAACGCATCGAGCGCCTCGCGCGCACCACGGTCGCCGATGGCGTGCACGTGCACCTGGAAGCCGACGGCGTCGAGGAGCCGCACGTAGCGACGCAGCGCATCGGGGTCGACGAACGAGTGGCCGGTGTTGGTGGTCGCGTGGCCGCAGCGGTCGAGATAGGGCTCGACCAGAGCCGCGGTGAAGTTCTCCGCCACGCCGTCCTGCATGACCTTGACGCTGGTCGCGCGGAACTGCCCGTGCGAGTAGGCGTCGCGACGCTCGACGAGGTCGGCGATCTGCTCCTCACCGCGACTGCGGTCCCACCACAACGCGCCGACGACGTGGGCCGAGAGGTCACCCTCGCGGGCGGCGCGGAGGTAGGTCGGCCCGGGGTCGTCCATCCCGGCGAACGCGCCGACGATCGCGTCCTGCCACCCCGTCACGCCGTACGAGTGGAGGTGGCGCTGGCCCTCGAGGAGCGCGGCGTAGTACTCGTCGTCGGAGGTCTGGGGGGTCAGCCGGGCGACGGCGTGCATGGCGCCCTCGTGCAGGGTGCCGGTCGGCCGGCCGTCGGTGTCACGCTCGAAGCGTCCGTCGGCCGGGTCGGGCGTGTCCCGGTCGATGCCGGCCAGCTCGAGAGCGCGGGTGTTGACCCAGGCACCGTGGTGGTCGCGGTTCGGCAGGAAGACCGGGCGGTCGGGCACGACCGCGTCGAGGTCGGCCGCCGTCGGCGTGCCGCCCGGGAAGGCCGACATCGCCCAGCCGCCGCCGAGGATCCACGGACGGTCCGGGTGCGCGTCGGCGTACTCCTTGATGATGCGGAGGTAGTCGTCGCGGGTCTCACCCTCGGTCAGGTCACAGCGGGTGCGCTCGAGCCCGCCCTGCACCGCGTGCACGTGGGCGTCCACGAACCCCGGCGCCAGCAGCCCACCCTGGAGGTCGACGACCTCGACCCCTGGGTGGTCGCGCTCGTCGAGACCCCCGACCGCCACGATGCGGCCGTGCTCGACGAGGACCGATCCGGCACCGAGGTACCGATGTCCGTCGAAGAGCGTGCCGTGGGTGAAGAGGGTCGCCATGGGCCCCATTCCTACCAGTCGCAGCTCACACGACGTCCACGTAGCGCAACGAAATCAGCGAGAATCACACCTTCTGACCACGGATTCACTTGCCTTGGCTGGCCATGACCGCGCACCATGGGGGTATGAGCACCTGGGACTACGACCACCTTCAGCGGGCCGCGAAGGACCACCTGTGGATGCACTTCACGCGGCACTCGACGTACGACACCTCGGACGTGCCGATCATCGTGCGCGGCGAGGGCGCCTACATCTACGACGCCCAGGGCAAGCGCTACCTCGACGGCCTCGGCGGCCTCTTCGTGTCGCAGCTGGGCCACGGCCGCACCGAGCTCGCCGACGCCGCCGCCGCGCAGGCACGTGAGCTGGCCTTCCACCCGCTGTGGTCCTACGCGCACCCCAACGCGATCCTGCTCGCCGAGCGGATCGCCGGCTACGCACCCGGTGACCTCAACCGCGTGTTCTTCACGACCGGCGGCGGCGAGGCCGTCGAGTCGGCGTGGAAGCTCGCCAAGAACTACTTCAAGATCACCGGCAAGCCGATGAAGCACAAGGTGATCAGCCGCTCCATCGCCTACCACGGCACCACCCAGGGCGCGCTGTCGATCACCGGCCTGCCGCCGCTCAAGCAGCAGTTCGAGCCGCTCGTCCCCTCGACCTTCCGGGTGCCGAACACCAACATCTACCGGGCCTCCGAGGCCACCGGCGGGTTCCTCGACGGCACCGACCCCGAAGCCTTCGGCCGCTGGGCGGCCGACCAGATCGCGGTCGCGATCGAGAACGAGGGTCCCGACACCGTCGCGGCCGTCTTCCTCGAGCCGGTGCAGAACGCCGGCGGCTGCTTCCCGCCCCCGCCCGGCTACTTCCAGCGGGTGCGCGAGATCTGCGACGAGTACGACGTCCTGCTGGTCTCCGACGAGGTCATCTGCGCGTTCGGCCGCCTGGGCTACATGTTCGGCGCCGAGCGCTACGGCTACCAGCCCGACATCATCACGTGTGCCAAGGGCATCACCTCGGGCTACGCCCCGCTCGGCGCCATGATCGCCTCCGACCGGCTGATGGAGCCCTTCCTGCACGGCGCGGAGTCCTTCGCCCACGGCTTCACCTTCGGCGGGCACCCGGTCTCGACCGCGGTCGCGATGGCGAACTTCGACATCTTCGAGAACGAGCACGTCCTCGAGCACGTCCGCGACAACGAGGGCGCGTTCCGCTCCACCCTCGAGCGCCTCCTGGACCTGCCGATCGTGGGCGACGTCCGCGGCGACGGGTACTTCTACGGCATCGAGCTCGTCAAGGACAAGGACACCCGCGAGACCTTCAACGAGGAGGAGTCGGAGAAGCTGCTGCGCGGCTTCCTCTCCAAGGCGCTGTACGACGAGGGCCTCTACTGCCGCGCCGACGACCGCGGCGACCCCGTCATCCAGCTCTCTCCGCCGCTGATCTGCGACCAGACCCACTTCGACGAGATGGAGCAGATCCTCCGCACCGTCCTCGACAAGGCCGCCACCCTCCTCTGACTGCCGAGCCGGCGCTGTCTCACCCGCGAGTCGGCGCCGTTTCACCAGTTATCCACAGCCGGCCGATCCTCCTGGTGCCCTCTCGGCTCAGCGGGGCAGGGCTGGGTCATGGAGAAGCTCAGCTGGTTCGAGAGGCTCGGCGAACTGCCACCCGGCACACCTTTCACGGCGTCGGCCGCGCGGGAGGTCGGTCTCAACCACAACGCCCTGCACCGCCTGACGGTCGGTGGCTTCCTGCGACATCCGATCGCGGGCGTGTACGTCGCACCTGACGTGGAGGACACCATCCCCCTTCGCTGCGCGATGCTCGGCCTCGTTCTTCCCGCGAATTGCTTCGTCTGCGACAGGACGGCCGCCTGGCTCCACGTGGGCGACCGCGCGTTGGCTCCTGGCGAGCACCTCGGCGTACCACCGATCTCGTGCTACCGGCCCAGTGACGCCGGCCGGCTGCGCAACGGGCTCAGCGAGAGTGGTGAACGTGCCGTGCGGCCACGCGACCTCATGGAGCTTGGTGGCTTGGTCGTCACCACCCCGTTGCGCACAGCTCTCGATCTCGGCCGCCTGCAGCGGACAGCCGATCTCAAGCTGCACGGCATGGACTGCATGCTGGGAATGGGCGTGTTCTCCCTCGACGAGCTCGTCGCCCAGGTCCCACGATTCAATCGTCAACGCGGCGTCGTCGAGCTCCGCGTGCTTGCGCCCCTTGCGGACGGCGGCTCGGAGTCCTTCGGCGAGACCGCGCTTCGAAGACGATGGATAGGTGCCGGGCTTCCGCGTCCGCAGACCCAGATCTCGGTTCGGGTCGACAGCCGCGAGATCTATCGGATCGACATGGGACTCGAAGGGCTCTGCTTCGCCGCGGAGTACGACGGTGAGCAATGGCACGGGGGTGACCGAGCGGTCCACGACGAGGAGCGGCGTCGATGGCTGGAGGGCGAACGCGGTTGGTCGATCGAGGTCTTCCGCAAGCAGCACGTGTTCGGGCAGCAGCAGGACGCCGACCAGCGTCTTCGGCTCGCCTTTGATCGCGTACGCCGGAGCCTCGGACTCCGCCCCGTGTTCTTCCACTGATGGTGAGACAGCGCCGACTCGCGGGTGAATCAGCGCCGTCTCGGCGGTCAGGAGAGGGCGCGCATCCGGCGGCGGCTGTTGAGCTCGCCGCTGACCACGATGGCGACCGAGACCACGAACATCAGGGTGCCCACGCAGTTGACCTGCATCGGTACGCCGCGTTGCGCGGCTCCCCAGACGTACATGGGGAACGTCGTCTCGGTGCCGGCGTTGAGGTTGGTGATGATGAAGTCGTCGAAGGAGAGCGAGAAGCTCAGCAGGGCGGCACCGAGGATGCCCGGGAACACCAGCGGGAAGGTGACCCGCCAGAACGTCTGCTGTGGCGTCGCATAGAGGTCCATCGCCGCTTGCTCGAGCGTGTCGCCCATCCCAGCGAGCCGGGAGCGCACCGTGACCACGACGAACGACAGGCAGAACATGATGTGGGCGACCAGGATCGTCCAGAAGCCGAGCTGGCCAGAGAACCCGGCCGAGACGAACAGCGCCAGCAAGGACGATCCGAGCACGATCTCGGGTGCCGCCATCGGCAGGAAGATCAGCAGGTTCGTGGACGAGCGGAACGCGAACTCCCACCGGACCAGGGCGAAGGCGGCGAGCGTGCCGAGGATCGTCGCCACGAGGGTCGCGAGGAGTCCGATCTGGACGCTCTTCCAGAGCGACTCGCACATGCCCGACGGCCCGCAGAAGTTCGTCCAGTTGTCGAGCGTGAAGCCGTCGAAGCGGTAGACGTTGCGGCTCGACGGATCGTTGAAGCTCATGAGCACGACCACGAAGATCGGGATGAACGTGTAGATGAGGACCAGCAGACCGAGGATCAGGACGAGGTTACGACGCAGCCACATCATCAGAGCAGCTCCTCCGTCCCGGCCTTGCGCACGTAGAACAGGACCATCACCAGGATCAGCACCATCAGCACCATCGACAGGGCTGCGGCGATCGGATAGTTGTTCGCGTCGGTGAACTGGCTCTGGATGACGGTGCCGATCATCCGCTGATTGGGCGTGCCCAGCAGCGTCTGGTTGATGTAGTCGCCGACCGCTGGGATGAACGTCAGCAGGGTCCCGGACACGACGCCGGGCAGCGACAGCGGCCAGGTGACCTTCCAGAAGCCGACGAACGGGTTGGCGTACAGATCGCTGGATGCCTCGATCAGCCGGTGGTCGATCTTGTCGATGCTGGCGAAGAGCGGCAGCACCATGAAGGGCAGGAAGTTGTACGTCAGCCCGGCCACCACCGCGAACGGCGTGGCCAGCAGCCGACCGTCCTCACCGAGCAGGTGCAGGGTCTGGAGGAAGTCCACGACGTACCCGTCGTCGGCCAGGATCAGCTTCCAGGACAGGGTCCGCAGCAGGAAGCTGGTGAAGAACGGCGCGATCACCAGCACCAGCATGAGGTTCTTCCAGCGGCCCACCTTGAAGGCGATCGTGTACGCCAGCACGTAGCCGAGCACGAGGCACAGCAGCGTCGCGATCGCGCCGTACACCAGGGAGCGCGCCAGCGGGCCCCAGTACTCCGAGATCGCCGTCCAGTAGTTGGCGAAGTGGTACGTCATCTCGTAGCCGCGGAGGTCCGAGCCCGACGGGTCGTAGAGGCTGGTCGCGACCAGCGAGTAGAACGGGACGACGAAGAAGAGCAGGAGCCAGGCGAACCCGGGGATGATCAGCAGATAGGCGGCGGCTCCCCGCCGGCGGGGAGTGTCCGCCATCAGTCGTCGCCCTGGTCGGCGCCGGCCGTGGCGTCCTGGCTGATGTCGAGGAGGAAGGCATACTCCGGACGCCACGAGAGGTCGACCGACTCGCCCGTGCGGTAGAGGCGCCGGTGGCCGGTGTTCTGCTGGAACACCTGCAGCTCCTGGCCCCAGGGCATCTTCACGAGGTACTGCGTGCTGACGCCGACGAAGCTGACGTCGGTGACGACACCGCCGGGGACCGAGTTGCCGGGAGCGTCGAGCTGCTCGCCCGGGTCGCCGATCAGCACCTTCTCCGGCCGGATGCCGATCCAACCGCGGTCGCCGTCGGTGTGCGCGCGGCCGGCGGGGATCGAGACGTCGATGCCGTTCATGTCGGCGACCACGATGTCCGCGCTGCGGCTCTTGATCGCACCCTCGATGAGGTTGGACTGACCCAGGAAGTTGGCGACGAACGTCGTCTCCGGGTTCTCGTACAGGTCTTGGGGCGCACCCATCTGCTCGATGACCCCGAGGTTCATCACCGCGACGGTGTCGGCCATGGTCATGGCCTCCTCCTGGTCGTGGGTGACGTGCACGAAGGTCAGGCCGACGTCGGTCTGGATCCGCTTGAGCTCGATCTGCATCGCCCGGCGCAGCTTGAGGTCGAGCGCGCCCAACGGCTCGTCGAGCAGCAGGACCTGGGGCTCGTTGATCAGGGCCCGGGCGAGCGCGACCCGTTGCTGCTGACCGCCCGAGAGCTGCGCAGGACGCTTGCGCGCCTGGCTGTCGAGCTCGACGAGGTCGAGCATCTCGCGGACCTTCTCCTCGACCCCCTTGACCTTGCGCCGCTTGAGCCCGAAGGCGACGTTCTCGTAGATGTCGAGGTGCGGGAAGAGCGCGTAGTTCTGGAAGACGGTGTTGACCGGACGCCGGTACGGCCGCGCGTACGTGATGTCCTGGCCCGCCAGCGTGATCGTGCCGGCGGTCGGCGTCTCGAGCCCCGCGACCATTCGCAGCGTCGTGGTCTTGCCGCAGCCCGACGGACCGAGCAGGGCGAAGAACGAGCCCTTCGGGATGTCGAGGTCGAGGTCGGTGACCGCGTGGAACGACCCGAAGGACTTGGTGACGCCGCGCAGCCGGAGGCCGTCGTACGTCTCGTCGCCCGCGATCGGCGGTGTCGTCTCAGCCACCTGTGACATTGGCCCAGTCTCCTTCGTACTCGGTGGTCTGCTTGTCGTCGAGCGGCATGAAGTCGAACGTCGTGGCGAGCATCTTGTCGTCGGGGAAGATCAGCTTGTTCTCGGCCAGGGAAGGATCGATCTTCTCCATCTCCTCCTTGGCACCCTTGACCGGACAGATGTAGTTCACCCAGGCCGCGAGCCGCGCCGCGACAGCAGGCTCGTAGTAGTAGTTGACCCACTCCTCGGCGTTCGACTGGTGCGCCGCGAGGTTGGGGACGAGCATGTTGTCGCTCCAGAGGGACAGGCCTTCCTCGGGCGCGACGAACTTGATGTCGGGGTTGTCGAACTGGAGCTGGATCACGTCGCCGGACCAGGCCTCGCACGCCAGGATGTTGCCGGCCGCGAGGTCCTGCGTGTACTCGTTGCCCGTGAAGGCCCGGATCTGACCAGACCTGACGACCTTCTGGAGCCGGTCGATCGCCACCTGCCACTCGGCGTCGGTGAACTCGTCCGGATCGGCCCCGGTGACCTTCAGCATGAATGCCATCGTGTCGCGCATCTCGGACAGCAACGTGACCCGACCCTTCAGGTCCGGGCGGGTGAGCAGCTCCTCGAAGCTCTTGACCTCCTTGGTCTTCGCCGCGTTGTAGGCGATGCCGGTCAGGCCGGTCTGCCAGGGAGCGTGGTAGGTCTGGTCGGGGTCCCACTGCCGGTTGCGCAACGGCTCGATCAGGTTCTTCTCGACGTTGGGGATCTTCTTCGGATCCATCGGCTGGACCCAGCCGAGTCCGATCATCCGCGCCGCCATCCAGTCCGTCAGCACCATCAGGTCACGCTTGATGGGCTCGCAGCCGCCCAGCTGGTTGCGCACCTTGGAGTAGAACTCGGCGTTGTCGTTGACGTCGTCGTTGTAGGTGACCTTGATCCCCGTGCGCTCCTCGAACGTCTTCAGGGTCGTGCCGTCGCCCTCGTCCTCGTCGATGTACTGCGGCCAGTTGGAGACGATCAGCTTCTTCTGCGTGGCGGAGAGGTCCTCGGCCCGACACTCGGCGGGATCCTGCTCCACCCCGTCGGTGGAGAAGAAGGGGAGCTTCAGCGCGGCGAGGCTGACGCCTGCGAATGCGGCTCCACCTCCGGCCTTGAGCATGCCCCGGCGACTCAGTCCGCCACGTCCACCCTGAGTGGGTTGCTGCACCATGCGGACTCCCTTCGCACCTGCTCGACGCATCGGATCGTGCCATGCGAAGGGGCGTCCGACAAGCGATACCGTCGAGACGAAACATCTTCGCAACGAAATCGCTTGTTTGACCCCGGCTGCCGGATACCGAAACAATGCCCCGCATGACTCGGAATCCTGGGCGTACGACGCAGCCGCTCGACGCCGTGGCCAAGGCGATCATCGAGCAGCTGCAACAAGACGGCCGACGTTCGTACGCCGCCATCGGCAAGGTGGTCGGCCTCTCCGAGGCCGCGGTGCGCCAGCGGGTACAGCGACTGATCGAGTCGGGCGTGATGCAGGTGGTCGCCGTGACCGACCCGCTCGAGCTCGGCTTCGCCCGGCAGGCCATGGTCGGGATCCGGGTCACCGGCCCACTGGAGCCGGTCGCCGACCGCATCGCCGAGCTCGAGGAGGTCGACTACGTCGTCGTCACGGCGGGCTCGTTCGACCTGCTCGTCGAGGTGGTCTGCGAGAGCGACGAGCACCTGCTCGAGCTGATCTCGGGGCAGATCCGGGCGATCGACGGCGTCGCCGGCACCGAGACCTTCATGTACCTCAGCCTGCGCAAGCAGACCTACTCGTGGGGTGTGCGCTGAGTCCGACCGGGCGGGACCCTCACTACGAGCGACTCTCGCTCTGGCACGACACGGTCGACACCGACTGGACGCCCCGCCCGCCGCTCGACGGCGACATCGAGGCCGACGTCGCGATCGTCGGCGCAGGCTTCACCGGTCTCTGGACGGCGCACTACCTCGCCGAGGCCGACCCGGAGCTGCGGATCGTGGTGCTCGAGGCCGAGACCGCCGGCTTCGGCGCCTCGGGCCGCAACGGGGGCTGGTGCTCAGCCCTCTTCCCCGCCTCGCTCCCCACGCTCGAGGGGTACGCCGACCGCGCGGGCGCCCTCGCCCAGCACCGCGCCATGCGCCAGACCGTCGATGAGGTCACCCGGGCCGCGACATCGGAGGGCATCGATGCCCAGGTGAGCAAGGGCGGGACCATCACCCTGGCGCGCAGCCGGGCGCAGTGGTCGCGGGCCAGGGCCGAGGTGGCCGAGGCGCGCGATTGGGGCCGGGGCGAGGACGACGTACGCCTGCTCGGGCGCGACGAGGCGACCGCGATCCTGCGCGGCAGCCGCACGCGCGGCGCGACGTACACCCCGGACTGCGCGGCCCTCCACCCCGCTCGCCTGGTCCGCGGCCTGGCCGCCGCGGTCGAGCGGCGCGGCGTGACGATCCACGAGCAGACCCGGGTGAGTGCGATCGAGCCGCGGCTCGCGCACACCGACCGCGGGACGGTCCGCGCCCGCACCGTGCTGCGCGCGACCGAGGGCTACACCGCCCAGCTGGCCGGTGAGCGTCGCACGATGGTGCCCGTCTACTCGCTGATCATCGCCACCGAGCCGCTGGACCCGGAGGTGTGGGACGAGATCGGCCTGGCTCGGCGCGAGACCTTCACCGACCACCGCCACCTGATCGTCTACGGGCAGCGCACGGCCGACGACCGCCTGGTGTTCGGTGGCCGCGGCGCGCCGTACCACCTGGGCTCGCGGATCAAGCCGGCGTACGACCAGGACGAGAAGGTCTTCGCTCGGCTCTACAGCACCCTCATCGACCTCTTCCCGGTGCTGGCCGGCACCCGGGTCACCCACGCCTGGGGCGGCGCCCTCGGGATCCCGCGCGACTGGTGCGCCTCGGTCGGGCTCGACCGGGAGACCGGGCTCGGCTGGGCCGGCGGCTACGTCGGCGACGGCGTCAGCACCACGAATCTCGCCGGTCGGACGCTGCGCGACCTGGTGCTCGGCCACGACACCGAGCTGACCCGGCTGCCCTGGGTCGGGCACCGCTCCCCCGGCTGGGAGCGCGAGCCGCTGCGCTGGCTCGGCATCAACGCCGGCCTGCGCGCGATGACCGTCGCAGACGCGGAGGAGTCCGTGACCCGGATGCCGAGCCTGGTGGCGCGAGCGGTCGCACCTCTGCTGGGATGAGGCCATGACCAAACGCGCACTCGTCCGCCGCCCCGGTCCCCGCCTCGACGACGGCCTGCTCACCCACCTGGAACGGGTCCCGGTCGACCTCGAGCTCGCCCAGCGGCAGTGGGAGGCGTACGTCGAGGCGCTGCGGACCGAGGGCTGGGAGACGATCGAGGTGCCCGCGGCCGACGACTGCCCGGACGCGGTGTTCGTCGAGGACACCGTCGTGGTGCTCGGCGACCTCGCGGTCATCAGCCGGCCGGGCGCCGACGAACGCAAGCCCGAGACCGCCGCGACCGAGGCCGCGCTGGCCGGCCTCGGCTACCGGATCGCCCGCATCGAGGCCCCCGGCACGCTCGACGGCGGCGACGTCCTGAAGCACGACGGGACCGTGTGGGTCGGGATCGGCGGTCGCACCAACGCCGCCGGGGCCGACCAGCTCGCCGCGCACCTGGCCCCGCTGGGCGCCGAGGTCGTCCCGGTCCCGGTGTCCAAGGTGCTGCACCTGAAGTCCGCCGTCACCGCGCTGCCCGATGGGACGGTCGTGGGCTTCGGGCCGCTCGTCGACGACCCCGCCGTCTGGGACGAGTTCCTGCCGGTGCCCGAGGAGGGTGGGTCCCACGTCGTGGTGCTCGACGAGTCGACCGTGCTGATGGCGACCAGCGCGCCCGCGACCCGGAAGCTCTTCGAGTCCCGCGGGCTGCGCGTCGTGGCGGTGGACCTCACGGAGTTCGAGAAGCTCGAAGGCTGCGTGACCTGTCTGTCCGTGCGCCTGCGGGGCTGACGCGCGTCGCTCAGCCGAGCCCGTTCGCCGCGGTGTCGGCCGGCTTGGTCGCGGAGTGCAGCCAGGCGGCGAAGAACCCGTCGAGGTCCTCGCCGCTGACCTGCTCCGCCAGCGCCTCGAACTGTGCGGTCGAGCCGTTGCCACCACTGCGGTCGGCCACCCAGCGGCGCAGCAGCCGCCAGTAGTCAGCGTCGCCGATGCGGTTGCGCAGCGCCTGGAGGGTCATCGCACCGCGCTGGTAGACGAACTCGGCGAAGATCTCGCTGGCGCAGCCCGTGCGACTCGGGCACGGATCCGCGACCTGGTGCACCCAGAACGCGTCGTCGGAGTCGGTGGTGTCGTAGAAACCGCGCAGCACCTGCTTCGCCGCGACCCCGCCGTGCGCCTCGTCCCACCGCCACTCCATGAACGTGGCGGCGCCCTCGTTGAGCCAGATGTCGCTCCAGCGGCGGACGGACACGGAGTCGCCGAACCACTGGTGCGCGAGCTCGTGCACCATGGTCGACCGATCGAGGCCGCCCGGGGAGTACGTCGGTCGCGTCTGGTTCTCGAGCGCGAATCCCGGGTCGAGACTGGTGACGAGTCCCCCGACGACCGAGAACGGGTAGCGGCCCACCTGGCTCTCGAGCCAGCGGGTGATCTCGGGAGTCTGCCGCAGCAGCCGCATCGCGCCCGGTTGCGCCGCGGTGGGCAGCGACTTCGAGACCGCGACCAACCAGGGCCGGCCGGCGCGCACCCCGCGCTCGATCCGGAACCGCCCGGCCGCGAAGAAGGCGAGGTACGGCGCCATCGGCTCGTCAGCGCGCCAGGTCGTGGTCGCCGTCGCCCCGTGGGTCCTGCGGTGGATCCGACGTCCGTTGGAGACGACGACGAACCGCTTCGGCACCGTGATGCTGACCCGGATCCGGGCTTTGTCGAGCGGGTGGTCGTTGGCCGGGAACCACCACGGCGCCATGTGCGGCTCGTTCATCGCGACGACCTCGTCGGCGCCCGCCAGCCAGTTGCGCTCACCCAGGTAGGACTGGCGCCCGGGCCGCCCGGCGTACTGCACGCGCACCGTGACGACCTGGCCCGCCGCGAGTCCGCGCTCGACCACGAGCTCGTGCCGGTCCTGCGAGAAGGGGACCGTGCGTCCGTTGACGCGCACGGCGTGGACCGGCAGCAGGAAGTCGAGATTGAAGCTCGAGACCGCTGCCGTGCCGCGCAGGCGCAGGACCGTCCAGCCCGAGAGCCGGCCCTGCCGGAACCCGTAGCTGTCGTGGACGTCGTACGACAGGACGTCGATGCCGCCGTTGCCGTCGCGCGGGAAGTAGGGATCCCCGATCCCGGCCGCTCCGTGCGGGCGTGCGTCGGGCGCCATCCCCACGCTCGGGCCGCCCACCAGGCCCAGGGTCAGCGCGAGGGCCGACCCGGCAGCGACGACAGCGGCGAGGAGACGAAGGCGAGACACCCGCGCAACGTACCCGACCTGTCGACGCCGCCCGACAGGCGTCATTGTGTTATAACACTAGTGATTCACTTGACTTTGTCGTCGGAGCCACCGATGCGGGTCTCCGACTGGCGGTCCTGACGACCGTCGCGGCCTGACGGCCCCCTGAACGGCGTCCCGCCCGGCGCACCCCCGGGCGGGACGCCTCACGTTTATCCGGTTGCGAGCCGTCGGGCCGCGGCCGCAGAGTGTGCGTGCGTGCCTGGAGCGACCGGGTGCCCGAGCGAGAGGAGCGTGACATGTCCACGACTGTCCTTGGCCTGTCCGCAGACCAACTCACCTCTCACCTCTGGAGCATCCGCACCGATGAGCTCATCCTCCGACGCACCTGATCTCGACCCGTCCTTCGTCTTCGAGTTCGAGGCGTACGACGACCTCGCCGACGGCCAGCGCTGGTCCACCTGGCTGAGCGTCGAACCGCTCTGCCGCGGGCCGCAGCCCCGCCCCGACTGGGTCGTCACGTCCCAGGCGGCCGTCGACACCGACCTCGGCATCCTCAAGACCGGCAAGGAGGCCGATGCGTTCCTGCTCGAACGTGCGGTCCCCGGCGGCAGCGCCGTGGGCGAGTCCGTCGTCCTGGTCGCCAAGCGCTACCGCAGCACCGACCACCGGACCTTCCACCGGGCCGCGACGTACACCGAGGGCCGCAGCGTCAAGCGGTCCCGCGACGAGCGTGCCCTCAAGCGCAAGAGCACGTGGGGCAAGGTCGTCGCCGCCGGCGAGTGGGCCAGCGCCGAGTGGGACGCACTCAAGCGCTGCTGGGAGCTCGGCCTCCCGGTCCCCTACCCCGTGCAGATCGACGGCACCGAGATCCTGATGGAGTGGATCACCGACGCCGACGGCGAGAGTGCACCGCGGCTCGCCCAGACCCGGCCGGAGCCGTCGCTCCTCGCGTCGTACTTCGACCAGCTGCGCGACGCCCTCGCGCTGATGGTGCAGCAGGGGATCGTGCACGGTGACCTCTCGGCCTACAACATCCTGGCCGCCGGCGACCGGTTGGTGATCATCGATCTGCCGCAGGTCGTCGACCTGGTCGGCAACGCCGCCGGCCTCGACTTCCTGCTGCGCGACTGCGTGAACGTGTGCACCTGGTTCCGGGCTCGCGGTCTGGACGTGGACGGGGAGGAGGTGTTCGCCGAGCTGATGGCGCACGCCTTCTGAGGTGATGCGGCCTAGAGTCGGCGCCGTGAAGCGTGTCGTTCGTGGGGAACCCGTCGAGCTCGTCTCCCGGCTCGAGCAGTGGATGGCCGAGCATCCGGAGGTGCCGGTCGACGTGGCACGGACGGAGCTCTACACCGCCCGGGACCTCTACGACACCGCTGAGTACGCCGCGTCGCTGGACGCGCGGGCCTACGCGTGGTCGCGGGAGCCCCGCTCCCGGCCGGCCGCGCTCGCGCGGTCGCTGCACGACCACGCGGTCGACCTCGCCCTCGAGACCTGGACCGCCGGGCGGCACCTGGTGGGCGTGATGGGCGGGCACCGGGTCGAGCGCGGGCAGCCGGCGTACGCCGAGGCCGCCCGACTGGGCGCGGCCCTCGGCGCCGAGCACGTCGTCGCGACCGGCGGCGGCCCGGGAGCCATGGAGGCCGCCAACCTCGGCGCGCGGCTGGCGCGCCGACCGGGCGACCTGGAGGAGGCCCTGACGATGCTGGCCGACGTGCCGTCGTACCGCCCGTCGATCGAGGCCTGGGTGTCCCGGGCCTTCGACGTGGTCGAGCGCTTCCCCGGCGACACCGACACGCTGGGCATCCCGACCTGGCACTACGGCCACGAACCGCCCAACGTGCTGGCCTCGGCCATCGCGAAGTACTTCCGCAACTCCACCCGCGAGGCGACCCTGCTCGAGGACTGCGACGCCGGGATCGTCTTCCTGCCCGGCCTCGGCGGCACCGTGCAGGAGGTCTTCCAGGACGCCTGTGAGAACTTCTACGCTGCGCCGGGATCGGTCGCGCCGATGGTGCTCGTCGGCACGGCGTACTGGACCACCGAGCTGCCCGCCTGGCCGCTGCTGCAGTCGCTGGCCCGCGGCCGGGTGATGGAGCAGCACGTCCACCTCGTCGACTCGGTCGAGGAGGCGGCCGCGGTGGTCGCCCGCGGCACCTGAGTCAGGACTCCGTGGCGGCCAGCTGGCCGCAGGCGCCGTCGATCTCGCGGCCGCGGGTGTCGCGGACCGTGGTCGAGATGCCCTTCGCCTCGAGCCGACGCACGAACTCCCGCTCGTCGGCCGGGTCGGACGCGGTCCACTTGGAGCCGGGCGTCGGGTTGAGCGGGATCAGGTTGACGTGCACCCAGCCCCAGTCGCCGTACGACTGGAGCACGTCGGCGAGCAGGTCGGCGCGCCAGCCCTGGTCGTTGATGCCGCGCATCATGGCGTACTCGATCGAGACCCGGCGCTTGGTGACCTTCGCGTAGTTCCAGGCCGCCGCGACGGTCTCGGCCACCGAGTAGCGCGTGTTGATCGGCACCAGCTCGTTGCGCAGCTCGTCGTCGGGCGCGTGCAGGCTCAGCGCCAGCGTGACCGGGATGCCCTCCTCGGCGAGCTGCAGCATCCGCGGCACCAGGCCGACGGTCGACACCGTGATGCCACGTGCGCTCATGCCGAGGCCGTCGGGCGTCGGGTCGGTGAGCCGACGCACGGTGCCGATGACGGCCTTGTAGTTGGCGAGCGGCTCCCCCATGCCCATGAACACGACGTTGGAGACCCGCCCCGGGCCACCGGGGACCTCGCCACGCGCCATCGAGCGGGCGCCGGCGACGACCTGCTCGACGATCTCCGCGGTCGACATGTTGCGCTGCAGCCCACCCTGGCCGGTGGCGCAGAAGGGACAGGCCATGCCGCACCCGGCCTGGCTGGAGACGCACACGGTGGCGCGGTCGGGGTAGCGCATCAGCACCGACTCGACGAGCGCACCGTCGAACAGCTTCCAGAGGGTCTTGCGGGTCGTGCCCCGGTCGGCCTCCATGGTGCGCAGCGGCGTCATCAGGTTGGGCAGCAGACCGCCGACGAGCTCGTCGCGCTGCGCGGCCGGCAGGTCGGTCATCTCGGCCGGGTCGTCGACGAGGCGGGCGAAGTAGTGCGTGGAGAGCTGCTTGGCGCGGAAGCCGGGGAGACCCAGCTCCTTGAGTCGCTCGACCCGCTCGTCGGCCGTCAGGTCGGCGAGGTGCGGCGGCGGCTTCTTGCGGCCGCGCGGTTCGTCGAAGACGAGGGGCAGGGGGGTGCGCTCAGACATCGTGCTCGATTCTCCCACCCGGCGTCGTCGGAGGCGATTCGCCACTCAGCCGTCGTGGGAGATCATGTACCAGAGCACGAGCCCGGCGACACCCCCGACGACCAGCGCGGTGACGGTCACGCCGATCAGCATGTAGAGGCCGAAGCGGCGCGTGCGCGGCGCGAGGACCAGCCCGAGCGGCACCGCGAGGGTGACCAGCACCAACGGGAACAGGTCCTCGGCGGACTCGTCGTCGACCAGCACGTGCAGCAACGCGATGAAGAGCCCGGGCACCAGGATCACGAAGGCCAGGCCCGTGAAGAACCCGGTCAGGGAGGCGAACGTCGGGTGGTCGCGGTGCCACCAGTCGGGCTGCCGGTCCGCGGCCGACCGCCCGGGCCCGGTGGGTCCGGTCGGCGAGGTCTCCTGGTCCGTGCTCATCACCTCGATGCTAAGGGCCAGTCCACGCAGATGACGTCCGGCATGCCGAGAGTGCTCCACCGATCCAGGTCGGGCTCGGCCTCGGTGAGCACTGCCGCGACCACCGTCCAGGCGGTGCCGTGGCCGACGAGCACGAGGTCGTCGTCGGGGTGCGCGTCGAGCAGGGCACGTACGGCGATCAGCACCCGGTCGCGCGTGCGCGACAGCGGCTCCCACCCGGGGTGGGCCGGGTGGTCAGGGACGGCGAAGGCCCGGCGTACCGTCGCGTCCAGGTCGTCGAGCCAGTCACCGGTGTCGCGGACCTGCTCGCGCAGTCCGTCGACGACCCCGACCTCGTCCTCGGTCAGCAGCTGAGCAGTCGCGATCGCCTTCGGCTCGGGCGAGCAGAACCACCGGGCCCGCTCAGGCAGGCGTCCGGACTCGCGCAACGCCCAGACGTCGTCGAAGTGCGCGGGGTCGAGCTCCCAGGCACTCGGGAGCAGTCCCGGCTCGACCACCGGACGACCGTGGCGGACCAGGAACAGCATCAGGTGAAGACGGCGTAGTGCAGCAGCAGCCAGATCGGCGCGACCGTTGCGAGCAGCGAGTCCAGGCGATCCATCAGCCCACCGTGGCCCGGGATCACCTGGCTCATGTCCTTGATCCCGAGGTCGCGCTTGATCACCGACTCGCACAGGTCGCCCAGGGTGGCCATCACAGCCGCGATCAGGCCCAGGGCGATGCCCACCCACCAGTCGCCGTCGAGCAGGTAGACCACGAGCGCCCAGCCGGCGACGAGGCAGAAGACCACCGAGCCGGCGAAGCCCTCCCAGGACTTCTTCGGGGAGATCACCGGCGCCATCGGGTGCTTGCCGAAGAGCACCCCGGCGACGTACCCCCCGGTGTCCGAGGCGACCGTGATCGCGATGAACACGATGATGCCCTGCACGCCCGGGTCGTCCAGGCCGTGGGCGTTGACTCCCCCACCTTCGGCGAGCAGCAGGGCGACGAACGACCCGAGGAAGGGCACGTAGACCAGGGTGAAGACGGAGGCCGTGGCGTTCTGGACGTAGCCGTCGATGCCACGCCGCAGCAACCAGAGCATCGTCATCAGGGCGGCGACCGCGGTCGCCGTGACCAGCGCCGGAGCGCCCCAGAAGTAGGCGACGACGACCATCACGACGCCGCCCAGCATGAGCGGCTGCTCGGGGAGGTCGATGCCCTTCGCGGCGAAGCCCCGGCGCAGCTCCCAGATCGCAACGACGACGGCGATCGCGACGATCACCATGAACGCCGTCTTCCAGAAGAGCAGCGACAGCAGGATCGCGGCGACCAGGACGAGGGCGGAGCCGATCGCGGCGGGGAGGTCGCGGCCGGCCCGACCGTGGTTCTTCGTCACCGGTGTGGTGGTCTCGCTCATGCGGGTCCCGATCTGCTCAGACCTCGAGCAGCTCGGACTCCTTGTTCTTGAGCATCTCGTCGATCGCGTCGGTGTGCTTCTTGGTGATGCCGTCGAGCCGCTTCTCGGCGCCGGTGACGTCGTCCTTGCCGACCTCGCCGTCCTTCTCGAGCTTCTCGAGGCCCTGCTTGGCGGTCCGACGCAGGTTGCGAACGGCGACGCGGCCGTCCTCGGCCTTGGCCCGAGCGACCTTGATGTACTCCTTGCGGCGCTCCTCGGTCAGCTCCGGGAAGTTGCAGCGCAGCATCTTGCCGTCGTTGGACGGGTTGACGCCGAGGTCGGAGTCGCGGATCGCGCGCTCGATGCTGCCCATCGCGCTCACGTCGTACGGCTGGATCAGGATGATCCGGGCCTCGGGGGCGGTGAACGACGCGAGCTGCTGGAGCGGCGTGGGCGAGCCGTAGTAGTCGACCATGATCTTGCTGAACATGCTCGGCGTCGCCCGACCGGCCCGGATCGCCGAGAACTCCTCGCGCGTCGACTCGACCGACTTGTCCATCTTGCCGTCGGCCTCGTTGAGGATGTCGTTGATCACCGCTGCTCCTTCGATGTCGAGCTCGGTCAGCCTGCGCTGACGAGCGTGCCGATCTTCTCACCCTGGACGACCCGGAGGATGTTGCCCTCCGGTTCCATCCCGAACACGACCATCGGCAGCTTGTTCTCACCGCAGAGGGCGAACGCCGTCTGGTCCATGATCCGCAGCCCCTGGCTGATCGCATCGGCGTAGGTCAGCTCGTCGTACTTGGTGGCGGTCGGGTCGAGCTTGGGGTCGGCACTGTAGACGCCGTCGACACCGCTCTTGGCGACCAGTACGACGTCACACTTGCTCTCCAGCGCCCGCTGGACGGCCACGGTGTCGGTGGAGAAGAACGGCATGCCCATGCCGGCGCCGAAGATCACGACGCGGCCCTTCTCCATGTGTCGGATGGCGCGGCGCGGGATGTACGGCTCGGCGACCTGGCCCATGGTGATGGCGGTCTGCACCCGGGTCTCGACGCCCATCTTCTCCAGGAAGTCCTGGAGCGCGAGGCAGTTCATGACGATGCCGAGCATGCCCATGTAGTCCGCTCGGACCCGGTCCATGCCGCGCTGCTGGAGCTCGGCGCCACGGAAGAAGTTGCCGCCGCCGGTGACGACCGCGATCTGGACGCCCGCCTCAGCGACGGCCGCGATCTCGTGGGCGACCTTCTGCACGACGTCGGGGTCCACCCCGACCTTGCCGCCGCCGAACACCTCGCCCGACAGCTTGAGCAGGACTCGCTTGTACCCGGTCAACGTGGAGCTCCCTGATGTGTGGCTGGTTCATCGCGAACGTCTGCGCAGTGGGGCGACCAGACGCCCGACCCCGGACAAGAACCTATCTGATGACCGTGCGGTCGCCGAAGCCTCAGGCGGTGTTGTCGCTTCCCAGGGCCGTCACGACCAGGACGACCAGCGCGATCACGACCACCGCAGCGATCACGGCCGCCACGATCTTCGGCACGCTGTAGGGGCGATCACCGACGACCTCGCCGGTGTTGGCGTTGACCATCACCTGCCAGGTCTTGCCCTGGTAGAGGTACGTCGCGATCCAGAGCGGCATCAGCAGCAGCTTGAACATGGCTTGGGAGTAGGTCACGTCCATGTCGTCCACGCGTTGCTCGTCACCGCCGATGTCGCGCCGGCAGTCACCCTCGATGGTGCCCCGCATCTCCTGGCGAGCCTGCAGCGAGGCTTCCTGAGGTGCGATGTCGTAGCGGAGCGCTGAGTGGCCGGTCAGGTACTCCTGCTGGAAGGGTCGGGCGTCCTCGAGCCTCCAGGGGCCCATCTTCTCGAGCTTGTCGGGATCGAGCTGGCGACTTCCCACCACGACGACGTCGTCGAACGACCGCGCTACGTGCCCGGACGCACGACTCCACCTGGTACGCCGCTCCTGGTGGGTCTCGGTCCGGGTGCCACCCTGACCGTCGGAGACCTGGTTGCTCACCGTGACGTAGTAGTGGTCGCCGCGCTGGCCGGAGTAGTTGGTCGCCGTGTGCGCATCGAAGGTCCAGTGCGGCACGTAGGTGCCCTGGAGCCGCTCGGCCGACCGCACCCGCTTCATCGCGTTGGGCGCGAACCGGCGGGAGGTGACCCAGCCGCCGAACGCCGTACGCGCGCCGCGCTGGTCGACCGTGAACGGCACCACGGCCTCCGGCACGATCAGCCCGTCCGGGTGCTCCAGCACGACCAGGGCGCCGCCGCAGAACTGGCAGACGGTCGCGAGATCGGAGGTCTCGGTGGCTGCACCACATCCCCCGCACTGCAGCGTGTGGGCACCGATGGAGGCGAGCGGCCGATCGCCGTTGCTCGCGACCCACTCGTCGTACGAGTGCTCGCGGATCGTCACCGTCGCCTCGGCGATCATGAGCTCGGTGCCGCAGGAGGAGCACCGCAGCGCCGTGGTCCCCGGGGCGTACGCCGTCTGCGCGCCGCAGCTCGGGCAGGTCGAGCTCAACGGCGGCCGGGCAGGGGGCACCGCGGAGTCGTTCGTGGTCATCGAGTCGCCGTCAGGCCCGCGGTGGGAGCGGGGGTGGGGTCGCGGCGAACAGTTCCTGGACCTCCGGGACCTCCGCGGCCGCGGTCCACGCCGCCATTCCCTGCTGCCAGACGAGCGTGGCCGGAGTCAGCTCGCCGGAGGCGACCCGCGCTGAGAGGTCGCCCGCGGTGAGCGGTCCGACCTGCTGGCCACCGACCGCCAGGAACCACGGCTGTGCGGCCCCAGGGACCGGCGGCGGGCTCGCCTGCGCCGGCTGCGGTGCGAGTGCACTGGCCATCTGCTGGCCCATCGCCATCCCCATACCGAGGCCCATGCCTTCACCGGCGCCACCGGGGTTGTTGGCCGCGTCGCCGATCGCCGTGGCGGCCTGGAGCTTCGTGTACTGGTCCAGGTTGCCGAGCACGCCCATCTGGGTGCGCTTGTCGAGAGCCGCCTCGACCTCCGGCGGAAGCGAGATGTTCTCGATCACGAACCGCGGGATGCTGATGCCCGTCTCGGCGAGGCTGGTTGTCAGGGTGCCGGCCAGGGCCTGGGCGATGCCCTGCTGGTTGGCGGCGAGGTCGAGCATCGCGATGTTGGCTGTCGCGACCGCCGTACCGAACTCGGAGACGATCGTCTGCCGGAGGAACTCCGCGACCTCGTCGGTACGGAACTCCGGATCGGTGCCGACCAGCTGCCGGAGCAGCTTGGCCGCGTCGACGACCTGGAGCGAGTAGGTGCCGAACGCCCGGAGACGGACCATGCCGAACTCGGCGTCGCGCACCGTGACGGGGTTCTGCGTGCCCCACTTCATGTCGGTGTACTGCCGGGTTCCGACGAAGTAGACCTCGGCCTTGAACGGGGAGTTGAAGCCGTACTTCCAGCCCTTGAGGGTCGAGATGATCGGGAGGTTCTCGGTCTCGAGCGTGTAGGTGCCCGGTTCGAAGACGTCGCCGATCTCACCCTCGCTCTCGAAGACCGCGACCTGGCCCTCACGGACGATGAGCTGGGCACCCATCTTGATCTCGTTGCCCTGCCGGGGAAACCGCCAGACCAGGGTGTCGCGACTGTCGTCGAGGAACTCGACGATGTCGACGAACTGACCTCGGACCTTGTCCATGAAGCTCATGGTTTCCCCTCGAGACGACGACGGCCGCACGGCCCGATGGGACAGTATCCGACGCCGGCCCCGGTCAGGCCGGACACCAGGAAATGCGCGAAGGGCCGGGCGAAGATCGTCTCCGATCCTCGTCCCGGCCCCTCGCGGTTGCCTGTCAGGTCAGGCGCCGACCTCGAATCGGGCGAACCGCTTCAGGGTGGTGCCGGCCTCGTCCATGACGGTCTTCACGGACTTCTTGTTCTCGGTCACCGACGGCTGCTCCAGCAGGACGACGTCCTTGAAGAAGCCGTTGAGGCGACCCTCGGTGATCTTGGCGATCGCCTGCTCGGGCTTGCCCTCCTCGCGGGAGGTCCGCTCGGCGATGTCGCGCTCGTGAGCGACGATGTCGGCCGGGACTTCCTCACGCGTGAGGTACTTCGGGCGCATCGCGGCGATCTGCATCGCAGCGCCGCGAGCCGCCTCGGCGTCGCCGTCGTACTCGACGAGCACGCCGACGGCCGGCGGCAGGTCGGCCGCACGCTTGTGCATGTAGGCCACGACCGGACCGTCGAAGAAGACGTACTGACCGAGCTCGATCTTCTCTCCGATCGAGATCGCGAGGCCGTCGACGACCTCGCCGACCGTCTGGTCACCCACGGAGACCGCGCGCAGCGCGGCGACGTCGGCCGGCTTGGCCTCGGCAGCAGCATCGGCGATCCGCTGGGCGGCGACGATGAAGTCCTCGCCCTTGGCGACGAAGTCGGTCTCGCACTTGAGCTCGACCAGCACACCGGGGGCGTGGGCGACGAGACCAGCGGAGGCCTCGCGCTCGGCCGCACGGTTGGCCGCCTTGGCGGCGCCCTTGACGCGGAGCAGCTCGACGGCCTGGTCGAAGTCGCCATCCGACTCGTCGAGGGCCTTCTTGCAGTCCATCATGCCGGCGCCGGTCAGCTCGCGGAGCTTCTTGACGTCGGCAGCGGAGAAGTTAGACATGATCCTTCTTCCTCGAAGTATCCGAAGTGTGGTGAGCGGTGTGCTCAGGCCTGGGCGTCGGTCGTCTCGGCGGCGGCCTCAACGGGCGCCTCCTCGACGGCCACGGGGGCCTCGGGGGCCACCGGCGCCTCGACAGCGGCGGGGGCCTCGGCAGCCTGAGCAGCCTCGGAGGCGGCACCGGTCGACTCGGCGGCCGGGGTCTCGTCCTTGGCAGCGTCGCCACCGGTCGCCTCGACGGCGGCGGCCTCAGCCTCGCCACCCAGGAGCTCGCGCTCCCACTCGGGCAGCGGCTCCTCGGCACCCACGGCCTCGGTGCCCTCGGTGGGCTTCGCGCCGGAGCGGGCGATCAGGCCCTCGGCGACGGCGTCAGCGACCACGCGGGTCAGCAGGCCGACCGCGCGGATGGCGTCATCGTTGCCCGGGATCGGGAAGTCGACCAGGTCGGGGTCGCAGTTGGAGTCCAGGATGCCGATGATCGGGATCCGCAGCTTGCGCGCCTCCTCGACGGCGAGGTGCTCCTTGTTGGTGTCGACGATCCACACGGCCGAAGGCGTACGGGTCATCTCGCGGATGCCGCCGAGCGACTTGTTGAGCTTGTCGCGCTCGCGGCGCATCTGGAGCAGCTCCTTCTTCGTGCGGCTGCTGCCGGCCACGTCGTCGAAGTCCACCTCGTCGAGCTCCTTGAGGCGGTTGATCCGCTGGTGCACCGTCTGGAAGTTGGTGAGCATGCCACCGAGCCAGCGCTGGTTGACGTAGGGCATCCCGACGCGGGTCGCCTGCTCGGCGATCGCCTCCTGGGCCTGCTTCTTCGTGCCGACGAACATCACGGTGCCGCCCTTGGCGACGACGTCCTTGATGAAGGCGTACGAGCGGTCGATGTAGGCCAGCGACTGCTGCAGGTCGATGATGTAGATGCCGTTGCGCTCGGTCATGATGAAGCGCTTCATCTTGGGGTTCCAGCGACGGGTCTGGTGCCCGAAGTGGACGCCGCTCTCGAGAAGCTGGCGCATGGTGACGACTGCCATTGAAATGTCTCCTGTGATCGGAGCGCACACCGTGGCGCCCGTCCTTGAGTCAGGACGGACCGGAGCGTGCTCCTGTTGTGTTTACAGTTGCTGCCTCCGGCGGGTGCCGGCGGCCCTGACGCCTGCGCGCGGCCCGATCTCCTCGCGGAGAACTGAGGGTCGCGCCCACGGGTGGTCGGGTCCTCGGAGTTCCAGGACCCGTCGCGGTCTGCGAGCGTGCGAAGTCAACCCTTGCGGGTTGCACCGCACAGACTACTCGCGCTCGACGCCGGCCGCCAAGTTCGCGCAGACGGCCCCGAAGCCGTCCACAGCCCCTCCTCCCGCCGGCCGCTCCCCAGCCCGATCTTCGTCCGTCGCGCTCGTCCTCCACGCGAGGCAGCGTTGCCCCATGCGCCTTCGTCTGACCGCACTGCTGCTGATCCTGCTGACGTGTTGCTGGCCGGCCGCGTCCGCAGCCGAGCAGGATCCCGTCGGCGTGTGGCCGCTGAGCCCCGAGCCGTCGGTCGAGCGCGGCTTCGACCCACCCGACGACCCGTGGGGCGCCGGGCATCGCGGGGTGGACCTGCGCGGCACGATCGGGCAGCCCGTCCGCGCCGCACTGCCCGGTCGGATCTCGTGGGTGGGGGTGCTGGCTGGTCGCGGCGTGGTCGTCGTGGACCACGGCGCGACGCGCACGACGTACGAGCCGGTGGACGCCGCTGTCGCGCTGGGTGCCACGGTCGCGGCTGGTGCTCGACTCGGCACCCTGGCGCTCGCCGGCTCGCACTGCCTGCCCCGCGCGTGCCTGCACTGGGGCTGGCTCGAGGGCGAGACCTACCTCGACCCGCTCCGCCTCGTCGGCGCCGGCCCCGTGCGGTTGCTGCCGCTGTGGCGCGACGACCCGGTCTCGATGCCCATGCCCGTGATCGCCCGGCCCGCGTACGCCGGCTGGCGCTCACCGCTGCAACTGATCACCGGCCCGTGGCTCGTTCTCGACACACCGGCCGCGTCACGCCCGGGGATGAGCCTGCTGGTAGGCCCGCCGTAGCCGGTCGGTGGTCACGTGGGTGTAGAGCTGGGTCGTCGCCAGCGAGGCGTGGCCCAGCAGCTCCTGGACCGAGCGCAGGTCCGCGCCGCCCTCGAGCAGGTGCGTGGCCGCGGTGTGTCGCAGCCCGTGGGGGCCGATGTCGGGCGCCCCTGGCACCTCCGCGATCCGGCGGTGCACCATCGTGCGCACCGCGCGCTGGTCGATCCGCTTGCCGCGAGTCCCGAGGAAGAGCGCTGCTCCTGACCCCTCGATCGCGAGCAGCGGCCGGCCGTGCCGCGCCCAGAAGTCGACCGCGCGGGCCGCCGGGCGACCGAACGGCACCGATCGCTCCTTGCGTCCCTTGCCGAAGACCCGGATCACGTTGCGCTCGCGGTCCACGTCGTCGATGTCGAGCCCGACCAGCTCGCCGACCCGGATCCCGGTCGCGTAGAGCAGCTCGAGCATCGCGATGTCGCGCAACCCCGTCGGGCTGCCGTCGTCGGCGTGCTCGGTGGCCGACCGGATCAGGTCGGCGGCCTCGTCGGCGCGTAGCACCGGCGGCAGCGACTTGTGCGCCTTGGGCGACCCGAGGCTGGCCCCGACGTCGGTCGGGATCCGGCCGGTGCGGGCGAGCCACGCGGTGAAGACCCGTGCCGCCGTCGCCCGGCGCGCGATCGTGGTCCTCGATCTGCCCAACGTCTGCTGCTTGGCCAACCAGCTGCGCAGCGTGCGCAGGTCGAGCTCGGTCACGTCGCTCGCCCCGAGGCGAACTGTGTGGTCGAGCAGGCTGCCGATGTCGGCGAGGTAGGCACGGACAGTGTGCGGCGCCAGGTCCCTCTCGACCGCGAGGTGGCGCTCGTACGCCACCATCACGCTCGCCATCGCCTCCGGCAGCTCGTCCACCTGTCGAGTCTAGGAACACCCTCCCCTCTCAGTCGTGAGCCAGCGCGGCGAGCCGCCAGCCGTCGTCGTCGACCTCGACCATGCCGCGGGTCTCGAGCGCCAGCAGCGTTGCCTGCACCTGACCGGCTTCCAGGCCGACGAGACGGGCCACCGAGACCGACGGAGCACCGCGCGCCACGGGTACGGCGTCCAGCACCTGCCGCTGGAGATGGCTCAGACCGTCTCGCGGCCGGTCGGCGCCCCGCGAGACCTGGAGCAGGTGCTCCCCCGCGGCACCCAGCAGCTCGAGCACCTCCTCTCCGGAGGTGACCAGGGTCGCGGCTCCGGTGCGCACCAGCTGGTGCACCCCGGCCGAGGACGCACTGGTCACCGGTCCCGGGACCCCCATCACCGTCCGGTTGAGCCGGCCGGCCCAGTTGGCCGTGTTGAGCGCGCCGCTGCGCAGGGCCGCCTCGACCACGACCGTCCCGGCCGAGAGGGCCGCGATGATCCGGTTGCGGGAGAGGAACCGCACCCGCATCGGCGCCCCACCGGGAACCGTCTCGGAGACCACGGCGCCCTCGGCGGCGAGGTGGTCGATCAGCTGCGCGTGCGCCTGCGGGTAGGCGCGGTCGGCCCCGCAGGCGAGCACCGCGACGGTCGGTGCATCCACGGCGACAGCGCCACGGTGGGCGGCGAAGTCGATGCCGTACGCCGCGCCCGACACGATCGGCCGCCCCGCCTGCCCGACGGTCGCGGCAAGACCGGCGGCGACGTCGCTGCCGTACGTCGTCGCCGAGCGCGCCCCCACCACCGCCAGTGACCCCGTGAGCCGGTCGAGGCGCAACGGACCACGGACCCAGAGCCCGATCGGCACCCCGCCCCGCTCCTGCACCGAGTCTGCCGTGTGCAGGTCGTCGAGCCCGGCGGGCCACTCGTCATCTCCGGGGACGACGAACCGGAGCCCACTGCGCGCAGCGGCGGCCAGCTCCCGCTCGGGCTCCACGGCCGCGAGACGCGGCCCGACCTCGGGATGCTCGAGCAGTCGGGCATGCATCACCTCGGCACCATCAGCCACCACCAGCTGGAGGAGCCCGACCCGGCCCGGCTCGACGATCTGCGTGAGCGCGACCCGGGCGAGCCGGTCGGCATCGTCGGCACCGGTCATGACGCCCGCTCCAGCATGCCCACCAGGAGGGGTTCGCCCGAGCGCAGCCGAAGGGCGATGGAGACCTCCTCCAGGCCGGGGCTCTCGACGCGACGCAGGTCGGCGACCGTCCAGGCGAGCCGGTGCACCCTGGTGCCGCCACGACGACTGAGGCCGCCGGCGTAGATCTTGTCGTCGACCAGGCGCTGGCCCTCCTCGGACAACGGCCAGCGATCTCGCAGCACCGGCCCCGGGGCGTGCCCGTTCAGGCCCCAGCTCTCGCCGGCATACCGCTCGGCCTGGCGCGCCCGAGCTTGAGCCACCCGGGCACGGACCGCCGACGACGTCTCAGGTTGCGTCAGCCGGTCTCCCCGGTCGGCCGGACTCAGCGGCAGCAGGTTGCGGACGATGTCGACCCGGTCGGCCACCGGCCCGGTCACCTTGCGGCGGTAGTCGCGCAGCGCCGGTGGCCGGCAGTCGCAGCGACTCACCCCCGGGTTGGCGCTGTAGTTGCCGCACGGGCACGGGTTGCAGGCGAGGACGACCATCCCCCGGGCCGGGAGCGTGACCGACTCCTCCTGCCGGGCGATCGTCACGTCGCCGCTCTCCAACGGTTGTCGCAAGGCCTCGATCACGTCGGCCCGGAACAGCGGGAACTCGTCGAGGAAGAGGACCCCGGCGTGGGCCCGGCTCACCTCGCCCGGACGCACCTGGCCGCTGCCCCCACCGATCAGGCTCGCCTTGCTGGCGTCGTGGTGGGGAGCGGCGTACGGCGGCCGCACGACCATCCCCTGCCCCGGGTCGAGGATGCCCGCGAGCGAGTGGACCGCGGTCAGCTCGAGCGACTCGCCCCGGGTGAGGTCGGGCAGGATCCCCGGGATCCGCTCGGCGACGCTGGTCTTGCCCGCACCCTTGGGCCCCGACAGCAGGAGGTGATGGCTCCCGGCGGCGGCCACCTCCACGGCGTACCGGACATCCGCCATGCCGAGCAGGTCGGACATGTCCGTCTCCTCCAGGCGCTCCTCCCCCCGCCAGCTGAGCAACCGCGCCCCCGACATCGCGGCGACCGGCGGCGCCTCGGGCACCTCGTCGCCGCGCAGCTGGGCCACCACCTGACCGAGCGAGCGCATTCCGAAAACCTCCATGGCCGGCACCATCGCGGCCTCGCGGGCCTGCGGCTCGGGGACGAACACCCGGCGTACGCCGCGCTCGGCGGCCGCCAGCACCATCGGCAGCACCCCGGTCACCGAGCGCAGGTTGCCGTCGAGGGTCAGCTCACCGACGAAGGCAGTGCCCGGCAGCTCCTCGCGTGGGACGCGACCATCGGCGGCCAGCACCGAGACCGCGATGGCCAGGTCGAAGTGGGTGCCTCGTTTGAGCAGGTCGGCGGGCGAGAGCAGGATCGTGATCCGTTTGGTCGTCGGCCAGACCAGCCCGCTGTTGATGATCGCCATCCGGCACCGGTCACGGGCCTCGTTGAGCGTCGCGTCGGGGCGCCCCACCAGGGTCAGGCCGGGCTGTCCCGGCGAGACGTCGGTCTGGACGTCGATCAGGTGGCCCACGGCGCCGTGCAGCGAGACGGCGCGGGCGGTCGCGACCGGCATCAGCCGATCCCTCGGACGTGCTCGACCGTGGACGCTCCCCGGCGTGGACGCAGCACCGCCACCAGGTCGATGCGTACGTCGGGGACGGCGAGGTCACGCTCCGCCTGCCAGCACATCGCCAGCCGGCGCAGCCGGTCCAGCTTGGCGTCGGTGATCGCCTCGTGGGGGGTGCCGTACGCCGTGCTGCTGCGGGTCTTCACCTCGCACACGACGAGCACCCGGCCCTCGCGCAGCACCAGGTCGATCTCGCCCGCGTCGCAGCGCCAGTTGCGCTCGAGCACCACCATCCCCTGCGCCACGAGGTGGCGCGCCGCCACGGACTCGCCGTACGCGCCGAGCGCCTGCCTTGCCGTTGCCGAACTGGTCATCTCGGGACCTCCTGACCGCAACAGTCGCGGTCGGCGAGGACACCCGGGAGGGAGAGGAGCGGCGCCTGTGGATCAGGGCGCTGGCAGCGTGCCTGTGGACAAGTCGTGGCTCGCTACGGCCGGGTCAGGGCTTGGGCAGGTCGATCTCGGTCGGGCTGAGCTCCTCGACGTTGACGTCCTTGAACGTCAGCACCTTCACGTTCTTGGCGAACCGGGCGGGGCGGTACATGTCCCACACCCACGCGTCGCTCATCGACACCTCGAAGAACACGTCGCCCGCCTCGGTGCGTGCCTTCACGTCGACCTGGTTGCACAGGTAGAACCGACGGTCGGTCTCGACGACGTACTTGAAGATCCCGACGACGTCGCGGTACTCCCGATAGAGCGTCAGCTCCATCTCCGTCTCGTACTTCTCGAGGTCCTCGGCGCTCACGTCGCAGACTCTATCCCCGCGCCCCCGAGCCTCCACGGCTCCGGGCGCGCGGCGCGCCGACCAGACACCCCGGTGCCATCGTTGGACCGTGACGACGCGATGAACGGCCAGGGACCGCCGCTGCCGACGCGCCAGATCATGAGCCAGTGGTGGCGCGACATCTCCTTCCTGCACTGGCGCGTCGATCCCGATGCGGTCGCCCCGCTCCTGCCCGGCGGCGTCCGGCCGGACATGTACGACGGCAGCAGCTGGGTGGGGCTGATCCCGTTCCGCATGGTCGACGGCGCCCTCGGCCGCCGCGGGCCGGTCCCGGTGCTGGGGACGTTCTTCGAGACGAACGTCCGGCTCTACTCCGTCGACGACGCCGGCCGCCACGGCGTGGTCTTCCGATCGCTCGAGGCCGACCGCCTGGCCGTGGTCGCGGCTGCGCGGGCGGGCTTCGGAGTGCCCTACCGGTGGGCGCGGCTCACGGTCGACCCGATGGACCTGGGTCGTGAGCCTGCCGGTCGGACCGTGTCCTACCGCTCCCGGCGGCGTGGTCGCTCCGGCGCGGGCGGACGCATCGACGTCGAGGTCGGCGCACTCATCGACGAGCCGGGACCGCTCGAGCTCTTCCTCACGGCTCGCTTCGGGCTGCATACGACGGTGGCCGGCCGGACCCTCTGGGTCCCGAACACGCACGGACCGTGGCCGCTGCGCTCCGCACGGGCCACCCTCGTCGAGGACACCCTGATGACGACCGCCGGGCTCCCGGACCTGACGGGATCAGCCCCCGACTCGGTGCTCTTCTCGAGCGGGGTGCGCACCACCTTCGGGCTCCCCCAACGGATCTGACAGCGGATCCGACAGCGGCTCGAGACCCGCGGCCCGCCGTACGTTCACGAACCGCATGCGGTGCACCGGCGACGGCCCGTGCTCGGTCAGCGCCGCGGTGTGCACCTCGGTGATGTAGCCCTTGTGGGTCTTGAAGTCGTACGCCGGCCAGGTGGCGTCGAGATCGGTCATGATCCGGTCCCGGGTGACCTTGGCGA
Organism: uncultured Actinomycetota bacterium; assembly: GCA_963704685.1. Lineage (GTDB taxonomy): Bacteria > Actinomycetota > Actinomycetes > Propionibacteriales > Nocardioidaceae > Nocardioides. Next base: position 731,858 of record OY969930.1, read on the forward strand.
GCACCGACGCCGCGGAGATGCAGGCCGCCACCCGGTCGCCCTTCCACACAGCGAGTCCTGGCACGCCGAGGCCGTCGACCGGGAACCCGTCCGTCAGCACGTACGCCGGGGGCAGGTCGAGCAGGGCGACGGCTCGCCGCAACGCCTCGATGTTGGCCACGTGCATGCCGAGCCGGTCGCACTCCTCGTGCGAGATCGCCACCACCGACCAGGCCACCGCGCGCTTGACGATCTGGGCGTAGCACCGCTCCCGGGCCCTCTCGGTGAGGAGCTTGGAGTCGGCCAGGCCCGGGATGATGCCGGCCTTGCCGGCGGGCAGGATCGCGGCGCCTGCGACGAGCGGTCCGGCGCAGGCACCACGACCCGCCTCGTCCACCCCGGCGATCGGCTCGATCCCGTGGCGGCGTAGGGCGCGCTCGTAGCCGTACAGCCCGGCGTCGCGTCGGACCGTCGCCCCCCGAGGAAGCGCGCTCACCTGCTCACCTCGGCGCCCACGTCAGCCGGCGTCGGGGATGTCCGCGAAGGTGTCGGGACGGTGGATGAACGTGAACCGGTCGCGGGGCCACAGGAGCACGAAGACCTTGCCCACGACGTCGTCCACGTCGACGTACGGGTTGGCCGTGCAGTCCTTCTCGGTGGGCTTGCACATGTGGTACGACGAGTCGGCCGAGTTGTTGCGGTTGTCGCCCATCACGAAGATCTCGCCCTTCGGCACCGGGCCGGCCTCCCACGTGCCGGCGCAGTCGGCGACCATCGGGCCGTAGCAGTCCGCCCCACCGAGGCGGGCGTAGTCCTTCTCGTTCAGGGGCTGGCCGTTGACGGAGATCCGGCCCTGGGAGTCGCAGCACTTGATGACGTCGCCCTCGACGCCGATCACGCGCTTCACCAGGTGTCCGCCCGACGGGTAGAGCCCGACCTTGGAGAGGACCTTGGCCACCGGACCGGTCGGCCCCGCGGCCTCCTCGCCGTTGAGCCAGCCGCCCGGGTCCTTGAAGACCACGACGTCACCGCGCTCCGGACCGTCGAACCAGTACGAGGGCTTCTCGACCAGGATCCGGTCGTTCTTCACCAGTCCCGGCTCCATCGACTCCGACGGGATGTAGAACGCCTGGACGAAGAGGGCCTTGATCACGATGGCGAGCACCAGAGCGATGCCGAGCAGCAGGATCGTCTCCTGCCAGACCGGCAGGTGCTTCTTGTCCTTCTTGTCCTTCGTGCCCTTCGCGCCCTTCGTGCCGGCGTCCTGGGTCGGTTCGTCGGTGGTGCTCATCGCCTCGCCGGTCTCATCGTTGTCGGATCCCGGTTCGGTGCCGGGAACGTGCGAAGACCGCGACCCCTGCTCGTCGGTGCCGACGGGCTGCGGGTCGCGGTCTTCGGGAGTCACGCGCAGAGCGTAACCAGCGGGCCTGAGAACTCAGACGTCGCGGCGCTCCTTGATCTTCGCCTTCTTGCCGCGAAGGTTGCGCAGGTAGTAGAGCTTCGCGCGCCGGACGTCACCGCGGGTGACGATCTCGATCTCCTCGAAGATCGGGGAGTTCAGGGGGAAGGTGCGCTCGACACCGACGCCGAAGGAGACCTTGCGGACGGTGAAGGTGCGGCCGATGCCGGCACCGTGGATCCGGATGACGACACCCTGGAAGACCTGGATGCGGGACCGGTTGCCCTCGACGACCTTCACGTGCACCTTGACGGTGTCACCGGCCCGGAATGCCGGGAGGTCGGAGCGCTTGATCGAGTTGCCGAGCTCGGCGATGACGTTGGTCATGTTGTTCTCTCCTCGCGAGTGTCACAGGCCAGCCGCGGTACGGGGATTGTCGTGCAGGAGCGGGTCCGGTGGTGCTGGTCGGCGGCGCCGGGCTCCCCCTGTGACAGGAGCCGGAGCGGATCCCCCTCGGAGACGACCTCGGGGCGATCCCTGTTTGACCTGGTGGACCGAGAGGCAAGTCTGCCACAGCGCCTGCCGGGCTCGGTAATTGCAGGTCAGCGGCGGATCGGCTTGGTCATCCGGACGACGCCGGGATGGATCTCGCCGCGCAGCCGGTAGCCGGCCTTCTTGTAGATCCGCTGGTTGCGCAGGCTCCCCGCGCCGGTGAAGAGGGAGTACGTCGTGAGCTCCGGCGGCGCCTCCTCCTCCATCCGAGCCAGCAGCCACCGGCCGAGGCCCTGACCCTGGAGGTCGGGCGCGACCATGACCCGGCCGATGTCCCACGCCTGCTCGCCCGCCTGGCCGCGCACGGCGCCGACCAGCCGTTCGGCGCTGCGCACGACGAGGACGGTGTGGGTGCGGAGCCACCCGCGCACGTCATCGAGCGACTCGACCAATGCCGGGATCTCGACGCCGGGGTTGTCGTGCGCCTCCTGGACCCAGCAGGCGCGCTGCAGCGTCAGCAGCTCGCCCGCGTCGGCCAGCTCGGCGCGCTCGACGACGTATCCGTCCAGCACCGCGGAGGGTGGCACCAGGTCAGGTCGTCGCCTCGCCGTACGCCGCACCGCCTGGTCGCGCCGCCACCGGGCGATCGCGGCATGGTCGCCGGACAGCAGCACGGGCGGCACGTCGTGGCCGCGCCACGACGCTGGCTTGGTGAAGACGGGGTACTCGAGCAGCCCATCCTCGTGGGACTCCTCCACCAGCGACTCGGCGTTGCCCATGAACCCGGGCACCAGGCGTACGACGGCCTCGGTGATCGCCAGCGCGGCCACCTCTCCCCCGTTGAGCACGTAGTCGCCGAGCGAGATCTCGCGGACCTCGGCCCGGGCGGAGACCTCGTCGATCACCCGCTGGTCGATTCCCTCGTAGCGGCCGCACGCGAAGACGATCTGCTCCTGCGACGCCAGCTCGCGGGCCACCGCCTGGGTGAAGGGCTGCCCTGACGGGGTCGTGAAGACGACGGTCGGGCGTGCGTCGCCGAGCAGCTCGTCGAAGGCCTCGCCCCACGGCTCCGGCTTCATCACCATGCCGGCCCCGCCGCCGTAGGGCGTGTCGTCGACCGAGTGGTGCCGGTCGTGGGTCCACTCGCGCAGGTCGTGCACCCGGATGTCGATCAGTCCGCGCTGACGCGCCTTGCCCGCGAGGGAGAGCTCGAGCGGGGCCAGGTAGTCGGGGAAGATCGTGACGACGTCGATGCGCATCGTCTACTCGTCGTCGGGGAGTGGCGTGACCAGGCCCGGGCGGTCGGCGATGACCACCCGTCCGGCGGCGATGTCGACCTCCGGCACCAGCGCCTTGACGAAGGGCACCAGCGTGTCCCGGCCGTCAGGGGTGCGGATGGCCAGCAGGTCCTGGGCGCCACCGTGCACCAGCCCGGTGACCTCTCCGAGCGCAGCACCGGAGACGTCGTACGCCGCGAGCCCGACCAGCTGGTGGTCGTAGTACTCGTCGGGGTCCTCGGGGGAAGCGTCGGGCGGAAGGGAGGCGTGCAGCACGATCCCGCGGGCCGCCTCGGCCGCCGTGCGGTCGGGGATCTCCTCGAACCGGGCCAACAGCACCGACGAGTGCCAACGGGTGCTGGCGACCGTCACGGTTCGCAGCGTCGTCGCCGATCCGGACGGCGCCTCGACCTGCAGCACGGAGCCGGGTGCGAACCGCCGCTCGGGCTCGTCGGTGCGGACGTTGATGGTGACGTCACCGCGCAGACCGTGCGCCTTGCCGATCCGGCCCACGACGACATCGATGTGCTCCGCGCTCTCCACCCGCTCAGCCTAGGGCTTGAGGTTCGGACCGACGAAGCGGCGCAAGGCCGCGAACGAGAAGCACCCCGGCCTCCCGACGAGCGGGAGGCCGGGGCCTGGGGGCGACTGCCCCGGGCTCCCCCATGTGGGCCCGGGGTCGTCGGTGGATCAGGACCGACTCGAATCGGCAACATGCTTACTGTAACAATGCCAGTTGCTGCTGTCATCATCAGCGTGTGCTGAATATATCGTGATTGCGGTCACACGGTCGACCTACCGGGGTCCGGAGGTGAGGGCGCGCCGGAAATGCAGAACGGGCGCCACCCCCGGAAGGGGTAGCGCCCGTTCAGGCGTTCGTCGTACGACGCGTCAGCGGCGCCGGTCCACGTCGACGAAGTCGACGCGGGCCCCACCACGTCCCGCCAGGGCGGAGACGACGGTGCGGAACGCCGTGGCGGTGCGGCCGCCACGCCCGATGACCTTGCCCAGGTCGTCAGGGTGCACTCGCACCTCCAGGATCGAACCTCGACGCAGCTGCTTGTCGCGCACGCTCACGTCGTCGGGGTGTTCGACGACCCCGCGGACCAGGTGCTCGAGCGCCTCGGCAAGCATCGCGCTCAGGACTCGGTCTTCTCGGCGTCAGCCGGAGCGGCCTCGGCAGCGGGGGTCTCCTCGGCCGGGGTCTCCACAGCGGGAGTCTCAGCAGCGGGGGTCTCCTCGGCGGCGGGCTTCTCCTCGGCGGCGGGCGCCTCCTCGGCCGGCTTCTCCTCGGCCTTCTTCTTCGAGGACTTCTTGGTCACCGCGTCGCCCTTGGGCTGGCTCGCGGCGTCCTTGAGCGCCTCGTTGAAGATGTCGAGCTTGCTCGTCTTCGGCGCGGCCACCTTGAGGGTGCCCTCGGTGCCGGACATGCCCTTGAAGGTCTGCCAGTCACCGGTGATGGTCAGGATCTTCGCGACGGCGTCGGACGGCTGTGCGCCGACACCGAGCCAGTACTGGACCCGCTCGGAGACGACGTCGATGTACGACGGGTCCTCCTTGGGGTGGTACTTGCCGATCTCCTCGATGACCTTGCCGTCACGCTTCTTGCGGGAGTCGACAACGACGATGCGGTACTGCGGGACCCGGACCTTGCCCAGGCGCTTCAAACGGATCTTGACGGCCACGTTTGTGGTGTCTCCTCAGGAATATGTGTGGTGATGAAGGCGCCGTGCCCAGGTGGGGAAAGCACCGGTCGGTTCCTTCGATGGGCTCTGCGACGCTCGGGTGAGAGGGTCCGGGCGCCCAGGACTCAGCCAGTAAGTCTGCCAGACGGGCGCCGGGTCCAGAAATCGGACCGGACATCGGGCAGAGTCGCGTCATGAGCCAGCCGCCGCCTTCGTACCCGGTCCCGCCAGGTCCTCCGGCCGGCCGGGCGCCGGTCCCGGCGAAGCATCGGCCGAGTGGGTGGTGGTTCGTGGTCGGGGCGGGCCTGGTCGTGGCGGCTCTCGCGGCCGGGATCGGGCTGTTCGTCTGGACCCTGTCCGCCTTCTTCAGCACCGACGCGACGGTGGCCGCCGACGGCCAGACCCACCGGGTCAGCGTCGACACCGACGGCGATCGGATGCTGTGGCGCAGCGCCATCATCCTCGACCCGGCCTGCACGATCGTCGACGTCGCGAACGATCAGCAGGTCGACCTCAGACGGGTGACCGCCCAGATCACCAAGGACACCGGGGGCGGCGACTGGATCGCGTCCTACCGCTTCGACCCGGGTTCCGGGGAGCTCGACGTGACCTGCTCCGGCGAGGCCGGCCTGGAGAACGGGTCCGACTGGGAGATGGGCTGGGGCGATGACGAGCCGCGGGTCCAGATCGGCCCAGCCCCCAGCATCGGCGGGTTCGTCGGCGGCATCATCGCGACGATCGCCGTCCCCGCTCTGCTCGGCCTCTTCGGCGTCGCGACCCTGCTCGTCACCGGGATCCTCTGGTCGACCCGGCCGGCGCGGCCGAAGGGCTGAGCACAACCATCAGGCGGTCGGGCGCGTCGAAGGGGCATGACCCTCTCCCAACGACACCCGTGGCTTCGACCGAGCGCCGTGCTCGCCCACCGCACCCGACGCCGGGCGCAATGGCTGCTCAGCGACACCGACTGGGCGGCGTACCACCCGCCCGACGACCTGCCGGTGCGTCTCCATCAGCACGGCTCCCTGCTGCTGCGTGAGCTGGCGGGCGCGGAGATGGAGCTCCAGCACAACAAGGTGGTGAACCTGCGGCTGGCGAGCGACCGGGTGGACCGGCTGGTGATCCGGCCCGGCCAGACCTTCTCCTTCAACAAGGTGGTCGGCAACTGCACCCGTCGCAAGGGCTACATCGAGGGGATGCGGCTCTCAGACGGTGCAGCGGTGCCTGGCGTCGGCGGCGGGATCTGCCAGCTCGCCAACCTCCTGCACTGGATGGTGCTGCACTCCCCGCTGACCGTCGTCGAACGCTCGGAGCACAGCTTCGACCCGTTCCCGGACAGCGGCCGGGTGCTGCCGTGGGGCGTCGGCTGCTCGATCGCCTACAACTACGTCGACCTGGTGGTCCGCAACGACACCACGACGACGTTCCAGCTCCGCACCTGGGTCGGCGAGCGCCACCTGCGCGGCGAGCTCCGCGCGGACCGCCGCCTGCCGGTGTCCTACTCGGTGGAGGCGCGCGACGAGCGGTTCGACCGCGGCGACGACGGGCAGGTACGCCGCAGCAACGAGATCTGGCGGACGACGCGGGACCGGCGTACCGGCGACGTCGTCGCCACCGAGCTCGTCCGCCGCAACCGCGCGGTCGTGAAGTACCCGGTCACGCCCTCAGGCCACGACGCTGTCCGCGTAGCACGACGCAGGCGGGCCGGAGCAGGACGGAGAGGTCCTGCAGCGGGTCGGCGTCGTAGACGACGAAGTCGGCGGGCGCGCCCTCGTCGAGCCCGGCGTTCCAGCCCAGCCACTCGCGAGCCGCGCCACGACGCCGCGCCCAGGGCGTACGCCGCGGGCAGCCCGATCGAGACCATCGCGATGACCTCGCCGGCGAGGTTGCCGTGCCGGCTGATCCCACCGCCGTCGGAGCCGGCGTAGAGCGGGACGCCGGCCTCGTACGCCGCCATCACCGTGTCGCGGCGCCGGACGAAGAGGTCGGTCATGGTCGAGGTGTAGGCGGGGAACTTCGAGCGACCGGCGGCGGCGTACCCCGGGAACTTGTCGAGCTGCATCACCGTCGGCACCAGCGCGACCCCGCGCTCGGCCATCGCCTCGACCTGGTCGACGTGCAGCCCGGTGCCGTGCTCGATGCAGTCGATGCCGGCCTCGAGCAGACCGGCCAGCACCTCGTGGCCGAAGCAGTGCGCCGTCACGCGCGCGCCGTGCTCGTGGGCCACCCGGATCGCCTCGGCGAACGCCTCGGGAGGGAACGACGGCATCAGGTCGCCGTCCTCCCGGGAGATCCAGTCCCCCACGAGCTTGACCCAGCCGTCGCCGCGCTGCGCCTCCTGGGCGACGTACGCCGCCAGGTCCTCGGGCTCGACCTCGTGGGCGTAGTTGCGGATGTAGCGCCGGGTCCGGGCGATGTGTCGTCCCGCCCGGATCAGCCGGGGCAGGTCCTCGCGGTCGTGGACCCACGAGGTGTCGGCGGCCGACCCGCAGTCGCGGATCAGCAGCGCCCCCGCGTCGCGGTCCTCGATCGCCTGCTGCTCGGTCGCCTCGTCGGAGATCGCGCCGTCGTCGTCGAGACCGAGGTGGCAGTGCGCGTCGACGAGTCCCGGGACGATCCAGCCGTCCACGGCACGCTCGGCGCCGGCGACCGGCTCGTAGGTGACGGTGCCGTCGACGACGTACAGCGTCGCGCGCCTCGCCGTCGGGCAGCACCGGGCCGGAGAACTTGAGTGCAGCAGCCATGCCCCGGACGCTACCGGTCGGGACCGGTGCGTCCGGGGCACGGCCCGGCGAGGTGGCTCAGCGGCCGGCGCTGAGCCCGAACCCGTACTTGTAGAGCGGGTTGTACGACGCGTCGCCGACGTTGATCGGCTCCTGCGCGAGCGTGCGCGGCCAGGTCACCGGCAGCTTGCCGACGAACGGGCTGCGGCCGTAGAGCACGTCCGCGACGCCGCCGCCCTGGCTGCCCGGCAGCCACGACGCGACCAGCGCGTCGATCTGGGTGAGCAGGGCCGGCGGGATGATCAGCGGCCGACCGGAGACGACCAGCACCGTGCAGGCCGTCGTCCGGGCGCAGACCGTGCGGATCGCCTGCTTGTCGGCAGCGCTGATCTCCATCGTCTGCTTCTGGCGCGGCACCCCGGCGTCGCCGGGGTCGTAGGCCCACTGCGGCCCACCGACGTCGCCGAAGCCCTCGGCGTACGGCGTCTCGCCCACGACCACCACACCGACCGAGTTGCGCGGCACCGGGGTCGGAGGCCTTCTCGCTGTAGACGACCGAGCCCTTGGCGGCCTTCTCGATGCCGCCGAGGATGGTCTGGCCGGGGATCACGTTGGTCGAGCCGCCCTGCCAGGTCAGCGTCCAGCCGCCGGCCTGGTTGCCGATGTTGTCGGCGTTGCTGCCCGCGACGTACACCTTGCTCTTGGCCTGGAGCGGGAGCGTGCGCTGCTTGTTGCGCAGCAGCACCTGGCTCTCGGCGACGGCCCGCCGGGCGACGGCGCGGTGCGCCTTGCTGCCGACCTGGTCGAGGTTGGACCGGTCGGTCAGCGGGTGCTCGAAGAGGCCGAGCTCGAACTTGGCTCGCAGGATGCGGGACACCGCGTCGTCGATCCGGGCCACCGGGACCTCGCCGTCGCCGACCAGGTCGGTCAGCGTCGGGATGAACTCGTCCCAGCCGGTCGGGTTGTTGGGCGCCTGGATCGGCTCCATGTACATGTCGACGCCGGCCAGCACCGAGGCCTTCACCTGGGCGCGGTAGTCGCCCGGGAGCTGCCGGATCGCGCGCCAGTCGGAGATGACGAAGCCCTGGAAGTGCTGCTGGTTCTTCAGCCAGCCGGTGATCAGCTGCTTGTTGGCGTGCATCTTCACCGGGTTGCCGAGGCCGTCGTCGGTCCAGTCGACGCTGGAGAAGGACGGCATGACCGACCCGACGTGGTGCTGCTTGATCGCCGGGACGTACGGCGACAGCGCCAGCTTCTTGAACTCCTTGCGACTCACCTTGTCGATGCCCTGGTCGATCGGGTAGGCCCCGGTGCCCGCGGCTGCCTCGTCGTACGACGTGAGCCCGTCGCCCGCGAAGTGCTTGGCGCTGGCAAGGACCCGGTCGGCGTTGTCGAGCTGACCGGGCTTGCCCTGGAGACCGTCGATGAAGGTCTCCATCGACTTCACCAGCCGCGGCGTCTCGCCGAAGCTCTCGTAGGTCCGACCCCAGCGGTCGTCGCGGGCCACGCAGATGCACGGCGCGAACGCCCACTGCGGCCCGGAGGCCCGGGTCTCCTCGGCGACGATGTGGCCGATCTTCTGCACGAGCTTGGGGTCCCGGGTCGCACCCAGGCCGATGTTGTGCGGGAAGACCGTGGCGCCCTGCAGGTTGCCGTGACCGTGCACGGAGTCGACGCCGTAGATGAGCGGGATCCCGAGCCGGGTGTCGAGCGCCGCCTGCTGGTAGCGATCGACCATGTCGGCCCAGGCCTCGGCCGTGTTGGGCGACGGCACGGAGCCGCCACCTGAGAGGACGCTGCCGAGGGCGTTCGACGTGATCAGGCTGGTGTCCGCGTCGACGTCCACGCGTTCGGCCTGGGTCATCTGGCCGATCTTCTCCGCCAGTGTCATCCGACCGAGGAGGTCGCTGACCCGCCGAGAGGTCGACAGGGACGGATCCTGGTAAGGCAGCGTGTCGTCACCGGCGGCCGGCGTCGAGGGCTGGAGAAGGGTGACGGCGAGAGCGCCACCGGCGAGGACCGCGAGCGCCGAGGCTCGCCGTCGGGTGAAGGCGTTGCGGATCATGTGGTTCTCCTTGCCGAGATCAAGGGGAGTGACGTCCGTCACGTTAGGAACGACCGTTCGTTCGGGTCAATGCGCAAAGATCGTCGAACAGCGACTTATTTGTTCACTTCCCGGACGAACCGCTCTACGCTCGCCCGATGGTCACGACCGGGGCCCTCGAGCGGTTGCGCGAGGCCAACCGGCGCGCGATCACCGGACTGTTGGCCGGCGAGGGGCCGATGAGCCGGGCCGACCTGGCCCGTGGCACCGGCCTGTCGCGGACCACGATCTCGAGCCTCGTCACCGACCTCATCGGCAGCGGCGAGGTCGTCGAGACAGCCGACCGGGGTCGTCCGCACAAGGGCGGCAGCGGGCGCCCGCCGCACCTGGTGGCCCTGACCACCCCGCACGGGGCGGTCGCGGGGGTCGACATCGGCCACGGGCACGTCCGGGTCGCGATCGCCGACCGCAGCGGGGTCGTGCTCGCCGAGGACACGGACACGCTCGACGTCGACGAGCACGGCATGGACGCGCTGGACCGCGCTGCCCGGATGGTCCGCGACGGGCTCGCGGCGGCCGAGGTGGAGCGCAGCGACCTGCGCGCCATCGGCATGTGCGTGCCGGCCCCGCTGGACCGCCGGTCGGCACGGATCAGCACCGGGATCATGCCGGGCTGGCGGCACCTCTCCCCCAGCGACGAGCTGCACCGCCGGCTCGACGTACCGGTCTTCGCCGACAACGACGCCAACCTCGGCGCCCTCGCCGAGCTCGGCCACGGCGCCGCGCGTGGCTTCGCCGACGTCCTCTACGTCAAGCTGGCCAGCGGCCTGGGCGCCGGCATCGTGCTCGGCGGCCGGCTGCACCGAGGTGCTACCGGCATCGCCGGCGAGATCGGGCACGTCCAGCTCGACCGAGAACGGACAGGTGTGCCGCTGTGGCAACCGGGGCTGCCTGGAGACCGAGGTCGCAGCACCACGCCTGCTGGCACTGCTCCAACCGGCATACGACGAGGAGCTGTCGGTCGAGAGCGTCCTCGAGCTCGACGCCGACGGCGATGCCGGCGTACGCCGGGTTCTCAACGATGCGGGCTGGTCGGTCGGCCGCGCGCTCGCAGACCTCTGCAACAGCCTCAACCCCGAGGCGGTCGTGCTCGGCGGCTCGCTGGGCACGTCACCGTCGCTCGCCTCGGGTGTCCGCGCCTCGGTGGACCGCTATGCGCAGCCCGACTCCGCTGCCGCCGTGCGGGTGGTCGCCGGCGAGCTGGGCGACCGCGCCGAGGTGGTCGGGGCGGTCTCGCTCGCGATCGCGCGGGTGGCAGCGGGCTGAGGCGTCAGAGCTGGTCGAGCAGCCAGGAGGGGCTCATCGCCTGCGCGCCCACTCCCCCGACCCGGGCCTGGAGGAAGCGGTCAGCCGTCACGACCACGACCCGGTCGCCCTTGGCAGCGGCCGCGCGGGCCTGCTCGACGATCGTCTCGTCACCCTCGCCCTTCGCGTGGACCGTGCGCACGTGTGCGTCACGACCGGCCCTGACCCCGCCCTTGGCCTGACCCTCGAGCACCAGCACCACTTCGTCGTACGGCGTGTCCGCGACCAGGAGTGCCTCGTGCAACCGGCGGGCCGCGCCCGCGCGGTCCTTCCACCATCCGTCGGGGCGGCTGCCGACGACGTTGGCGCCATCGACGATGAGGACTGTCACCTGAGGTTCTCGAAGAACGGGCAGTGGTGAGCGCTGGGCTGATCGCGCTTGGTGGGCCTCACGTGAACCAACGATAAAGGCCCGATCTCCCATGGCGGCGTCGCGGTCTCGTTCGGGATGGCCTCTCAGACCCGGAGGGCCTCGCGCCAAGGGCGGGAAACCAAGCCGGTCACTCGTCCCGTTGGGGTGTGTTCGTCCCGCGAGCGTCCACGCTCAGCGGAAGGTGGTCTCGCCACAACCGGCGCATCTGTACTCCTCGACGGCACGGGCATCCTCGTGGCTGACCGCCCGAAGACGAAAGTCGTGCGCGTGACTGTGTGTACTGTCCGGCGCATCTGGGCGCGCTGTCGGGCTGATCATGGCCGAGTCGACCGGTACGGCTTCGGCGGTCACAGCGGCTGGGACCCGTGACGGCGGTCCTGGGGAACCGTGGTGGGCCGGGTGCGCTGGTGGTTGACGACGAGCGAGATCGCGATCGCGACTGCCGCGGCGAGGAGCAGGATCAAGCCGCTGAGACCGATGGCCATGAAGTTCCTCTCCGTTGGGCACCCGAGCGAGACGCGCGGGGTGTTGGTGCGCCAGGCCGGGCCGCGAGACCGTCGAGGGCGACATTTGGTCGCTCTGTCCGGACGCGCGCACGACCGGTGCAGTTCAGCTGCGAGCACGGAGGTCTCCCCGACCTCCCCGCCGTCGGGGAGACCTCCGCAGATTCACAATCCTTCGGTCATCCGAGACGGAGGACGCCGAGGACCCGGTTCAGCAGAGTCGTCAGCCGGCCGAGCGCCCCACCGATGCCGCCGTCGAGCAGCCCGGTGACCGCGCACAGCAGGTTCCCGAGCAGGTTCCCGGCGCCCGACTCCGCGACGATGTTGAGAACGACGCGGTCGAGGTGCACCTTCAGGCCGAGCAGGTTGAGGTCCAACGGGGCGAGGACCAGGTTCAGGATGCCGCAGTTCGCGCGTGCCGCGGCAGCCGTGCCGGCGCGTGCCGGAGTGCCGTTGATCGACTTGACCCGGATGGTCTTGATCTTGGCGAACGTGGTTCGCGTGCCGTTGCGTTCGTGGACGACGCCCTGAACGAGGCCACGGACGTAGGTCTTCCCGTCGTGGCGGCTGAACCTGAGAGGCACGAACGATCCGGTGACCTTGCGGCCGTTCCCCGTGGTCCCGACGATCCGTGAGTGCAGTTCGCCCTTGGTGGTCTTTGCGACCGTGCGCTCGGTGGCGCCCGGAGCTGCCGGCGCCTTGCTGGTAGCGGTCGCAGCCTGCGCAGAAATCAGGCACATCGCCATCACCAGAGCCAAAGCAACCAATCGCCCTGCCGTCGAACTAGCTAGCCTTTTCATGTTCCCTCCGAGTGTGTGGGGCATTTCCCTACTGCTGGAACATGTCGACGATCCCCCTCGTCGTTACGCCGAGAACTGCCTCCGCAGCCCATTTCTTTTGAAACCACCTCTAGGGGTGAAGGATCGGCACATCGGTGGCGAAAAGCGCGAAAGCCGACGCTCGAGGTGCACCGTGTTGCCGTTCAACACGCGCTTTCCTCGAGACGACACGCAGCCGGAGGTGGTTGGTCGTGGTCGCCCTTCGTGGCGGTCGTAACCACTCACCGAGGGGTCCGCTGCACCGAACCCGTGGAACGCATACGAGATGGGCGGACATCGGGAGGACGAGCAACTGACCGTTGCCGGGTAGGCGATGGGCGCGGCATCAGGCCCTCTGTGTCGGCGCTCCGGCGGCTCGTGCGGCCACCGGCTTGATCCGGTCGGAGCGGCCCGAGGATTCCGATGACGCGATCAGGTCGGTGGTGTTTCGGCGGCATAGATCCAGAACGGGATCGTCATGTGACACCCATGGTCTGTCTCGCAGGCGAAGGCCAGAGTGCGTGAATCCCCTACTTCAGGTACTTGGAGAAGTCCTGGGGCAGGTTGAGCGCGGCCGCGGCCTTCTCGTAGTCGACCGGCTCCTCGCCGGCCGGCGTACCGAAGGGGTTCCCGCCACCTGCGGCGGCCTTCTCCTTCGCAGCGGCGGCCTCCTGGGCGGCCTTGGCCGGGTTGCCCGAGCGCTTCGCGCCCTTGGCCTTCTTGGCCTGCGGCTTGGCCTTCGCCCGCTTGGGTCCACCCATGCCCGGCATCCCGGGCATGCCCGGCATCCCGCCGCCCTTGGCCATCGACTGCATCATCTTGCGGGCCTCGAAGAAGCGGTCCACGAGCTGGTTGACGTCGGAGACCTGGCGCCCGGAGCCCTTGGCGATGCGGGCCCGGCGGGAGCCGTCGATCATCTTCGGGTTGGCGCGCTCGGCGGGCGTCATCGACTGGATAACGGCCTGGATGCGGTCGATCTCGCGCTCGTCGAAGTTCTCGAGCTGGTCGCGGAACTGCCCCATCCCGGGCAGCATCCCCATGATCTTCGACATCGAGCCGAGCTTGCGGACCTGCTGCATCTGCTCGAGGAAGTCGTCGAGGGTGAAATCGCCGCCCTGACCGGTCAGCTTCGCGGCCGCCTTGGCGGCCTGGTCGGCGTCGAAGGTCTTCTCGGCCTGCTCGATCAGGGTGAGCATGTCGCCCATGTCGAGGATGCGCGAGGCCATCCGGTCGGGGTGGAAGAGGTCGAAGTCGGTCATCTTCTCGCCGTTGGAGGCGAACATGACCGGCTTGCCGGTGATCGACGCGATCGACAGCGCGGCACCACCGCGGGCGTCACCGTCGAGCTTGGTGAGCACGACCCCGTCGTACCCGACCCCGTCGAGGAAGGCCTGCGCCGTGGTGACGGCGTCCTGGCCGATCATCGCGTCGACGACGAACAGCACCTCGTCGGGCTGCACCGCGTCGCGGATGTCGGCGGCCTGCTGCATCAGCTCGGCGTCGACACCGAGGCGACCGGCCGTGTCGACGATGACGACGTCGTGGAGGGTGCGCTTGGCCTCCTCCACGGCGTCGCGGGCGACGCGCACCGGGTCGCCGACACCGTTGCCCGGCTCGGGGGCGAAGACCTTGACGCCGACCCGCTCACCGTTGACCTGGAGCTGGTTGACCGCGTTGGGCCGCTGCAGGTCGGCCGCGACCAGGAGCGGGCTCTTGCCCTGCTCCTTGAGCCACAGCGCGAGCTTCGCCGCGAGGGTCGTCTTGCCCGCACCCTGGAGGCCGGCGAGCATGATGACGGTCGGGCCGGTCTTGGCGTAGCGCAACCGGCGCGTCTCGCCGCCGAGGATCTTGACGAGCTCCTCGTCGACGATCTTGACGACCTGCTGCGCGGGGTTCAGCGCACCGCTGACCTCCTCGCCGCGGGCCCGCTCCTTGACCGCGCCGACGAACTCCTTGACGACGGGCAGGGCGACGTCGGCCTCGAGCAGCGCGATCCGGATCTCGCGCGCGGTGGCGTCGATGTCGGCCTCGGAGAGCCGGCCCTTCCCCCGCAGGTTCTTGAAGGTGTCGGCGAGCCGGTCGGAAAGTGTGGCGAACAAGTGATGGTCCTACTCGTGGTCCTGAATACGGGACGGTCGATGAGTTGGGCTCAAGCCTAACCGGGAGGCCCCGGTACGCCGTACGCTGGCTGCATGGTCATCCTGGCGGTGTGCGTCGCATCGGTGCTGCTGCTCGGCGTCATCATCTGGATCGGCACCCGGATGGTGGCCCACCCCGACCCGGACGCGGTGTCCGTCGGCGGCTCGATGGGCACCGGGCTGGGCGTGTTCGACCCGGGCGCGGCCCGGGCCCGCGAGGAGATCGACGACCACAAGAACCAGACCGAGGTGGTGCCCACCCCGGACGAGGACGACGACGCTCCCGGGTGGAAGGTCGACCTGCACCGCGGGACCGTCAAGATCCCTCGGTCACACTGACGCCTTCGCGCTGAGCGCCGCCCGCACTGCGTGCGCGGCCTCGGCCGCTCGCTGGTCGCTCAGCACCCCGGCGTACGCCTCCTGCAGGTAGAACACGTCCACCGCCTGCGGGCCGAGCGTGTCAACGTGTGCGGAGCGCACCGCGATGTCGAGGTCGGCCAGGGCCGCGCAGGCCAGGTAGACGACGCCGGGACGGTCGGCGGTGCGGACCTCGAGGACCGTGGCCTGGTCCGAGGCCTCGGGGCGTACGGCGACGGTCGGCTCGAGCGCGTCGGCCGGCGCGGCGCGCCGCAGCCGCTCAGCGGCCTCGACCCTCCCGGCCACCACAGCGTCGTAGCGCTGCCGGAGCACCGCCGCGTCGAGATCGGGTACGCCGACCTCCCACACCGAGACGCCGTACTGGTCCTGCGCCCAGGCGCGCGCCGCGCGCACCGGGATCCGCTGGAGCGCGAACATCGCTGCGAAGTCGGCGAGCAGGCCCACCCGGTCGGGGGCGATCACGGTGACCCGGGTGCCGTCGTCGTCGTGCTCGACGGTGATCGCGGCTGAGCCCCGACGTACCTCCTGGGGGATCTGGACGTCGTCGGTGACGATCGCCGGCAGCGCCAACCCTGAGTCGAGCGCGGCCCGGGCCCGCCGGGCCAGGTCGCCGATCAGCCCGGCCCGCCAGGTCGACCACGCCTTCGGTGAGGTCGCCTTCGCGTCCGCCTCGGAGAGGGCCAGCAGCAGGTCGAGGGCCTCGGCGCTCTGCAGCCGCTTGGCGATCAGGCCCACCGTCGCGGGATCGTCGGGGTCACGCGTGGTGGCGGTCTCGGCGAGCACCAGGTGCCAGCGGACCAGCCGGGCGATGAGCTCGACGGCGTCCGGAGCGAAGCCCATCCGGGTGGCGATGCCACGGGCGATCGGCTCGCCGGCCACGCTGTGCTCGGTCAGACTCCCCTTGCCGATGTCATGGAGCAGCGCCGAGACCATCAGCACGTCGGGACGGGCGACCTGCCGGATCAGCGCCGACGCCTCGATGCAGGTCTCGACGACGTGCCGGTCGACCGTGAAACGGTGGATCGCGGAGGCGTGCGGGAGCAGCCGGATCCGGTCCCACTCCGGTAGGGCGCGGGCCAGGGCACCGGTCTCCTCGAGCGTCTCCCAGACGCCGAGGAGCCCGCGCCCGGAGGCGAGCAGCCGCACCAGCAGCTGCCGGGCCTCAGCCGGCCACGGCGTCGGGAGCGGGACACCCTCACGGGCCAGACGGGCTGCCGTCGCCGGCGCCAGCACCACGTCGTTCTCCGCGGCGACGGTCGCCGCGCGCAGCAACAGGGTCGGGTCCTCGGCCGGCTTGGCGGTGCGGTCGAGGACGACCTCGCCGTTGGCGAGGGCCACCCCGGGAGCCATCGGCGTCAGGTCGGGTCTTCGTGCGCGCTGGTTGGGCGCGGGGCGGGCCAGAGCCGCGTCTACCCGGCGCCAGGTCAGGTGCGAGAGGTGCGTGATCCGGCGGCCCAGCTCACGCACGTGGATCTGCGCCGCCCGGGCGTCGGCGAGCCCCAGCCCGTGGGCGAGGTCGCTCCACTGCTCGGGGTTGATCCGGTCCGTCGGCCGCCCCGCGGCGTCCTGGAGCGCGTCGCGCACATCGAGCATGGTCAACCGCACCCGCTCCAGCTCGACGTGCGGGACGTCGACCATCCAGGTCGCGACCAGCGCCTTGAGCACCGTCGCGTCGCGCAGGCCGCCCTCGGCCTCCTTGATGTCGGGCACTGACAGGTGAGCGACCTCCCCGATCGACTCGTGGCGCGCCCAGACCATCTCCCGCAGCGCGGGCAGCCGCGCCTTCGCCGTACGCCGCCAGTTGGCCAGCATCGTCGTGCGCAACCGCATCGTCAGGTGGACGTCACCAGCGACGTGGCGTGCATCCAGCAGCCCGAGCGCGACCTTGAGGTCGGCGTCGGCGGCGCTGACCATCTCGGGCATCGTGCGCACCGAGTGGTCAAGGCGGGAGCCGGAGTCCCAGAGCGGGTACCAGACCTTCTCGGCCACCGCGCGGACGTCGACACCCTCCTCGGAGACGAGGACGACGTCGAGGTCGGAGTACGGCGCCAGCTCGCTGCGCCCGTAGCCACCGACAGCCACCAGTGCCGCCCCGATCTCCGGGCCGCCGCTCTGGTGATAGGCCTCGACGCAGAGCGCGTCGGCCTCGGCGGCCCGCCGCGCACGGTCAAGGGCGCTCAGAGTGCGGCCTCTCCGTGGTCCCCCGTACGAACGCGCACCACGGACTCGACCGAGGTGACCCAGACCTTGCCGTCGCCGATCTTGCCGGTGCGAGCGGCCGCTGAGACCGCCTCGACGATCGCGGCTGCGTCCTCGTCGGCGGCGACGATCTCGATGCGGATCTTCGGCACCAGGGCGATGTCGTACTCCGCGCCGCGGTAGACCTCGGTGTGGCCCTTCTGGCGGCCGTAGCCGCTGACCTCGCTGACGGTCATCCCGGTGACACCGGCCGCCTCGATGGCGGCGCGGGTGTCTTCCCACTTGTGCGGCTTGATGACGGCGGTGATGAGCTTCACGAGAACTCCTCTGGTCGGGCAGCGCGTGGTCCGATCATGCCGGACCGGCGACACGGGTCCGGACAGGGTCCGGCCCGGCCCCCCGCCGGGGAGCCGGGCCGGATGTCACCTCATGCGTCAGATGGCGGAAGAGTCACGGTCGCCAGTGCGGACCCGCACCACCGTGTCGACCGGGCTGACCCAGACCTTGCCGTCGCCGATCCGACCGGTCTGAGCGGTCTTCACCACGATGCCGACCACGTCCTCGGCGTCGTCGTCGTCGACGACGATCTCGATGCGGATCTTCGGGACCAGCGCGATGTCGTACTCGGCACCGCGGTAGACCTCGGTGTGGCCCTTCTGCCGGCCGTAGCCGCTGACCTCGCTGACGGTCATCCCGGTGACGCCGAAGGTCTCGAGCGCCTCCCGCACGTCCTCCCACTTGTGCGGCTTGATCACCGCGGTCACGAGCTTCATGCCTGTGCTCCTTCCGATACCGAAGTCGTGCTGGCCGCGAGGACTCCGGACGAGCTGCTGAGGCTGCCGGTGTGCAGGTCGTAGGCGGCCTCACCGTGGGCAGCGAGGTCGATGCCGCCGACCTCGTCGTCCTCGTTGATGCGGAGTCCGAGCGTGTGCTTGATCGCCAGCGCGATGATCGTGGTGAGGACACCCGAGAACGTGATCGCGACCAGGACACCGAGGCTCTGGTCGGCCAGCGAGCCGAGGCCACCGCCGTAGAAGAGCCCGTCGATCCCCCCGGCACCGGCCGAGGTGGAGAAGAGGCCGATCAGCAGGGTGCCGATGATGCCGCCCACCAGGTGGACGCCGACCACGTCGAGCGAGTCGTCATAGCCGAGCCGGAACTTCCAGCCCACGGCCAGGGCGCAGACCGCACCGGCGATGGCGCCGATCGCGACAGCCCCGCCGATGTCGACGGCGCCGGCGGCCGGGGTGATGGCGACCAGTCCCGCCACGATGCCGGAGGCGGCGCCGAGCGAGGTGGCCTTCTTGTGGATCAGGCGCTCGATGATCAGCCAACCGAGGATGGCGGCCATCGCGGCGAGGGTGGTGTTGGCGAAGGTGCGGCCGGTCTCCGAGTAGAACTGCTCGATGTTCTCCGCGTCGGTCGAGCCGGTGAAGACGATCGAGCCGACGTTGAAGCCGTACCAGCCGAGCCACAGCATGCCCGCACCGAGCATGGTGAGGGTCAGGTTGTGCGGCCGCATCTTGTCCTTCGGCCAGCTGATGCGCTTGCCGAGCAGGAGCACGAGCACCAGACCGGCGACACCGGCGTTGATGTGGACCGCAGTACCACCCGCGTAGTCCTGGGCGCCGATGCGACCGCAGATCAGCGAGTCCGGGGTGCAGCTGAAGACCATGTGCGCCATCGGGAAGTAGACGATGAGGGCCCAGATCGGCACGAACAGGACCCAGGCGGCGAACTTCATGCGGTCGGCCACCGCACCGCTGATGAGTGCGACGGTGATGATCGCGAACGTCATCTGGAACATCACGTAGATGTAGTCGCTCGTCGCGACGCCGTCGAGCCAGAAGAGGTCGAACGGGTTGGCGAAGAACGTGCCGTCACCGCTCCAGCCCATCGACCAGCCGACAGCGACGTACAGGATGCCGACGATCGGAACCGCGATGAACGACATCATGATCATGTTCAGCACGGACTTCGAGCGGGACATGCCGCCGTAGAAAAGAGCCAGCGCGGGCACGGTCATCATCAAGACGAACGCCGTCGCGATGAGCATGAAGGCGTAATAGCCGTCCACAGAACCTCCAGGGATACATATGGGAAGGCGGGTACGTCGACGACCGCACTGTCGGCTTCGGGGCCCCGCCCCATTGCCAGACACCTTCGGAGCCCGAGGTTTCGACCCGCGTTGCCGTGTGTTGCGGTCAGGAAACGAGTGCGGTCGATTTGTTACTTCGGTGTTACAGGAGTCTGGATGGGCCGCGGCAGCAAACCGACGCCCGGACGAACCGCCGGCGAACGGGCGAGCGCGTGCGGCGCCCGATTGTGTGGGTCGTACATCGACTCCGGTAACGTCGGGTCCGCCGTGGAACCGGCAGCGCAAGCGTCAGTGAGTTCGGGAACTCGAGGTGGAGGCTGAGGAGCCAGTGGTGACTGCAGTGTCGAAGTCCCGTACACGACGACGCCGGCCGCCCAGTCCCGTTGAGCAGGGTGAGGTCGGCACCGCACTCCAGACCGCCGACCAGGTCATGGCTCTCATCGATGCCCTCCCCGAGCACTCGGCCCAGGTGCACGTGAGCATCGAGTCGCTCGACCTGCTCCGGATCCTGACGGTCGCCGAGCCCCACCTCACGATCGACCGACTGGTGCTCACAGTCACGAAGTGGCAGCGCCCCATCCCCCGCTGGGTCGGCCGGCCGGGTCAGATCCCCCACCTGTCGTCGTTCTCGACCCGGTACGCGGAGGGTGACGACGAGCAGGCCCACGTCGACATCGAGCTCAGCAAGCCCACCTCGCTGGCGTCCGTCGCTCGCGGTGCGTACCCCCTGCTGGGCGTCACCCGGGGACAGCACGGGTACGGGTTCGCGGAGCTCGCAACCGCTGATATCCGACCCACCGCACTGGCGCTGCTGCCGTCGCGCACCGCTCCCGGTATCCCACCGCTCCCGAGCGCGCAGCTGAGCGGGGTCGGTCTCAGCCGAGCCGACGTCGGCCTGGTCGGGAGCGAGCACATGCTCGAGGAGCTGCGCGCCGCCTCCGCCGATCCCGAGCGAGACTTCGTCCGGCACCCGCTGCTCGTCGAGCCGGACGGGCACCTCACGGTCAGCGAGCGGTTCGAACGGCCGATCGTCGACCTCAACGTTCACAACCCGATCGGTCGGCTGCACATCTTCGACCGTCCCCCGGGCGCGTTGGCGCTCACCGCGAAGGACGGCGTCCTCACCTTCACGCCGTACGACCTGGACCCGGAAGCCGAGGAGATCGACGGCTGGTCGCGCCCCACCGCCGCAGTCCTGTCGGGCACAGAGGTCACGCGCCTTCGAGAGATCGAGTCGATCGACCTCAGCGGCCTTCGTCCGGATGGTGTTCCCGGGGACGAGATGCTCCAGTACCGACGACTGGCCGAGTTGGCGGCCACGGGCGTGATCCTGCACTCCCTCCCGCCTTCGTTCGGGCGGGCCGAGGAGATCTTGGGCAGCGCCCTGGCTGCGCTCCTGCGAGCGCCGTACCGTCCGAGCACCGGCTTGGTCCGCGAGCTGCGCACTGTCCCGCAACGACGCGACGCGATGCAGCGCTTCGGCGGCTTCTTCGAGCTCGCAGCAAACGCGGAGCAGATCGGGTTCCGTCTGCTCCCGACTGTCAGTGTGGTGCTGTCAAGCACCCGCCCAACGCGCCTCCCGCGCGTGCTCCGCGCACTCGCAGCGCAGGAGTACCCGCACCTGGAGATCGTGGTCGCGCTCCACGGTGTGGACACGCCGGTCGACGGGGAGTTCGAGGAGGCGGTCCGCGCGTCCGGCGCCGTGGTCTTTCACCACGACCGTTCAACGCCGTTCGGCGCCGTGCTCGCTGAGACGGCGCGGCGGAGCACAGGCGACCTCGTGGTCAAGATCGACGACGATGACTTCTACGGCCCGCACGTCATCGGCGACCTGGTGCTGGCTCACCTCTACTCGAATGCGGACATCGCGGGGAAGACCACCGAGTACCTCTACTTCGAGCACATCGATCACACTGCGCACCGCAAGTTCCAGACGGAGCGATACCACACGCAAGTCGCCGGTGGCGCGATGATGCTCTCGCGGGCGGCGCTCAACGAGGTCGGCGGCTGGCGACCGTCCACCAACTCCACCGATCGATCCATCCTGATCCGGGTCGGTAACAGCGGCGGGATCTCCTACCGCACCCACAGCCTGGGATACGTCTACGTCCGGCACTCCGACGGTCACACATGGGACCGTACCGATTCGATGCTGCTGCGCGGCGCCTCCGAGCAGTGGCCCAGGTTCATGCCCGAGATCGTCGAGGCCTGATGCACAGGAAAGGCAGTACGCCAACATGTCACCCAAGCCGCTGACGCAAAACCCGGCTCTGCGCAACGTGGTCTACAAGAACCAGTGGCGCGACGTCTTCGACGGCACGGTGCCGGCAGGCTGGGAGCCGACGCTCAAGGTCTCCGTGGTCACCGCGGCGTTCAACAGCGCCACGCTGCCTCTCACCTTGGCCTCCCTGGCTGCACAGGACTATCCCGAGCATCTGCTCGAGGTCATCGTGGTGGATGACGGAAGTGACGTGCCGGTCGAGATCGGCAAGTTCGCACCGCGGAACACCACGTTGATCCGGGTCCAGGACGATCAGGGCTGGGGGCGCTCGAACGCTCTACGGATCGGGATCGACGCATCGGACGGCGACATCATCTACTGGGTCGACTCCGACATGGTGCTGTTCTCCGACAACGTGCGCGAGCATGCCAAGTGGGCGCACTTCATCCCCGAGGCAGCAACGATCGGCCACAAGGGCTTCGTCGAGGAGTGGACCTTCACGCCCGAGGAGGTCTACAACGCAGTCCGATCGGACGAGATCCGCAACTACTACGACCTCAGCACCCTGCACCGGCACTGGTCTCTGGACGTGTTCGACAAGTCGGACGAGCTCAACAAGAGCTCGGGTCGCAACTACGGCACCCACATGGGAGCATGCGCGACGGTGACGCGGTCCGTGTACGAACGGACCAACGGGCAGGACCCAGACCTCCGGCTCGGGGACGACACCGAGATCGCCTATCAGATGTGGCAACGGGGCGCGGTCTTCATCCCGGTCCACTCTGCGCAGACCTACCACCTCGGGCGCGCCACGATCCAGGACAAGGCCAACGAGGTCACTCACTTCAACAACGTCCACTTCGCTCAGCGGATGCCGATCCCGCGCTACCGGCGGCAGGCTGACAATCGCCAGTGGCTCGTGCCCTACATCACCGCCGTCGTGAAGGTCGACGTCGAGACGGCGGAGCTCGGTCGCGCCTGCGTCGACAGGCTGCTCAACCAGACCGAGACCGATCTGCACGTCGTTCTCGTGGGGCCGTGGTCCGACCTCCACCAGAACCGCCGGCGGGCCCTGGCCGATCCGAACCTCGAGCTCTACCTCACGCAGGAGTGGTACGCCCACGAGGCTCGCGTGACCATGGTCGAAGAGGACCCCGGCGACGTCTTCCCCAGCCCGTTCCGGCTCGACGTCCCGGTGACCGTCGGCATGCACTCACGAGCGGTCACCCAGATGATGCGGGTAGCGTTCGGCGACGACGTCGGCATCGCGAACTTCTTCGCACCTCCGGGCACCGAGATGGACGACCCGGTCCGGATCACCTTCACAGCCGCCCTGAGCCGCGCAACGCGCTATCTCTCCGATGACGTCTCGATCGTCGAGGCGGTTGACGCCGTCTGGGGCGTGGAGTGGAAGTCCAACCTCGACGTCGGCCTCTTCGACCTGCGCTCCGCCGACCTGAGCGATCGGGTCAAGCGCTCCGACCCCGAACAGCTGGAGCGCCTCAAGGATCGGGTGCAGCAGCTCCGCGCCCGACAGCGGCTGTTGAAGCAGGAGCTCGCCGATCTACAGCTCACGATGTCGCAGGAGCCGCCGTCGTTCGGCGACGAGGTTCGTGACCAGCTGGAGACCGCGGCCCGGTTGGCCAAGCGCAAGGCGAAGGCAGCCAAGCGCAGACTCTCGCGCTAGGTGTACTCGGCTAGGCGGTCGGCGGCACCGGTCCGTCACCCGCCAGCAGGCGGACGGCGAGATTCATGTGCCCGATGCCGATGCCCTCGTACGAGAACCCGGAACGCTCAAGCAGCTCCATGAACGCCTTGTGCTCGTGGTTCTGCCAGCCGTAGTAGCCGAAATACTCGTCGAAGACGATCACGGTCCCGGGGACGAACCAGTCGAACAGCGTGTCCATCACCGTCTTGGTGGAGCTGTAGAGGTCGGCATCGAGATGCACGAACGCGAATGGCCCGTCATGCTCGGTCTCGAACTTCGGCACGGTCTCGTCGAAGAAACCCACGTGGAACTCGACGTTGGAGACCGGCAGCTCCGGGGGCTGTCCCCCGATGTCGAAGTCGCCTGCTCCCTTGGCGGTGCCGCTCCACGACTCCGGCAGGCCGACGAAGCTGTCGAACCCGTGGACGGTTCGGCCATCGAAGAACTGCGCGATCTGGGTCAACGACGTGCCCTGGAAGACCCCGAACTCCGCGACGACTCCGTCGATGGCGACCGCTTGGAGTGCCGTTGCGATCACCGCGCTCGACCGGCAGGGCGGTTGGATCCCGTCGGACCCCTTCGTTCCCCACCCGCAACCCCGACTCACCCGGCACGACCTCTTGCGCGGTCTGCACAGCGCTCTCGCGCCCCGGACGTACTTCGAGATCGGCGTCAACGAGGGTTCGAGTCTGACGCTCTCGCGGACGAAGTCGATTGCCGTCGATCCCGAGTTCGCCGTGAAGAAGACCTTGCACTGCGACCTTGACCTCGTGCAGGCGAAGAGCGACGAGTTCTTCACCCGTGCCGACGGATTCGACCACTTCGACGGACTGCCGATCGACCTCGCGTTCATCGACGGGATGCACCTCTCGGAGTTCGCGTTACGCGACTTCATCAACGTCGAGAAGCACCTCGCTACGACGGCAGTCACCGTCTTCGACGACGTGCTGCCGCGCAATCCGCTCGAAGCAGCCCGGATCCGGCTCACCGGCTCGTGGGCCGGTGATGTCTACAAGGCGGTCGAGACCATCAGCCGCCATCGCGACGACTGCTCCCCCGACCGGTGGACGCAGCCGCGCCAGAGGCGATCTACGCGGGCACGCTGTACTTCCACTTCGGTCACTTCCTGCTCGAGAGCCTGGCGCGGTCGTGGTACGCCGCGCAGCGTCCCGACATCCCCCTCGTGTGGGCCGGCGCCCACACCTGGCAGGACGCCCGTCTTCGGCCGTGGCAGACAGAGATCCTGGAGATCTTGGGGATAGGGAACCCGACGATGATCGTGGCCGATCCCACCCGGTTCGCCACCCTGCACATTCCCGACATCGGCTACCGGTACGACGATCAGTTCCACCCTGAGCACGCCGCGTTCCTGGGCCGGTACGACGGTCCCGCGCAGGTCGCGGGAGAGCGGTTGTGGCTGTCGCGGAGCGAGCTGTCGCACGACGCGCGCGACCTCAATGCCGTGCCCACCGAGAGGCGGCTGGCCGCGGCGGGTTGGACCATCTCCCAGCCCGAGCTGCTGAGCGTTCGGCAACAGCTCGACCAGCTCAGCAGGGCCGAGGTCGTCGCGGGTGAGGAGGGCTCGGCCTTCCACACCATCGCCCTGCTGAAGGACGTCTCAGCGAAGAGGCTCCGCATCCTGCGCCGCCATGGCCGCGAGCACCGCAACATGCACACCGTGGGCGATGCGCGGGGCGTCAACCAGACCTTTCACACCCTCGAGCACGAGCACGTGCTCAAGGCCGAGGGCCGCGTGGTGTCCAAGGTCAATCCGAACGCGTCGGAGATCCTGGACCTGCTCGAGGTGCCGGTGCCGGAGTCCGCGGGGGCGCGCCAGACCCGTTCGTCGGACGAGACTGTGCTGACGGAGGCGCTCGAGAAGCTCGCCCCCACCAGGTTGCTGGAGGTCGGGGCCACTGATGCAGATCTCGTGCTTGCGTCGACCGCATCCGAACGCGTCGCGGTCAGCCCACGCTTCGCCTTCGATCCGCGCACGTACGCGAGCTCCGACGTGGCATTCTACGAGCTCGACCTCGGCCGGTACGCCGATCTGTTCCACGGTGAGCGCCGACGGTTCGATGTGATCCGGATCGTCGGAGACGACTTCGCCGACGTCATGGCTGCGTTCCGGGTGAGCAAGCGCCTCGGCCATCCCGGCACCACTTGGCTCCTCGGTAGCGGGCGCACCGGCGCTAGGGCAGCGGTAGCGGTCCGGGTCGCGCACCCTGGCTACACCGCCAAACGTGTCGTCGTGCAGCGGACCTCTGTCTTCGTCGTCGAGCGGGTTCGTGGCGAGCCTACGAAGGACGCCGGCGTCGGCAAGCTCTCGGACCGGGAGATAGCCCGGCGCACCCGGCGGATACCGCTGACGCGTCTGCATCCGGCCAGCGCGCGGACGCGTGGCGTACGTGGACGTCTCGCCGATCGAGTGCGCGCAGCCGTGCACCGCGGCCAGGCCTGAACACGAGCGATCCGCTCGAACGCGTCTGGCCTATGGTGCGATCTGCGACGCTCCATCGGCACCAGCGTGGGTCGCGAGCAACGGCGCGAGTGAGCGACGGAACGGCGCGGTCATGGACTCGGCAAACGTCGCCGTCATGTGGTTGGTGTCCCACCAGGTGATGACACCTCCGACCACAGACCTGCAGACATCCCCCGGGCACAGATACGGGGTCGGATCGAACGTTGCGATCCTGGCGTCACCCGCATCGGCGAGGCGGGTGGCCGCGTCGTACTGCGGGTCCCAGACCTTCGCGTCGGCCACGGGAGTGTCGCACGCCTCGAGGTGCGCTGGATGCTCCG
The DNA here is from genome assembly GCA_963704685.1 of uncultured Actinomycetota bacterium. Classification (GTDB taxonomy): domain Bacteria; phylum Actinomycetota; class Actinomycetes; order Propionibacteriales; family Nocardioidaceae; genus Nocardioides. The sequence continues at coordinate 758,057 of OY969930.1, forward strand.
CTACGCAGTCGGGAGCGGTCGTAGCATCTGCAGCGCGGCGCGGATTGTCGTGGGCGACGAGGACATCTGCGCCGCTGGCGGTCCATCGCTGGAGCACCCGGGCATACGCCTGACGAGTCGCGACGACGTTGTCTGCGGCGGAGAGGCCCTCGATGGGACGCTGAGTCCGATTGCTGGTGATGACGAGGTCGAAGTCTCCGTTCGCGACTGCGCCGATCGCCCAGTCGTTCCACGCCTTGCATCCGCTGGTGCGTTCGGGCTCCGGGAACACGATGACGCGGTCGACGGTGTGGCACTCATAGGCGAGGTACGTCTGAATGTGCCAGTTCCGCTGGGCAGCGATCTGCTGAAGCTCTGGCAGGTACTGCCCAGCGTGGGAGTTGCCGACCAGTGCGACCCGCAGGCTGCTTCGGCCCGACCGGCCATAGGCGCACGAGACGTGGCGGGCGAAGGCCCCGGCCGACATGCAGTTGTCACCGTAGACGGCCGGCTGGTCGTCGAGGGCGAAGATCGGGTCGGTGAAGAGATCTGCCCCTCGCAGGTCGCACCCTGCGGTGACCGCGGCCTTGGCGCCGAAGCACGCCGTGTCGGCCGGGACGGTGAGCGCCCCGTCTCCTGCGGCACGTTGAAGCGCCACCGCTCCGCCCGTCACCGCGAGCATGCCCGCGAGCGCGAACACGTAGCTGCGTCGGAGCGGCGCCCCCAACGGATGCCGGCCCCGGAACCGTGCTTCGATCCATCGCTGCGTGGCCGCGGACAGAAGCAGGACCGCGCCGATCGCTGCAAGCTTGGTGGGCCACGAGAACCCGTTCGGAAGCACGAAGGGCATCAGCACGACCACCGGCCAGTGCCAGAGGTAGACCGAGTAGGAGATCGTGCCGAGCATCTGGACCGGCCGCAGGCCGGCCACCGGAAGCGGCGACGCCACTCCGCGGACCGGTTCGGCCAACAGGACGAGTGCGGTGCCCAGCACGGGCGCCAAAGCGGCGGATCCCGGGAACACCGTGGCTCCGTCGAAGAGGAGCGCAGCTCCGGCCACCACGGCAATGCCGAGCCACGCGGCGAGGTTGCGAAGGGCGACGTGGCCTGCGAGGACGCGGGAGGCCGTAGGGGCCGCGACAGCGGCGAGCGCGCCGACGCCGAGCTCCCAGACGCGGGTCCAGGCGACGAAGTAAGCCGCGGGGTCGGCTCCGGACACCCGCAAAGACCAGGACAGGGACAGAACCACCACGACGAGTACGGGAACGCCGACCGCCGTCCGGATCGGCCACGAACGACGCCTGCCGACGTAGCTCGCCACCAGCACGAGGATCGGCCACACCAGATAGAACTGCTCCTCGACGGCGAGCGACCAGAAGTGCTGCACCGGCGTCGCCGCGTTGTCAGCCGCCAGATAGTCGACGGCCTCCCTGGCCAGCGCCCAGTTCTCGATGTAGAACGCGGACGCGACAGCTTGCTTCGCCGTCGCACCGAACATCGTCACCGGCGCCACGAGCCACGTGGCCGCCAGAGTCGCTAGCAGGACCAGCAGTGCCGCCGGAAGCAGCCGACGGATACGGCGACCCCAGAACTCGGCCAGGTCCCGCCCCGTGAGGGGCGGATGTTCGACGAGGTGGGTGGTGATCAGGAAGCCTGATATCACGAAGAAGACGTCGACGCCCACATAGCCGCCGGTGAGCCGAGACGGCCAGAAGTGGTAGACCACCACCAGTCCGACCGCGATCGCCCGAAGGGCCTGGATGTCTACGCGTTGACGACGACCGGGCGTGCCGGCACCCGGACCTCGGGCGGCCCGGACACCTCCGCGCCGACGCTCCGTCGGCGCACTCGCCGGCGAAACCAAAGACATGCTGCACTCCCGAGCTCGAACTGGTCAGATGGACGGAAGGTCCGACGGCGCGGTGGCTCAGCCGAGCAGCGCGTCGACGAACGCGCTCGGCTCGAACGGCGCCAGGTCGTCGGGACCCTCACCGAGACCGACGAGCTTGACCGGCACGCCGAGCTCGCGCTGGACCTGGACGACGATGCCGCCCTTCGCGGAGCCGTCGAGCTTGGTCAGCACGATGCCCGTGACGTTGGCGACCTCACCGAAGACGCGAGCCTGGATCAGCCCGTTCTGGCCGGTGGTGGCGTCGAGGACGAGCAGCACCTCGGTGACCGGAGCCTGCTTCTCGATGACCCGCTTGACCTTGCCGAGCTCGTCCATCAGGCCGGCCTTGTTCTGCAGCCGCCCGGCGGTGTCGACGATGACCGTGTCGGCGCCGGTGTCGACGCCCGCCTTGACGGCGTCGAACGCCACGCTGGCGGGGTCGGTGCCCTCGGGGCCGCGGACGACGTCGACGCCGACCCGCTCACCCCAGGTGGCCAGCTGCTCGACCGCGGCGGCGCGGAAGGTGTCGGCCGCACCGAGCACGACCGTGCGGTCCTCGGCGACCAGGATCCGGGCGAGCTTGCCGACCGTGGTGGTCTTGCCGGAGCCGTTGACACCGACGACCAGGACCACGCCGGGCTGCCCGTCGGCGCCGCTGACCTGGAGGCGCCGGTCCATGCCGGCGTCCACCAGCGTGAGCAGCTCCTCGCGCAGGACGGTGCGGGCGTCCTCCCCGCTGCCATCGACCCGCATCCGGGTGCGCAGCCGCTCCACGAGCTCCTGGGTGGGGGCCACGCCGACGTCAGCCGTGATCAGGGTGTCCTCGATCGACTCCCAGGTGTCCTCGTCGAGACGATCACGCGACAGCAGTGCCAGCAGACCGCGACCCAGACCGCTCTGCGACCCGGCCAGGCGCTGGCGCAGGCGGACCAGCCGGGACGAGGTCCCTTCCGGCTTGTCGAGCGTCGGTACGACCTCGACCGGCTGCTCGAGCGTGGGCTCGAGGACGTCGACGTCGCTCGGTGGCGGAACGACGACGTCCGGCGTCGGAGCCGGAGGAGCAGCGGGCGGCGTACGCCGGCCTCGACCGACGACGAGTCCACCGACGAGCGCGACCGCCAGAGCGGCGATCGCGATGACGAGATACAGCCAATCACCCATGGCTCAATCCAACCAGAGCCTGCCCGACGATCTCGTCAAGGCGGCGGTCGGACTCCTCGTGCTCGACGCCGAGGGCGAAGATCTGGTCGTCCTCGTCCTCGAGCACCGGGGCCGCGTCGGCCGCCTTGGCCATCGCGTCGCCGAGCCACGGGGTCGCCGGCATCCGCTCACCCCGGTGCGGGTAGGCGACGTACACCGCCACCAGTCCTGCCAGGACCAGGATCAGAACCATTGCCACCACGATGGGGACCACGCGTCGTACCTCCCGAGAGATTCGGCCAGCCAGACGACTACCCGCCTCCCACGGTGTCACACCGGTCGAAGCTTCGGGACCGCACTGCGGCGAGCCCGCGTGAGATCAACCACGTCGTCGGATCCGGCTGGCCGCACGTCTGGGCAAACGGCGCAAGCGCTCCATGAACCCGACGGCGTGCACCTCGAGGGTCAGCTGGTCCGAGTCCGGGTCCGGTGCGATCTGCATGACGTCGGACTCGCTCCGCCAGATCTGTGGCGGCAGGCCTGCCATTCCAGGCAGCGGGACCAGCACGTGCGTGGGCTCGGTCTCCGCCTCGATGAGCACTCGCCACCGGCCCTCGGGGATGGCGTCGAGGGCGATCCGGGCAGACAGGCGATCCTCGTCGAGCTCCATCGGCGCTGAACGCGACGCCGCCCGCTCCGTCGACGCAGACGATCGACAGGGGCACTCCGACCCGGGCCACGGCGCGGGCAGAGACCAAGAGATCCGCGCCGTCCCACCGGGCCGTCCAGTCGCGGCACGCCGCGGGCAGCCCCACGTCGGGTTCACCGACCTGGAGGATCAGGTGACCGGTCGTGTCCCGCTTGTGTGCCTTCACCTGCCACGGCTCGTCGTGAGCGAGTCCTGCGACAGCCACTGCGGGAGCGACGGCGTCGTTGACCGGGCCGTTGATGCCGAGCCGTGCCTGTCGGACGAATCCGTCCACGGTGATCTCGACGAGAACGGCCCAACGTCCGCGCGGCAACGGGGCGCCGTCGGCCACCGTCAGGAGATCGACTGATGCTGCGAAGCCGTCGTCGACGACCGGGACGGGCACGGCGAACTCGTGCGTCGGCTCCGGCGCGGACCGCACCAGGATCCGGAGGGACGGTGTCCGCGCCACCCCCCGCAGCTGGGCGGTGCCGCGCACCTGCAACACCGCTCCGTCGAACGCGAAGGACGTGAGCGCCTGTTGGGCCCGCACCCACCTGCTCGCCTCGTACAGCTCGTCCGGCAGGGCGGCCGCCGGTTCACGGAAGTAGGGCAGCACGGCGTGCGCGAGCTCTCCCTCGACGAGGATCTCCGCGGAGAACGCCTCGGGAGCGTCCACCACTGCCGCGAGTGCTTCATCGACCAGTCCGCGTCTGAGGAGCTCGTAGACGACGCGCCGGTCGGGTGTCAGGAGGATCGAGACCTCACTGGTGCAGAAGCGACGGACGAGCGTCACCATCCGGGCCAGCAGCTGGTCCTGCTCGCCCCCCTCGACGCCGGGGGTCTCGATCGCGACCCGCCACAGGTCACCTTGGAGGTGCCGCTTGAGGAGCGGCGTACGGCGGGCGTCGTCGGGGACCTCGGCGACGATCAGCTCGCACATCGCCTCGACCACGTCCATCCGGTCGGACACCGAGCCGGAGCGGGTGACGTGCTTGCCGTCGTCGCGCCACTCCAGGAAGTAGTAGTCGTAGTCCGCGAGCACGCTGATGCGCCCTGCACGCAGGTAGGCCAGAGCGGCGAAGGGCTGGTCCGAGAGGATCGGGAAGTGCGTCGGGAAGCGGATGTCGTTCTTCTCGAGCAGATCTCGTCGGAAGAGCTTCTGCACCGACAAGGTGCCGTAGATGCTCGAGGTGTACAGGTCGGCATCCACGTCGGTCTTGCGGAACATGGAGCCGGGGATTCCTCGGGCGGTGGTGGTGGCCACCCTTCCGAGCACCACGTCGGAGCCGTTCGCGTCAGCGACAGCGAGCATCCGCTCCAGAGCCTCCACGCCCAAGAAGTCGTCGGCGTCCAGGAAGAAGACGAAGCGACCCCGCGCCAGGTCCAACGCGGTGTTGCGCGGCCCGGCGGGCCCGCCCGAGGGTGTCTCGGCGTGGACCACCCGGAACAGCTCGGGATACCGCGCCGCCCAGGAGTCCAGGGCCGCACCAGACCCGTCCGAGGAGCCGTCGTCGACGGCGACCACCTCGAGCCGGTCCACGCCGATGGTCTGAGTGACGACAGACTCCAGCGAACGGTGCAGGTACGGCATCGCGTTGTAGACGGGGATGATGACGCTGACGTCGATCCTGCGCTCGGACGCTGCTTCGGGGTCCGGCATCATCCGCGCACGATCCGTTCGTCACCGGCGGAGCCGCGCAGCAACGGCCTCACTGCGGTGCGGATCACGTCGGGCATCGGGGTCGACGGTCGTGCCGGGTCGGTGTTGTCGACGTACACGTGCACGAACCGGCCCTCGGCGGCCGCCTCGTCCGCGGCACCCTGGAAGAGGCCGATCCGGTAGATCACGCTGGAGGTGCCCACCTTGTCGACCACGAGGCCGGTCTCGATCGGCGCCGGGAAGCCGATCTCGCGGAAGTAGCGGCACGACGTCTCGGCCACCACCCCGATCTGCGGCAGCTTGCGCACGTCGACCCCGGTGGCTTCGTAGAGGTGCGCGTTGACCGCTGTGTCGAAGAGCTCGTAGTAGGTCGCGTTGTTGAGGTGTCCGTAGGCGTCGTCGTCGCGCCAGCGCGTCGTCACCGTCCGCCACGCCACGTAGTCGGCGCGGGTGGGTCGGTCCCCCACTACGCCGACTCGGCTTCGCGCAACCGCTGGCTGATCACCGCGGAGACGCCGTCGCCGCGCATGGTCACGCCGTACAGCGCGTCGCCGACCTCCATGGTCCGCTTCTGGTGGGTGATGACGAGCAGCTGGGAGTTCTCGCGCAGCTCCTCGTAGATCTCCAGCAGGCGACCGAGGTTGGTGTCGTCGAGGGCGGCCTCGACCTCGTCGAGGATGTAGAACGGCGACGGCCGGGCCTTGAAGAGCGCCACCAGGAAGCACACGGCCACCAGCGAGCGCTCGCCACCCGAGAGCAGCGAGAGTCGCTTGACCTTCTTGCCCGCCGGGCGGGCCTCGACCTCGATGCCGGTGTTGAGCATGTCATCAGGCGTGGTCAGCACCAGGCGGCCCTCGCCCCCGGGGAAGAGGCGGGAGAAGGTCGAGTCGAAGGCCCGCTCGACGTCGGCGTACGCCTCGGTGAAGACCTGCTCGACGCGCGTGTCGACCTCGCGGACGATGTCGAGGAGGTCCTTGCGGGTCTTCTTGAGGTCCTCGAGCTGCTCGGTGAGGAACTTGTGCCGCTCCTCCATCGCCGAGAACTCCTCGAGCGCGAGGGGGTTGACCCGCCCGAGCTCGCGCAGCGAGCGCTCGGCGGCGCGCAGCCGCTTGGCCTGCTCCTCGCGCACGTACGGCGCCGGGGCGGGCGGGTCCTCGCCCTCGGGCACCTCCCCGCTGAAGGCGACCAGCTGGTCGGGGCCGTAGTCGGCCACCAGACCATCGCCGTCGAGGCCGAGCTCCTCGAGCGCACGCTCCTCGAGCTGCTCGATGCGCATCCGCTGCTGGGTGCGGGCCATCTCGTCGCGGTGCACGGAGTTGACCAGCTCGTCGTGCTCCTTGCCGAGGTCGCGCATCGCGGCACGGACGTCACGCAGCTCCTGCTCACGACCGCCGCGGGACTGCTCGACTGAGGCGCGTGCCTCGGCCGCGCGGTGCACCGAGACCTCCAGGCGCTGCAGCACGTAGCCGACCGCGGTCCCGACCGCCTCGGCGGCGCGGCCCTCACGGATCAGCCGCTCGCGACGCTCGGCGGCGCGGGCGCGGGCCTCGCGCTCCTTCTCGGCAGCGCGCAGCAGTGAGTCGGCGCGACCGTGCAGGGCCCGGGAGCGCTCCTCCGACGTACGCAGGGCGAGGCGGGCGTCCATCTCACCCTGACGCGCGGCGCGTGCCGCGTCGGTGAGCTGCTCGCGAACGGTCGTGTCGGGCTCCTCCTCAGGAGCGTCCTCGGCGGCCGCGAGGCGGGTCTCGAGATCGGTCAGCCCGGCGATCGCCTGGACCCGGGCCTCCTCGGCCTTCGCGATCGCCTGGTCGAGCCTCTCGGCCTCGCCACGGGCGGCACGCGCCTGGGAGCCGTACTGGCCCAGCTCCTCGGCGACCGCGGCCAGGGTGGCGTCGGACTCGTGCAGCTTGGCCAGGGCGACGTCGACGCGCTTGCGCGCCTCGAGCCGCTCGCTCTCCAGCCGGGACATGTCGAACCCGAGCCGCTCGGACGCGGCGACGGCCTCGGCGAGCTGCTCGACGGCCTCGTCGACCGCTGCCTGGATCTCGATCAGGCTCGGCTGGCTGCTGGAGCCGCCCGAGGCGAAGTGGGCGCCGATCAGGTCGCCCTCGCGGGTCACGGCCGTGAGGTCGGGCAGGGTGGCGACCAGCGCCCGCGCCGCGGCGAGGTCGTCGACGACAGCCACCTTGAAGAGCAGCCGGGTCAGGGCCGCGTGGAGGGTGTCGGGGCACTCGACGACGTCGGCGGCGTACGTCGCGCCCACGGGCAGGTCGGGCCAGTCGCGGCTCTGCACCGGCCCGCCGCCGAGCAGCATGCCGGCGCGGCCGAGGTCGTCGCCCTTCAGGTGCGCGATCGCGCGTACGGCGGCGTCGGCATCGGTGACGGCCACCGCGTCGGCGGCCGAGCCCAGCGCCTGGGCCACGGCGGTCTCGAAGCCGGAGCGGACCGTGACCAGCGCGGCCACCGAGCCGAGCAGGCCGGACACGGTGTCGGTCGCGGCCAGCAGGGCTCCGGCGCCGTCCTTGCGGTTGAGACCGAGCTCGAGAGCGTCCTTGCGGGCTGCGAGCCCGGTGCGGTCGCGGTCGGCCTGGAGGGCCTCGTCACGCGCCTTGGCGAGGCGGTCCTCGATGTCGTCGAGAGCAGCCGTCGCGGCCTCGTGCTCCGCGTCGAGGCCCTCCTCACCGGCGTCGAGGCCGGCGACGCGGGTCTCGAGCGAGGTGAAGTCGCGCTGGGCGCGGTCGGCCCGGGCGACAGCCTCTTCGCGGGCCAGTCCGAGCCGGCCGACCTCCTCGTCGGCGGAGGTCGCGCGAGAACGGAGCGTGTTGACCTGGCCGTGCAGCCGGGCCAGGCCCTCGCGGCGGTCCGCGGCGGCGCGCTGGAGCGCGGCGATCTTGCGGTCCTCCTCGGCGGCTGCGTCCTCGGCCGTGCGCCGACCGGTGACGGCCTGCTCGAGCGCGGCCCGGTGGGCGTCGACCTCGGCCGTGATCCGTTGCTCCTGCTCGCGGACCTGGGCGGCCTCGGCCTCGAGCTGCTCCGGGTCCCGCCCCGAGCGGGAATCCTCGACGTCGGCCGTGCCGGCAGCGTTGCGGATCCGCTCGGCAGCCAGCGACTGGGTGCCGCGGAGGCGCTCGCGCAGGCCGGAGAGGGCGAACCAGGTCTCCTGGGCCCGGGACAGCGCCGGCAGGTCCTCGCGCAGGGCCGCCTCGAGGGCCGCCTCGTGCTCACGGGCCTGGGCGACCTCGGCCTCGACCTGCTCACGGCGCTGGACGAGGATCGACTCGTCGGCCATCTCCTGTTGGAGCGCGGACCGGGCGGTCATCAGGTCGTCGGCGAGCAGTCGCGCTCGCGCGTCGCGTACGTCGGCCTGCACCGTCGCGGCGCGGCGAGCCACCTCTGCCTGGCGACCGAGCGGCTTGAGCTGGCGCCGGATCTCGACGAGCAGGTCGTTGAGCCGGGTCAGGTTGCCCTCGGTGGAGTCGAGCTTGCGGAGGGCCTTCTCCTTGCGCTTGCGGTGCTTGAGGACCCCGGCGGCCTCCTCGATGAAGCCGCGGCGGTCCTCGGGGGTCGCGTGCAGGATCGTGTCGAGCTGGCCCTGGCCGACGATCACGTGCATCTCGCGTCCGATGCCCGAGTCGGAGAGCAGCTCCTGGACGTCGAGCAGACGGCACGAGCTGCCGTTGATGGCGTACTCCGAGCCGCCGCTGCGGAACATGGTGCGGCTGATCGTGACCTCGGAGTACTCGATCGGCAGCGCGCCGTCGGAGTTGTCGATCGTCAGCACGACCTCGGCGCGACCGAGCGGCGGCCGACCCGACGTACCGGCGAAGATGACGTCCTCCATCTTGCCGCCGCGCAGCGACTTGGCGCCCTGCTCGCCCATCACCCAGGCGAGCGCATCGACGACGTTGGACTTGCCGGAGCCGTTGGGGCCCACGATGCAGGTGATCCCGGGCTCGAGCTGGAGGGTCGTCGCCGAGGCGAAGGACTTGAACCCCTTGAGGGTCAGGCTCTTCAGGTACAACGCGGGCTCCCAGAAGTCGTCGAAGGCACTGAAACGAACGCCGCATCATCGCAGCCGGCCGCGGGGGAAGCTCAGCGCGCCTCACATTACCGGGGACGACCCTCTGCGGGCGGCATCCGGGTGCGGATCTCGTCCGCGGGTCTCGTCCGCGGGTCGCGATCGATGGTCGGAGCGCCCGCTCAGGCGGGCTGCATCTCCTGCAGGTGCGAGGTCTCGAGGTCGAGCAGGACGGCGGCGTGCGCCGCGGCGAGCCGGTCGTTCTCCTCGGACAGACGCCCAGCGAGCGCCTCGAGCTCACCCACGCGCGCACGCAGTCGAGCGTTCTCGACGGCAAGGGCGGGGCTTCGCAGGTCGCTGTTCATGTATCCGATCAGCGCCTTGGCCATGAAAGAGCCTTCCGGGGTGAGAGGTTGGCTCGCGGTTGGCGGGCCGTCTTCAAGAGTCCCACCAGCCGGGCCACGGGTCAATCTGGCGTCGGCACGGCCGGGCGCCGGCGACGAGGCGCGGGCTGGCAGACCGGGCAGAAGTAGGACGACCGGTTCATGAACGCGATCCGGCGGATCGGCGTACCGCACCGCTCGCAGGGCTCACCCTCGCGGCCGTAGGCGTGCAGGGAGCGGTCGAAGTAGCCGGACTCGCCGTTGACGTTGACGTAGAGCGCGTCGAACGACGTGCCGCCCTGGCCGAGCGCCGAGACCATCACGTCGCGGGCGTGGCCGAGCAGCGCCCGGGCCTGGGTCGCGGTCAGCCGGTCCCCCGGCCGCTCCCCGTGGAGCTGGGCCCGCCACAGCGCCTCGTCGGCGTAGATGTTGCCGACGCCCGAGACGAGGTTCTGGTTGAGGAGCTGCCGCTTGATCCCCGAGGACCGCTTGCGGACGGTGCGCACGAACGCGTCGTCGTCGAACTCCGGGTCGAGCGGGTCGCGGGCGATGTGAGCGATCTCCACCGGCAGGTCGGCTCCCCCGGTCGAGATCGACAGCCCGCCGAACATCCGCTGGTCGACGAACCGCATCTCGCGGTCCTCGTCAGCGCCCTCGAGAGAGAAGCGGACGCGCAGGTGCCGCTCGTCGGGCGCCGCCGGCGGCTGGACCAGGATCTGGCCGCTCATGCCGAGGTGGCCGAGCAGCGCATCGCCGCTGTCGAGGGGCAGCCAGAGGTACTTGCCGCGGCGGCGGGCCGCTTCGATCCGGCGACCGGTCAGGGCCGCGGCGAAACCCGCCGGACCACGCGGGTCGCGGCGAACGGGCCGCGGGTGCAGGACCTCGACGGCCGTGACGGTCGCGCCGACGACGTGGCGCTCGAGGCCGGCGCGAACGACCTCGACCTCGGGCAGCTCGGGCACCGGGCGGCGTCAGTCCTGGGGGGCGAGCGCGGCGACGATCTCACCGTACGCCGTCTCGGCGGCGGCCTGCTCGGCTTCCTTCTTGGACCGGCCGAGGCCGTTGCCGTAGAGGCCGCTACCGACCCGCACCTGCGCGGTGAAGGTCTTCATGTGGTCGGGGCCGTCGTCCGCGATGACGTACTCGGGGACGCCGAGGCCGTGCTCGGCGGAGAGCTCCTGCAGGGAGGTCTTCCAGTCCAGACCGGCGCCCATCGCGGACGCGGCCTCGATGAGCGGGTCGAACAGGCGGTGCACCACGGCCGCCGAGGTCTCGAAGCCGCCGCTGCTGAGGTGCACGGCGCCGATCAGGGCCTCGACGGTGTCGGAGAGGATCGAGGCCTTCTCGCGACCACCGGTCGACTCCTCGCCGCGACCGAGCATGACGTGGTCCCCCACGCCGATGCCGCGGCCGACCTCGGCCAGGGCGCGCGCGTTGACGACCGCGGCGCGCAGCTTGGCCAGCCGGCCCTCGGAGAGGTCCGGGTGGGTGAGGTAGAGCGTCTCGGTGACGACCACGCCGAGCACGGAGTCACCGAGGAACTCCAGGCGCTCGTTGGTCGGGAGCCCGCCGTTCTCGTAGGCGTACGAGCGGTGGGTGAGCGCGCGCTCGAGCAGCTCGGGGTCCAGTTCGGGGTCCCCGAGCGCTGCTCGCAGCGTCGCGTAGTTGGTCAGCGGACCAGGACCGGTCAGAGGACCTGACGACGGTCGGCGCGCGCGCCGTACTGGCCGCACTCACCGCACGCCGTGTGCGGGAGGTGCTTGGCACCGCAGGCGGGGTTCGCGCAGGTCGCCAGGTTGGCCGGCACGGCCTTCCACGCCGAACGACGGTGGCGGGTGTTGCTGCGCGACATCTTCCGCTTCGGGACAGCCACTGTTTTCTCCTCTACCAGGACCGGACGGACCGGTCGTGCGTGGTCATTCTAGATGGTGCTCGGGGCCTTACTGGTCCTGCTGGGTCTGGTCCTGCTCGGGCTGGAGGGCCGTGAGCCCAGCCCAGCGCGGGTCGATCGGCGCGTCGTGCGTGTGGTCGGGGTCGTCCGCCAGTCGAGCGCCACACTCGACGCACAACCCCGGACAGTCGTCCTCACACAGCGGCTGGAACGGCAGTGCGAGCACTACCGCGTCCCGCAACAGCGGCTCGAGATCGAGCAGGTCTTTCTCGAGCTTGCTGACCCCGCTGTCCTCCTCGGAGGAGTAGTCCTGGTCGGAGTAGACGAACAGTTCCTGGAACGTGAACTCCCATTCCTCGGAGATCGGTTCCAGGCACCGTGCGCACTCACCCTCGAGCACTGCCGCAGCAGTACCCGTGACCAGCACACCCTCCATGACCGCTTCCAGCCGCAGGTCCATCTCGACCTGCGAACCTTCGGGGACACGAAGGACTTCGATGCCCAGATCTGCGGGCGCCGGAACAGTCCGTTCCACCTGTCGCTGGGACCCCGGGCGGCGGCCGAGCTCGCGCGTATCGAGCACGAGCGGCGCTCTCGGGTCCAAGCTGCTCAGGTTTCTACTTCCGGTTCAGGCACAAACAGATCAGCGAGAAGCGTACCGGTCAGTCGCGGAAGGAACCAAAACAGGCGGTTCACCGCTCAGCGAGGCGGGCCACCAGCCGGTCGTGGACGGAGTCCGGCACCAGCGCGGAGACGTCCCCGCCGAGGGCGGCCACCTCCTTGACCAGGCTGGACGAGACGTAGCCGAGCGAGGCGTCCGTCGGCAGGAAGACGGTCTCCACCCCGCTCAGGTGCGAGTTCATCTGCGCCATCGGCAGCTCGTACTCGTAGTCGTTGCCGCCGCGCAGTCCCTTCACGATCGCCTGGGCGTCGATCTCGCGGCAGAAGTCGACGATCAGACCGCTGAAGCCCATCACGGTGACGTTCGGCAGGTCCGCGCACACGGTGCGCAGCATCTCCATCCGCGCCTCGGGGTCGAACAGCCGGGACTTCGACGGGTTCGTGCCGGTCGCGATGACCAGCTCGTCGAAGAGCCCCGACGCCCGCCGGAAGATGTCGAGGTGGCCGTTCGTCACCGGGTCGAACGAACCGGGGCACACGGCGCGCGTCATGGCGTGGAGGCTACCGGTTGGCAGCCGACTCGGCGTACCAGAGCGTGGTCTCCCCGTAGCGTTTGGCGCGGGCGTCGGTGAACCCGTCCGGCCAGGTCGGCTCGGGACTGCGCGCGGACCGCTCGATGACCACGAGCGCGCCGGGCACCAGCCACCCGTGCTCGACCAGCGACCCCAGGTCGTCGGCGACGTCCTCGTCGCTGAGGGGGTACGGCGGGTCCGAGAAGACGATGTCGTACGGCGCGCTCGGCGGCTTGCGCAGCGTGGCGGCGACCGAGCCGGCAACGACCGTCGCCTTCGCGAAGCCGATGGTGCGAGCGTTCTCGGCGATCAGCGCAGCCGTCCGGCGGTCCTGCTCGACGAGCGTGACGACTCCCGCACCGCGCGACCAGCCCTCGAGGCCGACCGCCCCCGACCCGGCGTACAGGTCCAGGAAGCGGAGCCCGTGCAGCGAGCCGCACCAGGCCTCGACCGCGGAGAACAGTGCCTCCCGGACGCGGTCGCTGGTGGGGCGGGTCGTGGCACCCCGCGGCGTCGCGAGCCGGCGACCGCCGGCCGCTCCCCCGATGATGCGTGTCACGCCGCGGCCCTCATGACTTCTCCATGAAGCCGGACTGCACGGACTCCTCGAGCCGGGAGACCGCCACGGCAAGGTCGGGTGTATGGGCCAGATCGACGTCGGCGTCGAGGAGGCCCGTCGCGGCCTCCCTCGCCTGGACGATCGTCTTCTCGTCTCGCAGCACGCGCAGATTCTGCAGTCCCGAGCGGTATCCCGACTGCGATTTGCCGAGAACGTCTCCCTCACGTCGCTGCTCGAGGTCGATCCGGCTGAGCTCGAAGCCGTCGGTGGTGGCGGCGACCGCGTCCAGCCGATCGCGAGCGGGAGTGCCGATCTCGGCGCGCGAGACCAGCAGGCAGAGCCCCGGCAGGCCGCCCCGACCCACCCGGCCGCGCAGCTGGTGGAGCTGGGAGACCCCGAAGCGCTCGGCGTCGATCAGCACCATCGCGGTCGCGTTGGCGACGTCGACGCCGACCTCGATCACGGTCGTCGCCACCAGCACGTCGATGTCGCCCGCGGCGTAGGCACGCATGACACGGTCCTTGTCCTCCGGCGGCAGCCTGCCGTGGAGCTTCTCGACCCGGAGCCCGGCGAGCGGACCGTCCGCGAGCTGGACGGCGACCTCCTCGACGGCCGCCAGCCCACCGGCCGGCTTGTCGGGGGTGATGGTGTCGCCGTCCTCGTCGAGCTCGAGCTGGTCGGTCTCCCCCTGCTCCTGCTCGTCACCGGTGATGCGCGGGCAGACGACGTACACCTGATGACCCTTGGCCACCTCCTCGCGCACCCGGTCCCACACCCGGTCGAACCAGGTGGGGTGCTCGGCGAGGGGTACGACGGTGGTCTGGATCGGTGCGCGCCCGGCCGGCAGCTCGGTCAGCGTGGAGATCTCGAGGTCACCGAAGACGGTCATCGCCACCGTGCGCGGGATCGGCGTCGCGGTCATCACCAGCACGTGCGGCGGGGTGCCGGCCTTGTCGGTGAGCGCCGCCCGCTGCTCGACGCCGAAGCGGTGCTGCTCGTCGACGACGACGAGCCCGAGGTCGGCGAAGACCACCTTGTCCTCGAGCAGGGCGTGGGTGCCGATGACGATGCCGGCCTCACCCGTCGCGATCCGCGACATCGGGGCCGTGCGCTGGGTCTTGGTCATCGAGCCGGTGAGCAGCTCGACGTTGGTCCCGTCGGCGGCACCGCCGAGCATGCCTCCGGACGCCAGGTCGCCGAGCATGGCGGTGATCGAGCGGTGGTGCTGCTGGGCGAGCACCTCGGTCGGCGCCAGCAGGGCCGCCTGGCCGCCGGAGTCGACGACGCGCAGCATCGCCCGGAGCGCGACCAGCGTCTTGCCCGAGCCCACCTCGCCCTGGAGCAGCCGGTTCATCGGGTGCGCCTCGGCGAGGTCCGCGTCGATCTGGGCCCCGATCTCGCGCTGGCCACCGGTCAGCTCGAAGGGCAGCCGCTCGTCGAACGCCGCCAGCAGCGAGCCCTGGTCGCCCCGGCGGGCCTGGGCCCCGAGAGCGCGGACGGCGCGGCGACGGCGGGCGAGGACGAGCTGGGTGACCAGCGCCTCCTGGAAGCGGAACCTCCGCTGCGCGTCGGCGATGTCGCCGTACGTGCCCGGCGCGTGGATCAGCTCGACCGCCGTACGCGCGTCGAGCAGGTCGTAGTCGCGACGGGTGACCTCGGGCAGCAGGTCGGGCACCTCGGGCACGACCGAGAGCGCGAAGGCGATCGCGCGCTGGAGGTCCCACGAGTCGACGCCCTTGGTGAGCGGGTAGATCGGGTAGAAGGCGCGCAGCGCCTCGAGCGAGAGCTGCGCGGCGTCCTCGTCGGGCTCGCCGAAGAGCACCATCTGGGGGTTGGTGAGCTGCCACTCGCTGCGGAACCGGCCGACCTTGCCGAGGAAGATCCCGCGCCGCCCCTCGGTGAGGCGTTCGGCGTTCCACCTGGCGACGTGGGCGGACTTGGCGAAGAACGACATCCGCAGCGACGGGCCGTCGGTGTGCACGACGGTGTCGACCCGGTACGCCGTACGACGGGTGCGCTTGTCCTGGTAGTTCTTGACCTCAGGCCGGCCGAGCTGGCCGGACACGGTCAGCATCTCCCCCTCGTGGAGCTGCTCGACCTTGGTCAGCTCGCCGGTCTTCACGTAGCGACGCGGGAAGTGGTGCACGAGGTCACCGACCGTGCGCAGCCCGAGCCGCTCGACGATGGCGTCGCGCTTGCTCTTCTTGTCGCCGAGGACGGTGGCGACCGGGGAGTCGAGGGTGATCATGGAGCAGCCTTCACGGTGTCGGATCAGTGCACGAGCTCATTCGGCGGACATCAGCAGGGGGTAGCGCGGCTGCCCTCCGTCGTACACCACGACGTCGACAGCCGGGTGGTGCTCCTCGACGTACGCCGCGCACCGGGTGGCCAGCGAGCCCTCGGCATCGTCCGCGCCACCGACGATCGTGACCAGCTCACCGCCGCCTCCGAGGAGTCGCTCGAGGACCTGGGTGGCCACCCCGAAGAGGTCGTCGCCCACCACCGCGAAGTCCCCGGCGATCACCCCGAGCACGTCGCCGGGCTCGCACGGGCCGGCCATGGTCATGGCCTGCCGGGCGGCGATCGTGACGGCGCCCTGGCGGGCGTGCCGCGCGGTCGCGGTCATCTCGAGCACGTCCTGGTCGAAGGCTCGCCCCGGCTCGTGCACGGCGATGGCGGCCAGGCCGGTCACCTGGGCGTGGGTGGGGATGACGGCGACGCGGATGGTCTCCCCCAGGTCCGCCTCCGCGGTGCGGGCGGCGATCTGGGCGACGCGCACCGAGTCGGCGTCGTTGGGCAGCACGACGACCTCGGCAGCGCCACAGGCCGTGATCGCCTCGAGCAGCTCGCCCGTCGAGGGACGACGTCCCGGTCCGCCGGACACGATGACCGCACCCGCCTCCTCGAACAGTGCCGAGAGGCCCGGACCGGCAGCCACCGCGATCACCCGCCGGCCGGACCGTTGCGGAAGGGCGCCGCGGTGCTCGGCGATCTGCTCCGCGAAGTGGGTGACCCGGACGCGGTGCGGCCGGCCGGCGTCGATGCCGGCCTCGATCGCCGCCCCGACGTCGTCGACGTGCACGTGGACGTTCCAGAGACCCTCGCCGCCGACGACCACCAGCGAGTCGCCCAGCTCGGCGAGCATCCTGCGCAGCGCGGGGATCGCCCCGTCCTCGGCATCGAGGAGGTACATCACCTCGTAGGCGGGTCCGTCCGGGGTCAGGTCGCCTGCGGTCGGCTGGATGGGAACGGGGATCTGGCGGGTGCCGAGCGGGGCCGTCACCGGCACCGGGCGGCGCCCCGTCATCACGGTCTCCGCGGCGTCCAGGATGACGCTCAGCCCGCGGCCTCCGGCATCGACGACACCGGCGTCGCGGAGCACGGGCAGCAGGTCCGGCGTACGCGCCAGGGCCTCGCGGGCCGCGGCGGCTGCTGCGACGAAGACGTCCCGGGCGCGGGCACCCGGGTGGACGGCGGCCTGCGCAGCCGCCTCGCTGGCCGCCCGGCTCACGGTCAGGATCGTGCCCTCGACCGGCACGCCGACGGCGGCGTAGCTCGCGTCGGTCGCACCGACGAGGGCGTCCGCCATCACCGCGGCGGTGCGCTCGTCGGCCCCGGCGTCGATGATCCGGCGCGCGATCGCCCGCAGCATCTCGCTCAGGATCACCCCGGAGTTGCCGCGAGCCCCGAGCAGCGCCCCGCGCCCGAACGTCTCCAGGGCAGGACCGAGACCGACCTCGGGATCCTGCGCGGTGAGGGCGCGTACGGCGTCGCGCGCGGCCGAGACGGTGAGGTACATGTTCGTGCCGGTGTCGCCGTCCGGCACCGGGTAGACGTTGAGCGCGTCGATCTCCTCGCGGGCGCCGGCCAGCGCGTCCGTGGCGACGTCGACGAAGCGCAGCACCACGGCGAGGGTGACGCGACCCTCGATCGGTACTTCCATCATCGCGTCCTCGATCGAGAAGTTTGTCCGGCGGCAGCTCGGAGAGACGAGTGCCACAGGGTAGTGCCACCGGCACGATTTTCGCCTCGGCGGCCTGTCGGATACTCTTGTGCGGTTGCCCGTTGAGGGCCCCTTCATCTCTAGACCATCGATTCGTTCAGGAGTACCCCGTGGCTGCCGTCTGTGACATCTGCGCCAAGAAGCCGGGCTTCGGCAACAACCGGCCGTGGTCGCGCAAGATCACGAAGCGCCGGTTCGACCCCAACATCCAGCGCGTCCGGGCGACCGTCAACGGCGCCCCGAAGCGTCTCAACGTGTGCACCGGCTGCCTCAAGGCCGGCAAGGTCACCCGCTGATCTGAGCTCTTCGCGAGGCCCCGACCGTCCGCGGTCGGGGCCTTTCGCATGCCTGGGCGATGCCGGAATCACCGGTGCACCGGTGATTGCCGCAGTTCTCAGGCGTTGCAACGCCTGAGAACTGCAGGGACAGGCTGGGCAGCGGGTCAGAAGTGCGTCCACCCGGTCGGGCCCTCGTACGGCGCGCCGTCGACCGTGACGCCTGCCCCCTCGGTGACCGCACCGATCACCGCCCAGCCCTCCGGCACCGCGGCGAGGTCGACGTACGTCGCCAGCAGCGCGTGGTCGTCACCGCCACCGAGGATGAACGAGATCGGGTCCGCGCCGAGGGCGGCACCGACCGCGTGCAGCGGTTCGGCGATGTCGAACGCCGAGGCGTGCACGTCGATCGCGACGCCTGAGTCGTCGGCGAGATGGCCGGCCTCCGCCAGCAGGCCGTCGGAGATGTCGATCAGCGAGGTCGCACCGGCCTGAGCGGCGATCCGGCCCGCGTCGTACGGCGGCTCCGGGCGTCGGTAGGCCTCGACCAGCACCCGCGGGGAGCGGAACCCCCGCGCCAGCACCGCGAGCCCGCCGGCGGCCCAGCCCTGGCGGCCGCAGATCGCCAGCACGTCGCCGGGGCGCGCACCCGAGCGCACCACCGGGGACTCCGTGCACGCGCCGAGCACCGTCACCGCGATCACGATCTGGTCCGCGCGGGTCAGGTCGCCCCCGACCACGCTCGCGCCGACCAGCGAGCACTCCGCGGCGAAGCCTCGCGCGAAGTCGAGGGCCCACGCCACCGGTAGGTCGGCAGGGGCCGCGAGCCCGACCGTGAGCGAGCTCGCGCGCCCGCCCATCGCGTTGATGTCGGAGAGGTTCTGGGCCGCGGCCCGGTGCCCGACGTCCTCGGCCGAGGCCCAGTCGCGACGGAAGTGCCGGCCCTCGACCATCAGGTCCGTCGACACGACCACGTGCCCGGAGCGGACCCGCAGGACGGCGGCGTCGTCGCCCGGGCCGATCAAGACCTGCTCGCCCTGCGGGAACAGGTCGACGATGGCGGAGATCAGTCCGAACTCCCCCGCGTCGGCAAGGGTGGCGTCGGGCGGGAACGGGGCAGGTGGGGCCATGGGGCCCATCCCACCAGACGCCGGACAAGAGCGACCGACGGCCACCTATGGACACGCGCAGGGCGCGCGGTAGGTTGGCCCAGCACGTAGCCCGCAACCCCAGGGAGAGCACGATGGTCGTCCAGGCGTACATCCTGATCCAGACCGATGTCGGCAAGGCCGCAGAGGTCGCAACCGCCATTGCGCAGGTCAAGGGCGTGACCCTCGCCGAGGACGTCACCGGCCCCTACGACGTGATCGTGCGGGCCGAGGCCCGCAACGTCGACGAGCTCGGCAAGCTGGTGGTCTCCAAGGTGCAGAACCTCGACGGCATCACCCGCACGCTGACCTGCCCGGTCGTGCACATCTGAGTGTCAGCACCCGCTCGCTCCCGACGCCCCAGATCCGCCCGGATCCGGGGCGTCGTTGCGTGCGCCGCCGTACTTCTCGCGACGGCCTGCAGCAGCGGGCCACCCGAGATCACCACCGCGCAGCTCTCCGAGGCCGACGCCCGGACCTGTCGTGACCTCGTGACCGACCTCCCCGACACCCTGGCCGGGGAGAAGTCCGTCGAGGTCGGCGGGGACACGGCGTACGGCGCCGCCTGGGGCGACCCCGCGATGGTGCTCACCTGTGGCGTCGGGGCGGTCGACCTCAACGACCTGCCGGGCTGCACCGAGGTCGACGGCATCGGCTGGCTGCTGCCACCCGACCAGGCCGCCGGCGACAAGGACGCGACCTTCACGGCCGACGGCTACCGGCCACGCGTGCAGCTCGAGGTCCCTGAGGACTACCTCCCGGAGCAGGGAGCGGCGGCGCTCGCCGAGCTGGCCGCTGCGATGAAGCGGCACGTGAAGCTGGCCGAGCCCTGCCTCTGAGCGGTCAGCGCAGGCCGGTGTCGCGGGCCAGCGCGAGCCGGATCAGCCGGTCGACCAGCGCCGGGTAGTCCACCCCGGAGGCGGCCCACATCTGCGGGTACATCGACGTCGGCGTGAACCCTGGCATCGTGTTGATCTCGTTGACGACCACCGAGCCGTCGGGGAAGGCGAAGAAGTCGACCCGGGCCAGGCCCTCGCAGCCGACGGCCTCGAACGCGCGTACGGCGAGCGCACGCAGCGACGTCGCTACGTCGTCGGGGAGGTCCGCGGGGATGTCGATCTCGGTGTGCTCGCCGGGCAGGTACTTCGCGGCGAAGTCGTAGAACTCGTGCTCACCGCCGACGCGCAGCTCCGCGGGCAGGCTCGTCTCCGGAGTGCCGTCCAGCGCCTGCAGGACGCCGCACTCGATCTCGCGGGCGTCGACGGCGCCGGCCTCGATCAGCACCTTCGGGTCGAAGCGCACGGCCTCGACGATCGCGGCGTCGAGCTCGCCGGCGTCGTGCACCTTGGAGATGCCGAAGCTCGAGCCACCGCGCGCCGGCTTCACGAACTGCGGGTAGCCGAGGTCGGCGGTCCGCTCGCGACAGGCGGCCGGGTCCCGGTCCCACTCGGCGGCGGTGACCGTGACCGACGGGAGCAGAGGCAGCCCCGCCGCCCCGAGCACGACCTTCATGTAGGCCTTGTCCATGCTGACCGCGGAGGCGAGCACGCCGGCGCCGACGTACCGGACCCCCGCCATCTCGAGCATGCCCTGGATGGTGCCGTCCTCGCCCCACGGGCCGTGGAGCAGCGGGAAGACCACGTCGACGTCGCCGAGGGTGCGCGGCGGCTGGGCGGGCTCGGTGACGACGAGCCCGGTCGAGGTGGCCTCGGGGGCGAGCGCGATCGTCGCGCGGTCACCGTCGACCGCGGGCAGCCGGTCCGGCCCCTCGATGCGCAACCGGTCGGAGTCGCCGGACTCCAGCACCCAGCGTCCGTCGGTCGTGATCCCGATCGGCACCACGTCGTACTGCTCGGGATCGATGGCCGCCAGCACGCTGCCGGCCGTGACGCAGGAGATGGAGTGCTCACTCGACCTGCCGCCGAAGACGACGGCGACGCGAGGCTTGTTGGGCTGGTTCATCGCGTTGACCATATCCGCCTAGGGTTGCGGTCATGACTGCGGACTCGCCCGGCCTCAGGCCCGCCACCATCGCCGTGACGGCCGGACGACCTCCCCACGAACCCGACCAACCGCTCAACCAGCCGATCGTGATGGCCTCGACGTACGTCGCGGGCGGCGACCTCGAGTACGGCCGCTACGGCAACCCGACCTGGACGGCGTTCGAGGACGCCCTGGGCGCCCTCGAGGGCGGCCGCGCGCTGGCCTTCTCCACCGGCCTCGCGGCGGTCGCCACGGTGCTCGACCTGGTCGGCCAGGGCGGGACCGTCGTCGCACCCCGGCACGCGTACAACGGCAGCGTGATGCAGCTCGCCGATCTCGAGTCCCGGGGCCGGATCAAGGCAGTGCTCGTCGACATCACCGACACCGAGGCGGTCGTGGCCGCCTGCGACGGGGCCGCGCTGGTCTGGCTCGAGTCCCCCACCAACCCCGCGCTCGAGATCGCCGACATCCCGACCATCCGGGCCGCGGCGCACGAGGCCGGGGCGTACGTCGTCGTCGACAACACCTTCGCCACTCCCCTGCTGCAGCGCCCGCTCGAGGACGAGGTCGACCTCGTCGTGCACTCGGCGACGAAGTACCTCGCCGGTCACAGCGACGCGCTGCTCGGGGCCGTGGTGACCCGCGACGACGAGCTCTTCCGGGTGCTCAAGGGACGCCGCGACCTGGTCGGCGCGATTCCGGGCACGCTCGAGGCCTGGCTGGCGCTGCGCGGGCTGCGCACCCTGCACCTGCGCGTCGAGCGGGCGCAGGCCAACGCCGCCGAGCTGACCCGGCGGCTCCGTGCGCACCCGGCGATCGGCGAGGTGCGCTACCCCGGCTTCGGTGGGATCGTGTCGATCGTGCTGGCCGAGGGCGAGCTGGCCGCCGACCTACTCACCCACAAGACGGCCCTGTGGGTCAACGCCACCTCGCTGGGCGGCGTGGAGTCGACCTTCGAGCGGCGGCGTCGCTGGAAGAGCGAGCCCACCACCATCCCCGCCGGCCTGGTGCGGATGTCGGTGGGCATCGAGGACGTCGACGACCTCTGGGCAGACCTCGAGAAGGCCCTCGACGACCTGACGTGACGCCGTTCGGGACCACGGGTTCTTCCCGCCGGACGGCGGCTTGAAAGGACGACCCGGTAGGTGCCCCCAGGCGCTGGCCTCGTTCTGCCGGACCGAGTGGAGGAGCGAGAGGGTCGGCTCCCGAACGGCGCGTCACGGGGGAGCACCGAACACAGGCCGCGATCGACACCCTCCTCGCTCGGTCCGTGCTCGGCCTCGAGCGAGGCTGGCTGGCCTGAGCCCTGCCTCGACGACCGTCACAAATAGATCGCCCGAACGGCAACCGGAGCTGACCTCGGCGCCGAACTACCTGTGTGGAGAGCGGGAGGACCATCGGCGCGCGCCTCGCGTGCCGTGACGACTCTGCCCTGGAGGACGCCTATGCGACCTACGGACCGGCCGTGCTCGCCTACCTGAGACGGTACGTCGGTCCGGACGAGGCCGAGGACGTGCTGCAGCGGACCTTCCTCGACGTGTGGCGTAGCGCGGAGCGCTACGACCCGGAGCAACGCTTCTCGGGCTGGCTCTTCACGATCGCCCACCGACGTGCGGTGGACGCGTTGCGCAGCCGCCGGCATTCCGTGGTCGACGTCGACCAGATCCGTGGGCTGGTCGGCGAGGACGGGCGCGAGACGGCCGATCGGCACGCCGACGCCGCCGATCTGCGGATCGCCCTCGACGCACTGGCCGAGCACGAGCGGACGGTCCTCGAGCTGGCCTACTTCTCGGAACTGACCCAGCGTGAGATCGCCGAGCGGCTCGACATCCCGCTCGGGACCGTCAAGGCGCGAGCCTCCCGCGGCCTGAAGCACCTGAGCGCCCGGATGCACGACCCGGACAGAGGAGGCGAGGAATGAGCCACCCCGACCTGGTTGCGCTGCTGCGTGGTGGGCTCTCGAACGCCGACGCCCTGGACGCAGGCGCGCACCTCGAAGAGTGCGCGACCTGCCGCGCCGAGCTCGCGGAGCTGTCCGTCGGGCACGCGATGCTGCTGAGCGCCGTACGCACCACCGGCCCGACCGGCGCCCGCGCCGTACCCCTGCCGGAGCTACGCGTGGACCCGGGGCACCCGGCCCGGCGCCGCAGGGTCCTCGCGGCCGTCGCCGCTGTCGTCGTCCTGCTCGCCGGCGCCACGGCCGTCGGGCTCCTGCTGGGCGGACCGGAGGACGACGGCACCCCGACGCCGTACGCCGGGGTTCGGCTCGAGCCGGTGCAGGGCTCCGGGTCCGGCACCGTCTCGATGGTGGAGGACGGGTCCCACACGCGGATGACCGTCACGACGACCGGACTGCCGGAAACCGGCAGCCGTCGCTACTACTACGCCTGGCTCCTCGACCCGGAGACCAACAAGATGCTGCCCCTGGGTCAGGTCGACGCCGACGGCACGACCTCCTTCGACCTCGACCGACGACTCGTCGCGGCGTACGCCGCTGTCGACATCAGTGCCGAGACCGATGACGGCGACCCGGCCCACTCCCCCGTCTCGGTGCTGCGCGGTGGCTACGAAACTCCCTGAACATGATGCATCCGGACAGGGGTGCCCGGGCGAAGTAGGGGTGAGGGGCCGGATCCCCCGACCCCCTGGAGGGATGGAGCTCGACATGTTGAGACGCACCCTGATCTCGGTGGTGATGGTGTTCGCGACGTCGGCAGGCCTGGTCGCCCTCGGCCAGACCGCTGCGGACGCCCGCGGGGCACACGCGAGGTCGCACGCCGGCTACACCCAGGTCGTCGTGGACCCGGCTGTCTACGCACTCGTCGCAGGCGCCGGCATCACGCCCGCACCGATCGGTGGGGCGAGCGCTGCGCCGTACGCCGACACCCTGGCCGCTCGCTTCCCGATCACCGGGTTCTCGCTGTTCGGCCTGCGGATCAAGCACTCGGGCGGCATCAGCCTCACCGCCGGCGCGGCCACGATCTCACTGTCCAACTTCTACATCGACCTCGCCCGGCAACGGGTCAGCGGAGTGGTCGCCGGCTCGATCGGCAACGTCGGCCGGGTCGATCTGTTCAAGATCCGCAGCTCCGCGCGGCCCGACCTCGGCCTGGTACGGCTCACGCTGACCGACACCGCAGCCGGGGCACTGAACGCCACCTTCGGGGTGCAGGCGTTCGCCGGTGGCGACACCTTCGGCTACGCGACGCCGCGACCGTTCGCGCGTCGCTGAGTGGCGTCGGGACGGACTGGCCCCTCCCCCGGGTCAGTCCGTCTCGGCCTTGGTGTCGCGTGCGATGAAGGCGTCCATCATCTGCTCGGCGGTCATCCGGCCGTCCACCAGCGCGTCGACGTAGTGCGCGATCGGCGCGTCCACGCCGGTCCGCTCCGCCAGGGCGAGGAGCGAGGAGCACGACTTGGCGCCCTCGGCGACCTGACGCGTCGAGGCATAGATCTCCGCCGTCGTCATGCCCTGTCCGAGCTTCTCGCCGAAGGTGCGGTTGCGGGAGAGCGGTGAGGAGCAGGTCGCCACCAGGTCGCCCAACCCGGCGAGGCCCATCAACGTCAGCGGGTTGGCGCCCAGCGCCATCGCGAGCCGTGCGGTCTCGGCGAGGCCGCGGGTGATCAACGAGGCGGTGGTGTTGTCGCCGAAGCCGAGGCCGACCGCCATGCCGACCGAGAGCGCGACGACGTTCTTGTAGGCGCCGCCGAGCTCACAGCCGAGCACGTCGACACTGGTGTAGGGCCGGAAAGCCGGCGAGTGGCAGCGCGCCTGCAGCATCTTGGCGACGTCCTCGTCCTCGCACGCCACGACCGAGGCCGCGGGCTCGCGGCGAGCGATCTCCTTGGCCAGGTTGGGGCCGCTGACGACCGCGATCCGCTCCGGGCCGGCGTCGGTGATCTCGGCGATCACCTGGCTCATCCGCTCGAGGGTGCCGAGCTCGACGCCCTTCATCAGCGACACGAAGGTCGCGCCCGGCTCGACGTACGGCGCCCACTGCGTGAGGTTCTCGCGCAGCGACTGCGACGGCGTCGCGAGCACGACCACGTCGGCACCGTGAAGGGCCTTCTCGACGTCGTGGGTGGCCTGGATCATCTCCGGGAGCTGGACGCCGGGCAGATAGTCGGTGTTCTCGCGCTGCTCGTTGACAGCGACCGCCACCTCCTCGCGCCGCGCCCACAGGTTGACCTCGTTGCCGGCGTCGGCGAGGACGATCGAGAACGCCGTCCCCCACGACCCGGCGCCGAAGACCGCCACCCTCCCGCTCATGCCGTGTCCTTCCGCGGTGCCTTGTGGGGTTCGCCGCTCTGCCGGATGCCCTGTGTCTTCATGTCGAACCGGACCGGCGGCGCCTGCTCGCCACGGACATCCTCTACGAGGTGGGTGATCGCCGTCATGATCCGGTCGGTGGCCGACTGGATGACTGCCGGCGTCCGGGGCTGGGAGGCCAGGTCGGCGAGGTCGACCGGGGTGCCGACCTTCATCGTGATCAGCTTGCGGGGGAAGAGGTCCGGCTTCTTCGAGTACGGCGCCAGGATCGCCTGGGCGCCCCACTGGCCGACAGGGATGACGGGGCAGCCGGTCTCGAGGGCGATCCGCGCGGCTCCGGACTTGCCCGTCATCGGCCAGCCGTCCGGATCCCGGGTGAGAGTGCCTTCGGGGTAGACCACGACGCACTCACCCGCCCGGACGGCGGCGACGGCGGCGTCGAAGGCGCCGGCGGCGTTCTTGCTGAACCGCTCGACGGGGATCTGTCCGGCGGCCTTGAGGAAGAACCCGAGGACCTTGTTCTTGAACAGGCCCGACTTCGCCAGGTAGCGCGGCAACCGGCCGTGGTCGTAGACGATGTGGGCCGCGGTCAGCGGGTCGACGTGGGAGACGTGGTTGAGCACCAGGATGAAGCCGCCGGTCTCCGGGATGTTGTCCCCGCCGATCCACTCATGAGTGGTCGTGACGAACAGTGCCGGGCGCACGATGGGCACCGCGAACCACCATGCCCACCCTCGCTTCTGAGTCTGCTTCCGAACAACCACGATGCGCAGGCTACTCGCTCGACACCCCGGCACAGGTCTGCGCGGGCTGCGCCGCGGACGCAGTCGCACGGTCGCTCTGCCGGCCTGACAGGATCGGGACGATGTCCGATCAGCAGCCCGCCCCGCGCTTCGCCGTCCTGGTGCCCGTCAAGCCGCCCGCCGTCGGCAAGTCCCGGCTGGCCGGACTCGACGGTGGCGCCGCCCGACGCCGCCTGGCGGAGTCCTTCGCCCAGGACACCGTGCTCGCCTGCCTGCGGGCCCGGACCGTGCGACAGGTCCTGGTGGTGACCGACGACGCCGAGTTCTCCCGCGTGCTGTCTGCACTCGGGTGCACGGCGATCCCGGACGGCGTGTCCGGCGACCTCAACGCCACGCTGCGTCAGGCGGCTGCCGAGGCACAGCGTCGCTGGCCGGACCTGGTGCCGGTCGCGATCTGCGCCGACCTCCCTGCCCTGCGCACGCGCGACCTCGACGAGGTGCTCGGGGCCCTGAGCTCCATCCAACCCAGCTTCGTGCCCGACGCCGCAGGCATCGGCACCACGCTGTACGTCGCCGGGCACGACCAGTTCGACCCGCACTTCGGTCCGGGGTCGCGTCTGGCCCACCTCGACTCCGGCGCCCGGGAGGTCGATGGTGCGCCGGCGTCCGTACGTCGCGACGTCGACGACCCTGCCGACCTGGCCGAGGCGGTCGCCCTCGGCGTCGGCCCGAGCACGGCAGGGGCCATCCTCGCGACGAACCTGGCGACCTGACGCAGAACGGGCCGCCACCCCGATGGGATGACGGCCCGTTCGTGACGACGAGCTGTCGTCAGGCCTTCTTGGCAGCGGTCTTCTTCGCCGGCGCCTTCTTGGCCGGAGCCGCCTTCTTCGCCGGCGCCTTCTTGGCTACCGCCTTCTTCGCCGGTGCCGCCTTCTTCGCCGGTGCCGCCTTCTTGGCCGGTGCCGCCTTCTTCGCCGGTGCCGCCTTCTTCGCCGGTGCCGCCTTCTTCGCCGGTGCCGCCTTCTTCGCCGGTGCCGCCTTCTTCGCCGGTGCCGCCTTCTTCGCCGGAGCCGCCTTCTTCGCCGGAGCCGCCTTCTTCGCCGGAGCCGCCTTCTTCGCCGGAGCCGCCTTCTTCGCGGCCGCGGTCGCCTTCTTGGCGGCCGCCGGAGCAGCAGCGAGTGTCAGCTTCGGGAGCTTCTTGGCCCCGGAGACGACGTTCTTCAGGTCGGCGCCGGCGGTGAACTTCGGCACGGCCGTCTTCTTCGCCTTGATCCGCGCACCCGTCTGCGGGTTGCGCACCCACCGAGCCTCGCGAACACGCTTCTCGAAGGAGCCGAAGCCGGTGATCGCGACCTTCTCGCCCTTGGCAACCTCGCGGGTGATCGTGTCCAGCACGGACTCGAGCGCGTGTGAAGCCGCCTTCTTGTTCCCGTCGAAACGTGACGAGAGTGCCTCGATGAACTCTGACTTGTTCACTGTCTTCCCTTCCAATGAACGCGGTGGTCGAGCCCATGCTCGACTTTCTTCAATGCACGCTAGGTAAACGCGGCGGCACTCACAATCACCTGACGGCGTTTTGCGCGGTGTTTTTGTTGAGACCGTCACACCGTTCCCCGACCGGAATGGAGCCCCAGAACCGCTCAATGACGGGTGTTTGCGCATTTCGACATCCGGCGACAACAAGCGTCGAAAATAGAACGATGCCGAGATTCCTCAACCAGGGTTGGGGAATCTCGGCATCGAAGGTCCGAGCGCCGAGGTCAGACAGCGTGCAGAGTCACGGGCTTCCACGTCGGCCGCGTGGCCTCGAAGGCCGCGATATCGGGCTCGTGCCCGAGGGTGATGCCGATGTCGTCCAGACCCTCCAACAGGCGCCACCGCGTGTAGTCGTCGATGTCGAAGGAGTCCTCGATCGTGTCGACACCCTCGCCGGCTCGCACGGTGCGCGACTCGAGGTCGACCGTCACGGTGGCTCCGGGCCGGCTGTCGAGCAGGTCCCAGATCCGCTGCACGACCTTCTCGTCGACCTGGGCGGCGACCAGCCCGGCCTTGCCGGAGTTGCCTCGGAAGATGTCACCGAAGCGTGGCGAGATGACGGCCTTGAAGCCGTAGTTCTGCAACGCCCAGACGGCGTGCTCCCGCGACGAGCCGGTGCCGAAGTCGGGCCCCGCGACGAGCACCGAGCCCCCGGCGTACTGCTCGTTGTTGAGGACGAACGACGGGTCGTTGCGCCAGGCGGCGAACAGGCCGTCCTCGAAACCGGTGCGCGTGACGCGCTTGAGGTACTCGGCCGGGATGATCTGGTCGGTGTCGACGTTGCTGCGCCGCAGCGGCACGCCGACGCCGGTGTGGGTCGTGAACTTCTCCATGTCAGTTGCTCCCAACGGTGACGGGCTGCAGGTCGGCGGGCGAGGACAGCGTGCCGCGGATGGCGGTGGCCGCCGCGACCGGCACGGACACCAGGTGGGTGCGACCACCCTTGCCCTGGCGGCCCTCGAAGTTGCGGTTGGAGGTGGAGGCACTGCGCTCACCGGGGGCGATCGTGTCGGGGTTCATCCCCAGGCACATCGAGCAGCCGGCGCCGCGCCACTCGGCGCCTGCCTGCTTGAAGATGACGTCGAGACCCTCGTCCTCGGCCTGGAGACGCACCCGGGCCGAGCCGGGGACGACCAGCATCCGCGTGTCCGCGGCGACGTGGCGGCCCTCCATGATGCTGGCGGCGAGACGGAGGTCCTCGATGCGGCCGTTGGTGCAGGAGCCGACGAAAACGGTGTCGACCTGGACCTCGCGCATCGGGGTGCCGGCGACCAGGCCCATGTAGCGCAGGGCGTTCTCGGCGGCGATCTTGTCCTGGGCGTCGTCGAAGTCCTCGGGGCCAGGCACGGTCGCACCGAGCGGCACGCCCTGGCCGGGGTTGGTGCCCCAGGTGACGAACGGCGTCATGGTGCTGGCGTCCATGACGATCTCGCGGTCGAAGACCGCGTCGTCGTCGGTGCGCAGGGTCTTCCAGTGCTCGACGGCCGCGTCCCAGTCGGCGCCCTTCGGCGCCTCGGCACGGCCCTCGATGTAGTCGAAGGTCACCTGGTCGGGGGCGATCATCCCCGCCTTGGCACCCCACTCGATCGACATGTTGCAGACCGTCATCCGGCCCTCCATCGAGAGCTCCTCGATGGCCTGGCCGCGATACTCGACGATGTAGCCCTGGCCGCCGCCGGTGCCGGCGTGGGTGATCAGTGCCAGCACCATGTCCTTGCCGGTGACGCCGTCGGGGAGGCTGCCGTTGATGGTGACCGACATGGTCTTCGGCTTGGCCTGCGGCAGCGTCTGGGTCGCCAGCACGTGCTCGACCTCCGAGGTGCCGATGCCGAAGGCGATCGCGCCGAAGGCGCCGTGGGTGCTGGTGTGGCTGTCGCCGCAGACGATGGTCATGCCCGGCTGGGTGAGACCGAGCTGCGGGCCGACGACGTGCACGATGCCCTGCTCGATGTCGCCGAGCGGGTGCAGCCGTACGCCGAACTCCGCGGCGTTGCGTCGCATGGTCTCGACCTGCGTGCGGGAGACCGGGTCAGCGATCGGCTTGTCCCAGTCGAGGGTCGGGACGTTGTGGTCCTCGGTGGCGAGGGTCAGGTCGGGGCGGCGTACCTGTCGGCCGGCGAGCCGAAGACCGTCGAAGGCCTGCGGCGAGGTGACCTCGTGGAGGAGGTGCAGGTCGATGAAGAGCAGGTCCGGCTCTCCGTCAACGGACCGGACGACATGCTCGTCCCAGACCTTCTCGGCCAGGGTCTTGCCCATGACTGACTCCCTCGTGTTCGTGGGGCCGGTGCGACAACAGCGTCGACCGGTCGCACCGGTGGTCCTGTGCGCAGTCAACTCTAGCCCCGGAATCCCATGATCTGAGATTCGGGTCTTGTCATATGGACTTTCACGCTCAGGGACCGACGATCGAGACCTCCCCGTCGGTGACTGGCGATCAAGGCAGTCGGACCGTCGAGCGCGTCAGACACGTCACATGGCTTGCATCCCATGATCTGAGACGCCAGTATTGCCATATGGACAACACCAGCGGCGTCGGCGTCCTCGACAAGGCCGCCCTCGTGCTCACCGCCCTGGAGTCGGGCCCGGCCACCCTCGCGGGCCTCGTCGCCGGCACCGGCCTCGCCCGCCCGACGGCGCACCGCCTGGCGGTCGCGCTCGAGCACCACCGCCTCGTCGCGCGCGACATGCAGGGCCGCTTCGTCCTGGGTCCGCGGCTCGCCGAGCTCTCCGCCGCCGCCGGCGAGGACCGCCTGCTCGCGACCGCCGGACCGGTGCTCGCGCGACTGCGCGACATCACCGGCGAGTCCGCCCAGCTCTGGCGCCGCCAGGGCGAGCACCGCGTCTGCGTCGCGGCTGCCGAACGGCCCAGCGGCCTGCGCGACACCATCCCCGTCGGGTCCCAGCTCACCATGCGTGCCGGCTCGGCGGCCCAGGTCCTCCTCGCCTGGGAGGACCCCGAGCGGATGCACCGCGGGCTGCAGAACTCCGCGTTCTCCGCGGCCGCCCTCTCCGGCATCCGTCGACGTGGCTGGGCGCAGTCGGTCGGCGAGCGCGAACAGGGCGTCGCGTCGGTCTCCGCACCGGTCCGCTCCCCCGGCGGCAAGATCATCGCCGCGGTCTCGGTCTCCGGCCCGCTCGAGCGGCTCTCCCGGCAGCCCGGCCGGATGCACGCTCCCGCCGTCCTTGCTGCTGCCGAGCGGCTGTCGGAGTCGCTGCGCCGAGCAGCGGCGGAATAGCTCGTTCGAGCGACGCGAAGGTCAGAAGAGCGCGTCCTGTTCCAGTTCCAGGAGCAGCTGCTTGCGCTCCAGCCCGCCGGCGTACCCGGTGAGCGTGCCGTTGGCACCGATGACCCGGTGGCACGGGATCACGATCGGGATCGGGTTGCGGCCGTTGGCCAGCCCGACGGCGCGTGAGGCGGCGTTGGTCATGCCGAGCCGGTGCGCGATCTCGCCGTACGACGCGGTCTCGCCCCATCCGACGCCCAGCAGCTGGTCCCAGACCCGTTGCTGGAAGTCGGTGCCGACGGGACCGAGCGGCAGGTCGAACTCCTTGAGGTCGCCGGCGAAGTAGGCCGTGAGCTGGCTGACCGCCTCGGACAGGACCGGGTCGGCATCGGCGCGTGCACCCCGGACCCGACCGTCGGAGTCGACGAACGGTGAGAACTCGATCGCCGTGATCGCGCCGTGGTGCTCGACGATGCGCAACGGCCCGATCGGGGAATCCATCACGGTCCACATGTCAGTGCTCCTTCGTGGGGTGAGTCTGCCAGAGGTAGAGCTGGGCGTAGGAGCGCCATGGGCTCCACGCCTCGGCGAGCTGCGCCGCCGCAGCCGGGTCGCGCCCCAGGCGGGCTAGCGCGTCGCGGATGCCGATGTCGGTCGGCAGGAAGACGTCGGGGTGACCGAGCGCGCGCAGCGCGATGTAGTCGGCGGTCCACGGTCCGATGCCCGGCAGCGCCAGCAGAGCGCGGCGTACGTCGTCGCGGTCCGGACCGCGGTCGAGCGCGATCTCACCCGAGGCCAGCACGCCGCACAGCGCGATCAGCGCACGGCCGCGCGAGCGCGGCATCGGCAGGTCCTCGGGATCGAGCCCCGCGAGCGTCGCGGCGTCGGGGAAGAGATGGGTCAGCTCACCGACCGGCTGAGCGAGCGGCCGGCCGTAGCGGGCAGCGAGGCGGGCGGCGATGGTGCGGGCACCGGCGACGCTGACCTGCTGGCCGAGAACGGCGCGCACGGCGACCTCGTGCCCGTCGACGTGGCCGGGGACGCGCAGCCCGGGCCACTCCCGCACCAACGGGCCGATGACCGGGTCACCGGCGAACGCGTCGCCGACAGCCACCGGGTCGCAGTCGGCGTCGAGCAGGCGCCGTACGCGCTCGGCCGCGGCGCCGATGTCGCGCAGGTCCTCGAGAGCGAAGGACGCCGTGACGAACGCGGTCTGCTGCGGCCGGTGCTCGTCCGGGATCTCCAGCCGCACGGTGCCGGAGCCGTGCGGCAGCGCCAGGGTTCGTGCGTACCAGCCCTCCCCCGCCGCCTCGACACCCGGGACGGCCCGCAGTGCCAGGAAGTCCAGCAGCTGGCGGCCGGCGTACGGCGTTCGTACGGCGAGCCGCATCACGACCGCACCGGTGGTCGGTCGGCCGCCACGGCGTCCGCGCAGCTCGGTCGGCGACGACGCGTAGACCTCCCGGACGGTCTCGTTGAACTGCCGCACGCTCGAGAAGCCGGCTGCGAACGCGACGTCGGCGTACGTGAGGTCGGTGGTCTCGATGAGGATCCGCGCCGTCTGCGCGCGGCGGGCGCGAGCGAGTGCGAGCGGCGCTGCACCGAGCTCGGCGCTGAGGATGCGGCCGAGGTGCCGCGAGGTGTAACCGACACGGGCGGCCAGGCCCTCGACCCCCTCACGGTCGACGACGCCGTCGGCGATCAGGCGCATCGCCCGGCCGGCCGCGGTGGCGGCGACGTCCCAGTCGGGGCTGCCGGGCGTCGCATCGGGGAGGCAGCGCTTGCACGCGCGGTAACCGGCGGCCTGGGCCGAGGCAGCGCTCGGGTGGAAGGTGACGTTGTGGAAGCCGGGCGTGCGCGCCGGGCACGACGGACGGCAGTAGATGCCCGTCGTCCGGACCGCCGTGTAGAAGACGCCGTCGAACCTGCGGTCCCGCGACTTCACGGCGCGGTAGCAGGACTCGGCGTCCAGTCGCGTGTCGAGGGTCGGGGTCATGTCCTCATCCTCTCTCACGCGAGGAGCCCGATCTAGCGGGAATCGGACATGGCCGTCGGTGCCATTCTCCGGTCTCGGTCAGCCGAGGACCGTATTCTGGTGACCGCCGGATCCGGGGTCCGTCGCGAGAGGAGCCCAACTGTGGTCAAGGCGACCCGACAGCATCGACGTACGGCACTGCGGGTCATCATCGTCGCCGAGCTCGTGATCGCAATGCTCACCGGAGCCACCGTGGTCTTCGCCTACAACCAGGTCAACGGCAAGATCGACCAGGGCGCCTCGATCAAGCACGACCCGAAGGTCGTCCCGCCACCGAAGCTCGCCACCGGCGCCGTCAACATCCTGATCCTCGGCACGGACACGCGCGCCTGCGACGGCTGCGGAATCGACGGCGAGGCCGGCGGCGGTGGGTCCGACATGACGATGCTGCTGCACGTCGCCGACGGCCGGAAGTCGGCGTACGGCATCTCCATCCCGCGCGACACCCTCGTGGACCGGCCCGAGTGCACCGCGGACGGCAAGACGATTCCCGCAGCCACCGACGTCATCTGGAACGAGGCCCTCGCCATCGGCGGGCCGACCTGCACCGTCGCCCAGGTCGAGGCGCTCACCGGCATCTACATCGCCGACTACCTCGTGGTCGACTTCGCAGGGTTCAAGGACATGGTCGACGCCGTCGGCGGGGTGGACGTCTGCATCCCGTCGGACATCGACGACACCGAGCACAACATCCACCTGGACGCCGGCGAGCAGACCCTCCGCGGCAACGCCGCACTGGCTTACGTGCGCCAGCGCAGCTCCACGCCGAACTCCGACATCGGCCGGATGAAGCGTCAGCAGGCGTTCCTCGCCTCGATCCTGGCGACCGTGACGTCGGCCCAGACCCTGACCCGGCCCGACAAGGTCGTCGACTTCGCGAGCGCGCTCGCCGACTCCATCACCGCGAACCCCGAGATCGCGAGCGTCGGCAAGCTGTCCAAGTTCGTCCTGTCCCTGCGCAACGCCAACCTGGACAAGATCAGGTTCGTCACCGCGCCGACCACCGACTTCCCTCGCGACGACCCGAACTGGGGCCGCCTCCAGCTCACCGACGAGGCCCCCGCCCTGTGGCAGAAGGTCAAGCGCGACCAGCCGCTCGGCACCTTCGGCCGCGGCGCGATCAGCGGGCGTAACAAGAGCGGCTCCAAGACCGAGGCCTCAGCCAACGGGCTCTGCGCCTGACCGGCGCTACGAGCTGCACGAGCGGCGTCGGCCGCCCCACGTCAGAAGCCGTCGGTGCGTCGCAGGTCTTTCGGTCGTCCATCCGGGTCGTGCACCAGCTGGTAGAACGGGCGGGCGAGAAGTCGTGTCATCGGACCGACCTCGGGTGGTGCGAGCCGGCGCAGCCGGCCCGGTGGGCGCGGGCCTGGACACCCCGCGGCGTACCAGTCCTCCAGGCCGGCCGCGCACCGTGCGTACGCCGCGAACATCTCCGCCGGCTCCCCACAGTCAGCCATCTCGTCGTCAGGGCTGCGGTCGAGGTGCTCTGCGGCCAGCGTCAGGCGCAACCTGCGAGCGTAGGTGCCGGCGGTGTCGAACACGACCGCGGACAGCTCGGAGTCATGGGTCCACGAGCGCCGATTGAAGTTGTCCGAGCCGATGCTCGCCCAGGTGTCGTCGATCAGGCAGGTCTTGGCGTGGACGTAGATCGGCGTGCCCGCGTTGTTCTCGATCCCGTAGACCGCGACGCGGTCCGGCGCCGCCCGCATCATGTCGAGCATCGCGCGACGTCGGCCGACGAGCTGCGCCGTGCGACTGAAGCCCTCGACGTCCGGGTGCAGCGGAACCACGGCGATGACGCGGAGGTCGGGGCTGTTGCGGAGTGCCTCGCTGAAGACGTTCCCCACGTGGTTGCCCCAGAGGTACTGGTCCTCGACGTAGATCAGCCGTCGTGCCCGCTCGACCGCCTTGGTGTACCCCCGGGCCACGCTGCGCTCGCCGCCCCGGGCGAACCGGTAGTCCCGGCCGTGGCGCAGGTTCGGGTAGGTGCGGAGGAGCTGGACCACGTGGGTCCCCTCCGCTACCGGGGGCGGGGGTGGCTGCTGCTCGGGAAGTGGGTCAGGGCTGGTGTCGAGGCCGCGCAGCTTGTCGCGGAGCAGGATGACCGGGCTGCGTGAGAGCGTCGTGGGATCCTCCCAACGCTCCCGGAAAACGGTCTCGACGTCGTAGACCGCCGGGCCGGTGATCGCGGCCTGCAGGTCGTGCCAGGGCGGCGTGTCGCCGTACTCCTCGGCCATGGTGTCGAGCGCCTGCGGGTCGCCGCCGTGGTCGCGGTCGTCGCGCCGCGAGTGGCACAGGTCGATCCCGCCGACGTAGGCGATGTCCCGGGCCGGGTCGTCGCGGTGGCGGATCACGACGAGCTTCTGGTGGTGGGATCCGCCCGTCCGTACTCGCATGTCGAGAATCGCCTCCGCGCCCCGCTTCTGCAGGGCACGGCCGAGACGAAGGTTCTCGTCAGAGCTGAAGCCGATCACGCTGCTGTGCGACCGCCACACCAGGCCACGCACGTCGACTCCGCGCTCGTCGGCGCGGCCGAGCACCTCGACCACCTCGCTGCCCGACTCACCGGTCAGCTGCTCGTCTGCGTCACCCTGCCAGTCGGTGAACAGGACCAGGTCGCCGGCACGCGTCCCCTCGATCCGGTCGCACAGCTCGGAGAAGTAGGTCGCCCCGTGCACCAAGGGCCGCACCAGGTTGCCCTGGGACCACGCCGCACCGTCCGGATGGACGTCGTCGAGCCGGGTCGCGCTGTTCCCACGCTCCTGGCGCGACAAGAGCCAACCGCTCACGTCGAGCGCCCCGGCGGTCACCCGTCTTCGCTCACCCGAACCACGAGCGAGCCCGGTTGCACTGCGAACCGGAAGCTCGACGCCGGGACGAGCACGTCTCCGTCGACCTCGCACAGCTGGGCCGGGTCGACGCTCACCACGACGTCGTTGCCGCTGATCCGTTCCAGGGACGGACCGTCGTCCCGATTGGCCAGGACCCGGGCCGCGAGCCCGATCCACTGCGTCAGGCTCTCCGGGCTGACCGTGGCGACGTCCAGTCGACCGTCATCGACGAGTGCGTCGGGCAGCAGCACCATGCCCCCGGTCAGCTCACCACAGTTGCCCACGATGACGGTCCTCGCCTTTCCGGCGGCCGATCGCTGTCCGTCGACGGCCATCTCGATGCCGAACGGAGCATCCGTCAGATGCTTGCCGCCGCTGGCCACGTACGCCGCCCATCCGACCCTGCCCTTCACACCTTCAGGCGCATCGGCCATCATCTGGGCGTCGAACCCGACCCCGGCCATGACCGTGAAGCAGTGGACGTTGCGTGCAGGTCCGGGCAGTCCGTGGAGCTGATCCGGAGTCGGGTCCAGGACCAGCCAGCCGACGTCGATGCGCCGATCGCGGCCGGTGAACGCCTCCAGCGCGGCCTCCTCGAGGGAGTCGACGTTCCCGCCGAGGTTGCGGGCCAGCAGGTTGCCGGTGCCCGCCGGCAGCAGCCCGAGGGGGACGCCGGTGCCGACCAGCTCCTGCGCTACCGCGCGCACCGTCCCGTCGCCGCCGAGAGCGCACACCAGCCCGGCGCCGCTCTCCAGTGCGGCCCGGGTCTGACCGAATCCTGGGTCGTCCTCGGTCGTCTCCACCAGCGTCAGCCGGCTGATGCCGGCCGAGTCTGCGACGTCTGTGAGCGTCGACCTGACCTCGTCGATCTCGACCTTGATCGGGTTCACGACGACGGTGACCTGGACATCTCTCGGTTTCACGCGAGGCTCCTTCCCCGAGTAGCCCCGAGGTATGCCAGCCGCGCTCGATGGGTATGTCCCAGCACATGTGGAAGACGGTGGCGCAGGGCGGGGTGTCGGAGAACGTGGACCAGGCGGCCGACATGGCGAAGGGAGCGGTCGCCGACGCCGGCGACCACCCCGTCATCGAGTGGGGGGCGCGGCTGGGCTACGCGGCGAGCGGCGTGCTGCATCTCCTGCTGGCCTGGCTCACCGTCCAGGTGGCGCTCGGGACCCGTACGCAGGCGAGCCAGTCGGGCGCGCTCGCCACGGTGGCCCACCAGTCGTTCGGTCTGCTCCTGCTCTGGCTGCTCGCGGTCGGGTTCGGCCTCCTTTCGCTGTGGCAGGTGACGGAGATCGCGACCGGCCGGGAGGTCTTCGACAAGCTCAAGGCAGCGGGCAAGGCGGTGATGTACGGCGTGCTCGCCTGGACGTCATTCACCTTCGCTCGGGGAGGCCACACCTCCAGCAACAAGCAGACCAGAGACTTCACCCGCACCCTGATGGAGGCGCCCGCCGGCCGAGTGCTCGTGGGCCTGGTCGGGGTGGGCATCCTCGGCGTCGCCGGCTACCACATCTACAAGGGCTGGAAGCAGCGCTTCCTCCGCGACCTGCAGGAGCACCCGGGGGCCTGGGCCGTGGTCGCCGCCAGAGTCGGCTACATCGGCAAGGGGATCGCGCTCGCGGCGGTCGGCGTCCTGTTCATCGCTGCTGCGGTGCAGCAGCAGGTCCGCAAGGCGACCGGACTCGACGGCGCGCTGAAGTCGCTGCGCGACCTGCCTGCAGGCACCGTGATCCTGATCGGCATCGCACTCGGCCTCGCGGCGTACGGCGTCTACGCGTTCGCCCGGGCCCGCTACGCGCGCGTCTGACCCATCATCCTGCCGACACCGACACCGACACCGACCCTAACACCGACGCTCGTGTCGGCCGCCGCGGGCTCGCGACGCAGCCAGTTCCAGGCGAGCAGGCAGGCGACCGATCCGTTGACGATCGCCACGCTCACGTCGGAGCGAGGTGAACATGCACCGCGTAGACCACGGCACGGGTGGGACGGCGCGCTCGACCCGAGGTCCCTTCTGACGCACGCATCCTGCGCGGCGCGGCATCACGGCAAACGTGCCCGAACGGGGGATTGTCCGTGCGGTCGCGGCTGTGTGCAGAATGTGCGCCGTGAACGTGCGAGATTGGCTGCTGGTCAGCGCAGAGCGGGAGAACTCGCACACAGCGATCGACGCGATACGCGATGACGGGTCGGCATGGAGCAGCGGCAACACGGTCCGGGCGCTCGTCCATGGCCGCGACTACTTCGCGGAGCTCCACGAGCGCATCTGTGCTCTCGGTCCGGGCGACCGGTTCTACTTCGCCGACTGGCAGGGCGACCCTGACCAGCAGCTGACCGACGACCCCCACGCCACGCTCAACAACACGCTGGTCGACGCCGTACGCCGCGGGGTCGACGTCCGTGGCCTGCTGTGGCGTTCCCACTGGCACCGGCTGGGGTTCAGTGCCCACCGACACCGTCAGCTGGGTGAGGAGATCGGCGAGGCCGGCGGCCAGTGCCTCCGGGACATGAGGGTCCGCACCCGCGGCGCCCACCACCAGAAGTTCGTCGTCATCCGACATGCCGACGACCCTGCTCGCGATGTCGCCTACGTCGGGGGCATCGACCTGTGCAACGGCCGCCGGGACGACGCCAAGCACCAAGGGGATCGCCAACCGGTCGACATGGCGCGCCCGTACGGACCGACCCCCGCGTGGCACGACGTCCAGGTAGCCATCCACG
Organism: uncultured Actinomycetota bacterium; assembly: GCA_963704685.1. Lineage (GTDB taxonomy): Bacteria > Actinomycetota > Actinomycetes > Propionibacteriales > Nocardioidaceae > Nocardioides. The sequence goes on from OY969930.1 coordinate 796,240, forward strand.
GCCCGGCGGTCCATGACGTCGAGACGACGTTCAGGGAGCGGTGGGAGGACAGCACTCCACTGACCCTCAACCCGGGTCGGCTCCTGTCCAGCGTGCTGCACCGCGAAGACCTGCTGCCGAACCCCCTCGGCGACCAGACACCGCCGCCCGCTCCACGGCCCGACGGGCACGACATCGTGCAGGTGCTCCGGACCTTTCCGGTCATCTACCCCAAGTCCTACGACTTCGCGCCCGACGGTGAGCGGTCGATCATGCTCGGCAACACGAAGGCGATCGCGCAGGCTGAGCACCTGGTGTACGTCGAGGATCAGTACCTCTGGTCCGAGGACGTGGGCGAGCACTTCGCGGGCGTCCTGCGCGACAAGCCCGACCTCAGGCTCGTCGTCGTGCTGCCCATGGTCCCCGACCGCGAAGGTGCCGCGGTCGAGGTGCCGCAGCTCTACGGTCGATCACTCGCCATGCGGAAGATCGTCGAGGCGGGCGGAGATCGAGTCGCCTTCTTCGGGCTCACGAACGAGAGCGGGATGCCGGTCTACGTGCACTCGAAGACGTGCGTCATCGATCACCGCTGGGCGAGCGTCGGGTCGGACAACCTGAACCGTCGCTCCTGGACCAGTGACAGCGAGATCGCCTGCACCGTTGTCGACGATCGGGGCGAGCTCGATGCACCTGCTCCCCCGGACTCCTTCCCCCGCGTCCTGCTGCGCACGCTCGTCGCGGAGCACCTCGGTTGCGACCCGGACGACGTGCCGGAGGACCCGCACGAGCTCTTCGACGCGATGGTCTCCTGCGCGGACGCGCTCGATGCCTGGTACGACGGAAACGTCCGCGACCGCCGTACTGGGGTCCGCGGGCTCGTAGCAGGCAGGCGACCGCGGTCACCGGCCCCGGTGCCACGGTCGTTGAGCCGGAGCGTCCCCGGGCACGCGTCCCGCCGGCGCCGAGCGCTGGAGCGGGCGGTCGCGGCCTCGGCCGACCACGCCGACCAGCGGCCGCCGGGGCGTCTGCGCCGTCTGTCGGCCCCCGAGCTCACCACCAACCAGCTCAGGTGGGCCCCCCGGCTGTACGACCTGCTGTTCGACCCCGACGGCCGGCCGCGTCCCGGGGAAGGCAACTGAGGCAACGCAGAAGGGCCCGGATCCTGCGCTCTCGCGCTGGATCCGGGCCCTTCTGATGCTGGTACCCCCGACCGGATTCGAACCGGCGCTAACGCCGTGAGAGGGCGCCGTGCTAGGCCGCTACACAACGGGGGCATGCGTTCTCGGCGCCTTCTCAGGGCCTCGAACAGCGATCGAGACTCTAGCCGAAGCCGTTGTCCCGAACAAAACCGCGGCTCTTCCGACGAGCAGATGAGCCGCGATTCTCGCTGGGATACTAGGACTCGAACCTAGAATAACTGGACCAGAACCAGTCGTGTTGCCAATTACACCATATCCCAATGGATCCCCCTGGCCCTCAGAATCAGGGCCGATCCGGCTCGTCTCCGAGCCGGGAGAAACCTTACACGCGAGGTCCGGAGCCTTCCAAAACGCCCGGTGTCCTCGACGTCTGAGTGGTCGTCCGCAGGCCCCACCGACGGGCCGTCCAGAGCACCAGACCGAGGTAGACCAGCGACTGCGTGAGCGTCACCGGGATGCTCCACCAGGTGCCCCCGGACGGGTTCAGCGTCGACGCCATGTCGCTGTAGGCCAGCGCCAGACCGAAGGCCAACCAGTTGTTGAGGACGTGCATCGCGATGCCGGCCTCGAGGCCGCCGGTGAGCACCACCGCCAGCCCGGCAACGATCCCGAAGGCGAACCGGTCGAAGAAGATCGGCGCGCTCTGGCCGCCGTGCGCGAGGGCGAAGAGCAGTGCGGGGAGGAGCACCGCCGCCCAGGGCCGACCGAAGAGGTTGCCGAACGCCTGGGTCAGGTAGCCACGGAAGGCGTACTCCTCCCCCGCCGCCTGGAGCGGCGTCAGCAGCAGGACGACGAGCAGGTAGTCGCGCGTCGTCGAGGTGAAGTCGTTGAGCTCGCCGCTGAGCTCCGCGTCGCCGGCCGAGGCCGGCACCATCGCCGACACGATCAGCGTCGCGCAGAGCGCGACGAATGCCAGTCCGAAGCACGTCACCATCCAGCGCCAGCGGATCCGCGGTGCCACCGACGCGAGCCAGCGGGGCCGCAACCCGTGCACCACCCGGGTCACGAGCCAGGCGACCGGGATGGCGCACGCGAGCGAGATGTTGAGGTAGGCCAGACCCAGCGGGGTGGGGTCGTCGAAGTCGAGGAGCTGGTTGAGGCCGTCGGCGACGTTGCGACCGGCGACCGCGAACCCGACGGCGAAGGGGATCTGGATCAGGAACGGGACGACGACGATGAAGCCCGCGACCAGCACGAAGACTCCGACCAGCGGTCGCCACACACCGGGCCGGCCGCCCCGCTGGACGAGGTGGTAGGGCAGCCCCGGCCCCGGCACGTCCGGCACGTCAGCCCAGCGAGCTCTGGAGCCGACCCAGGGACCGCTCCCGACCGAGCAGCTCCATCGACTCGAAGAGCGGCGGGGAGATCCGACGGCCCGTGACGGCCACCCGAACCGGTCCGAACGCATTGCGCGGCTTGAGCCCGAGCTCGTCGACGAGCTTGGCCTGCAGCGCCTCCTGGATGGCAGCGGTCGACCACTCATCCAGACCTGCCAGCGCGTCGTACGACGCCTGCACGACCGCCAGCCCGTCGTCGTTCAGCAGCTTCTCGGCGTCCGCCTCGTCACGGGTGAAGGACGCCTCGTCGACGAAGAGGAAGCCGAGCATGTCGACGGCCTCGGTGAGCTTGTTGATCCGCTCGGCGACCAGCGGCATCGCCTGCTCGAGCAGCTGCGCGTCGGCGTCGTTGACCGGGTCGGAGACCACGCCCGCCGTCTTCAGGAAGGGCAGGGCGCGGTCGGTGATGTCGTCCACCGACAGCAGCCGCATCTGGGCCGCGTTGATCGCGTTGGCCTTCTTGATGTCGAAGCGGGCCGGGTTGGGGTTGACGTCGCCGATCTCGAAGGCGGCCACCATCTCCTCCATCGAGAAGATGTCCCGGTCCGCAGCGATGGCCCAGCCCAGCAGGGCCAGGTAGTTGAGCAGCCCCTCGGGGAGGAAGCCCTGATCGCGGTAGGCCAGAGCGTGCGCCTCGGGGTCACGCTTCGACAGCTTCTTGTTGCCCTCGCCCATCACGAAGGGCAAGTGCCCGAACTCCGGCATCACGGTGCCGATGCCGAGCTCGATCAGCGCTGCGTGCAGCGGGATCTGGCGCGGGGTGCTGGAGAGCAGGTCCTCGCCGCGGAGCACGTGGGTGATCCGCATCAGTGCGTCGTCGACCGGGTTGACCAGCGTGTAGAGCGGGTCGCCGTTGGCCCGGCACAGCGCGAAGTCGGGGACGTACTGGGTCTCGAACGTGACCTCGCCGCGCACCAGGTCCTGCCAGGTGATCGAGCCGTCAGGCATCCGGAACCGGACCACCGAGGACCGGCCCTCCGCCTCGAAAGCGGCGCGCTGCTCGGCCGAGAGCTCGCGACAGAAGCCGTCGTACCCCATCACCTTGGAGCCGGACGCCTTGCGGCGGGCGTCGACCTCCGCGGTGGTGCAGAAGCAGTCGTAGGTGTACGACGACGCCGCGAGCTTGGCGAGCGCGTCGGTGTAGAGGTCGCTGCGCTCGCTCTGGCGGTACGGCGCGTACGGGCCACCGACCTCCGGGCCCTCGTCCCAGTCGAGACCGAGCCAGCGCATCAGGTCGAGGATCGCGTCGTACGACTCCTGGGTGCTGCGCTCCTTGTCGGTGTCCTCGATCCGGAAGACGAAGGTGCCACCGTGGTGGCGCGCGAACGCCCAGTTGAAGAGCGCCGTACGGACCAGGCCGACGTGCGGGCTCCCGGTCGGGCTGGGAGCCATGCGGACGCGGACAGTCATCGTCGTGCCACCTTGTTGGTCAGAGTGCCGAGACCGGCGATCGAGATCTCGACCTCGTCACCGACCTCCATGGGACCGACACCCTCGGGGGTGCCGGTGAGGATGACGTCGCCGGGCAGCAAGGTCATCACGCTGCTGACGTAGGAGATCAACGTCGGGATGTCGAAGATCAGGTCCTTGGTGGACCCGTCCTGCTTGAGGTCGCCGTTGAGATAGGTCTGGACGCTGCGGCCCTCGGCGAAGTCGTGGGGGTCCAGGTCGGTCTCGATCCAGGGGCCGAGCGGGCAGAACGAGTCGAAGCCCTTGGCCCGGGTGAACTGGACGTCGCCCTTCTGCAGGTCGCGGGCGGTGACGTCGTTGGCGATCGTGTAGCCGTGGATGACGTCGGTCGCCTGCTCGGGCGGTACGTCGCGACAGATCCGGCCGATCACGACAGCGAGCTCACCCTCGAAGTGCAGGTTCTTGGTCTGCGGTGGGTAGAAGATCGGGTCGCCCGGGTCCGACCACGCTGGTGTTGGGCTTGAGGAACATCAGCGGCTCGGTCGGGAGGTCGTTGCCGAGCTCGGCCGCGTGGGCGGCGTAGTTGCGGCCGATGCCGACGACCTTGCTGCGCGGCAGCACCGGCGCGAGCAGTCGGACGTCCTCGAGCCGGTGCTCCTGGTCGAGCAGCTTCACGCCGACGTACAGCGGGTCGCCCGCCAGCGCGACGACGACGCTCTCCGGATCGGGCTGGCCGAACTGGTCGACCTCGCCGGTGACGACTCCGTACATCGGGTCTTCGCCCGTGGTGAATCTCGCAATGCGCACCTGACGAGCCTATCGACCTATCGTTTTCTGCTGTGGAGGTGTTGGACCGGGCGTCGTGGCAGGCGTGTGCTGAGGCACACGCCGGACGCGTCGACGCCTTCGTCGCCCCGCACCTGGCCCGCCGCTCCGAGCGCGTGAAGCACCCGGTCCACGACTTCCTCTTCACCTACTACTCCCAGCGGCCAGCGCAGCTGAGGCGCTGGCACCCGGGGTACGGCGTCGCGCTGGCCGAGGCGCCGGAGTACGACGGCCTGCGGGGGTACGCCGAGGGCACGGTCACCTCGTCGTACGTCTCGTCGCAGGAGCCGTTGCTCACCGCGCTGGCGCGGCTGCTGCGAGCGACCGCCGGCCGGCCGGCCAACTTCGGGTGCTTCGGGATGCACGAGTGGGCGATGGTCTACCGGCTCACGGAGGACGAGACCCGGCATGCCGACTGGCCGCTGCGACTGGGGCCTGCCGGCACCGACGAGGTCGTCGAGTCGCACCGGATCGCCTGCTCGCACTTCGACGCCTACCGCTTCTTCACCCCGCCGGCGGCGCCTCTCAACACGCTCTCACCGACCTCCGAGGACCGCGTGGACTTCGAGCAGCCCGCCTGCCTGCACGCCGGGATGGACCTCTACAAGCACGCCTTCCGGCTCACGCCGATGATCCCGAGCGACCTGGTCGCCGACTGCTTCGAGCTGGCGCGCGACATCCGTGAGCTCGACATGCGCGCGGCGCCGTACGACCTCGAGGACCTGGGCTTCAGCCCGGTGCGGATCGAGACCGCCGCCGGCAAGGCGGAGTACGCCGAGGCGCAGCGGCGGTTCGCCGAGCGTGGAGCGCCGCTGCGGGGTCGACTGATCGCGGAGTGCGAGCGCCTCCTCGCGGTCTCCGTGGTCGCCTGAGCCGCGTCAATCGCCGCCCGCGCACGGTGCGCCTCAGTGATCACCTGGCGCCCCACTTCCCAGGGGTTCCTGTCACTTCTCAGGCGTTGCAACACCTGAGAAGTGAGGGGATCCCCGGTGCACCGGGGATCCCTGCATCGAGTCGGCGCACAGCCCGGGCCGAGCCGGCCGCCCGGCGGGTTAGGTTGGGCCGCATGCGCCTCGGACGTCTGCTGATCGCCGCCCTGCTGGGACTGGTGATGGTCGCCTCGCTCACCACCGCCGCGCACGCCGACCCGCGGTGGGTCTTCTACGCGAAGGACAAGGCCCGCTACGAGTCACCGTGGTTCAAGGGCACCCACCGGATCATGGTCCCCTACGGCTGCTCGGCCGCGCCGTACTACTCCCCCGACCCGCGGTGCCGCGACCGTCGCGGCTTCCACCACGGCATCGACCTGGCGATGGCGTGCGGCACCCCTCTCTACGCCGGCCGCGCGTTCCGGGTCGTCTCCAACAGGTCGCTCGGACCGGCGTACGGCGAGCACCCGCTGCGGCTGCGCAACCGCAAGCTGGGCTGGGACGTGGTGATCGGGCACGCCCGCCGGGTCTACGTGCGGGAGGGGCAGGTGGTGCGGCGCGGCACCATGTTCGCCCGCGCGAGCGACAGCGGCGCACCCGACGGGTGCCACCTGCACTTCGAGCAGCGCGCCGTCGGCGGCGGGCTCTCGACCGCCGTCCGTCCGCGCGCGCTGCTCGCCCTGACCCGCCCGGCTCGGCGATGACCGACCAGCGGGTGCTGTCGCACTTCCTCGGGTCGGACGGTCGCCTGCACACCATCCCGTCGAAGCACGCCAAGCTGCTCGTCGTGCTCGACCACCTGGCGCAGTCGTTCGAGCCCGGTCAGCGCTACGAGGAGTCCGAGGTCAACCTGGTGCTGCGTGGGTTCCACGACGACTACGCGGCGTTGCGCCGCTACCTGGTCGAGAACGACTTCCTCACCCGCGACGCCGGTGTCTACTGGCGCAGCGGTGGGGAGTTCGAGGTCTGAGCCGGCACTCGTCAGCTCGAGGTCAGGTGATCGGCACGAACGACCGGGACCTCACCTTCACCACCTGGCCGGCGTCGGGGATGCCGAGGAAGCCGGCGATCGACCAGGCGGAGGCGTAGAGCGCACCGTCGCGCCAGAGCAGACCGGTCGGCATCGTCACCTGGGCGACGCTGCGACCGCCGTACGGCTTGATCCGGGTGATCTCGCCGACCTGGGAGGGGTCGAAGTCCGGCGGCGGCGGCCCGTCTCCGGCCGGTGCACCCTCGAGCACGTTGGAGACGAACACGACCCCGCGGCGGTCGACGGCCACTCCGGTGGGCGAGTCCAGGCCCTTGATGACGTGGTGCACCCGGCCGCTCCTCGGGTCGATCACGTAGACGCGGCCGGCGCCCGGCGCCTCGCCTCCGAGCGTCGAGATGTAGAGCTTGCCGCCCGGCCCGTACGCCAGGCCCGTCGGCACGGGGTCGCAGCCGAATCCGTCCACGGTGTTGTTGGGCCGCTCCGCGCACTCGCCGGTGCGCACCACCGGAGGCACGAACAGGGTCGACACCCTGCCGTGCTTGCTCACGCGCAGGACGGCGTTGCCGCCGGCATCGGCCACGATGAAGGCGCCCTTGCGGGTCCGGTCGGTGATGATGTTGAACGGGTTCGACAAGGCGTCCAGCGGAGCGCCGTTCTCGTCGAACTGGATCTGTCCGTCGGGGTTGTTCTTGAGCTCGTTCGCCATCAGGTCGGCGAACTGGACCGGCGTCCGACCCGGCTTGGCCAGCAGCACCGAGGATCCGGGGACGGGCGGTGGGCTCTCGGGGTCTGCCTCACCGGTGATGAGCGCGACGTACGTGCCGTAGCGCACGGCGCCCGACGCTCCCGGCACGCCGGTCACCAACGGGGTCGTGGCGCCGGTGCGCGGGTTCACGTGGGTCACCTGGCCGGCATCCCCCTCGGTCACCAGCAGGCCCCGGCCGTCCTCAGCGAGCTGGAACGGACCGTTGAGGCCCTCGGCAACGACCTTCGGCTCGGTCGGGTGGCCGTAGGCCCCCGTCGTCAGGAACGTCGCCGTGGTCGCCGCGGCGGCGACCCCCGTGACGACGACACGCGTGATCGCTCTCATGTGCCCATCCCTCCGTCGCACTGCGCCCTCCGCACAGCCATCACGACGCTACCGACGAGGTTCGGGCTCCGCCCCACCACAATTGGGGAGGTCGGTGGGCCGGGCGCTACCTCGGACCAGACCGTCCCACCGACGCCAGGTGCCGGATCCCGTCGACCACGATCCCGAGGCCGAGCGCGAAGTCGGAGTCCTCGCGGGGCTCCTGGTCGATCGCGCCGGCAGAGCCGGCCTGGAGGTGGGTCTGCTCGTCGACGACGTGGCCGAAGACGAAGTGGAGCAGGGTGCGCGCGGCGGTCGGCACGAGCTCGGGGTCGAGCCCGCCGTCGGCGAGGGCGGCGGCGAGCTCGTCGTACGGCGTGGCAGCGCCCAGCCCGAAGGAGCGGACGGTCGCGACCAGCTCGGCGCCGTCGCGATAGGCGAGCATGGCGTCGCGCAGCTCGGTGCAGACAGCCTCGACCCGATCGTTCCACGCCGGCAGCTGGTCAGAGATGGACCGGTGACGGCCGCGCGCGAGGAGCTCGTCGGCGACGGCCGCGAGCAGCGACTGCTTGTTGGGGAAGTGGTGGTAGAGCGCGCTCGGCTGGACGCTGAGCTCGCCGGCCAGCCGGCGCATCGTCAGGTCGGCGAGGCCGTAGGTGTCGAGCACGGCCAGCGCCCGGTCGACGACGTCGGCGCGGTGGTAGCGCACGTCACACCCCTTACCTGTGAGTCCGTCCGTGGGTCACGATTGACCCGGGTCGTTCCGAACCCTAACCTGAACGGCGTTCACCTGAACACCGTTCAGGTCCGTCCGAAGGAACCGAGCATGAAGATGGCCGAGACGCCCACCACCCCCACGACCGACGGGTCCCCCACAGCGCAGCGGTCGACGACCACCGACATCGCACTGATCGCCGCGTTCGCCGCGCTGATCGCCGCCTGCACCGTGATCGGCGGCATCCCCGTCGGTGGTGCCGGCGTCGACATCACCCTGCAGACCTTCGGCGTGCTGCTCGCCGGCTGCATCCTCGGCCCGGTCCGCGGCTTCCTCGCGGTCAGCCTCTACCTGCTCCTCGGCGCGATCGGGCTGCCGGTCTTCTCGGGCCACTCCGGCGGAATCGCACCCTTCTCCGGCGTCTCGGCCGGCTACCTGGTCTCCTTCCCGTTCGCGGCGCTGCTGGCGGGCTTCATCGTCAAGGACGTCCTGGGCACCCTGCGCACCCGCGCGGCGCTCGTCTTCCTCGCCGCGATGGCCGGGACGGTGCTCATCCACCTCTGCGGCGTCTTCTGGATGCAGCACTTCCTCCAGGTGACCTGGCGCCAGGCGTTCGCCTTCGACGCGCCGTTCTGGGTCGGCGACACCATCAAGGCGCTCTTCGTGGCGCTGGTGGCCGCCGAGGTGCACCGGGCCTTCCCGCGCCTGCTCGCGCGGCGCTGAACCGCAGCCCTGCCATGGCGACCATCGAGCTCGAGGCGGCAGCCGTCTCCGCACCCGGGCCCGACGGCGACACGGTCATCCTGGAGCCGACGACCCTCACCCTGACCGAGCAGCGGATCGGTCTGATCGGCGCCAACGGGTCCGGGAAGTCGACCCTGGTCCGGCTGATCAACGGCCTCGTGACGCCGACGACCGGTCGGGTGCTGGTCGACGGGCTCGACGTCGCGCGTGAGGGCGCCGCCGTACGGCGACGGGTCGGCTTCTGCTTCACCGACCCGGCCGCCCAGCTCGTGATGCCGACCTGCGTCGAGGACGTCGAGCTCTCGCTGCGTCGCTCGGTGCGCAACGCCGCCGAGCGTCACCGGCAGGCCCTGGTCGTGCTCGACCGGTTCGGGCTGGGCGAGCAGGCCAACCTGAGCGTGCACAGCCTGTCCGGAGGACAACGCCAGCTGCTCGCGCTGGCCGGCGTGCTCGCCACCGAGCCGGCGATCCTGGTCGCCGACGAGCCCACGACCCTGCTCGACCTGGCCAACACGCGGCGGGTGACGGAGGTGCTCTTCGGGCTCCCCCAGCAGCTCGTCGTGGTCACCCACGACCTCGACCTCGTCCGTCGCTGCGACCGGGTCCTGGTGATCCAGGACGCGCGCGTGCGGTACGACGGCCCGGCTGACCAGGCCGTTGCCGACTACCTCTCCTCGGTCCCGCCGATGAGGACGTCGCCGTGAACCCGGCGTACCTCTTCGGGGTCTACCAGCCCGGCACGTCCGTGCTGCACCGCACCTGGATCGGGGCGAAGGTGGGCGGGCTCGCGATCTTCAGCCTCGCGGTGGTGCTGGTGCGCAGCGTCGAGGCCGCGTTCGTGTTCCTCGCGATCGCCATCCTGGCCGCCGTCGTCGCGCGCGTCGACCTGCGGCTGCTGGTGAGGTCGTTGCGCCCGGTGCTCTTCGCGGCCGTCATCTTCGCGGCCATCCAGTGGCTGCTCTACGGGCCGGAGAAGGCGACCGAGACCCTGGTCGACATGGTCGCGCTCGCGCTCGCCGCGATCGTGGTGAGCTCGACGTCGCCGGTCAACGCGATGCTGGACGCGTTCATCCGGTGGATCACGCCGCTGCGGCGGGTGGGGGTCAACCCCGAACGGGTCGCCCTGACCATCGGCCTGGCCATCCAGGCGCTGCCCGGCACCGTGGCGCTGGCGATCGAGACCCGCGACGCCGCCCGGGCCCGCGGGGTCCGGCATCCCCGGGCGTTCCTCACGCCGTTCGTGATCCGGGTGATCGGGCGCGCACAGGAGACCGGCGACGCGCTGCACGCGCGCGGGATCGGCGACGACTGAGTCAGGTCAGCTCGAAGACGACGAGCGCCGGGAACGCCGGGGCGAAGCCGACGAGCAGCACCACCGGAAGCTCGCCACGGTGCCGCCAGCCGAAGGCGCACGCGACGAGGGCGACGACCACCGCGAGCACCTGTGTGTTGCCGCCCACCGCGTTGCTCGCCCAGGTGAGCCCGACCGCGACGGCGAGGATGTAGCCGACCGCACCCGGTCTGGGTCGACCGACCATGGTGCGCGCCAGCGCGAGCACGACGAGCGCGACACCGGCGTACCAGAGCGCGTGGCCGACCATCTCGTCCCACAGGTGGGCGGTGTCGCTGGGGTGGGCGTTGCCGACGGAGTTGCCGGCGAGGTGAATGCCGTGCCCGGAGGTGTAGGCCAGAGCGCCGAAGCCGAAGATCCACCAGGTCCGCTCGGCGGCCTCCCCGGCCCGCAGGGTCAGGCCTGCCGGGACCAGCACCAGCCACGGGACGAGCAGGTCGAGCCAATCGGTCCAGCGGGTGTCGTCGGGCCCGGCCCCGAGCCCGTCGGGGAGCAGGCCGAGGTGGTGGAGCACGGCGTACGACAGGGCCGTGAGCGCCAACCACCGGGAGTACACGGGCGTCAGTGTGGCGGATGCGCTGCGAGCCAGTCGGCAGCGCGCCGCTTCGACGCGCGCGACAGCCAGGCGTCCTGCACCACCTCAGCGATCTCCTCACGGGTGAGCTCGCCGATCCGGCTCCCGCGCACCAGGACCGAGGGGTGGCCGTCGAAGTGCGGAGTGGTGAAGTACGGCGTCGACTCGTCGAGCACCATCGCGTCCTTGTCGACGGGGTCGACCCAGAAGACGATGACGTCGTCGTACCGCTCCCCCGTCTCCGGGTCGAACGCGTCGGGCCGAGCCGTGCGGAAGAAGACGAACGACTTCTTGCCGACCTGATAGACGGGGTTGTCCTGCGAGCCGTGGGCGATCTCGACGTACGGCATCCCGCGGGCGACCTCGTGGACGTCCGCGACCCTCGCCCGCCTCGACCGGGGGCTCACCCGGAGTAAGGCACCTCGGTCCGCCAGTCGGCGTCGTCCTGGTGGGCCGCGGACCAGATGGCCTCGGCAACGCGGTCCGGGGTGAACGCCCCCTTCTTCGCCAGGGTGCCGCGCACGGTGATCGACACCGCGCGGATGCCGCTGGGCTCGAGGGCCGCGTCGAGGCTGTGCACGAGGTTGCGCACGCCGGCCTTCTGCACCCCGAGCGAGGCCGCCCGGTGCCAGGGCTGGTCGGCCGCCATGCTGCCGGTCACCGTGACCCGACCGCCGGCGGACATGAACGGGCGCGCGGCCTGCACGCTGGTCAGCAGCGCACCGACACCCAGGGCGACGTCCTCGAGGAGCTCCTCGACCGAGAGCTCGAGCGGATCTCTCTCACGGAAGGCGCTGGGGTTGAAGTGCAGCACGTCGATCCCGCCGAAGTTCTCCGCCATCGCGCTGATCACCTGGGTCGTGCTCTCGACGTCGGTGACGTCGACGACCGCGATCTGCCCGTTGCCTCCGGCCTCCTCGAGCTCACCGCCCAGCGTGACGAGCTGCTCCTCGTCGACGCCGAGCAGGCCCACGTCGTACCCCTCACGGGCGAAGAGCCGCGCTACCGAGCCGCTCACACCAGGGCCGGCTCCGACGACGAGGATGACGGGTCTGGTCATGGGGACACGCTACTCGTCGGTCGGCGGCTGGTTGAGGCACCAGCGGTGGCCGAAGGGGCGCATCGTCCGTGACGTCGGTCGGCTGTAACGCCGGGTTACTGGCCCTAGTGCCGCGCTGCAACCCCCGGGTACTGCCAGTAACAGGGCGTTACATGCGCCGGTCACCACCCCGGCGGCCGCCGATCGGACCAGGGGGCGGCGGTCTCGACCTGGGCGGCCAAGGAGAGCAGCAGCTCCTCCTCGGCAGGCCGGGCAGCGAGCATCACGCCCACCGGCAACCCGTCGGGGGTCCAGTGCAGCGGGAGCGAGACGGCCGGCATGCCCGTGACGTTCCACGCCGAGGTCCAGGGCGTGAATGCCTTCTGGGCATCGAAGTCGGCCTGCGGATCGGCATCGTCACGCATCGCTCCGACCAGCACGGGCGGGGTCGCCAGGGTCGGCGTCAGCACGGCGTCGTACGGCGCGAGCGCGGTGAGCGCACCGGCGGCGAAGCGACGCATGGCGCCGATGGCGAGGCCGAACTCGGGTCCGGTCACGGCATTGCCTCGGGCCGACAGCCAGCGGGTGAGCGGGCGGAGCAGATGCTCCTTCTCGGGAGGTACGACGGAGAGCGCGGTCAGCACCGCCCAGCAGGTCTCGAACACCGGGATCGCCTCGGGCGGCAGCGGGACCCCGACGTCGACGACCTCGTGGCCGAGCGACTCGAGCAGGCGCGAGGCGTCCTCGTACGCCTGCACGCACTCGACGTCGACCGGGGTGTCGGTGATGACGGGTGTGATGAAGCGAGCGACCCGGAGCCGCCCCGGGTCGCGACCGGCAGCGGCCAGGAACGCATCGGTGGGTGGTGGCGCCCAGGACGGATCTCCCACCCGGCGACCGGCGAGCACGTCGAGCATCGCCGCCGCGTCGGCGACCGTGCGGGCGATCGGCCCGGCCGTGGCCAGACCCACCGGGTCGCCGTACAGGGGGTGCCCGCTGATCCGCCCGCGCGTCGGCTTGAGTCCGACCAGCCCGCAGCAGGACGCCGGGATCCGGATCGAGCCGCCGCCGTCCGAGCCCTGGGCGAGCGGCACCAGTCCGGCCGCCACCGCGGCCGCCGCTCCCCCGGACGAGCCGCCCGCCGTGCGGGTGCGGTCCCAGGGCGTCACGGCCGGCGGCGCCACGTCGGGCTCGGTGTAGCAGGGCGAGCCGAACTCCGGGGTGTTGGTCTTGCCCAGGCTCACCAGGCCCGCGGCCTCGAGCGCGAGGGTGACGCCGTCGGAGACCTCGGGCACGAAGTCGGCGAACGCCGCCGATCCGAAGGTCGTGCGCACCCCCGCCGTCGGGTTGAGGTCCTTGATCGCGGTCGGGACGCCGAAGAGCGGTCCCTCGGGCGCGGCGCGGTCGAGTCCGGCCGCCCGCTCCCGAGCCCGTTCGGGCGTGAGCGTGACGAACGCGCCGACCGTGTCGAGCCGGGCGGCGCGTTCGAGGTAGTGCTCGGTGAGCTCGAGGGGCGACACCTCACGACGTCGCACCAGGTCGCCCTGCTCGAGCGCGGTCAGGTCATGGAGTTCGGCCACGACCCGACGCTAGCGCCTACGCGGCAGCGGACTCCCGGCCGAACTCCACCAGGACCTCCACGGCGCGGCCGAGGCGGGCCAGCACCTCGGGGTCGGTCAGCACGTCGACCTCGAGCGCGGACTGGGAGACGGTGACGTCCTCGACGACCGTCGCGCCGGCGATGCCGGCCGAGCGGACAGCGTCCGCGTGGGCCCACTTGCCACCGTACGGCGTGGGGGTGGCACCGATGACGCCGAAGGGCTTGCCGACCAGCGCGCCGGCGCCGTACGGGCGCGACAGCCAGTCGATCGCGTTGCTGAGGACGGCAGGCATCCGGCCGTTGTACTCAGGCGTGACGGCCAGCACCCGGTCGGCGCCCGCGACCTGCTCGCGCAGCCGCGCGGCCTCGGCCGGGATGTCCGTGGCGTTGTCGACGTCCTGGTTGTAGAACGGGACGTCGCCCAGGCCGTCGACGATGTCGACGGTGACGCCTTCGGGCGCCTGTGCGGCCAGGATCTCGGCCAGCTTCCGGTTGACGGAGTCGTTGCGGAGGCTGCCGACCAGGACGGCGATCGTGGTGTGAGTCATGTCGGCTAAACGGACCGTGGTCCGATTAGTATTCCGCGGTGCGCCGTGTGCTGTCTCACTAGGGTGCGGGGAGATGTCCGAGCCGCGCCTGCTCCCCCTCCTCGACGCTCCCCCGCCGGAGCGTCGCGATGCCGCGCGCAACCGGAGGCGTCTGCTCGACGCGGCGAAGGAGCTCGTGGAGCGTGACGGCGCCCATGCTGTGACGATGGACGCCGTCGCGAGTGCCGCGGGGGTCGGCAAGGGCACGCTCTTCCGCAGGTTCGGCTCGCGGGAGGGACTGATGGCGGCGGTCCTCGACCACTCCGAGAGCGAGTGGCAGGCGCAGGTCATGAGCGGCCCACCTCCGCTCGGCCCAGGGGCCGAGCCGTGGGAGCGGCTGCTGGCCTTCGGACGCACCCGGCTCGACACCACACTGCTGCACGCGGAGCTGATCCGGGAGGCGGGCCGCACCGGCGCCCGGGCGGCTGGCGCCTACTCGTTCACGGCGACGCACGTGCGCTACCTGCTGGCCCAGCTCCGGGTGAGCGGCGACGTCCCGTTGCTCGCCGTCGCGATCCTGGCGCCGCTGGAGCTCCCGATCCTGGAGCGCGTCTCGCTGGACGGGTTCCCGGTCGACCGCATCTACGACGGCTGGATCGACCTCGTCGGCCGCATCGTCACGCCTCCTGGCGACGCAGCCCGAACGTGACACCGTCGACGAGGGCTCCCCAGGACGCCTCGATCACGTTGGCGCCGATGCCGACGGTGACCCACGAGCCCTCGCCGTCGCTGGTCTCGATCAGCACCCGGGTGATGGCGTCCGTGCCGTGCCCCTGGTCGAGGATCCGCACCTTGTAGTCGATCAGCTCGAACTTGGCGACGCCCGGGTAGGCCAGCCCGATCGCCTCGCGCAGCGCGTGGTCCAGCGCGTTGACCGGACCGTTGCCCTCGCCCGTCTGCACGTAGCGGACGCCGTCGGCCCTCAGCTTGACCGTGGCCTCGGAGACGGCGTCGTCGCCCGGTCGGGTCTCGGTGATGACGCGCCAGGACTCCACCTCGAAGTACGACGGGCGGACCCCCTCGACCTCCTCGACGAGGAGCAGCTCGAACGACGCGTCGGCGGCCTCGAAGGTGTAGCCGCGGTTCTCCAGGACCTTGACGCGGTCGGTGATCCGGGTGACGAGCTCGCGATCTCCCGAGAGGTCGAAGCCGAGCTCGCGCCCCTTGAGCTCGATCGACGCGCGGCCCGCCATGTCGGAGACCAGCAGCCTCATGTCGTTGCCGACACCGGCCGGGTCCATGTGCTGGTAGAGGTCGGGGTCGACCTTGATCGCACTGGCGTGCAGACCGGCCTTGTGGGTGAAGGCCGAGCTGCCGACGTACGGCTGACGCGAGGCCGGCGGGAAGTTCGTCACCTCCGCGACCGCGTGCGCGATCCGGGTCGCGTCCGCGAGCAGTCCCTGCGGCAGCACCCGCCTGTCGAGCTTGAGCTCGAGGTTGGCCACGACGGAGACGAGGTCGGCGTTGCCGGTGCGCTCGCCGTACCCGTTGATCGTGCCCTGCACGTGGGTGGCGCCGGCGTCGACCGCGGCGAGGGTGTTGGCCACCGCGCAGCCCGTGTCGTTGTGGCAGTGGATCCCGACCCGCACCTGGGCGTGCTCGCGGACGTCGTGGACCACGTCGGCCACCCAGCCGGGCAGCATGCCGCCGTTGGTGTCGCAGAGCGCGATCACCTCGGCGCCGGCGCCGTACGCCGTGCGCAGCACCTCGAGCGCGTAGTCGCGGTTGGCGCGGTAGCCGTCGAAGAAGTGCTCGGCATCGAGGAAGACCGTCTGCCCCTCCGCGCGCAGGTGGGTGACGGTGTCGCGGATCATCTCGAGGTTCTCCTCGAGGGTGGTCCGCAGGGCGAGCTCGACGTGCCGGTCGTGCGACTTCGCCACCAGCGTGACCACGCCCGCGCCACTGTCGCGCAGGGCGGCGATGAGCGGGTCGTCGGCCGCCCTCACCCCGGGCCGGCGGGTCGCCCCGAAGGCGGCGAGCCTGGCGTTGCGCAGGTCGAGCTCGTCCGCCGCCCGCCGGAAGAACTCGGTGTCCTTGGGATTCGCACCCGGCCAGCCCCCCTCGATGTAGCCCACACCGAGGCTGTCGAGCTGACGCGCGATCGACAGCTTGTCGGCCACGGAGAGGCTCAGACCCTCCTGCTGCGCACCGTCACGCAGGGTCGTGTCGTAGACGTGGAAGTCGCCGTGCAAGTTCATTGACTGGTCCTGTTCAAGCGGCTCTGCAGAGCCCTTCGTTCCTCAGGTCTCTGTCTCGTGGCACAAAAAAACCCCTCGTGAACGAGAGGTTGGCGCGTCGGGCGGGGCTCGACGCGCTAAGGAATGACGATCTGCTGGTGGTGCACGTCACGATCGTGCCACGGCGACCGCCTCAGGGGCCAGGGATCTCGGACAGCGGACGCTGGTCGCCGGGAGTCCAGGTCGTGCCGTCGACGTCGGCCCGGAAGCCGAGGACGGCGCCGACGCCGAGCACGACGACGAGCGCGATCACCCAGCGCCGCGGCCGGGCGGCCAGCGGGTGGGTGACCCGGCCGACGGGTCCCCGCAGCCGGGAGCCGCCCGGTCCCCACCAGAGCGAGCCGGCGAGCACCAGCCCGCAGACGAACAGCGCCAGCTCGACACCGGTGGCGAGGGCGTAGCAGACGAGGGCGGCCGCGGTCGCGAGCCCGAGCGCCCACAGCCCGAGCAGCACGGCGCCCGGGATCGACTGCACCAGGTGCCAGGGCGCGGCGACGAGCAGCTGGACGCCGTCGTACCACTTGCGGCCGCGCGTGCTGCGACGCTGCCCGTGCGCCGAGGCGGCCAGCGAGATGCTGCGCAGCAGCCAGCTGAGGACGAGCACGAGACTCACGGTGAGCCAGGGGTACGCCGCACTGCCGGCTCCGACCGCGAGCGCGAGCGCGACGAGCAGGCTGCCCCGCCGGAGCCGTTCGCCCAGCGACACCCGCGGCTCGCCGTACGACGGGATCGGCTCGGGGGGCCACCGGTCCGGCGAGAATTCGGTCGCGCCCTCGGGCGGCAGGGCGAGCGTGTACGGCTCGGCGGTGTTGTGGCCCGGCCAGACGTCGGTCTCGTCGTCGGCGCCGGCCTGAGCGGCCAGGGCGAGCGGCACGGTGTAGGGATCGTGCTCGACGGCGGTGGGCGGCGCGACCGCGGGTGTGTCGCGGCGGGTCGTCATCGGGCGCAGCCAGGCGAGCAGCTGCGGCAGCGTCGGCCGGTGGCGCGGCTCCGGGTCGAGCGCCGAGGCGACGACCTCGCGCAGGTCGTCGGGCAGTCCGTCGAGGTCGAACTGACCGCGACGGACCCGGTCCATGATCGCCATCGACGGCCCCCGGCCGAACGGCGGGTGGCCGGTGCCGGCGTACGCGACCGTCGCCGCCCAGGAGTGCACGTCGGACGCGGCGGTCGCGTCCTCGCCGTACAGGATCTCGGGCGCGAGGTAGCCCGGCGTCCCCAGCAGCCAGCCGGTGTGGGTGAGCTTCGGGTCGTCGGCGACCCGGGCCAGGCCGAAGTCGATCAGGATCGGGGTGCGCCCCTCCATCAGCACGTTGGACGGCTTCACGTCGCGGTGCAGCACGTCGACCGCGTGCACGGAGGTGATCCCCTCGGCCAGGCCGGCGGCGAACCAGTAGAGGTCGGGCCCGGTGATCGCCCCTTCCTCCACGATCAGGTCGTGCAGCGAGAGGCCAGGCACGTAACGGGTCGCGACGTACGGGATCGGCGCCCAGGGGTCGGCGTCGACGATGCCGGCCACCCAGGGGCTGGAGACCCGCCGGAGCGAACCGACCTCGCGGGCCAGCCGCTGGCGCGCCTCGTCGTCGCCGACGATGTGCGGCCGGAGCACCTTGAGCGCGACCCGATCGCCCTCACCCCGTCGGGCCAGGTGCACGACACCCATCCCGCCCTCGCCGAGCTTGGTCAGCAGGGTGTACCCACCGACCATGGGTCGCTCGGCCGACCCGGCGGGCGAGGGGGAGGTCGTCACGGCCCGAGGCTACCGGTGACGGGGCCTGCAGCCCGGCAGGCCCGCACCCCCTCCACTCCGCGTCGCACGTACATCCAAGGTGAGCGTTACCGTCGACGTCGACCGTCGGTGCGCGGTCTCGACCGCCCTGCTGGTGCTCGCCGGCCTGGCAGTCGCGGTCGTCCGATCTCGCTCGGCACCGTCATCGACGTCCTCCTCCATCCCGATGGCTCGGACGCATCGACGATCGTCCACGACCTGCGCACGCCGACCGAGGTGTTCACGTCGACCATGCTCGCCGAGACGTTCGGACTCGAGGCCGACGTCCTGCCCGACCCGCGGACCGGACTGCCGATCGTCGTGCCCACGTCGTCGGCCGCCTCGGTGCAGCTCTTCTGACCTGTCTCAGGGGCGCGCGCGGACGCCGGCGACCAGGTCGGCGGCCGCCTCCGGCCAGCTGGGGTGGTCGAACGAGAAGCCGGCCTCCAGCAGCCGGCCGGGCACCACGCGGCGGCTCTTGAGCAGCAGCTCGGTGTCGGTGCGCAGCGCCCACGCGCCGAGCTCGGCCATCCTGCGGGTCGCGGGCAGCCCCGGGCGGCGACCCCAGGCCCGGCGCAGGTCGCGCATCAGCTCGCGCTGCGGGAGCGGGCCGGGCGCGGCGAGGTTGACCGGGCCTTCGAGATCGGGGCGCGCGATCAGCAGGTCGATCGCCCGGCAGAGGTCGTCGGCATGGATCCACGACACGTACTGCCCGCCACCCGCGACCGGCCCGCCGAGGCCGAGCCGGGCCATCCGCAGCAGGTAGTCGAAGACCCCGCCGCGGTCCGGGCTCATCACCATCGCTGCGCGGAGCGCCACCCTCCGGGTGTCCGGCAGCGTGGCCTCCTGCTGGGCCGCCTCCCAGTGCTGTGCGATCCGGACGCTGAACTCCCAGTACGCCGGGACGCCCGACTCGTGGCCGCCGATGATGCCGGTGGCCTCGTCGTTGGGAGCGTCGCGCCGGTCCGCGTAGATGGTCGCGGTGCTCATCTGCAGCCAGACGGCCGGCGGGCGGGCGACCAGCTCCAGCGCGCGGCCGACCGCACGGGTCGAGTCGACGCGGGAGTTCATCATCTGGAGCAGGTGCTCGTCGGTGTAGCGGCAGCTGACCGATCGTCCGGCGAGGTTGACGACGACGTCCGCACCGTCGAGCTCCTCGGCCCAGTCACCGACCGAGCGGCCGTCCCAGACCCGGTGGCGGACGCCGGGCTCGACCGTCTCGGGCTGCCGGCTGAGCACCACGACGTCGTGGCCGCTCGCGGCGTACCGGCGCCGCAGGATGCCGCCGACCTGACCTGTGCCTCCGGGGATGACGATGCGCATGCCCTGACCCTACGCCATTTTTGAACGTGTTCAATACTTGCCTCACGCCCCGGCCGCGAGGGTCAGGCCTCGACGGCGTGAGGCACCGTCTTCGGGTCGCCGTCAGCGGCCGCGGCCAGCTGGGGGACATAGCGGTCGAGCAGGTCGGGATGCTCAACGGGGTCCCAATGCGGGTTGATTCGGGAGTTTCGGCACGTTGAGTCGGGAGTTCTGGACATATGACATGCTCCAGAACTCCCGACTCAACCGTCAGAACTCCCGACTCAACCCGTCAGACGATGCGGTGCATCCAGCCGAACGTGTCCTCGGCGCGGCCGAACTGGATGTCGACGAGCTGCTGGCGGATCTGGCGCCACAGGTCGCCGCCGCCGTCGGGAGTGGGGACCGATCCACCGTCCCACTTGAGCTCGCCGACCGGGGTGATCACCGCGGCGGTGCCGCAGGCGAAGATCTCGGTGATGTCGCCGCTGGCGACGCCGTCGCGCCACTCGTCGATGGAGAACTTCCGCTCCTCGACCTGGTGGCCCAGCTTGCCCGCGAGCTCGATGATGCTCGCGCGGGTGATGCCCTCGAGGATCGTGCCCGTCTCGGGAGTGACGATGTGGCCGTCGGCGTGCACGAAGTACATGTTCATGCCGCCGAGCTCCTCGACGTACTTGCCCTCCTGGCCGTCGAGGAAGACGACCTGGTCACAGCCGTGCCCGGTCGCCTCCTGCTGGGCGACCAGCGAGCTGGCGTAGTTGCCACCCGTCTTGGCGGCACCCATGCCGCCGCGCCCGGCGCGGGTGTACTCCTCGGTGAGCCAGAGCGAGATCGGCTTCACGCCACCCTTGAAGTACGCGCCCGCGGGGCTCGCGATCACCATGAACGTCACGTGCTGCGAGGGGCGTACGCCGAGAAACGCCTCGGACGCGAACATGAACGGGCGCAGGTAGAGGCTCTTCTCCCCCTCCCCCTGGGGGACCCAGCGCTGGTCGACGGCGACCAGGGCATCGACGGCCTGCACGAAGTCCTCGACCGGGAGCACGGGCAGCGCGAGCCGGTGGCTCGAGCGCACCATCCGGGCGGCGTTCTCCTCGGGCCGGAAGGACCAGATGGTGCCGTCGTCGTGGCGGTAGGCCTTCATGCCCTCGAAGGTCTCCTGCGCGTAGTGCAGGACGGCGGTCGCCGGGTCCAGGGTCAACGGGCCGTACGGCTCGATGCGGGCATCGTGCCAGCCGGCCTCCGGGGTCCACTCCACGGTGAACATGTGGTCGGTGAAGTGCTGACCGAAGCCGGGGTTGTCGAGGAGCTCCGCAAGGCGGGCGTCGTCGACGGTCACGGTTGACGCGGTGGTGCTGATCTCCATGGGGGACAACTTAGTAGGCCTTCCTCGCGGACAGGGAACAGGGCAAATGCCGACGGCCGGGCACACGTGGGTGCGCCCGGCCGTCGGAGAGATCGACGAGGGCGGTCAGCCGCCTACTCGCGCGGCGATCGCGTCGCCGACCTCGGAGGTACGACGAGCAGCTCCCGGTGTGCGGGCGGCCAGGTCCTCGATCACCGCGGTCTCGATGGTCGCGGCGGCGTCGGCGTACCCGAGGTGGTCGAGCAGCAGGGACGCGGAGAGGATGGCGGCGGTGGGGTCTGCCTTCTGCTGGCCCGCGATGTCGGGCGCGGAGCCGTGGACGGGCTCGAACATGGAGGGGGCCGTCCGGTCGGGGTTGACGTTGCCGGAGGCCGCCAGGCCGATGCCGCCGGTGATCGCGGCGGCGAGGTCGGTGATGATGTCGCCGAAGAGGTTGTCGGTGACGATCACGTCGAAGCGTGCGGGGTCCGTGGTCATGAAGATCGTCGCCGCGTCGATGTGCATGTAGTCGGTCGTCACCTCGGGGTACTCGGTGGCCACCTCCTGGAAGAGCCGCCACCAGACGGCGCCTGCGTGCACGAGGACGTTGGTCTTGTGGACCAGGGTGAGCTTCTGGCGCGGTCGGCGCTGGGCCCGGGCGAAGGCGTCGCGGATGACGCGCTCGACGCCGAAGGCGGTGTTGACCGAGACCTCGGTGGCGACCTCGGCCGGCGTACCGACGCGCAGGGCGCCGCCGTTGCCGGTGTACGGACCCTCGGTGCCCTCGCGGACCACGACGAAGTCGACCTCGCCCGGGTTGGCGAGCGGTGACGACGCCCCCGGGAAGATCCGGGACGGCCGCAGGTTGACGTAGTGGTCGAGCTCGAAGCGGAGCTTGAGGAGCAGCCCGCGCTCGAGGATCCCCGGAGGCAGGTTCGGGTCGTTGGGCTTGCCGCCCACTGCTCCGAGGAGGATGGCGTCGTGCTCGCGGATCTCGCTGAGCACGGACACGGGCAGCACCTCGCCGGTGGTGAGGTAGCGCTCGGCGCCGAGGTCGTAGCGGGTCTGCTCGAACTTCACGCCGGTGGGCGAGGCGACCTCGAGCACCTTGAGCGCCTCGGCCGTCACCTCCTGCCCGATGCCGTCGCCGGGGATGACGGCGAGCTTGATCGTGCCGGTGCTGCTACCGGTGGTGGGGAACGAGTCAGTGGTCATGAGGCGAGAGGCTAGTTGTCGTCGGGGCGCTGGCCGCCGTTGTCCCGCAGGTCGAGCGAGGCTTGAAGTGCCTCGCTCACATTCTCGTGGCTGCGCGGGTTGTCAGGGTGGTGCTGAGCCGGTCCCCACTCGGGGTACATGTCGTACATCGGTGCGCTCTCTCTCGTGTGGTGTTCTCAGGTGTGGTGTCCGTACGGTCCCGACACACCTGGAACGAAGATGATCCGCTCGAGAGCGAGCGATCGACCCGCGGATCACGCGAGTGGGAGAGAAACCATCAGGGAGCGGTTTGCGCCGTGCTGCTGGGCGCCCGATCCGTGCGGAGCCATCTTCGATCCAGATGTATCGAGAGGCCGTCAACGCCGAATCACCGCGGCGAGGTGGCCTCTCTCAGGCCCCGCCGCGGCAATCGATAAGTACGAAGACGATCCGCATGGTGAGGACACCGTACGCCGCCCTCCCCGCACCGGTCAGTCGATTCCACAGAGTGTTCGCCATGCGAGACGGCCGTCCCGCGATGAAAGACTCGACCCATGAGCGCTCCCCCCGACCTCCCTGAGATCGTCCGGCGTGCGTTCGACGTCTCCCGCAAGGCGGGCTACGCGTCGTTCTGCCGCAACGAGACCGGACGGCTGCTGGCCACCCTCGCCGCGACCCGTACCGGCACCATGGCCGAGTTCGGCACCGGCTGCGGCGTGGGTACGGCGTGGTTGCGCTCCGGCGTACGCGGTGACGCCAAGATCCTGAGCGCCGAGCTGGACGCCAAGCTGGCGGATGCCGCCGCCGTGATCTTCGAGGACGACCCCCAGGTGGAGGTGCGCTCCGCGGACTGGTCGACACTGCTCGACCAGGGCCCGTTCTCGCTGCTCTTCCTCGACTCCGGCGTCCCGACCGAGGTCAGCGTCGACTCGATCGCGGACCTGGTCGAGTCCGGCGGACTGGTGGTGCTCGACGACTTCACGCCGTGCGAGCTGTGGCCACCGGTGACCTACGGACGCGTCGACACCCTGCGCGAGCAGTGGCTGACCGACGAGCGGTTCACGGCCGTCGAGGTGATGGTCGCCCCCGACGCCTCGGTCGTGATCGCGACCAAGCGCTGACCCCACCAGCCTCAGGATTCCCCGGTGCACCGGGGAATCTGTCACTTCTCAGGCGTTGCAACCCCTGAGAAGTGCTGGGATCCCCGGTGCACCGGGGATCCCGACGACCCCGACCACCGCGCTCAGAACTCCCCGTCAGTGGCCCGGCGTACGACGATCCGGGTCCAGGCGCCCACGTAGATCCGGTCGTCGGCGGACACTTCCTGCTTCTGGCCGGGCGGTACGGGCGTGGTCGGCAGGGCGCCGACGTTGCCGCCGACGTACGTGCCGTTGGAGGAGCCCAGGTCCTCGATCCACCACCGGGTGCCGTCCGTGGTGAGCTGCGCGTGCCGGCGGCTGATGCCGTTGTCCGAGGACAGGTCGATGTCGGGCGTGATGTTGCGGCTCCGCGAGACCCGACCGATCAGCACGGACGTGTTCTTGAGCTGGACGACGAGGGGCAGGCCCGGCGACGGCAGCGGGTCGGTGGACTTCTGGTCGACGTACCAGTCGGGGTCGATCCAGATCTCGGCCACCCACGTGTCGGCGAGCGGCGGGGAGGGGTTCGCCGAGGCGTCGTCCCCGGCCGGCGTCCGGGTCGGGGCGCTCGGAGCCACGACCGGTCGGGGCATCGACCCGGTGGTGAAGTCGTAGCCGCAGGCCTCGCAGAAGAGCGCGTTGGCGGGGTTGGTCGCGGAGCAGTTCGGGCAGGTCCCGGTGTCGGGTACGGTGGCCGGCGGTGCCGCGGTCGCCGGGGTCGCGGCGGTCGCGGACGCGTCGATCGCGATGCCGCACACGTCGCAGTAGTCGGTCGCCGTCGTCTCGTGCCCGGCGGGACAGGTGCTCACTTCTTGATCCGGGTGGTCTTGGTGGAGGCGGTGTCGAGGGCCATCTCGTCGGCCTTGGCCACCGCGGCCTTGAGCCGGACCGTGCCTTCCTTCTCGTCGTCGATGTCGACCACCTTGCGCAGCTTGGAGGTGGCCTCGTCGTTGCCGGTCTCGGCGGCGAGCTGTACGGCGCGGCCGAGCTTGGTCGTGGCGGTCGCCGCATCGCCGGCGGCCCTGGCCGCCAGACCCTCCTGGATCATCGATGCGAGCTCGGTCTGGCCCGTGTAGTGCGCCACCTGCTGGTCGATCTGCGCGGTCAGCTCGGAGTTGCCGGACCAGGTCGCCTTCACCAGCCCCTGGGTCACGACGTCGGGACCGATCGCGAGCTGGACCCGGGCAGCGAGCTGCTCCTGACCGATCGCTTTGGCCGCGACCCGGACGCCGACGTGGTAGTCGCGCGACTCGTCGGCCCAACCCCCGGTCGGATAGCCACCGGTCAGCGGGTTGATCTCCACCCGGCGGCCGGTCAGGTCCTCGACGGACGGCGAGACCTGCCGCACGAAGAGGATCTGGGCGCCCTGCGGGGTCCACACCCGCAGCTGGGCATCGGCGACACCGCGCGCCATCGAGGCGCGCATCATCTGCTGGAACTGCGCCTGCATCTGGGCCGGCTCCGGGATGATGTCGACGGTGCCGAGCAGGGCCTGCGCGATCCGGCGGACCTCCTCGACCACCCAGTCGGTGCCAGCGCCGCGACAGTCGCACTGGAAGTAGCCGGTGGCTCGCGCGATGGCGGTGTCGAGGGCGCCGGGCCGCTCGCGGTTCTCGCCGTCGGTCAGCAGGATCGCGTGCCGCTGGGTCACCTCGGACACCGAGGCGAAGATCGTGCCGGCGAGGTCGAGCCAGGTGCTGATCGCCGTGCCGCCGGAGGCCCTGAAGCGACCGATCGCGTCGCTGGCCTCGGCACGGGACCTGGCGTCCATTCGGACAAGGCCGGGTCCCGACGACACGCGCGGGAAGGCGAGCTCGGCGTGGTCGGAGCCGGAGATGATGGCGAACCAGGTCCCGTCCACGATCTCCGCCAACGCCGCCTGGGCGGCGGACCGCGCGGCCTGCATGGTCTCCACGCCCATCGAGGCGGAGGTGTCGACGATGATGATCTCGCCCGCCGCCCCACCGCCCGTCTGGCCGGCCGTGCCTGCCCCGGAGCAGGTCACGGTGATGATCGCGTTGACGTCGGTGCCTCCGTCCGGGAGGAACTCGTTCTGGTAGACGCTGGCGGTGAACTCAGCCATCGGACTCCTCCTGGTGGTCGAGCGCGGGTTCGCTGGCATTCTGCCTCGTCCCGGCCGGCTGCACGCGCGCCAACGACGCCGTGATGTTGTCGCGGCCGCCTTGAGCATTGGCGAACGCGACCAGTGCGAGCGCGAGGGCGAGTGGTTCGGAGGTGCCCGCCGCGGCGATCTGGTCGGCGAGCGCCTCCGGCTCCGACGCGTAGTTCCACAGCCCGTCGGAGCACGCCAGGACCCAGCCGGGAGCGGTGATCTGGAGCTGACCGGTGCGCGGCGTGATGTCGGGCGCGTCGAGTCCCAGCCACTTCGTGATCGCATGCGCCTGGGGCGAGGTCTCGGCTACCGCACGAGGTACGCCGGCCTCCATCTGCTGCTGCGCGGCCGAGTCGTCGACCGTGAGCTGGACGGCGGGACCGCCGTCGGGCAGCCAGTAGACGCGCGAGTCGCCGATGTTGGCGTAGGCGAGCAGGTCCTGCTCGACGACCGCGACCGCGAAGGTGGCCGAGGCCGGGTTGGTCGAGGCCGGGTCGGTCACCGACACCACCGCGGCGTTCGCGGCGGCGGCCGCCGCGGCGAGGACCTGGGTGATCGCGCCTGCCCGACTCGCCGGCGTACCCATCCCGCGGGGGAACGGCGTACGCAGGGCCTCGCGCGCGGCCTTGGCGCCGGCCAGCGAGGCGACGTCGGAGTCGGTCGAGTTCGAGACGCCGTCGAGCACGACCAGGACCGCGCGCTCCCCCGGTACGTCGGAGGCGAGCAGCGCCATCGCGTCCTCGTTGCGGTGGTGGACGATCCCTCGGTCGCACACGCCGGCGACCCAGGGAGCCGGCGACTCACGGAAGTGGTCGCGCTCGGTCGGCGCCTTGGCGCCGCAGGTCTCGCAGTAGCCGTCCGGTCCGACTGTTCCCTGGCAGACCAGGCACGGCCGCGGGCCGGGATCGGCCACCGGCGCGTCCTCGTTGCGGCGGGTCGGTGCACTGATCGGGCCGCTGCCGAGGTCGTCGATCGGTCCCGGCTCGTCGGCGGGAACTGGCGGGGCGACCGCAGCGGCGTCGCCGCCGAGCGGCTTGCCGCAGCTCTCGCAGAACTTGGCGCCCGTCGGTGCCGTGGCACCGCACGCCGGGCACGTGGACGTCGGGAGGGAGGTCTCGGTCATGTCAGGGTCCAGCTCCGCACTTCGTTGGCCTTGTTGACGAGACCGATCCGGTCCTCC
Source organism: uncultured Actinomycetota bacterium (assembly GCA_963704685.1). Taxonomy (GTDB): domain Bacteria; phylum Actinomycetota; class Actinomycetes; order Propionibacteriales; family Nocardioidaceae; genus Nocardioides. The sequence goes on from OY969930.1 coordinate 822,867, forward strand.
AGGAGCGGAGCGTCGCGGGCGAGGGCACGGTACGCCGTCTCGAGTCCGTCGCGCAGACCGACCTCGGTCGCGGGATGGCTGCCCACGGTCGGAGCCGGTCGGCTGGACGCGGCGCCCAGGGCGGCGGCGTTCCCGGCCGTCACCACCTCGAGCGCCTGGGTGAGGATGCGCACGGTGTAGCGCTGCCGCGCTCGGCCGTCCATCGAGACGGACTCGATGCTGCGCATCGCCTGGTCGAGGACGGCGAGGTCGTTGCCCCCTCCGGCGAGCAGCACCTCGGCGCGCAGCTGCCGGCTCTCCGGGTAGCCGCGGCTGGTCGACGGCACCTTGTCGAGCGCGGCCACCGCACCCGGTGTGTCCTGACGGTCCGCGCGCACCCGGGACAGCCCGAAGGCCGCCGGGGCGACGTACGTCGCATCCGTCGCCGCGCAGGTGCTGTAGAGACCCTCGGCGACGTCGGGCAGGCCGCCCTTCTCGCACGAGATCGCCAGCGCCAGCTTGGGCGCGAGCTCGCCGGGCACCTGCTGGTAGACCGCGTTGAACGCCGACTGGGCAGCGGCCCAGTCCTGCTCCTGCATCGCCGCGAGTCCGTCGATCCACAACGCGCGCCAGTCCCAGGGGTCCTGCGCGAGGAGGTCGTCGGCGTACTTGTGAGCCTGGGTGGCATCCAGCAGCTCGAGCGCGGCGTGGGCGCGGGCGAGCCACACCTCGGGCGTCGACTCGGGCGCGGCCTCGAGATCGGTGAGCCGTTGGGCGGGATCGTCGCTGCCGACGCTGGTCAGCCAGGCGTGCTGGTCGTCGGTGGTGTCGGGGCGCAGGGCCGGCAGCTCTGACCAGGACAGCACCGAGACGGACGCGACCGGCGCCTCGAACAGCACGGACGCGGCCGAGGTGAGGGCGGTCCCGGAGGTGCGGGCGGCGACGACCTCGCGGAGCACGCCGAGCAGCTGGCCGCGCAGCTCGTCGGCCGAGGCGAACCGGTCGGCCGGGTCGGCGGCACAGCACTTGGCGATCAGGTGGTAGAGCGAGTCGTGCTGGGCGAAGAGCGGCGTCGACTCCGGTGGCGGCAGCGTGTTGAGGTAGGTCCCCTGGTAGCCGCGGAACTCCATGCAGAGGACGACGAGCGTGCGGCCGATCGTGTAGATGTCGCTGGCCACGCTCGGCCCGACCTCGGCCACCTCGGGCGCCTGGTAGCCGACGGTGCCGTAGATGGCGGAGTCCTGGTCGTCGATACGGCGTACCCCGCCGAGGTCGATGAGCTTGATCGCGTCGCCGACCTGGATCAGGTTGTCCGGCTTGAAGTCGCAGTAGACGAGTCCGAGGTCGTGGAGGTACTGGAACGCCGGCAGCACCTCGAGGATGAACGCGAGGGCCTGGTCGACGGGGAGCGCGTCGTACGCCCCGTTGTTGGCGGTCATCCGCTGCTTGAGGATCTGCTTGAGCGACTTGCCGCCGACGTACTCCATGACGATGTAGCCCGCGCCCTCGTGGGTCACGAAGTTGTAGATCTCGACGATCAGCGGGTGCTCGACCTGGGCGAGGAACTGCTGCTCGGCGATCGCCGCGGCGAGGGCATCCGGGTCACCTGAGTTGAGCAGGCCCTTGAGGACGACCCAGCGGTTGGAGACGTTGCGGTCCTTGGCGAGGTAGATCCAGCCGAGGCCGCCGTGGGCGATCGCACCGACCACCTCGTACTGGCCGCTCACCAGGTCGCCCGGCTTCAGCTTCGGCGTGAACGAGAACTCCTGTCCGCACTGGGGACAGAACCCCTCGGTGCGTCCGGGCCTGCCGTCGACGCTGCGGCCGATCGCGTTGCCGCACTTGGAGCAGGTCCGCTTGTCCTCGGGCACCTGCGGGTTGAGGTTGATCGCCTGGCTGGCGTCCACGGCTGGGGCGGGCGGTACGACGGTCAGCCCGGCGCCGAGGCGGACCGCGCGCACCCGCTGGGAGCCGGTGCGCGTGCGTCGCGTGGACGTCGTACCGCTCGACTGGGCCAGCCGGGAGCCGATGGCGGCGGACTGCACGCGGCTGGCCGAGGTGGCTACCGACGCCTCGCCCCCCGACAGCGGCTGGGCCTCGTGCGCCACGCTCACGGCAGGCGAGCCGCAGACGTCGCAGTAACCGTCGAGGATGGAGCCGGTGCACCCGGGCTGGGTGCACCCAGTGCCGTCCACCGACACGGACGCGGCGGGGGCAGCCGCCGGGGCCATCCCGCAGACGTCGCAGTAGCCGTCGCTGATCGTGCCGACGCAGCCGGGCTGGGTGCACTTCATGCGGACTCCTTCGAGTGGTCGACCCACGTCTGGTAGGTGCCGACGAGCTGGCGGCCGACCGCCATCGGGGCCGGCTCGCGAGCGAGGACCTCGCGCGCCCGACGCTCGCTGTCCGCGAGGTCCGGGCGGTCGGCAGCGCCGAGGGAGCGCGCCTTGGCGACGTAGGCATCGAGCAGGTCCAGGAGCTGGGTGCGTTCGGCGAGCGCGTCGGCGTACTTCTGCTGCGCGAGCGTGAGCGCCTGCGAGACGCGGTCCAGCCGTTGGAGGTAGGGACCGAGCCGCTCGGGCGTGTTCGGGATCGGACCGAGGGCCTCGACGTCGGGTACGGCGTACCGCGGCGCCGGGTCGACGGTCCGCACGCAGGTCGCCGCGAGCAGCCGTAGCGCCTCGGCCCGGGCGAGCAGGTCGGCGCGCAGCTCGCGGGCGGAGCCGAGCTGGTCGCGGGCGTCGCGGCGCCGGGCGTTGCCGACGATCAGGTCGCGCTCGAACGTCGACGCGTCGCTCTCCAGAGGCCCGAGGAGGCCGCCGACGTCGGCGCCGCGCTGGGCGCGCTCGGTCACCTCCGCGAGCCGCTGCAGCAACGCCGCCAGCCGCTCGACTGCTGCGCCGCGGGCGACCGCGGGCTCGAGGCCCACCTGGTCGCGGACCCGTTCGAGCTGGGCGCGCAGGTCCTTGATCCGGGCGGCCGCCGCATCGGCACCCGGCATCAGCGAGAGCGTCGTCCGCAGCTGCCCGGCGAGCGCGTCGGACAGCCGGCAGGCCTCTGGGAGCGAGACCGCCAGCGCGCCGAGCGCCTGGGTGTCCAGGGTGCTGTCGAGCCGACCCCAGATCAGGGTGGTGATCTTGGTGCGCTCGGTGACTCCCACGCGGCCGCCGTCCCAGGTCGCCCACATCAGCTGCCAGCGGTCGGAGACCGCCTTCCACAGCGCGAGCGACAGCATCATGTCGGACGCGACGTCGGCACCGCGCTGGGCCGCGAGCGCCGCGGCGTCGAGGTCGTCGAGCTCGGTACGCCGTGCGCGCACCCAGTCGTCGAGCGCGGCCAGGTAGACCTGCAGCACGGCAGGCTCCGGCGCGGTGCCGATCGCGCCGGGTGGGGTCGGCGAGGAGGTCATCCGATCACCGCCCGTACGCCGGCTCCGGTTGGACGCCCGGGACCTCCTCGAGCGGCCTGTAGAGCCACTTGTCGTACGACTCCTGCCAACGCCCGTCGGCGCGCATGTCCTCCAGGGTCTGGTTGATCAGCCGGACCAGGTCGACGTCGTCACTGTTGACGCCGATGCCGTAGGGCTCGCTGGTGAGGAAGTCGGTCTTCAGGACCTTCGCGTAGGGGTCCTGGGCCGCGAGTCCCGCGAGCACGGTGTCGTCGGTGCTGACCCCGTCGGCCTCACCGTTCTGGAAGAGGATCATGCAGGCGGAGTTGTCCGTCGAGCTGACCGGGATGGCCTCCGGCTGGATCTTCTGGATGTTGTCGATGCTGGTGGTGCCGGACGGGGCACAGATCCGCTTGCCGGCGAGGTCCTTGATGCCGTCGATGCCCGAATCGGTGCCGACCAGGACCTTCTGGCCGGCGTCGTAGTAGATCTCCGAGAAGGCGATCTGCTGCCAACGTTTGCAGTTGACGGTCATGTTGCGCGACACGATGTCGACGGTGCCGTCCTGCAGGAACGGGATCCGGTCGGCGGCGGTGATCACCTTCAGCTCCACGTGGCCCTTGGCGGTGCCGAAGATCTTGGCCGCGATCGCGTTGACCATGTCGATGTCGAAGCCCTCGATCACGCCGGACTTGGCGTTGCGGGCACCCAGCAGGTAGGTGTCGGCAGCGACGCCTGCGACCAGCTTGCCGTGCTGACGGATCCGCTGCACGGCCGGACCGTCGAGGGTGCCGCCCGCCGGGTCGTACGACCGGCGCTGGGAGCCGTCGTCCTGGCAGGGCTTGGTGGTGTCCGGGGCGGCCGGTGCGGCCGAGGTGGCCTGCGGCTCGGGCACGACCGTGTCGGCGTACCCGCCGCAGCCGGCCAGCAGGAGCGCGCACAGGGCAAGTGGGACGAGGCGCCTCATGAGTACTCCTTCCGGCGGACGCCGAGCCCTCGGCTGGCGGCGAACGCCGCGACCAGGGCCGCGAGCCCGGTGAGCACGATCAGCACCACGGACAGCGTCCCCCCTGAGCGGAATCCGTCGGCGGCCTCCGACCCGGCCTCGGCCGACACCTTCTCTGCGCTGGCGTCGACCTGGTCGAGCAGGTCGGTCGCGGACCCGGCCGACGTGGTGGTGGCGAGAGCGACCGCCGTGTCCCAGTCGCCTGCGTCGTCCGCCTTCCGGACCGCGTCGTGCGCGCCGGCGTAGTCGCCCCACAGTGCGAGCGTGTCGGGCGACGCGTGGTCCTCGACGATCGCCGCCTGCTCGTCCCACTTCGGCTCGTAGACCGAGTCGCCGGAGCCGCGGTTGATCAACCCCTGGCTCTCGATCGCCTTGGCGTTGTTGGCGGCGGTCCGGGCCGTGGCCTCGTCGACGGCGGTGGCGTAGGCACCGTCGCGCAGGTCGTTGTTGTCGTTGTGCTTGGCCTGGGCGTGCCCGGCGACGATCACGGTCACCAGTGCGACGACCGCCGCCGCCACGACCAGACCCACGTTGTAGCGCCGGTGGAAGCGCCGCGCGACCTGCCGGTTGGCGACGAAGAGCAGCGCCAGGACCACCAGGCCCACCAGCAGCAGCCAGAACGGGTGCTGCCCACCCATCTCGTCGACGGCACGGTCGGAGTTGGTGTCCGCCAGAGCCTGCGTGATGGGGAGAGCGGTGGTGCGCAGCGACGTGCCGGCGTCGTTGAGGTAGGCGATGCCGATGGGGAACTGCTGGCGGTTGTAGTCACGGGCCTGGGTGACCGCGGTCGTGTACGTCGTCACCGCCGCGTTGAGGTCGGCCAGCACCTTGCGGTCGGCCGGCTGAGCCTCCGCCGCGTCGGCGACCAGGCGCAGCACGCCGTCGATCGCGGCGTCGTACTCCGCTCGGGCATCGGGGTCCTCGAGACCGCCGACGAGGTAGGAGTTGGTCGCCAGTGCGTCGGCGCGCAGCAGCAGCGACTGGATCTGCTGGACCCGCACCACCTGCTCGGTGTTGTCGGCGGCCCTGCTGTTGGCCTGCCAGGACAGCACCTGCAGGAGCGCGGCCAGCGCACCGAAGAGCACGCAGGCCACGACGACCAGCACCTGGAGCCGGTCGAGCAACCGCGGCACGTCCTCGCTGCGGGCCGGCGGCGCGGGCGCGGTGGCCGGCACCGGCGGCGCCTGCATCTGGGTCATGGCGTCTCCTCGTCGGCGGGGGGCTCCGTCACCGGTTCGGTCACCGGGTCCAGGTCGTCGACCACGATCGTGCGCAGTTGCTCGATGGTGGGGGCCTCGATGTCGCGCAGCCGCCACGCGTGGCGGCCGATCGCGGCCTCGAGGACATTGCGCACGTAGCGAGCATTGCCGAAGGTCGACCCCCGGCGCACCGTTCCGAGGATTTCACGCAGCCGGGCCACGACCGCGTCGTCCGCGTCGTACTCCGCGGACGACGCCATCACCTGGAAGATCGAGGCGAGCTCGTCGTCGGTGTAGTCGGCGAAGTCGATGGAGGTGCGGAAGCGGCTCTCGAGGCCCGGGTTCTGCGCGATGAAGACCGCCATCGGAAGTGGGTAGCCGGCGACGATGACCACCAGGTCGTCGCGCTTGTCCTCCATCTCCTTGACCAGCGTGTCGATCGCCTCGGTGCCGTACTGGTCGCCCGAGAGCGAGTAGGCCTCGTCGATGAACAGCACCCCGCCCTCGGCGGACTTCACGACCTCGGCCGTCTTCATGGCGGTCTGACCCAGGAAGCCGGCCACCAGCTCGGAGCGGTCGACCTCGATCAGCTGGCCCTTCGAGAGCAGGCCCAGCGCGCGGTAGATGCCGGCCACGAGACGGGCAACGGTCGTCTTGCCGGTGCCCGGGTTGCCGTTGAAGATCATGTGCCGCGTGATCGTCGGCGCCTTGAGTCCGGCCTCGGCCCGCAGCCCCTCGACGCGGAGCACCGCGGCTTGGCGGTGGATCTCGGCCTTCACCTCCGTCAGGCCGACCAGGGCGTCGAGCTCGGCGAGCAGCTCCATGACGGTCTTGGGCTCGGGCTCGGGCGGCACCGACTCCGCGGCAGGCGCCTCGACCGGAGCCGGAGCAGCCTGCGTCGGACCCGGACCGCCGGTGAGTCCGGGGAACGCACCCGGTCCGCCCGGCGCCTCCATCAGCTGGGCGGCCGCTGCCGTGGCGGCGTTGCCGACGGTGCGCGGGGTCGCCTCACCGAGGGTGCTCGCGGCCAGCGCGACATCGGCGAGAGCCCGGGCGTACGCCGGCGCGTGGGCCGACCGGGCCAGCGCCAGTGCGCTCATCGACGGCGTCGGCGCCGAGCGGTAGCGACGTCCTCGAGAGGCGGCGTTCATGAAGTCCTCGGCGGTGCGCCCGCCGCCGGTCTGCTCCGACCAGTCGACGTAGGCGCCGCGCGCCGGCTCGGCGACGGTCGCCGACAGCCGCTCCCCCTCGGCGCGGGCCTCGGCCGGGTCGACACCGGCGGCCCTCGCGGCAGCCTCGAGGGCGCGCAGCGCGTCGGCAAGGGACAGCGAGTCGGTCATGACGGAGATCCCAGGTTGAGGTCGGGGCCGGCCGGCGTGCCGAACTTGGCCTGCAGGAACATGCCGTGGGCGATCAGCGCCTGGGCGTCGGCCCGGTTGGCGGCATCGAGGATCTTGTCCATCGTCGAGGCGAGCAGCTCGAGCTGGTCGACCAGCACCATCAAAGACGTCTTGTAGCCGTCGATGGGCCGTGTGTCGGCCCACTCGCGCGGCAGCCGCAGGTAGCCGCCGACAGCCTCGGGCAGGTAGTCGGTCGCGGTCGCCATCACCGAGTAGCTCTCGATCGTGCCCGCGCCCAGGTGCCGCAGCTGCGGCAGGGTGTCGCGGATGGTGCGGGCGATCCGGACGACGCGCGAGGTGATGATCGGGGGCGCGTTGCCCTCGACGAGCATGGCCGAGACCCGGTTGAGCGCAGCCAGGATCTCCTGCTCGGTCGGTGGGGACGGAAAGGCACGAGCGGCCGCCTCATCCTCACCACGCAGGCGGCCGAGCCACGACTTCAGGCTCACGGATCAGCTGGTCGGCAACGTCGAGAGGTCGAGGGTTCCGGCCGCGTTGCGCGCATCGTGGGCCTGGACCCGGTCGAGGTAGGCCTTCGACTTGTCGACCTCGGTCTCCAGGACGCCGATGGTGGCCGACATCGAGTCCAGCGCCTTGAGCTTGAACTCGTCGATGGAGTCCATGGTCGCGTAGATGTTCGCGAACGCCGCCTGCAGCTGCTCGATCCCGATGCTCGACGACGCAGCCTGGTCCTGGATCGCCGCCGAGTTGTCACGGAGCATCTCGGAGGTGCGCTGGATCATCCCGGACGTGGTCGAGTTGAGGGCGGTGATCTGGTCGAGGACCAGCTTCTGGTTGCCCAGCGCCTGGGCCACGATCACCGCCGTACGCAGCGCGGAGACGGTCGTCGTGGAGGCCCGGTCGACGCCCTTGATCAGCTCGATGTTGTTCTTGATGATGATGTCGATCGCCAGGTAGGACTGGATCGAGACAGCCAGCTGGGTGAGCAGGTCCTGGTGCTTCTGGCGGACGTAGAAGAGCACGTCCTGGGACAGCGCCTTCGCGGCGTCGGGGTCGGAGAGCTCGAGCTCGGCGATCTTCGCGGACAGCTTGGTGTCGAGCCTCTCGGCGACGTAGACGTACTGGTTGAGGCGCCCCATCGAGGCCCAGAGGTTCGTCTTCTCCAGATTGAGCGAGACGTTGTCCTTGGTCAGCTCGTCCTGCCCGTTGCGCAGGCTGTGCAGGATCCCGTTGAGCTGGCTCTGCGCCGACTGGTACTTGCGGAAGTAGTCGGTCATCTTGTCGCCGAACGGCAGCAGGTCGAGCCACTTGCGCGCACCCGTGGCCTGGCTCGGGTCGAGGTCCTCGACCGTGCGGCGCAGCTCGAGCAAGGTCTTGCCGACCGTCGAGCCCTGGGCGATGCCGCCCTCCTGGAGAGCCCGCACCGGCTGCTCGAGCATCCGGTTGGACGTCTCCGCCGCCTTGCGGATGTCGGCGTCGCCCATCGTGCGCACGCTCTCGGCCTGCTTCGCGAACTCCGGGCTGTTGACGGCCGTCGCGCTCAGCGCGGTCATGAAGCCGTCGACCTTGGCGTCGAGCTCGGGCAGCGCCTCGGCCGAGACCTGGGGTGCCATCCGGGGCGCCTGCGTGGTCGTCACCGCAGGCGGGGCCTCGGGCGCGATCAAGGTCAGCGTCGCGTCGGGCGGGGTCAACGGCGCGACCGCTGCTGCGCCCTCATTCGATGGTCCGGCTGCTGTGGTCATGCGCATCTCCCCGACGACGTCCGTGGCTCCGACGAGCCGCCTGGCCCGAGTCTGGCATGCCGCCGGGACGACTGCCTCAGATATCGGTGGGCATGACGTTCGTGCCGTTCTTCATCCGCTCGCGGTAGCTGCCCGTCGGGAACTCGCGGTCCTTGAGCTTCTCCATGAAGCCGCGCAGCGTCCGGGTGCCGTACGCCGGCGCGACGTGGTCCACGACGGTCCAGTACTTCGCGGCCTCGAGGTAGAAGATGACCGGCTTCAGCTGCTTGCTGACCTTGCTCAGCTTGGTCAGACGGCCGATCTTCTTGTCCCAGGCCGCCATCGTGATGTGCTCCCAGCTCTGCGGGCGGCCGGTGATCTCGAACATGAACTCGCCGGCCTTCTTGAGCGTGACCGCGTTGTCCTCGACCCACGGGCCTCCGACGGGCAGGACCTTGCCGATCGCGTCCTCGTTGAGCACCTGGTTGACGATGAACTCGGCCAGGTCCTCGCGCGCGATCGGGTTGACGACGTTCCACTCGCCGTGGTCGTAGATCCGGTAGGTGCCGCCGTTCTTGACGTCACCGAAGGCCACGGACAGGTAGGGGAAGTACGCCGTGGGGCGCACGATCGTCCACGGCACGTAGCCGTGGTGCTGGCCGATGAGCTCCCCCTCGACCTGCAGCTTGTAGACCTGCGGGATCAGCTCGGGACGGTAGGCGCCGAAGTCGCTGATGTGGATGAACTGCTTCACGTCGTGGGCGATGGCCGCCTTGATGCCGTTGACGACGGCCTCGTGGTCGACCAGGCGGCAGTCCTCGGCGTCGTTGGGCTTGCGGCCACTGAGCAGCGAGATCACGACGGCGGTCGGGGCGGCGGCGACGGCGGCGACCACGTCGCTCGCGACGGTCGGGTTGCCGACGATCACCTCGGCGTCGGCGTACTCCGGCTCGTTCTTCACCTCGGCGTTGCGGGCCAGCACCGCCGGCCGGTACCCGCGGCGGGCCAGCTCGGGCACCAGGGCCCGGCCGATGTAGCCGGTGCCGCCGAGCACCAGCACCCGCTCGCCGTTCCCGGTGCCGACGGGACCGGTGACGTACGTCGAGGAGTCCGTCGTCAGGAGCCGCTGGAGCAGCTCGTGGCTGTGCCGCTGAGCGGCGGCGACGTCAAGGTTCGTGATGGTGCTGTAGGCCATGTGTAGATCATATACACATCATTTCCGAGTTGCGGGCGGGATCGTCCAGGCCGGCAGCCACAGCTGCGTCAGCGGCCCGATCGCGAGCGCGTAGAGCACGGTGCCGACCCCCAGGGTGCCGCCCAGCAGGAGGCCGATCACGACGACGGAGACCTCGAGGCCGGTGCGCACCAGCCGCAGGGACCGACCGGTGTGCCGAGCGAGCCCGGTCATCAGACCGTCGCGCGGGCCGCGGCCGAGCTGGGCGCCGATGTAGAGCGCCGAGGCGAGCGCGCAGAGCGCGATGCCACCGACCATCAGCGCGACCCGCAGCACCATCGCCTCCGGCGCGGCCAGGAGGGCGAGGGTGGCGTCCGCCGAGAACCCGACCACGAGCGCGTTGGAGATCGTGCCGAGGCCGGGCTTCTCCCGCAGCGGGATCCACAGGAGCAGCACCACGAAGCTCATCAGCACGACCGCCTGGCCGAGCGTGATCGGCACGTAGCGGATCAGGCCGGAGTGCAGCACGTCCCACGGCGCGAGGCCGAGGTCGCCGCGCACCATCAGGGCCAGCGAGACGCCGTACGCCACGAGGCCGACGTACAGCTGCGGCAGCCGACGCGTGAGGCGACCGGTGCGCAGCTGCTGGATCGGACCCAGGTCGACGAGGACGGTGGGAGCCGTGGCGATCGTGGTCACGCGACCATCATCGTGAGGATTGGCCTTCTCACCAATAGCCAATCGTGGAAGAGTGGCCTGCATGACGCTCCTTCTCGGCGCCAGCCGCGTGGCCACCCTGGTCGGCGACTTCGACCGCTCCCCCGCCTACGCCGGCCTCGCCGACGCCCTGACACTCCTGATCGGCGACGGTCGGATCGCCGTCGAGACCCGGCTGCCCAGCGAGCGCGAGCTCACCGAGGCGCTCGGCGTCTCGCGGACCACGGTGACCCGGGCGTACGCCGCGCTGCGCGAGGCCGGGTACGCCGAGGCCCGTCGCGGCGCCGGGACGTTCACCCGGGTGCCCGGGGGCCGGAGTCGCGCCCACGACCGGGCGCTGCTCCCCCGGCCCGGCGACGGCGACGCCATCGACCTCAACTGCTCGGCCCCGTCGGCCCCGCCCGGGATCGCGCGCGCCTACGCCGACGCGGCGGCCGACCTCCCGGCCTACCTCGGCGGCCACGGCTACTTCCCCGCCGGCCTGCCGAGCCTGCAGGCGGCGATCGCGGCGTCGTACGACGAGCGCGGCCTGCCGACCTCGCCCGAGCAGATCATGGTGACGCCGGGTGCGCTGACGGCGGCGTCGATCGTGGCGCAGGCGTTCAGCGGACCCGGCGACCGGGTGCTGGTGGAGACCCCGACCTACCCGAACGCGACCGACGCGCTGCGGCACGCGGGCGCGCGGCTCACGCCGAGCCCGGTCGACCCCGACGGGTGGGACCTGGACGCCGTTGCGGCCACGCTGCGCCAGACCGCGCCGAAGCTGGCCTACCTGATCCCCGACTTCCACAACCCGACCGGGCACCTGATGAGCGACGAGCAGCGGGCGACGTACGCCGGGCACCTGCGACGCGCCCACACCGTCGCCGTCGTCGACGAGGCCCACCAGGCGCTGGCGCTCGACGGCCAGGAGATGCCGCGGCCGTTCGCGACGTACGCCCCCGACGCGATCACGATCGGGAGCGCCAGCAAGGCCTTCTGGGGCGGCCTGCGGCTCGGATGGATCCGGGCGCCGCGCGGGCAGATGGAGCGGCTCACCCAGGCCCGCGTCTCCATGGACCTGGGCGCCCCGGTGCTCGAGCAGCTGGTGCTGGTGCGGCTCCTCGCCGACGCCGACGCGATCCTGACGGCCAACCGGTCCCGGCTGCGCGCCCAGCGCGACGCGCTGGTGGGCGCGGTCGCGGAGCGGCTGCCGGAGTGGACCTTCGTGGTGCCCACCGGCGGCCTCGCGCTCTGGTGCCAGCTGCCGGGCACCTTCGGCACGGCGCTCGCCGCCGAGGCCGAGCGCCACGGGCTGATCATCGCCCCCGGCCCGGTCTTCGCCGCCGAGGGCGGGCTGGACCGGTTCGTGCGGATCCCGTGGACGCGGCCGGCCGACGAGCTGGTCGAGGCCGTACGCCGGGTCGCGGCCGCCTGGGACGTCGTACGCGATCGCCCCAGCTCGTCGAGCCGCGCGGCCCGGGTCATGGTGGCTTGACGCTCGATCCCGGCCCCTGCTCGCCGCACCGCGACCTCCCCGACCAGGCGCCCCCGGTCAGCCGAGCAGGGCCGCGCGGGCCACGTCGCGTCCCGGTGACCGGCGCAGCTCCTCGCCGATCCTGCGGGCCCGGTGCGGGGCTGTGCCGTCGAGGACGGCGCGTACGGCGGCACCCAGGTCCGCGGACGTGACCAGGTTCGGGTCGAGCACTGTCCCCAGACCGGCGACATCGATCGCCGCCGCTCCCGCGAACTGGTCGGTGGAGAACGGCAGCACCACCATCGGCACCCCGGCGGTGAGCGCCTCCGTCACGCTGTTGTTGCCGCCGTGGGTGACCAGCACCGCCGTCCGTTGCAGCAGGGCGACCTGCGGCAGGTAGGGACGCATCAACCAGCCGGGCGGCACGTCCGGCAGGCCGGTGGCGGAACCGGTCGCCACCGCGACCCGGAGGCCGAGCGGGCGCAGCGCCTCCAGCACCGTCGCCAGCACGTCCCCGCGCGCCGAGAGAAAGCTGCCGAAGCTGACGTAGACCACCGGCTGGTCGTCGGCGGCGAGCCAGTCGCGGACGTCGTCGGCCGCCGGCTCGGCCCGCACGGCCGAGCCCAGGAACGCGTGGGGTGGCAGCAACGCCGTGCGCGCCGGGTCGTGCAGTGCCGCCGGATAGTTCAGCATCAGCAGGTCACCGTGCTCGGCGAACGCATCCGCCGACGGCGTGGCACCGGGCGCCAGCACCCGCAGGGCGGCGTTCCACTCGACGGTGAAAGCGTCCCGGACCTCCCGGCACAGCCGGTGCAGGGCGGCGAGGTCGGAGTCCGGCGGGGTGAAGGCGGCCGGCCAGGCGGGCGGGTAGCCGTACACCTCGTCGCCAACCGGCAGCGCGGACGGGTGGCCGAGCACGACGTCGGCGTACGGCACGCCCGCGACGTCAAGGGCCAGGCGGGCGCTGAAAGCCAGATGGTCGACGATCACCTGGTCGGGCTTCACCCGGGCCACGACGTCCAGGACGGCTCGGGCCCGGTCCACCGGCTCCCACAGCAGGTCGGTACGCCGCGCCTCGGCCTGGTAGCGCAACGTCGCCACCATGCCGTGCCGGGTGGCGGCGAAGAAGCCACGCAGTGCGGCGTCCTCGCCGGGTGGCTGCTGTTCGGCCCGGATGACCCCGGGATTCGAACCCCGCCCCAACACGAGATCGGCGCGGTCGAAGCCGAACCCGGCGACGATGCCGGCGGTCGCCGGGCCGGTGGCCACCACCACCGACTCGCCGGCGTCCTGCCAGGCCGTTGCGAGAGTCGCCAACGGCAGCAGGTGCGAGGCGTAGTCGGGGCTGATCACCAACAGGGTCATGCGAGGAACCGTGTCACGAGCGGCCGGCCGTACGGGCGGCACCGGCGTAGATCGCGCTCAAGCTGTCGGCCATGGCCTGAACGGTGAAGTCGGCGCTGATCCGCTGCAGCGCCGAGCTCACCCGCGCGTCCTGACCCGGGGCCGTGGCGAGGCCGAACGCGGCCCGCACGGCACGAGCCACCTCGTCCGGCCGGCGGGTGTCGACGAGGACGCCGGTCACCCCGTCATCGATGTAGGTAGCCGGTCCTCCGGCTGCCGGGCCCACCACCACCAGCCCGGAGGCCAGTGCCTCCAACAGGGCGAGGCCGAACTCCTCCTTGAGGCTGCTGCACACGTACACCCCGGCGGGGCCGTTGCCGCCCGGCCTGCCCACCCGCGCAGCCGCCAGCCAGACCGCCACCACGTCGTTGGGGCGGTGGCCGGGCATCAGCAGGCCAGGCGCGGCCGCGGGAAAGCGCGCCAGCACATCGGCGATCAGGGCGAGCTGCTCGCGCTCGTCCGGGGAGGGATCGGCCAGGTCGCCACCGACGATCAGCAGGTTGCACCGCTCGGCCAGCTCAGCGTCGCCGGCCCACGCCTCGACCAGGGTCGCCATTCCCTTGACCCGGTGCAGGCGCCCCACGCTGATCACCAGCGGCAGCCCCCTGCGGTCCTCGGGCAGCGCGCCGACGAGCGCGTCGAGCTCGGCCAGCGCCGGGCAGGGCGTTCCGGGCCGCTCCAGCTCGGCGGTGGCCGCGGCACTGACCCGCAGGTCGATGCCCTCCGGCACCACGGTGAACCGGTTGGGCTGCCCGGCGACGTCGAGTCCGAGCAGCTCGCGCATGTCGTGCTGCAGCTCGGGGCGGGGAAAGAGAACGATGTGTGCCGCGTCCTCGGCCAGTCGATGCACCAGGCGGGCACGGAACCAGTAGTGCTCCCGTTCGTCCTCGGTGCCGAAGTTGTCCCGGCGCAGGGCGCCGGTCATGTCCAGGGCATGGATGACGGCGTGTGGATCGGGCGCGAGGGTGAACACCACGGGGATGTCCAGCTCGCGGGCCACCTCAGCAGCGGCCAGGCTGCCCACCTCCGCCATCCGCAGGTGCAACACGTCGGCACGGTGCGTGCGCAGCACGCGACGGATCCCGCGATTCGCCGCAACCCACGAGGGCCAGGCCTGCGCGGCGGAGGCGGCCTGGGTGAGCAGAGGCACCGGGGTGAGCAGGTGGCCCTCGCCCGGGGCCAGCGCGTCCAGGGCGGCACCGGGGGTCCCGCGGGACAGGGTCAGCACCCGCCCGACACCAGGCCCCGTCGCCAACGCGTCACCCAGCCGGACCAGCAGCGTGGCGACGCCGCCGTTGTCACCGGCGCCCGACCGACTGAGGTCACGGTCGATGTCGGCGTGCAGGAAGAGCTGAGCGACGGTCAGCCCGGGCCTGGCCCGGACACGCTCGGCGGCGTCGATGCCCAGATCGATCGTGGCAAGCCGGGCGACGGTTCCCAGGTCTCCCTCGGCGGTACCGAGGTGACGGAGCGCCGCTACCGTGGCGGCGTCGGCCGGGCGGTCACCGAGGGCAGCGACGGCGGTCAGTCGTACCGTCGGGTGCTCGCCGGGGTCGACGGCGAGCTGGAGCAGCGCACGGCCGACGAGCGGACCGGGGACCAGGCCGAGGGTCTCGACCAGCCTGCTGCGAACCGCCGGACCGGCCGCTCCTGCCGCCCCGGCGAGCGCACCTTCGATGGCGAGCGCGACCTGTGCCGGCGCGGAGGCCGCCCATCGGGCAAGCGTGCGCTGGGCGAGGACGCCCGAGAACCCACCGCTCCCGACCACCTCGACCAGCCGGCCGATCGCGTCGAGGCGAGGCAGCCGGGCCTTGAGCGCCCAGCTCGCGTGCTCGCGCAGGAATGCTCGGGGGTGCGACAGCAGCTCGGACAGGGCGGCGTCGGCACCGTCGTCGAAGACCCGGGCAAGGGCGTGCACGGCCGCCACCGCTGTCAGCTCGTCGTCCTCGTGGATCACCGCAGCGAGGAGCCGCACCGATTCCAGTCCGCCGTCGGCGCCGGCGGCCGCGGCGAGGCGGTCCCCGCTGCGCAACACATCCACCACGAACGGCGCCTGCTGGACCTCGTCCAGGGCGCGCCGAAGAGAAAGAGCCATGCTTCCTATTCGGAGCCGGGCGCCACATCGGTTGCCCACGACCGCGATGATCTGGATCTCCGCATCGGGGGCCCTCCCCGACGGGGCCCGGGCTGCGACCACGGGTCCGACGCCGTGGATGTTCATCAGCCTGGTCCCACGGGCGTGCACGATCGTCTTGAGGTGAGACCGCGACGATGACCGCCAGAGGCTGCCAGCTCAACGCCCGGTGTTCTGGTCGCCGAAAATGGCTTCGAGCACCTCGGGGAGTTCTGTGGCGCTCGTCGGCCGGTCCTCGAGTTCACCGCGCCGCGTCGCCCGGGGCCGGGGCTGGGACTGGGGCTGGGGCTCGATGCCTGGTTCCAGTGCGGCCGCAGGCTCGGATGCGCGAGCGAGCGCCTCGATGGGTGGAGCCTGAGAGGCACGGCCCTGGTCGGTGGTCACGTCGAGCGTGACGCGCACGCGCCGGCGGCCGTGGTCGTGGCGTGAGAGCACCACGGGGTCGTCGAACCGATCGTTGGCGTAGGCGAGCGCAGCCTCGAACGAGCTCGCCGTGATGTGCCAGGTCTCGTGATGCCACGAGACCTCCACGCGGTTGCGAAGGTCGTCCCGCAACTCTGCAAGAACCCGCCCGAGCGGCATGGTGCACCACCTGTCTTCGCTTCGACCCTACCGAAACCCAGGGCACGTCCACGGCGGCCGGACCGCAGCCGACGGCAGCGTGCTAGAACTCGTGGATGGGTGACGACGAGGCGCCGTACCTCTTGACGAACGCCGAGCCCGAGACGGCCGATCGCTTCGCCGGGTTGGAGGACGTGTTCGATCCCGTCACGCGCAGCCACCTGACGCGACTGGGGCTGGCGTCCGGGTCG
This sequence comes from uncultured Actinomycetota bacterium, assembly GCA_963704685.1. Taxonomy (GTDB): domain Bacteria; phylum Actinomycetota; class Actinomycetes; order Propionibacteriales; family Nocardioidaceae; genus Nocardioides. Next base: position 839,218 of record OY969930.1, read on the forward strand.
CGCTGCCTGGAAGTGGGTGCCGGTAGCGGTTCGATCGCCCGCTGGATGGCAGATCAAGTCGGTTCCTCCGGGCGGGTCCTGGCCGTGGACCTCGACCCCCGCTGGACCCGCCGCGACGGCCGCCCGCAACTCGAAGTCCGCGCACTGGACCTCGTCGCGCAGACCATCCCACCCGGCCCGTGGGACGTGATCCACGAGCGGCTGGTGCTTCAGCACCTTCCTGAGCGACTCGACGTGCTCGCCCGCCTGATCGCTGCGCTGGCACCGGGCGGCGTCATCGTGGTCGAGGACTTCGACACCGGCGAGGTGCGCACCGTCGACCGGGCCGGGCCCAACCACGAGCTGATCGTGCGCATGGCACAGGCCTTCAACAGACTCCTGGGGAGCCGGGACGGGACCAGCGATTTCGCCGCCAACGCCCTGCGCACCCTACGGGGGCACGGACTGGAAGGCACCGGTGCCAGCGGATACGTGTCGATCGACCACGGCGGCACCGGCTGGGCCACCGTGCAGGCGGCCAACGCGCGCCAGGTGCGCGACGGCCTCATCGGCCAGGGCATCCCACCCGGAGACATCGATCGCTTCCTCGCAGTGCTGGCCGACCCCGACACCATCGTCGGTTCCAGCGTGCTGATCAGCGCCTGGGGTCGACGCCCGTACGCCGCGTCGGCCGGCTGACGCGCGAGCGGAGACCCACCCAACACCCCGCGCCGCGTCGGGCGCGTGCAACGGCCTTCCGTGCGTCGGCGGAGGACGGACAGCAGTGGGTCTCCGGGCCGCCCCCGACAACCCCTCGGCCAGTGGTCGGTGGTCTGGTGCATCCTTGGGACATGGTCGCCGAGGACACCCTGGAGCTCATCTACCGCCGCATGCGCAAGGTCGACGAGTTCCTGACGCCGGGAGCGGCGGCCAAGCGCGTGGGTTACGAGCGGTCGACGATCAGCGTCGCCCTCCGGGAGGGACTGTCGCGCGGGTGGTACGAGACCCGCGGCAGTGTCAAGCACCTCAACCCGCAGACGGGGCAGCCCGCGACCGAGTACAAGGCTGTGCCCCGCAGCTAGCAATCAGACCAGGTCGACCGCACGCACGGATGCGGCGTCGATGGCGTGCTGGATGTCCGCGAGCACGTCGGCGGGGATCGCCGAGTCGACCGAGAGCGCGACCAGCGCCTGACCGCCCTTGGCGTCGCGGGAGACCTGCATACCGGCGATGTTGATGCCGGCGTCGCCGAGCACGCCACCGACCGTGCCGACCATGCCCGGGCGGTCGCCGTAGGTCAGGAACGCCAGGTGCTCGGTGGGCTCGATGTCCACGTCGAACCCGTTGATCTCCACCAGCCGCTCCCGCTGGCCGATGCCGATCAGGGTGCCGCTGACCGAGACCTGGGAGCCGTCGACGAGGGTGCCGCGGACCGTGATCAGATTGCGGTGGTCGGGGCTCTCCGGGTCGATGACGAGGCGGACCGCCATGCCGCGCTCGGCGGCGAGGAGCGGTGCGTTGACGTACGAGACCTGCTCCTCGACGATGTCGGCGAAGATGCCCTTGAGGGCCGCGAGCTCGAGGACCTTGACGTCGAAGTCGGTGATCTCGCCGCGCACCTCGACGTCGACCTGCTGGGCGACCTCGCCGGCGAGCCCGGTGAACACCCGGCCCAGCTTCTCGGTGAGCGGGATGCCGGGGCGCAGGTCCTCGGCGATCACGCCGCCCTGCACGTTGACCGCGTCCGGGACCAGCTCTCCGGAGAGCGCCAGTCGGACCGACCGGGCCACGGCGATCCCGGCCTTCTCCTGGGCCTCGTCGGTGGACGCTCCGAGGTGCGGCGTGGCGACGACGTTCTCGAGCTCGAAGAGAGGACTGTCCGTGCACGGCTCGGTGGAGAAGACGTCGAGGCCGGCGGCGGCGACCCGGCCCTCCTTGAGGGCGGCGTACAGCGCGGGCTCATCGACGATGCCACCGCGGGCGGCGTTGACCAGCACCAGCGACGCCTTGACCTTCGCCAGCTGCTCGGCGCCGATGAGACCGACCGTCTCGGGCGTCTTCGGCAGGTGCACGGACATGAAGTCGGCCTCAGCGAGCAGGGTGTCGAGGTCGACCAGGCGGACGCCCATCTGAGCCGCGCGACCGGCCTGCACGTACGGGTCGTAGGCGACCACCTTCATGCCGAAGGCCGAGAGCCGCTGCGCGACGAGCACGCCGATGCGGCCCAGCCCGACGATCCCGACGGTCTTCTCGTAGAGCTCGATGCCGGTGTAGCGCGACCGCTTCCACTCACCGTTCTTGAGCGCGGCGTGCGCCGGCGAGACGTGGCGGGCCGCGGCGAGCATCAGCGCGACGGCCAGCTCGGCGGCCGAGACGATGTTGGAGGTCGGCGCGTTCACGACCATGACACCCGCGTGGGTCGCCGCACGCACGTCGACGTTGTCGAGACCGACGCCGGCCCGGGCGACCACCCTGAGCCGCTTGGCGACGCCCAGCGCCTCGACGTCGACCTTGGTGGCCGAGCGGACCAGCAGGGCGTCGGCGTCGGCGATCGCGACGAGCAGCTCGGTGCGGTCGGCGCCGTTGCAGTGCCGGATCTCGAAGTCCGGGCCCAGCGCCTCGACGGTCGCGGGGCTCAGCTCTTCGGCGATGAGTACGACGGGCTTGCTCACAGCGGTCAGTCCTCGCGGGTGGTGCGGGTGTGAGTGGCCGGGAGCCCGGCCGGGCACGACGCTGTGCTGTCCGCGACTGTACCGCGACACCGTCCGGAAATCCGGTGGCGTCCGTCCGGCCTCGCTGCCTACGCTGACGGGGTCCCATCCCCCTCCCCTGGCAGGTCGACTTGAAGCTCTGAGGTGCCGTCCCTCCACCACCTCTTCAGGAGCTCTGCCATGCCTGCACCCACCGCTGTCATCAGCACGTCCCACCTCAGCTTCACCTGGCCGGACGGCACCCCGGTCCTGACGGACCTCGACCTCCTCGTCTCCCCCGGCCGGTCCGGTCTCGTCGGCGTCAACGGCGCCGGGAAGTCGACCCTGCTCCGCCTGGTCGCCGGGGAGCTCGTGCCCACAGCCGGGCAGGTCACCGCGAACGGCATCGTCGGCTACCTGCCCCAGGACCTCCACCTCGACGTGCGGCAACCGGTCATCGACTTCCTGGGCATCGGCACGCCGATCCGGGCGGTCCGCGCCGTCGAGGCCGGCGGGGTGGAGCAGGAGCTCTACGACGCCATCGGCGACGACTGGGACATCGAGGAGCGCGTGCTGGCCGAGCTCGCGCGGCTGGAGCTCCCGCGTGACGTGCTCGACCGCCGTCTCGGCCAGCTCTCCGGTGGCGAGGTCAGCCAGCTCGGTCTGACCCGTCTGCTGCTCCGGCGACCCGACGTCCTGCTGCTCGACGAGCCGACCAACAACCTCGACACCGAGGCGCGACACCGGCTCTACGACCTGGTCGAGGGCTGGTCACGCTCGCTGCTCGTCGTCAGCCACGACCGCGAGCTGCTCGAGCGGATGGACCGGATCGGCGACCTGCGCGGCCGCGGCGTGCGGTGGTACGGCGGCGGCTACTCGTCGTACGCCGCCCAGGTCGCGGCCGAGCAGGAGGCTGCCGAGCAGGCGGTCACCACGGCCCGCGCCGACCTGCGCCGCCAGCGCAGCGACCGCGCCGAGGCCGAGCGGATGCTCGCCCAGCGCCGCCGCACCGCGAAGAAGGCAGAGCTCACCACGGGACTGGGCAAGGGCGCGATCAACGCCAAGCGCAACCAGGCGGAGCGGTCGGCCGCGAAGTACCGCAACGTCCACGACGACCGGCTCGAGAAGGCTCGCGACCGCCTCGATGCCGCCGAGTCCCGGCTCCGGGAGGACCGCGGCATCCGCATCGACCTGCCCGGCACCGAGGTCCCCCGCGGCCGGGTGGTGCTGCAGGCCACCACCGAGGGTCACGGCCTGGAGATCAACGGGCCGGACCGGGTCGGTGTGGTCGGGCCCAACGGCTCCGGCAAGACCACGCTGCTGCACGCGCTGGTCGGTCAGGCGCAGGTGCCGGTCGCCCTGCTGCCCCAGCGACTCGACCTGCTGGACGAGGAGGCCACCGTCGCGGACAACGTCGCTCGCCGCGCTCCCGGCGCCGACCCCAATGCGGTGCGGGCTCGACTCGCCCGGTTCCTCTTCCGAGGCAGCGCAGCCGATCGGCTGGTGCGCGAGCTCTCCGGGGGTGAGCGCTTCCGTGCGACCTTGGCCGCGCTGCTGCTGGCGGACCCGGCACCCCAGCTGCTGCTCCTCGACGAGCCCACCAACAACCTCGACTTCGCGTCGTACGACGCCCTGGTCTCGGCTCTCGACGCCTACCGCGGTGCGCTGGTGGTCGTCAGTCACGACCCGGGGTTCCTCGAGGACGTCGGGGTCGAGCGGGTCGTCGAGCTGGCCACGGGCGATGTCTGAGAGCACGTTGCCGGACGGGTCGGGCTTCGGGTAGGCGACGACGGTCGGGCTGCCGCCGCCGAGCAGGCGCTGACCCTGCCCGGTGCCCGAACTCATCGCAGCCGCGGGATCGCCATCCACTCCGCCCAGCTGAGGTCGACACCGACGTAGCGTGGCTGCTCGAGCGGCCAGTCACGGGCGATCCAGCCGGGCACGAACGCATCCAGGGCCGCCTCGACCGACGAGCCGACGTACTCGTCGCGCACCCACCAGGAGATGTCGGCGTCAGCTCCTGCCTTGTCGGTCGGATCGATGTAGCAACAGCCGATCAGCTCGGTCTCGTCGGCGTCGAAGAGCGCGTAGTTGAAGGACTCGTGCGCCTCGATCTCGTCCCAGTGGTGCTGCAGGTCCTCGCGGTCCTGCTCGGCGGTCATGTCCGGAGGCGGCCATCCCCAGGCCTGGCCGTAGATCGACCACAGGCGCTCGCGCGAGCCCATCACCGCCGGCAGGTCCAGGTCGGTGTCGTCGGGATGGATCGGGCGCAGGTGGTGGCCGGTGGACAGCTCCACCCGGACCGGGTGCTGCCAGTCGGCCGGCAGCCAGGTCGGGTCACTCATCGAGGTTCCTCTCGTCGTCGTCGCACCAGTCTCGACCTCGGCGCTGCGAGCCCGCTGGGAGGCGCTGGGAGGATGTCGCCATGCACCTGGAGACCGACCGACTGGTGATCCGCCCCTGGCGCCACGAGGAGGCCGAGCGTCTGCTCGACATCCTGAGCCGCCTCGAGGTCGCGAAGTGGCTCGGCGACGGCGAGCCGGTGCTGATGAAGGACCTCGACGAGGCCCACGCGCGGATCGACCGGTACGCCGAGCGCGACGCGCCGCCCCTGGGCATGTGGGCCATCGAGCGGAGGGCCGACGGGCTCGTCGTCGGCACCGTCCTGCTGCTCACCCTCCCCCACGACGACCACGGCGAGGTCGAGATCGGCTGGCACCTGCACCCCGACTCATGGGGACACGGGTACGCCTCGGAGGCCGCCCGAGCCGTGCTGGCGCACGGGTTCGCGGCCGGGCTGCCCGAGATCATCGCGGTCAGCCACACCGACAACCACCCGTCCCAGGCGGTGATGCGTCGGATCGGCATGACCGACCACGGCATCGTGCACACCTGGTACGACGAGCCCTCGGCCTGCTTCATCACCACCGCAGCCGAGTGGCAGGCGGAGCAGCGTCAGGCGAAGAGCGACTGACCGACGTACTCGCCCTCGCCGATGCCCGGCGGTACGGCGAAAAGCGCTGACCCGGTCACCTTGAGGTACTCCATGAGCGCGTCCGACTTCGCCATCGTGTTCTGGATCGGGATGAAGTGGGTGTCGGGATCGGTCACGTAGGCGATGAAGAACAACCCGGCGTCGAGGCCGCCGATCGCGTTGGAGCCGTCGACGAAGTTGTAGCCACGGCGCAGCATCCGGGCGCCACCGTTGAAGTCGGGGTGCACGAGCCGGACGTGAGCATCCTTCGCGATCACCGGCCCGTTGCTGCCGGGCATCGAGAAGTCCGGCTCCGTGAACTCGGTGCCGCCGGAGAGCGGGGCGCCACTGTCCTTCGTGCGGCCCACGAAGTCCTCCTGGTCGCCCAGCGTCTGCCGGTCCCAGATCTCGATGTGCATGTTGAAGCGACGCGCGACCAGGTAGGAGCCGCCGGCCAGCCAGTCGGCACCGGCGTCAGCACCCTCGGCGACCCAGACGTGCTTCTCGACGTCCTTCTTCTCCTCCGCCTTGATGTTGGCGGTGCCGTCCTTGAAGCCGAAGAGGTTGCGCGGGGTCGACTGCGCGGTGGACGTGGTGGAGGTGCGGCCGAAGCCGAGCTGGGACCAGCGCACCGCGACCGTGCCGAAGCCGATCCGGGCCAGGTTGCGGATCGCGTGCACCGCCACCTGCGGGTCGTCCGCGCAGGCCTGGACGCAGAGGTCGCCGTACGACTTCTCCGGGTCGAGCACGTCGGCCGGGAAGTGTGGCAGCGTCCGCAGGGCCTTCGGCTGCCGGTCGGCGAGGCCGAAGCGGTCCTTGCCGTCCTCGCTCGCGGAAGAGTGACGGCCCGAAGCCGAAGGTGATCGTCAGGCCGCTCGCGTTGAGCCCGATCGCCTCACCGGTGTCGTCCGGCGGCAGGTTGGTCGACCCCTCGGTCGGACCGATCTCACCCGCGGACAGCCCGCGCGTCATCCGGTCGGCGGCCTCGGTCCAGGCTGTCAGCAGGGCGATCAGCTGGGCCCGCGACCCGGTGGTGACGTCGAACGCCGCGAAGTGCAGCCGATCCTGGGCCGGCGTCGTGATGCCGGCCTGGTGCTCACCGCGGAACGCGAAGGCGGCGCGCGCGTCGGAGGACCCGCTCGCGTCGGCGGCGGTCGTGCGGCCGGCCGCGAACGCGCCGGCGGCCAGGCCGGCGGCGGCGACCCCGCCACCGACCATGCCGCGCCGAGAGATCCCGGTCAGGAGAGCACCGCCCCGGTGAGCTGCGAGAGCGGCTCGGAGAGCGCGTTGACGGCGTTCGCGAGAGCCTTGATCTCGTCCGGGGTGAGGTCGTCGTAGAACGTGAAGCCGGTGGCGGTCTTCTGCGCGTCCAGCAGCGTCTGGAGCTCGGCGAAGCGGGTGGTGAGCGTCTTCGCGAGCTCGGGGTTCGACTGCTCGACGATCGGCTTCACGCCCTCGAAGCCCACCCGGGCGCCGTCGACGTTGGCCTGGAAGTCCCACAGGTCGGTGTGCGACCAGTACTCCTCCTCGCCGGTGACCTTGCCCGCGGCGACCTCCTCGAGCAGGCCGCGCGAGCCGTTCGCGATCTGGTCGACGGTGTAGTCGAGGCCCTGGACCCGGTCGTCGAGGGTGGAGGTGTTCTTCATCAGGTCGTCAGCGTAGGTCGCGCGCTCGGCGGGGGTGAGCTGCTTGTAGTTCTCCGCCAGCTCCGGCCACAGGTCCTTCTCGATCCGGTGCCAGCCGGTCCACTTCTGGCCGGGCTCGAGGTCGGCCTCGCGGGCGTCCATCATCGGGTCGAGGTCACCGAACGACTCGGCGACGGTCTCGATGCGCTCCCAGTGGGTGCGGGCCTCGGGGTAGAGCGTGCGGGCCGCGTCGTCGTCGCCGGCCTTGTAGAGGTCGACGAACTCCTGCGTCTTGGCCACCAGCTGGTCGGACTGGTCCTGGACGTACGCCGAGTAGTTGGTCAGCGCGGTGTCGACGAGCTCCTGGTCGTCGGCGGAGACGCTGGGCTCCTGGTCGGACTTGGTGACCGTGAAGTCGGCGCGGATGCCGTCGCCCTTCATGCCGGGCTTGCAGGCCGTGTAGTAGGTGCCCTCGGGGGCGTCGACGACCAGCTGACGGGAGAGCTGCGGACCGACGTTCTCGACCTCGGCGACGATCCGGAGGCCGTCCTCGCCGAGCAGGTAGAACTCGGTGACCTGCGAGCCGTCGTTGGTGACGTCGAAGGTGACCGTGCCGGACGGCACCTTGGCCGCGGAGACCTGGCAGTCCTTGTCGGTCGAGGTGACCGAGACGGTCCGGGCGTCGCCGGACTTTCCGCCGTCGTCCTTCGCGTTCTCGGTGCACGCGGCGAAGAACGGGGTGGTGGCCAGCAGTGCGGCCACGATCAGGGGCTTGCGCATCGGTGTCGGGTTCCTTCGGACGGGGTCAGTTGCTGACGGCGGAGGTGGTCGCGCGTGGGACAGCGCGGCGGCGGGCGCCGCGGATGAACAGGAACATCACCGGCACGACGTAGAGGACCCAGACGGTCGCCTCGAGCACCGTCGTGGCCGGCGAGAAGTTGAAGACGCCCTTGAGGAGGGTGGCGTACCAGGTCGTCGGGTCGATGGTGTCGGAGACGTCCCACGCCAGGTTGTTGAGCCCGGGCAGCACGCCGGCCTCCTGGAGGTCGTGGACGCCGTAGGACAGGACACCGCCGGCGACGAGGATCAGGAAGCCGCCGGTCCAGGTGAAGAACGTGCTGAGGTTGATCGACACCGCACCGCGGTAGAGCAGGTAGGCGAGCACGACGGCGGTCGCGATGCCGAGGGCCGCGCCGACGAGCGGTTGCCAGGTCGAGTCGGTGTCGCGGGAGACCGCCTGGGTCGCCGACCAGAGGAAGAGCGCGGTCTCGAGGCCCTCACGGCCGACCGCGAAGACGGCGACGAGCACCAGACCCCACCACGGGCCCTCGACGGCGTCGTCGATCTGCCCGCGCAGCTCTCCGCTGAGCGAGCGAGCAGCTCGCGCCATCCAGAAGATCATCCAGGTGACGAAGACGACCGCGACGATCGACAGGAGGCCGCCGATCGTCTCCTGGGCCTCGAAGGTGAGCCCGCGCGGACCGTAGAAGAGCGCGAACCCGAAGGCGAGCGACACCAGGACAGCGAGCCCGACGCCCACCCAGATCCGGGGCAGCAGGTCGCGACGGTCGATCTTGACCAGGTAGGCGACCAGGATGCTGACCACGAGGGCGGCCTCGAGGCCCTCCCGGAGGCCGATCAGATAGTTCGCGAGCACAAGCGGCGATGTTACGCCTCGTTATTAGGTTTGCCTAAGCAACGTGAGGGTTGCCTCACACGAATCTCAGATGGCGCAGCCGTCCGGCCCGCAGGCGTCGGCGTCGCCCCCTGCCATCTGCAGCACCGGGTGGGACGCGGTCCACGCCTGCTCGAGCACCTGGCTGAAGGCCTCGGCCGGCTGGGCGCCGGACACGCCGTACGCCTGGTCGATGACGAAGAACGGCACGCCGGTGGCGCCGTACGCCCGAGCCTGGGCGATGTCAGCAGCCACTGCGTCGGCGTACTCGTCGCTCGCGAGGACCTCGCGCACGCGGGCCTCGTCGAGGCCGACGCTCGTGGCGGTCGCGGTCAGCACGTCGTGGTCGCCGACGTCGGCGGCGCTCTCGAAGTACGCCGAGAGCAGCGCCTCCTTCAGCTCGCGCTGGAGCGCCGGTCCCCCGGCGGCCAGGGCGAGGTGGAGCAGCCGGTGGGAGTCGATCGTGTTGGTGTGCACGGTGTCGAAGAGGCGCATCGCGAGGCCCTCCTCGGCGGCGACGTCGATGAGCTGCTGCTGCATCTGCCTCATCTCGTCCTCGGGGCGACCGTACTTGCGCGCGATCACGCCGGTGCTGAGCTCGTGTCCGTGGTGCGGAGCGGTCGGGTCGAGCTCGAAGGACCGGTAGACGACCTCCACCTCATCGGCGTGCTCGAAGGTTGACAGGGCGCTCTCCAGGCGTCGCTTCCCGACGAAGCACCACGGGCAGACGACGTCACTCCAGATCTCGATCTTCACGTCGGCCCAACGTCGGCCGACGCAGCATTTGTTCCGCACCGATACCCCTCTGGCGCGATTCTTATATCGTATATAGTCTCGGACGACGGCTTCGAGGGAGGTGCACGGATGGGGATCGCGTACGGCGGCGCGCCGATGAACATTGCAGGCGGTATCCGGGAGTTCGCTCAGGCGACGCCGGACGCCACCGCGGTGATCGACGGCGATCGCACCCTGACCTTCGCCGCCCTCGACGAGCGCGCCAGCCGGCTCGGCAACCGCCTGGCGGCCCGCGGCCTGAAGCCGGGCGAGCGGGTGGCGGTGCTGCTCGGCAACCGGCTGGAGTATCCCGAGATCGCGGCCGGCATCGCCAAGGCCGGCCTCGTGATGGTGCCGCTCAACCCGCGGCTCACCCCGGCCGAGAGCCGCTTCATCCTCGAGCACTCCGGCGCCCGCGCCCTCGTGCTCGACGACGCGCTGGCGGGTGTCACGGGCGACGCCGTACCGGCGCTCGACCTGGTCGTGCTCAGCATCGACGGGACCACCCTCGGCCCGGCGTACGAGACCGAGCTCGCGGCCGCCGGTGCGGCGGACCCGATGGTGGCCGTCGACGAGCTCGATCCCTTCTGCATCGCGTACACGTCCGGCACCACCGGCCGCCCCAAGGGCGTCCTGATCTCGCACCGGAGCCGGGCGCTCACCTTCTACCTCAGCGCGCTCGAGTGGGGCCTCGGTCCGGGACGTACGTCGGCCGCGGTCGCCCCGATGTACCACGGTGCCGGGTTCGCGTTCGGCTACGCGCCGGTCTTCTGCGGCGGCACCGTCACGATGCTGCGCAGCTGGGACCCCGCGGCGTTCCTGGAGCTGTTGGAGCGCGACCGGGTGCAGTCGACCTTCCTGGTCCCGACCCACGCCCAGATGCTGCGCGGCCTCGGCGAGGGCGCCGTCGCCCGCCACGACCTGTCGTCGCTGGACACCCTCTACTTCAACGCGGCCGCGCTGCCGTGGCCGCTCAAGCAGTGGGTGATGAGCGAGTTCCCGCAGTGCGGCATCCACGAGCTCTACGGGTCGACCGAGGCCGGGATCATCACCAACCTGCGACCGGCCGACCAGGACCGCAAGCCCGGATCGGTCGGCCACGGCTGGTTCCTCACCGAGCTCCGAGTCGTCGACGACGAGGGCAACCCGGTCGCGGCCGGCGAGCCGGGCGAGCTCTTCAGCCGCTCGCCGTTCCTGATGAACGGCTACCACGACGACCCCGAGGCCACGGCCGCCTGCACGACCGACGACGGCTTCATCACCTGCGGCGACGTCGTGGTCCGCGACGACGAGGGCTACGTGCACATCGTCGACCGCAAGAAGGACCTGATCATCTCCGGCGGGGTGAACGTCTACCCCCGCGAGATCGAGGACGTGCTCGCCGAGCACCCCGCGGTCGTCGAGTCCGCCGTCGTCGGCGTCCCGAGCAGCACCTGGGGCGAGGAGGTCTCGGCGTACGTCGTCCTGCGAGACGCCGAGCTCGACAGCACCCTCACCGCCGAGCTCGAGGCGCACTGCCGCGACCGACTCGCCGGCTACAAGATCCCGCGGCAGTGGGCGGCCCTGACCGCCCTCCCCCGCAACGCCAGCGGCAAGGTCCTCAAGCGCGAGCTGCGCGACCTGGCCACTGACCCAGCAACCGCGTCCGTCTGAGAACCCACCCCTACCGCCGGAGGAACACCTTGCGACCGCATGTCGAGCTGATCCAGGAAGACGACTACGTCTGGCACGCCGCCGAGCTGCCCACGGGCGAGGGCCGCGCGAGCGAGCGCCGGCTCTCTGTGGACGAGGAGGACGGCTCGTCGTCGCTCCGCATCGACTTCCACACCGACTGGGGCCGTGGTCCCGGCATCCACCACGCCAACACGGAGTACTACGTCGTCGAGGGCGAGATCGACTACGGCGGCCAGCGGATCGGCAAGGGCGGCTACGTCTACGCACCGAAGGGCGTGCCGATCGACTACCTCAAGATCGCCGAGGGCACGAAGATCCTGCACTACCGCGAGTACGGCGACGCCGGGTTCGACCCGGTCGACTCGCTGGCCGGCGCCAGCCGCTGGGCCGACGCCCGCGAGGACGTCATCGTGATCGACTCCGACGCGATGAAGTGGGACGCCGTACCCAACCCCGGCCCGATGCCCGGCCTGTTCATCAAGTACCTCCACGTCGACCCGGTGAGCGGCTTCTACACCCGTCTCGTGCACGCGCAGGAAGGGTGGTCGGACCACCGTCTGGCCCACCACCCCTGCTACGAGGAGGCGTACACGACCCAGGGCCACATGGAGTACAACTTCGGCACCCTGGATCTCGGCACCTACTTCTTCCGCCCGGCGCGGGTCAAGCACGGCCACTTCACGACGATGGAGGGCGGCGCCACCTGGCTGCTGCGCTCCGACGGTGAGCTGGCCAACTGGTACACCCAGAACGAGTGGGTCCGCTGGGGCGGCGAGGGCGTCAACTACGGCCCCAACGGCCTCGACGAGTCGCCGCACCCGGCCGTCCGCTGGGCGCACTCGACGCACGACATGGCGACGCCGTGGCGCACCGACGAGGACATGCGTCAGCTGACGAACTCGTGGCAGTTCCAGAAGGACCAGGGCCAGTACGACTCCCCCGTCGAGCACCACGGCGCCGGCTTCAACAAGGCCGACATCGCCATCGCCAAGGCGCTCGACGCGTTCAACCTGCAGGGCGGGCACGGCGGCGGTCACGAGCACAGCCACTCGCACGACGACGACCACGGCCACTCGCACGACGACCACGGTCACTCGCACGAGCCGGCCGACGTCGACTGGGGTTGGAGCGGTCGCGAGACCGAGCACGCCGACGAGCGCAAGGACGAGCAGTCCCACAACTGGGGCGCCGGCCGCACGTGGCAGAAGGGCGACCCGATCCCCGCCCCCATCCTCTCCAGCATGCCCGTCCGCAGCCGCTCCCGCGGTCGCTGGGACGGCGACGGGATGTGATGACGGTCCTCGAGATCGGAGCCGTTCACGGCTTCAACGGACACAGCCTCGCCGTACTCCTCCACATCGTCCTCTTCGCCTACTGGCTGGGAGGCGATGTGGGGGTGTACTACGCGAGCCGCTACATCATCAAGTCCGAGGTCGGGCCCGAGGCCCGGGCGGTGTCGACGAAGATCATGCACGGCGTCGACATCGCCCCGCGGGTCTCGCTGGTGCTGATCCTGCCCAGCGGGATCACACTGATGGCCGAAGGCCCGCTCGGGGAAGACTTCTTCGTGCATGGCTGGCTGCTCGTGCTCGTCTGGGTGGCATCGCTCGCGTGGTTGGCGGTCTCGCTGATCGACTACCGCGGAGGCAACACCCCGATCGCGCGGTTCTCCCAGAAGGCCGACCTGCTCGTGCGCTACTCGTTGAGCGCCGTCCTGGTCGCCATCGGGCTCTACACGATCTTCGCCACCGATCCCTTCGGCGTCGAGACCAACCCGAAGTGGCTCGGCGCCAAGGTCGTCGCCTACGCGCTGTGCATCTTCAGTGGCGTGATGATCCGGCGCCAGCTGGTGCCCTTCGGCCCCGCCTTCGGCCAGCTCGTCACGTCCGGCTCGACGCCGGAGGTCGAGAAGGCGATCCTCGGCTCGATCAAGCGCTGCGAGCCGTGGGTCTACTCGATCTGGACGCTGGTGCTCCTCGCCGCCGCGCTCGGCGTGATCAAGCCGGGGTCGACTGCCTTCTGAGTGCCGGGGCCATCGGCCGCGATTCCTCGTCTTCGTCTCGGACCGTCACGAACTCTCGCGACCATCGCGCAGAGGACCAGGACCACGCCGACCACCGCGTGCGTTGCGACGACCATCAGGCCTGGAGTTGCGCCGGTAGCGGCGAGAGGAAATTCGCTCACTATTGGCGTCGGGTGAAGGCGACTTTGCCGCTGGGGTGATGAGTCATCTCGTACGTCGGGTCGTGGGCTCGGGCGTGGTGTCGGGGGCAGAGGAGTCCGCCGTGGTCGAGGTCGGTCGTGCCGCCGTCGGTCCAGCGGGTCCAGTGGTGGGCGTGGCACATCCAGGGTGGCCAGTCACAGCCCTCGGCGACACAGCCGCCGTCGCGCAGGCTCATGGCGGTGGTCTGGGCTCTGGTGAAGAACCGTCTTGGCCCTGCCGAGGTCGAGGACCTCGGAGTCGCCGCCGAGGACGACGGGGATGATCCGGGCGGTGCACGCCAGCCGTCGGGCTGCGGCGGCGGAGATGTGTTCGCCGGTGTCGAGGACCCCGGCCTTCTGCAGGCGTCCGAGTGAGGGTGTCGAGGTCGATGGTGACCACGATCGTGGCGTCGCTGCGCGCCGACCTTCGGGAGGTCTTTGGCGCTGATGCGGTCGATGAGCTCCATGAACGCCCGTGCCCATCCGCTCGGGACCGGGTCGCCGCTCGACCCCTGGGCCTTCGGTGGCGGCGAGGTGCTTGGGTGCGGCGAGCGCGAGGAGCATCTTCTTCAGCTCCGCGGCCTGCAGGGTCGGGAGGGTGAATCTGCCGTGGACCTTGCCGTGGCCGTCGTCGGTCATCGTCAGCCGGGCGGCCTGCGCGGCTTTGGCTTCTTCCTTCTCGAGGCGGTCGGACTCGTAGGCGTCGGCCAGGTCCGGGGCGATGACCTCCAGGAGCCGGTTGCCGAGGATCCGCAGGGCCTTGGCGTCGTAGTTCGCCGGCGAGGGTCACGAGGTGTTCCTCGGCCTTGATCAGCAGGTCGGGGTCCAGGTCGTCGGGCAGGGCGCGGACCGCGCGGATGATCACGTCGGCCTGATCAGGCCGCAGGTCACCGGCAGGCGAGGCCGGCCCGGACCCGGTCGTAGGTGCCCAGGTCGTAGCCCAGTCGCACGACACCGAAGGCCGCGCCCCGGGTCTGCCGGGTGCGCTGCGCGAGCCAGTTCGCCGTCGACGTCGCACCGACCTCGGTGCCGACCTGGACCTCGTCGGCGTGCGCGGCGACCCGGGCTTCGAGCTCGACGATCTGTGACTTCAACCGGGCGAGCTCGACCAGGGTCGACGCTGCTTCGGGGGCGCTCATGGACCACACGGATGCGTCGACCACACCGTCCGCAACCGAGCGCATGCGCGCGGTCGCAGAGGCCACCTGGTGGTGGGGTGCGGTCATCGTGGTCATGGGTCTACTCAAGCACTGACCACCGACATTCAGAGGCCCAGAAGCCGCTTATCCACAGGGGTTCAGGTCACGAACAGGTCACGATCTGGCGTTCGTCCACCCAGACGGGTGGAAGGTGGTTTCGAGGCTCGGGCCTGGCGGCCCTCGCACCTCAACCACCGGGCCGGGTAGCCGGCGGCGGACCGCAACCACTTGCGCGCCGTACCCGTCCTTGCTGCCTCGGCGACCGACCCGGACGGACCCGCAGCTCGCGCTCATCGCCCCGTCTTCGCTGGGGTGGTTTCGAGGCTCGGGCCTGGCGGCCCTCGCACCTCAACCACCGGGATGTCGGCGACCGACCCGAGCGGACCCGCAGGCAGCACTCTCAGGCAGCAGGGAGGGTGACGGTGAAGATGGTGCCGACGTAGTACCGCGAGACCCTCTCTAGATCATATATGATTCTGCCGATGACTACTTCCGACGGACCGCTCACCGGCATCCGCGTCGTCGACGCCTCGACGATCCTGGCCGGCCCCCTGGCGTGCCAGATCCTGGGCGACTTCGGCGCCGAGGTGATCAAGATCGAGCACCCGAAGGCCGGCGACGGCATGCGTGGGCACGGTCCGTCCCTCGACGGCACGCCCATCTGGTGGTCCGAGATCGCGCGCAACAAGCGGACCGTGGCCCTCAGCCTCTCGGTGTCCGAGGGCGCGGCGGTCTTCCGTCGCCTCGTCGCGACCGCCGACGTCCTGGTCGAGAACTTCCGTCCCGGCACCCTGGAGCGCTGGGGTCTCTCCCCCGAGGTGCTCCACGAGCTCAACCCGGGCCTGGTCGTCGCCAGGATCACCGGCTTCGGGCAGACCGGGCCGTACGCCGCGCGCGCGGGCTTCGGCACGCTCGCCGAGGCGATGAGCGGCTTCGCGCACCTGACCGGCCAGGCGGACGGACCGCCGACGCTCCCGGCCTTCGGGCTCGCGGACTCGATCTGCGGGATCGCCGCGTCGTCGGCGGTCTCGATGGCGCTCTACGAGCGCGAGAGGAACGGCGGTCGCGGCCAGGTGCTCGACCTCAGCCTGCTCGAGCCGATCATGACCGCGGTCGGGCCCGGCCCGTCGGTCTACGGGCTCACCGGCGAGGTCGGCACCCGACACGGCAACCGGTCCACCAACAACGCCCCGCGCAACGCCTACGAGACCAGCGACGGTCACTGGGTCGCCATCTCGACCAGCGCCCAGGCGATCGCCGAGCGGGTGCTGGTCCTGGTCGGCCATCCCGAGGTGCTCGCCGAGCCGTGGTTCGCCTCGGGGCACACCCGCGCGCAGCACGCCGACCTGCTCGACGAGTACGTCGGAGGGTGGATCGCCGTACGCACCCGCGACCAGGTCGTCGAGGCCTTCACCGGAGCAGGCGCCGCCGTCGCACCCGTCTACAGCGCACGCGACCTCGTCGAGGACGAGCACGTGCGCGAGACCCAGATGCTGACCGCGGTCGAGGACCCCGCCCTCGGCGAGGTGATCCAGCACAACGTGATGTGGCGGATGTCGGAGACGCCCGGACGGATCCGCTTCCCCGGGCGGTCCATCGGCGCCGACACCGACGCCGTACTGGACGAGCTCGGCATTCCCGCCGACGAACGCGAAGCCCTGCGTACCAAGGAGATCATCCGATGAGTGACCCGACCGCCCAGCTGCTCGACGCCGTCCGCTCCGGGCTGCGCGTCGTCGACCTGGGGCGCACGCTCACGGTCGGGATGCCGCAGTCGCCCAACCACCCGGCGTACTGGCACGCGCACCCCCGCCGCCACGGCGACATGGTGCGCGCCGACGGCGGCTCGGCGGCCAACGACATCATCACGATGGGCACCCACGTCGGCACGCACGTCGACGCGCTCTCGCACGTCTCCCAGGACGGCAGGCTGTACGGCGACCTGGACGCGACCGAGGCCCTCCAGGGCGGGCGGTACGCCGAGCTCGGTGCGCACACGATCGAGCCGATGGTCCGCCGTGGCGTGCTGCTCGACGTCCCCGGCACCCTCGGCGTCGAGCGCCTCGAGGCCGGCTACGAGATCACCGTCGCCGACCTCGAAACGACGGTCGAGCGCGAGGACGTGACGATCGGCGCCGGCGACGTGGTGCTGGTCCGGAGCGGCTGGGGCCAGCACTTCGACTCCGGCGACAACGACACGTTCCGTGGCCTGAGCACCGGGGTCCCCGGCGTCTCCGAGGCCGGTGCGACCTGGCTCGCCGATCACGACGTGCATGCCGTCGGCGCCGACACCATCGCCTTCGAGATGCTCGCCCCCGGCGCCGGCCACGGGTTGCTGCCCGCCCACCGCGTGCTGCTCGTCGAGCGCGGCATCTACATCGTCGAGACGATGGATCTGGAGGAGCTGGCCCGCGACGCCGTCCACGAGTTCCTCTTCATCCTGTCCCCGCTGGCGTTCTTCGGTGCCACCGGATCGCCCGTCCGGCCGCTCGCCGTGGTCGGCGCATGAGCACCCTGTCGGAGCAGCTCGCCACCTTCGCCGCTCGGGCCGCGAAGGACGGCGTCCCCGCCGACGTCGCGGCCAGCGTCCAGCAGCGCATCCTCGACGTCCTCGGCCTGTGCGTCGCCGCGCACCGCCTGCCGACCAGCGCGGCCGCGATCGGGCACGTGCTCGACCAGGGCGGGCACCCGCAGGCGACCGCGGTCGGCGTCCCGGACCAGGTGACGGCCGCGCAGGCAGCCTTCGCCAACGGCGTGCTCGCCCACTCGCTCGACTACGACGACACGCACCTGCCGTCCGTGCTGCACCCCAGCGCCAGCGTCGTACCGGCCGCCCTGGCCGCGGCCGAGCACGTCGGCGCCAGCGGTGAGCAGGTCGTGCGTGCGGTGGCCGTCGGGCTCGAGGTCGCCGTACGCCTCGGCATGGCGGGGTACGACGAGCAGCTCGGCAACTCGGTCTTCTTCGAGCACGGCCAGCACGCCACCTCGATCACCGGAGCCATGGGCTCCGCGGTCGCCGCGTCGATGCTCTACGGCGCCGACGAGAAGGGGATCGTCGACGCCCTCGGCCTCACCGCCTCGATGGCGTCGGGCGTGATCGAGGCCAACCGCACCGGCGGCACCGTGAAGCGCCTGCACTGCGGCCTCGCCGCGCAGGCCGGCGTCACCGCCGCGCAGCTGGTGCGCCGCGGCTTCACCGGCCCGCCAACCGTGCTGGAGGGCCGGTTCGGCTTCTTCGAGGCCTGGCTGCACGGGCAGTTCTTCCCGGACGCCGTCACCGACGGCCTCGGAGAGACCTGGTCGGTGCCGGGCATCTTCTTCAAGCCCTACCCGGCCAACCACTTCACGCACACCTCGATCGACGCCGGTCGGGCCTTCCGCGAGCGCGGCGTGCGCCCCGAGGACGTCGCCTCGATCACCATCGGCGCACCGACGTCGGTGATCCGCACGATCGGCCAGCCGATCGAGGTCAAGCGGGCACCGGAGACCGGCTACCAGGCACAGTTCAGCGGCCCGTACGCCGTCACCGCGGGCCTCTTCGGCGGTGGCGGCCTCGGCCTCGGGCTCGACGACTTCACCGACGAGCTCGCCCAGGACCCGGCACGGCGCGCCGTCATGGCGCTCGTGGACGTGGTGCCGGACGAGCGCTGCGACGAGATCTACCCCCTCCAGTTCCCGGCCGTCGTCACCCTGACCACCACGGCCGGCGACGTGCTGGTGGAGGAGGTCCTCACCAACCGCGGCGGACCGGCGCGGCCGTTGAGTGACGACGAGCTCGGCACCAAGTTCACCGACAACGTCGCGGGCCGGCTCGACCCCGACGCCGCGGACGCCGTACGCCGTGCCGTTGCCGGACTGCGTGAGGCCACCGACGTCTCTGCCCTCCTGTCCCCGCTCTCGTCCCTGAAGGAGTCCTTGTGAGCGAGCTCGACCTGATCATCACCAACGTCTCGGTCGTCGTCCCCGGCGAGGCCGAGCCGCAGCGGCTCGACATCGGCGTCAAGGACGGCAAGATCGTCCGGCTCGAGGCTGACCTCGCGGCCGACCTCGCCGACACCGTGGTGGACGGCGGCGGCAAGGTCGCGTTCCCCGGTGTCGTGGACGCCCACCAGCACTGGGGCATCTACAACCCGCTCCCCGAGGACGCGGTCAGCGAGAGCCGCGCGTCGGCACAGGGCGGCGTGACGACCGCGCTGACCTACATGCGCACCGGGCAGTACTACCTCAACAAGGGCGGGGACTACGGGGACTTCTTCCCCGAGGTGCTGTCGCTGACCGAGGGCCGCGCGATGATCGACTACGCCTACCACCTGGCCCCGATGAGCAAGCGGCACATCGAGGAGATCCCCTCCCTCGTGGGTGACCACGGTGTGACGTCGTTCAAGATCTTCATGTTCTACGGCGGTCACGGCCTGCACGGTCGCAGCACCGACCAGAGCTCCTTCCTGATGACGCCGGAGGGCGAGCGCTACGACTACGCGCACTTCGAGTTCGTGATGCGCGGGATCCAGGAGGCGCGGGAGAAGTTCCCCGAGATCGCCGACCAGATCTCGCTCTCGCTGCACTGCGAGACGGCCGAGATCATGACGGCGTACACGAAGCTCGTCGAGGAGGACGGCACGCTGACCGGCCTGCCGGCGTACAACGCCTCCCGCCCGCCGCACTCCGAGGGCCTGGCCGTCACGATCGCGTCGTACCTCGCGCACGAGACCGAGCTCCCGACGATCAACCTGCTCCACCTCACCTCGCGCAAGGCGGTCGAGGCGGCGCTGCGGATGGCCGACGCGTTCCCGCACATCGACTTCCGTCGCGAGGTCACCGTCGGCCACCTGCTCGCCGACTGCGACACCGCACACGGCGTGGGCGGCAAGGTGAACCCGCCACTGCGTCCGCGCGAGGACGTCGAGGCGCTGTGGGCCTACCTGATCGACGGCAAGATCGACTGGGTCGTCTCCGACCATGCGTGCTGCAAGGAGGAGCTGAAGTTCGGCGAGCCGAAGGACGACGTCTTCCTGGCCAAGTCCGGCTTCGGTGGTGCCGAGTATCTCCTGGCGGGCATGGTGTCCGAGGGCTCCCGCCGAGGCGTCCCGTTCGGTCGGATCGCCGAGCTGACGGCCACCAACCCGGCGTCGCGCTACGGCCTGGGTGCCACGAAGGGTGCGATCGCGCTCGGCAAGGACGCCGACATCGCGCTGGTCGACACCTCGGTCACGTGGACCGTGCGCGCCGAGGACTCGGAGTCGACGCAGGAGTACACCCCGTTCGAGGGTGCCGAGCTCACCGCCCGCGTCACGGACACGTTCGTCCGCGGCCACCGGGTGATGACCGAGGGCGTGGTCGGTGGCGACCCGGTCGGTCGCTACCTGAGCCGCCCGACCGCCTGAGCGGTCCCCCGTACGACGCGCCGCCGTCTGGATGCCCCCCACCCGGCCGGCGGCGCGTCTTCCAACCGCCGAGGCGAGGTAGCCGTGTCCGCTGTCGTTCTTGCTCGGATCCCCCAGGGTGCGCCCACGCCGGAGGACTTCGACGTCGTCGAGGTGACCCGCTCGGAGCTCGCGGACGGGCAGGTGCGGATCGCGGTCCGCACGCTCTCGCTCGACCCCTACCTGCGGGGTGCGCTCGGCAGTCCCGGCGAGGTCCCGCCCGGCCGGTCCGTCGGCGAGGTCGTCGAGTCGTGCTGCCCGGACGTCGAGGTCGGACAGCACGTGCTCGCCGAGACCGGCTGGCGCACCGAGGCCGTCGTGGCCGGCGCGGCCGTCTCGCCCGTGTCGGTGCCGCCGGGCGTGCCGCTGTCGGCCGCCCTGGGTGCGCTCGGCATGCCGGGCCTCACGGCGTACGCCGTCCACGTGCGACACCTGCGCCCCCGCTCCGGCGCGACCGTGGTGATCGGGTCGGCGACGGGTGGGGTCGGATCCGTGGCCGGCCAGCTGGCGCGGCTTGCCGGCGCCCGGGTCGTCGGAATCGTCGGATCTGCGGAGAAGGCTCGGCTGGCCACCGACCGGTTGGGCTACACCGCCGCCGTACGACGCGGGCCGGGTCTGGCCGCGGAGCTCGCGCGTGCCTGCCCGGACGGGATCGACGGCTACCTGCACCTCGGCGACCAGGCCACCCTCGACGTCGCGATGGAGCAGCTCGCGGTCGGCGCCCGGGTGTCTCTCTGCGGGCTGATGGACCAGCACAACGGCAGCGCCCCGACGCGGCTTCGCGCCGGCGCCGTGATGGCAGCGCGGGCCGAAGTACTGGGCATGGTCGTCTACGACCACGCCGACCTGGCCCCCGAGCACGCCGAGCGGGTCGGTGCGCTGCTCGCCGCCGGCGAGCTCGTCGCCGTGGAGGACCGCTACCTCGGGCTCGACCTGGCGCCGACGGCGTTCGCGCGGCTCATGAGCGGGCGCAACCTCGGCAAGGTCGTCGTCGAGCTCGGCTGACGCGGCGGGCTGTCAGAGGCCGTAGCGGGCGAGCTTGTCGTCCTTGCCCCCACGCAGGAACTTCTTCATCATCCGGCCGTTGGTGAGCCAGGCGATCGCGTCGCCGTTCTTCGTGCTCGCGAGCATCTTCTCGACGAGGTACGGCGCGACGTCGTCCACGTGGTCGCTGAGGATGTTCACCATCTTGCGCTGGCTGGAGACCGCCTCGGGGTGGCTCGCGGCCTCGCGCAGCCAGCCGTCGGTGATCAGGATGCCGGGGCGGACCTGGCCCACACGGACCGGCGTGCCGTCGACCTCCTTGACCAGGGCCCGGGTGAACATGTCGAGGCCGCGCTTGGTCGTCGAGTAGACGCCCATGCCGGGTCGCACCGAGCCGTCACTCCCGCCACCGAGGACGTTGAAGACCTGGCCCCGTCCGGCCGCCGTCATCCCACGCACGGCGACCTGGGAGCCGTTGATCGTGCCGAGCATGTTGGTGCCGACCATCGTCGAGACCTCGTCGAAGGTCGTCTCGAGGATCGTGCGGTTGGTGAACGCGACGCCGGCGTTGTTGACCCACAGCTCGACAGAGCCGAAGGCGGACGCGGCCGCGTCCCAGAGGGCCTGCACCTGGTCGGGGTCGGTGACGTCGGTGGGGACACCGATCACCTGGCCACCCTCAGCCGCCTCAGGTGACAGCTTGCCGACCGCCTCGTCGACGGCCTCCTGGGTGCGCCCCGAGACGGCGACGCTGTGGCCGCGCCGGACGAGCTCGCGCGCGAGGGCGAAGCCGATCCCCTTGGTGCTGCCGGTGACAACTGCGTTGGTCATTCTGTGCTCCTCACAAAGGAATGGGTGGTCAGCGGGCGCGGGCCAGGGTGAGCCGCGCCTGGCGTACGACGGCCTCGTCCACGAAACGTCCGTCGTCGTCGACGGCCACACCGGCACCGGCGAACTCCCAGCGACCCACGAGTCGACGGGCGGCTTCGACCTCGTCGTTGGTCGGGGTGAAGACCTCGTTGGCGACGGCGACCTGGCCGGGGTGGATGCAGGCGCGACCGACGAACCCGAGCCGGGCCAGCTCGCGGGTCGACTCCCGGAAGGCCTCGAGGTCGCGGAAGTTCGTCGACACCGGCGCGATCGGGGGCTTGATGCCGGCGGCGGCGGAGGCCATCACGACGTGCGAGCGGGCGTAGAGCAGCTCGCGCTCGTCCGGACCGGGGGTGATCCCGACGTCGGCGCGCAGGTCGGCCTCGCCGATCTGGAGCCGCTGCACCCGCGGTGCCCGGGCGAGCTCCGAGGCCCGCAGCACCGCGCGTGCGCTCTCCAGCAGCGGCACCACGGCAGCCTTGGATCCCAGCGATCCCAGCAGCTTGTCGAGGTCGACGAGCTCGTCGACGGTCTCGGTCTTGGCGACGACGAAGCCGGTCAGGGCCGGGGCCTCGGCGACGGCGCGGACGTCGTCCTCCCGCAGCGCACCGGGGTTGACCCGCACCCACACGGCGACGCTGTCCAGGACCGGCAGGTCGTGCAGCCAGATGCGGACCGTCTCGCGGGCGCGGTCCTTCGCCTTCGGCGCGACCGCGTCCTCGAGGTCGATGATCACCTCGTCAGCGCCGCGCTCGAGGATGCGGCCCAGCTTGCCCTCGTCGTCGCCAGGGACGTAGAGCGCGGAGCGGGAGATCCACTCGGGGGTCAGGTCAGGAAACAACGGTCTCTCCCTTGATCAGCGACTTCGCGACGACGGTGCGCAGGATGTCGTTGGTGCCCTCACCGATGCTCATCAGGATCGAGTCCCGGTAGAGCCGCTCGACCTCGAACTCCGTCGAGTAGCCGTAGCCACCGTGGACCTTCATCGAGTCGATGGCCGCCTGGAGCGCGACCTCGGAGCAGAAGATCTTCGCCATCCCGGTCGCGCCGTCGGCGCGACCGTTGCGCACCGCGTCGGCGGCCCAGTAGGCCATCAGCCGGGCCGCCTGCACCTGGGTGCCGAGCTCGCCGAGCTTGAGCTGGATCGCCTGGAACTCCGCGATCGGCTGGCCGAACGCCTTGCGCTGCTTGGCGTACGAGAGCGCCTCGTCGTGCGCGCGCTGGGCGATGCCCACCGAGCGGGCGGCGATGTTGACCCGTCCCCACTCCAGCGCCGACAGCACCTGCTGCATGCCGCGACCCTCGACGCCACCGACCAGCTGCGAGACCGGCACCCGGACGTCGGTCAGCGAGATCTCGCAGGACTCGGTGCCCTTGTAGCCGAGCTTCGGGATGTCCTTGGTGACCTCGTAGCCGGGGGTGTCCGCCTCGATCAGCAGCACGCTCATGCCGCGATGGGCGGGCGACGCACCCGGGTCGGTCTTGACCAGCACCGGCAGCGGGCTCGCGTAGCGGGCGTTGGTGATCCACATCTTCGCGCCGTTGACGACGTAGTGATCGCCGTCGAGCCGGGCCGTCGTGCGGATGCCCTGGAGATCGGTGCCCGCGTCGGGCTCGGTGAGGCCGATGCCGCTGCGCCGCTCACCGGTGGCGAGCTCGGGCAGGTACTTCTGCTTCTGCTCCTCGGTCCCGTGCATCGCGATCAGGCGGCAGGCCAGCGAGTGGCTGCCGAGGATGCCGGCGATGCCCATCCAGCCGCGCGCGATCTCCTCGAAGACCAGCGCGAAGGAGACCGGGTCGAGGTCGAGCCCGCCGTACTCCTCGGGCACGGTGATGCCGAACAGGCCCATGTCGGCCATGCCGTCCACGATCTCGGTCGGGTAGCGGCCGGCCTGCTCCCACTCGCGGGCGACCGGCACGATCTCCTTGTCGACGAACGTGCGCAGGAGCGACTTGAACTCTCGCTGGTCCTCGTCGAGCTCGAACTTCATGAGGTCTCCTCGGTGGTGGCGGGGTGGAAGACGGGCAGCGCGCGCCCGTCGGGCAGGTCGACCCAGGCGACGGCGACGGGGTCGCCGATCGTCCAGTCGCGGTCAGGGAGCCGGGTCAGGAGGACCGGGCCTTCGGCCAGGCGCACCCGGGCGACGACGTACGGCGGCGTCGCGTCGGCCCGCGGCGCGCGGTGCACCACGGTGAACGTGTCGACGATGCCGGCCCCGGCGACGTCGCGCTGCGAGGCTGCTCGGTGTCGCCGCAGCCGGTGCAGTGTGCGCGGGGCGGGTGCTGCACGTGGTCGCAGGCCGCGCAGGCCTGGACGGTCAGCCGGTGCTCGCGGGTGGCGTCCCACCAGTCGCCGGTCATCTCGTCGGCGGGCGGCACCTCCGCAGGGATCCAGGTCATCGGTCCACTCCCAGGACGACGGTGGCGTGCGTGGACAGGATGCCGCCGGTGCCGTGCGCGACCGCGACCTCGGCGCCGGCGACCTGGCGGGCACCGGCCTCGCCGCGCAGCTGCCGGACGGCCTCGACCAGCAGCAGGACGCCGTACTGACCGGGGTGGCAGTAGGAGAGCCCGCCGCCGTTGGTGTTGACCGGCAGCGCGCCGCCCGGGCGGATCCGGCCGTCGGCGATGTAGTCGAGCACCTCGCCGGGGCCGCAGAAGCCGAGGCCCTCGATGCTCAGGGCGGCGGTGATCGTGAAGGAGTCGTAGACCTCGAGCACGTCGACGTCGGCGGTGGTGATCCCGGCGCGGGCGAAGGCGTCGGCCCCTGCGCCGGCTGCGCCCGACACGGCCAGGTCGTCGACCGTCGTGAACGAGGTGTGGGTGGTGCGCTCGCCGTAGCCGAGCACCTCGACCGGCGTACGGCGCAGGTCGCGGGCGCGTTCGAGCGAGGTCAGGACCACCGCTCCCCCGCCGTCGGTGACCAGGCAGCAGTCGGCGACGGTCAGCGGGCTCGACACCATCGGTGCGTCGACGACGTCGGCGACGGTGAGCGGTCCGGCCTCGTGGCGGAACGCCGCCGGGTTGAGCAGCGCCCACTCCCGCGCGGCGACGGCGATCTCGGCGAGCTGGTCGCGGCTGCCGCCGTAGCGGTGCAGGTAGGCCTGGGCCGCCATCGCGTAGTACGACGCCGGGTAGAGCGGGTCGTACGGCTCGTCGAACTGCGCCTCGGGCACCCACGGCTCGAAGACCCCGCCGAGTCGGCGCGAGCGGGCCGAGCGCTGGTTGGAGGCGAACGAGATCACGACGGTGGTGCACTGCCCGTCGCGGATCGCCTGGGTCGCGCGGGCGACGAACATCTCGAAGGCGCTGCCGCCGGCGAAGGTCGAGTCGGTCCAGCGGGGTACGACGCCGAGGTGGTCGGCGAGCTGGGTCGCCGAGAACCGGCCGACCCCGGTGGTGGCGATCCCGTCGACGTCGGCCAGCGTCAGCCCTGCGTCGGCGAGGGCACGCGTCACCGCCTGGGTCTGCAGGCCCAGGATCGAGCGCCCGGTCACGCCCAGGTCGGACTCGGCTGCGCCGACGATGGCGACTCCGGTGGTCATCGGCTCCGCCTCCGTGCAGGAATCACCGGTTCACCGGGGATCCCCTCAGTTCTCAGGCGTTGCAACAGCCGAGAAGTGAGGGGAACGCCTGAACAGTGGAGCCTCTGGGGGCGGTGTGGCGTCGTCACGAGGCACCCGGCCCGTCCGGCCGACCCAGGAGTACGACGGCGCGGCACGGCGCCGCCGCGGCACGCCCGTCGGCGCCGTCCTCGGCCACCACGACGACGGTCATCTCGACGGTCAGGTCGCTCGGCGTCGACCGACGTCACGACGCCGCCGCAGCGCAACGTCTCGCCCGCGAAGACCAGGTTGCGGAAGGTGAACTCCAGCTCGTGCACGAACGACTGCGGCCCCAGCCAGTCCTGCAGCATCTCGACCAGCAGCGCGCCGTAGACCTGGCCGTCGACGATCGGGCCGGGCAGCTTCTTCTCGGCGACGTACGCCGCGTCGTAGTGCAGCTTGTGCCAGTCCCAGGTGGCGCCGGCGTACGCCACCATGTCGGTCAGTCCGATGGTGCGCTCGAGCACGGGCACGGTGTCGCCCACAGCGATGGTCATGTCAGCCCGACGAAGATGATGGTCTCGGCGTTCTCGGCGAGCAGCTCGTCGTCCTGGTTGGTGTACGTCGCGGTCGAGCCGATGATGAGCATCTCGCTACCGGAACCGGTCACCTTGGACGTCACCGAGGTGATCCGCCAGGTCGCCGTGATGACGTCCTCGGGCCGGATCCGGCGGTGGAAGGTGTACTTGTTGCCGCCCCGGACCTGTCGGGTGCCGGGGATGTCGAGGCCCCAGGTGTGCCCGGCGTACCCCTCGTGGTCCATCGGCAGCCCGGCGTACTGGTTGGTCTCGCAGACCAGCGTCAGCGGCGCCGTCACCCCCGCGAGTCCCTGCTCCCGGGCGTAGGAAGCGTCCGAGTAGAGCGGATTGAGGTCACCGACGGCGAGCCCGAAGTACCGCCCTGCGGCCGCCCCCATCGGCTCGGGTGCGGTGTAGACGGCGGTGCGGCCCTCGAGCGCACGCACCTCGTCGGTCAGCAGACTCACGCGATCACCGCCGTCGGGAAGACCTCGAAGAGGAACTCCGGTCGCAGCAGCCCGGCACACCCGGCGACCGACGCCTTGGCGCCGGGGAACCGACGCTCCCGCGCGGCCGCGATCTCAGGCCCGTCGCCGTCGGGGCAGACGTACTCGAGCACGTGCACCAGCTGGTCCGCGGACGCGCCGGCCTCGTCGAGCACCTCCTGCACGGCGGCGTACGTCGCCTCCGACTGGGCCGCCGAGTCGCCCGGGAAGAGCGCCTCCTGGGTCTCCATGTCGAGGGCCGCGAAGCCGCTCATGTAGAGGGTGTCGCCGGCGAGCACACCCGGCGTGTAGGTGAGCGTGTCGTAGCGGGTCCAGCCGGGGTTGACCGCCTTCAGCGGCAGCCGCGACGCCGTGAGGTCGAGCGCGACGAGCACGCCGGGCCGGTGCAGCCGCGACATCAGGATGCCGCCTGCGCCCGGGAAGACACCCGCGCCACCGAGCCGGTTCTTCCGCTCGCGGTGCGTACGCCGGTAGACGTCGCGGGTCTCCGGGGTGCTGTAGTCGAACGTCGTGACAGCGTGGTCGAGCGAGAGCCCGAGGGCCTCCAGCCGGCGGCCGGCCTCGTCGAGGCACCACGCGTACTGCCCGACGAAGTCGCCCTCGTGCACGACCTCGCCGCTGGCGTCGACCGGCAGCACCGTCGGCAGCACGACCGCACCGGCCCCGACAGGCGGGGCGCCGACCTCGGAGCGGTACGACGAGCCGTCGGGCAGCGACTCGACCACGATCGTGGTGACCGGGCCGTCGGTGGTGCGGAGCTCGTCGTACTGCTCCAGCGCGGCGACGGTGATGTACTCGACGGTGCTCATGCGGGATCCTCCGGGCGGGCCAGCCGGTCGGCCAGCGTGATCAGGGCGGTCAGGTCGGGAGCGGTGGCGAGTCCGTCGACGGCCGCGGCCAGGGCGGCCGCAGGCTCGGCGCCACCGACGTTGCCGGTGAGCTTGGTGGTCAGCGAGGCGGCGGCGCTCCGCTCGACCGTGCCCGTGCGGACCTCGCCGTTGACGAGCACCACCTCCACCCGGCTGCCGGCGTCGGCAGCGACCCGGGGGTCGGGCACCTCGATCGACCCGCACCCGGGTGGCCAGGTCGGCGAGCGCCGGCCGGCCCAGCGAGCCGGCCGCGTAGGTGTCGACGGTGACCTGGCCGTCGGTCAGCAGCGCGGCCAGGCTCCACGGAAGCGAGAACTTGGCGTCGTACGCCGTGCGCGGCACGACCTTGTCGGGCTCGCAGACGATCGCGGCGCTGTCGGGGTGGACCTCGACGGTGACCGACCGGACCTGTGACGGCGGGAGCGGTCCGTCGGGCAGGGTCTGGAGCGCGGCGTCGAGCGCGGCATGCATCAGCTGGCAGGCCGGGTAGGGCTTGAGCGTGATCCGGGTCGTCTCCCACCGGACCCCCAGGTCGGCGGTCACCAGGGCGGGATCGGCGTGCCCATCGGCGAGCGCCGCGTAGAACCCGCGGCCTCCCTCGAGCACGGAGTCCGGTCCGTCGGCGCCGGCGGCGGCGAGCCGCGCGGCCAGGATGCCGGCGTGGGAGGCCAGACCGGGGTGCAGCTGCTTGGTGGACGACCCGGTCGCGAGGAACTCCAGCAGTCCCCCGGCCGAGCTGCCGGCGATCCCGAGCGCGTCGACGGTCTGCGCCTCGGTGAGCCGCAGCAGCCGCGCGGCAACCAGGGCCGCGGCGAAGACGCCGCAGGCGTGGGTGGCGTGCAGGCCGCGCTGGTGGAAGGCGTGGGGCGCGGCGCCGGCGATCCGGCAGACCGCCTCGAAGCCCGCGACCGCGGCGAGCACGGCCTCCTCGCCGGTCGCGCCGACCTCCTCACCGACGGCGAGCACCGCCGGCAGCACGACGGCGGTCGCGTGCACGAGCCCGCCGGCGTGGGTGTCGTCGAAGTCCAGGGCATGCACCAGCGTGCCGGTCGCCAACGCGGCGGCCGGGGCCGAGACGCGTACGCCGCGGCCGAGCAGGGTCGCCTCCGGCGGACCGCCGAGGCCCGCCGCCACGGTCAGGGCCGGCCCGGCCAGCCCCCGACGGGCGGCCGCGACCGCCGTACCCGAGCCCGTCGAGCAGGTGGCGCCCGGCGGCCGCCACCACCTCGTCGGGCACGTGGGAATCGGACAGACTGTCACGGCGCAGGCCGAGGGCCCACGCTGCGAGGTCGGAGGTCACCGTCACGGCACTGACACGTCCCCGAAGGCGCCCCGGTCCCCGAGGTCGGCGATCGCGGCGGAGTCGTAGCCCAGCATCTCGCCGAGGATCCGGCCGGCGTCCTCGTTGCGCAGGGGTGCGCGACGGTACGTCGGCAGCTCGGAGCCGACCCGCACCGGCGAGGCGACCTGGCGGACCGTGCCGTAGCGCGGGTGCTCGGTCTCGACCAGCAGGTCCCGGGCGATGGTGTGCGGCTCGGTCAGGGCCGAGGCGACATCGTTGATCGGCGCCGTCGGCACGGCGGCGGCCCGCAGCGGCTCGACCCACTCGGCCACGGTCCGCTGGGCGAAGATCTCCTCGAGCAGCGGCAGCAGCACGTCGCGGTTGCGGTCGCGGTCGGCGAAGGTCTCGAAGCGCGGGTCGGCGGCCCACTCCGGCCGCTCGATGACGACCGTCAGCCGCTGCCAGAACTTCTCCTTGGCGCAGCCCACGACCATCCAGCCGTCCTTGGCCTCGAAGGCCTGGAACGGCACCAGCGACGGGTGCGCGGAGTGGCGGGTGCGGACCGGGGTGAAGCCGGCGTTGAGGTGCCAGGTGGCCGGGTAGGTCAGCAGGCCCATCGCGGTGTCGTAGAGGCTGACGTCGCAGTCCATCCCGATCCCGTCGCGGCGCGCGGCGTGGATGCCTGCGAGCAGCGAGATCGCGGCGACGAAGCCGCCGCTGTAGTCCACCATCGACAGGCCGGACTTGGTGGGTGGGCCCTCGGGGTCGCCGGTCAGGTCCATCCAGCCGGCCAGGGCCTGGAGCACGTAGTCGTAGCCGGGCTCCTTCGAGCGCGGACCCGTCATGCCGAAGCCGGTCAGGGAGCAGCAGACGATGGCGGGGTTGAGGTGCTTGAGGTCGTCGTAGGTGATCTTGATCTTGGCCGGCACATCGCCACGGAGGTTGCTGTAGACCGCGTCGCTGACCGCGACCAGGTCCTCGAAGACCGCCCGGCCGGCCGTGGTCGCCAGGTCGAGCGACAGGCTGGACTTGTTCCGGTTGAAGGCCTCGAAGAAGAGCGAGTCCTCGCCCTCGGCGTACGGCGGGACGTAGCGACCCACGTCGCCGCCGACCCGCGGGTCCTCGATCTTGATGACCTCGGCCCCGAGATCGGCCAGGTGGACGCTGCCGAACGGGCCGGCGCCGTACTGCTCGACGGCGACGATGCGGATGTCCTCGAGCGGCTTCATCGTCGCCCGCCGATCTGGCTGAGCCCGGTGAGTTCTGCGATCAACGCGATGACTTCCTTCTGGGCCACCCGGATCTCAGCGGGCGTGAGACCGTGGGTGGGCGGGGTGAGCTTGATGCTGTCGGCGACCTCGCCGTAGGCGGCCACGCGCTCGACGACCCGGTCGCGGGTGCCCGAGAGCGTCAGCGCGTCGATCATCCGGTCGTCGACGGCGTCGGCCAGCCCGGCCGCGCCGCGGCCGCTGCGGAAGGCCTCGACCACCGCCTCCTGCTCGGCGGCGAGGTCGTGGAAGGCGAAGAACTCGGCGTACGTGCGCACGCTCGCGTAGAAGCCGACCATGCCGGCCGTACGACGACGCGCGATCGCCGGATCGGCGTCGACCGAGCAGCAGACCGAGGTGACCAGGTCGATGTCGGCGCGGGTCCGGCCCTCGACGCGCGCGATGCCGGCCTCGATCTCGGGCAGGATCTGCGCGCGCAGGTGCTCGGGCGAGGAGAGCTCGTGGGAGATCCAGCCGTCGGCGATCTCGCCGGTCAGCCGGGTCAGAGCCGGCCCCATCGCGGCCAGGTAGATCGGGATGTCGCTGCGCAGCACCGGGTAGGGGCGGCGGTAGCCACGGATGTGCATCGGCTCGTGCTCGCCGTCGAGGTCGATCGGCTCACCCGTGGTGCACCCGGCCCAGAAGGCCCGGATGTCGCGGACCGTCTCGCGCAGGTGGGTGACCGGCTTGCCCCACTGGGCGTTGTGCCAGTCCTCGTTGAGCCGGCGTACGCCGGTGCCGAGCCCGAGCACGAAGCGCCCGTTCGACATCTCGTCGAGGTCCAGGGCCTCGAGGGCGGTCACCATCGGGCTGCGGGTGAAGGCCAGCGCGATGGCGGTGCCGACCTTCGTCGTGCTCGTCGTCCCAGCGATCGCCGCCGCCGACGTGGTCGCGCCCCGGTGCAGCTCGGGCACCCAGACGACCTCTGCCCCGGCGTCCTCGGCCGCGCGGGCGGCGTCGGCGAGCTCGCCGAGCGTCTCCCCCCAGGGGCCGTAGGTGATCCGCAGCGCCACCTCAGTCCTCCGTGGTCAGCGGCTGCTCGCCCTCGGGGAAGATCCCCTCGAGCTGCTCGGCGCCGTGCTTGTAGACGTAGAAGGTGCGCTTGAAGGAGCACACCTCCTTGCCGTCCTGGTTGAGGGTGCGGGTGCGCACCGTGACGATGCCGGCGTGCGGGCGCGACGAGGACTCACGCTTCTCCAGCACGATCGACTCGCTGTAGAGCGTGTCCCCGGCGAAGACCGGGTGCGTCATCTTGATGTCGTCCCAGCCGAGGTTGGCGAACGCGTTCTGGGTCAGGTCGGTGACGCTCTGGCCGACCGCGATCGCGACCGTCAGCGTCGAGACCACCAGCGGCTTCTTGAACTCCGAGCGGCCGGCGTACTCCGCGTTGAAGTGCATCTGGTTGGTGTTCATCGTCAGCAGCGAGAACCAGGTGTTGTCGGCCTCGCTCACGGTCCGTCCGAGGGGGTGCTGGTAGATGTCGCCGACGGTGAAGTCCTCGAAGAACCGTCCCTGCCAGCCAGGCTGCACACTCACGCTGTTGTCTCCTCAGTGCTATCGGTGGTCGCGGCGCGGAGCAGCAGCTCCGCGACCGCGTCGGGTCGGGTCAGCGGCGCGTCGTGGCCGCCGTCGATCACAACGTAGGACGTCCCACGCTCGTCGAGTCGAGACCGCGTGGTGCCGCTGGGGTAGCCGGCGGGGGTCTCGGAGAAGAAGGCGTACGTCGCGGGGACGGTGGGCTCGACGTCCGAGACCGGGTCGAGCGACGGGGCGAACGGCGTCGGCACCAGCCGCGCGTTGACCCAGGCCGCGGTGACGTCGTCCAGATCGCCGCCGGCGGTGAGCGGTCGGGCCGGGACCAGGGTCTCGCGGGGCGGCAGCAGCGCGGCGTCCGGCGGCGCGGTCGCCACGTCGACGGCACGCTCGCCGGGGTCGGGCACAGCCGCGTCGAGGTAGACGAGCCGGCGCAGGCGCGCGGGCACGCGCACGGCGACCTCGCGCACGACGACGCCGCCCTGGCTGTGGCCGACCAGCACCACGTCGGTGAGGTCGTGGGCCTCGAGCACCTCGACGACCTCGTCCGCCCAGACGCGCAGTCCGGAGGCCGTCGTGCTGAGGGTGGGGACGTGCACGTCGTGACCGGCGTCGACCAGGAGCGGGCGGACCCGATCCCAGGACCAGCCACCCCGGAACGCACCGTGGACGAGGACGAAGGTGCTCATGAGGCGTCGTAGCCGGGTTCGTCGAGGACGACCTCGAGGTACTCGCGCGGATAGGACTCGTACGGCTTGAGGTGCTCGTACATCGCGTACAGGTGGTCCTCGTAGCCCGGCTTCCGCGTGCACTCCTCGTAGTCCGCGACGGACTCGAAGTAGCGCAGGTGGGTGAAGTGCGTCGGGTCCTCGACGCCGCGGACCAGGCGGCGACCCCGGTAGCCCGGGTGGTCGCGGAAGAACCGGCCGAACTCGCCGGACAGCGCGATGTACGCCGCGGCGTGCTCCTCGCCCGGCTTGGTCCAGGCCTGACTGACGACCACGATCACGGCATACCTCCTCTGATTCCCACCCTCGGTGACGGGCGTTCTAGTGACAACATAGATCATATATCTGTAGCGTGAAGCCATGACGAGCAGCACACAGACGAAGACGATCCACGAGTTCCTGGCCGAGGCCCCCGATGTCGACCGCTCCGAGCTGTGGGCGGCGCTGTGGGGCATCCTGAGCGAGGCGAAGGACAAGATCACCGCCGCGCTCGAGGTGCACCCGCACGCGTCCGGCGCCGACCTCGAGTACTGGACCTCCGACGACGGCGGCTACGAGGGCTCCCTCAACCCGTACGTCGGTGACCCGGACAACGGCGTCGAGTGGCTGGTCCACTCGTGGATCGGCAACCGCAAGGCCTCGATCCTGGACATGAACCTCCAGGTCTGGCTCGGCCCTCACATCGACGTGCCCCACCTGGTCCTCGTGTTCGGCACCGTCCCGAATGTCTTCCACTTCAGCGACGTGGTCCCGCGCCGCGACCCGATGACCGACCTCGACTACCTCAACCGCTACTTCGAGCCGCAGAACGAGAAGTGGCTCGCGCTCCGCGGCGACGACCGTTTCATCTGGTCGGTCAGCCACGGGACGTACATGCGAGCGTTCAACTCGCCGATCGCGAACTCCTACATGGCCAACTGCGATCACACCGAGGCAGTCGAGGTGTTCCGCGAGGCGGTCCGCGACCGGGTCGACACCTGGCTCGGCTGGGTCGCCGACGCGCAGCCGGTGCCGCTCGAGGAGCGCGCCGCCCTGCGTCAGCGCGACCACCTGGTGCGCACCTACGGCTACACGAAGGACCCGATGAACGAGCTGTCGAAGCGGTTCCTGGGCGCCGAGCGGGTCGACGAGCTCGTGGCGACCCGCGCCGGCCTCGGCCAGATCGCCGAGCTGGACGGTCGGGCATGACCGGCTCCCGGCTGAACGTGCTCGTGATCGGCGCCGGCCTCGTCGGCACCGAGGTCGGTGCCCGGCTGCGCGCACTCGGCCACGAGGTCGCCTGCACCACGACGACGCCCGGCAAGGTCGACGGGCTGCGCGAGCAGTTCGACGAGGTGCTCGTGCTGCGGGGCAGCGACCGCGACGCCGTGCGGGCCGCGATGGCGGGCCGCGACGCGGTCGTCGTCGCCGCCGGGCCGTCCGCGCAACGGGCGATGACGCCCGAGGACCGGGCGGCGAGCTACCGCGAGATCCTGGTGGACACCGCCGAGTCGGTCATGAGCGCGGGCGTCGACGACGCCGGAGACGCGCCGTACGTCGTCGCACTCTCCTCGCTCTCGGTCTACGGCAACGCCTCCGACCACCTGCCGGAGGTCACCGAGGACTCCCCCGTCACCGACTCCACCGACCCGAGCCCGACGATGTTCCTGGCGATGGAGAAGGTCTACCTCGACGGGACCGACGAGCGGGCGGTCGTGTTCCGCTGCGGCGACATCTTCGGCGCCGAGGACCCGCCCATCGAGGCCAAGATCGGCATGGCCCACCAGTACCTCGGCGGCTCGGTGCCGTTCAGCGCCGACGCGCTGTTCTACCGGCTCGCGGTCGAGGACGCCGCCGACGCGATCGTGCACGCCCTCGAGACCCGGATCACCGGCATCCACAACCTGACGCACGCCCAGGTGCCACCGACCAACCAGGCGCTGTTCGACGCGATCTCCGCCGCCCAGGACCTTCCGCCCCTGGTCTACCGGGACGAGATCGCTGCACCGTCCCGGCCGATCTCGGTCGCCCGCCTGGCCGACAGCGGCTTCGTGGCCGGCCGGTCGTACGACGGCGTCACGCTCGCGCAGGCCGTTCAGGACTGAGCCAGCACCCAAACGGAGAAGGGCCCCCGCGACCTGGTCGCGGGGGCCCTTCGCCGTCTGGCGCGGTGGAGTCAGCTAGCTCTTCCCGCGGGCCTGCGGCACGCACAGCAGACCGGCCACTCCGAGCAGTGTGAGGGCCAGGGCCCAGAGTGCGATGACCGGCATCGAGTCGCCGCTTCCGGTCTTCGGCAGGGTGCTGGCCGCGCCGGGGTCGTCAGCCGAGACGGCCGGGAGGGCCTCCTCGATCGGCTCCGAGCCCACCTTCATGGTCCCGATCGACACCGCCTTCGCCGTGCACTCGGCGCCGACGCCGCCACTGGGGAAGTCGAAGGTGAACCTGTTGATGAGGACCTCCATCTCGTCCCCCTCGGCCCCGACCTCGCCGGTGAGATCCGTGACCGGGACCGCTTCGTTCGGCTGCGCCGTCACGTCACCGGTGCTCGTCAGGGTGACGTCCTCGCCACCGACCTCGGCATCGAGCGTGAAGTCCATGGGTCCGTCGATCAGCACCGGGGCGATGCCCGGCAGGTCGCTCATCGTGGCCACCAGCGAGACGTCGTCGCCCTCGTCCTCGCGGTAGCCGCTGACCGAGATCTCGGCCGGATAGTCGAACGTGCTGCCGATCGTGAGGACGCACGCGAACTTGACCGTGCCCTCCGCCGGCGTGCCCTCGTCGGACGCCGGCGCCGTCGCCGACGCGGAAGCGCTCGGCGTGGCCGTCGCACTGGTCGTGGTCGTCGGGGTGGGAGTCGGCGTCGGCGGCGTGCCCTCGACGATGGTCAGGTCGCCCAGCACCGCGGACTCATCTGCGGTGCAGTCGGTGACGATCCCGGACACGATGAGCTGGAAGCTCGTCACCTGCGCCGCGAGCGTGGCCTCGTTCGAGGTCAGCGTGGCCGTGAGGTCCGGGACGGGCACCGGCTCCTTCGGTCCGTTGTTCGTGATACTTCCGCTGCCCTTGAGCGTCGTTGCGGCTCCACCGAGGGAGAGCACGAGCTGACTCGTGCCCTTGAATCCCATCATCTCCACGGGCGCGATGCCCGGCATGTCACTGACCTGCGCCGAGACGGTGACCAACGTCGACGCGGCCGGCCTGACTGCCGACAGGGTGATCTGTGCGTCGCTCCAGGTGAAGGGATTGGTGTTGGCCCCCACCTTCGTCTCGCAGTCGAGACTGACCGTGCCGACGAGCTCGTCGCCGGCGGCCTCCGCCGGTGAGCCCATCGCCGCGACGGAGCCGACGACGATCCCGGCGGTGCCGAGGACGGCGGCCAGCGGGTGGCGAAGCCGCGCGAGCCTGCTCGCGGCCCGCATCAGCCGAGGTCCCCGCGACGGCGACCGGGCACGAGCAGCATCACGCCGATCCCGGCCGCGAGCAGCGCTGAGGCACCGAGGAGCAGCACGGGGACGGAGTCACCGGCGCCCGTCTTCGGCAGCGTGCTGGGGGCGGTGGCGGTGGTCGTCGCCGCCGGCGCCGCGGTGGTCGCGGCCGGTGCGGCGGCCGGCGCCCCGAAGGTGATCGGCACGACGTAGGTGTTCTTCTCGACGGTCGCGGCGTCGGCGGCGGTCGGCAGCGGTCCGGCGGCGATGACGCACTTCTCCGTCGTGCAGTCGACCGACCCGAACTTCTCCTTGACCACGATGGTGAAGCTCGAGACCGCACCGCTGGCGTCGGCGTTCTTGAAGGTCGCCCCACCGCTGGTGTTGCAGTCGGCCGGTCCGACGTAGTCCGCCGTGCACTGGCCGATGGCGATGCTGCTGAGGTTCGGGTCGAAGCCCGATCCGGAGATCGTCAGCGTCTGGCCGTCCGTCAGGCCCGTCGTCGCACTCACGCTCAGCGTGGGTGCGGCGAAGCTGGGTGGTGCGGTCACCAGCACCACCAGCAGGGCGGCAGCAGCGGCGAGGCCTCGGGACAGCAGGGCCACTCGTCTTCTCACGTCGATCTCCTCCGGGTTGGTCATCGACTAGTCACGGGCTGGACTCGGGGAGCCAGCGGTTCAGGGGCGGGTAGGGCGGGCTCGGTCGCGAGGCGCAGCCCCGAGCGGTGGATGGCGGCCTGGTCGGCACCGAGGTACGACGTGACGACGGCGGGGTCGGTGCGCACCTGGTCGGGCGTGCCCGAGGCGATGACGCGGCCGAGGTTCATCGCGAGCATCCGGTCCGACAGCCGCGACAGCAGCGGCAGGTCGTGCTCGATGACGACCATGGTCGTGCCGACCTCCTCGCGGATGGCGAGCAGCAGGTCACCGAGCGCGTCGCTCTCGCTCTGCGCGATGCCGGCCGACGGCTCGTCGAGCAGGAGCACGCGGGGCTCGAGGGTCAGCAGGCACGCCAGCTCGACGACGCGTCGGGTGCCCGTCGACAGCTCCCCGACGGCGTGCCGGGCGTGGCGGGTCAGCCGCATCCGCTCCAGCACCTCGTCGGCAGCCATCGCCTTGTCCCGCTCCGCGGAACGGATACCGAGCGCCGAGGTCCACAGGCCGGTCGGCTCGGCCCGCTCCTGGGCCACCATCAGCGTCTCGTGCACGGTCAGGGTCGGGAAGAGCGCGGCGTCCTGGAACGAGCGCACCAGGCCCTCGCGCGCTCGCTGCTCAGGCGTCGCTGCGGTCAGGTCGATGCCGTCGAAGAAGATCCGGCCGCGGTCGGGCTTGGTGAAGCCGGCGACGATCTCGAAGCAGGTCGTCTTGCCGGCGCCGTTGGGTCCGATCACGCCCAGGATCTCGCCCTGGGCGACCTCGAACGAGACGGTGTCGACGGCGACCACACCACCGAAGCGACGCGACACCCCGTCGACCACGAGGATCGGACCGCGGGACAGGCTCTCCGGGGCGATCCGGGCCACCAGTCCCTCGAGTCGGGGCTTCTCGTGCAGCGGCGAGGAGGCCTGCCCCGACGATTCGACGACGCCGTGCCGCTCGCGCAGCGGGTCGATGCCCTGACGCCGGGCGAGGGCGTCGTACAGGAGGTCCCGGCCCCGCACGAGGATGCCGCCGAGCCCGTCGGGCAGGAAGATCACGACGAGCAGCCAGGCCACGGCGAGCACGGCCTGACCGACCATCCCCATCCCGGTCAGGGCGGGCAGGCCGATGATGATCAGGGCGCCGATGAGCGGGCCGAGCGTCACCGTGAGACCACCGATGACGGTGACGGCGACGACGTCGATGCTGGCGTCGGCCGGGAACGAGTTGACCGTCAGCTGCGACTGGCCGTGCCCGATCACGATGCCGCCGAGGCCGGCCAGCGCGCCGGAGACGGCGTAGAGCTGCATCATCCGCAGCCGGTTGGGCACCGTGAAGGCGCGCGCCGCGTGCTCGTTGTCGCGCAGCGCCTGCACCATCCGGCCGAAGCCGCCGTGGCGCAGGTTGTTGGTCACCCACAGGCCGATGCAGAGCGTCAGCAGCGCGAAGAGGTAGTAGTCGACGGCGTACTCGAGCGGGTAGTTCCACCAGGTCGGCTTGGCCGGGGAGACGCCGTCACCGAGGAAGAGCTCCTGGCGCAGCAGCCAGGTCGAGGTCGCCAGCGCGAAGGCCAGCGTGGAGACCGCGAGGGCGAGCCCCTTGAGCTTCATGGCCGGGATACCGACGAGGGCGGAGGCGACGGCGGCGGTGACGACGCCGCACAGCAGTCCGAGGAGGAAGTTGCCGGTCGAC
Organism: uncultured Actinomycetota bacterium; assembly: GCA_963704685.1. Classification (GTDB taxonomy): domain Bacteria; phylum Actinomycetota; class Actinomycetes; order Propionibacteriales; family Nocardioidaceae; genus Nocardioides. The sequence continues at coordinate 877,330 of OY969930.1, forward strand.
TGCACCACGTGGACCGACGCGGCGGCGGCGATCCCGGCGTACGCGAACTGCCCGAGGGACAGCTGGCCCGAGACCCCGGTCAGCAGACCGACGCTCAGCCCGACCAGGGTGTAGCCCGCGACCAGGGTGAGCACCGAGGCCGTGTCGTTGCTGATCACGTAGGCCAGCCCGACCGAGATCACGATGCCGATGGCGACGGAGACCCGCGGGAGCCAGACGATGCTGCGCACGCTGCGGTAGGCCTCGGGCAGCGGTGGAAGCACGACACGGCGCCACCGGCCCTTGTCCTGACCGGAGCGGCCGAGCTCCGGCTGCCGCAGCAGCGCGACCACGATGATCAGCGCGATGACGACCGTGACGAGACCTCGGGTGTCGGGGTTGGAGAGCAGCACCTGCTCGATCACCCCGATGCCCAGCGACGCCCCGATCGCGATCGGGATCGACGACATCCGGGCGATGACGGCGCCGGCGAGACCCTTGAGGAGCAGGTCCGGGCCGAGGCCCTCCATGCCGGATCCGGCCGTCGTCGGCGTCACCAGGATCGCCGAGAAGGCTGCGATGCCACCGGCCATCGACCAGGCCAGGGTGGCCATCCAGCGCGCCGGGATGCCCTCGAGACGTGCGGTGTCCGGGTCGTCGGCGGCGGCCCGGATGGCGATCCCCATCCGGTGGTGGCGCAGGAACCAGCCGAGCACGGCCAGCAGGACCGGGGCGAGCAGGAGCATCGCGACGTACGGCGTGCCGATCGGCAGCGACTGGATCTCGAAGGTCGGCAGGCCGGTGGGCTTGGGGTAGGTGAACCCGCTGACGCCGTCGCTGTTGATCAGCAGCGACATCACCAGGATGAGCTGGGACAGCCCGAGCGTGGCGATCATCCCGACCAGGCTCGGCCTGCCCTCGAGACGGCGCACGACGAGCACCTCGATCAGGCCCGACAGCAGCGCGCCCACGATGATCGCGAACACGAACGCGACCCAGAACGGTGCGCCCCAGTCGGCGACGAAGAGGGCCAGCATCGAGGCCCCGAAGGCGCCGACGGAGCCGTGCGCGAAGTTCACGAAGCGGCTGGAGCGGTAGACCAGCACCAGACCCACGGCCAGCATGCCGTACGTCAGACCGGTGAAGAGGCCGATGACCAGCCGGTCGAGACCGAAGTCGAAGCCCATCATCGCGGCATCGCCTCCGCCGTCGGCGCGACGTGGCCGCCGAGCATCAGTGCCCGGACGCGCTCGGGGTCGGCCGCCAGCTCGGCTGCTGTCTCCTCGGCGATGATCTCGCCCTTCTCCATCATGTAGACCCGGTTGACCAGCGAGAGCGCGACGTTGACCGACTGCTCGACGAGCAGCACCGCGCTCCCCCGCTCGTTGAGCCGGCGGACCAGCTCCATCAGGCCGCCGACGACCACCGGCGCGAGCCCCAGCGAGAACTCGTCGATGACCAGGACCTTCGGCTCGACCACGATCGACTTGGCCAGGGCCAGCATCTGCCGCTCGCCTCCGGAGAGGTTGGACGCGGGCTGGTCGCGGCGGGCGTTCAACCGCGGGAAGACCGCGAGGGCGGCCTCGACGGCCTCCTTGGTCCCCTTCCGGCTGCCGCTCGTGTAGCCGTGCATGGTGAGGTTCTCGGCCACGCTCAACGACGGGAAGGTCGCCTGGCCGACCACCTGGACCAGGCCCATCCCGACCCGCTTGCGCGTCGCCAGGGAGGTGACGTCGACGCCGTTGAGGCTGACGGTCCCAGCGTCGGGGCGCAGCAGGCCGCCGATCACCTTGAGCAGCGTGCTCTTGCCGACCCCGTTGGGTCCGAGCAGCGCCACCATCTCGCCCTGCTCGACGACGAGACCGGCGTCGAACAGCACCTGCACCGGGCCGTACGACGCGCGGATGCCCGCGCAGGCGAGCGCGGGAGCGCGGTCACTCGTCATCAAAGGGCACCTCGGGTCCTTCGTAGACGAAGTAGCCCTTGGCCTCGTCGTACTTGAGCACGCGGTAGGCACCGGGCGCCGCCCGCCCACCGTCACCCAGCATGTTGCCGAAGCCGGACGCGGTCTGGAACGAGCCGCCGTCACGGTCCACGGCCTGCGCCCAGGCCCCGGCATTGAAGGAGTCGTCGGCGCCCATCCCGTCGGCGCCCAGCTTGAGCAGGCGCACGGCGTCGCAGTAGGGCAGCGCGACCCGGGCGGACTCGCGGGACTTGAAGGTGATGTCGGCCTGCGAGTAGATGTCGAGGCACCCGGTCTCCGCCTTGCCGGTGGGGAACTTCAGCTCCTTGTCGGGCACGTCCTGCGGCGGGTGGAACCCGATGCCGACCATCCCGTCCATCGTGCCGGCGGGGATCGTGTCGGGGTTGTTCACGAAGAAGGTCGGGTTGTCGAAGCTCGAGATCCCGTAGCGCGGGGTGAAGCCGTCCTGGGTCGCGGCGACGCTCGCGAAGACGCTGGCGAGCCGCGATCCGCCGAGGAACATCACCCGGTCGATCCCCTTGCTGCGGAAGGTCACCGCCGCCTGGGTCAGTCCCTCGAAGAGCGTGCCGGTGTCGGTGGTGTCGACCCACGAGACCTCCGGCTTGACCCCGGCGTCCTTCAGCAGTGGTACGGCGAGCTTGTCGATCGTGTCCCGGTTGAGCGGCGAGTCGGCGGCGACGACACCGACGCCGTCCTCGCCGTCGAAGAACTTCTGCTCCGACAGCACCTGCACGTACGAGCGGACGAATGCCTCGTACTCCGGGAAGCTCGCGGTCCAGAGGTAGGGCGAGTACTGGTCGAAGTAGTCCTGGCTCATCGCGTAGAGCGAGGCATCGAGCACCAGCGTCTCGCGCTCGGCGTAGCAGGGACGGGCGTTGGTCTGGTACTGCCCGGTCATCACGACCGCGAACGCCTGGTCGTCCTGGGTGATCTTGTTGCAGAGCTGCTCCTCGGCCGCCGGCGAGTCGGTCTGGGCGTCGTACATCCGGAAGACGGCGTCCATCTTCTTGCCGTGGAGTCCGCCGTTGTCGTTGACCCAGTCCTCGAGGGCCTGGACCTGCGCCTTCTGGTCACCGACGGAGGCAGTGTTGAAGCCGGTCACCTTCTTGACCGCGTCGAGGTCGACGGCCACGAAGACGACCTTCACCGAGTCCTCGGAGACGCCGGGTCCGGGGCCGGCCGCGGCCGCGTCCCCCAGATCGGTCGCTCCCGTGTTGCCGCCGGGCATCAGGGTGCCGCAACCGACGAGCGCGAGGGCCAGGGCCGCACCGACCGCGCCGACACGGAGCATCGCCGATCGGTCCCGAGACCATCTCCTCTTGCTCTGCACGTCTGACGTCACTCCCTCATTCGGGCTTCACCTCGGGCACACCAGGCGCTTTCCCTGACAATATACGATATCAAGATACCCGGGAACTGCTGTTCCCGGCACTGCGTTGCCACCACTGCTCGGCGGCGTCGAGATCGACGATCGCCTCCCCCGACGACGGCTCGCCGGGGATCGGCCCGACGACGGCGGTGCCGTGGGTCCACCAGTTGTCGGCCGCAGCCAGGTCGACCACTGCGTCGGCGTCGCCGGGCAGTGCGGCGGCGCCTGCCGGGCGCCGCTGGGCGAGCCGGGTGCGGATGCCCCAGGCGAGCAGCGCCAGCGCGAGCACGTTGAGCGCGAACAGTCCCCACGGGTACGTCGTCCACTCGACCTCGAACGCGCCGACCTCGGTCTCACCCACCTGCCCGACCACGCGGTAGGTGCCGAAGGCCGCCATCGGCAGCTCGAGCGGCACCGTCACGACCGTCTGCTCGCCGGGGTCGAGGACACCGACCTCGGCGTCGACGATCTCGGGCTCGACGTCCTCGGAGCGACCGACCGACACCCGGACCACGGGGTTCTCGACGGTCTCCGTGCCCACGTTCTCGACCAGGAAGACCAGGTCCCGCTCCGGGGAGCCGCCGAAGAGCTCCGACATGGTCATCTGTCCGTCGAGGCGTTCCTCGGAGACCGACAGGTCCTCGACCCCCGGGGTCCCGGTGGGCGTCTCGGCCGGCGGCTTGACCACCGGGATGTCCTCGGGCAGCGGGATGTCGGCCGGCGGGGTGGTGACCGAGCCGGGCGGCAGGACGGTGGCGGGAGGGGTGGTGCTCGCCGGTGGGGTCGCGGTCGCGGCCTCGGAGGCCGGGTCCGCCTCCTGCGGCGGGTCCGTCGTCACGTCGTCGACCGCGCCGCCGATCACCCCGGAGATCAGGTAGACCGCACCGATGTTGGTGCTGGTCCGCGCCTGGTCGACGATCACCGACTCGGTGGCCTCGTCGGACACGGCGTACTCGGCGGCGAACTGCCCGGCTGCATCGACCTGGGCGACGACCTCGGCATCGGAGGTGACCGGCGTGGAGCTGTCGGTCCCGGCGTAGCCGCGGATGGTGACCTGGCGCTGCGGGTCCCACCCGCTGCCGGTCAGGGTGACGATCGTGGAGTCGGTGTCGAGCGCCTCGGCCGCGGCGACCACCTGCACGCCGAGCACGGCGAGCTCGGCGGAGACCTCGGTGGTCCCGTCGCTGATCCGCAGCGTGCCGGCGCCCACCGGCGCGGAGCCGGGGATCATGGGGGACGCCGTGGCGGTGCCGTCGGGCTCCGTCAGCACGTCGCCGACGGGGGTGCACTCCCCGGCCGTGGGACACAGCTCGATGATGGCCGGCACCGACGAGGCCAGGCCGGTCACCTCCGTGGTGACGACGTCGCCGGGTCGGGCGGCGTTGAGGACGGCCTGGTCGTCGACCGAGGTGATCGTGACGGAGGAGGACGCCACCGCGGTGAAGCCGGTGGTCAGGTCGGTCGGCTCAGGGTTGGTGGCCGGGTTGGGCCCGCCCGGAGTGCCGCCCGCCTGGCCGTTGCAGGCGACCCGAAGGTCCGCGGCGGGCACGTCGAAGTAGACGGCGTCCAGGCGGATCGTGTGGTCCCCTGCGGCGCCGACCGGCAGGTCCGTCGCCTCGGCCTCGAGGTCCTCGACGGGTGCACCGGCCGCAGTCGAGAAGTCGACCTCGAGCGGCGCCTGCGGCGTACCGTCGACGGACAGCAGGACGGACGCGGTGCCGGTGACGGCATTCGTCGAGATGACGGGACCGTTGGCGATGCGCACGGTCGCCGTACGCGTGCCACCCACGACGGTCGCGCCACCGCTCGTGAGCTCGAACCCACCGTCGGCGACCGTCGTCCAGCCCGCGCGAACGGTGGAGAGGTCACTGGCGGGCGGTGCGGTCAGGGCCGCAGCGCTCGGCACGTAGGACCAGCAGCCACCCTTCGGCGCGGCCACGGGGGCGGCGGACGCGACAGCGCCCAGACCGTACGACGCGGCGGATCCGAGCACCAGCAGCGCGGCCAGCGCGCGTGCCACTGACCTCATCTCGCCACCTCCACATGAACACCGGACCACCTTGACGTTGCGATGATATATTCATTTTGTGAGCGGAGGGTGGGGTTCGGTGACTCGATTCACTATTCGGGCAACCGCCGAGATCGCCATCACCGTCGGTCTCGTCCTCGCGGTCTTCGTCTTCTACCTGCTGGTGTGGACCAACCACCGCACGGCGGCCGCGCAGGACACCCTGCGCGACGACTTCCATGCCCAGCAGCAGTCCGACGACGGCGGTGCGCAGCAGAAGGTGACCGCCCCCGAGGCCGGCGACGGGTTCGGCATCCTGCACATCCCGGCACTCGGCAAGGACTGGAGCTGGGTGGTCGTCGAGGGCGTCGGCGACGACGACCTCGCCCGCGGACCGGGGCACTTCCCCGGGACCGCTCTCCCCGGCAAGGTCGGGAACTTCGCCGTCGCCGGGCACCGGGCGACCCACGGCGAGCCGTTCGCGCACCTGGACAAGCTCGAGGAGGGCGACCCCGTCGTCGTCGAGACCGTCAACGGGTGGCTCGTCTACGACGTCACCTGGGTGCGGATCCTGTGCCCCAACGCCACCGAGGTGCTCTCCCCCGTGGCCGGCCACCCCGGCGAGAAGGCGAGCCAGCGGACCATGACGCTGGTGACGTGCAACCCGCGGTGGAGCTCGACCGAGCGCCTGGTGGTCGGCGCCCAGCTGGTCGAGCGGCGCAGCGCCACCGACGGCCCGCCGACCGCGCTCGGTTGAGCACGGGCCCCGGTCACCGCGCGAGGTCGTCGCGCCACGAGTGCCGTGGCGCGTAGCCGAGGAGGTCGCGCGCCTTGTCGATGGCGTAGAACGTCTCGTCGCGCCCCATCTCGCGGCGCACCTCGACGTCGTCGTAGAAGCGGGCCCGGATCTCCTGGGTGGTCGCGGCGACGGACATGTCGGCGTTGGCGACGTTGAAGACCTGGTAGCCCAACCCGTCGGTCTCGAGGCAGCGCTGCACCATCTGGCCCAGGTCGCGGGTGTCGATGTAGGCGAACACGTTGCGACGACGCAGCGACGGGTCGTCGAGGAAGGCGGGGAACTTCTCGACGTACTCGTGCGGCTCGATGACGTTGTTGATCCGCAGGCCGTAGATGTCCGCGCCCGTGCGGGCGTGGAAAGACCGCGCCGTCGCCTCGCCGGCCACCTTCGACATCGCGTAGGCGTCCTCGGGCACCGTCGGGTGGTCCTCGTCGACCGGGAGGTAGAGCGGGCGCCGCTCGCCCTGGGCGAAGCAGATCCCGTACGTCGTCTCCGAGGAGGCGAACACGATCTTGCGGACGCCCAGCCGGGTCGCGGCCTCGAGCACGTTGTACGTGCTCAGCACGTTGGTCGCGTACGTCGCCGCGTCCGAGGTGAGCAGGATCGCCGGCACCGCTGCGAAGTGCACGACGGCGTCGTACGCCGGCTTCTCGGGCAGGTCCAGCTCGTCGAAGGTCGCGAGGCCGGCGAGCGCGGAGTAGGTCTCGCCGGCGTCGGTGAGGTCGACCCGGAGGTCGGCGATCGCCGGATGCCCGAGCGGGACGAGGTCGGCGTTGGTGACGTGGTGGCCGAGCCCGGCGAGGTACGGCGCGACGTGCTTGCCGGCCTTGCCGCTGCCGCCCGTGAAGAAGATGCGCATGCCTCCGCGTTACCCCCGAAGGCGCTGCTTCAGTCCCGGAGGGGCCGCTACTCGCCGACGCCGATCCGGTCGAACGGCAGCAGCGGCTCGACCGCCGGGAAGACGAGGGCCAGCAGGATCCAGAGGACAACGGCGACCAGCGCCAGGACCTGAGCGAGCTTCAGCCAGGTCGGCCCGGGGAGCAGGCGCCAGAGAGCGGCGTACACAGGGAGAGCCTAGAGACCCGTCAGTGGTCCCGCAGGAGCGACCCGTAGCCCTGGACCTTGTCCTCGATGCCGTTGTCGCGCAGCGCCATCCACCAGGTCGCCGCGTTGATCGCGATGACCGGCTTGTCCAGCCAGCGCTCGGCCTCGTCGGCGAGCTCGGACATGCACAGGTTGGTGCCGCACTGGACGATCGCGTCGACGTCGGAGTCGTTGACCTCGTGGATCGCGTCGCGGAGCTCCGCCTCGGAGACGTGCGCGATCGCGACCGCACTCTCGCACTTGAGCCCCTTGATCGAGGCGACCTCGAAGCCGAGCTCGGTGAAGAACTTGCGGACGTTCTCGTCGCCGATCGGGGTGTACGGCGTGACGATGCCGATCTTCTTCGCACCGTAGAGGTGCAGCGCCCGCTCGCAGGCCTCGGCGCCGGTGGCGACCCCCAGCCCGCCGGACAGGTCCTTGATCTGCTGCACGAACTGCCGGTTGCCCTCGACGCCGTCCCAGAAGGTCTCGGCGCTCATGCCCATGACCATGTAGTCGGGCTCCATGGTCATGATGCCCTCGACGCAGTCGGCCATCGAGGCGCGGATCTGCTCGAGCAGCGCCTCCATGCCCTCGTCGTCGCCGATCCGACCGTCTCGGATCAGGATCCGGCCGTAGTGCGAGGTGACACCGGGGACCCGCATCGAGTCGAACTCGGGCTGCACGATCGTGTTGGTGCTCGGAGCGATCACCCCGAACTTGCGGCGCCAGCCGAGGCGATCCGTCATGCGCTGGCTCCGACCGAGGGAGACTCGGCGGCGGCGTCAGCGGCCGGCGTACGGCGCAGCAGCCGGAGGGCGCCGAGCAGGAACGACAGCTGGACCAGGGTGTTGGTGGCCTGCTCGCCCCACTGGAGCTGCTCGGACTGGTGGGGACGACCGGCCAGGGGTGGCAGGACGAGCGTGCCCACGATGTAGAAGGTGAAGAGAGCGGCACCGAGACGGTCCTGGTCCCGCAACGCGAGCCGGATCGACAGCACCCCGACGAACACGGCGCCGATCGCGGAGACGATCAGCAGCGGCCAGGTGTCCCCCACGGCCAGTGCGGCGGCGGCACCGACCACGGGCGGCAGCAGGAACGGCCACCACGAAGCCTGCCGCCTACGCCAGACCCCGAGCAGGGCGTAGGCGATGCCGGCGAAGCCGAAGGCCAGGCAGGGGAAGAGCAGGTTCTCGAGGACCGGGTAGTTGCGGCACGGCTCGGCCGCAACGAGCAGCTTCCAGATCGCCTTGGCCAGCCCACCCAGGGTCACCAGCGCGCCGGCAAGGAGCGCCGGCACGCGCACCGAGGGCAGCGCGCGTCCTGCCGCGAGCCCGAGCACGAGGGTGCCGGCACCCGCGAGCAGCACGGGGACGAAGTCCTCAGCCGCGAGCGCCAGGCCGTACTCGGTGCAGGGGTCGATCGCCATCAGGCCACCGGCTCCTTCTCGGCCGTGCCGGCCGCGAAGATGTCACGCTTCTTGAAGCCTGCGGTCATGAACCGGCCCATCGCCTTCGGCGTGGTCAGCCACGCGACCCGCGCGCCGTTCTTGCTGGCCGCCAGCAGGTGCTCGGCCAGCCACGGGGTCACGGTCTCGACCCGGTCACCGAGGATGTTGAAGATCTTGCGAGCCTTCTCGAACGCCTCGGGCTGGCCGTCGTAGTCGTCGACGAGCAGGTCGGTGGCGACGATGCCTGGCGACAGGAACCCGATCTTGACCTTGCTGTCCTTGGACTCCTTGACCAGCGACTCTGTCAGGTAGGTGACCGCGCGCTTGGTGGCGCCGTACGTCGCCATCCCGGGCTGCTTCTGGCCACCGGAGCCGAAGCCCTCCATGTTCCAGATCCAGCCGCCGGTGGGCTGCGCCTGCAGTCCGGTCATCGCGACCGCGCAGCCGTTGGAGACACCGATCAGGTTGGCGGCGACGACGGCCGAGAAGGTCTCCTCGGAGACCTCCGGGAACGGTCGCCGCGGCGCCGAGACACCCGCGTTGTTGATCCAGACGTCGACCCGACCGAAGGTCGCGACGGCGTGGTCCCACAGAGCCTGTACGTCGGTCCGCGACGTGACGTCGGTGGCGATGCCCGTGACCCGGTGCGGACCGGCTCCCCCGGCCAGGTCGGCGACGGCGGCGTCGACACCGGACGCGGAGCGGCCGCACACGACGACGCGGCAGCCGCGGGCGAGCAGCTCACGGGCCAGCCCCAGGCCGATCCCGCGGGTGCCGCCGGTGACGACGACGACCCGGTCGGTGGGCGACGTCACGCCGACTCCCAGGTCAGCAGGCCGTGCACGAAGTGCGTGGCGGTCTCACCGTGGAACAGCTGCCAGACGACAGCGAGCTCGCGGGTGTCGGCGTCGATGAGCACCTCGCGGCCGCGGATCTTCTCCACACCACGCGAGTCGGGACCCATCAGGTGCTGACTGGTGAAGAGCGCCCGGCCGTACGACGTCGCGTTGCCGAACACCTCCGGGCCCTCGTACAGCGTCCGGGCGCCGTCACGGAACCGGTCGAAGGTGTAGCTGCGCTCGAGCGCACCGGTCCACGAGACGTGCTGACGAGCCTGCCGCAGCGACTGCGGGTCGTGCTCGATGACGACCTGCACCTCGCCGGCCTCGCTGTGGTCCACCGGGTCGACGAAGAGGGTGCCCGTCCAGGCGCCCTTCTCCTTCGTCGGCAGCACCTGCGGACGCGAGCCGCGCTGCGTCTCCAGGGCGATCCAGTCATCGACGAACTGCTGGGTCTCGGGGTTGGTCTCGTGGTCGAACGTGCGCTTGTAGACGCCGTTGAAGACCGCGCAGACGGCCCAGCCGTCGTGCAGCACCGAGGAGTAGACCTGGGTCTCGCCGTCGGCGAGCACCTGGTTCCAGGTGCGCAGGTCGGCCTGCCAGCCCGGCGAGTAGTAGTTGGCCTCGACGAACAGCCCGTGGGGCTGACCGGTGCCGTAGAAGTCGGGGCCGCAGTAGACCCGGTTCTCGTCGGAGTCGACGATGCCGAAGTCGAAGTGCGCGCCGAGCTCGAAGCGGTTGCGCAGCGGGCCGGAGCCCTCCAGCTGGGTGTTCATCCAGTAGCGCGAGACGCCGTCCTCGACGACGCTCGCGCGGTCGACCCGCTCGAAGCCGACGTGGTTGCCGAGCGCGTCGAAGAGGCCCGGGCGACCGTGCCACTCCCCCGCGATCCGCTTCTGCCACTCGCTGGTCTCGACGTCGTCGGACACCGCGGTCATGCGGACACCTCGCTACCGATCAGGGGGGCCGGGACAGAGTTGTCGAGCAGCAGGGAGCGGACGGCCTCCGCCTGCTCCGCGCCGATCAGCTGCTGGACCTGGGCCCAGACCTTGTCGACCTCGGGGTTGAAGATGTTGGCGCGGTTGCGCTCGTCGCGCGCGGCGAGGTCGGTGTCGGCCACGTCCGCGAGGACGGCGTCCGGCACCTCGCCCTCGACGAGGGAGAACCAGTGCTCGAGGTAGGTGTCGACCGTGCCGCCGATGCCGCGGAACGCCTCCTCCTCGGCCCGGTGCACCAGCATCCAGGGTGACATCATCGCGAACTGACGCGGACCGATCGCGGTCTTGGTCAGGCCCGGGCGCTCCGAGATCTCCGCGAAGGCCGCGTCGAGCGGCGTGTGCGCCCAGTCCAGGTAGTCCAGGTGGGTGCCGAGGTCGACCCGCGGGATCAGGTCCAGGTGGAACGCGTAGGTCCCCTGACCGAACACCGAGTCCAGCGTGAAGTGCGGGACCGGGACGCCCGCCGGGCTGAAGGCGAACACCATGTGGCTGTCGAGCCCGATCGGGGGCACCGCCAGGCCGACGTACACGGCCTTCGCGATCCGCTCGCCGCGGAACACGCGAGCCTCACCGACCTCGCCGAACGCCTCGGAGACCAGCTCGATGAGCGGGCCGCCGTCGGCGCCCGTCACCTCGGTCAGGTCGCCGCGCTCGACGATGGTGTCGAGCGTTCCCTGGCACAGGGCTCCGGACAGACTGCTCATGCCTTGATCTCCTCGATGGTGGACTCGGGGTTGGTGATGGAGTCGGTGCGGGGTACGTCGCCGCGAAGAGTGCGCTCGTCAGTGCCACGTCGTAGCTCCCGACTGCGGACCTCCTTGAAGTTCCACGCGCTCGCGAGCTCCGGCACCTCCTTGCGGATGGGCGACGGGATCACTCGCTGCTCGACCCGCGCCGGGCCCTCGCCGACGATGGTGTTGCCCTCGACGGACCACCCCATCTCGATGAGCTCCTGGCGGCGGCGGCGGTAGAGCACGGCGTTGTAGTCGCTCTTCACGTGCAGCTCGTCGGACAGGTCGAAGGGCAGCAGCTCCGGGCGCACGGTGTCGACGACGGCCTGGTCCTCGTACAGCACCTTGAAGACCCGGCGGCGGGCGTCACGGTCGGCCCACTTGCCCTTGAAGAACGTGCGCAGCGCGACGAACTTGACCAGCGTGGTCTCCTCGTCGATCGGGATGTTGACGTCGAAGATCTTCAGCTGACCCATCGGGGTGCCGACGTCGAGCAGCAGCAGGTTGGGCAGCCACCAGGTCGTCGACACCGGGACGGGCGGACGCGCCTGCAGGTCCTTGGTCTTGTTCGGGTTGAGCATCCCCCAGATGCCCTTGGAGTTCGGCGGGTTGAGCACCACCGACACCTTGCAGTGCCAGGGCGAGCTCTCGATGTCGAACTCGGGCGTCTCCGGCTTCTCCTTGTTGCCGAAGACACCGCCGTGCACGAACGGCGTGTGCGAGACGTCGACGCCGTTCTCGAGGATCCGCTCGTAGTTGGACTTCCAGAGGAACTCTCCGGTGACGGCGCGGTAGTTCTCGGTGTCGTCGATGTCGGACCAGTCCGGGATCGGCGGCCGCTCCTCCTCGGGCAGGTCTCCCAGGAAGACCCACACGAACATGTACTTCTCCTGCACCGGGTAGGAGTCGATCCGCGCCTTGCGCGGGATGCCCTTGTCCGGGTGCGCGGGGATCTTCTGCACCTCGCCGTTCGGCTTGTACTCCCAGCCGTGGTACGGACACACGATGCAGTCGCCCTTGATCTCGCCGCCGGACAGCGCAGCCCCGCGGTGCACGCAGAGGTCGGACATCGCGACGACCGAGTTGTCGCTGGTCTTGCGGTAGAGGACCAGCTGCTGGCCGAGGATCTTGACCTTCTTCGGCTTGCCCGCGACCACGTCGGAGCTGAACTCGACGGCGTACCAGAAGTTCTTGAACATGGGTTCTCCTAGCGTCGCCGGACGGCGGCGATCTCGGGCTGCGGCTGCTCGGCGAGCTGCTCGAGCTGGGACTTGGCGGACGTGCTGCCCACGAGGTGGGCGGCCATGAAGGTGGCGACGACGTCCCCGAGCACCTCGCGGAGGCGGTCGTGGTCGGCATCGGTCGGGGTCTCGAGGAAGCCCCGGGCGGTGGACGGGTCCTCCGGGTGGGCGGCGAGCATGTGCCCGGCGCCGGCGAGGTGGACCAGCCAGCACTCGGTCGTCGTCGGCACCGCCTCGCGCCAGGTGCGCTCGACGGGGTCGTGGCCGGCCGCGCCGGCCTGCTCGCCGTACCGGATGGCGCTTGCGGCGACGACCCCGTCGTCGGTGCCGGCGACCAGCATCGTCGGCGCCTCGATCGGCGCCGGCAGCAGGGTGTTGGGCGGGTAGCCGATCATCTGCGAGGCCATCGTGTGGGCGCCGTACGCGACGACCGCGCGCACCTGCGGGAACCACTCGGGGCTCGCGGACTGCAGCAGCACGGTGCCGCCGGCCGAGTGGCCGAAGACGCCCACCCGGTCGAGGTCGAGCAGCCCGGCGAGCTGGCCGGACTCGTTGAGCGCGGCGACCGCCTCGAGCACCGGGCCGAGGGCCGGCGTCGTCGGCCGCTCGCCGTAGTGGTCGGGCCCGGCGGCGACGATGTCGACCCCGGGGGTCAGGCCGTACTCACCCGGGAACAGCTGACCCACCCAGTCGTAGCCGACGACGACGAACCCCGCCTCGACCAGCCGGAAGGCCAGCCACCGGTAGGCGTCAGCGGGGCAGTTGACCCCGGAGACGAGCACCACGACCGGGTACGGCGCGCCGGTGTCGTCGGCGGCCAGCCGACCGCTCATCCGCTCGACGTCGTCGCGCGGCGGCAGCGCCGGGTAGCGCACGGCGAGGTGCACCGTGTCGTACGGCGCCTCGGTGCCCGGGACTCGGGTCGCCGTGCGCAGGGTGCGGACCAGGACAGCCATCGGCGGTCAGGCCTGCTCGAACGAGCGCGGCAGCTGGCGGTCGCCGCCCCACAGGGCTCGCACCAACGTGTTGGTCAGGTCCTTGCCGAAGAACCGGTCGCCCATCTCGTTGGCGGGGTCGCGGTCGGCGATGTTGCGCCGGGTCGCCAGGTCCGCGGCGGCCAGCTCGGCCTGCTCGTCGGCGGGGACCCGCTCCGCCTCGTCGACCCAGCGCAGCCAGCGGTCGAGGTGGTCGGTGGCCAGCTTGGTCACCACGTCGGTCGTCCGACCGTCGGTCGGAGCCGTGTAGGCGTGCGCCATCGGCGAGAGGCTCGCGCGGACGAAGCCGCTGCGGCTGACGAACGGCTTGAGGAAGTCGTTCTCCTGCTGGACCTGCTCCCACTCCGCGTTGAGCGGGCCGAAGTAGCGGTCGAAGGAGTCGGTGTCGGTGAGCAGGTTCGAGCGCGGCACGGAGTCGACGAAGATCCAGGCCTGCGGGAACGCGCCGAGCGCGAGGCCGAAGTGCGGCACCTTCACCTGGGGGCCGAGCCAGATCGTGAGGTGGATGTTGGCGAAGCCCTGTGTGGCGTTCTCCATGTGGGAGTGCACCATCCAGTCGATCTCGGGGCCGGCGTAGCCGCGGATCCGCCCGGTGGGACCGCCGTTCTCCCCACCGAAGCTCTCCAGCACGTCGGTCGAGGGATCACGGGTCAGGTCGAACCGGTCGGCGACCTTGGCCTGGAGCCCGTCGACCAGGTCCATCCAGGTGCCGAAGATCTCCGTGATGTCGGTCGTGGGCGCCTCGTCGTAGAACTCCTGCACGGACTTCAGCTGGCTCATCGGGGCTCCTACCGGGCGTGCTTCGGGGGATGGTGTGGAAAGTATATATAATCTACGACAACGGGGAAGTGGGTTGGGACAACGGATCAAGCATCCGTCAAAGTCGGGACCTTGGTCCCGGCTTCGGGTCGCATTTCGGTCTCAGCCCGGGTAGGCCGAGGCGCCCAGGCCGGCTCCCCCGGCGCGGAAGGCCCCCGGCGCGTGGACCACGCACGGCTGGGTGTGCTCGAGCACGCCCTCGTCGCCGTACTCCCGACCCCAGCCGGAGCGCTTCACCCCGCCGAAAGGCGCTCGCAGCGACATGCCGGTGCGGTTGTGCGTGTTGACGAACGTGAAACCCGCGTCGAGCCGCGCGGCGACCGCGAAGGCGTGCTCCTCGTCCGCGGACCACACGGACGCGGCGAGCCCCAGGTCGCCGGCGTTGGCGCGGGCGACGCCCTCGTCGAGCGAGTCGTAGGCCAGCACCGGAAGCGCCGGGCCGAACTGCTCGTCGGCCACCAGCGGGTCGTGGTCGGAGGCGCCGATCACCAGCGCTCGGGCGCAGGTAGTAGCCGCGGCTCAGGTCGGTGGCGGGGTCCACGGAGCCCAGCACGAAGGACTCCGCCCCGCGCTCCACGGCCGCCTCGACCAGGCCCCGCACCCGGACCGCGGACGGGGCCGAGACCACCGGCCCGATCGTGACTCCGTCGTGCAGCGGGTCGCCGAGGCGCAGCACGCGCTCGGCGGCGGACCGATAGGCCTCGACGATCTCGTCGTGGCGGCGACGCGGGACGAGCAGCCGCTTGACCGCCATGCAGACCTGGCCGGAGGTGGCGAAGGTCGCCATCACCAGCCGGTCCATCGCGTCGGGACCGAGGTCGGCATCCTCGAGCAGGAGTGCCGCGTCGTTGCCGCCGAGCTCCATCAGCGTCGGGGTCAGGCTCTGGCCGGCGAGGGCGGCGATCGCCCGTCCGGCGCGCTCACCGCCGGTGAACGCCACCCGGTCGACGCCGGGGTGGCCGACCAGGGCGGTCGCGGTCTCGGCGTCGCCCTGGACGACCTGGACCACGCCCTCGGGCGCGCCGTGGGAGACGAGGCCCGCCTCCAGCAGCTGGACCACGCGCTCGATCGCGAACGGCGCCAGCGGCGACGGCTTGACCACCACGGCGTTGCCCGAGACCAGGGCCGGGCCGAGCTTGAGCACGGCCAGGATGACCGGCGCGTTCCAGGGCGTGACGGCCGCGACGACGCCGTACGCGCGACGCCGGATGAGCAGGCGGCCCGCCTCGTCGTCGACGACCTGGTCGGCCAGCAGCTCCTCGGCGCGGTCGGCGGCCCAGCGCAGCACGGTCACCGAGAATCCCAGCTCGCCGCGGCAGTCGGGCAGCACCTTGCCGGTCTCCCGGGCCATCAGCACCGCGAGATCGTCGATCTCGGCGGCGATCAGGTCGGCACCCGTGCGGACCGCGGCGCACCGCGTGGGGAGGTCCATCGCGACCCAGGCCCGCTGCGCGGAGCGGGCCCGGGCCACGGCCGCGTGGACGCCGGCCGGGTCGGTGGCGTCGACGGACCCGACGAGCTCATCGGTGCGCGCGGGGTTCTCCCGCTCGATCCGGAGCACGCCGGTGGTCATGAGGGTGCCTGGACGCCGACCATGTCGACGACCGCGCCGCCGCGCAGCGAGTTGATCATCGACGTGTTGAGCAGGTGCCTGCGCATCCGCTCGCGGTCGCCGGCCAGCTCGCGCAGCTCGTCGTGGTAGGCCCGGATCGACTCAGGGTCGTGCTGGCGCAGCTTCTCCCAGTTGTCGTGGGTGATCGTCTTGACGTAGGACAGCGCGACCTGGCGGCGAGCCGTGCACGCGTCGTCGAGCTGCTCCTCGGTGCCGACGCCCTGGATGAACGCGAGCAGCGCCTTGGTCTCGACGTACGCGTCGTGGATGCCGCTGTTCATGCCCATCCCCCCGAGCGGGTTGTTGATGTGCGCGGCGTCGCCCATGAGCAGCAGCCGGCCTCTGCGGAAGGTGTCGGCGACCCGCTGGTGGACCCGGTAGAGCGTGGTGTGCAGAACGGCCCAGTCCCGGCCGAGGTCGGCGACACCGCGGAGTCGGTCCTGCACCCGGACCGGGTCGTTCTCGACCTCGTCCGGGGTGTCCGGGTCGGTCGGGAAGAGGATCCGCCAGTGCTCCGGGGTGCGCAGCAGCACCAGCCACTCCGTCGGGTCGAAGACGTAGTTGACCGCCGAGATGCCCGGCAGGATCGACTCCAGGTCCTCGGTCGTCGAGGCGACCATGAAGCGCTCGGGATAGGTCATGCCGTCGAAGCTGAACCCGGCGGTCTGGCGCACCTGCGAGTTCGCGCCGTCGGCGCCCAGCACCCAGTCGGCGGTGAAGGTGTCGCCGGCCTCGGTCGTCACCGTGGCGGTGACCCCGTCGGTCTCGGCCTGCACCACGCGCTGACCGAAGTGGACCGTCGCGTTGTCCATGCCGTCGAGGACCTCGAGGATGACCGGGGTCAGCTTGGACTGCTCGACCTGGACCCGGAAGGGGAAGCGGGTGTCCTCGGCCAGCACGCCCAGGTCGAGGTCGGCGATCGGGCCGGTACGGCGGTCGCGGTACTGGAAGCCCGTCGACACGATGCCGCGTGCGATCAGCGGCTCGAGCACGCCGAGCTCGTCGAGCATCTCCAGGCTCGGCGGGTGGAACGTCGACGCCCGTGACTCGCCGGCCAGCGACTCGCCGGCCTCGAGGACCGTCACCCGTACGCCGCCGCGGGCGAGCAGCAGCGCCGCGGTCATGCCGACGGGGCCGGCGCCTGCGACCAGGACGTGGGTCTGGCTGTGCTGAGTCATGCGGGATCTCCTGCGGCGTACCGCTGCTCGAGGGTGAGGAGGTCGGGGAGGCCGACCAGGGTGGTCAGCTCGTTCCAGCCGAGACGGTCGACGCCACCGGCGTCGCCGTGGGCGACGATCGCGGCGTAGACCGACGCCTGCGCGCGGGCCGCAGCAAGCAGCGCCGAGACCGGGTGGATCACGATCCGCACGCCGAGCTCCTGGAGCGCCTCCTGGTCCAGCGGTGGCTCGTCGCCGGCCGCCTCGGATCGGTTGACGACGAGGGGCGGGCAGAAGCCGGCGGCTCGGGTGACCCCCTCGACCACCCGGGCCAGGTCCGGCGCGCCCGCCCCCTCGACGAAGACGGCGTCCGCGCCGGCCTCGGCGAACGCGACACATCTCTCGGTCGCCGAGGCCACCCCTTCGACGCCGAGGGCGTCGGTGCGGGCCACGACGACGATGCCCGTTCCCGGCTGCGGCGCGGCCTCGACCGCGGCGCGCACCCGAGCGGCCGCCTCGGAGACGTCGACGACCTGCTTGCCTGCGAGGTGACCGCAGCGCTTCGGGGCCACCTGGTCCTCCAGGTGCAGCCCGGCGATGCCCACGGCGGCGTACGCCCGTGCGGTCGCCGCTGCCTGCAGCGCGTTGCCGTAGCCGGTGTCGGCGTCCGCGAGCAGCGGGAGTCCGTCGAGGGAGGGGACGACACTCTGCGCGATCCGGACGATGTCGGCGGCGTGCACGAAGCCGAGGTCGGGGAGGCCGAGCGCGACCGCGGACGCGACCGCGCCGGACAGGTGGGCGCCGGAGACACCGGCGCGAGCCGCCAGCCGGGCGCTGACCGCGTCGTACACCCCAGGGAGGTGGACGAGGTCAGGCCCGGCCAGCAGTGCGCGCAGCCGGTCGGAGGGAGCGCTCACGACTACCGGCCGTGCAGGGCAGACATGCCCTCGACGCCGACGACCCTGGCCCCGGTGAAGATGCGGATCGTCTCCACGGTGCCTTCCTCTCCGAGTCCGGAGAGGCCCCAGGCGGGCCGCGGTGACATCAGGTGGAGGCTCATGATGGTCGAGCCGTTGACCTTCACCTCGCCGGCGCGGACCCGCCGGGCGAAGGCGAGTGCGCGCTCGGTGTCGGTGCCCACGACGTACCCCTCGAGGCCGTACGGCGTGCCGTTGGCCAGGGCCAGCGCCTCGTCCTCGGTCTCATAGGTGTGCACGGTCGCGACCGGCCCGAACATCTCCTCGACCGCGGCCGAGCCGGGCACGCCGGTCAGCAGGGTCGGGGCCAGGAAGCTGCCGGCGCTCTCGGGCAGCGTGGTGCTCGCGTGAGCAGCCCCGCCCGCGGCCTCGCGGGTGGCGATCTCGGCGCGCAGCCGGGCCCGGTGGATCGAGTGGACCATCGGGCCCAGGTCGGTCTCGGGGTCGAGCGGGTCACCGACGGTGAGGTCGGCCAGCCGCTCGAGCGCCAGGGCGAGCACCTCGTCGGCGATCTGCGCAGGCAGGACCAGGCGGCCCAGAGCCCGGCACCACTGGCCGTTGAGCGTGGTCAGCAGGTCGACCGCCGCGCGGGCGGCAGCGGCCGGATCAGCGTCGGGCAGGATCACGAGGGGGTTGTTGCCCCCCAGCTCGAGCTGCAGCGCGGTGAAGTCCTCGGCGCACGCGGCGGCGACCGCACGGCCACCGATCGCGCCACCGGTGAACGAGACCGCGCGGACCCGCGGGTCGCGCACCAGCCGGCCGCCGACGGCGGGGCCGCCCTGGACCACCTGGAAGAACCCGGGGTGCACGTCGGCCTCGGCGAGCACGCCGCTGATGACGCGCGCCAGCTCGGTGGTGCCGTACGGCGCGTACTCGCTCGGCTTGAGGATCGTCGGCGCACCGGCGGCGAGCGCGCTTGCCACCTTGTGGGCCGCCATCGGGGCCGGGGCGTTCCACGGCACCAGGCACACGGCCGGGCCGAGCGGGAGACGGTGCACCTCGATCGCGTTGCCGGCGTCGGAGGTGTGGCTCGCCAGCAGCACCCCGTCGCGCAGCATCTGCGCGGCCAGGTGGAAGGCACCCGGCACGATCACGCCGACGATCGAGGTCTGCTTCACCGGCACCCCGGTCGCGAAGGCCTCCAGTGCGGCGATCCGACCGACCTCAGCGCCGAGGGCGACGCCGATGGCGTCGAGGATCTCGGCACGGCGCTCGACCGGGAGCACCAGCCAGCTGCCCCCGTCGTACGCCGCCGTAGCGGCCTCGATCGCGCGGTCGACGTCCGCGGCCGTGGTGGCCGCAGCGGCGCCGAGCTCGCGACCGGTGAACGGGTCCTCGAGGACCAGCTCGAGCTGCTCAGCCGGAGCCGACCAGACGCCGTCGACGAGCTGGCCGGGCAGCGGGAGGTCGAGACGCGGGGTCTCGCGGTCGTCCTGGGTGGTGGTCAACTCATCCCCTACTTGGCGTCGGGCTTGGCGAAGCTGTCGGTGGTCGTCAGACCCGCCCAGCCTTCGTTGTCGACGATCATCTTCGCCAGGTCCAGCTTGCCGCGCTCGGCCGGGAACGCCTGGACCAGGCCCATGGCGGTGTCGCGGATCGCGCGGCCGATCGGGTTGCCCATCAGGGCACCGGAGGTGCCGCACATCTTGAGCGCCGCCAGGGCGACGTCATGTGCATGCTCGCAGATGGCGCCCTTGGCGAGCTTCCAGCTCTGGACGACCTCGTTCTTGGGCAGGATCGGCGGCTCGCTGGCCTCCAGGTCGATCTGGCGGCGCAGCCACAGGTGGGCCTCCGCCAGGTGCCGCTCGCCGTCGCCGATCAGCACCTGGTGCATCGGGCTGGAAGCGATCGGCTTGCCGGTGTCGGCGAACTTCGCCGTCATCGTCCGGTCCATCGCGTAGTCCCACACGCCCTGCGCGATGCCGGCGTAGATCGATGCGATCGCGATCTGGTTGCCGACCCACGAGCCGCGCGACATCGAGGTCGCACGGGTGAAGGCGCCGGGCACGGCCAGCGCGAGGTCGTCGGGGATGAAGCAGTTCTCCAGGATCAGACCGTTGTTGTCCGAGGCACGCATGCCCAGGCCCACCCACGGCGAGCGCGGACGCGAGCCCTCCGTGTCGCGCGGCACCAGGAACAGGGTGAGGGCGTCGAGGCCCTCGACGTCCTCGCGCCGGGCGGTGACGAGGTAGTAGTCGGCCGAGCCGGACAGGCAGCCGAAGGACTTCTCGCCGTTGAGCAGCCAGCCGCCCTCGGTGCGGGTCGCGGTCGTGCGGATCAGCACGTTGGCGTTGGAGGCCTTCACGGCCTCGCTGGCGAAGTTGCCGATCGCCTTCTTGTCGGTGCCCATCAGGTGCAGCACCTTCTCGGCGAAGGCGCGCACCACGGGCGCCTCGTCGTCGTCGTACAGACCGGCGTCGAGGGCTGCCAGCGGCAGCATGCCGCGTGAGGACGAGGAGCAGTGGAAGAAGTAGGCCAGTGCGGTCGAGCCGCACACCGTGCCGAGCGTGTACGTCGTCGCCGCGAGGTCGCGCAGACCACCGCCGAGGCCGCCGTACTCCTCCGGCACCACGAGGCCGAGCAGACCGGCGTCACCGAGGAGCTTGAGGTGTCCCTCGGGCAGCGCCCCGATCTCGTCGGCGCCCTCGGCCGCGGCGGCGATGGCCGGCAGCACGGACTCGACGCGCTCCGCGCGTGCTCGCTCGGCGTCGGTGAGGTCCGGGAGGAGGTGCTCTGCCGTCAAGCGGCCGTTCTGCTGTGCCGTCATCCTGCGGCTCCTACTGGATTGGTCGCGGCGTCGGTGGCCGCGAGAGGGGGGCCCGAGATGGGCGTGAGGGTGAGTCGGAGGGCATCGGCTGCCAGGCCCACCTGGGCCGCGTCGGCCGGGGTGTCGACGTCGAGCTCGCCCAGGAGGCGCACCAGGTCCTCGGTCGCGACCGAGCCGTCGAGCCCGGCGAGCGTGGTGTTGAAGTGGTGCACCCCGCTCTTGAGAGCGGTGAGCGCCTTGACCAGGCCGAGCCGGTCGCGGTCACCGAGCCGAGCGCGCAGGGGCACCGGCCGGGCCAGGCCCACGGCGTCCTGGAGGACCGAGCGGACCTGGAGCGGCGTGGCCGCACCGAAGCTGTCGGACATCCCGATCTCGAGCACCCGAGCGGCGGAGAACGCCACCACGGCGGCGAGCACCGCGTCGGTGCGCTCGGGGGCGAAGGCGTCGCGGACGATGACCGAGACCCGCTCGTTGACCCCCTCCACGAGGGCCAGCGTGTCGTCGATGGCGCCGGGACGAGCCGGGTCGAGGGCGACCTCGACCACGTCGATGTTGAGCTCGAGGGCCCGCTCGAGCTGCTCCCGGGTGGCCACCAGCGCGCTGGCGCCGGCGGCGAGGCGCTCGGGGACGATGACGGGGTCGCCGGTGTTGCGGGTCAGGTCGAGCAGTCGGACCCGTACGCCGCTGTCAGCGACGCCGCGTGCGGCGGCGAGGACCTCGTCCTCGGAGTGCTCCCGCGCCCGGAGCGCGGCGACGAGGCCGCCGTCCGCGAGCGTGGCCACGTCGGGGAGGACGTCCGCGAACTGGCCCCAGCCGCGCGAGTGGAAGAGCAGCGGCGCCGTACGGCGAGCGGCGTGGCCGGCGACGACCTCACCCACGAAGATCGTGTGGTCGCCACCGGGGTACTCGTGCACCACGCGGCAGTCGAGCCAGCCCAGTGCGGAGTCGAGGAGGGGCACGCCGGTGTCGGCCGTGCTCCAGCTCTCGCTCTCGAAGCGGTCCTCGACCGCGAGGCCGGGCACCATGCCGGCGAAGCGGCGGGCCACCTCGGCCTGGTCCTTGGCGAGGACGTTGACGCCGAAGACGCCGCCCTCGGAGATCAGTCCGTGCGAGTAGAGACGCCTGTCCAGGCAGACGGACACCAACGGCGGGTCCAGGCTGACGCTCGAGAACGAGCTCGCCGTCATCCCGTGCCGCACACCGTCCACCAACGTCGTCACCACGGTGACGCCACTGGGCCACTGCGCCATGACGTCACGAAACGTCGCGGGGTCGACCATATTCACACCTCCTCCCGACTAGAGAATATACAATATCGGATAGGTCGTTACCGCAAGCCGTTTGGGACAATCCCTCCGCGGACATGCCACGATTGCCCCGGCCGGACCAGAAGTCCGGCCGACGAACCCAGGGAGAGAGCCACATGGCCCGCACCGCGCGCACGGGAGCACCGGTCCGTCCGATCGCCCACCTGTCACTGGTGGACCGCGTCACCGACGAGTTGCACCGCGCCATCCTCAACGGCGACATCAAGCCCGGGGCGGCGGTCTCCATCGTCGAGCTCTGCGAGCAGTTCGACGTCAGCCACATCCCGGTGCGCGAGGCGCTGCGCCGACTGGAGAGCGAGGGACTGGTCAGCCTGCGCCCCGGCCGATCGGCCCTGGTCGCCTCACTGAGCCCCGACGACCTGTCCGGCATCTACCGCCTCCGACGCGTGATCGAGGGCGACCTCACCATGCGCGCGATGGCCCAGATGACTCCTGAGCGGATCGAGGCGGCGCAGGTCGCGCTCGACGAGTACGCCGAGATCGAGCGGGAGCCGTCCGCCCTCGCCGCGGCCCACCACGCCTTCCACGCCGCGCTCCTCGACGACGTCACCGGCGCCGTCGACCGGCGGGTGCTCGAGATCCTGTGGCACTCGGCCGACCGCTACCTGCACCTGCTGATGGACAACCTCGACCGAGCACCCGAGACGACCGAGGGTCGCATCGGCGAGCACCGGGCGCTGCTCGACCTGGCTCGCGCGGGCAAGGCCGAGGCGCTGCGGGACGCCTGGATCGAGCACCTCGAGAGCAGTGAGGTCGCGCTCCAGATCGCGCTCGAGCGTCAGCCGGGCAACGAGGTAGCCGCCCGAGCCTGATTCGTCAGGCGCGCGCCGGGGATGCGACCAGCACCCCGGCCAGCTCCCACGGGCGACCGTCGACGAGGTCGGTGCCCTTGCTGACGAAGCGGTTGACGGCGCAGGCCGGCCGCAGCGTCGCCACCTCGACCGACGCTGTCGCGAGGACCGGGTCGGGCCGGCTGATGATGCCCGCGAACGGCCCACGGTCCGGCGCCCACAGGGTGAAGTCGGTGGACAGCGGGTAGAGCGCGCCGGCGCCGTACGCACCTCGGCGGCTGGCGACGGCCACGTTGAGCCGGTTCTCAGCCGCCCGCTCGAGCAGCAGCGGGTCGAGGTCGGCGGCCGTCTGGGTGGTGAACGGGACCGCCACCACGTCGACGTCCTGCAGCGCTGCGAGCCGGAAGGTCTCGGGGTAGAGCGCGTCGTCGCCGACGACGAGCGCGAGCCGGCCCCACGGCAGGTCGACGACGTCGAGCCCGTCACCGAGGGCGCTCACCCACGGATGCTGGGCGCTCGGGTGCAGCTGCGGCTGGCGCAGCACGATGCCGTCGGCCGAGAGCACCAGGCCGAGGTGGGCGTCGCCGTCGACGACGCTGGTCGCGACGTACGCCGAGGAGTCGGCGAGCGCCGCGACGATCGCGTCCGGGGCGAGCCCGGCGAGCTCGGGGAGCACGACGAGTCCGGCACCGGTGGCGAGGGCGTCGGCGAGCAGGGTGGTCAGGTCGTCGCCTGCCGCCGGGTTGACGATCGCGGTCACCAGCTCCTCGTCGCCGGCCGGGCGCTGACGACCGCGGGGGGCGTCCAGGATCGGTCCGTAGAGGTCCGGCCGCCGCGAGCTCATCACGTCCGTGCCGTCGGGACGCCGCTTGTCGTCGGCCAGCGCGACGTCGATGTCGGCCACGACCACGGCTTCACCGGTGCGCGGCCCCATGGCGACGATGGTGCCGTCGGGGGCGACGATCTGGCTCTCCCCCGCACCGTGCAGCATCTCGACCGGCACGCCGACGCGCTCGGCGACCATCGCGATGCTGCGTGCCGGCACGAGCGGGCCGACCTTGTTGGCGGCGACCACCCAGACCCGGTTCTCGACCGCCCGCACGGGCACGTGCAGCGAGGCCTCGTCGAGGGCGAACGAGTTGAGGCTGTTGAGCAGCACCTGGGCACCGCCCACGGCGAGCATCCGCGGCGTCTCGTTGATGACGCCGTCCATGCAGGAGTAGAGACCGACCCGGCCGAAGGGCGCGTCGATGACCGGCGACGGCGCCACGGCAGGGTCCAGGTGGTCCCGCTCGCTGCCCATCAGGACCTGCTTGTCGGAGACCCCGAGGATCGAGCCGTCCGGTCCGAGGAGGATGTTGCTGCCGGTGGTGCGGCCGTCCTCGCGAGCCACGGTGCAGTTGGCCATCAGATGGATGCCGTGCCTGCGAGCCCGGTCGGCGAGCGCCGCCACGAACGGGCCGTCGAGAGTCACCGCCATCCGGCGGGCATGATCGCGGTCGTCGTACCAGGAGACGTGGTTGCAGAACTCCGGCAGCACCACGACCTGGGCGCCGTCGGCGACGGCGCGGTCGGTCATCCGGAGCCCGGTCACGAGGTTCTCCGAGACATCCTCGGTCACGGCGTACTGGACGGCGGCTACACGCACGATCGACATTCACGACTCCTATATATGATCTACGCTTACGACAAGCCTCGCACATCAGTCCCCCGAACAATAGGAGCAGGCCGCATGTCGGAAGCCACCCGTGACGGATCCGTGACCTCCCCCCGTCAGGTGAGCGTCGAGGCCTTCCCGGGCCGCGACGCGGTGCCGGTCGACCTCAACCGCTCCGCCCCGTTCGGATGGTGGCCGGCGATCGTGATCGCGCTGGTCGCGTTCATCGACCGGGTCGAGTTCAACCTGGTCGCGGGCGCCCTGCCGGCCATCCAGGACCACTTCGACTTCGGCGACACCCTCGCGGGTGCGATCCCGACGGCGGCGGCCGTCGCCGGCGTGGTCCTGCTCCTGCCCGCCGGCAGGCTCGCCGACACCGGACGGCGTACGGCGATCATCGGCGTGGTCGTGCTCGCCTGGGCCGCGGTGTCGGTCATGAGCGGCATCGCGACGTCGTTCGCGCTCTTCTTCATCACCCGGATCCTGCTCGGTGCCGCCGGACAGCTCTACAACCCGCCGGCCTCCAGCCTGCTCGCCGACTACTACCCCGGCGCGAGCCGCGGCAAGGCGTACGGCCTGGAGCGGGCCGGCTACTACATGGGCCTGCCCGTGGGCGTGGCCCTGGGCGGCGTGCTGGCCGAAGCCGTCGGCTGGCGCTCGGTCTTCTTCATCGTGGCGGTGCCGGGTGCGCTGGTGGCGCTGCTGGTCTTCACGGTCCGTGAGCCGATGCGCGGGCTCGGCGACCGCATCGACCGCCTCCGCGGCGGCACCCCCGAGGTGGACGAGCACGGGACGGTGACGCTGACCGACCGCGGCTCGGTCGTCGCCGAGGCGCGCGGGCTGCTCGAGATCAAGGCCCTGCGCGGCGTCATCGCCAGCCTCTCGCTGCTCTACCTCGGTCTGGGCGGCCTCTTCTACTGGCTGCCGACGCTGCTCGAGCGTGCCGAGGGCCTCGACTACGACGCCGCGGCGGGCCTCGCGGGCGGCGTCGGCGGCACCGGGATCGTCATCGGCATCATCCTCGGCAGCCGGATCGGTGACCGCGGGCACGGTGTGAAGTCCGCGTGGCGCCTGCGTACCGCGCTCGGCTTCCTCGTGCTCGGGGCGGTGGCGCTGACCGGCGTCGTGCTCATGCCCGGGCTGCCGGTGCGGCTGACCCTGATCGCCGTGTGCTGCGTCGGCTTCGCCGGCGCGATCCCCAACCTGACCGCCGCCTCGGCGGACGTCGTACCGGCCAGCCGCCGGGGTCTCGGCTTCGCGCTGCTGCAGTTCCTGATGACGCTCGGCGGCGCGGCCGGCCCGCTCCTGGTGGGCATCACGTCCGACGCCGTCGGCTCACTGCGGCTGGCGATGCTCGTGCTGCTCCCGCCGCTCTTCGTCACCCTGATCGTGCTCAAGCGGACCACGCGCTGGTACGACGACGACGCCCGGCGCGCACTCGCCGGCTGAGATCGGGTCGTCCGCCTGACGCCTCGCCATGGCCAGGCGTCAGGCGGACGAACCGGTTGGTTCAGGCCCAGTGACGGACGACCGCGCGACCTGCGCGGGCCGGGACCGTCGTACCGGCGGGGGCGTGCAGCCAGTGCCGGTCCTCGGTCCAGAGCACGTCGACGTCCGCGTCGAAGGCCTGCTCGGCCAGCTCGTCGTGGACCGTGACCGTGCCGACCAGCTCGGCGTGCTGGCCGCGCTGCTCGCCGACGGCGAGCGGTGCGACCGTCGCGGTGCCGGCGTCGGCGGCCGGTCCGTCGGTCCACCCACCGCCCGGGCCGGAGAACCAGATCAGGGCACGGGTGCCGTCGGCGACCGAGGTGGCCGAGCGGGTCGCGCGCGGCTCGACGACGAGGTAGTCACCCAGGCCGGCGGTGACGCCGCTGATGGTGAGGGCACCCTCGAGGATCACCATCTCCTCCCCTGCGGGCTGGTGGCCGACGGCGTCCCGCTTCCAGCCGGGAGGGAACTCCACCAGCACGGTGCGGGTCTCGCGCGCGGGATCGGCGTGCAGCATGACCAGCTTCGCCGGCTGGTCGGATCCGGCGATGTTGTGCTCGAGCCACGCGAGGTCGGCACCGGTCAGGTCGATCGTCATGGGGTGGCTCCTGGGGTGAGATGGGCGATGACCTCGGCGTCCGACAGCACGTCGGCGTACTTCGAGTCGAGGTCGAACAGGTTCTGGTCGTGCGTCGCCGCGTCGCGGTCGCCGCACGCGTCGGCCGCCACGATCGGCCGGAAGCCGTGCTGGAGAGCGTCGAGCGCGGTGGCCCGCACGCAGCCGCTGGTCGAGAAGCCGGTCACGACGACCGTGTCGACCCCGGCCGCGGTCAGCGTCGCCGCGAGGCTGGTGCCGAAGAACGACGAGGCGTACTGCTTGGTCACCACGATCTCGCCCGGCAGCGGGGCCGGAGCGTCGGGGAAGACTGCGTACGGCGAGCCGTCCTCGAAGACGCTCAGCCCCGGGACCTTCACCGCGAACCAACCGGCGTCGGCGCCCCCGGGGGCGAGCTTGACCGCCGTGAAGATCACCGGGTGACCGCCAGCGCGAGCGGCCTCGACCACGCGCGCCGTACT
Organism: uncultured Actinomycetota bacterium; assembly: GCA_963704685.1. Taxonomy (GTDB): domain Bacteria; phylum Actinomycetota; class Actinomycetes; order Propionibacteriales; family Nocardioidaceae; genus Nocardioides. The sequence goes on from OY969930.1 coordinate 904,479, forward strand.
CGCCCGCGCTCGCTCGAAGCGCCCCGCGCCGTCGGTCAGCGGACCGCCTTCGAGATAGGCCGTGACCACGTCGACGACGACCACGGCGGGCTTGGCGCCCCAGCCGATGCGGCCGCGGAAACCGACGGACTCGTAGTCCTCTGCCCGGTCCATCAGATGACGCCGGACTCCGTGAGCTCGGCGATCCGCGCGTCGTCGAGGCCGAGCAGGTCGCCGTACACCTGGTCGTTGAACTGACCCAGGTCGGCGCCGGTCCACCGGACCGAGCCCGGAGTGGCCGAGAGCTTGGGGACGACGTTCTGCATCTTCAGCGTGCCGAACGTCTGGTCGGGGACCTGGACGATGGAGTCGCGGGCCTTGAAGTGCGGGTCCGCGAGCATGTCGGCGGCCTTGTAGATCCGTCCGGCCGGGACGCCACCGGCGTCCATCCTGTCGAGGAGCTCGTCGGCGTCGATGGTGGCGGTCCACGCCGAGATCAGCTCGTCGAGGTGGGTCTGGTCCTTGCCGCGACCGACGTGGGTGGAGTACGGGTGCCCCGGTGCGGACCACTCGGGGTGGCCCATCATCGCGAACAGGCGGGAGGAGACCGAGTCCTGGTTGGCCGCGATCAGGATCAGCTGGTCGTCCTTGGTCGGGTAGACGTTCGAGGGCGCCACGTTGGGCAGGATCGCGCCCGTGCGCTCGCGCTGGTAGCCGGCCTGGTCCCACTCGGTCACCAGGGACTCCATCATCGCCAGCACCGACTCGTAGATCGAGGCGTCGACGACCTGACCCTCGCCGGTGGCGTTGCGGTGCTGCAGCGCCGAGAGCGCGCCCACGGTGGCGTGCATCGCGGCCAGCGAGTCGCCGATCGAGATGCCGGCGCGCGATGGCTGGCGGTCCGGGTCACCGAGGATGTAGCGCAGTCCGCCCATGGCCTCGCCGATCGAGCCGTAGCCGGCGCGCGAGGAGTACGGGCCGGTCTGGCCGTAGCCCGTCACCCGGACCAGGATGATGCCGGGGTTGACCTCACGCAGTCGCTCGTAGGAGAGGTTCCACTTCTCGAAGGTGCCGGCCCGGAAGTTCTCGACGACGATGTCCGACTTCGCGACGAGCTGCAGGAAGAGCTCCTGCCCCTCCTCCTCGCGCAGGTTCAGCGTCACCGTGCGCTTGTTGCGGCCGACGACCGGCCACCACAGAGACGTCCCGTCGGTGCGTCCCCACTGGCGCATCGGGTCGCCCACGCCGGGCGCCTCGACCTTGATCACGTCGGCGCCCTGGTCTGCCATCAGGGTCGCGGCGAACGGCCCGGCCAGCAGCTGGCCGGCCTCGATCACCCGAACTCCGGCCAACGGCCCCGTACTGTGAGGTGCAGTCGTCATGACACGAATCGTATATCAGATATATTTAGGGCCATGGCAGAAGTCCAGATCGTCGAGGTCTCCCCGCGCGACGGGCTGCAGAACGAGAAGCAGCTCGTCTCCACCGCGGACAAGGCAACGTTAGTCCGCCGCGCGCTCGATGCCGGCGCGCGCCGGATCGAGGTCACCGCGTTCGCCCACCCGGAGCGGGTCCCGCAGATGGCGGACGCCGAGGCGGTGATGGCCGAGGTGCGCGACGACCCGCGTCTGCGCTCGATCGGCCTGGTGCTCAACCGGCGCGGGCTGGACCGTGCGATCGCGGCCGGTTGCCACGAGGCCACCGTCGTCGTGGTGGTCTCCGACGGACTGGCGCTCAAGAACCAGGGGGTCGACACGGCGGCCCAGGTCGCGGCCTGGCGGGCGATGGCCGACGACGCCCGCTCGGCCGGGCTGGCCACGACGGTGATCCTGGCGGCTGCGTTCGGCTGCCCCTTCGACGGGGAGGTCTCGACCGAGCGGGTCCTGGAGGTGGCGCGCGGGGTGCTCGACGGCGGCCCGGACGAGCTCGCGATCGCGGACACGATCGGCGTCGGCGTACCCGCCCAGGTGCGCTCGATCGTCACGGGCCTGCGAGCACTGGACGCGGAGATCCCGCTGCGCGCGCACTTCCACAACACCCGCAACACCGGCTACGCCAACGCCCTGACCGCGGTCGAGTCCGGGGTGAGCGTGCTCGACGCATCGGCCGGCGGCATCGGCGGCTGCCCGTTCGCCCCCGGAGCGACCGGCAACATCGCCACCGAGGACCTGACCTACCTGCTGTCGCGCTCCGGCCTGGAGACCGGCATCGACCTCGCCTCGATGGCCGCCACCGGCACCTGGATCAGCGACCTGGTCGGCTACGCCCAGGCGCCGGCGATGCTCGGCCGCGCGGGTCGTTTTCCCGCCTAGCCGACCGCCGCGATGTCGACGTAGTCGAGCTTGGTGTTGGTGCCTCCTACCGCGTCGACACTGAGCCGACCATCGGCCACCGTCACGGTCACCGTCGCGGTGGTGTGGTGCGTGGCCGACCCCGCCCCCCGGTCGGGACGAAGCCGGCGATGGCGTTGGCGCCCTCGACGTTGATCCGGTGGACCTCCGGGTCGGCGTTCGCAGCCCCGTCACCCACCGCGATCGTCACGGCGTACTGCCCGTTGGGCACCGCCATCTCCCACAGGCCGTTGACGGCCGTCCCGTTGAAGTTGGGCACGTCCTCCGCCTGCATGTGCATGAAGGTGTCGAAGCGCTGGTCGGTCTCGAGGTCGCGGTCGCGGCCGTTGCCGACGTTGGTCGTGCCGCCCACGGACAGGTCGAGCGGCTGTCGACCCGCCTCCGTCAGCCAGCCGTACGTGAGGCCGCTGCCCTGGTCGGCGCTGCTGCGCGCACCGAACGCCTGCCCGAAGTCGCGGAGGTAGCCGGCCGGCACCGGCGCAGCGGCACTCTGGAAGTTGACCTTCTGCGCGAACGCGCCCGCGGTGTTCGGGGTGGCCGGCACCGCCACCGTCGAGTCCGAGTTGGTGACGCCGGGGATCACCGCCCGCACGATGTAGTAGTACGTCGTGCCGTTGGTGACGCCCGTGTCGGTGAACGACGTCGCGGAGATCGCTCCGGCGTTCCCGGTCGGCGTCACCTCGACGGCCGCCGCGGTGCCGGTGCCGCCGACGGCGACGGCTGCGGTGGTGCCCCGGTAGACCCGGTACCTGATGTCCGGGTCCGTGGACGGCGACCAGCTGATCGTCACCTTGGCGTTGCCGGCCGACGTGGTCACCCCCTGCGGCGTCGGCAGCTTCTCCGGACGGATGTTGGTGATCAGGTAGGTGTTGTCGTTGTAGTCGTAGTTGATGCCCGAGTAGTCCATGACCAGCAGGTAGGCACCGGCGACCGCGACGCCGTCACGGTCCTCGACCGGGAAGATCCGGACGTGGTGACCGCACGGCTCGACGCAGCCGTTGGCCACGTCGGCGGTGTGACTGTTGAGCGCCGGGTCGCTCTTCTCGTTGTCGACGTCGAAACCGAACGCCGTGGTCGTGTTCGCGGGTGTCCACGACCCGCTCGCCGGCACGGTGGTCGAGCCGCTCGTCGGAGGCAGCAAGGACTGCGCCCACAGGTTGTTCATGTTCGTGATGGTGGTCGTCGATCCCGGTGTGCCCTTGTTGAAGCGGCGGATCGTCGCGCCGTTCGGGTAGGTGTGGTAGCCCGAGAGCTGGCGCACGGTCACCGGCTTGGTGGTGTCGCGCCGGAACCAGTACGGGGACAGCACCTCGTCGCCGACGGCCTCGACGTGCCCGTTGGCGTTGAGGTTGGCCGGGATGTTGGTGCCCATCCCGAACGCCCGGGCGATCTGCACCAGCGTCGGCTCTTGGCCGCCCTCGCTCACGGACTGCCACAGGCCGCTCAGCCGGATCGTCTGCGAGCCGTTGCCGGCGTTGCTCTGCACGGTCAGCGTCCCGTTGTGCACCTTCGTGCTGGTGGCCGTGAACCGGATGACCACGTCCCTGGTCGCTCCAGGCGCCAAGGTGAACGGCAGGGTGGGAGCGGCACCGTCGAACGCGAACGTGTCGGTCAGGTTGAGACCGGTGACCTGCATGGCCTCCGTGCCGGTGTTGCTGATCCGGACCGTGCCGGTGTCCGCGACCTTCTGGTTGGCGTCGGCCGTGGTCTGGATCCGGCTGAACGCGACCTGGTCCGCGAACGGCGTGGGGTCGGGGTTCGCGATCTTGAGCACGGCGTTGGTCGCGGCCGGCACGTACGGCTTGACGTTGCGGACGATGAGGACGAGGTCCTGGGTGTCGAACGTCGCCCCGGGCACCTCCTCCGTGGCCACGATGTACGCGTCGGGGACGACCGTGCCGTCGGCGTTCTTCAGCGGGTAGACCCGCTGGTGGTGCAGGTGGGTCGGGTCCCAGGTGTTGAGCTTGTCCTCGGAGTAGGTCCGGCGCCCGGAGAAGTACGGCCACTCCGAGTAGAGGCCGAAGGCGGTCTCCTCGCCGGGGTCGATGTTGTCGGTCGAGCCGGTCGGATTGATCATCAGGCCCTGCGCGTCGGCAGCGGACACCGTGTACTGCTGGTGCACGCCGGCGGCGTTGCCGGCGTCGTACCAGCCGACCTTGATCGCCGGGTCGTTGTTCTGCGGACCGTAGGCGGCGATCGGCTCGATGCTGATCGGCGCGTCGAACCGCGCCTTCGTGAAGAGCTGCGCCGGCACCTCGTCGCCGATCATCGAGGTGGTCGAGGACGTGGAGTCACCCACGTTGATCGGGATCTCGAGGGTGTTCATGATCGACTGGAGGGCCGGTTCGTTGCCGCCGCCGAGTCCGGCGGCGGCGAGTCCCCGCAGCCGGACGGTCTTTTCGCCGGCGCTGGTGGCGACGTTCAGCGTCGCCTCCTTCACGCCGACGCTGGTGGGCTTGAACGACACCGGGATGCTCGCGCTCGCGCCCGAGGCGAGGGTGATCGGGTACGCCGGGGTGGACGGCTGCGCGTACTGCCCGGCCGCCGTGCCGCCGAGGGTCGCACCGGTGATGACGAGGTTGTCGATGCCGGTGTTCTTCACCACCGCGTTGCGGGTGGCGGAGGTGGACCCCGTCGGCCCGCTGAAGACGAGGCGGTCGGTCGCGCTGGCGACCGGTCCGCCGCCCCCGCCCTGAGGCTTGAGCAGCTTGATCGCCGAGTGCGAGCCGTCCTGGGTCATCTCGGTCACGTACAGGTTGCCGGTGGCGAGGTCCTCGGCCATGTCCAGCGGCGCCTGCATGTTGGTCGTGCCGTTCAGCCCGAACGTCTGGTTCGACAAGGTGCCGTCCGGCGCGGCGTCGAACGAGACGATGTCGCTGCCGCTGCTGTAGCGCAGGTAGAGGAGCTTCCCGTCGAGCGCGCCGCCGAACGCCCCGCCCTTGTACTCGATCGCACCGTTGGCGCTGGCGTGCAGGCCGGCGTTGTAGACGTCGGCGAGACGGTAGTTCGGGTCCGGCTGGGTGCCGACCGGGTACTTGGAGTTCTCGAACTTGTCCGTACCCGCCGTCGGGTTGCCGTTGTTGAGCACGTACTCACACCGGGTCGGGTTCGGGTGGCCGTAGTAGCCGTCCTTCTTCACGTCGAAGACGTAGTCCGTCTCCTCCGGGTTGCTGGTCTGCGCGGCTACCTTCGGACGACCGAGGTACGTCCCGTCGGGCCGGTTCGCGCAGGTTGCCGGGAGAGCTCCGTCGGCCGGGACAGCCGGGACGTTGCCGCCCGCGGCCGAGCCGTTGGTCGGGACGTAGAGGTGCCCGTTGCTGTGCCAGACCAGGTCGTAGGCGTTGCGGGTGCCGCGCGCGTAGATCGTCAGCGGTGCGCCGGCGGCGAACGGGTCGTACGAGCCCGCGTCGCCGGTCCGCACGTTGACGCCCTTGGCCGGCATCGTCGCCGGCAGCTTGCTCGTGTCGAGGCGCAGCACGGCCGCCGAGAGCAGCCGCTCGGCCCGGTTGCCCCAGGCGCCGTCCGGAGCACCCATCGCGTTGTTGGCGCCCTGGGTGAAGTAGAGCGCCCCGTCGGGACCGAAGGCGATCGAGTTGGTCTCGTGGTCCTTCACCGAACGCGGGAGACCGTCGAGGACCGGCGTGTAGGTGCCGAGGTTGGGACCGGTCAGCTTCGCCAGGCGACCGGAGGAGTCCGGGACGTCACTCGAGCCGAGGAACGGCGCATTGTCGGTGATCCACAGGATCAGGTTGCTCGCCGTCGACGCCGGGTCGAAGGTCAGCCCGATGACCGTGCGCATACCCGGGTGGTACGTGTCGCCGCTGGCGGCACTGGCCGAGTACGTCTGCACGGTCGTGATGACCTGGGGCGTGCCCAGCGTGCCGTCGCCATTGATCGCGAACCGGTAGATCTCGCCGGTCACCGAGCTCGCGTACAGCTTGCCGTCCGGCCCGACGGTGACCGAGGTGTAGCTCTTGCCGTCCGCAGCGCCCGCAGCCACCTTGTCGAAGGCCACCGGTCCCCCACCACCGGTGGTGGTGCCGGTCGTGAACGCGGTCGCGTACGGCAGGAACGTGCGCCCGTCGACGTCCTTGACGCCGTTGCCGATCTCGAGCCGGTAGATGGTGTTCGGGTCCAGCGCGGCGATCGGCGAGAAGTTGATCGTGTCGGAGCCGCCACTGGTCTGCACGTTGCCGTTGACCGCGGTGCCGTCGACCACGTCGACGAGCCTCACGGCGCCCGCCAGGGTGCTCGGCTCGACGCCGCCACCGATCAGGGTCAGGTCGCAGACGATGCCACCCGTCGGGCTGACAGCCGTCGCGAGGTTGGCCGGGGTGCACTTGAGGACCGCCGGGCGCTCCGAGGCGCCGGCGACGCTGTCGAGCGTGACCCAGTTGATCTTCGTGTTCACGCCGCCTTCGGGGCTGACGGTCAGACGGCCGTCGGTGACCGAGACGGTGCGGGTCGCCGACGCCCAGTGCGTGGCGGCGCCGTTGGCCCCGGTCGGCACGAACTCGGCGATCGCGTTCTGCCCCTCGATGTTGAGCCAGGCCTCGCTGTCGACCGAGTTGGAGTCGCCGGTCGACACCGCCACGCTGTAGGTGCCGTTCGGCACCGCCATCTCCCAGTAGGCGGGGGTCTTGACCCCGTTCGTCGCGTTGTCGGGCAGCTGCATGTGCACGAGGCCCGCCTGCAGCTCCGACACCCCGGCCGGCGGCGTGCCGGTGTTGCGGTTGCGGCCGTTGCCGACGAGGCTGACCGGCTGCTTGGTGGCGATCGCCGACCAGCCGTAGGTCAGCCCGGCGCCCTGGTCGACCCCGGAGCGGGCGCCGTACGCCTCGCCGAAGTCCTTGACGTAGGTGGCGGGCGGGGCACTGGCCTCGTCGGCGAAGCGCACCTTCGCGTGCACGTCGGGCTCGACCGGCGCGGTGGTGCTGTCGATCTCGACGTAGTTGAGCTTGGTGTTGGTGCCACCGATCGCGTCGATCGTCAGTCGGCCGTCGGTGACACGCGCCGTCACCGTGGCGGTCTGGTACTCCTGGGCAGCCGTCGCCTGGAAGCGGTTCAGCGCGGTCACACCCTCGACGTTGACGGTGTGCTGGCTGTCGTACGCCGTCGCGCCCATCTGGTCGCCGACCGAGACCTTCACCTGGTACCAGCCGTTGGGGACCGCCCGCTCGAAGGCGCCGGCCGTCTTGTTGCCGTTGGTCCCGTTGCCGCCGTCGACATCGGCGTACTGCATGTGGATCATGCGGTTCTGCAGGGCCGTGACCGGCGCCGGACGGGTGCGGACCCGGGTGTTCGTGGTCAGGTCGAGCGGCGTGTGGGTGGCACCGGCGAGGCTCGCCTGGGTGACCCAGCCGATCCCGCTCGCGTCGGCCCAGGCAGCACCGTTGTTCTTGGTGTAGCCGGTCGGGACCGCGGTGTCCGCCGTGGTGGTGAAGCTGTACTTCTCGTGCACCTCCGGGACACCCGCGATCGCACGGACCGCGAAGTCGGCGAACCGGACGACGACGCTGTCGGTCGCAGCCGCACCGCGCTTCGTGGCGTAGAGGCCGGCGAAGGAGGACGTGCCGTCCCCGAGCGCGACGCCGGTGAAGAAGGACTGCGGCACCGGAAGCGTCGTGCTGCTGACCGTGTTGGTGGCGTCGGTCAGCTGGGTGGGGGCGCCACCGTTGACGGCGTACTGCACCGAGACCGTGCCGCCGCTGCCTGCCGTGTCCGCGGCGCGCAGCACCAGCCGGACGTCCTGACCGGCCGGGAACGGCGCCGAGTTGAGCTCGTACGTCGTCGCCGGGGTCGCGGCGCCGCCGACCTCGCTCACCAGCTGCACCTTGTTGGTCGTGGAGGTGACCCGCACGACGGCGGCCTTCACGTAGTCGTCCTCACCGAGTCCGAACCAGACGCCGCCCTGCTGGGAGTTCGACGTCGTGGCGCCGGCACTGCTGAAGAACGTCGGCGCCGGGAGGGTCGTCTCGATCTCGTAGCCGTTGCTCGCTCCCCCGACACCCACGCCCAGGGCGTTGAGCTGGGAGTTGGTCCCGGCCGAGTCGGCGGGCTTGCGGTACATGATGCCCTTGGTCGCGGTCAGGGCCAGGTCGCCGCCGGTGGTGCTGACCAGACCGGGCTCGTAGCCCGGGACGGAGGGGACGCTCGGCGTGCTCGGGGCCGGAGCCTGGTCGACGTTGGTGCGGGTCGACGGCGGGTCGACCATGGTGAACCCGGTGTTGCCGAGGCCGCCATCGGCGCCGTTGAAGGAGAGGCTGTACGGCAGGCCGACCGGCACCTGGGTGCAGGGCAGCGTCGAGCGCGGGGTGCACGCGGGCACCGGAGCGGCGATGGTGACCGGGAGGTCAGCGGTGTCGCTCGCGCCGTCGCCGTCCGTCGCCGTGATGGTGGCGTTCGTGGAGCCGGCCGTCGTCGGGGTCCCGGAGACGGTGAACGTGCCGTCCCCGTTGTCGACGGCGCTCAGCCCGGACGGCAGGCCGGTGAGGGTGAGGTCGACGTCCGCATCGTCCTCATCGCTGACGACGACCGTCAGCACTGTCATCAACGGCGTGCCGACGGTGCCGCTGATCGTCGCCGGGGTCACCGAGACGATCACGGGGGCGTCGTTGACGTCGGCGACCCGGATCACGAACGTCTCGGTGTCCGTGCCCCCGTTGCCGTCGTTGGCGGTCACGGTGACCGAGAAGTCACCGGACTGGGTGGGGGCGCCAGAGATGGTGCCCGTGGCCGCGTTCCAGGTGAGTCCGGCGGGCAGCGCCGAGACCTCGAACGTGATGTCGTCCCCGTCCTCGTCGGTCGCGCTGACGGTGATCGGGGCGATCGCCTGGCCCTCGGTCGCCGATCGGTCGGCCACAGCGGCGATCACCGGGGCGTCGTTGACGTCGCTCACCGTGAGGGTGAACGACGCTGCCCCCGTCAGGCCTCCCTGGTCGGTCGCGGTGATGGTGACGTCGAAGGTCCCGGGCACGGTCGGGGTGCCGGTGATCTTCCCGGCCGAGTACGCGACGCCCGCCGGCAGGCCGGTCGCCGTGACGGTGACGGAGTCACCCTGGTCGGGGTCGGTCACGTCGATGTCGATCGGGCCGATCGCCTGGTCCTCGGTCGCCGATCGGTCGGCGACTGTTGCGACCGTCGGGGCCTCGTTGACGTCCTCGACGTCGATGGTGATGGTGGCCTCGTCGCTCTCGACACCGGCCGTGGCGCGGACGACGAGGTCGTAGGAGTCAGCGGTCTCGAAGTCGAGACCACCCGCGACCGTGAGCTGGCCACTGGTCGCATTGATCGCGAACTTCCCGGCGGCGTTGCCTCCCACGATCTCGTAGGCGATCGAGTCGCCGTCTGGGTCCTGCGCCTGGACGGTCCCGACCGGGGTCCCGGCGACCGCGCTCTCCGGCACGGTGAAGGCCTGGCCATCCTGGACAACGGGCGGGCGGTCGCCGCTCTCGGTGACCGTGATCGTGACGGAGGCGTTGGCGGACTTGTTCCCGTCACCGACCGTCACCTGGAAGGCGAAGGGGCCGGCGCCGCTGGGCAGGCCGCCCCCGGCGACGGAGACCGCGCCGTCGTCGGACACGGCGAACGCCGTGGACGGGCTGGTGTACGTGAGGTCGTCACCCTCCTCGTCGGTGGCGGCCAGCTGCCCGATCAGGGTGCCGGCGGGGCTGCCCGCGGCGACGGTGAAGGACTGGTCGGCGATCACCGGCGCGTCGTTGACCGGCGCCACGACCAACGTGAAGCTCACGACGGTGGCGGCAGAGGTGCCGTCGTCCGCGGTCACCGTGATCGTCGAGGTGCCCGGCAGCGTCGGCGTACCGGAGATCGTGCTGTCGTCCTCGTCGTAGCTCAGGCCGGCGGGGAGACCCGTGACGGTCACCGTGACGTCCTTGCCCTCGGGGTCAGCTGCCGTGATCTCGATCGGCGTGATCGCGGCGTCCTCGTCGGTGGTGTGGTTGCTGATCGTCTCGATCTCGGGGCTCTCGTCGACGTTGCGGACAGTGACCGTCACCGTGGCGTCGGTCTGGGCCCGACCGTCGGACGCACGCACGGTCAGCTGGTACGAGGACTTGGCCTCGAAGTCCAGGGCCCCCGTGGCGATGAGCTCACCGCCGGCACCGATCGCAAAGGGACCGGAGGTCACCAGGGACCAGGTCAGGTCGTCACCGTCCGGGTCCGAGCCGATGACCGTGCCTACCGCTCCGCCGGGGAGGTTCTCGTCGATGGTGAAGCTCTGGGCCGCTACGACGGGCGCCTTGTTGGACGGCTGGGGCGCGATCACCTGCAGCGTGAACGATCGGACCGCCTTGGCCAGCCCGTCGGTGACCGCGATGGTCACGGTCCAGCGGTCGCCCGCGGCACTCTGCGGCGCCTTGCCGCTGAGACCACCGGTCGCGGCGTTGAGGGCGAGCCACGTCGGCTTGCTCGGCGAGCCGGCGGCCGGCTTGTAGGAGACCGAGTAGCGCAGGGCCTTGGGGCCGCGATCGGGATCGACGGCACTCGGGCGGATGCTCACCGAGTCACCCGCCGTCACGACACGGTTGCTGAGTGCGGCCAACCGGGGCGCCTGGTTGGTGACGCGCACCTTGAAGGCGCGCGAGCGGACGGCGCGGCCGTCGCTGACCCGGAGCGTCACGCGCCAGCTCCGGCCCGCTGCCGCCGCCGGAGCACGTCCCTTCAGGACCCCGGTCCTGGTGTTGAGCGCCAGCCAGGACGGCCGGCCCTTCGCGCTGAACCGCAGCTTCTTCGGACCTCGGTCCGGGTCGGATGCCTTCGGCCGCACCGTGAGCACCTGCCCGACGCGCACCGTCTTGGTGCTGATCGGCTTCAGCTTCGGCGGCTTGTTGCGGGCCGCGTCAGCGCTGGGGGCGACCAGCACGAGAAGTGGCAGCAGGAGCGCCAGGACGGCGAGCACAGCGACCGAGAACCGGCCCGAGCGAATGACAGTGACATGCGGAGCGCGCACGAGGTCCCCCAAGACATCGATGAGTGGGGACTGAAGAGTCCCGACTCAAGCCCTGAGCCGACTGTCCCCGCACGCACCATCCGTGACTGCCAACCCCTTTAGGGACGCGCAATCCCCGATTTCCCCAATATCGGGTACGTTCCTGCTCGCAAATGCAGCGAGTCGGCGCCAGTTCATGAGAACTGGCGCCGACTCGGCGGTGGATCAGCGTGCGGAGGTGCCTTCGACGTAGTCGGAGTCGTGGCTCTTGACCCAGGCCATCAGCTTGCGCAGCTCGCGACCGGTCTGCTCGATCGGGTGCGACTCGCCCTGCTCGCGGAACTTGGTGAACTCGGGCGAGCCGTTGTCCATGTCGGAGATGAAGCGCTCGGCGAACTTGCCGTTCTTGATGTCGGCGAGCACGTCCTCCATGTTCTTCTTCACGTCGGGCGTGATGACGCGGGGGCCGGAGACGTAGTCACCGAACTCGGCCGTGTCGGAGACCGACCAGCGCTGCTTGGCGATGCCGCCCTCGTACATCAGGTCGACGATCAGCTTGAGCTCGTGCAGGCACTCGAAGTAGGCGACCTCGGGCTGGTAGCCGGCCTCGGTGAGGACCTCGAAGCCGTACATGACCAGCTGGGAGGCGCCACCGCACAGGACGGCCTGCTCCCCGAAGAGATCGGTCTCGGTCTCCTCGGTGAAGGTGGTCTTGATCCCACCGGCACGCAGGCCACCGATGGCCTTGGCGTACGAGAGCGCCAGCGGCCAGGTGTTGCCCGACGGGTCCTTCTCGACGGCGACGAGCACCGGCACGCCGCGCCCGTCGACGTACTCCCGACGGACCAGGTGACCCGGGCCCTTCGGCGCGACCATGAAGACGTCGACGCCCTCGGGCGGGGTGATGTAGCCGAAGCGGATGTTGAAGCCGTGGCCGAAGACCAGGGTGTCGCCGGCGGCGAGCTGCGGCTCGATCTCCTCGGCGTACAGCGTGCGCTGGTGCTGGTCGGGGGCGAGGATGACGATGACGTCGGCCTCCTCCGCAGCCTCGGCCGGGGTGAGGACGCGCAGGCCCTCGGCCTCCGCCTTCGCGCGGCTCTTCGAGCCCGGCTGCAGGCCGATCCGCACGTCGACGCCCGAGTCGCGCAGGGACAGCGCGTGGGCGTGGCCCTGGCTGCCGTAGCCGATGACCGCGACGTTCTTGCCCTGGATCAGGGACAGGTCGGCGTCGTCGTCGTAGAACATCTCAGCCACTGGGGCTTCTCCTTCTGGTTGGGGTGGTGCTGGGTTTCGAGGCAGGCGCAGGACGCCTTCCTCAACCACCGACTGCTGGTGGGGCGGGGATGGTGACCGGGCGCAGGGTGCGCTCGGAGATGGAACGGGAGCCGCGGCCGATCGCGACCATGCCGGACTGCACGAGCTCGCGGATGCCGAAGGGCTCGAGCACGCGCAGCAGGTCGCCCAGCTTGTCGGCGTTGCCGACCGCCTGGATGGTGACGGCCTCGGGCGAGATGTCGACGACCTTGGCCCGGAAGAGCTGGACGGCGTCCAGCACCTGGCCGCGCGACTCCGCATCGGCCTTGACCTTGACCAGGAGCAGCTCGCGGTTGACCGAGGCGGAGCCGTCGAGCTCCACGATCTTGATCACCTCGACCAGCTTGTTGAGCTGCTTGGTCACCTGCTCGAGCGGGGTGTCCTCGACGTCGACCACGATCGTCATCCGGGAGATCTCCGGGTGCTCGGTGGGGCCGACGGCGAGCGAGTCGATGTTGAAGCTGCGCCGGCTGAAGAGACCCGCGATGCGGGCCAGCACGCCGGGCTTGTTCTCGACCAGGACCGAGAGCGTGTGCTTGGTGTTCTGCGTCGAGGTCACGGGCGGAGCTCCAGGTCTGCGTCGTCGTCGAACTGGGGAGCGAGGTCGCGGGCGTACTTGATGTCGTCGTTGCTGGTGCCGGCGGCGACCATCGGCCACACCATCGCGTCACGGTGCACCCGGAAGTCGACGACCACGGGCACGTCGTTGATCTCCATCGCCTTGGTGATGGTGGCGTCGACGTCGTCGGGGCTCTCGCAGGCCAGGCCCACGCAGCCGTACGCGTCGGCCAGCTTCACGAAGTCCGGGATCCGCTTGGAGTGCAGGTCGGTGTTGGAGTAGCGCTCGTTGTAGAAGAGCGTCTGCCACTGGCGCACCATGCCGAGCGACTCGTTGTTGATGATCGCGACCTTGATCGGGATGTCGTTGATCGTGCAGGTGGCGAGCTCCTGGTTGGTCATCTGGAAGCAGCCGTCGCCGTCGATCGCCCACACCGTGGAGCCGGGCATGCCGACCTTCGCGCCCATGGCCGCGGGCACCGAGAAGCCCATGGTGCCGAGGCCGCCGGAGTTGATCCAGGTGTTGGGGTTCTCGTAGCCGATGAACTGCGCCGCCCACATCTGGTGCTGGCCGACGCCCGAGGTGTAGATCGTGTCCGGTCCGGCGATCGCGCCGAGCCGCTCGATCACGTACTGCGGCGAGAGACCGTCGGCCGGCTTGTCGTAGCCCAGCGGGTAGGTCCTCTTGATGCCGGCGAGGAACGCGACCCAGGCCTCGAAGTCACCGGTGTTGCCCGCGTCGGACTCGGCCTTGAGGGCCACGATCAGGTCGCTGATCACCTCCCGGCAGTCGCCGACGATCGGGACGTCGACCGCACGGTTCTTGCCGATCTCTGCCGGGTCGATGTCGGCGTGGATGACCTTGGCGCCGGGAGCGAACGAGTCGAGGTTGCCGGTGACCCGGTCGTCGAAGCGCGCACCGAGGCTGATGATCAGGTCGGACTTCTGCAGGCCGGCGACGGCGGCGACCGTGCCGTGCATGCCGGGCATGCCGAGGTGCTGCGGGTGGCTGTCGGGGAACGCGCCGCGGGCCATCAGCGTCGTGACGACCGGCATCCCGGTGAGCTCGGCGAGCACCCGCAGCTCGCGCGAGGCGCGGGCGCGGATCGTGCCGCCGCCGACGTAGAGGACCGGGCGCCGGGACTCGAGGATCAGCCGCGCGGCCTCGCGGATCTGCTTGGAGTGCGGCCGGGTCACCGGGCGGTAGCCGGGCAGGTTGAGCTCGGTCGGCCAGGCGTACGTCGTCATCGCCTGCAGCGCCGACTTCGCCACGTCGACCAGCACCGGGCCGGGGCGGCCGGTGCTCGCGATGTAGAAGGCCTCCGCGACGGTGCGCGGGATGTCGGCCGGGTCGGTGACCAGGAAGTTGTGCTTGGTGATCGGCATCGTGATGCCGCGGATGTCGGCCTCCTGGAAGGCGTCGGTGCCGATCTGCGCGGCGCCGACCTGGCCGGTGATGGCGACCAGCGGCACCGAGTCCATGTGCGCGTCCGCCAGCGGGGTGACGAGGTTGGTCGCTCCCGGCCCGGAGGTGGCCATGCAGACGCCGACGCGTCCGGACGCCGCGGCGTACCCCTGTGCGGCGTGCCCAGCGCCCTGCTCGTGGCGCACCAGGATGTGCCGGATCGAGGAGTCCATGAGGGGGTCGTACGCCGGGAGGATGGCGCCGCCGGGGATCCCGAAGATCTCGGTCGTTCCCGCGGCTTCCAGCGACCTGATCAGGCTCTGGGCGCCTGTCATCTGCTCGCTCATCAGTGTGTTCCTCTTCTGAGTCTCCGGTGTTGCCGTGCTGTGCCAGCCCAACAAAAAACCCCCCGGCCCGGGTGGGCGGCGAGGGGTGACGTGCGCGCTCGAGTCGTTTTCGGCTCAGCCCACACGTCTCGTGCGTACAAGAAGGTGCTCGTGCATGCCACCACGGTAACCGTACGCCCTTGCGGCCGTCACCCGAGTGTGACGGTCGTCCCAACATCTGGGACGCCAATCCCGACATGCGGTCAGTTGTTGCGGCCCTCCGGCGTGCACACGCACGCCTTGTTGCCCTCGGCGTCGGCGAGCACCCAGAAGGCGGGAGCCGCCGCGTCGGAGACCAGCGTCCCGCCGGCAGCGAGCGCGGCCTCGATGCGGGACTGCGCCTGCTCGATCGGGACGACGATGTCGACGTGGAAGCGCTGGCGTGGCTCCTCGTGCGGGTCGGTCGCCTGGAACCACACGGTCGGCACCTGCCCACCGTCGTCCACGACCTCGCCGTACCTCTCGTCGATCCGGCCGCCGAGCACTGCGGCCCAGAAGGGTCCGACGATCGCCTTGTCGGCGGCGTCGAGGGCGAGCTCGAAGACCTGGACCGCGGCGGGGTCCGCCCGCACGCCGAGCCCGGCGGCGATCTCGCTGATCCGGCGAGCGAGCCGGAGGTCGCGGTCGGTGACTCCCCCGACGTCGTGGCTGACCAGCTTGACGCCGAGGTGCGGGTAGCGCAGGTCGAGGTCCGGGTGGTGGTCCGCCTCGTCGGCCGCCGCACCGATCGCGTCGACCAGGGCGACGCCGGTGGCGAAGTCACCAGTGGCGAACCGGGCGTGCAGGCCACCGAGCAGCCAGCGCCAGTCGGCCAGGCCCGCGTCGCGCACCTGCGAGTACTTCAGGACGGTCCGGTCGTCGGTCATGACCTCCACCTTGGCACGAGCGACGTGGAGCCTGGTGCGCTGACGCCCCGACTCGTCGAAGTTGGCGGGGTCGAGCCACCGCTCGTGCTCGGCCCGGACGGCGGTCCACTCGGTGTCGGTGACCGAGAACCAGTCGGTGTCGCGGTTGCGGCCCTTGGTCACCATGTGGTTGCGGAAGCGCCCCTCGTACGTGAACCCCAGTCTGGCCGCGGCCCGTCGCGACGGCTCGTTGAGGCTGTCGCACTTCCACTCGAACCGGCGGTAGCCGAGGTCGTCGAAGGCGTGCCGCATGCTCAGGTGGATCGCCTCGGTCGCCGCACGGGTGCGCTGCAGGGTCTTCGCGTAGAGCACGCCGGCGATCTCGACCTGCCCGGTCGCCGGGTCGATCCGGGTGTACGACGCGATGCCCTGCGCCGCCTCGCCGGTCGGCACCAGGGCGAACGTGACCATGTCGGCGGCCTCGAGCGTCCGCTCGATCAGCGCGGTCATGGCGGGTACGTCGGCGGGCGGGTCCGTCGGTCGGTAGGTCCAGAGCTGCTGGTCGCCGGGGTTGCAGAGGGCGTCGTACAGCGCACTCGCGTGGCCGGCGGTGAGCGGCTCGAGGGTGACGTAGCGACCGGCGAGCACCGTCGGCTCGGGTCGTCGACGTGGGCTCCAGCCGGGCACGACGTCGCCGACCCGCTGACCGAGGTCGTTCTCGTGGGGCACGACCGCACCCTAGTGTGCGGAGCGTGGGAGCAACGTACGCCCGGGCCTGGCACGCGGTGACCGCCGTCGTCGCGATCGCCGCGCTGGTGCTGCAGCTGGTGCTCGTCCTCCAGGGCGGGCGGGTGCTCGACGAGGTCGACCCACCGTCCACCGGCATGCGGCTCTACCGCCTGCTCGCCTACTTCACCATCGAGAGCAACCTGCTCGTCGCGATCGCCGCCGTGACCCTCACGCGCGACCCTGCGCGCGACGGGCGAGGCTGGCGGGTGATGCGTCTGGCCGGGTTGGTCGCGATCACCGTCACCGCCGTCGTGCACTTCTTCCTGCTCCGTCCCCTGCTCGACCTCGACGGCCTCGACTGGCTCTCCGACAAGACACTGCACATGGTGGTGCCCGCCCTGGCTGTCGTCGGCTGGCTGCTCTTCGGACCGCGGCCACGGATCACTCCCCGGGTCGTCGTGCTGGCGCTGCTGTTCCCGATCCTCTGGACCGCCTGGACGATGGTCTTCGGCGCGGTCGACGGGTGGTACCCCTACCCGTTCCTCGACCCCGCCGAGGACGGCTGGGCAGCCGTCGTCGTCGCCGTCATCGGCATCACCGCGTTCTTCCTGCTGCTCTTCGCCGCCTACGCGTTCGCCGATCGACGGATGCCTCCGGCGCCTCAGCCCGATAGCGTCGCCCCATGAGCGAGCGAGCCGGCGTCGACCCGACCGTCCCACCCAGCGGCACCGGCTGTGTCGAGTGCGAGGCCGACGGCGGCTGGTGGGTCCACCTGCGCCGCTGCACGCAGTGCGGCCACATCGGCTGCTGCGACACCTCACCCGCGCAGCACGCCACCGCCCACTTCCACGCCACCGGGCACCCGGTGATCACGAGCTTCGAGCCCGGTGAGGACTGGTTCTGGGACTTCACCACCGACGCCGGCTTCCTCGGCCCGCAGATGTGTCCCGCCACCGAGCGTCCGCTGGACCAGACGGTCCCCGGTCCCGCCGACCGCGTCCCCGCGGACTGGCAGGACCACCTCCACGAGTAGGCGTCAGGCGAGCGTCTGCGTGATCTCCCGCCGCTTGCCGTCGACGACGACCCGGGCGAGCGCCCCGCTGACCAGCGGCAGCATCGGCTGGACATGGCCGCAGTCGACGTCGAGCACGACCGGGATGTCCAGCATCCCGAGCGCGTCGGCGACCGCCTCGTGCTGGCTCAGGTCGTCGAACCCCGGCGCACGGGTGCGACCCACCAGGACGGCGTCCGCGTCGTCGAACCAGCCGGCCAGGCGCAGTCCGTGCAGGATCCGGGCGATGTCGTACGACGCGTACTCGCAGGCCTCGACGAAGACGATCAGCCCCTCGTCGGCGTACGCACGACCGAAGCCGCCGACGTCGCCGTACGGCGTGCCGGCCAGGGCGGTGAGGATCTCGAGGCAGCCACCGACGAGCCGCCCGGTCACGTCGACCGCGCCACCGCCCAGCACGGACCAGACGCCGGACGCATCGAGCGTCATCGTCGCCAGGCCCGGGTCGCCCTCCCAGTCGTCGTGCCCGCCGCTGCGGTAGCGACCGGGGCCGTGCTGGGTGAACGTCGACCCCGCCGGAAGGCGGGCGATCTCGGTCCAGTGCCGGAGGCCGTCGACCGGGACGTACGGCGTCTCCATCAGATTCGTCCCGTGGATCGCAGCCCAGTCCAGGCGCAGCGTGAGCGGCAGCATCCAGGCGGTGGAGTCGCTGTACCCGACGGTCCAGGTCGGCTCCGCGGCCGCCAGCTCCGACCAGTCGAGCTGGTCGAGCAGGTCGATGGCGAGCTCGCCGCCCCAGGGCGGCACGACCGCGCGGATCGCCGGGTCCAGCAGCATCCGGGTCAGCTCCGCCGCGCGCTGCTCCTTCGACGCCGAGGTGACGCGGTCGCCGGCCATGCACTCGCCGACCTCGACCTCGAAGCCCCGGGCGCGCAACGACGCGATCGCCGCGTCGAGCCGCGGCCGGAGCCGGCCGGGCACCCCGCTGGAGGGTGAGGTGACGCCGATGGTGTCGCCGGGCTGGAGCGGTCGGGGGAAGCGCATGCCTCAGGTTGTCATCGTCGCCCGTACGACGCGAGCCGGGTGGTCGTGCGCCGGAAGACGAAGGCTCTGTGGCGGCATGTAACGCCGGTTTACTTGCTGTACCCAGGGGGTTGCAGCACCTGGGAGGAGTCGGTAACCCGGCGTTACAGCTGGCGTGCCGAGCCGCCGAGTCCGCGGAGTCCGCCGAGAGCCTCAGCGACGACCTCGATCCCGCGCTCGACCTCGGCGAAGGAGGTGGAGAGGGGTGAGAGGCCGAGCCGGAGGCCCCCGGGGTCGCGGTAGTCGGGGATGACGTCGCGCGCCCACAGGGCTGCGGTGACCTCGCGCATCAACGGATGGTGGAAGGTGACGTGGCCACCCCGGTCGGCTGCTGCGCGGGGCGAGGCGAGGACGACGCCCGCGGGCCCGAGCAGGGACTCGCCGATCGAGATCGCGTACGACGTGAGAGCGATCGACTTCTCGCGCACCGCCTCGATGCCGACCGTCTCGATGAGCTCGATCATGTCCTGCATGGCGAGCATCCCGACGACGGCCGGCGTACCGGAGACGAAGCGGCGGATGCCGGCTGCCGGGGCGTACGACGGCCCCATCAGGAACGGGTCGACCGAGCCGAGCCAGCCCTGGATGGGCTGGGTCAGCGACGCGAGATGTCGGTCCGCGACGTAGCAGAACGCCGGCGAGCCAGGTCCGCCGTTGAGGTACTTGTAGGTGCATCCGACGGCGAGGTCGACCTCCCACTCGTCCAGGAGGACGGGCACCGAGCCGGCCGAGTGGCACAGGTCCCAGAGCACCAGCGCCCCGGCGTCGTGCGCGATCTGGGTCAGCGCCGGCACGTCGGCGAGGAACGCCGAGCGGTAGGCGACATGCGACAGCACGACGAGCGCGGTCGCAGGACCGACGGCAGCCGCCAGCAGGTCGGGGGTGACACCGGAGGAGAGGTCCACGTCGATCCAGCGCAGCGTCAGCCCGCACTCCTCGGCGATGCCGGCCGCGAGGTAGCGGTCGGTCGGGAAGTTGTCGCGGTCGATCACGATCTCGGTGCGGCCCGGCCGTGCGGCGACAGCCGCGCGCATCAGCTTGTAGAGCAGCACGGTGGTGGAGTCGCCGATGGTGGTCTGACCCGGTGCCGCACCCAGGACGACGCGGCCGAGGTCGTCGCCGATGACCTGCGGCAGGTCCATCCAGCGCTCGTCCCAGCCGCGGATCAACCGCCCTCCCCACTCCTCCTCGACGAAGCGCGCGATGCGTGGCCCCGAGACCGCCAGCGGACGCCCGAGCGAGTTGCCGTCGAAGTACACGAGGTCCGACGAGGCGCCGACGAAGCAGCTCGCGGTACGACGCCAGCGGGTCGGCCGCATCCAGGGAGCTCACAGTCGGGTCGCCGTCAGGTCACGCACCGACGCGTACCGCTCGCGGACGGACGGCGTCGGGTCGACCACCGTCTCCACCACTCCCGACAGCGGCCACTGCGGAGGCTCGGCCCCGCCCGCGAGCACCCACGCGGCCTGACGGGCGGCACCGCGGGCGACGTACTCCCCCGGCTCGGGGACCGAGACCGGCAGGCCCAGCACGGCGGAGGCGATCTCGCGTACGGCGGGCGAACGGGCCGCGCCGCCGACCAGGATGATCCGCTCGACCGGTGTCCCGAGCATGCGTACGGCGTCCACGGCGTCGGCGAGCCCGCAGATCATGCCCTCGACGGCCGCGCGGGCGAGGTGCGAGGGGTTCGCGGTCTCCAGCCGGAGCCCGTGGATCGCGCCGGTGGCGTCGGGCTTGTTGGGGGTGCGCTCACCCTCGAGGTAGGGCACCAGGACCAGGCCGCCGGCCCCGGCGGGCGCGGACAGCGCGAGGTCCGACAGCTCCTCGTGCGAGACGCCGAGCATCCGGCACGCGGCGTCGAGCACCCGGGCGGCGTTGAGCGTGGCGACCAGGGGCAGGAAGCGACCGGTCGCGTCCGCGAAGCCCGCCACCGCGCCCGAGGCGTCGCCGACGGGTGCGTCCGCGACGGCGCACGCGACACCCGACGTGCCGATCGAGACGACGACGTCGCCGGCAACCGCACCGAGACCCAGCGCGGCTCCGGCGTTGTCACCCGTTCCGGCTCCGAGCAGGGCACCCGACGGCATCGACAGCCCGGACTCGGCCGGGCCGAGCACCCGGGGCAGGATCACGTCGTGGCCGAGGCCGAGGGCGAGCAGGTCGCGGCGGTATCCCCCATCCTCCGGCCACGCCGCCGGCGACCAGTAGCCGGTGCCGCTCGCATCGCCGCGGTCGGTCACCAGGGCGTCCAACCCAGGGGCGCCGGCGAGCCGCCAGGTCAGGTAGTCGTGGGGCAGGCAGACGGCCGCCGTACGACGGGCGTTGTCGGGCTCGGCGTCGCGCAGCCAGCGCAGCTTGGTGACCGTGAACGACGCGACGGGCACCAGACCTACGGCGTCGACCCACGGCTGCGGCCCGCCGAGCTCCTCGATCAGGTCGAGCGCGGCCTGGGCCGAGCGGGTGTCGTTCCACAGCAGCGCAGGACGTACGACGTCCCCGGCCTCATCGAGACAGACCATGCCGTGCTGCTGCCCGCCGACCGCCACGGCGGCGACGTCGTCCAGCCCTCCGGCGGCCGCGATCGCGGTCTGCAGCGCGTCCCACCAGGCCTCGGGCGCGACCTCGGTGCCGTCCGGGTGGGAGGCGTGCCCGCTGCGGACGACCTCTCCGGTGGCTGCGTCGCAGACGACGACCTTGCAGGACTGGGTGGAGGAGTCGATCCCGGCGACGAGTGGCACGTGCAGACCCTAGCCAGTCTCTGCCAGGGTGTGCTCCGTGCGAGACGCAGCGGGTACTCCCCTCCCCCTCTCCCATGGCCCCTACGCCGCCGAGATCGTCACCGTCGGGGCGTGCCTGCGCACCCTGTCGGTCGACGGCCAGGACGTGGTCGCCGGTTCCGAGCCCGGCGAGATGTGCCGGAGCGCGCGCGGCGCCGTGCTGATGCCGTGGCCGAACCGGGTCGCCGACGGGACCTACGACTTCGACGGCCGGCACCACCAGCTCCCCCTCAGCGAGCCGGCCAAGCACAACGCCATCCACGGCCTGGCCCACTGGGTCGCCTGGGAGGTCGCCGAGCACACCTCCGAGCGGGTCGTGCTGACCTACGAGCTCCAGCCGCAGACCGGCTACCCGTTCGCGCTGGACCTGACGGCCGACTACCGGCTCGGCGACGACGGCCTGACCACGACGCTGTCGGCCACCAACGTCGGCACCGAGACCGCGCCGTACGCCGCCGGCCTGCACCCCTACCTCACCGTCGGCCGCCGGGTCGACGAGTGCGTGCTCACCCTGCCCGCGTCGACCTGGTGTCCGATGAGCGAGCGCGGCCACGCCGGCCCGGCGCAGCCGGTCGACGGCACGCCCTACGACTACCGCGAGCCGCGCCCGATCGGCGACATCGTCCTGGACCACCCGTACGGCGGCGTGGCCGACGGCGCGACCGCGACCCTGGTCGATCCCGACACCGGTCGCAGCGCCTGGCTGATCGGCCGCGAGGGCATCGGCTGGATGCACGTCTTCACCGGCGACACGATCGCCGGGCGCGAGCGGGAGGCGCTCGCCCTCGAGCCGACGACGGCACCGCCCGGGGCGTTCAACTCGGGGGTCGACCTGGTCGCGCTGGCGCCCGGCGAGACCCACCGAGCCTCGTTCACCATCGGTGGGGTCACTGGAAGCTGATGAACCGGACCTTCGGCCGGATGGCGTGCACCGCACGCGACCTCATCCGCTTGACGTCCTCGTCGTAGAAGAGCTTGAAGCCCATCCGGAACTGACCGGGTCGCGCCACCGAGTGGTACGTGTCGAGCTTCTGCTGCGGGGTGCCGAACCCGTCGACGTGCTGGACCATCGCGAGCTCCGGCCACCGCCGGACCTTCCGGACGTCGCGCACCATGTCGACGCGGAACTGGTGCAGCACGAACAGCTTCTGTGGCAGCGCCTCGCGACGGCTCAGCCGCACCAGCCAGGCGGCCGTGCGATTGACCTCGGCCGCACCCACCTGCCCCACCGTCCGGCCGGGCACCTGACGCGGACCCATCCGCCACTCAGGGTCGAGCGCCAGTCCGACCCACGGGTCGCGCAGCGCCCACTCCCAGCGCTTGGCCACCTCGAGGAAGTGGGAGCGGCCGGGCTGGAGGTCGAGCAGCAGCAGGGCGTTGTTGCGGTGCGCCGCCCGGATGTAGCGGCGCACCTCGGCCCGCGGGATGTCGTGGCTGAAGTCGCGGTCGGGGCCCGGGTGGGAGTCGGCGATCGTGACGATCAGCTCGTAGACGTAGCGCAGCGGCTGGCCGGGCTGCCGGAACGGAGCGGCCGCTCGGTGCAGCCGGCGATCCATGCGTTCGGGCGAGGACTCGCCGAGCACGCCGAGCGCCTTGGTCCGCCCGGTCCCGTAGTAGGCGACCAGGAACCGGTTGTCCGCGAAGATCCCGGACCCACCGCCCGGCAGCGTGGCCGGCGCCTGCGCTGGGGTGGCGGCCGGTTCGAGTGCTGGTTCGGCGGTCGCCGACGGTCCTGGCTGCTCGTCCGGGGGCGGTACGACGTAGGAGCCCTCGTAGGACACGCCGGCGTCCGACGCGTCCTCCTGCCCGACCCCCCAGGCCACGACCAGCAGGCCGACGAGCATCAGGAAGACCAGGAAGAGGACCGGTCCGCTCCGGTCGGGCGGGCTCCCGGAGGGCACGTCAGCTGGTGATGGCGCCGTGCGCCGCGGACTGCACGACCTTGGCGTACTTGCCGAGGACGCCTCGGGTGTACTTCGGCGGCAGCGGCTCCCAGCCGACCTTGCGCTGCTCCCACTCGGCCTCGTCGCTGATCTCCACCTCGAGCAGCCGGTTGGCGACATCGAGGGTGATCGGATCGCCGTCACGGACGAACGCGATCGGTCCGCCGTCCACGGCCTCGGGCGCGATGTGGCCGACGCAGAGCCCCGTCGTACCGCCGGAGAAGCGGCCGTCGGTGATCAGCAGGACGTCCTTGCCGAGGCCGGCGCCCTTGATGGCGCCGGTGATCGCGAGCATCTCGCGCATGCCCGGACCGCCCTTGGGACCTTCGTAGCGGATCACGACCACGTCGCGGGCCTTGATCTCGCCGGCCTCGAGCGCGTCCATCGCGGCGCGCTCGCCGTTGAAGACCCGGGCGGTGCCGGTGAAGACCGACTCGTCGAAACCCGCGCTCTTCACGACCGCGCCCTCGGGAGCCAGCGATCCCTTGAGGATGGTCAGCCCGCCGGTCGCGTGGATCGGCCGGTCGAGCTTGCGGATGACCTCGTCGTCGAGGTCCGGCGGTGCGATGTCGGCGAGGTTCTCCGCCATCGTCTTGCCGGTCACCGTCAGGCAGTCACCGTGCATCAGGCCGGCGTCGAGCAGGGCCTTCATCACGACGGGGATGCCGCCGATCTTGTCGACGTCGTACATGACGTACTTGCCGAACGGCTTGAGGTCGGCGAGGTGCGGGACCTTGTCGCCGACCCGGTTGAAGTCGTCGATGGTCAGGTCGACCTCGGCCTCGCGGGCCATCGCGAGCAGGTGCAGGACCGCGTTGGTCGAGCCGCCGAGCGCCATCACGACCGTGATGGCGTTCTCGAACGCCTCCTTGGTCATGATCTGGCGGGCGGTGATGCCACGGCGCAGCAGGTTGACGACCGCCTCGCCGGAGCGGTGGGCGAAGCCGTCACGGCGGCGGTCGACGGCCGGCGGGGCGGCCGAGCCGGGCAGTGACATCCCGATCGCCTCGGCGACGGCGGCCATCGTGTTGGCGGTGTACATGCCGCCGCAGGCACCCTCGCCCGGACAGATGGCCCGTTCGATCCGGTCGACCTCGGCGCGCGTGATCTTGCCGGCCAGGCAGGCCCCGACGGCCTCGAAGGCGTCGATGATCGTCACGTCGTTGCCGTCGACCTGGCCGGGCATCGTCGAGCCGGCGTAGAGGAACACGCTCGAGAGGTCGAGGCGCGCGGCGGCCATCAGCATCCCGGGCAGCGACTTGTCGCAGCCGGCCAGCAGCACCGAGCCGTCGAGGCGCTCGGCCATCATCACCGTCTCGACGGAGTCGGCGATGACCTCGCGGGAGACCAGTGAGAAGTGCATGCCCTCGTGGCCCATCGAGATGCCGTCGGAGACCGAGATGGTCCCGAACTCGAGCGGGTAGCCACCGGCCGCGTGCACGCCGTTCTTGACCGCCTGCGCGAGCCGCTGGAGCGACAGGTTGCAGGGGGTGATCTCGTTCCAGCTCGACGCGACACCGATCTGCGGCTTCACCCAGTCGTCGTCGCCCATGCCTACCGCCCGCAGCATTCCTCGCGCGGCGGCCTTCTCCAGGCCATCGGTGACGTCGCGGGAGCGGGGCTTGATATCGGGCGTGGTCATGGCCACAGAGTATTCGCCGTGAGTTCGCCGGTCTCGACCTGCCCGGCACCCGAGAGTCGAACCTCACTGCGGACGACGTCCGGAGTCCCTAGCCTTGACCCGTGACCCGGGTGCAGTGGAGCGACTACGAAGCAGTGCTGTTCGACCTCGACGGCGTCGTGACGCCGACGGCCGAGGTCCACATGAGGGCGTGGGCCGAGATGTTCAACGCCTACCTCGAGTCGTACGGCGGGCCGGGCGACTCCTCGCCGTACGTCGACGACGACTACTTCGCGCACGTCGACGGCAAGCCGCGCTACGACGGGGTCCGCGACTTCCTCACCTCACGCGGCCTCCCGGCGTCGGAGGACCTCGTCGTCGAGCTCGGTGACCGCAAGAACGACGCGTTCAACGAGGTGCTCGAGCGCGACGGCGTGACGGCGTACCCCGGCTCGGTGCTGCTCCTCGACCACCTCCGCGACCTCGGGATGCCGCTGGCGGTCGTCTCGTCGTCGGTCAACGCCCCGGCGGTGCTCGCGGCAGCCGGGCTCGCCGACCGCTTCCGGACGGTGGTCAGCGGTGCCGTCGCGACCGAGCTGGGCCTGCCCGGCAAGCCGGCGCCCGACACGTTCCTGCACGCGGCTGCCGAGCTCGGGGCCACTGCTGCGACCTCGGTCGTCCTCGAGGACGCCGTGTCCGGGGTGCGGGCCGGAGCGGCCGGGGCCTTCGTCCTGGTGGTGGGGGTCGATCGCGGTGTCGGCGCCTCGACGCTGACGGAGGCCGGTGCGACGATGGTCGTCGCGGACCTGGCCGAGCTGGTCCCGGCAGGAGGCACCGCATGATCGGGCACGCCGTGGGGCCGAACCCGCTCGACCGAGGTCGGTTCCCGATCGAGCCGTGGGCCCTGACCGAGACCGGCTACCGGCCCGACGACCTCGGCGTCACCGAGACCCTCTTCTCCGTCGCCAACGGCTACCTCGGCATGCGTGGCAACCCCGAGGAGGGGCGGCCGTCGTACGCCCACGGCACCTTCCTCAACGGCTTCCACGAGACCTGGCCGATCCGGCACGCGGAGGCGGCGTTCGGCTTCGCCCGCACCGGTCAGACGCTGGTCAACGTGCCCGACACCAAGGTCATGAAGATCTACGTCGACGACGAGCCGCTGACCTTCGGCACGGCCGACCTCGAGCACTACGAACGCTGTCTCGACTTCCGCGACGGCGTGCTGCGACGAACCCTGATCTGGCGTACGCCGTCGGGCAAGCGGGTCCGCATCGACTCCACGCGGATGGTGTCGATGACCCAGCGCCACCTGGCGATCATGACCCTCGAGGTCGAGGTGCTGACCGGCGACGCCCCGATCGTGATCTCGTCGCAGATCCTCAACCGACAGGACGGGATCGACGAGTACCGGATGCCGTCGACCGCCGCCGGCGAGGCGGTCGACCCGCGCAAGGCCGGCGCCTTCGGGGCACGGGTGCTGCTGCCCCGGATGAGCTACGCCACCGGCGACCGGCTGATGCTCGGCTACCAGTGTGCCCACTCCGGAATGACGGTCGCGGTCGCGGCCGACCACTCGCTCGACACCAGCGACGAGTTCGAGATCGTCGCCCGGGCCGAGGACGACCTGGCCAAGGTCGTCTACCGGGTCGACGCGACCCAGGGCACCACCATGCGGCTGCAGAAGACCGTCGCCTACCACTCCTCGCGCGGCGTACCCGTGCGCGAGCTGTCCGACCGGTGCGACCGCACCCTCGATCGCGCGGCCAGGCACGGCCTGACGCACTACGTCGCCGACCAGCGCGGGTGGTACGCCGACTTCTGGGACGCGGCCGACGTCGAGATCGGCGGCGAGAGCGACGAGCACCGAGCGATCCAGCAGGCCATCCGCTACAACCTCTTCAGCCTGGCCCAGGCCAGTGCTCGGATCGACGGACTCGGGGTGCCCGCGAAGGGCGTGACCGGATCGGGCTACGAGGGCCACTACTTCTGGGACACCGAGGTCTACGTGATCCCGTTCCTGACGTACACCCAGCCGGAGGTGGCCCGCAACGCGCTGCACTTCCGCTCGGTGATGCTGCCGGCCGCCCGGGAGCGCGCCCGGGAGATGGCGCAGAGCGGTGCGATGTTCCCGTGGCGCACGATCAACGGCGAGGAGGCCTCGGCGTACTACGCCGCCGGCTCGGCACAGGTCCACATCGACGCCGACATCGCCTACGCACTGATCAAGTACGTCCGCGCGAGCGGCGACGAGGGGTTCCTGGTCCGTGAGGGCATCGACATCCTCGTCGAGACCGCCCGGATGTGGGCCGACCTGGGATTCTGGCGCAGCAACGGCGACGAGACCTTCCACATCCACGGCGTCACCGGGCCGGACGAGTACACGACCGTCGTCAACAACAACCTCTTCACCAACGTGATGGCGCGCTTCAACCTCGAGCAGGCGGTCGCGTCGGTCGAGCGGATCAAGAGCGCCTACCCCCAGGACTTCGTACGCGTCGCGGCACGGCTCGGGCTGTCCGACGAGGAGACGGAGGAGTGGCGGGCCTGCGCTGCCGGCATGACGATCCCCTTCGACGAAGGCCTCGGCATCCACCCGCAGGACGACTTCTTCCTCGACCGAGAGGTCTGGGACCTCTCGAAGACGCCCGCCGACCTGCGACCGCTGCTGTTGCACTACCACCCGCTGGTGATCTACCGGTTCCAGGTGCTCAAGCAGGCCGACGTCGTGCTCGCCCTCTTCCTGCAGGGCGACCGGTTCTCGGTGGAGCAGAAGCGCGCCGACTTCGAGTACTACGACCCGATCACCACCGGCGACTCGACCCTCTCGGCCGTCGTGCAGTCCGTGATCGCCGCCGAGGTGGGCTACCACGAGGCGGCGCTGCACTACTTCCACGAGTCGTTGTACGTCGACCTGATGAACCTGCACGGCAACACCGTCGACGGCCTGCACGTCGCCTCGACCGGCGGCGTGTGGAGCGCCCTGGTCTTCGGCTTCGGCGGCATGCGTGACCACGACGGTCTGCTCAGCTTCGACCCACGGCTCCCGAAGTGCTGGCCGGCGCTGACCTTCCGGTTCTGCTGGCAGGGCTCGCGGGTGCTGGTCCACCTGACCGATCACCGGATCACGTTCACGCTCGCCGATCCCGCGTCCGCCGATGTCGCGCTGACGGTGCGCGGGACGTCGTACGTCGTCACGGCTGCGGACCCGCTGGTGGTCGGGCTGGACGGTCAGGGCGACCGGATCGACGGACTCCTGGGCGACCACCCGGTGATCGGCGGCACCCGCGCCGACGGCAGCACGATCACGGCCGGCGTACCCGATCCGATCGTGCCTGCGGAGGACTTCGACTCGACCGGGGAGATCCCGATCTACGCACCGGAGACGACGGCGGCGCAGGGCTCGCAGTTCTGATCAGGCGGTGAGGCGCCAGCCGGCGACGTCGATCAGGAAGTGCGACAGCACGAGGGCACCGAGGTAGAACGTCGACACCGCGAGTGCTGCGCCGACGCGCGCCGGCAGGGAGCTGTGCCGGACCTGGGCGAAGGCGGTGGCCGCAGCCCAGCCGAGCGCGGCCTCGGCCGGGACGACGTAGACCGCGACGCCCAGCAGGCGGTGCGTGTCCCCGGTGGGCTCCCACAGGCCCAGCGTGGGGGCGAGGAGCTCGGCGCCGAGGAAGATGAGGCCCGAGAGCAGGGCGGCCCGCCCCGGCCGGCCTCCGCTCAAGGCGAGCGCCGCGAACAACGGAGCGACCCACATGGCCGCCATCGCGAGCGGGATCACGTCGTCGACGCGTGGCCCGCCGCTGTCGGGGAACCGCAAGGTGCCCACCAGGTCGGCGAGCACCCAGTCAGGGAGCACCTGGAAGATCGAGACGAGCGCCAGGAAGCCGGCCAGGGCGAGCAGGTCGGCGCGACCTGTCACGCGACAGACCCACAGGAGGGCTGCGACGTACGCCACCACGACCACGAGGACGCCCCAGCCCTGAGCGGGTGGGTCGAGCGACAGCGCGACCCCGCCGCCGACGAAGAGCGCCAGGTGGACTCCGAGGACGGGCCCCAGCCCCTCGCGGGACGTGAGGTCGGTCGGGCTGAGGGTCGTGGTCACGGTGGACAAGGTAGCGATGCGGCCCGGACCACCATCACGTCCGGGAGGTCCGCGACGATCTGGCGCCAGGACGCGCCCTCGTCGGACGAGCTCCAGACGGCGCCGTTGCGGGCCCCGAAGTAGAGACCCGTGCGGTCGTGGTCGTCGGCACACATCGCGTCGCGCATGACCGCGACGAAGAAGCCGTCGGGCAGGCCCTCGCCCAGCTCCTCCCATGTCTCGCCGGCGTCGCGCGAGCGCCAGACCCGGGCCTTGGCCTCGGGCGGGTAGCGCTTCTCGCCGCCGTTGATCGGGAACACGAAGATCGTGTCCGGCTCGTGGGGGTGCACCACGATCGGGAACCCGAAGTCGGCCGGCAGCCCGTCGGCGATCGACTTCCAGATCCGGCCCTCGTCGTCGGAGCGGTAGACCCCGCCGTGGTTCTGGAGGTAGAGCCGCTCGGGGCGGCTGGGGTGCCGGGTGATCTTGTGGACGCACTGGCCGAACTCGGGGTACTGCTGACCCTCGGGCAGGAAGTCCGCGCGGATGCCTTCGTTGCACGCCTTCCAGGACTGCCCGCCGTCACTGGTCTGGTAGACGCCGCCCGACGACAGCGCCGCGGTCACCGACTGCGGGTCGGTGGGGTGCGGCAGCAGGGTGTGGAAGGCCTGGCCCCCGAAGCCGGCGCCCCACCGGGTCCGGTGCGGGTGGTCCCACAGCGCCTGCTCGAGCGCGAAGGTCTCGCCCCGGTCGGTCGATCTCCACACGGCGGCCGGCTCGGTCCCGGCGTACACGACCCCGTCCTCGGCGCCCGGGACGAGCTGCCAGACCCGCTCGACGTTGGCGTCGGTGCCCTCCGGGAAACGCACGGCGCCGTTGGGCGTCTCCTGCCAGCTCGCGCCGAGGTCGTCGGAGCGCCAGACCTGGGGCCCGAGCCAGCTCGAGGAGGCGCCGACGAGCAGCCGGGGCGTCTCGCCGCGGGTGTCGACCAGGCAGGAGTAGACCTCCTCCATGTCGAAGTGCGGCCCGGTGAACGACCAGTCCACCCGCGCCTCGTCCGAGGTGCCGATCCACAGACCCTTGCGGGTCCCGACCAGGAGCAGTGTGCGATCCGACATGTGTCCTCCGCTCGTTGGAGCATCCACTGTGCACCGTGGCGGCGCCGTTCTTCTAGATTGACCCGGTGACCAACCGGAACTCATCGCGCCGGCTGGTCTCGCCCGTCTGGCTGGTGCTGATCGGCATCCTGTCGGTGCAGTTCGGTGCCGGGATCGCCAAGGGGCTCTTCGACGAGATCTCGCCGACCGCGATCGTGTGGCTGCGGCTCGTCACCAGTGCCATCGTGCTCGTGGCCGTCGCCCGGCCGGTGCTGCGCGGCCGCTCGCGGTCCGACTGGCTGGTCGTGCTCGCCTTCGGCGCCTGCCTGGGGCTCATGAACTGGGCGATCTACCAGTCCTTCGCCCGGATCCCGCTCGGGGTCGCCGTGACCCTCGAGTTCATCGGCCCCCTCACCCTCGCGGTGATCGGCTCCCGGCGCCTGCGTGACCTGCTCTGGGTGTTGCTGGCAGGACTCGGCGTCGCCGTGCTCGGCCTCGAGGGCGGCGACGACGTCAACCTCGCGGGTGTCCTCTTCGCGCTGCTGGCCGCCGCGATGTGGGCGGCGTACATCCTCCTCTCGGCGCAGACCGGGCAACGTTGGCCCGGCTTCGACGGGCTCGCCCTCGCGAGCGTGGTCGCCACGGTGCTGCTGACGCCGTTCGCGGTCGGTGAGAGCGGCGGCGACCTCATCGACCCGCGGATCCTGCTCCTCGGCGCCGCCGTCGGCCTGCTGAGCTCGGTCGTCCCCTACAGCTGCGAGCTGGTGGCGCTGCGCTCGATCAGGCCGTCGGTCTTCTCGATCCTGATGAGCCTCGAACCCGCTGCCGCGGCGCTGGCCGGCATCATCGTGCTGCAGGAGTTCCTGACCTGGGAGCAGTGGCTCGCCATGGTCTTCGTCGTCATCGCCTCCGTCGGCGCCACCCGCTCCTCCCGCACCCTTGCCCCCGCCCCGGACTGACCCGTGGGCGATCGAGGACGGCGTCCACCGCCGATGACCGAGCGGCGGTGAGTCAGCAACCGTCTCCACGACGACTTCGGTTGCCAACTCACCGCTCCCGGGTCATCGACACCGCAGCGGTGTGTGGGCAACCTTCCGGCCTTGACCTTCGGGTGCTGACTCACCGCTGCTCCGCCTACGTAGCGCGCCTGCCGAGCCTCCGATAGGGATGCTCGTCGCGCAGGTACCAAACGGTCCAGGTGATCGGGAAGAGGATCCCGGCGAGGGCAGCGAGCCCGATCGGGAGACCTCGTTCGTGCGCCCCGAGCGCGGTGAGGACCGGCAGCGAAAGGACGACAGCCGCCAGCGCCAGGAGCCCAAGCGTGAGCATGGCTCATGCTCCCAGACAATGCAGACCCGGTCACGTGCTGGTACGCCGGTCCTCGTTCACCCAACCGTCACACGTCGTTGACCCGGCCGAAGCGGCTGACTCCTACCGTGAAGGAACGTTGTCACTCGGGACGCTCAGGGGAGTCCGCAGATGCACCTCGCACCGCTTCGCGCCGCACGACCTCTCGGTCGCGCCGTGGGGGTCGCGCGACGGTGGTCGGTCGAGTCCCAGCAGGGATCGCGCCGCAACGCCATGATCGCCTCCACCGCTCTCGCACAACGGCGTGCAGAGCTCAACGACGTCGAGGACTTCCTGGCCGCACTCGGTCACTCCCCGGTGTCGGAGGTCGCAGCCCAGGCTGCGCACGGCTGAGCCCACCAGGTCGGGCCGGCCTCTCCCCGGCCCCCTGGTGGGCTCATGCCTGCTCACGTGGGGCACCGCTACGTAGAGTTCCGTCATGAGACGCCTCGCCGCCCTCGCCAGCGCCGCCGCCCTCAGCACGGTCGGGCTGACCGCCTGCAGCGGCAGCGGCAGTGACGAGCCGGGTGCCACGGTCACCGCGACGCCGCAGTCCCAGGCGGCGTCTGCGACCCCGACGACAGCCAGCCCGTCGCCGACCGAGGACACCACTCCCCCGAAGGTCGTCGACACGATTGCGACCGGGTTGGCCGCGCCCTGGGGCATCGGGTTCCTGCCCGACGGCGACGCGATCGTCACCGAGCGCGACAGCACCAAGGTGCTGCTGCTCACGAGCCCGACGTACGGCGTGAGCGAGATCGGCACCCTCTCGGACGCGGTGGGGCTCGGCGACCAGGGCGGCGAGGCGGGTCTGCTCGGGGTCGCGGTCTCGCCCGACTTCGCGACCGACCGGATGCTCTTCTTCTATGTCAGCACGGCCGACGACAACCGCATCGTCAAGGCCCCTCTGACCGACGGCAGGCTCGGCGACCCGACCGTGATCCTCGACGGCATCCCGCACGGGTTCATCCACGACGGCGGGCGGCTGGCGTTCGGACCTGACGGCTTCCTCTATGCCTCGACCGGCGAGACGGGCTCACCCGAGCTCGCCCAGGACAAGGACACCACCGCCGGCAAGATCCTGCGGATCACCACCGACGGCGACCCGGCGCCGGGCAACCCGTTCACGGGCTCGCCGATCTGGTCCTACGGCCACCGCAACGTGCAAGGACTCGCCTTCGACGACCAGGACCGCCTCTGGGCCTCGGAGTTCGGGCAGAACACCTACGACGAGCTCAACCTGATCCGCGCCGGCAAGAACTACGGCTGGCCGACGGTCGAGGGACGCGGCGGCGGCAAGGGCCTGGTCGATCCGCAGGTCGTCTGGGACACCGACGACGCCTCGCCGTCGGGGCTCGCGTGGCTCGACGGCCACCTGTGGCTCGCCTCGCTCAAGGGCGAGCGGCTGTGGCGCATCGACGTCGACGGCAAGAGGGCCAGCGACCCGGCGGACTTCTTCGTGGGCGAGTACGGCCGGATGCGCACCGTGGTCGTCGCGCCGGACGGTCACCTCTGGGTGTCGACCAGCAACACCGACGGTCGCGGCGACCCGAAGGCCGACGACGACCGGATCCTGGTCATCGAGCCCTGACGACCCCGGTCACGGTGGCACGCCGGGCCGCGCGCCGCAGCGTCGCGAGGATCGCCGGCCCGAGCAGCACGATCGCCACCGCGGTGGTGATCGCCCGCATGGTGTCCCAGCTGCCGGTCGACGTGAGCAGCGTGTAGACGAGGAACCGGTGCAGGTTCTCGACGACGTCCGCTCCGGGCACGTAGGACAGCGCCCCCTCGTGGCCGGGCACCGCGATGCCGGCCACGAACGGCCAGCCCGAGAGGTTCATCAGCAGGCCGTAGGCGTACGACGCGAAGACGGCGTAGGCAGCGAGCAGCGCGATCTCCGCGCGACCGGTGAACCGTCGCGGCAGCAGGCCGGCGCCCATCCCGATCCAGGCCGAGCACAGCATCTGGTACGGCAGCCAGGGCCCGACGCCGGCGGTCATCAGCGCCGAGGCGAAGAGCGAGGTGCAGCCCAGCACGAAGCCGAAGCCGGGGCCGAAGACCCGCCCGCCGAGGATCAGCAGGAAGAAGGTCAGCTCCACGCCCGCCGTACCCGGCGAGACCCCGCGCAGGATCGCGTTGGCGGCACTCAGCACGCCGAGAACGGCGAGCACGCGCGGGTCCAGGCCGCCCTCGTTGAGCTCGGCCAGCACCACCGCGATCACGATCGGCAACAGGCCCAGGAAGAGGAACGGCGGGTCCACGCGCTCGCCCGTCCCGGCCCGGAGCAGCAGCGGCCAGCAGAGCATCATCAGGCCGGCGACCGAGGCGACCGCGAGCACCACGGACGACCGCGGCGAGATGCGTACGGCGGTGGTGTTCATCGGCGCAGTCTCGCGACGACCTCGTCGACGCGCAGCCACGGCGCCCCGAGCACCTTGGTGACCTGCGGGGCGAAGGCGGGCGACTCCGCGACGACACGGCGGACCGGACCGGACGACACGACCTCGCCCTCGGCGAGCACCACCACGTGGTCGGCGACCTGCGCGACGAACTCGACGTCGTGGGTGGCGACCAGGACGGCGCGCCCATCATCCGCGACGCCGCGCAGGATGCCGGCCAGCTCGTGCTTGGCGGCGTAGTCGAGGCCGCGCGTCGGCTCGTCGAGCAGCAGCACCCGCGGGCGAGACACCAGCACGAGCGCCAACGCAAGCGCCAGGCGCTGACCCTCCGAGAGGTCGCGCGGATGCCGGTCGCCGGGGATGTTGGGCACCAGCCGGTCGAGCAGCGCGCGGCATGCTCCGGTGCCGTCGTCCGCGGCTGCGCACTCCTGGTCGACGGTCTCGAGGTAGAGCAGGTCGGCGGCGTTCTGGGGCACCAGGCCCACCAGCGCCCGCCGACCGGCCGGGGCCAGTGCGGCGGGATCGCTGCCGTCGACGTCGACCCGGCCCGCCGTACGCCGTCCGCTGCCCTGGATCGCCCACAGCAGCGAGGACTTGCCGGAGCCGTTGCGCCCCATCAGGGCGGTGATCCGGCCGGCGCCGAGCGCCAGGTCGAGGGCGCGTACGGCGACCGTCTGGCCGTGCACCACGTCGAGCCGGCGCACGGCGACCGCGGTGCTCGCCGGCAGGTCGACGGTCTCGGGAGGGATGCCGAGGCGGTCCCCGAGGTCGCGCGACAGCCGGCGGGCGTCGCGGACGCTCAGCGGGAGCGGGTCCCACCCGGCAGCGCGACCGAGCTCGACGATCGGCGGCACGACCGGGGAGGTGGCCAGCAGCTCGGCGGGCTCCCCCACGATCACCTGGCCGCCACCGGTGAGCAGGCACATCCGGTCGACGAACGGGATCACCCGCTCGAGCCGGTGCTCGGCCAGCAGCACCGACACCCCGAGGTCGTGGACCAGCCGGGTCAGCGTGGCGAGCACCTCCTCCGCGGCCGTCGGGTCGAGCGCGGAGGTGGGCTCGTCGAGCACCAGCAGCCGCGGGTGCATGGTGAGCACGGACCCGATGGCGACCCGCTGCTGCTGCCCTCCCGAGAGCGTGCGCAGGTCACGGTGGCGCAGGTCGGCGATGCCCAGCAGGTCGAGGGTCTCCTCGACCCGACGGCGCATCGTCTCCGGGGGCAGCCCGAGCTGCTCCATCCCGTAGGCGAGCTCCTCCTCGACGGTGTCGGTGACGAAGCCGGCGGCCGGGTTCTGCCCGACGTAGCCGATCGCGTGCGCGCGCTCCCGCGGTGGCGCCTGCACGATGCTGGCCCCGTCGAGCAGGACGTCCCCGTCGAGGGTGCCGCCGGAGAAGCGTGGGACCAGGCCGGTGACGACGCCGAGCAGGGTGGACTTGCCGACCCCGGTCGGGCCGGAGACCAGCACCAGCTCGCCCTCCTCGACGACCAGGTCGACGTCGGCGAGGACCGGCGCACCGTCGTACGCGAACGTGATCCCGCGGAGCTCGATCACGCACCCACCCCCGACCGGGCTGCCGGAGGAGAGCAGAGCGCGCCGAGCAGCGCGACCGCGCCGAGGGCGAGCGCGGCCCCGCTGAGGGTCGGGAACACGTCGAGTCGGGGGTAGGCGACCTCGACCTGGTAGCGGCTGATCCACCAGCCGATGAGCGCGGCCAGCAGGCCCGAGGCGACGACCACGAGCTCGGGCCAGCGCCAGGTGTCGGCGCGGTAGCGGGAACGCTCGACCCGACGACCCGCGCTGCGCAACCCGGCGACGGCGGCGACGATGCCGAGGCCGAGCATCGGGAGGGCGAGGAGGCGGGGCGCGGTGCGGTCGAGGACGGCGTACGTCCCGACGCAGATGCCGACCAGCCCGACCAGCATCAAGGCTCCGGTCGTACGTCGTTGCGCAGGCGTGGCGTCACCCGAACGACCGTAGCCGCGGGCGTCCATCCCTGCGGCGAGCGCGAGCGAACGCTCGAGGGCGTCCTCGAGCACCGGCACCAACAGCCGGCGCAGCCGACCGGTCCGGCTCGTCTCCCCCGCCCGCAGCGCCTGCGCCGCGCGCACCCGGCGGGCGCTGTCGGCGAACTGCGGGAAGACGCTGACCGCGACGACCAGCGCCGTGCCGATCTCGTAGAGCGCCGGAGGCACCGACCGCAGCAGCCGCTTGGGGTTGGCCAGCGAGTTCGCCGCGCCGACGCAGATCACGATCGTGGCGAGCCGCAGCCCGTCGTACAGCGCGAACAACAGCGACTGCGCGTAGAGCGGGCCGACCAGGGTGATGCCGGCGTCGGTGACGAACGCGGGCAGCGGGACGGTCGGCAGGTCCAGGAGCACCCGGCCCGGGTAGAAGCCGCCGAAGACGAGGCGGAAGACCACCCGCACCACCACGATCACGACGCCGAGCCACACGTAGAGCCGGAAGGACTGCCCCCAGGGCTGCTCCGAGCGGCGCAGCGAGACGACGAGCGCGGCCACCCCGATCAGCATCAGCAGGATCAGCGGATTCGTCGTCAGCGATGCCGCGACCGTCAGCCCGATCGCCCACAGCCACCAGGCGACCGGGTGCAGGTCGCGGGGGCGGATCACGGTGACGGCGTCCCCCGCCGGCGTACGACGGCGACGGTCCCCCCGGCGGCGAACAGCACGAGGATCACGACCGGACCCACCCACGTCGGCAGGCCGCCGTCGGCGGGGTCCGCCGGGTCGGACGCCGCAGGTGCGGCGTCACTGGTCTCGCTCGGGGTGTCTGACGGCGTTGGTGCCACTGGAGTCAGGGACGGCGCCGGGGGCGGCGAGATCGACGTGGACCCCGTGGGGCTCGCACCGCTCGAGGGGGTCGGCGTCGGCGACTGCGGCACCATCTGTCCGGACTCGTCGTCGGGCACCCGCGTCGGCTGGGCGACGCTCCCGGGTGCCTGGGTGGAGGTGCTCGACGACTTCGCCGTGGGCTTGCTCGAGGGCTTCTTGGTCGGTTTGGTCGAGGGTTTGGTGGACGGCTTGCTCGTCGGGGTCGGCGCGGCCGGGTGCGCGGTCGGGCTGACGCCAGGGTAGGAGCGCGCCGCGCTGCCGTTCCACGAGAACGCGACGTACCCGCCATCGGGGACGCGCTGCGAGCTCACGCCCCGGAGTGCATAGGTCCACTCGCCAGAGGTCCCATCGGACCACCAGAGCCCCCAGTAGGCGTCGGCCGGTGGAGTGTTGTTACAGGGGTCGTTCGACGGAGCGCCGTTCACCCGGCACACGAAGCCTGCCTGTCCCTGCACCGGGGTCAGGCTGAAACCGGCGGTCTTGAACAGCGACGAGGCATAGTCACCACCGCCGTTCACGACGCATTCCGACCGGACTCCGCCGCCGAGTTCGTGGAAGTCCACGACGACGCTGACACCGTCGGCGCTCGAGCAGGTGGCCGCCGAGGCGGATGATGCGGGGACGACGCCCGCCGCCGCGGCCAGGAGGCACGCGGCGGCGAGGCGTACGCCGATCCTCATGGTCAGCGGACGACCTTGAAGGTCTTGCTGTTCTTGCGGTTGCCGAACTGACCGACGACGGTGACCTTCGCCTTGCGAGGCTTCCCGGTGGCCTTGACCTTCACCCGGTAGACGCCCTGCTGGCCCGCCTTGCCGTGCTTGGTCTGGCCGAGCACCTTGACGGTCACGCGCTCACCAGCCGCGAGCCCGCTGACCCGCACGGTCTGGACCTTGCCCTTGCGGACCTTTGCCTTGACCTTGAACGGGAGCTTCTTCGCACCGAGGACGCTGATGGTGCGGACAGCAGCGTGGCCGCGATTGTCAGTGATCCGATAACTGCGGGTGGCGGTCCCGGCGGGCAGCGCAACGCGCGCCGACCACGAGGTCGAGGTGGCCGTCACCGAACGAGACACGCCAGGTCCGACGAGGCTCAGCCGGTCACCGGGCTTCGTACCGGTCACCCGCAGGGTCACCGCCGCACGAGCGCGCTGATACCCGCCAGGCACGGACAACACGAGCCGGCCGGTGCTCGTGCTCGGGAGCCAGCGCAGGGTGGCCAGCGCTTGCGCCGTTGCGCGCACCCACACCGTGCGACTGCGCTCGTCGAGCCCGGACATGCGCCCATCAGCAAAATCGGCGTCGTCGACGGAGATGGCGCCCTGATCCTTCGCCAGCGCAGCCGGGTCGGTCGACGCGGCCTGGTGGTGCCAGATCCACACGGCGGCCTTCTGTGCCGCAGCGGACGATCCAAGCGCGCGCGCAGCAAGCCCGGTGGTGTTGGCGTTGCCCTTGCCCGGGACAGAGGAATCCCACGACCCGTCCGCAAGCTGCTTGGTCGTCAACCACGCACGCGCCTTGCCGAGCGCCGTGGTCACCGCAGGGGTGGACACGTGGCCGCTGAGCTCGAGGACGGCGACAGCTGTCGCGTCCGTGGATGCCGCACTGGTGCCGTCGACGCAATCGTCGCCCGACGTGAAGCTCTCGCGGAAGAATCCCGCATCACACTGCTGTCGGAGCAGATAGTCGACGGCGTCCGATGCCTTGCCGGATCCCACCGCGGTGAGCGCGCGGGCGGCGTATGCCTGAGAGAGCACCGAGCCA
Organism: uncultured Actinomycetota bacterium; assembly: GCA_963704685.1. Lineage (GTDB taxonomy): Bacteria > Actinomycetota > Actinomycetes > Propionibacteriales > Nocardioidaceae > Nocardioides. Next base: position 942,973 of record OY969930.1, read on the forward strand.
TACGCGTTCTCGAGCCGCCCCTCGCTGCCCGCAGCCGATGAGATCTCGCTCTCGACTCCGGCAGCGAGTCCACCACCGCCGAAGGTGGCGAGGTCCCGGTGAGTGATGTCGGCAAGGACCAGGAGCTTGGCCTTGGACCCAGGACCGTAGGAGGCGTATTCGGGGGCCGCCGCCTCGACGGCGTCGGTCATCGCGGTCACCGTGGACGGCGCGACGCCAGCCTCGGCCAGCGACTCAACTGCGTCAATAGTCAGTCCCTGGTCGTCGTAGACGATCCAGTCACCGGAATCGAAGTCCTCGTAGCCGCTTTCGAGCAAGCCGCGGCTGTTGGTCTGGTGCCCGATCCACGACGCCGCACTGGCCAAGGCGGTGGGGTCGTACGAAGTACCTGCGGCCGACGCGCTGGTCGGCGCCGCGACGAGGGCGAAGGTGGCGAGCGCCGGGGCCGCGACGAGGGCGGCGGCACGGCGTACGGAGTGGAGCATGAGTTCCTTCCCGCTGCTCAGCGGGAAGGGCTCGAGGTGGATCCCCGGGTCGCCACCCGCTGTTTTCCACGACAGCGATGTGATCAGGACGCGTCGTGACGGGTACTCCGGCTCGCCGTCCGCTCTGAATGGAGGGACGGCCTACGGTTGCGGGTCAGCGCCGGAGTTGGACCGGCTTCCCCCACCACGGGCGTTCAGTTGTTGTGCCGGCGCAGCATAACGCGGCCCGATCCAGACGCTGCGATCGCCGCCCCATCCCGTCGAGTGACGCGAAACGGCCCTCGCGGGGACGTTCCGAGGGCCGTTTCGCGTCACTCGACGCAGGAGGGGTCCGTCAGGACAGCTTCTCGAGCACCAGCTCGCGCACCCGGCCGGCGTCGGCCTGACCGCGCATCTCCTTCATGACCGCGCCGATCAGGGCACCGGCCGCGGCCACCTTGCCGTCGCGGATCTTGTCCGCGACGTCGGGGTTGGCCGCGATCGCGGCGTCGACGGCGGCCGAGAGGGCGCCCTCGTCGGAGACGACCGCGAGCCCGCGGGCCGCCACGATCTCCTCGGGGGTGCCCTCGCCGGCGAGCAGGCCGTCGAAGACCTGACGGGCGAGCTTGTCGTTGAGGGTGCCGCTGTCGACGAGCGCCTGGACGGCGGCCACCTGGGTGGGCGTGACATCGAGGTCGGTGATGTCGAGGCCGGCATCGTTGGCCCGGCGTCCGAGCTCGGAGAGCCACCACTTGCGTGCGGCCTGCGGGGAGGCCCCTGCCGCGACGGTCTCCTCGATCAGCCCGACCACGCCGGCCGCGACGACGTCGCGCATCTCGAGGTCGGTGTAGCCCCAGTCGCTCTGGAGTCGGGCCCGCTTGAGCAGCGGGTTCTCCGGCAGCGTGCCGCGCAGCTCCTCCACCCACTCACGCGACGGGGCGACGGGCACCAGGTCGGGCTCGGGGAAGTAGCGGTAGTCGTCGGCGTCGGACTTCTCACGACCGCTCGTCGTGACGCCGGTGTCCTCGTGCCAGTGCCGGGTCTCCTGGAGGATCGAGCCGCCCGCGTCGAGGATGCCGGCGTGCCGCTGCATCTCGTAGCGTACGGCGCGCTCGACCGAGCGGAACGAGTTCACGTTCTTGGTCTCGGTGCGGGTGCCGAGCACCCCGGAGCCCTTCGGCGCCAGCGACAGGTTGACGTCGGCGCGCAGGTTGCCCTGGTCCATCCGGGCCTCGGAGACACCGAGCGCGAGGATCACGTCGCGCAGCTGGGCGACGTACGCCCGGGCCACGGCCGGTGCCTTCTCCCCCATCCCCTGGATCGGCTTGGTGACGATCTCGATCAGCGGGATCCCGGCGCGGTTGTAGTCGACCAGCGAGTGGTCGGCGCCGTGGATGCGACCGGTGGCGCCGCCGACGTGCAGCGACTTCCCGGTGTCCTCCTCCATGTGCGCGCGCTCGATCTCGACGCGGAAGGTCTCGCCGTCGACCTCGACGTCGAGGTAGCCCTCGAACGCGATCGGCTCGTCGTACTGCGAGGTCTGGAAGTTCTTCGGCATGTCCGGGTAGAAGTAGTTCTTCCGAGCGAACCGGCACCACTCCGCGATCTCGCAGTTGAGCGCGAGCCCGATCCTGATCGCCGACTCGATCGCCTTGGCGTTGACGACCGGCATGGCGCCGGGCAGGCCGAGGCAGGTGGGGCAGACCTGGGTGTTCGGCTCGCCGCCGAAGACCGCCGGGCAGCCGCAGAACATCTTGGTGTTGGTGTTGAGCTCGACGTGGACCTCCAGGCCCAGCGCCGGGTCGTACGACGCCAGCACGTCGTCGAAGCCCACCAGCGTGTCAGTCATCAGATCTCCTCGAGGGTCGGAGCCTTGTCGAGCAGGGGGCCACCCCACTGCTGGAGCAGGGCGGCCTCGAGGGCCGCACCGACGCGGTAGCAGCGGTCGTCGGCGAGCGCCGGCGCCAGGATCTGGAAGCCGGCCGGCAGGCCGTCCTCGTCGGCGAGGCCGCTCGGCACCGAGATGCCGGGCACGCCCGCGAGGTTGGCCGGGATCGTCGCCAGGTCGTTGAGGTACATCGCGATCGGGTCGTCGAGCTTCTCGCCGAGCTTGAACGCCGTGGTCGGCGCGGTCGGCGAGACCAGCACGTCGGCCTTCTCGAAGGCCGCCTCGAAGTCGCGCGCGATCAGCGTGCGCACCTTCTGGGCCTGGCCGTAGTAGGCGTCGTAGTAGCCGCTGGACAGGGCGTACGTGCCCAGGATGATCCGGCGCTTCACCTCGTCACCGAAGCCGGCGTCGCGCGACGCGCGCATCACCTCCTCGGCGCTGGCGTCGGGCTTGCCCTCGGGCCAGACCCGCAGGCCGTAGCGCATCGCGTCGAACTTCGCGAGGTTGCTCGAAGCCTCCGCCGGCAGGATCAGGTAGTACGCCGCCAGCGCGTGCACGAAGTGGGGGCAGGACACCTCGACCACCTCGGCGCCGGCTGCGACCAGCAGGTCGACCGACTCCTGGAAGCGGGCCATCACGCCCGGCTGCCACCCGTCGCCCGCCAGCTCGGTGATCACGCCGATGCGCACGCCGGTCAGGTCGCCGGCCGCACCCTGGCGGGCCGCCGCGACCAGGTCGGGCAGCGGCTGGTCGATGCTCGTGGAGTCCATCGGGTCGTGCCCGCCGATGACCTCGTGCAGCAGTGCGGAGTCGAGCACGGTCCGGGTGACCGGACCGGCCTGGTCGAGCGAGTTGGCGAGCGCGACGAGGCCGTAGCGCGACACCCCGCCGTACGTGGGCTTCACGCCGACGGTGCCGGTGACCGCACCCGGCTGGCGGATCGAGCCGCCGGTGTCGGTGCCGATGGCGAGCGGCGCCTCGAAGGCGGCCACCGCGGCCGCCGAGCCACCGCCCGAGCCACCCGGGATCCGGTCCAGGTCCCACGGGTTGTGCGTGGCGCCGTACGCCGAGTGCTCGGTCGAGGAGCCCATCGCGAACTCGTCCATGTTGGTCTTGCCCAGGATCGGCAGCCCGGCAGCCTTCAGCCTCGCGACGACGGTGGCGTCGTACGGCGGGATCCAGCCCTCGAGGATCTTGGAGCCACAGGTGGTGGGCAGGCCCTCGGTGGCGAGCACGTCCTTGACCGCGATCGGCACGCCGTCGAGCGCCGACAGCGGGGTGCCGGCCGCGCGGCGCGCGTCGGACTCAGCCGCCTGCGCGAGCGCACCCTCGGCGTCGACGTGGAGGAAGGCGTGCACGGCGCCGTCGACGGCCGCGATCCGGTCGAGGTGGGCCTGGGTGAGCTCGACCGACGTGGTCTCGCCGGCGGCCAGCGCGTCGACGAGCTCGGCGGCGGTCCGGTGGATCAGGCTGCTCATGCTTCCTCACCCAGGATCCGCGGCACCGAGAAGCGCTGCTGGTCGACGGCGGGCGCCCCGGAGAGCGCCTGCTCGGGCGTCAGGCTCGGACGTACGACGTCCTCGCGGAAGACGTTGGTGAGCGGCAGCGCGTGCGAGGTCGGCGGGATCTCGTCGCCGGCGACCTCGCTGATCGAGGCCACCGACTCCAGGATCACCGACAGCTGGGGGGCGAGGTGGTCGAGCTCGGCGTCGGACAGGTCGATCCGGGCGAGGTTCGCCAGGTGCGCGACCTCGTCTCGGGAAATTTCGGGCATGGGGTCAATCCTAGGAGCAGTGCTCGGCGGCCCGCCCCCCGCCCGTCCCGGATCAGCAGCGACCGATCTTCGCCGGCTTGACCGGGCCGCCGTCGCCCATCTGCGCCTGGAACACGCCGGCGCCCAGGGAGTAGCCCGGCTTGCGCACGTAGACGACCGAACCGACCTTCGAGGTCTTGCCCTTGGCGACCAGTGGCGAGCGCCACTCCGAGGTCGTCCTGGCCCCCTTGGAGACGATGAGGGCTCCGCCGATCTCGGCCTTCTTGCCGTTCACCAGCCGGCCGTAGATCTTGAACGCCTTGCCGTCGCGGATCGGCGTCTTGCACGCCTGCAGCTTGGCACCCTCCCACTTGGCGATCGTCGTCCACGACCTGGCGGGTGCGGCGTCGGCGGAGGTCACAGCGACGGTCGGAACGGAGACGAGGGCGGCGGCCATGGCCGTGGCGGCGAGGCGCTTGAGAGTGGTCACGTCGAGACCGTCTCATGACGGAGGGAGTCCGGTGGAGGAATCCAGAACTCGCACCCAACCGATCGGAGCGACGCCGCATCTTGTTGGATGACCGCTCGAGGAGGATCGATGGCACGAACGCTGACGGACGACGAGTTCGCCGAGTTTGCCCGCGCCGTCTGGCCCGGCCTCTACCGCACCGCCTACCTGATGCTCGGCGACCACCAGCTCGCCGAGGACCTCGTCCAGACCTCCCTGGCCAAGACCTACGCCTCCTGGCGCAAGGTCAAGGAGCCGGCCGCGGCCCCGGCGTACGCCCGGGTCGTGCTCGCCAACACGGCAGCCTCCTGGTTCCGGCGCCGCTCCTGGCGCAACGAGCACCCGACCGAGACGCTCCCCGACACCGGTGCCGAGCACGACCTCACCACGCGGACCGCGGTCGTCGACGCCCTCGCCACCCTCGCGCCGCGCCAACGCGCCGTCCTCGTCCTGCGCTACTACGACGACCTCAGCGTCCGCGAGGTCGCCCACGCCCTCGGCATCTCCGAGGGCACCGTGAAGAGCCAGACCTCCGACGCGCTCGCCCGGATGCGAGCCGTCCTGGGCGACGACATCGACGCCCCGACCGAGGGAGTCCACCATGACTGACCGACTCGCCCACCTCCTGCACGACGAGGCGACCGCGCTCGAGATCCCCACCGTCGCCACCGACCGCATCCTCGCGCAGGGCCGCGGGATCCAGCGGCGGCGTCGTACGACGATCGCCACCGCCTTCGCAGCGGTCGCGGTCCTGGTCGTCGGGATCGCCGTCACCGCCGTCGGCGGCGGCCGCGAGGACAAGATCGAGCCCGCCGGCCCCGCGGACCAGACGGCGTACCGCGAGGAGGGTGCCTGGGCGATCGGCGACGAGCTGCACATCGGCAACCGTGTCGTGACGGTGCCGGACATCGGCCAGCTGGCCTACACGTCGGTGGGCGTCCTCGTGTGGTCCGCGAACCTCCCCGGGGCGACGACCGCCAAGCGCTTGTCGAGCGTGACCACGCTGGTCACGCCGGACGGCAAGACCCGCACGCTGGACTATCCCGGCATCAATAACCTGGGCGTGGCTCCCGGGAGCGACCCGACCAGTCCCTACATCGCCTACACCCGCGACGCCACTGACGCCCCGGGCACCGAGCTCGTCGTGATCGACCTCCGCAACGGCGAGGAGTCGGTGGTGCGGAAGCCGGCAGCGAGCAATGAGGACTTCCAGCGCACCCGGGTCGACCTGGCCGGTGATCTGGCGATCTACTGGACCCCCGGGGGAGACGGCAGCAGCACGCGGGTCCAGGTCAACTGGCGCACCGGCCAACGGCTGCCCATCGTCGAGCACGGCATGACCACGATCTCCGGATTCGCACACGGCCGATCGATCTCGGGCGACCCGGGCTCAGCGTCGGTGGCAGGTGTGGTCCGCCGAGGACGGCAAGCTGCTGCTCGAGGTCCGACCCGAGGGCAAGGCGGTGCGACGCCGGGACGGCCCCTCGCTGTCTCCGGACGGCCGCTTTCTCTCGGTTCCGCTCGGCGAGAGCGGCATCCGGGTCTACGACGTGGACACGGGCGACTCGGTCCGGCTCGGTGGCGACCGGGACGTGGCTGACTACGGCTGGACCCCGGACGGGCACCTGGTCGGCAAGAAGTACGCGCTGCAGAAGTCGGAGGTCGAGATGTGCGACCCCGGCACCGGGAAGTGCACCGGCACCGGCATCGAGGTCAAGGAAGGCCTGACCCTGGTGCACGGTGCCGACGGCCTGGCCGGTCTAGGGCGGTGGTGGACCGTCGTCCAGGAGCTGCTTGAAGCCGTCCTCGTCGAGGATCGGTACGCCGAGCTGCTCGGCCTTGTCGGCCTTCGAACCGGCGTTGTCGCCGATGACGACGTAGTCGGTCTTCTTCGACACCGAGCCCGCCGCCTTGCCGCCGCGGACGAGGATCGCCTCCTTGGCGGAGTCGCGGCTGAAGTCGACCAGGGAGCCGGTCACGACGATCGTCAGGCCATCGAGCGTGCGCGGGGTCGACTCGTCGCGCACGTCCGCCATCGAGACCCCGGCCGCCGCCCACTTCTCGACGATGGCGACGTGCCACGGGACGTCGAACCAGGCGATCACCGCCTCGGCGATCGTCGGCCCCACCCCCTCGGCCGCCGCCAGCTGCTCCTCGGTCGCATCCTGGATCGCCGTCATCGACCCGAACTCCTGGGCCAGCGCCCGAGCGGCGCTCGGGCCGACGTGGCGGATGGAGAGTGCCACCAGCACCCGCCAGAGCGGGACGTCCTTGCGGGTGCCGAGGTTGTCGAGCAGGCGCTGGCCGTTGGCGCTGAGCTGAGGCCCCTCCTCGTTCTTCTTGGGCGCCCGGGTGAAGAGCGGCGCCCGGAGCAGCTGGTCCGGAGTGAGGTCGAAGACGTCGCCCTCGTTGGTGATCACCCCGGCGTCGAGCAGCGCGGTCGCTGCCTCGTAGCCCAGACCCTCGATGTCGAACGCGCTGCGCCCGGCCACGAAGAAGACGCGCTCACGCACCTGGCCGGGACACTTCTCGTGGTTGGGACACCGGAGGTCCTTGTCGCCCTCCTTCTGCTCGGCCAGGGGCGTCCTGCAGGAGGGGCACTTCGTCGGCATCTTCCAGGGCCGCAGGCCCTTCGGGCGCAGCGCCAGCACCGGGCCGAGGATCTCCGGGATCACGTCGCCTGCCTTGCGCAGGATCACCGTGTCGCCCGGGCGCACGTCCTTGCGCTTGACCTCGTGGGCGTTGTGGAGGGTCGCGTTCTCGACCGTCGAGCCGGCGACCAGGGTCGGCTCCATGACGCCGTACGGCGTGACGCGGCCGGTGCGCCCGACGTTCACCCTGATGTCGAGGAGCACCGTGTTGACCTCCTCGGGCGGGTACTTGAACGCGATCGCCCACCGCGGCGCCCGGCTGGTCGACCCCAGGCGGCGTTGCAGCGAGACGTCGTCGACCTTCACCACGACGCCGTCGATCTCGTAGGGCACGATCGTGTGCCGGTGCTCACCCGCGTGCTCGACGTAGGCCTCGACGTCCTCGAGGGTCGCCACGACCTTCACCTCGGGACTGATCGGCAGCCCCCACGCCCGCAGCGCCTCGTAGGCGTGCGACTGTGCCTTCGGCTCGAAGCCACGACGCTCGCCGATCCCGTGGCAGACCATGCCGAGGGCGCGGCTCGCGGTCACCCGTGGGTCCTTCTGACGCAGCGAGCCGGCGGCCGAGTTGCGCGGGTTGGCGAACGGCGCCTTCCCCGCCTCGAGCAGCGACTCGTTGAGCCGCTCGAAGGCCTCGACCGGGAGGAACACCTCTCCCCGCACCTCGATCAGGTCGGGCACCGGGAACTCGTCGGTGCCGGTCAGTCGGTCGGGGACCGACCCGATCGTGCGGACGTTGGGCGTGACGTCCTCGCCCGTGCTGCCGTCGCCGCGGGTCAGGGCGCGTTGGAGCCGGCCGCCCTCGTAGAGCAGGTTGATGGCCAATCCGTCCACCTTGAGCTCGCACAGCAGGGCCGGCTTCTCGACCCCGTCCCGGGCCAGGCGGGCGTGCCAGGACTCGAGCTCCTCGAAGGAGAACGCGTTGTCGAGGCTCTCCATCCGCCGCAGGTGGTCGACCGCGGTGAACTCGGTCGAGACCGCGCCGCCCACCTTCTGGGTGGGCGAGTCCGGCGTACGCAGGTCGGGAAACTGGTCCTCCAGTGCCTCGAGCCGGCGCATCCGCCGGTCGAAGTCTGCGTCGTCGAGAGTCGGGCTGTCGAGGACGTAGTAGCGCCAGCGCGCGTCCTCGATCTCCTCCGCGATCCGACGGTGCTCGTCACGGGCGTCCGCGGGGGCGGCGTCGACCTGGGCATCCACAGCAGGCTCGGAGGGGGTGCTCATAGAGGCATTCTGCCGCGCCGTACCGACACCGCTCCGCCCCCAGCCGGCGGCTCGAAAAGATTTCTGAGAAATACCGAGTTGGTCGGAATGAACCGCCGGACCTACGCTGTTCAGGATGAAACGAAACCGTTTCGTTTCATCCAGGTAAACGTACGGCGAACCCCGAGGACACGACCGATGACCCCCAGCAACGAGCGCCCCCGCATCGAGGGCGACCGCGAGCAGGAGATCCTGGACGCGACCCTCGAGGTGCTCGCCGAGGTCGGCTACGACCGACTCACGATGGACGCCGTCGCCGCGAAGGCGAAGGCATCCAAGGCCACGCTCTACCGCCGCTGGACCAACAAGGTCAGCCTCGTCATCGACGCGCTCGAGCACCACAAGGGCCCGTCGGTGGTCCCCGACACGGGGACCCTGCGCGAGGACCTGCGCGAGGTCTTCTGCGGCATGGGCGGCCTCGCCGACCCTCAGCAGATCGCCATCTTCTCCAGCATCATCACCGCGATCGGCCACGACGCCGAGTTCGCCGAGGCGTTCCGACGCGACGTCATCGGCGCCAAGATCGCCGCTTCCCGCGCTGTATGGGAGCGAGCAAAGGCCCGCGGAGAGCTCCGCGACGGTCTTGACGTCGACGTGATCGAGCCGGCCCTGGCCGGCATCGTGCTGCACCGCGTCTTCGTCATGGGCGAGAAGCCCTCCGCCGAGAACATCACTGCCGTGATCGACCAGATCATCCTCCCGGCCGCGACCTGCGGCTCCACCTACCCGACCGTGAACGAGAAGGATCTCTCATGACCGACGTCGTCAGCGCCGAGGACACCACCTCGGGCAAGAAGCTGCATCTGGGATGGGCGCTCGTGCTCATCTCGGTCGCGCAGCTGATGGTGGTGCTCGACGGCACCATCGTCAACATCGCACTCCCGTTCATCCAGGAAGACCTGAACATCTCGCAGGACAACCTGACCTGGGTCGTCACCGGCTACGCACTGGCCTTCGGCTCGCTGCTGCTGCTCGGTGGTCGCCTCGGTGACCTCTACGGCCGCCGTCGCGTCTTCATGATCGGCCTCGTGATCTTCGGCGTCGCCTCCCTCCTCGGTGGCCTGGCCACCAGCGAGGGGTTGCTGCTCGCCGCTCGTGGCCTCCAGGGCCTCGGCGCCGCGCTCGCCTCGCCGGCCGCGCTCGCCCTGATCGCGACGACGTTCCCGGCCGGGCCCGCCCGCAACCGCGCGTTCGCCGTGTACGCCGCGATGTCGGGTGTCGGCGCAGCCGTCGGCCTGCTGCTCGGCGGCTGGCTGACCGGCACGCACCTCGACATCGGCGGCCTCTCGATCGACGGCTGGCGACTGACCTTGCTGATCAACACCCCGATCGGCATCGTCACGGCCCTGCTCGCGCCGCGCTTCCTCAACGAGTCCGAGTCGCACCCCGGCCAGCTCGACCTCCCGGGCGCCATCACCGGCACCCTGGGCCTGCTCGGCCTGGTCTACGGCTTCAGCCGGGCCGGCAGCGAGGGCTGGAGCGACGTCTGGACCGTCGCCAGCCTGGTCGCCGGCGTGGTGATCCTGGCCGCGTTCCTCGTCATCGAGGGCCGGGTCGAGCACCCGCTGCTGCCGTCGCGGGTCTTCCTCAACCGCACCCGCGCCGCGAGCTTCGGGGCGATGTTCCTGGCCCCGGCCGCGATGTTCGCGATGTTCTTCTACCTCAGCCAGTACATCCAGAACGTCATGGGCTACTCCCCGCTGGAGGCCGGCGTCGCGTTCCTGCCCTTCTGCTTCGGCCTGGTGGCCGCGGCGGGCATCTCCTCGAACCTGATCAACCGGATCGACCCGCGCTACCTGGCGGGCATCGGCACGCTGCTCGCTGCGGCCGGCCTCTACGGGTTCTCCCGGCTGCCGTACGACGTCACCGCCCCGGTGGAGGGTCACTACTGGAGCGACCTCTTCCCCTTCATCGTGATCATGGCGTTCGGCATGGGGATGACGTTCGTCCCGCTGACCCTCACTGCGGTGCACCACCTGCGCGACGAGGACACCGGCATCGGGTCCGGCGTGCTCAACACGATGCAGCAGGTCGGCGGCGCACTCGGCCTGGCGCTGCTCTCGACCCTCGCGATCCAGACGATCACCGACCGGAGCGCCGAGCTCGGCCCGAAGATGGCGGACCCTGCCGTCGCGGCCCAGGTCTTCACCGAGGGCGCCACGAACGCCTTCCTGCTGGGCGCCATCATGATGCTCGGCGCCTCGGTCATCACCTGGGTGTTCCTCAACGTCAAGCACGAGGAGCTCGCCACGGACGGCCCGCCCGTCCACGTCGGCTGACCCGAGCCGGCGCCAGATCGCAGTCGAGTCGGCGCCAGATTTCACGAAGGTGTGGGATCTGGCGCCGACTCGGCGATTTCAGGACAGGTTGGCCGCGGTCGTCTTCAGCAGCCCGAGCGCGGAGCGCGCCCACGCGGGCGAGGCGCCGGCCAAGCCGCAGGTCGGGGTCAGCACCAGCCGATCCCCCACCTCGGCGGGGTCGAGGCCGAGCATGTCGAGCCAGCGCAGCACCCGCTCGGTGACCTCCGTGTCGGTGGGAGCCGTGCCCGGGTCGAGGGTGGGTACGACGCCGAGCGCGACCGTCTCCCCCGCCTCCAGGGCCTCCCCCAGCGCGTCGTGGTCGGCGGCGGTCATCAGCCCGAGGTCGACCGAGAGTCCGCGGGCACCGGAGGTTCGCAGCAACGCGAGCGGCGTACCGGCCGCACAGGTGTGCACCCACGGCTCCGCGCCCTCGGCGGCGATGGCGTCCAGCACCCAGCCCAGGGCCTCGGAGGCCTCGGGCGGGTGCACGGCACGGTGCCGGCCGAAGCCGGACGCCGTCGGGATCTTCGCGCCGAGCACCGCCGCGAGCACCGGCTCGTCGACCTGGACGACCAGGTGGTCGACGCCGGGCAGGCGGCGTCGTACGTCGCGGACGTGCGTGCGCACTCCCTCGGCCAGCGCCTGGGCCAGCTCACGCCGGGCACCGAAGTCGCTCAGCACCTTGTCGCCGCGCGGCTTCTCGACCGTCGCCGCGAGGGTCCACGGTCCGGCCACCTGGATCTTGAACGAGCCCGTGTAGCCGTCGGTGAGGTCCTCGAGCGTGTCGAGGTCCTGGCCGAGCAGGCTGCGGGCGCGCCGGTGGTCGACCCCGGCGGCGTCGGTCAGGCGCCACCCGGCCGGCTGAAGGTCGGCGCCGAGGTCGGCCATCACCGCCAGGGCCCGTCCGGTCATGTTCGCCGTGGCTCCGCGGCCCGGCACCTCGGGCAGGTGGGGCAGGTCGGGCAGCTGGTCGAGGACGAGGCGTACGGCGTCGTCGTACGCCGCCTGGTCCTCGCCGGGCATCGATCCGATGCCGGTGGCACGCGTCATGCGGGCACTCGCTCCGCGACCGCGATGGTCGCGGAGCCGACCACCCGGCTGCCGTCGTAGAGGACTGCCGCCTGGCCGGGCGCGATGCCGTACGCCGGGTCGAGCAGCTCGATGTCGACGCCGTCGTCGGTCACCGCGACGACGGCCCGGTGCTCGTCGCCGTGCGCACGCAGCTGCACGGTGACATCGGGGCCTTCGAGCCGGGTCGGGACGGAGCCGCACCAGCGTGGGCGGATGCCGCGGATCCGGGCGACGGCGAGCCGCTCGCGCGGACCCACGGTGACGGTGCCGGAGACCGGCTCGATGTCGAGCACGAAGCGCGGCTTGCCGTCGGGCGCGGGGCGGCCGATGCGCAGGCCCTTGCGCTGACCGATCGTGAAGGCGACGGTGCCCTCGTGCTGTCCGAGCACCTCGCCGGTCGCCTCGTCGACGATGTCGCCGGTGTCGTTGGGGGCCCGGTCACCGAGCTTCTCGCGCAGCCAGCCGGCGTTGTCGCCGTCGGCGACGAAGCAGATGTCGTGGCTGTCGGGCTTGTCGGCGACCAGCAGGCCGCGCGCGGCCGCCTCCCGCCGTACGTCGGGCTTCGTGGAGTCGCCGAGCGGGAAGAGCGAGTGCGCGAGCTGCTGCTGGTCGAGCACGCCGAGCACGTAGGACTGGTCCTTGCCGTGGTCGACCGCCCGGTGCATCTCGATCAGGCCGTCGGCGCCGGTGCGCAGCTGGGCGTAGTGACCGGTCGCGACGGCGTCGAAGCCGAGCGCGAGCGCGCGGTCGAGGACCGCCTCGAACTTGATCTTCTCGTTGCAGCGCAGGCAGGGGTTGGGCGTGCGACCGGCGGCGTACTCGTCCATGAAGTCGACGACCACGTCCTCGTGGAAGCGCTCCGAGAGGTCCCAGACGTAGAAGGGGATGCCGATCACGTCGGCCGCGCGACGGGCGTCGTTGGCGTCCTCGATCGTGCAGCAGCCGCGGGCCCCGGAGCGGTACGACGCCGGGTTGCGCGAGAGCGCCAGGTGGATGCCGGTGACGTCGTGTCCGGCCTCGACCGCACGCGCCGCGGCGACGGCGGAGTCGACGCCGCCGGACATGGCAGCAACGATCCTCATCGGCGTGCTGCCCGGGCCCGATCCACGACCGGGACGATCGCCTCGACCAGCGCGTCGACGTCGGCCTGGGTCGAGGTGTGGCCGAGCGAGAAGCGCAGCGAGTGCCGCGCCGACTCCTGGTCGCGGCCCATCGCGAGCAGCACGTGCGAGGGCTGCGGGACGCCGGCCGAGCAGGCGGAACCGGTCGAGCACTCGATCCCGCGGGCGTCGAGGAGCATCAGCAGCGAGTCGCCCTCGCAGCCCGGGAACCCCAGGTGGGCGTTGCCGGGCAGTCGCTCGGCGAGGTCCAGAGCGGCGCCGTGCAGGTGCGCGTCGGGCACCGCCTGGATGACCCGGCGCACCAGGTCGTCGCGCAGCGCAGCGACCCGGGTGGCGTGCTCGGCCTGCTGCTTGACCGCGAGCTCGACGGCCGCGGCGAAGCCGGCGATGGCCGGGGGGTCGATGGTGCCGCTGCGGATGTCGCGCTCCTGGCCGCCGCCGTGCACCAGCGGGGTGACGTCGAGCTCGCGGCGTACGACGAGCGCACCGACGCCGTACGGCCCGCCGACCTTGTGCCCGGTCAGGGTCAGGGCGTCGACGCCGGAGCGGGCGAAGGCGACGGGCACGGCGCCGACCGCCTGCACGGCGTCGGTGTGCACCGGGATGCCGTGCTCGGCGGCGATCGCGACGACCTCGTCGATCGGCTGGATCGTGCCGACCTCGTTGTTGGCCCACATCACCGAGATCAGGGCGACCGAGCCCGGGTCGCGCTCGACCGCGGCGCGCAGCGCGTCGACGTCGAGGCGGCCCCGGGAGTCGACGGCCAGCGGCCACACCGCCGCACCCTCGGTCTCCTCGAGCCACTGCAGCGGGTCGAGCACGGCGTGGTGCTCGATCGAGGTGGCCAGGATGCGGCTGCGCCTCGGGTCGGACGCGCGGCGCGACCAGTAGACGCCCTTGAGGGCGAGGTTGTCGGCCTCCGTGCCGCCGGAGGTGAAGACGACCTCACCGGGACGGCAGTCCAGAGCCTGCGCGATCGTCTCGCGGGCCTCCTCGACGATCCGGCGCGCGTGCCGTCCGGAGGCGTGCAGCGAGCTCGGGTTGCCCACCTCCAGCAGGTGCGCCGTCATCGCCTCGACCGCCGCCGGCACCATGGGTGTCGTGGCGGCGTGATCGAGGTAGACGGTCCGGCCGGGACTGGGTGGAGTCATCGCACCGACCAGCGTACGGCGCCCCGCCACGTGCCGCCCAACCCGCTCAGCCTGCAACCTCGGCGGCCAGCAGGTCGAGCGACTTCCTGCGGGCTACTTCACGACCTTGATCGCCCCGAGCCGGGTCGGCGCGCCCTTCACGATCGTGCAGGTGAAGGGCGAGCTCGGCACCGCCTGGCCGTTCTGGTTGCTGGCGTTGAAGACGAACGACCGCGGGATCCGCACCACGAGCTTGCCGCGCTTCTTCGGCGCCTTGAAGCCGCCTGCGACGCCCGTGGCCTTGAGGACCATCGACCCGCTCGCCGGCACGGCGGTCCGGGGGATCCGCACCTTGCTCAGCGCCACCTTCTTGGCGCCGACCGTGTACTTGATCGAGCTCGCCGAGCCCGACAGCGCCGAGATGCCGAGCAGGTCGCGCATCGGGCTCACCAGGGACTCCGGCACCACGACGGTCAGGTTGACCGGACGGGCCGCCACCCGCTTGCCGCGCTTGACCTTGGCCGGCAGGTTGAGCTTGACCGTCACGGCCATCTTCTGGGCTCCGAGCACGGTGGCACAGCTGTAGCTGCTCTTCAGCGTGGCCGGCTTGGCGTCCGCCGACGGTGCCGCGACGAGGACGGTGGTCGCCGCCAGGGCGACGGTCGCGCCGCCTGCAGCGATTCGGGTGCGCATGGCAGTAGTCACGTTCTTGCTCCCTCCGAGATCGCGCCCCTCCCGGGCGCGATGGATCTCGAACGTATCCATGATCGAGGAGAAGTTGCAACCCTGAGTTGCAACGGGAGTTCAGTTATCCGTCACTTGAGCGCGACCGTGGCGACGACGGCGCGGTGGTCACTGTCGGGGATCGGGACGGTCTCCTGGTCCAGGGCCGCCAGCCGCTCGCCTACCAGGACGTGGTCGATCTGGGCGAGCGGCAGCCCGAGCAGATCGAAGACACCGGACGTCGGCCAGGTCGGCTGCCAGCCCCGGTTGGCCAGCTCCCCGGCGTCGCGGTATCCGGCGTCGGCCAGCGCTCGCATCGGCGCGTGGTCAGCGGTGGCGTTGAAGTCGCCGACGACGAGGTCCAGCGACCGCTCGGTCACCATCCGGGCGATCACCGCATGGTCGGCGTACCAGCTGTCGGCGTCGGTCGGCGGCGCCGGGTGGACCGCGGCGACGTTGAGGTCGCCCAGGGTGAAGCTCCAACCCCCGAAGTACGTCGGCACCGACTCCTCCCCGGCGAGCGGCTGTCGGGAGAACGCCATCGTCCCGGCCGCGCCGGGACCCGGGGTGCCGACGCGGTACGGGAGCAGGTCGGCCAGCCCGGCGCGGTCCATGTCGGCCAGGATCGCCGCGTTGACCTCCTCGACCACGAGCAGGTCGACGTCCGCCTCCGACGCTTCGCGGACGACCTCGATGCCGTCCGCGCTCCCGACGAGCAGGTTGGCGCTCATCACCACGATCGGCTCGGCGCCGTCCTCCGGCGGCGGGTTGGCGCCGCTGACCTGCGGCGCGTACCACCAGCCGTGCAGGACGAGGCCGGCCACGGCCAGCAGGGCGACCGGGAGGGCCGGCGTACGCCGGCGGCGCAGCACCAGCAGCCGGATCCCGACCAGCACCAGCGCGGCGGCGTACAGCAGCAGCCCGAGCGGGGTGAACGCCTCGACCTGGAGCCAGAAGCTGCCGCGCGGCTCGACGACACGGGTGAACGTCAGCAGCAGCGCCGGCGCGAGCAGGGCCGCGACCGCCAGCCAGAACACCACCAGCCGCGCGCGCACGGGGCGAAACCTACCCTCAGAGCAGCACGAGGTCGTCGCGGTGCACGACCTCACGCTCGTAGCCGGCGCCGAGCTCGCGCTTGAGGTCGCTCGACGAGCGACCGAGCAGCTGAGGCAGCTCCTCGGCGTCGAAGTTCACCAACCCGCGGGCAACCGGGGTGCCGTCGGGAGCCGCGATGTCGACCGGCTCCCCCGCGTGGAACGTGCCTTCGACGGCGGTGATGCCGGCCGCGAGCAGCGAGGCCCGCCGCTCGACCACGGCCCGGACCGCGCCGGCGTCGAGGACGAGGGTGCCCTTCGGCTCGGTCGCGTGCGCCAGCCAGAGCAGCCGCGTGGGCCGACGGCGACCGGTGGTGTGGAAGAGGGTCCCGACCGCCTCGCCGGCGAGCGCGGCGCCCGCCTTGTCAGCCGACGTCAGCACGACAGGGATGCCCGCGCCGGTGGCGATCCGCGCGGCGTCGACCTTGGTCTGCATGCCGCCGGTGCCGACGCCGGCCGCGCCGGCCTTGCCGATGCGTACGTCGCCGAGGTCGTCCACCGAGCGCACGTCCGTGAGCAGCGAGCTGCCAGGGTCCGTCGGCCTGGCGTCGTAGAGGCCGTCGACGTCGCTGAGCAGGACCAGCAGGTCAGCGTGCACGAGGTGCGCCACCAGGGCCGCCAGGCGGTCATTGTCGCCGAACCGGATCTCGCTGGTCGCCACGGTGTCGTTCTCGTTGACGATCGGCAGGACGCCGTACTCGAGGAGCTTGGCGAAGGTCTGGTAGGCGTTGCGGTAGTGCGAGCGGCGGGTCACGTCGTCGACCGTCAGGAGCACCTGTCCGGCGATCACGCCGTGGCGGGCGAGCTCCTCGGTGTAGCGATGGATCAGCAGCCCCTGGCCGACCGAGGCCGCGGCCTGCTGGGCGGGCAGCGCCTTGGGGCGCTTCTTCAGGCCCAGCGGCGCGAGCCCGGCCGCGATCGCGCCGGAGGAGACCAGCACGACCTCGGCGCCCCCGACCCGGAGCCCGGCCAGCACGTCGACGAGCGAGCGCATCCGGCCGGGGTCGATGCCGCCGGCCGTGCTCGTCAGCGAGGAGGAGCCGACCTTGACCACGATCCGCTTCGCCCCGGTCACCGCGGCCCTCCGGTGGTCGAGCTTGTCCGGACTCATCTTCCGGGGTCCCCGCGGAACCTTCGTGGGGTGTTCACTTCCCGGGGTCGTTCTCGGCCCAGTCGGGATCCTGGGCGCTGCCGATCTCGTAGGACATCGGGCCGAACCCGCGTTCGTCCTTCGCGGCCTTGTCGAGGCGACGGGCCACGTCGGCGCGGGTCTCGCCCTCGGCGCGGTCAGGCAGGCCCTCCTGGATCGCCCGACGACGGTGTGCGGCGGGGCGGTCGTCATCGA
Organism: uncultured Actinomycetota bacterium; assembly: GCA_963704685.1. Classification (GTDB taxonomy): domain Bacteria; phylum Actinomycetota; class Actinomycetes; order Propionibacteriales; family Nocardioidaceae; genus Nocardioides. Next base: position 960,281 of record OY969930.1, read on the forward strand.
AGCGCTGGTCCTCGCCACGACGGCTCAGGATCTCGACGCCCGCGTCGATGCCGGGCTTGAAGTCGAAGACCACCGCGTTGTCGGGGTGCCCGATGAGGACGGCGTCGCCCTCCTCAGCACCCAGCTTGAGCAGGCGGGTCTCCACGCCGAGCCGGTTGAGCCGGTCGGCGAGGAAGCCGACGGCCTCGTCGTTGCTGAAGTCGGTCTGGCGGATCCAGCGCTCAGGCTTCTCGCCGCGCACCCGCCAGCCGTCGCTGGTGGCGGTGACGGTGAACTCCTCCTTGCCGTCCGCGGACGGCGGACGCAGCACGATCCGGGTCGCCTCGACCGTGGGCTTCGCGGCCCGGGACGACTCGACGATGGAGCCCATCGCGAAGATCAGCTCGCGCATGCCCTCACCGGAGGCCGCCGAGACCTCGAAGACGTCGAGGCCGCGCTCGCGCAGCTCCTCGACGACGAAGCCGGCGATGTCGCGCCCGTCGGGCACGTCGATCTTGTTGAGGGCCACCAGGCGCGGCCGGTCCTCGAGGCCGCCGTACCGGCTGAGCTCGTTCTCGATGACGTCGAGGTCGTCGACCGGGTTGCGGCCGGGCTCGATGCTGGCGGCGTCGATGACGTGCACCAGCGCGGCGCACCGCTCGATGTGGCGCAGGAAGTCGTGGCCCAGACCGCGACCGTCGCTCGCGCCCTCGATCAGGCCGGGTACGTCGGCGACGGTGAAGGTCGTGTCGCCGGCGGTCACGACACCGAGGTTGGGGACCAGCGTCGTGAAGGGGTAGTCGGCGATCTTCGGCCGGGCCCGGGAGATCGCGGCGATGACGCTGGACTTGCCGGCGCTGGGGAAGCCCACCAGCCCGATGTCGGCGACGACCTTGAGCTCGAGGACGATCTCGAGCTCGTCACCCGGCTCGCCCAGCAGCGCGAAGCCGGGGGCCTTGCGCTTGGACGAGGCGAGGGCGGCGTTGCCGAGACCGCCGCGGCCGCCCTGGGCGACCACGAGCTCGGTGCCGGGGCCGACCAGGTCGGCGAGCACGTTGCCCTGCGGGTCGGTCACCAGGGTGCCGTCGGGGACCGGGAGCACCAGGTCGGAGCCGTGGCCGCCGTTCTTGTGGTCGCCGGCACCGTGGCCGCCGGACTCGGCGCTGCGCTTCGGGCTGTGGTGGTAGTCGATCAGGGTGGTGACGTCCTGGTCCACCCGCAGGATGACCGAGCCTCCCGGACCGCCGTTGCCACCGTCGGGGCCGCCGAGCGGCTTGAACTTCTCACGGTGGACCGAGGCCACGCCGTGCCCGCCGCGGCCGGCGCTGATATGCAGCGACACCCGGTCGACGAAGGTGGGAACAGCCATGGTCTTCTACTTTCGATGGTGAGGAGGTCACCAGGCAGGTGTCTGGGAGACCGTCTCGAAAAACCAAAGAAGGACGGCCCCGAGTTCAGGGACGCCCTTCGACGGTGAAGCGAGTGTGGTGAGCGTCAGGTCACTCGCCCGGAACGATGTTGACGACGCGGCGACCGCGACGGGTACCGAACTCGACGGCACCCGGGATGAGCGCGAACAGGGTGTCGTCGCCGCCCCGGCCGACGCCGGCGCCCGGGTGGAAGTGGGTGCCACGCTGGCGCACGATGATCTCGCCGGCGTTGACGACCTGGCCGCCGTACCGCTTCACGCCAAGGCGCTGGGAGTTGGAGTCGCGGCCGTTCTTGGTGGACGCGGCGCCCTTCTTGTGAGCCATTTCAAGTTCCTTAGTTCAGTACTGGGCTTCGTGAGTGCCTGGCGACGTCTGAGCGTAGAGCTCAGAGGGAGATGTCGGTGACCTTGACCTGGGTGTACCGCTGGCGGTGACCCTGGCGCTTCTTGTAGCCGGTCTTGTTCTTGTACTTCTGGATGATGATCTTCGGGCCCTTGGTGGCCCCGAGGATCTCGACGGTCACCGACGCCTTGTCCAGCGCCTTCGCGTCGGAGGTGACGGTCTCACCGTCGACGACGAGGACCACGGGGAGCTGCACCGAGTCGCCGGCCGCCGTGGTGACCTTGTCGATCTCGATGACGTCGCCCACGGCAACCTTCTGCTGCTTGGCGCCTGCGCGCACGATCGCGTACACCGCGGTCTCCTTCATCAATCTTCGGGCTGTTCAGGAACGTCTGGAACGTCTGGTCTGGGGCGCAAACACTCGGCGCCGCACAGAGACGGTGCCCTCGAAAAGCGCACCGAGGTTCAATAGTACGGATCCGGGCGACGTACGGCAAAACTGCGGCCGCTCGCCCGGACCCCGCGGCTCAGCGCTTGCGTGAGCCCTTCTTCTTGATCGGGACGTGCTCGACGTGCGGGAGGTCGTCCTCGGCGTGCTCGTCGCCGTCACCAGTGGCGTCGACCGGCGGACCGGCGGGTCGGGTCGCGGCCCGACCGCGGGTGCGCGTGACCACCTTCGGAGGCTCCGGCGGCGCCGGAGGTGCCTCGGCGACAGGCTCCGCGGCGACGGGCTCCTCGGCGACGGGCTCCGGCGCGGTCACCACGACCGGGGCCGGCTCGGCAGCGGCACGAGGCGCGCTGCTGCGGCGTCGGCTGCGCGTCGTCACCTTCGGCGCAGCAGGCTCACTGACCTGCTCCGGGGTCTCGACCGGCTCGACCACCGGGGTCTGCTCGACCACCGGGGTCTGCTCGACCACCGGGGCCTGCTCGACGACAGGAGTCTGCTCGGGCACAGCCACCTCGTCCGGCTCGACGACCGACTCGTTCTCCGGTCGGGCCATCGCGGCGACGTCCTTGGGCGAGGGGGCCTTCGACCCGGCGTCGTTGCGTTGCCGTTGCCGTTGCCGGCATCGTCCTGACCGCGGCCACGGCCCCGGCCACGGCGGCCTCCGCCGCCGCCACCACTACCGCCGCCGCCGCGGCGGGGCTCGTCGTCCGACTGCTTGGGCTCGACCGGGCGGTCCTGGATGACGAGCCCGCGACCCTGGCAGTGCGAGCAGTTCTCGCTGAACGACTCGACCAGGCCGGTGCCGATCCGCTTGCGCGTCATCTGCACCAGTCCCAGCGAGGTCACCTCGGCGACCTGGTGCCGAGTGCGGTCACGGCCCAGGCACTCGACGAGGCGCCGGAGCACCAGGTCGCGGTTGGACTCCAGGACCATGTCGATGAAGTCGACGACGATGATGCCGCCGATGTCGCGCAGCCGGAGCTGGCGCACGATCTCCTCGGCCGCCTCGAGGTTGTTCTTGGTGACGGTCTCCTCGAGGTTGCCGCCGGAACCGGTGAACTTGCCGGTGTTGACGTCGACGACGGTCATCGCCTCGGTGCGGTCGATGACCAGCGAGCCGCCGGAGGGCAGCCAGACCTTGCGGTCCAGACCCTTGGCGATCTGCTCCTCGATGCGGTACTCGGCGAAGATGTCGGCCTTGCCGCCCTGGCCGTTCGAGCCGGGCTCGTAGCGCTCCAGGCGGCTCTCGAGGTCGGGCGCCACGTGCGCGACGTACCCCTGCACGGTGTCCCAGGCGTCGTCACCCTGGATGACGAGCTTGGAGAAGTCCTCGGTGAACAGGTCGCGGACGACCTTGAGGGTCAGGTCCGGCTCGCCGTACAGCAGCTGCGGGGCGCTGCCCTTGGCGTGCGCCTCGATGTCCTCCCACCGCGCCTTGAGCCGCTCGACGTCGCGCGTCAGCTCGTCCTCGCTGGCGCCCTCCGCCGCGGTGCGCACGATGACGCCGGCGGTGTCCGGGACGATCTCCTTGAGCAGCGTCTTGAGACGGTTGCGCTCGGTGTCGGGGAGCTTGCGGGAGATGCCGCTGGTGGTGCCGTCGGGCACGTAGACCAGGAACCGGCCGGCCAGGCTGACCTGGCTGGAGAGGCGGGCCCCCTTGTGCCCGATCGGGTCCTTGGTGACCTGCACCAGGACCGTCTGGCCCGAGGACAGCACGGACTCGATCTTGCGAGCCTGGCCGTCCTTGTGGCCGAGCGCCGACCAGTTCACCTCACCGGCGTAGAGGACCGCGTTGCGACCCTTGCCGATGTCGATGAAGGCGGCCTCCATGGAGGGCAGCACGTTCTGGACGCGGCCGAGGTAGACGTTGCCGATCAGCGAGGTCTGGGACGCGCGGGCGACGTAGTGCTCGACGAGCACCTTGTCCTCGAGCACACCGATCTGGGTCAGCTCGTCGCGCTGGCGCACGACCATGACCCGGTCGACCGACTCGCGGCGGGCCAGGAACTCGGCCTCGCTGACGATCGGGGCGCGGCGGCGACCGGCCTCGCGGCCCTCGCGGCGTCGCTGCTTCTTGGCCTCGAGGCGCGTCGAGCCCTGGATCGAGGTGATCTCGTCCTCGGCCGAGCGCTGACGGCGGACGCGGGTGACGGTGTTGTCGGGGTCGTCCCCGCCCTCGCCGCCACCGTCGTCACCGGCGCGGCGCCGACGACGGCGACGGCGCGACGACGGGCTGTCGCCCGATCCGTCCTCGCCACCTGCGGGGCCCTGGTCTCCGGACCCCTCGCTCGACCCGTCGGAGGAGTCGTCCGCCGCGTCGTCAGCGGAGTCGTCGGAGTCACTGTCGTTGCTGGCGTCACCGGCCTTGCGGCGCCGGCGGCCGCCGCGGCGACGCCGGCGGCGGTTGCCACCGGAACCGTCACCGGACTGCTCGTCGCCCTCGGTGGTCTCGTCGGCGTCGTCGTCGGTGTCGGCGCTCGCGTCGTCCTCCGCGGCGACCTGGTCGGGCTTGGCGCCCTGCTTGGTGCCGGAGCGCTTGCGCGGGGTCCGCTCACGCTTCGGCTCGTCAGCGACCGGAGTGTCGCCGGTGGTCTCCTCCGGCTGCGCCTCGGCGGTCTCGGCGGTCTCAGCGGCCTCAGCGGCCTCAGCGGCCTCTGCCGCCTTCTGGGCGGCGGTCTTGCGCGGGCGGCGGGCCGGCGCCTTCTTCGTGGGCTCGGGGGCCTGGAAGAGCAGCGCGGTCGGCGAGGACTCCTCGACGGGGGCGTCCGCGACCGCCTCGGCCGCGTCGTCGGCCGGCTTGGCGGCCGTGCGCTTGGCGGCGGTCTTCGCGGCGGCCGCCTTCTTGGCGGGCGCTCGCTTCGCGGCGGCCTTCTTCGCCGGCGGCGCCTCGACGCCGAGGTCGAGCTGGCCCTCGGTGGCGGGCTCCGTGGCGGGCTCCGAGACGGGCTCCGAGACGGGCTCGACGGCGGCCGACTTCTTCGTCGCCGCCTTCTTCGCCGTGGTGGAGGCCGCCTTCTTGGCGGTGGTCTTCTTGGCGGTGCTCTTGCGCGCAGCAGCCTTCTTCACCGGCTTGTCGGCTGCCGGTGAGTCGGCCCCCGATGCGGTGGTGTCGTCTGCTCCGGGCTGGAGGTCGTCGGCCATCTGGTCACTCCTAGCGCCCAGCGCCTCGCGCCGGGCGGTCCGACGTCACTCACCCGAGTCTTCAGGGAGAGCGACGCAAAGCCTTCGTGTGGCGGCGACACCCTCCGCAGGTGCGTCACCCGGGAGCGTGTCCGGCGCCTGCCGCGGTCGCTGGTCCGGGCCTGGTAAGGCCACTCGGTTGGTCGCTGTCACCGACCCGCCGGCCGCGTCGCGGTCTGGCGACGATCGCGCCTCAAGGTGTGCCGGGCCACAGGGGGACCGGCCGAGAACGTCGTCGGATCACACCGAACTGTCCGGTGCGACCACGGCGAGTATCGCACACGGCCCTCCGGGTTCCATCACCCTCGGGCGGTCAGCGGGTCGCCGATCTCCCCGGTCGACTCGTCGAGGGGGCCCTGCGCGAGTCTGGTGAGCAGTGGCGCACCGGTGGAGGACAAGCCCGTGACGGCGGTGATACCGGTCAACACGTCGTCGGGACGCACGGCCGGTACGGCGTGTCGCAGCACCAGGTCGAGCCGGGTGCCCGCGCCGTACGGCGCTGCTGCCAGGGAGATCACCGCGGAGCGGCAGTCGAACTCGCGGAGCCCCTTCTTGGTCATCCGCTCGACGAGCACGGACTCGGCACCCAGGAAGGTCGCTACGGCAGCGAGGCAGGCATCGGGGTCGGCCGCGAGGTCGACCAGCCAGCGGCTGCCGGTCAGCAGGTCGGCGAGCGACCCGCCGGGCGACTCGACGACCTCGAGCACGTCCAGCCCGTCGGGCAGCGCCTCCTCCAGCTGGGCGTGGATGGTCGCCGGGTCGACGGTCTCGGCGAGCCCGATCTCGACGTACTCCGCCTCGCTGGCCGCCCCGGTCGGGGACGCGCCGGCGTACGAGATGCGCGGGTGCGGGTTGAAGCCCGACGAGTACGCCATCGGGACCCGGGCGCGGAAGATGGCGCGCTCGAAGGCTCGGCTGAAGTCGCGGTGGCTGGTGAACCGGAGCCGGCCACGCTTGGCGTAGCGGATCCGGAGCCGCTGGACGGGTGGGGCTTGTTGCTCGGGCTGCTCACGCACCGGTCAAGATTACGGGCCGAGTGCGGTCTTCATCGCAATCGAGGGATAGACCGTGCTCACCCGGTGACCGTCCAGCCAGCCGGTCAGCCGGTCGGCCTCGGCGTCCAGGGCGGCCCGAGCGTCGGCACCGACGTCCTCGAGCAGGTTGAGGACGACGACCCCGTCGGGGTCCTGCACCCAGCAGCCGACGATGCGCCCGTCCCACCAGGCGGTGGTGCCCGCGTTGCCGTTGGTGTCGAACAGCATCGGACCGTGCTCGCCCAGGTAGAAGGCGCGCTCCTTCCAGCCCATCACCGTCGGGTCGAGGACGGGCAGGAGTGCCGCCCACGGCTCGACCGCGGGCTCGGGGTCCAGGTCGTCGGGGAGCACCCACCCGACCGCCTCCGTCGATCCCCACCTCGACCGCGGCGACGTCGCCGAGCGCGGCGCGTACGGCGCCCTTGGTGGAGCCGAGCCACCAGACGAGGTCGGCCTCGGTGCCGGGCCCGAAGGTCGCGAGCCAGCGGCGGACCAGCTCGGCGTACCCCTCGCGCTCCTTCGCCGGCTCCGGAACCTCGCCGAGCCAGGTCTCCATCGCCGTCCACTGCGGTCGCGCCGTACGCCAGTGACCGCCGTTGCGGCCGCGCACGATCTTGGCCTCGACGCCCAGCTGGGTCAGCACCCGCGGCGCGATCGGGTTGTTCCCGCCGTAGGACTTGCCGGGCGACATCTCGATCCGGCCCGCGAGCTCCGGGACCTCCTCGCGGAGCCGCTGCGCGGACCGCTCGATGCCGTTCGCGAGGTGGTGCAGCGTCGCGACCTCCGCGGCGTCGACCCAGGCGGCCCCGTCGGCGGCCAGCCCACCGACCTCGACGTCCTTCGCCAGCCGGAGCCGGTGCGCCGTGGCGACCCGGGCCGAGGCGCTCCCCCACGCGGCGGGCAGCAGGTCGCGCGGGAAGACGAAGAGAGTGCGGCGCATCGCCAGCTGTTTGACCAGGCTGCGGTCGTCGTACAGCGCCCGGTCGACATCGGCGACGCTCAGGTCGTCGACCCGCGCCCAGAGCGACAGGTAGACCGTCGGCGCCTCGGTGGCGTGCAGCACCGTCATCGCCCGGGTCGCGGCCTCGGCGTCCGCCGCACGGTGGGTCGGGGCCAGCGCATGGCGGCGCGCCAGTCGATGGCGTCTCTCGCTGTCGGTGACCTGGCGCATGTGGTCCATCCTGCCGAAGACCGTCGACGGCGGTGCTGAGAGCATTGGACGAGTGAGTGCTCCCCGCCGTACGTCGATCCTCGTCCTGGTCGGGCTGGTCCTGCTCTCCTTCAACCTGCGCCCGGCTGCGGTCAGCATCGGTCCGGTGCTCGCCGAGGTGCGGTCGTCGTTCGGGATGTCCGCCGCCACCGTCGGGTTGCTGACGTCACTGCCGGTGATCGCGTTCGCGGTCTTCGGCGCCCTGGCGCCGGCGGCAGCGACCCGGATCGGCATCCACCGGGTGACGGCGCTCGCGACCCTGGCCGCGGTGGCCGGCCTGCTCGGACGGGCGACCACCCACAGCGAGCCGCTCTTCCTCGCCCTCTCCCTGCTTGCGCTGGCCGGCATGGCGATGGCCAACGTGCTGCTGCCGTCGCTGGTGAAGCTGCACTTCCCGGACCGGATCGGGCAGGTCACCGCGATCTACACGACCGCGCTCTCCATCGGGCTGACCGCTGCGCTCGTCCTCACGGTGCCGATCTCCGACGCGTCCGGCGGTTGGCGCTACGGCCTGGGCGCGTGGGCCGCGCTGGCGGTGCTCGCGGCGATCCCCTGGGTGCCGCTGTCCGCCAAGGACCGGCACCTCGAACGGACCCCGCGCTCGATCACCTTCCGCGACGTCGCCCGGACCCGACTCGGGAGGGCGATGGCGCTCTTCTTCGGGCTCCAGTCGCTGCAGGCGTACGCCGTCTTCGGCTGGTTCGCCCAGCTGTGGCGCGACAGCGGCTACTCGGCCGCCGTCGCCGGCGTGCTGGCCGGCCTGGTCGCCGGCACCGCGATCCCGCTCTCGCTGTGGCTGCCCAACGTGCTGGCCCGCAGCGCCGACCCGCGGCGCGTGATGTTCGCGGTGATCGCGTGCTACCCGATCGGCTACGTCGGCCTGATGATCGCGCCGTACCGCCTCGCACCGCTGTGGGCGGTGACCGTCGGCGTCGCGACCGTGACCTTCCCGCTGATCCTGACCCTGATCGGGCTGCGCGCCCGCACCCCCGAGGGCACCGCGGCGCTGTCCGCCTTCACCCAGTCGACCGGCTACCTGATCGCCGCGGCCGGCCCCTTCACGATCGGCGTCCTGCACTCCGCGACGGGCGGCTGGACGGTGCCGCTGGCCCTCCTGCTGGTCCTCGCGCTGCCGCTCTTCCCGCTGGCGGCGTACGTCGCCCGACCGGCGTACGTCGAGGACCAGATGGACGTCCTGACGGACTCCGCGGCGGCCGCGAGGGACCTCAGACGACGCTGAGCGGCAGCAGCACCCGGCCCGTGGGGCCGATCTGGATCTCGGTGTTCATCTCCGGGCAGACGCCGCAGTCGTAGCAGGGGGTCCAGCGGCAGTCCTCGACCTCCACGTCGGAGCTGCCGTCGGCGACCGCGAGGGCGTCCTCCCAGTCGGCCCACAGCCAGTCCTTGTCGAGGCCGGAGTCGAGGTGGTCCCACGGCAGGACCTCGTCGTACTCGCGCTCGCGGGTGGTGTACCAGGCGAGGTCGAGCCCGCTGCCGGCGAGCACCGTCTCGGCGCTCTCGGCCCAGCGGTCGTAGGAGAAGTGCTCGCTCCAGCCGTCGAAGCGGCCGCCGTCGCGCCAGACCTGCTCGATGATCGCTCCCACCCGGCGATCACCACGCGACAGCAGTCCCTCGATGATGCCGGGCTTCCCGTCGTGGTAGCGGAAGCCGATCGCGCGGCCGTACTTCTTGTCGTCGCGGACCGTGTCGCGCAGCTTCTTCAGCCGCGAGTCGGTGGTCTCGTGGTCGAGCTGCGCGGCCCACTGGAAGGGCGTGTGCGGCTTGGGCACGAAGCCGCCGATCGAGACGGTGCAGCGGATGTCGTTGCGCCCGGAGACCTCGCGTCCCTTGGCGATCACCTTCTTCGCCAGCTCGGCGACCTGGAGGACGTCCTCGTCGGTCTCGGTCGGCAGGCCCACCATGAAGTAGAGCTTCACCTGACGCCAGCCGTGGGAGTACGCCGTGGAGACGGTCCTGATCAGGTCCTCCTCGGTCACCATCTTGTTGATGACCTTGCGCATCCGCTCGCTGCCGCCCTCGGGCGCGAACGTCAGGCCGGAGCGCCGGCCGTTGCGGGAGAACTCGTTGGCAAGGGTGATGTTGAAGGCGTCGACCCGCGTCGAGGGCAGCGACAGCGAGACGCTGGTGCCGTCGTACCGGTCGGCCAGGCCCTTGGCGACCTCGCCGATCTCCGTGTGGTCGGCGCTGGAGAGCGAGAGCAGGCCGACCTCGTCGAAGCCGGTCTTGCGGATGCCGTTCTCGACCATGTCGCCGATGGTCTCGATGGACCGCTCGCGCACCGGGCGGGTGATCATGCCGGCCTGGCAGAAGCGGCAGCCGCGGGTGCAGCCGCGGAAGATCTCGACGGAGAAGCGCTCGTGGACGGTCTCGGCGAGCGGCACCAGCGGCTTGGCCGGGTAGGGCCACGCGTCGAGGTCCATCAGCGTGTGCTTGCGCACCCGGAAGGGGATGCCGGGCCGGTTGGGCACGACCGCCTCGATGGTGCCGTCGGCGGCGTACGTCACGTCGTAGAAGCGCGGCACGTAGATGTTCCCGCTGACGGCGAGGCGCCGCAGCACCTCGTCGCGGCCGCCGGGGCGCCCCTCGCCCTTCCAGTCGCGGACCACCTCGGAGATCGCGAGCACGACCTCCTCGCCGTCGCCGAGCACGGCGGCGTCGAGGAAGTCGGCGACCGGCTCGGGGTTGAACGCCGCATGGCCGCCCGCCAGCACGATCGGGTCGTCCTCGGTGCGGTCCTTGCTGTGCAGCGGGATCCCGGCGAGGTCGAGCGCGTTGAGCATGTTGGTGTAGCCGAGCTCGGTGGAGAAGCTCAGCCCGAAGACGTCGAACGCCCGAACCGGGCGGTGGGCGTCGACGGTGAACTGCGGGATCGGACCCGAGGCGTCACCGGTGCGCATCACCCGCTCCATGTCGGGCCAGACCGAGTAGGTGCGCTCGGCGACGATCCAGTCGCGCTCGTTGAGCACCTCGTAGAGGATCTGCACGCCCTGGTTGGGCAGCCCGACCTCGTACGCGTCGGGGTACATCAGCGCCCAGCGGACGGTGTCGCCGCCGTCGGGCGCGCAGTCCCACTCCTTGACGGTCGAGTTCAGCTCGCCGCCGACGTACTGGATCGGCTTCGACACCGACGGGAGCCAGGGCTCGAGACGGGGGAAGATGGACTCAGGAACGCTCGAGAGCGCAGACATCGACAACTACCTCGCACTGATGGGGGAAGCCCCCAGCGTACGGCGCGCAGCCACCGCGCGACGAACCGTCAGCTGGCCGTCACTCCGCGTCGGTGGCGAGCGCCTCGAGGGCCTCCAGCGCCTTGCGTGCGACCGGGAGCTCCTCCTGGGCGAGGGTGATCAGGTCCTCGAGGCCGCCCACGCCGTACCTGTTGGCGACGTGCTGCACGGCGTCGACGATCTCGGGCTCGTAGTCACGGTCGGTCATGGCTCCATCCAAACAGATCGAGCGGCTCAGACCGACGGCTCGGTGGCCTCGGCACGCGCGGCGACACTGGCCGACGTCGCCCGGAGCTCGACCGCCGGCAGCAGCAGCAGGATCAGGAAGGCGAGCACGCCGACCCCCGCTGCGAGCATGAAGACCAGGTCCATCGACTCGGCGAACCCGACCTTGAACGGGTGCGCGAAGACCGGGTGGAGCTTCTCGATGAACGACGAGTCGTCCTTGAACCGCGCGGCGACCGACGGGTCGAAGACATGACCCTCGGCGACGGTTCGCTGCCACACGGGAGTCTGGGCGTCGGCCTCGATCGCGGTCTTGATGTTGCCGCCGACGGTGCTGAAGAGGACGGACAGGAAGATCGCGACACCGAGGGTGCCCCCGATCTGGCGGAAGAACGTCGACGAGCTGGTGGCGACACCGATGTCGGTGGGCGGCACCGCGTTCTGCACGATCAGCAGGATCGGCTGGAGGCAGTTGCCGAGACCGAGGCCGAGGATCAGCATCGACAGGCTGACCCACACCATCGCGGTGTCCGCACCACACCTCGACAGCAGCGCGAGCCCGACGACCATGACGGCGGACCCGACGATCGGGAACATCCGGATGTGGCCGGTGCGGGAGATGATCTGGCCGGCGCTGATCGAGCCCGTCATCATCCCGACCACCATCGGCAGCATCAGCAGGCCCGCCTCGGTCGGCGAGGCACCGTGCACGATCTGCATGTACTGCGGGATCAGCATGATGCCGCCGAACATCGCCATGCCGATGATCACGCTCGAGGCGATCGCGACCGCGGCAGCGCGGAGCCGGAAGATCCGCAGCGGGATCAGCGCCGCCTCGCCCATCATCCGCTCCGCGAGCAGGAAACCGACGATGCCGATCGCGCCGATCGCGAACGCCGTCAGCGAGCGGGGCGAGGTCCAGCCCCACTGGCGGCCCTGCTCGGCCACCGTCAGCAGCGGGACGAGGGCGACGACCAGGGCGATCGCCCCCCACCAGTCGATGCGGAGGTTCCGCGGCGTGTGGTGCACGTGCAGGGTGCGGTAGACGACCAGCAGCGCGACGATGCCGATCGGCACGTTGACCAGGAAGACCCAGCGCCAGCCGTCGATCCCGAGGATCACCGCCTGTCCGGCGAAGAAGCCCCCGATCAGCGGCCCGAGCACGCTCGACGTGCCGAACATCGCCATGAAGTAGCCGGTGTAGCGGGCCCGTTCGCGCGGCGACACGATGTCGCCGATGATCGCCAGGACCAGGGTGAAGAGCCCGCCGGCGCCGAGCCCTTGGAAGGCCCGGAACGCGGCCAGCTGGGGCATCGAGGTCGCGAACGAGCACAGCGCGGAGCCGATGATGAAGATGGTGATCGCGAACATGAACAGCTTCTTGCGACCGTAGTTGTCGCCGAGCTTGCCGTAGATCGGCGTCGTGATGGTGGCCGTGATCAGGTAGGCCGTCGTCACCCACGCCTGGACCGAGAGCCCGTTGAGGTCGTCGGCGATCGTGCGGATCGACGTACTGACGATCGTCTGGTCCAGGGCACCCAGGAACATGCCGAGCATCAGCCCGGAGAGGATCGTGAGGATCTGTCGGTGGGTGTACTCCCCGGCCGTGGAATCAGATGCCGGGGCAACCACCGGGCTCGCGTTCTCGCTCATCGAGCGACACCCTAATGCGCGACGGAACGGATCCGGTGACCGTGTCGCACCTTCGCGGCCAGGTAGCGCGCGTTGCTGGCGGACAGGTGGGCCGCGGTCGGCACGAGCTCGGTGACCTCGATGCCGAGCGCCGTCAGCTGCGCGGCCTTGTCAGGGTTGTTGGTGAGCAGGGCGACGCGCCGCTCCCCCAGTGCCTGCAGCATCTGCGCGGCGGCGGTGTAGTCGCGCTCGTCCTCGCCGTACCCGAGGGCGACGTTGGCCTCGTAGGTGTCGAGGCCCTCGTCCTGGAGCGCATAGGCGTCGAGCTTCGCGTACAGCCCGATCCCACGGCCCTCCTGGCGCAGGTAGAGGAGGTAGCCGCCGGCCTCGGCGATCCGTTCGACCGACTCGCGCAGCTGCGGGCCGCAGTCGCAGCGGCCACTGCCGAACACGTCGCCGGTCAGGCACTCGCTGTGGACGCGCACCAACGGCGTACGGCGTACGGCGGGGCCGAGCCGGAGGGCGAGGTGCTCGCGGCCGTCGGCGAGGCCGTCGAAGGTGACGACCCGCGCCGTGGCCGACCAGCCGTCCGGGAACCGCATCGGGAGCTCCAGCTCGGTGCGGATGGCGGCATTCACCCGGTCTCCTCGAAGCGTTCGGAGAGCCGGTAGCGCAGCAGCACGACCTCCCCGATCCGGCGTAGGTCGGCCAGGGTGGCCGGATGCTCGGCACGGAACGGGAACGGACCGTCGTCGACGAAGCGACGGGCCGCCGAGTCGCCGACGAAGAACGGGGCGACCACCAGCTGCAGCTCGTCGGCGACGTCCTCGGCGAGGAACTGGGTGTGGATCGTGCCCCCGCCCTCCACCATCAGGCGCCGTACGCCGCGCTCGTGCAGGTCCTCGCTGAGCCGGCGCATCGAGACCCGGGGGCCGACGTCCACGACGGTCGCGACCGCACCGAGCCGGGACCGGGCCGCCGCGGCACGGGCCGCCGGGCTGTAGACGAGCTTCTCGGCGTCGCCGGTGGTGAAGAACCGACCGGTCGGGTCGAGGTCGGCGCGGCAGGTGACAGTCACCTTGAGGGGCGTCGGCTTCAGTCCACGAGCGACCCTTTCGAGCCGACGCTCGGGTCGCCGGACCAGCAGGCGCGGGTTGTCCTTGCGCACCGTGGTGGCCCCGACCAGGATCGCGTCGCAACCGGCTCGCACCTCGTCGACGCGGTCGAGATCGGCGTCGTTGGACAGGATCAGCCGTTCGTCGCCGGCGCTGTCGAGGTAGCCGTCGATGGACATGCCGCAGCTCAGCACGGTGTACGGGCGGTCAGGCACGGACCGCTCCTCTCGCCAGCAGGACGGCGCCGGGCAGCGTCGCGACCAGCGCGAGCACGCCGTACAGCACCGCGACCGTCGCGCCCTGGGCTGCGCCCAGCCCGGCCGCGGCGAACGCCCACGCGGCCATGCCCTCGCGCGGTCCCCAGCCGGCGACGTTGAGCGGAACGGCGGCGGCGAGCAGCACCAGGAGCGCGAGCGGCACCAGCTCGGTCAGCGACGCGTCGGTGCCTGCGGCTCGTGCGGCGACCAGGAACACGAGCAGGTGGCCGGCCGAGGACACCAGCGATGTCGCGACGACCTGCGGCCACCGAACCAGCGCCGCCACCACTCCCGCGGCGAGCAGGGCGGAGGCCCACGGCGCCGGGCCGACGAGCAGGACGGCGCCCGCAGCGACGACCTGGACGGCCTGGCCGGAGCCGCGGTCGGCGAGGACCGGCAGCGGACCGTGCCGCACCGCCCGGTGCACGTCCCCGACCACCCCACCGGGGAGCGTCGCGTTGAGGAACTGCGAGCGGTAGTACGCCGCCACCGCGTCGCGCAGCGGGACCTCCACGCCCAGACCGTGGGCGAGCACGCGCCACCGCCAGGCGCAGCAGAGCGTGGTCAGTGCCGTCAGGGCGAGCGCGACGACCAGCGCCACCGGCCCGGTCGAGCGCACCGCCGTCACGAAGGGCTGCGGACCGACCCACCACACCACCATGGCGAGGATCACGACGCCGCCAGCCGCCTTCGCCGACCTCATCCCAGCACCGCCAGCGCCCGGGCGACCTGCGCGACCGTGTGGTCCCAGCCCAGCAACGTCGTACGGCGAGCCCGAGCGGCAGCCCGCTGCTCGGCGCGGTGCCCCGCATCGCTCAGCCAGTGGCGCAGCGCGTCGGCGAGCGCTTCCGGGTCGTCGGGTGGCACCAGGACGCCCGCTCCTCCGAGTGCCTCACGCACCCCGCCGACGTCGC
Source organism: uncultured Actinomycetota bacterium (assembly GCA_963704685.1). GTDB lineage: Bacteria > Actinomycetota > Actinomycetes > Propionibacteriales > Nocardioidaceae > Nocardioides. Next base: position 975,295 of record OY969930.1, read on the forward strand.
TCACGACCGCGGGCACCCCATGGGCGAGCGCTTCGGTCACGACCATCCCGTACGTCTCTGCGCGGGAGGCCAGCACCAGGAGGTCGGCCGAGGCGTACGCCGCGCTGAGCTCGTCGCGGCTCATCGGCCCGGTCAGGCGGAGCGTGTCTCCCACCGCAGTGGCGACGGCGGGCTCGACGGACGTCGCGCCCACGCCCTCGCAGGACCACGCGAGGTCGCCCAGGCTGCGGAGCGCAGTCGCCAGCACGTCGTACCCCTTGAGCGTCGTCACGGCGCCGACGCACAGCAGGGCCGAGCCGGCGGCCGACCCGGGTGCGAGCGGCGCGCGGTCGACCCCGGGCTCGGCGACCAGCACCCGTCCCGGGTCGAGGTCGTACGCCGCGAGCAGCCAGCTGCGGGTCCATCGGCTGGTGGCGACGACCCCCGCCACCGCGCGCAGGAGGGCGCCCTCCCACGGCTCTCGCCGTGGCAGGTGCACGAGCACGACGATGCGCAGGCGTCCGGTCTCCGCGAGCAGCGCCGGCGAGCCGAGCAGACCGTCCACCAGCACCAGCGCGCCGTCGGGGACGCTGCCGGTCGACGAGTGCTCGACCGCGCCGAGCCCGTCCGCGATCCGGCGGTCGTAGAAATTGCCGCCGGACGGCCGCTGCGGGTCGTCGACCGCCGCGGGTCGCACCAGATGGATCGCCATGCGACTACACGGCCCTCTCGTAGCCCGCCCACGCGACGTGGGACTCGTGCAGGGTCACCTGGAGTCGTCGCGCGTCGCCGCCGAGCTCGCCGATGCGGTCGGCCAACCGGTCGGCCACGACCCTGGCGAGCACCTCGGTCGAGGTGTTCGCGTCGGCCAGGTCGGGGTCGTCGTCGAGGTTGCGGTAGGTCAGCGCGCCGAGCACCTCGTGCAGGACCTCGGAGGCGCGGCCGATGTCGACGAGAATGCCGTCGGGTCCGAGAGCGGGCCCGGAGTAGGTCGCGTCCACGACGTACGTCGCGCCGTGCAACCGCTGCGCTGGTCCGAACACCTCGCCGCGCAGGCTGTGGGCGATCATCATGTGGTCGCGGACGGTCACGCTGTACACGCGGTCTCCTCGGGGTAGCGGATCGTGTGGCACAGCGCCGGGAGCTCGCCGGACGCCAGGGTCGCGAGCACCTCCGGGAGCTCGGCGAAGGCCGACTCACCGGTCAGCAGCACGTCGTACGCCGGGTCGCTCAGGAGCTGCAGCGCGAGCGCCAGCCGGTCCGCGCCGCTGCGAGACCCGCGTCGCGCCGGCGCGACCCGGCCGACCTGGCTGGCGCGGATCGAGAGGCGTCCGGAGTGGAACGCACCGCCCAGTGTCAGCTCGACGGTCTCGTCGCCGTACCAGCTCAGCTCGAGCACCTCCCCCTCCGGACGGAGCAGCTCGAGCGCCAGCCGGAGCCCGGCCCCGGTGCCGCTCGAGTGGACGACGCAGTCGCGGTCGTGCGGTGCGTCGGCGGGGGTCGCGAAGCCGACGCCGAGGGCGGCCGCGACCGATGACCTGGCGGCGTCGACGTCGACCAGCGTGACCTCGACGCCGGGGATCTGCGCGAGCAGGCGGGCCACCGCGCACCCGACCATGCCCGCGCCGACGACGGCGACCCGGTCGCCCACGAGCGGCGCCAGGTCCCACAGCGCGTTGACCGCGGTCTCGACGGTGCCGGCCAGGACCGCCCGGCGCGCCGGCACGTCGTCCGGCACGACGGTGACCGCGCTCGCGGGCACGACGTACACCGTCTGGTGCGGGTGCAGGCAGAAGACCGTGCGACCTCGCAGGGAGGCCGGGCCGTCCTCGACGACGCCGACGGAGAGGTAGCCGTACTTGACCGGTCCCGGAAAGTCCCCCGCCTGGTACGGCGCCCGCATCGCGGCCCACTGACTCTCGGGGACCCCGCCGCGGAAGACGAGGACCTCCGTGCCGCGGCTGACCCCGGAGTGCAGGGTGCGGACCAGCACCTCGTCCGGCCCGGGTCGAGGCAGCCGCTCCGGCCGGATCTCGCCCCGTCCGGGCTCACGCACCCAGAACGCGTCGACGGTGAACTCCACCGACGCCTGGTCCGTACGACTGGTCACACCACACACACGGAGGCGCGGTGCCCCAGGTTCACCACCCGGCGAACGTGATCACGTCCGTGCGTGCCGTCCTGGCCGTCGTCTTCGCGGTCATCGGCCCGACGGACGTCGGACTGGCGCTCGTCGTCGTGGCGCTCGCCCTGGACTGGGTCGACGGGCAGGTGGCTCGCCGTACCGGCACCACCAGCGCGTTCGGTGCGCGTCTCGACATGGAGGCGGACGCGTTCCTGATCCTGGTGCTGAGCGGGTACGCCGCAGCGTCGTACGGCTGGTGGGTGCTGCTGATCGGCGCCGCGCGCTACCTGCTCTGGCTCGCCGAGCGGGTGCTGCCCTGGCTGCGCCGGCCGGTCCCGCCGCGCTACTGGCGCAAGGTCGTGGCGGCGGTCCAGGGCGTCGTGCTGGCGGTCGCGGTCTCGGACCTGCTGCCGTCGCTGTTGAGCCAGGCACTGCTGCTGGGCGCGCTCGCCCTGCTCACCGAGTCGTTCGGACGTGACGTCTGGTGGCTGTGGCGGACCCGGACCTCGGACCTGCCCTATCCCGAGGGCGGCGGGGTCACCCTGCTCGCGCTCGGCGCGGTCTGGGTCGCGCTGGTGCTGCCGCACGACCCCGGCGACCTGGTGCGGCTCCCGGTCGAGGCCCTGCTGCTCGTCGCCGTGGCCCTGCTCCCATGGCGCCGAGCCCGGATGATGACGGCCGCGGTGCTCGGCGTGGGGCTCGCGGTGGTCGTGGTCGTCGAGGCGTTCGACGTCGGGTTCGACACGTTCCTGGACCGACCCTTCGACCCCCTCACCGACTGGGCCTACCTCGGTCCGGGCGTCGGAGTGCTGGGCGACTCGATCGGCGTCGCCGCCGCGCGCGCGACCGCCGGCCTGGCGGGCGTCGTGGTCCTCGCCCTGCTGGTCCTGCTGCCGCTCGCCACCGTGCGCGCCACGAGCACGATCGCCCGGCACCGTCGACCCGCCCTCGCGGCCGCACTGGTGCTCGCCCTCGCGCCGCTGACGCAGGTCGGCTCCTCGAGCTCGTCCGGGGTCGCGTTCGACGAGGTGCGCCAGGTGCGCGCTGACGCCGCCGACAGACGGGCGTTCGCGGCCGAGATCACCACGGACCCGTACGCCGACGTGCCACCCCAGCGGCTGCTGCAGGGACTGCGCGGCAAGGACGTGCTGGTGGTGTTCGTCGAGTCCTACGGCCGGGTGGCGCTGGAGGGGACGTCGTACGCGCCGGGTGTCGAGGCCGTGGTCGACGACGGCACCCGACGCCTCGACGCGGCCGGCTGGTCGAGCCGCAGCGCCTTCCTGACCTCGCCGACCTTCGGCGCGGGGAGCTGGCTGGCACACTCGTCGGTCCAGTCCGGCCTCTGGGTCGACAGCCAGCGTCGCTACGACCAGCTGCTCGGGGCGGACCGGCTCACGCTGACCTCGGCGTTCTCGGCGGCCGGCTGGCGCACCGTCTCCGACGTGCCCGCCGACACCCGGGACTGGCCGCAGGGCCAGCAGTTCTACGGCTTCGACCACAGCTACGACTCGCGCAACGTCGGCTATCGCGGCCCGGAGTTCGGCTACGCGCTGGTGCCCGACCAGTACACGCTCGCGCGCTTCCAGCAGCTCGAGCTCGACCCACGCGACCGGCCGTCGGTGATGGCCGAGATCGACCTCGTCTCCAGCCATCATCCGTGGGCACCCTCCCCGGAGCCTGTGCCGTGGGATCAGGTCGGCGACGGCTCCACGCTCGCCGCGCTGCCGGCGCACGACCACCCCGACATCCCGACGCTCTACGGCCGCTCGGTCGAGTACACGATGTCCACCCTGGTCTCGTGGCTGCAGGCTGATCCCGACCCGAACCTGGTGCTGCTCGTGCTCGGCGACCACCAGCCGCACACCTACGTCTCCGGCCCGCACCCCGGCCACGACGTCCCGGTCTCGCTGATCGCACGGGACCCGGAGGTCATGCGCAGGATCGCCGGATGGGGCTGGGAGCCCGGGCTGCACCCGACTCCTGACGCCCCGGTGTGGCGGATGGACGCCGTACGCGATCGGCTCCTCGCGGCGTTCAGCCGGTGAGCTCGAGGACCGGCCGACCGGCCGCTGTCCGGACCTCGACCGAGGCGATCTGGTCGGTGTCGAGGGCGGTGGCGCCGGTGAGGTGCATCGTCCTGCCGGGCAGCGCCTTCCAGGTCGCGACCTGCTCGACGGCGCCGTCCCGGGTCCGCACCACGAGCGAGTACGTCGGGCCCGCCGCGTCGTGCTGGTAGCCACCGCTCGGCTCGTCGTAGCTGCAGGTCAGGTCCAGGCGGGTGCCCCACGCGACGGAGGTCAGCGCCACCCTGGCGTCCACATGGTCCTGGTCGAGTGGGGTCATCGCGTGCGCCGCCACGGTCGGGGGCGGATCGTCTTCCGAGGTCACCGCGACGACGGTCACAGCGGCCGCGCCGATCGCGACCACCGCGGCCGCCGCGGCCAGGCCGACCGCCCAGTGGCGACGACGCTGGGTCCGCCGTACCTCTGCCACCAGGTGGGGCAGCAACGTCTCCGGCAGCGGCTCGGGCACCGGTGCGGACTCGACCTCGTCGATCGGCAGCCGACCCAGCAGCCCGGGCAGCCCGGCGAGGTGCCGCACGCTCGCGGCACACTCGGGACACGTCGCGAGGTGGCGCTCGAAGGCAAGGCGCTCGGTCGGGGGCAGCGCGCCCAGGACGTACGCCGCGTCGTCGTGCGCGAACTCGCAACCGTGCGCGTCCGGATTTCGTGGGGTGCTCACGCCACCACTCCCATCTCCTCCAGCGCGAGGCGCAGCGCGCGCAACGCGTAGTGCGTCCGCGACTTCACCGTGCCGACCGGAACGCCCAGCCGGGCCGCGGCCTCCGCGACCGGGAGACCTCGGTAGTAGCACTCCACGAGCACCGCCCGGTGCTCGACGGAGAGCCGCGCGAGCGCGTCGGCGACCACCCACGAGAGCAGCACCTGGTCCGTGCGGTCGGCCTCACCCGCGCCGTCCGGGACCTCGGCGACGGAGACCTCGCTCTGCGAGCGCTTGGTTCGCCAGTCGTCGATCACGATGTTGCGCGCGACGGTGAACAGCCAGGACCGCACCGAGCCCTGCGACTCGTCGAGGTCGGGGAGCCGCCGCCAGGCCCGCAGCAGGGTCTCCTGTACGACGTCCTCGGCCCGCGCCCGGTTGTTGCCGGTCAAGCGCAGGCAGTAGCCCCACAGCGCAGCGGCGTGCTCGTCGTGCAGCTGACGCATCAGCGCCACCGGGCTCTCCCCCATCGCGACCTCCACCCCTGACACGGATCGCAGGACGATCCGGTTCAGGTCAGGCGTCCTGCTTCTCCTCGAGAGCCTCGGTGAGCAGGCTGACCAGGGCCTCGAGCTGGACGTCGACCGAGGTCGCGACCGTCTCGCCGGCGCCGTCGAGAGCGCGAGCCGCCAGACCGGCCTTGCTGTCGATGAGCTCGGCGATCCGGGTGTCGATCGTCTGCGCGGCGATGATCCGCCAGGCGGTCACCGGCTCGGACTGCCCGATCCGGTGCACCCGGTCGATGGCCTGGGTCTGCTCGGCGTCGGTCCACGAGAGCTCGGCGAGCACCAGGTTGGAGGCGACCTGGAGGTTGATGCCGACACCGGCCGCGGTGAGCGAGCAGACGATGACCTCGACCTCGGGGTCGTTGACGAAGTCGTCGATGTTCTTCTCGCGGACCTTCGTGGTCTGGTCGCCGCGGATCGAGGAGTAGCGGATGCCGCGACGCGCGAACGTCGCCTCGGCGGTGTCCATCACGTCGATGTGCTTGGCGAAGAACACGACCTTGCCGACGTTGCGCGCCAGCTGGGCGGCGTAGTCGGCAGCGAGAGCGGCCTTGGCCTGCCCGATGTGGCGCATCATCGTGAAGACGTTCTCGCCCGACGAGCTGTCGGTGTCCTCGCGCTCCCACGTCGCGACCTGGCGGACCAGGGCGTGGTCGATGCCCTCGACCACCTTGCCGGAGGTACGCGTCGCGATCGCGGTCTCGTAGCGCTGGACCAGGCGACGGGCCAGCTCGCGCTCGGCGTCGCGGATCGAGCGACCCAGGTCGTCGTCGAGCTCGACCGGCAGGTCGGCGATGCGGCGGGCCGGGATGTCGGCAGCCACGTCCACCTTGCGACGGCGCACGATGCCCATGTCGACGACGCACCGGCGCGCGGCCGGGTAGAACGACGGGTCGGCCGGGGTCAGCCCGGTCTCCTCGAGCGGGCCCATCAGCTCGGCCAGCGGCTTCTTGTCGTCGATCCAGCCGAGGAACTGCCAGATCGCGCGGAAGTCCTCGATGTCGTTGATCAGCGGGGTGCCGGTCAGCGCCATCAGCAGCGGACGGGCGGTGCGCTGGCGGATCTGCTCGGACAGGTGCAGCACGTGCTGCGAGCGCTGCGAGCTCTTGTTCTTGATGAAGTGCGCCTCGTCGACGACCATCCCACGGAAGCCGTGATCGCCGATCCAGCCGACGTGACGGTCCAGGACCTCGTAGTTGACCACCACGATGTCGGCGAACCCGTCGATGTCATCACCGTCGCCGTTGATGACGGTGACGGCACGGTGCGGGGTCCAGATGCCGGCCTCGCGGGTCCAGTTCATCTTCACGACGTTGGGGACGACGACGAGCAGCGGGTAGGCGCCCGCAGCCTCGGCGGCCAGCAACGACTGGGCGGTCTTGCCCAAGCCGGGCTCGTCGGCCAGCAGGAAGCTGCGGTGGCCCTGGCGCGCGGACTCGACCAGCTGGGCCTGGTGGTGCATCAGCTCGTGGCCGCCGGCGGCCTGCAGCGAAGCGGGCTCGGGCAGCGCCATGCAGGACGTCGCGCCGGCACCGGCGAACTCGAAGGAGCGGAAGAGCGGGCCGAGCAGCTCCCACGTCGCCAGACGGTGGGTCAGCGGCTTGCGCTCGCTGGCGGAGAAGTCCGGCGCCAGGAACGGGTTGGCGAGCTGGCGGGAGATCACCGACTGCGGGACGACCCGGCGCTCGGTCGTGGCCGCGGCGGCGTTCTCGTCGATCTCCACGGCCTCCTCGGCCTCGGCCTCGAGACCGGCGGCAGCGACCATCTCCTTGCGCAGTGCCTTGGCCGCGTCGGAGATGACGGCGTCCTCGGCGAGCAGGGTGAACAGCGTGGAGTCGCGGGCGGCCGTCTTGGCCAGGATCGTCGCGATGCCGTCGAGCCGCTTGAGCTGCTCGTTGCGCTGGGCCTCGGTCAGCTCGGTGTCGCCCTTGACCCGGATCCGCTCCTCGCGGGCGAGGAGCGCGACCACCTGGAACTTGGTGCGTACGCCGGGCATGGCCGATCGACGCTCGACGGCGTTCTCGACCTCGCGCACGGCGCGGGCGAGGACCGGGATGATCCCGTCGTTGTCGAGCGGACGGCGGCGCCCGTTGCGCCCGTTGCCCCCACGTGCGGATGACGAACGCTGCTGGTTGCGCTGCGTCGAACGGCGGTTTGCCGTCTGCTGCTGGCCCGATCGAGCCAAGGACCCCTCCTCGGAGTGGCGGTCACGACGGCAGCGAGGGCATCTGCACCCCCACGGCCCCCAGGACCGGGACGAACTGCTTCAGGGGGCGTGGACGTGCTGCCACTTCCCTGAGGCGATGTGGTCCGCGAGACACGGCACGCGACCAACGAGGACGCGGCCCGAGCGGGCCGACGACGTCGCCATCGTAGCGCGCCGCGGACGGAACCGTGACTCAGACCGTGAAGTCGACTCCTTGGGCCAGCGGGAGCTCTCCGGAGAAGTTGATCGTGTTGGTCGCCCGGCGCATGTAGGCCCGCCACGCGTCCGACCCGGACTCGCGGCCGCCACCGGTCTCCTTCTCGCCGCCGAACGCGCCCCCGATCTCCGCACCCGAGGTGCCGATGTTGACGTTGACGATGCCGCAGTCGGAGCCCTCGGCCGACAGGAAGCGCTCCGCCTCGGCCAGGTCGGAGGTGAACACGCTCGACGAGAGCCCCTGCGGGACCGCGTTGTTGAGGTCGATCGCGGCGTCGAAGTCGTCGTACGGCAGCACGTAGAGCAGCGGCGCGAACGTCTCGCGCGCCACCACGTCGCTCTGCCGGTCCATCCGCACGATCGCCGGCCGGGCGTAGTAGGCGTCGGGGGCGACCTCCTCGTGGGCGCGGCCGCCGCCGGCCACGAGCTTGCCGCCGTCGCCGGTCGCCGCGGCGATGGCGGCCGCCATGGCGTCGTACGCCGGCCGGCTCACCATCGGGCCGACCAGCGTGCCGTCGGCCATCGGGTTGCCGATCGGCAGCCGGTCGTACGCCGAGGCGAGCCGGTCGGTGAGCTCGTCGACGACGCTCGTGTGGGCGATGACCCGGCGCATGGTGGTGCAGCGCTGGCCCGCCGTACCGGCGGCGGAGAAGACGATCCCGCGCACGGCCAGGTCGAGGTCGGCGCTGCCGGAGACGACGGCCGCGTTGTTGCCGCCGAGCTCGAGGAGGCTCCGGCCGAACCGCTCGGCCACCAACGGTCCGACGAGCCGACCCATCCGGGTGGAGCCGGTCGCGCTGAGCAGCGCGACGCCGGGGTGCTCGACGAGCGCCTGGCCCACCTCGGGGCCGCCGAGCAGGACCTGCGAGAGCGCCTCGGGAGCACCGTGCTCGGCGATCGCCTGCGCGAGCACGGCATGGCAGGCGAGCGAGGTGAGCGGGGTGAGCTCGGAGGGCTTCCAGACGACCGGGTCGCCGCAGACGAGGGCGACCGCGGTGTTCCACGACCACACCGCAGCCGGGAAGTTGAAGGCGGAGACCACGCCGACGACACCGAGCGGGTGCCAGGTCTCCATCAGCCGGTGGCCGGGCCGCTCCGAGGGCATCGTGCGGCCGTAGAGCTGACGCGACAGCCCGACGGCGAAGTCGCAGATGTCGATCATCTCCTGGATCTCACCGCGCGCCTCGGACGTGATCTTCCCGGCCTCGATGCTGACCAGGACGGCCAGATCGTCCTTGTGCTCGGCGAGCAGCTCACCGAACCGCTTCACCAGCGCGCCGCGCGCCGGCGCCGGCACCCGACGCCAGGCCAGGAACGCCTCCTCGGCGCGGGCGACCGCGCCGTCGACGTACGCCGCGTCGCGCCAGCTCAGGGACGCCACCCGCTGGCCGTTGATCGGCGAGCGGGTGGTGATGTCGCCCGTCAGAGCCTCGACGTCGACCCCACAGCGGCGGGCGGTGTCGAGGGCGAGCGCGGACAGCTCGGACTGGCTGGGGATCGTGGTCATGACGCCTTCCTACACGATGCCCACCCAGGGTTGAGTCGGGAGTTCGCGTTCGTCGTCGAGTCGGGAGTTCCGGACATCCCCGCCGTACGGAACTCCCGAATCAACCCGTCAGAAGTCACGATTCAACCCCGCGGAAGTCTCGACTCGACCGTCAGACGATGTTGAGCTCGGGCCGTACGCCGGAGCCGAACCGGTCGATCGAGAGGCCGGAGACGTCGACGACCGGCGGTCGGCCGAGCACCAGGTCACGCAGCACCTCGCCGATCGCCGGGCCCATCAGGAAGCCGTGGCCGGAGAAGCCGGTGGCGTAGAGGAACCGGGAGACGCCGCCGGCCTCCCCCACGAGCGCGTTGTGGTCGGGGGTCATCTCGTAGAGGCCGGCCCAGCCGGAGGCGATCCCGACCTCGGCCAGGGCCGGCACCCGACGCTCGATCGCGTCGGCGAGCCGTGGCAGCCAGGCGTCGGTGCGCCCGAGCTCGAAGCCGGGACGCTCGTCGGGGTCGGACATGCCGAGCAGCAGGCCCGGGCCCTCGAGGTGGAAGTAGAGGCTGGTGGCGAAGTCGATCGTGAACGGCGTCGCCGGGTCGAGCCCTGGCATCGGCTCGGTCGTCAGGATCTGTCGGCGCAGCGGCTCGACGGGCAGGTCGACCCCGGCCATCTCTCCCACCGAGCGCGCCCAGGCGCCGGCCGCGCACACGACGGTGTCGGTCTCGATCCGGCCCGCGTCGGTGCGTACGGCGCGCACCTGCCCGTCGACGACCTCGATCCCGGTGACGGCGCAGTGCTGGACGATCCGGGCCCCGGCCCGACGGGCGCCGCCGGCGTACCCCAGCACGACCGACTCGGGCGTGCAGTGCCCGTCCTCGGGCGACCAGGCAGCGGCCAGGATCTGGTCGAGCTCGATCATCGGCGAGAGCGCCTTCGCCTCGGCGGGCGAGATCATCCGGCTCGGCACGCCGAGCGAGTTCTGCAGCGCGACGTTGGCCTCGAACGCCGCGACGTGCTCGGCGTCGTCGAGCAGGAAGAGGTAGCCCGACCTCCGCAGGTCGATCTCCTGCCCGAGCTCGTCCGCGAACCGCTCGTAGGCCCGCAGGCTGCGCTGCCCCAGCTCGATGTTGACCGGGTCGGAGAACTGCGCGCGCACCCCGCCCGCCGCCTTGCACGTCGAGCCGGAGCCGAGGGTGTCCCGCTCGACCAGCACCACGTCGGCGACGCCGGCACGCGCCAGGTGGTACGCCGCGCTCAGGCCCATGACGCCGCCCCCGATCACCACGACCGAGGCGCGCGCGGGGAGCTCAGCCACCGACGGGGTCCGGGGCGGTGAGCCGCTTGGCCATCTGCTTCTGGACGAACTTGATCGCCGGTCGCGGCGCGATCTTGATCGCGATGCTCATCAGCCGGGCGTCCGGTCCCACGTAGATGTGCAGCTTGTCCTTCTCGATGCCCGCGACCATGATCCGGGCGGCCTTGTCGGGCGGCGTCATCGGCACGCTGCCCTCGTCGCCGCCGGGCGTGCCGACGCCGGAGTTCTCGGTGATCCCGGTCGAGACGGCGCCGGGCATGATCACCGAGATCGTCACGTCGGTGTCGAGCAGCTCGGCGTACAGGCCCTCGGTGAAGAGGCGGACGGCGGCCTTGCTGGCGCCGTACATCGTCTGGCCGGGGAACGGGAAGAAGCCGCCCATGCTCGACACGTTGGCGAGGTGCGCCTCCGGTCGGGCGAGCAGCAGCGGCAGGAACGCCTTGACCATGTGGACGGTGCCCATCAGGTTGACGTCGAGCACCCGCTCGATGGCGCTGTAGTCGAGCTCGGCGATCGGGACGAACGGCTGGATGATGCCGGCGTTGTTGATGAGACCGTCGACCACGCCATGCGCCCCGACGACCGCTGCGGGCAGGGCCTCGACCGCGGTCCTGTCGGTGATGTCGACGACGTGGACCGTCAGCCGGTCACCGGCCGCAGCGAGCGCGGCCGTCTCGTCCAACGCGGTCGCGCTGACGTCGATCGCCGCGACCCGTGCGCCCCGCTGCAGGAGCAGCAGCACCAGCTCGCGGCCCATCCCGCTGCCACCGCCCGTCACGACCCAGACCTTGCCCCTGACCATCATGGCGGCAGCCTAGCGACGGGCGAGGGGCCGACGGAGGGCCTGAGATCGACCAGGCGCTCGGCCTGCTCAGCGACGGGTGCTCCCGACCAGCGTCCGGGCGGCCTCCACGATCTCCTCCTCGGTCACCAGCACGGTGCGCGCGGCCGGGCCGAGCGGCACGTAGGAGTCCGCGCTCGCGACCCGGGCGATGCGGCCGTCGTACCCGCGCTCGACGAGGGCCGCGACGATGCCCTCCCCGACCCCGCCCGAGCGCCGGGTCTCGTCGACGACCAGCACCCGGCCGAAGCCGGAGGCGTACGCCGCGAGCTCGTCGACCGGCAGCGGCGCGAGCCAGCGCAGGTCGAGGACCGTCGACTGCACCCCGTCGTCCTCGAGCGAGCGGCACGCGCGCAGCGACATCGGGACGCCGTTGCCGAAGGTGACGACGAGCAGGTCGGTCCCCTCGCCGTACGCCCGGGGGCCGCGCGGTGAGCGCGGGGCGGCGAACTCGGACGTCCAGGCGCCGTCGCCGGGCTCGTGGAGGTCGCGCGAGTGGTAGAGCGCGATCGGCTCGACGACGACGCAGACGCGACCCTCGAGCTCGGCGAGCTCGGCGCACTCCCGGATCAGCGCCCGCGCGTCGGCGGGGTGGCTGGGCACGCAGAGCACCAGCCCCGGGATGTCGCGCAGCACCGCCAGCGAGTTGTCGTTGTGGAAGTGGCCGCCGAAGCCCTTCTGGTAGCTGAGGCCGGGGATCCGGACGACCATCGGGTTGCGGTACTGCCCGTCGGAGAAGAAGGCGAGCGACGCGGCCTCGCCGCGCAGCTGGTCCTCGGCGTTGTGGAGGTAGGCGAGGTACTGGATCTCGGGGATCGGCAGCAGCCCGGCCAGGGCGGCGCCCAGGGCGGTGCCGAGGATGGTCTGCTCGTCGAGCAGGGTGTCGAGGACCCGGTTGCCGCCGAAGCGCTTGCGCAGGCCGCGCGTCACGCCGTAGACCCCGCCCTTGACGCCGACGTCCTCGCCGAGGACGACCGCGTGCGGGCGCTCCTCGAGCAGCTCGGCCAGGGTCGCGTTGATGGACTGCGCGAGCGTCAGCGCCCCGTCCGGGTGGACGGTGGTCGTCTGGCGGGGCGGGGCGGGTCGGGTGTCGGGACGGTCGATCGGGCGCACCACCTCGCCGCGCGAGGCCAGCCGGCGCTCGCCGACCACCGACTTCCCCTCGTCCATCACCAGGGCGCGGGTGCGCTCGTAGCGATCCAGGACCTCCTCGGGCGTGCAGGTCCCGGTCTCGACGAGGTACGCCGCGGTCGCGAGCAGCGGGTCGCGCTCGTGCTCGCGGGCGATCTCGGCGCCGGTGCGGTAGCCGAGCTCGACGTCGGAGCCGGCGTGGCCCAGGAAGCGCACGGTCCGCAGGTGCAGCAGGACCGGACGGCGGCGCTGCCGGACGTCGTCGATCGCGGCGCCGACATCGGCGAGCAGCCGGTCGGGTCGCGGCGATGCGGCCTCGACGTACTCGATCCCCGGCAGCCGCCGCAGCGATGCCTCGACCCAGCCGGCCGGGGTGCGGGTGCTGATGCCGAGACCGTTGTCCTCGACGACGACCAGGAGCGGGACGTCGAGGCCGCGATGGGTGAGGTACGCCGCGGCGTTGAGCGCGCCCTGCGCCGTCGAGTGGTTGACCGACGCGTCACCGAGGCTCGTCACGACGACCGCGTCCTCGGGCCACGCGCGCCGCGGCGCCAGGTCGGCGAGGTTGCCGAGGGTGAAGGCGAGGCCGACCGCTCGCGGCAGGTGGGAGGCGATGGTCGAGGTCTGCGGGAGGATGTGCAGCGCCGGGTGGCCGAAGACCTTGTGCCGGCCGCCCGAGATCGGGTCGGCGGCGGCGGCGCTGAGCCCGAGCAGCACGTCGCGGACCGGCGTCGTCGCCGATTCGGGGCGCTCGACCGCGTTGCGCGCCGCACGGGCGGCGTAGAACCCACCGGAGCGGTAGTGCAGCAGGGCCGGGTCGTCGACCCGGGTCAGCAGGCCGAGGGCCGCGTTGGCCTCGTGGCCGGCCGAGCCGATCGTGTAGAAGCCCTCGCCCTGGGTCTGCAGCCAGCGGGCCGCGAGGTCGAGGTGCCGGCTCTGGAGCTGGGCGTCGAAGAGCGCCAGCACCAGGTCGGCGTCGGCACCGCCCTCGACGGTCCCGGGACGCAGCCCGGCGACCGACGCGACGAAGTGCTCGTCGATCGACTCCACCATCGCCCTCCGCTCTCTGTCCTGGTGGGCCAACTCTCGCACCTGTGGACCGGAGCGGCGTCCGGACACGACGGGCTGATCCACGGTCGCCGGCAATGATCTGACGCCGGCACGGCGGGACTCTCCCGGGCGCGCACCGGAAGCGGCTACCGCCAGCCCAGCTCCGGCGCCACGAGGCGGACGACGCTCTCGAGCACGTGCGCGTTGTAGTCGACGCCGAGCTGGTTGGGGACCGTGAGCAACAGCGTGTCAGCGGCCGCGATCGCCTCGTCCTCGGCCAGGTCCTTGACCAGCTGGTCGACCTCGCCGGCGTACGACTTGCCGAACCGCGCCAGCCCACCGTCGATGTGACCCACCTGGTCCTGACTGCGGGCCTCGTGGCCGAAGTAGGCGCGGTCCAGGTCGCTGACGATCGGGAAGATGCTGCGGCTGACCGACACCCGCGGCTCGTGGGCGTGGCCGGCGGCCTTCCAGGCGTCGCGGAACATCTGGATCTGCTCGGCCTGGAGCTGGTGGAAGGGCACCCCGGTGTCCTCGGTGAGCAGGGTCGAGCTCATCAGGTTCATGCCCTGCTCGGCCGTCCACTCGGCGGTGGCGCGCGAGCCCGCACCCCACCAGATCCGCTCCCGCAGGCCAGGCGCGTGCGGCTCGATGCGCAGCAGGCCGGGCGGGTTGGGGAACATCGGGCGCGGGTTGGGCTGGGCGAAGCCCTTGCCCTCGATGACGTCGAGGAAGACGCGCGTGTGCTCGCGCGCCATGGCGGCGTGGTCGGATCCGGCCGGCGGCTCGTAGCCGAAGTAGCGGTAGCCGTCGATGACCTGCTCCGGTGACCCCCTGCTGATGCCGAGCTGCAGCCTGCCGCCGGAGATCAGGTCGGCCGCGCCGGCGTCCTCCGCCATGTAGAGCGGATTCTCGTAGCGCATGTCGATGACGCCGGTGCCGATCTCGATCCGGCTGGTGCGCGCCCCGACCGCCGCGAGGAGCGGGAACGGCGAGGCCAGCTGGCGCGCGAAGTGGTGGATGCGGAAGTACGCACCGTCGGCGCCCACCTCCTCGGCGGCGACCGCGAGGTCGATGGACTGGAGCAGGGCGTCGGAGGCGGAACGGGTCGCCGACTGCGGAGACTCCGTCCAGTGCCCGAAGGACAGGAACCCGATCTTCTTCATGTCCACCTCAACAAGATTGAAGCGTCAATCTTCCCGGTGCCCGCGACGGCGCCCACCACCGAGTCCGTCGAGCGCCGACTCCGCCGCGTGGAACCCGCACATCCCGTGCACGCCGGGACCGGGCGGGGTGGCCGACGAGCACAGGTAGACGCCGTCCGCGAGCCGGTAGGGATCGACGGCGGGCCGGGGCCGGAAGAGCAGCTGCCGCAGGCCGGTGCCGCCGGTGGCGATGTCGCCGCCGACGTAGTTCTCGTTGTACGCCGCGAGCGCCGCCGGCCCGCGCACGTGGGTGGCGACGATCCGCTCCCGGAATCCTGGCGCGAAGCGCTCGATCTGTGCCAGCAGCGCCTCGGTCGCGTCACCGGTGTAGCCGTGCGGGACGTGGGCGTAGGCCCAGATGGGGCGGTGTCCACCGACCGAGCGCGTCGGATCGGCGAGGTACTGCTGACAGACCAGCACGAACGGGCGCTCCGGCATCCGGCCTCGTACGACGTCGGCCTCGGCGGCCGCGATCTCCGCCACGGTGCCGCCGAGGTGGACGGTGCCGGCCCGGCGGGTCTCCTCGTTGCGCCACGGGATATCGCCCTCGATCGCGAGATCGACCTTGTGGGCGGCCCCGCCGTACGTGTAGCGCTCGAGCGCGCGCCGTACGCGCGGGGCGAGACGGTCCCCCACGATCCTGGCTGCCGCGGTGGGGGACGTGTCGAGGAGGACGAGGTCGCTCGGCTCGAGCTCATCGAGACGGTCCACGCGTACGCCGGTCCGCACCCGGCCGCCGAGCGAGGTGAGCAGCGCGACCATCGCCTCGGTGATCCGGCCAGAGCCGCCCTCGGCGACCGGCCAGCCGGCCCGGCGCCCGACCTCACCGAGCAGCAGACCCACCGCGCTGCTCATGGGGGTGTCGAGACGTCCGACCGCGTGCGCCGCCGTACCGACGAAGAGCGCACGCTCGGTCTCGTCCGACCACCGCCGGGCGAGGACCGTCGCCGGGACGAGGGCCTGGACGCCGAACCTGGCGAGCGCGACCGGGTGCCGCGGCAGGTGGGCCACCGGCTGGAGGACCTCGTCGAGCAGTGCGTCCAGCCCGGCATCGGGGGGAGCGCCGTCGCCGCGGCTCAGGGTGCCGGCCCGGCCGTCGTCGAGCGGGTGTGCGAGGTCGATGTCGGCCCAGCGCCAGGTCAGGCCGAAGCGGTCCAGCCCGAGCGATCGGAGGTAGGGCGAGACGACCCCCAGCGGGTGGGCCGCGGAGCAGTCGTCGTGCAGCAGGCCCGGGAGGGTGAGCTCCGACGTACGAGCCCCGCCGCCGATCCGGTCGGAGGCCTCGAGGACGGTGACCTCGAGGCCGGCCTGGGCGAGCCGGATCGCTGCGGCGAGCCCGTTGGGGCCGCTGCCGACGACGGCGGCGGAGGTCACGGGGCGTTCCAGCTCCGGAGCACCGGGTTCTCCCGCTCGTAGGCGAGGACCGACAGCGTGGCCGTGTCGAGCTGGAAGTGCTGCCCGTCGGCCACCGGCAGCCCGAGCCAGCGCGCGGCCAGTCCCCGCAGCGCGTGACCGTGACCGAAGACCAGGGTCCGCCCCTCGACGCCGCGCACCCGCGCGATCACGCGGTCGAGTCGAGCCTGCACCTGCGCGGCCGTCTCGCCGTCGGGGGTCGGGTGCGACCAGACCGTCCAGCCCGGGTCGTGGACCCGGATCTCGTCGGTGGTGATGCCCTCGTAGTCCCCGTAGTCCCACTCGGCGAGGTCGTCGTCGCTCACGGCCTCGGCGAAGCCGGCCAGGTCCGCCGTACGCCGCGCACGCAGGCGTGGGCTGGTCAGCACCTGCGCGAACTCGACGTCGCCCAGCCGATCCCGCAGGCCCTGCGCGACTGCCTCACCCTCGGGCAGCAGCGGGAGGTCGGTCGTCGACGTGTGCTTGCCGACAGCACTCCATTCGGTCTTGCCGTGCCGCACCGTCCAGAGCTCGTTCACGGCTCCATTCAAGCCCCTCGCACCCGAGTGGTGGCAAGGTGTGTCCATGAGCGCTCCCACCACGATCGTTGTCGGCTACGTCCCGACACCCGAAGGTCTCGCCGCCGTGGAGTACGCCGTCACCGCGGCGAAGCGTGACCAGGCCCGTCTGGTGCTGGTCAACTCCGGCGTCCGCGGCTACGACTCCGACCCGGCGTTCGCGACCGCAACGGACCTCGACGCACTCGCCGCGCGGCTGACGGACCTCGGCATCGAGCACGAGATCCGCCAGTCCACGCAGGCGATCTCCCCGGCCGATGAGATCCTCCAGGCTGCTACCGACGTGAGCGCCGACCTGATCGTGATCGGGCTGCGCAAGCGCTCCCCCGTCGGCAAGCTCTTCCTGGGCAGCAGCTCGCAGCAGGTGATCCTCGACGCCGCCTGCCCGGTCGTCGCGGTGAAGCGCCCCGACTAGTAGACGACCACCCCGCGCAGGTTGGTGCCGGCGTGCATGTCCTCGTAGCCCTGCGCGATCTCGTCGAGCTTGTAGGTGCGGGTGACCAGCTCGTCGAGCTTGAGGCTGCCCTCCTGGTAGAGGCGGATCAGCTTGTGGATGTCGGTCTTCGGGTTGGAGGCGCCGAAGAGCGAGCCCTGGATCCGCTTCTGGAAGAGCGTGATGTCGGCCAGGGAGATCGGGGCGCCCACGGCCTGGACGTCGCCGAGACCGGTGACGACCACGGTGCCGGCCTTGCGGATGGACCCCAGTGCCTGGGCGAGGTGGTCACCGGTGATGACTCCGGTGGTGACGATCGCCGAGTCGGCACCCTGACCGTTGGTCACCGACTGAGCCAGCTCGGTCGCCTCCTCCATCGTGGCGACGGCGTGGGTGGCTCCGAGCTCGAGTGCCTTGGTGCGCTTGAACTCGACCGGGTCGACGGCGATCACCAACGACGCCCCGCCGTGCGCGGCGCCCTGGACCGCGTTGATCCCGATCCCACCGACGCCCATCACGACCACGACGTCCCCGGGTCGCACGTCGGCGGAGTTGATCGCCGAGCCCCAGCCGGTGCCGACACCGCACCCGATCAGGCAGGCCTTGTCGAGCGGGATGTCGTCGGCCACCTTGACGGCGGAGTCGACGGCGACCGTCGTGACCTCGGCGAAGGTGGAGATCCCGCACATCTGGCCGACGGGCCGGCCGTCGTACGAGAGACGGAAGCTGGTCGGGTCGTCCCAGCGCGAGCCCATCAGCAGGGTGGCCCCGAGGTCGCAGAGGTTCTGCATGCCGCGCGAGCACCAGGTGCACTGTCCGCACGAGGGCAGGAAGGAGAAGACCGCGTGGTCGCCCTCCTTCCATCCCGGCGTGTGCGGGCCGACGGCCGTGACGACACCGGCACCCTCGTGGCCGCCGCAGAACGGGTAGATGCCGACCGGGATGTCCCCGGTTGCGATGTGGTCGTCGGAGTGGCACAGCCCGGACGCCGTCATCTGGACCTGGATCTCGCCCTGGCGGGGGTCCTCGACCTCGAGGTCGACCACCTCGTAGGTGCCGGGAGCTTCCTTGATGATGGCGCCGCGTGTGTGCATGCTTCCTCCTGGGCTCGGTGTCGTGACGGTCGTCACAGCACCGATCGTGCGCCTGACCCGTTGGCGACTGGTTGGTCGGACGGGTTCGGCCCCCTCAGCGCGAGGCGATCAGCACGCACCGTCCGACCTCGACGCTGCACCGCACCAGGCGCTCGCCGGGGTCGCCGTTGCTCCGGACCACCGCGGAGACCAGGTGGTCGTCGTCCTCCCAGGACCAGGTGAGCACCCGGAAGGCCCACCCCTCCGGGGCCGCGAAGGCGTGCCGATCGTCTCCGCCGACGGCCTGCAGCTGCAGCGCCGGGACCGAGTCGGTCTCGCCCCCGAAGGTCCCCCGCGGCGTCCACGCCAGCCACGTCGCGCCCGGGTTGATCGCCCACGTGTCCAGGTCCGGGAGGTCGTGGGTCCTGGTGATCTCGCCGGCGTCGGAGATCTCGCCGAGGTAGGCCGGACCTTCCTGGCCGTCCCTGACGACCAGGCCAGCGACCGTGTTGCCGAGGACCAGCTGGTCCGGCGCCGTGTCCGAGAGATCGACGGTGTCACCGTCCACGAACGGGAGCCACAGCACGCTCGCGGACCGACCCTGGGCGATGACCCGCCCGTCGTCGGTGACAGCACGGACGTACACCGGGTCGCCGGTCCGTCCCGGGTCGCCCAGGTCGATGGGGGTGGCGCTCATCCCCTCGCCACCGGGTCGGGTGTCGAAGCCGGTGAGGTCGCCCTCGTCGGTCCAGCCCAGCACCTCGCCGACGTACCTCCCGTTCGGCGAGATCGCCGTGGACCCGATGAGGTCCTCCTCGATCTGGCGCGGCTCAGCGGTCGTGCCCCACCACCAGGTGTCGCCGGCGCGATGCGCCAGCCATCCCTCGGTGCCCGACTGCACGGACCACCAGTCGCCCGGCACGTTCTCGCCACCGACGTACAGCCGTCGGTCCAGCACGTACGGCGTCGTCGGGGCGGCCTTCGAGATCACGCGGGTGACCGGCGTCGGGGTCGGGGCCGGGGCCGGGGTCGGCTCGTGGCTGCCGCCGCTGATCGCGTCCATGGCGACGGCGAGGGCGACGACGAGCACCACGACCGCGGCGACCAAGAGCGCCTGCCAGTGGCGCGGCCGGGTGCGCT
Organism: uncultured Actinomycetota bacterium; assembly: GCA_963704685.1. Lineage (GTDB taxonomy): Bacteria > Actinomycetota > Actinomycetes > Propionibacteriales > Nocardioidaceae > Nocardioides. Next base: position 994,761 of record OY969930.1, read on the forward strand.
CGGTCGCCACGTCGGGCAGCGGCGGGACGGGTACGCCGTACGCCACCTCGCGCAGCTCGCGACCCAGGATCTCCTCGATGTCGACGGACATGTCAGCTCCCCTCCCGATCGAGTGCGGCGCGTAGCGTGTTCAGGGCGTGGTGGGCGTTGGACTTCACGGTGCCGCGCGAGCAGCCGAGCGTGTCGGCGATCTCCTGCTCGCTGAGGCCCTCGTAGTAACGGAGCACCACCACCGCGCGCTGGCGCGGCGGCAGCGACTTCACGTGGGGCCACAGCACCATCCGGTCCTCGGGACCACCGCCCGCCGGGAGTCCCAGATCGGGTGGCGCGTCCGTGAGCACCTCCAGCCGGCGCTTCATCGGCCGCCGCTGGGAGAGGTACGTGTTGGTGAGGATCCGACGGAGGTAGGCCATCGGCGAGTCGGAGCCGTCGACCCGGGACCACGAGCGGTACGCCTTCACCAGCGTCTGCTGAGCGATGTCCTCCGCGTCCGCGTGGTTGCCGGTGAGCAGGTAGGCGTAGCGGTAGAGCGAGTGCCACGCGCTGCCGGCGTACTCCTCGAAGGTCGGCGCTGCCGCGCTCCCTGTCGCCGTACGGTCCATCCGAGATCCACCCCCTTCACTGACCTGACTCCGTGCGTGGCCAGAAGGTTGTGTCGACTACGGCTCCAATGTGTAGCCGAGGCCCGCGCTGGTCACCAGGTGCACGGGATGTGCCGGGTCGGCCTCGAGCTTGCGGCGCAGCTGGGCGGCGTACACCCGCAGGTAGTTGGTCTCGTGCTCGTACGTCGGACCCCACACCTCACGCAGGACCTGCTCGCGGGTGACGAGGCGGCCGAGGTTGCGGGCGAGCAGCTCGAGGAAGGACCACTCCGTGGGCGTCAGCCGGACGTCGACCCCGCCCCGCGCGACCTTCTTCCTCGCCATGTCGATGACGAGGTCTCCGATGCTGACCACGGAGGCCGCGGGCGACGAGTCCTGGGACCTCCGTACGGCGGCACGTAGCCGCGCGAGCAGCTCGTTCATCGCGAACGGCTTGGTGACGTAGTCGTCGGCGCCGAGGTCGAGTGCCTCGACCTTGTCCTCGCCGTGCTGGCGCGCGGACAGCACGACGATCGGCACCGTGGTCCACCCTCGCAGGCCCGCCAGCACCTCGGTGCCGTCGATGTCGGGGAGGCCGAGGTCGAGAAGCACGACGTCGGGGTGCTCGGTCGCGGCGGCGTCGAGCGCCGACCGGCCGTCGGCCGCCGTGACGACCTCCCAGCCGTGGGCGCGCAGGTTGATGGCGAGCGCGCGGGCCAGGGCCGGCTCGTCGTCGACTACCAGGATCTTGCTCATGCCGCCGCCTGCGCTCGGGGAAGGGACAGCACCATGGTGAGGCCTCCCCCGGGAGTGTCCTCGGCAGACAGCGTGCCGCCGACCGCCTCGGTGAGCCCGCGCGCCACGGCCAGGCCCAGGCCGAGGCCGCCGGCACTGGTGTCGTCGAGGCGCTGGAACGGGTCGAACATCCGCTCGCGCCGGTCCTCGGGCACACCCGGCCCTCGGTCGACGACGAGCACGTCGACCGAGTCCGGCAGCACGTGGGCGAGCACGCGCACCGGCGTGCCGGCGGAGGCGCGGACCGCGTTGGAGACCAGGTTGGCGACGACGCGCTCGACCAGACCCGCGTCGGTGCGCACCAGCGGCGCGGACTCGTCGACCTCGAGCACGACGCTGCCCTCGGGCTGGCCGGCGACGGCCAGGGGCAGGATCTCCTCCAGGCTGCGGTCGCTCAGCACCGGGTGGAGCAGGCCGGACTCCAACCGGGACAGGTCGAGCAGGTTGTCGATCAGCCGCTCCAGCTGCTCGGTCGAGGAGTCGACGGCCGCGACCAGCTCGCTGCGGTCCGCGGCATCGAGCGCGCCCGACACCGAACCCGCGACGAGACCGTCGACTGCGGCCCGCATCGTCGCGAGCGGCGTGCGAAGGTCGTGGGAGACCGCCCGCAGGACCGACGTGCTGGTCGCCTCGGCTCGCTCCAGCGCGGCCGCGCGCTCCTCACGCTCGCGCAACCGGCGGTACTCGAGCACCAGGCCGGTCTGCACCGCGAAACCCTCCAGCACGCGTTGGTCGGTCGCGCGCAGGGCCGACCCGCGCAGTGCGATGACGTGGTCGGCGTCGACCTGCACCCGGGTGTCGGCGGCGTCCGGCTCGGTGGCCGGCGACGTACCGCTGCTGGCCACCACCGTCCAGCCGCCCGGGCGCCGCGCGAGCAGGGAGACCGCCTCCTGGCCGAAGACCTCCCGGAGCCGGCCGACGATGGCCTCCGCGGTGTCCTGGCCGGTGAGCACCGAGCGGGACAGCGCACCCAGGGTGGCCGCCTCGGTGCGGGCGCGTACGGCGTCGGCCCCCCGGCGCGAGGCGCGATCCACGACGCTCGCGACTCCGATCGCCACCGCGACGAACACCAGCAGGGCCACCAGGTTGGTGGGCTCGGAGATGGTGAGCTTGCGGACCGGCGGCGTGAAGAACCAGTTCATCAGCAGGAAGCCGCCGAGCGCCGCGATGAGCGCGGGCACCAGCCCACCGATCAGGGCCACCAGGACCGTGATCGCCAGGAAGAGCAGCACGTCGACGGGGAGCTGGTCCGGGTCGCTCGAGGTGCGCAGCACCAGGGTCATCAGGACCGGGAGCACGACGGAGAGGGCGAGGCCGACGACCTGCCGGTTGCGGCTGAGCGGCGAGAGGTACCACCGCGACCGGGCCGCCCGCGCGACCTCGCCGTGCGTGACGAGGTGGACGTCGATCGCCCCGGCGAGCGAGGCGATCCGGTCCCCCGTCGTACCCGTGAAGAGGCGACGGAGCCGGCCGTGACGGGAGACGCCGACGACGACCATCGTGGCGTTGGCGCCGGTCGCGAAGTCCACGACCGCGGCCGAGACGTCCTCGCCGACGACCGAGTGGAAGCTGCCGCCGAGGGAGGTGACCAGCTGCTGCGCACGCGCGATCCGGGTCTCGTCCGGATTGGCGAGTCCGTCGTTGGCGATGACGTGCACGGCCAGCAGCTCCGAGCCCGCGGCGCGCTGGGCGAGCCGCGCACCGCGACGCAGCAGGGTCTCGCTCTCGGCCCCGCCGGTGACCGCGACGACGATCCGCTCCTTGGCCGGCCAGGGTGCCTTGATCCGGTGCGCGCGGCGGTAGTCGCCGAGGGCGTCGTCGACGCGATCGGCCAGCCACAGCAGGGCGAGCTCGCGCAACGCGGTCAGGTTGCCGACCCGGAAGTACGACGTGAGCGAGGCGTCGATCTGCTCGGGCCGGTAGATGTTGCCGTGCGCCATCCGCCGGCGCAGCGCGTCGGGTGACATGTCGACCAGCTGGATCTGGTCGGCCGTGCGGACCACCTCGTCCGGCACCGTCTCGCGCTGCCGGACGCCGGTGATCCGCTCGACCTCGTCGTTGAGCGACTCCAGGTGCTGGATGTTGACCGTGGTGATCACGTCGATGCCCGCGTCCCGGATCCGCTCGACGTCCTCGGCCCGCTTCTCGGTGGCACTCCCCGGCACATTGGTGTGGGCGAGCTCGTCGACGCAGACCACCGTCGGGCGCCGGCCCAGCACGGCCTCGACATCCATCTCGGTGAAGGTGGTGCCGCGGTAGGAGACCGCCACCCGCGGCAGCACCTCGAGCCCGTCGAGCATGCCGCTCGTCTGCTCACGGCCGTGCGTCTCGACGTAGCCGACGACCACGTCGGTGCCGCGCTCGCACCGACGGCGGGCCTCCGAGAGCATCGCGTAGGTCTTGCCGACGCCGGGTGCGGCTCCGAGGTAGACCGTCAACCGACCCCGGCGCCCGATGGGCGGATCGACGTCCATGCTCACGATCCTGCCAGCACCGCGATGTTCAGCTCGAGCACGTTCACCCGCGGCTCGCCGAGCACCCCCCAGGTCCGACCCGAGGTGTGCTCGGCGACCAGGCGCCGTACGGCGTCCTCGGTGAGGCCGTGGGCTCGCGCGACCCGCGGCACCTGGAGGGCGGCGTACGCCTCCGAGATGTCGGGGTCGAGTCCGGATCCGGAGGCGGTGACCGCGTCCGGGGGTACGGCGGCGGGGTCGACACCCTCGCGGGCGGCGATGTCGGCCTTGCGCTGCTTGATCGCGGCGATCAGGTCGGGGTCCTCGGGACCGTAGTTGGAGCCGTAGCTGTTGAGCGGGTCGTAGCCGTCGCCGGCAGCGGACGGCCGGTTCTGGAACAGGTCCGGGTCGTCGACGAGCTGGCCGAGGAGCGCCGACCCGACAGCGTCGTCGGCGTCGGTCGTGTGAGCGCCGGTGGCCGTCACCAGCGACCCGTGGGACTTCCAGGGGGCGGCGACCGCGGCGGCGCCGTACACGACGACCGGGTAGACGACGCCGAGCAGCAGGGTCGCTGCGATCAGCACCCTGAGGCCGGCGAGGCTCTGGCGGAAGAGGATGTAGAGGTCCTTCATGACGATCACACTCCGGGGATCAGCGAGATGACGAGGTCGAGCAGCTTGATGCCGACGAACGGCGCGATCAGACCGCCGACGCCGTAGATCAGCAGGTTGCGGCGCAGCAGGTCGGCGGCCGAGGACGGCCGGTAGCGCACGCCGCGCAGGGACAGCGGGATCAGCGCGACGATGACGAGCGCGTTGAAGACGACGGCCGAGAGGATCGCCGACTCCGGAGACGACAGCTGCATGACGTTGAGGACGTCGAGCTGCGGGAAGGCCACGACGAACATCGCCGGCAGGATCGCGAAGTACTTCGCGACGTCGTTGGCGACCGAGAACGTCGTGAGCGCACCGCGGGTGATGAGCAGCTGCTTGCCGATCTCGACGATGTCGATGAGCTTCGTCGGGTCGGAGTCGAGGTCGACCATGTTGCCGGCCTCCTTGGCCGCGGTCGTCCCGGTGTTCATCGCGACCCCCACGTCGGCCTGGGCGAGCGCCGGCGCGTCGTTGGTGCCGTCGCCACACATCGCGACCATCCGACCGCCCTCCTGCTCCTTGCGGATCAGGGCGAGCTTGTCCTCCGGGGTCGCCTCGGCGAGGAAGTCGTCGACGCCCGCCTCCTCGGCGATCGCCCCGGCGGTGATGGCGTTGTCGCCGGTGATCATCACCGTGCGGATGCCCATCGCGCGCATCTCGTCGAAGCGCGCCCGCATGCCCTCCTTGACGACGTCCTTGAGGTGGATGACGCCGAGCAGGCGCCCGCCCTCGGCCACGACGAGCGGCGTACCTCCCGTCGAGCTGACCTGCTCGACGAGCCGGTCGAGCTGGGTGTCGGAGCCGCCGACCCAGGCGGTGACAGCTGAGGCCGCACCCTTGCGGATCTCGCGTCCGGGCAGGTCGATCCCGCTCATCCGGGTGTTGGCGGTGAAGGGAACCAGGGTCCCGCCCTCCGGTGGCTGAGGTGCGACGGCGCCCAGCGCCTGAGCCTCGAGACCACCACGCACCAACGTCACGATCGAGCGGCCCTCGGGCGTCTCGTCCGCGAGTGACGACAGCAGCGCCGCCTCCGCGAGCACGTCGTCGGTGACCCCGTCGAGCGGGAGCAGGGCTGCCGCCTGGCGGTTGCCGTAGGTGATGGTGCCGGTCTTGTCGAGCAGCAGTACGTCGACGTCGCCCGCCGCCTCGACCGCCCGGCCGGACATCGCCAGCACGTTGCGGCGGACGAGCCGGTCCATGCCGGCGATGCCGATGGCCGAGAGCAGTGCACCGATGGTGGTCGGGATCAGGCACACGAGCAGCGCGGTGAGCACGACCGCCGACTGCTGGGCGTCGCTGTAGTCGGCGACGAAGTAGAGCGACCCCACGACGACGACGAAGATCGCGGTGAGGGAGCCGAGGAGCACGTTGAGCGCGATCTCGTTGGGGGTGCGCTGGCGCTCCGAGCCCTCGACGAGCGCGATCATCCGGTCCACGAAGGACTGACCGGGCTCGGACGTGATCCGCACGACGATCTGGTCCGACAGCACGACGGTGCCGCCGGTGACGGCCGACCGGTCTCCACCCGACTCGCGGATGACCGGAGCGGACTCGCCGGTGACGGCCGACTCGTCGACCGAGGCGACGCCCTCGATCACGTCGCCGTCGCCGGGGATCCGCTCCCCCGCGTCGACGATCACCACGTCGCCCGTGCGCAGGGAGGTCGAGGTGACGACGTCGACACCTCCGTCGGGCCGCCGCCGCCGGGCCGTTGTCTCCTGCTGGAGCGCCCGCAGGCTGGCCGCCTGCGCCTTGCCACGGCCCTCGGCGACCGACTCAGCGAGGGTGCCGAAGAGCGCCGTCAGCCAGAGCCAGATGGTGACGCCGATGGCCATCGTGGACGGGTCCAGGATCGCCATCACCGTGGTCGCCGCAGCGCCGATCTCGACGACCAGCATCACCGGGGTCGAGACGAGCTCGCGGGGGTCGAGCTTGCGGAGGGCGCCGGGAAGCGCCTCCTTGAGATTGATGTTCACGACAGGGACTCCACGATCGGACCGAGGACGAGGACCGGCACGTAGGTCAGACCGACCACGACCAGGGCGACGCCCGAGAGGAGGGCCACGAAGAGCGGCCGGTGGGTAGGCAGGGTGCCCGCGCTCGGCGGCAGCCGGCGCTGCGCCGAGAAGCGCCCGGCGAGGGCGAGGACGAGCACGATCGGCACGAACCGGCCGAGCAGCATGCACAGCCCGAGCAGCGTGTTCCAGAACGGCGTACCCGAGGTCAGTCCGCCGAACGCGCTGCCGTTGTTGTTGGCGGCCGAGGTGACGGCGTACAGCGCTTCGGACAGGCCGTGCGGCCCGGACTCCTGGAGCCCGGCGAGGCCCTCGGGTGCGGTGATCGCGACGGCCACGCCACCAAGCACGAGGACCGGGGTGGTCAGCACGTAGAGCGCGACGAGCACGATCTCGCGCTGGCCGATCTTCTTGCCGAGGTACTCCGGCGTGCGGCCCACCATCAGACCGGCCAGGAAGACCGTGACCACGGCGAGCATCAGCATCCCGTAGAGCCCGGAGCCGACGCCGCCGGGAGCGACCTCGCCGAGCATCATGTTGAACATCGCGACGCCGCCGCCGGGGGCGGTGAACGAGTCATGCATGGAGTTGACGGCACCGGTCGAGGTGCCGGTCGTGGCGGCGCCGAAGAGGGCCGACGCCGCCGTACCGAAGCGGACTTCCTTGCCCTCCATCGCCCCGCCGGCCAGACCGGGGGCGGTGCCCGGCCCGGCCATCTCGGCCCAGGTGAGCAGGGCGATCGAGACGCCGAGCAGCAGCGCCATGACGGCGAGTACGGCGCCCCCTTGGCGCTTGTCGCCGACGATCCGGCCGAACGCCCACGCCATCGAGAACGGGATGACGAGCAGCAGGAAGATCTCGAAGAGGTTCGTGAGCGGCGTCGGGTTCTCGAACGGGTGCGCGGAGTTGGCGTTGTAGAAGCCGCCACCGTTGGTGCCGAGCTCCTTGATCGCCTCCTGGCTGGCGACCGGTCCGCCCGTGATGTCCTGTCCCCCGCCGGTCAGCGTGTGCACGGCTTGGGGCTCGAGGAAGTTCTGGACGACGCCGAGCAGGACGAGCACCACCGCCGCGACCAGCGCCACGGGCAGCAGGACCCGGACGACGGTGCGGACCAGGTCGGCCCAGAAGTTGCCGACGCGACCGTCCCGGAGGTTGCGCGCGAGGCCGCGGGCCAGCGCCGCGGCGACGGCCATGCCGACGCCGGCCGAGACGAAGTTCTGCACCGTCAGGCCGGACATCTGGAAGAGGTGGCCGGTGGCCGCCTCGCCCGAGTACCACTGCCAGTTGGTGTTGGTGACAAACGAGATCGCAGTGTTCCAGGCACCGTCCGCAGGCAGGCCCGCGAAGCCGAGCGACAGCGGCAGGTGGTCCTGCAGCCGCCCGAAGGCAAACAGCCCGAGGATGCCGACCAACGAGAAGCCCAGCACCGACATGGCGTAGGTCTTCCAGTGCTGGTCGGCCTCGGGGTCGACGCGGAGCACGCGGTACGACGCCCGCTCGACCGCGAGGTGTCGGGGGGAGGTGTAGACGTGGGCGAGGTAGCGGCCGAGGAAGGGCACCGCCAGCGCGAGCGCAGCGACGAGCACCGCGACCTGGGCGAGAGCGGGAGCCAGGCTGCTCATTTCGACAACCGTCGGTCGAGGACGCCGACCAGCGCGGTCAGCAGGCCGAAGGCCAGCAGGGTCAGGAGGATGAAGACGAGATCGGACACAAGGACATTCCTAGGTCCGCCGCACGCCCTTCCCTGACCTCCTTGACGGTTCCTTGACGCCCGACGTCGCCGTGTTGACGCAACCTGAACGCGCGTCGGCCGGGGAGGGACGAAGTCCCGGATGGGCCGCGGCATGCGGGTCCGCTGGGCTCGGCCGCCGACAGGCAGCTACGACGGGTACGGCGGGCAGGTGGTTGAGGTCGCTGCCCGGCCTTCGGGCTCGGTGGTTGAGGTGCGAGGGCCGCCAGGCCGAGCCTCGAAACCCCCAGCGAAGACGGGGCGATGAGCGCGAGCTGCGGGTCCGTCCGGGTCGGTCGCCGACAGGCAGCTACGACGGGTACGGCGAGCGGCGGCTGCGGTCCGCCGCCGGCCCCGGTGGTTGAGGTGCGAGGGCCGCCAGGCCCGAGCCTCGAACCCCTCCACATGCCCGCTCGTGACGACGCCGGATCGTGACCTGTTCGTGACCTGAACCCCTGTGGACAAGCGGCTTCTGGGCCTCTGACTGTCGGTGGTCAGTGCTTGAGTGGACCCATGACCACGATGACCGCACCCCACCACCAGGTGGCCTCTGCGACCGCGCACATGCGCTCGGTTGCGGACGGTGTGGTCGACGCATCCGTGTGGTCCATGAGCGCCCCCGAAGCGGCGTCGACCCTGGTCGAGCTCGCCCGGTTGAAGTCCCAGATCGTCGAGCTCGAAGCCCGGGTCGCCGCGCACGCCGACGAGGTCCAGGTCGGCACCGAGGTCGGTGCCACGTCGACCGCGAACTGGCTCGCCCACCAGACCAGGCAGACCCGGGGCGCGGCCTTCGGGGTCGTGCGACTGGGCTACGACCTGGGCACCTACGACCGGGTCCGGGCCGGCCTCGCCTGCCGGTGACCTGCGGCCGGAGCAGGCCCGCGTGATCATCACCGCGGTCCGGGCCCTGCCTGAGGACCTGGACCCCGACCTGTTGATCGAGGCCGAGGAACACCTCGTGCGATTGGCCAGGGACTATGACGCCAAGGCCCTGCGGATCCTCGGCAACCGGCTCCTGGAGGTCATCGCACCCGACCTCGCGGACGCCTACGAGTCCGACCGCCTCGAGAAGGAAGAAGCCAAAGCCGCGCCAAGCCGCCAGGTTGACGATGACCGACGACGGCCACGGCAAGGTCCACGGCCGGTTCACCCTCCCCACACTGCAGGCCGCGGAGCTGAAGAAGATGCTCCTCGCCCTCGCCGCACCCAAGCACCTCGCCGCCACCGAGGGGCCTGGGGTGGAGAGACGGCCCGGGCCCGAGCGGATGGGCAAAGCGTTCATGGAGCTCATCGACCGCATCACCGCCAAAGACCTCCCCAAGGTCGGACGCAGCGACGCGACGATCGTGGTCACCATCGACCTCGACACCCTCACCGGACGCCTGCAGAAAGCCGGGATCCTCGACACCGGCGAACACATCAGCGCGGCCGCAGCGCGACGCCTCGCGTGCACCGCCCGGATCATCCCCGTCGTCCTCGACGGCGACTCCGAGGTCCTCGACCTCGGCAGGACCAAGAGGTTCTTCACCAGAGCCCAGACCACCGCCATGAGCCTGCGCGACGGCGGCTGTGTCGCCGAGGGATGCGACTGGCCACCCTGGATGTGCCACGCCCACCACTGGACCCGCTGGACCGACGGCGGCACGACCGACCTCGACCACGGCGGCCTGCTCTGCCCCCGACACCACGCCCGAGCCCACGACCCCACGTACGAGATGCAGAAGCACGCCCAAGGGAAGGTCACCTTCCACCGCCGGACCTAGGACGACTGCCCCGGACGCGGTGGTTGGATAGCGCGCATGGCGAACTTCGCAGACTTCCAGACCGGTCTCTACTTCGCCGGCCTGGCCGGCGAGCTGCCGGCGTACCCCCTCACGTTCTCCGGTCTCGAGGCGGCGGCACAGGGGAAGATGGAGCACCGGCTCTGGGACTACGTCTCGGGAGGTGCGGGCGACGAGCACACCCAGCGGGGCAACGTCGCTGCCTTCGGCCGCTGGGGCATCATGCCGCGGATGCTGTCGGGCGCCGCCGAGCGGGATCTCTCGATCGAGCTGTTCGGCCACACCCTGCCCACCCCGATCTTCCTGGCGCCGATCGGCGTGCTCGGCGTCATGACCGACGACGAGCACGGTGACGTCGCGGCCGCCGCCGCATCGGCTGCCTCCGGCGTGCCGATGGTGGCCTCGACGCTGATGCAAGATCCGATGGAGGAGGTCGCCACCGCGCTCGGCGACACCCCGGGCTTCTTCCAGCTCTACACGCCCAACGACCGCGAGCTGGCGGAGAGCTTCGTCCGTCGCGCCGAGGCGGCGGGGTTCGGCGGGATCGTGGTCACGCTCGACACGTGGACGCTCGGCTACCGCCCGCGCGACCTCCAGCACGCGACCTTCCCGCAGCTGCGGGGCGGCTGTCTGGCCAACTACACCTCCGACCCGGTCTTCCGGTCCCGGCTCGCGGCATCGCCCGAGGAGGACCCGGCCGCCGCGGCCCTCCAGTGGGCGCTGACCTTCGGCAACCCCACCCTCACCTGGTCGGACCTCGCCTGGCTCCGCGGGCTGACCGACCTCCCGCTCCTGCTCAAGGGGATCTGCCACCCCGACGACGTACGCCGGGCCAAGGACGCCGGCGTCGACGGCATCTACTGCTCCAACCACGGCGGCCGCCAGGCCGCGTCCGCGCCCGCCATCGACCTGCTGCCAGGCGTCGTCGATGCGGCAGACGACCTGCCCGTGCTCTTCGACTCCGGCGTGCGTTCTGGCGCCGACATCGTGAAGGCGCTCGCCCTCGGGGCCACTGCGGTGGGCATCGGTCGGCCCTACGGGTACGGCGCCGTGCTGGGCGGCACCGCCGGCATCGAGTTCGTGCTCTCGTGCCTGCTCGCCGAGGCCGACCTGACGATGGGTCTCAACGGCTACGCGAGCATCGCCGAGCTCACCCGCGACATCCTGGTGGCGACCCGCTGACCTGACTACGGGCGGGTCAGCGTAGCGCCGGCTCCGTCGGCGCCGTGGTGTCCGGTGTGGCGGCGAAGCCGTGCTCGAGCGCCCAGCGCACGGCCTGGGACCGCCGCTGCACACCGATCTTGCGGTACGCCGTACGGATGTAGGTCTTCACCGAGTTGATACTCAGGTAGTTGCGGTCGGCGATCTCCTGGTTGCTCATCCCGGCCGCGATCATGGTGATGATCTCCGCCTCACGGGCCGACAGGTCGGCCAGGCGGCGCCCTGGCCAGTCTCCGCCGACCAGGTCCTCGACCGGCCTCAGCTCGGGGCTGACCACGATGTCCCCGTCCACGACCGCTTCCACCGCGTCGGCGATCTGGGAGCCGGTCAGCGCCTTCGACAGATAGCCGGATGCACCCCGGCGCAGCGCCTCGCGCGCGACCGCCGGCTGGAGCTTCCAGGTGTAGACGATGACCGGGACTCGACTTCGCCTGACGAGCACCTCGAGGAACGCCATCGAGCTGTCAACCGGACCGAAGGTGTCGTAGAGGACGACGTCGACGCCGTCGATGCTGCCTGCGGCCGGGGCGATCGCGGTCACCCGTATCCGGTGCCGGTCGTTCGCCAGCATGGCGGCGACCCCAGCGACGACGAGCTCGTAGTCGTTGACGATCGCCAGACGGATCACTGTGCTCGCAGAGAATGCATGCCATCGACAGTACGCCGGTGCAGCGCCGTCAGTGTGACTCCCGGGAGACCGCGTCGCCGCTCGCACCGACGAGGAAGTCGAGATCGGCACCCGTGTCGGCCTGCTGCACCGTGCTGACGTAGAGGCGCTCCCAGCCCCGGGTCGGCGCGGCGAAGGCATCGACGGCGGCGGCTGCCGGCTCCCGCGACGCCAGCTCCTCGTCCGAGAGCTCGACGTCGAGGCGACGGCCGGCCACGTCGAGGACGATCACGTCCCCCGTCCGGATCAGGGCGAGCGGGCCACCGGCCGCGGCCTCGGGCGAGACGTGCAGGACGACGGTGCCGTACGCCGTACCGCTCATCCGGCCGTCGCAGACCCGCACCATGTCGCGCACCCCGGCCTCGACCAGCTTCTTCGGCATCGGCAGGTTGGCGACCTCGGGCATGCCGGGGTAGCCGCGTGGGCCGCAGCCGCGGAGCACGAGGACGGAGTCGGCGTCGACGTCCAGGTCGGGGTCGTCGATGCGGGCGTGCAGGTCCTCGATCGAGTCGAACACGAGCGCGCGGCCGCGGTGCTGCAGCAGCGCCGGCGTCGCGGCCGCCGGCTTGATCACTGCACCGGTCGGGGCGAGGTTGCCGCGCAGCACGGCGATGCCGGCGTGCGGCTGGAAGGGTTCGGCACGCGGCCGGATGACCTCGCGGTCCCAGATCGCGGCCTCGCCGAGATAGCTCACCAGCGGCTTGCCGGTCACGGTGATCGCGTCGGGGTCGAGCAGGTCCTCGACCTCACGGAGCACAGCGAGCAGGCCGCCGGCGCGGTGGAGGTCCTCCATCAGGAACTGCCCAGCGGGTTGCAGGTTGACGAGCAGGGGTACGTCGGCGCCGGTGCTGTCGAAGTCGTCCTGGGTCAGCTCGACACCGAGCCGGCCGGCGATCGCGAGCAGGTGGACCACGGCGTTGGTCGAGCCGCCGACCGCGGCCAGGGCAACGATCGCGTTGAGGAACGACCCACGGGTGAAGACCTCGCTCGGACGCCGGTCGGACCGGACCATCTCGACCGCCAGCCGGCCGGCCTCGTGCGAGCCCTCGAGCAGCCGGCTGTCCGGGGCCGGCGTACCCGCCATGCCCGGGATGGTCGACCCGAGCGCCTCCGCGACCATGGCCATCGTCGACGCGGTGCCCATCGTGTTGCAGTGCCCGCGGCTGCGGATCATCGACGACTCCGACCTCAGGAAGTCGGACTCGGACAGCGTGCCGGCGCGGACCTCCTCGCTGAGCCGCCAGACGTCGGTGCCGCACCCCAGCGGCGTGCCGCGGAAGGTGCCGGTCAGCATCGGCCCCCCGGGTACGACGAGCGCGGGGATGTCGACGGAGGCCGCCGCCATCAGCAGCGACGGGATCGTCTTGTCGCAGCCTCCGAGCAGCACCACGCCGTCGACCGGGTTGGCCCGCAGCATCTCCTCCGTGGCCATCGCCGCCATGTTGCGCCAGAGCATCGCGGTCGGACGGACCAACGTCTCGCCGAGCGACACGACCGGCAGGTTCAGCGGGATCCCGCCGGCCTCGTAGACGCCCTGCTTCACGCTCTCGGCGACCTCGTTGAGGTGCGCGTTGCACGGCGTCAGGTCCGAGGCGGTGTTGGCGATCGCGATGTGCGGGCGGCCGTCGAACGCGTGCGCCGGCAGTCCGCGCCGCATCCAGGCCCGATGGATGTAGGCGTTGCGGTCGGTGCCGGCGTACCACTGGCTGCTGCGTGGAGGACTCATGCGTTCCAATTCTCGAAACTGTGGTCTAGCATCCGGAATCGTGACCGAGAGTACAACGACGGACGACAGGCTGGTCGGCTCCGACCGCGTGCTCGCCGTGCTCGCCGAGCTCGCACGCTACTCCGACGGCGTCAGCCTGGAGGAGATCGCCCGACCACGTGCGGGTGGACAGCACCTTGCAGGCCCTCGCGGACCGGTACGGCGAGACCGTCCACTACGCGGTCCTTGAGGACGACACCGTGATCTACCGAGCCAAGGTCGACCCGCCGCAGGGCGCCGTACGCCTCACCTCGGTCGTCGGCGGCCGCAACCCCGCCCACTGCACCGCCGTCGGCAAGCTGCTGCTCTCCTACCGGCTGCCCGACCGCGCCGCCGTCGCCGCCTGGGTGGGCGAGCGTGACCTGGCCCGCCGCACCGACAGGACGGTGACCACCGTCGAGGCCCTGCACGAGGAGCTGGAGCTGATCCGGTCTCGTGGCTACAGCGTCGACGACCAGGAGAACGAGCCGGGCGTCAACTGCCTCGCGGTCCCGGCCTTCCTCACCGGCCCGACCGTCCCCAGCGGAGCGATCAGCATCAGCGCCCTCGCCTACCGCACCCCGCTCGCGACCCTCGTGGACGACGTCGAGACCATCCGGTCGATGGCCGAGGCTCGCGCATGACCACCGCCGAGCAGGTCACCGACCCGGTCTACGAGCTCGCCGAGGGACCGGTCTGGGACGCGCCGCGGGAGCGACTGCGTCTGGGTCGACATCCTCGAGGGTCTCGTCGTCACCGGTCGCCTCGGCGCCGGGACCGTCGAGGTCGAGGAGCGCCACGAGTTCGACGTCGTACGTCGGGGCGGCGGCCGTCGCCGACGACGGATCGCTCCTCGTGGCCGACCACCGTCGGCTGACGCGTCTCGACCCCGATGGGGTGCGCAGTCCCGGCCCCGACCTGTTCGCCGAGCATCCCGACGACCGGTGGAACGACGCCGTCTGCGACGCGCGGGGTCGACTTCTGATCGGCACCGTCTCACTGACCGGCGCTCGGCACTCTCAACGGCTGCTGCAGGTCGACGGCGACACCGTCACCGTCCTCGACGACGATCTCGGGCTGGCCAACGGGATGGCCTTCTCCCCCGACGCCTCCCTGCTCTACAGCATCGACAGCGTCCCGGCGCGACGGATCTGGGTCCGCGACTACGACCAGGACTCGGGCGCGACCGGTCCGCGCCGCCTCGCCTTCGACCTCACCGATGCGGTGCCCGACGGGATGTGCGTGGACGCGGCCGGCAACCTGTGGGTGGCCGCCTGGAGCCAGGGCCAGGTGCGCTGCTACTCCCCCTCCGGCGGCCTGCTCGACGTGATCGACGTGCCGGCGCCGCACACCACCAGCCTGGCCTTCGTCGGCCCGGACCTCGACCAGCTGCTCATCACCACCGCGCGGGGCGAGCTCTCGGCAGACGAGCAGGCGGCGTACCCGCTGTCGGGGAGTCTCTTCCTCGCCCGCCCCGGGTGCACCGGGCTGCCCACCCATCCCTGGTCCGGACACCACCCCCACCCTCAGGAGACCCCGTGAAGCTCATGCGCCTCGGCCCGGTCGGCGCCGAACGCCCCGTCGTACGCCTCGACGAGACGACGTACGTCGATGTCTCCGACCGGGTCGACGACTTCGATGAGACGTTCTTCGGGATGGACCGTCTGGACGTGCTCCGCGAGCTGGTGGCGGAACGGACGGCGAGCGGCGACGTGCACGCCTTCGGCGAGGAGCGGGTCGGGTGCTCCCATCGCCCGGCCGCACCAGATCCTCTGCATCGGCCTCAACTACAGCGACCACGCGGCCGAGACCGGCCAGAGCGTGCCGCCCGAGCCGATCCTCTTCACCAAGTCGCCCAACACGATCGTCGGACCGTACGACGACGTGCGGATCCCGCGGGGCTCGACGAAGCCCGACTGGGAGGTGGAGCTCGGCATCGTGATCGGGCGGCGCACGTCGTACCTCGACTCGGTCGAGGAGGCGCGGGACGCGATCGCCGGCTTCGTGCTCGTCAACGACGTCAGCGAGCGCGCCTTCCAGCTGGAGCGCAGCGGGCAGTGGTCGAAGGGCAAGTCGGCCGAGACCTTCAACCCGACCGGGCCGTGGCTGGTGACGCCCGACGAGATCGACGACGTGCTGGCGCTGGGCATGTGGCTCGACGTCAACGGCGTCCGACGGCAGGCCGGGTCGACCGCGACGATGGTCTTCGACCCTTACTTCATCGTCCACCACCTCAGCCAGTTCATGGTGCTCGAGCCGGGTGACCTGATCGACACCGGCACGCCTCCAGGGGTCGGCATGGGGCTCGATCCCCAGGTGTGGCTGGCTCCTGGCGATGTCATGGAGCTGGGCATCGACGGCCTCGGGACCCAGCGTCAGTCCGTGATCGCGCCCCGCTGACGTGCGAGCCTTCGTCGTCACCGGTCCGGGCGAGTCGGCCGTCCTCGAGGTCGAGGCCCCGATCGCCGGACCCGGCCAGGTCGTCGTCGACATCGACCGGGTCGGCGTCTGCGGCACCGACATGGAGATGTTCTCCGGGCAGATGGGATACCTCCACGACGGTCTCGCCCACTACCCGCTGCGCCTCGGCCACGAGTGGTGCGGCACCGTCTCCGCGGTCGGCGCGGGCGTGGACGAGTCGTGGCTCGGCCGCCGTACGACGGGCGACACGCAGCTCGGCTGCGGGCACTGCCACCGATGCCTGACCGGCCGGCAGCACGTCTGCGACGACCGGCACGAGATCGGTCTGCGTCGCGACTTCCCCGGCGCGCTCGCCGAGCAGCTGGCCGTGCCGGTCAGCACCCTGCTGCCGCTGCCCGACGCCGTCGACGACGCCGCGGGCGCGATGGTCGAGCCGGGCGGCAACGCGCTGCGCGCCGTCCGCGCGGCTCAGGTGGAGCCGGGTGAGCGGCTGCTGGTCCTCGGACCGGGCACCATCGGGTTGCTGGCGGCCGGGTTCGCCCTCGCCCAGGGGTGCGAGGTGCACGTCGTCGGCGTGACCGCGCCGTCGTTGGAGTTCGCGGCCGGCCTCGGGATCACCGGGGCCTGGACCGCCGACGACCTGCCGGACCTGCGCTGGGACGGCGTCGTCGATGCGTCCAACCACCCGTCGTCCCCGGTCCGCGCAGCGGAGCTCGTCGACGCGGGGCGCCGGATCGTCTACATCGGACTCTCCGAGACGCCGAGCCTCCTGGACACCCGCACCCTCGCGATGCGTGACGTCACGGCGGTCGGCGTGCTGAGCGGCTCCCCCGGTCTGATGGGCGCCATCGACCTGTACGCCGCCGGCGCGGTCGACCCTCGACCCCTGATCGCCGCCACCGTGACCCTCGAGGAGGTCGGCGCAGTGCTGGCCGGGACCCGGCCCGCGGGCGCCGGCTCAGGGCCGAAGGTCCACGTGAACCCACGAGCAAGGAGACCCACATGAGCGAGCTCGACGGACTCACCGCCCTGGTCACCGGCGGCGCCAGCGGCATCGGCGCGGCCACGGCACGGCTGCTGGCCGAGCGCGGCGCCCGGGTGGCGATCCTCGATCGTGCCGTGACGGGGACGAGCGGTCTCGTCGAGGTCGAGTGCGACATCACCGACCGGGCCGCGGTGGAGGCAGGCGTCGCGGAGGCGGCCGCCGAGCTCGGCGGGATCGACCTGCTCGTCAACAACGCCGGCATCGGCGCGATCGGCGACGTGGCCGCCAACGACGACGCGGAGTGGGCCCGCGTGCTCGACGTCAACGTCGTCGGCCTGGCCCGGGTCTCGGCCGCGGCCCTCCCCCACCTGCGCCGGTCCGACCACGCCGCGATCGTCAACGTCAGCTCGGTCGCCGCCGCGGTCGGCCTGCCCCAGCGCGCGCTCTACTCCGCCAGCAAGGGCGCGGTGGCCACGCTGACCCTGGCGATGGCGGCCGACCACGTGCGGGAGGGGATCCGCGTGAACGCCGTCCTCCCCGGCACCGCCGACACACCGTGGATCGGCCGGCTCCTCGACCAGGCGCCGGACCCGGCCGCGGCCGCCGAGGCGCTCCGAGCCCGCCAACCCATCGGGCGCCTGGTGAGCGCCGACGAGGTCGCCCACTCGATCGCCTACCTGGCCAGCCCGCTGAGCGCCTCCACGACCGGCACCCTGCTCGGTGTCGACGGCGGGATGGCCACCCTCCGGCTGCCGTCGTAGCTCAGGAGAGCACCGCCTCCGCGGCCGACGTCGGCACACAGACGAACCCGTTCTCGATCGCCCATCGGACCGCTTGAGAGCGACGCTCGACCTGGATCTTGCGGTACGCCGTCCGGATGTAGGTCTTCACGGAGTTGATGCTCAGGTGCTTGCGCTGGGCGATCTCCTGGTTGCTCAATCCGGCGGCGATCATCGTGAGGATCTCGGCCTCCCGGGCCGAGAGACCCACGGCCGCTGCCGGTCTGACGGCGAGACGACCCGCCCCGCCGCCGTCGCGGACCGCGGCGCGGACGGCGTCGGCGATCTGGTCGCCGCCGAGCGCCTTCGACAGGTAGCCGGCGGCGCCCAGACCGAGCGCCTGCTCGGACGCAGCCGGGTGCATCTCCCAGGTGTAGACGATCACCGGCACGGCGCTGCGGTGGACCAGGCGACCGAGCGAGTCCATCGAGGAGCGGGGCGAGCCGAACGGATCGTAGAGGAGCACGTCGACCCCCGCCGTCTCGACCGTCGCCGGGTCGAGCGCCGTCACCTGGATCAGGTGTCGCTGGTCGGAGAGCATCGCGGCGACTCCGGCGACGACGAGGTCGTAGTCGTCGACGATCGCCAGGCGGAGCGCGCTCATCGGACGTCCGTCGCACGTGGAGGCTGCGGGATCTGGTGTCCGGCCTCACCACCGATCCGACCACCGTGCGGGCGGCCGTGGTCGGCGTACTCCTCGCGGAAGAACACCAGGCGGTGGGTGCCGACCTCGAGCCGGGTTCCGGTGCGCAGCAGCTGACGGTCGATGAAGGCGCCATGCACCCGGGTGGCGCCGCCGACCGCGGTGACGACGTACTCGTCGCGCTCGTCGTGCTCGATCACCGCGTGCTGCGCCGCCAGGCCCGGCAGGCAGATGTCGGCATCGGGGTCCGAGCCGATAGTGGTGCGCTCCTGGAGGCGGAAGATCGGCTGGCGCTCGCCCGCCCAGACGTCCTCCTTGGCGAGGACCAGCCGCGGCGACCCGCCGCGCAGCGGGTCGTGCGTCGTTGTGACGGGCCGCTTCGCGGGGCGCCGCAGGGTGGGCGTCAGTGGCCACAACGTCGCCGGTGGCAGAAGCGATGCGTCGGGGAGGACCGCCTCGGTGCTCCGACTGCGGGAGCGTGCCGAGGTGAGGGCGCCGCGGACGCTGCCCATCCGGATGCGCCGCGATCCCGTCACCCGCCGCTGCCACCACGGCGCCCTGACGTCGCCGATCGAGATGAGGTGCCGACCGCCGCTGAACACCCGGATCTGCACACCCCTCGTCGCGAGGGCCTCCGCGAGAGCACGAACGGCGGTCGCGTCGCGGGTGCCGGCGAACGCGCCAGCATCGTCGACCTCGAGCAGCAGCCGGTTGGCGCGACCGTGCAGTCGTGCGTGGACCGTCGATCGGCCCACGGTCTCGAGCTCGACGCTCAGGTCGGCCGCCACCTCCAGTGCCATGACGAGCTCAGCCCAGACCAGGTGCGGCCGGGCCACCGGTGTCGCTGGTGCTGACCGTCAGCGTCCCGTTGAGCTTCCAGGTCGCCCGCGGCGCGCTCGATCCCGTGTCCCGCGGGACCTCGATCGCCATCTCCTCGAAGCGGTAGTGGATCGCCGCCTCGCGTCCGGTGAGGAAGCTCCACATCCGTTGCCCCAGGTCGGTCCAGTCCACGACCTCCTCGGTGCTGCCCTCTGCTGACTGACTACTGACCGACATCGCTGCCTCCACCCCTTGCGCCCGGACTATTCCTAAACAAGCCGTTTAGGAATACGCTTACAACATGAACACAGAGTTGATATCCGCGCAAGGGGTCAGGCTGGATCGGCTGCTCACGATCGGGACCCTCGCCGAGCGCACCGGGTTGAGCCCGGCCACCCTGCGGATGTGGGAGCAGCGGCACGGGTTCCCGCGACCTCAGCGCCTCGAGAGCGGGCACCGGCGCTACCTCGAGGCGGACGTCGAGGCGGTCACCCGCGTCGTACGCCGCCGTGACGCCGGGGTTCGGCTCGACGTGGCGATCGCCGACGCCCTCGCCCAGGCCGCACCGGGCTCCCCGTCGGTGTACGCCGAGCTGCGACGCAAGCACCCGCACCTGCAGGTGCAGCGGCTCCACAAGCGCACCCTGCTCGCACTGTCCTGGGCGATCGAGGACGAGTTCTGCGCCAAGTCGGAGCGGGCCACCCTCTTCGGCGCGTTCCAGCAGGAGCGCTACTACCTGGCGGCGCAGGCCCGGTGGCGTGAGCTCGCGCTGGTCTCGCGCTCCGCGTTCGTCTTCGCGGAGTTCGCGGACCTGACCCATCCTCGGACGGCGGGCTCCGGCCCTCGCCCTGGGCCGGTGCTCGTCCCGCTGCCGCCCGAGGAGCCGATGGCGCGCGAATGGGCGGTGATCTGCGACTCGGTCGAGCTCCCGGCGGCCCTGACGGCGTGGGAGCTGCCCGGGCAGCTCGACATACCCGACCGCGAGCGGGTCTTCGAGACGATGCTCACCGTCGACCCCGCCGCCGTACGAGACGCCGCGCGGGTCTGCGCGCGCGTGGCCCAGCGCGCGGGGGCAGCCGAGGCGACGCCGGCGCTCTACGACCTGGCCGACCAGCCCGGTCCCGAGGCCGCTGACCTGGCCTCGGTCAGCGCCATGCTCGGCCGGGTGCTGGCCTACGTCGACCGGTTCGGTGCCTCGTGAGCACCGCGACGACCGCCTCCGGCGTCACCGAGCCGCGCCTGCGCGACCTGCGCCGGTGGAACCTCGGCCTCGGCGTGCTGCACGCCGCTCAGGCGATCGCCATCCTCGTGCTCGCCGGCGACTTCGCCATCACCGTCACCTCGCAGTTCCCCGAGGGACCGCCCGGCAGCGATCCGACGAGTCCGGAGGCGTTCTTCGACGTCCGGATCGGGGTCGCGATCGCGGTGTTCCTCCTCCTGGCCGCAGCGGACCACCTGCTCACCGCCACCCTGCTCCGTGGCCGCTACGAGCGCGACCTCGCGGCCGGCCTCAACCGGTTCCGCTGGATCGAGTACTCCGTGAGTGCCACGGTGATGGTGGTGCTGATCGGCTTCTACTGCGGCATCACCGGGATCTCAGCGGTGGTGGCGATCGCCGGGGCCAACGTCGCGATGATCCTCTTCGGCTGGATCCAGGAGACGAGCAACCCGCCCGGTCGCACGACCACCACGATGCGGCCGTTCTGGTTCGGGACGATCGCGGGGGCTGCGCCGTGGGTGGCCATCACCATCAACCTGGTCGGCGCCGGCTCCTCGGTCCCGGGCTTCGTCTACGGCATCTTCGTCTCGCTCTTCGTGCTCTTCATGAGCTTCGCGCTCAACCAGTGGCTCCAGTACCGGGAGGTCGGACCGTGGAAGAGCTACGCGTTCGGCGAGAAGACCTACCTGGTCCTGAGCCTCGTCGCGAAGAGTGCGCTCGCCTGGCAGATCTTCTCCGGGTCCCTGGCCGGCTAGGAAGTCGGCCGCCCGGCCTAGGCTCCAGGCATGAGTGACGAGACGATGACGGGCCGCACCGTCCTGGTGACCGGAGCAAGCGACGGGATCGGGGCCGAGACCGCCCGCGCGCTGGCCGCCCGAGGCGCGACGGTGCACGTGACCGGGCGCTCGGCCGACAAGCTCCGCCCGGTGGCCGAGGCGGTCGGCACCGAACCCCTGGTCGCCGACTTCTCCAGGCTCGACGACGTACGGCGCCTGGCCGACGAGGTCGCCGAGCGCGTGGACTCGCTCGACGTGCTCATGAACAACGCCGGCGGCACGTTCGCGCCCTCCCGCACGACCCATGACGGCCACGAGCCGAACTTCCAGGTCAACCACCTGGCGCCGTTCCTGCTCACCAACCTGCTCCGCAGCAAGCTCGCGGCAGCCGGTTCGTCCCTGGTCGTCAACACCTCCAGCATCGGCAACCTGATGGGCAAGATCGTGCTGGACGACCTGGATCACAAGCGCCGCCGGGCGTTCGAGTTCCCGGCGTACGGCACCGGCAAGCTGATGAACATCGTCTTCACCCGAGGCATCGCCCAGCGGTGGTCCGAGGACGGCGTCGTCTCGGTCGCCGTCCACCCGGGCCCCGCGGGCAGCTCGTTCGGCCGGGACTCGTGGTTCGTCGGCCTCGTCTACCGCTCGCCGCTCAAGCGGTGGGCGACGATCAGCGTCGCCGACGGCGCTGCGCCGCTGATCGCCCTCGCCGAGCGCGGCCCCGACCTCGAGGTCAACGGGCGCTACTTCGACCGCTTCAAGGCAGACGGTCGCGAGAACAAGCAGGCCCACGACCAGTCAGTGATCGACGGGCTGTGGGAGCGCTCGGCGACGCTGGTCGGGCTTCACCAGGGGATGACGCCACCGTCGTCGTAGTACCCGCCCGTGCCTCCGTCGTCGGACAGCGTCGCGAGGCGGATGAAGACGGCGGCACCCTGCTCCGGCGTACGGTGCCCGCGGAAGCCGTTCAGGTCGGTCGCGACGAAGCCCGGGCAGCCGGCGTTGACGAGGATGTTCGTGTCCGCGAGCTCCTTGGCGTACTGGATGGTGACCGCGTTGAGGAAGGTCTTCGAGGGCGAGTACGCCGCGGAGATCGGCCCGGTCTCACCGCCGGGCTCGGTCTGGCGGGCCAGCGAGCCGACCGTGCTCGAGACGTTGACGATCCGCGGTGACGTCGATCGGCGCAGCAGCGGCAGCACCGCGTTGGTGACGCGGATGACGCCGATGACGTTGGTCTCGACGACGGCCCGCATCGTCTCGGGGGTGACGAGCGTGGGCGCCTGGGGCATCCCGCCCGTGATGCCGGCGTTGTTCACCAGCACGTCGAGGCCGCCCTGCTCCTCGAGCAGCGCAGCGGCCGCCGCGGCGCTGGCGTCGTCGGTCACGTCGAGCGGGACGCCGAACACGTCGGCGCCACCGGCGCGGAGCTTCTCGACGGCCTCCTCGCGACGTACGTCGTCGCGGGCGCCGACGCCGACCTTCCAGCCGAGGCGGCCGAGGCCGGCGGCGATCTCGTAGCCGATGCCCTTGTTGGCGCCGGTGACGAGTGCGATCTTCTGGGTGCTGTTGTCAGTCATGCCTCGATGGTGTCGACCGGAACCGGGTCGCTCCAACACCGATCGGGTGCACCCCGATACCCCGCCGGTATGGCACCAGGTGAGGCGTAGGGTTTTCCGGGTGGAGACTCGTGAGCTGCGCTACTTCGTCGCTGTGGCCGAGGAGCTGCACTTCGGCCGCGCGGCCCAGCGGCTCGGGATCGCGCAGCCGCCGCTGTCGCGGGCGATCGCCCAGCTCGAGCGGCGCCTCGGCGCACAGCTCTTCCAGCGCACCCCGCGCGGGGTCACGCTGACCGATGCCGGGTCGGTGCTCCTGCGCGAAGGACACGCCGCCCTCGAGGCAGTCGATGCCGCGGAGCGTCGTACCCGCCGGGCGGCGGGAGCGGGGCCCGGTGGTGCCGGCATCGTGCTGGCGTCCAAGGCCGGAGCGTCGAGCGAGCTGATGGCCAAGCTGCTGGACGCGTACGCCGCGGAGCCGGACGCAGTCGTGGTCGAGGTGCTCCTGTGCGGCCCCGGCGAGCAGGAGCCGCTGCTGCGCGACGGCCGGGCCGACGTGGCCCTGCTGCACCAGCCGTTCGACGACACCCGTGGCCTCGACGTCCAGGAGCTCGGCACCGAGGGGCAGGTCGTCGTCCTCCCCGCCGGCCACCCGCTCACCGCACGGCCCCACCTCACCCTCGCCGAGGTCGGTGCGATCCCCGACCTGCCGCTGCCACGCTGGCCCCACCGTGACGGCTCCTACAGCGCCGGGCCGGGCGTCGAGGTCCGTGACCACACCCAGCTGCTCCAGCTGGTCGCGCTGGGGCGCGCCGCCGCGATCCTGCCCGACTCGGTGCGCGGCCAGCTGCGCGAGGGGCTCGCGGTCGTGCCGGTGCCCGACGCATCCACCGTCACGACCGTGATCGCCTGGCCGCGCCACAGCCGCTCCGCCGGCGTCGCCGGACTGGTAAGGACCGCTTCCCGCCTCTGATCCGAGGTCCGCTGTGCCCGCTCGGTCAGCTCAGTGCCGGTGCGGCGGGTGGAGCCTCCTCGGGATCGGTGCTCGGCTGTCGACGGTGGAGAGCGACGGCCAGACCGGGGAAGACCATCACCGACAAGACGCCTGCCCCGACGAGGGCGGCGGCATTCTCCGGCAACATGTGCCCGGTCCCCAGACCCACCGCGGCCAGCGCCACCAACATCGGCAGCGAGGTCGCGGTCAGCAGCATCAGCTGGACCCGTTGTCGCACGTCCAGGTCGTGTCGGTAGAGGACCAGCGAGGGAAGTCCGCGCACCACCAGCAACAGGACGAAGAAGCCCACCAGCCGCGCCGGCGCCTCCCGGATGGAGGCCAGATCCAGACCCATGCCGGAGGAGACAAAGAAGACCGGGATGAAGAACCCGTATCCCAGCGCATCCAGCTTGGTCTCCAGCGCATGGACGTCACCCGGGGCCCAGCGCTTCAGGACCACGCCGGCAAGGAACGCGCCGAGCACCACATCGAGCCCGACCTCGCTGGCGAACACCAGCAGGCCGAGCAGCAACATCACGGTCAGCCGCAGCGTGGTCTGCGACGTCGCGTGCTCACCGTCTCGGGAGATCGAGTCGAGCCGGTCGAGGCGAGCGATTCGCGGGAGCCACGCCAGGCCCAGCGCCAGCACGCACATCACTACGAGCGAGATGAGGCCGAACAACCGACCACGGGACCCGAGGAAGACCGCGATGCCGACGATCGGGAGGAACTCGCCCACCGCCCCCGCGGGCATCATGAACCGGCCCAGGGGCCCGCCCACCATGTCGTTGTCACGCATGATCGGCAACAACGTCCCCAGCGCCGTCGTGGTCAGCGCCAGCGCGACGGGCACGAAGGCGTGCACCAGGCCGACGGCCGCCAACACGCTGGTGACCGCGATCGAGATGACGGCGCTGACGAACCAGCCAGCCACCGCGAGGCGGCCGGACCGCTCCCGGAACTGGTCGAGCTCGAGCTCGTAACCGGCGAGCAGGAAGAGAAATCCCAACCCCACGTTGGCGACCAGCTCGATGTCCGCCGGCTTCGCCAAGCCGGCTACCTCGGGGCCGACCAGGACCCCGCCGACGATCAGGACCACCACCTGGGGAAGTCGGAAGCGCGCCAGAAGGGCGCACACGAAAGGCGCAGCGGCCGAGACGATCGACACGACCAGGAGTGCCTGCAGGCCCGACTCGAGGTCCACCATCAGCCTCCCAGCAATTGCAACGGACCCCTACCCTGGCGGGTCCGACGACACCGCGCCACTGCAGTGCGTCGACCCTGGACATGAGTTCGGGTCGAGCATCAGCGCCGCCCGACGGCGTGAGCCACGGAGGACTCAGTGTGGCGAGACGGCCTCGCGGACCTTGTCGAGCATGTGCTGCTCACCCTCACTGATCTGCTTCGCGCCGAAGCCCAGGAAGCCTCCCTCCTTCGCGGCGTCGGCGGCAGCCTGCGCCGATTCGATCAGCCATTGGCCGAAGGCAGCCGTCTCCTCGGGGGTCGCCCGCGCCGCAACGATCGCCCGGACCTCACCCAGCTCGACCAGGACCTGGTCACCCGCTGGCGCGGTCCCCGGCGACGTGGGGCGGTAGCCCTTGAGCGGGTTCCTCTTCGCCTGGACCTCTGCCTGGATGTCGAGCGCCGCCTCGGCGATCAGCTGCTCGCGGCTGGACGGGTTGGTGGCGGACTTGATCATCGCCATCGACTCCTTCGCGACCTCGATCGGGCCTCCGGGATCCGCCAGTGCGATCGCCAGGCCGGCCACGAACGGCGCTCGCACGATCCGTGTCCAGTCCTCCTCGGAGAAGTCGTTCTTCGTCGTCACGACGTGTCCTTTCGTCCGTGGCCGGTGGCCGGATGCTGCCCACCTGCCGGTTCACACCACCACGCGAGTCTGCCCGTCGCGCCGGGCGCTGTCACACAGGCCGCGGTTCAGGGGCACCCACCACTGCCCCTCGCGGCGTGGCGCACGGGACTGCCCTAGGCTGCCGGCACCACGCTGATCGGGGACCACATGACCGACCTGTCCATGCACGAGGAGCTCCCGTTCGACGAGGAGACGACACCACCGCGGGTGTCGACGGGCGAGCTGCCCGCGCCCGAGTTCATCCAGGAGATCGTGACCGCGGCCTACGAGCTCTACCGACACGACCGGAGCGGTGCCGTCGCGGACTACATCCCCGCGCTGGCGAAGGCGTCGCCGGACCTGTTCGGAATCGCCGTGGTCGGACCGTTGGGTCGGTCGTTCGAGATCGGGGACGTGACGTCCAGGTTCTCGATCCAGAGCGTGTCCAAGCCTTTCGTGTTCGCCCTGGTGTGCGACACCCTGGGCTATGAGGAGTCGAGGGTCCGGCTCGGTGTCAACAGCACCGGATTCCCCTTCAACTCGTTGATGGCCGTGGAGCTCAACGACGAGCGCACGATGAACCCCTTGGTCAACGCCGGGGCGATCGCCACGACCAGCCTCGTCCCGGGTGACACCGCCGAGGAGAAGTGGGACTCGATCCGACAGCGACTGTCGGCGTTCGCCGGCCGCGAGCTCACCATGAGCGACGAGGTCTACGCGTCAGAGTCCGCGACGAACCTGCGCAACCAGGGCATCGCACACCTCCTCAGGAGCTACGGACGGCTGTACTTCGACCCGGACGAGGCCACCGACGTCTACACCCGGCAGTGCTCGCTGGAGGTCACCGTCACGGACCTCGCGGTGATGGCAGCCACCCTGGCGAACGGCGGCGTGAACCCGACGACCGGCGAGACGGTGATCGGTCCCGGAGTCTGTCGCCGGGTGCTCGCCGTGATGGCGAGTGCCGGGCTGTACGAGCTGTCGGGCGACTGGCTCTACCAGATCGGGGTCCCGGGCAAGAGCGGCGTCAGCGGCGGAATCGTCACGGTCTCGCCGGGCAAGGGCGGCCTGGCGACGTACTCCCCGCCCCTGGACGCGGCGGGCAACAGCGTCCGCGGCCAGCTCACGGCGAAGTACCTCGCCGAGCGGCTCGGCCTCAATCTCTTCGCGTCCGAGCCGGCAGCGGGCCCGCCACCTCCTCAGCGCTGACCCGGCTGCGGCGCCGGGGCAGGTCCCGGACGCACGATGCGTCAGAGCGGGTCGAGGCTAGGTTGAGCGGTGCTCGAGGTCGATGCGGCCCGGCTTGCGAGCACAGCAAGGGCATCGTCAGACACGGAGCCAGGGTCGGGGACGTAGCCCACCAGGTTGCTACTGACGCCGACCTCGAGCGGGAGCGACTCGAAGGGCAGGTCCAGGTCCCCGACCACCGGGTGATGCACCAGCTTCACGCCGGTGTTGTGGATCCGCACGTCGTGCGAGGCCCACCGGACCCGGAAGTCCTCGCTGCGGGTGGACAGCTCGCCGACCAGGTCGGAGAGCTCCCGGTCGGAGGGATCGCGGCCGGCCTCCGCACGCAGCAACGCTGAACGGTGGGTCGAGCCCCACGCCGGTGTCCGGAGCCCGGCACGACGAGGCCAACATGGCGGTCGTCGACCGGTGACCCGACAACGCGGAGCGCGACGACGGTTGCGCTCCGCGTTGACCGTGTCCACTCCCCTGTGGCAGACGTCAGCTCAGGGACAGGTGGTCGACCGCCTCCATGATCACGTCTACGACCGACGCGGGCTGCGAGACCATCACGGAGTGCGAGGCCCCGGGGACCTCGGTGACCGAGACCGCCCCTGCGCGCCGAGCCATGAACCGGAGAGCTTCCAGGGGGATGTTCTTGTCGGCGTCCCCGAACACGAACCACGAGGGGAGAGACTTCCAGGCCGGCGTCGCCGCAGGCTGGGCTTCCCCCAGGGCGAAGTCCCGGATCGGCCGCTGGGTCCGGGCCTGCACCGCGGCATCCTCGGCCGGCACGTCGGCTGCGAACTGCTGCGCGAAGAGCTCGCGGTCGACGACCAGGTCGTTCGTCCCGTCACCCAGGGGGTACGGCCGCACGGTCTCGCCGAGGGTGCTTCCGGGGAACTGCCCGGTGAGCTGGAGCGAGTTCTCACCGTGATCCGGGGCGAACGCGGCCACGTAGACGAGCCCGACGACGGCCGGGTTGTCGACGGCGGCTTCGGTGATGACCGCGCCGCCGTAGGAGTGACCGACGAGCAGGACCGGTCCCCCGATGCCCTCCGTGGCTCGGCGGACATTCTCGGCGTCCGTGCTGACACTCCGCAGTGGGTTGGGGGTCGCGACGGCGGGAACGCCTTGATCCTCGAGCAAGGGGATGACACCGGACCAGCTCGCCGACTCGGCGAAGGCTCCGTGGACCAGAACGACGGTGATGGCGGTGGTGGGCATGGTGGCTCCTCAGATCGTGATTCAGTGGTGGAGGTCAGACGAACTCGACGACCAGCTCGACCTCGACGGGTGAGTCGAGCGGGAGCACGGCGACGCCGACCGCACTGCGTGCATGCACGCCGGCGTCGCCGAAGATCGCGACGAGGACGTCCGACGCCCCATTGATGACGCCCGGCTGTGCAGTGAAGCCAGGGTCGGAGGCGACGAACCCGACGACCTTGACGATCCGGCGGACCCGGTCGAGCGAGCCCAGCACGTCGACGACGGCAGCCAGCGCGTTGATCGCGCTCGTGCGCGCGCAGTCCCGCGCTACCTCCAGCGAGACCTCGGCGCCGACCTTGCCGACGACCGGCAGGTCGCCCGCGACGAACGGCAGCTGCCCGGCCGTGAAGACCAGGTTTCCGCTGAGGACCGCAGGGACGTAGCTGCCGGCCGGCGTCGCAGCACGGTGCGGGATCGTGATGCCCAGCGACGTCAGGCGGTCGTCGATATCGCTCATCGGGCCGAGCTACTTCGCGATGAAGTCGAGGATGTCGGCGTCGAGCTCGGACTGGTAGTCGCCGTAGATGCCGTGCGGCGCGCCCGGGTAGACCTTCAGGGTGCCGTGCTTGACGAGCTCGACGCTCTTGAGGGCAGCAGCACCGATCGGCACGATCTGGTCGTCACCACCGTGGGCGATGAAGATCGGCACGTCGAGAGCCTTGAGGTCCTCGGTGAAGTCGGTCTCCGAGAAGGCCTTCACGCAGTCGTACGCTGCGGCGAGATTGACGAGCATGCCCTGGCGCCAGAAGTCGTCCTTGGCGCCCTGCGAGACGGTCGCTCCGTCCCGGTTGGCTCCGAAGAACGGCTCGGTCAGGTCCTGGTAGAACTGCGACGCGTCCTTCAGGACACCAGCGCGGATGCCGTCGAAGGCCTGGATTGGCGTGCCCTCGGGGTTGCCCTCGGACTGGACCATGACGGGCGGCACTGCTCCAGCCGTGATGACCTTGGCGACGCGACCCACGCCGTGCTGCGCGGCGTACCGCACCACCTCGCCCCCACCCGTCGAGTGGCCGACCACGACCAGGTCCTGCAGGTCGAGGGCCTCGACGAGCTCGGCGAGGTCGCGGGCGTAGGTGTCCATGTCGTTGCCCGTGTAGGTCTTCGAGGAACGACCGTGCCCTCGACGGTCGTGGGCGATGGCACGGTAGCCGGCGTCCGCGAGGACCTTCAGCTCCACCTGCCAGGCATCGGAGCTCAACGGCCAGCCGTGGCTGAAGAGGACGGGCTGACCGCTGCCCTGCTCGGTGTAGTAGATCTCGGTTCCGTCGGTGGTGGTGATGTAGGGCATGTCGATCTCCTTGTTCCAGGGGTGGAAAAACAGGTCGGCGCAGAGCCACCAGGCTCAGACCGGTGTCGGCCAGTGCGCGAGGTCAGCGGCCAGGGCGTGCGTCGAGTCGAGGAACTCACGCACGAGAGCGTCCGGGTCGGCTGCCTGACGCACCGCGGCGTACGGCAGCAGGAACTCACCCAGTCCTTCGTCGTACGACGCGGCGCGGGGTCGGATCGACGCGGTGCGAAAACCCGCGGGCTCCGGGTAGGCGTAGGAGTAGAAGCTCCCCTCCGCGCTTCCCCCGGGCCAGAACCCGCAGCTCGAGACCTCCGCACTGTAGGCCTCCCACATCACCCAGTCGGGGCAGTTGGAGACGCCGCCGGGGTGTTGGTCGGCGGGGCGTCCGGAGAAGCGGGTCACCGCGAGGTCGAAGGCGCCCCAGAAGAAGTGGACTGGACTGCACTTGCCGCGGAAGTCACCCCGGAAGTCGGTCAGCACGTGGTGGGCCTTGACGAGCGAGAGCCAGAAGAGGTGCGCCGAGTCGGGGTCGTACGACGCGTGGTGCCGGTCCTCGCTGAACGGGGTTGCGTCCACGACCTCGACCGGCGCGGGGCTGATCGCGACCGGCACGTCGAGCTCGATCAGCATGGCGCTGACCTCGCGGTAGAAGTCAGCGACGGTTCGCGGCGCGAGCTCAACCGTCCGGCGGCGGCCGTCGGTCGAGTCGAGCAGGAGCCGGTGGTCGATGAAGTCGAACTGGATCTCCAGACCCCGTCCGCCAGCGGGCATCAGCGAGGTGGTGAGGCCGATGGCGTTGACGTAGAGCGGGACGTGCCACCAGTGATTCTCGAAGGGCGAGAGCGCCAAACGGACCTTGCCGACGATCTGGGTCCAGCGGTGCAGCGTCTCGCGGGTCTCCGTCCAGTCGTCCACGCGGAGCTCCGGCCAGCGTCCGTCGTGTCCGTTCATGGCTCGATCGTGCTCGACGGCGTCGGACGACGCATCCGTCACGTGACGTAGATGGCCTGCGTCAGCTGTCGGGGCCGTCGCCGAGGTCGCGGAGCTGGGATCTGGAGGTCACCCCCAGCTTGGGGAACGCGTGGTAGAGGTGCGTCGACACCGTGCGGGGAGAGAGGAAGAGTCGTTGCCCGATCTCCCGGTTGGTCATCCCGCTGCCGGCGAGCCGGACGATCTGGTGCTCCTGCGCGGTGAGCTGGCGCCAGTCAGTGCTTGATGGGTCGGGCTGCCCCACGCCGGCCGCGCGGAGCTCACTGGCAGCCAGCGACACCCAGGGCCGCGCGCCGATCCTGGTGAAGGTCAGCTGCGCCGCCGACAGGTGGCCGCGTGCCTCGGTCGTACGGCGCTGCCGGCGCAGCCAGCTGCCGTACTCGAGCTGGGCGTGCCCGAGCTCGAGCGGCCACAGCGCTGCGCTCGGGTTGCCGATCGCCAGCTCGAAGAACGCCTCCGCGTCCTCACCGTCAGCGAGCTGGGCCAGCGCCCGGTGCAGGATGACCTGGTAGCGGGTGTTGCCGGTTCCGTCGAGGTGCCTGCGGGCCTCCTCGATCACCATGCCGACATCGTCGCGCTGATCGGCGCGTGCAGCCGCCGATGCCAGGTCGCCGACGGCGCGGTAGCAGACGTGAGCGTGGATCGGCCGGCCGAAGCCGTCGAACAGGGACCGGAGCTGCTGGTAGCTGCCCACGACGTCTCCGGCGATGTCCTGGGTCCGGGCCAGCGTGACCCGGAGATTGGCCTCGAGCGCGACGCACTCCCCGGCCTCGAGATCCTCCAGGACCGCGCTCGCCTCGGATCTTGCCACGTCGGCGTCACCGGCCACGGCTGCGGCCCGGGCGGCGAGCTCGCGGCCCACGGATCGGTAGTAGCCGAGGTTCTCCGCCTCCGCGATGTCGATCATCTGGCGGGCGGTCTGCGCTGTCGCGGCGTACGAGCCGCTGTCGAACTGCACCTGACCGAGTGCCATGAGGGTCTGGATGAGGTGTGGATGGGAGGCGGAGCGGCGCATCATCTCGGCGGCCTTGCTCAGCCGGCGCACCGCGACCTGGGGCTCGTCGAGCAACCACGCGGTGGCACCCAGCAGCATCTCGTGGCTGGCGACCATCGCGGACGGGAGCTCCTGATCGAGCGGACGGGTGTCGCGCACCAGCCGGAGCAGCTCTGCGGGGCGCGACAGCGGCGCGAGGGAGGCTTCGATCCAGCCCTGTGCGGCGCGAGTGAGCTCGGCGTACGGCTCAGGTGTGGATTCCGCGTCACGGGCGTAGCGGTCGTACCACGCTCGCACCCGCTGTGGATCCCGTCCGGTCTGGTAGGCCAACGACGCGAGGCTGGTCAACGAGGCCCAGCCGCCGTCGACGTCGACGGCGAGCAGCTCGCCCAGCGCGAGCTCGAGCGCGTCCATCGCGGCGCGCTGGCGCATCGACTGGGCCATCGCGTAGGCCAGCTGGTGCCCGGCTTCGGCGCGCACGCCCGGATCGGTGCTCTCCCGCCTGATCCGCTCGGAGAGCGCCCCGATCCGTGCGACGTGACCCGTTTGGGCGAGCATCGTGATCGCCTGCAGCATCCGGCGGTCTCGATCCACCTTGCTCGGACTGAGCTCGGCAGCCCGCAGCAGGGCGTCTGCGGCCTCGGCGAAGGCACCGCGCCCACCGGCGACCTCACCAGCGGCCACCAGGCCGGCGGCGATCTCCTCGTCCGGATGCACTGCCGCGGCGGACCGGTGCCAGATCCGCCGCTCCGGGTCGTCGTCGTAGACCTCGGCTAGGCGTCGATGGGCGGCCATCCGCTCATGTGCGGAGACCGACGCGTAGACGGTCTCCTGCACGAGCGGATGGCGGAACCGGACTCGGCCACCGACCACCGAGACCAGACCCGCTGCCTCGGCTGGGGCCAGGTCGCCGGCGAGAGCGTGCGGGCCATGGGCCCGGCTCAGGACCGACAGATCGGTGCCACCGGCGGCTGCCAGCAGCAGCACGCCGCGGGTCTCGTCCGGGAGCATCGGAAGCTCGGCAGCGAAGGCGGCCTCGACCCTCGGGGGCACGACCCAGGTCTCGACGCCGGTCGATGCGGCGGTTCTCGTCCCTGCCACACGAGCAAGCTCGCGCAGGGCCAGCGGGTTGCCGGCCGCCCGCTCGAGCACCTCGATCTGGACGATCGAGTCCAGGTGCACGCCGAAACCGTCAAGGAGCCTGGTGGACTGCTCGAGATCGAGTGGATCGAGCGACACCGTCGGCAGGTCCTCGAGGAGGGCGGCGCCGGTCCCAGAGCGCGACGCCGCGAGGAACGACACCGAGCTGCCGGCAAGTCGGCGCGCGACGAACGACAAGACCGACCACGAGCTGTCGTCCAACCACTGCTGGTCGTCAACGACGACCAGCAGCGGAACGGTCGACGCCACGTCGTTCAACCAGCTCAGGATCTCCAGACGGAGGCCGAGCGCGTCGGGCGATCCATCGGCCACCCTCAACCGCCGGGCAAGGCGATCAGCCCGGTCGCGGAGATGGTCAACGATTTTCAGCTCCCGCGCCATCAACAGGTCGACGACCCCGGCGAACGCCAGATCTCGCTCGCTCTGCCGACCCCGGAGGGTGGCTACCTGCCAGCCGTCCGCTCCGACGACATCAGAGGCAACGCCCAGGACCGCACTCTTGCCGGCACCGGGCTCGCCGAGCACACACGCCGTTCGCGAACCTGACCTGATCAGCGCCATGACCGCCGCTATGTCGGCGGACCGCCCGATCAGTTCGTCAGCCATGCGCCCATTCTTGCCCCTGCCGGAGCCGGGCCTCACCGCCCCTCGGTCCCTGGACTGAGCACGGAGAGGTGTGCGCTCGAGACTCCTGGCTCAGCCGGGGGTGCCGTCGTAGCCCGTCGATCTGATGAGCTTGGCCGGGACACCTGCGACGATCGTGTTGGCTGCTACGTCCTTGGTCACGACTGCGCCAGCGGCGACGATCGCGCCGTCCCCGATGGTGACACCCGGGACGACTGTCACGGAGGCGCCGAGCCAGACGTCGCGACCGATCACGATCGGTGCTGGGATCATGTCTGCTCGTCGGGCGGGGTCGACGCTGTGGTTCAGGGTGGTCAAGGTGCTGCCGTGGCCGATGAGGGTGCCGTCGCCGATGGTGATGCCGCCGGTGTCCTGGAATCGGCAGCCGATGTTGATGAACACCCGCTTGCCGAGGGATAGGTTCTTGCCGAACTCGCTGTAGAACGGTGGGAAGAGAGCGACCGACTCGTCGATGTCCTTGCCGGTGAGCTCCGCCAGCAGGGACCGCACCTCCTCAGGTGTGCGGTAGCCGGTGTTGAGATCGGCGATGATCCGCAGGGCGTCCTGGGCCGCGCCGTGCATGAACTGGTGCTGTGCCGAGCCGCCTCCGATCGGGGCGCCGCGGTCCACGTGGTCGAGGAAGTCCTGAAGCTCCATCGTGGTCACCCGGCCACGATGGTCGCGGTGATGGGGCCGTTGATGCTCGCGATCTGCTCCGCGGCATCGCCGTCGAGTCGTCCGAGGATGACGATGCCCGGGTAGTAGGACTGGTCGCCGTAGTAGAGGACGAGGTCGTTGCCGGGTGCGTAGTAGCCCACGTCGCCTACCTCAGGGTCTGCCCCGTCGGGTTGGCCGTCGAGGGACAACGGCGATGGCAGTGGGCCGGTCTTCTCGACCGAGCCGTGGTCGATCATCTCGATGGCCGCAGGCAGCTGGGCGACCAGGTCGCGCGCTGCGGCGCTCTCGGTCAGGGTGGCACCGAGGCGCTGCTCGCCGATGGTGATCTGGATCCTCATCCTGCTTTCCTCCTTGGCAGGGGCACTGCCACCAGTGCTCGGGGACGTCGTCGGGCCGTTGCTGACAGGCGCGGTCGGCAGGCGTGGGTCGTCGACGCGATCGGCGTTGCCGCAACCCGCGCCGGCTACTGCGACTGCGGCGGAGAGCCCCGCGGTCAGCACTGTTCTCGACAGCGACTTCGCATTCACAGCGTGAGCAGGACCTTGGTGGCGGTGCGCTGGTCCATGGCCTGGTAGCCCTCGGCCGCCTCCTCGAGTGGGAGGGTCAGGTCGAAGACCTTGCCGGGATCGATCCTGCGGTCCCAGATGAGCTGGATGAGCTCAGGGAGGAATCGCCGGACGGGGGCCGGGCCGCCGTGGATGTGGACACCGGCCATGAACAGCTCGTCGCCAGGGATCGCGACGTCGTGGGAGACCCCGACGAACCCGACGTGCCCGCCAGGGCGGGTCGAGTGGATCGCCTGCATCATCGCCTCCTGGGTGCCGACGGCCTCGATGACCGAGTGGGCGCCGAGTCCTCCGGTGAGCTCCTTGACCTTCGCGACACCGGCCTCGCCACGCTCCTCGACGATGTCGGTGGCCCCGAACTCGCGTGCCAGCGCCTGACGATCGGCGTGGCGGCTGAAGGCGATGATCCGCTCGGCGCCGAGCTGCTGGGCCGCCAGGATCGCGAGCAGACCGACCGCGCCGTCACCGACGACCGCGACGATCTTGCCCGGTCCCGCCTCCGCTGCGACGGCGGCGAACCAGCCGGTGCCGAGCACGTCAGAGGCAGCCATCAAGGACGGGATCAGGTCCGGTTCCGGCATCCCCGGGGTCGCGACCAGGGTGCCGTCTGCGAGGGGGATGCGGGCCAGCTCGGACTGGGTGCCGAGGGTGCCCATCAGGACGCGGTGCGTGCAGTACGCCTGGTAGCCGGCCTGGCAGATCTCGCAGGTGTTGTCGGAGGCCCAGAAGGAGCCAACGACGAAGTCGCCGACCTCGACGGTGCGGACCTCGGACCCGATCTCGTCGACGACACCGACGTACTCATGGCCCATCACCTGGTGCTCGACCGGCTCGGCGCCGCGGTAGGGCCATAGATCGCTGCCGCAGATGCAGGTCGCCGACAGACGGATGATCGCGTCCGTCGGCTCGATGATCTTCGGGTCCTCGCGGTCCTCGACCCGGACGTCCCCGGGACCGTGCATGACTACCTGACGCATCGCGGCGCACTCCTCTTCACTGCTTCTTCTGACGTTGTCGTGGCACCGGCACAGCGCCACGACAACGAGTGAACCCGCTCTCCGGACCGGGTGGAAGTCACTGTCGATGGGTGTACTGACAGGGCATCCCTCGTGGCTCCGGTCCGTGCCGGAGTCGGCTTAGGCTCGATGGTGTGGACCACCCCCATGACGTGCGCCAGGAAGTGCGAGAGTTCCTCACCACGCGACGCGCTCGGATCACCCCGGACCAAGTCGGGCTCCCGACCACAGGCACCCGCCGCGTACCCGGACTGCGCCGCAGCGAGGTAGCAACGCTCGCCGGTCTCAGCGTCGAGTACTACGCCCGCCTCGAACGCGGCCAGATCGCAGGCGCCTCCACCGGCGTCCTCGACGCCCTGGCCCGAGCCCTGCAGCTCGACGAGACCGAACGCGCCCACCTGCTCGACCTCGCTCGCGCCGCCGACGGGATCCCGACCTCAGGACGAGCTCGCCGTCGTACGACGAGCAAGGCCGCCTCCCGACTCAGCCTGCGGTGGGCGCTGGAGGCGATCACCGACGGGGTCGCGTTCGTCCGCGACCCCCACCAGAACCTGCTCGCCACCAACACGCTCGGCCGTGCGTTCTACTCACCCGTCATCGGCGACGGCGGGCGGGTGCCGAACCTGGCCCGGTTCCAGTTCCTCGACCCCGCTTCCCGCGACTTCTACCCCGACTGGGAGCTGTTCGCCGAGATGTGTGTCGGGATCATGCGCGCCGAGGCGGGCCGCGACCCCCATGACCGCGGGCTGCAGGACCTCGTCGGGGAGCTCGCGACCCAGAGCGAGACGTTCCGGCGCCTGTGGGCCGACCACAACGTCCGCTCCCACGGCGCTGGCACCAAACGCTTCCAGCACCCGGTCGTCGGGGAGTTGACCCTCGCCTACGAGGAGCTCGCGATCACCGCAGAGCCCGGGCTCGTGCTCCTGGTCTACACCGCCGAGCCGGGTTCACCGTCTGCCGAGCGCCTCCGCCTGCTCGCCTCCTGGGCAGCACCCGCCGACCTCGCTCCCAAGACCTCCACGAACAACTAGAAGGAGCCTGATGCAGATCACCCGCAGCTCGATCGACACCGCCAAAGGCCCGGCTGACTGGTTCACCGGTGATGTCTACATCGACTCCGTCGCCGCGGCCCCGCCCCCGTCACGCATGACCGCGAACCTCGTGCACTTCATGCCCGGCGCCCGCACCCACTGGCACCGCCATCCGCTGAGCCAGACCGTGTTCGTCACCGAGGGCATCGGCCTGTGCCAGCGCCGCGGTGGACCCGTCGAGATCATCCGCCCCGGCGACCGCGTCCTCTTCGAGGCCGACGAGGAGCACTGGCACGGGGCCGCACCCAACCGCCTGATGGTCCACCTCGCCATCAACGAGGCCGACGACCAGCACGACGTCGTGCACTGGCTCACGCCCGTCACCGACGACGAGTACGCCGCAGCACCCGCGGGCCAGGTCTGACAGCGGACAGGGATCGTCCCGCAGCGTCGTCCTAGGAGCATCGGGCGCGTCGTTCGAGGCTCGTGGCCAGGTTTCTGGCAGGTAGCCGCCCCCAAACTCCTGGTGCCCACTCTAGGAGGACCACCCATGTTCGACGTCGTCAACGGCCTGCCCGTCCACCCGCTCGTGGTCCACGGCGTCGTGGTGCTGCTCCCCCTGGCGATCTTGGGCACCGTCGCCATCGCCGTGAGGCCAGGATGGCGCTCGAGGTACGGCGCCCTCGTCGTCGCAGTCACCGCGGTCGCCACGGCCTTGATCCCGGTGGCGACGTCCAGCGGCGAGGCGCTCGAGAAGCATGTCGGAGACCCCGGCGAGCACGCCCAGCTCGGCGACCAGCTGATCTGGTTCGCTGTGCCACTCCTCCTTCTGGTCGCTGCTCTCGTGGGCCTCGACCGTCGCGGCACCGCGACGCGCGACACGGGTGAGGATGGAGCGGCGACGAGCGCTGGGTCCAGCGACGGTTGTCACCGTCGTCGCAGCTCTCGCGGTCATCGCCTCTCTCGCGGCCGGCGTCCAGGTGTACCGGGTCGGAGACTCCGGCGCCCGGGCTGCCTGGGGCGACCAGGTGCCGTCCACATCGGGTCCGCACAGTCAGGTTGGCGACAGGTAGGGCTCCCTAGCGTCGCGGCCATGACGTCACGAGCTTTCCGCGCGCCCAAGGTGCCCGAGGTCTTCCTGCTGTTCTGGATCGTCAAGCTGCTGACGACCGGGATCGGCGAAGCCGGTGCCGACTTCATGGGCTCTGTCAGCATCCCGCTGGCGGGAGTCATCGGGGTCGGCGGATTCTTCGTCTCGCTGCGCTTCCAGCTGCGCGCGGACACGTACCACCCGATCCGCTACTGGATCACGGTGCTGATGGTGGCGCTGTTCGGGACGATGATCGCCGACGGTCCGCACGTCGCGCTCGGTACGCCGTACTACGTCGACTCGATCATCTACTTCGTGCTGCTGTGCGGTCTGCTCGGCTGGTGGCAGCGCAGCGAGGGCACCTTGTCGGTCCACTCGATCACGACGTCACGACGCGAGCGGTTCTACTGGGCCACGGTGCTGCTGACCTTCGGGCTCGGCACCGCCGTCGGCGACACCACCGCGATCAACATGGGCCTCGGATTCGGCTGGTCGATCATCCTCTTCGGGGTGCTGATCCTGGTGCCGTTCGGGCTCTGGCGTCTCGGCCTCAGCGCAACCGCGGCGTTCTGGGCCTCCTACGTCCTGACCCGCCCCCTCGGCGCCTCCGTGGCCGACTGGCTCGGCAAGCCACCCTCTCAGGGTGGTCTCGGCTGGGGGGACGGCGTCGTCACCGCCATCGGCCTCGGCATCTTCGCCGTCCTCGTCAGCTACTTGACCGTCACCCACAGCGACGTGGAAGGGGCACATGCCCACCACCACGACGACTGCACCCCGACGCAGGAGCCGCTGCCCGAGATCCCTGGCGCCACGTCGTAGCGAACACCCCGCGCCGGATCAGAGCGGGGAGGGCCGGGAGCCGGAGCGCGACACGTGAAGAATGCCGTTCGTACGAACCCGGTCCTGAGGGTGCAGGGTGGGCTCGTCGGCATCGGTCGACACGAGAGGGGCGACGGTGCGGATCCTGGTGGCCGAGGACGACCGACGCCTCGCCGACCTCCTCGAGCAATCCCTGACCGAGGCCGGGTGGGACGTCGAGATCACCCACGACGGACGGTCCGCCTACGGCCGCGCGCTGCCCGACGGCGTCCCGTACGACGTCCTGCTCCTCGACTGGATGCTCCCCGAGATGGACGGCATCACCGTGTGCCGGCGCCTGCGAGCACTCGGTCTGACCACGCCGGTGCTGATGCTGACCGCCCGCGGTGATGTTCGGGACCGGATCGACGGTCTCGACGCAGGAGCCGACGACTACCTGACGAAGCCGTTCGACCTCGACGAGCTCCTCGCCCGGCTCCGGGCACTCGTGCGCCGTGCGACGTACGCCGAGCAGACAGTGGCCGAGGTCGGCGACCTCGTCGTCGATCCGTCCGCCCGCACCGTGACCCGCGCCGGGACTCCCATCGATCTCTCGGCCCGGGAGTTCGACGTGCTCCACCTGCTCGTCTCCCGGGCCGGGCAGGTCGTGTCGCGCTACACCATCCTCGACGAGGTCTGGGACGGCGAGACCGACCTGCGCAGCAACGTCATCGACGTCCACCTCGCAGCGATCCGCGCCAAGATCGACCGCCCGTTCGGGACCAGCACCATCACCACCGTCCGCGGCGCGGGCTACCGGGTCGACCCGTGAGTCGGTTACCGCTACGAGTCCGCCTGGTCGCCGGGTTCGTCCTCGCCATGCTCGTCCTGCTCACCGCGGCCGGCGCATTCGTCTACTGGCGCGTCGAGTACGCCCTCGACCGCGGACTCGACACCGAGCTCAACCAGGCCACCGCCGTCATCACGCCCCTGATCGGTCCGACGGGACGTGTCACCTCACCCGAGGCCGCGGACGCGACCGGGGCCGGCTGGCAGGTCCTCGACGACGCCGGCCACGTCGTCGACTCCGGCGGCACTGCCCCCACCGCACCGCTCGTCTCGGCGACCGACCTGGACCGCGTCGACGGGGGTGCTCTGACAAAGGACATCGGCAAGCTCCTCCCCATCGCCGACAAGCCCTACCGTGTCCAGATCACTGCACTCGGCGAACCGGCCGGCCACTACCTGGTCGTCGGCGTGCGGCGCGACCATCGTGACGAGGCGCTCCGCGAGCTCCTGCTCCAGCTCACCCTCGCGGGCCTCGGCGCGCTCGTCGTCGCGGCCGTCGTCGGCGACCTCCTGGCCCGGGCTGCGCTACGCCCGGTCGAGCGCTATCGACGCCGCGCCGCCGAGATCGCCGACGGCGCGAGCGGCCTGCGCCTCGACGTGCCCGA
Source organism: uncultured Actinomycetota bacterium (assembly GCA_963704685.1). Lineage (GTDB taxonomy): Bacteria > Actinomycetota > Actinomycetes > Propionibacteriales > Nocardioidaceae > Nocardioides. Next base: position 1,034,624 of record OY969930.1, read on the forward strand.
AGGGCGCGACGACGAGGTCACCCGCCTCGGACACACCCTCAACGACATGCTCGCTGCACTGGAACGATCCCTGGAGCGCGAACGCCGGTTCGTCAACGATGCCAGCCACGAGCTCCGCACGCCGCTCACCCTCCTCAAGAGCCGGATCCAGCTCGCGCAACGCCGCACCCGGACGGTCGAGGAGCACGAGCTCGTCCTGGACGAGCTCGCCGTCGACGTCGCCCGACTCACCGAGCTCGCCGACCAGCTCCTCACCCTCGGTGCCGTCGACGGCGACCCAGCCGGCCAGGCCGACGCCGAGGCGGTCGCCGCCACCGTGGTCGAGCGCCACCGGCTCGCACATCCCGAGAGCATCGGCCAGCTCACCCTCGACGTGCCCGCGGTAGGCGTCTCCGCAGCGATCGACCCGCGCGCCCTCGAACGCGTCCTGACCAACCTCGTGAACAACGCGTCGGTCCACGGGGCGCCGCCGATCGACGTACGCGTCCGCACGGTTGCCGACACCGGGCAAGGATGGGTGGTCGTCGAGGTCACCGATGGCGGTCCGGGCATGCCCCCCGAGCTGCTTGACAGAGCGACCGAGCGGTTCACCCGCGCCGACGTCGCGCGGTCACGACCGGGAGCCGGCCTCGGCCTTTCCCTCGTCGCTGCGCTCATCGAGAACGCCGGCGGCGAGCTCAGACTGTGCTACGCCCAGACCCACACCAGCCACGGCCAGCGAGTCCCGATCCCCTGCGACCACCCATCAGCGTTCACGGCAACCGCCTACATCCCGAGCCGGTGACCTGCCACCGCTCAGCCTGCGACGTCGAGGCCGAAGGCCGCTGCCATGTCCGGAGCCGTTGCGGCGTTCCCGAGAAAGTCGGCCCCCAGGACCTGTTCGTAGAGTCGGGTGAGGCTGTACGTCGTCAACGGGGTGTCGACCACGTTGCCGTGCTGGCTCGGGTGGAAGACCGTGGTGAGGATGGTGTTGTCCTGGGACCGGTCGTCCTCGTCGGCGGTGACGATCACGGCGAGGTGACCGGAGGCGAAGTCCGGACCCGCCAGCGCCTCTCCGACGTAGGTCCGCATCCAGTCGTCAGCATCACGCAGATCGCAGTCCACGTCGTGGGCGTCATGACACAGATTCGGCACGACCATCCCGGCGCTCGGCAGGTCGCCGGAGGAGGAGTCCGAGGCGAAGCTGTCCATCGGCACGTCAGCGGCCTGGCACAGGTCACGCTCTTCGATGAAGTAGGCCCACGGATTGTGTTTCACCGCGTACCGGTCACCGCCGTTCTCGAGGGCGCAGGTGCCGGGCATGCCATCGGCGTAGAGCCTGGCTGACCTCCCGAGCGCGAGCGCCTGCCCGAAGACGGACCGTCCACTGGCAACGTGGCTCGAAGGCGGGCCGTCGTTGGTGACCCCGAACATGTCGCCGCCGGCCAGGGCGAGATAGTTGGGCAGCGACGGGTGGGTCAGCGCCGTGAAGGCCGTCGAGTAGCCGTACTTCTGCGCCAACCCGAACGTGTAGGGCATGTCGTGACTCATCTGGTCGAGCGAGTGGTTCTCGACCACGAAGACGAGGAGCTTGGTCACCTTCGCGGCTCCGCCGGTGGCCGCCGAGGTGGAAGGCGACGTCGTACCACTGCGCGTCGTGCTCGGTGAGGTCGTGCTCGGTGGTGTCGTGCTCGGTGGTGACTCGTCGGAACCGGTCGACGCGCATCCCATCAGGACGAGGCCAACCAGGACTGCGATCCCCAGACGCTTCACAGCAACCATCCTGCCCCTGTCGCGACGTCGACATCCGGGCATCATGTGTGTCGGATGACCTCGCCCCGGCACCGCGAGATCCTCGCCTTCGTCACGCATCCCTATGACGCAGGGCCAGAGCTGCCCCTACCAAGCCTGCGACGACCCAGGCGGCCATCACTGCCAGTCCGGCCCAGGGAGACAGGGCATGAGGCACCGGGAGGCTGGTGGAGAAGCTTTGACCCGCGCCGGTCGGGAGGTATGCGGCGATGTAGGTTCCCCAGCTCGGAAAGACCAGCTCGAGCAGGATCGGGAGGACCAGGACGACCGTGAAGGTGGCGACCAGCGCGCCGGGCGTGCTCCGCACGATCCAGGCCAGGACGCTGCCGATGAGCCCGACGAGGGTGAGGTAGACCCCGGTGCCGAGGACGACGCGGAGGGTGCTGCCGTCGCTGAGGCTGTACGTCGGCCGATGCCCGGACAACACAGCCTGCGCGACGAGGAACGCCGCCACGGAGGCAGCAACCATCGAGATGCCGACCACGACCGTGAAGACGACCGTCTTGGCGATGAGGACCGGGGTCCGCGTCGGCACCGCGGCGAAGGTCGCACGGATCATGCCGGAGCTGTACTCGCCGCTGACCACGAGCACGCCGAGTGCGGCCATCAGCAGCTGGCCGAGGTAGTAGCCCTGCAGCGGGCCGGACGCGACGACGTCCTCGGGATCCAGGCCCGCCGGGTTGCGCGTGTTGAACGCGATGACACCGCCGAAGACCACCATGGCCGCGACCGCTGCGGCGAGGACCAGCAGGGTCGAGCGAAGGCTGCGGAACTTCAACCACTCCGAGGCGATGACGCCGCGCAGGGTGACCGGGCCGTCGACCCGGCCCGCTACGGGCTCCGTGTCGGCAAGAGTGGCCGGTTCGTCGATACTGGCGGCTGTCATGACGCGAGCTCCTCGGTGGTGGGGCGGCGGTCGGTGTCCTGGAAGTCCAGTGAGTCGCGGGTCAGAGCGAGGTAGGCGTCCTCGAGGGATCCTGCTCGAGGGGCCAGCTCCCACAAGGTGATGCCGGCCTCGGCGGCAAGCGTTCCCACCTCGCGGCTGGTGGCACCGGTCACGGTCAGCGGCTCCTCGGAGCCGGCGATCCGTCCGCTGGACGCTGCAGCGACATCGAGTTCGGCGCTGTTCAGGGTGACGGTCGCACCAGCGCTCCTCAGCAGCGCAGCGAGCCGCTCGCCGTCAGGGCTGACGACGCGGATCGACTCCACCGCTGCCTCACGGATGAAGTCGGCCATCGGCTGGTCACGCAGCAGGCGCCCTTTGCCGATCACGATCACGTGCTCGGCGGTCACGGCCATCTCGCTCATGAGGTGCGACGACAGGAACACCGTCCGGCCCTCGCCGGCCAAGCGGGTGAGGAGTGCTCTGATCCATCGGATGCCGTCGAGGTCCAGACCGTTGACGGGCTCGTCGAGGATGAGCGTGTGGGGGTCGCCGAGGAGCGCTGCGGCGACGCCGAGACGTTGGCCCATGCCCAGGGAGAACCCACCGACTCGCTTGTCGGCGACGTCGGTGAGTCCCACCATGTCGAGGACCTGGTCCACCCGGGTGCGCTTGATCCCGCTCGTCAGCGCCAGGGACAGCAGGTGATTGCGAGCGCTCCTCCCCGGATGGATCGCTCGGGCCTCCAGCAGGGCACCGACCTCGTTGAGCGGTGCCGCGTGATCGGCGTACTTCTTGCCGTTGACCAGGACCGTCCCCGACGTGGGTCGATCAAGTCCGATCATCATCCGCATCGTGGTGGACTTGCCGGCCCCGTTCGGGCCGAGGAATCCGGTGACGATCCCCGGCTTGATCGTGAACGACAGGGCGTCGACCGCGAGCTTGTCGTCGTACCGCTTGGTGAGCATGCGTGCTTCGATCATGTCGAGCCACCTTCAACTAGGGCGAGGCGTCGTGTGGTGGTCACAGTCGTGCACAAGTTGCGACATCTGCTCGGTGCCCATCAGTGACGAGTGCCATGTGCAGCGGGGAGCGTCCGTCACCGTGGGTGACCTCGGATGGGATGTCCGGAGGCACCTGGGCGCGACGGCGACGTGGTCGTCGGGGTCGCTGCCATGAGCAGTGCGACACCGAGGAGTATCCCCAGCACCCCGAGCTGGCCGACGCCCACGAGCATCAGGACCGTCACCGCCGCCATCATCGGCAGCCGCAGCAGATCCCGAGACTCGTCCGTCTGCGTGGCGCCGAGCAGTCCGGCCAGCGCGCCCATCACCACGAGAAGCGACAAGGGCAGCAGACGGGACTGCAGCACAGCTGCAGCGGCGAGCACACTCGCCAGGACCACCGACGCCACCCTCGACATACGGCGACCGTGATACACCGAACCTGCACCCGACCTGATCACACCGCGCTCCCGTCGGCGGAGCAAGTCAGGTGGGTTCAGGTACGACCTGCGCACCTTCGGCTGCTGCTCACGACGATCCCGGGCGGAGAGGCGTCCCTCAAGCGCGGGGCAAGGTGATGCAGAAGGTCGCCCCGGGTCTCTCTTCCCCGACGTACACGAAGCCGCCCATCGACCGGGCGACCCGTTGAGCGATACCGAGCCCGAGGCCGGTGCCGCCTCGTGAGGACGCACCGACGTCGAACAGCGTGTCCCGCTCCCCCACCTCGACGCCGGGGCCGTCGTCTCGGACGGAGATCTCGACCGTGCGCGCTGTGTCGACTGCGGTGAGGGTGACCGTCGTCCGCGCATGGACGACCGCGTTGTCGACGATGGGCGCGAGGGCGCGCAGCACCAGATCTCGCGGCCCGGCCACCCGGGCAGTCGAAGCAGTCGTGGCATCGATGAAGGTGAGCTCCGGTGGCACCATCGCCCGGATCTCGTCCACGACGTCCGCGACGACCGACGTCGAACCGGCCCCGGCGGCATGATCGCGGGCGACGTCGACGAGAGTCGTGATGACGATCGACATGGCGCGCGCCGACGTCGCGATCTGTTCGAGCTCGGCACGCGCCGCGTCGTCGTCGACGCCGCGCAGCAACGCCAGGTCTGCGCTGCCCTGGATCGCGGTGAGGGGCGTCCTCAGCTCGTGAGCCAGCTCGGAGGTGAGGCGCTGCTCGGACCGGATCGCCATCGTCACTCTGTCGAGCAGCCCGTCGAGCGTGTCGCCGAGCTGGGCGAGCTCGTTGTCCGGTCCGTCGAGCTCGAAGCGGTGGGTGAGGTCGTGCTCGCTCCAGTCCGTCGCACGCTTGGCCATCTGAGCGACCGGGGCGAGCGCCTGGGTGGTGACCCGGCTGGCGATTGCCGCCGAGATACCGATGACGAGCAGGCCGATGCACAGCGTGGCGATCAGGGCGTACATCTCGGATCGCTCGTACGGCGTGGTCTCCTGGCTCACGACCACGACACCGGACTGACCGGCGTGGGTGGTGAACGGCACGCTGCGCAACCGCAGCTCGTCACCGGCATCGGCGTTGCGCGCGACCGTCGTGGTCGCAAGGTCGTCGGCCTTGTTGCGAGCGTCGTGCTCGATGGTCCCAGCCACGAGGCCGCCCTGGGCGTTGTACACCCGGACGCCGGGGTCGAGCAGGTCTTCGGACACAGCGACCTGGTCACTGCCGGACCCGGAGTTGGCATCGACGACGGAGATCACCGCGTCTGCACGGTCCTCGAGGACGCGATCGATGTCGCGGTGCGCGGTGTAGGCGAGCAGTGCCTGGACCCCGACGCCCACGCACAGCATGACCGCGGTCATCAGCAGGATGGTGGACATCACGATCTGGCCGCGGAGCGACCGGGGCGCCCAGCGCCGCATCCGTCCCCGGAGGAGAGCCGGCTGGGTCCGGCCCCAGGGGTTCTCGCTCACCTGAGCGTGAACCCGACGCCCCGGACCGTGTGGAGCCGTACCGGTGAGTCCACCTCGGTGAGCTTGGCGCGGATCCGCCGTACGTAGGAGTCCACCGTGTTCTCGCTGACCACCGCGCCGTCGGGCCAGGCGGCCGCTACCACCGCCCTGCGGCGCACGACCTCGCCGGGACGAGAGGTGATCGCCGCGAGCATCCGGAACTCGGTCGGGGTCAGCAACACCTCGCGATCGTCGCAGACGAGCGCGTGCCGGGCAGGGTCGAGCACCAGGTCCTCGGGCGCCTGGGCCACGACGAGCCGGCCACGTTTGGCCAGCGCTTCGACACGGGCGATCAGCTCCTTCACGTCGAAGGGCTTGGGCAGATAGTCATCCGCGCCGGCGCTGAAGCCGGCGAGCCGCTCGTGCACGGAGCCGAGCGCGGTCAGGAAGATCACCGGAGCCGACTGACCGCCCGAGCGCAGGGCCAGGCAGACGTCCCGCCCATCGGCATCGGGAAGCCCGATGTCGAGCACGATGACGTCGATGGCGTCGTTGGTGCTGAAGAGGCTGAGCGCCTCTCGTCCGTCGTGGGCAGCGATCGCCGTGTGGCCGGCGTGCTGAAGCGCGGCGAGCACGATCCGCCGGATCGCTGGATCGTCCTCGCAGAGCCCGATCATGGCCATGGGTCTGGGTCCTCCGAGTCTGCGCCCGACCGGTCGTCAGGCGTGTGCCCATCGTCGGCCGCGGAACCTGCAAAGTACCTGACAGTCGAGACATCGTGGAGACCCGATCTGACGGTCAGGTCGGTGGCAGGTGCGTGGGGCGACCGTGTCGTGGTGACCGTCCTCGACCGCGTCATCACCCGCGACGCCGCGCTCACGGACCGGAGAGCAGCGCTGCTGGCGCCCGGGCTCCTCGCTCTGATCGCCGCACTGGTGCGGCTTCCGTTCCTGCTGCTGCCGGTGTCGCCGGACGAGGGCGGCTACCTGCTGGTCGCGTCGCAATGGACGCCCGGCAGGTCGATCTACGGCGACTACTTCGTCGATCGGCCGCCGCTGCTGATGGGAATCTTCACTCTCGCCGGCATGCTCGGCGGCGCGGCCGCCCTGCGGCTCCTGGGCGTGCTCGCGGTGGTGGCCGCGGTGCTGCTTGCTGCCCGGCTGGGCGGGTGGCTGCCGGCGGCAGCCGCGGCGGTCTTCCTGTCCACCCCGCTCTTCGACGCGATGGAGGTGGACGGAGAGCTGTTGGCGGTGCCGTTCGTGATCGGTGGCCTGCTCGTGCTGGTCCAGTCCCTGCGCGCCGAGACTCAGCGAGCGGCGGACGTCGGGAGCCTCGCCGCGGGCGCCCTCGCGACGTCCGCCGTGCTGGTCAAGCAGAACGTGGTCGACGTGTTCGTGGTTGCCGCAGTCCTCCTCGTCGCCCTCGCGCTCGGGCATCAATGGCGCTCCGCCGTACGTCGTAGCGTGGCGTTCAGCGTCGGAGCGTCGGCCACGCTCGTGTTCGCACTCCTGGTCTCTACTGCGCGGGGCACCGGCCCGGTGTCGCTCTGGGACGCGCTGGTGACCTTCCGCGCCCAGGCCGCTGCCGTCATCCACTCATCGGCCAACACTGCGACCCCAGACCGCTTCTACACGACGCTCATCGCCCTCGCCCTCAGCGGTGCGCCGGTGGTCGTTGCGACGGTTCTCGTCGGGTTCCGCAAGGCCGAGTCCGGGCCTGACCTTCGGTGGGCCGCACTGGCGCTCCTGGCGTGGGAGGTCGTCGGCGCAGCCCTGGGCGGGAGCTATTGGCTGCACTACCTGTTGGCGTTGGTCCCGGGGCTGGTGCTGCTGACGTCGGCGATCCGTCCGGCACGCGCGGTCCGCTGGGGTGTGCTGGCCGCCGCGATCAGCACAGCGGTCGCACTGGCCGCCTTCGCTGCCACTTCCCCAGGTCCGGGTGCCGACCAGGCGGTGTCGGCGTACCTGCGCGAGCACGGGCGGTCGACCGACACCGTCGTCGTCGCGTTCGGCCACCCCAACATCGTCCACGACGCCGGGCTCACCTCGCCGTACGAGCACCTGTGGAGCCTTTCGGTCCGGGTACGCGATCCACAGCTGCACGATCTGACCGGCCTCCTCACCGGCCAGGATGCCCCGCGCTGGGTCGTGGTGGACGGGGCCTCGCTGGCCACCTGGGGCGTCGACTCGAGTGGCGCCCAGGCCGAGCTCGGCCGGCGCTACGCCGAGGTGACCGCCGACGGTGACTGGCACATCTTCGAGCTGATCAGCGCCTCGGGTGTCTGACGGTCAGGTTCCTGACAGGTTCACCGGCCCACAGTCGAAGCATGGACCTGATCGTCATCCCGACCTACCAGGAGGCCCGCACCATCTCCGGGCTGCTGGAACGGATTCAGGAAGCCCCCGACCTGGACACCTTCCACGTCCTCGTGGTCGACGACGCGAGCCCCGACGGCACCGGTGCTGTCGTCCGAGCCCAGGCGTCGTACGGCGACCGGGTCCTGCTCCTCGAGCGCGGCGGCAAGGACGGACTCGGCGCGGCGTACCGGGCCGGCTTCGCGTGGGCTGAGCAGCACGGCTACGAAGTCGTCGTCCAGATGGACGCCGACGGCTCTCACCCACCTGAGTCTGTCGGCAGCCTGGTCGCCGCGCTCCGGGACGCCGACGTCGCGATCGGCTCGCGCTACGTGCCCGGCGGCCGGACGGTGAACTGGCCGTGGCACCGACAGCTGATCTCTCGGGTCGGCAATGCCTACGTGCGCTTGCTGCTAGGTCTGTCGGTCCTCGACTGCACCGCCGGCTTCCGCGCCTATCGACCCGGCGTGCTGGCCGCAATCGCCGCGGACGGCACCGACGCGTCCGGCTACTCGTTCCAGGTCGAGACGACCTGGCGTGCCTCCCGTTCGGGTCTGCGGTTGGTCGAGGTGCCGATCACCTTCGTCGAGCGCCAGGAAGGCACCTCGAAGATGACCCCGGCCATTGCCGTCGAGGCGCTCTGGCGTGTCTTCACCTGGCGCTTCGTCAGCCCGCCGACAGGCCTCGTACCTCGCGGCGAAAGGGTCCAGGCATGACGGGGACGATCGACTCCCTCCTGACGTCGATGGGACCGCTCGCGGTCGTGATCGTGATGGCTGTCGTGTTCGCCGAGACCGGCCTGCTGGCGGGTTTCTTCCTGCCGGGTGACTCCTTGCTCTTCACCACCGGGCTGCTGGTGGCGCACGGCGTCATCGGGATGCCGATCGGGGCGGTCGTCGTAGTCGTGTCGGTAGCGGCCTTCGCGGGAGATCAGGTCGGCTACCTGATCGGCCATCGCGTGGGACCGCGACTGCTGAGCAGACCGCAGTCACGTCTGCTGGACCCAGCGCACCTCGAGCGTGCGTCGGGCTTCTTCGACCGCCACGGCCCGCGCGCCGTGATCCTGGCTCGGTTCGTTCCTGTCGCCCGCACCTTCACCCCGCCGGCAGCAGGTGCGGGACAGATGCCGTACCGCAGGTTCCTCGTCTACAACGCCGTCGGCGCCGTCGCCTGGTGCGCCTCGATGCTGGCGGCCGGGTACCTCTTCGGCGGGATCGCATTCGTCAACGCCCACATCGAGCTGATGACGATCGCGATCGTGGTCCTCTCACTCGCGCCGGCCGGTGTCGCGCTCCTTCGATCGAGGCTCCGCACGCAGCCACGGCTGGCGACCTGGCTGATCGGTGGCATCGTGGTCGCGTGCGCCCTGGCGACGGTCGCGCTGGCCGACTCAGCACTCGAGGGGGACGGGGTGGCCGCGAAGGACACGTCGATCGCCACTGCAGTGGTCGCCCATCGCGACGAGGCCTGGACCTCGCTCGCCCAGGCTGCCAGCGGGGCCGGCGGCGAAGTCAGCATCGCGCTCCTGTCGCTGTCCACCATCGTGGGCCTGCTGCTCGCCCGGCGTCGCCGTGAAGCCGTGGTCCTCGCCGTCGCGATGTGCGGCTCCGCTGTGCTCGTGCTCGGCATCAAGCACCTGGTCATGCGGGCACGACCGGGAGCAGCCGACCTCCTCGGGCCGGTCGATCACGGTTACTCGTTCCCGTCCGGGCACACGCTGTTCTCGGCGGTGTTCCTGTCCATGATCGTCTGGTTGCTGCTTCCGCGTCTCGCTGCGCGATGGAGACCGCTCGTAGTCGGGACCGCAGTCCTGCTGGCCTTTGCGGTCGGCGCCAGCCGCGTCTACCTCGGTTACCACTGGGCGACGGATGTCCTCGCGTCATGGCTGATCGCCATCGCCTGGCTCGGCCTGCTGTACGTCGCGCTGCGCATCGTCGATCGGAGCGAACCCGATCGGGCGACGCTTCCACGTTGGCAGGCACAGCAGGAAACCGTCACCTGATGACCCAGCAGACGGCAGCCGTCGCGTCGACCCTCGAGACCGCATGGGACGACGACCGGGGCTCGCTCCGACCGAGCGCGCCGATCGCGGGTGGTCACCGCCGCGCGGTGTCCACCCATTCCTGCATCGATCCGTCAAACGGCCAGTCGCCGTTGGTGTACCGCGCCGCGATCGTCGCGATGCCCGACCACGCGCCCCGCACCACGTCCTGGGGATAGGCCATCGTGCGCGCATGGGTGTGGAACTCATCCTCGTCCAAGAGTGCTAGATGGTCGCCGACGACCTCGAAGTCCAGGTCGAGGTCGACCCAAGAAACCTCGTCGTCGTTGGGCGGCGTCTCGAAGGGAGCCGACGCATGAACCTTGTAGCCGCTCAGGAACCCGGTCGCATCCACGTAGCCACAGAGGACCCACCACTCGCCGGGGACCGCAACCCACAGCTCATCGCCACCGACGACCTCAGTCGCACCCTTGGCCGGGCGCTCTCGCCGACCACCTCCGCGAACGAACCAGACCGTGGTGCCTTCGGGAGCCGCCAGCCGAGACGCGATGTCCACCGCCGAGACGGTTTGGTCCCACTTCCGCTTTTCCGCTCGTACGAGCGTCGGCGCTCTGTCGTCCGGCATGCACCCAGCATGTGGCGTTGGGGCGACTGTTCGCAATCGGGCGGTGAATACGGCCGACGAACCCACTCACAGAGCTTCCACAGGAGCGACACAGCGCCTTACCACCGCCGGAGCCCACGCTGATGACCGAGGACGCTGGGGAGGGCCCATGAGATCGAAGGTGCGGACATGACCGCGACCCGGGTCAGCCGCGCTGTCACGCGTCGCCCCGAGCGGACGCTGGGGGCACGTGTCGGCTTCGACCAGGCCGTGCGGACGGCAGCAGGGTCGGTGCTGTGGCTGAGCCTTCTGCTGGTGACGTACTGGTGGGTCGCCGACAACGGCCTCCAGGACATGGCGCACCTGACGGACTCCATGACGTCGGCGGGACGTATCAGTGGTCTGGTCGCCTCCGTGCTCCTGCTGGCGCAGGTCGTGCTGATGGCACGCGTCCCGGTCCTCGAGCGGGCGTTCGGTCAAGATCGCCTGGCACGCATCCACCGAACTGTCGGCTTCACGTCGTTCAATCTGATGCTCCTCCACATCGTCACCATCACCCTCGGGTACGGCGCGATGCAGGTGACTGCGGTCCCCGCCACCCTGTGGGACCTGACGGTCGACTACCCGGGCATGCTGCTGGCCGCCGCCGGGACGGCGTGCCTGGTGATGGTGGTCGTGACCAGCGTGAAGGCAGCCCGGCGCAGGCTCCGGTACGAGTCGTGGCACCTGATGCACCTCTACGCCTACCTCGGGGTGGGGCTCGCGCTTCCGCACCAGCTCTGGACGGGGCAGCAGTTCACCGACTCCCCCGCCAAGACCGTTTTCTGGTGGTCGGCGTGGGCGTTGGCCGCAGCAGCCGTCCTGGTGTGGCGACTCGGCGTGCCACTGATGGTCAACCTGCGGCACCGGCTCCGGGTCGCTGCGGTCGTCGACGAGGGCGCCGGCGTGCGCACAGTCGTCGTGACCGGTCGCCGGTTGGACGCGCTGAGCGCCGAGGCAGGCCAGTTCTTCACGTGGCGGTTCCTCACCGGAGCCGGCTGGACGCGGGGCAACCCCTACTCCCTGTCGGCCGCTCCCGACGGGCAGAGCCTGCGCTTCACCGTCCGGGACGTCGGCGACGGAAGCCGGCGTACCCGCGGGCTCCGACCGGGCACCCGGGTCATCGTCGAAGGACCGTACGGAAGGCTCACCAGCCGGCCGCGGACCCGACCCCGGCTGGCGTTCATCGGTGCCGGCGTCGGCATCACACCGCTACGAGCCCTGGCCGAGGGACTCTCGTACGCGCCAGGAGACGCGATCTACGTCGAGCGCTTCACCGACACTCCGCTGTTCGCCGCCGAGATCGACGACCTCAGCACCCGACGGGGGCTCCAGGTGCTGCGGGTCCCGGGCCGTCGCAGGTCCCCCGACTCGTGGCTCGGGCCGATTGTGGGGACGGCCAGTGACCTCACCGCGTTGCGGCGCTGGATCCCCGATGTCGCCGATCGCGACGTGTACGTGTGCGGCCCGGAACCCTGGACCGACCTCGTCTGTGCGACCCTGACCGCCGCCGGGCTCCCGGACGAGCGGCTCCACCTCGAGACGTTTGCGTGGTGACACGATGAAGCGAATCAGCCTCTGGGCCCTCAGCACCCTCTCCGCGGTGGTGCTGTTGTTCGGCTACCACACCTCCACCTCGGGCACGATGGCCACGACGTCGCCCGGCACGGCCAAGGCCGGCTCCTACAGTGCCAGCGCTCCCCAGGCCACCAGTGGCTCGTCCGGTGGCAGCGGTGGTGGGGACGGCACCGACACGAGCGGCGCGACCAGCGGGTCCTCCACCACCGGCTCGGGCTCCACCACCCGCACGGTCACCGGTCAGGTCGCGCAGACGACCTGGGGACCGGTCCAGGTCCAGCTCGAGGTCACCGGGTCCCAGGTCTCGAACGTGACCGTCCTGCAGTACCCGAGCGGGAACGGCAAGGACCAGGAGATCAACTCCTACGCACTGCCCATCCTCACCCAGGAGACCATCAACGCGCAGGGCGCCGACATCGACATGGTCTCCGGGGCGACCATCACGAGCGGCGGCTACGTCCAGTCGCTCCAAAGCGCACTCGACCAGGCCGGGATCTGACCGTGATGACCGCGAGCGCATCGGTACGCCGCGTCGAGCACGTCATGGGTATGCCCATCAGCCTCGCGGTGCGCGGCCGGACCGCGGGATCGCAGGACGCCGAGGACGCCTGGCACGAGGCCGTCCGTATCCTCCGTCACGCCGACCAGACGTTCTCGACCTTCCGCGACGACAGCTGGATCGCGCGGCTCGGACAGGGCACGGTCACGGTCGCGCGGTGTCCCCCCGACGTACGAGAGGTCCTCGACCTCGCCGAACGGGCGCGGGTCGAGTCCCACGGAGCGTTCGACGTCTGGCGGGTCGGCACCGGCACAGCGGGCCTCCTCGACCCGAGCGGGGTCGTGAAGGGGTGGGCCGTCCAACGCGCGTTCTCCGCCTTCGACGGCCTCGCCGACACCGACGTCTGCCTGTCCGCGGGCGGCGACCTGGTCTGCACGACCAGGGCCGACGGCTCGCCGGGCTGGCGGATCGGCGTCGAGGACCCGATCGACCCGGTCCGGACCGTGGCCGTCGTCCCGGTCCGCAACGGAGCCGTCGCGACCTCCGGCCTCACTCACCGCGGCACCCACATCGTGGACCCTCGCACCGGTCGCCCGGCAACCGGTTGGGCCTCGGTGACCGTGGTGTGCGACGACCTGACGTGGGCCGACATCGACGCCACCGCGGCGTACGTCCTCGGGGCGGACGCCCAGCAGTGGCTCGCTGGCCGCGGTCGAACGGGCGTGCTCGTCGGGCCTGCCGGCCGAGCGCGAGTGTTCGGGCCCTGAGACCTGGAGGTCGGTCACCCGTCGGTCTGGGCTCTGCGGGCAGTCGCGGCGGCAGCCTACGCAACCAGCCCGTGACCTGGGCCCATATGGTGACGTCGTTCTCCGCAACGTCAACGAGTGCCTTCCGAAGGTCGAGCGCATGTCGAGTCGAAACGAACGCACCGTGAAGACGGCCATCATCGGCGCCGGCTTCGGCGGCCTGTGTGTCGCCCTCAAGCTCGCGCGCGACGGGCAGCAGGACTTCGTCGTGCTCGACGAGGCGGACGGCGTCGGGGGTACGTGGCACGCGAACACCTACCCGGGTGCCGCCTGCGACGCCCCGTCACACGTCTACAGCTACTCCTTCGCACGCGGCGACTGGTCCCGCCGTTTCGCCCCCGGTCCCGAGATCGCGCAGTACCTGAGCAGATGCGTCGACGAGGGCGGCATCGCCGACCGGGTCGAGCTGGGAGTGAAGGTCGAGAGCGCGGTCTGGGAGGGCTCGAGGTGGCGGCTGACCCTGGCCGGCGGTGGCGCCGTCCTGGCGACGGTCCTGGTCGTCGCGACCGGACAGCTGCGCGTGCCCAAGGTGCCCCAGCTCCCCGGCTTGGAGACCTTCGCGGGCCCCGCGTTCCACACCGCCCGCTGGCAGCACGACATCTCGCTGGAGGGCCAGCGCGTAGCGGTCATCGGCACCGGCGCCAGCGCCGTACAAGTGCTGCCCGAGATCGTCGACGGGGCTGCCCAGGTGACGGTGTTCCAACGCTCCGCGCACTACGTCCTGCCCAAGCCGGACAGCGTGTACGGGAAGCGTCTCCGACGCCTCTACGAGCGCTTTCCGCTGCTGCCACGCGCGGCACGCGGAGCGATCTCCGCTTCGTTCGAGGCTCTCGGGCTCGGCTTCTGGCGGTGGCCGGCACTGCTGAGCCCGCTCGCGAGCTATCACCGGCGCGCCCTCGCCGGCGCGGTCCGAGACCCGCAGGTGCGCGATGCGCTCACCCCACGCGATCAGCCCGGCTGCAAGCGGCTGCTCATCTCGAGTGACTTCCACCAGTGCTTCGACCGCCCGGACGTCGAGCTGACCACCGCACCGATCGTCCGGGTCAGCCCACACGGTGTGGTCACCAGCACGCCGGACGGCGAGCGGGAGCACGATGCAGACGTCATGATCTTCGCGACCGGCTTCGAGACCGACACCTTCGCGCAAGGTCTGGACATCATCGGACGGAGCGGCGGCACCCTCCAGCAGACCTGGGACGCGGACGTCGTGGGCGCCCACCTGGGGATCTCGGTGGCCGACTTCCCGAACCTGTTCCTGATCTACGGCCCGAACACCAACCTCGGGTCGGGCTCCATCATCTACATGCTCGAAGCCCAGGCCGATCACGTCGTCAGCGCGCTCGCCGTGCTGGACCGGGAGCCAGGCACGGCGCTCGAGGTCCGCCCCGAGGCTCAGCAGGCGTTCTCCGACATGATCCGCACCCGCCAGCGGCGCGGGGTGTGGGCCACCGGTTGCACCAGCTGGTACCTGGACGAGCACGGCAACAACACCCACAACTGGCCGACAAGCCCCTACCGGTACCGCCGCCAGGCAGCTCGCATCGACCTCGCGGACTACGAGCTCATCCGCACGGGATCTCGATGAGCCGACCCGGCTTGAGGTTGCCTAGCGTGTTGTCGTCAGCAGAAGTCTGAGGTGATCAGGCAACCTCCTCCAACCGGTCGGGGGCCGGCGACCACGAGTGGGCGTCACGTTCGGGATCAGATCGCACCTGAGTGCGGGGGGAAGGGCTGGGACGGATCAGACTTCTTCAGGCAACGCACGCATTCGACGTACTGCTCACCGTCCGGCGTGTGCTGCGGCGCCCACTTGTGAAAGCCCAGTAGGCACCGCAATGGCCGGGCTCGACCAGCCCTGTCCCAGCGGGGTGCTGTCGATGACCCGCGGGCTCGGCGTCCAGGCTTACCACCCATGCTTGACAGCATCCGCCGGTCAGTTGGGCCAAGGCAAGCCCTTCTCACCCATCCTTACCCCGCACACCGGGACCCGGCCCACTCCTGTGAACGCCCTGAGCGATGAGGGTGCGACGATCCTTCCGGCGCGTGTCGGCGCCGGCTGAAACACATTCGTCAGCCGATGTGCGGGTGCCTCGCCGCGGAGCTTGTTCGCCAGTCTCCTGGCCCAGGCTGATCCCTCTCGTCACCCGAGTCGGGTGACGTCCGCGCTAAGTCCAACGGAAGAATTGCGCTATGACTGCGAGCGCGCTCTCAATGACGAGGCTGCACCTTGTCGGGTGCTTTGGCGGTGATGTTGTCCGGGCGGAACCCGTGGTCGACGCCCCACAGAACGGCCCGGGTCCGACTGTCCACGCCCATCTTCCGGTACGCCGTGCGGATGTAGGTCTTGACGGTGTTGATGCTCATGTAGGTACGGGCGGCGATCTCCTCGTTGGACAGCCCGTGGGTAATCAGCGCGATCAGTTCCGCCTCGCGGGCACTGAGCCCGTGGTCGCGGCCGGGCCAGTCGCCCAGGTCGTAGTCGACCGAGGGCGGATAGTCGGCGCTGGTGACCCCGCTCTCGCCCGTATGGATCCGCTCGAGGGCGTCGGCGAGCTCGTTCGCCGTCAACCTCTTGTCCAGGAAACCCACGACCCCGAACCGTGCCCACGTCTCGATGAGGTCCGGCTCCAGACTCCAGCTGTAGAAGACGTACCGCTCCGCGTTCGCTTCGGCCAGCACCTCGTTCACGTCCCTGGTCTGAGCGAACGAGTCGATGAGCGCGATGTCCACTCGCTCCACCCCGGGCTTGTTGGTGGAGACCTCGACCACCTCGATGCGTTCCTTGAGCGGATCGAACATGCGCGCCAGACCCTGGACCACGATGTCGTAGTCATTGACGATGGCGATCCGGACCGGTCGGCGCACTGGTGGCTCCACCAACTCAATCTACGCTCAGCGCGCCGGATCCATTCTCACTCGGGCGTTCTGCTTCGCCGGTGTCCGCATCTGCCGCGACCCGGGCGCTTGAGCGTGCCCCTCACTGACGAGGCTGCACCTTGTCGGGTGCCTTGGCTGCGATGCTGTCCGGGCGGAACCCGTGGTCGACGCCCCACAGAACGGCCCGGGTCCGACTGTCCACGCCCATCTTCCGGTACGCCGTGCGGATGTAGGTCTTGACGGTGTTGATGCTCATGTAGGTCGCGGCTGCGATCTCCTCGTTGCCGAGCCCTTGCGTGATCAGCGCGATCACCTCCGCCTCGCGGGCGCTGAGCCCGTAGTCGCGGCCGGGCCAGTCGCCCAGGTCGAAGTCGGGCGACGGTGGATAGTCGGCGCTGGCGACCCCGGTCTCGCCGTGGTGGATCCGTTCGAGCGCGTCGGCGAGTTCGTTCGCCGTCAGCCTCTTGTCCAGGAAACCCACGACCCCGAACCGGGCCCACGTCTCGATGAGGTCCGGCTCCAGACTCCAGCTGTAGAAGACGTAGCGCTCCGCGTTGGCCTCGGCCAGCACCTCGTTCA
This sequence comes from uncultured Actinomycetota bacterium, assembly GCA_963704685.1. Classification (GTDB taxonomy): domain Bacteria; phylum Actinomycetota; class Actinomycetes; order Propionibacteriales; family Nocardioidaceae; genus Nocardioides. The sequence goes on from OY969930.1 coordinate 1,051,542, forward strand.
CGTCCCTGGTCAGAGCGAACGAGTCGATGAGCGCGATGTCCACTCGCGCCACCCCCGGTTGGTTGGTGGACACCTCGACCACATCGATCCGGTCACGCATCGGCTCGAACATCCGCGCCAGACCCTGCACCACCACGTCGTAGTCGTCGACGATCGCGATGCGGACCGGACGTCGGACTGGTGGCCTCACCGATTCAACCTACGCGCACAGCGCTCGTCCCGGGCTCATTGCGGTGCCTGCCTCGCCGACGCAGGCGTCCCGCTCCGAGACGCCCAGATCCGGGCCCGCCACGCCGACCCACGAACGACCGAGCACTTCGCCCGCCCGCGGCAACCTCGACAGGCACGGAGTCCACTTCCTGACCGCCTACGTCGCCGGCGTCTAGACACGCCCGCCCCCACCAACGGGGACGGACGCCTCACCCTGCCTTTGACAGGGACGGCCCACATAGAACCTTTGACGCCTAGCTGGCGATCCAGACCCGCGGCTCTCCAGGTGCGACGCTCATGTCCCTGAAGGTCGGGACCCTCTTGAGAGTTGCGGGCTTGTACGGCACCAGCACGACGAGGGCGATGCCGTCCCGGTGCTCGAGCTCGACCTGAACTGCGTCGGACCCCTTGATGAGGACGTCGGAGACGAACGCCGCTGCCCGGTTCTCAGCCGCGGTGGCACGTGCTCCGTCGTACACGCCGGCCAGGACCCGGTTCGGCTGCGGGTGTTCTCCCAATCCTGCGTCGGACGCGTTGAGCGACGCCTCCCCGGCGGTCGAGACCGAGGCGCCGAAGGGATAGAACCGCCCGTTCTTGCCGAGCAGCTCTTGGGCCAAGGGCAGCACGAGGTTGAGGAGACCGTCCAGGTCCTCCTGCGCTGAAGTCGATGCGGTGCTACGCCAGGAGGTCATGACTTGCGATCTTGGCATACTGTCCGCCGGCCGATCAGCCCCCGCGGATTCTCGCGCTGCCGCACGGTCGTCGGGAAGGCACGTTGTCCCGGACGCGGTGGCGAGTTCGTCGATCGCGCGCAGCTTGCGGTCGAGTGGGCGGAAGAAGCATCCCATCGAGTCAGCGCAGCCGGGCGGGCGCAAGCCGGGCTCGCCCAGAGGCTGGGCCCGAGCGATGCGGTGGCCGTCGGCGTCGTCGGAGCCAGCGTTCCTTTCGGACCACTGAAACCAGCGCCACAGCGGGTATGTCTACATGTCGGGTTGGCCGCCGTAGCGTGCCAGGACGCTGATTCGGACCCCAGCAAATACGGCCCGAAGTGACTAGACCGTCCCGGCCACGACGGGACTAGGGTCGGCCAGAGGTCTCGTAAGCCCGGGAACAACCGTTGGAGGGAACGATGCCCCCTCGTCCACGCCGAAGGGTCATGCGTCGACTCGGTCCGACCCGGTTCATGTCCGGGTTGCGGCTGGTTCAACTTTCGCCGTTCGACGACACCCCGTGGTGGTGGGGCGGTGGGCGGCCCGACGTCGAGGGCATCAAGGTCGACGTCGTCCGCCCCGATGACCTGGTACACCTCTCGTGCACGTTCGTCGACTGCGAGCTCGTCGGCGGTGGCGCGGGCGCCCCGACGATCAGGCCGACCGAGGGCAGCGACGGGCTGCTCGTCGCTGACTTCGCGTTCCAGCACGCGCACGAGGAGGCGATCTACGAGACGGTCGCCACCCCCAACTACGTCGCCAACCCTCAGCGGCGGCCCGGGGACGCCCCGCAGGTCGTGGACCCGAAGCAGGCCACGCTCGCGACCGCCGGCACCAGCGCGCCGGTCGCACAGTTCCGTCCGGCGCGGGGGTCGCGGCTGGTGTTCCGAATGCTCGGCGAGCCGGTCGAGTTCTCGACCGAGGGCATCCTCACTGCGATGAAGCGGCTGCCGCTGAACCTGCACCCCAAGGGCGAGCCACCCGGGTTGGCCCCGTCGGTCAGCGGCGACCGGCCGTTCCGGATCATCCCCATCCTGATCGGCGGCAGCCCGGTGCTGCACCTCGGCGACGGGCTGGTGGCGGAGCTGCGCGACACGGGCCCGGTGATCATGAACGCGCCCAAGGGCTGGCTGCGGTCGAACCGGGCCCCGGACCTGGGCACCGCCGCGGGGATCGCCGACGTCAACCGCAACCTGGCCCGGCTGCGCGCAGCGGGGCGCGACGCGACGCCCGTCGTCGTCGCAGGCACGCAGCTCCCGGAGGACTCGATCCTCGCGCCCGGCAACGGCTGGACCCGGCCCGACATCGAGATCGACCCCATCCGCTACCGGCTCGACGACCTCAGCGAGCGGCCCGCCGTCGACCAGACGTCGATCGAGGCACCGTTCCGGCTGATCCTCTCGCCGACCAGCGAGGCCCGCTTCACCCACGCGATCGGCCCGGTGCGCCGCCGAGGACGCCGAGGGTCACGTCGAGCTGTGGCACACCCGGCTCGCCAACGCACCCACGGCCGACGGCGGCGAGCCCGACGAGGACGACGCCGCCCACCGCGTGGTCCGCGCGGTGTGGGCACGTGACCGAGACCGCGCCGCCGGATGGGAGTCGCACGACGAGAGCGCCGCATATCCGCTGCAGCACCCGGCCAACCCCGCCTCCGCCGAGCCGTTCCTCGGCTCGCTCGACGGACTCGACCGCCACATGCTGGTACGCCAGACTTCCGAGACCTGGGTGGCGGACCGCAAGGGCGTCGAGCCGCGGCCGGTCGGCGGCCGAGGCGCTCTGGATGTCGTCGCTCGGGGCCTGGCTCCGCCTGCACGGCGAGTGGGACTCCAAGCCCTACTCGGCCGGTCAGCTCCAGTCGATCCTCGCGTGGGACCACGTCGCCCCCATGGGTCGCGACCAGTACGTCCGCGTCGTCTACCCCGGCTACCTCTACCCGTTCGGCCACCTGTGCGCGCTGGTCAAGGTGACCGAGCGCAAGCTGAAGACGACGTCGCCGTCGTACGCCGGTCTCTACCAGCGGATGTTCCTCGTCGTCGGGCAGCGCACCCGCACGTACGGCGAGCGGCGACTGCCGTACAGCCAGGTCAGCGTGCGTCCGCTCGTCACGCCCCCGATCGACTTCCCGACTGCCACGACGTTCCCCGGCACCAGCGTCACCTCGGGCATCTCGACCCTGTTCTGGCCGCAGGTCGGCGGCACCGACTTCGTGTGGACCCTCGAGACCGGTGACAAGGACGCCCAGCCCGGCAAGCTGCACACGCCGCTGCTGTGGGTGAACGAGGCCTACAACGGCCCCACCAAGGACCCGGCGGTCGACGGGATCTACCTCGCAGACAGCCGACGGGTGGTCGACGCGTTCGGCCAGAACATCGCCTTCGTGCCCAAGACCAAGGACCTGCCGGACGCCCGGCTCGAGACCGCAGCGGATCTACCTGCGCGGCGCCGCGCGGCTGGGTGGCAGCGACCCGACCCTGACGGCGGCGCAGGTCGTGCTGCCCGCAGTGCAGCGGCTCTCCCCGACCGGCCCCCTCGCGATCCGCTACCGCGACCCGTACGTCAGCGGCGGGCTCGGCGGCGCCGGCGACGTCTGGGCCGAGGTGATCGAAGGCGCCGGCGGTCAGACCGGGGCTGCCGACCCGACCTCCGAGCCGACGGCCCTCGCGTTCGGGGGCGGCGGGAGCGGCAGCGACAAGGCCGGCGGCTTCCTCGCCCCGAACCTGCCGATCCGGGCGCTGTCGGTCAACACCGGTCCGGTGGGCGACGTCGCGAGCGCCGTGTCGGGGAAGCTGGACCCCGAGCAGTTCCTCGCTGGGGCGTTCCCCAAGCTGTTCGGGCTGATCGACCTGATCGACCTGCTCGAGGACGCCGGGGTCATCCCCGACGTCGTCAGCGACACCCTCGGTCGCGCCGCGCAGTTCGTGAGGGACGTCGAGCGTCTGGCTCGCACCGTCGAGGACGCTGTTCGCGAGGCCGAGCAGCTGGTGAAGCGGGCAAAGGACAAGAGCGCCGCGCTGAGCACCCAGGCAGCGGACGCGCTGGCCAAGGCCAAGCTCGCCGCCGACCTGATCGACGACCTGGTCGACGCGGCCCAAGCGCTGGTGGCCGGCGGGCCGGACGGGGACGCGGACCTGCTCGTACGGGCCGACGCGGTGACCGCGGCGGCCACGCCCGCCCTGGCCGCGATCAACGACGCCGCAGACCTGCTGCCGCCGCTGGTCCGCGACACGCTGCGTCGGTACGCCGACACGGTCGGGACGCTCGCTCGTGACGCGGCCGGGCTGCTCGCGGTGCTCCAGCAGGTCCGCGACCTGATCGAGTCGCAGGAGCTGACCTTCCGCTTCGACTGGAAGCCCCGGCTGCAGAACTGGCCCGAGGACTTCCCGATCTTCACCCTCGACCCGTCGGAGTCCGACCATCTCGTGCTCTCGGTCGACGGCCGGGTCAGCGCAGCGGGTGACTCGAAGGTCTCGGTGGCGGCCGAGCTGCGCGACTTCTCGCTGACGCTGCTTCGGCACCGACCCGCTGATGCGCGTGCCGTTCGACCACATGTCGTTCAAGGCCGGCTCGAGCGGCAAGCCCGAGATCGACGTCGTGCTCGGCGACATCGAGTTCCTCGGGCTGCTGTCCTTCGTCGAGACCATCAAGGAGCTGATCCCGTTCGACGGGTTCAGCGACCCGCCGTACATGGAGGTCTCGCCCGAGGGCGCCAAGGCCGGCTTCACGCTCGCGCTGCCGATCGTGGCGATCGGCGTCTTCAACCTCTCGAACATCTCGCTCGGCGCCGACGTCTCGATCCCGTTCCTCGGCAAGTCGGTCACCGTCGGCTTCAACTTCTGCACCCGCGAGCGGCCGTTCACGCTCACGGTGATGTGCCTCGGCGGCGGCGGCTGGTTCCTGATCCGCGTCGCGCCCGACGGCCTCGACGTCCTCGAGGTCGGGCTCGAGGCGACGGCGTGCCTCTCGGTCGACCTCGGCGTCGCCTCGGGCTCGATCTCGGCGATCGATCGGCCTCTACATCCGGCTCGAGGGCGAGAAGGGCTCGCTCACCGGCTACTTCCGGCTGCGCGGCGAGGTCGACGTGCTCGGCCTGATCAGCGCCTCGATCGAGCTCTACATCGAGCTGATCTACCACTTCGACACCGGCAAGATGATCGGCCGCGCGACGATCACCGTCGAGGTCGACGTGTTCTTCTTCTCCGGCACGGTGAAGATCAGCGCCGAGCGCCAGTTCGCCGGCTCGAACGGCGACCCGTCGTTCCGCGAGATCCTCGGCGCGGAGAGCGGTACGTCGCAGCCTGGACCGACTACGCCTCGGCCTTCGCCGCCGAGACGGTGTGAGGAGCAAGGCGATGCCGAGTCCTTCATCGTGCTGGCCCTGCCGCACTCGACGCGGCCCGACGACGTCCACGTGTCGCTGTTCGTGGCGCCGCGACTGACCACGACCGACCCCGACGCGACCCTTCGTGACTTCCCGACGTTCGCCGACTGGGAGTCGTCGCTGGCCGCGCGCGACGATCACGCTCCGCGACCAGGACGGGGTGATCGAGAGCCGGGTGCGATCCGCGCGTGGAGGCCGGGCTCTGGAGTCGGTTCTTCGACCCGGCCACGCCGGTGGGCGCCGAGCCGCTGCCCGACTGGAGCGACCGGCGGGTGCACTCGTTCGACGTCCGCAACGTCACCACGCTCGCGAAGGTGCTGCAGGCGGCGACGCGTGCTCGCCTCGCCCACCAAGCCGCCCAGCGTCGACGAGCACCCGCTCGGCGCCGCGATGCTGCGGTTCGCCGAGCAGTTCACGCGGTACGACCCCCGCTTTCCCGAGTCGCAGCACAACCGGGAGGTGCGCCGGGTCTACGACGAGTCGCTCGGCACCGAGCTGATGGACGACTGGCTGGCCAAGGGCGGCCCCGACGGCCCTCCGCGGGGCGGACCCGTCGCCGGAGTCGACCTGGTGGCGCGAGCGGTCTACGAGCTGCACCTCGCGCGACGCTTCTACGAGCGGCCGGAGTCGCTGGAGCAGCAGGAGTACCGCGAGCGACCCGACCCTGATGCGCGGCCGGAGCCGCTGCCCGCGCGCGAGGGCGAGTTCCACGAGCGGGTCACCGTGCTCGGCGACCACCCGCGAGCTGCTGCGCCGGCTCGGGCTGGTGATCGACCTGGTGGTCGACGACCTCGAGCGGCTGGGCCGGGCCCGGTGGCTGCAGGGCGTGATCGACGGTCGACGGCGCCACGTGCAAGCGGACCCGGGTGCGCTGCCAGCGCACCACCGACGGCGCCCTCGTGACCGTGCCGGGCACCTCCGACTGGCACGACGGCGCCCTCGCGCTCGGCGACGAGAAGCGGTTCACCGTGCGTCGACATCGACGCCGACGGCAGCGCGCTCAAGACCGACCGGTTCCTCTGGTCGATCCCGCGGATCAAGCACGTGGAGGAGAACGGCAACGACATCGACGCCGCCAACCCCGCCCTCCGCTCCCCCGGCCTGACCGTGGCCCGCGACCGGCCAGGGCGCCGCCAGCAAGGAACGGGTCTCGACCCAGAACGGGTACGACGCTACGTTCCGCAGCAGCGACGAGCTCACGGACGAGCTCGCCACCGAGGACGTCACCCGCGGGATGCGCGTCGAGGTGTGGGACGAGCACGCCGGGACCTGGCACTCGCTGCACTCGCGGCGCACCCTGTTCACCGACGATCGCGACCAGGAGATCGTCGAGCTCGACAACGACGGCTTCATCCAGGGCACCTCCGCCACCACCACCCCGGTGCCGACGACACCAAGCCCGTCTACGTCCACGAGGCGATGTTCGGCTGGGAGGGCTGGAGCCTGTCGGCGCCGCGGCCCGGCAGGCGGATCCGGCCGGCGACGCCGGACGAGTACGCCGCGATGCCGGTCGACGACAAGCGCACCGAGATCGTCGAGGACGCCGACTCCCCCGACCCGCACGCGCGCACCTCGCCCCACCCGTTCCGGTTCCGCCATCGGGTCAAGGAGCGGCACCCTGCCCAGGCTGCGGTTCGGCCGCTCGTACGCGTTCCGCGCCTGGCAGGTCGACCTCGCCGGCAACGTCCGCCCCGCACCCGGCCCGGCCCTGCCCGTCGCACCCGACGACCTCACCGCGACGCTGGAGCAGCTCGGGCAGGTGACGCCCCTGACCGCGTTGTCGGACGGCGCGCCGCTGTGGAGCGCGGCACTGCGCGAGACCACGGCGACCATGCTCGCCACCCGCGCGCTGGGGGTCGCACCCGACGCCGAGGCCGAGCTCGTGCTGGACGACGGTCGTGCGCGACGTCCTGGTGAGCCGGATGCCCGACCTGACCCGGCTGCGCCAGGTCGCACCAGGACGCGGGGTGGACGTGTCACGGCGCGCCCTGGTCGACTCGCTGGCCGCGCAGGCCGTCACCGACACCACCCAGCCCCTGTTCGCCGACACCGCACGCGCCGACGCCGCGAGCCTGTCACCGCTGGTCGCGGCGCACCTGGCGCACCTCGGCCTCTCCGGCAGCCTGTCGGAGGTCGCGGTCGAGGCGCTCAAGACCGTCACGAGGCCCGTGCCCTTCCTGCGGTGGGACCCGGTCCAGCCACCCGCCGCGGTCGCCCGGTGGCCGCACGGCGAGGGCGAGTCGCTGCAGGTGATGGTGGTCCGCAGCGGCGTCACCCAGGACGTCGCCACCGGCGCGATCACCGTGACCGACCCGGCGACGTACGCCGCCGAGCACGGCCAGTACCACCCGACCGCCGAGCGGCACCTCGCGCCGCCGAAGACGACGCAGTTCACCGCCGAGCTGCACGGCAAGCTCGACGAGGGCATCGGCGACAGCGCCACCGAGCTCTCGCGCGCCGACGCCATGCTCGCGATCGCGCTGGCCGAGGACGGCTCCCTGCTGGACGTCGACCGCGCCGATCTCGACTCCCCCGGCGGCCCCCGTCTCGCGCAGGACGGCGTCGACCTCGTCACCTCGGCCGCCGTACCGCAGGCCGACCTCAAGACGCTGCCCCTGAAGGCTGGCGAGGCACCCGCGCCGGGGCAGTACGTCGTCCACGACACCGACGACCTGGTGCTGCCCTACCTGCCCGACCCGCTGGCCGACGGCGTCTCGTTCCGGTTCCCGGAGGCCGGGCTCGACCGGGCGCTGCCCCAGCCTTTCGCCGTCGAGGGTTTCACCGCGGTGTACGGCGGCTCATGGCCGCGCGTCGAGCCGTTCAGGCTGGTCCTCTCCGGCAGCACGGACGGCGAGACGCACGGGCGGGTCGATGGCCGGCGGGTCCACGTCGACCTGCCTCCGGGCGACCAGCAGAAGGTGACCGTGTCCTCGTCGCTGCCGCGCGACGGCCTCGACCTGCTCGGGCCGTGGCGCACCGTGAGCAGCGCGTTCACCACCAAGCCCGAGGTCCGCGAGGCCGCCGTCGACGGCTGGCTGTGGGCGCTCACGCCGTCGGAGCAGTGGTCGCTGGTCCACGCTGTGCCCCGGCCGCTGGAGGCGCCGCGGCCGGTCAACGTGGCGGTCCGCCGGCGCGAGGGCGAGACCGCGGCGACGCTGATGGGCAGCCTCGACCTGCACGGCCCGTCGACCGACTCGGTGAGCGGCGAGGCCGCGTGGGTGGAGGTCAGCGACGACCTCACCCTCGACCGGTACACCGAGACCCCCCTGACCGAGACGCCGTTCAGCTCGATGGTCCGCCCGTTCGAGGACATTGCGCTGCTGGCCGGTTTCGAGGCCGTCCTGCCGGTCCCTGACGTGGGACTCGTCGGCGTGCACGACCTCACCCACCGGTTCACCGACACCAAGCACCGGCGGGTGACTTACCGGTTCCGGGCGTCGACCCGCTTCCGCGAGTACTTCGACCCGGCCCTGCTCGCCGGTGACCCCGATCAGCCGCTGGACGACGGGCGCTCGGTCCTGTCGGCGCCGCTCACTCTCGACGTGCCGTCGTCGGCACGGCCGGCGCCCCCGGTCGTGCACTCGGTCCTGCCGCTGTTCCGTTGGGACAAGCGCGGCGAGCCCGAGCAGCCGATGGCGCGGCGCCACGTGCGCCGGAGCGGCGTGCGGATCTACCTCGAGCGGCCCTGGTTCTCCTCGGGCGAGGGCGAGCTGCTCGCCGTGCTGCTGGCCCCTCCGGGCGCCCGGCTCGGGACCGGCGCCTACCCCTGGGCGCCAGGGACCGACACGTTCGGGCCCGCCCAGGAGGACGAGTCGGGCTTCCCCTTCGTCTCGAAGGTCGGCGGCGACCCGATCTGGTTGTCCGCCGAGGTGAAGAACCGCGCGCTGCAGCCGTTGCAGCTCGACGACATCCTCGACCTCACCGGGTACGACGACCGCGACGAGCCCGCCCGGCCGGTCGCCGCGCCGGCCGAGTCGCTCGACCTGCCCGCGCTCGGCTCCAGCTACCCGGTGCGGGTGCTGGGTTACCAGCCGCGCTACAACGAGGCCCGCGGCCTCTGGTACGTCGACGTCGCGCTCAACCCCGCCACCACCCTGTGGTCGTTCGCACGGCTCGTCGTCGCGCGCTACCAGCCGTGATCGGTCGACGAGCTGCCACCTCTCGGCCCCGGTCCGCTGCGACTTCGTGCAGCTCCCGCCGGAGCGCACCACGTCCGTCTCGCGCACCGACGGGTCCCACGTGCGCGTGGTGGTGTCAGGCCCGGTCGGCGCCCGCGAGTACTGGAGCGACACCCCGGGGCGCGGCACGCCGTTCGCCGAGGTGGTCGGCGCGAGCCGCAAGGTGGTGGCCCGCCTGCAGCAGCGCGATCCGCTGCTCAACAGCGACCTGGGCTGGACGACGGTGACGACCCAGGAGCTGGCGATCCGCTCGGCCGATCCCACGACGTTCACCGCCGCGTGGGTGGGCGAACTCGCCGCCGGGGCAGACGTGATCCTGCGGCAGCCCGCCGACGGCAGCCCCGACGCATCCTCTGACTGGCGGGTGACCGTCGAGGAGTGGGAGTCGTTCCCCGGCGACCCGCCGGCCCCCGAGGACGCCGGCCCGTTGGGCGCCCAGTTCCCGGTCTGGGAGCAGCGACTCGTCTACGCGGACGAGTTCCTGCTCTGACCATCCGCTCGGCCGCGGCGAGCAGCGCTCTGCGCCACGAACCTAGGGTCGTGGAGGATGACCGCGCGATCGCCTTGCGCCGGTGCACCCGGAGCGGAGACAACCGTCCCGGCGGGTCCATCAGACAACCCTCGCCTCAGGCGCCCCGGTGACCACGCCCTGCCAGGCTGAGCGAGTCGCCCGCGGGAGCACAAGCTCGTCCCACAGGTCCACCAGCGGCACTCCGTCGATGTACGACACGATGTCATCGGGCCGCCCTTAGCGCAGCACGATCTGGTAGACCCGCGCCGACGACCACGCAGAGCGCCCAGGAGCCACATCAGCCTCGCTGGTCAGCGCAGGCTGGGGCTGTCCGACGATAGCTCGGTCAGGCGACGCCCGAGCTGGGTGAGCAACCGCTCCTCGGGTGTGGAGCGGGCCCGGGTGACGATCTGCACGGGAGCGTCGAACGAAGTGTCGAGCGGCCGGATGGCGACAGCGTCGGCCAGCCCGGCCGCCCGCGGCCAGGGACCACACACGCCGGCCCCCGCGATCGCGTCGACGAGCTGGGGGATGCTGTTCAGGGGCCGCTGGGCGAACTCGAACTCGGGATGCCCTCCGTACTCGCGCATCGACCAGAAGTCGCACCAGGCACGGCCCATCGACATCGGTGGGCGGATGGTGACGTGCTCCGCGAGCCAGCCCAGCGGCACCGACGGGGCCTCGGCCATCGCATACTCGAGCGGGAGCACCACATCCACCGGCATGGTGCCGACGGTCTCGGAGTGCACGCCGCACTCCCCGAACGGCCCTACGGAAAGCAGCACGTCGCAGGCGCCGGACTCCAGCGACGACAGCGCATCCACAAAGCCCAGCTGCACCACGGTGAGCGCGACGTCGGGCCGGACCTCGTGGAAGGTCCGGAGCAGCGGCCAGGTGAGGTCGCCGACGCCCATGGCAAGGAGCCCGACCACAAGCCTCGACCGGGGAGGTCGGCTGCGACCGGCCGCGAGCTCGATCTCGGCGATCGCGGCCAGCGCGTCCCGGGCGACCGGCACGAGAGCGCGTCCGTCGGCCGACAGTCGGGTCCCGCGCTTGTCCCGCTCGAAGAGGCGGACCCCGAGATCGTGCTCCAGCTGCCGGATCTGCGCCGACAGCGCCGGCTGACTCAGGAACACCCGCGCGGCGGCACGCCGGAAGTTGAGCTCCTCGGCGACAGCGAGGAAGGCATGGAGATGGGTGATCTGCACGATTCCTCCGTTCGCCGCCTTGTCCCAATCTTAGGACCGAGGCTGGCCGCTGATCAGACCTTGCGATCAGCAGACGTCTTCCCGTCAGACCCGGTGCTCGCGAGGATCGAGCGACAGCTCTCTCCGGAGGAGGACCCATGCAGCAACGTGACGACTCCCGCTCCGAGGTCCTCCAACGGATGGTCGTGACGGCCGGAGCCGTCCTGGTGTTGACGGTCGCGCTGGCCCTCGCCGTGTCCGGCGCGGTAGCCCTCCCCGGGGGGACGGACTCCGCCGCGCAGGCCGCGGGACGCAGGCCCAAGCCCACGCCGACGCTGAGCCCGACGCCGACGCCGACGCCGCGCCACTCCCACCCCCACACCGACGCCGATGCCGACGGCCACTGCCACTCCCACCCCCACGCCCACGCCCACGCCCAGCCAGCCGCCGCCCGACTGCGACCACGCGGTCACCTGGAGCGGGACGAGATACTGCTCGGCCTACGTCGGCCAGCTGCTGGCGAACGTCTTCCCAGCTGGCTCTGCAGTCGTGGTCCCGGGAGTGCCCGTGTACTCCGTCAGCGGTCGGACCATCACGGTCAACGGTGGCTTCTGGTGTCCACCGGGGATGTACTGCGGCGCGACGCTGCAGTTCCTGGACGTCACCTTCCCCACCGGCGCCGCGGTGCCCGCCTACGGCGACGTGATCGACCTGTACGGCCGAGCGGTCACCAGCGGACTCGCCCCGGACGGATTCACGGTCATCGGTCATTGCCTGCCCGACTTCGACTGCTGAGCGGCCAGCCGAGAAGAGGCAGTCAGCAGAGGCTGAAGAGGCTCGCGGCAGCGGCAGTGTCGGGTGTCTGCGCGGTCACGATGGGCCCGGTGCGCCACGAAAGCATGGCTATCCACACCGTACGCGCTGTCCTCGTCGCACCCGGGCCGTCTGTAACTGCGGTGGTCCGAGAGGACATCGCGACCACTGAGAGGAGAGGAACATGGAGGCAATCGCTAGGTATCGAGGGGTTCGCCTCTCACGTCATGCGGCCGTTTTGGGGTGCGGCGTGTTGCTGGTCGCATCGATATCGACGCCGACATCCATGGCGTCTACTGCAGAGACTGTCGGTGGTGTGAATCCGGGACTGCGGCCGGCAAAGACGCTTGTGGTGGACGACGACGGCCGGGAAGGGGACCAGCACGAGAAGAACGGGGACCTGTGCGGGAAGGCGCGCTTTACGTCAATCCAGGCAGCCGTCACCAAGGCAAAGACCGGTGATGTAGTGCGGGTCTGCCCCGGCGTCTACACCGAGTTCGTCCTGATCAACAAGCCGTTGACGCTGCTCGGCCAGGTTGATGCGGTTGCGGGTTTCGACTGCTTCGACACGACACCGTCGCAGCCCCGTGACCTGGACCCGACGAGGTACGCCATCCTCGAACGACCACAGGGCCAGGCGGGCAACCTGGTCACCGTCGCCACCGGTGGTGTCAGCGTGGCCGGACTGGTCCTGCAAGGGGCAACCACACCCGCAGGTGCGCCCAACCCCGTCGACGCCGCCGTTCACCTGCAGTCCGACAGCGCCGGGGCGCGGGTCCATGACAACCTGTTCCGGCTGAACTCGCTGGGCATCGACCTCGGGAGCGACGGCACCGCCGCCACGCGGGTGGACCACAACTGCCTGCGCGGGGATCTTCCGAGCGACTCGCCAAGCCGAGCCACGTGGGGAATGGCCAGCCAGCGGCAGGAGTTCATCGGCGGACTGGTCGACCACAACGAGACCTTCCGACACACGGACTTCGCGTATGGGGTCGGGGACCTTGCGTCGACCCGGGAATCGGTGTTCGCCGACAACGGCTCCCGCCAGGACGGCACAGGCTTCTTCGTGACTGGCAGCTCGAACATCTCGATCACGGGGAACAGCATCGTCGATGGAGCAACAGCGGGCGTGAGGTTCCAGACCAGCCTGGGGACATCGCAGAACGCGCTCGTGGCGGGCAACGTCATCAGCGGCTTCGGCGGCGGCGCCCATACCGTCGGCCTGGGCATAGCCGTCACCGGAGATACGACCGGGACGGTCCCCTCCGTCAATAGTCTCGAGGTCGCGAACAACGTGTTGACCGACAACGCTGTCGGCGTGTCGATCATCCTCATCAACCCCCGGATCCAGGTGCACGACAACACCGCCAACCACAACCGCCAGTACGGGATCCGCGCGCGGAACGGGGCAGCCACTGCGCCAGTGTTCCCCGCAACCTTCACCAACAACACCATGCTCGGAAACGGTCAACCACCGTATGGCGGTGTCCCCAACGTCAGCGATGCCGACGCCTTCGACGCCAACTTCTCGAACAACGAGTGGGTCGGCACTGTGTGCGAGCACGACATCCCGGTGGGCAAAATCTGCGGAGTCGATGTCATCGACCCCTGAGCATCCCAGCGTTCCCGCCCTACGTTCTGAGCTGTTCCACCCCCACTGCTGCGCCCGACTGTCCGCGTGGAATCGGGCGGCGGGATCTTCAACAATGATGGCGCGGCCGTCACTGGCGCGGACCTGCATTACCTTGTCGCCGCTGGGCGCTCAGCGGCACCATCAGTGGCTGTGCGCTGCCACCACTCGACCCTCGCTGGCCTGGACGACGACGAACCCCTGGCCACTGAACCCGAGCTGGAAGGCCTCTCCCGAGCCACGTCCGATGAGTGCTCCGGCGCCAGCGGTGCGTCGTACGGTCGTGGTCAGCGACGACGACCAGGCGATCGCTGCCTGGATGTCGGCGTACGTCGGCGCGTCGACGTTGAGGACGACCGGGGTGCCGTGCGAGGTGATGGCGACGGTCCCTGTGCCGGTGAACGTGGTGTTGAAGACGCCGCCGGCCATCATCGACGCCCCCTCCACCCGCTTGATGTCCCACGCGAGGGTCGAGTCGAAAGCGAGGACGTTGCTTCCGTTCACCGTGAGGGCGTCGTTCTCGAGGTGGACGAGATGGATCTCCATCGCGTCGTCAGCGAAGAAGACGTCGCCGCGTCCCGAGACCTTCATCAATGGCATGCCCTCGCCAGTGAAGGTCTTCTTCAGGAGCTTTCCCATGCCGCCCGCGCCCTGGTAGGCGAAGTCGACCTGGCCCTGGTAGGCGACCATCGCACCTTGTCGCGCCATCACGTCCCCGTCGAGCGCGACCCGGAGCATGCGCGGGTTCTGCAACGCAAAGCGATCAGTGCCGGATGCCTCGAGGTTCGTGCCGAACAGTTCGCTGCGCATAGGTCTCCTCAGAGCTGTAGTGGGCGTCCGTCTGTCGAAGACGCTACGCACCTTCCTCAACGTCGCCGGTGGGCCTCGGGTTCCAGACGAGGTTCCGTGGCGCCGCGGTGCCGCCTGCGGATCGGCCGTTGCAACTTCGTTCGAGGGGTGAGTCCCTCCGCCGCCTGTCGGCCCCAGCGAGACGATCAGTCCTGCCAAGTCGGGGCCTGACGCGGTGCCTGCTTCGACTCGAACCGCCCCAGCTCGCGTCGTTCGCCAATGTGTTAGGTGTCCGACGGCATCTGGGACGTGCACCAGTCGCGTATCCGGTCGTTCCTATCCGCGACGAATCTCAAGAGGGTCTGCTGCACGGATAGGTGACATCTTGACCTAGCCCATTCCACCGCCGATCGACGCGGCCGCAACGCACTCGCATGCCGATGAACGGTCGGGCGCGACCAGGGTGCTAGGAGTCGTCCTCGCCGCTCCGGGATGACTTTCGCCGCTCCAACACCCAGTGGGTCTCGTGCGTGTCGGGGTTCCGCCATTCGCGCATCCGGTACTCGAAGCCTGGGAGCAGAACGACCGGAATCGGATCGGGCGAGGCGGGGGCGACCGCCCCTTTCACGATCTTGGCGTCGATGGGGATGAACGGGGATTGCGCTGGGATGGGCTCAGTCACGAGCTCCACTGGGTCTCCGTATGGCCGTGGCATACACCAAAGATACCCAACCAAGAAGAAAACAATCGACTGGACCGTCCAATAAGCGACCCAAGATGTTGCTTTGAAGTACCTATAGAGACAGCATGTGGTACCTATAAGTATCGATCAGACCAGAAGGTCCGCCCAACCAGGGTGCTCGGCGGTCGAGGAGCCTGACTGCTGGATGTTGGTCCCAGGACACAGAGATCAGGAGCGCACGTGACGGTCACGACAATCGAGACCCCCGACTACACGCTCGTGACTGTTGCGGGCGAACTCGATCTGTACACCGCCCCCAGCCTGGGAGAGGCGATCTCGGGGCTGATTCGGGAAGGCGCCCACCACCTCGTCATCGACCTGACGCGAGTCGAGTTTCTCGACTCAACGGGGCTGGGCGTGCTGGTCGGCGCTCGCAAGAAGATCAACGCCAGCAGCGGCTCGCTACAACTCGTATGCAACCAGGACCGGCTGTTGAAGCTGTTCCGGCTGACTGATCTCATCAACGTGTTCGTCATTCACGACACCGTGGAGGCCGCATCCGCCGGTCCACAGGCTCGCACTGCCACCCAGAGCGACCTGTGAACCTCACGCCGTGAAGCGGCTGGAGCGAGGGCTCGTCCTGGGCGGGCGGTACCGACCCGAGGGACGCCTCGCATCGGGAGGCATGGGCGACGTCTGGGTGGCGGAGGACATCGTCCTGCAGCGCATGGTCGCACTCAAGGTCATGCGGCCCGACCCGGACCACGAGGAGCTGTTCGCACTTCGGTTCCGCGACGAGGCCCTGCATTCCGCGAGGCTGATCCACACCAACATCGCGACCCTCTTCGACTACGGCGAGGACGACGGGTTGGCATTCCTGGTCATGGAGCTCGTCGACGGCAAGCCGTTGTCGCGACTCATCCGCGAACGCGGACGGTTCCCCGCCGACCAGGTGCGTTCGGTGATCGGCCAGTGCGCGCTGGCGCTCGGCGTCGCGCACGCGGCCCAACTGGTCCACCGCGACGTCAAGCCCGCCAACATCCTGGTTCGCCAGGACGGCCTCGTGAAGCTCACCGACTTCGGCATCGCCAGGGCCATGGACGCCGCCGGACACACCAACGCTGGTGAGATGATCGGGACACCGTCGTACCTCAGCCCCGAGCAGGCGCTGGGCCGACCAGCAACCGGCGCCTCCGACCTCTACGCACTCGGCGTCGTCGGCCACGAGATGCTCTGCGGGTCCAAGCCCTTCACCGGAACGACACCTCTCACCACGACGATGAGCCACATCCACGAGTCACCGCCGCCGCTGCCCGACGATGTGCCCGAGGCCCTCGCGGGGGTAATCGAGGACTTGCTGGCCAAGGACCCGGGCGACCGGCCGGCGAACGCACGGGCCGTCGCCATCCGTCTCGGCCTCGCCGATCACGAGATCACGGGGCTGGCACTAGGGCTCGCCCAGGCGGTCTATGGCGAGTCGGCGCTGGATGGAGACACACCACCTCGGCGCAATCCCACCCCAGTCGAGCCAACAGCCACCGTCGCCGTCGACCCAGCCGTCCTGCTGGACGACTGACCCAGTCCCGAGGCCGCCTGTGGGGCGACTTCGCCGTTCAGGTGGGCGACGCCCGTCGGCAGGAAGCAACAGTTTTCAAGAAGCCGTGGCGGGGTACGGACTGGTTCGGAGCCGGGCGTTCCGCTCTTCCTGAGCGCCGGTGGGACTTGACGACAACCTGGGGGAACCTCGAGATGACCAAGAACGACGCACGTGCCAGCGCTGTCACACCCGACGGTTTCCACCTCGAGCCCACCTACGAACACATGATCGCGGAGACCGGCTTCGACCCCGAAGTGGGCGTCGCCGCACCGACCGTGGGCACCGCGGCCCCGCGACAATAAGTTCAATCGGCAGGCGGCACAGCACGTTCCAGAGTCCTCGACCGGAGTGACTGGGACCATCCAACCAGCGACCCTGTCGAGAGTGTCGTCCGCACCCCACACTGAGGCATGAGCTTGAGCGTGCTCTGCGCGGTGGCCGCCGCGGCCGAGGGCATCCGTTCTCACGGGTTCGTTCCCGGTCCGGTGGCGGTGCTGGGGCACTCGTCCGGAGCACAGCTTGCCGCGCTGGCGGTCCTGGCGGTCGACGACTGCTCGCCGAGCTGCGACTCTCCCACCGTGCGGCCCGATGCCTTGGTCGGGCTCAGCGGTCCCTACGACATCAGTCAGATCCCCGACGTCGTAGTCGCACTGCCGGGCAGCAGCACGTCGAACGACCCCGAGGCCTGGTCGGACGCCAACCCGGTGGAGCGCGCCGACCTGCGCCCCGACGTGCCCGTCCTGCTGCTGCACGGCGTGGCCGACGACACCGTGCCCGTCGCCTTCACGACTCGGTTCGCGGAGGCCCTGAAAGTGGCCGGCCACCCCACGACTGTGCCGATTGTGCCGAGGGCAGATCACCAGACCATCTATCTGCCGGACGTTGCGGGCGATCGCGTCGCTACCCGGCGCGACCACGGACTCAGGTTCCTCACTGGCATCACGCCTTGCGGGGACCCCCGACGGAGAGGTCAGATCACATGAGCAGCTCAGACTCGCCCACACAGGGCGACGACGCGGTGGTGGACGTGCGCGGCCTGGTGAAGACCTTCGGTCGTGTTCGCGCGCTCGACGGAATGGACCTGACGGTCCGGTCGGGAGAGGTGCACGGGTTCCTCGGCCCCAACGGCGCCGGCAAGTCGACGACGCTGCGGATCCTGCTGGGTCTCATGCGCGCCGAAGCCGGGATCGCGCGCCTCTTCGGTCGAGATCCCTGGAGGTACGCACCGGATCTGCACCGGCGGCTCGCCTACGTGCCCGGCGACGTGGCGCTGTGGCCGAACCTCTCGGGCGGCGAGACGGTGGACCTGCTGCTGCGGATGCGCGGCATCGAGCCCGGGGCGAGCCGCAAGACCGAGCTGGTGGAGCGGTTCAGGCTCGACCTGACGACGAAGGTTCGCGCCTACTCGCGGGGCAACCGGCAGAAGGTGGCGCTGGTCGCGGCTCTCGCCGCAGACACGGACCTGCTCGTGCTGGACGAGCCGACCAGCGGCCTGGACCCGTTGATGGAGGAGGTCTTCCGCGAGTGCATCGCCGAGCATCGAGCCCGGGGCACCGCCGTCCTGCTGTCCAGTCACATCCTGTCCGAGGTGGAGCGGCTGGCGGACCGGGTCACGATCATCCGCGACGGGCGCACAGTCGAGACGGGGACTCTGGAGAGTCTGCGGCTCACGCAGCATGCGACCGGCGACGCCAGCCTGGAGGAGCTCTTCCTCAAGGCGTACCGATGACGTCGTTGACCGGGACGCCCCTGCTCCTGCGCCAGGGCCTGCGCCGGGACCGGGTGCTCGTGCCGGTCTGGCTGGCGGTCCTCGTCCTGATGACGTACGCGTCGGCGAGCGCCACCGACTCGTTGTTCGGCTCGGTCGGGGAACGGGTGCGGGTCTCGACCTCGATCAACGAACAGGCCGGCCTTCTGGCGCTCTACGGTCCGATCCTGGATCCGCGCAGTGCTGGCGAGCTGGCGATGTCGAAGCTGACGGTGTTGTACGCGCTGTTCAGCGCGGTGCTGTACGTCGTGCTCGTACGCCGTCACACGCGGGTCGAGGAGGAGACCGGGCGAGCCGAGCTGGCGGCCGGGACCGTGATCGGCCGCGACGCTCCGCTGGTTGCGGTCGTCGTCGAGTGCTGCCTGGTCGCGACGACGCTCGCTCTCCTGGTGTCCGTGGCCGATGTCGCGGGCGGACTTCCAGTAGCCGGCTCCCTGTTCTTCGGCGTCGCCTGGCTCGGCACCGGACTGGTGGCAACGGGCATCGCGGCCGTGGCGTGCCAGCTCTCCGCGAGCTCGCGCACGTGCGCCTCGATCGCGGCCGGCCTGCTGGCCGGGGCGTTCGCCGTACGCGCGGTCGGCGACTCGGTCGGCCCCCTGGGCTGGCTGTCGTGGCTGTCTCCTCTCGGGTGGAATACGCAGTTGCGTGCCTGGTCGGGTCCGCGGTGGTGGGTCGCCGGCCTGTACGTCGTGCTCGCGGCTGGCCTGGTCGCCGTCGCCCAGGTGCTGCGCAGCCATCGCGACATCGGCGCCGGGGTGATCAGCGCTCGCCCCGGTCCGACGAGCGGAAGCCTCAGTGGGCCATGGAGCCTCGGGTTTCGCCTGCAGCGCACCTCGCTCGTCCTGTGGACCTTGGGGGTCGCAGGCATGGGGGCGCTCTTCGGAGCCATGGCGCCCGGGTTCGACGATCTGCTCAGCACCGGTGGCGGCCGTGAGCTCGTCGACCGCATGGGCGGCACCTTCATTGCCGCACTGATGCCCGTGACGGCTCTTCTGGTGTCGTGCTTCCCGATCGCTGTGATCGGCGCAGCGCACCATGACGAGGTCGCGGGGAGGACCGGGCTGGCGCTGTCGACCGCGTCTTCGCGAGCCCGCTGGTTCGCTTCGACCAGCGGGCTCGCTCTGGCCGGGGCGGCGTGGCTGCTGCTGGTCGCCGGCTGCGCGATGTGGATCGGGTACGGCGCCGCCGGAGGGGTCGAAGCGAGCCGATCCGTGCCGGCGGCGCTGGGCTGGATCCCGGCGGTCTGGTTGGCCACCGCGTTGGCTCTCGGAGGGTTTGCCCTCCGCCTGGGCTGGGTCGGATGGGCATCACTCGTGCTGTTCCTGACGATCACCCTCGTCGGCGAGCTCTTGGAGTTCCCCGGCTGGGTGATGAAGATGTCACCGTTCTCGGCCGTTCCGGCCTACCCGGCGCAGGCGTGGGACTGGACGCCCGGACTCGTGCTGATGGCGTTGGCTGTCGGCCTGTGCAGTGCCGCGTGGTGGTGGTTCGACCAGCGCGACATCACCTAGCGTCCCCGCGGACGCTCCCCGGGTCTGTTGAACCGCATGACCGCCCCAGAACACCCCCGGTCGCTCCATGCTGGGCGTTGTGCACCGCAGCCCAGCCGTCTACCCGAACGGGGCGGCGCACCCGCTCACCAGGTTCACGGGCGGCCGTTTCTACTCGATGACCGCAAGAGCCGTCGTCCGAGGCCGGTAGCCACTCGATATGGGCCGAAATGCATTCGGCCCCCCACATGCGGGGGCTGAGGGTGGGATCTTCAGATTCCTTTGTAGCGGGGGGACCGCACAGATCTGCGCTCGTTCCGTTACCCGTCGCCACTCCCCCACCGCGCAAGGCACCTGCCAGGGCATCTGCCACCCGTTGCTCACGGGCAGATCGAAGCACAGAGAACGGACGATCTAGCCCCATCGGACCTGCATAGCAAGGCATCGACCGGCGGCTCCGTGACTTCGCGCCCCTGGCCGGAGCCCGAGACGTAGCACGACTTCAGTGCGATGGAATGGACCCGACAATCGCCACCGCGCGCGCCCTGCGTCGTCTAGGCGGAATGTGCAAGCGCGGAGCCCGCCCTTCATGACGTCTTTGGCGCCACCACTGGCGAGTGCTCAGGGGCAAGGCGCTCGCATGTCGACCCGGGTCAACCCCGCCTCAGGTCTCAGAGCGGAGAAAGGTGAGCACCGCTAGAACGCGGCGGTGATCGTCGTCCGTGTCAGGGAGATTGAGCTTGGCGAAGATGTTGGAGATGTGCTTTTCGACGGCGCCGAGCGTGACGACCATTTCCCTGGCTATGCCGGCGTTGGTGCGACCTTCGGCCATCAGCGCCAGCGTCTCGCGTTCGCGCGGTGTGAGCGGATCGAGCTTGTTGCTGACGGCGGATCGGGTGCGGACGAGCTCGGAGACGACCTCTCGGTCCAGGGCGGTGCCGCCGGCCGCGACGCGGTGCAGCGCATCAACGAAATCAGCGATGTCGCTGACTCGCTCCTTGAGTAGGTAGCCGAGACCGGCGCCGGGCGAGTCGAGAAGTTCGGCGGTATACACGGGTTCGACGTACTGCGACAGGATGAGTGTGGCCAGTGCGGGGTGCTTGGCTCTCGCCTCGATCGCCGCCCGGATGCCCTCATCGGCGAAGGTGGGAGGCAACCGGACGTCGATGATCGCCAGGTCGGGGTTGTGCTCGGCGACGATGCTGAGCAGACCAGGCCCGGTGTCTGTAGTCGCAACGACGTCGATGTTGACGTCGTTGAGCAGGGCTACGAGTCCCTCGCGGAGCAGTGCGTGGTCTTCAGCGATCACTACGCGCACGGCACCTCCGCATGCACGTGGGTTGGGCCGCCGGCTGGCGAGGTGAGGACGAACGTGCCATCCAGCGCTTCGACACGTGCACGCAACCCTTGCACACCGGTGCCTGCCTGGTCGACGTTGCCTTGGCCGTCATCGGTGACGTCGACGGTGACGGCATCCGGGGTGAACGCGATGCGCACGTGCACGGCCGCGCCAGGAGCGTGCTTGGTTGCGTTCGTGAGCGCCTCGGCGACAACGAAGTAGGCGGCGCTCTCGGCCGTGGGCGGCGGCCGGCGGTCGGCGTTGGCTCCGACCACCTCGAGGGTGGCGCGACCGCGCTGGGTGAGGGACTGGACGGCCGCGACCAGGCCCCGGTCGGCAAGCACTGGCGGTGCGATGCCCCGGGTGAGGTCTCGCAGCTCACGGATGGCCAGGTTGGCTTCCTCCCGGGCAGCGCGTACGAGCGCGGCCGCCTTGGGTTCGTGAGCGACCGCCGCCTCGGCCCGGCCAAGCTGCATGGTCAGCACGACGAGCCTGGCTTGCGCGCCGTCGTGGAGGTCCCGCTCGATGCGGCGCAGCTCGACGGCCTGCGCGTCGACGGCCTGACGGCGCGTACGGCTGAGCGTGTCGACGCGCTCTTGCAGCTTGCGGGTCCCGAACGACGGCAGCTCGTCGCGCAAGTCGATGAGGGCATGCACCCCCAGCACCACGCCTAGTCCGATGACTGACCAGAGAACCCACGGGCCTTCGGCGCCGCTGAAGGCCCACACGAACACGAGAGCTGCAGACAGGGTGACGGTGACCTCGAGGTGCCGTTGCACTCGAGAACGCGGCGTGTTGGCCTTGCCGCGCAGGTGCTGTCGCCACAGCAGCGGAAGCAGGACCGTCGCGCACCCGAGGATCACCCAGCTCGGCCAGAAGTAGCCTCCCCCGGCGGCCGCCCAAGCGGCCGTGCAGGTCACCACGACGATGGCGCTGAGCGCTGTCACGAATGCCAGGCGCGAGGCGATGGGCCTAGCCGCCTCGCCGCCCCCGCGCGGGGTGAACCCCCTCATACGATTTCCTCCCCTCCGAGAGCTTCGACCGCGACATTCTTCCAGCCGGGCATCTTCCAGCCGCGCTCACCCAAGAGGGCGACGACGGCCGGCAGGGCCACGCCTCGCACCAGTGTCGCGTCGATCAGCACCGCCGCCGCGAGGCCGACGCCCAGCTGCTTGAAGGTGATCACGTCGAGCGTCGCGAAGATGGAGAACACGGCGACCATGACGACGGCAGCGCTGGTGATGGTTCCCGCGGTCGCACCGACGCCTTCCGCGGCGGCTTCGCGGGGACTTCGTCCCGCGAGCCGTGCTTCCCGAATGCGCTCGAGCAGCAGCACCGTGTAGTCCATCGAGAGCCCGAACAGCACCACGAACATGAACAGGGGCAGCCAGTTGATGATGTGCGCAGTGGAGTGGAAGCCGAGTAGACCCTCGGCCCAGCTGTGCTGGAAGACCAAGGTCACGACACCGTAAGCCGCACCGATCGAGAGCAGGTTGAGGCCCATCACAGCCGCCGCCAGCAGGGGTGAGCGGAACGTCAGCAGCAACAGCAGGAACCCGAGAAGCAGCACGAACCCGATGACCTCCGGAGTGGCCACGCTCATGCGGTGGGAGTAGTCCATCGTCGAGGCGGCGCTGCCCGTGACCAGTGCCGGCGAGCTGACGCCGTCGATGTTGGTCGCGGTGGGTGCCACGTCGTCCCGGAGCTGCTGGATGGTGTCGCTCGCCTCGTCGAGGCCCTGATCGGGCATGGGCACGTTGACGCGGGCGACGTCGCCGTTCGACGACACTGTGACGGAGACAGGGCCCTGTCCACCGGTGACCTCTGCCGCCTGCATTCCGAGTGCGGCGAGGTCCGCCTGCGCCTTCTGAGTGTCGAGGTCGTGTCCGGTGACGACCAGCTGGGTGTCCGAGGGGGCACCTGGGAAGGACTTCTCGATGCCGTTCAGCGCCTGGACCACCGGCAGGTCTTGGGGAAGGTCGGCGACCTGTAGGTCACCGGTTTGCATCGAGAGCATCGGGATCGTCAGGGCGCCGAGCACGGCGACCGCAGCCACCACGAAGGCGAGCGGACGGTTGGTCACGACACGCGCAAGCCGCGCCCACACGCCGATCGACCGTCCTGCAGCACGCTCCTCGCGGCGGGCGCGAGCCGCGGCGCGGCGGCGGTAGCCGGGGATACGGCCGCGGTCGACGCGGTCACCGAGGAGGGCGAGCATCGCCGGCAGCACCGTGAGCGATCCGACCACCGCGATCGCGACGACCGTGATGGTGCCCAGGCCGATCGAGACGAGGTCGCCGGCGCCGGTGATCAGCAGGCCGGCCAGCGAGATCATCACGGTGAGGCCCGAGATGAGGATCGCCCGGCCCACGGAGGCGGCCGAGGCGATCAACGCGGACTCGGGCATGGCCCGACCGGCGACTCGTGCCGGACCACGTCCCCGTCGGCGCTCCTCACGCTCGCGGCGTACGTAGAACAGGGAGTAGTCGACGCCGACGGCGAGACCGATGAGGACGACGATGGCCGAGGTCGACTCGCTGTTGGGTGCGATGTGCGAGACCAGGCCCAGCGCACCGATGGCCGCGACGACAGAGGTGATGCCCAGCACCAGCGGCACGCTGGCGGCCACGAGCGCACCGAAAGCGAGAACAAGGATGATCAAGGTGATGGGCAGGGAGATCAGCTCGGCGCGGTGAAGACCCGTCCCGATGACGTCGTTGATCGCCTTCGTCTCGGTCCCGTCACCGACTTCTTGCAGCTCGGTGCCTGGGTGGTCGGCAGAGACCTGCTTGTTGAGGTCGAGCAGCGGTTCGACATGGTCGGCGGCATCGTCGGGATTCCCGCTCAGCTGCACCTGCACGAGAAGTGTTCGACCACCATCGGCAACCAGGTCCTTGGACTGCGCTGGCCCCGTCACCGACGCGACACCGGGCAGCTCGGCCGCCAGCTTGGTCAGGTCCGCGGCCGCGGCGCTCGCCTTCGCCGCTGACGGTGCGGTGATCAGGATGTTCTCCGAGGCGGGGTCGCGAAGCCCTGCCCGCTGCAGGAGGGCGTCGGCCTGGCCAGACTGACCGACCTCCGACTGCACCTCGGTCAGGTTCTGGGTGCCGACCAAGGCACCGGAGGCCAGGCAGGCCACCACGAACAGCAACCACGCGGCGATGATCTTCTTCGGATGACGTTGCGCGACGAGCGCGCTGCCCCGAACCAGGCGGACTAGGACACCGTGATCTGCCGCCGCTGGGCGACCGCCACCACGCTTGCGAGGGAGTGAGATGGTCATGTCTCAATCGTCGGAGAACGGCTCCTGCAGATCACTGGAGTCCGCTGGCGTCTGAGCCGGTGAGCACCCCCGGGCTCGTGGTGGGGTTATCCCCACCATCCGGGCCGGCCGCTCACTGACGAGGTGCGATCTGCAGCGAACCGACCCTGCCCGCACGGCGAGCAGGCTAGCGCGCTGCGCGTTCGGTTTCCGCCAGTGCGTCACCTCGGGCAAGACCTTGCGTGCCGAGATCAGGCGGATGCGGCCGTTCTCGCCACCGACGATGGCGAGCGTGCCTGGCCGTGAGCACCCGGGCGGAGATGGTTGCGCAAACAGAAGAGGCCCTCACAGTGACTGTGAGGGCCTCTTCCGATTTGTAGCGGGGGCAGGATTTGAACCTGCGACCTCTGGGTTATGAGCCCAGCGAGCTACCGAGCTGCTCCACCCCGCGTCGGTGAAAGCAACCTTACAGACCGGGGTCGGGCGGGCCAAATCGGGGTCACTCGACGGCGGCTCGGCGGACGCTCGCGCTGCCCGACGGGCTTGGCGGCCGGCAGCTGGTCGGCAAGCTTGATCGCCTCGACCGACGAGCTCCTGCGCCCGCTCCATCAGCGTCGCCCACTCGCCGATGTCGCCGGAGTCGCGAGCCGCGTCGGCGCGCGTTGAAGACTGGCCTCGGCCTGGTCCAGCTTGGTCTTGATCTGCTCCGCGACGCTGCCGGTGCCGGGGTCCGGCTCACCCGCCGCCCGGGTCCGCCGGCTCACCGTCGCCGCCGCCGACAGCGCTGCCCAGGGGCAGCGCGTCGCGCAGCGCGGCCGGGAGCGACGTACCGATCCCGACCTCGCCGTTGAAGGAGACCAGCACGTAGGCGAGGCTCGGGTAGCTCGCCGTCGAGCCGGGACGCACGGCGTACACCGGCTGCGACGTAGATCAGCCCGTCGTCGATCGGCAAGGTCAGCAGGTTGCCGTAGATCGACCTGCCCGCCACTGCGGTTGAACTGCGCCAGCTGGTTCGCGACGTCGGTGTCGGAGGTGAAGTCGTTGGCGATCTGCCCCGGACCCTTCGCACTCTGGTCACTGAGCTCGAGCACCCGCATCTTGCCGAAGTCCGAGGAGCGTCGCGTCCGAGTCGACCGAGACGAACGCGGCCAGGTTGCTCTTGTTGTAGGGCACGAACGTCGAGGTCAGCGAGAAGACGCTCTTGTCCTTGGCAGCCGGCGTCGTCGACGAAGAGGCGGTACGGCGGCTGCAGGTTGTTGCGCGACGTTCGGGTCCTCGGTGACCGACCAGCGGTTGTTGCCGTTGTACCAGTCGACCTCGTCGGTGACGTGGTAGCGCGCGTACTGGTAGCGCTGCACCTTGAACATGTCCTCGGGGTAGCGCAGGTGCTCCATGAGCTCGTCCGGGATCTCCGACTTGGGCTGCACGGTGCCGGGGAACGCCTTCTCCCACGTCTTCAGGATCGGGTCGTCCTCGTCCCACTCGTAGAGGGTGACGGTCCCGTCGTAGGCATCCACGGTCGCCTTGACGGCGTTGCGCATGTAGTTGATCTCGTCGGTGGGCAGCGTCCGCAGGTCGGAGTTGTCCTGCAACGAGTCGTCGGTCATCGTCTGGAACGACTCGCGCTCCGAGCCAGGGTAGCGGTCGGTCGTCGTGTAGCCGTCGAGCACCCACTGGATCCGGCCGTCCACGATGGCCGGGTAGGGGTCGCTGTCGACGCTGAGCCACGGCGCGAACTTCGACACCCTGGTCACCGGGTCCCGGTTGTAGAGCACCTGGCTGTTGTCGTTGACCCGGCCCGAGAGCAGGAAGTTCGGCTCACCGAACTTCACCGCGTACATCAGCTGGCGGAAGGTGCTGCCGATCGCGACACCACCCTTGCCGTCGTACGTCGTGGTGTCCTCTGTGGCTCCGTCGTCTCCGTCCGGGCTGCCGAGCGCGAGCTCGACGTCGTTGGCGTCCTCGCTGGACTTGCCGACCACGGAGTAGTCGGGGCTGAGCTCCCCGAAGTAGATGCCCTGCTTGAAGCCGCCGGTGGCCGTCGACAACGCGTCCTCACCGGCGCCCTGGCCCTCGGCCCACTGCGTCTTGTCGTCGTCGTTGACGGCCGGCACCGCGTTGGCGTCGGTGCGCTGGTTGGCGTAGGCCGCGATGATCCCGGAGCCGTGGGTGTAGACGGTGTGCAGGTTGGACCAGTTGCGGTCCCCCGGTTCGAGACCGCTCTGGTCGAGCTCGCGCACCCCGAGCACCAGGGCGCGGTCGGTGCCGTTGAGCTGGTAGCGGTCGACGTCGAGCACGTCGGCGACCGAGTAGTAGGCCCGCTCCTGCTGGTTCTGCTCGAAGGTGTCGCGCACCAGCTTGCGGGTCCACGAGCGGGATCGACGAGGTCTGGGCGTCGAGCGCCACCAGCGACTTGCTGACGGTCGCGTCGGAGAATGGTTCGACCTCGACGTCGTTGAGGTCGTACGCCGCTCGGGTCGCATCGATGTTGGACTTGATGTACGGCGCTTCCTTGTCCGCCTCGGACGGCTTCACCTGGAACTGCTGCACGATGCCGGGCCAGATCAGGCCGAGCAGGATGGCCGAGGCCGCGAGCAGGGCCAGGCCCACCGACGGGAGCAGCCAGGTCCGCCGCCAGACGTTGATGAAGAACAGCACCGCGCAGACCAGGGCGATGCCGAAGAGGATGTTCTTGGCCGGCAGCATCGCGTTGTCGGAGGTGTAGTGCATGCCGGTGAACTGCGAGCCGCCGTCGTTGACCAGGTCGAAGCGGTCCAGCCAGTAGTCGGCCGCCTTGGCCAGCACGAAGAGTCCCAGCAGCACCGAGATCTGCACCTGGGCTGCCCCCGAGAGCCGGTCGCGTGGTGTCTGGAGCCGGATCCCGCCGTACAGGTAGTGCACGACCGCGGCCGCGATCAGGGCGACCACCAGCACCGCCATCGTGAAGTCGACGACGAAGTGCAGCCACGGCAGGTCGAAGACGTAGAAGCTGATGTCCTTGTCGAAGTAGGCGTCCTTGGTGCCGAAGTCCACGCCGTTGCGCCACAGCATGTAGTTGCGCCACTCCCCGATCGCCGAGCTGCCGGCGAACGCCCCCAGCACCACCGAGACACCGACGACCAGCCAGGTCCGGATCGGGGTGACTGCGTCGCGATAGCGGTCCAGGCCGGTCTGCTCGGGCGAGTTGGGCCGGAAGAACGGCCGGAACCGGTAGGCGAGGTAGATGTTGGCCGCGACCACGGCCGCCATCAGCAGGCCGAAGACCAGGAACAGCCCGGCCTTGGTCCAGAAGAGGGTGCTGAAGACCTCGGAGAAGCCGCCGTCGTCGTACCAGAGCCGGTCGGTGTAGAGCGAGGCGAAGGTCGAGAGCCCGAGGAACCCGAGCACCAGCACGATCGCGGTGATGATCAGGGCCTTGGAGCGCCCCGACCCGGATCGCGGCGGCTGCGCCGTCTGGGCCTCGTTGTCGAAGATCTCGCTCATCGGTTGGTGCCCTCTTCCTTGTCCAGCTCGTCATCCAGCGTGGCACCGAGCAGCTCCAGCAGCCCCGGCACCAGGTCCGCGCCGCCGACGACCGATTGGTCGTCGTCATGGGCGCGCAGGCGCAGGGCGCAGTACGTCGCCCCCGCGCGGGTCACTCCGGCCACGATCCGGACCTCTTGGCGGTCCGGGTGCTCCCGCGCGAACTCCTGCGCCGAGCGCGGGTCCTCGGGGATCTGGCTGTCCGCGTCGGGCGGCAGCACGAGCCGCTCCACGACCGCAGCGCAGCCGGTGACCTCGGGGGGCCACACGATCGACTCGAGCGACTGCTCCAGCGGCTGGTCGGGCGCGAGCTGGTCCTGCTCGATGGCGGTCAGCGACCCCTGCTCGGAGTCGGCGTCGAGGCCCATCAGCGAGGCCAGCGCGGGCTCGCGTTGGACGAGCGACGCGGTGTCGACAAGCGCGTAGAGGCGTGCGGGCCGGTCCCAGCCCTCGGTCGCGACGTGGCCCTCGATCTCGAGCACGGCCGAGGCCAGCGCCGGGTCCACGCCCAGCTGCGGGTCGTAGCTCTCGTCGGGACCGTCGGGATCCTCGGGGCCGAGCCCTGCGGGGTGGTGCTGCTCGCTCACGAGTCCGCCTTCTCACAGCTGGGTAGGTCGGTGTCGGGGTCCTGCACCCACGCCTCGATCGACTCACGGGCGCTGTGCATGGTGGTCGCCTTGACCAGGCGCATGTCGCCGTTGGGCGCGCCGAGCGCCTCGTCGCAGTTGTCGGCCGGCACCAGGAAGAGCTCTGCGCCCGCGTCGCGGGCACCGACGATCTTCTGCTGGATGCCGCCGATCGGGCCGACAGTGCCGGTGGCGTCCATGGTGCCGGTGCCGGCGATGGTCTCGCCGTCGGTCATCGAGCCGGGGGTGAGGGTGTCGTAGATGCCGAGGGAGAACATCAGGCCGGCACTGGGACCGCCGATGGCGGGGTCGATGTTGACCGACACCTCGAAGGGGAACTTCGTGGTGGCGGTGCCGACCTGGACGCCCACCTGCGGGGTGCCGTCGACGTCCTCGGGGACCACCGTGACGACCTTCTGCTTGCCGTCGCGTCGGACCAGGAAGTCGACCGGGTCGCCGGCATCGGTGTCCTGGACGGCGTCGATCACGTCGTTGGCGTTGGAGACGTCGGCCCCGTCGACCTCGAGGATGACGTCGCCCTTCTCGAGCTTGCCGTCGGCCGGCGTTCCTGCGGAGACGTCGGCGACTTTGGCCTCGGTCACGTCGTAGCCCAGCTCTTCGAGCGCCACGGCGGTCGCCGCGTCCTGCGACGACGTCATCTCGGCGGCACCTTCCTCACGGTTGGTCTTGACGGTCTCGCCCTTCTGGTAGACCGCGTCGTAGGGGTAGACGGCGTTCTCGTCGCTGACCCAGTCGTACATCAGCTCGAAGAGGTTGTTGCGCGCCTCCGGCTTGGGCTGCGAGACGAAGACGGTGGTCATCCGCAGCTCGCCGTCGTCGCGGTAGGCGCGGTGTCCCTCGACCTGGATGATCTCCTTGCCGTTCTCCTGCTTGCCGAGCACGTCGACGGTCAGTCCCGGCGAATAGGTGACGAACGGAAGGGGTACCAGAGCGGCGACGATCCAGAGCGCGATGAGCAGCGGGACGGCCAGGAGGCCGGCAAGAGTCCGCTGCGTCATGGCGCCAACCCTCTCAAACGACCACAACCCGATCTCAGCGGGTGGTCGACCAGTCAGGACACCCGACGCGAGGGACGTACGGCGATGCCGTTGCTGCGGTCGCGGACCGGGACCGGCGCGGCGTACCCGGGAGCAGCCTTGCGGCGCCGCCGCTCGTCGGGCTCGAGTGCGGCTGCGAGCCGTCGTACGGCGACCTCACGGTCCACCTCGCCGCGGCCCGCGCGTCCCAGCCAGCCGACCCAGAGCATCGCCACGACCATGACGAGGACCGACGGCACCAGCCAGAGCAGGATCTCCACGACAGCCAGCGTAGGGACCGCGGTGGCGGCACTCCGGGAGGCTCGCCCGCAGACCTCAGCCGGTCACGGCGTCCCGACCCACTCGTCGTCGCCGTCGCTGAAGCGCTGGTGCTTCCAGATCGGCACCTCGGACTTGAGGGTGTCGATGAGCGCCCGCGACGCGTTGAACGCCTCGCCGCGGTGGGCTGCCGTGGTGGCGACGACGACCGCGATGTCACCGATCGCGAGGGTGCCGGTGCGGTGCACGGCCGCGACCCCCTGCACGTCGTACTCCTCGGCCACCCGGGCGCAGACCTCCTGGAGCTTCGCGAGCGCAGTCGGGTGTGCGGTGTAGTCGAGGCCGTCGACCTCGCGACCGCTGTCGTGGTCGCGGACCCGGCCGACGAAGAGGGTGAGCCCTCCGGAGGCCTCGTCGTCGAGGGCGGCGATCACCTCGACGACGTCGAGCGGGGTCTCGCGCAGGTCCACGAGTCGTATGGCGGAAGTCACCCGCCCGACCCTAGGCCACGAGGGTGTCGTCGGCGACCAGGAGCCGCGTACCGTGGAGTCATGAACGACAAGCCGGGCGAGACCCCCGACGACGGACAGAACCCCTTCAAGGGCACGCCCTTCGAGCAGTTCTTCGGGATGCTCGGAGGTGCCGGTGGCCCCGGCGGGCCGGGTGGTGCCGGCATGCCCGACCTCAACCAGCTCCTCGGCCAGATCCAGTCGATGATGAAGCCGCACGACGGACCAGTGAACTGGGACTTTGCGCTGGACCTGGCGCGCAAGACCGTCGCGCAGGCCCCCGACCCGACCCCCACCCAGAAGCAGCGCGATGCCGTGGCCGACGCGGTCCGGCTCGCCGACCACTGGCTGGACGCCACCACCGCCTTCCCCTCCGGCATCTCCACGACCGCTGCCTGGAGCCGCGCCGAGTGGGTCGTCGGCACCACCGAGGTCTGGAAGGTGCTGGTCGAGCCGATCGCCGAGTCCTCGGTGCAGGCCATCGGGAGCGCGCTCCCCGAGGAGGCCAAGGCGATGTCCGGGCCTCTGATCGGGATCCTCGGCAACGCGGTCGGCGGGATGCTGGCCTCCCAGGTCGGCTCCGGCCTGGGTGCGCTCGCCGCGGAGGTGCTCAGCGTCTCCGACATCGGGTTGCCGCTCGCCGAGCCCGGCAAGGCCGCGATCGTGCCGGCCAACGTCACGGTCTTCGCCGAGGGCCTCGACGTCGGCGAGGACGACGTGCTGCTCTACCTCGCGCTCCGCGAGGCAGCCCACCAGCGGCTGTTCTCCCACGTGCCGTGGCTGCGCGACCACCTGATCGGGGCGGTCACCGACTACGCCCGCGGCATCGAGATCAACGCCGCCGGGATGCAGGCCCGGATGGAGGAGCAGATGCGCGGCATCAACCCCTCCGACCCGCAGGCCATGCAGGAGCTGCTCGAGGGCGGCATGTTCGACCTGCCGCGCTCCCCCGCCCAGGACGCCGCGCTGCAGCGGCTCGAGGTCACCCTCGCCCTGGTCGAGGGCTGGGTCGACGAGGTCGTCGGCCAGGCCACGGCCGATCGGATGCCGACCGCCGGCAGGCTGCAGGAGGCGTTCCGGCGC
This sequence comes from uncultured Actinomycetota bacterium, assembly GCA_963704685.1. Taxonomy (GTDB): domain Bacteria; phylum Actinomycetota; class Actinomycetes; order Propionibacteriales; family Nocardioidaceae; genus Nocardioides. The sequence goes on from OY969930.1 coordinate 1,083,145, forward strand.
CGCCGGGCCGCCGGTGGACCGGCCGAGGAGACGTTCGCGACCCTGGTCGGACTCGAGCTCCGGCCTCGCCGGCTGCGTGACGCCTCCACGCTGTGGGGCTCGTTGCGCACCCGCCAGGGCACCGAGGCCCGTGACGGCGTCTGGATGCACCCCGACCTGCTGCCCTCGGCGGCGGACCTCGACGACCCGCTCGGCTTCCGCGAGGACGCCGCCGCGCCCGCCCAGCTCAGCTCCGAGGACTTCGACGCCGAGCTCCAGAAGCTGCTCGAGGGCCCGGACCAGCCGGACCAGCCTCAGGAGTGAGGCTGCACGCCGACGCCCTCGACGTGCTGACCTCGTGGCCGGCGCCCGGTGTCGTCCAGACCCAGCTCCAGGAGAGGTACGTCGAGCACCTGCTCGCCCACGCCGACGGCCTGGACCGGAGCTGCCGCCCCGACCACCTCACGGCCAGCACGCTCGTGATCCAGGCGGACGGCAGCGCCGTACTCCTCACCCTGCACGCGAAGGCTCGGCGCTGGTTCCAGCTCGGCGGGCACTGCGAGCCTGCGGACCAGACGCTGGCCGGAGCGGCCCTCCGCGAGGCCACCGAGGAGTCCGGTCTCGCGGGACTGGTGCTGGATCCGGTGCCGGTGCAGCTGAGCGAGCACGCGGTGCCCTTCTGCGGGCCGGACGGGGACGTCCACCACCTCGACGTGCGGTTCGTCGCCGTGGCCCCGGCCGGCGCGGCCTACGCGGTCAGTGAGGAGTCGCTCGACGTGCGGTGGTGGCCCGTCGACGCACTCCCCGAGCTGGAGCCGGACCTGGTCGAGCTGGTCGCCCTGGCACGGCACCGCCTTCAGTCGACGGTGCCGTCGTCGACGCCGTCTCCGGGTGGCGGGTCGAGCTTGGCCGCGGCCGACCAGCCGATCAGGTAGCCCTTGGCCCGCTCGGCCTGCGGGTAGCGGTCGACCCAGCCCCAGAACCGGTTGTTGTGGTGAGCCTCGAAGAGGTGTGCCAGCTCGTGGACCAGCACGTAGTCGATGACCCATGACGGCATCCCCTGCAGCCGCGCGGATAGCCGGATGGTCCGGTCGCCGGGGCTGCAGGAGCCCCAGCGGGACTGCTGATTCTCCACCCAGCGCACCGACTCCGGGATCGCCAGTCCGCCGAGGTAGCGGTCACTGAGCCCCATGGCCCGCTGCATCAGGTCGTCGTCGGTCGGCTTGCGGCGACGCTCGGACTTCTCCAGCCGGGTGAGCATCGTCTCGACCCACTCGGCCTCCTCCTTGCGGCTCAGCGAGGCCGGGATCATCACGATCACCCGGTCGCCCTCGCGATAGGCCGACACGGTGCGACGGCGGCGCTTGGATCGGCGCACCTCCACCTCGGGACGGGTCATGGGTCCGACGTTATCCGTTCGCCCAGGTCAGGAGACGCTCCCGCGGCCAGGTGTTGACGATCCGGTCGGGATCGATCCCGGCCTGCTCCGCGCGCTCGCAGCCGTAGACCTGGAAGTCGAGCTGGCCCGGGGCGTGGGCGTCGCTGTCGATCGAGAACAGGCAGCCGGTGTCGCGGGCCAGCTCGAGCAGCCGGGTCGGCGGGTCCCGGCGCTCCGGGCGGGCGTTGATCTCGACCGCGACGTCGTGCTCGACACAGGCCTCGAAGACCGCCTTCGCGTCGAACTGCGAGCTCGGCCGGGTGCCCCGGTTGCCCATGACCATCCGGCCGGTGCAGTGGCCGAGCACGTTGGTGCGCGGGTTGCGAATCGCGCCGATCATCCGCTTCGTCATCGCCGGAGCGTCCATCTTCAGCTTGGAGTGCACGCTCGCGACGCGGACGTCGAGGCGCGCCAGCAGCTCGTCGGTCTGGTCCAGCGAGCCGTCGTCGAGGATGTCGACCTCGATCCCCTTGAGCAGCGTGAAGCCGCCGCCGAGGTGCTCGTTGACCGCCGCGATGACGTCGAGCTGTCGGGTGAGCCGTTCGGCACTGAGCCCGTGGGCGATGGTGAGCCGCGGCGAGTGGTCGGTCAGCACCAGATAGTCGTGGCCGAGCTCGAGGGCGGTGAAGGCCATCTCCTCGATCGGCGAGCCGCCGTCGGACCAGTCCGAGTGGGAGTGCAGGTCGCCGCGCAGCGCCGCCCGCAGGTCGGCTCCGCCGCTGGTCAGCGGTCCCCCGTGCTCGCGCTCGAGGGTGGCCAGCCGCTCGGGGAGCTCGCCTCGGACCGCCGCGGCGATCACCTTCGCCGAGCTCGCACCGACCCCGGGGAGCTTCGTCAGGCTGCCGTTCTCGACCGCGGCCCGGACCTCCTCGGTCGACATCGGCAGGACGACTGCGGCGGCGCCGCGGAACGCCTTGACCTTGTAGGTGTCCTCGCGGGCCCGCTCCAGGAGGAAGGCGATCCGGCGCAGCGCGGCGACCGGCCCGCCGTCGTACGGGTCTCCCGCTGAATTCGTCATGGCTTCCCAGTCCCCCAGTTCATTTTCCTCCACACCCGGTGGACAGTCATTGTGGCTGGTCAGCGGGCCGTACGCCGCCCGAGCCGGCCGGTTGTCCACAGGCTCGTCCCGGGCCGGGGCCTGCTCCTCCACCACAAATGGACTCTATCCACAGGACTGTCCACAACCTTGTCCACAGGCTGGCGCGCTACCCGTTGACCCTGGTACCCACGCGCTCCTAGCGTGGGGCCCAGACGAGGCCCCCAGACCTCCGACGGACACTCGCAAGGGGAAGGCGAATGTCCGGAGCCGGTCCGGGGGCCTCTTCTGCCGTGCCTTGCCCGGCAGGTGGGTCAGGCGCCCGTGAACACTGCCGGCCGCTTCTCCCGCGCCGCGCGGATCCCTTCCTGGAGGTCCGCCGTCGCCAGCGTGATCGGCTGCGCCATCGCCTCCCACTGCAGGCTGCTCTCGAGGTCGGCATGGCCACCGTCGGTGAGGGCGAGCTTGGTGAGCTTGCTGGCGATGGGCGCGGTGGCCGCGATCCCGGTCGCGGTCGCGAGCACCTCGTCGTGGAACGTGGCCGGCTCGATGACCCGTGACACCAGGCCGATCCGCAGTGCCTCGTCGGCGTCGACGACGCGTCCGGTCAGCAGCAGGTCGCGGGCGTGCGCGGCGCCGACCACGTCGGGCAGCAGGTAGGTGCCGGCCATCCCGGGATGCATGCCGAGCTTCACGAACGGCACACCGAGCTTGGCTCCCCCGGCCGCGAACCGCAGGTCGCACGCCAGCGCCATGCACAGCCCGGCCCCGATCGCAGGCCCGTTGATCGCGGCGATGGTCGGCACCTCGAGCTTGCGGATCGAGAGCCAGGCCCGGTAGAACGCCAGCATCCGGGTGCGCAGGCGGTCGACTGACGCGTCGGGCTCGCTGGCGATCCACGAGGTGTTGCCACCCGAGCAGAAGGCCGAGCCCTCGCCGGTGACCACCACGACCCGCAGCGACCGGTCGTCGGCGAGCTCGTCGACGGCCCGGACCCAGGATGAGGTCATCTCGTCGGACATCGCGTTGCGCTGGTCGGGGTTGTCGAGGGTGAGGACGGCGACGCCGTCGGCAGGACGCTCGAGACGGAGGTGCGTGAGTTCGGACATGGTGCCAACGTACCCACCCGACAGGTCGCCAGCCGTGAGCTGTTTCACCGCAAACGGTGTGCCCTGCTACGCCTGGGTCGCTGCGTGTCGTAGGGTCTGAGTCGGTTTGGCGACAACCGTTGCCGAGCTTCCGGCGGGTCTTCCCCATCATCCCCGCCGCGACGACCATGCAACACAGAGGCAAGGAGGCCGTCATGGCGGAGACCTGGAGCGGCGAGTTCTACTGCGTGAAGTGCAAGGAGAAGCGCGAGGCCGAGGGCGAGGTTCGTGTGAACGACAAGGGCACTCGGATGGCGAAGGCTGTCTGTCCCGTGTGCAGCACCAACCTGAACCGCATCCTCGGCAAGGCCTGACGCACACCCGCAGTTAGAGCCCCACGAGTTCGTACGGCGGCGTCGCCCCGGTCCAGTTGGCCGGGACGGCGTCGTCGTCGGCATTTCCCAAAGCGGGCGCCTGGCCTGTGGAGAGCCGATGAACGCCGGCCGCAGACGGGGTAGACCCCTGTCATGACGCTGCAACCCGGGCTGCACCTCGTCCGCCGCGACGACCACCACCTCCAGGTCGGGGTCGACCCACCGTGGCGACTCGTCGTCCCCGACCAGCCCGAGGTCCGTCGTCTGATCGACGATCTCGCTGCCGGCCGCTCGCCCGCGCCGGCCTCACCGGCCGCCCACCGGGTGCTGCGCGAGCTGGCCGCGGCCGGAATGCTCGTGGAGCACGAGGCTCACCCCACCGGCGCGGTCTCCGTCGAGGCCGGCAGTGGACCGGTGAGCGAGATCCTGCGGCTGCTAGGGGCCGCTGGTTGCCGTCGGACCGCCGTCGAGGAGGCGTCCGTGGCGCTCGTCGTCGCCGACGGAGAGGTCCGCCGTGAGGTCGTGGACGACCATCAGCGCGCCGGACGACCACACCTGCCCGTCGCGGTCACGGCACGCGGGCACCGTCTCGGTCCGTTCGTGGTGCCGGGGGTGACCGCCTGCGTGCGCTGCGTCGACGCCCACCTCGGCGAGCTCGACCCACGCCGGGCGCTCGTGATCGAGCAGCTCGGCGATCGGGCCGGACGCCCCGACCCCGTGCTGGCCACGATGGCGGCCGCCTGGGCGGTGCGCGACCTGGCGACCTGGCTCTCCGGTGGCCGGCCCAGCACCTGGTCGACGACGGTGGAGATCGAGCGGCACTCCGGGCCGGTGCTGCGCGAGTGGACCCGGCATCCGCACTGCGGGTGCTCCTGGCAGCTGCTCAACGACCTCTGACGAGGGGCCCTGGGGTAGCGCTCACCAGAACTCGCTGTCGAGCTTGCCCTCCATGGCCCGCAGGTTGGTCCGCGAGCACTCGACGCAGTAGCGCCGGGTGACGCCGTGCTCGACCGACGTCGTCCAGCTCAGGGTGATCGCCGGGTCGGACTCCACACGACCACAGCAGCTGCAGGTGCTCACCGAGCGAGGATATGACAAGAGCCGGGTACGACGACACGGGATCGTCGTACCCGGCTCTGGCCCCTAGAGCGCCCGGGCAAGGGCGAGGCGGGCCTGCTGTGCCGCCCGCTCGGCCTTGCGGCTGAGTCGGCGGGCCCGGGTCAGCTGGTGGCCGAGCCGGAGCTGCTGCGCCTCTCCCAGGCGCGCGGACATTTGTTCCCGCGCCAGGCTTTCGTTGAGCATATTCATGTCGGTACTTCCGTTCTGGGTCGAGGACATCGCCGGCAGGGCAGCGGTGTCGGGGTAGGGGTCGGTGATCACGGTCGGGTTCATTGCGGGTCGCTCTCCTGGTCGCGGCGCTCAGAGCGCCCGAGCGATGGCCACCCGGGCCTGCTGGGCGAGCTCGTCGGCGCGGCGGCCGGTGTGGAGCACGCGGGACAGCTGGCGGCCCACTCGGAGCTGCTGTGCCGCGGCGAGACGCGCGTCGACCTCGGCGCGAGCCAGGCTCTCGTGACTGTTGAACATGTCGGTCTCCTTGGGTGCTGGATGGTGCGGATGCGGTGCGGTGCGGAGCGGTGCGGTGCGGTCGATCAGGCGACGTTCTTGCGGGGCCTCCCGCGGGGACGCTTGCGGGGGATGACGACGCCCTGCAGGAAGAGCTCGCCTCCCCAGACGCCCCAGGGCTCTCGGCGGTCCCGGGCGCCCTCGAGGCACAGGTCCCGGACCGGGCAGTCCTGGCACAGGGCCTTGGCGAACTCCACGTCTGCGGGCAGCTCGGCGAACCACAGCTCGGGGTTGTTGACCCGACAGGGCAGCCGTTCGTCGTCGACCTGGACAGCGTGGTCGTGCAGGTCGCCGAGTCTGGGCTGACGGAACGCCTCGTCGGTGCGGACCAGTTCACTGATGGTCATGCATTTCACCTCCTCGGTGACCTGGTGGAGCGTTGGAGAAAACAGAAAGGCCGCGGATCCCGGTGATCGGGTTCCGCGGCCTGGAGGCTGCTGATGCTGGTGGTGTCAGCAAATCGGCGGTCTCCAGGCGTCGGCGCCCGGGAAGTACGCGATGGCGAGGCCCATGTGTCCCTTGGTGCTGTCGTCCGTAGCGGTCTCGCGATCGCGCACGACCACGGTCGCGACGTCGGAGCACGCATCGGTGACGGGCAGCAGCCACCCCAGGGACAGGCCGGAAATGGGCATGCCGAAGGTGGCCGGGTGCTGGGCCGTCATCGTGGGCGTCTTGACGTTCATCTGGGCCACCTCCTTCACTTCGTCGGGCGCGGATCGTGTCAGGATCCAGGTGCGCGGGATTGCTTCTGAGAGAAACTATCGTGTGCGCGCGGTAATGGGCAATCGATTTTGTGGGTCTTTCACGGAAATACTTCGCACCGGCCTCAGCCGACGACGGCGAGCACCTCGTCGCCGTACTTGTCGAGCTTGGCGCGACCGATCCCGTTGATCCTCAGCAGCGCCTCGGGGCTCTGCGGCTTGTGCTCGGCGATCAGCTGCAAGGTGGCATCGGTGAACACCACGAAGGCCGGCACGCTCTCCTCGCCGGCGCGGTCCTTGCGCCAGTCCCGGAGCCGCTCGAAGAGAGCCTCGTCGTACGACGCCGGGCAGTCCTCGCACCGGCCGCGCTTCTTCTCGGCGCCGGTCGAGAGTGGGCGGCCGCACTCGCGACAGCTCGCCACCTTGCGGTTGCGGGGCCGCTCGCCGACGACCCGGGAGTCGTCCGGGAGGAGGGGGTCGAGGAAGCGCGACGGCTTGCGTGAGGCACGGCCACCTGGGTTGCGCGAGAGCGACCAGGAGAGGGCGAGGTCGGCCCGGGCCCGGGTCATCCCGACGTAGAGCAGCCGGCGCTCCTCCTCGACCGCGGCCGGGGTGTCGGCGTAGGTGATCGGCAGGGTGCCGTCCTGGAGACCACAGAGGAAGACCGAGTCCCACTCCAGGCCCTTGGCGGCGTGGAAGGTGCCGAGGGTGACCCCGTCGGCGACCGGCGCGTGCTGCTCGGCGGCGCGACGGTCCAGGTCGTCGACGAAGGCGTTGAGGTCGGCGACGCCGCCCTCGACCGGGGTGCGGGCGAACTCGACGGCCTGGTCGGCCAGCGCCCGCCACGACTCCCAGCGGTCGCGGGTCTGGCCGCGGGACGCAGGTGGTTCGACCGTCCAGCCCATGCCGGACAGGATCGCGGCGACCACCTCGGCCATCGGAGCGTCCTCACCGGCCTCCCCGGACCGGGCCGCGCCGCGGAGCCGCGTGACCGCCTCACGGACCTCGGGGCGGTCGAAGAAGCGGGCGGCACCGCGGACGACGTACGGCAGCCGTCTGGCCGCGAGCGCCTCCTCGAACGCCTCTGACTGGGCGTTGATGCGGAACAGGATGGCGACCTCGCCGAGGGAGCGCCCGCTGTCGCGCAGCCGCAGGATCTGGGCGGCCACCGCCTCGGCCTCGGCGACCTCGTCGGAGCGCGGCGTGTAGGTGACGAGCGGGCCGGAGGTCGACCGGGTGCTGCAGCGTCGACGCCCTGACTCGGCGTGCCGGCGAGCAGCGTGTTGGCGGCCGACACCACCTCGGGGGTGGAGCGGTAGTTGCGGACCAGGTCGATGGCGGTGGTGCCGGGGAACTTGCGCGGGAAGTCGCGCAGGTAGGAGGCATTGGCGCCGGCGAACGAGTAGATGGTCTGCGCCGGGTCACCGACCACGCAGATCTCGTCGCGCCCGCCCAGCCACAGGTCGAGCAGGGCGGACTGGATCGGCGAGACGTCCTGGAACTCGTCGACGACGAACCATTTGTACTGTCGCCGGATCTGGGCGGCGACCCGCTCGTCGTCGGCGAGCAGCCCGGCGGTCAGCAGCAGGATGTCCTCCATGTCCATCCGGCCCTGGCCGCGCTTGACCTCCTCGTAGCTGCCGAAGACGTGCGCGACGGTGGCCGGGTCGTGACCGGTGACCGAGCGCCCGCGCGCGGTCGCCACGCTCGCGTAGTCGTCGGGCCGGATGTTGCTGACCTTGGCCCACTCGATCTCGGAGGCGAGGTCGCGCAGCAGCGCCTGGTCAGCGCTGAGCCGTTGGCGGCGTACGGCGGTGGCGAGCAGGCCGATCTTGGACTCGATCAGGGTGGGCAGCTCGGTGCCGTACACGTGCGGCCAGAAGTAGCGCAGCTGCCGCAGCGCGGCGGAGTGGAAGGTGCGGGACTGGACCGGGCCGGCACCGAGCGCCCGCAGCCGGCCGCGCATCTCGCCGGCAGCGCGGGTGGTGAAGGTGAGGGCGAGGATCTCGCTCGGCGCGTAGACCCCGGTGGCGACGCCGTGGGCGATCCGGTGGGTGATCGCCCGGGTCTTGCCGGTGCCGGCACCGGCGAGGACGCGGACCGGGCCGCGCAGCGCCTCCGCGACCTGCCGCTGCTCGGGATCGAGCGCGGTCAGGAGGTCATCGGGAGCGGGCATGCGTGGGAACAACTCCTGGGGGTAGATGGTTGTAGCGAAGGCAGTTCGAACCCTAGACGGCGGAGGCGACAGTCCCAGATGAGCAGCTCGTTCACGATGTACACGACCCCTTGGTGCGGCTACTGCCACCGGCTGAAGAGCCAGCTGGACCGTGAGGGCATCACCTACGACATCGTGGACATCGAGCAGCAGCCTGACGCCGCGCAGATCGTGGAGTCGGCCAACGGTGGCAACCAGACCGTCCCGACGCTGGTCTACAGCGACGGCACCGCCCAGACCAACCCCTCCCTGGCGCAGGTCAAGGCGAAGGTCGAGGCGCTGGCCGGCTGAGCCGGCTGTTCGTCTCCCCGGTCACCACTGACCGGGGAGCGGCCCGCCGTACCAGTGCTCGACCAGGGAGCGGCTGATCGAGATCCCGCCGGGCAGCAGGATGCTGCCGGCCTCGACGAGCTCGCTCATCTCGGTCCGGGTGAACCACCTGGCCTCCTCGATCTCGTGCTGGTCGACGATGATCTCGGTCGACTCGGCCCGGCCGATCATGCCGAGCATCAGGCTCGCGGGAAGCGGCCAGGGCTGGTTGCCGAAGTAGTCCACGGCACCGACGGTGATGCCGACCTCCTCGGCGACCTCACGGCGTACGGCGTCCTCGAGCGTCTCGCCCGGCTCGTAGAAGCCGGCGAGCGTCGAGAACCGGCCCTCCGGCCAGACCGCCTGACGACCGAGCAGGCAGCGCTCGTCGGCCGCCCCCGGCTCGCCGTACGTGATCAGCATGATCACCGCTGCGTCGGTGCGCGGGAACTGGGTGTGCCCGTTGGCGCAGGTCAGCTCGTGACCCGACTTGCGCGGGGTGAGCGGCTCACCGCAGCGCGGGCAGAAGCGGGTCACGAACAGCCACTCCGCGAGTCCGAGCGCGTGCAGCACCAGCGGTGCACCGGCGACGGTGTCGTTCGCCAGCATCGGCAGCAGCCCGCGCAGCGCTGCCCACTCCCCCGGCGCCGCCTTGGCCAGGTCCGGGCCGATGACGACCGCGAACCAGGCCCGCCCGTCGTGCTCGCCGAGCAGCACCCGCAGGCCCTCCGGCGCCTGCGCCGGGGACACCCAGTCGATGCCGCCCTCACTGGGTCGGATCCGGGTGCCCGACACCACCAGCACCCGGGTGTCCTCGTCCGCCCAGCGGGCGTCCAGCCAAGCCTGGTCGGTGCGCCGGATCGCGCTGCGGTCATGTGGATTCGCGGAGAGCCGCTCGTGGGGGAACGTCACTCCCCGAGGCTAGTCTCCTGACCGTGAGCACCCACATCGGCGCCCAGCCCGGCGACATAGCTCCTCTCGTCCTGATGCCCGGCGACCCGCTGCGGGCCCGTTGGATCGCCGAGACCTACCTCGACGACGCCCGCTGCTACACCGAGGTGCGCGGGATGTACGGCTACACCGGCACCTGGCGCGGCCAGCCGGTCTCGGTGCAGGGCTCGGGGATGGGCCAGCCGTCCCTGGCGATCTATGTCAACGAGCTCATCACCGAGTACGACGTCGCGTCGGTCATCCGGGTCGGGTCCTGCGGCGCGCTGACCGAGCGGCTCGCCGTCCGCGACATCGTCATCGCCTCCGGCGCCTGCACCGACTCCTCGATGAACCGGATCCGCTTCGAAGGGCTCGACTACGCCCCGGTCGCCGACTTCGACCTGTTGCGGCGCGCGCACGCCGCCGCGTCCGGGACCGACGCCGCCGTCCACGTCGGGCTGATCTTCAGCAGCGACTCCTTCTACAGCCCTCGACCCGAGCTCACCGCCCGGATGGTGGAGTACGGCGTGCTCGCGGTCGAGATGGAGGCGAGCGCGCTCTACACGCTGGCCGCGAAGTACGGCCGACGGGCCCTCGCGATCTGCACCGTCTCCGACCACATCGTGACCGGTGAGGAGACCACCTCGCAGGAGCGTGAGCAGACCTTCGGTGACATGGTGGAGATCGCGCTCACAGCCGGGCTCGGTCAGGACTAACCCCGTCCGGCCGCGCGTTGCACCCGACGTGGAGCCACTCGACTCGATCGTCATCGGTGCCGGCCAGGCCGGCTTGTCGGCGTCGTACCACCTCAAGCGCCGCGGCACCGCGCACGTCGTCCTCGACGCAGACGGTGCTCCCGGCGGCGCGTGGCAGCACCGATGGGACTCCCTGACGATGCGCGACGTGCACGGGATCGCGGCCCTGCCCGACTCCCGTGCCCCGGTGCCCGAGGGCAGGGCCAACGAGCAGGTGCCCGCCTACTTCGCCGACTACGAGCGCGCCCACGACCTGCCGGTGCAGCGGCCGGTGCGTGTCGACCAGGTCACGAGTCGCGACGACCTGCTCGTCGTAGGTGCCGGCGAGCGGAGCTGGACGGCGCGCACCCTCGTCAACGCGACCGGCACCTGGTCGCAGCCTCATCTGCCCCACTACCCCGGCATGGAGACCTTCGCCGGCGAGCAGCTGCACACCGCCGACTACCCGGGCCCGGAGCACTTCCGCGGGCGCCGGGTCGTCGTGGTCGGCGGCGGCGCGTCGGCGGTGCAGTTCCTCGGCGAGCTGGCCCCGATCACAGAGACGCTCTGGGTCACCCGACAGGCCCCGGTGTGGCGCACCGACGACTTCACGCCGGAGGTGGGTCGGGCCGCGGTCGCGCTGGTCGAGGAGCGGGTGCGCCGCGGCCTGCCGCCGGCCAGCGTGGTCAGCGTGACCGGGCTGGCGCTGCGCGTGCAGGAGCGGGCCGCCGAGCAGCTCGGCGCCTACGAGCGGCACCCGATGTTCGTCTCGATCGAGCCTGAGGGCGTGCGTTTCGCGGACGGCACGTTCGAGCCGGCCGACGTCATCCTCTGGGCCACGGGGTTCCGGCCGGCTGTCACCCACCTCGCGCCGCTCCACCTGCGCTCGCCGCACGGCGGCATCCAGCTGGACGGGACGACCGCGGTCGCCGACCCCCGGGTCCAGCTGGTCGGCTACGGCCCGTCCGCGAGCACGATCGGCGCCAACCGGGCCGGGCGAGCAGCCGCCGTCGGAGTCGGGGCCTGGCTGGCCGAGCACCGCGACGCAGACGTCGCCTGACCGCCTCGAGGCCACCGCCGGTGACCGCCCGGACTCAGACCGCGAGCAGCGCCTCGAGCGCCGGACGGTCCGGCAGGCCCTCGGGCTGGACGACCTGGCCGGTGCGGACGTAGTAGAACGCAGCCCGCACCGACGCGGGCGAGACGCCTTGCAGCTCGGCCCAGGCCTGGCGGTAGAGCCCCAGCTGGAGAGGGTCGGCGGTGGCACGCTGGTTGGTCTTCCAGTCGACGACGAGGTAGCCGTCGCTGCCATCAGGCATGGTCTCGGCGTAGACCGCGTCGATCCTGCCCCGCACGACCTGGCCGGCGAGGACCAGCGCGAACGGCGCCTCCACGGCCACCGGGAGCCGGTCCGCGAACGGCCCGGACTCGAAGGTCGCGACCAGCTCGGCCAGGTCGCTCTCGCTGTCGATGCCGCGGTCCCCCTGCCCCGGCAGCTCCTCGGGGTCGAACAGGTCCTGCTGACCGAACCGTGCCTCGACCCACGCGTGGAAACGGGTGCCGAAACGGGCGGACGGCGACGGCTGCCGTGGCATCGGCCGAGCCAGGTCACGGGCGAAGTCGGCAGGGTCGTCGCGCAGCCGCGCGACCGCGGTGGCGGACAGGCTGCTCGGCAACGGCACCTCGATCTGGTCAGACCGGTCGCGACGTGCCTCGACCAGCAACCGGTCGAGCTCGGCGTCCCACTCGGCGGTGACGGCGGCGTCGAGCATGTCGACCTCGGGTGCCGGCACGGATCCCCCGGCAGCGTGCTGCTCCATCGCGGCTCGCACCAGCTCGGCGGCCTCGATCCGGCGCAGCGCCTCGGCGGTGTGCTCGGTCACCGGCCAGCGCGCAGTGACCGGCCCCAGCTGGAGCGGGTTGGCGGCGCCCTTGTCGGGCTTCTCGGCCCACTGGTCGGGAGCCTGCCCCCAGTCGATGATCGCCTCGGCGACGGCCACCTGGTAGGGCGAGGGGCCGAGCGGCGTCTTGCGGGTCTCGGTCCAGAGATAGGACGAGACGACGAGCAGGTGTCGCGCCCGGGTGAAGGCGACGTAGCCGAGGCGGAGCTCCTCCTGAGCCTCGTGGACCCGGGAATCGGCCCGCAGGGCGTCGAGATCAGCCTTCTCGTGGCCGCGCAGCTGAGGCAGGTCGGCTGCGTCGCCTCGTAGCGGTGACGGCAGCACGGCTGGACCGGCCGGCCAGAGGGTGCGGGTGCGCGTCGTGGGGAACTTCTCCTCGCAGACCCCGACGCAGAACACCGCGTCCCACTCGAGGCCCTTGGCCCGGTGGACGGTCAGCAGCTTGACCGAGTCGGCCTCCGACGGGGTGGCGATGTCGAGGCCTGTGCCGAGCTCGTCCTCGGCCGTGAGGTAGGCCAGCAGCGCAGCCAGGCTGACGTCGCCGTCGATTGCCCGGAACTCCGCGACCGCCTTGACGAAGAGATCGAGGTTGTCGCGGCGGGCGCGGGCGGCCGGGCTGACCGAGCTGGCCAGCTCCACATCGATGCCCGTGGTGTCGATGATCTTGCGGACCAGGTCGAGCAAGGGCTCCCCGGCGTGGCCGCGCAGCATCCGGAGCTCACGGGACAGCAACGCGAACCGTTCGCGGGCAGCGACCGAGTAGCCGGCCTCCCCGGGGTCGTCGAGCGCGTCGCACAGCGAGCTGATCTCGGTCGGGTCGGCGCCCTCGACGGCCGCCGCGAGCTGGGCGTCGATCGCCTCCTGGCTCTTGGCGTCGGCGTCGACCGCGAGCGCCCGGGCGCGACGGCCCAGCAGTGCCAGGTCGCGCGGGCCGATCGCCCAGCGCGGCCCGGTCAGCAGGGTCAGCAGGGCAGCGTTGGCCGTGAGGTCGTGCAGCAGCGTCAGCGTCGCCACGACCTCGGCCACCTCGGGCAGCCGCAGCAACCCCTGGAGGCCGACGATCTCGACCGGGATGTCGGCTGCCGACAAGGCGTCGAACACGTCGGCAGCGCTCGCGTTGTCGCGGGTCAGCACCCCGATCTCGCGCCACCCCGGCTCGACCATCGCGGCGTGCGTGGCGGCCACCTCAGCCGCCAGCCAGGCCAGCTCGGCGGCGTACGTCTCGTGGACGATGGCGCGCACCGCGCCGTCGGCAGCACTGTCGGCGGGCTCGAGCTCGTGCACCTGGGGGAACTGGGCGTAGAGCGGCGTCGCCAGCCGGTTGGCGACCTCGAGGATCCGGCGGTCCGACCGCCGGTTGACGGTGAGGGGGTAGGTCGACACCTCGGCTGACCCGTCCCTGGTCGGGAAGTCTCTGCCGAACCCCAGGATGTTGGACACCGACGCACCCCGCCACCCGTAGATGGCCTGGTTGGGGTCGCCCACGGCGGTGACCGCGTGCCCCCGACCCGCCGCCGCGTCGGACCCCGAGAAGAGCCGACGCAGCATCCGGGCCTGGGCGACCGAGGTGTCCTGGTACTCGTCGAGCAGCACGATCCGGAACTTGTCGCGCTCCAGTCGTCCGACGTCGGCGTGCTCCTCCGCGAGCTGCGCAGCGAGCGCGATCTGGTCGGAGAAGTCCATCAGCCCGAGGTCGGCCTTGAGCCGGCGATAGGTGCGCACCAGGTCGAGCAGCTCCTCGCGACGACCCAGGGTGTGCAGCGCCTTCTGCAGGTCGACCTTGGCCCGCGACGTCTCGAGCGCGGCCTCGAAGGCGAGCACCTCACGGCGCTGGAAGTCACGGACCGTCGCGTCGTCGACGAGGTGCTCGCTCATCGCACCCTCGAGACCGAGCAGGTAGTTGACCACCGTCTCCGGGTGGTCGCTGAGCAGCTCGACGCGGCCGGTGTGCCGGGCGATGGCACGCACCGCCAGCTGGTAGCGCGACGCGTCGGCCATCACTCGTACGTCGGGCTCGTGACCGATCCGCAGACCGTGCTCGGTCAGCAGCGCCGCCGCGTAGGCGTTGTAGGTCGCGACGGTCGGCTCCAGGACCTCGTCGTCGGTGTCGAAGCCGGTCGCGCCGCGCCCGTGACCGGCGGCGGCGAGGCTGTCGCGGATCCGTCGGCCGAGCTCACTCGCGGCCTTGGTGGTGAAGGTGAGCCCGAGCACCTGGTCGGCGCTGACCTGGCCGGTGACGACGAGGTAGACCACTCGCGCGGCCATCAGGGCCGTCTTGCCGGAGCCGGCGCCGGCGATCACGACGGCGGGTTCGAGCGGCGCCGAGATCGCCTGCCACTGCTGGGGGCTGACCTGGAAGTCGGTGCCCATCACCCGCTGGAGGTCGGCCGGGTCGGCGATGGCCACCGCAGCCGCGGTCTCGACCGTCATGACAGCACCGTCCCGGCGCCCTTGACCGGGCAGATCGCGAGGAAGTCGCAGGTGTCGCAGTGCTTGCCCGAACGCGCCGGGAAGGTCTCGTGGCGGATCGCCTCGGCGGCGGACATCAGCTGCACCTCGATCAGGGTGGAGCCGTCGGCGTCAGGCTCCTGGGGTGGTTGTTGCTGCGACTTCACGACACCGCGGGACTCCTTGCGCAGGTGCACCAGCTCGGCACCACCGGGCTCGCCGGGCGTGTCGAGGAGTGCGTCGACGGCACCGTGCGCGACGGCGTACTGGTAGAGCCCGAGCTGCGGGTGCACGGTGACCTCGTCGCCCGTCGGGGGGTACTTCCCGGTCTTGAGGTCGACCACCACCACCCGGCCGTTGTCGTCGATCTCGAGTCGGTCGGCGAAGCCGTAGAGCCCGACCCGCTGCCCGTCGGGCAGGGTCACCTCGGCCCGGAGCTCCTGCTCGGTGGCGAGCAGGGTGCGCGCGCCGCGGCGGCCCTGCCAGTCGAGGAAGCGGGTCAGCGCAGCCCGGATCTCCGCACGCTCGCGGCTGCGCGACCACGGGGTGCGGAAGGTGATCCGCCCCCAGACCTGGTCGACGTGGACCATCAGCTCGTCGACCTGCGCGGGGTCCGCGGACAGCTCGCCCTTGGCCACCCGCTCGGCGATGGCGTGGACCACGAGGCCGAAGCCCTGGGACGCGGTGGACGCCGAGGTCCCTCCTGCCTCGCGCTCGAGGAACCAGCGGGCGGGACAGGCCAGCACCGAGGTGAGGGAGCTCGCGGAGAGCGTGATCGGCAGCTCCGCCGGTCGGAGCGGCACGTCGGAGGCGCTCGCGGCGCGGGTGCCCCACCAGCTTGCGGGATCGGCGAGCGGGACGAGCGGGCGTCCGCCCACCTCCTCGGCAGCCAGCCCGGCCAGTCGCTGGGCCGCGGCGTGGCGGAGCCCGTCGGACCGCTCGGGGTCGGCGACCGTACGTCGCAGCTCGGCGACCAGGCCGGCCATCGACAGGGGTCGGGTGGGCCTGCCCTGGAGGTGCCGGTCCTTGACGCCGAGCTCGGCGAGGAACCGTGACGGTTGCTCGCCGTCGTCGTCCTGGGAGGCCACAGCGGTGACGACCAGGCGCTGCCGGGCGCGGGTGCAGGCGACGTAGAAGAGCCGACGCTCCTCCATCAGCGACTCGCGCGACGACAGCGGTGGCTGCGGACCGTGGGCGCCGATCCGGTCGGCCTGGAGCAACGAGCCGCGCCGGCGCAGGTCTGGCCACCCCTCCTCCTGGACGTGGGCGACCACGACCAGGCGCCACTCGAGCCCCTTGGACCGGTGCGCCGTCAGGAGACGTACGGCGTCACCGCGCACGCCCCGGTCGGCCAGGGTGTCGGCCGGGATCTGCTGTGCGGCCAGCGTGTCGAGGAAGTTGGCGACCGACGTGTAGCCGCGCTGGTCCTCGGTGCGGGCAGCGGTCTCGAAGAGCGCGCAGATCGCGTCCAGGTCGCGGTGGGCCAGTCGTGCACCCGGCCCACCGAACTCCACCGAGGATCGGAGCCGAGTGGGCCAGGATGTCCCGGCCCAGAGCTCCCACAGCACCTCCTCGGGGGTCGCACCCTCGTCGAGTCGGCGGCGGGCGGCGCCCAGCAGCCGGGACAGCCCGACCACTCGCGCGGCGACGGGGCCGTCGGCACCGTCGAGCAGGTCCGGGTCGAGCAGGACCGCGCGCAGCATCTCGGGCGAGGAGCGTGGCGATACCCCGGTCGCGGCAGCGCGCTCCTTCTCGGCCGCGCGCAGCATCCGGGAGAGCCCGCGCACGTCGGTGGCGTCGAGCCCGGCCAGCTGGGAGACGAGCAGCCCGTGCGCCCGGTCGGGATCGAGGTAGTCGGGGTGCTCGGGATCGTCGTTGTCGAGGTTGACGACGGCGCGTAGGGCCTCGACGAGCGGCTGCAGCGCGGGCTCGTGGACCAGCGGCGTCTCGTCGGCGGCCACCTCGATCGGAACACCGGCGCCCACCAGCGAGCGTCGCAGAGCGGGGATGCTGGTGCGGCCCGACCGCACCAGCACCGCCATGTCCGACCACGGCACGTGATCCTCCAGGTGAGCGCGGCGCAGCAGGTCGGCGAGGTGCTCGGCCTCGGCCCGCTCGGTGTCGAAGGTGAGCACCTCCACGCGGCCCTCGCCGAGGGAGTTGGTCGCGGCCTGCGGCTCGAGGAACGCCTGGCGCGCGTCCTCGTCGATGGACCCGGTCAGGCTCAGGCGGCGCGCCACGCGTTGCGAGGCCAGCAGCAACCGGGGACCGAAGCGCCGGGTGGTGCGCAGGGCGACCACCTCGGCGGGCCGCCCGTCACGCCGGGGGAAGGCTGCGGGGAAGTCGAGGATGCCGCGCACCTCGGCCCCGCGGAAGCCGTAGATGGACTGGTGCGGGTCACCGACGACGGTGAGGTTGCCGCCATCGGCGACCAGCGCGCGCAGCAGCGCGACCTGTCCGGGATCGGTGTCCTGGTACTCGTCGACGAACACGTGGGCGTACCTCGCCCGGAGCTCGTCGTGGTGGGCCTCGGCCTCGATGACCGCCCGCCTGATCAGGTCGGCGTAGTCGATCGCGCTCTGGCCGTCGAGGACGTCGAGGTACTGGTCGAGGAAGAGCCCGGCGGCGACGTACTCCGGCAGGTCGCCCTCGCGCCCGAGCCGCTGCAGGGCAGGACCGTCGAGCCCCTTCTCGCGAGCCCGGGCGAGCACCGACTGGACCTCGCGCGCGAAGCCGCGGGTGCCGACCGCGCGACGCAGCGTGTCGGGCCAGGGGACCGACTCCGGTGCGTCGGTGAGGAGGCCCTGGAGGACGACGTCCTGCTCGGGAGCCGACAGCAGCCGCAGCGGCGCGGCATAGAGGTCGGGGGGCGAGTACTGCCGGATCAGGCTGTAGGCGAAGGAGTGGAACGTCGAGCTGAGCGTCGTGGCGGTGGTGCGCCCCAGCCGCGCGGTCACCCGGTCACGCAGCTGTTCGGCCGCCTTGCGGGAGAAGGTCAGCGCCAGCACCTCGTCGGGGTGCGCACCCCGGCCGTCGATCCGGTCGACGATCGCCTCGACCAGCGTCGTCGTCTTGCCGGTCCCCGGTCCGGCGAGCACCAGCAGCGGCCCGCCTGGGTGGTCGACGACGCGCCGCTGGTGCTCGTCGAGAGTGGGCACCTCGACTGCGGCGTCGGGCCGCACCAGGCGGTACGTCGTCGCGGTGGTCGTCATGTGGCCAGCCAACCATCCGGCACCGACAGACCGGGAGAATGGCCCCATGACCAGTCAGCGCAGCGTCGCCATCCTCGCCTTCGACGACGTGGAGGTCCTCGACTTCGCCGGACCGTACGAGGTCTTCAACGTGGCCGGTGAGCTCGGCGAGGGAGCACCCTTCTCGGTGTTCTCGGTCGGCCTGACCCGCGCACCCGCGGTCGGCCGTGGCGGCTTCACCGTGCTCCCGACGTACTCCCTCGACGACGCGCCGCCACCCGACGTGCTCGTCGTGCCGGGGGGCGCGGGGACCCGTCGACTGCTGGACGACGAACGACTGCTCGGCTGGCTCCGCGAACGTGCCGCCGAGGTCGAGATCCTCCTGTCGGTGTGCACGGGCGCACTGCTGCTGGGCGCGGCGGGCCTGCTGCAGGGACGACCGGCGACGACGCACCACGACGCGTACGACGAGCTCGCCACCCTGTCGCCGACGACCCAGGTGGTGCGCGGGCAGCGCTTCGTGCGCAGCAGCGACCGGGTCGTGACGTCGGCCGGGGTGTCGGCCGGGGTCGACGCGTCACTGCACGTGGTCCAGCTGCTCACCGGTCAGGAGACGCGCGACCGGGCCGTCACCGAGATGGAGTGGATGTGGCAGTCCTGAGCCACGTCGCGGGTGCCGGCGCGCCCACGTCGGGACCGCAGCCCGATCCTGCTGGGCTTCGTCCTCGGCTTCGACGAAGCTGGACTGGTCGACCGGCTGGTCATCGCAACCTGAGGTGCGTCGGCGGCTACCCCAGGTCCACGATCGCGGCGACCGGACCGCCACCGTCGGGACCCTGGTGGGCGGCGGAGACCGAGACGAAGACGGCCGGGTCACCGGTGACCGCAGCCGTCACACCGCCGACGGCGGCCTTGATCTGTCGGTGCCAGTGCACGTCGGAGTCGTCGAGCATCGCGTTGCGGCGACCGCGTACGACGCCGTCCTGCGACACCTCGCACTTGAGGAAGACGTTGACCAGGCGACCGTCGAGGTCGCTGGGGTGCGGGCGGTCGGGCAGGTCGAGACCGGCGTCCTTGATCGCCGCCCAGATGCCGTCCGCGTCGAGGGCGTCGGTCATCACCGAGTGCCCGATCCGGTAGCGACCGCCGACCCCCGTCGCGTTGCCGACGACGACCACCTGCGCCTGGTCGAGCTCGACCCCCGACGAGCAGGAGGCGACCGCCGAGAACAGCGATCGGTCGTGCATCACGTCGGCGTCGGTCGGCATCTCGATCTCGCCCAGGGCGACGGCGATCCCGAGGGCGGTGGTGCCGTTGGAGAGGTCCATCGACTCGTGGGTGTGCTCGGTCCAGACCGTCTTGCCGCGCGACTTGGCGTCCCGGATGGTGTGCACCGTGAGGAGCGGCGTCTTGGTCTGGACGTAGTGCACGTCGGCGACGTCGGTGATGCCGGCCCTCTCCATCGCCACCTCCACCGCGGCGGCCACCTTGGTCACCATCGCGACGCGACCGATGTCCTCGGGGAGCAGCCTCTCGCTCATCGCGAAGCCGACCGTCAGCCGCGGCTCGTCGCTCGCGACGACGTGCTCGGGCGCGACGGTCGCGAAGATCGTCGCGTGCGGGCTGATCACGCCGTCGGTCCCGCCGGACCAGACGATCGGGACCTGGCTGACCTGCTCGGCCGGTGCCCCCTTCTCGACGAGCACCTCGCGGAAGGCGCGGTCGGAGATGATCCGGGTGTAGTCGTTCACCCCGCCGTTGCCCTCGGTCTTGCCGATGATCGCGATCACCCGGTCGGCCGACATCACGCCGTCGTCGATGAGCTTGGCCAGCTCGCTCGCGTCGGCGACGGAGTGGATCGGGACCTTGCGGACCTCGATGGCGTCAGGCATGGGGTTTCCCTTCGGACGACGGGGTGGGTACGACGACGGTCCCGGCGTCGGCCGAGATCGCGTCCTCGAGGTGCTCGAGACTGGTGATGACGGCGAAGCTGCCGCCCTGTTCGACGAAGCGGCAGGCGGCCTCGACCTTGGGGCCCATCGAGCCGCTCGCGAAGTGCCCCTGCGCGGCGTACTCCCGGATCTCCGACACGCAGACCCGGCCCAGCGGTCGGGCCTCGGGCGTCCCGAAGTGGAGCACGGCGTTGGGGACGTCGGTGCCGATGAGGAGCACGTCGGAGCCGACCGACTGCGCGAGCAGTGCCGCGCCGAGGTCCTTGTCGATCACGGCCTCGATGCCGTGCAGGGTGCCCTCGGCATCGACGACGACCGGGATGCCGCCCCCGCCGTTGGCCACCACCACGAAGCCGGCGTCGACGAGCCGGACGATGGCCGGGGCATCCACGATCTCGAGCGGCTCCGGTGAGGCGACGACGCGGCGCCAGCCCTTCTCGCCGCGGTCCTCCCAGGTCTCCCCGTGCCCGACCAGCACCTGGGCCTCGGCCTCGGGCAGGTAGCGCCCGATCGGCTTGCTCGGTCGGGTGAACCCGGGGTCGTCCCAACGCACCAGGGTGCGGGTGACCACCGTCGCCGTACGCCGGTCGACCGCACGCGCCAGCAGCGCCGCGTCGAGCGCGTTCATCAGCACGAAGCCCAGGGTGGCCTGGGTCTGCGCGCCGCACCAGTCCAGCGGCACCGGAGGTACGACGCTCGCGGCGACCTCGTTCTTGACCAGCAGGTTGCCGACCTGCGGGCCGTTGCCGTGGGTGACGACGACCTCGGCACCGGCCGCCACCAGGTCGGCGATCGCGGCCGCGGCCACCGTCGCGGCGCCGATCTGGTCCTCGACCCGGGCCCGCCCGTCGACGTTCGTCATGGCGTTGCCGCCGAGCGCGAGCAGGACCCTCATGCACTGAACCTAGTGGCTCGTCTCGGACGTTGTTGATCGGTTGGCCAGTTCCGGGTGCGTGCATCGCCAGGCGCCGCAGCGATGCCATACCCGTCCGTCTCGCGAGCGACGACAACGAAGATCGGTGGTCGAGTAGCGAGCGCCAGCGAGCGTATCGAGACCCACAGCCTGGCGGAGTCTCGATACGGGCGCTCGTCCCTCGCGCCCTACTCATCGCCACACCGGGGCGGGTCACCCATGGTGCGCTCGGTCAGCGGCCGCCGGCGACCCTCAGCGTGGTGCCGGTGACGTACGACGCCGCGTCGCTCATCAGCCAGGCGATCGCGTCGGCGATCTCGCCAGGCTCACCGACCCTCCCCAAGGGCACCAGCGGACCGACCCGATCGACCCGGCCAGGCTCGCCTGCGTCGGCGTGGATGTTGGTGTCGATGGTCCCCGGCGCGACTCCGACGACCCGGATCCCGTCGCCGGCGACCTCTTGGGCGAGCCCGAGGGTGAGCGCGTCGACACCGGCCTTGGCAGCGGCGTACTGGACGTACTCGCCGGGCGAGCCGGTCGTCGCGGCCCCGGAGCTGACGTTGACGATGACACCGCCGGTGCCGCCGTACGACCTCCCGAGCGCGCGGACCGCGGCGCCGGCCACGAGGATCGCCGAGGTCAGGTTGAGCTCGACGGTGCGGGCGATGACCTCGCTCGGAGTCTCCGCGAGCGGGCCGATGTGCAGCGTGGCGCCGGCATTGTTGACCACCCCGGTGAGCCGGCCGAGCTGTGCGGAGTCGCGGAGAAGATCCTCCACCTGGTCGGGGTCGGCGAGGTCACGCTTGGCGAGCAGGCACCGTACGCCGAGCCCCTCGACCGCGCGCATCGTCGCCACCGCGGCCCGGTCGTCGTGGGCGTAGCCGAGCACGAGGTCGTGGCCGTCCTGCGCGAGCCGCAGCGCGGTCGCCGCCCCGATGCCACGGGTGCCTCCGGTGATCAGCGTGACGCTCACGGCTCGAGCTCGAAGTCGTCGAAGTCGAAGCCCGGCGAGACCACGCAGCTCACCAGCGCGTCATCCGCGGCCGGGACGGTGCGCTGCCACACGCCGGCAGGCACACGAGCCTGCGGATGGTCGGTGTCGACGACCAGCGTGGTGCCGTCACCTGGCGTCGCGCCGTCTCCCGCGAGCTCGAGGGTGACCACACCCTGGTGGGCGAGCCACAGCTCCTCGGAGGTGACCTTGTGCCAGGCCGACGACTCCCCCGCGGGGAGGAGGAAGTAGATGAGCGTCGCGGTCGGGCGTACCCGCCCGTCGGGCAGCGTGACCTCGACCGGCGAGCGCCAGGTCTGGCGGTACCACCCACCCTCGGGGTGCGGCGCGAGGTCGAGGGCGACGGCGAGCGGCGGACGGGCGGCCGACACTGCTACGCCTTGCCCGACGCGGCCTTCTCCGCGGCCCGCTCGGCCTTCAGCTGCGCCACCCTCGCGCGCAGGTTGCGCTTGAACTGCACCTCGCCGGTCTTCTCGGCGTGCGGCTTCACGACAGTGCCCTTCTCGAAGACGATGATGCTGTCGTAGAAGTGCATCGACTTGGTGGTCCGGGTGAAGTCGTCGACCTGGAGGTCGTCGTCGCGGGAGTGCCACGCGTTGAGCTGGTCGGTGAGCCCCTTGGCGTACTCGATGAAGGTCCCGGGCTTGCGGTAGCCGCCGCCGAATCCCTTCCAGTAGCTGGTGTGCAGGTCCTCGATCAGGAAGACCCCGTCCTCCTTGACGTGCGGGTAGAGGACCTCGAACGTCGCGATCTGCTGGCCCATCTCATGGCCGCCGTCCTCGATCAGCACGTCGATCGGGCCGGTCTCCGCGGCGATCGAGCGCAGGAAGTCGCGGTCCTCCTGGTCGCCGATGAAGATCCCGGTGTTGGGCCCACCGAGGTCCTTGCACTTCGGGTCGATGTCGACGCCGTAGATGAGCGCCTTCTTGCCGAAGTAGCTGCGCCACATCTGCAGCGAACCACCCTGGCTGACCCCGAACTCCACGACGACGATCGGCTTGCCGCGGAACCGCTCGAAGTGTCGGTGGTAGATCTCGAAGTAGTGCATCCACTTGTGGATCAGCCGCTTGTCGTTGGCGCGGAAGTACTGCTCCAGCGGGTTCTTCTTGGCCACGAACCGCTCCTCGTCGATCGGGTGGAGTGCCTCGTGGCGCAGGCTACCGGTCCACCCCTCGGCGCGCCTGCGTCAGGCTGCGGCGAGGATCTCCTGGACCAGGCCGACCGCGGTGGTGGCGGCCTCGGCGGGGTCACCGTACGGCGCACTCGCGTAGAGGCCCTCGAGCACCAGCCAGATCCGGTCTGCCACCACGGCCGGGTCCTCGGTCCCGAGATCAGCGACCAGGTCGTCGATCCGGGCACGGACCGCGACCACCTCGGCCAGCGCGAACCTGCCCGGCGCGTCCGAGGCGTCGCGGGTCTCCCGCAGGTAGTTGCGGAACGGACAGCCGCGGAACTCGGGAGCGGCGGCCCGGTCCGCGACCAGGCGACTGATCGCGACCAGGGCTCCGGACGGCACCCGCCGCAGGCCGGCGACCACCTCCTCCAGCTCCGGGTCGAGGCGGTCGGCCATGGCCTGGAGATAGGCGAGGACCAGGTCGTCCTTGGTCGCGAAGTGGCGGTAGAGCGCGTTCTTGCCGCAGCCGGCCGCGGCCACGATCTCCGCCGTGCCGACGGCGCGGATGCCGCGCTCGTAGAACAGCCGTCCGGCCGCGTCGAGGATCCGGGCACGGGTCGTGGGGTCGGCGGGGCGAGGCACTCGACCAGCGTACCGGACCGATCGGTCCCGATCTCGGCGCAGCGGGAATGAACCCGCATCCCGCGTCGCTGCACCCGGTACCGGACCGATCGGTCCATCACAGGAAGGCACACCATGTCCCTCATCATCGACCAGTCCACCGTCCTCGTGACCGGAGCCAACCGCGGCCTGGGCAAGGCCTTCGCCGAGGCCTTCGTCGCCGCCGGCGCCACGGTGTACGCCGGCGCCCGCAACCCCGAGTCCGTGACCACCCCGGGCGCGACCGCCGTACCTCTCGACGTCACCGACCCCGCGTCCGTCGCAGCAGCGGCCGCCCGCCTCGGCGACGTCACGATCGTGATCAACAACGCCGGCATCGGACGCGGGGGCTCGGTGCTCACCAACGACTCGCTGGACGGCTTCCGCGAGGAGCTCGAGACCAACGTGATCGGTCCGCTCAACGTCACCCGGTCGTTCGCTCCCGTGCTGCGCGACAACGGCGGCGGTGCGGTCGTCAACATCCTCTCCGCACTGTCGTGGATGACCAGTCCCGAGGTGGGGGGATACTCCGCCTCGAAGGCGGCTGCCTGGTCGCTGACCAACGTCACCCGCGGCGAGCTGCGTGACCAGGGCACCCAGGTCGTCGGGGTGCACGTCGGCTACCTGGACACCGACATGGCCGCTCACGTCGACGGACCCAAGCTGGCACCGGCCGACCTGGTCGCCCAGGTGATCGAGGCACTGGAGAAGGGCGAGGAGGAGGTCCTCGGCGACGAGACCAGCCGCTTCGTGAAGTCGGCCCTGTCGGGCTCCCCCGCGCACCTGGTGGTCTGAGCCGACGCAGCAGGGGCCGCCACCCGTCCGGGTGGCGGCCCCTGCCGTCGTGGAGCTGTCTACTTCAGGGTGATCGTCCTCGCGGCAGAGGCGCTGGACTTCACGCTGCTGTCGCTGGAGGTGAAGACCGCCTTGAGCACGTGCTTGCCCTTGGCGAGCTTCAGGGTGACCGTCGCCTTGCCGGCGCTGGCCTTGGTGAGCTTGACCGTCCTGACCACCTTGCCCTTGTCGGTGATGACGAGGGTGCCGACGGGGGCGATGCCCTTGACGCTCACCGCCACCGATGCCGTGACCGTCCGCTTGGCGACCTTCGTCGTGAGCTTCGTGGTCGAGGCGGCCTTGGCGACCCTCACCGTGACGCCCTCCGAGACCGAGCTCTCGAACCTGGCCGTGTCCGGCACGAAGACCGCGTCGAACGTGGTCGTGCCGGCCTTGAGGCCAGCCAGGGTGAGCGTCGCCGCCCCGTTGACCAGCGGAGCCGTGGCGAGCACGGCGTCGGTGGTCGGGTTCACCAGCTCGACGGCACCGGTCGGGGTGCCGGTCTCGGAGGTGACCAGGACGTCGACCTTGATCGTGCCCGGGTAGGTCACCGGCGAGTCGGTCACCACGGTGACGGCGGTGTTCGACGGAGCGTCGACCCCGTCGCCGTCCGGAGCCGCCCAGAACAGCGCGCGCGCCGCCTGGCTCAGACCGCCCTTGGTGTGGGTGCGGTAGACGACAGATGTGCCGAAGACGAAGCCCTTGGCGCCCGAGACGGCTTCACCCGAGATGGCCGAGGCGTTGCCCGCAGCCGCGTCCGGACCGTTGGTCGCGGTGGTGCCCCGCCAGTGGCCCGCGAGCAGCGGGTCGGCGGCGTACGACTGCTCGACCTTGGTGGTCGCCCCGAGGTCCGTGAAGGACAGCGCGGGGTAGATGAACGCCGAGTCCTGGGCGTACGGCGCGAGCACCGAGCCCGACGGCGTCTCGACCGCGACGATGCCGTTGCCCGACCCGTTGCCCGCGACCGGCGTGGCCGAGACCAGTCCGAACGACGCGGCAGCGTTGTAGCCGTTCGTGCCTCGACCGACGACCGAGTGGCCCTCGTCGACCCACGCCTGGACGGCAGCCTTGCCGGCAGCCTGGGCGTTGGTGAAGGTCAGCGACGAGCCGATCCACATCACGTCCAGCGCGTCGAGCACCGTCGGGTCGGCCGCGATGGTGGCCGAGGTGACCGGGACGATGTCGTCGAAGCCGAGCTCGAGCAGCGACAGCTTGTCGTCCTGGGTGCCGGTGTAGCCGATGGCGAGGTCCTCGAGACCCTTGGTGTCCTCGTCGGACAGCGCCGCGAGATCGTCGGCAGTGGCGGCCTCGAAGGCGATGTCGAAGTCATCGGCGACCTCCGCGACCAGCGCGGCGTCCTCGGGTCCGACGACGGCGGAGCCGTCCGCGAGCAGCGACACGGTGGCGTCCTCCTCGAGCAGCGCGTTGAGCGCCCCGAAGTCGGCGACACCGGCGACGTCGAAGGTGACGAAGCCGTCCTCCGCCGGCACGTCGGCCAACGGGGTCGAGTCGGTGACCGCGGTGGTGGCGCCGACGGGCGCGTCCGTGGTCAGACCGACCTTGTCGACCGTGGCGCCCCACAGGTAGGAGTAGCTCCACGCCGAGATGTCGTACATCGACGGCACCTTCTGCGAGATGTCCGTGCCGAGGTCGAGCAGGGTGTTGGCCAGGCCGCGCAGCGGCTGGTGCAGGTCGACGACGTACGAGCCCTGGGGGTACGTCGTGCCGCCGACCGTGGTCTCGGCGTCGAGCGTCTCGACCGTGATGCCGTTGAAGATCAGCTGGCGCACCAGGCGGGCGGCGTCGCTCGCCGAGCGCTGCTGGTCACCGACGGGGATGACGTAGGCACGCGGCAGGGTCACCGGGTCCTGGTCGTCGACCACGTCCCACAGCGACTTCCACTCGTCGGGGCCCTCGACAGCGGCCACGTCGTCGACGGTCAGCGAGTCCTTGGGGGCGCCGGCGACACCACGCTCGAACATCTTGATCTGGTTGGCCAGCATGTCGTCGGTGTGGGCGCCCAGGTAGTCGACCATCGACTCCATGGTCTGCTTGGCGACCGCGGTGTTGATGACGGCGTTGGCCGGGGTGGTGGTGGACCCGGTGCGGCCCTTGGGCAGCTCGACCGTCGACGTCACGGCACCGTGGTAGGCGGCGTACTGCGCGGTGAAGATCGGCGGGTAGTCGTCCCAGCCGTCCGGGGTGTCGCGGTAGGGGATCTTGATGTGCGCGGTGTCCGGACCGGTGTTCTCGGGGACCACCGTCCCGGTCGCGGTGTTGTAGTAGGTGTTGCCCGGAATCGCGGCAGCCACCACGTCGTCCTCGACCTGGCGCGAGATCGCGTAGCCGTGCGGGATGAACAGGTCGTACTCGTAGTTCTCACCGTGCGGCGGGCCGCAGGGCTCCACCTGCAGCACGCTGGTGTAGCCGTGGAAGTCCGCGGCATAGAGCGGCTGCAGCGCCTGCGCGGACTTCACGAAGGAGCGCGACTCCGGCGTCTGGTTGGTGATCATGTCGCGGTTAGGGTCGAGGCTCAGGGCAGTGGCCCGGGTGGCCTTCGTGCGGCCGTCGGGGTTGAGGGTCAGCGAGAAGTAGAGCCGGTGGTTGCGCAGGGTGTTCTTGACCTCCGACCACGGGGACGTGACCAGGTCCTCGATGACCTGCATCGCGGCGTCGGTGCCCTCCCACTCGTTGCCGTGGATGTTGCTGGTGATCCAGATCGGGGTCTTGTAGCCGGCCGCGAGGGCCGGGTCGGTCGCGGCCGTGGCGGGGCTCTCCCGGATCTCGTCCTTCCACGCCGTCTGCTCGGCGGTCTGGTCCTCCTGCTCGGGGGCCGTGACCGTCACCAGGTAGAGGTCGCGACCCTCGGTCGAGCGACCGACCACCTGGGTGGAGATCCGGTTGCTGGTCCGCATCCAGTCCATCAGCTGCGGCGCCAGGTCGGCGTGCGAGATGGTCTGGTTGAGGTCCGTGGCGTCCGGGTTGTTGGCCGGGTAGATCCGCAGCGAGGGCTGGTAGGGGTACGACGCCGGCATCTCGATCGGATCACCGAAGGTCGCGGCGCGGGCTGCGACCCGGGCGGCGCGAGCCGTCGACCTGGTCGCGGCGCTGGCCTGGGGCGCGACGCCTCGTCCTCCGCTCTTGGTCGCGACGGTGGACTCCTCGGTGGGCTCCGCAGCGGCCGCCGGCGCGATCCCGGCCAACGCCGTGGCGGCGATGGCCAGGCTGCTCAGCCCGGCTAGCGTGCGTGAAAGGATCTGCACGTTCACTCTCATTTCCTGTGGATGGACAGCGATGCGTGAAACGGTTCAGCGTTCGCACAGAATGTCGGACAATCTTTCCGTCGTCCAGAGTTGTTACATGATGTTCACGGGCACCAGACCCGGTCCGGGGCCGATAGCCTCGGCGCCGGCACGACCGGCGTGCAGTCAGGGGAGGGCCTGGTCTGTCTGCGACCTCATCGGCCCAGACGGCTCAGGTGGCGGCGGCCTGGAGCTCGAGAGTGACGTCACCGTCGGTGAGGGTCAGCGTGTCGCCGTCCAGGCTCGCCGTGGCGCCCGCAGTGAACAGCGCGCCCAGCCACTCGTCCTGCGCCATCAGCTCGGGTGAGCAGGCCATCATGGTCGCGGCGGGAGGGCCGGTCCACTTCAGCGTCCCTCCGTCCACCTCATAGGCCGTGGTCTGGGTGTTGCAGCCGCCGGCGACCGCGAGGTTGCCGTCCTCGAAGGTCAGGGCGACGACCGTGCCCTCGACCAGGTCCTGGCCGGTCACCGAGGTCGAGGTGTACGTCGAGCCGTTGAGGTCATCGGCGGAGACCGGCTCCGAGGCCGTGCCGGAGTCGGATCCGTCCGAGCCGCAGGCGGAGACGACGAGGGCCAGGACGGCGACCACGACGGCCGCACGGATGGACGTATGCATGCCCAGCAGCCTGGCAGCAGTCAACCCCGGTGCGCAGCAGATCCCTCAGACCAGGTCGACCGCCGCGTACGGCGCACCGTCGGCCAGGGCGGCGTAGCCCGGGCCCCGGTCGAAGAACGCCTCACTCGGCGCCGGTCGGGCGGCCCGCTCGGCGCTGGTCGCCGCGGCGTCGTGGTCGAGCGTGTCGTCGTCGAGCGAGCCGGTGAGCACCACGCCGTACGACGTCAGCGCTGCCTGCGGGGAGACCTTGCGCCACACCACGTCGCGGACGACGAGCGCCGGGTCCCGCGCCAGCGGATCCCCCCAGCCACCACCACCGGTGGTGCGGATCCTGATCACCTCACCGGCCGCCACGGGCTCGGCGTCGGCGAGCGCGTCGACCTCGCGCTCGTGGGGACCGCCGGCGTCGATCACGACCGAGAACGGCTGGCCGGCGAGTCCACCCTTCACCCCCCAACAGGCAAGGATCGAGCGGTCGGCGATCGACATGAAGTGGCCCTCCCGGAGCATCCGGATCTGCTTCTCGTAGCCGAGGCCGCCGCGGAACTGACCGGCTCCGCCACTGTCGATCGCCAGTGACAGCGACTCGACGAGGAACGGGAAGCGCGCCTCGGTGAACTCCGACGGCAGGTTGCGGGAGTCTGGCACCACGTGGATGGTGTCCTCACCGTCGGCGTAGTAGCGGCCCCCCGAGCCGCCGCCGAGCACCTCGCGCATCAGGTAGGGCCGGCCCTCGAGGTCGTCGCCGTACACCCCGGTGTAGCGGATCGTCTCCTGGTCGGCCGGCATCCGGCCGTCGACCGACTTCGCGACCACACCGGCCAGCACCCCGAGCAGCCGCAGGATCACGAAGGTCCGGGCGTTGGTCGGCGCCGGGAACACCGGCGTCAGCAGGCTCCCCGGTGGTGGGAACCGCAGCTCGATCAGCGGCACGATGCCCTCGTTGACGTCGAGCTCGGCCATCCGCTCAGGGGTCTCGGCGAGGTTGCGCAGGATCGGCGCCAGCCACTTCTTGAGGAAGACCCCGTCGCTGTAGTCGCCGCAGTGGTTGATCGGGCCTCGGGCCTGCGGCGACGTACCGTCGAAGTCGAGGACCAGCCGCTCGCCGTCGGGGTCGTCAGCGGCGGTGCGGGTCATCGTGATCCGTTGGGTGTGCAGCCGCGGCTCGTCGACGCCGTCGTGCTCGGCGTAGTCCTCCCACACCCAGGTGCCGACCGGGATCTGGCTGAGGATCTCGCGGCGGTAGGTCTCGGTGGTGCGAGAGATGATCGCGTCGAAGCAGGACTCGACCGTCGCGACGCCGTACCGGTCGAAGAGCTCCCCGAGCCGGCGCGCCCCCATCAGGCAGGCCGAGCACTCCGCGTCGAGGTCGGCGCTCAGCGACTCCGGCATCCGGGAGTTGCGGGTCATGATGCTCAGCGCCGCCCGGTTGGGCACCCCCGCGTCCCAGAGCCGGATCGGCGGCACCATCAGACCCTCCTCGAAGACGCTGGTGGCGTGCGAGGGCATCGAGCCCGGCACGGCGCCGCCGATGTCGTCGTGGTGGCCGAAGGCCTGGACGAACGCGACCACCCTCCCGTCGGAGAAGACCGGCACGGTGACGCAGAGGTCGGGCAGGTGACCGATGCCGCCCTCGGAGCGGTAGACGTCGTTGTGGAAGAAGACGTCGCCCTCCTGCATCTCCTCGATCGCGAAGTCGCGGGCGACCGGGTGCACGAGTGCGGAGTAGGAGCGCCCGGTGAGCTTGCGCAGCAGCCGGTCGTGGATGCCGGCCCGGAAGTCGTGCGCGTCGCGGATCATCGGGCTCCGGCTGGTCCGGCCGATCGCGGTCTCGACCTCCATCTCGACCGCGGCCAGCGAACCCTGGACGATCTCGACGAGCACCGGGTCGGCACGTGCACCGGCGTCGTCGGTGAGGTGGCCGAACGGGAACTGGGTGGGCGCTCGTCTCGACTCGGTCATCAGTCGCTCCTGGTCACGATCAGGTTGAGGTAGTCGTCGGTGCGAGCCGTGAACCCCGGGTGCAGCGGCACCGTCGAGCCGAACTCCTCGATGATCGCCGGCCCGACCACCTCCGAGCCCGGCGCCAGGTCCGGTCGCCACAGCACCGGCGACTCGACGTACCCGTCCCCCGCCTCGAAGCAGACCGCTCTCGTGCTCCGGGGTCTCGGGACAGGTCGTCGTCCTTCCTCCACCACCGGTGCCCTCGTGATCTCCGGGCGCCGGATCGGGCCGACGCCCGAGACCCGGAGGTTGACCCACTCCACCTGCTGGGTGGGGTCACCGGCGAAGTCGTAGCCGTAGAGGCCGGCGTGAGCAGTGTGGAAACGGCCCGCGACCTCGTCGAGCACCTGGGTGTCGATCACGCCGTCGGGGACCGGGACCCGCACCTCGAAGGCCTGCCCGAAGTAGCGCAGGTCGGCGGTGCGGACGAACTGATGGCTGGCGGCGGCGAAGCCCTCCCTGGTCAGCGCGGCGGCGGCCCGACCGGCCAGGGCGTCGTACGTCGCACCGACGTCGGCCGGATCGAGGGCGTCGGCGAGATCGACCTGGGTCTGCACGTAGTCGTTCTTGACGTCGACGGTGAGCAGGCCGAACGCCGACACGTTGCCGGGGTCGGGCGGCACCAGCACCGTCGCGATCCCGAGCACGTCCATCAGTCGGCACAGCAGCAGCGAGCCGGACCCGCCGAACGTGGTGAGGGTGAAGTCGCGTACGTCGAGCCCGCGCTTGACGGTGACCTGGCGCAGGGCGTTGGCCTGGTTCCACGCCGAGATCTCCAGGACCCCGCCCGCGCAGGCCTCGGGCGTCATGCCGAGCTCTGCGGCGAGCGCCTCGATGCCGGCCCGCGCAGCCTCGACGTCGAGCGGGATCTCACCGCCGAGCAGGTGCGGCGGGATCCGGCCGAGGAAGACGTGGGCATCGGTGATCGTGACCTCGGCGCCGCCCTTGCCGTAGCAGATCGGACCGGGGTCGGCGCCGGCCGACTGCGGACCCACCTTGAGGGTGCCCTCCGGCGAGAGCCACGCGATCGACCCGCCGCCGGCCCCGACGGTGACCACGTCGATCATCGGGATCTTCGACGGGAAGGCACCGACCGAGCCCTCGGTGGTCAGGGTGGGTTCGCCGTCGACGACGACCGAGACGTCGGTCGAGGTGCCCCCGCCGTCGGACGTCAGCACCTTGTCGAAACCGGCGACCTTCGCGATCAGCGCCGCACCCAACGCACCGGCAGCTGGACCGGAGAGCACGGTGGTGATCGGCTGGTGCACCACCTCGTCCGCGGAGAGCACTCCCCCGTTGGACTTCATCACGTAGAACGGGATCTCCCGGTCGTCCAGCGCGTTCAGCCGGCCCGCGATGTTGCGGACGTACGCCGAGAGCCGCGGCTTCACGGCTGCGTCGACGAGCGTGGTCATGGCACGCTCGTACTCGCGGTACTCGCGCAGCACCTCGCTGGAGATCGAGACGACGGCGTCGGGGTGCTCCTCGGTGAGCACGGCGCGCATCCGCTCCTCGTGGTCGGGGTTGGCGTAGGAGTGCAGGAAGCAGACCCCCAGGGTGGTGATCCCCCGCGACCTGAACCACCGCGCCGCCGTACGCGCTCCCTCCTCGTCGAAGGGCCGCACCTCGGCGCCGGTGAAGTCGAGGCGACCACCCACACCCTTGACGAGGTCGCGGGGCACGATCCGGTCCGGCTTGACCCAGAAGTAGGAGTTGCCGTAGCCGTCGGGCACCGACTGCCGGGCGATCTCGAGCATCGCCTCGTAGCCCGCCGTGGTGAGGAAGCCGATCCGGTCGACCTTGCCCTCGAGGAGCTGGTTGGTCGCGACGGTGGTCCCGTGGCTGACCGCCTCGATCGTCGAGGCGCCGGCACCGAGCAGGTCGAGCACCTTGTCGATCGCGGTCAGGAACCCGTCTGCAGGGTTGCCCGGGGTGGACGGGGTCTTGGTGGTGACCAGCTCCCCCGTCGCCTCGTCGAAGGCGACCACGTCGGTGAAGGTCCCGCCGGTGTCGATGCCGATCCGAACGCTGCCACTCATCCAGCACTCCCTCTCGAGGTCTGGGCACATTCTGGCAATCGAGCCCGGGATTCAGGCGTCGGGCGCCCGCTCGTTGTAGATCCCCGACTCCTCCTGGCCGGTGATGGCCTGGATCGCGGCCATGATCTCGTCGGTGATCTCGCGGCGCGCTCGACCGGGCGGTACGCCGTCGTACCTCCCGGCGACCTGGATCGGTGGGCCGAACTCGACCGTGATCGGCACCAGCCGGGGTCGGGTGGTGCCGACGGGCTGGACGTGCTCGGTGCCGGCGAGGCCGACCGGGACGACCGGGGCACCGGCTGTCATCGCGAGGTGGGCGACACCGGTGCGGCCGCGGTAGAGCCGACCGTCGCGCGAGCGGGTGCCCTCGGGGTAGATGCCGAACGCCTCCCCCCGGCCGAGCACCGCCAGCGCCGTGTCCAGGCTGGCGAGCGCGGCCTTGCTGTCGTCGCGGTCGACGGGGAGCATCCCCATCCCCTCGAACCACAGTCGGCTGAGGGTGCCCTTGACGCCGGTCCCGGTGAAGTAGTCGGACTTGGCCAGGAAGGCGACCTTGCGCGGCACCACGATCGGGATCGCGATCGAGTCGAAGAAGCTCAGGTGGTTGCTGGCCAGGATCACCGGACCGGTGCGGGGCACGTGCTCCAGCCCTCGCACCGTGGGCCGCCACAGGGCGCGGGCCACGGGAGGGATGACACGGTGAGCAGCCCCGAAGATCATGGAGACAGTGTTGCGGTTACCGGCCGGTCCGGCGAAACGGGTGCGAATCGGAAAGACGAAAGGCCCTCGCGAGTATGAGTCGCAAGGGCCTTTCTGGTGATCGGTACTGATGACGCTCCCGACCGACTGCTCGTCGTCTCGGGTCCCGGGGGCTTCGTCATCCAGCCTCCGCGGATCTCCCCAGCGAGCTGGTTCGACGCCGTGCGGACCTTCGTCTTCGAGCTGTCCCGATCTCCCTTTCAGGAGGCCGTGGGAGAAGTTCTATGCCCTTCGGAAGCCCGCCCACAAGGGGTTCGTGGAACATTCTCCTGGTTCCACCGAAACTGCTCCGCCGTCCACAGATCCGGGTCGTTCCTCCACCACCCCTGTCCCAGATTCCACAGGTTCTCCACCGGTCCTGTGGATGACGCGCGGGCGTCCGCACGATCCTCGGCTCACCCGACGACGGCCTCGAGGGCGGCCGCGATCTCGAGCAGGCGCCGGTCCCTGCCGTGGGGGGCGACCAGCTGGAGCCCGACGGGGAGGCCGTCCGAGGTGGTGCCGAACGGGACCGAGATGGCGGGGCACCCGGTGACGGTGATGAGGTACGGCGCTCGCATCCAGTCCAGGTAGCTGGACATCGGCCGGCCGTTGATCGAGGTCGGGTACTCCTGGTCGGCCGGGAAGGGCGGGACCTGCGCGGTGGGGAGCACCAGCACGTCGTACCCGTCCGCTCCGGCGAAGAACTCCCGCATCCGCTCCGACAGCGCGGTGCGCTGGCTGTAGGCGCGAGCGACGTCGGCCCCGGTGAGGGACTCCCCCGCCCGGATGTTGTCGGCGAGCGACGCCTTGAACTCCGACGGTGCCGCCGCGAGCATCAGCCCGAACTTGGCCTGCAGGTGCCAGGCCCGCAGGGTGCGGAAGGTGTCGTCGGCCTCGGCCAGCACGGGGTGGTCCTCGACGACGGTGGCCCCCGCCGCGGCGATCACCGGTCCGGCCGAGGTGACCACCGAGGCGACCTCCTCATCGACCTCGAAGGCGCCGCCGAGGTCGACGGAGAGCGCGACCCGGAGGCCGGCCAGGGAGCCGGAGATCGGCGGCGCGAAGGTCGCGCCCGGGTCGCCCAGGGCCTGCGGGGCACGCGGGTCGGGACCGGCCATCACGGAGAGCAGCAGCGCCAGGTCGCCGACGTTGCGGGCCATCGGTCCACCGACCGAGGTGGTCTCCCACTGGTTGAAGAGCGGCCACTCGGGCACCCGCCCGAGCGACGGTCGCAGACCCACGACCCCGCAGAACGATGCCGGGTTGCGCAGCGAGCCGCCCATGTCCGAGCCGTCGGCGAGAGGCACCATGCCGGCTGCCAGCGCGCAGGCCGCACCACCCGAGGACCCGCCGGCCGACCGGGTCGGGTCGACCGGGTTGAGGGTGGTGCCGAAGACCCGGTTGAAGGTGTGCGACCCGGCCGCGAACTCCGGCACGTTGGTCTTGCCGATCACGACGACCCCGGCCCGGCGGACTCGCTCCACGATCAGGTCGTCGGACTCGGCGACGTGGTCGGCGAAGAGCGGAGAGCCGTACGTCGTGCGCCACCCGGCCACCCCGTGGGTGTCCTTGAAGGCGAAGGGCAGCCCGTGCAGGGCACCGACCTCGGCGCCGGACGCCAGCACCTCGTCGGCCGCGGCCGCACCCGCCCGAGCGCGGTCCTCGTCGAGCGACACGATCGCGTTGAGCTCGGGGTTGCGCTCGGCTATCCGGGCCAGGTGCAGGTCGAGCAGCTCGCGGGCAGAGATCTCGCGAGCGCGTACGGCGGCGGCCTGCTCGCGAGCCGTCGACTCGACCGAGAGATCAGCCATGGAGCCCACCGCCCACCCCGGCCGGGCCGGCCGAGATCCTCATCGCCGGCGCCCGAGCACCGATCCGGCCGCCACGCCGAGCAGCACCAGCCCGGCTCCGACGGCGATGCCCGTGACGAAGTCCGGTCTCGTCCCGGGGGTGCGACCGGGGACGGCGTCGCGGTAGAACGTCGGCATCGGCGCCCGGCCCTCGCCCGGCTCCGTCTGCTGGCCCGGCTCGTCGCCGCCCACCCGGTCGCCGGTGTTGGCGATCGCGTCGGCGATGTTGTCGAAGAACTCGCTGGCCATCCGCTTCGAGACGCTGGTCAGCATCCGCTGCCCGACGCCGCCGACCATGCCACCGACGACCGCCTCAGCCTCGTAGTCGACCCGCGCGACCCCGGGCTCGGCCTCACCGAAGAAG
Organism: uncultured Actinomycetota bacterium; assembly: GCA_963704685.1. Lineage (GTDB taxonomy): Bacteria > Actinomycetota > Actinomycetes > Propionibacteriales > Nocardioidaceae > Nocardioides. The sequence goes on from OY969930.1 coordinate 1,118,513, forward strand.
ACCTGCACCATCGCGTCGACCGTGCCGGGGGCGCCCGCACCCTGGAGCCGCATCATCAGCGACTCGTGCTGCTGCAGGTCGGAGAGCTCGCACGAGCCCTTGTAGGTGCCCTTGATGGACGCGACCCCAGCGGTGACGGTCATGTCGTAGGCGTTCGCGCTCACCGCCTCGAGCCGCTCGCAGCCCGGGATGGTGGCGACCAGGACCCGGGGGTCGAGCAGCGCGTCCCAGACCATCTCGACGGGGAAGGGGATGACGTTGGAGCCGACGATCTTCATGAGTTCTCCAGACCGGGTGCCAGACCAGGTAGTTGACGCAGTGCGTAGAGCTCGGACGGCGAGATGGGCATCGCGGTGATGGTGAAGCCCCGTATGGCGGTGCTCTCGGCGTCCTCGATGGCGGCCGCGAACACCGCCGCCGACGGGATGACGCCGGCCTCGCCGGCGCCCTTGATGCCGAGCGGGTTGAGCGGCGACGGCGTCTCGAGGTGGTCGATGTCGATGCCGTCGGGCACCTCGGTCACGTAGGGCATCAGGAAGTCCATGAACGACGCGTTGAGCAGCTGCCCCGAGTCGTCGTAGACCATCCGCTCGTAGAGCGCTCCCCCGACGCCCTGTGCGACGCCGCCGTGGATCTGCCCCTCGACGATCATCGGGTTGATCAGCCTGCCGCAGTCGTGCACCACGGCGTACTTCAGGATCGTGATCTCGGCGGTCTCCGGGTCGGTCTCCACGATCACCGCGTGCATGCCGGAGGCGAAGGTGGCCCGCTCGGGCGAGTAGAAGTCGCGACCCTCGAGCCCCGGCTCCTCGTCCTCGGGCACCGGCGGCTTCCCGGGGTCGCCGACGGAGAACTGGGTGGCGGCCTTGGACGCCTCGTCGAAGGCGTAGCGCAGCGGGTTGGAGAGCACCGACACGGTGCCGAGGTCGATCGAGGACCCGGGCGAGCCCTTCACCGAGACCACCCCGTCCACGATCTGCAGGTCGTCCGGCGACGCCTCGAGCGCCTCGGCCGCGATCTTGAGGACCTTCTCCTTCGCGCGCCGGGTCGCGAGGTGGATCGCGGAGCCGCTCATCACCGCCGCGCGCGAGGCGAAGGTGCCGACGGCGTACGGCATCCGCCGGGTGTCGCCGGTGACCACCTCGACGTCCTCGAACCGGCAGCCGAGCTCGTCGGCGACCAGCTGCGCGAAGACCGTCGCGTGTCCCTGCCCCTGGGTGGTCAGGCCGGTCGCGACCTTGACCTTGCCGGTGGTCTCGATGTGCACGTGAGCGCCCTCGTAGGGACCGACGCCGGTGCCCTCGACGTAGCAGGCCAGGCCGATCCCGACCCGACGCCCCTGGGCCGCCATCTCGGCCTGGTACGCGGGGAACTCCTCCCAGCCGACGAGGGCCTTGAGCTTCTCCAAGGACGCCGGGTAGTCGCCCGAGTCGTACTCCAGCTCCCGGCCGTCCTGGAAGATCAGACCCTGGTCGAAGGGGAACTCGTCGGGCTGGATGAAGTTGACGGAGCGCACGTCGGCGCGGTCCTTGCCGAGGTACGCCGCGATCGCGTCCATGGTCCGCTCCATGGCGTAGCAGCCCTGCGGCCGGCCGGCGCCGCGATACGGCGTGACCATCACCGTGTTGGTGTAGAGCGACTCGAAGACGACCCGGTAGTTCTGCGGCTTGTAGGGGCCGAGCAGCTGGGTGGAGGTGATGATCGGGACGATCAGACCGTAGGGGATGAACGCCCCGTGGTCGTGCCAGAACTCCACGTCGAGCCCGAGCAGCCGGCCGTCGTCGTCGAAGCCGACCTCGATGTGCTGGACCTGCCCGCGCTCGTGCGCCGCCGAGATGAAGTGCTCGCGCCGGTCCTCGGTGAACTTGACCGTCCGCCCCAGCGCCCGCGCCGCGAGCGGCACCAGCAGCTCCTCGGGCCACGGGTGGTTGATCTTGACCCCGAACCCGCCGCCGACGTCGGGGGTGATCACGTCGACCTGGCCCAGGTCGAGACCGAGCTTGACCGCGATCGCGGCGCGCACCCCGGTCGAGCTCTGGGTCGAGGTCCACACCTGGAGCCGGTTGAGGTCGCGGTCCCAGCGGGCCACGGTGCCGCGGCCCTCGAGTGGCGTGCAGGCGCTGCGCTCGACGGTCAGGTCGAGCTCGAGGCGATGCGGCGCGCTCTCGATGGCGGCAGGTGCGTCGCCGACGTTCTGCTCGAGGCGGGCACCGACGTTGCCGGGTACGTCGTCGTGCACCAGGTGCGTGGCCGCGCGCGCGGCCTCGACGCCCACCACCGGCGGCAGCGGCTCGTAGCTGACCCGGATCCGGTCGATCGCGTCCTCGGCGACGTAGCGGTCGTCGGCGACGACGAACGCGATCGCCTCACCGACGTAGTTGACCTCGTCCTTCGCCAGCGCGTGCTGCGTGCGGCCATGGGTGAGCGCCGGGTGTGGGATCAGCAGCGGCAGCGGCTCGGCCATCGGGCCGGTCAGGTCCTCGTAGGTGTAGACCGCGTGCACTCCGTCGAGGTCGAGCACCTCGTCGACGTCGATCCCGGTGATCCGCGCGTGCGCGTGCGGGGAGCGGAGCACGGCGGCGTGCAGCAGGCCCCGCCCACCCTGGGGCTCGACGCCCACGTCGTCGACGTACCGGCCGAGGCCCCGCAGGAAGCGCTGGTCCTCGACGCGCTGGACCGGCTGACCCATCAGCTTGGTGGTCACGTCGCCTCCGGTCCCTGGGCCTGTCGGATGACCGCTGCCCGCTCGACGGCCTTCACGATGTTCTGGTAGCCGGTGCAGCGGCACAGGTTGCCGGCGATCATCTCCCGGGCCTCCTCGTGCGTGGGGGTCGGATTGTCGCGCAGTCCGGCCGTGACGGTGGTGAGGAAGCCGGGGGTGCAGAAGCCGCACTGCAGTCCGTGGCACTCCGCGAACGCCTGCTGCACCGCACCGAGCGAGCCATCGGCGTCGGCGAGCCCCTCGACGGTGGTGATCTCGCCGTCCTGGGCGGAGCACCGCGAAGATCAGGCACGCACGCACCGGGTCGCCGTCGAGCAGGACCGTGCAGGCGCCGCACACCCCGTGCTCGCAGCCGACGTGGGTGCCGGTCAGCCCGAGGTCGTGGCGCAACGCGTCGGACAGCAGTCGGCGCGGCGGCACCCGGATCGCGTGCGTCGCACCGTTCACACTGAGGCGTACGTCGTGCAGCTGCTCGCTCACGTGACCCCCTGGGCTGATCTGACCACCCGCTCGGTGAGCACCCGCACCAGCTGGGCGCGGTAGGCGGCACTGGCGTGGATGTCGTCGACCGGGTCGAGACGGGCCAGCGCCGCGTCGCCCATCTCGTCGAGCGGCACCCCGGTCAGGTCGACGACGGTCGGGACGTCGCACACCGACAGGTAGCCGACCCGGACCGAGGCACCGTCGACCAGCGCGGCCGCCCCGACGAGCGCGTAGTCGCCGTGTCGCCGGGCGATCTCCTCGAAGCCGACGCCCGCCCCGTCCCCCAGCGCCGGGAACCACGCCGACACCGCGATCTCGTCGTGGGAGACGGTCGACTCCAGGGGGCCGGCGTACAGCTCGGACGCCGGGATGGTCCGCCGCCCGCCCGGGCCCTCGACGTCGAGCGAGCCGCCGAGCAGGGTGAGCACCACCGGCAGCTCCGCTGCGGCATCGGCGTGCACCAGGGACCCGACGACGGTGCCCCGGTTGCGGATCGTGGGGTGCGCGACGTGCGCCAGCGCGAGCGGGACGAGCGGTTGGGCACGGCGTACGTCGGGGGAGGCGAGCACGGCGGAGTGCCGGGCCAGCGCCCCGATCCGTACGCCGTCCGAGCTCACCGTGACGTCGGCCAGCCCCGGGACTCCGTTGAGGTCGACCAGCAGCGACGGCGCGGCGAGCCGCATCGAGAGCAGCGGCACCAGGCTCTGGCCGCCCGCGAGCACCTTGGCGTCCGGCTCGCCCGCCAGTGCGGCGACCGCCTCGGCGAGCGAGCCCGGGCGCAGGTAGTCGAAGGGGGCCGGCTTCACGGTGTCATCCTGCCTGCGGTCACCTAGTGCCGGCGGGCGCGACGCCCCGGAGCGGGTCGGGTGGCGGCACCGGGATCGCCCGGGCTGCCGAGCGTGATCACCGCGCCTTCGTCGCTGTCACGGGGGGCGACCAGTCGGGCCACGTGGTAGCCGAGGACCACCACCAGGGTGCCGAGGGCGATCCCGCTGAGGACGAAGTCGTCGGTGAACTCCAGGCTCGCGTTGCCGATCGCCAGGATGATGCCCGCGCCGATCGGCACCAGGTTGACCGGGTTGGCGAAGTTCACGTTGTTCTCCTTCCAGATCTTGGCGCCGAGCAGTCCGATCATCCCGTAGAGCACCAGCGTGATCCCGCCGAGCACGGCGGGCGGCGTGGCGTTGACGACGGCGCCGAACTTGGGCACCAGTCCGAGCATGATCGCCACGAACGCGGCGACGAAGTAGGCGGCGGTGGAGTAGACGCGGGTCGCGGCCATCACCCCGATGTTCTCGGCGTACGTCGTGGTGGGCGAACCACCCACCGCGCTGGCGAGCACGGTGCCGACCCCGTCGGCGGCCACGGCCCGTCCCATCACCGGGTCGAGGTCGGTCCCGGTCATCTCGGCGACCGCCTTGACGTGCCCGACGTTCTCTGCGACCAGCGCGATCACCGCTGGGATCACCAGCAGCGCGAAGGTCACCGAGAACACCGGACCGTGCCACCCGACAGCGTCGAGGTTGCCGGCCAGCGTCTGGTTGCCGACCAGTCCGTCCGCGGTGTGCGGGGGGAAGCCGAACCAGTCCGCGCTCTTCACCGAGGACCAGTCGACGCGGTAGTGGGGTCCAGGATCGGGGTTGCTCGGGAGGGGCAGCGACGTCTTGCCGAAGATGACGTCGAAGAGCCAGGACACGAGGTAGCCGAAGATCAGGCCGAGGAAGATCGCGATCCGGCCGAGGAACCCGCGCAGGCCGACCGCCATCAGGATCACCGCGGTCATCGTGATGATCGCGACCCACGGGTCCGCGGGCATGTAGGTGCCGGTCGCTACCGGTGCCAGGTTGAAGCCGATCAGCATCACGACGGCACCGGTCACCACCGGAGGCAGCACGGCGTTGACCACGCCGGCACCCAGGACGTGGATGACCAGGCCGACGATGGCCAGCACGACACCCGCGATCAGGATCGCTCCGGTCACGTCGGCCGGACCGCCGGGTCCACCGGCGCCGGTGTAGGTGTAGATCGCCGTCGCGCCGCCGACGAAGGACGCCGAGGTCCCGAGATAGCTCGGCACCTTGCCCCGCACGATCAGCAGGAAGCAGATCGTCGCGATGCCGCTCATCATGATGGCGAGGTTGGCGTTGAGGCCCATGACGATCGGGAAGACGAACGTCGCGCCGAACATCGCGACGACGTGCTGGGCGCCGAGGCCCACCGTCTTGCCCCAACCGAGCCGCTGGTGCGGCGCCACGGTCTCACCGTGCCCGGGCGAGACCTTCTCCCAGGTGAACATCGACATGGCTGGTCCTCTCGGTCCGCCGGTCGCGCCGGCCACGGCCTCCGTGTGCCTGCAACCTAGTGGTTCCCGAGGCGCATCGAGGGCGATAACGTCGGCGCATGGTCCCCGTGAGCGCACCCCCACGGGTCCGGGCGCTGCTCCGTGACGCGCCCGACGGTCCGGTGCCGGTGGTGCACCGCGGTCCGCTGGCTGCGTACCTGGAGGTGGCCGGTCGGTGTGTCGGCGTCGTCGCCCGCGGGGCGACCGCCGTGCCCTGCGCCCTGCGCGCCGACGTCTCAGACCTGCCGGGCGGTTCGGCCCACCTGAGCGACGGTGTGCTCCGCCTCGGCGACGAGCCCCTGGTCATCGGCCGGATCGTGGACGTGAGGGTGCCGCGACTGGCCGCGAGCGTGGTGGCGGCCGGGCCGCCCTGGTCCGCGCCGATCACGCCGATCACACCCGCGACCGTGCCCGACCTGGTCGGCCGCGGCGACGGGCTGACGCCGCTCGGCGATGACCTGCTGTGCGGCTGGCTCGCACTCCATCGCGCCGCCGGGATCGAGACCACCGAGGTCGACGTCGCCGTCCGCGACCGCCTCGACCGGACCACCCTGCTGTCCGCGACGCTGCTCGACTGCGCGATCGCGGGCGAGGTGGTCCCGGAGTTCGCGGCCTGGATCAGGTCACTCGGCACCGCGGGCGAGCACGCGCACGAGGCTGCCCTCCTCGACGTCGGGCACACCTCCGGGCGTGGCCTCCTGCACGGCGCCCGGATCGCCCTGGCCGACCTCGACCGGCACCGGTCCGCGGCATGAGCGGCACCGACCACGTCGAGCTGCGGCCCGGCGCCTACGCCGACTCGGTCACCCTGCTCCAGGTCAGCCGCGCCGTGCAGCGACTCGACGACGTGCTCGCCGCCCAGGTCGCGATGGCCACGCCGCTCAACGTCGAGGTGCTCACGGCGATGGGCTTCGTCGTGCCTCCCCACGCCGGCCCCAACGACCTCGCCGTCGCCCTGCGGGTCGGCGACCCCGATCACCTCGAGAGCGCGCTGAGGGGGGTGGACCAGGCACTGGCCGACGCCGACCGGCGACCCGGCGGGGTCAGCGAGGTGGCACCCCCGCGCACCACCGCGAGCGCTCTCCGCGGGACCCCCGAGGACGCCGTCGTCGTGGTGTCCGTGGCCGGTGCGCACGCCTTCGTCGAGGCGATGGACGCCCTCGACGCCGACCGCGACGTGATGATCTTCAGCGACAACGTGCCCCTCGACCAGGAGCTTGTGCTCAAGCGCACCGCTGCCGACCGCGGGCTGCTGGTGATGGGTCCCGACTGCGGCACCGCCGTCCTGGGCGGCGTCGGCCTGGGCTTCGCCAACGTGGTCTCCCCCGGTCCGGTCGGCATCGTGGCCGCCTCCGGCACCGGCTGCCAGCAGCTGCTGGCCCTCCTCGACCACGCCGGGGTCGGTGTCTCCTCGGCGCTCGGCGTCGGAGGGCGAGACCTCTCCGCGGAGGTCGGTGGCCTGGCCACCCGGGAGGCGCTGCGTCGGCTGGACGCCGATCCCGCCGTCGAGCTGATCGTGCTGGTCTCCAAACCCCCAGCCGAGGACGTCGCTGCCGCGATCAGGGCGTACGCCGACACACTGGCCACCCCCGTCGAGCTCGCGCTCCTCGGGGCCGGCCGGCCCGACCTCACCGCCGTCGCCGAGTCGGCGCTGGAGCGCCTGGGGCACGCCGTACCGTCCTGGCCGGTCTCCGGTTCGGCGTCGCCCGGCACCGCGGGCACCCTGCTGCGTGGGCTCTTCGTCGGCGGCACCCTGGCCGGCGAGGCCCGGCTGATCGCGACCGACGCCCTCGGGCCGGGGGCCGGCCACACGTTCGTCGACTTCGGTGACGACGCCTACACCGCGGGCCGCGCTCATCCGATGATCGACCCGAGCCTGCGCCTCGAGCAGCTGGCGGCGGCTGCGGCCGACCCGGACACCGCGGTGCTCCTGCTCGACGTGGTGCTCGGCCACGGGGCGGAGCCCGACCCGGCCGCGCTGCTCGCCCCGGCGATCGCGGCGATCACCCGCCCGGTCGTCGTCGTCCTGGTCGGCACCGACGCCGATCCGCAGGACCGCGACCGCCAGGTCCGCGCCCTGGTCGACGCCGGCGCCGAGGTGCACCGCTCCAACGCCGGCGCGACCCGACGCGCCATCGAGCTGCTGGGAGCCCGGACGTGAGCACCCCGGACCAGGTCGTCAACGTGGGTGCCGACCTGCTCGCCGATGCCGTCGCCGACCAGGCGGTGCCGGTGACCCGGGTCGACTGGCGCCCGCCGATGTCCGGCACCGAGGCCGACCTGGCGACCGTCGCCGCCGACCCGCTGCGCCGCGCCGCCAACGAGCAGGCCCTGAGCGCGATGCTCGGTGTCACCGCCACCCTCGTGGACGTGGCCCCGGCCTCCGAGGTCCTCGGGCTCGAGCCCGGGCAGTTCCTGCACGCGGGCCCGCCGATCACCTGGGACCGCGCCTCCGGCCCGTTGCGGGGGGCACTGATGGGCGGCGCCGCTCTCGAGGGGCTGGTCGACGACCCCGAGGACGCCGTCACCCTGTTCGAGGCGGGCGCCGGCGTGTCGCTCGAACCGTGCCACCACCGGTCCGCGGTCGGCCCGATGGCCGGCGTGGTCACGCCAGGGATGTGGATGTTCGTGCTCGAGGACCCGGCGACGGGTCGTCGTACCGCCTGCTCCCTCAACGAGGGGCTCGGCAAGGTGCTGCGCTACGGCGCGTACGGGCCCGACGTGCTGGTCCGGCTGCGGTGGCTGCGTGACGTGCTCGGCCCGTTGCTGCAGGTCGCGGTGCGGTCGGTGCGCGACTCGGCCGCCGGCCCCGTCGACGTCACCGGCATCCTCACCCAGATGCTGCAGATGGGCGACGAGGCGCACAACCGCAACCGCGCCGGCACCCTGATGCTGCTGCGCGACCTGGCGCCGGCCATGGTGGCGAGCGGCACCGACCCGGTCGACGTGGCGGCAGGGCTGCGCTTCATCGGCGGCAACGACCACTTCTTCCTCAACCTCGCGATGCCGGCCTGCAAGCTCGCGCTGGACGCCGCCCGCGGCATCGACGGATCCACGATGGTGGTGGCCATGTCGCGCAACGGCACCGACTTCGGGATCCAGGTCTCCGGCACCGGCGACACCTGGTTCACCGGCCCGGCACAGGTCGCCGACGGGCTCTACCTCGGTGACTACGGCCCCGACGACGCCAATCCCGACATCGGGGACTCCGCGATCACCGAGACCGCCGGCATCGGCGGCTTCGCGATGGCCACCGCACCGGCGATCGTCCGACTGGTCGGTGGCTCGGTCCCGGACGCGCTGGCCACCACCCGACGGATGCACGAGATCACCTTGGGGGAGAACCCCCGCTGGAGCATCCCGGTCCTGGAGTTCCGGGGGGTGCCGAGCGGCATCGACGTGACCCGGGTCTGCCGCACGGGCATCCTCCCGCAGATCAACACCGGCATGGCGGGTCGGGTCGCCGGTGTCGGTCAGGTCGGCGCCGGGCTGGTCACTCCTCCGGCCGAGGTCTTCCCGCAGGCGCTCGCACGACTGGCCGAGCTCAGCGACTGGCGGCGCGGAGGTACTGCCGGATCGACAGCGGGACGAAGACCGCCAGGATGATCACCACCCAGATCAGCGTGTAGACCACCGGGTGCTCCAGCGACCACACCTCCGGCGGCGGCGCGGTGGGCGAGGTGTTGCCGAACAGCTCGCGCGCCGCCTGGGTCACCGAGGAGACCGGGTTCCAGTTGGCGAAGGTGGCCAGCGGTCCGGGGAGGGTGCTGATGGACACGAAGGTGTTGGCGATGAACGTCAGCGGGAAGATCACCAGGAAGGACGCGTTGTTGACGACCTCCGGGGTCCGGACCACCAGTCCGACGACGGCCATGATCCACGACACGGCGTAGGCGAAGACCAGCAGCAGCACGAAGCCGGCGATGGCGTCGAGCACCGAGGAGTGGATGCGCCAGCCCACCACCACTCCGGTGAGGGCCATGACCGCCAGACTGATGATGTTGATCCCCACGTCGGCGGCCGTGCGACCCACGACCACCGACGACGGCGACATCGGCAGCGACCGGAACCGGTCGATGATCCCCTTCTGCAGGTCCTCGGCGAGGCTGAACCCGGTGAAGGTCGACCCGAAGACCACCGTCTGGGCGAAGATCCCCGGGATCAGGAACTCCGTGTAGTCGACTCCGGTGTCCTGTTCGCCGATGGCACCGCCGAAGACGTAGGTGAAGAGCAGCACGAACATGATCGGCGAGATGATGGTGAAGACCAGCAGGTCGGGCACCCGGATGATCTTCTTCAGGTTGCGTCGGGTGATGGTCACCGCGTCGGACGTGGCTTCGGCCAGGGCGTTCATCGGGCGTCTCCCTCCTGCTCGTCGAGCGCGTCATCGGCAGCACCGGACCCGGGGGCATCGTCGGCGGCATGCCCGGTCAGCGTCAGGAACACGTCGTCGAGGGTGGGCCGGCGCAGGCCGGCCTCGCTGATGCCCACCTCGGCCGACCCCAGCCGGCGCAGCAGCTCGACGAGATCCTGCGACCCGCCGTCGACCGGCACCGTGAGACGACGATCGCGCTCGTCGACGGTCGCCTCGCCGATGCCCAGCCCGGCGGCCTGCTCACGGGCCGTCTGCATCTGCGCCCCGTCGCTCAGCACGATCTCGATCCGCTCCCCGCCGACCTGCGACTTGAGCTCGTCGACGGTGCCGCGAGCGATGACCCTGCCGTGGTCGATGACGGCGATCTGGTCCGCGAGGCGGTCGGCCTCCTCGAGGTACTGGGTGGTGAGTAGCAGCGTGGTGCCTCCGGCGACCAGGTCCTCGATCACGCTCCACATGCCCGCCCGGCCACGGGGGTCCAGCCCGGTGGTCGGCTCGTCGAGGATGAGCACCGGCGGCTCCGCCACCAGCGCACCGGCCAGGTCGAGCCGACGCCGCATGCCACCGGAGTAGCCCTTCACCTGTCGATCGGCAGCGTCGGTCAGGTCGAAGCGCTCGAGCAGTTCGTGGGCCCGGGCGCGGCTGCGCGCGGCGCCGAGGTGGTAGAGCCGGCCGACCATGTCGAGGTTCTCGTAGCCGGTGAGGTGCTCGTCGACCGCGGCGTACTGGCCCGAGACCCCGATCCGGCGCCGGAGCGCCTTGGCGTCGCGGACCACGTCGAGGCCGACGATCTCCGCCCGGCCGCTGTCGGCCTTCAGCAAGGTGGTGAACACCCGCACGGCCGTGGTCTTGCCGGCACCGTTGGGGCCGAGCAGGCCCATCACCGTGCCCTCCTCCACCTCGAGGTCGAAGCCGTCGAGAGCTGTCACCGAGCCGTATCTCTTGACCAGGCCCTCGGCCCGGATGATGTGGGTCATCTGTTGCCTCCTGTCACGGTGCTACCACCGTGAACCAACCCACCGACGGTCTCAGCCTCCACCGACGGGCGCCGCCCAGAAGGCGGCGACCATGTCGATCGATCCAGACGGGCGCATCGGCGTGCCCTCCGCCAGGTAGGCCAGGCGCGCCTCGTCCTGGTGGCTCGGAGGCAACGTCCCGTCCGCACGCACCACCCGCCACCACGGCACCGGTCCCCCGTGCCGGGCCAGCACGGAGCCGACGCGACGAGGACCCCGGCCGACGACCTCGGCGATGGCGCCGTACGTCGTCACGCGGCCGCGCGGCACCGCCTCCACGCACTGCAGTACCCGTTCGACGTACTCCTCGGTGTCCAGCGTCACGGCCCGGCTCCGTCTCCGGGGCCGAACACCAGGGTCGCCACCACCAGCGCGGTGAGCGCGGCCAGCACCCCGAGGATCCAGATGTACGGCTGCTCCGGCTCGCCCCGCAGCAGCACCGCCAGGCCCCACGTCGCCGGCACGGTCAGCAGCACCAGCAGCCCGCGTCGCACCCAGAGCCACCAGGTGGCGGGCTCCACGGCCAGGCTGCTGGGGCCGTACGACGCCAGCAGCGCGGCCAGGTGCGCCACCACCAGGGCGGTGGCCGCGACCAGGACCTCGGGCTGGATGACGTCATCGAGCGACACGGTCCACCAGATCACGACGACGAGGATCACCGCGGCCCCGACCGGGGAGTCCGGCCGCACCGCGAAGCCGGTGGCCAGACCGAGCACGACCAGCAGCATCCACCAGGGCGGCCAGTTGCCGGCGGGTCCGATCGCCAGCAGCGCGGTCACCGGGCCGAGCAGGACCAGGGCGCGCAGCACCAGCTGCGAGGGAGGCATGACGGCGACCAGGGGGCTCACCGGACCACCACCCGTGGTAGCCGGGCGCGTCGCGCCAGCCGGCGCATCACGTCGTCGACGGTGCCCGGCCCACGCCACACGACCACCGGGCAGCCGAGGGTCGCGAGTCGCCCGAGCACGACACTGCGCTCGATCTGCCGCATCCGCCAGGCCAGGGCCACCAGCTCCGCCGAGGAGCCGTCGACCGACGGCGGCCGGGCGTCGCGCGGCAGCGTGTCGATCACCAGCACCGTCACCCCGCGCCGGGTCAGGGTGGCTGCGACCGTGCCGATCGACTCCGCCAGCATCGGCGACATCACGATCACGACAGCTCCGCCGGTGACCCCCAACCGGAGCGCTCCCCCCTCCAGCCCGTCCCCGGCGACCTCGCCGACCCGGAGCGTCGCCAGGCGGTCCAGGATCACCCGCAGGTGACGCGCCCCGGCGCCGTACCCGACCTGCTCGCCGCCGCGACCCACGACGCGCAGCGCCACCCGGTCACCGGTGCGGATGTGGTGCTCGGCGACGGCGCCCGCCGCACGGACGGTCTGGTCGAGGCTGCTCGGGGTCCCGTCGACCCCACCGGAGACACCGTGGTCGGCGAGCGCGTCGACCACCAGCAGCACCCCCGTGTCCTCCTCACCGCGGGTGGTCACGACGTGCAGGTCACCGGTGCGCAGCGAGATCCGCCAGTTGACCCGACGCAGCCGGTCACCCGCCTGGAACGGCCGGATCCCGGCCAGCTCGGTGCCGCTGCCCTGCCGGCGCGACCGGTGCGCCCCGACCAGGCCGATCGGCTGTGGCACCTCCGCGCGGGAGTCGTAGGGCGCGGTAGCGGGCAGCACCCGGACCTGCTGGCCGCCGAGAGCGGCGGGGCCGAAGCGGAAGCCCGCCCACGGGGTGTACAGCGCGACGTTCTCCGCGCCGAGGATCCGGCGGCCCCAGCGTCGGGGACTGATCTCGAGGTCCGGCACCCCGACCCGCAGCAGCCGGCCGACCTGCCCGCCGCCGGGTCGCATCGCGACGTACGGCGGCCGGCCGGCGACCCGGGTGACGAGCTCGACGTCCTCGACGCCGTCCATCCGCAGCCGCGCCGTGGTCCCCTGGCCCTCCTGGAGGGTGACGTGGTCGAGGTGGGAGTCGAGACGCGGCTCGCGGGTCGGTCGGTGCACGAGTCCGAGAGCGGCCAGCAGCGCGAAGGGCGCGGCGACGACGACGAGCGCCGGGTCACCGACCACGAGCGCCAGTGCGAGCGCGACGCCGGCGACGACGAGCGCCCGCCCCAGGGCCGCGGTCGGGCGCCAGGAGGTGATCGGAGGGCTCATCGCGGGGTCACTGCGGGGTCTCGAGGGTGGCGGGAGTCGACACCCGGCCGAGCGCGTCGTCGACGACGCGGACACCGGACATGTCGGTCATCCAGAGCTCGGGCTTGACGGTGATCCGGTGTGCCAGCACCGGGCGGGCCATCGCCTTGACGTCCTCGGGCACGACGAAGTCGCGCCCGCGCATCAGCGCGAAGGCCCGTGCGGCCAGCACCAGGCCGAGCGAACCGCGCGGCGACGCACCGGTGAGCACGTCGTTGTGGGAGCGGGTCGCGGCCACCAGGTCGACGCAGTAGCGGCCGACGGCGGGATCGACGACGACTGTCTCGACGGCGGCCTGGACCGCGAGCAGGCCGGCGCTGTCGGTGACCTGGTCGAGCACCACCTCCTCCTGCCGCCGCCGCATCCGCCGGGCGAGGACGTCGTACTCCTCCTCCGCGGTGGGGTAGCCGAAGCTGACCCGCATCAGGAACCTGTCCAGCTGGGCCTCGGGCAGCGGATAGGTGCCTTCGTACTCGATCGGGTTGGCGGTCGCGAGCACATGGAAGGGCGCCGGCAGCGCGAAGGTCTGGCCCTCGACCGTGATCTGGCGCTCCTGCATCGCCTCCAGCAGGGCGGACTGCGTCTTCGGCGGGGTGCGGTTGATCTCGTCGGCCAGCAGCAGGCCGGTGAAGAGCGGCCCGGGCCGGAAGTCGAACTCGCCGCGACGCTGGTCGTAGACGAACGACCCGGTCAGGTCGGCCGGCAGCAGGTCGGGGGTGAACTGGGCACGGGTGAAGTCGAGGCCGAGGGCTTGCGCGAACGACCGGGCGGCCAGTGTCTTGCCCAGGCCGGGATAGTCCTCGAGCAGCACGTGCCCCTTGGCGAGCACCGCGGCCAGCACCTGCCGGAGCGCGGCGCGCTTGCCGACGACCGCCTTCTCGACCTCGTCCACCACGCGGCCCGCCAGGTCGGCGGCCTCGGCTACGCTCAGCGGGTTCTCGGCCATGTCACAGCTCCTCGATCGTGGTCAGGCAGCGTCCGATCTCTCCCGGCGTGAGCCGGCGGGCGGGTCCGGTCAGCACCGCGACGAGCTCCGGGCCCAGCAGCTCGGCAGCCCGGGCCTCGTCGTGGGGGTCCTCACGGCTGACGCCGTACCGCTGACGAAGCACCTGGTCGGCGAGCACCCCGAGCCGGTCGCGCACCGTGGTGTCGCGCGAGCGCGCAGACAGGTGGGACTCGAGCAGTCCGAGGTAGCGCCCGAGGCGTGGGTCGCCGGTGGTGCGGCTCCCGGGCTGGTCGACCGGCACGTCCCAGGACGGTCCGCCGTCGGACAGGGCGTCCAGCAGCAGGCCCAGCACCCCGACGCAGATCGCCACCAGCAGGCCCAGGCGCACCGGGTCGGGGTCCGCATCGGCCAGCGCCAGCGCGACGTACGACACGGCGAACGTGACCAGGCCGCCGACCGCGCGCCGCACCCACCGGTTCGAGATCATCCGCGGACCCCGACCGCGCGGTGGATGGCGTCGAGCGCCTCGACCGCGGCCCGCCGGTCGGCCTCGGTCAGCTGGTGCTCGGAGAAGCGCGCCTCGCGGTAGAGGGCACCGAGTCGGGACACCGCCGGCTCGTGGGCGTCGACGAGCTCCAGGAGCCGCATCGTGTACTCCGACGACGTCTCCCACGAGTGCCGCTCCACGCCGGCGGAGGCGCCTTGGGTCTCGAAGCGGTGCCAACAGGCGACCACGGCGTTGCGGGGCGAGCCCTCGAGGAGGGCCTGGCGCTGGGTCCCGGCGTCGGCGAGCATCTCGCGGGCCACCCGAGACGGCGGTGCGACCGGCTCGAAGTCGACCGCGTCGACCTGCTCGAGCCGCTGCCGGTGCTCACGGCGCGAGCGGGCCCGCTGCCGGGCCCGGGCGACCAGGGTGCCGGCGAGCCAGAGCAGCAGCGCGACGAAGGCGATCGTGATCGCCGTCCGGAGCAGGAACGCAAGGGCCCGGACCCACCAGTGCTTGGAGTCGCTGTCCCGGGTCGGAGGCTCCGCCTCGGACTCCTGGGTGGTCGACGGGGTCGCGCTGGCCGACGACTCCGTGGCCGGTCCGGGCCCGTCGCCGCGCAGCACTCCCCCGGGGCCGATGGAGGCGGCCCACGTCGCCAACAGCACGACGAGCAGGGTGGTCACCACCACCGCCCCGACGGCCACTGTTCCGGCTCGTCGAGCGCTCATATGCGGCAACCTACTCGCCCTCCGGCCGGCGCACAGCCGATCCCCGACGACGACCCCGGCACGCGGGCCGGGGTCGTCGCCGTGCCGTCGGAGACAAGTGGTGGGCCTCCGACGCCCGGACGCGGTGCAGCAGCGCCGAGAACAGTTCGGCGCCTCCCCCATGAAGGCACCGACAGGTGCTGACAGGAGGCTCAACGAGCGCACGCCCGGACGGTTACGTCCGGGCGTGCGTCGGTGCCGAGAAATCTCGGCGGGTCGATCAGTACGTCGGCTGGCTGGGGTCGATCTGGTTGACCCAGGCGACCACGCCGCCACCGACGTGGACGGCGTCGGAGTAGCCGGCGCCCTTCACGATGGCGAGGGTCTCGGCCGAGCGGACGCCGGACTTGCAGTGCATGACGATCTGCTTGTCGCTGGGCAGCTGCTCGAGCGCCGAGCCGTTGAGGAAGTCGCCCTTGGGGATCAGCACCGATCCGGGGATCTTGTTGATCTCGTACTCGTTGGGCTCGCGGACGTCGACGAGCACGAAGTCGCGGGTGCCCTCCTCGCGCTCCTTGAGCATGTGCTCGAGGGTCACGACGGAGATCGTCGAGCCGGCGGCGGCGTCCGCGGCCTCCTCGGAGATCGCGCCGCAGAAGGCCTCGTAGTCGATCAGGCCGGTGACGGTGGCGTTCTCGCCGCAGAGTGCGCAGTTGGGATCCTTGCGGACCCTCAGCTTGCGGTACTCCATCTCGAGGGCGTCGTAGATCATCAGCTTGCCGATCAGCGGCTCGCCGATGCCGGTCAGCAGCTTGATGGCCTCGTTGACCTGGATCGAGCCGATGCTCGCGCAGAGCACGCCCAGCACGCCACCCTCGGCGCAGCTCGGGACCATGCCCGGCGGCGGCGGCTCGGGGTAGAGGCAGCGGTAGCAGGGCGCGTCGTCGGACAGCGAAGGGGCGAAGACCGACGCCTGGCCGTCGAAGCGGTAGATCGAGCCCCAGACGTAGGGGATCCCGAGGAAGTACGCCGCGTCGTTGACCATGTAGCGGGTCGCGAAGTTGTCGGTCCCGTCGACGATCAGGTCGTAACCCTTGAACACGTCCATGACGTTGTCGTTGTCGAGGCGCTCCTCGTGGAGGATGACCTCGACGTAGGGGTTGGTCTCGGCGATCGACTCCTTGGCCGACACCGCCTTCGACTTCCCGATGTCCGACTGGCCGTGGATGATCTGGCGCTGCAGGTTGGACTCGTCGACCTCGTCGAACTCCGCGATGCCGAGCGTGTGCACGCCGGCCGCGGCCAGGTAGAGCAGTGCGGGGCTGCCGAGCCCGCCGGCACCGATGACCAGCACCCGGGCGTTCTTGAGGCGCTTCTGCCCGGTCATGCCGACGTCCGGGATGATCAGGTGCCGGCTGTAGCGGCGGACCTCATCGATGGTCAGCTCGGTGGCAGGCTCCACGAGCGCTGGAAAAGACACGGCGTCACTCCTCATCACACTGGTTGGTCGATGGTCCGAACAACCTCAGGTCCACTCATGTTCCCCGGCCGGGTGGGCGGCCCGCTGCCGCGTCCCGTCATCCGGACTCCCCCGACTGGCGGGTAGGCTGCGGGTCGCGGCTCGACGCCGCTGACGGAACACGCAGATCCCAGGAGCTCCCCACGTGACCGCTGAGTCGTACGACGTACCCGCCACCCGGCCGCGCGGCGCCCGGATGCCGCGGCGCGAGCGACGTGCGCAGCTGATGGAGTCGGCGCTCGAGGTGTTCGTCGCCCAGGGCTACCACGCTGCGGCGATGGACGACATCGCCGACCGTGCCGGAGTGTCCAAGCCGGTGCTCTACCAGCACTTCCCCGGCAAGCTCGACCTCTACCTCGCGCTCCTGGACGCGTCCTGCGACACGATCATCGACAACACCCGCAAGGCGCTGGAGTTCACCCAGGACAACAAGCTCCGGGTCGCGGCCACGATGGACGTCTTCTTCGCCTACGTCGCCAGCGAGACCGGCGCGTTCCGGCTGGTCTTCGAGTCCGACCTCACCAACGAGCCCGCGGTCCGCGAGCACGTCGACCGGGTCACCACCGAGTGCGCGGCGATGATCGCCGGCGTCATCCGCGACGACACCGGGCTGCCCGACGACGCCGCCCGACTGCTCGCCGTCTCGCTCGTGGGAATGGCCCAGGTCAGCGCACGGTTCTGGCTGTCGGACCCCGGCGCCATCAAGCAGTCCGACGCCGCGGCCCTGGTCGCCGGGCTCGCCTGGCGCGGGATCCGCGGCTACCCGCTCGACCACTGATCCCCCCGCACCGCACACATCACGCACCACCAAGACCAAGGAGGACCTCGTGGAGGTCAAGATCGGCGTCCAGAACGCCGCCCGGGAGCTGACCGTCGAGCTCGACGAGTCGAGCGAGAACGTCGAGAAGCTGATCAGCGACGCCCTCGCCGCCGAGGACGGTGTCTTCACCCTGACCGACACCAAGGGCCGCAAGGTCATCGTCCCCGCAGCCAAGCTGGCCTACGTCGAGATCGGCCACGGCAGCGTCGGCCAGGTCGGCTTCCGCGGCTGACATGATCTCGGCACTCCTGTGGGCCTTGATCGGCGGGTCCGTGATCGGCCTGCTCGGCAAGTTGGTCGCCCCGGGTGACCGGGACGAGATCCCGCTCTGGCTGACGGTGCTGTGCGGGATCGGCGGGATCCTGATCGGGAACTTCCTCTACGGGTTGTTCTACGCCGACGACACCCGCGGCCTGGACTGGTGGCGGCACGCCTGGCAGGTCGTGGTCGCCGCCGTCCTGGTGTCGGTCGCGGCGGGCGCGACCGGGCGCTCCCGCCAACGGAGCTAGCCCGCCGCAGCCGCGTCAGCTGGCGAGGCCGAGCTCGGCCATCCTGGCCACGTGCTGCTCGGTGATCCGGGTGAACATCCGGCCCAGTGCCGCCAGGTCCAGCCCGGGTCGGTCGACACCGCCGGCGAGCAGTGCCGTGAGCGCGTCCCGGTCCGCGGCCACCCGCTGCGCCTGGGTCAGCGCCTCGCCCATCAGGCGGCGACCCCACAGTGCCAGCCGGCCACCGAGCCGTGGGTCGGCCACGATCGCGGCCCGGACCCGGTCGACGACGAACGCCGCGTGGCCGGAGTCCTCCAAGGAGGCGACGATCAGGTCGCGGGTGTCGGTGTCGAGGTAGGCAGCGATCTCGCGGTAGAAGTCGGCTGCGAGCCCGTCGCCGACGTACGCCTTGATCAGGCCCTCGAACCAGTCTGCCGGTGCGGTGTGCTCGTGGAACTGGTCGATCGGGACCCGGAACGGCTCCATCGCCTGCACCGGGTCGACGCCGAGCTCGGCGAGCCGCTCGCGGAGCCGGGCCAGATGGCCGAACTCGGCGGCCGCCATCGCTGCGATCTCGATCTTGTCCTCCAGGGTCGGCGCCAGCTTGGCGTCCTCCGCGAGCCGCTCGAAGGCCGAGATCTCGCCGTAGGCGATCGCACCGAGCAGGTCGACCACTGCTTCGCGGTACTGCTGGTCCTGGAATGCCAGCGATTCACTCATGGCCGCACCCTACCGATAGACTCGACGGGATCGAGCCGCGCTCAGCTGTGCGTTCCGGGCAGCCGCGAGCCGGCCCCCCGCATGTGCGCGGCAGACTGCTTTCTCCTTCGTCCGCCGCATCCGACCTCAATCGGTTGATCCCGGCTGACACACGAAAGCAGAAGACACTGACCACGTTCCGAGAGCTCGGGGTCCTTCCCGAGATCTGCGACGCCCTCGAGCGCGCCAACATCGTCACCCCGTTCGCCATCCAGGAGATGACCCTCTCCGTCGCCCTGCTGGGCACCGACCTCATCGGTCAGGCCCGCACCGGCACCGGCAAGACCCTCGCCTTCGGCATCCCGGTGCTGCAGCGCAGCGTCACCATGACCGACCCGGCGTACGCCGACCTCCCGCAGGGCAAGCCGCAGGCACTCATCGTCGCCCCCACCCGTGAGCTCGCGCTCCAGGTGTCCAACGACCTCCACCTCGCCAGCAAGGACCTCGGCCTCCGGGTCCTCACCGTGTACGGCGGTGTCGGCTACGACACCCAGCTCGACACCCTCCAGTCCGGCGTCGACATCGTCGTCGGCACCCCGGGTCGCCTCATCGACCTGGCCAACCGTCGGGCACTGGACCTGTCCCACGTGCACGCGCTGGTCCTCGACGAGGCCGACGAGATGCTCGACCTGGGCTTCCTGCCCGACGTCGAGCGGCTCCTGGCGATGACGCCGGAGACCCGCCAGACGATGCTCTTCTCCGCCACGATGCCGGCCGCGATCGTCTCGCTGGCCCGCACCCACATGCGGCACCCGATGAACATCCGCGCCGAGTCGTCGTACGACACCACCATGGTGCCCGCGACCGCCCAGTTCATCTACCAGGCCCACGACCTCGACAAGCCGGAGATCATCGGCCGGGTGCTGCAGGCCGAGGACGCCGGCAAGATCATCGTCTTCACCCGCACCAAGCGTCAGGCCCAGCGCGTCGCCGACGACCTGGCCGAGCGCGGCTTCAGCGCCAGCCCCCTGCACGGCGACATGGCCCAGGTGGCACGTGAGAAGGCCCTCGCGAAGTTCCGCGAGGACAAGATCCGGGTCCTGGTCGCCACCGACGTCGCCGCTCGCGGCATCGACGTCGCCGGCGTCTCGCACGTCATCAACTACACCTGCCCTGAGGACGACAAGACCTACGTCCACCGGATCGGCCGCACGGGCCGCGCCGGCGCGTCGGGCATCGCGATCACCTTCGTCGACTGGCCCGACCTGGCCCGCTGGAAGATGATCAACAAGACCCTCGACCTGCCGTTCGACGACCCGCAGGAGACCTACTCCACCTCGGAGCACCTCTACCACGACCAGGGCATCGCACCGGGCACCAAGGGCCGCATCGTCGACCCCGCGCCGGTCGAGCGCAAGCCGCGTGAGGACCGTGGCGGGGACCGCCGCGGCGGCGGCGACCGGCGCAGCAGCGGCGAGCGTCCCGCCCGGGACCGCAACCGCAACCGGACCCGCAGCGGCGACGCGGTCGCGACCGAGGCGCCCACCAGCGGCCCGATCGCCGACGGCGACCAGGCCGAGGGCGCCGCGCGCACCAGCCGCAATCGCAACCGTCGTCGCCGTCGTTCCGGCGGCAGTGGTGGCGCGGGCACCGGCGGCGGCCAGGACGCCGCTCCGAGCGCGACTGCCTGACCCCCGACCGACGCAGACCGCCCGGTCCCGGCACCTCGAGTGCCGGGACCGGGCGGTTCGTGCGTTCAGCTCGTGCGTTCAGCGCAGCAACGGGGTGATGACCTGGCCCTCGCCGTTCTGCGGATCGATCTGGTCGGTCTCGTCGCCCTCGAGGACACCGACCAGCAGCATGATGCCGAGCACGGCGAGGATCCCCAGGACCACGAGCAGCAGGGCGATGCGTCGGCGGGTCACGAGATGACTGCGTCGATCGTCTTCTTGAGCGCGCTCGGCTGGGCCGGGCTGCGCGGTGCCTTCTGCTCCGCCTCCGCCATCTCGGCGCCGATCTCCTGGAGGACCTTGCGGCCGAGCGCCTCGCGCACCTGCGGGAACCACTCCTTCTCCTCCTCCTCGATGTGGTGGCGCACGTTCTCGATCAGCACCGTGGTCTTGGCGGTGAACCGCTCGTCCTCGGGCCGCATCGCAACCAGCTCCATGACGAGCACGTCGGCGACGTGGTGCTCCTCGTAGGACTCGAGCACATCCTCCTCGAGTGCCGGCACCAGCTCACGCACGCGCGGGTACATCACCTCGTTCTCGATGTAGGTGTGCACGGTGAGCAGCTCGATGATCCGGTCGACCAGCTTGCCCTTGGTCTTGTGGGCGTCGTCGCCGGCGTTCTCGAACTCCTTGAAGGTGCGCAGGATCTGCTGGTGGTCTTTCTTGAGCATGACGATGGCATCAGTGGACATGGTGGGACTCCTTGCGGGTGGGTCGGGGGTGGGTGGTCTGGATCGATCAGCTGAGGGTCGTGTCGAAGCGCTCCCAGACGCGGTGGGCGCCCAGTGCCGTGTGCAGGTCCGTGAACACGGTCGCCGGGTCGTCCCCGGTGAGGACGCCGGGCACACCGGTGAGACCAGCGGTCTCGAGGGCGTCGATGCCGGCACCCCAGGCGCCGATGACCTTCGCGTGACGGAACGCCTCCTGCAACAGCAGCACCACCCGCGGGTCGAGCACCGGCGCACCGTCCTCGCCGGCCTTGCTGTCGCGGGCGACGAGCGCGTCAGGGGCCGGGACCGGGGCACCTGCCAGGACGATGGCGTCGAACTCGACCGACCGGGTCGCTGCGAAGGTCCGCTGCACCGTCGTGCCGTCGGACAGCCTGCCGCCGTGCGGCGCCACCACGAGCGGCACCATCCCGGCCGCGGAGACCGCCGCCACGACGTCGTCGATGCCGGCCAGGTCTCCGGCCGGGTCGACGACGATTCCGATCACCCGCCCGTCGCTCGGCCAGGTCCCACCGAGCTGGGACAGGGCGGGGCTCGGGTCGAGGTCGACCAGGGGCTGCGTCGGCTTCGGTGCCGGCAGGCCGAGGCCGGCCGCGACCTGTGCGCAGAGGTCCGGGTCGATGTTGGCGAGCGCCAGCAGCTGGCGCTCCTTGATCGGCTGCTCGAAGCACTTGGCCAGCTCGAAGGTGTACGCCGCGACGATGTGCTCCTTCTCGACCGGGGTCATGCTCAACCAGAACTGGCGGGTCTGGCTGTAGTGGTCGTCGTACGACGCCGGGTTGGCGCGGACCTTGACGGCTTCGGCGACCGGCGCCGGCACGTCGATGAAGGCGCCGTCCTTGGCACCCCCGGCGAAGAACGGGCAGCCGCCGTCGAGCGAGCTCGGTTTGTACGCCGCCACGCCGCCGTGGACCGCACCCTGGTGGTAGCCGTCGCGGAGCAGGTCGTTGACGGGTGCGTGCGCGCGGTTGATCGGGATCTGGGCGAAGTTGGGTCCGCCCAGACGGGTGAGCTGGGTGTCGATGTAGGAGAAGAGGCGGGCCTGCAGCAACGGGTCGTTGGTGACGTCGATGCCCGGCACCAGGTTGCCGACGTGGAAGGCGACCTGCTCGGTCTCGGCGAAGTAGTTGGTGGGGTTGTGGGTCAGGGTGAGCAGCCCGATCGCCTGCACCGGAACAAGCTCCTCGGGGACCATCTTGGTGGGGTCGAGGAGGTCGATGCCTGCGTACAGCTCCTCGGGGTTGTCCTCGAAGACCTGCACGCCGAGCTCCCACTGCGGGAAGGCTCCCGACTCGATCGCGTCCGCGAGGTCGCGTCGGTGGAAGTCGGGGTCCATGCCACCGATCAGCTGCGCCTCCTCCCAGGTCAGGGAGTGGACGCCCAGCTTGGGCTTCCAGTGGAACTTGACCAGCGACGTCTCGCCGGCCGCGTTGACGCACCGGAAGGTGTGGACGCCGAAGCCCTCCATCGTCCGGTAGGAGCGGGGGATGCCGCGATCCGACATGTTCCACATGGTGTGGTGCTGCGCCTCGGTGTGCAGCGAGACGAAGTCCCAGAAGGTGTCGTGGGCGCTCTGGGCCTGCGGGATCTCCCGGTCCGGATGCGGCTTCGCGGCGTGGATGACGTCGGGGAACTTGATCCCGTCCTGGATGAAGAAGACGGGGATGTTGTTGCCGACCAGGTCGAACGTGCCTTCCTCGGTGTAGAACTTCGTCGCGAATCCGCGGGTGTCGCGCACCGTGTCGGCCGAGCCACGTGAGCCCAGGACCGTCGAGAAGCGCACGAAGACCGGCGTCTCCACGTTCTTGGCCAGGAACCCGGCCCGGCTGACCGACCGGGCGTTCCCGTACCCGACGAAGACGCCGTGGGCGCCGGCACCCCGGGCGTGCACGACCCGCTCGGGGATCCGCTCGTGGTCGAAGTGGGTGATCTTCTCCCGCAGGTGGTGGTCCTGCAGCAGCGTCGGCCCCCGCTCACCGGCCTTGAGCGAGTGGTCGGAGTCCCGCAGTCGCGCGCCCTGGGAGGTGGTGAGGAAACGACCCTGCTGGCCGACGTCGGTCGGGCCGGCG
The DNA here is from genome assembly GCA_963704685.1 of uncultured Actinomycetota bacterium. Classification (GTDB taxonomy): domain Bacteria; phylum Actinomycetota; class Actinomycetes; order Propionibacteriales; family Nocardioidaceae; genus Nocardioides. Next base: position 1,141,834 of record OY969930.1, read on the forward strand.
TCGGTCGGGGTCCCCGTCGCCGTACGGCGCTCCGGGCCGGCCTGGTCGGGCTTCGGCGGCAGCGGCTCGACCGGCCTGGTCGGCTCGGCCAGCTTCGGCGTACCCGATCCCGGACTCCCCGGCACGGTCGGCGGGGACAGGTCGGCCAGCTTCGCGGCCACCTGCGCTGCCGCACCTTGGACGGTGGACTTGACGGCCTTCTTCACGACCTTGGCGGGCGTGCTCGGATCCATGCTGCCTCCTGGGTAGGTACGTGTCCGGTACCCCCACCCCTCGTGCGGACTCCACCCCGACGGGTGACCCGCGGCGTATGGTCATGACATGCAGCATCTGCGAGCACCGTGATCCGGCTGGCGATCCTCAACGACTACGACCTCGTGGTGGCGGGTGTCGCAGCGATGCTCTCCGAGGAGCGGCACCGGATCCAGGTGACGGCGCTCGATGCAGACGCCACCAACCTCCAGGACGTCGACGTCGTCCTCTACGACACCTTCGGCCCGGCGCACAGCTCGATGGACTACCTCGAGGCGCTCGTCGACAGGAGCGAGGTGCCGGTCATCGTCTACACGTGGAAGCTCCGACCTTCCGCAGCGCTCGAAGCACTTGGCCGCGGGGCGGCGGGCTACCTGTCGAAGGCGTTGACCGGGTCGCAGATCGCGGATGCCATCCAGGCCGTCGTCGCGGGGGCAGTCGTGGTCAGCCCGGACATCCCCCAGGTCGAGGCCCCGGACAGAGGTGACTGGCCGGGACGCGAGGTCGCGAACCTGACCGCACGGGAGGCGGAGATACTCTCCATGATCGCGGTCGGGATGAGCAACCAGGAGATCGCCGAGCGCAACTACCTGAGCATCAACTCGGTGAAGACCTACATCCGTACCGCCTACCGCAAGATCGGCGTCCAGCGCCGGTCCCAGGCCGTCCGTTGGGCCATGGAGAACGGTCTCGCAGCCACTCCCAACACCACCGCGGACACCGAGCCGGCCGTGCGGTGAGCCGGTTGACCCGGTGGCGACTGCCATGCTGGTCCGGTGACCGGCTGCAGCATCGTGGACTTCTTCGAGCTCGCCGACCAGCTCCCTCAGGTCAGCCGGGCTGACAACGGTCGCTACTGGCGGATGACCGTGCGCGACCAGACCTTCGGCTACCTCTGGGAGCCCACCCGCACGGTGGGGCTCAAGCAGACCATCGCCGAACAGCTCGCGCTGGTGGCCGAGCGACCGGAGGTCTTCGAGGTCCAGTTCACCACCAGCGGGTTCGGGTGGGTGGTGGTCCGGCTCGAAGGGGTCGAGCGCGACGAGCTCGCCGAGCTGACCTTCGAGGCGTGGCGACTGACGGCTCCCGCCGGGCTGGTCGACGGGCGCGGGGACCGGCTACCCCGGTGACGGGGCCCTCACCGGAGGGCCTGGTACCTCACCTGCACGGTGTAGCTGCGCACGTCGTACCGGCTCCCAGCCGTCAGCCCGTTGAACCAGATGACGTAGGGATGGTCGCTCTTGCGATCGAAGATCAACCGGCTGGTGACCCGCTGGCCGGGGTGCTTGTTGCCGGTGCGGAAGACGCGCTCGTTGACCAGCTTGTAGTTGCTGGGGTTGACGTAGCCCATCACGAAGTAGTTGTTGCGCGACCGGGTCGCCGGCGAGCCGTTCAGCGTGACCTGGACCCACTGGTAGCGCGCCTGGTGGGCCTTGGGGATGTACATGCCGTGGTCGGTCGCGACCACCGACTCCGAGTTGCTCCCCTTGCACTTGGTCTGGGAGTAGTAGCCGAGGCCCCCGTGCGGTCGCTTGACCAGGCTGGAGCAGCGTCCGATGACGGGCTTGCCGGTCCGGGACGCCGATGCGCTCAGGGTCCGCTTGTAGGTGACCCACTGCAGCTTCTTGTGCGAGACCGAGACCCTGCTGGTCCAGGTCGCCTGGTTGCCGGCGGCGTCGACCACGGTGAGCTTGAGGGTGTACCTGCCGGCCGGGACGACCCGGTTCGACATGCTGCGACCGCTCCAGCTGATGCTCGGGATGGTGCCGTCGGGCGACACGCTGTGCTGGGCGGACCTGAAGACGCGGATCCCGGCAGCGTCGGTCACGTCGAGGGTGCCACTGGTCAGCTCGCTCGCCGTGGCGCGGACCTCGAGGCTGTCCAGGTAGTTGTCGCTGGCCGGGTAGAGGGTCGTCGGCACCTTCGCGACCCTGAGCTCCGGGGTGACCGAGTCGACGCGCACCAGCTGTGGCCGGCCGGGCGGGAATTCGCCCTCGAGGTGGCCGAGGTCGGCGTCGTCACCTGCCATGTGCACCGTCAGGTAGTAGTCGCCGGAAGCCAGACCGGCCGGGATGGTGAACGGGAACGAGGTGATCCCGGTCTCGGGGTCGGTGACCAGATCCCCGAGATCGAGCGTGCCCGAGGCGATGGGCGGCTGCGTCGGGTTGGCCGGGTCGTCGACGAGCGCCCAAGTGGTCGTCAGGGTCGGCAGCGCCGGCGCGTAGGAGACCCGGGCGGTCGCCGGACCCGGGTTGAGGTAGTCGTCCACGACGTCCACGTTGTCGAGCGCGATGGCCGAGAAGACGTCGAGCTCTGGGGACTCGGCTTCCACGCCCTGGCAGGCGAGGTAGTCGTAGGTGGCCGTGGGGCAGCGCACGATGACCACCTGACCGTGCATGCTCGTCCAGAAGTCCATGTCGACGACCCCGTCGGCCGGGACCGGGATCGGGTACGGCGCGGGGTCGACGCTCTGCGGGGAGGCTCCCCACCAGGCGAACAGGTGCCCGGACCCGTCGGTGTCGGTGACCGTGAAGGTGTAGTCGACCTGGTCCGGGTTGAACCGCGTCACCTCGGGCCAGGTGACCGTGACGGCGGGCGGCTCATCGGCCGCCTGCGCCGGAGTGACGCCGACGAGCCCTGAGAGGAACAGGGTGACGGCAACAAGGACGACGACAGGATTCATGGTGCTCCGGTCCGAGAGTCAGGAAATCGCGACGGATCGTCATGCTGCCACCAGTTGGCGCGAATCGCAGCGAGTTCAGCGAATTTCGGACGACCTCGACCGGGATGCAGCTCAGGCAGCGGTCAGGATGAGTTCGTGGAAGTAGTACTCGGGGCGGGTCTGGACCCGGCTGGGGACGGGTTGTGGTGGGGCGTGGGATCGGGTGGTGTGTCCGGTGGGGGTGGTGGTCTGAATGGTGTGCGGGTTGTTGGTGCCGGGTGGGCTGGGGAGGTGTCGGGCTGTCCAGCCGGGGGCTTGTTTGTGGTGGTTGCAGGCCTCGCAGAGGCCTTGGCCGTTGACGGCGGTGGTGGGTCCACCGGCGGCGTGCGGGAAGGGGTGGTCGTGGTGGCGGATCGGGGCGTCGCACCAGGGGGTGCGGCAGGTCTGGTCCCGCAGGTCGAGGAACAGTCCCAGCTCGTGGGGGAAGCACCGGGCGTGGGAGTCCATGGAGACGAGTTGTCCGGTGGTGGGGGTGGCGTAGAGCCGCCGCAGGCTCGCGATCGCTTGGTGGGTGGTCTGCTGGGTGGCGGTGGTGACGAGGTGGCGTGCGGCGTCGGGTGGGAGGGGTCCGTAGCCGTGCAGCCAGGCGGGGTGGTGGCCGCCGCCGAGCAGGGTCTGATCGGAGACCACCAGGTTGACCGCGACCGGGACCGCATCGGCGGTGGTCTGTCCGGTGACCCGGGCGACCAGGGTGTCGGCCATGATCTGCCCGCGGCCACGCCCGTCACCTTGGGCGGTCAGGGAGTCCGCGACCCGGGTCAGGGTGGCCCACACCGCGATCCCCTGGGCGGCGGGCAGCAGTGCGGAGAGGTGGGACATGGTGTCGGGTGCGGGGCGCAGGGAGACGTGGCGTTCGGTCTCGGCACGGCGGCGCCGGTCCACCACGGCTGCGGGGTCCAGGGCGTAGACCCGTCGCTGGGTCTCGGCGACCAGGCGGCGTTGTCCCCACCCGTCGACCACATGGGTGCCGTCCGGGCGGGGACGGCACAGGTCGGCATCCACCACCGCCCGGTCCTCGCGCGAGAGGCAGGTGGTCTCGCGGGCGATCAGGGTGGCCCGCCACTCCGAGAGGGCACCGGTGCGCAGCGCGGCCAGGGTGTGCGGCAGCTCGGTGGTCAACGTCTTCGCCAGACCCAGGAGTCGGGCACCACGGGCGGGTGACTCCCGCCGCGCCAACGCGACCTGGGCGGCGACCCCACGCCCGTGCTGGGCCGCGGGGAGCTTCAGGTCGGCGTGGTGGGCACGCACCGAGACATCCAGGTCGGCGGCGAGCTCGGCCTGCAACGCACACGCCAGGGACTTCAGGTCCTCCAACGACCGGATCGCCTCCACCCGGGTCACGTCATCGCCCACCTCAGCCAGGGAGCTGAGGTGAGCAGCGAGGACGGTGTCGGTCATGCTTCATTTTATCGAACTCCTGTTCGATCCGCAAGACCATGCCCAAACCCTTCAGGGCCGACCCGCGTGCGGTGCTGGAGCCTGCCAGGTCAGCACCTGACCGGTCCGCTCGCCACCACCATGCTGCCAGTCCAACCGCTCCCAGTCGGTCGCCACGATGTGCAGCAACCGTCCGTCGGGGCCGCCGAGCATGCACGCGAAGCAGCCGCGATCCACCTCGACCGTCGCCAGGACGGTGCCACCCTCGCCGACCCGCCGGCAGTGCCGGTTGGGCACGTCGGCGTACCAGACGGCCCCGTCGGCGTCGAGACAGATCCCGTCCGGCGCCGCGTCGTCCCCGAGCTCGGCCCAGGTCCGCCGGTCGGTCAGTGAACCGTCGGTGGCGATCGTGAACGCGGTGAGCCGGTGCGCGTGGGACTCCGCGACGATCAGCGTGGCACCGTCAGGTGTGACCGCCATGCCGTTCGGGAACCACAGCTCGTCCGCGACCTCCCGGGTCTCACCGCCGGGCAGGACGACGGCGACGATCCCGGGCCGAGGCTCCTCGCCCGGCATCGACCCGGGCATGTTCACGAAGGCACGGCCGCGAGGGTCGACGACGATCTCGTTCCACGGTCGCCCGGTCCCGCCGTACGGCACCAGGTCCGGCCCGACCACGACACCGGCGTTGGTCGTGTAGACCTCACGACCATCAGGGAGCCAGTCGACCGAGAACGGCAGTCCCCCGATCCGTCGCACGACGCGCGTGGCACCCTCCGCGTCGACGGTCAGGACCTCGCCGGCCAGCCAGTCGCACACCCACAGCCGACCGTCGTGCCATCGCGGCGACTCCCCCATCGCGAGTCCGGTGACGAGCACCTCGACCGCCATGCTCAGCGCACCGGCGTGAGCAGCGCCCGCGAGGTCATCCCGACCGTGTGGCTCAGGCCGTCGAGGAACCGGTCGCGCACGAAGCCGACCTTGCGCAACGCCCAGATGGTCTCGACCGTGACCCAGGACAGGTCGCGAGCCTTGTCGATGTTCCACGCGCTGAGCAGGTGGACGACGGGGCCGACGTGGTCGTCGACCTCACGGCCAGCCTGGCTCAGGAAGGAGCGCCGGATCGGCTCCTCCACCTCGGCGAGCACGTCGTTGACGGCGTCGTAGTCCGCGTGCAGGTCGTCGGGCTCGAGTCCACGCGCCCGGCAGGTCGCGATGACCGCGAGGGGCAGGTCGTGCTCGATGTGGCTGTTCATGCCGGCGACGGCGTACTGCAGCGACACCCGGTCGCCGCCACGGGCCTCGAACAACGGGCGCCACGCCGGGGAGACGGTACGGCGAGCCGCGTCCGCCTCGTACGCCGCCAGCCAGAGTCCGGCGAAGCGGACGTCGAGGTCGGCCATCGTCTCCGCGTCCTTGAACGCGGGCCGCTGGGCATCGGGCAGCGCGATCAGCGCGCCGATCCGCTCGGTGACGGCGAGATACATGCGGTTGAACACCGCGACCCCGTCGTCGGCGGGCAGCCCGGCATCGATCTCGTGCATCCGGGCGATGACACCATCGACGGTGGTGGGCAGGCTCACGAGAACCGAGTATCCACGGCTCAGGCCGTGACGACCACCGAAGTGCCGAGCGGAGCGAACTTCCACAATGCGAGCGCGTCCGAGCGCTTCTGCCGGATGCAGCCGTGCGAGAGCGGAGTGCCGAGCTGAGCGACGGTCTGCACGAACTTCTTGTTGTCGACCGGGATGTCGTGGAACCCGATCGCGGCGTTCTCGCCCTGCGTGAAGCGGACGAAGTACTTCATCGTGCCGGAGTCGTCGATGCCCCACGCCTGCTCGGATCGGGAGTAGACCGCGTAGGTGCCCGGGTCGAGGTTGTCGTAGACGCTCCCGGAGACGAGGTAGGTCCGCTGGACCGCGCCCTTCGACCCCACGAGCCAGACCCGTTGTCGGCCCTCGCTGAACACGATCCGCTTGCCGGCGCCGGAGGCTGCGGGCAGGGACGTGTCGAGCTTCGGGTCGACCACGACCTGGTCAGTGGTGCCGGTCTCGGTCTCGTCCCCGGTCTGGGTGCTGCCCTCCGGTGCGGTGACGGTCGCGGCGAGGCTTGCCTGGGCCGACTCGAGCAGGGCGACGTGGCCAACCGATGCGGCGGCGGGCGTCCCGTCCGCCCCGGACAGCGCCGGAAGGGCGCCGATGCTCCCGAGCACGGCGACCAGGGTGATCCCCAACGCCAGACCGAGCGCGGCCATCCGGCCGTAGCGCGGCCGGACCGGCGCTCGGTGCTGGCTCACGTCACGACTTCCGTGCGCTTGGCGACCGCCTTGGCGGGCGTCTTCTTGGCGGGCTTCTTGCGGGCCTTCGGGCGGCGGGAGCGGATCATCAGGTTCGCGGCCACCTCACGGTAGGCGCGCGCACCCTTGCTGCTCCGGCTGGTCGCCAGGATCGACCGGCCGGCGGCCGGGGCCTCGGCGAACTTGATCGTCTTGGGGATCGGCGGCTCGACGACCTCGAGCTCGTAGGTCGCCGAGATCGTCTCGAGCACGGTGCGCGAGTGGTTGGTGCGCCCGTCGTACAACGTCGGCAGCACCCCCCAGACCTCGAGCTTGCGGTTGGTGAAGCGACGGACGTCGTGCACGGTGTCGAGCAGCTGGCCGACCCCGCGGTGCGACAGGGTCTCGCACTGCAGCGGGATCAGCACCCCGTCGGCGGCGGTGAGCGCGGCCACGGTCAGCACCCCCAGCGACGGCGGGCAGTCGAGCAGCACCCAGTCGTAGTCGTAGCCGGCCTCGTCGAGCGACTCGATCATCGTCTTGATGACGTGCTCGCGACCGGTGCGGGTCAGCAGGTCGGCCTCGGCGCGGGCCAGCTCGATGGTGGCGGGGACCAGGTCCACGCCGTCCTCGGTCTCGATGATGACCTCGCCGGGGTCCAGGCCCTTGGTCAGCACGTGGTGGACCGACAGCTCGAGGTCCTCGGGGTCGATGCCGAGGGAGAAGGTCAGGCAGGCCTGAGGGTCGAGGTCGACCAGCAGCACGGACTGGCCGAGCTCGGCGAGGGCGGCGCCTACCGAGGCGACCGTGGTCGTCTTGGCGACCCCGCCCTTCTGGTTGGCGATCGCGAGTGTCGTCGTCATCGTCTCCCATCATGCCCGACGGGGGGTGCGGAGTCGGCGCAGGCACCTGTTTGACTTGGCGGCATGTCGCAGACCGCACTCGTCACCGGCCCCACGGCCGGCATCGGCCGCTCCTTCGCCCACCAGCTCGCCGGCCAGGGCTACGACCTGGTGCTCGTCGCCCGGGACCGGGACCGGCTCGACTCCGAGGCCGAGCTGCTGCGCTCGTCGTACGGCGTCGGGGTGGAGGTGCTCCGCGCCGACCTGGCCGACCGCGACGAGCTCGCCACCGTCGAGGCTCGGCTCGCGGACCGCGCCCGACCGGTCGACCTGCTGGTCAACAACGCCGGCTTCGGGCTGAAGCAGCGGTTCCTCGACAACCCGGTCGATGCGGAGCAGGAGATGCTCGACGTGCTCGTCACCGCGGTGCTCCGGCTCAGCCACGCCGCCCTGGGCGCGATGAGCGAGCGCGGCCACGGCGGCATCGTCAACGTGTCGAGCGTGGCGGCGTTCCTGCCCCGCGGCACCTACTCGGCGGCCAAGGCGTGGGTCAACAGCTTCTCGGAGTGGGCCGCCCACGAGTACGCACCGCAGGGCGTCACGGTGACCTGCCTGTGTCCCGGCTTCACCAGGACCGAGTTCCACTCCCGGATGAAGGTCGGCCGCGGCTCGGCGCCCGACTTCATGTGGCTCGATGCCGACGAGCTGGTCTCCCAGGCCCTCGAGGACCACCGCAAGGGCAAGGTGTGGTCGATCCCCAGCGTGCAGTACAAGACGATCGCCGCGGTGGCCCGGATCGTGCCGAACGGCGTCCTGCAGAGGTTCCAGTCGCTGGGCCGGAAGTAGGCCTCAGGGGGTGATCACGTCCGGGGTGGTCCGCCCGGACGCGACGGAGGCCTCGGTCGCGAGCTCGATCAGGCGGGCGTAGTCCTCCGGCGACGTGGTGTTGCAGCCGAGCGCGTGGTCGATCTTGCCCAGGCCGTGGTGGTCGCTGGAGCCGGTGACCACGAGACCGAGGTTGCGGGCGATGGCGCGCAGCCGTTCGCGGACCGCGGACGGGTGGTCCTGGTGGTCGACCTCGAGCCCGCTGAGCCCGACCTCGGCGAGTGCGGCCAGTGCCGCCTCGGCGGGCCGCTCCACACCGTGCCGGCCCCACGGGTGGGCGATCACGGTGACCCCGCCGGCCTCGCCGACGATCCGGATCATGTCCACGAGCGGCGCCGCGTAGCGGTCGACGTGCGCCGGTCGGCCGGGGTTGAGATACCTCGTGAACGCCTCGGTCCGGTCGCTCACCACTCCCAGCTGCACCAGTGCGTCCGCCACGTGCGGTCGCCCGGTCGCCGAGGTCCCCCCGGCCACCTTGCGCACGTCGTCAGCGTCGATGTCGATCCCGGTGGCCCGCAGCCGCTCCAGCATCCGGGGCAGCCGGGAGATCCGGCCGCTGAGGACCAGGTCGAGGGCCTCGCGCAGCGGTTGGTAGGAGGGATCTGGCAGGTAGGCCAGCAGGTGGACGCCCTTGCCGTCGTGCCGGGAGCTGATCTCCATGCCGCGCACCAGCGTGATCCCGGTGTCCCGCGCCGCCTCCTCGGCCTCCGCCCAGCCGGCGTCGGTGTCGTGGTCGGTGATCGCCATGACGTCGAGCCCGGCCGCGACGCCTGCGGTCACCAGCTCCCGCGGGGTCTGCGTCCCGTCGCTCGCGACCGAGTGGGTGTGGAGGTCGATGCGCACGGAGCCCAGCGTAGGGGTTCACCAGCCCGGTCGATGACCACCGAAGGGCAGCTCCACCAGCGGCGGGCCCAGGCCGGACACGTCGCGCAGGATCCAGTCGTCGCGCAGCAGCAGCAGCGCCGAGGCGGGTCGCAGCACGATCCACAGCCACCGCCCGGACGCCTCGCCGGCCAGGACCGAGCGGTCGAACTCGCCGTCCGTGGAACTGGTCGAGACGTCCCAGAGGTTGACCGACTGGCTGCCGATCCGCACCCGGGCGGTCGGCGGGCGCTGCCCGATGTCGACCCCGGGGTCGTCGTACCTCGTGCCCGCGCAGCGCGATCCGAGACCGGTGCCGGCCTCCTCGGCCACCACCACGAGGTCGACCGGTCCGTCGAGCTCGCTGGTCCCCGACGTGCAGGTCAGCGTCGCGACGGCGCGGCCGCTCACGTCCTCCACCGCTGCGACGTCGGTGACGCTCCAGCCCGGGCTGATCGGCCAGGGCAGATAGCTCGGGAAGCCGCGTGATCCGTCCAGGTGCGTCACGAAGGTCTCGTAGGACGTCTCCTCCGGGTGCCGCAGCACCCGGGTCGCTCCGTGGACCGGGCACGACCCGTCCAGCACGGGCGCCGAGCACCGCACGCAGGCCGCTGCGATCGACATGTGACAACCGTGGAGATCCGCGGGCGTATCGTCAAGCGTTCCAGCGTCGCAGCACCGGTGACTCGCGCTCGTAGGCGAGCACCGAGAGGGTCGCGGTGTCGAGCTGCAGGTGCCGTCCCGAGCTGGCCGGCTGGCCCAACCATCGCGACGCCAGGGCCCGCAGCGCGTGCCCGTGGCCGAAGGCCAGGGTGCGCCCGTCGGCGGCGTGGGCACGCTCGACGACCCGGTCCAGCCGGGTGGTCACCTGGGCCTCGGTCTCGCCGCCGGGCGTGAGGTGGGTCCACACCGTCCAGCCCGGGTCGTGGACCCGGATCTCGTCGGTGGTGATGCCCTCGTAGTCGCCGTACCCCCACTCGACGAGGTCCGCGTCGACGACCGCGTCGGGGAAGCCGGCCAGCTCGGCCGTACGCCGGGCCCGCTGTCGCGGACTGGTCAGCACCTCGACGAAGTCCGTGCCGGCGAGCCGCGACTCGAGCTCGCGGGCGACCTCCTCCCCCTCCGGGAGCAGGGGTACGTCGGTCGTCGAGGTGTGCTTGCCGTCCCGGCTCCACTCGGTCCGACCGTGGCGCACCAGCCAGAGCTCGTGAGTCATGGCTGGAGTCTTTCACGCACGGCAGAACCGCGGACGTGCCACGATTCGGCGCATGACGTCGACGACCACCCGCCCCGATCTGCGGCGGGCGCGTGCGGGCACGGCCGCAGGATTCCTCAGCCAGGGACTCATCCTGCTCAGCCTGACCACGCGACTGCCGGAGTTCACCGACCGGTGGGACCTGTCCGATGCCGAGCTCTCCCTCGTGCTGCTGATGATGATCCTGTTGGCCGGGGCCGGATCGGTCACGGCCGAGGCGCTCGCCAAGCGCCGGGACAGCGCCCTGCTGCTGCGCGTCGGACTGGTCGGGGTGTCCCTCGCGGTGGTGGCGATCTGCACGGCGCCAGCGGCGGCGGGGTTCGTCGCCGGGATCGCTGTGTACGGCGTGTCGCTCGGTGTCGTCGACGCCGCCACCAACATGCAGGCGGTCGCTCTGGAGCACCGCTACCAGCGACCCATCCTGCCGTCCTTCCATGGCTTCTGGACGCTCGGTGGAGTGATCGGTGCCTCCGTGACGCTCGCGACCACGGATCTCCCGCTGGCCGACGGCGCGGCGCTGGCGGTGGTCCCGCTGGCGGTCGCCTTCGCGCCGCTCCTGCCGCGCGACCACGGCCAGGGCCTGAGCACCGAGGCGGCCGCAGCCGTACCGTGGCGCCCGATCATGCTGGTCGGGGTGGCGATGGTGCTCTTCTACATGGTCGACACCGCCGTGCAGACCTGGGGACCGCTGTTCCTGGACCACACCTTCGCCACCCCGTCACGCTACGTCGCGCTCGCTGCCCTGCCCTACCTGCTGGCCAGTGGCGCCGTCCGCCTCGCCGGTGACCGGATCGTGGCGAGGTACGGCGCCGTGCGGGTGCTCCGCATCGGCGCCGTCATCGGGTCGGTGGCACTCGCGATCGTGGTCTTCTCCCCCACCTGGCAGGTCGCCGTCCTCGGCTTCACGCTGCTCGGCGCCGGGGTCGCGGTGGTCGCGCCGCTCAGCTTCTCCGCCGCGGCCCGGATCGCCGGCGGGGACGGGCTGGACCCGGCGGTGCGCCAGGCCCGGGTCGACGCCGTCATCGCCCGGTTCAACCAGTTCAACTACGTCGGGGCGCTGCTGGGCTCGGTGCTGACCGGACTGGTCGGATCGGGCACGCTGCGCATCGGCTTCGCCGTACCGATGGTGCTGATCCTCGGGATCATCCCGCTCGCGACGGCGTTCGTCCCGGGTCAGTCGGCGGGGCCCGCCCAGAACTTGTCCGGCACCGGCACCGGACGGCCCGGCATCTCGCCGCCGCGGGACTCGAGGTAGTTGTTCTTCGGCACCATCACCTTGCGGCGGAAGATGCACACGATCGTGCCGTCCTGGTTGTAGCCGATGGTCTCGACGTACACCACGCCCCGGTCGTCCTTCGACGTGCTCTCGGTCTTGTCGAGCACCGTGGTCTCGCCGTAGAGCGTGTCTCCGTGGAAGGTCGGCGCCACGTGCCGCAGCGACTCCACCTCGAGGTTGGCGATCGCCTTGCCGGAGACGTCCGCGACGCTCATGCCGAGCAGGATGGAGTAGACGTAGTTGCCCACCACGACGTTCTTGCCGAACTGCGTCGTCTCCCCGGCGTAGTTGGCGTCCAGGTGCAACGGGTGGTGGTTCATGGTGAGCAGGCAGAACAGGTGGTCGTCGTACTCGGTCACCGTCTTGCCGGGCCAGTGCTTGTAGGTCGCGCCGACCTCGAACTCCTCAAAACTTCGACCGAACTGCACGACTGCTCCTCACGACGACGACGGGTGACGCCCGCCATCCTGCCAAGGACGTCGCGGACCGGCACCCGTTCGTCGGGTGGGGTATCTCACCCGGGTCAGGAGCCCCCGCCACCGGCCTTGCGCCGGTGCATCTTGGGAGCGCCGGCCTCGACCTCGGAGCCGTGCGCCTTCTCCTTGGCCGGAGCGTCCTGGTGGACTCCCTTCTCCTTGTGGTTCTTCCGGTCCAGCGCTTCGCGCATCTTGGCCTTCAGGTCATCGTTGGCGTGGGAGTCAGTCATGGTTCCTCCTGCGAGTGGCTCGGGTGGGACTGCTGCCAGCCTCGCACGGCAGGCAACCCCGTCACCATCGCAAATCGCCCAGGGCTCCTACACTGGCGACCACTGCAGGGACTTGGCCGAGAAGGACATCAGTGCGCATCAGAATCCCAGACGCCGTAGCAGCCGGGGTCCCCGTCCTGCTCTTCGTCGTCCTGGTCACCGGAGGCGTCATCCTGGTCTCCCGGCTGAGCTCGGGGCCGGCCGCGATCTCCCCGGCGGCCGAGCCGTCGGGCGCCGCGGTCAACGGTCCGGCCACGACCCCGGTCGCGACGCCGAGCGCTCCCCCGACCCCGTCCGCGAGCGGTACGCCGAGCCCGCGGCCCACCCAGTCCCCCACCAGGCCCGGCGAGATCTGCATCCCGCGCACCCAGGACGCCGAGCTCAGCGTCATCACCTTCAACATCCACTCCGCGCGCGGTCGGGGCAACACGGTCGGGCTGTCCGCGATCGGTGACGCCCTCGCCGGCTGGCGGCCCGACGTCGTGCTGCTGCAGGAGGTGGACCGCGGCCGGATCTGGACCGGCCGGGTCGACATGCCCGCGACGCTGGCCGACCGACTGGGGATGTTCGTGGCCTTCGGCGTGAACAAGACCCGGTCGCCGACCAACCAGTACGGCACCGTGATCCTGTCCCGCTACCCGATCCTGTCCTCCAGCAACCAGTGGCTGCCCGGACCGCCGGGGACCCATCAGCGGTCCCTCCAGCACGCCGTCATCGACGTCGACGGGATCGAGATGAGCGTCTACGGCACCCATCTCGAGCACACCTCGTCCGCCGCCCGGCAGACCCAGATGAACGTCATCGCCCCGATCCTGCGCGACGACCCGCGCCCGAAGGTCTTCGGAGGCGATCTCAACACGACCCCGGGCTCGGCGACGATGAGGACCGCACGGAGCGTGGTCACGGACACCTGGACGTCGGTCGGCGTCGGCGCCGGTCACACGGCGCCCGCAGCCGACCCGCGGATCCGGATCGACTACCTGATGTACGGCGACGCCGCCACGGTGGACGTCACCCCGACGAGCGCCGAGGTCCTGCCCCCGGTGGTCTCCGACCACCGGCCGGTGCGCGCGACGTACCAGGTCATCGAGACCAGCGGCGAGGTGTGCGTCCCCGACCTCCAGGAGCAGGACCTCCCCAGCGTCTAGGAGAGCTGGTAGTCCTTGAGCAGGCTGCGGCCGATGATCATCTTCTGGATGTCGGAGGTGCCCTCGCCGATCAGCATGAACGCCGCCTCGCGGTAGAGCCGCTCGATCTCGTACTCCTTGGAGTAGCCGTAGCCACCGTGGATGCGGAAGGAGTCCTGGACGACCTCGTTGCAGTACTCCGCTGCGACCATCTTGGCCATCCCGGCCTCGACGTCGTTGCGCTCCCCGCGGTCCTTGAGCCGCGCCGCGCGCACCATCATCGCGTGCGAGGTCTCGACCTTGGTCGCCATCTCCGCGAGCCGGAAGAGGATGGCCTGGTGCTGCGCGATCGGCTTGCCGAAGGTCTCGCGCTGCTGGGAGTAGGCGATGCCGAGCTCGAAGGCCCGGTTGGCGATCCCCACCGCCCGCGCGGCGACGTTGACCCGGCCGACCTCGACGCCGTCCATCATCTGGTAGAAGCCCTTGCCGGGCTCGCCGCCGAGGATCTGGTCGGCGGAGATCCGGTGACCCTCGAAGACGGCTTCGGTGGTGTCGACTCCCTTGTAGCCCATCTTGTCGATCTTGCCGGGGATGGTGACGCCCTGGGCGGTCTCGCCGAAGCCGACCTCCTTCTCCACCAGGAAGGTCGTCATTCTCTTGTAGACGCTCACGGAGTCGTCATGGCCCTCGTCGGTCTTCACCAGCACCGCCACCAGGTTCGAGGTGCCACCGTTGGTGAGCCACATCTTCTGCCCGGTGATCTCGTAGCCCTCGTCGGTCCGGGTGGCCTTGGTCTTGATCGCCGACACGTCCGAGCCCAGCGAGGGCTCCGACATCGAGAACGAGCCGCGTACCTCACCGGTCGCCATCCGCGGCAGGTACTTCTGCTTCTGCTCCTCGGTGCCGTGCTGCATCAGCATGTAGGCCACGATGAAGTGGGTGTTGATCACACCGGACACGCTCATCCAGCCCCGCGCGATCTCCTCCACGCACAGTGCGTAGGTGAGCAGCGACTCGCCGAGCCCGTCGTACTCCTCCGGGATCATCAGCCCGAAGATGCCCAGCTCCTTGAGCCCGTCGACGATCTCCTGGGGGTACTCGTCAGCGTGCTCGAGCTCCGTGGCGACCGGCAGGATCTTCTCGTCCACGAAGCGGCGGACCGCTTTGAGGATCTCCTGCTGGTCCTCGGTCAGCCCGTCGGTCTGGCAGAGTCGACCCATGATGATCCTTACGTGAGGCGGCGTGAGCGGGACCGATGCTATCCGCAGGACCTGACCTCGCACCGGCCGTCGTCGGTGACATATGCCACGGTCTCAGTGCTGGGTACGGCGCCGGAGCCGGTCGCGGACCCGGTCGCGCAGACCGTCCCGGTCGACGGGAGTCGGACGGTCGCGCCGCTCGATGGTGGCGGCGGCCCGGTTCGCCAGGATCGCGGCCAGCGCAGCCACCGAGGCGTCGGCGACCTCCTTCTCGGTGACCTTGTGGAGCACGCCGGTGAACGAGGTGTCTGCGCAGCGCAGGTCCGCGAGCGTCCCCTCCACCTGGTAGCCCGCCTGCTCGAGGCTGACCGCCTGCCGCTCGGCCACCTCCTCGCACCAGGAGCGGTGGCGCTCGGGGACGAGGATCTTGCGGCTCGGCCGGCGACCGAGCACTCGCGCGCTGAAGGACCGCTTCACGACCTCGGCATAGACCTCGCGCTGGTGCACCGCCTCGGGTAGCGCCGCGTTCACCCGGCGCAGCACCTCCGCCTCCACCTGGCCCAGGCTCGAGTTGCTCGGCCGGTCCTCCGGCACGAGCCGGACCGGATCGACGTCGAGGACCCGGGCGAACCGCTCCAGCAGCAGCGTCGTCGGGCTCCCGGACGGCGGGACCGTCACCACGTGGACCCGGTCGGGCGGGATCACCCGCGACCAGCGGGCCAGCACGGTGGGCGGGTCGAGGAGGAGCCACGGGCGCCGCGGCTGGGTGTCGGCCTCGAAGTCCCGCATCTGTCGCAGGTAGGCACCGAACGACTTGGTGCCGCCGGCCTTGAGGCTCTCCTGCCAGGAGGACGGGAGCTGCCGGGCCAGGTCCCGGACGGTCACCACCACGTGCACCTCCCGGTCGCCGCAGGCGGCGAGCAGCCGCTCGACCTGGTGCTCCTTGGCCGCCGCCAGCGACTCCTGGCTGAAGACGGCGCGTGACCCCGGGGCGGCGCGCAGCTGCGCGGTGAAGCGGTCCGTCGTCGCCCGGTCCGTCTCCGGCTCGCGGCGTGCGGCGTAGCGCTCCCGGATCACGACCATCAGGTCGAAGCACTCCGACTTGGTCGGCGGGACCAGGTCGACGCCCTGCTCCGCGAGGCTGTCGCGGCTGTTGAGCATCGCGGACTGCAGGTAGGACGTCCCCGTCTTCTGCAGCCCGATGTGGAGGTAGAGCCGGCGGGGGCTGGGCACGTCGGGCACTCTCAGCGGCCGACGACCTGCAGCAGCCGCCTGCCGTCCTGGAGGGCCACCGCCCCCGTGCTGATCCGCAACCGGGAGGGCTCCTTGTACAGCGGAGCGGCCAGCCCACGATTCGCGTCGTACCTGGTCCGCCAGGTGCGGTTCGCGTCGGTGACCATCATGAAGCCCAACGGTACGCCGGCCATCTTCCAGACCGCCCGCTGCGACCCACCGGCTCGGTGCAGCCAACTGCCCGGGTCGCGGTGCGCGGCGATCAGGCGGCTCAGCCGCTGCTCCCCGCCGGTTACCGTGTGGTCGGCCGTGGTGACCCGGACATGGACCCCCCGGGCGATGGCGCGGTCGATCTGGCTGACCAGGATGCCCAGGTCGAGGCGGGTCGTCGCCAGCCTGACCACCGCACCCGGCGGTGCCTTGATGAGGCCGGTCCGGAGGTTCCTGATGACGGCACGCTGCGCGGTCCAGTCGCCCTGCGGGTTGTTCCTGACCACGCGGGTGGTGGTGCGCAGGTCGGTGGTCCAGGACAGACCGGCCACGACGGCGTCGTGGTCGGAGTTGAGCTCGACGGGGTACTGGCTGACCGGAGCCAGCGCCTCGACACCGCGACCGAGCACGTAGTCGATGGTCGCGCCCCGGTGGTCTCCGGTGGGGAAGTAGGTGCCCATGACGTCGTACGTCGGCACCAGCCCGGCCGCGGTCAGGAGGTCGCGGGGGTAGCGGTCACCGGTGTAGTGCACGTTGAAGTCACCACCGACGAGCACCGGGCCGGCCGGTGCGAGCGTCTCGACGAGCTGGCCGAGCCGGGTGACCGAACGCCGCAGCAGGTCCGGCATGCCGCGGACCACCGGTGCGACGTGAGCCGACACCACGGAGACGACCCGGCCGTCGACCCCTTGCAGGGTCACCCAGTTGACCACCCGCCGCCCGAGCTCGACCTTGCGTCCGGGCGGCTTGCCGCGCCAGTCGGAGATCTTCCAGGAGCCCTGGTTGATCGCGGTCCACCGATCGGTGCGCCAGGCGACCGGCGTGCTCTTCGTGAACCGGTCCGTCGGGTCGCGGTAGAGCGAGTAGCCCTCGGGGGCAAGCACCTCGTCATGGCGGAAGGCCACCTCGTTGTAGGTGACGAAGTCGGGCTGGAGCGAGAGCACCGTTGCCACGTCGGCCTGGAACCGCGGCACGCTCAGCCCGGTGTAGATGTTGGCCTGCACCATCGTGAGGTCACTGGTGACGGGCGCCCTGGCGACCACCGGACGCGCGTGTCCGGCCGCGGGCACCAGCAGCACGGCAGCCGTGGCGAGCATTGCGAACGCCATTCCGCTCGCCAGGATCCGGCGCATCGTCAGGCTCCTTGCAGGTGAGAGCAGGGCCGGCCGGCCCGAGTCACATGCATCACATCATCCCCATGCGTCACCGTGGAAGGGCCCGGATCGAACTACAGATCTGTAGTTTCGAGTCCCGGTCAGGAAGCGTCTGCGGCCCGTCCGCGGACCGGACCGGCGAGACCGAGATCGGCCTCCAACGGGCGCGCGATCCACCTCGCGTAGTCGGGGGTCACGTGCTCGGAGTCGCGCATCGTGATGAAGCGGCCGACCACCGACGGGCACCGACCGTCGGCACAGAACCACTTGGCCGCGTCCACCACTCCGACGTCCGCAGCGCGCGCCGCGTCGAACGAGGCCCGCGCCTCACGCTTGGCCCGGGAGCCGGGCTTGAAGGCGCAGTCCCCCAGGTCGGGATCGCCCTGGCTGAGGCAGACCCCGGTCTCACGCGGGAGCTTCGGTGTGTTGCCGAAGACGACGACCTTCCCCGCCGCGGGTCGCAGGCTCTCGAACAGGTCCTGCCAGCCCTGCTCGAGGACCGAGACGTACGCAGGGAAGCCACCCGCACCTGGCAGCACCTCCCCCGTGTCCGGGTCCAGGACCCTGCCGGCCGACGTCGACACCACGAGCAGGTCGGGGTGCAGGTCGGCGATGGTGTCGTCGGCCCAGTCCTTGAAGTCCTCGCAGTCGTCCCACTCCCGGTCGGTGGCCGGGTCGACCTGGACCACGCTGTTGGCCGAGCAGCCGCTGAAGACCAGGACGTAGACCCGGTAGCCGAGGTCCTCGCCGATCTTGACCAGGGCCGGGGAGATGGCCCGGGCATGGGAGTCACCGAGCACCACGATGCTGCGCTCGGCGTCGGGGTCTCCGATCGGGCAGAGCTCCCTGGTCCCGGTTCGGTAGTCGCAGTCGCCGAGGGACGCGGTCTGCTTGCGCAGCGCCACCAGCCCCGGAGTGAGGTCACTCGGCACGGCGCGGCCCTGCTCGGCCGCCAGCACGGAGGCCCGGACCAGGGCGACGTACGGATCCGCACCGAGCTCCTTGCGACCGTAGTCCGCGGTGGTGATGGACGGCTCGTCGGAGAACTCGCCCAGCTGGTAGCGGACCGCGAACGTGCAGGTGACCGCCGTGACCAGCACCATCGCGATGCCGACCGGATAGATCAGCAGGGCGCGGGAGCGACGACGCCAGGTACCGCCGCGGAACGGCGTCTCCACCCAGCGATAGCTCGCCCAGCTCAGCGCGAAGACGAGTGCCAGGGTCGCCAGCTTCACCGGGATCGTGTCGAACCGCTCGGGACCGAGGTTGGCTCGCAGCAGCACGATCACCGGCCAGTGCCAGAGGTAGAGCGAGTAGGACCAGTCACCGATGACCACCGCTGGCCGGATCGAGAGCCCCCGACCGACCAGCGTCTGTCCGGGACCCTCGTCGGCGAGCATCAGGGCGGCCGCTCCGAGCACGGGGAGCAGCGCGTAGGCGCCGGGGAAGGGCGTCGCCTCGGTGTAGAGCATCGCGGCGGCGGCGATCGCCGCCAGCCCGACCATCGCCAGCGCCTGGCGGACCGGACGCGGCAGCCCGGAGCGTCGCGACAGCAGCGCACAGGCCGCACCGATCCCCAGCTCCCAGATCCGGGTGAAGGTGGAGAAGTACGCGGTGATCGGCGAGTCGTACGTCGCCCAGATCGACCACGCCAGCGACGCACCGCTGATGACCACGATCAGCAGGCCGGCGCCGAACCGGAAGTCGTGGACCGAGCGGCGTCCGCTGCGGTGGAGCAGCACCAGCACGACGACCAGCAGCAGCGGCCAGACCAGGTAGAACTGCTCCTCGACCGAGAGGGACCAGTAGTGCCGCAGGGGGGACGGCGGCTGGCCCTTGGCGAAGTAGTCGGTGCCGACCTGCGCCATCCGCACGTTGGCGGCGAAGAAGGTCGCCCAGACCGCGTCGGTGATGATCGTCTGGACGCGCAGCAGCGGCAGGGTGAGCAGCGACACGACAACGGTCACGACGGTCACGACGGTCGCGGCGGGGATGATCCGCCGGGCCCGACGGGCGTAGAAGCCGGACAGCGAGATCCGCGACGAGCGGCCTGCCTCGCCGAGCAACAGCGAGGTGATCAGGTAGCCGGAGACGACGAAGAAGACGTCGACGCCGACGAACCCGCCCGGTAGCCGTTCGGGGGCGAGGTGGTTGGCGATGACGAGCAGGACGGCGACCGCCCGGATGCCCTGGATGTCCGGGCGGAACGAGAACTTCGGCTCCTGCGTCGGCTGGGCCTCAGCCGACATGGGCGGTGGCGCTGATGAAGAAGTGGTCGCTCATCCTGGTGGTGACCGGCGACGTGTCGCGCCAGTAGCCGGTCCAGCTGAGGTCGCCGGAGCCGACGACCCAGTCGACCGCGATCGAGCCGGACGGCGGCTGGCAGCCGCCGCTGTAGCTGCCGCCGTTCGACGCGATCATCCCGGCTGCCGGGACCACCCGGCAGTAGAACTCCTGCCGGTCGTTCATGTCACCGGTGACGAAGACCGGGAGTCCGGACTCCTTCAGGTCGTTGACCACACCGACGAGGGCGGCCTGACCCTGGCGGCGCTCGGTCAGGTAGCGACCGTCGCCCGCAGACGGATGGGTGTTGACGACGTAGAACTCGCGACCGGTGCTCGACTCCTTCAACCGCAGGATCGGCTGCGGCCGCGGCCGACCCATGAACGGGATGGTGAACTGGCTGCCACTGACGAACGTGAACCGGTTGTCGTCGTACAGGATGGAGTTGTCGGTCTCCTTGGAGCCCCACTGCAGACCCGGGTAGG
Organism: uncultured Actinomycetota bacterium; assembly: GCA_963704685.1. Taxonomy (GTDB): domain Bacteria; phylum Actinomycetota; class Actinomycetes; order Propionibacteriales; family Nocardioidaceae; genus Nocardioides. The sequence continues at coordinate 1,162,015 of OY969930.1, forward strand.
CACTGAAACCGGTGCGGGCCTGGAGTGCGGCCAGCTGGTCGTTCTGCAGCTCCTGGGTGCCGACGATGTCGACGCCGTGCTTGCCCATCAGGCTGACCGCGGCAACGGAGCGAACCGACGCCGGCGGGAAGTTGCGGCGATCACCCCCGGGTGCCGTGTGCTGGCTGCCGAGCACGTTGAACGACCCGAGCGTGAACTCGAAGGGGGCGTTCGCGCGCTCCTCGGCCAGCTGCCGCGCCTTGCGGGCGACCCGGCGGGCCTCACGGGCGGCCGCGCGGGCCAGCGCCCGCTGCTTGGCCTCCTTGAACTCCCGGACGTGCTCGATCGTCCGGGCCGCCGCCGCCTCGGCCATCACGTCCCGGCGCTGCAGGTACTGCGCGTCGACGGGAGCCGCAGGTGCGATCGGCGCGGTGTCCGGGAGGCTCGGGTTCGCGGCGGCGGCACCGGCCAGGTCGGCACTCGGAGCGACGCTCGGACCGGCCGAGCTCTGGGACACCCAGACCTCTGCGACCAGGCCGACGCCGAGGGTCGCTACGACCAGCGCGCACACCGCCATCACGACTCGAGGGCGCCTCGTCCGACCCTGGCGATCCGAGCGATGGGCATGACGAGGCACCGCGGAACGTTAACACGGTGACACCCTGGACCCAGCACCAGCGGAGGGCCCCCGGAGGCCATCGGTAGGCTGCCCGCCATGCTCCTCACGGCCTCCACGATCAAGGACTCGCCCGACAACGCGCAGTTCTTCGTGGCCGCCAACCTGGCCGCCGGGGTCGACCACATGTTCGTCTTCCTGGACGCACCTCGAGAACCCGAGCAGCACGAGGTCGCTGCGGCGTTGGCCGACCATCCGCACGTCACCTGCATCCGGACGACCAAGCGTGACTGGTGGGTCGACGGCCGGCCCGCCAGCCTGAACGTGCGTCAGCGGATCAATGCCAACTGGACCCGGTCGCTGCTCGAGCCCTTCGCGTGGGCGGAGTGGCTGTTCCACGTCGACGGTGATGAGGTCGCCTGCCTCGACCACGCCGCGCTCGCCGACGTACCTCCGGACGTGGGCGCGGTCTGGTTGCCACCGTGGGAGGCGGTCAGCCAGTGGTCACCGCCGGGACGACCGGTGCAGTTCAAGCGGCTCCTCGACGACGCCGACCTCAACCTCCTCCAGGTGCTGGGCGCGATCGACGAGGCCACGAACCAGGCCTACTTCCACGGGCACGTCATGGGGAAGTCGGGAGTGCGCCCCGGCTCGGGCCTCGGCCTGTCGCTGCACGGCGCGGTCTCTCCGGACGGCCCGCCGCCACGCCACGAGGACCCGCGCCTGCGAGTGCTGCACTACGACGCACCGTCCGGAGAGGAGTTCGTGCGCAAGTGGACCGCGTTGGCCCAGGCCGGACCGGCCCGCTACCGCCCGTCCCGGGCCCCGTCCGCGCGAGCGCTGCGGACGCTCGTCACGAGTGACCTGCCCGACGAGGTGCGGAGGACGTACCTGCGCCGGATCTACGACCTGACCACTCGTGACGACGTGGTGTTGCTCGAGGAGCTGGGCCTCCTCGTCGAGGCCGACCCGCTCCGAGCCGGTACGCCGCCGCGCCCGCTGCCCGACGGGGCGGCCGCCCAGCTCGCTGCCCGGGTCGCCGAGCTGAGCGAGCTCCCCAAGGCCGGGTTCAACGTCGAGGACCCGGCACCGGCTCCCGGACCGACAGAGCGACCCGGCACCGGCAAGCGGCTGAGGCGCCTGGTCGACCGGCGCTGACCGGTCTCAGCCGCGTCGGAGCACGCCGCGCAGCCGCGAGCGCCAGGTGGGCGGTGGCGGCGGAGGGGGCACCTCGACCACGGGCTGCTGACGCAGCTCCCGCACGTCGGCCAGCATCTTCGCGACCAGGCCGACGGCCACGTCGGCCACCTCGGCGTCGGTGACCGACAGGGTGCTGCGGCGCGGCTCGACGACCTCGGGGACCAGCAGCAGATCGAGGTCGCCGACCACGTCGATCGACGTGCCCCGGAGGTAGGCGACGGCATCCTCCCCGCGCGTGCGACACTCCGCGACCTGGTCCGGCTCAGGCAGGAAGCGCTCTCCCGACCGCGGGACCAGCTGCTCGTCGGCGAGGTAGGAACGGATGAAGACGCCCTTGTCGAACGCCCGGTCGAAGTCGGTCAGCCGGGTGTTGATCCGGCGCAGGGTCTCCGCCTCGGCGACCCCCATCGAGGAGTTGGGGAACGATCCGGACAGGTCGATGCCCTCGCTGTCGAAGCCCACGATGCCGGCGAACCGGTGCCACACGTCGTCGCGGTCGGCCGCCGGGTCCAGGACCAGCACGTGGACCCGCTCCGGAGGGACCGCCACCGTCCAGCGCTCCAGCACCAGCCGCAGGTCGAGGGTGCGCCAGTTCCAGATCTTGGTCGGCTTGGTCGACACCTTGGTCGCGTACTCCGGCATCGGGGTCACCGAGCCGTTCTTGAGGCTCTCCTGCCAGCTGGCGGTGAAGAGCCCGAGCGGCTCGCGGGCGGTCACGACGAGGTGGACCTCGGCGGGGGCGAGGGCGTCGACCATGGCGGTCGCCTGCTCGGCCGAGGCCGCCGCGAAGAACTCGTGGCTGACCAGGCCGGTGCCCTCGCTCGTGGCCAGCTCCTCCTGAAGGCGCGCCCACGCAGTCTGCTCCCGCTCCGGGGCACGCTGCACGGTGCGCTGCTCGCGGACGACGCGGGAGGACCACAGGTGGTCGCGGCGCTCCTCGCCCGGCACCACGATCCCGCGGGCGCGCAGTGCCTCCCTGTTGGACCAGATGATGGTCTGCAGGTAGGACGTCGCGGTCTTCGGCAGCCCGATGTGCACGAAGACGCGATCGACCACTACAGCGACTCCTGGAACCGCTCGATCGCCTGCTGGATGGCCGCCTCGTCGCGCGATGCCATCGGCACGAGCAGCTCCTGGACGACGTCGGCGATCTCGGCGAGCCGGACGTTGTGCCGCCGCATGCTGGCCATGTCGGCCTCCAGCTCGGCCACCCGCTGCTCGAGCCGGTCGCGAGCCGCCCGGGACGACCCCGGTCGAAGAGACCTCAACTCCATCACCACTTTCCGATCAGTCGTACCGTGCGCCGGCCCCGGCGCTCCAGGTGCGTCACCTCGACGTCCGAGGCACCGGCGTCGCGCAGCAGCGTAGTGAACGCCTCGACGTCCGGGTGGCCCACCATCCACGGCAGCGGCTGCCGGTCGTCGCGCAGGTGGAACTCGGCGAGCAGTCGCCCCCCCTCGCGCAGACTCATCGAGCACAATCGCGCCAGGGACTCACGCCCGGCCGCGGACGTCGCGTCGACGAGGTGCCGGGCCAGGATCACCCGGGGCCGCGGACGTTGCGCGAGGCGGGCCCCCTCGGAAAAGACCGAGCGCCAGTCGGTGAGGTTGAGGAACCGGACGTCCAGGTCGAGCGACGCTGCCTCGGCCTCCTCGCTGGCCGTGGCGAGGGCGCGGGGCACGTAGTCGTACGCCGTCACCGCGAGGCCCTGCCGCGCCAGCCACACACTGTCGGAGCCCCGACCGGCACCGATGTCGAGCACCTCGGCACCTAGCGCCCGGGCGTGGCGACGAGCCATCCTCGCCAGCGCGGTCGGCGTGTCGCGCAACGGCTTGCGGGCATCGCCGTTGGCCTGGCGGTACCAGTAGCGGACCCCGGTCTGGGTGCCGCGGAACCAGGCGTCGAAGGCCCGGATCGTGCGGTCCGGAGTCGTGAACTTGAAGGCCGGGTCCGGGGTCCGCCACCCCGGTCCGTACATCGCCTCGAGCAGCCTCTCGGGCCGGGCCGGCACCGGCATCATCCGGCCGGCCAGCTCGGCGCTGCCCAGCGGGTAGATCCAGTCGCGCTCGAACTCGGTGCCGATCTCGCCCATCAGGTGCAGCCGCCCCCCGTCGAGGAAGCCGCCGAACACATCCAGGCCGCGGGTCACGTCCGCCTCGGTGACCAGGATCTTGAAGGACGCACCGCTGTAGCGCTGGATCCGCCAGCCGTCGCGGGCGAGCTCTCGCTGCATGGCGAAGGACTCGCGCGCCACGTCCACCGGGTCCGAGTGCTGGCTCACGTAGCCGAGGTCGGCGTCCGAGTCGTGCCCCAGCACCTGGCCCTCGCGGATCGCGCCGAGCAGGGTGCCGTAGGCGAGGAACGGCTCGGCGCCGGTCGTGCGCAGGGCAGCGATCACCGCCTCGGTGGCGTCCAGCAAGGCGTCGATGTCGCCGTCGGAGCGGCCGGCGAAGGTCGGTACGAGCCGACCGGACTTGTCGATGCCGAGATCGACGCCACGCCTGTTCTGCACCAGGATCGGACTGTCGCGGTCCCCGAACCGCAGCTCCTCGTCGAAGTACTGCGCGCCGGTGGCGGAGTCGAGGACCGTGATCCGGCCCCGACCCGTCAGGTGCCGCCGCAGCGGCTGCGGCCAGTCGACGTGGCGCAGCGGCCAGGCCCGGCCGAGCCGGGTGCTGGCGGAGTCGGTGTCACGCAGCGTCCAGAACGTCCAGATCCGGCGACCGTCGATGCAGACGTCGACCGGGCGGTCAGCGAGAGCCGCCAGGTCGACACCGTGGGCGTCGACGCCCCGGAGCCGGATGAAGGGACGCACCCACTAGTCCTGCGGAGCCTTGGCGAAGGGGTCGACACCGGTCCGGGAGTACGGCGTGCCGTCCTCGTAGACGGCGTTCTCGCCGGTACCGAAGACCAGGTCGTCGGATCCGCGCGCGGCGGCCCGCTTGCCGAAGCGGGTACTGCTCGAGCTGGCACTCACGCTCGGGAAGTTGTTGTACCAGAACTCGAGGTGCGCCTGGTAGCGCAGCGTCTGGGACTTGCTCCAGTAGATCCCCAGGTTCTCGTCGCTGACCCGCGAGTAGCCCGACCAGTTCGCGGAGCCGTTGAGGACGACGTACCCGTTGCGCTGGCCGCCCACGTTGCCCACGATCGACATCGCCTTGAGGTGGAAGTAGTTGTCGAACTCGCCGTCACCGTCGAAGTCCTGGACCAGGTGCTTCATCGGAACCCTGCCCCGGCCGTACGGCGAGCGCAGGTAGCGGCCGATGGCCACACCGACGACGGTGTAGCCGATCTTGATGTCACAGCCCTGGTTCCACAGGGAGCGGACCTTCCTGGCGAGCTTCATGCCGCGGTCCTGCCGGATCACGTCCGGCGCGATTCGCAACCGGGTCCGGTGGGACGCGGTGTTGGTGGCCCCCTTGCAACGGACCTTGTTGAGCAGCCCCATCACCGGGTCGGACGCGCCCTTGCCGATCAGGGGGAACATCATCATCCGCGAGTGGGGGTTCTTCAGCACGGCGAATGGCTTCTTCGCCCGCTTGTCGCGACTGGCCTCGTCGAAGACCCGGTCGAAGAACTTCCAGATCTTCCTGCTGCCGGTGTAGGTGTAGAGGTCGTTCCACTGGTTGGCGGTCGAGGCGAGGGTGAGGTTCGCGGAGCCGTGCATCACGACCCTCCGGACCTTGCCGGCCTTCGAGAACATGAAGAACTTCGAGTGCGCCGCGCCCGCCGACCCCCGGCAGGAGCCGCTGCAGGTGCGGGCCCAGCTGTAGCGGTTCCGCTTCTCGTTGCCCTTCTTCAGGCCCGCGCCCAGCCTCCGGAAGGGTCGGTTGTCCAGCTCGGTGCGGTTCGAGCGATCCATCAGCACGCGGACCATCACGCCGCGGTTCTGGGCCCGTAGCAACGAGTCGGTCGCCTCACGGCTGAGGAAGTTCCAGGAGAAGATCTTGATCGTGCTGCCGGCGGACGAGGAGTTGATCGACCGGATGATCTTGCGGAAGATCGCCTGCTTGGCAGCCCGGCTGCCGACCGGGCTGTTGAAGGTGATGCCGGCACGGGGGCTGTAGTTGTCCGGTGCCGCGCTCGCCGGCGCCGATGCGGATACCGGGACCAGGAAGCAGGTGATCGCCACCAGCAGGGCAAGGAGTCTGGCCACGAGAGTCATCCCATCACGTCGTTGTCGGTCGTGCCGCGTCCGAGGAGTCGCGCCGCCCCCGACCGTCCAATCGTGTCAGGCGCGACACCGAAGCACCGCAGAACGGTACTTCTTGTCCTGCTCCAACGACGATTCCGCCTGATGGATCCGGCCGGCCGGAACCGCGTAGAACTGGTCGTCGAAGCGCACGATGCGCTGTCCTGACGAGCAGGACAGGGAGTCGCGCTTGACGAACTGTCCTCCGTCGTCGACGCACCCGGGGTAGATGAAGGGGAGCCTCGCGCCCTCCTTCCAGACCGCCGAGCAGTCCTTGGCGCCGGCCGGGACGACCGACTCCGAGGCCGACTCCGACGTCGAGGGGCTGGCCTCCACCGAGGGCTCCTCGGAGGGCGCGGACGTGTCAGCAGCGACCGGGTCGTCCGCGGTGGAGTCGTCCGATCCGCACGCCGACAGGCAGACCAGCGCCAGCACCAGGACCGGCAGACGGGCGCACAGGAGTCGGGTGGTCGACATGTCCGAAGTATAGATCGCCGGGAGGCTGCACCCTTCGTGGCGACGCCGCCGGTAGGTTGTCGACACATGAGCACCACCCCTGCCCGCGTCTACGTCGCTCGCCTCGTCGGCCTGCCGATCTTCGACCCCCAGGGTGACCAGGTCGGCAAGGTCCGCGACCTCGTCGTCGCGGTCCGCTCCGAGGTCCAGCAGCCGCGGGTGCTCGGGCTGGTCGCCGAGGTCTTCGGGCGACGCCGGATCTTCGTGCCGATGACCCGGGTGACCAACATCGACAGCGGGCAGGTGTACACCACCGGGCTGCTCAACATGCGTCGCTTCGAGCAGCGCCCGACCGAGACCCTGGTGATCGGGCAGATGCTCGACCACACCGTCCAGATCCCCGGGACCGGTGTCAGCGGGACCGTCTACGACGTCGCGATGGAGCAGGCTCGCAACCGGGACTGGGTGATCAGCCGGGTCGCCATCCAGGAGCCCTCGAAGGCCCTGCGCCGCCGGGGCCAGACCCATGTCGCGGAGTGGCGCGACATCGAGGGACTCACCCGTCGCGAGGAGTCGCAGGGTGCCACCCACCTGATCGCGGCGCTCAACGAGATGCGGCCCGCCGACGCCGCCAACATGATCCGCGACCTTCCCCCCGAGCGTCGTACCGCGGTGATCGCGGCGCTCGACGACGAGCGGCTCGCCGCCGTGCTCGAGGAGCTGCCGGAGGAGGACCAGGTCGACGTCCTCGAGCACCTCGACTCCGAGCGCGCCGCCGACGTGCTCGAGGAGATGTCGCCCGACGACGCCGCCGACCTGATCGCCGACCTCCCGCCGGAGACCGCCGCCACCCTGCTCGAGCTGATGGACCCGGAGGAGGCCGAGGACGTCCGGCGGCTGATGTCGTACGTCGAGGACACGGCGGGCGCGATGATGACCCCGGAGCCGGTCATCCTGGGCCCGGACGCCACCATCGCCGACGCGCTCGCCCAGGTCCGCAACCCGGAGCTCACCCCGGCGCTCGCCGCCCTCGTCTACGTCTGCCGACAGCCGCTGGAGACCCCGACCGGCAAGTTCCTCGGGGTCGCGCACATCCAGCGGATGTTGCGCGAACCCCCGTCGACGCTGGTCGCCGGCGTCCTCGACGACTCGATGGACCCGTTGCGACCCGAGGCCACCATCGACCAGGTCGCGGCCCACCTCGCGACCTACAACCTGGTCGCGGCTCCCGTCGTCGACGACAACGGGCACCTGCTCGGCGCGGTCAGCGTCGACGACCTGCTCGACCACATGCTCCCGGAGAACTGGCGCGACCAGGCGATCCGCTCGACCAACCGGTCGCAGGGGGTGCGCCGTGGCTGACAACCGCGGTCCTCGCACCCGCCTGGACACCCCGAAGGAGATCCGTCGCCCACTGGTCCGGCGGCCGTCGTACGACTCCGACGCCTTCGGGGTGTTCGCCGAGCAGTTCGCGCGCTACATGGGGACCGCGAAGTTCCTGATGTGGATGACCGGCTTCGTGGTGGTCTGGATCGTCTGGAACCTCGTCGCCCCGGTCGACCTGCGCTGGGACGACTACCCCTTCATCTTCCTGACCCTGATCCTCAGCCTCCAGGCGTCGTACGCCGCGCCGCTGATCCTCCTCGCCCAGAACCGCCAGGAGCAGCGCGACAAGGTGATCGCCGAGCAGGACCGGCAGGCGAACGCACGTGCGCACGCCGACATGGAGTTCCTGGCGCGCGAGGTCGCCTCGCTACGGATGTCGGTCGGCGAGGTCGCGACCCGCGACTTCCTGCGCTCGGAGCTGCGCTCGCTCCTCCAGGACCTCGACGAACGTGCCTCCGGGACCGAGCGCCCCCCGAAGATCGAGCAGCGCAACGAGCAGGCTCAGCCGCGCAGGCACCCGGGCGGCGACGGTGCGGAGACACCCACCACCTAGACTGGGGCCATCATGAGCACTCCCTCTCTCGAGCAGGTCAACGCTGCCCTGGCAACCGTCCACGACCCCGAGATCAAGCGTCCGATCACCGACCTCGGGATGGTCGACACCGTCGTCATCGATCCCGACGGTCTCGTGCACGTGACGGTGCTGCTCACGGTCTCCGGCTGCCCGTTGAAGGACACCATCACCCGGGACGTCACCGGCGCGGTCGGCAAGGTCCCCGGCGTGACCGGGGTGGACCTCGAGCTGGGCGTGATGTCCACCGAGCAGCGGGCCGGCCTCAAGGAGATCCTCAGCGGCGGCCAGGCCCAGCGCGAGATCCCCTTCGCCCAGCCCGGCTCACTCACCAAGGTGTTCGCGATCGCGAGCGGCAAGGGCGGCGTGGGCAAGTCGTCGGTGACCGTCAACCTCGCGCTGGCGATGGCCAAGCAGGGGCTCAAGGTCGGCATCGTCGACGCCGACATCTACGGGCACTCGGTGCCGGCGATGATGGGCGTGGCCGACCACCGGCCGACCCAGGTCGACGACCTGATCATGCCCGTCCCCACTCCGAGCGGGGTCTCGGTGATCTCGATCGGGATGCTCAAGCCGCGCCGCGACCAGGTCGTCGCGTGGCGTGGACCGATGCTCGACCGAGCCCTGGTCCAGATGCTCGCCGACGTCTACTGGGGCGATCTCGACGTGCTCCTGCTCGACCTGCCCCCGGGCACCGGTGATGTGGCCATCTCGCTCGGTCAGCACCTGCCGGGCGCCGAGGTGGTGGTGGTGACCACCCCGCAGGAGGCCGCCGCCGAGGTGGCCGAGCGCGCCGGCACGATGGCCTCGATGATGCACCAGCGGGTCGTCGGTGTCGTCGAGAACATGAGCTTCCTGCCGTGCCCGCACTGCGCCGCCGAGGGCACCGAGCACCGTCTGGAGATCTTCGGCGCCGGCGGCGGCGCCCGGGTCGCGAAGACCCTGTCGGAGCGGTTCGGCTACGACGTACCCGTCCTGGGCGAGGTCCCGATCGACGTGTCGCTGCGCGAGGGCGGCGACGCCGGCAAGCCGATCGTCGACTCCGATCCCACCGCTCCTGGGGCGCTGGTCCTCACCGCTGTCGCCGACAGGCTCAGCGGTCGGGGTCGCGGACTCGCCGGCCTCCAGCTCGGCCTCACGCCCACCAGCAAGTTCTGACCGGCTAGGTTCTGGACCGTGTTCGGAGTCGGCCTGCCTGAGTTCGCGGTCATCGCGTTCGTCGCGGTGCTCGTCTTCGGTCCGGACAAGCTCCCCGAGCTGGCCCGCCAGGCCGGCCAGCTGGTGCGCAAGGCCAAGATCCTCGCCAACAACGCCCGCGACGAGCTGCGCGCCGAGCTCGGGCCGGAGTACGCCGACCTCGAGCTGACCGACCTCGATCCCCGCACCATCGTCCGCAAGCACATCGCCGAGGCGATGCAGGACGCCGACGAGGAGCCAGCGCGACCGACTCGTCGGGGCCTGCGGCCGCTCGCGGCGGACGAGCGTCCGCCGTACGACGCCGACGCGACCTGACCCTCCTCGGTCGAGCCCGTCAGTCGCGGCTCTGCACCGCGGCCAGCCGGTCGAACGGCACCAGCACCGAGCGGTCCTCCCCCACCGTGGCCTCGAGGAAGTCGGCGCCGATCCGGCGCAGCACGGCGTCGTGGGCCGCACCGTCGGTGAGCCGCAGCACGCAGCGCTCCCCCGCGTCGGCCACCCGGCGCAGCGCGGAGCCGAGTCCCAGCCGGGTGACCGGCGACCAGGCGACCTCAGGCACCGAGCGAGGTGAGGCACCTCGGACCAGGCTCACCGCCTCCAGGCGCACCACCCAGTCCTGTCCGGGTGCGCGCACCAGGCACCAGCCGGTCGCGACCCGATCCAGGACCCCGCCGACGGCGCCGACCCCGACGACGTCGAGCCAGACCTCCTGCCCGACCGAGGCCATCAGCCGGCTGGCGAGGGTGACCTGCTGGTACTCCGCTCGACTGCGGTCGGCGAGCTCCAGGTCACGGTCGGCGTCGTAGAGCGCCTCGGCCTGCTGCTCGAGGTCGTCGAGCAGCGCGAAGAGGTCCTCCTCCCACGACATGTGCCGACCCTGCCAAAGGTCTCCCCTGGTTGACCACCCCGGAGGGCGCCGGTCACCGGTTCCAGAGCCCGTAGGGTCGCAACGCCAGCAGGACCTGCCCCTCGAGATGGCGGGCGTCGGCGCGCTCGTGGCAGCTGGACCAGCTCACGTCGGGTGCGAGTCGGGCCACCGCGTCCGCGGACCAGTGCCGGGCTCGCCGGGGCCCGTCGCGGCGAATCCGTCGCGCCTGCCCCTCGACCCAGTCCGGGTCGGCCAGGGCCAGGTCGAGCGCGGCCTCGCCGAACCCACCCACCGCACCCGCGCCGGTCCGGTAGACCGACAGCCGACCGTGGAGTCCTTGCGCCCGCCCGACGCCGGCTCGCTCGCCGGCCATGCCGGCGTACCGGATCAGGGCGGTGTCGGGCTCCCGGAACAGGTAGACGCCGGGCGAGCGGGGCGCCGCGTCGATCCCGTCGGCGTACGGGAGCCAGTCCGACCACTCGGCCAGGTCCTCGACTCCGGCGTAGGCCTCGCGCAGGTCCACATCCCGGACCCGGTCACCGATCCATGTCATGACGTCATCGTGACGGGCGGCACCGACATCTCCTCGCGAGCCGGACACCTGGGGACAAGCCGTTGACATCGTCTGCCAAACGGCGTTGGCTCATGCAAACAGACGCAAACTGCATGATCGAGGCGGATTCTCGTGCACCAGACCACGCCGGCAACGCTCTCCCGCTGCCTGACCGTGTGGCTGACTGTCAGCCTGGCGGCGGGTGGACTGGTGGCCGCGATGCGCAGTCCCCTGACCGCCGCGGTGCACGGTGCGACCGGCCCGGCTCGGCCGGCGCCGACGTTCGACGTGCTGCTCGTCTGGTCGTGCGCGGTGATGAGCGTGGTGGTGGTCGCCTGGCTCTGGCTGGTCGCCACCGCGGTCGTGCTGGGGGCGGCCCACGGACGACAGGTCGCCGCCCCGGGGCTGCCCGATCCGGTCCGGCGACTGCTGCTCGCCGCGTGCGGGGTAGCGGTCGTCGGCGGCCTGACAGTCGGCCTGCACACCTCCGCGCTCGCCACACCGGGACGCCTGCACCACGACCTGGAACCCCGCCCGGCCGCCGCTGCATCCCTGTCCGGGCTCCCGCTTCCCGACCGCGCCGCGAGCACCGCGGCACCGGCGCCGCGGATCGCAGTCGTCCGTCCTGGCGACACCCTCTGGGCGATCGCCAGCCGCGACCTGGGGCCCGGCGCGAGCAATGCCGAGATCTCGACTCGTTGGCACCAGGTCCACCGGCTCAACAAGCAGGAGATCGGACCCGACCCCGACCTCATCCATCCCGCCCAACGACTCCGGCTGCCCGGCAGCTGAGCCGACACCCGTCTCGGAGGTACCCCCATGGCCGTCACCCCCAGTGCTCCGCGCTCGCCCGGCGTCGTGCCGCTCCGTGGGCCGGTGCCGGTCGCCAGCGTGCAGGGCACGCTCGCGCTGGAACTGCAGCCCCGCCAGGAGCCTCCGCGACCCGCCGACCCGCCGGTCTACGCGTCAGGGTCCGCCGCCGACGTGATCTCGATCGAGGTGCCGCTACGTCGCGGGTTCGAGCGGTGGGCACGCAACTACGCCCAGGCGGTCGTCGAGATCGTCGGTGGGGACCGACCCGTCAGCCAGGTGCTCCGGTGGACCTCACGCGAGGTCTACGAGAACCTCGAGCGTCGCGCGCTGCTGGTCGCCCGGGCGGGCGGCTACCGTCCCGGCGAGGGTCGGGTCCAGCCCGTGCGCCCCCGGGTGCTCGGCGTGCACACCTGCTTCGTCGGCTTCGACGTCGCCGAGGTCAGCGCCCACGTGCGGTACGGCGAGCGTTCGCGCGCGATCGCCGCCCGCTTCGAGATGGCGGGCGCACGCTGGCAGTGCACGGTGCTGGAGTTCGCCTGACGCCGCTCAGCCGTTGGAGCGAGCCGTCAGGCCGGTCGGACCACCCGGTCGACCGTGGCAGAGCTTGTACTTCTTGCCTGACCCGCACGGGCAACGGTCGTTGCGGCCGGTGCCGGCGTACTCGTCCTCGACGGCTGCGGTCTTGACCTCCGCGTCGCCGTCCTCCGACGGGGCGGAGTAGGACAGCTGCGTCGGTGCGGAGGGCCGCTCCAGGCCCTTGGCGACGATGGCGGGGGCCGCAGCACGTTGCTGCAGGGTGCCTTCGGGCTGCAGGAGCGGCTCGTAGACCTCCTCCTCGACCTCGTCCTCGGGCTCCTCCTCGACCTGGACCTCGAGGTTGAACAGGAAGCCGACGGCCTCCTCCTTGATGCCGTCCATCATCGCGGCGAACATGTCGAAGCCCTCGCGCTGGTACTCCACGAGCGGGTCGCGCTGGGAGTAGGCACGCAGGTAGATGCCCTCGCGCAGGTAGTCCATCTCGTAGAGGTGCTCGCGCCACTTGCGGTCGAGCACCGAGAGCACGACGCGACGCTCCAGCTCGCGCATGACCTCCTCGCCGACCTCGGTCTCGCGCTGGGCGTACGCAGCCCGGGCGTCGCCCTGCAGCGTCTCGATGACCTCGTCGCGCTCGAGGTTCGCGAGGCCGCCGGCCTCACGGACGAGGTCCTCGTGGTCGACGCTGATGGGGTAGATCTGGCGCAGTGCGGTCCACAGCGCGGGCAGGTCCCACTCCTCGGCGAAGTCCTCGGTCGCACCGGTGACGTAGCCGGCGACGGTGTCGTCGAGGAAGGTCCGGATCTGGTCCTGCAGGTCCTTGCCCTCGAGGACCTCACGACGCTCGGCGTAGATCACCTTGCGCTGGCGGTCCATCACGTCGTCGTACTTGAGGACGTTCTTGCGGGACTCGAAGTTCTGCGACTCCACCTGGCCCTGGGCGTTGGCGATCGCGCTGGTGACCCGCTTGTTCTCGATCGGGACGTCGTCGGGGATCTTGAGGACCTGGAGCACCCGGTCGACCCAGTCGGACTTGAACAGCCGCATCAGCTCGTCCTCGAGCGAGAGGTAGAACCGGGACTCGCCCGGGTCGCCCTGACGGCCGGAACGACCTCGCAGCTGGTTGTCGATGCGGCGCGACTCGTGACGCTCGGTGCCGACGACGTACAGACCGCCCACGTCGCGGACCTCGTCGTGCTCGTTGCCGACCTGGGCCTTGATCCGCTCCAGCGTCGAGGGCCACTCGGCTTCGTACTCGGCGGCGGTCTCGCCCGCAGGCTCGAGGCCGCGCTTGCGGAGCTCCTCGTCGGCGAGGAACTCCACCGAGCCACCGAGCATGATGTCGGTGCCTCGACCCGCCATGTTGGTGGCCACGGTGACCGCGCCCTTGTGGCCGGCCATCGCGACGATCTTGGCCTCGTCGGCGTGGACCTTGGCGTTCAGGACGGAGTGCGGGATGCCGCGCTTGCGGAGCTTGGTGGAGAGGTGCTCGGACTTCTCGACCGAGACGGTGCCGACCAGCACCGGCTGACCCTTCTCGTGCCGCTCGGCGATGTCGTCGACGACGGCGTCGTACTTCGCCTCCTCGGTGCGGTAGACGAGGTCGGCGGCATCGACGCGGGCCATCGGCTTGTTGGTCGGGATCGGCACCACGCCGAGGCTGTAGATCTTGTCGAACTCCGAGGCCTCCGTCATGGCGGTACCGGTCATGCCGGAGAGCTTGTCGTAGAGCCGGAAGTAGTTCTGCAGGGTGACCGTCGCGAGCGTCTGGTACTCCTCGCGGACCTCGACACCCTCCTTGGCCTCGATCGCCTGGTGCAGGCCGTCGTTGTAGCGCCGCCCGGAGAGCATCCGACCGGTGTGCTCGTCGACGATCAGCACCTCGCCGTTCATGACGACGTACTCCTTGTCGTTGCGGAACAGCTCCTTGGCCTTGATGGAGTTGTTCAGGAACGAGATGAGCGGAGTGTTGGCCGACTCGTAGAGGTTGTCGATGCCGAGGTGGTCCTCCACCTTGGTGATGCCGGGCTCGAGGACGGAGATGGTGCGCTTCTTCTCGTCGACCTCGTAGTCGACGTCCTTGTCGAGGGTGCGCACGAGACGGGCGAACTCGGCGTACCACTTCACCTCGTCCTGGGTCGGACCACTGATGATGAGCGGCGTGCGGGCCTCGTCGATGAGGATCGAGTCGACCTCGTCCACCACGGCGAAGCTGGGCGGGCGCTGGACGCACTCCTCGATCGAGCCGGCCATGTTGTCGCGCAGGTAGTCGAAGCCGAGCTCGTTGTTGGTGGCGTAGGTGATGTCGCAGTTGTAGGCCGCGCGGCGCTCGTCTGGGCGCATCTCCGGGAGGATCACTCCGACGGTGAGCCCGAGGAAGTGGTGGATCCGGCCCATCATCTCGGACTGGAACTTGGCGAGGTAGTCGTTGACGGTGACCACGTGGACGCCCTTGCCCGCGAGGGCGTTGAGGTAGGACGGCATCACCGCGACCAGGGTCTTGCCCTCACCGGTCTTCATCTCGGCGATGTTGCCGAGGTGCAGCGCCGCACCGCCCATGACCTGGACGTCGAAGGGCCGCATGCCGGTGACCCGCTTCGAGGCCTCACGGACCGTGGCGAACGCCTCGGGCATCAGGTCGTCGAGCGTCTCCCCCTGGGCGAGCCGCTCCTTGAGCTCGGTGGTCATCCCCTGCAGCTCGGCGTCGCTCATCGCGACGAAGTCGTCCTCGATCGCGTTGACGGCCTGTGCGACGGCTTCGAGCTGGCGCAGGATCTTGCCCTCGCCGATGCGGAGGATCTTGTCAAGAATGGCAGGCACGACGAAGTAGCTCCTTGCAGGTGGATGGCGTCGCCACTCTACCCAGCACGCGAAGTCCGCACTAACGCAGGACGCTCTCGGCGGCGAGCGCCGGGGCCAGGTCGCCCCGCGGCTCGATCTGCACCGTCCCCAGGCCCAACCAGCCCGCCAGCTGGCGCAGCTCCGCAGCGAGCTCCCCAGCGGTCTCCGGGGGAGCCCCGGGCTCGGCGTACGCCGCCTTGACGACGAGGCGCCCGGCGCCCGCGTCGAACTGCCGGTCGGCCTTCAGGTCGACGCGAGCGACGATGTGCTCGCCGAGGAGGAACGGCAGCACGTAGTAGCCGTGCACCCGCTTCGCAGCCGGGACGTAGATCTCGATGCGGTAGTGGAAGTCGAAGAGCGCCTCGGTGCGGGCCCGCTCCCACACCACGGGGTCGAACGGGCTGAGCAGCGCCCGGCCGCCCACTCGACGGGGCAGCCGCGCGTCGCGGTGCAGGAACGCGGGGCGCTTCCAGCCGTCCACCCGGACCGGCAGCAGCTCACCGTCCTCCACGAGGTCGGCGACGGCGGACGCCGTGTCGCTCACGGGCATCCGGTAGTAGTCCCGAAGGTCCTGGGTGGTCGCCACCCCGTGGGAACGGGCCGCTCGGCGCACCAGCTCGCGGGTGGCCTCGGCCCGGCTCGGGACCGGCTGTGCCAGCACAGCGGACGGGATCACCCGGTCCGGGAGGTCGTAGCGGATCTCGAACTGGCTGTTGCGGCTCGCGATGGCCACCTGGCCGGAGGCGTAGAGGTAGTCCAGGACGCGACGCGTCTCCGACCAGTTCCAGCCCCAGTTGTCCCTCGCCCGGGGCAGGCCGTCGTCGAGGTCGCGAGCCGTGGACGGGCCCCGGTCGCGCAGCTCGTCGAGCAGGTTGGCCTCCAGGGCGTCGTTCTCGGCGACGAACCCCCACTTGCCGCGCGTCGCGCGGTGGTCGTCCATCCGGTGCCGCATCAACGGCCAGAGGTCGACCGGCATCAAGGCCTGCACGTGCGCCCAGTACTCCACGACGCGGCGCGGCCGCTTCTCGGCGGCGCGGCGGAGCAGGTCGACGTCGTACGGCCCCATCCGGGAGTAGAGCGGCATGTAGTGGGCGCGCTGGAGCACGTTGACCGAGTCGACCTGGAGCACCCCGGTCCGGGCCAGCGTGCGGTCGAAGGTGCGCATCGTCGGACGGGCGGGCCGCGGGTCGAGGAAACCTTGGGCGGCAAGGGCGATCCGGCGCGCCTGCCCTGAACTCAGCGACTGCATGCCTACGGCAGCTCGAGCAGATTTTCCCGGACGGCGTACATCACGGCCTCCATCCGCGAGTGCAGCTGGAGCTTCTCGAGGATGTTGCGCACGTGGTTCTTCACCGTGTTGTCGCTGATGAAGAGGTCCCGGGCGATCTCGCGGTTGTTCATGCCCTTGGCCACCAGCCGGAGCACCTCGAGCTCACGGTCGGTGAGCCGCAGCCGGGGGACGTGGCCCCGCTCGGGCTGCGACATCTGCTTGAACTCGTCGATCAGCTTGACCGCCATCGACGGACTGATCAGCGACTGGCCGTCGGCGACCACCCGGATCGCCTGGGCCACCTCCTCTATCGAGGAGTCCTTGAGGAGGTAGCCGGCTGCGCCGCTCTTGACCGCCCCGAAGAGGTCGGCCTCCTCGTCCGAGACCGTCAGCATGATGATCTTGGCCGACGGGACGGTCTCCTTGATGGTCACGCAGGCCTCGATGCCCGAGCGCTTCGGCATCCGGATGTCGAGCAGCACCACGTCGGGAGCGGCGCTCTCGGCCAGGGCGGCGCCCTCGATCCCGTCGCCGGCCTGGCCGATCACCTCGATGCCGGGCTCGATGCCCAGAAGCATCACCAGGCCGCCTCGGAACAGTTCTTGGTCGTCGACGACCAGGACGCGGATCGGCTCGTCGTCGATCTCGCTGGGGACTCGCACCCTCGCATCATGGCACGTCCGGGACCCCTGTGGGGACCCGGAAGAGGGGCACAAAACCCTGTAGGAGTGGTCCTTTCGGGCCACTCCTACAGGTGATGGTCAGTGCTGAACGCTCAGCGCTGGCTGCCCAGGGCTGCGTCAGGCCTGGGCCCCGAGGTCGAGCGAGATGACTCCGTAGTCGTAGCCGCGCCGGCGGTAGACCACGGCCGGGCGCTCACTCTCCTTGTCGACATAGAGGTAGAAGTCGTGACCGACGAGCTCCATCTCGTAGAGAGCCTGGTCGAGGGTCATCGGGTCGGCAGGATGGGTCTTCTCGCGCACGACCAGCGGTCCGTCACCCGTCACGGAGATCGGACCGACCTGACGCTCGAGGGTGACGACCTCCTCGATCTCGGGCTCGGTGGCCGGAGTCTTCGCAGCCAGCGCCTCTCCCACCGACACCGGCGTGTGCCGACCGTGATGGACCCGGCGGCGGTCGGAGGCCCGGCGCATCTGCGCGGCCATCTTGTCCAGGGCGATGTCGAGCGCGGCCATCTTGTCGGCGGCACTGGCCTCGGCCCGGATGACCGGGCCCTTGGACAGGGCGGTCAGCTGGAGGCGTACGGCGCGGTCGGCCTGGCGGGGGTTGCGTTCCGCCTCGACCTCCACGTTGACCCGGATGATCCGGTGATCGTGCTTCTCGAGCCTGGTCAGCTTCTCCTCCACGTGACTGCGGAATCGATCAGACAGCTCGCAATGACGACCCGTGACCACAACTTCCATGTGAACCTCCCGTTGAACAGTTGGTTTCCCTTGGAGGAGTCCGCCCGGCCGACCTGGTCTTCGACCCCACAACCGCCTGCTGAGGTTGTCGCAGCTTTTCTGCCACTACTGACCTTCTCCCGGCCGGCGTCGCATCTGACGACGGGGCAGAGGCAGGACTTACCACTAAGCCGCACCGTGATCGGCGGCCGCCCCGGAGACCGGGACGATACGCCTTACGTGGACCGTTTCGCCTGCGACTGGCATCGGCTAACCGCCGAGACGTCCGGACGGACCGGCGCGCCCCGATGACGCAACCACGGACCCGGACGGACTCCATGTCACGACGTTAGTGGGTCGGTGGCAGCGATTAAAGGGTCAGCGCACCCCATCTTGCGCAGCGGGGTGGGGCACCGGCAGGAACCGTCGACGCGTCGCCGCCACGGCCGCGATCGCAGCCACGTCCAGCCCGACCGCCTCCAGGGCCCGTTGCGCCTCGCGCGCCGTGGCACCGGTGGTCAGCACGTCGTCACAGATCACCAGCCGAGTGCGGGGCCGGCGCGCCGAGAGGCGCCGGAGCGACTCCGACGGGCAGTGCATCGAACCAGCCAGGTTCGTCGCCCGCTCGCCGGCGCCGAGCCCGGCCTGGTCGACGACACCCGGCCTGCTCCGCAGGAGGGGTACGGCGAGTACGTCGTACCCCTCCGCGCGCAGGAGCCGGGCAGCCTTGCGCACGATCGCGCCTGTCGGGTCGTGACCGCGCGCCCGGGCACTGCCGGGTCGGGACGGGACCGGCACCAGGACGACGGGCCCGGGAGGAGCCGTGTCGACGGCAGCCCGCGCCGCGACCCCGAGCAGCCCGCCGAGCGGAGCGGCCAGCGACAGCAACCGGTGCTCCTTGTGCCCCACGACCAGGTCGCGGACCAGTCCGGCGTACTCCGTCGCCACCCACGGCGTCACCAGTCCGTACGGCCTCGGCACCGGCCACGCCCGACGGGCCCGGACCGGGAGGTCGGCCGCGCAGTCGACGCACAGCGGCCGGCCCGGTCGTCGGCACCCCAGGCAGTCGCCGCCGAGCAGCAGGTCGATCGACCCGTCGAGCAGGTCCTGGAGGGCCAACGGCAGCATCACCCGATGTCACCACCAGGGGCGGGCCCGCTCAACCCGCGGACCCGGCGCTGTGGATCAGCCGGGATAGTCGACCCCGGTGACGCCCTCGGGCAGCACCGTCGGGGTCCGGTCGGCGCCGGAGAGATCGATGAGGGTGCGGCGGGTGACGCCGTAGATCGGGTCGTCCGGCGCCGGGGACCCGGCGAGCGAGCGCAGCCGGCCCTCCACGGTCGAGGGACTGCCCGGCGAGCTGGGCGAGCCGTCGACCGAGGCGGAGTTGACCTGCGACAGCGTCGAGGTGAACGGGTTGAGGACGGCCACGCTGGTCGTCGTGCGCCAGGCCAGTCCGCGGATCGGGACCTGGGCGTCGGAGTCCGCGGAGATGCGTCGCGCGTCGGTGGCACCCAGGACCCCACCGCCGCGACGCTGCTCGATCCGGCTCACCAGCAGCGTGTCACCGCTCTCCCGCCGCACCACCGCTACCAGTCGGGTGCCGTCCCGGGAGACCAGGAACATCCGCACGTCCTCACCGCTGATCCCCGGCACCTCCAGGATCCCTGTCCCGTGCGGGCCGACGTAGGAGATCTCCGCGCCCTTCGACGTGCGGTCGACCAGCCAGAGCCGGTCCGCCAGGTCCCAGGCCGGCGCCAGCAGGTCGGTGCCGCCGGCGAGGACCGTCGTCGGCCCGGCCTCGTCGGGATCGTTCACCGGCGCCTCGAGCACCGACCGGCCGTCTGCGGCGACCACTGCCGCCGTCGTGGCGGTCAGGTCCATCGCGACGCTGCGTACGCCGTACGCCGTGGTGCCCAGCGGGCCGCTGGTCGGACCGAAGGCACCGCCGGCGCCCGTGACCACCAGCCCGTCGCGCAGCGCCACCAGGGTGGAGCTCGCCTGGAACCCGGCCGGGTCGTACTCGGCGCCGCCGTCGACGCGGTAGGCGCTCACACCGCCTGGCAACGGCACCGGCTGCCCGTTGATGGTGACCCGCAGCGCGGTCACCTGCGGTTCCTGGCGCAACGTCCACGCGAACTGCGACATCATCAGCGGGATCGCCTGGGTGGACAGCTGCCCGGCATCGCCCTTGAGACCGATCTCGGCGACGCCGTCCGCGGAGATCGGGACCGACAGATTGAGCGTCATCCCGGCCGGGACGAAGCTCTGGATGACCGACCCCAATCCCTCGCCCGGCCCCATCAGGAGGGCCCTGGTGAGGGCGCTGGCGAGCTGGACGCCACGCGGCACGAACACCGGCTCGGGGACCAGCGTGCTCGCGGTCGGGTCGAAGTAGAACAGCGAGACCTGCCGGAACCGCTGCTCGAACCACGACTCGGGCACGATCAGGGCGTCCGGCGCCTTGTCGATGCGCCACTCGCCGTCCTCGAGGGACATCGGGAAGTCGAGCTCACTGTCCGCGCGGGGCAGTGCCCCTTGCCAGGCTCCCTGCGAGTCGAGCTGGTCGGCGTCGGAGAGGGTCACCGAGACCCCGAGGGGGCTCTCGCGCGGCGGGGTCGAGTCGGCATAGGTGATGGTCCGGTCCTCGGGGTTCCACGACGCCGCGGCGTCCTTGGTGAGGAACTCGCGCGCCGTGTTGGTCTGGATCGGCGTCGCGGTCATCGCGACCAGGAAGCCACGGACGACGTCGGGGCGGGTGTCACCCGGCTGCGGCGGCTTCGGGTTGATGTAGATCCCGGTGCTCGACGAGACGTCCCCCTCGGACCTGGTCTCGACGACCGGACCGCTCTCGGGCATGCTCACGCAACCCGAGACCAGCACGAGCAGCGCCACCAGGACCGCCCACCGCAGCCGCCTCACGACACCGGCTCCGTCACGTCGGTCGGGACCAGTGGCAGCGGGCTCTGGCGGAGCACGCCACCGGCCCGGCGCGGGAGGGTCAGCCGGAACTGCGCGCCCTCCCCCGGCCGTCCCCAGGCCTGCAGCCAGCCGCCGTGGAGGTGGGTGTCCTCGAGCGCGATCGAGAGCCCGAGACCGGTGCCGCCGCTGGTGCGGGCCCGCGCCGGGTCGGCGCGCCAGAAGCGGTTGAAGACCATCGACGACTCGCCCGGAGCGAGCCCGACACCGAAGTCGCGGACCGCGATCGCGGCGGCGAGGTCGTCACCGGCCACGTGGACGACGATGCCGTCGCCCGGGCCGTCGGCGGCCGCGTGGTCGATGGCGTTGGTCACCAGGTTGCGGACGATCCGTTCGACACGTCGTACGTCGGCCTCCGCCAGGCAGGCGTGCCCGGGTGCGCGGACGACCACCCGCACGTGCCGCTGCTCGGCGAGCGGCCTGGTCGCGTCGACGATCCGGTGCGCCACGTCGACGAGATTGACGTCATCGAGCTCGAGGACCGCGGCCCCGGCGTCGAACCTGCTGATCTCGAGGAGGTCGGCCAGCAACGTCTCGAAGCGGTCCAGCTCGGTCTGCAGCAGCTCGGCGGACCGGGCGGTCGTCGGGTCGAACCTGGACCGGGCGTCGTGCAGGACGTCGCCGGCCATCCGCACGGTCGTCAACGGGGTCCGCAGCTCGTGCGAGACGTCCGAGACGAACCGGCGCTGGACCCGGCTGAGCTCCTCGAGCTGGCGGATCTGGCGCTGCAGGTTGCTCGCCATCTGGTTGAACGACGTCGCCAGTCGGGCCAGGTCGTCCTCGCCGGAGACCTTCAGCCGCTCCTGCAGCTCACCGGCCGCAAGTCGTTCGGCGACCTGGCGCGCCATCCGGACCGGGGTCACCACCTGCCGGGTGACCAGCCAGGTCACCCCGGCGACCAGCACCAGGAGCAGCGCTCCGGCGGTCAGCAGCGCTCGGGTCACCAGCGCCAGCGTCTCCTCCTGCTCGTCGAGCGGGAAGAGGTAGTAGAGCGTGTAGGACTGGGCGTCGGCGGGCAGCAGCACCTGCGCCCCGACCACGATGCCGGGCTCGGAGGTCGTGGTGCCGCTGGCGTCCGTGGAGCGGATCTGGGTGTAGGCCCACGCCGTCGAGGAACCCTTGTCGAAGTGCTCCTCGAGGGAGGTCGGGACGCTGCTGGTGTCCAGGCCGGGCGTGAAGTTGGCACCCCCGTCGGCGATCCGGCCACCGGGACCGGTCGGCCCGGCCATCACCACCGAGAAGCCGCGGGTGTCGCCGCGCTGGATGATCGGCTCCACGAGGTCGCGCTGCTGGCTCGAGACGTCGCTGTCGGTGCCCGGGGCCGCCTCCAGCCGACCGCGCGCCTCGGCGGTCTCGTCGTTGGCCTCGGCCACCACGGCCGTCACCCGGTGGTCGAGCAGCCCCTCCCGGGTCTGCTGCAGCAGGAACCAGCCCACGATGCTGACCACGACCGCCGAGAGCACCAGCGTGCTGGCCACCACCCGTGCCTGGATGGACCGTCGCCAGAACGTCAGCGCACGGCGGACCGCCGGCGGAGGGAACCTCGAGCCCACGGTGGAGCGCACGTGGAGCATGGCCGGGTTACGCAGTCCCCGCCTTGTAGCCGACGCCCCGCACGGTCACCACGATCTCGGGGTTCTCCGGGTCGTGCTCGACCTTGGAACGCAGCCGCTGGACGTGCACGTTGACCAGGCGGGTGTCCGCGGCGTGCCGGTAGCCCCAGACCTGCTCGAGCAGCACCTCACGACTGAACACCTGCCACGGCTTGCGAGCCAGGCACACGAGCAGGTCGAACTCGAGCGGGGTCAGGTTCAGCGACTGCCCGCCCCGGGTCACCGAGTGCCCGGCGACGTCGATGGCCAGGTCGCCGATCACCAACGACTCCTGGGCAGGGGTGTCGAAGCTCCGGATCCGCGCCCGGATCCGGGCCACCAGCTCCTTGGGCTTGAACGGCTTGACGACGTAGTCGTCGGCACCGGACTCGAGACCGACGACGACGTCGACGGTGTCACCCTTGGCCGTGAGCATCACGATCGGTACGCCGGACTCGGCGCGGATCTCCTTGCACACGTCGATACCGTCCTTGCCGGGCAGCATCAGGTCGAGCAGCACCAGGTCGGGCTGGTAGGACCGGAACTCGTCCATGGCGAGGTCCCCCCGCGAGCACATCCGGCTCTCGAAGCCCTCCTGCCGCAGCACGATGGTCAACATCTCCGCCAGGGACGCGTCGTCGTCCACGACCAGGATCCGCCCCTTGGTGGACGACTCGCTCGACTGACCGGACGGGATGTCCGCGGACTCGCTCATGGACTCCATAGTGCCTTAGTGCGCCTCATCCGTTGGTCGAGCAGCCGCGCGAGGAACGAGCCTCGTTCGTTGGTCGAGACCCCCGGGTCGGCTCGCCGCGGTGCTGGGCCCCGGCCAGAGCATGCTCTGTCCGGGGCACCTCACTAGTACCGGTACTGGTCGGACTTGTACGGGCCGGCCACGTCGACGCCGAGGTACTGGGCCTGCGAGTCGGTGAGCGTCGTCAGCTTCACGCCGAGGGCACCGAGGTGGAGACGGGCGACCTCCTCGTCGAGGTGCTTGGGGAGCACGTAGACGCCGACCGGGTAGTCCTCGGGCTTGGTGAAGATCTCGATCTGCGCGAGCACCTGGTTGGTGAACGAGTTCGACATCACGAACGACGGGTGGCCGGTCGCGTTGCCGAGGTTCATCAGCCGGCCCTCGGAGAGCACGATGATCGAGTTGCCGGTCGGGAAGGTCCAGACGTCGACCTGCGGCTTGACGTTCTTGCGGACGACGCCCTCGTAGGACTCCAGGCCGGCCATGTCGATCTCGTTGTCGAAGTGGCCGATGTTGCCCAGGATCGCCTGGTGCTTCATCTTCGCCATCTGCTCGACGGTCACGACGTCCTTGTTGCCGGTCGAGGTGATGATGATGTCGGCGACGTCCAGGACGTCGTCGAGGGTGGAGACCTGGTAGCCGTCCATAGCCGCCTGCAGCGCACAGATCGGGTCGATCTCGGTGACGATGACGCGCGCGCCCTGGCCGCGCAGCGACTCGGCACAGCCCTTGCCGACATCGCCGTAGCCGCAGACGACCGCGACCTTGCCGCCGATCAGGACGTCGGTGGCGCGGTTGATGCCGTCGATGAGCGAGTGGCGGCAGCCGTACTTGTTGTCGAACTTGGACTTGGTCACCGAGTCGTTGACGTTGATGGCCGGGAAGAGCAGCGAGCCCTCACGCATCATGTCGTAGAGGCGGAGCACACCGGTGGTGGTCTCCTCGGTGACGCCCTTGATCTGGCCGGCGATCTCCGTCCAACGGTCGGTGCTCTCGGCCAACGAGGCGTTGAGGACGTCGAAGATGATCTTCTGCTCGTGGCTCGCGGCGGTCGCCGGGTCGGGTGCTTTTCCGGTCTTCTCGGCCTCGACGCCGAGGTGGACCAGCAGGGTCGCGTCGCCGCCGTCGTCGAGGATCATGTTGGCGCCCTCACCGGGCCACTGCAGGATCTGCTGGGTGCACCACCAGTACTCCTCCAGCGTCTCGCCCTTCCAGGCGAAGACCGGGATGCCCTGCGGGTCCTCGGGGGTGCCGTTGGGACCGACTGCGATCGCGGCGGCGGCGTGGTCCTGGGTCGAGAAGATGTTGCAGGAGGCCCAGCGGACCTCGGCGCCGAGGTCCACCAGGGTCTCGATGAGGACCGCGGTCTGGATCGTCATGTGCAGCGAGCCGGCGACCCGGGCACCCGCCAGCGGCTTCGCGTCACCGTAACGGGCGCGCATCGCCATCAGGCCGGGCATCTCGTGCTCAGCAAGCTGGATCTCGGTGCGGCCGAAGTCGGCCAGGCTGAGGTCAGCGACCTTGAAGTCCATGTCTGCTCCTGGAATCTGGCGGGGTGGTGAGGCCTGGACTCCGAGATTAGAACGCGTCCTGCCCAGACAAAGAATCCTCGAGCCTCCGGCAGGGGCCACCGTCAGTGTTGCTGCGGGTGTGCCTTCGATGAGCTCGGACGGACCAGGTGGACGAGGTGCATGGCGGCCACGACCACCGCCCCGAGGAGCAGCCCGAGCATGGCCGACGCAAGGGTGTTGACCACCCACCCGAGGACACCGCCGACGGCGGGCACGGCGTCGTGGGCCCACTCCTCCAGATGGTGAACGAGCTCGTACGGCGCGGTGAGACCCAGCTCGTCGAGGCCGTTGAGCACGATGTGCCCACCGACCCACAGCATGGCCGCGACACCCACGACCGAGATCACCGTCAACAGCTTCGGCATGCCGGCGACCATGGCTCGCCCGACCTTCTGGGCGACGGTCGACGAACGCTGCGTCAGGCTGAGGCCGATGTCGTCCATCTTGACGATCAGGCCGACGACTCCGTAGACCACGACCGTGATCACGACCGCCACCACGAAGAGGATCACCAGCCGGCTCAGGAAGGGCTCCTCGGAGACCTCGTTGAGCGCGATCACCATGATCTCCGCGGAGAGGATGAAGTCGGTGCGCACGGCACCGGAGACGACCGCCTTCTCGGCATCCTCGCCCACCTCGGACGCCGGCACGGCGGAATGGTCGTGCCCCTGGATGTGGGCCCAGATCTTCTCGGCCCCCTCGTAGCAGAGGTAGGTGCCACCGACCATCAGGATCGGGGTGAGCAACCAGGGCAGGAACTGGCTCAGCAGCAGGGCAGCCGGCAGGATGAAGAGGATCTTGTTGCGCAGCGAACCGAGGGCGATCTTCTTGACGATGGGCAGCTCGCGCTCGGCGGCGACCCCCTGGACGTACTGCGGGGTGACCGCGGTGTCGTCGACCACCACCCCGGCCGCCTTCGCGGTCGCCCGGCCGGTTGCGGCCCCGACGTCGTCGATCGACGCCGCCGCCAGGCGCGCCAGCGCAGCTACGTCGTCCAGGAGCCCGAAGAGCCCGGCGCTCACTTGTCTGCTCTCACGGCTGCCATGGGCACAACGCTAGCCGCAACCTAGACCTCGTGGTGCAGCCCGGCGTCCACCCCGGCCTCGACCTCGGCGACCACGTCGGGTCGGACCTGGTCCTTGGCGACCGTGAGCTCGACGGTGCGGTGCAGGTGCTTCTCGGCGTGACCCACGGGGTCGACCAGGACGTCCAAGCGGGTGGCGACCGGGTCCCAGGCGAGGAACAACGACAGCAGCACCGCCAGCACGGTCGTCAGGCCGAACGCGACGACGGCGTGGCCGTCGGCCCAGCCCGGGTAGCCGGTGTACTCGACGCCCTTCACGACGAACCCGTGGAAGAGGTAGACCACCAGGGTCCAGGCACCCATCCGGCTGAACCACCCGTTGACGCGGGGCACGAGCGCGAAGAACGCCCAGGTCCCGAGGGTGCCGACCACCAGCACGACGCCGCGGGTCACGAACGCCCGGACGTCGTCGGAGTAGCCCATCTCGTCGTACCTCGAGCGGTAATAGAGCCACTCGATGCTCGCCCACTGGTCGGTCCACGTGGTGAGCACCCAGATCGAGACCAGGACCGCGACCGCCGCGACCTGGGCCGGCCGGCTGCGGAGCACCTCGAGCCGCTCGGGGGTGGCCTTGAGGCCCATCACGAAGAACGGCAGCAGCCCCAGCACCCGGGCCATGTCGAGGGTGTCCCCGGCGTACATGCCGGCGAGCAGGCTGATCACCACGGCCAGGGCGAGTCCGCCCCAGAGAGGCCGGAAGACCGGTGCCATCAGCCGCCAGAAGAACAGTGCCGCGAGGTACCACATCGGCCAGTGCGGGTCCTGGAAGAGATCCTCGAGCTTCTCGCCGCCGACGTGGATCCGGAACAGCGCGAGCGCGCACTCGAAGAGCACATAGGGCACCGCAACGGTCCGCACCAGCTGCCAGAGCCGCACCCGGGTCCAGGCGAAGGACCGCGACAGGTAGCCGGTGACGAAGACGAATGCCGGGACGTGCCAGACGTAGAGGAAGTCGTAGAGGTGGTCCAACGGCTCGGTGTTCGGCAGCAGCACCCAGGAGTGACCGACCACGACCAGGGTGACCAGTGCCATCTTGGCGTTGTCGAACCAGGGGTCCCGGGGTGCCCGAACAGGCGTCGTGGAGGTCGGCGTCGGCACGATCCTGTCCTACCCCGTCAGCGACAGATCATTCCTCCACCAGGCCGAGGCGGACGTACGCCGCGGCGTAGGTGCCGCTCAGCAGCAGCGACGCGTAGCGGGCGACCTCGGTGTCGGTGTCGGCATCGGTGGTCAACGTCTCGACCCGGATCCCCCGCTCGGAGGCGGCCGCCAGCAACCGGCCACGCTGCTCGCGGACCACCGCGTCCTCCGAACCGTCGTCGAGGACGAGCAGCATCGGCCGGAGCTCGGTGGCACCGTCGGCGAACGGGTCGTCGAAGACGTCGCGTTGCCGGGTCGCCTCGATCACCGGCAGCAGGTGCTCGGCGTCGCCGGCGAGGGCGGTGCGTCCGGTGGCCCGGCGGATCGACTCCGCGACCCGCCGGGCGGCTCGGGCGGCCAGCACGGAGCCACCCCAGACGAGCGGGTTGGAGTCGGCGAGCGCGATGGCGAGCACCTTGGCCGGGTTGACGGCGAGATCGCGGTGCGGCGAGCAGGCGATGGCGACGCCGTCGAGGGCCGTAGCCACCTCCTCGGCACCGGCCCGCGGCCCGAGGGAGATCTGGTGGAGGTACTCCAGGACGATCACGGCGGTCGCCAGCGGATCCCGGCTCTCGGAAGGCAGGATCGCGGTCCAGCGACCCGCTGCGTGCGCGGCGACCAGGGAGTCCGGCGGGCAGGCGACGACCACCTGGCAGCCGCGGCGCACGGCTTCGGCGACCGCAGAGGCGGCGCCGACGTCGGAGCCGTCCGGTGCCAGCACGACCACGAGGTCGAGGCTGCCGACCCACCCGGGCAGCGCCGGCGCCGGCCAGGCCACGAACGGCACCGGGCACCACGGCTCCAGCACCGCACGCAGCAGGCGGGAGTCCGGGCCGGCGGCGAGCACGGCCCGGGGCCGGGCCAGCCCGTCGGCGCGCGCCACCGCCTCGGCGATGGCAGCAGCGGCGTCGCTCGCCGTCAGGCGCACCCGGGCACCGGACTCGGCGAGCGGGCGCAGACCAGGATCACCGGCCTCGAGGACGACCGGGTTGTCGAGACGGGACTCATCGAACCAGCTGGCCATGTCGCTGCCGCTCAGCCGGGCTTGCGGGCCTCGTCGACCAGCAGCACCGGGATGTCGTCGCGGACGGGGTAGGCAAGCCCGCAGCCCGAGCAGACCAGCTCCTCTCCCACGGTGTCGAGGCTCGAGCGGCACGCCGGGCAGACGATGATCGCGAGCAGGGCAGGGTCGAGGTTGACGGGGCTCATCGGGCACTCCTGATCTGGGCGAGGACCTGGTCACGGACCTGCGCCATCGTGGATTCGTCGCGTCCCTCGGCATTGAGACGGAGCAGTGGTTCGGTGTTGGACGGACGGACGTTGAAGGACCAGTCGGCGTGGCTGACGGTCAGGCCGTCGAGCCGGTCGACGCTGATTCCGTCGCGGTCGGCGTACGACGCTTCGATCGCGGCGGTGACGGCGGCCTGGTCCGCGACCTCGGAGTTGATCTCGCCGCTGACGACGTAGCGCTCGAACTCGTCGAGGAGGGCGGACAGCGGCACGTCCGTCTCGGCCAGCGCCGCCATCGCGTGCAGCGCGGCCAGCATCCCGGAGTCGGCGAACCAGAAGTCGCGGAAGTAGAAGTGTCCGCTGTGCTCCCCACCGAAGATCGCCCCGGTCTCGGCCATCGTGGCCTTGATGAAGGAGTGGCCCACCCGGGTCCGCACCGGGACCCCACCCAGCTCGGTCACGATCTCGGGCACCGAGCGGCTGGTGATCAGGTTGTGGATCACCGTGGCGCCGGGCTCCTTGGCGATCTCGCGGGAGGCGATGAGGGCGGTCAGGGTGGACGGCGAGACCGCCCGTCCGAGCTCGTCGACCAGGAAGCAGCGGTCGGCGTCGCCGTCGAAGGCCAGCCCGATGTCGGCGCCCTCCTCGACCACCCGCCGCTGCAGGTCGACCAGGTTGGCGGCGTCGATCGGGTTGGCCTCGTGGTTCGGGAAGGTGCCGTCGAGCTCGAAGTACATCGGGACCAGCTCGACCGCGTCGCCGAGCCGCTCGAAGACGGCGGGAGCAGTGTGACCGGCCATCCCGTTGCCGGCATCGGCGACCACCTTGAGCCGGCGTCCCTCGACCGGGGCCAGCGTCAGCAGGTGGGCGGCGTAGGCCTCGAGCACGTCGTGCTCGGTGATGTTGCCGTCCGGCCCTGGCAGCTGTCCGCTCGTCTCTGGGGGGGCGCAGACCAGGTCGCGGATCTCGGCCAGCCCGGTCTCCGTGCCAACCGGCTGGGCGTGGGCGCGGCACAGCTTGATGCCGTTGTACTCCGCCGGGTTGTGGCTGGCGGTGAACATCGCGCCGGGGTGGCCGAGGTGACCGGAGGCGAAGTACAGCTGGTCGGTGGACGCCAACCCGATCATCACCACGTCGGCCCCGGCGGCGCTGGCGCCGGCGGCGAAGGCGCCCGCCATCCCCGGTGAGCTCGGGCGCATGTCGTGACCGACGACCACCGTGGCGGCACCGAGCACCTGCACGAACGCCCGCCCGGTGG
The DNA here is from genome assembly GCA_963704685.1 of uncultured Actinomycetota bacterium. Lineage (GTDB taxonomy): Bacteria > Actinomycetota > Actinomycetes > Propionibacteriales > Nocardioidaceae > Nocardioides. The sequence goes on from OY969930.1 coordinate 1,191,502, forward strand.
CGTGCGCGAGCGACTCGTCGACCTGGTCCGGCACGATCCCGCGGACGTCGTACGCCTTGAAGACGGCGCGCACGTTCGCCGGGTCGAGAGTGTTCATGCCCCGGAGCCTAGTGGCCCGTCCGAGACCGCCGCTCAGTCGGTGGTCAGGACCCGTAGGTGACCACGGCGGGCCGTCTCGCGACCCGTCTCGGCGGCAGGTACGACGCGCGTGACCGGCACCGGCCGGCCCGCCTCACGGACCGCGTCGGCGAGCGCCAATAGGTCGTCGCCGGAGGGACCCGGCGCGGCGAGGTCGGTGGCGAGGCGCAGCACCTCCCAGCCGCGCGGGGCCGAGAGCCGCTCGCTGTGCACCTCGCACAGGTCGTAGGCGTGCGGCTCGGCGTACGTCGCCAGGGGCCCGAGGACCGCCGTCTGGTCCGCGTAGACATAGGTCAGCGTGGCGATCGCGGGACGACCACAGGCGGACCGCGAGCAGCGGCGGGCAGGACTCACGCGGCAGACGGTACCCGCCGGGCCACCCCCGCCCGATTAGGCTCGCGGCGTGGAGGACAGCACAGGCCCGACAGCGGGGCCGACCAGCTCGTCGCCGCGGCGGGTCCGGGATCGTCGCGGCCGCGGGATGCGCGGACCGTCGGTCCTCCCGACCACGCCCGGACGGCCCGTGCTGCGCACCGCCCGGGAGCGTTTCGACGACCTGGCACTCGGGATCGTCACCGAGATCGACGCCCGCTGGCAGGATCAGCTGGGGCTGGTGGAGTACGCCGTCGAGGACACGCCCCAGCTGCCGGACGACTGGGGCAGCGACACCGTGCCGCTGGCGTCGCTGGTGCGGGGCACCGGCGGTGCGCCGACCCGCCTGGTGCTCTTCCGGCGCCCGATCGAGCACCGGTGCGCGACCCGCACCGAGCTCGAGGCCATGGTCCTGACGGTCGTCGTGGAGCAGGTCGCCGAGCTGCTCGGCGTCGACGCCGCGCTGATCGACCCTCGCTACGACGGCGACGACTCCTCGTAGGTCAGGGCAGGCCGGGCCGCACGTCGGGCACCAGTCCGCTGGTGACGGGAGCCCGCAGCGGATAGACCGACACGCCGGAGCCACCCGTCACCACGACGGAGCCGGTGAGCGTCGTCCGCCGGGTGGTGACGGTCAGCAGCTCGGCTGCGGCCGGGACCGACACGGTGGCGGCCCGTCCGGGTCGGACCTCGACCTCGGTCTCGGTGAGCCGCTTCCCGGACCCGTCGAGGGCGACCACCGCGGCGGTGCCTGCCCGTCCGGCGCCGGCCAGGACCAGCTGCTTGCGCAGCGCCCCGGATCCACGGTAGGTCCCCGCCGGGAGCAGGGTCGCGGCCCGACCCTCGAACGGCACGCCCGCCGCCGCGTGGGAGAGGTCGTCGCGCACGTAGGAGCGCAGGCTCGCCGTGACCGGGCCCGAGGAGGTGACCTGGAGTCCGACCGCCCCCTGCGCGATCGCCTCTCCGACCACGGAGGACACGGTGACCCGCTCCACGCTCTGCGCGGGGATCCGGATCCCCGGGACCCCCTCCGGCGCGAACACGGAGTCGTCGCTGACGATCTTCAGCGCAGCACGCACCTCGTCGTCACCGCCGTTGGCGAGCACCAGGGTGCGCTGACCGTCGCCGGCGGCGAGACCGAGGAGCAGGTTGGTGGTGTCCGGCTCGGGCTGAGCAGGGAGCCAGCCCTGAGTCAGGCCCTGCGAGCCGATCCGGTCGACCCGGTCCAGCACGACGGCGCCGACGCGTCCGCGCGTGGCGACCACGTCGAGGGCGAGGTCGCCGCGCCGCGGGATGATGGCGCCGAGGTCCAGCTCGATGCTGGTCCCTCCGGGGACCGAGACGCCCCGCAGCCGCGGTGCGTCCACGACGCCGTTGCCGTCGTGCACGGTGATGTCGGCGACGGCGGTGCCGGCATCGGGATTGACCAGCTCGACCACCGAGGAGTGGTCGGCGCCGGCGCCGACCCCGGTGAACCACTGGTGGGCGGCAGGCGCCGGACAGCTGATCCCCGCGGAGTCGTCACCACCGAAGCGGGCCGCGAGCAACCCGCGGGCAGCGTCGTCCTCGCCGGTGACGGCGACCGGGCCGTCGAGATCATCGACCGTCGTGACCTTCAGGGACGTGAGGTCGACCGGCTCGGTCTGCTCGCCCAGCCCGACAATGGCCTGACCGCGCGCGCCCTGGGCGCTGCTGGTGACCGCCACGGACTTGTCGGAGAGCGCCGACGGGCAGACCAGGGTGGCGCTGCTGAGCGTGGTCCGGGTCGGTGGGTGGGTCGTCTCCGCAGGCTCGTCGGGACTCACCAGCAGCAGCAGGACCAGAGCCAGCGCCGGCAGCGCGACCGCGAGGACGGTGGTCAGGTCGGGACGGGTGGACCTGGTCGCGGACCGGCGTCCGGGAGCGCGTCTGGTGGGTTCGCTCATGGCGTGGACCTCCGGCTCCTCGTGGTCGGCAGACAGAGCACGAGCACGACGACGACCGCGACCCCTTGCAGCACCAGCAGCACGACCCGCAGCCACGAGACCGGCCCCTCCAGGCCGGAGGCGTCCAGCGGACGGTCGACCTGCCACGCGCGGGTGGTGCGCTCCTCGGCGCTCGCCTGGACGAGGCCGGTGGCAGCGTCCAGGACGGCCGCGACGTCACCGTCCGCGGGTGAGGGCAGCACGACGTACTCGATCCCGGACTGGCCGATCTGGTCGATCACCTCAGGGGTGGGCCGGGAGACCAGCGCACGCACCTGACGGGTGAAGCCCCGGTCCTCGGCCGTGAGGTTGAGGATCTCGTCCTCACCCATGGTGACCCCGTCCCCCCTGCGGACCGTGTAGGTGAGCCCCTCGGCGACGTCGCCGCGGATCACCAGGATCCCGTGTGCCGGGCCCTCCTCGGAGCTCTGCACCATGTAGACGGGGATGTCGGTGTCGATGCCGTCGGCGATCACGTGGTCGGCACCGAGCCACCACACCAGGCCACCCAGGGGTACGACGGCCGCGACCGCACCGAGCACGACGGCCACCACCTGACGCCAGCCCCAACCCCGGCCGGCGCCCCGACCTGCCCCCTGGGTCAGGCCGATCGCACCCAGCACGACGGCGACGACGAACGAACCCTGGATGACCACCAGCATCGCGGCCGAGCTGGCGCCCACCGTGGTGGCCGCGAGGGAGAAGCTCAGGGTGGCGAGCGCGGCGGCGAGGCCGGCCGCGATGGCCGCGGCCAGCCAGCAGACCAGCACCGGGATGCGGGTCGTGCGAGGCACGACGGCCAGCACCGCGAGGGCCGCGAGGACGATCCCGATCCACCACGGCGCACCGAGGTCGGCCAGGCGGCCGGTCACCAGGTCGAGGGAGTCCGCACCTGGCGTGGGCAGCCGGCCGACGTCGAGGAGCAGCCCCGCCGCGGCACCACGCTGGAACGCCGCCACCCACCACGGCGCGAGCAACAGCGGCACCAGGGCCAGCGCGGCCGCCGGCGGTCCCCACACCGACCGGCTGCGTGCGGCGCCCCGCACCACCAAGATCGCGGACGCCACCACGACCAGGCCGAGGACGAGGACGAAGACCCACACGACGGGAGCGAACGCAGTCGCCAGGGTGAGCAGCAGACCGACCCGCCAGGCGGCACGCCAGCGTCGGTCGGCGTCGGGATCGGCGAAGCCCAGAGCGGCGTGCGCCAACCAGGGCAGCAGCGCGCTCAGCGCCACCGCCCCGAACCGTCCGTCGCCCCACGCTCCACTGGCCAGCGGCACGACCGCCCACGTGGTCGCGCCCCAGAGCAGCACCCAGCGCGGCGCTCCTGCCACCGACACCAGACGACCGACCACCCGCAGGAAGCGCCACGCACCCCACAGCGCGAGGGGCGCGGCGAGCACGAACAGCGCCGTGACGGCCGCCGTCGGACTGCCGCCCAGCACGGTCGCGAGCAGGGCCATCGGCAGCACGTACGGCGGAGCCGGGACCGCCGTACCGAGACCGAGCGGGTGCCAGGTCTCGACCTGGAGGCGCCACCAGTCGCCGGCTCCGGCCGGCGCCGGCGACAACCCACCACCGGCGATCGAGCCCCACGCCACCCGGGCACCGACCAGGACCACGACCACCAGGAGGGCCAGGACCAGCGCCACCGGGTTGGTCAGGAAGCGCGCCACGATCCCGGAGTCGTCGGCGTACAGGTCGTCGTCGTCCCGGGGTCGGGACGGCGCGCTCGCGGGCGCCCGCTCCGCCGCCGCCGCCGCTCGGCGGCGCTCGGCGACGTCCTGCGCCTGGTTGGTGGCGGCGGCCAGCAGGTCGCCGAGGAAGTCGAGGCCGTGGCGGTAGGGCACCCACCACGGTGCCAGCAGCGCGCGGGCGCGAGCGCCGTCGGCCGAGACGCCGGACTCGGCGTCCTCGCGACGACGCCGTCGGGCCGCCCGGATCTCTCCGGGCGACGAGTAGAGGGACACCAGGGCGGCCAGCTCGTCGAGCGCCTCGCCGACGGACCGGACGACCAGGAAGCCGAGCATCCGCAGCAGGGTCCCGAAGGTCAACCGGACCACCAGCCACGGCAGTGCCCGGCCCCGGGCGTTGGCGAGCAGCGTGTAGAGGGCCGCGCGGCGCTCCTGGTAGTGCGTGTGGCGACCGGTCAGAGGGGTCCGCCGGATGCCCCGGTGTGCGGCCTCGGCGTGGAAGACGACGGCGTCGGGCACCACGATCGTGCGGTGCCCGGCCACCGAGGCGCGCCAGCCGAAGTCGATGTCGTTGCCGAAGATCGGCAGCTTGGCGTCGAAGCCCCCGAGCTCCTCCAGGACGGTACGCCGCACCAGCATCCCGGCCGTGTTGACGGCCAGCACCTCGCGTACGTCGTCGTGCTGGCCCTGGTCGTACTCGCCGCGCTCGAGGCCGGTCTCGCGCCGTCCGGTGCCGGAGATGGTGATCCCCAGCTCCAGCAGCCGCTTGAGCGACGGCCACTCACGGAGCTTGGGCCCGAGGATCTCGGCACCCGTGTCGAGGGCGGCCGCGGCCAGCAGCGCGGTCAGCGCACCCGGCGCCGGGTTGGCGTCGTCGTGCAGGATCCAGATCCACTCGCTGGTGTCCCCACGCTCGCGCAGGCGCTCGAGGGCCAGGTCCACGGCGGCGGGGAAGGAGGTGGACCCGGGTGCCCGGATCACGTCACCGAAGGCGGACCCGAGGCGCTCGGCGCTGTCGTCCTTGCTACCGGTGTCGACCGCGACGACGACGTCGACCGGGGTGCGCTGGGCATGCAGACCGTCGATCACGGCGGGCAGCCAACGACCACCGTCGTGACTGACCAGGACTGCCGCGACCGAAGAAACCACGATCCCGAACCCTAACGGCCTGCGCCAGATGCCGTGACTTCGTGGAGCGTCCCGGTGGGGCAGCCCGTGATCCGGGACACCCCACCGACGCTCAGACGGCTCGCTTCTTCAGCTTGCGGCGCTCCCTCTCGGAGAGACCACCCCAGATCCCGAAACGCTCGTCGTTCATCAGCGCCGACTCGAGACAGTCGTCTCGAACCTCACACGTCAGGCAGACCTTCTTGGCCTCCCTGGTCGATCCACCCTTCTCGGGGAAGAACGCCTCAGGGTCGGTCTGCGCACACAGGGCGCGCTCCTGCCAGCCGTCGTCCTCGGCGTCCCCGTCGAGGAGAAAGAGTTCTCTCATCGCACTCGCCCTTTCGACCCGGTCGCCACGTTGGATTCGTGAACGACACTGTAGGAATTACATGCCTGTCGTACCCCGGAAGTCAACCCCGGATCTGCTATACGCCCCGACCGGCGACGCGTCATAGCACGCGGTGCGGCAAGGTATTCACATGCAGAAGATCACCGTGCTCTCCGGCGGGATGGGCGGCGCTCGCTTCCTCCAGGGGCTCCTCCACGCCGTCGCGACGAAACAGCTGCCCGGGGTCTCCCCCGACGCTGTCGTCACGGTGATCGCCAACACCGCCGACGACCTGTGGATCCACGGAGTCAAGGTCTGCCCCGACCTGGACACCGTGATGTACACCCTCGGCGACGGCATCGATCCCGTGCGGGGCTGGGGCCGACGCGAGGAGACGTGGAGCGTCAAGTCCGAGCTCGAGGCGTACGGCGTCGACTCGACCTGGTTCGGTCTCGGGGACCGCGACATCGCCACCCACCTGGTCCGCACCCAGATGCTGGAGGCCGGCTACCCGCTCTCCCAGGTGACCGAGGCACTGTGCCGGCGGTGGCTGACGCCGACCCTCGGCACCCGGCTGCGGCTGCTCCCGATGACCGACGACCGGGTCGAGACGCACATCGCGATCGCGGACCCGGAGGCGCCCAGCGGGCGCCGGGTCGTGCACTTCCAGGAGTACTGGGTGCGCCTGCGCGCGCAGGTCCCCGCCGAGACCGTTGTCGTCGTCGGGCTCGACGACGCGAAGCCGGCGCCAGGCGTCCTCGAGGCGATCACCACCGCCGACCTGGTGGTGCTGCCGCCGTCCAACCCGGTGGTCTCCGTCGGCACCATCCTCGGCGTGGCCGGAGTGCGCGACGCGATCCGGGCGACCGCCGCCCCCGTGGTCGGGCTCTCGCCGATCGTCGGCGGCACCCACGTGCGCGGCATGGCCGAGCAGATGCTCACCGCGATCGGGGTGGAGGTCAACGCCGCGGCGGTCGGCCTGCACTACGGCGCCCGCGCCGAGGGGGGTGTGCTCGACGGCTGGCTGGTCGACGACGTCGACTCCGACCAGGTGGATCGGGTCGTGGCCGGCGGACTCGCCTGCGCCGCCGTCCCCCTGATGATGACGGACCTCGACGCCACCGCCGCGATGGCGGCGGCGGCCATCGACCTGGTGCGTCGATGACCCACGTGTCGGTGACCGCACCCGATGGCGCGCCGGAGATCGGGCCCGATGACGATCTGGTCGAGATCCTGCTGCCGCTCGTCGACCTCGTCGAGGGCGACGTGGTGGTGATCACGAGCAAGGTCGTCAGCAAGGCCGAGGGCCGGGTCCGCACCGGGACTCGCGACGACGCCCTGCCCGGCGAGACCGTGCGGGTCGTGGCCCGGCGCGGGCCCACGACCATCGTGCGCAACCGGCTCGGACTCACCATGGCGGCGGGCGGCATCGACAGCTCCAACGTCGCGTCCGGCTCGGTGGTGCTGCTGCCCGAGAATCCCGACGCCTCCGCCCGGGCGATCCGACGAGGGCTTCGCGAGCGGACCGGACTCAACGTCGGCGTCGTCGTGACCGACACCGCCGGCCGGGCCTGGCGGGAGGGGCAGACCGACATCGCGATCGGCGCCGCCGGCCTCCTGGTCAGCGAGGACTTCGCGGGCCGCACCGACGGCCACGGCAACGAGCTGGCCGTGACCGCTCCGGCGGTCGCCGACGAGATCGCCGGCCTGGCCGAGCTCGCCCAGGGCAAGCTCGGCGGCCGGCCGTTCGCGGTGGTGCGCGGCCGCGCCGACCTGGTGCTGCCGGTCGACGACGACGGGCCGGGGGCCGGCTCCCTGGTGCGCGCGGAGGGCGGCGACCTGTTCGGGTACGGCGCCCGCGAGGCCGTGGTCCGCGCCCTGACCGGTCGGGCCGAGGACCGCGCGCCCTTCGGAGCACCCGCGCCGCCCGACGAGCTGTCGGCGGCGATCACCGCCGCGATCCGGGTCCGGGCCTCGGTCTCGGGGCCGACCGGCAACGAGCTGACGATCACCGTCCCGCCGGGACTGGACCGGGCCCTCGCCGCGCTCACCTTCGCCCACGGGTGGGAGGTCGAGGCCGCCGACTCCGCAGCACAGGTGCGGTTGCGCCCGGTGGCCTCCGGTGGCCCCTCCGCTCGCGCGGGGACCCACCCGTAGACTCTCCCGACGACCACCGTCCTGTCCCACGCACGCCCGAGGAACTCCGCCCGATGGCCAAGCCCGCCAAGACCGACCGCCAGGCGGTCATCGATCAGATGCGCAAGAAGCAGAAGGGCGCCGAGAAGCGTCGCGGCTACGCGATCGTGGCCGTCTGCGTGGCCATCGCGCTGGTGATGATCGGCGCTGCGGCGTACAAGCCGGTCAAGGACTGGTGGGACGGCCGGGCGCTCGAGAAGGTCGCGCTCAGCGACATCGGTGCGGCGGCCTCCACCTGCCAGAAGGTCACCACCAAGAAGGCCGACGGCAACCAGAACCACGTCCCGGTCGACACCCCGGTGGACTACCCGGACGCGCCCCCGGCCTTCGGCCCGCACTGGAACCAGGCCGGCGTCGCCCCGGCGCCGTTCGCGCGCAAGTTCTACACCTCCGAGGACCGCCCGCCGCTCGAGGCTCTGGTGCACAACCTCGAGCACGGCTACACGATCGTCTGGTACGACGACACCATCGCCAAGGACGACGACGCGATCACCGATCTGCGCGCGATGGCGTCGAAGTTCCCCGGCACCACCAACTTCCGGCACAAGTTCATCGCCGCCCCGTGGACGTCCGACGACGAGGACGGTGCGAAGTTCCCGGGCGGCGCCCACGTCGCATTCACCCACTGGTCCAAGGGCGGGGTCGACGAGACCGGCACCGACAAGCAGGTCGGTGCCTGGCAGTACTGCTCCGACGTGAGCGGCGCGGCGCTGGAGACGTTCATGGAGAAGTACCCCTACTTCGACTCCCCCGAGCCCGACGCGATGTGAGTCCGGGCGGGGCTCAGGTCAGCCCGCCCCGACCGGACTCCTTCAGCAGGGCCACGACCTGCTTGACGTCCTGGGCCCGCGCCCGGGTCGTCACCAGCAGCGCGTCCGGGGTGTCGACGACCACGATGTCGTCGAGCCCGACCACCGCCACGACCCGGCCGGACCCAGGCACCACCAGCCCCGTGGCATCGATCCCGAGGACGGTCGTGGGGTCGCCGAGCACCGCGGGCGTCGTACTTCCCTCCAGCAGCGTGGCGAGTGAGTCGAAGTCGCCGATGTCCTCCCAACGGAAGGCTCCCGGGACGACCGCGACCCGTCCGGCGTCGGCCGCAGGCTCGGCGATCGCGTGGTCGAGCGCGATCTTCGGCAGCGCCGGCCACAGCTCCTCCAGCCGCGACGGGTCGGCGGCGATGGTGCGGAGGTCGGCGGCGAACTCGGGGTGCCAGGTGCCCAGCAGGTCCAGCAGCACCGTGGGACGGACGACGAACATGCCGGCGTTCCACCGGTAGTCGCCGGTCGCGAGGTAGCCCTCGGCGGTGGCCACCGACGGCTTCTCGACGAAGGCCTCGACGACCGCGGCGGCAGGGTGTGCGGCGAGCCCGGCGCCGAGTCGGATGTAGCCGAAGGCCGCGGAAGGGAAGGTCGGGGCGATCCCGAGGGTGACCAGCCAGTCGTCCCGGGCCACGTCCACGGCCGCACGCACCGCGTCCGCGAACAGGTCGGGGTCGGCGATCACGTGGTCGGCGGCGAAGGAGCCCATCACCGCGTCGGGGTCGGAGCGTTCGAGGAGGGCGGCCGCGAGACCGATGGCGGCCATCGAGTCGCGGGGGGACGGCTCGGCCAGGACCGAGTCCGGGGCCACCTCGGGGAGCTGGGCCAGCACCGCCGCCCGGTGCGGTTGCCCGGTGACGACGAGGAAGCGGTCCTCCGCGAGCGGCGCGAGCCGGTCCCGGGTCTCCTGCAGGAGCGTCCGGCCGCCTCCTCGCAGGTCGTGGAGGAACTTGGGGGCCGAGGAGCGCGACAGCGGCCACAGCCGGGTCCCCGCTCCGCCGGCCGGGATCACTGCCCAGAAGTGGTCGATCGCTGACATGGCTGGAACCCTAGGCCCGTGACCACCTTCTCCGACGTACTGGCCCGCCGTCTGCGCTCGGACGCCGGCCAACCCCTGATCACCTTCTACGACGAGTCGACCGGTGAACGGGTCGAGCTGTCGGGGGCGACCTACGCCAACTGGGTGGCCAAGGCGTCCTCCCTGCTGGTCGAGGAGCACGACCTCGAACGGGGCCAGGTGCTCTGCCTCGACCTGCCCTCGCACTGGCTCGGCCCGGTCTTCCTGGGGGCCGCCTGGAACATCGGGCTGGCGGTCGCCGGCCCGGAGGACGACCCTTCCCCGGCAGCGGTGGTGTGCGGTCCGGGCACGCTCGAGCGGTGGGCCGGGCGCGCGGACGCGCTGCCGGTCCTGGCGTGCTCACTACGCCCGCTGGGAGTCCGGTTCGCCACCCCGGTCCCGCCCGGGGTCCACGACGTCGGCATCGAGATCTGGTCGCAGCCGGACGCCTTCACGCCGTACGACCCGCCCGTCGCGACCGATGCCGCCCTGGCGACGACGCCGTCGGTCACGCAGGGCACCGTGTGGAGCACGGCCGCCGCCGGGAGTCTCCTCACCGACGGCGGCCGGCTTCTCTCGGAGGCGAACCCGGCTTCCCCACCAGGTGTCGCCTCCTTCACCGAGCCGCTCGTACGCGGCGGCTCGCTGGTCCTGGTCACCCACGCCGACCCGGTCCGCGTCGAGGCGATCGCCGCCTCGGAGCGCGTCACGGCCCGCTTCCCTTGATCGTGGCCGACCAGAGATCTGTCGCTCACCCGGCCAGGTCGTAGCCCCCCAGGCCCTCGGCCAGGAACCGACGCGGCCCGAATCCGTTCGTGGTGCCGGGGATCAGGAACAGGAGGTCGGTCGCCCGCTCCCGCACCACCAGGTCCGGATGGCCCCGCAGATCGATGGCACTGACACCGAGCACCCAGTCGTAGCGGGACAGATCGAGGTCGAGGGCCTTGCCGCCGGTCAGCCCCCCTGGGCCGTTGCCGGGATAGAGGGTCGGCCTCCCGCCCTTCAGGAGGATCGAGTCCGGGGCGCCGTCGGAGTTCCAGCGGCCGACTCCCACCTGGCGATAGGCGTTGATGGCGCGGTGGGCGACGTAGCTCGACCCGAGGCCGGACAGCCCCCTGCCGGGGTAGATCCGCATCGCACCGTTGCGCGGCTGGCCCATCAGGTCGGGGTAGCCGTCGCCGGTCATGTCTCCGACCGCCGCCAGCAGCCCGACCGACCCGAAGCCACTGCCGATCCGGCGAGCACTCTCGAACCTCCCGGCGCCGTTGCCACGCCACAGGTAGAGCCGCCCCGACTTCGCGCTCCGACCGACGAGGTCACCGTGGCCGTCACGGTCCCAGTCCCCGACGTTCAGGATGGTGTTGACGCTGCTGAGCCTGACGTTGGTCACGATCGACCGCCGGGTCTCGGTGGTGCCCCGGTTCACCTTGACCCGCAACGTCGAGCCGTAGCGCGCCAGGACGTCGGGGGTGCCGTCGCCGGCCACCTGACCACCACCGACCAGGGAGTCGACGGTGCGGAAGCTGAGCAGCGGGCCACGCGAGTGGGCGAAGGTCCCGTCGCCCTTCGAGGGCAGCACGTAGCCGGCCTTCGAGGAGGCACTGCGCACGAAGAGGTCGGCCCGGCCGTCACCCGTGTAGTCGCCACCACCGACGATCCCGGAGAACTGGTTCCAGCTCCCTGCCAGCTCGACCCGACTCCCGAAGGTCGCCCGACCGGTGCCCTTGAACAGCCACATGGTGCCGTCCTTGCTGCGTGCCAGCAGGTCGCGGTGGCCGTCGGAGGTCAGGTCGCCGGCGCCGACCAACAGGTTGTAGCCGGACCAACCCGTGGTGAGGTAGGCGACCTTGAAGCCACCGGACGGACGGCCCAGCAGGACGTCGAGCCGGCCCTTGTTCGGCGCCCGGGCCACGAGGTCGTTGCGGCCGTCTCCGTTGAGGTCTCCCACGGCGGCGGCCAGGTCGCGACCGGTCAACCGGTGGATGGTGCGGGTCGCGGCACCGAAGGCGCCGGTGCTCGAGCCGGGTCGGACCTTGCCGGTGCCGTTCGTCCCCACCTCGACGACGTCGGACCGGCCGTCGCCGGTGAGGTCGGGCGACAGGATCGCCCTCTGGTTCGAGGCCCAACCGGTCGAGACCCGCGCGGCGGGGCCGAAGTCGGTCAGGCCGCCCGTCGGGATGATCACCGCCCGGCCGTCGCTGGCACGGCGGGCGACCACGTCCGGGTGCACGGTGGAGGCGAGGTTCGACTGGAGCTCCCGCCCGGCCCAGCCGTTCTGGGCAGCCGCGGCCAGGGTGCGGATCTGCGGGATCTTGGCGTAGAGGTAGCGACCCGGGCAGGCCGTCGAACCGGCGTCCCGGTGGCCGTTGATGGCCTGGAAGCTGCGCGAGGTGACCCACTGCGACTTCGAGGAGGCGTCCACGCCGTGCAGGGACAGCTTCCAGGCGAAGAGCGCGCCGTACGCCTCGATCATCGCGCTCGACGGCTGCTTGATGTCGTAGTTGCCGATCGCCGACATCGCGAAGGAGTCGTCGTTGTAGCCCAGCGTGTGGGCGCCGACCACCGGTCGGTCGATCCCGCCGGCGCGTCCCTCCCAGATCCGGCCGAAGCGGTCGACGAGGAAGTTGTAGCCGATGTCGGACCAGCCCCGCGACTTGGTGTGGTAGGCGTAGATGCTCCTGATGATCCCCGGGACCTCGGCACGGGTGTAGCTGTTGGCGTTGACCGTGTGGTGCACGAAGCCGGCGTGCACCTCGAAGTAGTGCAGGGAACTCCTGTCGCGCATCCGCTCGTCGGCCCCCCACTGGGCACGTGAGTAGATCTTCGGCTTCGGGGTGTACGTCGCCGCCTGCAGCTCGATCTGGTCGGTGGCGTCCGTACCCGACCCCGGCTCCGTGGCGACGGTGTCGGCACCCGGGTCGGCAGCCGGATCGGGGGCCGCGTCGCCGTCCATCGTGCCGGTGTCCAGCGCGGGCTTCTCGACCGCGCTCTGCGCCGCCTCGCCCGGATCGATGACGGCCAGCTTCATGTCGGCCGGCAGCTCGCCGGTGGTGACGTCGGCCTGGACCTGGACCTCGTCGACGTCGCCGACGAGCAGGGCGTCCGTGCCGGGCCTGGCGTGCCGAGCCTCGACGCTGCCCGGGTCCGGCCCGTGGTCGTCGTGGTACTCCAGGTCCATCCAGCCCGACCAGGTGTCGTCCTCGCGGGTGCGGACCCGCACGGTGATCTGGTCCTCCGCAACGGTGTCCTCGTGCGCCCAGGTCACACCGACAGCGCCGTACCCGGAGACGTCCTCGGGCGCGCTCGTCACCGAGGACGCCTCGGCCGGGGCGGCCGTACGACTCCTCGCCGCACCGACGCTCGGCGCGGTCAGCGGGTACTCCTCCACGACCGGGTCCACAGCCGCCTCGGGCACCTTGCTGGGCGTCGAGACGGCCCGGACGTAGGCGCTCAGCTCAGCGCTCGTCCCGGCGGCCTGCTGGGCGCCACGGACGCCGGTGACCGGGACCTGCTGGACCACGTCGAGACTGACGACGCTGGCCGCCGGGATCAGCGCAGCGACGACCACCGCGAGCGCCAGCAGCTGCTGGCACAGGGTGACGAAGCGGATCTTGCTGGGGGGCATCGGCAGGTACTCCTGTGCGGGGGAAGGTCACACAAGAAGCAACATTCACATGCGTCACAGCAGTAACGGAAGGGAGAGTGAGTAACTACAAGACTGTAATTTCCAGTCGACACGCCGTACGAGTCAGATGTCGTTGCCGATTTCTTCCTCGTCCGTCTCGAGCTCCTCGGCGGCGTCCTTGCCCTCGTCGTACTTGACGTAGCGGATGCCGGCCCGCACGTCCCCGTCGAAGGCGAGCCGGCCCTGCTCGAGCACGATCACCCGGTCGCACATCCGGCGCACCGAGGCGGCCGCGTGGCTCACGTAGAAGAGGGTCCGACCGCTCTCCCGGATCTCCTGCATCTTGGCCAGGCACTTCTGCTTGAAGGGCCGATCGCCCACCGCGAGCACCTCGTCGGCGAGGAAGATGTCGGAGTCGACGTGGATCGCGACCGAGAAGCCCAGCCGGGCGAACATCCCGGAGGAGTAGTTCCCGACCGGGGAGTCGAGGAACTTGCCGATGTCGGCGAACTCCACGATGTCGTCGAACTTGCGTCGCGTCTCGGCCTCGGTCATCCCGAGCACCGCGCCGTTGAGGAAGACGTTCTCGCGCCCGGTGAGCTGGGGGTGGAAGCCGGCTCCGGTGGCGATCAGGCCGGAGATCCGTCCCCGGGTCAGCACGCTGCCGCTGTCGGGTCGCATCACCCCGTTGATCAGCTTCAGCAGGGTGCTCTTGCCGGAGCCGTTGAGCCCCATCAAGCCGATCGACTCGCCCTGCTCGACGGTGAAGGAGACGTCGTCGACGGCCTTGAACGAGTCGCTGATGTCTTGACGGTGCAGCGCGGCGACCGTCATCTCCTTGAAGGTGCGGTGGTAGCGGAGGGTGAAGTCCTTGGTCGCGTTCTCCACCACGATCGAGGTGTTCGCGGGGTAGGTCTTGGTGCTCGCAGGGGCGGTCTTGGTCATCACAGACGCTCCGGGATCTTGTTCTCCAGGCGGGAGAAGACGATCTGCCCTATCACCAGCGTCACCAGGCTGACCAGCACAGCCAGGAACGAGTAGTAGTAGAGGTCGGGCGGCAGGTTCGTCTCGATCGTGGCCTGCGGGTTCTCGGTGGTGCCGACCCAGAACGCCCGCTGGAAGAGCAGCACCGCGTCGGCGATCGGGTTGTAGAGGTAGAACTGCGCAGCGGCGCCGAACTTGTCCTCGACCATGGTGTAGGGGTAGATCATCGGGACGCTGAAGCGCACGAAGTTGGTCATGATCGAGGCGACGTTGGAGACGTCACGGAAGAACACGTTGGCGGCACTGAAGAGCAGCGCCATGGCGGTGCCGAGGGTGCCGATGATGATCAGGGCCAGCACCAGCGAGCCCATGCCCACCGGGTCCGGCGTCCAGCCCAGGATCCCGCAGACCACGACCAGGATCGCGATCTGCGGCAGCACGTGGTAGCCGGAGACCAGCATCGAGGCGACCGGGAACATCTCCCGGGGCAGGGCCATCTTCTTGACCAGGGCCTTGTTGCGGACGATGGAGCGGGTGCCGGCGTTGAAGGTCTCGTTGAAGAAGTGGACGATGATGATGCCGCAGAACATGTGGATGGCGAAGTTCTCGACGTTCTGGTGCAGCCCGAACAGCACGCCCATCACGAAGTAGTAGATGATGAACTGCGACAACGGGTTGATGTAGGACCACAGCAGGCCCAGGAACGATCCCTGGTAGCGGGCGCTGATCTCGCGACGGACCAGGAGCCGCAGCAGGTAGCGCCGGCGGAACACCTCGAGCAGGCCCGACGACGACGCCGGTGAGGTCAGCGGCGCGTCCACGTGGTGATGGGCCGGCTCGCTCGAGTCCACCGGCACGGTGTCGGCCACGTCAGTCATCGCTTCCTCGCTCGCTGTCCTCGACCCATGGCCGGAACGTCTCGTCCCAGGCCTCCGGCGAGGTGATCTCTCCCAGTCTGGCCCGGTACTCCTCGGCGAGCCGTGGCCATTCTCGTCTGAGCTGTTCGTGGATGCTGACGGTCTTGGCCATCAGCTCGCGGAACTTCTCCGGATCACGCTGGTAGAGCGCCGCCGACGCGCCGTCGTTCATGGACACGATCGCCGAGTCGTGGCTGGCCAGTCGGTACCACTTGGCGTCCATCGCCGGCACCTCGGCCTCGGGGAACTCGCGGGACAGCGCACGCGGCGGCTTCAGCTGACGCAACGGCAGGAGACCCGCACTCACCAGGCGGGCGACCCGGCTCGGCACCTCGCTCCCGTCCCGGCCGCCGCGGGGCGGCTTCGCGCGCCGGATCGGCGGGAACGCGTCCGGATCAGACTCGGTCCGCGCATCCGTGAACTGCCGACGGATCGCGTTGATCTCCCCCAGCCGGGTGGCGAGCATGCCGTGCAGGGCGTCGGGGCCGGCGAGGACGTCGAGCAGGGCCTGGTGCCGGATCTCGACGGTGGAGTACTGCATCGAGATCAGGTGGGCGATCTGGTGGTTGCGGCTCTCCCGCACCATCCGGCCACCGCGGGGGTAAGGCGAGTGCAGGAGCGCCGCGACGAACCGGTTCCGCACGTGGAAGTAGGCCTGCCAGTCGAGAGCGTCGTTCTTGTCGGTCCACGGGACGTGCCACACGGCGGCTCCCGGGAAGGTGACCGTCGGGTAGCCCGCGGCCTTGGCCCGCAGGCCGTACTCGGAGTCGTCCCACTTGATGAACAGCGGCAGCGACAGCCCGATCTCGGCCAGCACCTGGCGTGGAATCAGACACATGAACCAGCCGTTGAAGTCGACGTCGACCCGCTTGTGGAGCCAGCGGCTGGAACGCAGGTTGCGACCCCCGAGGTCCCAGTCGGAGTGGGTGCCCTCGGGCGAGCGCCACCAGAACCGCCAGGGCTGCACGATCTCGCCGAAGCTGTGCAGCCGGGCGCGCGAGTAGATGTTGAACATGTGCCCGCCCACGATCGTGGGACGACGGGCGAGGTCACCGAAGGTGACGGCGCGAAGGATGCCCTCGGGCTCGCACACCACGTCGTCGTCCATCATCATCGCGTACGTCGCGGTGCCCTTGCGGACCGACTCGAGCTGCCCGCGGGCGTAGCCGCCCGAGCCGCCGAGGTTGCCCTGCTCGATCACCCGCAGCGTGTCGCCGAGCAGGTCCGAGGCGGTCTTGAAGTCCGGTGAGTCCACGACCTTGTCGGTGCCCTGCTCCATCACGAAGACCGTGTCGAGGTAGGGGGCGAGCTGGTCGTCCGCACCGATCTGGCCAAGCAGCTTGGCGCAGAAGTCGGGCCGGTTCATGGTGGTGATCGCGATGTCGACGGTGCCGTGCTCGGCCCGGTCGTCGGGGACCAGGGCGGTCCACTCCGCGGACTCGACCACGACGTCCTGCTCGCCGGTCACGACGTCGTACCAGTACCAACCGCCGTCGACGAACGGCTTGAGCGACAGGTCGAAGGTGAGGGTGCTGGTGCCGTCGACGCTCGTGTCGGCGGACGCCACCCGCTGGGCGTGGCCCTTGGCCATGGACTTGTAGACCAGCACCGTGGCTCCGCCACCGGTCACGGTGATGGTGAGGGTGACGTCGGTGACGATGCTCCACCGCCGCCAGTAGCTGGCCGGGAAGGCGTTGAAGTAGGTGCCGAAGGACAGCCGGTCCTCGGCCGGCACGCGGAACGCGGTGCGGGACACGATCTGGTCGGGGTGGATCGTCCGGCCGGTCGACGTGGACTGGCGGATCGCTGCGTTGTTGAGCGCCTTGGCGGCCTGGTCGCCGCCGATCTCGTACTTGTCGGCGTCGAGGCGGGCCTCCTCGGGATCGACGTACAGCGGGAGCACGTCGAAGTCCCGGTCCACGGGGAAGATCTGGCGTTGCAGTAGTCGGGTCGAGGTCATTCGTCGACGCCTCCGCTCGTGAGGGGCGCGCCTTCACTGAAGTGCGGCCGAAGCTTGTTGTCGAACATGGAGAGCGCCGAACCGATCGCCATGTGCATGTCAAGGTACTGGTAGGTGCCGAGCCGTCCCCCGAAGAGCACCATCGGCTCCTTGCGCGCCAGGTCGCGGTACTTCAGCAGCTTCGCGCGGTCCTCGGCAGTGTTGACCGGGTAGTACGGCTCGTCGTCCTCGCCCGCGAAGCGGGAGAACTCGTGGACCACGATCGTCTTGCCGGGTAGGTAGGTCCGCTCCGGGTGCAGGTGCTTGAACTCGAGCGTCCGGGTGTAGGGCAGGTCCTCGTCGTTGGCGTTGACCACGCCGGTGCCCTGGTAGTCGTCGATGTCGAGGGTCTCGCGCTCGAGATCGATGGTGCGCCACGACAACCGGCCTTCTGAGCTGTCGAAGTACTCGTCGACCGGACCGGTGTAGACGATCGGGACCTTGCCCCGGAACTCGTCGGCCACGTCGAAGAAGTCGGTCTCGAGGCGCACCTCGATGCCGGGATGCTCGGTCATCCGGGTCAGCCACGCGGTGTAGCCGTCGACCGGGAGACCCTCGTAGGTGTCGCTGAAGTAGCGGTTGTCGAAGTTGTAGCGGACCGGGAGCCTGGTGATGATGTCCGCGCTCAGCTCCGTCGGGTCGGTCTGCCACTGCTTGGCGGTGTAGCCCTTGACGAACGCCTCGTAGAGCGGCCGGCCGATCAGGCTGACCGCCTTCTCCTCCAGGTTGGTGGCAGCGGCGGTGTCGATCTCGCTGGCCTGCTCGGCGATCAGCGCGCGCGCCTCGTCGGGGGTGTGGCTACGACCGAAGAACTGGTTGATGAGGCCGAGGTTCATCGGGAAGGAGTAGACCTGACCCTGGTACTTGGCGAAGACCCGGTGCTGATAGCTGGTGAAGGAGGTGAACTTGTTCACGTAGTCCCACACCCTCTTGTTCGAGGTGTGGAAGAGGTGCGTCCCGTAGACGTGCACCTCGATGCCGGTCTCCTCGTCGAACTCGCTGTAGGCGTTGCCGCCCAGGTGGTGGCGGCGGTCGAGGACGAGGACCTTCAGTCCGAGCTCGTCGGCGCAGCGCTCGGCGATGGTGAGACCGAAGAGGCCCGAGCCGACGACGACCAGATCAGGGGTTGCAGAGGAGTCCGACACGATCGATCAGTCTACGGATCGCGACGGCGGGACCTGCATTCCACGCGCGTCGCGCATGGCGCGGATCACATTGCGTGCCTCGGACCGGCCACCACGCAACGGACTGAGCAGCACCACCGCCGCGGTGATCGCCAGCGGTTTGAGCCGCACCAGCCAGTTCTCGCCGTACCGCAGGTGGACGACGAAGAGGTTGCGGTACATGAAGTAGCCCTTCCAGCCTCCGAGGTCGTGCTGCTGGTCGAAGTCGAGCTGGCGGACGAGCACGGCGTCGCGGGCCGCCCAGATCCGGTAGCCAGCGCGCCGGGCTCGGATCGCGAAGTCGACGTCGTCGTAGAAGATGAAGTACGACGGGTCGGGCAGGCCGATCGCGTCCACGACCTCGCGGCGGAAGATGAACCCCTCGAAGGCGACGTTCTCGATCTCGACCAGCTCGGGCATCTGCTCCCGGCTGCCGTAGTCGGTCTCGACCATGCCGGTCTTCGGTCGGATCACCAGCGGGTTGCCGAGGTCGAACCGGGTCGCGGCCTTCTCCACCAGGTGGCCCCGGGTGTCCTCGCGGACCGCCATCAGGCAGGCCTCGTCGAGCGCCATCAGGGTCGCGAGGCACTCCGGGGCCGGCACCACGTCGTCGTCCATCAGCCAGATCCGGTCGAACCCGGCGTCGTACGCCTGCTGGACGCCGAGGTGGAAGCCGCCGGCGCCGCCGAGGTTGTCCTCCGTGTGCGTCACCAGCAGCGGCAGCGCGGGGCGCACAGCGAGGGCCTCCTCGTCGAGCACCTGGCGGGTGTGGTCGCTGCTGGCGTTGTCGATCACGAAGATCGCGTCCGCCGGCCGGGTCTGGGAGGCGAGCCCGACGAGCATCCGGACGAGGAGGTCCGCACGGTTGTAGGTCACCACCACGACGGCGACGCGCTCCCGGCTCATCGCAGGAACCTGCGGTGCCCGGTGAAGTCGCCGCGCAGGCCGGCGTACATCGCCCGCAGGCTGAGCACGATGCGCCCCGGGTCCGGTCGGGTGAAGGTGTAGAACCACACCGTCTTGGCGACGAACGCCAGCGCGTGCGGCCAGCCGCGGTAGGCACGCAGGTTGAGCAGGTTGTTGCGGGCCATGCAGTAGTGCTTGAGGTCGCTCGGGCTGTGGTTGTACGTCGTCCGGCCGAACGCCATCGGGGTGCCGAGGTCGTCGGTCGCGGGATGCAGGAAGCGCGCGTCGACGACGGTCGCGATCCGGGCACCGATGCTCTCGGCCCGCCAGAGGTACTCGACGTCGTCGCCCCAGATGAAGAACTCCGCACGGGGCAACCCGATCCGCTCCACCAGGTCGCGGGTGACCAGGACCCCGTTGAACGGGATCACCACCCCTGGGATCAAACCGTCCTCGGCGGCCCGCTCCACGTCGCTCATCCGGTGGACGACGCGGGTGCTGCCGGGCAGCCGGATCGGGAAGCACAGCCGGGACGGGTCCTGCTCGGCCAGGACCGCCGGGCCCCAGAAGTCGAGGTCCCGGTGCCGGAGCAGTGCCGCCAGGCAGTCGGGCTCCGGGACACCGTCGTCGTCCATCAGCCAGACCAGGTCCGCGTCCCGCTCGAGCGCCCAGGCCAGTCCGTCGTGGAACCCACCGGCTCCCCCGGTGTTCTCGGCGAGCGTGCGGGCCCGGACCCGGCCGTCGTCCGGGCCTGCGAGCCACTGCGACGTGCCGTCCGTGGAGGCGTTGTCGACGACCAGGATCTCCGCCAGCCCGGGCACCGCCTCGAGGCGCGGCAGCAGCCGCTGCAGCAGGCCGAGCCGGTTGAAGGTGACGACGACCGCGACGATGGACGGAGCTGCTGCGGTGTCGTCGGGCCGGTCGGTCACGGCGACCACCCTAGGACGACGGCACTAGCAGGCAGAGCCGAGGTCGTCGGCGGCGTTCGCGGCGTAGCCGGCCTTGAGCGAGCCGACCGATCCTCCGGTGACCACCTCGGACTTCTTCTTGCCGGACTTGGTGCTCGTGCGTGCGGCCTTGGCAGTCCCCTCGGCTCGGTCGATCGCCTCGGCGACCTTGGCCCGGACCAGCGTGAAGTCGGGGTCGGCGGTGTTCTTGATCAGCGGCGGCACCAGCGACAGCGTCGACACCTTCTCGTTGCGTGCCTTGAGCGCGAGCTGCATGAACTCGGAGAACTCGCTGGACGGGATGTTGGTCGAGACCATGTCGGACCCGGCCTGTGCGATGTCCGCGAAGTTGCGGACGGCGACCTGCGGGCTGATCTGCTGGAGCATCGCGTTCATCACGCACTTCTGGCGCGCCATCCGGGAGTAGTCGTCGGAGTCGTTGCGGGCCCGGGAGAACCAGAGCGTGTCGTGTCCGTCGAGCTTGCGGACCCCGGGCTGGATGTAGCTGGTGACGTCGGAGCCGAGGCCACCCACCGGGATCGGCTGACGCACGTTGAGGGTGACGCCGCCGACGGCGTCCACGAGCCCGCTGAACCCGGCGAGGTTGACCATGGCCCAGTAGTTGATCTTGAGGCCGGTGATGCCCTCGATGGCCATCACGGTGGCATCGACGCCGGGGGTGTCGGAGCCGGGGAACAGGCCGGGGTTGTCGGTGGCCCAGGTGCTGACCCCGTTGAGGTAGTCGGCGTCGAAGCCGTCCGGGAACTGCTGGCGCATCGCCGAGCCCTTGACGAAGGGGACGTTGCCCATGTTGCGCGGCAGCGCGATCAGCACCGTCCGACCGGTGTCGGCGTCGATGCTCGCGACCGTCATCGAGTCGGGACGCAGGCCGGTGCGGCCCTTGCCGGCGTCGCCGCCGAGGAGCAGCACGTTGTAGCGACCGTGGTGGGCTCCGGTCACGGCTCCGTCGCCGGACATCGCGAGCACCAGGCCCCGCTGTGCACCGACCATGTGGGCACCGAAGAGCAGCGCCGCCGCGATGGTCAGGCTGAGCACGCCGTTGGTGAGGATCGCGGCCCGGCGGTGGCCGATGCTGAGGGTGAGGGGCTGGCCCAGCCGCCACGCGTCGAAGAACAGCAGCGCCCAGCCGATCGCCAGCGCCGTCAGCAGCAGCCGCAACCAGAGCAGTGCCGCCGGGTCGAAGCCGAGCCTGAAGAAGAGGCTGTGCCAGAACGCGCCGACCACGACCGTGAGCACGAAGGTGGCCACGACGACGAACCAGATCCGCAGCGCGACCAGACCGACCCGGCGGTTGCCGGCGACCAGCTGCGCGGACCCGGGAAGCACCAGGGTCATCAACATCAGGGACATGGCGCGGCGGAAGCGCACCCGCGCGGCGCGTTCGCTCGCGGCGGAGCGCGGTACCTGACTGTCGTGCGACCCGGGGGAAGATTCGGGCGGCATCGAGACGCCTCTCTGCTGAGCGGTGAAACGGGGAAGGATGATGCTGTCCGCAAGTATCACCAGTCACAAGGGCCACACTGGACACGACGCGCCGAAGCCTCCAGAACCGCCCGCACGGTAGGTTCGGCGCCATGAACGATCGTCCTCGCGGAGACGGCGACCCCGGGGACGGGTCTCCCGAATCCAGCTGGCTCTACGGCGAGTCCGACCCGAGCGGGGGCCAGCCGGATGCCGGCGGCACCCCTCGCGAGCCCCGTCCGGACGAGACCCGGGTGATGCCGACGATGGCGCGGCCGACCGATCCGACGGCCGTGCGGCCGGTGGTGGTGCCGCCCCCGACGTCCTCCGGCTCGACACCTCCCGGCCGGCCCCCCGTCGACCCGGCACCGGTCCGGCCGGGCCGGCCGCGGCGTCGCCGCGGCTTCCGGTTCTGGCTCCGGATCGTGCTGGTGCTGCTGCTGCTCTGGGCGGTCTACCTGGTCGCGGTGCCGTTGTGGGCGTGGACCAAGGTCGACAAGGTCGAGTTCGAGCCGAAGGCCGGCCGCCCCGACGAGCAGCCCGGCACGACGTACCTGATGGTGGGCAGCGACTCCCGCAAGGGCCTCACCAAGGCGCAGCGCAAGGAGTACGCCACCGGCAACGCCGGCGGCCAGCGCACCGACACCATCATGCTGATGCACACCGGCTCCGGACCCAACCTGCTGATGTCGATCCCCCGCGACTCGATCGTCGACATCCCCGGGCACGGGACCGGCAAGATCAACGCCGCCTACGCGTACGGCGGGCCGACGCTGCTGGTGGAGACCATCGAGCAGGAGACCGGCATCCGCATCGACCAGTACGCCGAGGTGGGGCTCGGTGGCGTCGTCAGCCTGGTCGACGCCGTCGGTGGGATCGAGATCTGCCCGACCTTCCGGATGAAGGACAGGCTCGCCGGGCTGAACATCAAGAAGGGTTGCCAGGAGGCTGACGGCCGGGTCGCGCTCGGCTACGCGCGCTCCCGGCACTCCGACCCCCGCTACGGCGACATCACCCGGGCCAAGCACCAGCGGGAGGTCGTCTCCGCTGTCGGCTCCGAGGTGCTCTCCCCGTGGACGTTCATCAACCCGTTCCGCTACTGGGACGTGATGATGGCGATGCCCGACACCTTCACGTTCGGCGAGGGGATGACCCCTGTCGGCGCCGCGCGCTGGGCGCTGGCGATGACCCAGGTCAACGGCGACAACGGCCTGACCTGCGGCGTCCCCATCTCCGACCTCGCCGTCAACTGGGACCCCGAGCGCTCGGAGCAGATGTTCGACTACATCAAGACCGACAACACCGACGAGATCCCGAAGTCCCTGTGCACGCCGACAGGCCTTCCCAAGCGCGTCACCGGATAGGACCATGAGCGACTTCGAGACCCTGACCTGGACCATCGACGACGACGGCGTCGCCACCCTCACGCTGCACCGGCCCGACCAGCTCAACGCCTTCAACGTGACGATGGCCCGCGAGCTGGAGCAGGTCTTCCGCACCGACGCCTGGTCCGACGACGTGCGCGCCGTGGTCGTCACCGGGGCGGGGCGTGCGTTCTGTGCCGGCATGGACCTCTCCGCCGACGGCAACGTCTTCGGCCTCGACGAGTCGGCGCGTCCGAGCGTCGCCGAGTTCCGCGCGGCGTACGACGAGGCGCCCTACCAGGACGGGGTCCGGGACACCGGCGGCAAGGTCACCCTGGCCATCCACGCGCTGCCCAAGCCGGTGATCGCCGCGATCAACGGCCCGGCGGTCGGGATCGGCGCCACCATGACGCTGGCGATGGACCTGCGGCTGGCTTCGACGAGGGCCCGGATCGGGTTCGTCTTCGGTCGGCTCGGAATCGTGCCGGAGGCCGCGTCGAGCTGGTTCCTGCCGCGGATCGTCGGCATCCAGCAGGCCCTCGAGTGGGTCTACTCCGCCGACATCCTCGACGCCGACGTCGCCCTGGCCGGCCGGCTGCTGCGCAGCCTGCACGAGCCCGACGACCTGCTGCCGGCCGCCCAGGAGCTGGCCCGGTCGTTCGTGGTGAACCGCTCCCCTGCCGCGCTCGGCCTGGCCAAGCGACTGCTCTACCGCAACAGTGCCGCCGCCGACCCCCTCGAGGCGCACCTGTCCGACTCGCTCGCGATGTACTGGCAGTCGATCGGCGACGGCAAGGAGGGCGTGGCGGCGTTCCTCGAGAAGCGGACTCCGGACTTCACCGGCTCGGCCTCCGAGCTGCCTGACGTCTTCTGATCAGCGTCGGTCGCTGATCCGCTTGGCCTTGCCCAGGGAGCGTTCGAGACCGTACGGCGCCAGCACCTCGACCCGGGCGGTGACGCCGATCCGGGCCTTGATGCGCTCCTCGAGCAGGCCGGCGAGCCCGGCGTCGAACGACTCCGCGGTGGCCTCGACCTGCACGGTCAGCTCGTCGAGGTTGCCAGGTCGGGTCAGCACGCAGAGGTAGTGCGGCGAGAGCCCCTCGACGGCCAGGATCAGCTCCTCGACCTGGGAGGGGAAGACGTTGACGCCCCGCACGATCATCAGGTCGTCGGTGCGTCCGGTGACCTTCTCCATCCGCCGGAACGCGGGGTACGCCGTGCCCGGCAGCAGCCGGGTCAGGTCGCGGGTGCGATAGCGCACCACCGGCATGGCCTGCTTGGACAGCGACGTGAAGACCAGCTCGCCGGGCTCGCCGTCGGGCACCGGTTGCAGGGTGACCGGGTCGACGACCTCGGGCAGGAAGTGGTCCTCCCACACGTGGAGACCGTCCTGGGTCTCCCCAGACTCCTGCGACACCCCTGGTCCCATCACCTCGGACAGCCCGTAGATGTCGACCGCGCGGATTCCGGACCGCGCCTCGACCGCCCGCCGCATCTCGTCGGTCCACGGCTCGGCACCGAAGATCCCGACCTCGAGGCTGGTGCTCCGCGGGTCGATGCCCTGGCGGTCCATCTCGTCGAGGATGGCCAGGAAGTACGACGGCGTCACCATGATCACCCGTGGTCCGAAATCGACGATCAGCTGGACCTGGCGCTCGGTCATGCCGCCGCTGACCGGCACGACCGTGCAGCCGAGGCGCTCGGCGCCGTAGTGCGCACCGAGCCCGCCGGTGAAGAGCCCGTAGCCGTACGCGACGTGCACGAGGTCGCCCGGCCGCCCGCCGGCCGCACGGATCGAGCGGGCCATCAGCTCGGCCCAGGTGTCAAGGTCCTCCAGGGTGTAGCCCACCACCGTCGGCTTGCCGGTGGTGCCGCTGGACGCGTGCACCCGCACGACCTGCTCGCGCGGCACCGCGAACATGCCGAACGGGTAGTTCGCCCGCAGGTCCGCCTTGGTCGTGAACGGGAAGCGGGTGAGGTCCGCGAGCGAGGCCAGGTCGTCGGGACGCACACCTGACTCGTCGAACGCCCGTCGGTAGTGGGGCACCCGCTCGTACGCCGTCCGCAGCGTGGCGCGGAGCCGCTCCAGCTGGAGCGCCTCGAGCTCGCCGCGGTCGTACGGCGGGACCTGTCCGGTCACCGGGACAGGCTAGAGCGTCCGCGCGAAGAGGTCCTGCAGCACGCGGAAGTGTCGCTCGGTCGCTGCCTCGTCGTACACCGACGTGTCGGCCATCGAGTAGCCGTGCGCGGCACCCGCGTAGATCTCGTTGACGTGCTCGCGCCCGGTGTCCTGCAGGACCTGCTCGAGCGCCTCGACGTCCTCGATCGGCATCGACGGGTCCTGGTCGGCGTGCCCGAAGACGTACGCCGCGGTGGACCCTGCGATCGCCAGGTGCGGACTGTCCGGGGCGTCGGTCACGAGCCGGGCGCCGTGGAAGCCGCCGACGGCGGCCACCGTCCCCGGGAACTGGCCGGCGGTGCGGACGGCGAGCCGGGCGCCCATGCAGTAGCCGACGACGCCCAGCGGACCGGCGCCGGCGTGCTGTTCGAGCTCGCCGACCCAGGCCACCGCATCCGGGCCCGACCTGTCCGGGGTGAGCGCGCCCACCCGAGCCATCACGCCGCCGGAGAAGAACGCCTCGCGGGCACCGGCGTCGCGCAGGTCACCCTCCGGCGCGAGGTCCGCGGCCCGGCCGTCGCGGTGGAAGACGTGCGGGGCGCGCCGGCCGCTGACTAGCACGACGTACCCCCACGACGCGATCCGGTCGGCCATGCCCTCGATCTGCGGCCGCAACCCGATGGCGTCGACGTAGAGCAGGACCCCAGGCCTGCCGGGCTCTCCCGTCAGGTAGGCCTCGGCGGTGCCGTCCTCGGTGCTGATCTCGATCATCCGACCCATGACGGCGACGGTAGCGATGAGGTGGGCACCATCGGGGCACCTGCCCCGGCATGACGAGCTCCGGATACACCTGATGACCGAGCAGAGCGGCCCCGCGAGCTGGCACCCTGGGACCTGCGCGGGCTGTGGCGGCCTGACCCGCGCTCAGAGCTGGGACTGCACCCCCGCCAGCAGCTGGCGGGCCATCACGATCCGTTGGACCTGGTTGGTGCCCTCGTAGATCTGGGTGATCTTGGCGTCGCGCATCATCCGCTCGACCGGGTAGTCGCGGGTGAAGCCGTAGCCGCCGAGCACCTGGACGGCGTCGGTGGTCACCTGCATGGCGACGTCGGAGGCGAAGCACTTGGCCGCCGCACCGAAGAACGTCAGGTCCTTGTCGCCACGCTCGGAGCGACCGGCCGCGGCGTAGGTCATCTGCCGTGCCGCCTCGACCTTCATGCCCATGTCGGCGAGCATGAACTGCAGACCCTGGAAGTCCGCGATCGGCTTGCCGAACTGCTTGCGCTCCTGGGCGTAGCCCAGCGCGTAGTCGAGCGCCCCCTGGGCGATCCCGACCGCCTGGGCGGCGATCGTGACCCGGGTGTGGTCGAGGGTCTTCATCGCGGTCTCGAAGCCGGTACCCTCGGCGCCGATCATCCGGTCCGCGGGGATCCGCACGTTGTCGAGGTAGACCTCGCGGGTCGGGGAGCCCTTGATGCCGAGCTTCTTCTCCGGGGCACCGAAGCTGACGCCCTCGTCGGACTTCTCGACCACGAACGCCGAGATGCCCTTGCTCCGCTTCTCCGGATCGGTCACGGCCATCACCGTGTAGAACTCCGAGACGCCGGCGTTGGTGATCCAGCGCTTGACGCCGTTGAGCACCCACTCGTCTCCGTCGCGCACCGCACGGGTCTTCATCCCCACCGCGTCCGAACCCGCATCCGGCTCGGAGAGGCAGTAGGAGAAGCCGCCCTCACCGGCCGCAAGCTTGCCGAGGTACTTCTGCTTGAGCTCCTCCGAGCCCGAGATCTGCACCGGCAGCGAGCCCAGCTTGTTGACCGCCGGGATCAGGCTGCTCGACGCGCAGGCGCGGGCGACCTCCTCGATGACCAGCACGGTGGCGAGTGCGTCCGCGCCGGCGCCGCCGTACTGCTCCGGCACGTGGGGTGCGTGGAAGTCGGCGGCCAGCAGCGCGTCGGCTGCCTCCTGGGGGTAGCGGGCGTTCTCGTCCACGTCGGCGGCGTACGGAGCGACCTTGGCGTCACAGACCGCGCGGACGGCCTCGCGGATCGCCTGGTGCTCCTCGGAGAGGGCGTAGAAGTCGGACTCGGAGCTCATGGCCCGGATTTTACGCACGGGTAACCACGGTCGGTGAGCCGGGCATGCGAAAGCCCGGCCGGGATGGACCCGGCCGGGCCTTCGTGGTCGAGCGGGGGTGGTTACCTCCTCTTGACGGTGACCTTGACGGTCGCGTTGCCCTTGTTGGTCGAGGCGTCACCGGAGTACTTCAGCACGATGGTGTGCTTGCCCGGCCTCAGCTTCTTCAGGGTGACCGTGACGGCGCTGGTGGTGGACTTGCCCTTCTTCAGGGTGCCCGTGCCGACGATCCTCTTGCCCTCCTTGGCGACGACCTTGCCGGTGGGAGCGGCGTACTGGCCCTTGACCTTCACGGGGACCTTGGCGACCTTGTTCTTCGCGACCGGCTTCGGGGTCACGGCCGTGACGGTGACACCCTGCTTGCTCACCACGACGGTGGTGACGATGCCGGTCTCGCCCGCCTTGAGCGCGCAGGTCGCGTCGACAGACGGAGCCAGCGCCGAGTCCGTCGTCAGCGTGAGGACGACGGAGGACGGCAGCTTCACCTTGTAGGTGCCGGCCTTCGGGACCACGAACTTGCCGGTCGTGGAGCCGGCCGAGGTGAGGACCATGTCGCCCGAGTCGGGAATCGTGGCATCGGGCGCCGAGATGCCGACCACCGGGATCTTGGTGGCGCCCATGCTCAGGTTGAAGTTCTTGGAGCTCATGCCGAGCTCGGTGGCTCCGATCGACTTCAGGAGGCCGACGACCGAGGCCGGGGCGGTGACGTCGACGGTGACCGGGAGCAGGCCGGCAGGGACCGGGAAGCCGGACGGCACCGCGGCCGGGATGTTGCCGGTTGCCGAGATCGGCACGTCGAAGCTCTGACCGACGGCCGT
This sequence comes from uncultured Actinomycetota bacterium, assembly GCA_963704685.1. Taxonomy (GTDB): domain Bacteria; phylum Actinomycetota; class Actinomycetes; order Propionibacteriales; family Nocardioidaceae; genus Nocardioides. The sequence goes on from OY969930.1 coordinate 1,219,702, forward strand.
GCAGGTGTAGGTGGCGGTGCCGGTGGCGGCGTCGGCGGCGGTGCTGGCCAGGCCGACCATGGCGCTGGCAGCCACGGCGGTGCTGACGCCGGCGACGGCGAAGCGTGTGGAGATGAGACGAAGATTCATGATGGTGCTCCCTCCCGAGCAACTCGATGGCGCCACCCCGAGGTAGCAAGTCGCGTCACCGTAACGTGCGTCACACCGAACGTGTCGCGGAATCGGACGGAAACTCTCCGCGATCCCGGATTTGTCAGCGTCCCGTCGTCGGGTGCGTGTCTAGGCTGGAGCCATGAACGACTGGCAGCCGACCGACGCCGTACGTCTGATGCTCGACGACTGCGACACCTGGGCGGTCGTCGGGCTTTCGGGGAATCCGAGCCGTACGGCGTACCAGATCGCGGCCCTGCTCCAGGAGCGCGGCAAGCGGATCGTGCCGATCCATCCCAGCGCCCCGACGGTGCTCGGCGAGCAGGGCTACCCCGTGCTCGCCGACGTGCCCTTCCCGATCGACGTGGTCGACGTCTTCCGCCGCTCGGACGCGGCCGGCGAGTTCGCCGACCAGGCGGTCGCGATCGGCGCCCGCGGGGTGTGGTTCCAGCTCGGAGTGGTCGATGACGCCGCGTTCGAGCGGACCACCGCCGCCGGGGTCCCGATGGTCATGGACACCTGCCCCGCTATCGAGTGGCGCCGACGACCGTGAGCCAGCGCGCCGGACCGGGCAGCGACCTCGACGTACCGGCCGGGCCGGGGCTGCCCGACGGGCTGGTGATCCCGGCCGGCGAGCTGGCCGAGCGCTTCTCGCGTTCTCCAGGGCCGGGTGGACAGTCGGTCAACACCGCGGACAGCCGGGTCGAGCTGCTCTTCGACCTCGCTGCCTCGAGCGCGCTCACCGACTCCCAGCGCACCCGGGCGACCCGACGACTGGGCGGACCGGTGGTCAGCATCGTCGCCTCCGAGCACCGCTCCCAGCACCGCAACCGGGTGGCCGCCCGTGAGCGCCTCGCCGACCGGTTGCGCGAGGCTCTCGCCCCTCCTCCCCCACCGCGCCGAGCCACCCGGCCCACCCGTGGGTCCAAGGAGCGGCGTCTCGAGGCGAAGAAGCAACGAGGTCACACCAAGTCGCTCCGCGGCCGGGTCCGCGGCGACTGACCCTCGAATCGTCGACCTCTCGCCGGTCGAGTAGCGACCGCACGCCGCCGTGACCTCAGAAGCCGAGTCGCTGCGGGCCGGCGTCGTGGCGGACGGACTTCCCCTTCTCCTGCGCCGACGCCTTCAGCTCGGCCTGGAAGGCGGTCATCCGCTCCTGGAGCGCCGTGTCGCTCGCGGCCAGGATCCGGACGGCCAGCAGTCCGGCGTTGCGGGCGCCCCCGATCGCCACCGTGGCGACGGGGACCCCGGCAGGCATCTGCACGATGGAGAGCAGCGAGTCCATCCCGTCGAGGAACTTCAGCGGCACCGGCACCCCGATCACGGGCAGCGGGGTGACGGCGGCGAGCATGCCGGGCAGGTGCGCGGCTCCCCCGGCGCCGGCGATGATCACCGACAGCCCGCGGCCGGCGGCCTCCTTGCCGTAGGCCAGCATCTCCTCGGGCATCCGGTGCGCGGAGACGACGTCGGCCTCGTGGTCGACGTCGAACTCGGCCAACGCCTCGGCGGCCGCCTTCATCACGGGCCAGTCGGAGTCCGACCCCATCACGATGCCCACGCGTGCCGTCATGTCGTCACTCACTCTCGTTTCCCAGGTCGCCGCGGAACCACGCGGCGGCGTGCCGTGCTCGTTCGAGGCAGTCGTCGAGGTCGTCTCCGTAGGCGTTGACGTGGCCGACCTTGCGGCCGGGCCGCAGGTCCTTGCCGTAGAGATGCACCCGCAGGTGGGGGTCGCGGGCCAGCGCGTGCGGGAAGCCGTCGTACAGCCGACCGACCGTCGCGTCGGGGCCACCGAGGATGTTGACCATCACCGTCCAGCGGGCACGGGGCGCCGGCGAGCCGAGCGGGAGGTCCATCACGGCACGCAGGTGGTTCTCGAACTGTGAGGTGACCGCACCGTCCTGGCTCCAGTGACCGGTGTTGTGGGGCCGCATCGCCAGCTCGTTGACCAGCACCCGTCCGTCGGTCGTCTCGAACAGCTCGACGGCCAGCACTCCGGTGACGTCGAGCGCGCCGGCGATCCGGAGCGCGATCTGCTGGGCCTGCCCGGACAGCTCAGGGGTCAGGTCGGGCGCCGGGGCGATCACCTCGTGACAGATGCCGTCCTTCTGGGTGGAGGCCACGACGGGGTACGCCGCCGCCTGGCCGCTCGGCGAGCGGGCCACGAGGGCCGAGAGCTCGCGGCGGAAGTCGACCAGCTCCTCGGCCAGGAGCCGGACACCGGAGGCGCCTGCCACCTCGAACGGCTCGGTGCAGTCCGTAGCGCTGCGGACGACCCAGACACCCTTGCCGTCGTACCCACCACGGGTGGTCTTGAGCACGCACGGGAAGCCGAAGTCCACCACCTCCGCGACCGACCCCACGATCGCGTTGCGCGGGCACGGGACGTCGAGCTCGGCGAGCCTGACCCTCATCACGCCCTTGTCCTGGGCGTGCACCAGCGCCTCCGGCCCGGGACGTACGGCGATGCCGCCCGCCTCGAGCGCGTGCAGGTGCTCGGTGGGCACGTGCTCGTGGTCGAAGGTGACGACCGCGCACCCCGCGGTGACCTCGCGCAGCAACTCGAGGTCCCGGTAGTCGCCGACCAGCTGGTCGGGGATCACCTGGGCCGCCGAGACGCCCTCGGCCTCGGCCAGCAGGCGGAGCGGGAGGCCGAGTGCATTGGCGGGAGCGGCCATCATCCGGGCCAGCTGACCGCCACCGATGACAGCGAGGGTCGGGGCGATCCCCTGGGTCGCAGGCACGGGACCAGCCTAGGGGCACCGTCAGCCGGTGAGGTCCTCGGTCTCGAAGCGCAGGCCCTGCCCACGGATGGTGGTGATCAGGCGCGGGTGACGGGTGTCGTCGCCGAGCTTGCGACGCACCCAGCCGAGATGCACGTCGATGGTCTTCGAGGAGGTGAAGAAGGACGTGTGCCAGACCTGCTCCATCAGGTCCTGGCGGCTGACGATCTCGCCGGACCGGGACATCAACAGGTGGACGAGGTCGAACTCCTTGCGGGTCAGCAGGACCTCCTCCGGACCCCGCCACACACGGCGGTCATCCGGATCCAGCCGGATGTCCTGCACCTCGATCACGGGACCACCGTAGGAACACGTTCCTCCTCGCGGGGCCGATTGCCGAAAATAGTGCCGACCGCTCCAGACCAGGTCAGGCCCGGCGGACCGCGACCGGCTCGACGATCCCGAAACCGCGCACCGGGCGGGCCGGGAGCGGCCGGGTCTCGAACTGGTCCGCGGGCAGCAGCCGCGCGGAGGCATCGTCGATGATGATCCGGTTGCGCCGGGCGACCGCGGTCAGCCGCGCCGCGAGGTTGACCGGTGGGCCGAAGACGTCGCCCAGGCGCATCACGACCGACCCGCTCGCCAGGCCGAGTCGGACGTCAGGCATCCGCGGGTCGCGGCCGACCACGTTGATGATCCCCTCGGCGATGTCGTAGGCCCGGATCGGGTCGTCGGCGACGAACAGCACCGAGTCGCCGATGCTCTTGATGATCCGGCCGCGTTGGGACGCGACGACGTCGGCACAGCGACCCTCGAAGAGCTCGACGAGGTCACCGATCCGCTCCTCGCTGAGCCGGTTGGAGAGCGCGGTGAAGCTGACGATGTCAGCGAACCCCACCGTCAGCTGCACGGTGTTGAGGTCCTCCTCGTTGGCCCGTAGCGCCTCGACCCGCGCCACTGCGGCGGCCAGGTGGCGGCGCCAGGCGTAGATCAGCAGCTCCTCGAAGGGACCGTTGGTCTCCTCGATGAGCCGCAGCGCCGAGCCGGACCGCGAGCTCGACGTACCGGTCTCGACGGAGAGCTCGTCGAGCTCGTGCACCAGCGTCGCGACCTCCCAGTCCGCGAGCCGGGCGGTGGTCTGGCCGAGCGCACGGGTGATGTTGACGACCAGGTCGAAGTCGAGCATGCCGGTGCGCACCAGACCGGCGAGGGTCGAGATCGCGTCGGCGTCAGCATCGGTGAACGCCGTCTCGAGGCCGTACTCCGGGAAGCCGAGCGCCCGCCAGAGCCGACGGGACTCCTCGACGCTGACGCCGGTCCGGTCGGACACCTCCTGGGCGTTGAAGACCGGTTCCTGACCGAGGATGGCCCGCTCGAGATCGTCGACCGCGATCACCTTCTCCGGCTCGGGCGCCCCGGCCGACTCAGGTGCCTTCATGTCCTGCCGACGGATCGTGGATCTTCTGCAGGAGGGTGTTGACCTGTCGCTGGGTCTCCTCGACCCGGGGAATGTCGTGGAGCTTGATCTGGCCGTGCGTGCTCGCGTCGGAGATCACCAGGGTCCCGCAGCCGAGCATCCGGTCGATCGGGCCGAACTCGTAGGCGATGTCGCTGATCCGGGACAGCGGCATGTCATGGCCGCGACGCACGATCACCCCGCTGCGGGTGATCAGGCGTCGGTCGGTGAACGTGTAGGTCGCGGTCGCCCACATGACGGCCGGCCGCAGCACGAACCAGACGATCCCGAGCGCGACCACGACCCAGACGACCAGCGTGAACAGGTCCTCGTCGACGGCGGTCTGGACCCATGTCCCGAGGGCGAGGAGCGCCACCAGCACGACGAGCGGCCACAGCAGCGCCTTGACGTGGGTGCGGGTGTCGATCACCACGTTCTCGCCGTCGTTGAGCAGTCTCCTCGAAATCGCCACGGCCCGATCATGTCACCGATCCGTGGCGCGCACGTGGATGACGTCGCCCGCACCGACGGCCACCTCGCCGTCGGGTCCGAGCACCAGGAGCCGCCCGCCTGGATCGATGCCGGTCGCCCGCCCGACGAGCGCGGGACCTGCCGGCAGCTCGACGCGCACGTCACGTCCGACCGTCACGCAGGCCGCGGCGTACGACGTCCGCAGGTGCGCGGTCGCCGCGTCCCCGCCGACCTGCCAAGCGTCGTACGCCTCCCGCAGCGAGCGCAGCACGGCCACCAGCAGCGCGGTCCGGTCCGGCTCGATCCCGGAGGCCAGCGCCAGCGAGGTGCCGGTCGGCACCGGCAGCTCCTCGGCCGTCAGGCTCACGTTGAGCCCGACCCCGACCACCGCAGCAGGCCCGTCGGGGGTGTCGATCCGTTCGACCAGGATGCCGGCGATCTTGCGATCGCCGAGCAGCAGGTCGTTGGGCCACTTGACCCCGACGTCGTACCCCTCGGCGCGCAGCGCCTTGCCGATCGTGTAGCCGGTGAGCAGCGGCAGCCACGGCCAGTGCTCGAGGGGTACGACGGGACGCAGCACGACCGAGAAGATCGCGGCGGAGCGGGGCGGCGACTGCCAGCTGCGGTCCAGCCGACCACGGCCGGCACTCTGGTGCTCGGCGACGACCACCGTCCCCTCGGGTGCCCCGGACCGGGCGCGCTCGGCCGCGACGGCGTTGGTGGAGGTCGTGGTCTCGAGGACCTCCACGACCAGATCAGGTGTCAGCGCGGCGAGAGGCGCAGGCTCGAGTGCTGGGCGTCGCATCGGCTCGGGTGTCACGGCCCCACTCTCTCCCACGGCAACAACCGGGTGACGTCACGCTCGAACCTCAAGACTGGCCCTCAGGCAGGTTCGGCGTCGGCCTGGGGTTGCTCGAGGCCGGGTGGCGGCGCGGTCTCCTCGTCGACGAGCTCGTTGAGGTAGCGCAGGATCACGGCCACGACCGCGACCGTCGGGACCGCCAGGAAGGCGCCCGAGATCCCGAAGAGCGTGCTGCCGAGCGTGATCGACAGCAGCACCACGACCGGGTGCAGCCGCATGCTCTTGGACTGCAGCCACGGCGAGAGCACGTTGCCCTCCAGCTGCTGCACACCGATGATGACCGCGAGGATGATCAGCGCACCGGTCACCCCGTTGGAGACCAACGCCACCAGCACCGCGATCGCGCCCACGACGAACGCGCCCACGATCGGCACGAAGCCGCCGAAGAAGGTCAAGATGGCGAGCGGGATGGCGAGCGGTACGCCGACCAGCACCAGGCCCAGCCCGATGCCGATCGCGTCGATCAGACTGACCAGCGCCTGGGTGCGGATGAAGCCGCCGAGGGTCTCCCACGACCGGCCGAGCACGTCGGCGAGGTGCGACCCGACCCGCTGGCCGGTGAGGTCGTGGACCCACGGGATGAACCGGCGGCCGTCCTTGAGGAAGAAGAAGGTCAACATCAGGGTGATCACGATGTTGATCACCGCGGACGTCACCGCGCCGACCCCGGTCAGCACCCCGGACGCAATGCTCCCGGCGCTGCTCTGGAGCCGGTCCTGAGCCGCCTGGATGGCGGTGTCGAGCTGGTCGCTGGTGAAGAACCCGCTGTCCTGCACCCAATCCTGGATCTTCTGAAGTCCTGTGGACGCGTCGGAGGCGATGTCGCCGGACTGCCCGGCGACGGACGGCGCAAGGGCGAAGCCGATCCCGACGATGACGGCCAGGGCACCGACGATCACGCTGATGGCGGCCAGCGCCGCTGGGAGCTTCAGACGGGTCTCGAGCAGTCGTGCCGGCACCACCAGGACGGTGGTCGCGATCAGCGCCAGCACGACGGGCAGCACGATGCTCCACACCTCGCGCACCACCAGGCCGAGCACCACGGCCCCACCGGCGATCAGGATCCAGCGCAGGCTCCAGCGCGACAGCCACGCCAGCCCGTCACCGATGACCTGGTCGCGCCGTCGCGGCGCCTGTGTCCCCTCGTCCATCCCGAGCTCCGATCCGCGGTCAGGCCGCGTCGGCGAGCCGGTGGCCGACGCCGCGGAGATCCATGCCGGGAATGCTAACAACGGCGGGTGACCCGGCCCGGCGACCACGCTCTCGACGTAGCCGCCCACCTTCCCTGCGGGGTACTGCTCAGGGGGTCAGCCAGATCAGCCGCGCAGCACCACGACCGCGAAGAGGACGAGCAGCAGCACCATCACGACGACCGCCGCACCGGCGATCACCAGGAACGGAAGCCGCGGCGGGCGCTGCTCGGTGGGCACCGCGCCATCATGCCCTAGGCGAGGCCTCCCGCACCCGGCCGGGGGCGAACAGGCTGGCCACCGCCGCGACCGCGACCGCGGCAGCGCCGGTCAGCAGGGCCGGGCCCACCGCACCGTCGTACCCGGTCGGGGTGAGCTGGCCGCCGTTGCCGAGGAACACCGCGACCAGCACCGCGATCCCGAGCGCGACACCGAACTCGCGGACCGTCGAGTTGGCCGAGCTGGCGATCGCGAAGTCGTCGTCCGGCAGCCCGTCGAGCACCATCGCGGCGCCCGGCGCGAACGTCAGCCCCATGCCGACGCCGGCCATCAGCAGCGGCACGATGAAGGAGGAGTAGTCCGAGCCGTTCTCGGTGACGACGGCGAACCACACCAGCGACACGGTCTGCAGGACCAGGCCCGGGAAGAGCAGCGCCCGGTAGCCCACCCGTCCCACCAGCGCGCCGGCGATCGGCGCGACCACCATCGGTGCCGCGGTCCAGGGCAGGGTGCGGACGCCGGCCTCGAGCGGGCTGTATCCCTGCACGATCTGGAGATACTGCGCGAGCAGGAAGACCGCACCGAACATGCCGAGGGTGAACATCAAGAAGATGACGTTGGCGACCGAGAATCCCCGGTCGGAGAAGAGACGCAGGGGCAGCACGGCGTGGGCGCGGCCGCGGGCCCACAGGACGTACGCCGGGAGCAGAGCGACCGCGAGCACCAGCGGACCGAGCACCATCGGGTCGCTCCAACCGTCCTCGTTGCCGTGCACGATGCCCCAGATGCCGAGGAAGACGGCACCGCCGAGGAGGAGCACCCCGACCGGGTCGAGACGCTGCCAGGGGCCCCTGGACTCCGGGATCGCCACCAGCAGCAGCGGGACGGCGACCAGGGCGACCGGCACGTTGAGCCAGAAGATCGCCTGCCAGCTCACGCCCTCGACGACGGCTCCGCCGATGACCGGACCGAGGGCGACCCCGAGCCCGGACACGCCGCCCCAGATGCCGATCGCGGCGGCCCGCATGGCCGGCGGGACCGCTGCGGCGAGCAGGGTCAACGACAGCGGCATGATCGCGGCCGCGCCGAGGCCCTGGACCGCGCGAGCCGCGATCAGCGCTTCGGAGGAGGTGCTGAGGGCCGAGGCGATCGAGGCCAGCGTGAAGAGCGCCAACCCGGCGAGCATCATCCGGCGACGGCCCAGCCGGTCACCCAGGGTCGCCGCCGGCAGCATGAAGGTCGCGAAGGTCAGCGTGTAGGCGTTGAGGAACCACGACAGCTGGCCGACCGAGGCACCCAGGTCGGCGTCGATCACCGGCAGCGCGCTGGTCATCACCAGGTTGTCGAGGGTGGCCATGAACATCGGGAGCGAGGCCGCCACGATCGCGAGCCAGACCGGCACCCGCCGCCGGGGCCGGGGTGCGACCGGTGCCGGGAGGTCGACCCGGGGTGCGTCGAGTGTGGACATGAGCGTCTCCGTCGCTAGCAGGGGCTGCCTTAGAAGGCATCGAATGATTACTTACCTCCAGACCGTAAGTAATCGACTGATAACATGTCAAGCATGTCGCCGCAGAAAGTCAGCCGGATGTCAGCCGAGGACCGCCGGGAGCTCGTGCTCCGGGCCGCGACCCGGGCCTTCGCCAAGGGGGGTTACTTCGGCACCAGCACCGACGCGGTGGCCCGGGAGGCAGGGGTCTCCCAGCCCTACGTGGTGCGGATGTTCGGGACCAAGCTCGAGCTCTTCCTCGAGGTCTTCGAGCGCTCCGTGGGCCGGATCCGTGACGTCTTCGCGGCGGTCCTCGACGACGGCCCGTTCGACCCCGAGAGCGAGGCCGACCGGGAGCGGATGGGGCTGGCGTACGGCGGGCTGCTCGAGGACCATGACTTCCTCCAGGTGATGATGCACGGCTTCACCGCAGGCGGGGTCGACGAGATCGCCGCCGCGGCCCGCCGCTGCATGGGCGAGGTGTTCGCCACCATCAAGCGCACCGGCTGGACCGACGAGCAGGCCCGCGACTTCGTGGCCCACGGGATGCTGCTCAACGTGATGCTCTCGATGCGCGCCCCCGACCATGTCGAGCCCGGTGACCCGTTGTCGGCACTCACTGCCTGCGCGTTCGGCGCGTCGCTCGAACTGCTTGAATCACCTGCGTGACCACGCTCGTCCTCGCCTCCGCGTCCCCTGCCCGACTGGCCACCCTGCGCAGCGCCGGTGTCGACCCGCTGGTGATCGTCTCCGGTGTCGACGAGTCGCAGCTCGAGGGGCTGCCACCGGCCGAGCTGGCCCTCCAGCTCGCCGAGCTCAAGTGCGCGGCGGTCGCCTCCGGTGACGGCGTACCCGACGGTGCCCTGGTGCTGGGCTGCGACTCGGTGCTCGAGCTCGACGGCGAGGCTCTCGGCAAGCCGCGTGACGCAGCCGAGGCGACCCGCCGCTGGGCGGCGATGAGCGGGCGCTCCGGCGTCCTGCGTACCGGCCATTGCCTGCGCGACACCAGCACCGGTCAGGTCGCCGCTGCCACCGCGTCCACGACCGTCCACTTCGCGGACGTCACCGATGAGGAGGTCGCGGCGTACGTTGCGACCGGCGAGCCGCTGGACGTGGCCGGCGCGTTCACCGTCGATGGGCTCGGCGGCGCCTTCGTCACCGGCATCGAGGGAGACCACCACAACGTGGTCGGGGTGAGCCTGCCGCTGCTCAGGGAGCTGGTGGGCGAGCTGGGCTGCTCGTGGATCGATCTGTGGGCGGCCCGCTGACCTGGTCGGGAGGATCCTCAGCCTCGGAGAGCTCACTCATCTCGAGCACCTGCAGCGGGTGCTGCATCAGGTCGGGCAGGACGACCGGACGGCGGAAGACGTAGGTGCGGAAGAGGTAGAAGCGGGCGATCAGGCCCAGGAACAGGCCGATGCCGTTGGCCGCGACGTTGTCGGAGTAGGGGTCGTCGAGCCCCAGCACGTTGCGACTCAGCCACAGGCAGCTGATCGGGATGGCCATCGTCGCGATGTTGATCGCCACGAACGCCAAGCGGCCACCGTCCGGCGCCGTGGGGGGTCGGTCCTTGAAGGCCCAGCTGCGGCTGCCGCGGTAGCTGACCACCATCCCGGCCAGGTTGGCGATGACGTAGCCGAGGTAGGGCTGGCCGTCGAGCCACGCCTTCTGACCGGTGCTGAAGCCGTGGACCAGGAAGTTGAAGATGACGAAGGCGACGATCGTCGCCACGCCACCGACCGCGAGGAAGCGATAGGCCTCGGTGAAGACCCGATGCCACCGACTACCCATGGTGTCAAGGCTAACCGCTCACCCCGTGAAGAGATTGGCCGCCTTGCGGAGCGTCTCGACGAGTCCGTAGGCGAGGGGGATCCCCACCAGGGCCCACGCGACCACGATCCGGCCGATCATGCGGCACTCCTCTCGAGATCAGGGGACGGATCCGACTCGTGGTACTTCGCGTCCACGGCCCGGACCAGCAGGTTGGCGACGAACCCGACGGCGAGGAGTCCGACCATCGTGAAGAACGCGGGACGGTAGGCATCGGCCGTGAGCTGCCCCGGGGTGCCCTGCGAGTCGAGGAAGCCGTTGACGATGAGCGGCCCCGCGACACCGGCCGCCGACCAGGCGATCAGCAGCCGCCCGTGGATCGCACCGACCTGGAAGGTCCCGAACAGGTCGCGCAGGTAGGCCGGGATGGTGGCGAAGCCACCGCCGTAGAAGGACAGGATCACAGCCGCGAGCGCCACGAACAGCGCCATCGAGCTGGACCCGACAATCGCCAGCAGGGCGTAGAGCACCATCCCGCCACCGAGGTAGAGCATGTAGATCGGCTTGCGGCCGACGACGTCGGAGGTCGAGGACCAGATGAAGCGGCCAGCCATGTTGGCCAGCGACAGCAGGCCGACGAAGCCGGCAGCCGCAGTCGCACTCACCGAGGACGTGCCGTCGGAGCCGCGGAAGTAGTCCTGGATCATGGGCGACGCCTGCTCCAGGATGCCGATGCCGGCGGTGACGTTGCAGAAGAGCACCACCCACAGCAACCAGAACTGAGGCGTACGGATCGCGTTGGTCGCCGAGACGCTGGACGTCGTGACCAGCTTCTTGTCCCGGACCCGGGAGGGGTCCCAGCCGTCGGGCTGCCAGTCGGCGGGGGGCACCCGGATCGTGAACGCGCCGAACATCATGAACGCGAAGTAGACGACACCCAGAGTGACGAACAGGAGCATCACGGCGTGGCCGCTGGCGACCGACGTCGGGTCGGAGGGGTCGTACGCACTGTCGTAGAGCGACATCAGCCGGGCACTGAGAGGGCTGGCGATCAGGGCACCGCCACCGAAGCCCATGATCGCCATGCCGGTCGCGAGACCGGGACGGTCCGGGAACCACTTGATCAGGGTCGAGACCGGGGAGATGTAGCCGATGCCGAGCCCGATGCCGCCGATCACGCCGTAGCCGAGGTAGACCAGCCACAGCTGCTCGGTGCCGATCCCGAGCGCCGCGACTAGGAACCCCGAGCCCCAGAAGCAAGCGGCGGTGAACATCGCGGCCCGGGGACCGTTGCGGTCGACCCAGGTGCCGCAGACCGCTGCCGAGAGGCCGAGCATCACGATCGCGATCGAGAAGATCACCCCGATCGCGGTCAGCGAGGTGTCGAAGTAGTCGACGAGGGCGGTCTTGTAGACGCTGGTGGCGTAGACCTGCCCGATGCACAGGTGGACCGCGAGCGCCGCCGGCGGGACCAGCCATCGGCTGTAGCCGGCACCCGCGACGATGCGGTCACGGGCGAGGAAGGACGGAACCACAGGGACACCTCCGAGTCGGGCCGGGATCGGCTCTGACCGCCTCTACCCACAAGTGTCAGAGGTCACACCTTCAATCACTCGACGGGCAGGCCGAGCCCACGGGCGATCAGCATCCGCTGCACCTCGGAGGTGCCCTCACCGATCTCGAGCACCTTGGCGTCGCGGTAGAAGCGGGCGACGGGGTACTCCTCCATGAAGCCGTAGCCGCCGAAGACCTGGGTGGCGATCCGGGTGGCGGTGACTGCCGACTCGGTGGTGTAGAGCTTGGCGACCGCGGCCGCCTGCTTGAATTCCTTGACCGGCGCGCCCCCGTCCTTCAGGGCGGCGGCCCGGTAGGTCAGCAGCCGGCTCGCGTGCAGCATCACCTCGAGGTCGGCGATCTGGAAGGCGACGCCCTGCTTGCGCCCGATCGGGCCACCGAACGTCTGCCGGTCGCCGGCGTACTGCACGCTCAGGTCCAGGCAGGCCTGGATGCAGCCGACCGACAGGGCCGAGATCGCGACCCGGCCGTCGTCGAGGGTGGCGAGGAACTGGGCGTAACCGCGGCCTCGCTCCCCCAGCAGGTTGGCCTCGGGCACCCGGGCGCCGGCGAAGCTCAGCGGGTGGGTGTCGGAGGCGCGCCAGCCGAGCTTGTCGTAGGCCTGCTCGGCCGTGAACCCGGGCGTGCCGCTGGGCACCATGATCGTGGAGATCTCGGGCTTGCCGGCCTGTCCGTCGCGACCTGGCCGCTCCCCGGTGCGCGCGGTCACGGTGACGACGCTGGTGATCTCGGAGCCGGAGTTGGTGATGAACTGCTTGGCGCCGTCGACCACCCACTCGCCGTTCTCGAGCACCGCCTTGGTCCGCGTCGCCCCCGCGTCCGAGCCGGCGCCGGGCTCGGTGAGCCCGAAGCCGGCCAGTCGGTCCCCGGCGACCAGGTCGGGCAGCCAGGTCTGCTTCTGCTGGTCGGTGCCGTAGGTGAGGATCGGGTTGATACCGAGTCCGACCGCGGCCTGCAGGGTGATCCCCATCGACTGGTCGACCCGGCCGATCTCCTCGATCGCGACGCAGAGGCTGGTGAAGTCGCCGTCCTCGCCCGCGCCACCGTACTCTTCGGGCGCCGTGAGCCCGAACAACCCGAGAGCACCCATCTTGTGCACCACGTCGACCGGGAAGTGGTGGTCGCGGTCCCACGTCGCGGCGTACGGCGCGATCTCGGCCTCGGCGAAGTCGCGGACGGACCGCCGGAACTCTTCGTGCTCGCGCGACAGTTCGAACGACGTTGGAGTGCTCATGAACCTCACCCTAACCCGCAGGTTAGCGATTGTTAACCTCCTGCGTCCTCGGCGGCATCCCCACGAGGTAGGACCGTGCTGAGCCGACGGGCAGCGACCGGTAGCCTGCCCGGCGGAGATCGAACCGACCAGAGCAGGAGCCTCAGGTGCCGGAAACAAGTCCGCTGCGTGTGATCAGGGACTGAGCAATGCGTACCTCGGGGATGCTCGACGGCTCGGACGAGCCTGCCCACGACGGCCCGTTCACGGTCCCTGAGCTGGCCGCCCGACTGCGCGAGGACCAGGTCGTGGTGCAGCAGATGCTGGGCAACGGCCAGACGACGAAGGTGAATGCTGCGCTCACCGACCTCGCGGCATCCGTCGACTACCCCGTCTACGTCGCGCTGGTGGATCGGCCCGCCGGTCTGCGGCAGGACGACCCCACCGGCGAGCTCGTCAGCCTGCTGCACGCCGAGATCGGCACCGACGGTCTCTACATCGCCTCGGCCGACCCGGTGGTCGGCCACCTGTCCTGGCAGGTGTACGGCGCCGGACTGCCCGACGTGTACGACTTCTCCGTGAATCCCCGACCTCCCTACGATTCCGCGGAGCGCCACCAGGCCGTCGCGGGCGAGGTCGCCGAGCTGGTCGCCACTGCGGCCAACGACCTCGAGCCGCTGCCCAGGGCTGAGCTCGAGGACTACCGCACCGGTGATCTGTGGGTGCGGGCCGCGAGCGGATCGGCGACGTACGACGACCCTCCGACGCCCTTCACGTATGCCATGGTGTCCTCCTCGATCGCCCTCGTGATGACGTTCGCTGCGTTCGTGGCCCTGCGCGCGATCGCCGCGCGGCGCGAGCGCCCGCGGACCAGCGGACCAGATCAGCAAGCCGCGATCCCGGTCCGCAAGCCTCGTCCAGCCCCTCAGCGTGCCCCACGGTTCAACGGCGGTGCGTTGCCGTCCCGCGGGCCCGAGGTCCGAGCCGCGGCGGAACGAGAGCTGGACGACCTGGCTGCGGCGATCCGACGGGCGTCTCGTGGGGACCGGTCCCTGTCGACCGAGGCGATGCAGATCGTCGACGGCTCGCGCAGCACGGCCGAGGCCCTGCTCGCCGACCTGCCCGACGTGATCGACCCGCACTCGCCCGACCTGCTCGACGCGGTCGGCGCCCTGGTCCTGGTGCGCATCGCGCGTCGGGCGGTGGACGACCCCGCGCCGTACCGGCCGTGCTTCTTCGACCCGTGCCACGGCGAGGGCGATCATCAGCTGACGACAACGGCCGGCGATGGCGAGGTGCGGGTGCCGGTGTGCCGGCTCTGCCTGCGCGACCGGGATGATCCCGAACGCTTCCGACCGTTGCGGGTACGACGGCTCTGGGGCAGACCGTGGCCGTACTACGAGGGTGACTCGGTCTGGGCGAAGACCGGCTTCGGCTCGCTCTCCGACGATCTGTGGCGCGACGTCGACGACAGCCGGAGGCAGCCATGAGGCGCCAGTCCCGGCTGCTCGTGGACGCCATCGCGGCCCTCGCGATCGGCGCGGCCGGAGCCGTCTGGGGAGTGCACCACATCCACGTCGCCGGCCAAGAGTCTGTGATCCCGCCAGGTGACCGGGTCGAGGGGGCAGTGGCCGCGCTGCGCGAGAGCAGCGTGTACGTCGCACCTGATGGTCGCTCGATGATGTCGCGAAGCGCCGAGCGGGACCTGGAGTCGACCATCGCCGGCTCCACGGTCCCCGTGCACGTCGTGGTGTGGCGTCCCAGCAGGGAGGCTGGAGGGGAGCCGTACTCGTTCGCGTTGTCGGAGACCTTCGCCGAGGAGCTGGGCGAGCCCGGCGTGTACGTCGTCTGGCAGGGGCCGGAGGACGCGGACGCCGCGGCGGGCGTGGGCAAGCGGCTCGACTACGACGTGCCCCCCCTCGTCGAGGTGGGCGACGCGGCGACCCGGATGACGGAGTTCGTCGTCGGTCTCGACGAGGATTCGCTCATCGACGACGAGGAGGACGAGGACTCCGACCTGTGGGCCGGCATCGTCGCCGGCACGGTGGCCGGCCTGCTCATCGGCATCGGCATCATGGTGGCGGCGGCCGCGGCGTACTCCATCTGGCGCGCGGTGACCGGCCGTCGGTTCCTGAACAATCCACCCAAGGAAGGATGACCACGTGGCCGACGACAGCATCCTGGACACGATCGTCCACGAGGTGAAGCAGGACGGTGTCTACATCGCGCCCGCCATGCGCCAGCAGGTCGACGCCACCGAGGAGGCCGCGATCGAGGAGGCCGTCGCCCGGATCGACACCCCGGTGCACGTCATCGCCCTACCGCTGCGCGACGACGACATGTTCGGCGGCAGCGCCGCTGACCTGCTGACCCGCGTCCACGACCAGATCGGCGGGGACGGGTGGTACGTCGCGCCGTCGTACACCGCCGCCGACGGGACCTACTACCTGCACACCGAGGAATGGGCGGGGTCGTACAGCTCCCGCCTCGACCTGCCCTATGACGCCGACAAGGTCGCCGAGGACCTGCATCCCACCGACCTCGGCGCCGGCCTGGTCGAGCTCACCACCGCGATCGCCGACGGCACCGTGTCGGAGAAGGTCGCCGAGACCACCGGCGCGACCACCACCGGATCGCCCGCCGACGACGGCCCGAGCACGGGCGTGGTGGTCGGCGGCCTGAGCGTCGTCCTGGCGCTCGTGGTCGCCGTGGTGCTGCTCCGGCGACGGTCGCGGAACCTCACCGGCGCGCGGCAGGCGGTGCTGCCAGCATCGCGCCGCCACTACACGCTGCCCGAGTCGGTGTTGGAACGCGTGCGCGAGGCCGACGCAGACCGGATCGCGGCGCGTGCCGACCGAGCGATGCTCGCCCTCGGCGAGCGCATCGACGCCACTGCGATCGGCGCCGGCGCCGACACCACGGCCTGGCAGTCCGCCCTCGACCACTACGACGCCGCGCGCCGGGTCAGCGACACCGACGACCTGCTCGACGACGTCGGCGCCCTCGTGCTCGCGGAGCGCGGTGAGGCCGCGCTCGACGCCGCTCTGGCCGGGCGGCCCTTCACCCCGACCGCGCAGTGCTTCCTCAACCCGCTGCACGGCCGGGCCACGGCCCGCCGTCAGGTCGACCACGGCGGACGCCGTCTCGACGTCCCGCTCTGCACGTCCTGCCGCCGGGACCTCGGGGCCGGGCGCACGCCCGACATCCTCGGCGTCACCCGTGAGGGCAAGCCGGTCCACTACTTCGACGCCGACGCCGAGCCCTGGTCCTCGACCGGGTACGGCGCCCTCGAGCCCGACCTCGTCGAGCGCCTGCACCGGCTCAGGTGACGGTGCCCGTCGTACCCTCGGCCTCGTGACGGATCCCGCACCCGCGCTGCGCCTGCGCGAGCCCGGCCAGCGGGTGAGTGCGCGCGCCCGTCTGATGTGGGGCACCTCCGCCGCGCTCGAGGCCGTGCTCCTGATCGCGATCGTGCTGGTGGTCGGCCCGGTCACGGACTGGCTGGCGATCCCCTGGTGGGCGATCGTGCTGCTGAGCGTCGCCCTGGCGTCGTACGTCGTCGTGGTGCCGCGCTGGCGCTACGCCGTGCACCGCTGGGAGATCACCGAGACCGCTGTCTACACGCAGAGCGGCTGGTGGGCGCGGGAGCGCCGGATCGCCCCGATGTCGCGGATCCAGACCGTCGACCACGTCGAGGGCGCGATCGCCCGGCTCTTCGGGCTGTCCACCGTCACGGTGACCACCGCCTCGGCCGCAGGTGCCCTCGAGATCGTCGGGCTGGACCGTGACCGGGCCCGGACGCTCGTGGAGGAGCTGACCGCCCGCACCGACGCGGTCCCCGGGGATGCCACGTGAGCAACGCCTTCGCCGACGTCGACGAGTGGCAACGGCTCGACTCGCGGATGCTGCTGGTCTACCCGGTGAAGGAGCTGCTGCGCTTCCTGCCGGTCCTCTTCGG
Organism: uncultured Actinomycetota bacterium; assembly: GCA_963704685.1. GTDB lineage: Bacteria > Actinomycetota > Actinomycetes > Propionibacteriales > Nocardioidaceae > Nocardioides. The sequence continues at coordinate 1,236,775 of OY969930.1, forward strand.
AGTCTTCGTCGCCGGCACGGCGGCGGGCGGGCCCGGATGGTGGCTGCAGCTGCTCGGCCTCGCCCCGATCGTGCTCGGCGTGCTGCGCTACGTCACCACCTCCTTCCGGATCGCCGACGGCCGCGTGGAGCTGCGTCGTGGTCTGCTCAACCGGCACCAGCTGGCGACCCCGCTGGACCGGGTCCGCACGGTCGACCTCACGGCCTCGCCGATCCACCGGCTGCTGGGCCTGACCACCGTCCGGATCGGCACCGGGACGGCCTCGACCGACGACGAGGACCAGCTCGACCTCGACGGGGTGCCGCGCGACCGGGCTCGCCGACTGCGGACCGACCTGCTCCGGGTCAGCGTGCACGCCGACCCGGGACACCAGGACCCCGAGCGGTCGGCGGACGCAGTCCCGGACCGGGTCGTCGTACGACTCGACCTGGCGTGGGTGCGCCTCGCGCCGCTCACCAGCTCAGGGCTGGTGATCGCCGCGGCCGTGCTCGGGCTCGCGAGCCAGGTGGTCAACTCGATCGGTGGCTTCGGCGTCGTGCACCCCGGCCGGGTCCTCGACGACGCGTCCGGCTGGACGTGGTGGGCGGCGGTCCCGGTCGGGCTCGTCGTCCTGGCGCTCGTGGTGTCCCTGCTCGCCATCGGTGGCTACCTGATCACCAACTGGGGCTTCACCCTCACCCACCACACCGCGACGACCAGCACCTCGAGTGGTGCCTGGCACCTGAGCCGCGGCCTGCTGACGACCCGGGAGACCACCCTCGACGAGAGCCGGGTGCGCGGTGTGAGCGTGAGCGAGCCGATCGGACTCCGGTTGGCCGGCGGCGGGCGGACGTCGGCGATCGTCACCGGCCTGGACCGCGACGAGTCCGGCAACTCGCTCCTGGTGCCGCCGGCGCCGATCGGCGTGGTGACCGGTGTCGCCGCCGAGGTGCTCGGCACCGGGGCGCCGCTGCTGGCGCCGCTGGTCGGCCACGGACCGCGCGCCCGGACCCGCCGCTACACCCGGGCCCTGGTCCCGACCTTGCTCCTCGTGGCGGGAGCTGGGGTGCTGGTCGGTCTCGACCTGCTGCCCGCCCGGGTGCTGGCCGTCGGCCTCCCCCTGGCGCTGGTGACGGCCGCCCTGGGCCGGGACCGGGCTGCCTCGCTGGGTCACGCCCTCGTCGGGCGGCACCTGGTCGCCCGGTCCGGGTCCCTGGAGCGCCGCCGCGACGTGCTCGACGCCGATGCCGTCATCGGGTGGAACCTGCGCGACACCTGGTTCCAGCGACGGGCCGGTCTCACCACGCTGACCGCCACCACGGCCGGTGGCCGACAGTCGGTCACCGTGCTCGACGTGCCCGAGGGCGTTGCCGTCGCCCTGGCGACGGCGGCGCTGCCCGAGCTGACCACCCCGTTCCTGGACGACTGTGTTTCCCCGTCGTGACAGTCTCGCTACAGCGTGTCTCGCGAGAGGGCAGACGCTCGTTCAAACGTGCCCCGGGCTTATAGCGTGTGCCCATGTTCACCAAGGTGCTCGTAGCCAACCGCGGCGAGATCGCGATCCGTGCCTTCCGTGCGGCCTATGAGGTCGGCGCCCGAACGGTCGCCGTCTTCCCTCATGAGGACCGCTGGTCCGAGCACCGGCTGAAGGCCGACGAGGCCTACGAGATCGGCGAGCGCGGGCACCCGGTCCGGGCCTATCTCGACCCCGAGGGGATCGTCGCGGTCGCGGTGCGATCCGGTGCGGATGCCGTCTACCCCGGCTACGGGTTCCTCTCCGAGAACCCCGCCCTGGCCGAGGCCTGCGCCAACGCCGGGATCACCTTCATCGGTCCGACCGCCGACGTGCTCACCCTCACCGGCAACAAGGCCCGGGCGATCGCGGCGGCCAAGGCGGCCGGCGTACCCACCCTGGCGTCCGTGGAGCCCTCGACCGACGTCGACGCACTCGTCGAGGCGGCGACCGTCCTGCCCTACCCGCTCTTCGTGAAGGCTGTCGCCGGTGGCGGTGGGCGCGGGATGCGCCGCGTCGATGACCCCAAGGACCTGCGCGAGGCCGTCGAGACCTGCATGCGCGAGGGCGCGGCCGCGTTCGGCGACGCGACCGTCTTCATCGAGCAGGCTGTGGTTGAGCCCCGCCACATCGAGGTGCAGATCCTGGCCGACGGCCACGGCAACGTGATCCACCTCTTCGAGCGCGACTGCTCGGTGCAGCGACGCCACCAGAAGGTCGTCGAGATCGCCCCGGCCCCCAACCTCGACCCCGAGCTGCGGGACCGGATGTGCGCCGACGCGGTCCGCTTCGCCACCGAGATCGGCTACCGCAACGCCGGCACCGTGGAGTTCCTCCTCGACCCGGCCGGCAACTACGTCTTCATCGAGATGAACCCCCGGATCCAGGTCGAGCACACCGTCACCGAGGAGGTCACCGACGTCGACCTGGTGCAGGCTCAGCTGCGGATCGCCTCAGGTGAGAGCCTGGCCGACCTGGGGCTCTCACAGGACACCGTGCGCCTGCGCGGCGCGGCGCTGCAGTGCCGGATCACCACCGAGGACCCGGCCAACAACTTCCGTCCCGACACCGGGGTGATCACCACCTACCGCTCCCCCGGCGGCGGCGGGGTGCGCCTGGACGGCGGCACGGTCTACACCGGCGCCGAGGTCTCGGCCCACTTCGACTCGATGCTGGCCAAGCTGACCTGTCGCGGCCCGAGCTTCGAGAAGGCTGTCGAGAAGGCACGACGCGCGGTCGCCGAGTTCCGGATCCGCGGCGTCTCCACCAACATCCCGTTCCTGCAGGCGGTGCTCGCCGACCCCGACTTCGCCGCCGGTCGGGTGACCACCTCGTTCATCGAGACCCACCCCCAGCTGCTCCAGGCCCGCGGCAGCGGCGACCGGGGCAGCAAGCTGCTGAGCTACCTGGCCGACGTCACCGTCAACCAGCCGTACGGCGCTGCGCCGGTCAGCCTCGATCCGGTCACCAAGCTGCCGGACGTCGACCTCGACGTGCCGGCCCCCGACGGCACCCGACAGCTGCTGCTCGAGGTCGGTCCGGAGGAGTTCGCCCGCCGGCTGCGCGAGCAGAAGGACGTGGCGGTCACCGACACCACCTTCCGCGACGCGCACCAGTCCCTGCTCGCGACCAGGGTCCGCACCCGGGACCTGCTCGCCGTCGCCGGCCACGTCTCCCGCACCACGCCGCAGCTGTGGTCGCTGGAGGCCTGGGGCGGCGCGACGTACGACGTGGCGCTCCGGTTCCTGTCCGAGGACCCCTGGGAGCGGCTGGCCTCGCTGCGCCAGGCGGTGCCCAACATCTGCCTCCAGATGCTGCTCCGCGGGCGCAACACGGTCGGCTACACGCCGTACCCCACGGACGTCACGAACGCCTTCGTCGAGGAGGCGGCGGCCACCGGCATCGACGTCTTCCGGATCTTCGACGCGCTCAACGACGTCGACCAGATGCGCCCCGCCATCGAGGCGGTCCGGGCCACCGGCACGTCGGTGGCCGAGGTCGCCCTCTGCTACACCGGTGACCTCTCGGACCCCGACGAGTCGCTCTACACGCTCGACTACTACCTCCGGCTCGCCGACCGGATCGTCGAGGCGGGCGCCCACGTGCTGGCGATCAAGGACATGGCCGGGCTGCTGCGGGTGCCTGCGGCACGCACCCTGGTCACCGCGCTGCGCGAGCGCTTCGACCTGCCGGTGCACCTGCACACCCATGACACCGCTGGTGGCCAGCTCGCCACCCTGCTCGCCGCGATCGACGCCGGTGTCGACGCCGTCGACGCCGCGACCGCCTCGATGGCCGGCAGCACCTCGCAGCCGCCGATCTCGGCGCTCGTCTCGGCCACCGACCACGGTCCCCGCGAGACCGGACTGTCGCTCTCGGCGGTCAACGCCCTCGAGCCCTACTGGGAGGCCACTCGTCGGGTCTACGCACCCTTCGAGTCGGGGCTGCCCGCGCCCACCGGTCGCGTCTACCGCCACGAGATCCCCGGCGGCCAGCTCTCCAACCTGCGCCAGCAGGCGATCGCACTGGGGCTGGGCGAGAAGTTCGAGGAGGTCGAGGACGTCTACGCGGCGGCCAACGACATCCTCGGCAACATCGTCAAGGTGACGCCGTCGTCCAAGGTGGTCGGTGACCTGGCGCTGCACCTGGTCGCGGTCGGTGCCGACCCTGCGGAGTTCGCGGAGGACCCCGGCTCCTTCGACATCCCCGACTCCGTCATCGGTTTCCTCAGCGGCGACCTCGGTGACCCCCCGGGCGGCTGGCCCGAGCCGTTCCGCACCAAGGCCCTGGCGGGCCGCAGCCACAAGGCGCCCACCGAGGACATCACCGACGAGCAACGCGAGGCCCTCACCGCCGAGCCCGGCACCACCAGCCCCACCCGCCGCCGGATGCTCAACGAGCTGCTCTTCCCCGGACCGACGCGCGAGTTCAGCGAGGCCCGCGCGAGGTACGGCGACGTGTCGGTGCTGCCGACTCTCGACTACCTCTACGGGCTGCGTCGAGGCGACGAGCACGCAGTCGAGCTGGAGGAGGGCAAGACGCTGATCCTCGGGCTGCAGGCGGTCAGCGAGCCCGACGAGCGCGGCTTCCGGACAGTGATGACCACCATCAACGGGCAGCTGCGTCCGGTGAACATCCGGGACCTCAGTGTCGCCTCTCAGGTCGCGGTCGCCGAGAAGGCGGACACCTCGAAGCCCGGTCAGGTCGCGGCACCGTTCCAGGGCGTCGTCACGGTGGTCGTCGCCGAGGGCGACAAGGTCGCCGCCGGGGACACGGTGGCCACGATCGAGGCGATGAAGATGGAGGCCGCGATCACCGCACCGGTCGAGGGTGTCATCGAGCGGGTCGCGCTCCCCGGCACCCAGGCCGTCGAGGGCGGCGACCTGGTGCTGGTGGTGTCCTGACGGGATCGCCCCAGCGGATGGCTGTGCACGAAGGCACCCCGGTCGTCGCCGGGGTCGTCACCGCGATCGTCGGCTTCAGCAGCTCCTTCGTCGTGGTGCTCGCCGGCCTGACCGCGGTCGGGGCGAGCCCCGCCCAGGCAGCATCCGGGCTGCTGGCCGCCTGTGTGACCCAGGCGGCCGGGATGCTCTGGCTCAGCATCCGGCACCGGACCCCGATCTCGCTCGCCTGGTCGACGCCGGGAGCGGCGCTGCTGGTCGCGACCGGGACCGTGGCCGGCGGCTGGCCCGCAGCGGTCGGGGCGTTCGTCGTGGTCGCGCTCCTGATCGTGCTGACCGGGCTGGTGCCGTGGCTCGGCGACCTGATCGCCCGGATCCCGGTGTCGCTGGCCCGCGCGATGCTCGCCGGCGTGCTCGTGCCGATCTGCCTGGCTCCGGTCACCGGGCTGGTCAGCTCTCCGGAGTACGTCGCGCCCGTGGTCGTCATCTGGCTGGTGATGCACCGGGTGGCACGCCGTTGGGCGGTGCCGGCCGCGCTCGCGGTCGCTCTCGTCGTCGTGGTCATCGCGGCTGGAGACTCGGTGCCGACCGGCGACCTGCTGCCGAGCCTCACCTGGACCACTCCGCACTGGACGCTCGAGGCGGTGGTCAGCATCGCGATCCCGCTCTACATCGTCACGATGGCCTCTCAGAACGTGCCCGGCGTCGCGGTGATGGCCAGCTTCGACTACCGCGTCCCGTGGCGCGAGACGATGACCGTCACCGGTCTGGGCACTCTGGTGGGCGCGCCCCTCGGTGTGCACGCGATCAACCTGGCGGCCATCACCGCTGCTCTGACGGGCGGCCCGACGGCCGGCCCCGACCGGTCCCGGAGGTGGATCGCCAGCTCGACCGCGGCGGTCGGCTACCTGGTGCTGGCGCTCGCCTGCTCTGCCCTGGCGGCCCTGGTGGCGGCCGCCCCCGGTGACGTGATGCAGGCCGCGGCCGGTCTGGCCCTGCTGGGCACCCTGGGATCGGCGCTCGCCGGCGCACTCGCCGACGAGGAGGGTCGGGAGGCCGCGACCGTGTGCTTCCTGATCGCCGCCTCGGGGGTCACGGTGCTCGGTGTCGGGGCCGCCTTCTGGGCGCTGCTGGCCGGGTTGGTGCTCCGGCCGTTGCTCAGCTCGCGACCCTGAAGAGGTTGGCGCGCAGCCCCAGGTAGGAGGCGAACGTCGAGCCGGAGACCCGGACGCTGCTGTCCGAGCCCCGGACGACCAGCTCCAGGACCCGGCCGCCGTACGCCCCGCGCCCGTCGCGCTTGGTGACGGTGACGGCCCGCAGGTCGCCCAGGCCGGACCAGTGCCGGGTGATCTGGCTGCCGCTGAACCTGACCTTCCAGGCGGCGAGGTCGTCGTAGGGGTCCGGACGGGCCTTGAGGTAGGAGAAGTCACCGGCCGCGCTGTAGCCGCCGTTGCTGGCCGAGAACTGCGCGAACGCCGGCTTCCCCCCGGCCGTGACGATCCGCTTCGCGGTGGCCGCGACCGCCCGGCTCGCCGCCGGGTGCTCGACCGACGCTCCGCCGTACACCTGGCAGTGCGCGGTGTCGCAGAGCTGGTAGTAGCGACCCCGGGGCGCTGCGGTCCGCTCGAAGGCCGCGTAGGTGCGCGCCGCGACCGCCTGGGCGCGGACCGCGTCCGGGTCCCACAGCGCCGGCACCTCTTGCGGGACCACGCCGCGCAGGTAGGACTCCATCGACACCAGGTTGACGGTGTCCCGGCTGCTGCCGCTGCTGTTGGCCTTCGCCGAGCGGAGGATGCCGCGGTAGGAGACCGCACCGTCCGGGGTACGCAGCCGGATCGCGGACCCGCCGGCGCTGAACTCCGCGGCGCCGGACGTGGTGCGCCAGCTGTGCCAGGTGCCGGTGCGGAAGTCGACCTTCGAGCCCGCTCCGCCGCTGGTCGGTGTGATCCGCCACTGCTTGACCTCGACGCCACGGACCGTGGCCGGAAGCACCCAGGACCGGCCCGAGGCCAGCCCGCGCACGCGCAGCCCGGAGCGGGCATCGACGACCACGTCGGTGCTGGTGTCACCGGTGATGAGCACCGCGACGGTGCCCGCGATCGTCCCCCACCGGGTGCCGGGGTAGTAGTGCTGGACGATGGTGCGGTAGCTCTGCCCGGCGCGGGCGCGGGCCTGCGCGCCGTACTGCGAGAGGCCCTTGCCGTGCCCGTAGCCGCGCCCGACCAGGGTCACGCTGACCGGTGCCCGACGCTCTGCGGCCGAGGGAGCGGAGCCAGTGGCGGCGCTCGCGGCAACCACGGCGACGGGCGTGGTCAGGGCGAGCAGGAGCGCTGTGACGGACAGCAGGACGGCGAACAACCGGTGCATGATTCCCCCCGAGGGATCGGTGGCATCCGGACAGGCTAGACGATCAGATGTGGTGGAGCCGCCGCGCGGCCTCGGCGATCGACCCGCTCATCGAGGGGTAGACGGTGAATGCCTGGGCCAGCTGGTCGGCGGTCAACGACTCCGCGACCGCGATCGAGACCGGGTGGATCAGCTCGCTGGCTCGGGGACCGACGACGACGCCACCGACGATGATGCCGGTGCCGGGACGACACAGCAGCTTGACGAACCCGTCGCGGACGCCCTGCATCTTGGCGCGCGGGTTGCCCGACAGCGGGAGGGTCACGACCTCGGCCTGCATCTCCCCCGCGTCGACGGCCTGCTGGGACCAGCCGACGGTGGCGATCTCGGGGGCGGTGAAGACGTTGGAGGAGACCTTCTTGAGGTCCAGCGGGTGCACGGTGTCGCCGAGGAAGTGCCACATCGCGATCCGTCCCTGCATGGCCGCGACACTGGCCAGCATCAGCACGCCGGTGCAGTCGCCGGCCGAGTAGACCCCGCGGGCCGACGTACGCGAGACCCGGTCGACGTTGACGAAGCCGCCGTCCTTGAGCACGACGCCGGCCTCCTCGAGACCCATGTCGGCGGTGTTGGGCACCGAGCCGAGCGCCAGGATGCAGTGCGAGCCCTCGACGGTGCGGCCGTCGGTGAGGGTCACCCTGACGACGTCGCCGTCGCGGGTCACCGACTCCATCCGGGACTTCGACAGCACCGTCATGCCGCGACGGGTGAGCACGTCCTCGAGGACCTTCGCGGCGTCGGCGTCCTCGCCGGGCAGCACCCGGTCGCGGCTCGAGACGAGGGTGACCGGGATGCCGAGGTTGAGGTAGGCGCTGGCGAACTCGGCGCCGGTGACGCCCGACCCGACCACGATCAGCTCGGTGGGCACCTCGGTGAGGTCGTAGACCTGCTCCCAGGTCAGGATCCGCTCGCCGTCGGGCTGCGCGGTCGGCAGGGTGCGCGGCGCGGCGCCGGTGGCGAGCAGGACCGCGTCGGCCTCGAGGGTCTGCTCGGTGCCGTCGGGCCCGGCGACGACGACCCGGCCCGGCCCGTCGAGACGGGCGCGACCCTGGACCAGCTGGACGCCGTCACGGGTCAGCCGCCGGCCGATGTCGGAGGACTGATCGCTCGCGAGCCGCTTGACCCGGGCGTTGAGCCGGGCCAGGTCGACCCGGATCGAGGTCGCCGCGTCGCCCTCGGCGTCGAGGAAGTTGACCCCGAGCTCGGCAGCCCCCGAGAGCTCGCTCATCACCTCGGCGGTCGCGATCAGGGTCTTGCTGGGCACACAGTCGGTGAGGACGGCGGAGCCGCCGATCCCGTCGGTGTCGACGATGGTGACCTCGGCCCCGAGCTGGGCGGCGACGTGAGCTGCCTCGTAGCCGCCGGGGCCACCCCCGATGATGACGACCCGGTCGGTCGTCGGCCCAGCAGCCGGCCCAGTCCCTGTCATGGTCAGAAGTTGATCATGTGGCCGGCGATGCCGTGGACGGACTCCTTGACGGCCTCCGACAGCGTCGGGTGGGCGAAGATGTTGCGCGCCACCTCGTCTGCGGTGAGGTCCCACTGCTGGGCCAGGGTCAGCACCGGCAGCAGCTCGGTCACCTCGGGACCGACCATGTGTCCGCCGAGGATCTCGTTGTGCTCGGCGTCGGCGACGATCTTGACGAACCCGACGGCGTCGCCGAGTCCCTGCGCCTTGCCGTTGGCCGAGAAGGGGAAGGTCGCGGTCTTGACGTCGTACCCCTTGTCCTTGGCCTGCTGCTCGGAGTAGCCGAAGGAGCCGATCTGGGGCTGGCAGAAGGTCGCCCGCGGGATCATGTCGAAGTTGATCTCCTGCGTCTCTGCGCCGGCGATCGTCTCGGCGGCCACGATGCCCATGGCCTCGGCCGCGTGGGCCAGCATCATCTTCGCGGTGACGTCACCGATGGCGTAGACGCCGTCGACGTTGGTGCGACCCCGGCCGTCGACCTTGATCGCACCCCGCTCGGTGAGCTCGACACCGGCCGCCTCGAGGCCGTAGCCCTCGACCCGGGGAGCGAAGCCGATCGCCTGGAGCACCTTGTCGGCCTCGAGGACCTCGGTGGTGCCGTCCTTGCTGACGGTGACCTTGACCTTCTCGCCGCTGTCGTCGATCGACTCGACCTTGGTCGAGAGCAGCACCTTCACGCCGAGCTTCTTGTAGTGCTTGAGGAGCTCCTTGGACACGTCGGCGTCCTCGGTGGGCACCATCCGGTCGAGGAACTCCACGATGGTGACGTCGACACCGAAGTTCTTCATCACGTAGGCGAACTCGACGCCGATGGCCCCCGAGCCCGCGATGATGATCGACTCCGGGAGCTGCTCGTCGAGGATCTGCTCCTCGTAGGTCACCACCCGCTCGCTGAGCGAGGTGCCGGGGATCAGCCGGGTCTGCGCGCCCGTCGCGATGATCAGGTTGTCGCAGGTGTGGGTGGTCTTGGTGCCGGCGCTGTCGACCTCGATCTCCGTGGGGCTCTTGATCGTGCCCCACCCGTCGATCTCGGTGATCTTGTTCTTCTTCATCAGGAAGTGGACACCCTTGACGATGCCGGCCGAGACCTGACGGCTGCGCTGGTGGGTGGGGGCGTAGGCCATGGTGGCGTCGCCCTCGATGCCGAACTTCTTCTTCTCGTGGGTCAGCACGTGCGCCAGCTCGGCGTTGCGCAGCAGCGCCTTGGAGGGGATGCACCCGACGTTGAGACAGACACCACCCCAGTACTTCTCCTCCACCACGGCCACGGACTGGCCGAGCTGGGCTGCGCGGATCGCGGCGACGTACCCACCAGGGCCGGCACCAAGGACAAGGACGTTGAAGTGGCTCACGACGCCAGCCTACTGACGTGATCACCCCCACGCTCAACCCGGGACGGCCACGCTCGGACGACACCCGGGCCGCGGCTGCGGCTAATCTGCAGCCGTGACGCTCTACGCCGCCTACGGGACCAACCTCGATCCCGCACGGATGGGCGAGCGCTGCCCGCACTCCCCGCTGTCCACGACGGGCTGGCTGCTGGGTTGGCGACTCACCTTCGGAGGCGAGGAGCACGGCTGGGACGGTGCCCTGTCGACGATCGTCGAGGACCCGATCGACCAGGTCTTCGTAGCGGTCTACGACGTGACCCGGGAGGACGAGTCCAACCTCGACGGGTGGGAGTCCGCCGACTCCGGGCTCTACCGCAAGACCCGGGTCCGGGTCGCGACCCTCACCGGCGAGATCGTGGTGTGGACCTACGTGCTCGACGCCTACGAGGGCGGGCTGCCCTCCGCGTCGTACCTCGGCGTGCTCGCGAACGCTGCCGAGGCCGCTGACGCCCCGATCGACTACGTGGCCGCCCTGCGCCGCCGGCCGTGTCGCTCGACGGGGCTGTAGGAGCGCCTGGGGCTGGTGGGGCGGCCGGAGGGGCGGAGAATCCCCGGTGGACCGGGGATTCATGCGCTTGTCGGCCGTTGCAACGGGCGAGAGGCGCAGGAAAGGGCCGAGAAGTACGCCGGCGGCTCCCGACACCTTCAGCGGAACAGGATCCGCCGGATCAGCGCTGCCGTCCGCTCGGGGCAGCAGAGGTCTGCCCAGGTGATCCTGATGCATCGCCAACCTGTCAGCTGGCAGATCAGGGTTTCGCGCTCCTTCTCCCGGATCACGACGTCACTGGCACGTTCACCCTCTTTGAGGAGCTTCTCGTACTTCACCTTGCCGTCGAACTCGAGGAACACCCCGAGACCCGGCCAGGCGAAGTCCACCCGCGCCACGACCCGTCCCGATGCGTCCTTGATCTCGTACTGCGGCTCCGGCAGGGGCAGGCTCTGCGCGAAGAAGAGGTAGAGGCTCCGGCTCTCGCCGACCGACTCGACCGCCGGGTTCGCGAGACGGAGAACCAGGTCCGTCGTGAGGGTGTTGGGCCACTGCGTCATCGTCCGGTATCGAGCGGCCAGCTCAGCGGGAGTGGTGAGGCCGACGTGGAGCAGATGGTTGATCACGACGAGGCTGTGCTCGACGTCGGCGATCGTCGTGATCTCCAGGCTCAACCGCGTCGGTGACATCACCGCGACCCCGTTGCGCTCCACGACGTCGCCGGGCTCGACAGCGCCCGCATGTTGTCGGACGCCCGCCTCCTGGCGACCGATCCTGCCGTCCATCCGCGTGGTGTGGACGCTGTGCAACGAGATGTCCCACAGCGGTGCATCGAACTCCAGCGCCCCGCTCGCATGGGACAGCGCGGCCTCGGCCACGGCCTGCTGGAGTACGGCGCGGGCCCGGACCGAGTGCCGGCCCGCCTCGTCCAGCCCCTTCCAGACGGGCCCGGACACGTAGGCGCCCCTGCGAGGTTTGGCAAGGGTGCCGTCCCGGACCATGGTGGCCAGCGCACGATCGCTGTAGCCGTCGGCGACGTACGTCTTGCGCAGGGTGACGGGAGTACGTCGTGGATCGTCAGGTGGCCATTCGCGCGGGGGAGTCATCATGATCGATCACCTGCCCGCCGCCGTCCGGCGCTACGCAGGCGGTCCGTCGGCCTGTGGACAACAGGTTCGGCGGCTCGGCCACCGGCCTGGTCAGCCTCTTCATGCGCTTGTCGGCCGTTGCAACCGCCGACAAGCGCATGAATCCCCGGTGGACCGGGGATTCCGCGGCTGACCCCCGCGCCGCGCCGCACTAGAGTCCTCGGCGTGAACGACGTGCAGAGTCCCTACGCCCTGGCCACCGAGGCAGCCGAGCGGCTCGCCGAGCTCACCGGGGTGGCCCGGCACGACGTCGCCCTGGTGCTCGGATCGGGCTGGCTGCCCGCCGTCGACGCCCTCGGCGAGGCGACCGCGGAGATCGCGACCACCGACCTGCCGGGGTTCTCCGCGGCAGCGGTCGTGGGCCACTCCGGCAGGATCCGCTCGGTCCGCGCCGGAGACCGCAACCTGCTGGTCTTCCTCAGCCGCACCCACTTCTACGAGGGCAAGGGCGTCGCGGCGGTCGTGCACGGCGTGCGTACGGCGGCCGCCGCCGGGTGCGCGTCCATCGTGCTGACCAACGGCTGCGGTGGTCTGAAGGAGTCGTGGACACCGGGCACCCCGGTGCTGATCAGCGACCACATCAACCTGACAGGCCGCTCCCCCATCGAGGGCGCGAACTTCGTCGACCTCACCGACCTCTACAGCTCCCGGCTGCGCACCATGTGCCGCGAGGTCGACCCGAGCCTCGACGAGGGCGTCTACGTGCAGTTCCCCGGACCCCACTACGAGACTCCTGCCGAGGTCCGGATGGCTGGCATCCTGGGCGGCCACCTGGTCGGCATGAGCACCACCCTCGAGGCGATCGCTGCCCGTGAGGCCGGCATGGAGGTGCTGGGCATCAGCCTGGTCACCAACCTGGCCGCGGGCATCAGCGACCAGCCGCTCAACCATGCTGAGGTGCTCGAGGCCGGTCGCGCCGCCGCCTCGCGGATGGGCGACCTGCTCGGCCGGATCGTGCCTCGCATCTGACGTAGCCTCTCCACGTGCCCCGCAACACCGGGCCTCGCGGCGTACTCCCGCTGACAGCTACGGTGGCCAGATGGTCACCTGGCAGCTCACCATCGATGCCCGCGACCCGGCGACGCTGGTCCGGTTCTGGGCCCCCCTCCTCGACTACGTCGTCCAGGCGCCGCCACCCGGCTTCGAGAGCTGGCGGGAGTGGTACCGCTCGGTCGGCGTCCCGGAGGACGAGCTCGAGGGCACCGACGAGGAGCTCTACGACCGGATCGAGGACCCCACTGGCGACGGCCCGCGGATCTGGTTCCAACCGGTGCCGGAGGCCAAGTCGGTCAAGAACCGCTTCCACCTCGACCTCTACCCGACCGGCCGGGACCGCTCGCTCCCCATCGAACGACGTCGCGAGCTGGTCGACGCCAAGGTGGCCGAGGCGGTCGCGGCGGGAGGCTCCGTGCGGAGCACCCCGCCGGCCGGGACCGACCACTATGCCGTGGGCATGTACGACCCCGAGGGCAACGAGTTCTGCATCGCCTGAACGGCTCAGCCGCTGGTGAGCAGCCCGCGGACCACCCGCAGTCCCACCGAGAGCCGGGCCAGGTCGGCCTGCTCGTCGGCACAGATCTCCTCGAGCGTCCCCGCGGCGCGAGGGACGAGCACGTCGTCGGCGTCCTCCCAGGCCGCGATCCGGGCCGGTGCCGAGTCCTCAGCCGCGGTCGAGGCCAGCACCTGCGCGGTGAGCTGGACGTGCACGGCATGCAGGTCGTCACGCAGCGCTGCCCGGGCCATCGTCTGCCAGCGGTCGTCACGGGGCAGTGCCAGGATCCGCTGCACCAGCGCCGGCAGCCCGAGCCGCTCGCCGAGTGTGAAGTGCACCCGGGCAACGGTCGTCGGGTCGAGCCCCTCGCGGCCGGCGACCTCCACGATGCCGAGCAGCATGTAGGCGGGCGGCAGTCCGGCGACCCGGGCTGCGAGCTCCGCCGACACCCCCTCGGCCTCGAGGCTCTCGCGGCGCAGGTGGTAGGCCGTCAGCTCGCGGCCCGTCATCAGGTCGGGCAGCTCGGCCATCACCCGCTGCACCGGCTCGGCGAACTGCTCGACGGTGCCCTGGCTGTCCAGCGGCGGGCGCCGGTTGTTGACCAGCCACCGGGACGCCCGCTCGACGAGGGTCCGCATCTCGAGCCGCATCCGGGTCTGCACGCTGGCGTCGAGCTGGTTGTCGTACGACGCCAGCGCGGTGCGGACGCCGAGCGAGTCGAAGATCTCGCGGGCCACGAAGTTGGCGCGGGTGAGATCGCCGGCGCTGGCCCCGGTCTCGCCCGCGAGCCGCGGGAAGAAGGTGATCCCGGCACCGTTGACGAGGTCGTTGACCACCTGGGTCACGATGATCTCGCGCCGCAACGGGTGCCGGTGGATCTGCGGCTCGAAGCCCTCCCGGACCGGTGTGGGGAAGTAGGCCCGCAGGTCGAGGTCGAGGTAAGGGTCGTCGGGCAGGTCGGAGTCGAGCAGCTCGTCGGCCAGCACGATCTTGGTCCAGGCGAGCAGCACGGACAGCTCCGGGGCGGTGAGGCCCTCGCCGGCGTCCAGGCGGCGGCGTACCTCCCGGCTGGCGGGCAGGCCCTCGATCTCGCGGTTCATCACTCCGTCCTGCTCGAGCCGCTTGATCCACTCCTCGTGCACGTGCAGCAGGGACGGCGCGTGGTCGACCGCGTTGGCGAGCGCGAGGTTCTGGTTGTAGTTGTCGCGCAGCACCAGGTCGGCGATCTCGTCGGTCATCGAGGCCAGCAGTGCGTTGCGCTGCTTGCCGGTGAGGTCACCGTCGGCGACGACGCGGTCCAGCAGGATCTTCAGGTTGACCTCGTGGTCGGAGGTGTCGACGCCCGCGGAGTTGTCGATGAAGTCGGTGTTGATCCGACCCTCACCATCGCCTCCGGTCCGGGCGTACTCGATGCGGCCGCGCTGGGTCAGGCCCAGGTTGCCGCCCTCGCCGACGCACCTGGCGCGGACCTCACCGCCGTTGACCCGGATGCCGTCGTTGGCCTTGTCGCCGGCCTCCGCGTGGGTCTCGTCGGCGCCCTTGACGTAGGTGCCGATGCCGCCGTTCCAGAGCAGGTCGACCGGCGCGGTCAGGATCGCGCGCATCAGCTCGGCCGGGGTCATCGTCGCGGTGTCGGCGTCGATGCCCAGGGCGGTGCGGATCTCGTCGTTGAGGGTGATCTTCTTCGCCGAGCGGGAGTAGACCCCGCCGCCCGACGAGATCAGGCTGGTGTTGTAGTCCTGCCAGCTCGACCTGGACAGAGCGAAGAGTCGCTGGCGCTCGGCGTACGACGTGGCCGGGTCGGGTGTCGGGTCGAGGAAGATGTCGCGGTGGTCGAACGCCGCCACCAGCCGGGTGTGCTCGGAGCAGAGCATCCCGTTGCCGAAGACGTCGCCGGACATGTCGCCGATGCCGACGCAGGTGAAGTCCTCGGTCTGGCAGTCGATACCGCGCTCGCGGAAGTGCCGCTGCACCGAGACCCATGCACCGCGCGCGGTGATGGCCATCGCCTTGTGGTCGTAGCCCACCGAGCCGCCGCTGGCGAAGGCATCACCGAGCCAGAAGCCGTAGTCCTGCGCGACGCCGTTGGCGATGTCGGAGAAGGTCGCGGTGCCCTTGTCGGCAGCCACCACCAGGTACGAGTCGTCGCCGTCGTGGCGGACCACACCGGCCGGCGGCACCGTCGTGCCGTCGACGAGGTTGTCGGTGATGTCGAGCAGCCCGGAGATGAAGGTGCGGTAGCAGGCGACGCCCTCGGCCATCCAGGCGTCGCGGTCGCCGGCGTCGGGCAGCTGCTTGCAGTAGAAGCCACCCTTGGCACCCACGGGCACGATCACGGTGTTCTTGACCATCTGGGCCTTCACCAGACCCAGCACCTCGGTGCGGAAGTCGTCGCGACGGTCCGACCAGCGCAGGCCACCGCGCGCGACCGAGCCGAAGCGCAGGTGCACGCCCTCGACCCGCGGCGAGTAGACGAAGATCTCGAACTTCGGCCGGGGCTCCGGCAGGTCGGGGATCGCCGAGGGATCGAGCTTGAAGGAGATGTAGGAGCGCACGCCCTCGCCGCCGTCGCGGCGGGGCTGGAAGTAGTTGGTGCGCAGCGTGGACCGGATGAGGGTGAGGTAGGACCGCAGGATCCGGTCGTGGTCCAGGCTGACGACGTCGTCGAGGGCGCTGATGATGCGGTCCTCGACCGTCCCCGCCCGGCTCTGGTCGGCGCTGGGGTCGAACCGGATCTCGAAGAGCAGCACCAGCAGCCGGGTGAGGGCGACGTTGCTGCGCAGCGCTCCCTCGATGGAGTCCAGGGCGAACGGCGAGCCGCCCTGGCGCAGGTACTTCGCATAGGCCCGCAGCACCGTCGCCTGGCGCCAGGTCAGCCCGGCGCCGAGGACCAGCGCATTGAAGCCGTCGGTCTCGTTGTGACCGTCCCAGATCGCCTGGATGGCGTCCTGGAAGAGCTCCCGGGAGTCGTCGGGGAGGGCCGCGCCGTAGCGGAGCCCGAACTCGTAGACGTAGGTCGGCCGGCCCAGTCCACCGAGCTCGTAGGGCCGCTCGTCGACGACCTCGACCCCCATCGACGACAGCATCGGCAGCACGCCGGAGAGCGAGAGCGGAGCGCCCACCCGGTAGACCTTGAGCCGCGCCTCACCGCGCCCGGCATCGAGCTCCTCGTAGAGCGACAGGTCGATCCCCGAGTCGTCCTCACCGACGTCCATCGACTCGATCCGGCCCAGGTCGATCGCGGCCACCCGAGGTGCGAAGTCCTCCTTGTAGGCCTCCGGGAACGACTCGAGGTAGCGGCGCACGAGCCGGGCGCCGACCTCCTCGCCGTACTCGGTGAGCACGGCGGAGATGAAGTCGTCGCGCCACGATCGCGAGGCGTCGGTGAGGAGCCGCTCGAGGGCGGCGGTGTCGACGGGCGCGATGGTCGCGCCCTTCGGGGGGTGGACCACGAAGTGCACCCGGGCGGTCGTGGACTCGGTCAGCCGCACCGTGAACTCCACGGTGTCGCCGACCAACCGGTCCCGGAGGATCTCGGAGAACCGTTCGCGGACCGCGGTGTTGTAACGGTCGCGGGGCAGGTAGACCAGCACCGAGACGTAGCGCCCGTAGGTGTCGCGGCGCACGAAGATCCGCAGCTGGCGGCGCTCGCGCGCGTGCATCGCGGCCTGGACCATCGGCGCCAGCTCGTCGACGCTGGTGTGGAAGAGCTCGTCACGCGGATAGGTCTCCAGCGTGTCCATGAGGGCCTTGCCGTCGTGGCTCTGCGGGGCGAAGCCGACCCGGTGCAGCACCGCCTCGGCACGCTCGCGCAGCATCGGGATCCGGGTCAGCGACTCGGTGTAGGCAGCGCTGGAGTAGAGGCCGAGGAAGCGGCGCTCGCCGACCACCTCGCCGTTCTCGAACTTCTTGACGCCGACGTAGTCGAGGTATGCCGGGCGGTGGACCGTCGAGCGCGAGTTGGCCTTGGTGAGCACCAGGACGGTCTTCTCGCGGGCCTTCGCACCGGCCAGCGCAGGCAGCTTGCCGGACCCCGGCGCCATGTCCTGGTCGGCGCGCAGGATGCCGAGACCGGTGCCCGGGACACCGCGGAGCAGCTCGTCGTCGCCCTGGCTCTCGAGGGCGTACTCGCGGTAGCCGAGGAAGGTGAAGTGGTCCTCGGCCAGCCACTGGAGCAGGTCCCGGGCCTGTCGGACCTGCTCCGGGTCGACCGACTCCGGCGGGGTCGTCGCCAGCTCCGCCACGATCGCCGCTACCTCGGCGTGCATCTTCTCCCAGTCCTCGACCGACTCCCGGACGTCGCGCAGCACCCGCTGGAGCGACTCCTCGATCGCGGCCAGCTCGACCCCGTCGGGGATCCGGTCGATCTCGACGTGCATCCACGACTCGCGGACCGCACCCTCGGGGGAAGGCTCCCCCTCGACGACCGGGGTCACGGACTTCAGCGCGCCGGTGATGTCGCGGACCACGTCGAGGAGCGGGTGGATGACGAGGTGGACGTCGTGCAGCTGGCGCGAGAGCTCCATCGTCAGCGAGTCGACGAGGAACGGCATGTCGTCGACGACCACCTCGACGACCGAGTGCCCGGCGGCCGACCAGCCGTGCTCGCTCGGCCCGGGGGTGAAGACCCGGACCCGGGCGGTGCCCTGGGGGCGTTCGCCGGCGAGCCGGTAGTGCGAGGCGAGTCCGCCGTACACGTCGGCGGCGGACCGGTCGCAGATGTCCTCGTCGGTGACTCGCCGGTAGTAGGCCCGGATCAGGGCGTCGACGGTCTCGTGCGGTGGACCGCCCGACCCTCGACCGCTCCGGGCGAGTTCGATCGCCTCGGTGAAGAGTGGGGACTGCGCGGACACCTGCGTCGTCGTTGACACAGGACCGACACTAGGACGCTCTCGACCTTCCTACCAACCCGACCCTCGGACACGCGCTGGGCTAGCGTGCCGACATGCCCAGCACCAGCACCCTCCTCGAGTCCGCACGCGCCTGGCTGGCCGAGGATCCGGACCCCCAGACCCGCACCGAGCTGTCCGACGCGATCGCAGCGGTCGAGGCAGGCGGCGACGCCGCCGGGCTCGCCGACCGGTTCGACGGCACTCTCGAGTTCGGGACCGCCGGGCTGCGTGGCGCGCTCGGCGCCGGACCGAACCGGATGAACCGGGTCGTGGTGAGCCGGGCCGCTGCAGGACTGGCGGCCTACCTGCGGGAGACCGGTGCCACCGGTCCCGTCGTGGTGGGCTACGACGCCCGCCACAACTCCGACGTCTTCGCCCAGGACACCGCGGAGGTCATGTCGGGGGTCGGCATCAAGGTCCACCTGCTCCCCCGACCGCTCCCGACCCCGCTGCTGGCCTTCGCCATCCGGGAGCTGGGCTGCGCGGCGGGCGTGATGGTCACCGCCAGCCACAACCCGCCCGAGGACAACGGCTACAAGGTCTACCTCGGCGACGGCAGCCAGATCGTGCCCCCGGCCGACGCCGGGATCGCGGCCCGGATCGCCGCCGTCGGCAGCTTCGCCGAGATCCCTCGTGGCGCCGGCGGCAAGGTCCTCGACGAGGAGATCGTCGACAGCTACCTCGACATCGTCGCGGCCCTCGCGACCGACGGTCCACGGGACCTCGACATCGTCTACACGCCGCTGCACGGCGTCGGGGGCGTCGCGGTCGAGCGGGTCCTCGAAGCGGCCGGCTTCTCGCCGCCGACCGTGGTGAGCCAGCAGGAGGAGCCCGACCCCGACTTCCCCACGGTCGCGTTCCCCAACCCGGAGGAGCCGGGAGCGATGGACCTTGCGCTCGCCCTCGCCGCCGCCACCGGAGCCGACCTGGTGGTCGCCAACGACCCTGACGCCGACCGGTGTGCCGCCGCCGTGCCCGACCCGCACGGCTGGCGGATGCTGCGTGGGGACGAGGTCGGGGCGCTGCTCGCGCACACGCTGCTGAGTAGCGGCAAGACCGGCACCTACGCGGCGAGCATCGTGTCCTCCAGCCTCCTCGGCAAGATGGCGGCTGCCGCCGGTCAGCCCTACGTCGAGACCCTCACCGGCTTCAAGTGGATCGCCCGGGTCCCCGACCTGGCGTTCGGCTACGAGGAGGCGCTCGGCTACTGCGTCGACCCCGAGCACGTCCGGGACAAGGATGGCGTCTCCGCGCTGCTGCTGCTGTGCCAGCTGGCGGCCGACTCCAAGGCCGCCGGTCGCGGCCTGACCGACGTGCTCGACGACCTGGCGCGCGCGCACGGGCTGCATGCGACCGACCAGCTCTCGGTGCGGGTCACCGACCCGGCCCAGATCGCGGCGGCGATGGACCGACTCCGGCGCACCCCTCCGGCCGAGCTCGGCGGGCTCGCGGTCGAGCAGGTCGACGACCTGGCCCTGGGCAGCGCCGACCTGCCCCCGACCGACGGGCTCCGCTACCGGCTCGCTGACGGCGCCCGGGTGATCGTCCGGCCGAGCGGCACCGAGCCGAAGATCAAGTGCTACCTCGAGGTCGTGGTGCCGGTGCGACCCGAGGACGGGGTCGACGCCGCGCGGATCAGCGCGGCCGGCCGGCTGGACGCGCTGCGCGACGGGATCAAGACGGCCGCCGGTCTCTGACCTACGCCGCGAGCCAGACGACGAACGCGAGCACGCAGACGGCGACGCCGGCCAGCTCGGGCCAGGCCCACGAGTGTCGTACGTCGGCGAGCAGCGCCTGCTGCTCCGGTGAACCCTTGGCGATCCCGAGGCGGTCCCTACTGTCCTGCGCGAGATGGTTGAGCCGCGCCTCGACGAAGTCCTGGTGCGACCCCGTCGCGCCGCCCTCGCTCCTGGTCGCCTCAGCCGAGCGCGACCTCGATCGCACCGTCTGCCGCACCGTGTAGCCGACGGCCGGAGAGACGTAGCGCTTGCCCCCGGCGAAGACGGCCAACACCTGGGTGACCACCACCGTGTCGATGGCCGCGAGCGGGATCCGGTCGGTGCTGGTCATGTTGCGCATCACCAGGTCGCCCGACGTCCGCCACAGTGCCGGCCGCAGCAGCACCATCCAGGACAGCAGCGCCCCGAGGACCGCCAGGATCGCGATCCCGAGCGCGGTGCCGGTGCTGCGGGCGACGACCGCGAGCACCACGATCACGGCGGCGGTGCTCAGGCCCAGGTAGCCGAAGAACCGGCCTCCGGTCGGCTGGAACCGCTCGACGACCTCGTCGGCGCTCCCCTGCTGCTCGGTCATGGGGTCCAGCGTAGGCAGGAGGGGCTCCTCCGGCGGAGGTTGGGGCGTGGGTGAACACTCGAGGCATGAGCCTCCAGACCCGCACCCTCGGCACCACCTCGCCGCTCACCGTCTCCGCGCTCGGCCTCGGCTGCATGGGCATGTCGGAGTTCTACGGGAGTCCCGACGAGGCCGGCGGCCTCGACACCATCCACCGCGCGCTCGACCTCGGGGTCACCTTCCTCGACACGGCCGACATGTACGGTCCCTTCGTCAACGAGCAGCTCGTGGGCAAGGCGATCGCCGGCCGTCGCGACGAGGTCCAGCTGGCCACGAAGTTCGGCAACGAGCGGCGCCCCGACGGCACCCGGGTCGGCATCAACGGCAAGCCGGAGTACGTCCGGGCGGCGTGTGACGCCTCCCTGCAGCGGCTCGGCGTCGACCACATCGACCTCTACTACCAGCACCGCGTCGACAAGACGGTCCCGATCGAGGAGACCGTCGGGGCGATGGCCGAGCTGGTCGCGGCCGGCAAGGTCCGCCACCTCGGGCTGTCCGAGGCGTCCGCGGCCAACATCCGCAGCGCCCACGCCACCCACCCGATCACGGCCCTGCAGACCGAGTACTCCTTGTTCACCCGCGACCTCGAGGACGAGATCCTGCCGGTGCTGCGGGAGCTCGGCATCGGGCTGGTCCCCTACTCGCCGCTCGGCCGCGGGATCCTCACCGGCACCATCACCTCGGACGCGTCGCTGGAGGAGACCGACTCGCGGCGCTCGGCGTACTTCCCCCGGCTCAACGGCGAGGGCCTCCGCGCCAACCTCGAGCTGGTCGACAAGGTCCGGTCGATCGCCGACCAGAAGGGCTGCACCCCTGGTCAGCTCGCCCTCGCGTGGGTGCTGGCCCAGGGCGCGGACGTCGTCCCCATCCCCGGCACCAAGCGGGTCACCTACCTCGAGGAGAACGTCGGGGCCGCTGACGTCACCCTGTCCGATGACGACCTCGAGGCGCTCGAGAGCGCGGTCCCGCGCGACGCCGTCGTGGGCGCGCGGTACGGCGACATGAGCTCGATCGACGCCTGAGCACCGCCCACCCCACGGGCGGACCTATGCTGGGCCGGTGAGTGCGACTTCCACCTACCTCGACGACGTGACCGGCTCTGAGGCGTCGCTGCGACGCTTCCTGCACGGCCTGCCGGGCGTCGACCAGGTCGGCGCCGAGGCGCGAGCCGCAAGCCTCGGCACCCGGTCGATCAAGACCACCGCCAAGGCCTATGCGCTCGACCTGGCCATCCGGATGGTCGACCTGACCACGCTGGAGGGCCAGGACACGCCGGGCAAGGTCCGCGCCCTCGCGGCGAAGGCGGTCCGACCCGACCCCGCGGACCCGACCTGCCCGTCCGCAGCAGCGGTCTGCGTCTACCCCGACATGGTCGCCGTGGCCAAGGAGACCCTCGGCTCCAGCGGCGTGCACGTGGCTGCGGTGGCGACAGCGTTCCCGAGCGGTCGCGCCGCGCTCGACATCAAGCTGGCCGACACCCGCGACGCGGTGGAGGCCGGCGCCGACGAGATCGACATGGTCATCGACCGGGGCGCCTTCCTCTCGGGCCGCTACCAGCAGGTCTTCGACGAGATCGTCGCGGTGAAGGCGGCCTGCCGTCGCGAGGGCGCCCCCGACGCCCACCTCAAGGTGATCTTCGAGACCGGCGAGCTGCAGACCTACGACAACGTACGCCGCGCCAGCTGGCTGGCCATGATGGCCGGCGGCGACTTCATCAAGACCTCCACGGGCAAGGTCCAGCCCGCAGCGACGCTGCCGGTGACCCTGGTGATGCTGGAGGCGGTCCGCGACTTCCGCGACCTCACCGACCAGATGGTCGGCGTGAAGCCGGCCGGCGGCATCCGCACCGCCAAGGACGCGATCAAGTACCTCGTGATGGTCAACGAGGTCGCAGGTCCCGACTGGCTGGACCCGGACTGGTTCCGGTTCGGCGCCTCCACGCTGCTCAACGACCTGTTGATGCAGCGCACCAAGATGACGACCGGGCGCTACTCCGGTCCCGACTACTTCACGCTGGACTGATCACTCATGGCCTTCGAGTACGCCCCCGCCCCCGAGTCGCGGAGCATCGTCGACATCAAGCCGTC
Organism: uncultured Actinomycetota bacterium; assembly: GCA_963704685.1. GTDB lineage: Bacteria > Actinomycetota > Actinomycetes > Propionibacteriales > Nocardioidaceae > Nocardioides. Next base: position 1,259,391 of record OY969930.1, read on the forward strand.
CTACGGACTCTTCGTCGGCGGCGAGTTCGTCGACGGACGGGGCACGTCGTTCAAGACCATCAACCCTGCGACCGAGGAGGTCCTCGCCGAGGTCGCCGAGGCCGACCAGGCTGACGTGGACGCGGCCGTCAAGGCGGCCCGCAGGGCCTACGACAAGGTCTGGTCGAAGGTGCCGGGTCGGGAGCGGGCGAAGTACCTCTACCGGATCGCTCGGATCATCCAGGAGCGCAGCCGCGAGCTGGCGGTGCTGGAGTCGATCGACAACGGCAAGCCGATCAAGGAGTCGCGCGACGTCGACGTCCCCACCGTGGCCGCGCACTTCTTCTACTACGCCGGTTGGGCCGACAAGCTGTCCTACGCCGGGCGCGGCACCGACCCGCAGCCGCTCGGTGTGGCCGCCCAGATCATCCCGTGGAACTTCCCGCTGCTGATGCTGGCCTGGAAGATCGCACCGGCACTGGCCTGCGGCAACACCGTGGTGCTGAAGCCGGCCGAGACCACTCCCCTGACCGCGCTGCTCTTCGCGGAGATCTGCCAGCAGGCCGACCTGCCGCCCGGCGTGGTCAACATCGTGACCGGCGCTGGCGCCACCGGGCAGGCGCTCGTCGACCACCCGGGCGTCGACAAGATCGCCTTCACCGGCTCCACCGCCGTCGGCAAGGCGATCGCGCGCAGCGTCGCCGGCACCGACAAGCGGGTGACCCTCGAGCTCGGCGGCAAGGCCGCCAACATCGTCTTCGAGGACGCTCCCCTCGACCAGGCCGTCGAGGGCATCGTCACCGGGATCTTCTTCAACCAGGGCCACGTCTGCTGCGCGGGCTCGCGGCTGCTGGTCCAGGAGTCGATAGCCGACGAGCTGCTGGCCCGCCTCAAGCGCCGGATGTCGACGCTGCGCGTGGGCGACCCGCTCGACAAGAACACCGACATCGGCGCCATCAACTCCGCCGCCCAGCTGGCCCGGATCCGCGAGCTCAGCGACATCGGCGAGGCCGAGGGCTCCGAGCGCTGGTCACCGGCGTGCGAGCTCCCCACCACCGGCTTCTGGTTCCCGCCGACCCTCTTCACCGGCGTCACCCAGGCCCACCGGATCGCCCGCGAGGAGATCTTCGGCCCGGTGCTGTCGGTGCTGACCTTCCGCACCCCCTCGGAGGCCGTCGAGAAGGCCAACAACACGCCGTACGGACTCTCCGCCGGGGTCTGGACCGAGAAGGGCTCGCTGATCCTCAAGATGGCCAGCTCGCTGCGTGCCGGCGTGGTCTGGGCCAACACGTTCAACAAGTTCGACCCGACCAGCCCGTTCGGCGGGTTCAAGGAGTCGGGCTACGGCCGCGAGGGCGGCCGCCACGGGCTGGAGGCCTACCTGCGATGAGCGACCGCATCGACGTACGCAAGACCTACAAGCTCTACATCGGCGGGGCGTTCCCGCGCTCGGAGTCGGCGTACTCCTACGAGGTCACCGACACCAGAGGACGCTTCGTCGCCAACGCCGCCCTCGCCTCCCGCAAGGACGCCCGCGACGCGGTGGTCGCGGCCCGCAAGGCGTTCGGCTCCTGGTCGGCGCGCACGGCCTACAACCGCGCGCAGGTCCTCTACCGCGTCGCCGAGGTCATGGAGGACCGTCGCCCGCAGTTCGTGCAGGCCGTGGTGCAGTCCGAGGGCCTCACCGCGGCGAGGGCCGAGCGAGTCGTCGACGCCGCCGTGGACCGGCTCGTCTGGTACGCCGGGTGGGCCGACAAGATCACCCAGGTGATCGGCAACGCCAACCCGGTGGCCGGGCCGTTCTTCAACCTCTCCACGCCGGAGCCGACCGGAGTCGTGGCCGTGCTCGCACCCCAGGAGTCCTCGCTGCTCGGGCTGGTCAGCGTGATCGCCCCGGTGGTCGTGACCGGCAACACGGCAGTCGTGGTGACCTCCCACGAGCGGCCGTTGCCGGCCGTCAACCTCGCCGAGGTGCTGGCCACCTCGGACCTCCCTGGCGGCGTGGTCAACATCCTCACCGGCTCGGCGACCTCGGTCGGCCCGTGGCTGGCCTCCCACATGGACGTCAACGCGATCGACCTCACCGGCATCGCCGGCGACACCGCGCTCGCCACCGACCTCGAGGTCGCGGCGGCCGACAACCTCAAGCGGGTACGCCGCGCCCCGGCCGCCGAGCCGGACTGGAGCCGCGAGCCCGGGCTCGAGCCGATGGCCGCGTTCCTGGAGATCAAGACCGTCTGGCACCCGATCGGCGTCTGATCCGGTGCACGCACGGGTGATCGTCCTGGCCGGCCCCTCCGGGTCCGGGAAGTCCCGGCTCGCCGAGCGGCTCGGGCTGCCGGTGCTGCGCCTCGACGACTTCTACAAGGACGGCGACGACTCGACCCTCCCCCGGATCACCGTGGGCGCCAACGCCGGGATCACCGACTGGGACCACCCCGACTCGTGGTTGCTCGCCGACGCGATGACCGCGATCGACGACCTGTGCCGTCAAGGTCGCACCGAGGTGCCGGTCTACGACATCTCCCACAGTGCCCGCACCGGCTCGCACGTCGTCGAGCTGGGCGCCCACGACCTCTTCGTCGCCGAGGGCATCTTCGCCGAGGAGGTGGTCCCGTCCTGCCGCGAGGCCGACCTGCTGGCTGCTGCCTACTGCGTGCGTCAGCACCCGCTGGTCACCTTCTGGCGCCGCCTGACCCGCGACCTGCGCGAGCACCGCAAGCCGCCGCTGATCCTGCTCCGTCGCGGGCTGGACCTGATGCGCGCCCAGCAGCGGGTCGTCGACCACGCCGTCGAGCTCGGCTGCACCCCGCTCACTCCCGACGGCGCGTTCCAGCGCATCGAGGGGCTCGCGACCCGCCATGCCTGATCTCGACGGCCTCGTCCAGCCCGATCGGCGCTCCTGCGCGGCGGCCTGCCTGGTCGTGACCAGGATGCTCGTCGACCAGGAGTACGCCGAGGAGCTGTCCGGTCCGGACCACGACCGGTTCCGCGCCGAGGTGCTCGCGACCCACCGCCGGGTCACCGGAGTCCGCGACTCCTCGGGCGGTTGGCAGCTGCCGTGGCCGCGGAGGTTCGGCACCCCTCCGTGGGCCGTGGCCCGGGAGGTCGGCGGCCGGGTCTCCTGGATCCGCACCCACCCGGGAGCGGGCTTCGAAGCGGTCCTGGCCGCGGTCGGCGCCGGACACGCGGTGCCGGTCTACGTCGGCAGCCGCTGGATCCCGCGGCACGTCGTGCTCGCGCTCGAGACCGCTGCCGAGGGTGCCGCGTTCCGGTGCTACGAGCCGGCACACGGCCGGGTGGTCGTCGTCGACCGGGCCGCCTTCGCCGACGGCCGGCTGCGGCTCGCCGGCTGGGACCGGGCGTGGTGCGCGGTCCTCCCCCGCGGCTGAGGCGGGTCCGACCCACAGGGATGCGAAACGGCCCGGCCCCCGAGGGGACCGGGCCGTCAGCGACGTGCGTCAGATCAGCTGAGGGCCTTGGCCTTCAGCGCGTCGAACTCTGCCTGGGTGATGGCACCCGAGTCGAGCAGGCCCTTGGCCCGACCGATCTCGTCGGCCGGCGAGGCGGCACCGGCGGAGACCGAACGGATGTAGGACTCCGTGTCGGACTGCGCCGCCTGGACGGCAGCGATGTTCCGCTCCGCCATGCCCTGACCGCGAGCGATCAGGTACACCAGCGAGGTGATCAACGGCAGGATGATCAGGAAGAAGACCCAGAAGGCCTTCATCACACCGCTGGTGTCCTTGTCCCGGAAGAGATCCGTGAGGATCTGGAAGAGCACGACCAGGTAGGCCATCAGCAGGAAGAAGGAGATGATGAACCAGAAGAAGTCCCAGAAGCTGTCCACGTTGTTCCTTTCGAGCGCGCGCGGAGTGCTACGGATGCCTCCGGCGACAGACGAATTCTAATCTGTCGGCGTGTCGCGGGCCGTCACCGCCCTGGGTCGTAGCGCGTCCTGGCAGCGCGACCAGCCGGTCGGCACGACGTGGACCGTCACGGTCCGGACTCTTCACGCAGGGCGGCGTACTCCGGCTTGATCAGGTCGGAGATCAGCGCGAACCGCTCGTCGAACGGCAGGAACGCCGACTTCATCGCGTTCACCGTGAACCACTCCAGGTCGCTGAGCCCGTAGCCGAAGGCCTCGACGAGCGACTCCATCTCGTGGGTCATCGAGGTGTGGCTCATCAGCCGGTTGTCGGTGTTGAGGGTGACCCGGAAGCGGAGCTTCTTGAGCAGCCCGATCGGGTGCTCCGCGATCGAGGGCGCGGCCCCCGTCTGCACGTTCGACCACGGGCACATCTCGAGCGGGATCCGCTTGTCCCGGACGTACGCCGCCAGCCGACCCAGCGCCACGCTGCCGTCGGGGTGCACGGTGATGTCGTCGATGATGCGGACGCCGTGCCCGAGGCGGTCCGCGCCGCACCACTGCAGGGCCTGCCAGATCGACGGCAGCCCGAAGGCCTCCCCGGCGTGGATGGTGAAGTGGGCGTTCTCGCGCTGGAGGTACTCGAACGCGTCGAGGTGCCGGGTCGGCGGGTAGCCCGCCTCGGCGCCGGCGATGTCGAAGCCGGCGACGCCCCGGTCCCGCCAGGCGACGGCGAGCTCGGCGATCTCCCGGGAGCGGGCCTGGTGGCGCATCGCGGTCAGCAGCTGTCGTACGACGATCCGCCCTCCGCTCGCGGCCATCCCCTGCTCGAAGCCGGCCCGCACGGCCGCGACCACGTCGTCGAGGTCGAGCCCGTGCTCGACGTGCTGCTCGGGCGCGTAGCGGATCTCGGCGTAGACCACGCCGTCCGCGACCAGGTCCTCCACGCACTCGCGGGCCACCCGGGTCACCGCGGCGGCGGTCTGCATGACCGCCACGGTGTGGTCGAAGGTCTCCAGGTAGCGCTCCAGCGAGCCCGAGTCAGAGGCCTCCGCGAACCAGCGACCGAGCGAATCGGCGCTCAGCTCACCGGTGACCTCGGGCAGCTCGTGGCCGACCTCGGCCGCCAGGTCGATGATCGTCCGGGGCCGCAGGCCGCCGTCGAGATGGTCGTGCAGCAGCACCTTCGGCGCCCGCAGGATCTGGTCACGAGTGGGCGTCATGAGCCGATCCTTCCAGACCTCGGCGCTTCGGCTGTCGAGGTCCGACCGGTAGGTTCGGCGCATGCGCGTCTTCACGACTCTCGACGAAGTGTCCGCCGCCGTCGGCGAGGAGCTCGGCAGCTCCGACTGGCTGACGATCGACCAGGAACGGGTGAACGTCTTCGCCGATGCCACCGGCGACCACCAGTGGATCCACGTGGACGTCGACCGGTCCCGGGAGGGACCGTTCGGCGGCACCATCGCCCACGGCTACCTCACGCTCTCCCTGGTGCCCTACCTCGGCAGCCAGGTGCTGAGCTTCGAGACCCCGGGCGCCAAGCTCAACTACGGCGCCAACAAGGTCCGCTTCCCCAATCCGGTGCTGGTCGGCAAGCGGATCCGCGCCCACGTGACGCTGGCCGACGTGGCCGACCTGCCCAAGGGCAAGCAGGCCACGCTGCGCTACACGGTCGAGATCGAGGACGAGGCCAAGCCCGCCTGCGTCGCCGAGACCGTGGTCCTCCTTCTCCCCTGACCGGTCAGGAGATGCGGTCGATGACCAGCGGCGAGGGCTCGTACGACGCCGCGTCGGTCGAGATGTCGTAGCCGCCGTCGAGCGAGTCGAGGGCGCGGGCGAAGCGGTGCTCGTCGTCGCTGAGCAGGGTGAAGAGCGGCTGCCCCGCGGTGACCGGGTCGCCGGGGCGGGCGTGCCAGACCACACCGGCGCCGGCCTGGACCGGGTCCTCCTTGCGGGCTCGGCCCGCACCGAGGCGCCACGCAGCCAGCCCGACCGCCATCGCGTCCAGGCGGGTGAGCACGCCGGCGGCGGGTGCGGTGACGACATGGGACTCGCGGGCCTGCGGCAGCGCGGCGTCCGGGTCGCCGCCCTGGGCGCGGATCATCGCCTGCCAGGCATCCATCGCCGATCCGTCGGCGAGCTTCTCGGCCGGGTCCACGTCGGCGCGCCCGGCACCGGCCAGCATCTCGCGGGCCAGTGCCAGGGTCAGCTCGACGACGTCCTCCGGACCACCTCCGGCCAGCACCTCCACGGACTCGGCGACCTCGATCGCGTTGCCGGCGGTGCGACCGAGCGGGGTCGACATGTCGGTGAGCAGGGCGACCGTGTGGACGCCGGCGTCCTTGCCCAGCGCGACCATCGTCTCGGCCAGCTCGCGCGCGGAGTCGAGGTCCTTCATGAACGCGCCGCTGCCGACCTTGACGTCCAGCACCAGCGCGCCGGTGCCTTCGGCGATCTTCTTGGACATGATCGACGAGGCGATCAGCGGGATCGCCTCGACGGTGCCGGTCACGTCGCGCAGTGCGTAGAGCTTCTTGTCCGCCGGTGCGAGCTGGTCGCCGGCCGCGCAGATCACAGCGCCGACGGACTCGAGCTGCTCGAGGAGCTCCCGGTTGGTGAGCGCCGCGCGCCACCCCGGGATCGCCTCGAGCTTGTCGAGGGTGCCGCCGGTGTGGCCCAGGCCACGCCCGGACAGCTGGGGTACGGCGACCCCGCACGCCGCCACGAGCGGGGCCAGCGGCAACGTGATCTTGTCGCCGACGCCGCCGGTGGAGTGCTTGTCCGCGGTCGGACGGGACAGCACGGAGAAGTCCATCCGCTCCCCCGACGCGATCATCGCGGCCGTCCACCGGGCGATCTCGCGCCGGTCCATCCCATTGAGCAGGATCGCCATCGCCAGCGCCGACATCTGCTCGTCGGCGACGTGGCCGCGAGTGTAGGCGTCGATCACCCAGTCGATCTGGCCGTCCGAGAGCGGCGAGCGGTCGCGCTTGGCCGAGATGACCTCGACCGCGTCGTGCTCGGTCATCGAGCACCTCCGGGCTGCACCCTCAGGTTGTCAGGTCCGAAGGCATCCGGCAGCACCTCGTCCATCCGCCTGACCCCGGAGACCGTCATCAGCAGTAGCTCCGGCCCGCCGTTCTCGTAGAGCAGCTGCCGGCAGCGCCCACAGGGCATCAGGACCTCGCCCCGTCCGTCGACGCAGGTGAAGTGGGTGAGTCGGCCTCCCCCGGTGATGTGCAGCTGGCTGACCAGTCCGCACTCGGCGCACAGCGTGACGCCGTACGCCGCGTTCTCCACGTTGCACCCGGTCACCAGCCGCCCGTCGTCGACGAGCGCGGCGGCACCCACGGGATAGCGGGAGTACGGCGCGTAGGCCCGGCCCATCGCGGTCACGGCCTCGGCCTTCAGGGCGAACCAGTCGATCTCGTCCAGGCTCACGGCAATCAGCTCTTCACGTAGGGCTCGCCGTCGGCAGCCGGCGGACGCACGCGCCCGACGAAGCCGGCCACGGCGATGATCGTCACGAAGTACGGCGAGGCGCGCAGCAGCTCACCGGGGATCTTGTCCAGGAACGCCAGCTGGCTCTGCAGGGTGTAGCAGAAGCCGAAGAACAACGCGGCCAAGGTGGCCCCGACCGGGTGCCAGCGGCCCATGATGACGGCCGCGAGGGCGATGAAGCCGTTGCCTGCCGAGGCGTTGTTGTCGAAGGAACCGGTCGAGCCGACCGTGAAGTAGGCACCACCGAGCCCGGCGAACACACCGCCGAGGAGGACCGCCTGCCAGCGGACCCGGTTGACCTTGATGCCGACCGTGTCGGCGGCCTTGGGGTGCTCGCCCACCGAGCGGACCCGCAGTCCCCACTTGGTCTCGAAGATCAAGAAGGTGACCAGGAAGACCGAGAGGTACATCAGGTAGACGAGCAACGTCTGGTTGAACAGGGCCGGACCGATGATGGGGATCGCGGACAGGCCGGGCAGCGCGATCTTCTCGAGGATCACCGGCTCGTTGAGGTACTGCTTGACCGACGGGTCGTCGGGGATCTGGCTGAGCAGGAAGTTGGTCAGGCCGGTGGCGAGGGCGATCAGGACCACACCGAGCACCACCTGGTTGACCTGGTAGCGCAGCGCGAAGACCCCGAGCAGGGCCGCGATCGCCACACCGGCCAGGATCCCACCGACGAGCCCCATCTCCGCGCTGTAGAACATGCTGGAGAAGACCGCCGCGACGAACGCGCCCATCAGGAACTGACCCTCGATGGCGATGTTGATGACGCCGGAGCGCTCGCACAGGCACCCGGCGAGCGCTCCGAAGACGAGTGGGGTGGCGAGCTTGATCGTGCCCGGGAACGGGTTGACGATCGCGAGCGGCCGCGCGAACGACTGGTCGGCGTACGCCCAGATCAGGAAGCCGGTGAAGAAGGCGACGCCCACCGCGAGGAACACCAGTGCGCCCAGCCAGCCGCGGGGCACCCGGTTCAGGCAGGCCAGGACGAGGGCCGCCAGGGACACCAGGATGCTGATGATGACCAGGGGCCGACCGTCGAGGTCGCGGGCGGGGTCGTCCCGGGTGATCTTCTCCCCGAGCGTGTAGACGACGTCGAAGCTGTCGACGCTGACCAGGAACCAGATCAGCGCGACCAGGACCAGCGCGAAGACCACGATCATCTTCACCTGACGGCGTACGTCGGCACGGTCGCGGACGCCCACGACCTCCTGGGTGGACTCCGCGGTGGCGGCGCTCACGATCCCCAACCCTTCGCCATGACGGTCGAGCCGCCTCCGGAGTCCTTGATCCGCAAGATGCTCTTGACCAGAGCAGGCGCGGCGACGAACAGGACGATGAGCGCCTGGAGCACCTGGGTCAGCTCCTTGGGAGTGCCGGCGGCACTCGCCTGCATGGCGACACCTCCGACGCTGAGGGCACCGAAGAGCAGACCTGCGAAGACCGTGCCGAGCGGAGTGGCCCGACCCAGCAGCGCCACGGTGATGGCGTCGAAGCCGATCGTGCCGGCCATGTTCGGGCTCAGGGAGTCGTGGTGGCCCAGGACGTTCATGGTGGCGGCGAGGCCGGCGAGCCCGCCGGCCAGCACCATGGCCAGGGTGTAGACCTTCGGGACGCTCATGCCGGCCGTGCGGGAGGCGTCGGCGTTGGCGCCCACGGCGCGCAGCTCGAAGCCGAGGGTGCTGCGCTCCAGCACCCACCACACCAGCGCCGCCGCCAGCAGGGCGACGACCACGCCGAGGTGGATGTCGAACACGTGGGGGAACCGGGCCGAGTCGTTCACCGGCGGGGAGAGACTGTTGTCGCTGCCCGGCCGCTGGAAGGCGTTCTTGCTCAGTGCGTAGAGCAGCACCGAACCGGCCAGGTAGTTGAGCATGATCGTGGTGATCACCTCGTGGGCGCCTGTCCGGGCCTTCAGGAGGCCGGCGATCCCGCCCCAGAGCGCACCCCCGAGGATGCCCGCGGCGAAGGCCACCAGCAGGTGGAGCCCAGGCGGGAGGTCCCAGGTGAAGCCGACGTACCCGGCGCACAAGGCACCGATCAGGAGCTGGCCCTGGGCACCGATGTTGAAGAGTCCGGCGCGGAAGGCGAGGGTGACGCCCAGGCCGGCGCAGATCAGTGGAGCCGCGCGCTCGAGGGTGATCGTGATGGCGTTCCACGAGCCGACCGAGCCGGTGAGCAGCGCCCAGTAGGACTCGCCGATCGCCTTGCCGGCCTCGGCGAAGAAGTCCCACGGGTAGGAGAAGAAGTAGGGCAGCGTCTCGAGGGTCGACTCGTCGCTGAACGCGATGAGGACCGCACCGATGACCAGGGCGATCAGGAACGCAGCGGCGGTGACCTTGACCGTGGCCCACCACTCGGGCCGCGGTCGGCGGGGTGCCTCTGCCTCCGGAGATGCCTCCGGCAGTGCCTCCGGACTGGGCTTCTCGGTCATGCGCTGACGCCTTCCGCAGGCTCGTGGGCACCGGCCATCATCAGGCCGATGTCCTCTCGGGCGATGTCCGGGGGGACGACACCGACGATGCGACCGTCGTACATCACCGCGATCCGGTCGGACAGGGCGAAGATCTCGTCGAGCTCGGTGGACACGATGATGACGGCGGTCCCCCGGTCGCGCTCCTCGATGATCCGTTTGTGGATGAACTCGATGGATCCCACGTCGACCCCGCGCGTGGGCTGCGAGGCGACGAGCACCTTCAGGTCGCGGGAGAACTCCCGGGCCACGACGACCTTCTGCTGGTTGCCGCCCGACAACGAGGACAGCGGTGAGGAGCCGGACTCCGTGCGGATGTCGAACTGCTCGATCCGGTCGCGGGCGTTGGCGTCGATCTCACCGAGGCGCAGGGCCAGCCCGCGCGAGAAGGCATCGGTGCGGTAGAGGTCGAGGACGAGGTTCTCCCGGACGCTGAAGTCGGCGACGAAGCCGTCGTGCGAGCGGTCCTCGGGGATGTAGCCGATGCCGTCCTCGAGGCTCTCGCGCGGCCCGTGCTTGCTGATGTCCTTGCCCTCGAGCCTGATCACGCCCGCGTCCGGCTTGATCAGCCCGAGCAGGGACTTGATGAGCTCGGTCTGGCCATTGCCCTGGACACCGGCGATGCCGAGGACCTCTCCGGCCCGCGCGGAGAAGGAGACGTCCTTGACCACCTGGTGCCCCCGGGGGTCGATGACCGTCACGTTCGCGACGTCGAGCACGGTGTCGCCGGCTGCGGCAGCGGACTTCTCGACGCGCAGGTTGACCGCGCGACCGACCATCATCTCGGCGAGCTCGGCCTCGGAGGCGTCCGGGGAGATGGTGCCGACCACCTTGCCGCGACGGATCACGCTGATCCGGTCGCCGACCGCCTTGACCTCGCGGAGCTTGTGGGTGATGAAGATGATCGAGGTCCCCTGCTCCTTGAGAGCTCGCATGATCTCCATGAGCTCGTCGATCTCCTGGGGCGTCAGCACCGCCGTGGGCTCGTCGAGGATCAGCACCTTGGCCTGGTTGGAGAGTGCCTTGAGGATCTCCACCCGCTGCTGCACACCGACGGGGAGGTCCTCGACCAGGGCGCCGGGGTCGACCGCCAAGCCGTAGCGCTGCGAGAGCTCGCGCACCAGCTCGGAGGCCTTCGACCGGTTCAGGACACCGAGGCCTCGGGTCTGCTCACGGCCGAGCATCACGTTCTCGGCGACGGTGAAGACCGGCACCAGCATGAAGTGCTGGTGGACCATGCCGATCCCGGTGGCGATGGCGTCGCTCGGGGAGACGAAGGAGACCGGCTCGCCGTCGACGACGATCTCGCCCTCGGTGGGCTCGAGCAGTCCGTAGAGCATGTTCATCAGGGTGGACTTGCCGGCACCGTTCTCGCCGAGGAGGCAGTGGATCTCACCAGGCTCGACGGTCAGGTCGATGCTGTCGTTGGCGGTGAAGGACCCGAACCTCCTGGTGAGGCCCCTGATCTCCAGCTTCATCGTGCTCCCCTTCAGGTACGACAACGTCCGCGGCCGCGCCACGACAGACTAGTGCTCCGAAAAATCGCCGAGCGGAGCCGGGGTGAGTGGCCCACCCCGGCTCCGCCTCGTGCGGTGATCGTGCGGCCGGTCAGCCGACCTTGAGGTCGCCTGAGATGATCGAGGCCTTGAGCTCGTCGATCTTGTCCTTGACGTCGGAGTCGATGCTGTCCTCCTGGTCGTGGTACGGCGCCAGGCCGACGCCCTCGTTCTCCAGGGTGCCGACGAACAGCTCGTTGCTGAAGTTGCCGTCGAGGGAGTCCGCCACGGCGGTCTCGACGGCCACGTCGATGCCCTTCATCACCGAGGTGAGCAGGATGCTGCAGTACTCCGCGGCCGACTCGCAGCCGTCGGTGTCGACCCAGATGGCGCGGGCGTCGGCGTCCTTGGCGGCCTGCAGACCACCCAGACCGGCGGTGCCGGCCACCGGCATGATGATGTCAGCACCCTGCTGGATCATCTGCTCGGCGATGTTCTGACCCTTGGTCTTGTCCTCGAAGTCCTCGGTGAAGGACCCGTCCTTGCCGTCCCAGCCCAGGACCTGGACGTCGGCGCTCTCGTCCTTGTTGTAGGCCAGGACGCCCTTGCGGAAGCCCTCCATGAAGATCGTGACGGTCGGGATGTTGAGGCCACCGAAGGTGCCGACCGTGCCCGACTCGCTCTCGGCCGCGGCGAGGTAGCCGGCCAGGTAGGCGGGCTGGGCGGTGTCGAAGGTGAGACCCTTGAGGTTCTTGGCCGGCTTCTCGTAGGCGTAGTCGACGATCGCGAAGTCCACGTTGGGGTTCTTCTTGGCGGCCGCCTCCGTGGCGTCACCGAGCAGGAAGCCAACGGTGGTGATCTGGTTGCACTTCTGCTTCACCAGGGCGTTGATGTTGTCGGCGTACTCGGAGTCGCTGTTCGACTCGACCTTGCCGGTGGAGATGCCCTGGCTCGTCTCGGCGTCCGTCAGACCCTTGAGTGCCGTCTGGTTGAACGACTTGTCGTCGAATCCGCCGGAGTCCGAGACCATGCAGGCCTTGAAGTCGGGGTTGCTCGCCGTGGGGGTGGGGCTCGCCGAGTCCGAGGTCGCGTCCGCCGCGCCGTCGGAGCCGTCGCTGCCGCGATCTCCACATGCCGTCAGGGCGAGCGCGGCCAGGCCGGCCACCAATGCCATACGTGCCGTCTTCTTCACGGCGATCCTCCTGGGGATTCGGTGTGATGCCCCCAGGGTCCGGGAGCACATCGCGTCACCCTAGTGGCCGTTCAGGCTCCCCGGGGACCGTGGGGGAGCCATTTCCCGGGTTGTTATCAGTCGGTGACCAACGCGGCCTCCACCGGTCACGCTCCGGCGATCCCGTCATCTCGCAGGAAATACTTCGCTTAGCCCCCGACCGATCGGGGTAGGCGTCGACAGTCATCCATCCCAGAAGGAGCACCCCTATGCCACGTCAGTTCCCCACGGCGCCTCGGTGGCGCCGTCATGTCGGAGTCATGGGCATCGTCCTGACCGTCGTGTTCTCGTCACTGATCCTCGCCCCCCAGCCGGCGAACGCCTCGACGGCCTGCAAGGTCAGGAACACCGCCCAGGGCTCCATCAAGACCTGTGTGACCTACAAGGTCAGCAGCCGCAAGTTCTACCGGGTCTTCGGGTCCGGCGTGAAGAACACGAAGGACCACGCTTCGGTGCTGCACTGCACGTCGACCCAGAAGAAGACCATGAACTACAGCGTCAGCAGCACGGTGAGCGCCGAAGGCGGGTTCATCTTCGGCAAGGTCTCGGGCTCGGTGACGGGCGGGCTGTCGAAGTCGGTCGAGGCCGGCTACAGCGTCTCGGTGGACGTGAAGGTCCCGAAGGGGCAGACGTTGTTCTGCGACTGGGGCATCTACTACTACACGTTCTCCGGCACCGTCACCAAGAAGTACTGCACGTCGTGGTGCTCCACCACGAAGACCCCCTTCAAGGGCAAGTCTCCCAGCCGGTCGATCTGGAAGCTGTCGGTCGGCCGCTAGCAGCCGTCCTCGGGTCGTCCGCCTCAGGGCGACCCGAGAGCGACGGCCGCGATCGAGGCGAGCACCTGGGCTCCGATGCCGATCGCCCGCTCGTCGACGCGCAGGTTGCCCTGGTGCAGGTCGTACGTCGGACCCCCGGGAGTGCGGGTCCCGAGCCGGATCATCGCACCCGGGACCCGCTCGACGTACCAGCCGAAGTCCTCGCCGCCGAGGCTCTGCGGGACGGTCGTCGAGCCGTGCGGGCCGAGCACCGAGTGGACGGCCGCGAGCGCGATCGCGTTGGCACCGACGTCGTTGACGACCGGCGGGACACCCTGGAGGTAGTCGACGCTGGCGCTGACGTCGTAGGGCCGCACGATGTCGTGGACCGCCTCCCGGATGATCGGCTCGCACTGGGTCCAGGCGACGGCGTCGAGGATCCGCACCGTGCCGGCGACCTCGCCGCGGTCGGGGATCACGTTGGCCGCGGCGCCCGCCCGGACGATGCCCCACACGACCGACACCCCGGCTCGGGGGTCCATCCGGCGGCTGAGCACCGCAGGCAGCTCACTGATCACCTTCGCGAGCGCGAAGGTCAGGTCACCGGTGAGGTGCGGGCGAGACGTGTGGCCGCCGGTGCCCTCAAGACGCACCACGATCCGGTCGGCGGCGCTGGTGAGCGGGCCGTCGCGCAGTCCGATCCGACCGACGTCCACGGCGGGGTCGCAGTGCAGGGCGAAGATCTGGTCGACGTCGTCGAGCGCGCCGCCGACGATCAGCTGGCGGGCCCCACCGGGCATGACTTCTTCGGCCGGCTGGAAGACCAGCCGCACTCGTCCGGTCAGCGCTTCGCGCTCGTGGAGGGCGGCCAGGGCCAGGCCGGCACCGACCAGAGCGGTCGTGTGCACGTCGTGCCCGCAGGCGTGCGCGACGCCCGGCGTGGTGGATACCCACGGGTCCTCGGTGACGTCGGTGACCGGCAGCGCGTCCATGTCGGCGCGCAGCGCGACCACCCGGTCGCCGGACCCGATCTCAGCGACCAGCCCGGTCTCGGGCGTCCGTTCGATCCGCCACCCGGCCAGTGCCAGCCGCGCGGCGACCACCCGGGTGGTGCGCTCCTCGGCCCAGGACAGCTCGGGATGTGCGTGCAGGTCGCGGCGGAGGTCGACGAGCTCCGTGTCGTGCTTCTCGACGACGGACTGGATCAGCGCAGCGGTCTCGGACATCACGGTCGAGGTTAGTTCACGGGATCAGGCTCCCGAGAGCCTGTCCGCGTGAGACCGGACCGGTCGCCCCCTACCGGCGGAACCGGACCAGCTTGCCTGCCGGCGGCTCCGAGAGCACCTTGACGGTGGCGTAGAGCCCGCGCTTGTCCCATTCGATCGCAGCCGGCATCGCGATGGTCGCGTAGGGCCTGGCCTTCGTGGATCCGGCCGGGACCTTCACGATCGAGCCGGCGAAGAGCTGCGAGACGAACATCGTGCCGCGGGGGTTCAGCCCCAGGCCGACCGGTGCCGACAGCCCGGACACCAGCGTCGTGACTCTTCCCGACTTCGGGTTGATCCGGTGGACGGCTCCGAGCGGCAGCGCCTCGCCGAGGCCGCCGCCGAGCGTGGTCACGTAGAGCCGGCCGTGGCGGAGCTCGATGTCGGTCGGCACCGGCTCGGAGAGGTACGTCAGGCCCACCGCGCAGTCCGGCAGGCCGAACCCGGTGGCCAGCTCGGCCGTGACGGGCACCTTGGCAGGCTTGAGCACCGCGACCGTCCGGACCTTGCCCGAGCGACTGATCGAGACCACGTCGTTGGCCCCGGCGTCGGCGACGTAGGTCTTCTTCCGCGTCGAGGCGGTCGCGAAGGGGTGCGAGTACGCCTCTCCCGGGTAGGTCGCCGGACCGACCTCGGGCGGGAGCAGGGCCGCGCACTCATCGCTGATGCCGACGAAACCGTAGGTCACGCCGCCGTCCGGGTTGTGCTTGGCCTCATGGGCGCCGAGGTCTGCCACCTTGCGCACCGCGCCCGACTTCTTGACCACCATCACCCTGGCGCTGCCGGCGCGGGCCGACGCCGCCTTCTGGTGGCCCAGACCGAGCCTCGTCAGCCCGCGACGCTCCTCCGGCGGGCCGCCGGGCGTGATCGCGAAGGTCAGCTCGCCGGCGCGCCACGACAGGGCCCCGACCTCGTCTCCGGGCGTCCTGACGGAGTAGACCCGCTTCGGCTTCTTGCCCGGCACCAGCCGGTGGACCTGGCCGGCGAAGTTCTGGGAGTAGTAGACCGTGCCGTCCGGTGCGACCGCCACGCTGAGCGGGCTCACCAGTCCCTTCGCGAGGGTCTTGGGTATGGGTGGGTCTGCCGGTGCTGCGGTGGCCGTGGGTAGGGCGAGGCCGGCGCCCCCGAGGGCGAGCGCAGCCAAGGCTGCGGTGACGATGGTTGGACGGAACATGCAGAGCCTCCTGGCTGGGTAGCAGTGTCGAGATTCCGATCGTCGTCTCCACCACGTCCCAGATACATGGGGCAAATGTGCTATTCGGCCGGGAAATCGGGCCATGAAATGGTCGGGTCGGTCTGATCGTCGTAGGCGGCGAGGATCCGGTCGGCCGCGACGGTGGCCGGCAGCTCGCCGGTGAGCACGTCGGCCCGGACCTCGGCCCGGATGGCGCGGACCCCACGGGAGTGCCGCAGCCGTTGGTCGAGCTCGTCGCGGACCAGCGCCCAGGTGAAGTCGAGCTGCTGGTGGGCACGCTTGTCGGCCAGCCCGGCGGCGCCGAGGTGCTCGCGGTGGGCGAGCACCCGGTCCCACACGTCGTCGACGGCGACGTCCTCGAGCGCCGAGCAGGTCACCACCGGTGGCGCCCACTCGTGGTGGCCGCGCACCAGGCGCAGCGCACCGGCGAGGTCGCGGGCGGCCACGCGGGCCTCCTGCTGCCGGTCGCCGTCGGCCTTGTTGACCGCGATGACGTCGGCGATCTCGAGGATGCCCTTCTTGATGCCCTGGAGCTGGTCGCCGGTCCGCGCCAGGGTGAGGAAGAGGAACGTGTCGACCATCCCCGCCACGGTGACCTCGGACTGGCCGACCCCGACGGTCTCGACGAGCACGACGTCGTACGCTGCCGCCTCGAGCACCGCCATCGCCTGGACGGTCGCGCGGGCGACGCCGCCGAGGGTCCCGGCCGACGGCGATGGCCGGATGAAGGCTCCCGGGTCGGACGACAGCCGGGCCATCCGGGTCTTGTCACCGAGCACCGACCCGCCGGTGCGCACGCTGGACGGGTCGACGGCGAGCACCCCGACCCGGTGTCCCGCGGCGGTCAGTCGGGAGCCGAGCGCCTCGATGAAGGTCGACTTGCCGACCCCCGGCACCCCGGAGATCCCGACCCGGACCACGTCCGGCGACGCGCCCGCCGCGAGCTCGGTGAGCAGCTCGCGGGCCTGGTCACGATGGCGACGACTGGTCGACTCGACCAGGGTGATCGCCTGCGAGACGGCCGCGCGTCGTCCCGCTCGGATCCCAGCGACCAGGGTGGCGACGTCGGGCATGCTCAGTGGTCCAGCCGCTCCCGCAGCCGGGCCAGCAGGTCGAGCGCGGACTCGGCGATGACGGTGCCGGGCAGGAAGACCGCTGCTGCTCCCATCTCCGTGAGCGTGGGGACGTCGTCGGGCGGGATCACCCCGCCGATGACGACCATGATGTCGGGCCGGCCCTGGTCGGCGAGCGCCTGCTTGAGCGCCGGCAGCAGGGTCAGGTGACCTGCCGCCAGCGACGAGACCCCGACGATGTGGACGTCCGCGTCGACCGCCTGCAGGGCGACCTCCTCGGGGGTGGAGAAGAGCGGCCCCACGTCGACGTCGAAGCCCATGTCGGCGAAGGCGGTGACGATCACCTTCTGGCCGCGGTCGTGGCCGTCCTGACCCATCTTGGCCACCAGGATGCGCGGGCGCCGGCCCTCGGCGTCGGCGAACTCCTCGGTCGCGTCGAGCACCTGCTGCACGAGGGTGCCGTCCCCCTGGCTCGACTCGTCCTTGTACACGCCGCTGATGGTACGGATCACCGCCTGGTGACGGCCGTAGACCTTCTCCAGTGCGTCCGAGATCTCCCCGACGGTCGCCTTCGCGCGGGCCGCGTCGACGGCCAGGGCGAGCAGGTTGCCCTCGAGGTCCGGACCCGCTCCTCGGTCAGCCCCCCGACCAGCCGAGTTCGTGAGCGCCTCGAGGGAGCGGCGTACGTCGTCGTCGTCGCGCTCGGCCCGCAGCCGCTCGAGCTTGGCGATCTGCTGGCGGTAGACGTCGTCGTTGTCGACCCGGAGCACGTCGAGCTTGTCCTCGGCGGCGAGCCGGAAGGTGTTGACGCCGATCACCTTCTGGGCACCGGAGTCGATCCGCGCCTGGGTGCGGGCGGCGGCCTCCTCGATGCGCATCTTGGGGATGCCCTGCTCGATGGCGGCTGCCATCCCGCCGGCTGCCTCGGCCTCGAGGATGTGCGCCCAGGCGCGCTCGGCGAGGTCGTGGGTCAGGCGCTCGACGTAGTAGGAGCCACCCCACGGATCGATGGTCCCGGTCGTCCCGCTCTCCTGCTGGAGCAGCAGCTGGGTGTTGCGCGCGATCCGCGCCGAGAAGTCGGTCGGCAGCGCGATCGCCTCGTCGAGGGCGTTGGTGTGCAACGACTGGGTGTGGCCCTGGGTGGCGGCCATCGCCTCGATCGCGGTGCGTCCGACGTTGTTGAAGACGTCCTGGGCGGTCAGCGACCAGCCGCTGGTCTGGCTGTGGGTGCGCAGGCTGAGCGACTTGGGGTTCTGCGGGTCGAACTCGCGCACCAGCCGCGCCCAGAGGGCCCGGGCTGCGCGCATCTTGGCGACCTCCATGAAGAAGTTCATCCCGATCGCCCAGAAGAACGACAACCGGGGCGCGAACTGGTCGATCGTCATGCCGGTGGCGAGGCCGGCGCGGATGTACTCGACGCCGTCGGCCAGCGTGTAGGCGAGCTCCAGGTCGGCCGTCGCCCCGGCCTCCTGGATGTGGTAGCCGGAGATCGAGATCGAGTTGAAGCGCGGCATCTTGGCGGCGGTGTAGCTGAAGATGTCGGAGATGATCCGCATGCTCGGCGCGGGCGGGTAGATGTAGGTGTTGCGGACCATGAACTCCTTGAGGATGTCGTTCTGGATCGTCCCCGCGAGCTGTTCCGGCTTCACCCCCTGCTCCTCGGCCGCCGCGATGTAGAGCGCCAGCACCGGCAGCACCGCGCCGTTCATCGTCATCGACACCGACATCTCGTCGAGCGGGATGCCGTCGAAGAGGGTGCGGGTGTCGTAGATCGAGTCGATCGCCACACCGGCCATGCCGACGTCGCCGCGCACCCGCGGGTGGTCGGAGTCGTAGCCGCGGTGGGTGGCCAGGTCGAAGGCGACCGAGAGACCCTTCTGGCCGGCGGCGAGGTTGCGCCGGTAGAAGGCGTTGGACTCCTCGGCGGTCGAGAAGCCGGCGTACTGCCGGATCGTCCACGGCTGGGTGGTGTACATCGTCGGGTAGGGCCCGCGCAGGAACGGGCTCAGCCCGGGCAGCGTGTCGAGCGCGTCGAGACCCTCGATGTCCTCGGGACCGTACGACGGCTTGATCTCGATGCCCTCGGGGGACATCCAGGGCTCGGCGCCGAAGCTCTCCGGGATGCTCATGCCAGCTTCTCCCTCGTCCTCGTCAGGAAGTCCAGGGCGTCCACGCCCATCGCGCAGGCGTCGTCGGCCCACTCCCGGGGCTTTCCCGCGACGATCACCCACTCGGCACCGCCCTTGCGCAGCTCGGCCGCGGTCTCGGCGCCCGATGCGTCGTACGCGGCGTCGGTGCCGGCCAGGCACACCACGCGCTGGCCGTCGTGCTCCCCCACCGCGGCCCGGACACCACCGGCCGCCAGCAGGTTGGTGGCGAAGGTCGCGCGGGCCGTGTGCTGGGCGACGGTGCCGAGCGTGGCCAGGAAGACCGGATCCGCGGCAGGGTCGTCGCGCAGCGCCTCGAAGCTGGCGCCGTACGCGCGAACGTCGGCCCAGTCGTCGGACGGCTCACGCTCCAGGAGGACCTCGTCGAGGTGGGGGAACTCGGTCAGGCCCGTGATCGGCCGCCGGCGCTTCGCGACGTCGGCCTCGCGCCGGGCCACGGTCTCGGCGATCTGCTCGTCGAGGTCGGCGCCGTCGTCGAGCCGGCCGAAGATCTCCCAGGCCGAGCGGGCCAGGTCGTCGGTGAGCTTCTCCACGGCGTACGAGCCACCCGCCGGGTCGGCGACGTGGGCGACGTGGGCCTCGTCGATGAGCAGGTGGGAGGTGTTGCGGGCGACCCGCCGGCCCAGCGCCTCCGGTCGGCCCAACGGGCTGTCGAAGGGCAGCACGGTCACGCTGTCGGCTCCCCCGACACCGGCGGCGAAGGCCGCGACGGTGGTGCGCAGCATGTTGACCCAGGGGTCGTACCTGCTCATCATCGGGCGGCTGGTGACCGCGTGCTGGCGCTGGGCGGCCGCGCCGCCGTCGCTCAGCTGCAGCACCCGGGTCCAGAGCCGCCTGGCCGCGCGCAGCTTGGCGATCGAGGGGAACTGGTCGTCGGTCACGGCGTAGCGGAACTCCACGAGGCCGGCGGCCTCGTCGACCGACAGCCCGGCGTCGGTGAGGGTGCGCAGAGCCTGGACGCCGATCGCGAGGGAGTAGCCGAGCTCCTGGGCGTCGGACGCGCCGCGGTCGTGCACCACGGTCGCGTCGACCACGAAGCCGAGGACCCCGGCACCGGTCGCGAGCGCGGCCTGCTCGGCGGTCGCCGTACGCGCGTCGAAGCCCAGGTTGGTGCCCGGAGCGAGCTCGCGGCCGTCGGCGTGGGTCAGGAAGGCCTCGGCTGCGGCGCCCGGCGCGGACGGGGCCTCGAGCACCACCGGGGCCAGGTCGAGGAGCACGTCGGCGAGGAGCGCTGCGAAGTCGGTGTCGGCGTCGGCGTGGACCCACAGCGAGGTGACACCACCGTTGAGGTCGACCAGGGCCTCCTCGTTGGTGTCGACCCGCGCGCGGATGTCCCAGTCGCCGGACCGGTTCGGCCGACCCTCGGTCTGCAGGTCCTCGAGCAGCGCTGCGGTGCCCAGCGGGGCGACGGGGATGCCGTCCAGCGTGGTGCGGGTCAGCTTGTCCCACACCAGGTCGTCGGGATCCTCGTCGGTCATCCGCCTGGCCTTGCGCAGCACCGCAGCGGCCTGGCTCTCCCAGTCCGACGCGGTCCACGCGTCGTCCGGGGACGCCAGGTCCAGCGACCCTTGCTCGGGCTCCAGCGCAGCGGGCTCGTCCAGCCCTCCCTCGACAGTCATGCTGCGAACCATAGGAGGCGGATGTGACGGAGGCTACTGAGTGTGACCTTTTCGACCGCCCAGGATCTCGGCGATCTCGGGTCGGAGCCGAGCTGCTGCGATCACGGCGTCGACCGATCCGACCTCGACTGCCCGGTGGATGTTGTGGACGCCGTCGAACTCCGTCGCGACCACCCCGATGTTCGACGACCGCAACGCGGACCTGAGCTCGGCGAGCTCGATGGCGAGCCGGCTCCGCTCGGAACCGGTCGCCTCGCCGATCCGGGCCTGGAGGTCCTTGACCCGTGGATCCGCGGCCGTGCGCTTGTCGACCTCGCCGGAGAAGACGACGGCCGCGGCGGGCGCCCCACCGATGACGGAGGCGAAGGAGCCCTCGACCGCGAGCACGGTCATGTTGGGGTTGAGCGCCTTGGAGAAGACCACGAACGCGCCGCCGTGGTAGCGCGAGATCACGCAGAAGACGATCGGCCCGGAGAAGTTGACGATGGCCCGGCCGATCTCCGCCCCGTACTCGAGCTGCAGGTGCCGCATCGAGTCGGGCGAGCCGTCGAAGCCGGACAGGTTGGCGAGGACCACCAGCGGCCGGTTGCCGCTGGCGGCGTTGATCGCCCGCGCTGCCTTCTTCGACGACCGCGGGAAGAGTGTGCCCGCGGTGTAGGTGTCGGGCCCGTCGGTGGGAGGGAAGCCACGACGCGGCACCGGCCGGGACTCGATCCCGAGCAGCAGCACGGCGTGCCCGTCGATGTGCGCGTCCTGGACCACCGCCGTGTCGGCGTCGGCCATCCCGGCCCAGCGCTCCAGCGTCGGGTGGTCCTGGTCGGCGACCGCCCGCATCACGGTGCGGATGTCGAAGGCCTTCTTGCGATCCCCGTTGGTCTCCGCGGCGAAGATGTCGCCGACGGTGCGGAAGTCGCTGCCCTCGATCTCGTGGGGGTAGGTCGTGATGTCCCGGTCGGCCGGGTCGGTGCTCGGGGCCCGGCGCGGACCGCCCTCCCCCGGCGCGACGTAGGTGTGCTCGTAGTGCGCCATCAGGATCTCGAAGGCGCCGGCGAGGTCCTTCGACCAGTACTGCGCCTGGCCGTTGGGCCCCATGACCCGGTCGTAGCCGCCGATGCCGAAGTTGTCCTCGGCCGAGACCCCGCCGGAGAAGTCGAGGGACTGCTTGCCGGTGAGCACCATCGCGCTGTCCGGCGTCATCACCAGGATGCCCTTGGTGTGCATCAGCATCGTGGCCTCGGCGTTCCAGTAGGGCTGGGCGCCGACGTTGATCCCCGCGACGACGACGTTGATCTCGCCGCCGGCCTGGGTGAACTCCACGATCCTGCGCAGCGCCGCCGCCACCCAGTCCATGTTCTCGGTGCCGGAGTCCATGGAGATCCGGGCACCGGCGGACAGCGCGAACCACTCGACCGGCACCCCCATCTCCTGGGCCAGGTCGATGGCCGCGATGACGCGGGCGCACTCCGGCTCGGCCACGGCACCGAGCGCCTTGGTCGGGTCGCCGCAGAGCACCACCCGGGTCACGCCCTCGGGGTGCAACGCGGTGGGGGTGCTGGCGACGGCGACCAGCAGGCCGGCCTTGTTGAGCCCGGGCGCGCGGTCCACCGGGACCAGGACCCCGGCGTCGTCGAGGTCGTGCTCGACCATGCTGCCGCCCTCGCCGGCCAGCACCCCGGCCAGCTCGTAGGGGTAGACGAGGCCGCGCCGCCGTGAGCGGACCACCTTGGCGGCGTACTCGTCGAGCGGCTCCAGCGGCGTCGTCGGGGGCTCCTCGATCGACGTACCCACCCCAGCGCCGGGGCGGGAGTGGAAGCGGATCGCCATCGGGACCGGGACCCCGTCCGGGCCGGGCACCCGACCCTGGGCGAGCACCTCCTCGATGCCCGCGCCGTCGCTGAGCGGGGTGATCTTGCCCTGCAGCGCGACGAGCTGGTCGAGGTCTGCCTCGACAAGGGGCCAGACGTGCACCCAGACGTGGTTCATGTCGAGCCCGGTGCCGGTGGAGCCGCGGGCGGTGCGGGTGCGCCGGATCGCCTCGAGACAGTTCTCCACCGCGCGCTCGGCGTGCGGCAGGCCGGTCACCGCTCCCGTCTCATCGCGAACGACGGCGAGCTGGCGCACCTGCGCGAGCGCGACCAATCGACGGTCGGCGGGGTTCTCGCGGGCGACGCACTCGAAGAGGAGCACGTCCTCGGGTGCGTCGAGCCGGGTGACGTGGAACTTGCGCAGCCGCCACAGGTTGAGCCGGCGGCCCACCATGGGGTGCACGCCGCGGACCAGGTCGTCCTCGACGATCGCACCGTCCTCGGTCGGCCGGAAGGTGAAGTAGCCGACGGGTCGGCCTCCTCCCGGGCTGACCGCGATGGCGACCCGACGGACGTCGCGAGCGAACGGCAGCGCGTCGACCAGACGGGCGAGCTCGGCACTCGCCTCGTCGGAGGCGACAGGCGCCTCGGGCCAGGAGAGGTAGAGGTCGACCACGGCGTGGTCGGAGCCGCGGGCCGCGACCTGCTCGCCCACCGCTGTCACCAGCGGCCCGCCAAGTGCCGCCAGCTCGGCCACCGTGCCGACGGTGGTCACCAGGTGCGTGGGTCGCTCGTCGAGGACGTAGTCGGCGACCGCGAACGGCCGTTCCCCGACGCTCAGCGTGCGCAGGTCGTGGAGGTCGAACTCGCGGTAGTGGCGCCGGATCAGCACCTCGAGCATCGGCTCACGGACGGGTACGCCGCCCTCGAGCCGGTCGGCGAGGAAGCCGACGATCTGCTCGGGGATGGCCGCGAGCGCCTCGATGCGGGAGACGCTGTCGTCGGCGTCGTCCCCGGCGAGCGCGGCGACCTCGTCGCCGACACCGGCCAGGACGCTGGAGCGCTCCTCGTCGACCACCGGCTGGTCGAACCAGCGGAACCGGACACTGCGGGCCAGGTCGCGCACCACGGGGAAGCGCAGCTGGGTGGCCCGGACGAGACGCTCGAGCAGCAGCCGGATCTCGCTCGCCCGCTCGCCCTCGGGGGCCGGCTCGTCGATCCAGAGCTGGAGCAGCGTGGTCACCAGCTGGAGGTCCCGGGTCGGGTGCTGCTGGGCCAGGAACACCCGGAACACCGCCTCCTCGAGGTCGGGCGTCCGGTCCAGGTCGGTGACCTCGAAGTGGGTCAGGACAGCCTGCAACCGGTCCCGGAAGTGGTCGGGCAGCCCGCCCCGCTCCACGTCCAGGCTCTGCAGGTAGGTGTGGAAGTGCTCGCCGGTGCTGTGCACGCGGAGCTCGGTGTGCAGCTCCTCCTCGACCGGCCGGTTGCGGTTGAGCTCGGCGAGGTCGGCGAAGGTCGCGAGCAGCCGCGCCTCCTCGGTGAAGACGCTGGCGCCGGTCGCACGCAGCTCGGAGCGCGCGGCGACGTACCGCGACAGGGCGGAGCCCTCGGCACCGGGCACGGCGTCGAAGCCGAGCAGCAGGGCGGACAGGTCCTCACGGGCCCGGTCGTAGCGCTGCTGGGGCGTCGAGGACGCTGACGGCTCGGGCAGGTCGAGGCCGGGTCCGGTCGGCGTCTCGGCCGCCTGCTCCTGCTCGGCGTCGTCCTCGACGGGCTCGACCCGGATGAGGGGTACGCCGGTCTCGACCTGGCCGCCCGTCGAGACGAGGAGCTCCCGCACCCGCGCCGGGAACGGCACGGTGAGGACGGTCTCCATCTTCATGGACTCCAGCACGATCAGCGGGGCGCCGGCGGGCACCACGTCGCCGATCGCGGCCGGGGTGGCGACGACGAGCGCCGGCGCCGGGGAGCGGACCACGCCACCCTCGTCGCGGCTGACCCGGTGGGTGACCCCGTCGACCTCGACGAGATGCGTCGGGCCATGGGTGGCGGTCACGAGCCGGTAGCGAACTCCGCCGACCACCAGCCGGCTGCGGAAGGCGTCGATCGGCTCCATCGCGGCGTCGACGACCTGCTCGGTCTCGCCGTCGGCGATCGCCACCCGGTAGCGGTGCGGGCCGACCTCGACGGTCACGACCTTGTACGCCGTCCCGCGCAGCTTCAGGTCGACGGCACGTCCGACCCGGTGCTGGACCTGCGGACGCCCGCCGTGGGCGGTCTCGAGGAGGCGCGAGACCTCGATCTGGAGCTCCTCCTCGTAGGCCTCGATCGCGGCAGCGACCAGGGCGATCCCCGAGTGCTGCTGGGCGACGAGGCGGCCCTCGGCGCGGACCCGGTCGATCCAGCCGGTGTCGGCCCAGCCGCCGGTCCCGTCGACGACCTCGGGCTGGGCCAGCAGCTCGAGGATGAAGCTCTTGTTGGTGGCGCCGCCCTCGATGACGACGGTGGTCTCGGCCATCGCGCGGCGAAGCCGGGCCAGGGCCTCCTCGCGGGTGCGGCCGCGGGCGATGATCTTGGCGATCATCGAGTCGAAGTCAGCCGGGATGGTGTCACCCTCGCCGACCCCGGTGTCGACCCGGATGCCCGGTCCGGACGGGAGGTCGAGCAGCGCGATCCGGCCGGGGGACGGCGCGAAGTCGCGGTCCGGGTCCTCGGCGTTCAGCCGCGCCTCGACGGCGTGCCCGATCTCGACCGGGCGCTCGCCCTCGAGGCGGCCGCCGGCGGCGACGTGGATCTGGGCCTTGACCAGGTCGATGTCGGTGGTGGCCTCGGTGATCGGGTGCTCGACCTGGAGCCGGGTGTTGACCTCGAGGAAGGCGAAGGTGCGCTCGCCGGGGTGGTAGAGGAACTCGACGGTGCCGGCGCCGCGGTAGTCCACGGCCAGCGCCAGGCGCTCGGCAGAGGCCTTCAGGTCGGCGACCTGCTCCTCGTCGAGGAGGGGGGAGGCGGACTCCTCGATGACCTTCTGGTTGCGGCGCTGGATCGAGCAGTCGCGCACGCCGATCGCCCACGCCGTACCCTGCCCGTCGGCGATCACCTGCACCTCGACGTGGCGGGCGCCGGTGACCAGGCGCTCGAGGAAGACGACGCCGCTGCCGAAGGCGCGCTCGGCCTCGTCACGGGTGCGCTGGTAGGCGTCCTCGAGGTCGTCGGCACTCGCAACCATCCGGATGCCGCGGCCGCCGCCGCCGGCGGTCGCCTTCAGCATCAGGGGGTAGCCGATGCTGTCGGCGGCGCTGAGCGCACCGGCCAGGGTCTCCACGGGCCCGCGGCTCCAGGGAGCGACGGGTACGCCGACCTCCTCGGCGATCAGCTTGGAGCCGATCTTGTCGCCGAGCCGGAGCATCGCCTCGGCGCTCGGACCGATGAAGGTGATGCCCAGCCGGTCGCAGAGCTCGACGAACCGCGGGTCCTCCGCGACGAAGCCCCAGCCGACCCAGACCGCGTCTGCGCCGGACTCCACGAGGGCGTGCTCGAGCACCGCCAGGTCGAGGTAGGGCCGCGCCGAGGCGGGACCCAGCGGGTGCGCGAGGTCGGCCTCGCGCACGAACATCGCGGTGCGCTCGGCGTCGGTGTAGAGGGCGATCGTGCTGATCTGGTGGCCGCCCTCCGCGTTGAGGTCACGGACAGCGTGGATCAGCCGCATGGCGGCTTCTCCCCGGTTGACTATCGCGATACGTGAGAACAAGTGCTCGACCTCCGACCGTCAGCCGGCACGATTGCCGACTGTGCTGGCATGACGTTGCCATGAGTCGAGGGTTACCAGTAAGTCACTCGCGCCGTGTCTCCATCAACTACCCTCGCGGAGGACTCCGATCCGGGCTCGGCGACGGTCCGATCACCTGCCGCGTCGTCCTGGGCGCTCGTACCGGACCGACGGCTCCGGGGCTGTGGGTGCCGCCGGCTCGTGGCTGCGCGCGGCAGCCACCCCGACCTCGAGCAGGTCCCGCAGGATCGCGTCCCTGGCGGGATCTCCGGCGGCCACCAGCCCTTGCACCGAGCAGCGCACCATCGTCGGCGCGGAGTGCCGGGTGAACTGTGCCGGCGTCACCGGACCCGGGGTGGCGAACTGGTGCACCCACGCGACCGCGCCGGGCACCGACTGCAGCGCTGCGCGGATGTCGCGCTGGACCACGGGGTCGTCGGCCAGCTGCTCGGCCCGGTAGAGCCCCGCGGCGAGCACCCGTTGGGTCGGCTCGGGGACCTGGGTCACCGCCCGGCCGGCCACGGCGCTCGAGACCGCGATCGTCCACGCGATCGACCCGCCTCGCACCCCGACGACCGACGGGATGAGCGTGGCGAGGTCGCCGCGGTGCCGGTCACTGGTCTCGTCGTTGACCAGCCGCGCCAGGTAGCCGAGGAGCGGGTGGGTGCAGGACGGGTGGTCGCTCCAGCGCTCACCGGCGAGCACCGACGCCATCTCCATGAAGCAGGCGCCCTTGCGCGGGGTCCGGTGCTTGCCGCGCGACAGGACGGGCAGGCCCTCGGGAGCCGAGGTCGGGTGCATGGTCACCACCTCCGGTTCGAGCATGCGCCCCCGCCCGGACGAGGGCAAGGGGTCAGTCCCGCCGGCCCGCAGTCCGACGTCAGTTGCGGAGAGTGACGCTGCCCAGTTGGACGGTCGGTGGCCGTTGGCGACGTCGTGCACGTCGTCGGGGTTGTCCACGGCGGCGACGTTGAGGAGCGATGCCAGGTCGCTGACGGACTGGGCCGAGGGTCTCCGCCGAGATCGCCGAGACCCGCGGCGTGCCGGAGGGGGTCGAGCCGCCGGTCGCGCCAGCGGCGGTCAGGACTGAAGTCGCCGCCGGGTGTTGCCGAGGTGCAGCCGCATCGCGGCGCGGGCGGTGTCGGCGTCGCCGGCGACCACGGCCGCGGCCACATTGTCGTGCTCACGACGCAGCCGCTCCACGTGGTCGGCGTCGGTGAGGGAGAACTCCTCGGGCAGCCTGGCACGCGGCAGCATGATGATCATCGGACCCATCGAGTCGAGCAGGTCGACGTAGAAGCGGTTGCGGCTCGCCGCCGCGATCGCGCGGTGGAAGGCGAAGTCGGCCTCGACCGCGTCCGCAGGCGCCGCGGCGGTGAAGGCCTCGAGTGCGGTCCGCACCGCCTTCGCGCCCTGCGGCGTGCGGTGGGTCGCCGCGAGGTACGCCGCCTCGCTCTCCACGCCGAGCCGGAAGTCGATCATCGCAAGCACGTCGGACTGGGTGCGGATCGCGGACGCCTCGACCGTGAAGGTGGTCGCCTCCGGCACCGCCAGCACGAAGGAACCGCGACCCTGGAAGGTCTCGACCAGGCCCTCGGCCCGCAGCTGGGTGACCGCCTCGCGGATCACGGTCCGCGACACGGCGTACTCCTCGATGAGTTCGGCCTCGGACGGCAGCTTGGTGCCGGACGGGAGCGTGCCGTCGAGGATGTTCGCCTTCAGCCCGGCGACGACAGCCTGGGCGAGCGTGGTCGTCATGCGGCGAAGGTAGCGGTTTCCCTGGTGAGCTGGCGCATCCGCTCGCTGAGCGTGAAGCCGAGACCCGGGCGGTCCGGGACGAACATCCGCCCGTCGCGGATCTCGATGCGCTCCTCGAAGAGCGGGTCGAGCCATTCGAAGTGCTCGACCCACGGCTCGGTGGGATAGGCGGCGGCGAGGTGCAGGTGGATCTCCATCGCGTAGTGGGGCGCAAGCGCCAGACCGGCATGGGCGGCGAGGGACGCGAAGCGGAGGAACGGCGTGATGCCGCCGATCCGCGGTGCGTCGGGCTGCACGATGCCCCGGAAGCCGGCGTCGATCAGACCCATGTGCTCGCGCACCGAGGTGAGCATCTCGCCGGTCGCGATCGGGGTGTCGAAGGTGCGTGACAGGTCGGCGTGACCGGTCGCGTCCCAGGCGTCGAGCGGCTCCTCGATCCAGACCAGGTCGAACTCCTCGAGCGCGCGGCACATCCGGCGGGCCCGGGCCCGGTCCCACTGCTGGTTGGCGTCGACCATGAACGGGGTCTCGCCGAGGTGCTCGCGGAGCGCCGCGACCCGGCGCAGGTCCTCGGCCCAGTCGGGCTGGCCGACCTTGATCTTGATGCCGCCAATGCCGGCCGCGATCGAGGCGGTCGCCTTCTCCTCGATCTCCTCGACCGACGCCTGCAGGAAGCCCCCGGAGGTGTTGTAGACCTGACAGGAGTCACGGTGCGCGCCGAGCAGCTTGGCGAGCGGGAGGCCGGCGCGGCGCGCCTTGAGGTCGTAGAGCGCCACGTCGAGGGCGGCGACCGCCTGGGTGGCGACACCGCTGCGGCCGACCGAGGCGCCTGCCCACATCAAGGACTCGTAGATCTTCGCGATGTCGCTGGGGTCCTGGCCGATCGCAACCTCCGCGATCTCGCGCAGGTGGGCGAACTGCGCCGGGCCGCCGGCCCGCTTGGAGTAGCTGAAGCCCATGCCCCGGTGGCCCTGCTCGGTCTCGACCTCGACGAAGAGAAGCACGATGTCGGTCAGCGGCTTCTGGCGTCCGGTGAGCACCTTGGCATCACTCACCGGGGACTCGAGCGGCAGGACGACGTGGGACAGAGTCAGGGTGCGGATTCGGTCGTTGGACATGGGGCTCCCTCGTGCTAACTTGTATGATGAGTTATCAAGTTATAGCACGAGTTGTCTCGTGGTGGCGTGGTTGTCTCGTGGTGGCGTGGGCTCGTTGGTCGAGTAGCGAGCGCCAGCGCGAGTAACGAGACCCCGCCCCCTTGCCTCACTTCGCGGATGCGCGTACAATCGAACACATGATCGATCATGGTAGCGACCTCGGCGTGGACGCCCTCCACGTGCTGGTCGCCGCCCTCGCGGAAGTCTCGGCCGACACCGAGGTCCGCGACCAGATCGACCGGCTGACCGCGCTGGAACGTCTCAAGTGCGCCGCGGCGGCCGCGCAGGCCCGGATCACCGCCCGGATCGCGGCTCAGGGTGACCCGGGCCGCAGTGTCGGCGCCCAGGTCGGTCTCGCCCGCCACGAGAGCCCCCACCGCGGCCGACGCCTCACCACCCTCGCCACCGCCCTGGTCGGAGACCTGCCCGAGACCCTCGCCGCCCTCGAACGCGGCGACCTCAACGAGCACCGCGCCCAGATCATCGCCGACGGCACCCGCGACCTCTGCGCCGACGACCGTCGACAGGTCGACGCCGCGCTCGCCGACCGACTCGGTGCCCTCGGCGACCGCGAGCTCACTCTCGCCACTGCGAGAGAAGTGATGCGCGTCGACCCCGACGGCTCGACGCACCGCCGCAGGGCAGCCCAGCGCCGGCGCCGCATCAGTGGCCGGTGGCTCGGCGACGGCACCGGACTCATCACCGCCGTCCTCGGCGACACCCACTACGCCGCCATCATGACCTCACTGCAGCAAGCCGCCGCCACCGACCACGCCCTGGGAGACGACCGCAGCCACCAACAGCTCCTCGCCGACCACTTCGTCGCCCGCCTCACCGGACAAGTCACCGCCCAACGGACACCCGTCGCAATCAACCTCGTCGTCTCCGCCGAGACTCTCCTCGGCGACGGCGACGAACCCGCCGACGTCACCGGCTACGGACCCGTCCCCGCCGCCGTCGCCCGCGGGCTCGCGCTCGCCTCCACTGCGCAGGGCACCCGGATCCGGCGACTCTTCCGCCTCGATCACACCGACCACCTGATCGCCATGGACTCCACCTCCCGCACCTTCGACGGACTCCTCCGCGAGTTCATCGAGCTCCGCGACCAGCTCTGCCGCACCCCCTGGTGCGGAGGCCGCATCCGGGCGGGCGACCACGTCCGCCCGGTCGCCGACGACGGCCCCACCAGCGCCCACAACGGTCAAGGACTCTGCGAGGACTGCAACCTCACCAAGGAGACCCCCGGCTGGCGACATCAGGTCTGGTCCGACCCCCTCCAGCCCCACCTCGTCGCCATCACCACCCCCACCGGCCACCACCACCTGAGCCGCGCCCCCGGCCAACCCCGAGCACGACCCGACTGGATCGAGACCCGACCCGGCCTCTGGCAACGCGCCGCCTGACCGCACACCTACCGACCACGACGATGGTCTGCGCGGAGTCTCCGCGCCAGAGCAGGGATCATCACCAGTGCTGCGACCAGGTGCAGCCCGAGGAGGGCGACGGTCGTCGCGACGTCCGCGTCGGACTACTCCGCGCCCTCGGCCGACAGCCGCTCCGGCAGCCCCAGACGTGCGAACTGGTCGGCATGGAAGATGACGAGCTCGGTGACCACCCCACCGGAGATGCGCAGCACGTCGATCGTCAGCGGCAGGTAGGCGTCCTCACTCTCCTGCCAGAGGTAGAAGGCGACGGCCGGCTGACGGTTGACCCGCGTGTCGACGGTGCGCAGCTCACCCAGGCCCTCGAACCCGTCCCCGACCCAGTCGCCCACGACCGCGTCGCGGCCGACGCACAGGCCCGGGGTCGGCGGCATCGAGTAGCGGATGTCGTCGCGGAGCATGGCAGCGAGACCGTCGATGTCCTTGGCGATGCTCGCGTCGGTGAAGCGGCGCACCAGCTCGCGGGTCTCCACGTCCTCCTCGGCACCGGTCCAGTCCTGCCGCTCGGCGGGGAGGTGCTCCCGCATCCCCGCGCGGGCGCGCTGCAGCGCACTGTTCACCGAGTTGACCGAGTCCCCGAGCAGATCGGCGACATCCTTCGCCGGCCAGCCGAGCACGTCGCGCAGGATCAGTGCGGCCCGAGGGCGCGGCGCGAGGTGCTGGAGCGCGACCAGGTAGGCCAGCTCGATCGTCTCCCGGGCGACCGCGACCGTCTCCGGCTCGTCGCGGTCGCCCGCGGGCAGCTCGTCGAGCAACCGGTCCGGGTAGGGCTGCAGCCACAGGACCTCGCCGCCGGTCGCCGGCTCGGGCCGACGCTTCGCGAGCAGGTCCAGGCACGCGTTGGTGGCGATCCGGTAGAGCCAGGCCCGGAAGGTCGAGCGACCCGCGAAGGTCTCCCGCCGTCGCCAGGCGCGGAGGAACGTCTCCTGCACGGTGTCCTCGGCGTCCTCGAACGACCCGAGCATCCGGTAGCAGTGCACGTGCAGCTCCCGACGGTGCCGCTCGGTCAGCCCCGAGAACGCCGGCTCGTCGACCTCGCTCACGCCCAGCTCCTCCGGTCGCATCTCCACCTTCATCACGTCATCCTTCCGCCTCGTCGTGTCCTGTCACAGGTATGACGGGCACCGGCGGGAGAACTCATCACCCGGTGCCGCACCCGGGCCTTGGTGGAGCCGATCCGGCCCTGAGGACAAACGTGGTGCTCAGACCTCGGTGCGGCCGTCGATGTCCTTGTTGCGGATCCCGATCTTCGAGCCCAGCCAGACCAGCGGGTCGAACTTCCGGTCCACGACGCGTTCCTTCATCGGGATGATCGCGTTGTCGGTGATCTTGATCCCTTCGGGACAGACCTCGGTGCAGCACTTGGTGATGTTGCACATCCCGAGGCCGGCCGCACCCTGGGCGAGCTCGCGGCGGTCGTGGGTGTCGAGCGGGTGCATGTCGAGCTCGGCGTACCGCAGGAAGAAGCGCGGCCCCGCGAAGTCGGGCTTGTTCTCCTCGTGGTCGCGCACCACGTGGCAGGTGTTCTGGCACAGGAAGCACTCGATGCACTTGCGGAACTCCTGGCCACGCTCGACGTCGACCTGCTGCATCCGGCGCTTGTTGTCGGCATCGCGCGGGGGCGGCGCGAAGGACGGCAGCTCCTTGGCCTTCTCGTAGTTGTAGGAGACGTCGGTGACCAGGTCGCGGATCACCGGGAAGGAGCGCATCGGCGTCACCGTGATGGTGTCGGTCTCGGCGAAGTCGGAGAGCCTGGTCATGCACAAGAGCCGGGGCCGCCCGTTGATCTCCGCACTGCACGAGCCGCACTTGCCGGCCTTGCAGTTCCACCGGATCGCGAGGTCGCCGGCCTGGGTCGCCTGCACCCGGTGCAGCGCGTCCAGGACCACCTCCCCCTCGGAGACTGCCACCGTGTAGTCGCCGAGGTCGCCGCCGTCCTGGTCGCCGCGCCAGATCCGCATCTTCAGGTCGTATCCCACAGCGGTCCCCTCACTTGCTCTCGAAGTAGGTCTTGAGCTCGTCGGGCATCACCGGCAGCGGCTGGTGCGCGAGGTCCACGCCGGTGCCCGCGGCATCGAGTCGTACGACGAGGTTCTTGCTGCCCCACTCGGGACTCGGCCCGGGGTGGTCCTCCCGGGTGTGACCGCCCCGGGACTCCTGCCGCTCGAGGGCCGCCTTGGCGATGCACTCGGAGACGATCAGCATGTTGCGCAGGTCGAGCGCGAGGTGCCAGCCCGGGTTGTACTGCCGGTGCCCCTCGACCAGCAGGTGCTGGGCGCGCTCCTTGAGCTTCTCGATCTCGCCGAGTGACTCCTCGAGCTCTGCCTCGATCCGGATGATCCCGACCAGGTCGTTCATCGTCTGCTGCAGGTCGGACTGGATCGTGTAGGGGTTCTCGGCGTTGCCGTCCGGGTTCTCGAACGGCGACAACGCGTCCGCCTGGGCGGCCTTGAGCGCCAGCTCCGAGACGGCAGGGCGGGAGGTGCCCAGCGACGAGGCGTACGCCGCTGCCGCCTCCCCGGCCCTTTTGCCGAAGACCAGCAGGTCGGACAGCGAGTTGCCGCCGAGCCGGTTGGAGCCGTGCATGCCGCCGGAGCACTCCCCCACGGCGTAGAGCCCGGTGACGCCGCTCAGCTCGGTGTCGGGATCGACCTCGACCCCGCCCATCACGTAGTGGCAGGTCGGCCCGATCTCCATCGGCTCGGCGGTGATGTCGACGTCCGCGAGCTCCTTGAACTGGTGGTACATCGAGGGCAGCCGCTTGCGGATGAACTCAGGTGAGCGCCGCGACGCGATGTCGAGGTAGATGCCGCCGTGGGGCGTGCCGCGGCCGGCCTTGATCTCGGAGTTGATCGCCCGGGCGACCTCGTCGCGGGGCAGCAGCTCGGGCGGTCGCCGGTTGTTGGCCTTGTCGTCGTACCACCGATCGGCCTCCTCGACGGTGTCCGCGGTCTCGGCCTTGAAGAAGTCCGGGATGTAGTCGAACATGAAGCGCTCGCCCTCGGAGTTCTTCAGGATGCCGCCGTCGCCGCGCACCGACTCCGTGACCAGCAGCCCCTTGACCGAGGGCGGCCAGACCATGCCGGTCGGGTGGAACTGCACGAACTCCATGTTGATCAGCGAGGCCCCCGCGCGCATCGCCAGCGCGTGCCCGTCGCCGGTGTACTCCCAGGAGTTCGAGGTGACCTTGAAGGACTTGCCGATGCCGCCGGTCGCGAGGATCACCGACGGCGCCTCGAAGGTGACGAACCGTCCGGTCTCGCGCCAGTAGCCGAACGCTCCGGACAACCGGTCGCCTCCCTCCGGGGAGTCCTTGAGCAGCTCGGTGACCGTGAACTCCATGAAGACGTCGATGCCGAGCTGGACCACCCGCTGCTGGAGGGTGCGGATCATCTCCAGACCGGTGCGGTCGCCGACGTGAGCGAGCCGGGCGTACTTGTGGCCGCCGAAGTCGCGCTGCGAGATCAGCCCGTCCTCGGTCCGGTCGAAGAGTGCGCCCCAGTCCTCGAGCTCCATCACCCGCTCGGGGGCCTCCTGGGCGTGCAGCTGGGCCATCCGCCAGTTGTTGAGCATCTTGCCGCCACGCATGGTGTCGCGGAAGTGCACCTCCCAGTTGTCCTCGGGCCACCGGTTGCCCATGGCGGCGGCGATGCCGCCCTCGGCCATCACCGTGTGCGCCTTGCCGAGCAGGGACTTGCAGACGATCGCCGTGCGCGCCCCGGCCTCGTGGGCCGCGATCGCGGCGCGCAGGCCGGAGCCTCCGGCGCCGATGACCAGGACGTCGTAGTCGTGCCGCTCCTGGCCGCCGACCGCGCTGCCGGACATCTCGTTGCCGGTCATCGGGTGCCGGTCGCCGGACGCCATCAGAAGAACCTCGGGTCGTCGAAGGTGCCGGTCGCGAGCAGGTAGATGTAGAGGTCCACCAGGGCCACCGAGAAGAGGGAGTACCACGCATAGCGCCCGTGGTTGACGTTGAGCCTCGAGACCCAGGTCCAGAGCTTGTAGCGGACCGGATGCTTGGAGAAGTGCCGAAGCCGGCCGCCGACGGTGTGCCGGCACGAGTGGCACGACAGCGTGTAGAGCCAGATCAGCACCACGTTGATCACCATCAGCACGGTGCCGAGGCCCATGTGGCCCCACTCGTGGTCGGCGTTGCGGAACGCCAGCACCGTGTCGTAGGTCAGCACCAGCCCGACCAGGATGGCGGCGTACCAGAAGTAGCGGTGCACGTTCTGCACGAGCAGCGGGAAGCGGGACTCACCGGAGTACTTGCCGTGCGGCTCGGCGACCGCGCACGCCGGCGGTGAGAGCCAGAACGCCCGGTAGTAGGCCTTGCGGTAGTAGTAGCAGGTCATCCGGAAGCCGAGCGGGAAGACCAGGATCAGCAGCGCCGCGGACAGCGGCCAGGCCTCGAAGGGCTGCCCGAAGTCGGAGGCGCCCTCGACGCAGTCGCCCAGGCACGGCGAGTAGAACGGCGAGAGGTAGGGCGACGCGTAGTAGTTGGCACCCGAGAAGGCCCGCCAGGTGGCGTAGACGATGAACGAGCCGAAGACGATGAAGGTGACCAGCGGGGCGAGCCACCACCGGTCCTCGCGGAGCGTCCGGAGCCCGATCCTGGCCCTGGTCGGGCCGTTCACGCCCGTGCCTGTGGTCACCTGCTGCTGTCGCGCGTCCGTCGACGCCATCGCCACCTCCGGGAGTCGGGGTCTCGCGTAGGCAGTCTGCCCACTCGGGCCCGGATGTGAAAGGGGCCACACCGGATCAGGGAGAACACGTTCCACCAGAGACCGTTCATCCGGGCGCCATCTCGCCGCTGATCTGATTCTGGGGCCCGGCCACCTTGACGGGGCACGGTGCAGGCATGCGGATCGCCTTGGTGACCGAGTCCTTCTTCCCCGCCGTCGACGCCACGACCACCACCGTGAAGGCGGTCGCCGACCGGCTGGTGGAGCGCGGGCACGAGGTGCTCGTCGTGGCACCGGCCCCGGGTCTGTCGTCGTACGGCGGCAGCCGGGTCGCCCGGATCCGCGCCCTCGACAAGCCCGGCAGCCAAGTGGTGGAGGCGCTCTCGTCCTTCCGGCCGGACCTCGTGCACGTCACCTCCCCCGGGCGGGTCGGCCGCAAGGCCCTCCGGCACGCCTGGCAGGTCGGCCTCCCCGCGCTCACTGTCGTGCAGTCACCTGTCGAGGACGGTGCCGTGGACCGGTGGCGGAGCCGGGTCGTGGAGCGCTCGGACGCGGTTGTGGTGACCGCGGACTGGATGGTCGACCGGCTCGCCGGTCTGTCTGTCGCCGCAGGGCTCTGGACACCCGGCGTCGACACTGCTGCCTTCACCCCGGCCCTGCGCGACACCTGGCTGCACGAACGCTGGTCCCGCGCCCGCTCGGGCTCCGGCCCGCTCGTGGTGGTCGGCTACGTCGGTGGTCTGCGCAACCGCCACGACGTCCGCCAGCTCGCCGAGCTGCGCCGGGTGCCCGGGATCAGGCCGGTGATGATCGGCGACGGCCCCCAGCGCGACTGGCTGGAGGCGCGGCTGCCAGCCGCGAAGTTCACCGGCACGCTCGCGACCAGCGACCTGGCCGCCGTGCTCCCCACCCTCGACGTGCTGGTCCACCCGGGACGGCAGGAGACCTGCTGCCACCCGCTGCGCGAGGCGGCCGCGAGCGGGGTCCCGGTGGTGGCGCCGCGAGCCGGCGGCGCCACGGGCGTCGTACGACACCTCGAGACCGGACTGCTCTACGACCCGGACGACGACAACGGTCTGGTCCGGGCCGTCTCCGCGATCGCAGCGGACCGGCACCGGGCCCTGCTCGGCGAGCAGGGGCGGGCCGCCGCGACCCGCAGCTGGCGCAGCGCTGTCGACGAGCTGGTGGAGCGCCACTACCTGCCACGGGTGGCGACGGCGACGACGACTGGCCGGTAACCGGACGTATGTCACAGTGCCCTGCGCGCGACGCTGGACGACATGCGGGGTAGCGTGACCTGTCGTGGCAACGACGACCCTGGTCAAGGGAGCGCGCGCGTCGCGCTCGACCATCACCCTCAAGCTCCTGATGGCTGCCAGTGGCATCATCTTCATCGGGTTCGTGCTCGTGCACATGTACGGCAACCTCAAGGCCTTCTCCGGCCATGACGCCTACAACGAGTACGCCAAGCACCTCCGCATCCTGGGCGAGCCGATGCTCCCGCGCGAGGGGGCCCTGTGGATCATCCGCGCGGGCCTGATCGCGGCCCTCGTGGTGCACGTGGCCTGCGCCGTGGCGCTGTGGCGTCGCGCCAAGAAGGCACGCACGACGAAGTACGTGATGAAGAAGAACGTCGCCTCGTCGTTCTCCTCGCGCTGGATGCGCTGGGGCGGACTGACCCTGCTGCTCTTCATCATCTGGCACCTGATCAACTTCACGATCGGCAAGGTCAACGTCACCGGCGGCGAGACCAACGACCCCTACAACCTGCTGGTCGACACCTTCGACACCTGGTGGATGACCCTCATCTACCTCGCCGCGATGCTCACCCTCGGCCTGCACCTGCACCACGGCGTGTGGAGCTCGGCCCAGACGCTCGGCCTGACCAACAACGTCCGTGCGCGCCGCAACGCCAAGGGCCTGGGCTGGATCCTCGCGGTCGTCATCGCCGGCGGCTTCTCGCTCGTCCCGATCTTCGTCCTCGCCGGCGTCATCACCAAGTGACCAACAAGTTAGGGGTCTCCCGCACATGACCGACATGCCGGACACCACGCTCACGTCCGACCCGTCCCACGACGCGCCAGGGGTCCACAACGACGACGCCTACGGCTACTACACGCCGGGCGACCCGATCGCCGACACCAAGGCGCCCGGTGGCCCGATCGACGAGCGCTGGCAGACCCGCAAGTTCGAGGCCCGACTCGTCAACCCGTCGAACCGCCGCAAGCTCTCGGTGATCATCGTCGGCACCGGCCTCGCCGGCGGCGCCGCTGCCGCGACCCTCGGCGAGGCCGGCTACAACGTGAAGTCCTTCTGCTACCAGGACTCGCCGCGCCGCGCCCACTCGATCGCCGCCCAGGGCGGCATCAACGCGGCCAAGAACTACAAGGAGGACGGCGACTCCGTCCACCGGCTCTTCTACGACACCGTCAAGGGCGGTGACTACCGCTCGCGGGAGTCCAACGTCTATCGCCTGGCCGAGGTCAGCACCAACATCATCGACCAGTGCGTCGCCCAGGGCGTCCCGTTCGCCCGCGAGTACGGCGGCCTGCTCGACAACCGCTCCTTCGGCGGGGTGCAGGTGTCGCGGACCTTCTACGCCCGCGGCCAGACCGGCCAGCAGCTGCTGATCGGTGCCTACCAGGCCCTCGAGCGCCAGGTCGCCGCCGGCACGGTCACGACGTACACCCGTCACGAGATGCTCGAAGTGATCATCGTCGACGGCAAGGCCCGCGGGATCGTCGCTCGCGACATGGTCACCGGCGAGATCGAGACCCACCTCGCCGACGTCGTGGTCCTCGCCAGCGGCGGCTACGGCAACGTCTTCTACCTCTCCACCAACGCGATGGGCTGCAACGTCACCGCGACGTGGCGTGCGCACCGCAAGGGCGCCTACATGGCCAACCCCTGCTACACCCAGATCCACCCCACCTGCATCCCGGTCGCCGGGGCGCACCAGTCGAAGCTGACCCTGATGTCGGAGTCGCTGCGCAACGACGGCCGGATCTGGGTCCCCAAGGACAAGGCCGACTGCGAGAAGGACCCGCGCGACATCCCCGAGGAGGCCCGCGACTACTACCTGGAGCGGATCTACCCCTCCTTCGGCAACCTGGTGCCCCGCGACATCGCGTCCCGCGCCGCCAAGAACGTCTGTGACGACGGCCGAGGTGTGGGTCCCGAGGTCGACGGCGTACGCCGCGGTGTCTACCTCGACTTCAGCGCGGCGATCGCCCGTCTCGGCAAGGACGGGATCACCGAGAAGTACGACAACCTCTTCGACATGTATGCCCGGATCACCGGTGAGAACCCGTACGAGACGCCGATGCGGATCTATCCCGCGGTCCACTACGTGATGGGCGGGCTCTGGGTCGACTACGACCTGCAGTCCTCGATCGAGGGCCTCTTCGTCACCGGCGAGGCGAACTTCTCCGACCACGGGGCGAACCGGCTCGGTGCCTCGGCACTGATGCAGGGCCTGGCCGACGGCTACTTCGTGCTGCCGCACACGATCCGCGACTACCTGGCCGACGGCCCGTTCGAGCCGGTCGCCCCAGACCACCCCGCGGTCGTCGAGGCGGAGCAGTCGGTGCGCACCCGCATCGACCACTTCCTGTCCACCAACGGCACCCGCAGCGTCGACTCCTACCACCGCGAGCTCGGCAACATCATGTGGGAGTACTGCGGCATGGAGCGGACCGAGGACGGCCTGAAGAAGGCCATCGACCTGATCCGGGGTCTCAAGGACGACTTCTGGCGCAACGTCAAGGTGCTCGGCGCCGCCGACTCCCTGAACCAGTCGCTGGAGAAGGCCGGCCGGGTGGCCGACTTCTTCGAGCTCGGCGAGCTGATGTGCATCGACGCCCTCAACCGCCGCGAGTCCTGCGGCGGGCACTTCCGCGGCGAGTCCCAGACCGAGGACGGCGAGGCGCTGCGCCACGACGACACCTTCGCCTACGTGGCGGCATGGGAGTTCGCGGGTGACGGCGAGGCGCCGGTGCTGCACAAGGAAGAACTGACCTACACGGCCATCGAGATGAAGCAGCGGAGCTACAAGTGAATCTGACCCTCAAGATCTGGCGCCAGCCGGACGCCGCATCCGCGGGCGCGATGCACACCTACGCCATCACCGACGTGTCCGAGGACATGTCGTTCCTCGAGATGCTCGACGTGCTCAACGAGGAGCTCAACACCAAGGGCGAGGAGCCGATCGCGTTCGACTCCGACTGTCGCGAGGGCATCTGCGGCATGTGCGGCCTGATGATCAACGGTCAGGCCCACGGCCCCGAGGTCACCACCACCTGCCAGCTGCACATGCGTTCCTTCAAGGACGGCGACGAGATCGTCATCGAGCCCTGGCGCGCCGACGCCTTCCCGGTCGTCAAGGACCTGTGCGTCGACCGCGGCTCCTTCGACCGGATCATCCAGTCGGGCGGCTACATCTCGGTCAACACCGGCTCCGCCCCCGAGGCCCACGCCACCCCGGTCCCCCGCGACGACGCGCTGCGCGCCTTCAACGTGGCCACCTGCATCGGCTGCGGCGCCTGCGTCGCGGCCTGCCCGAACGGATCGGCCTCGCTCTTCATGGGCGCCAAGATCACCCACCTGGGCGAGCTGCCCCAGGGTCAGCCGGAGCGCGACACCCGTGTCGTCGACATGGTGGCCCAGCACGACCACGAGGGGTTCGGTGGCTGCACCAACATCGGTGAGTGCACGGCCGCCTGCCCCAAGGAGATCCCGCTCGACGTGATCTCCCGCCTCAACTGGGACCTGCACCAGGCCCTGCGCCACGGGCATTAGTCCCCTTCAGCGCACGTTGAGCTGCGCCATCGTGCCGTGCAGCCGCCAGAACATCGCTGGCGGTAGCGGTACGCCGTGCGCTGCGGCCTCCAGATAGGTCAGATGAACGCACCACCCGTCGCGGTACGACTCCGCGAGGTCACCGAGCGCGCTGTGGCTCAGCCGGAGGTCGGTGATGCCACCTGACTCAGCCAGTTCAAGCACAACCTTCGTGGCAGGCTCATCCGGAAAGCGCCAGGTGAAGTCGAGTCTGCTTGGCTCGACGCACGTGATGACGGTCGATCGGCAGCAGTAGTCATCCCCGTGATCGACGACGAACTCAGACTCAGCCGAGACCGTACCGCTGACCAGTTCTCCTAGCCACTGCCGGAGCAGATCGGCATCCGTCAGGCACTGCCACACCCGAGCACGAGGGACTTCGATACGCCATGCGAGGCTGACGTTGATGGAATCATCGAGTTGGATCAACGGCACGGCAGCGAGCCTATTGGCTGGCGTCAGAACGCATCCGGATCCGCCGCCTGTCGGCGGGGGCGTTCTCGAGCATGCAGCAATCAGCGCACCGGCCCGCCGAAGAACACCTGGACCTCGGTGATCAGGTTGTCGACAACGGTGATCAGCTCGACGTTCCGGTGCGTGCCTCCGGCCTTCAGGTCGTACTCGTACATGACGAAGACGCTGTGCTCGTTCGCGCGAACCACGTGGATCAGCTCTTGCCGGGAGACTCGATCTGCGGTGGGGAAACAGCGCTCGAGGAACGCGTCCTTGTCGATGTGGTCATCCTGGGGACTGGTGAAGGTCAGGTCCTCGCTCAGCAGCGCCTCGCAAGCAGCTCGATCCTGACGAAGGTAGGCATCGAAGTTGGCACGGACGGTCTCCTCCGCGGTCATTGGCCCTCCCCTCAGTTGGATCCGTGTTCCCGGTACCGGCATTGGTCCTCGCCGCCCCATCGTGAACCAGTCAACGTGGTGGGTCACTTCCCCGCAAGTAGGACGCACGGATCTGGCGCCATGGCCGGGCTTATCGTGGCAGTCCCACCTGACCCGGGAAGAGTGGTTAGGTCCCCACGAAGGAGATGCGCGTGACCAGATCGATCCGTTCGTTAGTGGCTCTCGGGGCCGCGGTACTGCTGGCCCTCGGGTTGAGCACAGCCGCGACGGCTACCGCCACGGCCGGTTCGGCACCTGCCTCAACCCATCGCCACCTCGTCGAGAGTCCTGCCCAGGCAGCCCTGGCACGGGCTGTGGCGCCCAGCGAGTGCGAAGGCACCCTGCTCGACACCTACATCGACCAGCTCTTCGCCGACATGACCGACCAGCAGTTCGCTTTCCTGGTCGCCCACCAGGACACCTTGTTCAACGTGCCGACGTACGACGCGCT
Organism: uncultured Actinomycetota bacterium; assembly: GCA_963704685.1. Taxonomy (GTDB): domain Bacteria; phylum Actinomycetota; class Actinomycetes; order Propionibacteriales; family Nocardioidaceae; genus Nocardioides. Next base: position 1,300,810 of record OY969930.1, read on the forward strand.
GTTCTTCGGCACTACCAACGACCCCGACTACGCCCTCGAGTCCCACGCTCAGCAGATCAGGAACACCTTCCGCGACCTGCGCCGGTTCTGGGACATCGAGTCCGCCGACATCCAGCTGATGGCCATGCACGGTGACGTGCTGCTCGACGCCGATCGCATCGCGAAGACCCTCACCGCCATGGTCGCGACCGGTGAGGTCGACCCGATGACCCCGTCCGAGATCCAGGCGGAAGCCGCCACCGTGGCCGACTTCATGCAGACGCAGGGCGACTTCTACGACAACCCGCTCTGGACGCTCAACGCGTTCGCCTTCACTGGCGACGGGGACACCGACCCCTTCATCGCCGCGCTTCCAGACAAGCTCATCATGGGCGACGGCATCATCGACGCCTACGATGCCATTGGCCTCGGTGACGTGGGGATCCGCGTGATCATGGCCCACGAGTTCGGGCACCACGTCCAGTTCGAGCTCGGCGTCTTCGACACCGGACCGACGGACCCCGCCGAGGCCACTCGACGTACCGAGCTCATGGCCGACGCCATGGCCGCCTACTACGGAACTCACAAAATGGGCCTGGCGCTCAACAAGAAGCGGGTCGCCGACGCGCTGCTGAGCTTCTACACCGTCGGCGACTGCCAGTTCGACAGCCCCGGCCACCACGGAACGCCGCTGCAGCGCGAGCGTGCTGCCGACTGGGGCGCCGACCTGGCCGCCGCTGCCAAGCCGCGGAGCTACATCCTCCCCCCAGCGACCTTCGTCGAGCTCTTCGACGAAGCGCTGCCGCAGATCATCTCCGGGAGCTGAGCCAGGACGCCTCGGACCTACTCCAGCACCGCCCCGGCTCCCGGCGAGCCGGGGCGGTGCTCAGCCAGCGTCGTCCGCTTCGACGTGATTGGCGACTGCTGGCGCCACGCGACCTCTTCGAGAGACCACGGATCCGTTGCGCTGGAACGTCGTGCGCAAGTCACACCTGACGTCCGCTCATATCCGAGATGCGGTTGCCCCGCCATCCGGCCGATCACCCTCTTTCCCCTTCGGCTGGCCATATCCGCCGTCGCTCAGGGGTCGGCGTGCCCTGTGGCGGGTAGCGTGCCGTAGATGACTGAGGAAGCGTCGAGGATGGAAGACCCGGACTGGCCAAGACGATGCGAGCACTGCGGGCACGAACTCGCGTCCGTGGTGACGGACGTGTTCCCAGGCGGCGACGAGCAGCTGGACATACCAGTGGCGCTAGACGTCTGCCCGAACCCGGCGTGCCCGTCGAAGACACCGGGATCGCCGAACCGGTGAGGCCCGAGGTCACTTGGCTCTGTCTCGCGACAGCGTCGACCTCGAGGTCGAGGTAGCGACCGGCCATGCCTCGACCCCTGGTGATTCCGAATGCCGTGCGGTCCAGGTGCGCCGCCGAACCGTGGACAGTTTGACCTGACCCATTCCACCGCAAGTGCAACGCCATCACGCCTCTGCCGCGGCAAGCGCGGCTCGCTCCACCCACTTCGGAATGTCCCCGTAGCGCTGGTTCGGCACGAGCTTCCCTTCGGCACAACACTCGATCAACTGCGTCATTCGGCGGGCGCGGGTGACGTCCTGCTTGGCTGAGGTCACCCAGACGGCGCAGACCTTGCGGTAGCTCGCGGTCGAAGCCTGCCAGAAGGCGGTGGCCGCCGGCGATGCCGCCAGTGCCTCGGCGTAGGAATCCGGCAGTCCGGCCCAAGGCCGCTCGTGGCTGTAGGGCGCCTCTTCGCGGCTGCGCAGCTCCCAGATCGCCAGCCCGCTCGGTTGCATCCGTCCCTCGGCCCGCAGCTTCTCGACGAGGTTGAGATTGACCCGGCTCCACTGGGAGGTCTTCTTGCGAGGGGTCCAGCGCTGCCGCCTGGACTCCTCGTCGATGCGCTGCGCGACCGAGTCGATCCATCCCCAGCACAGCGCCTCGACGACTGCTTGCTCCCAGGTCAGGCCGCGATCGACGACGCCCTTCTTCTTCAAGCCCATCCACAGCACCGTCTCGGTGTCGTGGTGCAGTGCCAGCCAGGCAGCGAACTCCTCAGGGCTGTCGAAGAACCGCGCTGGTCGCTCGGGCGAGCCGCCCATCCGACCTGGGGTCACGGGCTCTGGCTGGGAACGTGTCATACACCGAGTGTGCTGCCGAGCGCCGACATTGCCCGTCAGGCGCTGCCGCCGCGGATCCGGGACGCCTTCTGGTTCGAACGTCGGGAGATCCGCCAGCCCGCCCAGGCGAAAGCACCGATCGGGATCGGAAGCCAGAACGAGAACAGCCGGTACAGCAGGGTGCCGATGACGGCGGTGTCGGTGGGGATGCCGATCAGGACCAGCATCCCCGTGAGGCCGATGTCCACGACGCCGACGCCGCCGGGAGTGATCGGGACGATCGCGAGGGCCTGTGCGACGACGAAGGCGAGCAGGACCTCGGCAGGTCGGGCGTGCGCTCCGAAGGCGACGAGCGCTGCGATCAGGGAGGCGAAGTCGAACATCCGGCTCGCGGCCATCGCGAACACCGAGCGGAACCAGCGACCACGGAAGGCGTCGGCGATCCTCTCGCGCTGTGCCAGGAGTCCGTCGGCGACGCCGGCTGGTGTCACCTTCCGACGGACCAGGTGCACGACGGCTCCGATCCCTCGTCCGGTCGCAGCGACCCCCCGGGGCCAGCTGAGTGCGGTGACCCCGATCGTGACGATGACGGCAGCCAGGATCACCGACATGACCAGGCCCAGCTGGAGCTGTCGGGCCGGCGGCGGTCCGATGATCAGTGCCGGGATGGTGAGGACCGGCAACAGGAAGAGGACGGCGTTGTTGAGCAGACCGATGGCGGTCAGGCCCGACGCGACCGCCTGTGGGGGCTGACCGTCGTCGATCAGGACCTTGGCCTGGACCATCCCTCCTGCGGCGCCGCCGCCGGGAAGGATCTTGGCTGCAGCGCTTCCGGCCAGCTGTGCGGTTGCGGTCGTACCCCATCCGAGCCGCCGCACGTCGTCGTGCGCGTCGTCCCCGCCGGGCTGCGCCGGGTCGCGACGGGTCGGTGCGAGCGCCAGCTTCGTCAACCACCAGAGCGTCACCAGCCGACCGAGCTGGAGGCCCGCGAGGACGAAGAACCAGGGGACGTCGACCAGCGCGAGCTGCGGCCAGGCCGCGAACATCGTCAGCAGGCTCGGTGCGACGATGTAGAGACCGACGCCGGTGATCGTCAGGCCGACCGCTCGTCCACCCCACCGCCGAACGAGGGCACTGCGTGAGGGTGCCATCTACTTCGGGGTCTTGCGGAGGATCTTCAGGCCGAGCAGCCCCAGCACCACGCCGATCGCGATGTCCACGACGATCAGCACCGAGTGGGCGACGTAGTAGCCACCGGGCCGGTCCTCACCTGCCGCGTGGGAGGCGGCGAGATTCTTGATGAACGTGCCCCAGACGAAGAAGTTCCAGACGGCGATGCCGACCAGCAGCCAGCCGTGCTTGCGTTCGAGCTTCATGAGTCCTTCCGGGTGAGCTTGCGTGCGGCGGCCACCAGGCCGAGCGTGCTGACCGCGCCGGCGGCGTACGGCGCGACCCAGGCGGGCGAGCCGTTCCCGGCGCCCGGTCGGGCCTCGAGCGGCGGCGAGGGCGGGCCCTCCACCGGGGTGGGCTCGACCATCGGTCGGGCGGCGCGGGCGGCGGCCGACGTGTGCGCCCAGGCTGCGGTGTAGAGGATCAACCGGGAGAAGTAGTTGATCCAGACCAGCAGGATCAGCGCGATCCCGAACGCCTGGAATGCGGGACTGCCCTGGGTCGAGCTGATCAGGAGGGTCGAGAGCTGCTTGAGGACCTCGAAGGCGATCGCGCCCATCAGCGCCCCCGACCACAACGAGCGTCGCGGCGTGTCGGGTCGGGCCAGCAGCACGTACATCGTGAAGAACAGGAGCATGTTGGCCAGGAAGCCGAAGACGACTGTCAGCAGCTTGACCAGCAAGCCCAGGTCGGCATTGATCCCGACCCAGTCGAGCACCACGTCGGTGAAGCCGCCGACCAGCCCCGCCACCGCGACCGAGACGAGCAGGATGACGCCGATCAGGGTCAGGGCGACCAGGTCACGGAGCTTGCCGAAGACGAAGTTGGGCTGCTCGCGCCGAGGGCGCTCGAAGACGACCATCAGGGCGTCCCGCAGCGCGGAGAGCCAGCCCAGCCCGGAGTAGAGCAGCACCAGGAGGCCGACGATCCCGAGGGTCGTGGCTGCGTCCTGGATCTGGGCGATCTGGATCTGCCCTTCCTTGGACCCGACCAGGTCCGGCATCAGCCGGTTGAGCGCGTCGGTCAGGTCGGCCACGGCGTCCTTGTAGACCTTGGCGACCCAGCCGACCACGAAGAACGCCAGCGCCAGGATCGGGAAGAACGACAAGAACGCGAAGTAGGTGACCGCACCGGCCTGCTGGCCGGCCTTGACGGCTCCGTAGTGCTCCTGCATCCGCACCAGGTGGTCGATGAACGGCCGCCGCTCGCGGACCGCCGCGATCCGCTCCTTGACCGAGGGCATCGCCTCAGCGCCCCGAGTCAGCCTGTAGCGGGAAGTCTCGGGTCGGCTGCCAGCCGACCTGCTCGTCGTGGGTGTAGAGGTGGAAGGAGTCGACGTCGAACTCGCACTCGAAGTCCGACAGCTCGCGGAAGGCCCGGTCAAGGAGCGGGTCCTCCAGGTGATGCGCGATGGTGACGTGCGGGTGGTAGGGGAAGTCGAGCGGGACGTCCAGCGGCCCTCGTCGGACGGCCTTGGCGAGCTGCTCGCACTGGGAGATGCCCTCGACGAGGGTCACGAACACCACTGGTGACACCGGGCGGAAGGTGCCCGTGCCGCGCAGGTGCACGCAGTAGCTGCCGACCTCGGTGGCCGCCTCCTCGAGGTGCTTCTCCACCTCGGCGAAGTCGTGGTCACCGAGCTCGGTCGGAGGGACCAACGTGATGTGGGTGGGGATCCGCGACGCGGTGAGGTCGCCCACGGCCGTGCGGTAGTCCTGGAGCTCAGTGGCCCAGGGCTCCGGGATCGCGACGGCAACGCCAATGGTGGGCACGTCTCGACCCTACTGGCCCGCCGGCACGAAGCCGACGCGGTCGTAGACGTCACGCAGGGTGCCCCGGGCGATCGCGCCCGCCTGCTCGGCACCGCGACGGAGCACGTCGGACAGGTGGGTCTCGTCGTCGAGCAGCTCGAGGGTCCGGTCCCGGAACGGCGTCACGAAGTCGACGACGACCTCGGCGAGGTCCTTCTTGAGGTCGCCGTAGCCGCGCCCGTCGTAGACGTCCACCAGGTCAGCGATGGCCCGACCGGTGAGGGCCGCGTTGATGGTGAGCAGGTTGCTGACCCCCGGCTTCTGCTCCGGGTCGAAGCGCACGACAGCCTCGGAGTCGGTCACGGCGGAGCGGATCTTCTTGGCGCTGACCGAGGGCTCGTCGAGCAGCTCGATGATGCCGGCCGGCGACGACGCCGACTTCGACATCTTGGCCGTCGGCTCCTGGAGGTCGGTGATCTTGGCGGTCGCCTTGAGGATGTAGGGCTCGGGCAGCCGGAAGGTCTTCTTGTACCGGTGGTTGAAGCGCTGAGCGAGGTCGCGGGTCAGCTCGAGGTGCTGGCGCTGGTCCTCGCCGACCGGGACGTACGCCGGCCGGTAGAGCAGGATGTCGGCGGCCTGGAGCACCGGGTAGGTGAACAGCCCGACGCTGGCCGCGCCCTCACCGCCCTTGGCCGACTTGTCCTTGAACTGCGTCATCCGCCGGGCCTCGCCGAAGCCGGTCAGGCACTGGAGGACCCAGCTGAGCTGGGCGTGCTCGGGCACCTGGCTCTGCACGAAGATCGCGGACCGCTCGGGATCGATGCCCATCGCGATCAGCTGGGCGGCAGCCCGCAGGGTGCGTGCCCGCAGCACCTTGGGGTCCTGCTCGACGGTGATCGCGTGCAGGTCGGCGATGAAGAAGAACGGCTGGTGCTCCTCCTGGAGGTCCACCCACTGACGCAACGCACCGAGGTAGTTGCCGAAGTGGAAGGAGTCAGCGGTCGGCTGGATCCCGGACAGGACCCGGGGAAGGGACGTGGTGGGCGCGGCGGACATGGCGTCCATCATCCCCGATCAGACCCGGTTCACACCGCCCGGGGTCAACCCGGTTGCCGGGCCGCCGGCGACCTTGGCAGGGTGCGACCATGCCCGACACCTCAGTGCCCGTCCTGACCGACGGCGTGGTCAGCCTGCGGCCCCACCGAGCCGCCGACGTCCCCGGCGTCTTCGAGCAGTCGCAGGACCCGACGTCGCAGCGCTGGACGGTGATCCCGGTGCCCTACACGATGGCCGACGCCGAGAGCTTCGTCGGCTCCGTGATCCCCCAGTGCTGGGTCGACGGCACCGAGTGGGTCTTCGCGATCGAGGCCGACGGCAGGTACGCCGGCACCATCTCGTTGCGTCCGGAGGGCCACGGTCGCGCCAACGTCGGCTACGGCTCCCACCCGTGGGTGCGGGGCACGGGGTATGTCGAGCGCGCACTGCGACTGCTACTCGACTGGGGCTTCTCGAGCCAGGGGCTGCGGACCGTGATCTGGTGGGCGCACGTGGGCAACTGGGCCTCCCGCAGGCTCGCCTGGCGTCTCGGCTTCACCGTCGAGGGGTCGGTGCGCCAGTGGCAGCCGCAGCGCGGCGAGCTGAAGGATGCCTGGGTCGGCACCCTGCTTCGCGACGATCCTCGCTCCCCGACGTCGACCTGGCTGGACTGCCCGGTGGTCGAGGGCGACCGGGTCCGGCTGCGCCCACTCCGGACGGACGACGTGCCTCGCATCGTGGAGGGCATCGGTGACGCAGACACGCAGTACTGGTTGGCCTTCATGCCCCGCGACCCCTCGCCCGAGGACGCAGCCGCCTACCTGCAGACCGCGCAGGAGCGGCTCGCGACCGCCCACACGATCACCTGGGGCTTCAGCGCCATCGACGACGACCGCTTGCTCGGGGTGGTCGGGCTCTACCGCCTCCGGGAGGAGCCCGAGGTCGGCTACTGGAGCCACCCGGACGCCCGCGGCCGTGGGCTCACCACCAGCGCCGTCGGCCTGGCCCTCTCCCACGCGTTCGGACCGCTCGGGCTGGACCGGGTGGCGGCGTACGCGTCCGCGCCCAACACCGCCTCGCGGCGCGTGCTGGAGGCCCACGGCTTGCGACCCGCGGGCGTACGGCGTCGCGCAGCCCGCACCGGCGACGGGACCCTGGTGGACCTGGCCGGCTACGACCTGCTGGCGGAGGAGTTCTCCTCGCGCCGCTGAAGTGACGCCGAGAAGAGCAGCACGGCAACGCCGACGACGGACAGCGCAGCGCCCACCAGAGCAGGGGCACGGTAGCCGTGGCCGGCGGCGATGACGACGCCGCCGAGCCACGCGCCCAGCGCGTTGGCCAGGTTGAGCGAGGCGTGGTTCATGGCCGCGCCGAGGGTCTGCGCCTCGCCGGAGACCGACATCAGCCGCAGCTGGAGGTTGACCACCAGCACCGACCCGATCGCGGTCACCAGGAAGACGGCGGGCAGCAGCCACCACCCGTGGGGCGCGGCGGCCCACACGACCAGCATCGTCAGCCCGGAGCCGATGCCGGCCATGATCAGCGAGCGGAAGACCGACCACTCGGCCAGCCGCCCGGCGAGCCAGGTGCCGAACACCATGCCCACACCGAAGGCGGCGGTGAAGAACGGGACCGCCGAGTCCGACAGGCCGGCGACGTCGGTGACGGTCGGGGCGATGTAGGAGTACACCGCGAAGAGCCCGCCGAACCCGACCGCGCCGGCGAGCAGCGTCAGCAGGGCCTGGGGGTTGCGGAAGAAGAGCAGCTCACGGCGACCCGTCGCAGACGGGTTGCCCGGCGTCGCGGGCACGAAGACCAGCAGCATCAGGATCGTGAGCACCGAGAGGGCGGCCGTCGAGAGGTACGCCGTACGCCAGCCGGCCGCCTGGCCGAGCCAGGTGGCCAGCGGGACGCCGATCACGTTGGCGACCGAGAGGCCGAGCATCACGCTGGCGACCGCGCGACCGCGCCGCTCCGGCGGAGCCATGCTGGCGGCGACGAGAGCGGCCACCCCGAAGTAGGCGCCGTGCGGCAGACCGTCGAGGAAGCGGGCGACGACCAGCGCGCCGTAGCTGGTCGCCAGGGCGCTCATCACGTTGAAGAGGGCATAGGCGCCCATCAGCCCGACCAGCAGACCCTTGCGCGGCAGCTTGGCCCCGAAGACCGCGATCACCGGCGCGCCGACGACCACGCCGACCGCGTACGCCGAGATGAAGTGCCCGGCGGTCGGGATCGAGACACCGACGCCGGCGGCGATCTGGGGCAGCAGCCCCATCGTCACGAACTCCGTGGTGCCGATCGTGAAGCCGCCGAGCGCGATCGCCAGCGTCGCCCAGCGGACCGTGCTCGGCAGGTGCCGGGACGTGGTCTCCTGAGTGGCAGAGGCGGCTGCAGTCGTCGTCATGCGGGCGGGAGACCCTTCCGGTCGTGGGTTTCGGACACGGCTGACGGCGTACGCAGCACTCCCAGTGTGCAACCAACCGGTCCGTCGTCGCTATTCCACGACAGGCTCCTGTGACGAGGATCTCCGCAGCGTGGATCAGCCCGCGAGGGCGGTCACCTCGGACTGCACCGCAGCGACCTGACCGTCGGTCGGCAGGCAGGGCTCACCGGCATACCCGCCGGGCGCGGTGTAGTCACCGGCCATCTGCAGCCGCTGGCCCTCGCGACCGACCAGGTCGTTCTTGCCGTCGTAGAGGCTGACCTTGCCCTCGTCGCTGATCCGCGCTGTGTAGCCGGCCGGCCAGACCGGCCAGATCCGCCCCTGCTCGGTGCTGTCGAGGTAGACGCAGCGCCGGGTGTCGAGCGCGAGGGTGCCCTGGATGAGGGTCTCGCCACCGTCCTGCCCCGGGATCCAGTCGGACGTGGGGACCCGGATGGTGGTCTCGGCGCCGGTCTCCTTGGTGTGGTCGACGGTGAGGACCACCGCGAAGGCGATCGCGGCGATCAGCACGGGGATGACGGCTGCCAGCAGGTAGCCGCGCCGGCTGAGCGCCGGCTCGGCCGACCGCGGGTCGTACCCGGTGTCAGGCAAGGGAGGCCAGCGCCTCGTTGAGCGTGGCCGACGGGCGCATGACCTCGCTCGCCTTGGCGTCGTCGGGCTGGAAGTAGCCACCGATGTCGGCCGGGTGGCCCTGCACGCCGTTGAGCTCGGCGACGATCGCGTCCTCGCTGCTGACCAGCAGCTCGGAGAGCGCGGTGAAGTCGGCGGCCAGCTCGGCGTCGTCGGTCTGCTTGGCCAGCTCCTGGGCCCAGTAGGTCGCGAGGTAGAAGTGCGAGCCCCGGTTGTCGATCCCGCCGATGCGACGGGTCGGCGACTTGTCGTTCTCGAGGAACGTGCCGGTCGCCTTGTCGAGGGTCTCGCCGAGGATCCGGGCGCGTGCGTTGTCGGCGAAGCCGGCGAGGTGCTCCAGTGACGCGGCGAGCGCGAAGAACTCGCCGAGGCTGTCCCAGCGCAGGTAGTTCTCCTTGACCAGCTGCTGCACGTGCTTGGGCGCCGAGCCGCCGGCACCGGTCTCGAAGAGGCCGCCACCGTTCATCAGCGGCACCACCGAGAGCATCTTGGCCGACGTGCCGAGCTCGAGGATCGGGAAGAGGTCGGTGTTGTAGTCGCGCAGCACGTTGCCGGTGACCGAGATGGTGTCCTCACCCTTGCGGATCCGCTCCAGGGAGTACGCCGTCGCTGCCGCCGGCGCCATGATCTCGATGGTCAGACCGTCGGTGTCGTGCTCGGCCAGGTAGGTGGTGACCAACGCGATCAGGTTGGCGTCGTGCGCGCGGGACTCGTCGAGCCAGAAGATCGCCGGCGTGGCCGAGGCGCGGGCGCGGGTCACGGCCAGCTTGACCCAGTCGCGGATCGAGGCGTCCTTGGTCTGGCAGGCACGCCAGATGTCACCGGGCTGGACCTGGTGCTCGATGAGCACCTCCCCGGCGCTGTTGACGACCTGGACGGTGCCGGCGGCCGGGATCTCGAAGGTCTTGTCGTGGGAGCCGTACTCCTCGGCCGCCTTGGCCATCAGACCGACGTTGGGTACCGAGCCCATGGTCGCCGGGTCGAAGGCGCCGTTGGCGCGGCAGTCGTCGATGACGGTCTGGTAGACGCCGGCGTAGGAGGAGTCCGGGATCACCGCGAGGGTGTCGGCCTCCTCGCCGTCCGGACCCCACATGTGGCCCGAGGTCCGGATCATCGCCGGCATCGAGGCGTCGATGATCACGTCGGAGGGCACGTGCAGGTTGGTGATGCCCTTGTCGGAGTCGACCATCGCGATGGCCGGTCCGTCGGCCAGGCCCGCGGTGACGGCTGCCTTGATCGCGTCGCCCTCCGGGAGGTTGCCGACCGCCCCGAGCAGGGCACCGAGGCCGTCGTTGGCCGAGATGCCGGCCGCGGCCAGCTGCTCGCCGTACTGCTCGAAGATCGTGGGGAGGAACGCCTGGACGACGTGGCCGAAGATGATCGGGTCCGAGACCTTCATCATCGTGGCCTTGAGGTGGGCCGAGAAGAGCACCCCCTCGGACTTGGCGCGAGCGATCTGCTCGGTGAGGAAGCGACGCAGCGCAGCGACGTCCATGAAGGTGCCGTCGATGACCTCGCCGGCGAGCACCGGCACCGACTGCTTCAGCACGGTCTCGGTGCCGTCGACACCGATGTGCTTGATGGTGAGGGTGTCGTCGGCCTCGATGACGACCGAGAGCTCGTTGGCGAAGAAGTCACCGGCGCCCATCGTCGCGACGTTGGTCTTCGAGTCGCTGCTCCAGGCGCCCATCCGGTGCGGGTGCGCCTTGGCGTAGTTCTTGACCGAGAGCGGCGCTCGGCGGTCGGAGTTGCCTTCGCGCAGCACCGGGTTGACCGCGGAGCCCTTGACCTTGTCGTACTTCGCGACGGTCGCCCTGTCCTCGTCGGTCTGCGGGTTCTCGGGGTAGTCCGGCAGGTCGTAGCCCTTCTCCTGCAGCTCCTTGACCGCCGCCTTGAGCTGCGGGATCGAGGCGGAGATGTTGGGGAGCTTGATGATGTTGGCCTCGGGCTGCTTGGCCAGCTCACCGAGCTCGGCGAGGGCGTCCTCCTGGCGCTGCTCGTCGGTCAGCCGCTCCGGGAACTGCGCGATGATGCGCCCGGCCAGCGAGATGTCACGGGTCTCCACCTCCACACCGGCCTTGGCGGCGTACGCCGCGATGATCGGCAGGAAGGAGTACGTCGCGAGCAGCGGCGCCTCGTCGGTGTGGGTGTAGATGATCTTGGCCATGGCTCGGCGACTCCTGAGACGTGGGCTGACGGGGGAAGTTCCTTGACGTCAAGATACCTGACGTCGTCCGGCACTCCCAGCCTCGCACCCGGGGCCGGTCCGGGCAACGCGGGGCCGGCACGGTCCCGCCATCCGACTAGAGTTCTCTCGCCGGCTCCGCGGAGGACCGGGGAATGACGGGAGCACCCAGGATGATCGAGTCCACCATCGCCCAGAAGCTCAGCGCCGAGGTGCTCGGGACGTTCGTCCTGGTGTTCTTCGGTTGCGGCTCGGTCGTCGTCTTCGGCGCGGCCGCCGTTGCCAGCGAAGGCAACATCCTGCCGACCACCGTCACCACGGTCGGGCTGGCCTTCGGCCTGGCCGTCATGGTCATGGCGTACGCCTTCGGGCGGGTCTCCGGCGCGCACTTCAACCCGGCCATCTCGGTCGGCGCCGGAGTGGGCGGACGGATGAGCTGGAGCAACGTCGGGCTCTACGTCGTGGCGCAGCTCGTCGGTGCCATCCTCGGCGCCTTCGTGCTCTTCGTCCTGATGCAGGGCTTCGAGGGCTGGGACTCCGAGGGCGCCATGGGTCAGAACTCCTTCGGCGACCAGGGCAGCGGCTACGCCTGGTGGGCGGCCTTCCTGCTCGAGATGGTGCTCACTGCCGTCTTCGTGACGGTGATCCTCGCGGTGACCGACGAGCGCAACGAGCACCCGGCGCTCGCCCCGCTGACGATCGGCCTCACCCTCTCCGCGATCCACTTCGTCGCGATCCCGGCCACCGGCACCTCGGTCAACCCGGTCCGGTCGATCGGCCCCGCACTCTTCGCCGGGAGCGACGCCATCCTGCAGCTGTGGCTCTTCATCCTGGCTCCGCTGCTGGGGGGAGTGATCGCTGGTGTGCTCTACCCGCTGGTCTTCGGCCGGGTCGGTGAGCCGATCCCCGGTTCCGGCCTCAAGTTCTCCCGACCGCCGCGCCCGGTCCCGGCCGCGGTTCCCGGGTACGGCGCCCCTGACCAGTACCAGCAGCAGTGGAACCAGGAGACCGCCGACACCTACGCCGGCACGGCCGGTGGCCAGGCGGCCACGCCGTACGCCGAGCAGCCCATCGTGCAGGACGGCTGGCAGTGGGACCCGGTGGGCCAGCAGTGGCACCCGGTCGGCCAGACGCCCGAGCAGTGGCAGGCCCAGCAGGCAGCCCAGCAGCCCGTGCAGCCCGCTCCGGTCCATGATCAGGAGCCCTACGACGACGGCACCCAGATCCGGCCCCCCAGCTGACTAGTCGAGGTCGGCGGAGACCAGTCGGAGCGAACGGAGGTTCGCGCCGACCCCGGTCTCGCTGACCAGGCCGACACCGCTCGCCCACGAGCGGTCCGTGGTGCTGGCGAGCGTCACCTCGGAGCGATCCTCGGTGACCACCAGGTCGTCGTACGACCCGGCCGGGACGGTCCCGCTGCCGGTGATCGAGTCGACCCGGGCGACGTCGTCGACCACGCCCGGTGCCAGGCCACGGCGGTAGCCGTCGCCCACCCGCGGGACGGCGAGCATCGCGACCCCTGCCTCGGCGCCGCCGACACCGGCCTCCCAGCTGGTCTCCGTGCTGGTCCCCGGGAGCGCCTGGCGTCCGAACCACCACACGTTGCCGTCGAGGTCCTGGGCGTAGAAGTCACGCGTCGCCTTACCGGACTCCCGGCTGACCACGACGGTGGTCGCGACGCCGTCGACGGTGCGGGTCTCGTCCGCGACCGAGACGCGGAGCCGGTGGTGCCCCGCTGCGTCGGACACGTCGTAGGTCCAGGTCGCCCCGGCTGGGAGCGGCAACCAGGGATTGTCCACCCGGTCCACGAAGTCGCCGGGGTCAGGCGAGGCGGTCGGGATCTCGAGGTCGTCGACCCCCGCCAGGCCCAGGGTGGCCGACCCGGCGCTGCAGCCACTCAGGACGGTCGCGGCCGCGGCGACGACGACGAGCGTCCGCCGCACCCGCGGCGTCGTCCCCTGGCTCACCATGATCGCCATGATCCCAGTGCCCGTCCCGGCACCGGAGGGCGCCCGCACCCGTACGCCGTGGCGCTGCTAGCGTCGGGAGGCGGAAACCCCCATCGCGTGTGAGAAGGAGTTGTCGTGAGCTCTACCCCCTTGAAGGTGGCCGTCACCGGCGCCGCCGGCCAGATCGGCTACAGCCTGCTGTTCCGCCTCGCGAGCGGCTCGCTGCTCGGCGACCGGCCGATCGAGCTGCGACTGCTCGAGATCACCCCGGCCCTCCAGACCCTCGAGGGCGTCGTCATGGAGCTCGACGACTGCGCCTTCCCGAACCTCGCCGGGATCGAGATCGGTGACGACGCCGAGCAGATCTTCGACGGTGTCAACCTCGCCCTGCTCGTCGGTGCCCGACCGCGCGGCCCCGGCATGGAGCGCGGTGACCTGCTGTCGGCCAACGGCGCGATCTTCACCGCCCAGGGCAAGGCCCTCAACAAGGTGGCTGCCGACGACGTCCGCATCGGTGTCACCGGCAACCCGGCCAACACCAACGCGCTGATCGCGATGACCAACGCACCCGACATCCCGCAGGAGCGCTTCTCGGCCCTGACCCGACTCGACCACAACCGGGCGATCTCGCAGCTGGCCGCGAAGACCGGTGCCGCCGTCACCGACATCACCAAGATGACGATCTGGGGCAACCACTCCGCGACGCAGTACCCCGACGTCTTCCACGCCGAGATCGGCGGCCGCAACGCGGCCGAGGTCGTCGGCGACCAGGACTGGGTGGAGAACACCTTCATCCCCACCGTCGCCAAGCGCGGCGCCGCGATCATCGAGGCCCGCGGGTCCTCCTCGGCCGCATCCGCCGCGTCCGCGACCGTCGATGCTGCGCGCGACTGGCTCTTCGGCAGCCCCGAGGGCAACTGGGTCTCGATGGCGGTCGTCTCCGACGGCTCCTACGGCGTGCCCGAGGGCCTGATCTCCTCCTTCCCGGTCACCACCAAGGACGGCGACTGGGAGATCGTCCAGGGCCTCGAGATCGACGAGTTCTCGCGCGGCAAGATCGACGCGTCCACCGCGGAGCTCGCCGACGAGCGCGCAGCCGTCACCGAGCTCGGCCTGATCTGAGCGCAGGGCGTCAGGAGGGCTGCTCGGGGATCGACGAGGCCAGCACGATCAGGGCCAGCCCGAAGCCAGCGAGCAGGAGGCAGTCGAACCAGCGACGTCGTACGGCGAGCATGCCGGCGTCCTTGGTCGGCAGCACCGCCCGGACGGCGGCCGCGAAGGTCAGCGCCCCGCCGAACCAGCGGATCCCGAGCCGCCACTCCCCCGCCCCCACCACGCCGATCGCGATCGCGCTGACCGCGAGCACCAGCAGGTAGAACCCGCCACCGATGGTCGACGGGTAGGTCCGGCCGGTCTCGACGTCCTCGGACTCGACCGGTGTCTCGTCGGGAGACTCGGGCTCGCTCACGCCAAGGACTGCTCGGCCATGGCCACGATGTTGGACAGCAGCATCGCGCGGGTCATCGGGCCGACACCTCCCGGGTTGGGCGAGACCCAGCCGGCGACGTCCCAGACATCGTCGGCGACGTCTCCGGCGAGCTTGCCGTCGACCCGCGAGACACCGACGTCGAGCACCGCAGCGCCCGCCTTGACCATGTCGCCGGTGATGATCGCGGGGACCCCCGCGGCCGCCACCACGATGTCGGCGTTGCGCACGTGCGCGGCGAGGTCGCGGGTGCCGGTGTGGCAGAGAGTGACCGTGGCGTTCTCGCTACGGCGGGTCAGCAGCAGTCCGAGCGGGCGACCGACGGTCACGCCGCGACCGACCACGGTGACCTCGGCGCCCTTGATCTCGACCCCGTGGCGCCGGAGCAGCTCGACGATGCCGTGCGGGGTGCACGGCAGCGGCGCCTCGTGACCCAGGACCAGCCAGCCGAGGTTGGTCGGGTGCAGCCCGTCAGCGTCCTTGGCCGGGTCGATCAGGCCGAGGACGCGGTTCTCGTCGCGGCCCTTCGGCAGCGGCAGCTGGACGATGTAGCCGGTGCACGCGGGGTCCTCGTTGAGGGTGCGCACGGCGTCCTCGATCTCGTCCTGCCCGGCCGTCGCCGGGAGGTCGACCCGGATCGACTCGATGCCCACCTCGGCGCAGTCCTTGTGCTTGCCGTTGACGTACCACCGCGACCCGGGGTCGTCGCCGACCAGGATCGTGCCCAGCCCCGGGTGCAGATCCCGGTCCCGCAGGGCGGAGACCCGGGTCCGGAGCTCGTCCTTGATCGCCGCAGCCGTCGCGGTGCCGTCCAGCTTCTGTGCAGTCACGTGGTTCATCCTGTCATTGCGTCCGACGCGCTGCGGCTAGTGGAAGAAGTGCCGGGTCCCGGTGAAGTACATCGTGACGCCGGCTGCCTTGGCGGCCTCGATCGTGAGCTCGTCGCGGACCGAGCCACCGGGCTGCACGATCGCGGCGACGCCAGCGTCGATGAGGATCTGCGGACCGTCCTCGAACGGGAAGAACGCGTCGGAGGCGGCGACCGCACCGACCGCCCGCTCACCGGCCCGGGTGACCGCGAGCTTGCACGAGTCGACCCGGTTGACCTGGCCCATCCCGACCCCGACCGAGGCTCCGTCCTTGGCCAGCAGGATCGCGTTGGACTTCACCGAGCGGCAGGCCCGCCAGGCGAAGGCGAGGTCAGCGAGCACCTCGGGCGAGGCGGCCTCGCCGGTGGCGAGGGTCCAGGTCGTCGGGTCGTCGCCCTCGGCGTCGACGTAGTCGCGCTGCTGCACGAGCAGGCCGCCGGAGATCGGGCGCATCTCGACCTCGCCCGAGCCGAGCGGCTCGCAGACGAGCAGCCGGATGTTCTTCTTCCCCGCGAGGATCTCGACCGCGCCGTCGTCGTACGCCGGCGCGACGACGACCTCGGTGAAGACCTCCGCGACCTGACGGGCCATCTCCACCGAGACCGGCACGTTGGTGGCGATCACGCCGCCGAACGCCGACACCGGGTCGCACGCATGGGCCTTGCGGTGGGCCTCGGCGACGTCGGCACCGACCGCGATCCCGCACGGGTTGGCGTGCTTGATGATCGCGACGGCAGCCTCGGTGAAGGTGTACGCCGCACGCCGGGCCGCGTCGGAGTCGAGGTAGTTGTTGTAGGACATCTCCTTGCCGTGCAGCTGCTCGGCCTGAGCGAGGCCCGAGCCGTTGCCGTTGAGGTAGAGGGCCGCGCTCTGGTGCGGGTTCTCGCCGTACCGCAGCGTCTCGTCCTTCTCCCAGGTCCCGCCGACCCAGGCAGGGAAGCCACTCTGCTCACCGGGAGGGGTGTCGGAGGTGTCGGTGAGCACGCTGCCCATCCAGGACGCCACCGCGACGTCGTACGACGCCGTGTGGGTGAAGGCCTGCGCGGCGAGCAGCTTGCGCTGGTCGAGGGTGAACCCGCCCTCGGCGACCGCAGCCAGCACCGCGTCGTACGACGCCGGCGACGTGATGATCGCGACGGACGGGTGGTTCTTGGCGGCGGCCCGCACCATCGACGGCCCGCCGATGTCGATCTGCTCGACGCACTCGTCGGGCAGCGCACCGGATGCCACGGTCTGGGTGAAGGGGTAGAGGTTGGAGACCACCAGGTCGAACGGCTCGATCTCGAGGTCGGCGAGCTGCTGCACGTGGGAGTCGAGACGCCGGTCCGCAAGGATGCCCGCGTGCACCCGCGGGTGCAGCGTCTTGACCCGGCCGTCGAGGCACTCGGGGAAGCCGGTCAGGTCCTCGACCTTGGTGACGGGCAGCCCGAGGCCCTCGATCAGGGCAGCGGAGCCACCCGTCGAGACCAGGGCGACTCCGGCGTCGTGCAGCCCGCGGACGAGCTCCTCGAGGCCGGACTTGTCGTAGACGGAGACGAGGGCTCGTCTGATCGGGATCCGGTGCTCAGCCATGGTGCGAAGCATAGGAGACGTCACTCGCCGAAGCGCACCCGCCGACCGTCCACGGAGAAGCCCTCGCGAGCCATCCGGCCGAGCGCCTCGACCAGCATCTGCCGCTCCGCCGCCTTGATCCGCTCGTGCAGCGTCTCGACGGTGTCGTCGTCGGCGACCGGGACGGCGCTCTGGGCGATGATCGCGCCGGTGTCGACGCCTGCGTCCACGACGAAGAGCGTGCAGCCGGTGACCTTGACGCCGTAGTCCAGCGCGTCGGCGGGCCCCCGCATGCCCGGGAACGACGGCGACAGCGCCGGGTGGGTGTTGACCGTACGTCCCCCGAAGCGGCCCAGGAAGGTCGACCCGACCAGCTTCATGAAGCCGGCGAGCACCACCACCGTCGGCTCGTGGCCGGCGACGACCTCGGTCAGGGCGGCGTCCCACGCCTCGCGGGACCCGAAGTCGCGGACCCGGAGCACGAAGACGGGGATTCCGGCCCGCTCGGCACGGGCCAGGCCCTCGATGCCGTCGCGATCGGCTCCCACGGCGACCACCTGGGCGCCGTACGCCGGATCGGCGCAGGCGTCGAGGATCGCCTGCAGGTTGGTGCCGGAGCCGGAGACCAGGACGACGAGACGAGTCACTCGGCGCAGTCTAGGACGCGGAGGAGTGGGTGGTGCGAAGCGTGGTCCGCCGCTGCCACCAGGTCATCAGCACGCCGCCGATCAGGCCTCCGATGCCGAAGGCTGTCACCGCGTGCACGAGCACGTCACCCGCGAGCGGCCCGACGTCGCGCATCCGGCCCGGCCCGACCGCTCCACCGGACACCGCGGCGAGCACCCCCAGCAGCACCCCGGCCGCGACGCCGCCGGCACAGCCGCGCAGGGCCCCCTCCTCCCAGCGCAGCGTCGGGTTGCGACGCTGCGCCCACGCCGCCGCGAGCGCAGCCACCAGCAGCGGCACGACCAGCAGGTACGCCGCCCAGGCCGGCGTCGGCCCGTCGTCGGGCAGCGCGGCCAGCAGCGGGAACATCGGCACCGGCCCCAGCGAGACCAGGGACGGAGAGACGAGGGTGTCGAGCCCGACCGCGAAGCCGGGTCCGAGCAGGTAGGCCCCGGTGAAGATCGTGGCGTTGGGGACGAGCGTCACGGTGAGCCCGCCGAAGGTGGTCGCCTCCCCGGGACTCGTGTGCAGCTGGGACATCACGTTGGCAGCGGTGCCGAGGTCGGAGACCAGCGCGGCGAGGAAGACCAGCCCGGACACGACCAGGAAGGTGGCCAGGATCCGGACCGCGCCGGCGGCGACGGCCCGCAGGCCGGGAGGCAGCACCGCGGCCCAGATGGCCGCTCGACCCGAGCCGGTCGCGATCGCCGTACTCCCGAAGACCGCGCAGAGCACCAGCGTCCAGGCGACCACCCGCGGTGTCGAGAGGTCGGCGGCCGGCGTACCGGCGAGCTTCACGGTCACGAGTGCCACGACGAGGTAGCCGACGGCGAAGGCACCGACCGCGACCGGCACCGTCCAGTCGCGCTCGCCGTCGGCGATCCGGTCAGCGTCCGGCCCGTGCCCGGAGACCGAGTCGCCGACCCGGTGGCCGAAGCGCCAGATGGACCAGGCTGCCAGCGCGGTCAGACCCAGGGGCACGACGGTCACCGCGACGCCCTGCACGTGGATCCCGGACCCGTGGCCCATCAGCCAGCCGATGGCCCCGGCTCGCAGCCCGTCCCGGGGCGCGCCGTGGGCGCCCCCGTCGGCGAGGAACCAGCCGACGACCCCGATCGCCAGGCAGACCAGCAAGGTGGCGGCCGCGGCAGCGACCCCGCCGAGGGCGGCGATCAGGACGAGCGGGCGACGGTGTCGGGCGTCGGCCGTGCCACTGGCCCGGTCCGCGCCCGGGAGGAAGCCGGGGAGCAGCGAAGTCATGGTCCGGCCATCATCACCCGGTGCCACGACCGGTTCGTGGCTCCCACGCCGGTTCGGCGCTCACCGGCCGGTCCGGCTACCGTGGACGACGCGATGAGGGACCCCGATCAGTTCGACCAGTTCTACAAGGACGTCCGCACCAGGCTGCTGCTGCTGACGTACTGCCTGACTGGCGACCTCCCGTCCGCCCGCGCCGCTGTCCGGGACACCTTCGTGGTGACGTGGCACCACTGGCGCAAGGTCTCCCGCCTCGAGGACCCCGAGGCGTGGGCTCGGATGCGCGCCTGCAGCCACGCCCAGCGCCGGCACACCGCCAAGCTGTGGCACCGCGAGAAGGGCCTCGACCCCGAGGTGAAGGCCACCCTCGACGCACTGGGCAAGCTCTCGGTGACCGAGCGCAAGGTGCTGCTGCTCACCCAGCTCACCACCGCCTCCCTCGAGGAGATCTCCCGCGAGGTGGGCAAGCCGCGGCACGAGACCGAGCGCGAGCTGCAGATCGCCACCTCCCAGTTCGCCGTCCACCGCGACGTCCCGACGACCAGCATCCGGTCGATCTTCGAGCCGGTGCGCGTCCACGTCGAGACGGTGCGCTGGCCCCGGCCCACGATCGTGCGGCGCGCCGGGGCCACCCGACGCCGTACCCACACCGTGATCGGGGTCGCCGCCACCGTGGCCACCCTCGTCGTCACCGGGACCCTGCTGACCGACACCACGGGCGTGCGCCCCAGCCTGGCCGACGAACGGGTCGGCACCCTCGGCTCGGCCGGTCCGGCGACACCGGAGCCAGTCGTTGTCTCGGCCGACGCGATGCTCGACGTCACCCAGGTGGCCGACCACCTGCCGGGCGCCGGGTGGCGCCTCGTCGACACCAACGACAACGCCGCGAGTGACGGCCTGGCGATGGAGTGCCAGACCGAGCGGTACGCCGACCCGCGGGTCGAGTCCGCGCAGGTGAGCAGCTACGTCACCCGGGAGCGGGCCCGTGCCTCCGCGCCGACCGCCGACGCCGTGCAGACGACCGAGGCCTCGCGCAACCTCCGCGCTGCGAAGCGTGGCTACACCACGATGCGCGACTGGTTCGCCGGCTGCGAGCAGGATCGCGCGCAGCTGCTGCGGACCCACCGCGTCGACGGGGTGGGTGACCAGGCCACCCTCTTCGAGCTCCGGACCTGGGACCAGCCCGCGTCGACGGTGATCGCCGGGGTCGCCCGCACCGGTCAGTTCACGACCGCCGTGGTCAGCACCACGACCGGGGGCAGGGCCCCGAGCGCGAGCGACGTCGCCGCGCTCCTCGCCGCGGGCGTCAGCTCGTTGTGCGAGGCGCCGGAGGCCGGTGCCTGCCTGACGGGCACCAGGCTCGCGGACATCGACCCGATCCCGGT
The DNA here is from genome assembly GCA_963704685.1 of uncultured Actinomycetota bacterium. GTDB lineage: Bacteria > Actinomycetota > Actinomycetes > Propionibacteriales > Nocardioidaceae > Nocardioides. The sequence goes on from OY969930.1 coordinate 1,321,297, forward strand.
CGCGGACGCCCCGGCGATGCTGGCCGAGGTCGACCTGCCACCGGTCACCCGCGTGGACCGCCCCTGGGTCGGCACCGAGCCGGTCCGGGCGGTCCGCAACACAGCCGCCACCAGCTGTGACGCCGCGGACTTCTCCGCCGCCGCGATGAGCAACAACCTCACCCGCACCTTCCTGATCCCGGGCGCCCGTCTCCCTGCCGAGTTCGGACTCACCGAGACCATCGGCTCGCTGCGCGGCGCCAGGGCACCGGCTTTCGTGGACGACGTCCGCCGCAAGCTCGCGACCTGCGCCGACAAGTCGATAGGCACCGAGGTGCAGCAGCTGGCGAACGAGGAGGGTCCCGGCCGTGACCTCACCGTCTGGCACGTCAGGACCGAGATCAGTGACGACGCGACGGTGAGCTTCCTGATGGGCATCGTCCGCGACGGCACCTCGATCGCCCAGGTCGGCTTCGTGCCCGCCCCGTCGGTGGCGATGTCGCGCGACGCCTTCCAGGCGCTGGTCGTGCGGGCCCAGGAGCGGCTCTCCGCGATGCCGCCGCCGAAGAAGCCCTGACACCTCCAGGGATTTCTCGCCGGTTCGTGCAACCGTTGCTCCCACCCGGGCGTATCCCCCACGATCAGCATCCCCGCTGATCGCACGAGACGGGATCAGAGTCGATGGACGAACGCGAGTTCGACGACTTCTACGCCGCGTCGTTCCAGCGGATCACGGGACAGGTCTACGCCATGATCGGCAACCGCGACGAGGCGCAGGAGTGCGTCCAGGAGGCCTTCGTGCGTGCCTGGGCGCACCGCCGCAAGCTCGATCGGGCCGAGCACCCCGAGGCCTGGGTCCGGACCACGGCGTACCGGCTGGCGGTGAGTCGGTGGCGTCGTACGTCGCGGGGCCGGCGGCCCGCTGACCGTGCCGTGGCCCCCGCCACCATGGCGGCGGCCCCCAGCGAGACCCACGTCGCCCTGGTCACCGCCCTCAAACAGCTCCCCGAGGCCCAGCGACAGGCGCTCGTCCTGCACCACATCGCCGACCTGCCGGTGCGCGACGTGGCCCTGGAGGTCGGCGTCCCGGAAGGCACCATCAAGGCCCGGCTCAGCCGGGGACGTGCGGCGCTGGCGGACCTGCTCTCCGACGAGGAAGGACTCAGCCGTGCGTGACCCTGTGAACGAGCTCGAGAGCTTCAGCACCCCAGGACTCCCCGTGGAACCCCTTCCCGCCGCCGAGGTACGCCGTCGCGGCACCCGGCGGCGTCGGCGCAACAACGCCCTTGCCGCGGTCGGCAGCCTCGCCGCCGTGGTGATCATCGCGACGCCGCTGGCGTTGGCGGCCACGAACGACCGCACCGACACCACGCCTCCCCCGGCCACCGAGGCGCCGTCCCAGTCGCCGACCCCGACGGTGCGCTGGGTCCAGGAGATCCCGGCCGACTTCCCGCTGGCCGACGGCATGCCCCGCGCCACGGCCCAGGACGGCTACCAGGCCCAGAGCGACGCCGACGCCTGCGACGGGCTCGGCTGGTCGCCGGCCGGTCCGCCTCCGGCGGTCGACGTCCAGCAGGTCTACCAGACCGAGAACGAGGGCGGCTGGGACCGCACCCTGGCGGTCTACGCCGACCAGGACGACGCCACCCGGGCCCGGCTCGATCTGGGGGCCCGCGTGCAGGAGTGCGCGGACTCGACGGAGGGCAGGATCCGCAACACCGAGGCCGTGTCCAGCGACGGGAGCTCGCTCGTCTACGTCGACCACGTCGGCGAGTCCAGCGAGATGTACGCCCACCAGGTGGTCCAGGTGGGCAACGCGCTCCTGCTCGACACCGTCTACTCCCTGGGTGGCGGTGACCCCGCCATCGTCCAGCGGACCGCCGACCTCATCGAGGAGAAGTCGGCTCCGGTCGTCGACGCCATGGGCGACGTCTTCTCGGGGTAGCCGAGCCCACCGAATAGCCGAGTCGGCGCCGGTGTTCGCACACTGGCGCCGACTCGGCGGTGGATCAGCTGGCCTCGGGCTAGAGGCCCTTGAGGATCTCCCGCATCAGGGAGGCGGTCTCGGACGGCGTCTTGCCGACCTTGACCCCGGCGGCCTCCAGGGCCTCCTTCTTGCCCTGCGCGGTGCCCGCACCGTCGGCGACGATGGCGCCGGCGTGGCCCATGGTCTTGCCCTCGGGTGCGGTGAAGCCGGCGACGTAGCCGACGACCGGCTTGGTGACGTGCTCCTGGATGTAGGCCGCAGCCTTCTCCTCGGCGTCGCCACCGATCTCGCCGATCATCACGATCGCCTTGGTCTCGGGGTCAGCCTCGAACGCCGCAAGGGCGTCGATGTGGGTGGTCCCGATGATCGGGTCGCCGCCGATGCCGATGGCGGTCGAGAAGCCGTGGTCACGCAGCTCGAACATCATCTGGTAGGTCAGCGTGCCCGACTTCGACACCAGCCCGACGGGGCCCTTGCCGGCGATCGTGGCGGGCGTGATGCCCGCGAGCGCCTCGCCCGGCGTGATGATGCCGGGACAGTTCGGGCCGATGATGCGGGTCTGCTTGCCCTGGGCGTAGGCCCAGAACTCGGCGCTGTCCTGCACCGGCACACCCTCGGTGATGATCACCAGGAGACCGATCTCGGCGTCGATGGCCTCGATCACGGCGTCCTTGGTGAAGGCCGGCGGCACGAACGCCACCGACACGTCGGCACCGGTCTCGGCCATGGCCTCCTTGACGGAGCCGAAGACGGGCAGCTCGACGGTCGCGCCGGAGGCGTCGACGTGGCTGACCGTGGTGCCCGCCTTGCGGGCGTTGACGCCACCGACGACCTGGGTCCCGGCCTTGAGCATCAGGGCGGTGTGCTTGGTGCCCTCGCCGCCGGTGATGCCCTGGACGATGACCTTGGACTCTTTGTTCAGGAAAATAGACACTGTCTTGTCAGCCCTTCGCTGCGTTCGCGAGCTCGGCGGCCTTGTCGGCCGCACCGTCCATGGTGTCCACCAGCGTCACCAGCGGGTGGTCGGCCTCCGCGAGGATGCGGCGCCCCTCCTCGACGTTGTTGCCGTCGAGGCGTACGACGAGCGGCTTGCTCGCCTCGGCACCGAGGATGTCCAGGGCGCCCACGATGCCGTTGGCCACCGCGTCGCAGGAGGTGATGCCACCGAAGACGTTGACGAACACACTCTTGACCTGCGGGTCGTTGAGGATCACGTCGAGGCCGTTGGCCATCACGGTCGCGGACGCGCCGCCACCGATGTCGAGGAAGTTGGCGGGCTTGACGCCACCGTGCGCCTCGCCGGCGTAGGCGACCACGTCGAGGGTCGACATGACCAGACCCGCACCGTTGCCGATGATCCCGACCGCGCCGTCGAGCTTGACGTAGTTGAGGCCCATCTCCTTCGCCTTGGCTTCGAGGGGATCGGCCGCGGCCTTGTCCTCGAAGTCGGCGTGGTCGGCGTGCCGGAACTCGGCGTTCTCGTCGAGCGAGACCTTGCCGTCGAGCGCCTCGAGCTTGTCGCCGGCCAGTCGGGCGAGCGGGTTGACCTCGACGAGGGTGGCGTCCTCCTCGACGAAGACCTTCCACAGCGCGAGCACGGTCTGCACGGCCTGATCGGTCAGCGCGTCCGGGAAGGCGGCCTCGGCCACGATCTCGCGGGCCTTCGCCTCGTCGACACCGACACCGGCATCGATCGGGATCTGCTTGACGGCGTCGGGGTTGGTCTTCGCGACCTCCTCGATCTCGACACCGCCCTCGACGCTCGCGATGCAGAGGTAGCGGCGGTTGGCGCGGTCCAGCAGGAAGGAGAAGTAGTACTCCTCCTCGATGCTCGCGGCCGGGGCGATGAGCACCCGGTTGACCGTCAGGCCCTTGATCTCCATGCCGAGGATCGCGGTGGCGTGCTCCTCGGCCTCGTCCGGGGTCTTGGCGAGCTTGACGCCGCCAGCCTTGCCCCGACCGCCGGCCTTCACCTGAGCCTTGACGACGCACACGCCGAGCTGCTCGGCAGCCGCACGCGCCTCGGCGGGGGTGTTGGCGACGATCCCGGGGGTGCCGGGTACACCGTGCTTGGCGAAGAGCTCCTTCGCCTGATACTCCATCAGATCCACTGATCCACCATGTCCTAGGTCAGAGCCGGCTGGACGCGCTGGACGTCCGCCACGTGCTCGAGGGGTGTCTCCCGGCACCCTAGACCCGCGCAGAGGGGTAGGACGAGACCGGGGGCGTCGGACGTGATGAGCGCCACGCCAGGGCGCGGCGTCCCGCCTACCTGGTCCGCAAAGCCGGCGCGTCCTCCACAACAGTGCCACCGCCATTTTCGGACACCGTGATCCTTCCGTTACAGTCGCACTTCGCCGTCTGAACCCCCGAGCAGCGGAGAAGCAAACGAATGGCTAACCACCGAGCGGATCGTCGCAGCCTCGAGCAGCGGCCCCCCTCGGACCTCGCGACCCCGATTGCGACCTCGACCGACCTCTCCGTACCCGGATCGGTCACGGGCAAACGCCGCGCTGAGAAGCGTGGCCGCAGGGATCGTCGTCCGAGCACCCCGGCCCCCCTCGTCCTCCGCGAGGACGAGGAGACCCTGGTCATCCCGGTCACCGCGTCCGCACTGGCCGCGGCCACGTACCAGACCTCGCGAGTCACCGGGGTCCGCGCCACGACCACCCGCCGCTCCGGCCCCTCCCAGCCGGGTGCCCGTCGCAGCGCCTCCCGGGCACCGCTCTTCCGCGGTCTGCCCTCCCCCCGATCCTGCTCGGGCTCGCGGCTCTGACGATCGCCGCAGGCGGCGCCGTGACAGCGGCCGGCGACCTCGGCACCGACCAGGCTCCCCGTTTCAGCCAGGCCAGCGCCCTCAGTGGCGCCAGCGACGTCGCGTCGGTCGGCAGCATGGACCGGCAGACCGTCAGCCGCGACTCACGGCGCGACCGGCGCGACGACGCCGCGGACGCCAAGCTGGTCGCCAAGGCCGAGAGCCAGGTCCGCGAGCGCAACGCGACCCTCGAGAAGCTCACCGAGAAGGCCGAGCAGCAGGCCACCAAGCTCCGGCTCAACCAGTGGGTGCTGCCCCTGACCAGCTATCGCCTGACCGCCGAGTTCGGTGACTACGGCCTCTGGTCCAGCTACCACACCGGTCTCGACTTCGCGGCTCCCGTCGGCACCCCGATCCGCGCGGTCGCCAGCGGCACGGTGACTTCGGCCGGCTACGACGGCTCCTACGGCAACAAGACCGTGATCACCCTCGACGACGGCACCGAGCTGTGGTTCTGCCACCAGACCACGTTCCTGGTGAGTGCCGGGCAGGAGGTCCGCGCCGGCGAGACCATCGGCACCGTCGGTGCGACCGGCCACGTCACCGGCCCGCACCTGCACCTCGAGGTGCGTCCCGGTGCCGGCGACCCGGTCGACCCCTACGCCGCGCTCGTCGCCCACGGCGACACGCCGTGACCTGAGCCGCGCCAGCGGGTCAGAGCTTCTCCACCGGGGCGTAGCGCAGCAGCAGCCGCTTGACGCCCTCGGACCCGAAGTCGATCGAGGCGACGGCCTTCTCGGCGACCCCCTCGAGGGACACCACGGTGCCCATCCCGAAGGAGTCGTGCAGCACCCGGTCGCCGGGCTCCAGGCTCGGCACCGCACGCGCCGGCTTGGCCTTGGCGGCGGCATCGGCTCGCAGCGCGGCCGAGGAGAAGTTGCGCCGACCGGCTGCGGTCGGCGAGCCCAACCCGGTGGAGGCCGGCGATCCCGAGGCCAGGTCGGGGCGTCCCCAGCGGGTCTGGGCGGCCTCGGTACGGCGCCAGTCGACGAGGTCGATCGGCAGCTCGTCGAGGAACCGGGAACCGGGGTTGTGCGACGGTGCGCCCCAGGCGGAGCGCACGACCGCGCGGGAGATGTAGAGACGCTCGCGGGCACGGGTGACGCCGACGTACGCCAGCCGGCGCTCCTCCTCGAGCTCGGTCTGGTCGCCGAGGGTCCGGGCGTGCGGGAAGACCCCGTCCTCGAGCCCGGTCAGGAACACCACGGGGAACTCCAGGCCCTTCGCGGTGTGCAGCGTCATCAGGGTGACCACACCGGGGTCGGGCAACGACTCCTCGCCGTCCGAGGGACCGTCGGGGATCTGGTCGGTGTCAGCGACCAGCGCCACCCGCTCCAGGAAGTCGGAGAGGCCGGGGGCCACGATGCCGGCATCGACGTCGGCGGGGTCGGCCGAGGGACCGGCCACCGGGTCCTCGGAGAACTCCCGGGCGACGGCCACCAGCTCGGCGAGGTTCTCCAGCCGGGTCGCGTCCTGCGGGTCGTCGGAGGCCTCGAGCTCGGCGAGGTAGCCGGAGCGGGCCAGGACGTTCTCCAGGATCACGTCGGCGCGCTCGTCGGCGTCGACCATCGACTGGAGCTCCTCCATCATCGCGACGAAGCCGCGGATCGAGCTCGCCGACCGGGTCGCCAGGCCGGGCGCCTCGTCGGCGCGGCGCAGCGCCTCCCAGAAGGTCAGCCGGTCGCGCTCGGCGAGCGCCTGCACGCAGGCCACGGCCCGGTCACCGATGCCACGCTTGGGGGTGTTCAGGATCCGCCGCAACGACACCTGGTCGGCCGGGTTGACCAGCATCCGCAGGTAGGCGAGCGCATCGCGGACCTCGCGCCGCTCGTAGAAGCGCACCCCGCCGACCACCTTGTAGGGCAGTCCGAGCCGGATGAAGACCTCCTCGAAGACCCGCGACTGGGCGTTCGTGCGGTAGAAGATCGCGACGTCGCCGGCGCGTACGTCGCCGGTGTCGGTGAGCCGGTCGATCTCCTCGGACACGAAGCGGGCCTCGTCGCGCTCGTCGTCGGCGACGTACCCGACGATCCGCTCACCGTCGCCGGCGTCGGACCACAACCGCTTGGGCTTGCGCCCCTTGTTGTGCCCGATCACCGCGTTGGCGGTGTTGAGGATGGTCTGGGTGGAGCGGTAGTTCTGCTCCAGCAGGATCGTGGAGGCGTTGGGGAAGTCCTGCTCGAAGTCGAGGATGTTGCGGATGTTGGCGCCGCGGAAGGCGTAGATCGACTGGTCGGCGTCACCGACCACCATCAGCTCGGCCGGCTCGACCCGCTCGACGGGCTGGTCGCCGACGGCGACGGGCTCCTCCATCGAGCTGGCGCACAGCTGGTGGATCAGGGCGTACTGCGCGTGGTTGGTGTCCTGGTACTCGTCGACCAGCACGTGCCGGAAACGACGGCGGTAGGTCTCACGCACCTCGGGGAAGCCCTGGAAGAGGTGGACCGTCAGCATGATCAGGTCGTCGAAGTCGAGGGCGTTGGCCTCGCGCAGCCGCCGCTGGTAGAGCGTGTAGGCCGCGGCGTAGGTCTCCTCGAGCTGGTTGCGAGCCTCCTTGGTCGCCTCCTCGGCGTCGCGGAGCTCGTTCTTGTGGTTCGACACCCAGTGCAGCAGCGCGCCCGGCTGGTAGCGCTTGGGGTCGAGGTCGAGGTCCTTGGCGACCAGGGCCATCAGCCGCTTCTGGTCGGCCGCGTCGTAGATCGAGAAGTTCGACTTGTAGCCGACACCGGCCTCGGTGAACGCGGTGATCTCCTTGCGCAGGATCCGCACGCACGCGGAGTGGAAGGTCGAGACCCACATGATCCGGGCCCGCTTGCCGACCAGGTCCTCGACCCGCTCCTTCATCTCGGCGGCGGCCTTGTTGGTGAACGTGATCGCCAGGATCGAGCCGGGGTGGGCACGGCGCTCCGAGATCAGCCAGGCGATCCTCCGGGTCAGCACCCGGGTCTTGCCGGAGCCGGCGCCGGCCACGACCAGCAACGGCGCACCCTCGTGGACGACGGCGGCGCGCTGCGGCTCGTTGAGACCGTCGAGCAGCTCTTCACGGGTCGGGCCGCGGCGCGTCGTACGCGGCTCCTCGGCACCGTCGAGACGCTCGAGCCCGGGCAGGGTGAAGGGGGTACTCATGTTGCCTCCAGCCTACGCGGCGCCACCCCCCGAACGGCGGCGCAGGGCGACCACCGCGGGAGCGCTGGAACCGGGCAGGAGCGCCGAGCGCGGGTCCGGGAGCCGCAGGGTGGCAGCGACCTGCGGCGAGATCCGGTAGGGCTGGGTGAGCAGCACCGAGCCGAGGACCCGACGCAGCCGGGACATCTCGGCACGCACGGTCACCACCCGCTCCCGGTCGGCGAAGAGGTCGTCGGCCAGAGCCGCTGCGCTGCGACCCTCGTCCCCGGCGGCGACGAGCGCCACCAGGATCTCGGCGTGCCGAGGGGTGAGCCGGTGCGTCCACGCACCGCCGGAGCCGACGACCCGCACCTCGGGCGTGCCCCGCAGGTCGAGCACCACCGCCGTCGCCTCGTGACCCTCCTCGGCCGCCACCTGGAGCAGCCAGCCGTTGGGGAGCGCATCGGCGACCACCGGCCCGAGGTGCGCCAGCCGCACCTCGCCCGGGCTCAGGTCGGCCGGCAGCACCACCCGGCCGGGAGCCGAGATCCCCTTCGCCGCCGCGACGTGGCCGTCGCTGTCGACGACCAGCGCCGCACCCGGGACACCGGCGAGCACCGGGGCGGACTCGGCCCGCAGCCGGTCGAGGATGCCACGGTGCCGCTCCACGAGCTCCATCGAGGTCAGCCGGGCCGCCATCTCGACCAGCGCGAGCTCAGCAGGGTGCAGCGACCGGCTCGGCCCGCTCACGTCCACGACCCCGAGGGGTCGACCGGTCCACGGGTCCGACAGGGGAGCGGCCGCGCATCCCCAGCGGGTGTGCGACTCGACGTAGTGCTCGCCACCCCGGATGTGCACCGGCGACCCCAGCACCAGCGCGGTGCCGATGGCGTTGGTGCCGACGTTGCCCTCGGTCCAGGCAGAGCCGCCCACGAAGCCGAGGCCGTCGGCCATCCGTCGGACGGCGGACGAGCCGCTGCGCCACAGCACCCGACCCTCGACGTCGGCCACCACCACGAGCTGGCCGGCGTCGATCACCGGCTGCAGCGAGCGCATCAGGCCGGGCACGAGGGGAGCGAGCCCGCTGGTCGCACGGCGCCGCTCGAGGTCCGCCTCGACCAGCGGGGTGACCTCGGGCCCTCCGGCCGGGTCGAGTCCGACTGCGGCCATCCGGCGCCACGACGCGGCGACCTCGGCCCGGGGCTCGGCGGTCGTGCGGTTGCCGGACAGGACGGCGTCTCGGGTGCGCCGCTCGTCCAGCTCGCCCATCGCCGCCTCCTCTGCAACCCCCTGCAACCCTGTCGCGCGGGGTGCCTCGGGGTGTGTGCTCCATCACACAGCGTAGTGACGGAGCCAAGTGAAGGAGCAGGGCATGACGCAGACCATGGAGCCGCAGAGCAGCACCGGCGACCACCAGGGCCCGACCCCGCAGCAGCTGGTCGACGGCTGGTTCGCCGACTTCGAGTCGGCGCTCCGCGAGCGCGACGTGGAGCGGGCCGCCGGCTTGTTCGCCACAGCGAGCTTCTGGCGGGACCTGATCTCCTTCTCCTGGAACTTCACGACCGTGGAGAACCCGGCCGGGGTGGCCGGGCTGCTCGAGGCGACCCTGGAGCGCACCGACCCGTCCGGCTTCGCCACCGAGGAGCCGCCCGAGACCGCCGACGGGGTGACCACGGCCTGGTTCACGTTCGAGACCGCGGTGGGCCGGGGCCGCGGGCTGCTGCGCCTGGTCGACGAGGACGGCCCGAAGGCGTGGACGTTCCTGACCACGACGTACGAGCTGAAGGGCCACGAGGAGCCGCGCCTGGACCGGCGCCCGCCCGGGGCGGAGCACGGCGCCGACAAGGACCGGACCACCTGGCTCGAGCGGCGGCAGCAGGAGGCCGAGAGCCTCGGCTCGACCACCCAGCCCTACGTGCTGGTGGTCGGTGGCGGCCAGGGCGGGATCGCCCTGGGTGCCAGGCTGCGCCAGCTCGGCGTACCCAGCCTGGTGATCGACAAGCACCCGCGTCCCGGTGACCAGTGGCGCAACCGCTACAAGTCGCTCTGCCTGCACGACCCGGTCTGGTACGACCACCTCCCCTACCTGAAGTTCCCGGACAACTGGCCGGTCTTCGCACCGAAGGACAAGATCGGCGACTGGCTGGAGTCCTACACGAAGGTGATGGAGGTGCCCTACTGGTCGAGCACCGTGGCGACCAGCGCGACCTTCTCCGAGGAGACAGGCGAGTGGACCGTCGAGGTGGAGCGTGAAGGCCAGCCGCTCACCCTGCGGCCGACCCAGCTGGTGCTGGCGACCGGGATGTCCGGCAAGCCCAACGTCCCCGACCTCCCCGGCCAGGACGTCTTCCGCGGCGACCAGCACCACTCCTCGGCACACCCCGGCCCGGACGCGTACGCCGGCAAGTCGGTGGTCGTGATCGGCAGCAACAACTCGGCCTTCGACATCTGCGGCGCCCTCTGGGAGCACGACGCCGACGTGACGATGGTGCAGCGGTCCTCGACGCACATCGTGAAGAGCCAGTCGCTGATGGAGTACGGCCTCGGCGACCTCTACTCCGAGCGGGCGGTCGCCGCTGGGGTGACCACGGAGAAGGCGGACCTGATCTTCGCCTCGCTGCCCTACCGCATCATGCACCAGTTCCAGATCCCGGCGTACGAGAAGATGGCCGAGGTCGACAAGGACTTCTACGAGCGGCTCGAGGCGGCCGGCTTCGACCACGACTGGGGCGACGACGGCTCGGGGCTCTTCATGAAGTACCTGCGCCGCGGCTCCGGCTACTACATCGACGTCGGCTCCGCCGAGCTGGTGGCGAACGGCGAGGTGAAGCTCGCCCACGGTCAGGTCGACCACCTCACCGAGGACTCGGTCGTGCTCGCGGACGGCACCGAGCTGCCGGCCGACCTGGTCGTCTACGCCACCGGCTACGGGTCGATGAACGGGTGGGCCGCCGACCTGATCAGTCCCGAGGTGGCCGACCAGCTCGGCAAGGTCTGGGGGCTGGGCTCCGACACCACCAAGGACCCGGGTCCGTGGGAGGGCGAGCAGCGCAACATGTGGAAGCCGACCCAGGTGCCGCACCTGTGGATGCACGGCGGCAACCTGCACCAGTCACGCCACTACTCGCTCTACCTCGCGCTCCAGCTCAAGGCCCGGCACGTCGGAATCGAGACCCCGGTCTACGCCCTGCAGGAGGTGCACCACCTGCAGTGACGCGCGGGGAGACTCAGCGGTGGGCGGGCGCCCAGAAGACGGCCACGCAGACGTTGGCCACGGTCAGCAGGAGCAGCAGCACCCACAGCCCCTGGGAGATCCGCTCCTTGCGGAGGTTGGCCATCACCAGCGCCAGGATCACCAGCCCGATGACTGCCTTGACCCCGACCTTGGCGTGGTCGACCGCACCGTCGCCGGCCTCCAGCACGCCCACCAGCAGGAGGCCGGCGACGAACGCCGTACCGGCCCCGTCCCGCATCAGGCCGTTGACCCGCTTCTCGGGCGAGCCGGCCTGGACGAGCAGGCCCCCGAAGAGCGCGGCGAAGCCGAGCAGATGGACCACGAGGAGCAGGTGGCGGAGGAAGTCCATCCCCCAAGCCTAGAGTCAGGTCGGCCGCCCGCCCACCACGGTCGCCACTCAGAGCAGCCGGCGGTCCGACGCCCACCGGCTGAGCTCGTGCCGCGACGACAGCTGGAGCTTGCGCAGCACGTTGGACATGTGGGTCTCCACGGTCTTGATGGAGATGAAGAGCTCCTTCGCGACCTCCTTGTAGGCGTAGCCGCGGGCGATCAGCCGCATCACCTCCCGCTCCCGCTCGGTGAGCCGGTCCAGGTCCTCGTCGACCGCGGCGACGTCGATCGACCCGGAGAAGGCGTCGAGCACGAAGCCTGCGAGCCGCGGTGAGAAGACCGCGTCCCCCTCGGACACCCGCCCGATCGCCTGCACCAGCTCGGGACCGGTGATGGTCTTGGTGACGTAGCCCCGGGCCCCGCCGCGGATGGTGCCGATGACGTCCTCGGCCGCGTCGCTCACCGACAGCGCGAGGTAGCGGGTCTGCGGTGACGCGCCGGTGGCGGCGACCCGGCGCATCACCTCGACGCCGCCGCCACCCGGCAGGTGCACGTCGAGCAGCACCACGTCCGGGAGGTACGTCGAGACCGCGGCGACCGCCTCGTCGACGTCGGCCGCCTCGGCTCGGATCTCCACCACGTCGCCGCCGGCCGCCTCCAGCTCGGCGCGGACACCCCGCCGGAACATCGCGTGGTCGTCGACGATGACGATCGCGACCGGTCGTTCGGTCTCAGGCATGGGTCTCCTCGGTTCGGTCGGATCGGGTCGGGCGCGGGAGGTGCAGGCGGATCTCGGTGCCCTCACCGGGGGCGGAGCGCACCTCGGCGGTGCCGCCGTGACGCTGCATCCGGTCCACGATGCTGTGCCGGACGCCGTAGCGGTCGGCCTCGATCTGGTCCGGGTCGAAGCCCTGGCCACGGTCGCGGACGAACACGTCGACGGCGTCGTCGCCGACCTCGGCGTAGACGTCGACCCGGCCGGTGCCCGCGTGCTTGGCAGCGTTGGTGATCGCCTCACCCGCGGCGTGCACGATCGGCTGGAGCAGCTCGTCGAAGGCGCAGTCGCCGACCGCGACCACGTCGACGGTGACGGCGTACTCGTCCTCGATCCGGGCCGCAGCACCGCGCAGCGCGCTCGCGACCGAGCGCTCGTCGGTGGACTCCCCCACGTAGAGCCAGGCCCGCAGGTCCCGCTCCTGGGCGCGGGCGAGCCGGGCCACCGTGGCACTGTCGACGGCGTTGGTCTGGATCAGGGCCAGGGTCTGCAGCACCGAGTCGTGCAGGTGCGCCGCGACGTCGGCGCGCTCCTGGGTGCGCACCCGCTCGGCGCGCTCGTCGGTCAGGTCGGAGGCCAGCCGGTAGACCCAGGGGCCGACCACGATCGCCAGGCCGAGCACGGTCAGCAGCGCGACGACCGTGACGTCGCGCGCCATCGACAGCGAGCCGCCACGGGCGGAGTAGAGGACCAGGGCCAGCACGATCAGGCCGACGCCGGCCGCCACCCGGGCGTACGACGCCCAGCCACCGTTGCCGAAGACGACCCGGACCGGCTCGATCCGGCCGGTGCTGTCCAACCAGCGCTCCCGCTGCGCCTCGTCTGCCTGGCGCCACAGCAGCGCCACCCCGACGATCGCGATCAGCAGGGGCCAGAAGATCGCGCCGCGACCCAGGACGGCCTCGAGCAGCAGCAGCGCCCCGAAGCCGAGAGCCGCCAGCGCGACCGCGGGGCCGACGTCGCCGAGGCGCCGGATCCGGCCGGGCCGGCGACCGCCTCTGGTCGCGCTCTCCAGTCCGGGGGTGTCGGTCTCGAAGCGGGTGTCGGGTGGCAGCACCAGCCAGAGGCCGGCGTAGAAGACCACGCCGAAGCCGCCGAGCAGGGCACCGACCACGAAGGCGGTGCGGACCCACAGCACCGGCATCCCCAGGTGGTGTGCCAGCCCGCCGGCGACGCCGCCGAGGATCGGCTCACGGGTGTCCCGTGTCGCCCGACGGGTCCTGGGGGCGCCGGGCTCGGCGGTCGTGTGTGTGCTGCTCATCTCCACTCAATCGTCACACAGCGGCAGCCCCCGGACCATGAGGGCCGACCCCGGTCCGACCCTGACCCCCCGAGGCCGGAGCCGGCGCAGGATCAGGGTGTTCCCCGATGGTCTCCGCGGCGGCGACGGCGCAGGGTGGAGCCATGACCAGCACCCCGCCACCACCGCTCCCACCGGATCAGCCCGAGGCCCCACCTTCCGACCCCGGCCCCCGCGTCGACCGCGACCAGGTCCGGGACCTGGGGCGGCTGCGCCGTACCGTCGACGACCGCAAGGTCGCCGGTGTCGCCGGCGGCCTCGGCCGCCACCTCGACATCGACCCGCTCGTGCTGCGGGTCGCCTTCGTGGCGCTGGTCTTCTTCGGCGGCGCCGGCCTGATCGTGTACGGCGCCTGCTGGCTGCTGGTGCCTGAGGACGGGAGGGAGCGGGCGGTCATCAGCCTCGACGAGCGATCCCGCTCGGTCGCGCTGCTGGTCGCCGGGGCGATCGGCGCGCTGGCCCTGGTCGGAGACTCCTGGGGCGCCTTCTGGTTCCCGTGGCCGCTCGCGATCGTGGCGCTCGTCGCCCTGTGGCTGCTGACCCGCAACAACAACGCGACGCCGAAGCCCTCCTGGCCCGCGTCGATGACGCCACCGCCGCCAGCCGTTCCCGGGACGTACGACGCTCCGGTCACGACGCCGTACCCGGCGTACGACCCGGCCGCCTACAGCCCCGGCCCGACGTACCCCGCCTACACCCCGCCGCCGCGCAACCCGCGCCGGCGCGGCCCGATCCTCTTCTGGTTCACCCTGGCCCTGATCGCCCTGTGCGAGGGCCTGCTCGGCATCGTCGACCTCGCCGGGGTGGACGTGCCGGACTCGGCGTACGCCGCTCTGGCCGTCGGCATCACCGGGCTGATGCTTCTCGTCGGCTCCTTCTTCGGCCGGGCCGGCGGACTGATCCTGGTCGGCCTGATCTCGACGATGTTCCTGGTCGGCGCCACGGTCAGCGACAACTGGGACGGCGACAACCGCACCGAGACGCCGACGTCGGCGGCCGCGGTGGACAGTCGCTACCAGATCGGGGCCGGCGAGCTGGTCCTGGACCTGCGCGACGTCGTCGACGTGGATCGCCTGGACGGCCGCACCATCGAGCTCGAGGGCGGTGTGGGCCGGCTCCAGGTGATCCTGCCCCGCGACCTGGCGGCCAACATCGACGCCGACGTCGACGGGCCGGGCAACATCACGGTGTTCAGCCAGGAGCACGGCGGCATCGACATCAGCAAGTCCCTGGTCGTCGGGTCCCCCCAGGACCCGGAGATCTCCATCGACGCCCAGCTGGGTGTCGGCCAGATCGAGGTGAGCTACCGATGAGCTACGCAGCAGAGACCCCCACCGAGAAGCCCTCGGGTCGTCACGACGTCAACGTCGGCCACCTGGTGATGGGCATCGCGTTCCTCGGCCTGGTCGGCGTCTGGGCGCTGATCCAGGGCGATGTGGTGGGCGGCGCCGACGTGCGCTGGCTGCTGCCGGTGCCGTGGGTGCTGGCCGGGCTCGCCGGGCTGACCGTGATCGCGTCCTCGTCGGGTCGGCGCTGGTCAACCCGCCAGACCGGCTGGGTGGACACGGACACGACGACGGGCGACGCGCCGGCCTCCGACCAGGACCGGTGAGGGGGCGGCGGCTGCGTGCAGCCGCCGCGCCTCGAGCGTGGTGTCGGGGTGGTCGGTGAACAAGCCGTCCACGCCGGCGTCGAGGAAGGCCTGGGCCTCCTCGATCGAGTCACCGGTCTGGGTCGGGTCGTCGCCCCGCCGGTAGCCGGTCGGCAGGAACTGGTTCTCGTCGCGCAGCGTCCAGACGTGGACGCGCAGTCCGGCGTCGTGCGCGTCGGTCACCACGGCCGACGGGTCGCCGATCGTGCCGGTGTCGGCATGGCGCGGGAGCACCAGGTCCTTCGCGACACCGACCGCGTCGGCGTACGACGCCACCCGCCGCAGCCCGGTCCGGGTGACCAGGTCGACGCGACCCAGGGCCGAGACCAGCTGCACCAGCGGCAGCGGTGTCCGCGGTCGGAGCCACTGCAGGTTGCCGGCCTCGAAGGACTGGATGAAGACCGGCGAGCTCGGCCCGTCGAGCCCGTGCCGGCCCAGGTCGGCCAGCAACGGCGTCTCGAGCGCCAACCCGATCTCGGCGAAGTAGGACGGGTGCTTGGTCTCGGGGTAGACCCCGACCGACCGGCCCAGCCGCACCGACTCCTCCTCGACCAGGGCCAGGATCTCGTCGAAGGTCGGGACCTGGTAGCGGCCGTCGTACCTCGTGTTGCGCGGGCGCAGGTCGGGCAGCCGCTCGACCGCTCGCAGCGACTTGATCTCGGCCAGGCTGAAGTCCTCGGTGAACCAGCCGGTCATCTCGCACCCGTCGACGACCTTGGTGGTCATCCGGTCCGCGAACTCGCGCCGGCCGGCGACGTCGGTGGTGCGGCTGATCTCGTTCTCGTGACGCGCCACCAGGACGCCGTCACGGGTCGAGACCAGGTCGGGCTCGACGTAGTCGGCGCCGAGCGCGATGGCCAGACGGTACCCCGCGAGCGTGTGCTCGGGGCGGTAGCCCGACGCTCCTCGGTGGGCGATCACGAGTGGCTGGTCCAGTGGCTGGAGCATGCCCACAGCACAGCGCCGCCGGGTGACCGGCCGGCGCAGTCAACGTGAACCCCGGGTGACCGGTGGACACACAGCTGTCCCTCAGGACGGGTCGGTCAGGATGGGCGCCATGACCACCCCGACCCTGGGCACCCTCACCACGGTGCCCGCCCTCGACCGCCCCGACCTGCTGGCCGCACCCGTCACGACCGCGCTGCGCGGCTGGTCGGGTGCCGCGCAGGTGGGCGTCGTCGAGATCGACCCCGCGATCGCCGACACCGCCGCCATGGCCGAGGCCTACGACCTCGGGATGGACACCGGCGCCAACTGCGTGGTCGTCGGCGGCCGGCGCGACGGCGTCGACCGGGTCGCCGCCTGCGTCGTCCGGGCCGACACCCGCGCGGACGTCAACAACCTGGTCAAGCGCACCCTCGACGTCCGCAAGGCGTCGTTCCTCTCCACGGACCGCGCCGTCGAGGAGTCCGGCATGGAGTACGGCGGGATCACCCCGGTCGGCCTGCCCGCCGGCTGGCGGCTGCTGGTCGACTCGCGGGTCCTCGACATCGAGGTCGCGGTCATCGGCTCCGGCGTACGCCGCTCCAAGCTGCTGCTCCCCGGGCGCCTGGTCGGCGACCTGCCCGGCGCCGAGGTGATCGAGGGTCTGGCGGGCTAGCAGGGCCGATCTGCGCCAGACTGTCCCCGTGACAGACGGCGGGCCGGGACGCGACGAGACCGAGGAGGAGCGGGCCGACCGCAAGTGGGAGGACCTGCTCCAGGAGCTGCGCGTGATGCAGACCGGCGCCCAGCTCACCGCCGGCTTCCTGCTCACGCTGCCCTTCCAGTCGAGCTTCGACGACCTCGACGGCTTCGCCACCGGTCTCTACCTCGTGCTCGTGCTGCTGTCGGCCCTGACCACCGCGCTGGTGATGGGGCCGGTGGCGATCCACCGGCGGCTGTCCGGCCTCGACGTGAAGGCTCGCGTCGTCTCCTCGGCCCACCACTTCGTCTACGCCGTGCTCGCCTGCATCGGACTGCTGGTGACCGGGATGGTGATGTTGATCTTCGACGTCGTGGTCAACCGCACGTGGGCGATCTTCGCGTCCGGGTGCGTCGCCCTGGTGCTGGTCGGTCTGCTGGTGCTGCTGCCCGGGCGGATGATCGCCGTACGACGTCCTGGGTGACCGCCGTCACCGCGAAAACAATTCGCGGAGAGGGCCTCCTGATCCGTACCGTGAGGCCAGTGCACCACCTCCCCCACGACCACCCCGGCACCCCGGACCACCGCTCCCCGGGGCGGTTCCTGCGGTGGCTGGCGAAGCGGCAGGGACCGACCCTCCTCGGCGGGATGTTCTTCGGCATCGTCTGGATGAGCTCGCAGGCCGTGCTGCCGGCCGTGATCGGTCGCGCGATCGACCGCGGCGTCTCCGCCAAGGATCGCGAGCAGCTGCTCCTGTGGGCGGGGGTGCTCCTGGTGATCGGTCTGGTCCAGGCGGCCAGCGGCATCATGCGCCACCGGTTCGCGGTCACCAACTGGCTGATCGCGGCCTACCGCACCGTGCAGCTGGTGACCCGGCAGACGGTCCGCCTCGGCGGCACCCTGCCGCGCAAGGTCTCCACCGGCGAGGTCATCGCGATCGGCACCAACGACCTCTCCCACCTCGGTCAGGTCATGGACGTCTCGGCCCGCTTCGCCGGCGCCGTCGTGTCCTTCGTCCTGGTAGCGGTGATCCTGCTCCAGACCTCGGTGCTGCTCGGGATGGTCGTCCTGATCGGGGTCCCGGTGCTGATGTTGGGCGTCGCCCCGATCCTCGGGCCGCTGCAACGGCGCAGCGCCCACCAGCGACACCTGATGGGCGACCTGTCCAACACCGCCAGCGACATCGTCGGCGGGCTGCGGGTGCTGCGCGGGATCGGCGGCGAGCAGGTCTTCCACGACCGCTACCGCCGGCAGTCGCAGACCACGCGGTACGCCGGCGTCCAGGTGGCCCGGGTGCAGTCGGTGCTCGACGCGCTCGAGGTCTTCCTGCCGGGGCTCTTCGTGGTGGTCGTCGTCTGGCTGGGCGCGAGGTACGCCGTCGCCGGCACCATCACGCCCGGGGAGCTGGTCGCCTTCTACGGCTACTCCGCCTTCCTGATGATCCCGCTGCGCACCGCCACCGAGTTCGCCAACAAGGTGATCCGGGCCCGCGTCGCCGCTGCCCGGGTCTGCCGGGTGCTGGCCCTCGACCCCGACGTGAGCGAGCCGGCGGTGCTGGCCGCCTCGCCGGCCCCGGGCGCCGAGCTCCACGACGTCCGCAGCGGCCTGCGCATCCGGACCGGCCAGCTGACCGCCATCGTCAGCGAACAGCCCGACGAGTCGGCCCAGCTCGCCGACCGGCTCGGCATGATGGCGGCGCCGGTCGACGACGACGTACGCCTCGGCGACACTCCGCTCACCTCGCTCGCGCCGGCTGAGGTGCGCCGCCGCATCGTCGTCTCCGACACCGCTGCCCTCTTCTTCTCCGGCCGCCTCGGCGACCGGATCGACGTCATCGGCCGTGGCGAGGCGACCGAGGCGCTCGACACCGCGTCCGCCGGCGACATCCTCGACGGCCTCACCGACGGCCTCGACACGCTCGTCGCCGAGCGCGGTCGCAGCTTCTCCGGCGGCCAGCGGCAGCGCCTGGTGCTCGCCCGGGCCCTGGCCCTCGACCCCGAGATCCTGGTGCTGGTCGAGCCCACGTCGGCCGTCGACGCCCACACCGAGGCCCGGATCGCGAGTCGCCTGCGCGGGCCACCGTGCCGGTCGCACCACGGTCGTCACCACCAGCAGCCCGCTGATGCTGGACTCTGCCGACACCGTCGCGTTCCTGCGCGACGGCCGGGTCGTGGCGACCGGCACCCACGCCGAGCTGCTGGCGACCAACCGCGACTACCGCCTCGTGGTCACCCGTGAGGACGCCGAGCTGACGGGAGCAGGTCGATGAGCACCCACCTGCCCGTCGCCGACTCGCGCGCCGTCCGCGCCTACGCGGTCAGCCTCGCCCGCCGGCACCCCCGGATGCTGTGGGGCGCGCTCACCCTGCACATGCTGGCCGCGCTGGCCGCGCTCGCCGCGCCGCGCCTGCTCGGTGACCTGGTCGAGGCGGTCTCGACCGGCACTACCGTCAGCCACGTCGACAAGGTGATCGCGGTGCTGGCCGGGTTCCTGGTGCTGCAGACGGTGCTCACTCGCTACGCCCGCTACCTCAGCCAGGTGCTGGGCGAGGAGGTGCTCGCCGAGCTGCGCGAGGACTTCGTCGGCAACACCCTGGGGCTGCCGGTGGGGGTGGTGGAGTCGGCCGGCTCCGGCGACCTGCTGACCCGCACCAGTCGCGACGTCGACCAGCTCGGCTGGTCGGTGCGGATGGCGCTGCCCGACTGGACGATCGCGGTGATCACCGCGATCCTCACCCTCGTCGCCGCGATCAGCGTCGGCTGGTGGGTCGCGCTGCCGTGCCTCCTCGGCGTCCCCCCGCTGGTGATCGGCCTGCGGTGGTACCTCGCCCGCGCCAAGGACGGCTACCTGCGCGAGAGCGCGACGTACTCCCAGATCAACGCCACCCTCACCGAGACCGTCGAGGGCGCCCGCACGGTCGAGGCGCTGGAGCTCGGCGACGAGCGGCTGGCCGCGATCGACGACGACATCGCCGAGTCCTATCGCGCCGAGCGCTACACCCTCTTCCTGCGCACGGTCTTCTTCCCCAACATGGAGATCGCCTACCTGATCCCGACGGTCGCCACCCTGCTCCTCGGCGGCTACCTCTACTCCGAGGGCCACGCCTCGCTCGGCGACGTCACCGCCGCCACGCTCTACGTGCAGATGCTCATCGACCCGGTCGACCGGATCGTGTCGATCCTCGACGAGCTCCAGCTCGGCGTCGCCTCGCTGGCTCGGCTGCTCGGCGTCGCGCAGGTCCCCGACGACCGCGAGGTCAGCGGCCGCGAGCCCGAGGGCGAGCAGATCGCGGCCCGCGACGTCCGGTTCTCGTACGTCGAGGGGCGCGACGTGCTCCACGGCGTGGACCTGACCGTCGGCGTCGGCGAGCGGATCGCGATGGTGGGTCCGTCCGGTGCCGGCAAGTCCACCCTCGGCCGGCTGCTCGCGGGGATCCACCCGCCGCGCACCGGGGAGGTGACCGTCGGTGGTGTCGGCCTCGTCGAGCTGCCGCTGGCCGACCTGCGCGGCCACGTCGCGCTGGTGACCCAGGAGCACCATGTCTTCGTCGGCTCCCTGCGGGAGAACGTCGTGCTCGCCCGACCGGGCGGCTCCGACGACGACGTGCGCGACGCGCTCGCCGCCGTCGACGCACTCGAGTGGGTCGACGCCCTCCCCGACGGGCTCGACACGGTCGTCGGCTCGGGAGGTCGTCCCGTCACCGCACCGCAGGCCCAGCAGATCGCGCTGGCCCGGCTGGTGCTCGCCGACCCGCACACCCTGGTGCTCGATGAGGCGACCTCGCTGATCGACCCGCGTGCGGCACGCCACCTCGAGCGGTCGCTGGCCGCCGTGCTGGAGGGCCGCACCGTGATCGCGATCGCGCACCGGCTCTTCTCCGCCCACGACGCCGACCGGGTCGCGGTCGTGGAGGACGGCCGGATCGCCGAGCTCGGCTCGCACGACGAGCTGGTCGCCGCGGGCGGGTCCTACGCAGCGCTCTGGGAGAGCTGGCACGGGCGCGGGTAGCGGCCCTTGCCTCCCGGTCAACCGTGACAGTTAAGGTGTCAGGATGAAGCTCTCGACACCGCTCATGTACTCCGGCAACCCCCGTGAGGCCGCCGACCAGGTGGTCGGCCTGGAGAAGGCCGGGCTCGACACCGTCTGGGTGGCCGAGGCCTACGGCTTCGACTCCCCCACGCTGATGGGCTACCTCGCTGCCAAGACCGAGACCATCGAGATCGGCGCCGCGATCCTCAACGTCTTCTCGCGTACGCCGAGCGCGCTGCTCCAGACCGCGGCCGGACTCGACAACGTGTCCGGCGGTCGCGCCGTGATCGGCCTCGGCGCCTCCGGCCCGCAGGTGATCGAGGGCTTCCACGGACTGCCCTACGACAAGCCGCTCGGCCGCACCCGCGAGGTCATCTCGATCCTGCGCCAGGGCCTGCGGCGCGAGCGGCTCGAGCACCAGGGCAAGATCTTCACCCTCCCGCTGCCGGCCGACCAGGGCCTCGGCCTCGGCAAGCCGCTGAAGATCCTCACCAAGGTCGAGCGCAACGAGATCCCGATCTGGGTCGCTGCGCTCGGCGACGGCAACGTCGCGATGACCGCCGAGCTCGCCGACGGCTGGCTGCCGTTCCTCTTCCTGCCGGAGAAGGCGCACACCGTCTGGGGCGACGCGCTCGCCAAGGGCACTGCCAAGCGCTCCGCCGACCTGGCCCCGCTGGAGGTCTCCGCCGGCGGCATGGTCGCCATCGGCGAGGGCGAGGACACCAAGCGGCTGCTCGACCTGATGCGCCCGATGTACGCGCTCTACGTCGGCGGCATGGGTGCTCGCGGCAAGAACTTCTACAACGAGCTGGCCTGCCACTACGGCTACGAGAAGGAGGCCAAGCAGATCCAGGACCTCTACCTCGGTGGCAACAAGCGCGATGCCGAGGCCCTCGTGCCCACCGAGTGGCTCGAGGCGGGCAACCTGGTCGGCCCGGCGTCGTACGTCCAGGAGCGGATCGCCGCCTTCAGGGAGGCTGGCGTGACCAACCTGCAGATCTCCCCCGTGTCCGACGACCCGGTCGCCACCGTCGCGCAGGTCAAGGAGTGGGTGAGCTGACCTGGCGTCTCCCCCGGTGAGCACGCCGCTTGAATGCTGACAGTGTTGCTGTCACAGTGTCGGTGAACTCGATCACACCCCCGGAGGTACCGATGCCCGACTCCCCGTCCATCCTCGAGCAGGAGCACGAGGACTTCCGCCGTACCGTGCGGTCCTTCCTGGAGAAGGAGGTCGTCCCGCACCACGACCAGTGGGAGAAGGACGGCCAGGTCAGCCGCGAGGTCTGGACGAAGGCCGGCGACCAGGGCCTGCTCTGCTTCGACGTCGACGAGGAGTACGGCGGCGCCGGGGTGAAGGACTTCCGCTACAACATGATCATCGCCGAGGAGATGTGCCGGGTCGGCGCGAGCGGCCCCGGCTTCCCGGTGCACACCGACATCATCGTCCCCTACATCAGCCAGCTCGGGACCGACGAGCAGAAGGCGCGCTGGCTGCCGGGGCTGGTCAGCGGCGAGCTGATCTCGGCGATCGCGATGACCGAGCCCGGTGCCGGCAGCGACCTCCAGGGGATCCGCACCAGCGCCGTCGACAAGGGCGATCACTACGTGCTCAACGGCTCCAAGACGTTCATCAGCAACGGGATCCTGTCCGACCTGGTGATCGTGGTCTGCCGCACCGACCCGGACGCCGGCCATCAGGGCATCAGCCTGCTGGTGGTCGAGCGCGGGATGGCCGGCTTCGAGCGCGGCCGCAACCTCGACAAGGTCGGGATGAAGGCGCAGGACACGGCGGAGCTGTTCTTCGACAACGTCGAGGTGCCCAAGACCAACCTGCTCGGTGAGGAGGGCTCGGGGTTCATCTCGTTGATGATGAACCTGCCGCAGGAGCGGATCTCGATCGCCACCATGGCGGTCGCGGCCTGCGAGCACGTCCTGGACCTGTGCCTGAGCTACGCCAAGGAGCGCGAGGCGTTCGGCAAGCCGATCGGCAAGTTCCAGAACACCCGCTTCATGCTCGCCGAGATGGCGACCGAGACCCACATCGCGCGGGTCTTCGTCAACGACTGCGTCACCAAGCTCAACGCCGGCGAGGTCGACACCGCGCTGGCCTCGATGGCGAAGTGGTGGACGACCGAGCTGCAGACCAAGATCGTGGACCGCGGCGTCCAGCTCCACGGCGGCTACGGCTACATGATGGAGTACCCCATCGCGAAGGCCTTCGTGGACAGTCGGATCCAGACCATCTACGGAGGCACGACCGAGATCCAGAAAGAGATCATCGGCCGTAGCCTCGGAATCTGAGGAGAGTCATCGCATGAGCAGCAAGGACGTACTCCCTGCCATCGGGGCCGAGCGGGCCCGGATCCAGGCCGAGCTCGCCGGTCGCACCCTGATCGACGCCCTGTCCGACACCGTGGCCGGCCGCGGCGACGAGCCGGCGTACTCCGACAAGCACGACGTGCCCGAGGGTGAGTCGTGGCGGACGCTGACCTGGTCGCAGACCCGGGAGGCCGCGCTCGACGTGGCCGCCGGGCTGATCCAGCTCGGCGTCGGGGTCGGCGACACGGTGGCGATCATGGCGTCCAACCGGATCGAGCACTTCCTGGCCGACATCGCGACGGTGCACGCGGGCGGGACGCCGATGTCGATCTACAACACCCTCTCGCGCGAGCAGGTCGGGTTCGTCGCTGCGCATGCCCGGCCCGTCGTGGTCGTGGTCGAGGACGCCGACCAGCTGGCGCGGTGGGCGCAGGCGCTCGACGCGAGCGACAGCATCCGCACGGTCGTGGTCCTCGACGCCGCCGCCCGACCCGCGGGCGACCGCTACGTGGGCTGGGAGGAGCTGGCGGCTGCCGGCTCGTCGTACCGCGCCACCCACGCTGACGACCTCGCCGCCCGGATCGCGGCGGTCACCCCGGAGTCCCCGGCCACGATCCTCTACACGTCGGGCACCACCGGCAACCCGAAGGGGGTGGTGCTCACCCACCACAACGTGCTCTTCGAGGCGGTCGGCACCCAGGAGGCGGCCGGGCTCTTCGACCCGCAGACGTCGGTGAGCTACCTGCCGCTGGCGCACATCGCAGAGCGGATCCTCGGGCTCTACGGGCCGCAGATCCAGGGCAGCCACATGTATGCCATCGGCGACCCCGCTCAACTGCTCGCCACGCTCGGCGAGGTCCACCCGACGGCGTTCTTCGGCGTGCCGCGCGTCTGGGAGAAGATCAAGACCGGTCTCTCCGCCAAGCTCGCCGCAGACCCCGACCCCGACAACGTCGCGATGGTCACCAACGCGATGGCGGCCGGGCTCGCCTGGGTCGAGGCGCAGGAGGTCGGGCGCACCATGACGCCCGAGATCGAGGAGGCCTACCGCCAGGCGGAGGAGCAGATCCTGGGCCTGCTCAAGCTGCTGCTCGGGCTCGACCAGGTCACCTGGGCCGGCTCGGCGGCCGCACCGATGCCGCTCGACGTCGCCAAGTTCATGGCCGGGCTCGGGCTCAAGGTCTACGACGTCTACGGGATGACCGAGACGTGCGGTGCGATCACCGCCAACGGGCCGGGTGGGTTCAAGCTCGGCACCGTCGGCCGGGCCACGCCCGGCATGGAGGTCACGCTCGGCGAGGACGGCGAGGTCCTGGTGCGGGGGCCGGTCACGACGCCCGGCTACCACCTCCAGGAGGACGCGACCCGCGCCCTCATCGACGAGGATGGCTGGGTCCACACCGGTGACATCGGCACCCTCGACGAGGACGGCTTCTTCGCGATCGTGGATCGCAAGAAGGAGCTGATCATCACCTCACAGGGCAAGAACATCGCCCCGTCCAACATCGAGAACTACCTCAAGGAGTCCCCGCTCATCGGGCACGCGATGGCGATCGGCGACGCCCGTCCGTACGTCGTGGCGATCCTGACCCTGGACGGCGAGATCGCGCCGATCGTGGCCGGTCAGCTGGGGATCGAGTTCACCGACCTGGCCGACCTCGCGGCGAAGCCGGAGATCCTCGCGATCGCCCAACAGGCCGTCGACAAGGCCAACGAGCGGCTCTCGCGGCCCGAGCAGGTCAAGGCCTTCGAGCTGCTCGGCGTCGAGTGGACGGCCGAGTCCGACGAGCTCACGCCCACCCTCAAGCTCAAGCGCCGGGTCGTGAACACCAAGTACTCCGACGTGCTCGACCGCCTCTACGGCTGAGCACACCACCCGGTCGGAGCACCGGGCGGCCCGATAGGGTCGCCGGGTGCTGCGGTCGCCCTGGATCTGGGTCTCGGGACTCGCGCTGGCGGCGGGGGCCTCGTGGCTGCCGTTCGCGGGACGATCGGTCAGCCCCGACGAGGGCGGCCTGCTGATCCTGGCGCACCAGTGGTCGCCAGGGTCGTCGCTGTACGGCGACTACTTCGTCGACCGGCCACCGCTGCTGATCGCCCTGGTCGGGCTGACCGATGGCCCGTGGTCGCTGCGGCTGCTCGGCATCGTCGCTCTCGTGGTCGCCGTGCTGCTCGCGGGCGTGCTCGGGCAGCTGGCTGCGCCCGACGTACGTCTCGCGCCGGTGCTGCCGGCCGCGACCGTGGCCGTCCTCGGCGCGACTCCGCTCTTCGGCGGCACGGTGGTCAACGGCGAGCTGCTCGGGCTGCCGTTCCTGGTCGGGGGGCTGGCCGCCACGCTGGCGTCCTTCCGCGCCACCGACGCCCGCTCCGTGGTGGCCTGGGGCCTGGTGGCCGGTGTCGCCGGGGCTTCGGGTGCACTGGTGAAGCAGAGCCTGCTCGACGTCTTCGTGTGCGCCGGCGTCCTGATGCTCACCCGGCGTCGAATCCGCCCGGCACTGGCGATCGGGGCGGGCGCCGTCGTGACCGTCGCCGTCGCCGTGTGGGTGTCGTCGACGCGCGGCACCAGCCCAGGTGAGCTCTGGGACGCGGTGCTCGTCTTCCGTCAGCAGGCCGCTGCGGTGATCGCCGAGTCGGCGACCGGCACCACGACGCTGCGGCTGCGGGGCATGCTCCTGGCCCTGGTCGCGAGCGGCGCGCCCGTCCTCGCCGTGGTGCTGTCCCGTCGGCTGAGCCGGCCGGCCGGCGGCGCGGTGCCCGACCTGCGCTGGCCGGCCGTCGCGACCCTGGGCTGGGAGGTCGTCGTGGTGCTGCTCGGCGGCAGCTACTGGCTGCACTACCTGATGGGGCTGGTCCCGGGGCTGGCGCTGCTGGCGGCGGCCGCGGTCCAGCGGCCCCTGCCCGTGCCCCGGTTGCTGCGCACGGCGTACGCCGTCACCGCTGTCTCCACGGTCTGCACCCTGACCTGGGTGGCGATCCACCCGATCGAGCGCCCGGAACGGCCCGCGATCGCGTGGCTGGTCAGTCGTGCCCAGCCCGGTGACACGGCGGTCGTCGCCTTCGGTGCGGCCAACATCCTCGAGGCGACGGGTCTGCGACAGCCCCTACCCCGACCTCTGGAGCCTGCCGGTCCGGGTCCACGACCCGGAGCTCGCCGACCTGACCGCGCTGCTCGAGAGCCCGGGACGGCCGACCTGGCTGGTGGTCGCCGGAGCCTCCCTCGGCACCTGGGGCGTGGACGCGACGACGGCCGAGCGGGCGGTCGCCGAGCACTACCAGCGGGAGGCGACACCGGGCGAGTGGACGGTCTACCGGAGAATTTCTCCGTGACAGCCCGCACCCGCGCCATGACGGCTTACGCCGCGCTGCTGTTGCTCTGGAGCTGGTACGTCGGGATCCCCAACGACCCGGCCGGGGTCGTCCTCTGGATCTGGCTGGGCACCATCGCGTGGGACATCGAGGCCCCGCTGCGCAGCCACCTCGACTTCTGGCGCGACTGGTGGAAGCCGCTGCTGCTGATGGTCGTCTACTGGCTCGGTCGCGGCCTCGCCGACGAGATCGGCGTCCCGGTCCACTACGAGATGCCGATCCGCCTCGACGAGTGGCTGAGCTCCCTGTGGGGCCGTGACGACGTGCCGACCGTGGCCCTGCAGCGGGCCTGGTGCGGCACACCGTGCGACAAGACGCTGCCGCCGCGCTGGTACGACGTACTCCTCACCACCGTCTACGCCTCGCACTTCCTGGTGTCGCTCACGCTGGCCGGGGTGCTCTACGTACGCAACCGGCTGGAGTGGACCCGGTGGCTGCGTCGCTACATCACGCTGCTCTTCGCCGGGTTGGCGATCTACGTCCTCTACCCGATGGCGCCGCCGTGGATGGCGTCGCGCGACGGCTACCTGCCCGAGGTCCACCGGCTGACCAGCCGAGGTTGGTCCGCCCTCGAGTTCCACGGAGTCGACCTCCACCGTCAGACGATGATCATGTTCGGGATGGCCAACAAGGTGGCGGCGATGCCGTCGCTGCACTGCGGGATCGCCTGCCTGGTCGCCCTCTACGGCATCTCGCGGCTGCGGTCGTCCCCCCGGTGGTCGGCGCTGCGCTGGCTGCTGCTGCTCTACCCGCTCGCGATGGCCCTCGCGCTGACCTACTTCGCCGAGCACTACGTGATCGACGCGATCTGCGGGTGCGTGCTGGCCGGGTTGGTGATGCTCGGCGTCGGCCGGTGGGAGCGCAGACGCGCAGCCTGACCCGCGCCGTGTCAGAACTCGACGTCGCAGATGTTCCTGAAGGAGCCCTTCATCGGCCAGATCTCGACGGTCTCGACGACTTTGTCCTTCGGTCCTGGACGATTCTTCAGCAACTTGATGATGACGTGGGCGCGCCACAAGGAGGTGTACAGGCTGAGCCACTTCGTCTTGTCACCGATCGTGCTCACGAAGTCGTACTGGGGGTTGGTGATCTCCAGCCAGGCCGTCTCCGTGTGCGCGGTGTCTCCATTGCGCCACTGGCCGCCGCTCTTGAGGTAGTCCCACCTGATCCACTTCTTCACCATGTACCGGCCGTTGCCGTAGGCGGCCGCCGGGTCGGTGAAGGTCGTCTTGACGGTGATCGCTGACTGGGTGGTCTCGCAGTTCTTCCACTTCGACAGTGTCTTGGCGTCCCCAGCGTTCGCCGCCGGTGCCACTGCGCACAGACCCGCTGCCACCAGGGCGATCAGGGCTGCCAGGATGCCGATTCTTCTACTGGTTTTAGACTTCACTTCACGGTCACCTTCACCGTTCCGGTTGAGGAGAGCAGGTACTTGCTGGATCCGCCGTACTCGAGCCGAAGGGTGTGGGCACCCTTCTTGAGGACCGGGATCTTGAAGGAGAAGCGGTTCTTCATCGCTGCGGTGAGTTTCGCGGACCTCGCGACCTTTGCGTCGATCACGAGGCGGATCGGGCCGGTCGCGTTCCCGGTGGGTCCGATGATCGTGAGCTCACCGATGACGCTGGGTGGCGTCGCGGACCTCCATGAGGTGCCGGGGATCCGGCCCTTGAGTGTGGTCCGGGTTCTCGGCGCTATGACCCAGGACGCGCAGGTTCCGGTGGGGCATGGCTGCCAGTCGGTGTAGACGCCTGACCAGCCGCCGAAGGTCCTGATGGTCGCTCCAGTGGTCCCGTTGACGACCGTGGCGACCGCCGACTCGTGCTGTGCAGGCCTGATACCCAGCAACAGCTTGGTGCCGTCTGCTGACCAGATGAGCGGCCCACCGCCGAGGTGGCTCCAGGACAAGGGGTTGACGTACTTGGAGAGCGATCTGAGGCTCGCGGCCCCGGGAGCGCCTTGGGTTGCGATGCCCACGTACTGCTCGTAGGTCGAGGTGCAGTCGCCGTCGTCGGTGCAGATCTCGGTGTGCTTCTCGACGAGCGCGGTGATCGATCCCGCGTCCGGTGACCAGGTCGGGTTGACGTAGTCGTAGTAGGTGCAGACTAGTTGACACCCCTCTGCCTGATGCGCATTGAACCGCGCCCGGGCCCCTCCGAACGCGGGGACCGTGTAGAGCTGGAAGGCATGGACGGAGAGCGATGTGCCGTCTGGCATCGATTCCGTCCCGACGAAGGCGATCTTGTTGCCCGTCGGACTCCACGAGATCTGGTTGTCGTAGGAGCTGGCAACCGTGAAGGTAGCGGAGTCGCCGATGACCAGGACCGGTGTGCTGTGTGCTGCGACGGGGACTCGGTAGATGGCGAAGCGGATGAGGTCGACCTCCACCAGCACGGCCACCTGGGTCTGGTCCGGCGACCAGGTGATGTACTCGATGGGTCCGGGGAGGGTGGCCAGTTCGATCTCGGTCCCGTCGTTGTCCCAGACCTTCAGGGTCGACGTCTGGGTGCTGCCGGCGAGCTTCGTCCCGTCGGGCGAGAACTCCCGGGCCCCCCAGAGCGCCGAGGGCATGTAGGTCTCGACGCCACTGTCGTTGATGAACTGCACCTGGGCAGCCAGGAGGCCGTCCGTGGCGGTGGCGGCACCAACCGGGCCGGGTGGTGCGATCGTGAGCACGAGGGCAGCACCAAGCGCAGCCAGGAGAGACGTCGCGGTCCGACGAAGGCGGGGCATCAGAAGCTCACCCACCCCGGGTCGAGGACCTTGCTGCCGAAGCAGGGATCCTTCTTGGCCGTCTTGTCGTAACAGAGTCGGACACGCACGGACACCGGATAGGCCGCGGAGGAAGGCAGCGACTTCGTGTACGACTTCGGGCTGTTCGGGCCCAGGCGCCGCCACCCATCATTGAAGCCACCGTAGGAGAACCCGACGCTGACGTAGACGTTGTTGGGGGCACCCGACTTCTTCTGGTTGGAGACCTTCAGCTTCGCTGATCCCTTCTCGCTGCCGTCGAAGCCGAGCAGGCACACCTTCGCTGCGCCCTTGCTGCCCTTGCCTTTGACGGTGACACAGTCTCCGATGTCGGCATGTGCGACGCCGACACTCGAGGGGAGTGCGATGGCTGCGAGCGTCCCGGCTGCGACGAAGGCGGCGAGCCTACGACGGGCGGTGGTCATTCGTTCCAGCACAGGCGCTCCCGGGGGTGTGGCGCGAGTACGCGCGGCCCGAGATTCGTCACCGTAACACCGCACCTGGGTCGCGGGGGCGGGAACTGTGAACCTCCGACACACACGTGAGCCCAGCACCTACGACGCCCTGACGATCTTGACAGTGACCCTGCCGGTGGCGGCGTCCATCGCGTTGCTCGACCTGTTGAACGTGATCTGAAGCGTGTGCTGGCCTCTCCTGAGGGGCGCGAGCACGAAGCGGAGTCGGTTCGCGTCGGAGGCTCTGAGCAGCGCCGACGTGACCTGGCGGCCGTCGACCAGCACCGACATCCTGCCGGTGCCCCTGATCGCCGGCGTCAGGGTCAGCGTGCCGGTCACGAAGATCTTGTCGCGCGTCGTGAACTCCACGGCAGCGATCCGACCCACCAGCCTGCTGGCTGCCTTGACGGTCAGCGTGATCGCCGCCGACGTGCCGGGGAGGTGCGCCGCGTCACCGGCGTACGTCGCCGTCAGTCGGTGCGCTCCGAGGGCGAGGTCCGCCGGCAACCTCAGCTGTGCCTTGCCGCCCACGAGTGCGGCAGTCCCGATCACCACGTTGCCGTCCCTCAGGGTGACGGAACCGGTCGGGGTGCCACGCCCGGTGACGGTCACCCTCACCTGTGCCTCGGAGCCGAAGGCGACGACCGAGGCCGCTGTCACCGTGACGGTGCTCTCCGCAAGATCCGGGGGCCGCAGGGGGTCGAAGGCCCACAGCTCGTTCCCGGCATGCCGCGTGTCGTCGGGACTGTTCCAGAAGTACAACAAGGATGACGCCGGCACGAACTCGACCGGCCCGTCGACGACGGCGCCCGCGACGTTGGGCAGGTCGTGGACCCGGACCGTGCCGGCGGACGTGCCGTCGGTGCGCCACAGGTCTCGCCCAGCGCTGGAACGAGCACCGAAGTAGGTGTGAGCGCCCCAGGTGGTGAAGGGGAACGGCACCGACCCACCCGCGCCGGGAGCAACGTCCTTCAGGAGCGTCGATGAGGTCCCGTCCGAGACCCAGGGCTCGAGCCCCGTGCCGGATCCGGCGAACGAGAAGACCACCTGATCACCCAGCGCCGTCGCGTTGCCTGCCTGCCCGCTCGGGCTCACTCGCGAACCGGAGCCGGAACCGTTGGTGGCCCAGAGGCCGTCGTACGACGTGGCCGCCGTCCAGCCCTCGTAGAAGAGCTTGCCGCCCGCCACCACCGGATCGAAGTTCCAGCGGAGGTTGTCGTCGTCCCAGTAGACGGGCAGCTGGGCGGCGGCTTGCGCCGTGCCCGCTGCGGTCCCGTCACTGCGCCACAGCGCCGGGCCGGGGCCACCGGCAGTGATCAGGAAGTAGGCGGAGCCGTTGAGAGCCGCGCTGCCACCGTGGTCGAACGCGGTCGACGAGGGGAGGTCGGTGGTCGGATCCGTGCCTGGCGACATGTCCTTCACCAGGCTCGGTGCACCGGTCGCCCCCACCTGCCACAGCTCGCGGCCGTTGCCAGACGCGGTGACGTACCAGTCGCCGTCGATCAGGGACGCCGAGCGCACCGTGTTGTCGGCGCTGAAGAGGAGCTGACCAGCCCGAGTGCCCACGAGGGTGGGTGAGGAGTCGGTCCACTGCGATCTCCAGTAGGGGTCGAGGTCGTGCACAGGCGAACCGAGTGCTGTGGGGTTCAGGTCGAACAGCTGCGGAGCTCCCGACCCGGTGTACCGGTAGAGCTCTCGACCGTGGCTGCCGTCATCGGCAGTGACCAGCACGGCGCCGCCGACGACTCCCATCAGGGACGTGCTGGAGGACCCTTCGTCCTCTCCGAGGTCAGCGACCATGGCGGTGCCGGCCACGGTGCCGTCCGACCGCCACAGCTCCATCCCGTGCACCCCGTCGTCGCCGACGAAGACGAACCCGTCACCGAAGCGCGTCACCTGGTGCGCGAACTCGAGGTCGACCAGCTTGCGGGTCCCCGCCGACGTGCCGTCGGACGTCCAGATGCCACCGAGGCCCTCCTGGTCCGACGTCGGCGCAACGGACCAGTAGAGCTGATCACCCACGACGACACCGCCCCCGTCGAAGATCGATCCGTCGAGGCCGGTCGCGATGCGGTAGGGCTCCGGGGTGACCGCGCGCACCGGGTCGGAGAAGCCGATGAGCAGCATGGCGACGGCGGTCATCAAGACCACGAGTGACCGGGAAGCGGTGGGCACGATGGCAATCCCCTCGACGGCGTCAGGACCCCGAGTCCCCACACCGTAGACCGGCCGTTCGCCGGCCGCAGCGATACCGGCGATGTCTTCGGGACCGAGGCTGCCACCGGGCCTAGAGTCGACGCATGGGAGCGACTGACGCAGGTGCTGACTCCGCACTGACTGACACCGTCCGAGCCGGCTACACCTTCGAGGGCGTCGCCCTCGAGCTCGGCGGGCTGATGCTGGACGCGGACCGTCTGGGCGACGTACCGGTCCGGATCCCGATCGCCATGGTCAACCGTCACGGCCTGGTGGCCGGCGCCACCGGCACCGGCAAGACCCGAACCCTCCAGCTCCTGGTCGAGCAGCTCAGCGCCCGTGGCGTCCCGGTCTTCGCCGCGGACATCAAGGGCGACCTGTCCGGCCTGGCACAACCCGGCGCGGGCGGCGAGAAGCTCACCGCACGAGCCGCGACGCTCGGTCAGCAGTGGACGGCGACCGGCTTCCCGGTCGAGTTCTACGCGATCGGCGGGATCGGCTCCGGGGTGCCGCTCCGGGTCACGATGAGCGCGTTCGGCCCGACCCTGCTCAGCAAGGTGCTCGGCCTCAACGACACCCAGGAGTCCAGCCTGGGGCTGGTCTTCCACTACGCCGACAAGGCCGGGCTCCCGCTGCTGGACCTCGCCGACCTGCGCGCCGTGGTCGCCCACCTGATCAGCGACGAGGGCAAGGCCGAGCTCAAGGAGCTCGGTGGGCTGTCGTCGGCGACCGCGGGAGTCATCCTGCGCGAGCTGATCGGTCTCGAGGACCAGGGCGGGGACGTGTTCTTCGGCGAGCCGGAGTTCGAGTCCGCGGACCTGATCCAGCTCGCGCCCGATGGGCGCGGCCTGATCTCCCTCGTCGAGCTGCCGCAGCTCCAGGACCGGCCGGCGATCTTCTCGACGTTCCTGATGTGGCTGCTCGCCGACCTCTTCCACGACCTGCCCGAGGTCGGCGACGTCGACAAGCCCAAGCTGGTGTTCTTCTTCGACGAGGCACACCTGCTCTTCGCCGACGCGTCCAAGGCGTTCCTCGACCAGATCGCCCAGACGGTGCGGCTGATCCGGTCCAAGGGGGTCGGTGTGTTCTTCGTGACGCAGACGCCGACCGACGTGCCCGACAACGTGCTGGCTCAGCTCGGCTCGCGCGTGCAGCACCAGCTGCGCGCCCACACCCCCAACGACGCGAAGGCCCTCAAGGCGACGGTCGCGACCTATCCCACGAGCGGGTACGCCGACCTCGGAGCGGTGCTCACCAGCCTCGGCATCGGGGAGGCGATCGTCACGGTGATGAACGAACGTGGCGCACCGACCCCGGTCGCCTGGACCCGGCTGCGCGCCCCGGAGTCGCGGATGGACCCGTGCGACGCGGACTTGTTGGCAGCCGCGGTCGCAGCGAGCCCGCGGGGTGCGAAGTACCAGGAGTCCATCGACCGGGAGTCGGCTCGCGAGCTGCTCGCCCAGCGGCTCGAGCAGGGAGCCGCCAAGCAGGAGCAGGAACAGGCTGTCGAGCCTGGCAAGCAGAAGATCCCGGTGCCGAAGACCCCGAAGAAGGCCCCCACGAAGGCGCCGAAGGACGACGGTCTCGTGGACCAGGTCGTCGGCTCGGCGGCCTTCAAGGACTTCATGCGTACGGCGGCCCGCGAGATCGCCCGTGGCATGTTCAAGACCGGTCGGCGCTGAGCGGGCTCACGCCCGCAGGATCTTCTCCATCGACTTGCCCCTGGCCAGCTCGTCGACGAGCTTGTCCAGGTAGCGGATCTGCTGCATCAGCGGGTCCTCGACCTCCTCGACGCGGATCCCGCAGACGACGCCCGTGATCATCGAGACGTTCGGGTTGAGGCTCGCCTGGGCGAAGAAGTCCTCGAACGTCGTCCCTGCGTCCAGGTGCTTGCTCAGCGCTGCCTCGTCGAAGCCGGTCAGCCACTCGATCACCTGGTCGACCTCGTCCTTGGTGCGGCCCTTCCGCTCCGCCTTGGCGACGTAGTGCGGGTAGACCGAGGCGAAGCTGGTGGTGAAGATCCTGCTCATTCCCGGAGGATAGTGCGCTGGCGTAGTCAGCTGCCGTACTCAGCTGGCGAGGATGAGTTCGTGGAAGTAGTACTCGGGGCGGGTCTGGACCCGGCTGGGGACGGGTTGTGGTGGGGCGTGGGATCGGGTGGTGTGTCCGGTGGGGGTGGTGGTCTGAATGGTGTGCGGGTTGTTGGTGCCGGGTGGGCTGGGGAGGTGTCGGGCTGTCCAGCCGGGGGCTTGTTTGTGGTGGTTGCAGGCCTCGCAGAGGCCTTGGCCGTTGACGGCGGTGGTGGGTCCACCGGCGGCGTGCGGGAAGGGGTGGTCGTGGTGGCGGATCGGGGCGTCGCACCAGGGGGTGCGGCAGGTCTGGTCCCGCAGGTCGAGGAACAGTCCCAGCTCGTGGGGGAAGCACCGGGCGTGGGAGTCCATGGAGACGAGTTGTCCGGTGGTGGGGGTGGCGTAGAGCCGCCGCAGGCTCGCCATCGCTTGGTGGGTGGTCTGCTGGGTGGCGGTGGTGACGAGGTGGCGTGCGGCGTCGGGTGGGAGGGGTCCGTAGCCGTGCAGCCAGGCGGGGTGGTGGCCGCCGCCGAGCAGGGTCTGATCGGAGACCACCAGGTTGACCGCGACCGGGACCGTATCGGCGGTGGTCTGTCCGGTGACCCGGGCGACCAGGGTGTCGGCCATGATCTGCCCGCGGCCACGTCCGTCACCTTGGGCGGTCAGGGAGTCCGCGACCCGGGTCAGGGTGGCCCACACCGCGATCCCCTGGGCGGCGGGCAGCAGTGCGGAGAGGTGGGACATGGTGTCGGGTGCGGGGCGCAGGGAGACGTGGCGTTCGGTCTCGGCACGGCGGCGCCGGTCCACCACGGCTGCGGGGTCCAGGGCGTAGACCCGTCGCTGGGTCTCGGCGACCAGGCGGCGTTGTCCCCACCCGTCGACCACATGGGTGCCGTCCGGGCGGGGACGGCACAGGTCGGCGTCCACCACCGCCCGGTCCTCGCGGGAGAGGCAGGTGGTCTCGCGGGCGATCAGGGTGGCCCGCCACTCCGAGAGGGCACCGGTGCGCAGCGCGGCCAGGGTGTGCGGCAGCTCGGTGGTCAACGTCTTCGCCAGACCCAGGAACCGGGCACCACGGGCGGGTGACTCCCGCCGCGCCAACGCGACCTGGGCGGCGACCCCACGCCCGTGCTGGGTGGTGGGGAGCTTCAGGTCGGCGTGGTGGGCACGCACCGAGACATCCAGGTCGGCGGCGAGCTCGGCCTGCAACGCACACGCCAGGGACTTCAGGTCCTCCAACGACCCGGATCGCCTCCACCCGGGAGGCGTCATCGCTCACCTCAGCCAGGGAGCTGAGGTGAGCGGCGAGAGCGGCATCGGCCATACCTGATGATAAACGAACATCTGTTCGATATCAAGAGCCTGACCGTGCTCACTTTTCGAGACTGAGTATTAGTCGTGTAAGCCAATATGATTTACTCATCCGGCGCCTCCGTGGCGTCGCCCACGACCGGAGGAGACCTCGTCCATGGCCCAGACCGAGGCCACCAGCACCGCGCCAGCAGCCGGTCCACGTGCGTCTGGCGGCACCACCCCGGTGCTGCCCAAGGCGGCACGTCGCCGCCAGCGGCTTCGCCTGCTCGCGCTGCACCTGACCTCGCTGACCTGCCTGATCCTGCTCTGGTGGCTCATCACCAAGGCCGGCTGGATCCGGCCGCTCTACCTGCCGTCGCCGGTCGCTGTGTGGGACGCCTTCGTGCGCGCCAACACCGATCACCCGATCAGCCCCGGTTCGGACCGGATGGTGCGCGGCGAGCAGAACTACTACCTGTGGGAGCACCTGCTCGCCAGCCTGCAACGGATCGCGATCGGTGTCGGCGCTGCCATCGTGGTCGGCATCCCGCTCGGCCTGCTCATGGGCACCACCTGGCTGGGCACCCTGCTCGACCCCTACCTGAACTTCCTCCGCTCCCTCCCCCCGCTCGCCTACATCGGCCTGCTGATCGTGTGGTTCGGGATCGGCGACACCTCGAAGATCTGGCTGCTCTTCCTGGCTGCCTTCCCGCCGATCGCGATGGCGACCATCAGCGGGGTTCGCGGGGTCCGCGAGGACCAGGTCAACGCCGTCCTGTCACTCGGTGCGTCCCGTCGCCAGTCGCTCACGGTTGTGGTGCTGCCGGCCGCCCTGCCCGAGATCCTCACCGGCATCCGGGTGGCCACCGGCTTCGCCTGGACCACCGTCGTGGCCGCCGAGATCGCCAACGGCATCCCCGGCATCGGCGGCCTGGCCTATCTCTCCGGGTCGCAGCTCAGAAGCGACCTCGTGATCGCCTGCATCCTCGTCATCGGCATCGCAGCGATCCTCCTCGATCTCGGCTTGAAGACACTCGAAAAGATCCTTGTCCCCTGGCGGGGCAAGGCATGAACCGCGTCGTACGACGCACGAAGGAGCACACTCCGTGAAGACCCGAACCCGACTGCGCCAGGGCGCTGCAGCCATGGCGACCGCGACCCTGGCCATCTCGCTGGCCGGTTGCGTCGACTCCGACCGGGGCGCCGCCGAGTCCGCCCCCGACAGCGACTGCCCGTGGAAGCCCGACGAGTCGGTCACCGCGACGGCGCGGATCGCCTGGCAGGCCATCCCCAACGGGGACGCGGTGGTCAAGGACCTCGGTCTGCTCGAGGACTGCATGCCCAACGCGAAGATCAAGTGGGTCCAGGCTGCGTCCGGCGGTGACGTGGTCAAGTACTACGGCGCCGGCGACGTCGACCTCGGCCTCATGGGCTCCTCCCCGGCCACCATCGCCTCCTCCAAGCCCGTGGTCGACGACGTCGACCTCGCCGTGGTCTGGATCCACGACGTGATCGGCGACGCCGAGTCCCTGATCGTCAAGGACCCCTCGATCACCGACATCTCCGGGCTCAAGGGCAAGAAGATCGCGGTGCCGTTCAGCAGCACCGCGCACTACTCGCTGCTCCAGGCGCTCACCGACGCCGGCCTCGACCCCAACAAGGACGTCGAGGTGATCAACCTCGACCCCGAGAAGATGCCTGCGGCCTGGCAGGGCGACCAGATCGACGCCGCCTGGGTCTGGGACCCGGTGCAGAGCCAGCTCCTCGAGGACGGCGGCGAGCGGATCCTCTCCAGCGCCGACACCGCCGAGGCCGGGCGCCCGACCTTCGACGTGGGTACGGCGAGCAAGGCGTTCATCGCCGACAACCCGGAGTTCATGACCCAGTGGGCCAAGGCCGAGGACTACGCGGTCGGCCTGATCAAGGACGACCCGTCGAAGGCTGCCGAGTCGGTCGCCGTCGTGCTCGGGATCGACCCGGCCGACGCCGAGAAGCAGTTCGCCGGTCTGACCTTCCTGCCCGCGGCCGAGCAGGCCGGCCCCGACTACCTCGGTGGCAAGATGGCCAAGGACCTCTACACCACCGCAGGCTTCCTGCTCGAGCAGGGCGGCATCCAGGCGGTCGGGACCGAGGCCGACTACGCCGAGCACGTCGATGCCGCCCCGGCCGCGAGCGTTGCCGGTGACTGATCGACACGACCGTCAGGTCGAGTTCGCGGACGTGCGGCACCACTTCACCGTGGGTGGTGCCGCCGTCCCGGCGGTCGACACGACCAACCTGACCATCGAGCCCGGCGAGTTCGTCACCCTCGCCGGGCCATCGGGGTGCGGCAAGACCACGTTGCTGCGCCTGCTGGCGGGGTTCATGACGCCGAGCGAGGGCGTCGTGTCCGTGGGCGGCGACCGGGTCAAGGGTCCGGGCGAGGAGCGCGGCGTCGTCTTCCAGCAGCCCACCCTCTTCCCGTGGCTGTCGGTGCGCCGCAACGTCGAGCTGGGGCCCAAGCTGCGCGGCGTGTCCGCGCGCGAGCGGGCCGCGACCGCCGACGAGTACCTCCGCCTCGTGGGGCTGACCGACTTCGCCGGACACCGACCCTACGAGCTGTCCGGCGGCATGCAGCAGCGCTGCCAGATCGCACGGGTGCTCGCCAACGAGCCCGACATCGTGCTCATGGACGAGCCGTTCGGCGCGCTCGACGCCCTGACCCGCGAGCGGCTCCAGGACGAGCTCCTCGACATCTGGCGGGCCACCGGGCGCACCATCCTCTTCATCACCCACAGCGTCGACGAGGCGGT
Organism: uncultured Actinomycetota bacterium; assembly: GCA_963704685.1. Lineage (GTDB taxonomy): Bacteria > Actinomycetota > Actinomycetes > Propionibacteriales > Nocardioidaceae > Nocardioides. The sequence continues at coordinate 1,359,365 of OY969930.1, forward strand.
GTTCCTCGGCTCCCGGGTGCTCGTGATGAGTCCACGACCGGGTCGGATCGTCTTCGACGCGCCTGCCGTTTTCACCGAGGACGGCTTCCGGGTCGCCGCCGAGGAGATCCGGGCACTGCCGGAGTACGTCGAGCTGCGCGAGCAGGTCCGCGCCGCGATCCAGACGCCGACGTCGGTCTGACCACGCGTCAGCTGGCCAGCGAACCGGAGAAGATCTGCCAGGCCAGCGCGCTCTTGGCCACGAGGCTCAGCACCAGGTAGGTCTTCTCGCCGAAGGCATAGCTCCGCCAGGGTCCGACCTCGCGGTACTGCAGCCACTGGTTGAGCGCGAAGCTCATGAACAGCACGAAGAGCGACACGAAGATGCCGATGACGAAGCCGGGGACCGACGAGCCGGCGCCGACGAGGTTGATGATGATGGCCACCCAGGGCGCGGCGCCGGCGATGGTCCCGAACCAGAACGGACGCATGCTCGTGGTGGCGCGGCCCGGGGGGTTCTCGGTCTCCTGGAGCCAACCGAAGAGGATCATCGCGATGTTGGCTCCGGCGATGCCCACCACCGCCGAGATCCCGGTGATGCCGCAGTAGAAGCAGATCAGCAGCACCATGACCGTGGCGCTGAACGAGTACTCGATCCAGCGAAATCGGTTCAACCCCGCCGCCAGGTCCCGCTCGTAGCGGGACCGCAGCACGGTGCTGGTGAGCAGGTGGTCCAACGCCGCCAGCCCCAGGAAGACGGCGATCGCGACGCCGATGCGGACGTCGAAGAACGCTTCGACGTCGGTCGGGGGGCTCCCCGGCGGACCTTCGGGGAACTGCGAGGTCACCGTGATCGTGAAGTCTCCGGCCAGCAGCAGGATCGCCACTGCCTGGACGCCGTGCAGCACGCCCAGGCCGACGTTCCAGCGGCGCAGGTCGCGCAGCCGCGACTCGGTCACCCCCGATGCTGTGGTAGTCCTGACGTCCGCGAGGTGAGAGGCCGCCATGTCAGGCCGCGCCGAACTGATCGACGTACGACAGCACCCGTCCGAGCATGGCGCTGACCGAGGCCAGGTCGGCAGCACCAACGGGGGGCTGGTCGGCGAGGTGGTAGAGGACCGGGGCGGCGTCCTCGGCACCGGCGCGCTGAGCGACGGCGGCACACACCCGGGAGGCGTCGCGCACCGCTAGCGGGTCCACGGTCAGCACCGCCTCGAAGATCCGCTCCCGGTCGGGCACCTCGCCCTGTCCGGGGAGCTCCCAGGCGGTCAGCGCCACCGGCAGCTCCACCGAGTCGCAGATGACGGCCCACTCGCGCGACATCGGCTCGTCGGGAGGCAGCGGCACCAGCACCGGGCCGGGGCGGGCGGCCGAGCCGGCGGTCCGGGCGTGGTCGAGGCCGGAGAACTCGGCGAACACGAAGGACGCCCGCGCCACCACCGCCAGCTCGAGCCAGCGCGAGCGCGCCGCGTCGTAGTAACGGTCCCGCTGGAAGGCGCCGAAGACGATCGCCCGCTCCGCCTTCGCGCAGAACTCGTCCTCGATCGCCCAGGAGAGAGCCAGCAGGGTGCGTTTGCGGAGTCGCTGCACCGGCAGGTGCGGGTGATTGCGTCGCAGCTCGGCGTACACCGACGGAGCCCCCGGTGCGCTCTGGGAGAGCGCGTCGGCGATCGCCACGTCGAGGCGTACGCCGGCGTCGCGTCGGCGTACGACCTCATCGACGACCGCGACGTCGGAGGCGAGGTAGCGCCGGTGTCCGCTGCCGAGGCGCTGCGGGGTCGGGAACCCGTGGCGCTGCTCCCACATCCGCAGGGTGGCCGGACTGAGGCCGGTGCGCTCCGCGAGGGCGCCGATGGTGAGCAGATCCGGCTGGACCCCTTGCGTAGATGTCAACTTTGTGTTCATGTTGAGAAGCATAACCTCAACAACCTGTTGAGGTACACCCCTGGGGGTGATCATCTGTGGAGGTAGCGATGACGAGCAGCACTCAGTCCGTCGAGAACAGCGCGGGCGACAGGGTGGACGAGGTCGTGGACTGGACCGACCTGGGACAGCGGATGTGGAGCTTCCTCACCGGCCGCGAGGCAGCCATCCACTACAGCTTCGAGGAGATGGCGATCGAGGTCCCCCGCGACACCGGGGCCAACGCGCCCCGGGCGACGTGGAAGCTGAACGGCACCCTGACCGTCACCACCAGCGACACCGGCGCGCCGACCACGCCCGGCGTGGGCTGAGGTCGTCGTGTCGTCGGTGGTCGAGGCCGACCTCAGCGTCGACCTCGAGATCGCGGGCCGACCGGCCGTGCACGTCAGGCTGCACGGTCAGGCCAACCGGCTCCGGCTCGAGGTCGACGACCCGGGCGCGTTCGCGGGGACCCGCGACGCCCCGGTGGTGCGGGCGCTCGCCGAGAGCCTGGCCGGACGCGGCGTCGTGGTCCGGGTGGAGAGCCACGGCCAGCACCTCGTCTCGCTGGGTGCCGTGAGTGCGCCCTGGTGGCAGCGGCGGATCACCGGGTCGCGACGAATCCGGCTCGGGAGCCTGCGGGGGGCGTTCACCTCGGCCCGCTCGCGGTCCCGCAGCACCGAGGCGGTGCTCCCGGACGCGACGATGCTGCCGCCCACGACGCTGTGGCCTCCGGTGCCCACCTTCGGCCGGCCACGTCGGCGGCGGATCACCACGACGCACGACCCGGCCCGGGGTGGCTCACCGCGCCTCGTGCTGGCCAAGGAAGCCGTCTGGGCCGGCGAACGGCAACCGGTCTTCCCCCTCCAGGAGCGCACCACGATCGGCTCCGACGCCGGGGCCGACGTGCGCCTGCCCGGCCTCGAGCCCCAGCACGCCGTCATCGAGCACGACGAGCGTGACGAGTACGTCGTCACCGCGCTCGCCGGCCCCGTTCGCGTGCACGGTGCCTTCGTCGAGCATCAGATGTTGCGCACCGGGGCCCGGATCGAGGTGGGCGGTCACTGCCTGGTCTTCCACCGCGAGGAGTACGCCGACCACGGCCGGCCCTTCGGCGGCCGGATCGGTGGCGAGGCCGGCCACCAGGTCCCACAGCCTCCCCGCGAGGCCCTCTGACGCAAGCGTCAGCCGACGTACTCCTCGCGCAGCCTGCCCTTGACCATCTTGCCGGTGGGCGTGCGCGGGAGCTCGTCGCGGAAGTGGAACTCCCGCGGGACCTTGAAGTGCGCGATCCGCTCGCGGGCGTACGCCGTCAGCTCGGCCGCCAGCGCATCGCCGGTCTCGGCACCGGGGGCGGCCTGGACGAACGCGACGACGCGCTCCCCCATCTCCTCGTCCGGCACCCCGATCACCGCGATGTCGGTCACCGACGGGTGCAGGCTGAAGAGGTCCTCGATCTCCTGCGGATAGATGTTCACCCCGCCCGAGATGATCATGAACGCCTTGCGGTCGGTGAGGAAGAGGAAGCCCTCGTCGTCGACGTAGCCGAGGTCGCCGACCGTGGTCCAGGTCGGGTGGTCGGGGTGTTGCGTGCTGGCCGTCCGCTCGGGGTCGTTGTGATAGCTGAAGGTCAGCTGGTCGCGCTCGAAGTAGACCGCGCCGACCTCACCCGGTCGCCACCTCGCGGCCGTCCTCGCCACAGATCCGCAGCACGCCCATCAGGGCGGTGCCCACCGACCCTGGCTTCGTCAGCCAGGTCTGCGAGTCGATGAAGGTCGCGCCGTTGGCCTCGGTGGAGGCGTAGTACTCGTGGATGATCGGGCCGAACCACTCGATCATCCGACGCTTCACGTCGACCGGGCACGGTGCCGCAGCGTGGACGACCGCCTGCAGCGAGCTCACGTCGTACGACGCCCGCACGTCGTCGGGCAGCTTGAGCATCCGCACGAACATCGTCGGCACCATCTGGGTGTGGGTCACCCGGTGCTCCTGGATCGCCCGTAGCGCGGCCTCCGGATCGAACTTCTCCATCATCACCAGCGTGCCGCCGAGCGCGTGGATCACTCCGCCGAAGCGCAGCGGCGCCGCGTGGTAGACCGGCGCCGGCGACAGGTAGACGGTGTCCTCGTCGAAGCCGTAGAGGGTGCCGAAGACCGACACGTAGACGTAGCCGGGCTCGTCGACGGCGAAGTCCGGCAGCGGCGGCTTGATGCCCTTCGGTCGCCCGGTGGTGCCGGAGGAGTAGAGGAGGTCGTCACCGTGCGGCTGCTCCGGCAGCGGCTCGGCCGAGGAGGCGGCGAGGGCGGACTCGTAGTCGGCGTACCCCTCGACGCTGCCCCCGTAGGCGAGCCGGTTCGGCACCTCGACGTCGAGATCCACGACCACCGCTGCCTTGCTCGCCGACACCACCAGTGCACTGGCCCCGCAGTCGCGCACGATGTACGACGCCTCGTCGGCCGACAGGTTGTGGTTGACCGCGGTGATGTAGAGCCCCGAACGCAGCGCCGCCCAGTAGACCTCGTAGGTCTCCGGCGTGTTGTCGGAGAGCAGCGCCACCACGTCGCCGCGCCGCAGACCGGCGTCGTGGAGGTGGCGAGCGAGTCGGGTGCTGCGCTCGTCGAGCTGGCCGTAGGTGAGGATCCGGCCGGAGCCTGCCATCACCAGTGCCGGCCGTTCGGGGTTCTTGGCTGCCCAGGTTCCGGGATACATGGGTCCGAAGATACTCATCTGTCGAGATCGGGGGACGTCGTTCGACGTACAGGTAATCAGGGAAAACCCTGATGCCACCGTCCCCGCCTTCTGGAAGAGTGGTCGCCATGCACCGTCAGATCGCCGGCAAGCTCACTGGCCGCATCACCAAGTGGATCGTGCTGGTCGCCGTCCTCGTGCTGCTCGGGATCTTCGGCTCGCTGGCCGGCAAGCTCACCAGCGTCCAGAACAACGAGGCCGAGTCGTGGCTGCCCCAGAGCGCCGAGTCGACCCAGGCGATCCAGCGCCTCGAGGAGTTCCAGGACCCGAACGACCTGGTGACGACGGTCGTCTACTACAAGGAGTCCGGGCTCACCGACGAGGACCTCGCCGCGATCGAGGGCCACGCGACCGAGATCGCGAAGCTCGAGGGCGTCTCGAACGTCATCACGCCGCAGAGCGCCACGACGGCGGGCATCCCCGCGCCGTACGTCTCGGAGGACGGACAGGTCGCGAAGCTCGACTTCACGATCAACCGCGGTGACGCGCTCTGGGAGGACATGCCCGGCGTCGCCGACGAGATCCGCGACATCACCGCCATCGACGGGGTCGAGGTGTACGTCGCCGGCGCCGGCGGTACGACCGCCGACCAGGCCGCGGCCTTCGCCGGCATGGACGGTCGGCTGCTCCTGATCACGCTCTTTGCGGTCGTCCTCATCCTGCTGATCAGCTACCGCAGCCCGATCCTGTGGGCGCTGCCGATCTTCTGCGCCGTCGTGAGTCTCGGCATCGCGATGGGGGTGCTCTACCTGCTGGCCAAGTACGGCAACATGACGATCAACGGCCAGACGCAGTTCATCATGACGGTGCTGGTCATCGGCGCCGGGACGGACTACGCCCTGCTGCTGGTCGCCCGATATCGAGAAGAGCTCCGCCGCCACGAGGACCGGCACGAGGCGATGGCGTTCGCACTCCACCGCGCCGCACCGGCCATCTTCGCCAGCGCCACGACCGTCGTGGTCGGCCTGCTCTGCCTGATGTTCGCCGAGCTCAACTCCACCGCGGGACTCGGCCCGGCCAACGCCGTCGCGGTGGCCGTCACCTTCCTCGTCATGGTGACCCTGCTGCCCGCGCTGCTGGTCATCTGCGGCCGCTGGGTGTTCTGGCCGTTCATCCCGCGGTTCGGTACCGCGGAGCCCACCGAGTCCGGCTTCTGGGCACGCACCGGCAACCGGATCGCTCCGCGGCCTCGCACGGTCTGGCTCATCACCACCGGCGTGCTGCTGGTGGTCGCGCTCGGCGCCTTGCGCCTCGACACCTCGGGCATCCCCAATGACGAGATCTACGTCGCCGGCCACGACGTCGAGTCGGTCGCGGGCAACGAGCTCCTGATCGAGCACGGGCTGGTCGACGCGAGCTCTCCGGCCCAGATCGTGACCAACGCCGACCAGGCCGATGAGGTCGTCGCATCGCTCGAGGGGATCGACGGCATCGCGGACCCGGTGGTCGCCGCCGAGGAGAACGGCACCGCGCTGATCCTGGTGAACCTCACCGCCGACGCTCTCGACGATCAGTCGATCGAGGCGGTGCACGAGGTCCGTGACGCGGTGCACGCGGTGGAGGGCGCGGACGCCCAGGTCGGCGGCTGGACCGCGGTCACCATCGACATCCAGGAGGCATCGTCTCGGGACAACAGGGTCGTCATCCCGATCATGCTCCTCGCGGTCATGCTGATCCTGATGGGACTGCTCCGTGCGCTGACCTCCCCGCTGATCCTGATCGGCACGGTGATCCTGTCCTTCGGCGCCGCGCTCGGCATCTCGGGCGTGGTCTTCGACCTGGTCTACGACCGTCCGCACACCGACCCTGGGTTCCCGCTCTACGCATTCGTCTTCCTGGTCGCCCTCGGCATCGACTACAACATCTTCCTGATGACCCGGGTGCGGGAGGAGACCGCCACCAAGGGCACGCGGCGCGGCTCGCTGATCGCTCTCGCCTCGACCGGAGGTGTGATCACGGCAGCGGGCATCGTGCTCGCAGCGACCTTCGGGGCGCTGGCCACGATGCCGCTCACGTTCGCGCTCCAGATCGGCACAGCCATCGCGCTCGGCGTCCTGCTGGACACGATGATCGTCCGTTCGGTGCTGGTCACCGCGATCAACCTCGACCTCGCGGGCAAGATCTGGTGGCCCAGCTCCCTGGACCGCAAGCCGCCGGTCGAGCCGCCGCTCGAGGCCAGGGAGCCGGAGAGCGTACCGGTCGCCTGAGGGTCCGACGACTGGGCCGCAGGCGGGGCACCACCGACCCGGGGCTAGCCTGAACCCGATGAGTGAGCAGCCGACTCCCCAGCAAGTACGTCGTGCCCTGGCTCGCGCCGAGCGTGGCGCGGCCCTCGATGTCGCCGAAGCGACGGTGTTGCTGGCCACCACCGGCGCCGACCTGGACCGGCTGACCGCGGTCGCCGCCCGGGTGCGCGACGCCGGGCTGGTGGCTGCCGGTCGCCCGGGGGTCCTGACCTACTCCCCCAAGGTCTTCATCCCGGTGACCAAGCTGTGCCGCGACCGGTGCCACTACTGCACCTTCGTGGAGTCCCCGAGCCAGCTGACCCGGGCGGGTCATGCGATGTTCCTGTCCCCTGACGAGATCCTCGAGATCGCTCGTGACGGCGCTGCGCTGGGCTGTCTGGAGGCGCTCTTCACCCTCGGCGACCGGCCCGAGGACCGGTGGCCCGAGGCGCAGGCCTGGCTCGACGAGCAGGGCTACGACTCGACGCTGGCCTACGTCCGTGCGATGGCGGTCCGGGTGCTGGAGGAGACCGGGCTGCTGCCCCACCTCAACCCCGGCGTGATGACGTGGGAGGAGATGAACCGGCTCAAGCCGGTCTCCCCCTCGATGGGGATGATGCTCGAGACCACCTCGCGCCGGCTCTTCGAGACCAAGGGCGAGGCCCACTACGGCTCCCCCGACAAGGACCCGGCGATCCGGCTGAGGGTGCTCGAGGACGCGGGCCGGCTCTCGATCCCGTTCACCACCGGCCTGCTGGTCGGCATCGGCGAGACCCTCACCGAACGGGCCGAGACGATCTTCGCGCTGCGCCAGGTCTCCCGGGCCTTCGGGTCGGTGCAGGAGGTCATCGTCCAGAACTTCCGGGCCAAGCCCGACACCGCGATGCGGCACGCCGACGACCTGGCCCTCGACGACTACCGCGCCACCATCGCGGTCACCCGGATCGTGCTCGGCCCCAAGGCCAGGGTCCAGGCGCCACCCAACCTCGTCGATCTGTCCGAGTGCCGAGCCCTGATCGAGGCCGGCGTCGACGACTGGGGCGGGGTCTCCCCGCTCACGCCCGACCACGTCAACCCCGAGCGGCCCTGGCCGTCGCTGGAGCGGCTGCGCGACCTCACCGCCCAGTGCGGCTTCGAGCTGAAGCCGCGCCTGACCGTGCACCCCGAGTACGTCTGTCAGGGCGAGCCGTGGTTGGACCCGCGGGTCTCGGCGCACGTCGCCGCACTCGCCACCGAGGAGGGGCTGGCGCGGCCCGGCGTACGCCCCGTCGGCCTGCCCTGGCAGGAGCCCGACGGTGGCTTCGTCTCGACCGGACGCACCGACCTCTTCGAGGCCATCGACGCTGAAGGACCCGGCGGGGGTCGCACCGAGGACCGCCGCTCGGACTTCGCCGACGTCTACGGCGACTGGGACTCCGTCCAAGCCGCTGCCGACCTCGTTGGTCGAGTAGCCGAGGCGAGGAACGAGCCTCGGCGTATCGAGACCGACGGCGTCGAGGCACTGAAGGCCGCTGAACGTGACCCCGGCAACCTCTCCGACGAGCACGCCTACACCCTGATGACCGCCGAGGGCGACCTGCTCCGGCAGGTCTGCCGACTCGCCGACGACCTGCGCCGCGAGACCGTCGGCGACGACGTCACCTACGTCGTCAACCGCAACATCAACTTCACCAACGTCTGCTACGTCGGCTGTCGCTTCTGCGCGTTCGCCCAGCGGCGCACCGACGCGGACGCCTACTCGCTGTCGATGACCGAGGTCGCCGACCGCGCCGAGGAGGCGTGGGAGCTGGGCGCGACCGAGGTCTGCATGCAGGGCGGCATCGACCCCGAGCTGCCGTCCTCGGCCTACTTCGACCTGGTCACCGCGGTGAAGAGCCGGGTCCCCGGCATGCACGTGCACGCCTTCTCCCCGATGGAGGTCGTCAACGGCACCGCTCGCACCGGCCTGTCGATCGAGGACTTCCTGATCAAGGCCCGCGAGGCCGGTCTCGGCTCCCTGCCCGGCACCGCTGCGGAGATCCTCGACGACGAGGTCCGCTGGGTCCTCACCAAGGGCAAGCTCCCCACCCGGACCTGGATCGAGGTCGTCTCCACCGCCCACCGGGTCGGCATCCCCACCACCTCCACGATGATGTACGGCCACGTCGACAACCCTCGGCACTGGGTCAACCACCTGCGGGTCCTGACCCGCATCCAGGACGACACGGGTGGCTTCACCGAGTTCGTGCCGCTGCCGTTCGTGCACACCTCTGCCCCGATCTACCTCGCCGGCGTGGCCCGCCCCGGGCCCACGTTGCGCGACAACCTCGCCGTCCACGCGATGGCCCGGATCCTGCTCCACGGCCGGATCCCCAACATCCAGACCTCCTGGGTCAAGCTCGGCACCGAGGGCACCCGCGCCATGCTCCAGGCCGGTGCCAACGACCTCGGCGGCACCCTCATGGAAGAGACCATCTCGCGGATGGCCGGCTCCGAGCACGGCTCGGCCAAGACCGTCGCCGAGCTCATCGAGATCGGCGCAGGCATCAACCGGCCCGTCCGCGAACGCAACACCATCTATGGCGCAGGAGGACACGCATGAGCAGCTCGGACAACGGCGACCAGGAGATCTACGGCGGCTACAGCGTCGACGACGAGGACCAGCCCGGCAACATCGACGACCTCGGCGACAGTGACGTCGAGGACGAGCTCGACCGCGGCTACTCCCCGCCGGAGCACTACTCGGCCGGGCAGGGCTACGGCAACACCGCCTGGGAGGAGGAGCACCGCGAGGGCATCGACCAGCGGCTCAGCCAGGAGATCCCCGACCCGGACCCCTACGCCGAGACCGACGACGAGAACCTCGACGACGGCGAGGTCGGCGATGCGCGTGCCGGTCGCCTCGTCGACATCGACCAGGGCCTCGGCACGGACGTGGACTCCGACCTGATCGGCGACGACGTCGGCATCGACGGCGCGGCCGCCTCGGCCGAGGAGGCCGCCGTGCACATCGTCGAGGAGCGCTGGCTCGAGGAGTAGAACGCGAACAACGGGGTACATACTCCCGGACGCGCGGATCAGCCGCGCACAGTGAGGGAGTACGCACCGATGGAGTTCATTCTGTGGATCATTGCCGTGATCCTGGTGGTCGCCGGCATTTTCCAGCTCTTCAAGAGGCAGATCCTGTGGGGCGTCGTCCTCATCGTCGTGGGTCTGCTCGTGGGTCCCGGAGGCGTCAGCATCTTCACCAAGTAGCGACCCTTCGACGGACCGGCGGCGGGGGCCGCCGGGCCTCGAGGCTGGTCACCGCCCCACCAGACGAGAACACGTTCTAGTCTGGTGGGGTGCGCTTTTCCATCAGTACGGCCTTCCAGCCGGTCGACCACCTCCCCGTGCTCGCCCGAACCGCCGACGAGCTCGGTTACCACTCCATGGCGATGCCCGACCATGTCGTCGATCTCGAGGAGCTCGAGACGCCGTACCCCTACACACCGGACGGCGCCCGCCGGTGGGACTTCTCCGCCGCCTGGCCGGACCCCTGGGTGCTGATCGGCTCACTCGCGGCCGTCACCACCCGGCTGCGCTTCTTCACCTCGGTCTACGTGCCGGCGATCCGGAGCCCGTTCCAGGTGGCGAAGAGCGTGGGTACGGCGGCGGTGCTCTCCGGCAACCGGGTCAGTCTCGGGGTCGGGATCGGCTGGTGCCGCGAGGAGTTCGCGCTCCTCGGCCAGGACTTCTCCACCCGCGGCAAGCGCACCGACGAGGCTCTGGACCTGATGAAGGCGCTGTGGCAGCCCGGCTGGACCGAGTTCGAGGGTGACCACTACACCGCGCCGCGCCTGGTGATGGAGCCGACGCCCACCGAGCCGATCCCGATCCTCGTCGGGGGTCTCTCCGAGGTCGCCTTCCGCAGAGCCGCCCGCCACGACGGCTGGATCGGCGACATCTACACCACCGACGATGCGATCGCGCATGCCGGCCGGCTTGCCGACGTACGACGAGAGGCCGGTGCCACCGGCGACTTCTCGGTGGTCACCGCGCTCAGCGACGCCTTCCTGCCCGAGCACTTCGAGCGCGCCGAGGCCGGCGGCGTCACCGACTGCTGGACGATGCCGTGGGCCTACTACCACGGCCTCGAGGCGACGGTGGAGCAGAAGGTCGACGGGCTCGAGCGCTTCGCCCAGGACGTGATCGCTCCCCTCAACGGGTGAGCGTCACTCCCACTCGATGGTGCCCGGCGGCTTCGAGGTGACGTCGAGGGCGACCCGGTTGACCTCGGCCACCTCGTTGGTGATCCGGGTGGAGATCCGCTCGAGGACGTCGTACGGCAGCCGGCCCCAGTCGGCGGTCATCGCGTCCTCGGAGGTGACCGGGCGGATCACGACCGGGTGCCCGTAGGTGCGGCCGTCGCCCTGGACGCCGACCGAGCGGACGTCAGCCAGGAGCACGACCGGCATCTGCCAGATGTCGCGGTCGAGCCCGGCGCGGGTGAGCTCCTCGCGGGCGATCGCGTCTGCCTCGCGCAGGATGTCGAGGCGCTCACGGGTGACCTCGCCGATGATCCGGATGCCGAGCCCGGGCCCGGGGAAGGGTTGGCGCCACACGATCTCGGCAGGCAGGCCGAGCTGCTCGCCGACGAGGCGCACCTCGTCCTTGAAGAGGGTGCGCAGCGGCTCGACCAGCTCGAACTCGAGGTCGTCGGGCAGCCCGCCCACGTTGTGGTGGGACTTGATGTTGGAGGTGCCGGCTCCCCCGCCCGACTCGACGACGTCGGGGTAGAGGGTGCCCTGCACCAGGAAGGCGACCTTGTCGGCGTCGTCCCCGGTGACCGCGTCGCCCAGGATCTCGGCCTCGGCCGCCTCGAAGACCCGGATGAACTCACGGCCGATGATCTTGCGCTTCTCCTCGGGGTCGGAGACCCCGGCGAGCGCGTCGAGGAACTGCTTCTCGGCGTCGACCACCTTGAGGTCCACACCCGTGGCGGCCACGAAGTCCCGCTCGACCTGCTCGGTCTCACCCTGACGCATCAGCCCGTGGTCGACGTACACGCAGGTCAGCCGGTCGCCGATCGCCCGCTGCACGATGGCGGCGGCGACCGCGGAGTCCACACCGCCGGAGAGGCCACAGATCGCTTGGCCGCGGTCCCCGATCTGGTTACGGATCGACTCGATCTGCTCCTCGACGATGTTGACCATGGTCCAGGTCGGGCGACAGCCGGCGATCTGGTGCAGGAAGTGCTCGAGCACCTGCTGGCCGTGCTCGGTGTGCAGCACCTCCGGGTGCCACTGCACCCCGGCGAGCCCGCGCTCCACGTCCTCGAAGGCCGCGACCGGCGTGGTTGCCGTGGAGGCGAGCACGTCGAACCCGGCCGGGGCCGCGACGACGGAGTCGCCGTGCGACATCCACACGGTGTGCGCGGAGGGTACGTCGGCCAGCAGGGTGCCGGGGCTGCTCACCGTGACGGCGGTGCGGCCGTACTCACGGGCGCCGGTGGGCGCCACCTCGCCGCCGAGCCCGCTCGCCATCAGCTGGAAGCCGTAGCACATGCCGAACACCGGGGTGCCGGTCGTGAAGATGGCCGGGTCGACGCCGGGAGCGTCGTCGGCGTAGACCGACGAGGGTCCGCCGGACAGGATGATCGCCTTCGGGTGGCGGGCCAGCAGGTCGGCGACCGGCGTCGTGTGCGGCACGATCTCGGAGTAGACCCGCGCCTCGCGCACGCGGCGGGCGATCAGCTGGGCGTACTGCGCCCCGAAGTCGACCACCAGGACCAGATCATGCTCCGCCGGCTGCGTCATGGCGTGAGCCTATCGACCCGACCGGCCGCCCCGAAAAGCGCGTGAGCCGAAATCAGATCAGGGCCCGGCCGGGAGGAAAGTGGCCGAGCCCTGATCGTCCACGACCACTGCGGACAGCGCCCTGGAACGGGACCCGGCGTGGGAGGGAGCTGGTGTCCGGGTCCGCTGGGACAACGAGAAGCCCGGGCGCGGGTTACGAGTTGTCTCAGCTCACCCCGACGATCGGCAGCCGGAGCGCGCCCGGCGCGTCCTCGGGGACCACCGGAGCGACCGGCCGGACCGGGTGGATGCGCTCGTAGGGCTCACCGAGGGCGGGGCGCGGGTCGGCCTCGCCCCGGTTGGGCCAGAGCGCCAGTGCCCGCTCGGCCTGGGCGGTGATCGTCAGCGACGGGTTGACGCCGAGGTTGGCGGTCACCGCCGAACCGTCGACCACGTGCAGCCCCGGGTGCCCGTAGACCCGCTGGTAGGCGTCGATGACCCCGGTCGCCGGGGCGTCCCCGATCGCGCAACCACCGATGAAGTGCGCGGTCAGCGGCTTGTTGAAGGCGTCGCCCACGGCGCTGCCGGGGAAGCCGTTCATGATCCGCGCCATCGCCCGGATCGCCTCGTTGCCGGCCGGGATCCAGGTCGGGTTGGGCAGGCCGTGGCCCTGCCTGGAGGTGAGGTAGCGCTTGCGGGTGCCCGGGATCCGACGGGTGTACGTCGTGATCGAGTTGTCCAGGCTCTGCATCACCAGGGCGATCACGGTGCGCTCGGACCAGTGCTTCATGTCGTAGAGGCTCGAGAGGTCGCGCCGCTGCCGCCACATCTCGCGCAGCCAGGTGCGCCAGCGCGGCTCGTCGCCGTCGCCGTCGGTGAGCACCGACTGGAGCAGCGACATCAGGTTGCTGCCCGGCCCGTAGCGGACCGGCTCGATGTGGGTGTTGGCGTCGGGGTGGAAGCTCGACGTGATCGCGATGCCCTGGCTGTAGTCGACCGAGGCGTCCGGGGCGACCACTCCGCCGATGGACTCGGAGTTGGTGCGCGAGAGATGACCCAGCCGCGGCGAGATGTTGGGCAGGTGACCCTCGTCGCGCATCCGGTGCAGCAGCCGCTGGGTGCCGAGCGCGGACGCCGAGAAGACGACCTGCTGCGCGGTGAGGACCCGGCGCGCGTCGCGTCGTACGACCTTGGCCTTGGTGTGCCGCACGTGCACGGAGTAGCCGCCGCCCGGCTTCGGCGCCACCCGGGTCACCGTGGTGAGCGGGAGCACCTTCGCGCCATGCTGCTCGGCGAGGTAGAGGTAGTTCTTGACCAGGGTGTTCTTGGCGTTGTGGCGACAGCCCGTCATGCAGGACCCGCAGCCGATGCAGGTCTTGCGCTCCGGCCCGGCGCCTCCGAAGTACGGGTCGTCGACGGTCTGCCCCATCCCGGTGCCGGGCTCGCCGAAGAACACCCCGACCGGCGCGGGGTGGAAGGTGTCGGCGACCCCCATCTCGGTCGCGACCTGCTCCATCACGTCGTCGGACGGGGTGCGGAGGGGGTTCTCCACGACGCCGAGCATCCGCTTGGCCTGGTCGTAGTAGGGCGCGAGCTCGGACTCCCAGTCGGTGATGTGGCTCCACTGCGGGTCGGCGTAGAAGGGCGGCATCGGCTCGTAGAGCGTGTTCGCGTAGACCAGTGAGCCGCCGCCGACCCCGGCGCCGGAGACGATCAGGCAGTCCTTGAGGGCGTCGATGCGTTGGATCCCGTACTGCCCGAGCTCGGGACGGAAGAGGTACTTGCTGGTCTCGAAGGAGGTCTCTGGGAGGTCGTCGTCCTCGAACCGGGCCCCGGCCTCGAGCACACCGACGCGGTAGCCCTTCTCGGTCAGTCGCAGCGCGGTGACCGAGCCACCGAAGCCGGAGCCGACGACCAGGACGTCGAAGTCCAGCCCGGAGGGGGTGCCACTCATGCGCGCCCCAGCTTCTTCATCAACCGCAGGTTGGCGTTCATGATGCCGGCGTAGGCCCGGTCCGAGAGGCCGAGCTGCGGGCCGAAGCGGATCAGCCGCTGGGAGGCGACCGACTGGGTCTCGGTGTAGCGGAGCACTCCCTCGCTGCCCTGGCGACGGCCGACACCGGACTCGCGCATCCCGCCCATCGGGGCGTCGAGGCTGGCGAAGGTGGCCGCGAAGCCCTCGTTGATGTTGACCGTGCCGCACTTGATGTAGCGGGCCAGGAACCGGGCCCGGGCGCCGTCCTGGCTGTAGATCGAGGCGTTCAGGCCGTACTCCCCCGCGTTGGCGCGGGCGATGGCGTCGGCCTCGTCGTGGAAGCGGTAGAGCGCCACCACCGGGCCGAAGGTCTCCTTGCCGAAGCAGGTCATGTCGGGGGTGACCCCCTCCAGGATCGTGGGCTCGAAGAAGTAGGGCCCCAGGTCCGGTCGGGCCTTGCCGCCGGTGAGCACCCGGGCACCCTTGGCGACGGCGTCCTCGACGTGCGCGGTCACCGTGTCGAGCTGGGCCTGCGAGATCAGCGGACCCATGTCGTTGCCCCAGTCGAGGGTCGCACCCAGGGTCATCGCCTGGGTGCGGGCGAGGAACCGGTCCACGAACCGGTCGTAGACCTGGTCGGCGACGAAGAGCCGCTCCATCGACACGCACAGCTGGCCGGAGTTGGAGAACGACGCCCGCACCGCGCCCTCGGCGGCCTTCTCGAGGTCGGCATCGCGCAGCACCAGGAGCGGGTTCTTGCCGCCCAGCTCCAGCGAGCACCCGATCAGCCGCTCGGCGCAACCGCGCGCGATCAGTCGCCCGGTCGCGGTCGAGCCGGTGAAGCAGACGTAGTCGGCCCGCTCCACGATGGCGCCGCCGATCTCGGGACCGGAGCCGGCCACCACCTGCCACAGGTCCTTCGGGAAGCCCGCCTCCTCCAGCAGTTCGGCGGCCAGCAGTGCCGACATCATCGTCTGGGCGTCGGGCTTGGCCACGACCGCGTTGCCGGCCAGCAGCGCCGGCAGCCCGTCGCACAGCGCCATCGTGAACGGGTAGTTCCACGGCGAGATGACGCCGACGACGCCCTTGGGCACCCGGTTGACCTCGACCCGGGTCAGCACCGGCACCACACCCGGCCTGCGCTGGGTGTCGAGGTGGCGGTGAGCCGTCCGTGCGTAGTAGCGAGCGGTGAGCGCGATGTGCATCGGCTCGTCGAAGGCGTGCTTGCGCGCCTTGCCGGACTCCCGGACGATCAGGTCGATGATCTCGTCCTGACGGTCCAGCACGAGGTCGTGGAGTCGCAGCAACGCAGCAGCGCGGACGTCGAGCGAGGTCCGCGACCAGACCTGCTGGGCGCGCCTGGCCCGGGTGAAGGCGTCCTCGACGTCGGCGACGGTCGACTGCGGGACGTGCCCCAGCGGCGCGTCGTCGAGCGGCGAGCGCACCTCGGCGGTGCGACCCGAGGTCGCCACCAGCCGGGCGGTCAGCGCGGCGACGTACTCAGGCTCGAGGGCGTACGACGCACGGGGGTCGTGCTCGGGGTCGGCGGGACCGGCCACCGCTGGATCGCCTGCAGGCGTGGGGTTCTGGGCGTTCATGCCTCTGAGCGTAGGTGACCTGGCCCGACCGTGGGGCTGCTACGGCTTGTAGATCGACTTCACCTCGGTGTAGTGCGAGAGGCCCTCGGGACCGAACTCGCGACCGACACCCGAGGACTTGTAGCCACCGAACGGCGCCGCGAAGTCCATCGTGTAGGTGTTGACGCCGTACGTGCCGGTGCGGACGCTGCGTGCCACGTCGAGGCCGGCCTCGACGTCGGCGGTCCAGACGGTGCCGGCCAGGCCGTACTCGGAGTCGTTGGCGATCCGGATCGCGTCCTCGACGTCGTCGAAGGGGATCACCGAGAGCACCGGGCCGAAGATCTCCTCCTGGGCGATCCGCATCCGGTTGTCGACGTCGGCGAAGATCGTCGGCCGGACGTACCAGCCGTTGGTGAGCCCGTCGGGCATCCCGTTGCCGCCCAGGACGACGCGGGCACCCTCCTCCTGGCCCAGCGCGATGTACTTCTCGACCCGCTCCTGCTGGCGCTGGGCGACCATCGGACCGATCTCGGTGGCCGGGTCCATCGGGTCACCGACCTTCATCCCGCCGACCGCCTCGGCGAGCGCGTCGACCACGGTGTCGTAGTTCTTGCGGCTGGCCAGGATCCGGGTCTGGGCGACACACGCCTGGCCGGAGTTCATCAGGGCGGTGAACTTCAGCCCCTCCATCGTGGCGGCCAGGTCGGCGTCGTCGAGCACGATCGCCGCCGACTTGCCGCCCAGCTCGAGCGAGACCCGCTTGAGCTGCTCGCCGCACACAGCCGCGATCTTGCGACCCGCGGCGGTGGAGCCGGTGAAGGCGACCTTGTCGATGCCCGGGTGCGCCACCAGGTGCTCGCCGACCTCGCGGCCGGCGGCGACGATGTTGACCACCCCGGCCGGCACGCCGGCCTCCTGGAGCAGCTCGGCCATCAGGTAGGTGTCGAGAGGCGTCTCGGGCGCCGGCTTCACCACCACGGTGCAGCCGGCGAGCAGGGCCGGGACCACCTTCGACATGGTGGTGAACTGCGGCACGTTCCACGGCGGGATCGCCGCGACCACACCGACCGGCTCACGGCGTACGACGACGTCGGTGCCGAGCATCCCGGTGCGCGACTCCTCCCACGGGAACGCCCGGGCGACGGCCAGGAACGCCTCGATCTGCATCCACGGCGCGGGCGCCTGGGCGAGGTTGGAGAACGACGTGGGCGACCCCATCTCGGTGGTGATCAGGTCGGCCATCTCGCCCATCCGGCCGGCGTAGATGTTGGAGAAGTTCTGGATCACCTCGATCCGCTCCTCGGGCGACATCCGCGGCCACGGACCCGAGTCGAAGGCGCGTCGGGCCGCCGCCACCGCGGCGTCGATGTCGGCAGCGCTGCCCTCGGGGACCGTCGCGACGACCTGCTCGGTGTGCGGGGAGACCACCTGGATCGTGTCGCTGGTGGCAGGCGGCATCCAGCCGCCGTCGATGTAGAACGTGCTGCGGTCGAGGCTCATGGCGATCTCCTGGTTGGGTTACGGAGCGAGGGTGAAGAAGTCGGCGAAGCCGGAGGGATCGTGGCGGCCGATCATGCCGTGCTCGAAGAGTCCGAACCCTTCGGCGCCGTCGCAGGTCGCCCGGCCGACGTGGTCGATCACGCCGAACATGAAGCGGCCCTGCACGGCCTGGTCGGCCATGTCGTAGGTGAGGCGTTCGGCGAACTTCTCACCCTTCCAGGCGCCGTGGGTCCAGTCGGGATCGCCGCCGTACCCGCCCCCGACGTGCAGGGGTACGGCGAGCCGCGACTCGACCTCGAGCACCAGAGGCTTGCCCTCAGGCGTGGTGCACCTGATCTGCGCGTGGGTCGGCGTGCGGGTGCCGGAGGCGTACGAGATGTCGATCTGCGGCCAGCCGAGCTGCTCGACCCTCCCGTCCTTCCAGACCCGGGTGCAGTCGTTGAGCGTGCGGAAGCCGTCGGGGCTCTCCTGGATGATCAGGCAGATGGCGAAGTCGTCGAACTGCATGGGGACGTAGAGCCAGTACATGCCCTCGAACGGCGGGTCGGCCGGCGCTCCTGGGGGCTCTGCCTCCCCCACGGGGCGGATCCCCCAGGAGCGGTCTCTGCTCCCGAGCCAGGTGGCGGGGTCGACGGCGATCTCCTCGCCGTCGATCACGAGGGTGCCGCTCCAGGTGCCGAGCTGGGCGAAGCGCTGGGCGTCCAGGGTGACCCGGCTGCCCGAGCGCATCACGTGCGGGAGCTCCTGGATGACGTCGCAGCTGCCCTCCCAGGTCAGGTCGGCCGACATCCCCTCGGTCTCGTCGAGGACGATCCGCACCTTGGTGAGCGGGTCGGGGACCTCGATGCGGTAGTTGCCGACGTGCGGGTTCATCCGGTCCTGGTCGATCAGGTCGGAGAGGTGGACGGCGGTCTGCGTGCCGTTGCGGGCGACCAGGATGAAGGCGTCCTTGGTGCCGAGGTTGGGGTAGTAGCCCAGACCCGTGATCACCATGATGTCACCGGTGCGGTCGTGGGCGTTGAAGTACGACCGGTCGTAGAAGTTGCGGTCCGTGCTGTTGGCCCAGGCCAGTGGTAGTGGCGCCTGGTGCAACGGGAACTCGTCCAGCGGGCTGATGCCGCTCATCGTCACGCTCCTGCTTCGGTGAGGAGCCGCTCCATGAGCGGCTTGTGGTGGAAGAGGGTCTCGATGTCCTCGGGCCGCTCGATCTCGCCGAAGTGGATCTGGCGGGCCCCGGTGCGCATGAAGACGATGCACCACTGGACGGCGTTGTAGACGTGGTACCAGTGCAGGTCACCGAGCTCGACGCCCGAGACCTTCTCGTACGTCGCGACCACGTCCGCCTCGGCCAGGAAGTGCGGCATCCCGGGCAGCTCGAGCATCCCGGTGATCGTCTCGAAGACCTGGTGGGCGAAGAGGATCCAGCTGACGTCGAGCTCCCGCGGCCCGATCGCCGCCATCTCCCAGTCGAGGACGGCGACCGGCTCGAAGTCGACGTACATCAGGTTGCCGATCCGGGAGTCGCCCCAGCACAGCACGACCTCGTCGGTCGCGGGCAGGTGGACCTCGAGCCAGTCCAGACCGCGCTCGACGAGCGGCGAGCGGCCGATGTCGGGGACGGCGAAGTCGTACCAGGCGCGGGTGCGCGCCAGGTTCTTCTCCAGCAGGGTGGCGCCCGGGTGGTGCGGTTCGAGGAAACCGAACGTCGTGGCCGCGTCCGGGATCGCGTGCAGCTGGGCGAGCACCTCGATGCTCGTGTCCTGGAGGCGACGCTGGTCGTCGACGGGGGCGTCGTGGAGCCAGTTGTCACCGAAGTTGTAGGGCAGCACGTCCTGCGGCACCACGCCGTCGATGCGGTCCATCAGGAAGAACGGTGTGCCGAGCACCTCCCCGGTCGGCTCCATCCACCGCACCGCCGGGACGGGTACGTCGGTCAGCTCGCCGACGATCCGCATCGCGTCGTACTGGTCCTGGAGGGCGTAGTTGGGGAAGACCGGCAGGTCCTCGGGCGAGGGGGCGACCCGCGCGACGTACTTGCCGAGCCGTGGCTCGCCGTCCTCGGTCCAGGCGACGTCGAGGATCAGGGTCTCCGACGACATGCCGTTGGAGTCGACCCCGCTGTGCAGCGTGACGACCGGGTCGGCGCCCACGGGCAGCAGGGTGGTGAGCCAGTCCGCCATCCGCGCGGGCAGCGTGGTCGCGTCCCGGCTCGACCGTTGCATCTTCAGATCGGCTGGCGGCGGCGCCTGCGACACGTTCACTCCTGGTGGCGGGGCTCGAGATCGCCTGTGACGTGCATCTCAGGCGGTAGCGCCATCGTCGGTGGAACGTGTTCTAGTTGTCAACGGTATGGCGGCGGGTTTCACCGGTCAACCGGTGAAACCCCGCATCACCTCACACGATGTCGGTCACCTGGAGCCGGGCCTCGTCAGCCTCCTGGTCGGTCAGCTTGAGCTGACTCTGCCGCTCGGCCTCGACGCGGCGCCGGTAGTGGTCGACCTCCTCGGCGACCCGGGCGTCGTCCCAGCCGAGGGTCTCGGCCATCAGCAGGGCGACGGCAGGGGCGGCGCTGATGCCGCGGTCGAAGGTCTCGATCGAGATCCGGGTCCGGCGGGTGAGCACGTCGTCGAGGTGGCGGGCCCCCTCGTGGGTGACCGCGTAGACGACCTCGGCGGCCAGGTAGTCCTTCGCGCCCTCGAGCGGCAGCCCCAGGGTCCGGCGCGACGCGATCAGCGCCAGCAGGTCGTCGACGAGGCCGCCGTACCTCCCGAGCAGGTGGTCGATCCGGGCCACGTGCAGGCCGGAGCGTCGCGCCAGCAGCACCCGCTGGTTGGAGCGGGTCTCCCAGTCGGCGGCGCCGAGCAGCGCCACCCGGTCGGTGATCGAGTCACGGATGGTGTAGTTGAGCGTGGTCTTGAGCGAGTGGGCAGCAGCGTCGACGGCGTCGCGGCCCATGACGCGGTACGTCGTGAGCTTGCCCCCGGCGATCATCACCAGCCCCGGCACCGGCGTGACGACGGTGTGCTCGCGGGAGATCTTGGAGTTCGACTCGGACTCGCCGGAGAGCAGCGGCCGGAGCCCGGCGTACACGCCCTCGACGTCGTCGTGGTCGAGCGGCTCGCGCAGGATCGCGTTGACGTGGTCGAGGATGTAGTCGATGTCGGCCCGGCTCGCCGCCGGATGCGCCTTGTCGAGGTTCCAGTCGGTGTCGGTGGTGCCGATGATCCAGTGCCGGCCCCACGGGATCACGAACAGCACGGACTTCTCGGTGCGCACGATGAAGCCGGCCTCGGACCGGATCCGGTCGCGGGGCACCACCAGGTGGATCCCCTTCGACGCCTGGACGTGCAGGGCCCCGCGCCCGCCGACCATCTCCTGGATCTCGTCGGTCCAGACGCCGGCGGCGTTGACCACCACCCGGGCGCGGACCTCGAACTCCGGGCTGTCGGGACCGGCCTCGAGGTCTCGGGCACGTACGCCGACCACCCGCTCCCCCTCGCGCAGGAACCCGGTCACCTTGACCCGGGTGGCGACATGCGCGCCGTGGGCGGCAGCGGTGCGGGCGACGGTGACCACCAGCCGGGCGTCGTCCACCTGGCAGTCGTAGTAGCGGATCGCGCCGGCGATCGAGTCCGACTTGAAGTCGGGCGCGATCCTGGCGACCTGCCGGCGGAAGAGGTGCCGGTGCCGGGGCACCCCCATCGCTGACGTGCCGAACATCGCCATCGCGTCGTAGAGGGCGAGCCCGGCGCCGACGTACGGCCGCTCCCACCCCTTGTGGGTGAGCGGGTAGAGGAAGGGCACCGGACGGACCAGGTGCGGGGCGAGCCGGGTGAGCAGGAGCCCGCGCTCCCGGAGCGCCTCCCGCACCAACCCGAAGTCGAGCATCTCGAGGTAGCGCAGGCCACCGTGGATCAGCTTGCTGCTGCGACTGCTGGTGCCGCTCGCCAGGTCGCGCTGCTCCAGCAGCCCGGTGCTCAGCCCTCGGGTCACGGCGTCCAGGGCGGTGCCGACCCCGACCACCCCGCCACCGACGACGAGCACGTCGAGCTCCCCCTGTCCGGCCAGGCCCCGCATCGCCGACAGGGCGGCGTCACGAGCCTGAGGTCCGAGTGCGCTGGGCTCGCTTCGGTGCTGGCTCATGCCATCATCCTCGCAAAGCCAGGTAAACCACGTGTGTCGCCCGCGCCGCACCCGCCCACTGTTGCCCCCCATCGTTGACCTGTCGGAGGCTGCTCGTGTCCCGCGCCCCGCACCGTGCCCGCCCGCAGGCGACCAGGGCGCTCGCGCTGGTCGGGGCGAGCCTGCTGCTGGTGGTCAGCGGCTGCACCGGCGAGGACCCCCCGGCCTCGACGACGAGGTCCGCGTCGCCGGCGGCAGCGACGTCGCCGCCGCCGATCAGCCAGCCGATCATCCGCACCCAGGACGCCGGCACCGTGATCGACCGGACCGAGATCGACGCGCTGGTAGGCCGGCTCGACGGGGCGCTCGACGACGCCGACGTACGCGCGATGAAGGCGGTGGCCCCCGACCTCGACGTCGCCGAGTGGCGCCGTCGCCTGGCCGGCCTGGCCCGGTACCCGATGGTTGACCTCGACTTCCAGTTCGACGAGACCCTGGACCGACAGGTCAACGCGAGCGGTGGGCCGCTGCGGATCGACGCCACCGTCGTGCTCACCCACCAGATCGCGCAGGTCGACAGCCGCCCCGCCGTGCAGGTCTACCGCTTCGGGCTGGAGAAGCGGAACCCGCAGGACGCGCTCCGGATCACCACGATCGCCGGACCGGACGACCCCACCAGTCCGGCGCCTTGGGACCTGGGGGGATGGCGCGTCCTCGAGAGCGACCACGTGGTGCTGACCGCGACTCCGCAGGACCTGGCCCGGGCGCGGACCACCCTGCCGGTGATCGACCGTGGCGTGGCCCGCGCGATGCGGCTGATCCCGCCACCGGTCGGGGTGTCCAAGGTGTTCGTCGCGCTCGCCGACCCCGACAGCCCGCTCTACGCCGACGGCCGGACCTCGACGACGATCCGCGAGTCGGTCGGGTTCGCCAAGACGATCGGGTACGTCGACCCGCAGCAGGCGGCCAGCACCGGACGCGGTGCCGGCCCGACGGCGCCGTACGCCGGAAGCCGCGTCGTGCTGCACCCGACGGCGTTCACCTCCGACTCCTGGCTCGAGGGCGTGGCGTTGCACGAGACCGTCCACGCCATGGCGGGTCAGTGGGGCAGCGCCGACCCGTGGCCGACGGAGGGGCTCGCCCAGTGGGCGGAGTCAGGTGGTGTCGCCGGGCTGCGCACCGACCGTCGAGTCCGCGACCTGGTGACGACCGGCTTCCCCGGGTTCGCCCGCACCATGCGCGGCACCCGGGCCACCGACTACTCGGTGTTCCACGACCCGGAGACCCAGCTGCAGAACTACTACGGCGCCGGCGCCGTCTACGGCTACCTCGAGTCGCGCGGCGGGCGACGCGCGGTCGTCCGCTTCGCCCGGCTCGCCTACACCGGTTCGTTGGCCACCGCGATCGCCACCGTCGGCGAGCGCGACGAGGCGACCCTCTTCCGGCACGTGCAGCGGTGGGTGGACACCCTGTGAGACGTACGGCGCTGCCGGGGCTGCTGGTCGCCGCAGCCCTGGTCACCGCGGGCTGCACCGGCAGCGACCCGGCCCCGGAGCCGCCGCCGGAGCCCTCCGCCACCACCGCTTCTGCCCCGGCACAGCCGGACCTCCCCGACCAGGTCGACGCGGTCGGAGAGGTCACCGAGCCCGCGATGGAGCCGGTCTGGCTGCTCCGCAGCACCGGGACGGCCGAGTCGGAGACCTACGACGTGCAGGACCAGGGGCTGCTCGTGGACGGGGACGTCGTGGTCCACCACGTCCTCGACACGGTGCTCGGACTCTCGCTGAGCGACGGCGCCGAGATCTGGCGCTCGCCGGTCGACATGCGCGGCCAGACGGTGGGCCTCGCCGGGACAGCCGTGCACGGCGACCACCGGTGGAGCTTCGTCTACCCCGACACCGCGTCCGACGACCCCGACCAGCGCGGCGAGCACCTGGTGACCCTCGACGTACGCACCGGCGACGTGGTCGCCGACCGGGTGCTGGGTCCCTACGGAAGCGTGGACAGCCTCACCAGCGCCGGCGGGCAGGACTTCCTGGCGACCCGGAGGGGCGTCTTCGAGATCACCGACCGTGGCCGCCTGACCCGGGTGCTGCCCGCGTCCGAGCTCGGCCCGGGGGATGCGGCGGTACGCCGCATGGTGCCGGTCCACGACACCGGGGTGCTGGTCCTCGAGCTGGCCGACCGGACCACCCTGACCACCACCGCGGTCGTCGGCCTGGACACCGACTCCGGGCGGATCCTGTGGGCCAACGGCGTCGACACCTTCGCCATCAGCAGGGAGCAGGCCGGCTCGGTCTACGTGAGTCCGGGGGACGGCCGCTACGTCACCCGGGGCGACACCCGACGGTCCGCCGACGGCAGCATCGACGACTTCGTCACCATGTGGACCCTCGACCCGCGCACCGGTCGGGTCCGGGCGACCCGGCGACTCGGCCTGGACAGCACGAATCCCGACGACAGCCACCAGCCCGCCCTCACGGTGAGCGACATCGACGCCGGCAACCCCGCTGCGATGTTCCCCGTCGGGGACGACATCGTGTTCGAGGACGGCGGCGGGGTGAGCCGCTACAGCCCGCTGACCGGCCGCTACCGCTGGGCCCGCGACGCCGGCGAGCTCCAGCTGCGCAACGCCGGCACCGCGGGTGCCGGCTTCAGCCTCGGCCCGACCAGTCCCGACGGTGCGGTGGTGTACGCCGGGTTCTCCGCCGGACCCTCCGGCGACCTGGTCGCCATCGACCTGGACGACGGCACCCTCGCCGGCCGCTGGGCGCTGGACGACGAGCAGGACGCCGGGCTGGTCACCAGGCCGCTGATGGTGCTGGCGGACGACCGGATGGTCCTCGCCCGCAACCGCAGCAGCCGGGGCGACCCGACAGCCCTGGACAGTGAGGCGAAGCCGCTCGGGCCGCTCAACGACCTCGGCCTTCTCCGCTTCCCGGACCTCGGCGACGGGGCGGCGTCCCGCTAGGCGACGAATGGGCCGGCGGCCCGGCGGCCGGTAGATTCTCCGGGGTGTCCGACAACCGCCCCCGCCGTACCTTCGCGGTCATCAGCCACCCTGACGCCGGCAAGTCCACCCTCACCGAGGCCCTCGCCCTGCACGCCCGGGTGATCACCGAGGCCGGCGCCGTCCACGGCAAGGGCGGACGCCGCGCCACCGTGTCCGACTGGATGGACATGGAGAAGGCCCGCGGCATCTCGATCACCTCGGCCGCGCTGCAGTTCGTCTACCGCGACCACGTCGTCAACCTGGTCGACACCCCCGGTCACAGCGACTTCTCGGAGGACACCTACCGGGTGCTGTCCGCGGTCGACTCCGCCGTGATGCTGGTCGACGCCGGCAAGGGGCTCGAGCCGCAGACCCTCAAGCTCTTCAAGGTGTGCGCACTGCGCGGCATCCCGGTGATCACGGTCATCAACAAGTGGGACCGTCCCGGGCTCTCCGCGCTCGAGCTGATGGACCTGATCGAGCAGCAGATCAAGCTCCGGCCGACGCCCCTGACCTGGCCGGTCGGGGAGGCCGGCGACTTCCGCGGCGTGCTGGACCGGCGTACGGGTGAGTTCGTGAAGTACACCCGCACCGCCGGGGGCGCCACCCGCGCCCCGGAGCGGCGGATGCCGGCGGATGACGTGGGTGCGGACGACGCAGCGGTCTGGCACGACGCCGTCGAGGAGCACGAGCTGCTGGCGGCCGACGACGCCGACCACGACCAGGAGCGCTTCCTGGCCGGCGAGACGACGCCGGTGATGTTCGCCTCCGCGTTGCAGAACTTCGGTGTCGCGCAGCTGCTCGACCTGCTGCTCGACCTCGCTCCGGCCCCGCATGCCACCGAAGGCGTCGACGGGACGGTGCGCGAGGTCGAGGACGAGTTCAGCGCGTTCGTCTTCAAGGTGCAGTCCGGGATGAACGCCGCCCACCGCGACCGGCTCGCCTACGCCCGCGTCGTCTCGGGCACCTTCGAGCGCGGCATGATCGTCACCCACGCGGGCTCGGGTCGGCCGTTCGCGACGAAGTACGCCCAGGCCGTCTTCGGCCGGGAGCTGTCCTCGATCGAGGAGGCCTTCCCGGGCGACATCATCGGCCTGGTCAACGCTCAGGCGCTCCGGGTGGGCGACACGATGTACGTCGGCGACCCGATCGAGTTCCCTCCGGTGCCGACCTTCGCACCCGAGCACTTCATGACCGCGTCCGCCGCCGACATCGGGCGCTACAAGCAGTTCCGCCGCGGCATCGAGCAGATCGACCAGGAGGGCGTGGTGCAGGTGCTGCGCTCGGACCTCCGCGGCGACCAGAGCCCGGTGCTCGCGGCCGTCGGTCCGATGCAGTTCGAGGTCGTCCAGGAGCGGATGACCAACGAGTTCAACGCACCCGTCCGGCTCTCCCGGCTCGACTACCAGGTGGCGCGGCGCACCGACGCCGACGGCGCGGTCGCACTGTCCGGCAAGCGTGGCGTCGAGGTCCTGCAGCGCTCCGACGGCACCCACCTGGCGCTCTTCGTCGACCAGTGGCGGGCCAACGTCACCGCCCGCGACAACCCGGAGATCCTGCTCGAGGCGCTGCCGGCCGGCGGGGGCTGACAGCCGACCTACGCCCGGACCCGCGGGCCGAGGGTCGCGCGGTGGTCGGCGAGCATCGTGTGGGTCGCCCGCGTCGACGCGACCAAGGTCGGGTCCAGGTCCGCTGTGGCAAGCCCCTCCTCCTCACCCAGCCGGGCGAGGGGTCGACCCTCCGGGTCGTAGATCGCCGAGCCGCCGATGAAGTCGAACGCTCCGCACCGTCCGGTCAGGGCGGCCAGCACGACGTACATGCCGTTCTCCAGGGCGCGCGCCGGGTAGCAGACGTCGCGTCGGTGGCCGCTCCCGGCGAACCAGGCGGCGGAGTTGAGGTAGCCGATCGCACCGTCCTCGGCCGCGGCCCGCGCATGCTCGGGGAAGCTGCCGTCGTAGCAGACCGAGAGCCCGAACCCGTGCCCGTCGACCTCGATCGAGCTGCCGTGGTCACCGGGTGTGAAGTAGGTGCGCTCGAGCCCGTCCAGGTGCTGCTTGTCGTACGGCGCGGTCGCGGCCGCGCCTGGTCGCAGCACGACCTGCGCGAGCACCCGGGTCCCACCGCGCACCAGGCCGGCGCTCACCACGACCGTGACGTCCCCGCGGGTGGCGGCGTCGCGCAGCGGCTGGAGCCACGGCCCGGCCAGGTCGGTCGCGTCCGGGAGCGGACCGGCGAACGCGTCGGCGTCGTACCCGGTCAGGAACGCCTCGGGCAGCACCAGCAGCCGGACCTCCTGGGACGCGGCCTGGTCGGTGAGCCGGACCGCGGTCGCCACGTTGACGGCGAGGTCCCCGGCGACGGAGGCTGCCTGCCCGGCGGCCACTCGCAGGAGGGTCATGACCGGGCTGCCTCGACCGCCTCGGTGAGTCCACGCGCGGCGAGCCGGTCGGCGCGCTCGTTGCCCTCGTCGCCGGCATGGCCCTTGACCCAGTGCCACTCCACGTCATGGCCCTCGCAGGCGGCCACCAGCTGCTGCCAGAGGTCGACGTTCTTGACCGGCTGCTTCGCCGACGTCCGCCAGCCGTTGCGCTGCCAGCCGGTCACCCAGGAGGTGATGCCGCTGCGGACGTAGGTGCTGTCGGTGTAGAGCGCGACGCGGGAACGGCGCTTCAGCGCGTCGAGGGCCATGATCGGAGCCATCAGCTCCATCCGGTTGTTGGTGGTGCTCCCGGCCTCGCCTCCGCACAGCTCCAGCTCGTGGGTGCCCTGCCGGAGCAGCGCGCCCCAGCCGCCCGGGCCGGGGTTGGGGATGCAGGCGCCGTCGGTGTGGATGACGACGACGTCGCCCGCGGAGGCGTCGCTCACGCGAGGACGACCTCGACCCGCTGGAACTCCTTGAGCTCGGTGTAGCCGGTCGTGGCCATCGAGCGACGGAGGGCGCCGACCAGGTTCATCGTGCCGTCCGCGACCCGGGACGGTCCGAAGAGGATCTCCTCGAGGGTGCCGACGGTGTCGAACTGGACCCGCTGGCCGCGGGGCAGGTCGTGGTGGTGCGCCTCGGTACCCCAGTGGAAGCTGCGCCCGGGTGCGTCGGTGGCCCGGGCGAACGGCGAGCCGACCATCACCGCGTCCGCGCCGCAGGCGATGGCCTTGGCGACGTCGCCGGACTTGCCGATCGAGCCGTCGGCGATGACGTGCACGTAGCGGCCGCCGGACTCGTCGAGGTAGTCGCGCCGGGCGGCGGCGACGTCGGCGACCGCCGAGGCCATCGGGACCGCGATGCCGAGCACCGTGCGAGTGGTGTGGGCGGCACCGCCGCCGAAGCCGACGAGCACGCCGGCGGCGCCCGTGCGCATCAGGTGCAGGGCCGCCTGGTGGGTGGCGCAGCCCCCGACGATGACAGGCACGTCGAGCTCGTAGATGAACTCCTTGAGGTTCAGCGGCTCGGCCTGGGACGAGACGTGCTCGGCAGAGACGGTGGTGCCCCGGATCACGAACATGTCGACCCCGGCGTCCACGACCGCCTTGGCGAACTCCTTGGTCCGTTGGGGCGACAACGAGCCGGCGACGGTCACCCCGGCATCGCGGATCTCGCGGAGCCGCTCGGTGACCAGCTCGGCCTTGACCGGCTCGGTGTAGATCTCCTGGAGCCGGCGGGTGCCGTCGCTGCCCTGCAGACCGGCGACCTCCTCGAGCAGGTCGGTCGGGTCCTCGTAGCGGGTCCAGATGCCCTCGAGGTTCAGTACCCCGAGCCCACCGAACCGACCCAGGGCGATCGCCGTGGCCGGCGACATCACCGAGTCCATCGGTGCCGCCAGCACCGGCAGGTCGAAGCGGTAGGCATCGATCTGCCAGGCCGTGTTGACCTCCTCCGGGTCGCGGGTGCGCCGGGAGGGCACGATCGCGATGTCGTCGAAGGAGTACGCACGCCGGGCGCGCTTGGCCCGGCCGATCTCGATCTCGGTCACCTCGGAACTCTATCCGGCTTGAAGTCGCGGCCACGGTGAGGCAACCATTTGTAGCGGCCAACCGGTCGAACGGGCATGGATGCCATGACCGGAGAGCGGTCCACCACGATCCCGGGGGGCTCGGTGAGCCGCGTGACGGACTTCGAGGAGTTCGTGGCAGCGCGTTCGACGGGCCTGCTGAGGACCGCCTACCTGCTCACCCGCGACCACGCCCTGGCCGAGGACCTGCTGCAGACCGCGCTGACGAAGGCGTGGTTCGCCTGGTCCCGGATCGAGGACCACCCCGAGCCCTACGTACGCAAGATCCTGGTGAACACCTACGCCTCGTGGTGGCGCCGCAAGTGGAACGGCGAGCAGGCGTTCGCCGAGCCTCCGGAGCCACCCGTCTCGTCCGACACCGGGCGAGGGACGTACGCCGAGGTCGACCAGCACAACGACCTCTGGGACGCCATGGGCCGACTCCCCCGCCGTCAGCGCGCAGTGGTGGTGCTCCGCTTCGTGGAGGACCTCAGCGAGGCCGAGACCGCACGGCTGCTGGGCGTCTCCACCGGCACCATCAAGAGCCAGACCAGCAGGGCACTCGCGAAGCTCCGGATCGACCCGGCGCTCGCCACCGACAGCACGAGCACGACGGAGGACGACGCATGAACAGCCTCGAGGACCTGCGCTCCACCCTCGACCAGCACGCCGCCGGGGTCGACGACCCGGACCGCTACGCCCGCCCGGTCGCGGTGCGCGAGCGGATCCGCGCCGTACGACGTCGTCGGGCGAGCGCCGTCGTCGCGGCTGCCGCCGTGGTGCTCGTCGGAGCCGTCGCCACGGTGAGCGGCCTCCAGGGCTCGGACTCGGTCGACCCGGCCGGCCCCACCGTCGTGGGGATCGACGTGCCGAAGACCTGGACGATCGACGAGTTCCCCTATTCGCTCGAGGAGACCACGACCTTCGCCGGTGACCGGGACAAGGTCCGGCTGACCGGCGACGAGGACGACCCGGACCGCGCCGTCGCGTTCTACGCCAGGGGGCTGGGCTCCGGCTCCGCGACGCTCTACAACGACGGCGTGCCCGTGGCCCGGGCCTTCGGGGAGGAGGACGCCGAGCTGCCGGTCCCGGTCGCGAGCACGGACACCGCGCTCTCCGTCCGCTTCGAGGGGGTGCCGGCGGGAGCCCGCACCGGCTTGGCCGTCTACACGGCCACGGGCGAGCTGCCCGAGGGCGTCGACAACGGCACGGCCGTGTTCCGCCAGGTCGTGGCGGGCGCCGAGCTGCTCACGGGCGACTTCTCCCCGGAGGGCCAGTCCGAGGTGAGCTTCACCTTCCGCGGCCGACTCGACCAGGCGCGCTTCGCGACCTACTGCGTCACGGCCGAGAAGGGGCTGTGGTTCAACCTCGACATCGACGGCGACGGTCCGGTGTCAGGTCCGTGCGAGCGCGAGGACTCCCGCGACGCCGGTGCCTCCTGGTCGAGCTTCCCGGACGAGACCGGCTTCGCGGCAGTGCACACCGTCAGCGCCTACCTGACCCGGGGCGACAGCGACGAGCGGGTCTCGTCACCCGACGCCTCGGTCGGCGCCGCGGTCTACCGCCAGCCCGTCGATGATCGAGAGGTCGGGGGCACCTCGGTCGACGGCACGACGTCGTACGGCGGCCGCACCTGGCGGCTGACCCGCGTCCTCGACCGCGACCGGGCCAGCATCGAGGCCGGCGCGACCGATCTCCTGATCGGTTTCGCCGCGCAGGGCGAGATGGTCTACCTGTCCTGGGAGGGCGAGCTGACCAGCGGCCGCTCGGCGTACGTCAGCAGCACGCGCGGCACGGCCACCGCCATCGGCGGCGTGCTGCTGCGCGGAGACACCTACGACGTGCGGCTGATCGACGAGCAGGGCACCCTGCGCACGGGCGCGATCCTGGTCTACCGGCCGGTGTAGTTGGGCGCCTCGACGGTCATCTGGACGTCGTGGGGGTGACTCTCCTGCAGGGAGGCCGACGTGATCCGCACGAAGCGGCCGGTCTCCTGGAGGTCACCGATGGTGCGGGCACCGGTGTAGAACATCGACTGGTTGAGCCCGCCGATGAGCTGGTGGGCCACCGCGGACAGCGGACCGCGGTAGGCCACCTGGCCCTCGATCCCCTCGGGCACGATCTTGTCGTCGCTGGTGACCTCGGCCTGGAAGTAGCGGTCCTTGGAGTAGGACTTCTTGCCGCGGCTGGACATCGCGCCCAGCGAACCCATGCCCCGGTAGGACTTGAACTGCTTGCCGTTGACGAAGATCAGCTCGCCGGGCGACTCCTCGCAACCGGCCAGCAGGGACCCGATCATCACCGTGTCGGCACCGGCCACGATCGCCTTGGCGATCTCGCCGGAGTGCTTGAGCCCGCCGTCGGCGATGACCGGCACCCCGGCCGGCTTGCAGGCCAGGGAGGCCTCGTAGACCGCGGTGACCTGGGGTACACCGACCCCGGTCACCACCCGGGTGGTGCAGATCGAGCCCGGGCCGACCCCGACCTTGACCGCGTCGGCCCCCGCGTCGACGAACGCCTGGGCGCCCTCCTTGGTGGCGACGTTGCCACCGATCACCTGCACGTGGCGGGTGGCCGGGTCGGTCTTGAGGCGCTGGACCATGTCGAGCAGCAGCCGCACGTTGCCATGGGCGGTGTCGGCGACCAGCACGTCGACGCCGGCCTCGATCAGGGTGGTGGCCCGCTGCCAGGCGTCGCCGAAGTAGCCGATCGCGGCACCGACCATCAGCCGGCCCGAGGCGTCGTTGGAGGCGAGCGGGAACTGCTCGGACTTCACGAAGTCCTTGACGGTGATCAGCCCGGCGAGCCGGCCGTGCTCGTCGACCAGCGGCAGCCGCTCGCGCTTGTGCTTGCGCAGCAGCAGGGTGGCGTCGTCGCGCGAGATACCGACCGGGCCGGTGATCAGCGGCATCGGGGTCATCACCTCGTCGACCTTGGTGGTCGTCCACTCCGCGACCGGGGTGAAGCGCAGGTCGCGGTTGGTGATGATGCCGAGCAGCCGGTTGTCGGTGTCGACGACGGGCAGGCCGGAGACGCGGTACTCCCCGCAGATCCGGTCCAGCTCCTCCAGGGTGCGGTCGGGGGTGATCGTGACCGGGTTGGAGATGATGCCGGTCTGGGTCCGCTTCACCAGGTCGACCTGGAGGGCCTGGTCCTCGATCGAGAGGTTGCGGTGCAGCACGCCGAGGCCGCCCTCACGGGCCATCGCGATCGCCATCCGGGACTCGGTCACGGTGTCCATGGCGGCGCTGACCAGGGGCACCTGCAGCGAGATCTCGCGGGTCAGCCGCGAGGTGAGATCGATGTCGGACGGCGCCAGGTCGGAGTGACCCGGCAGCAGCAGGACGTCGTCGTACGTCAGACCCAGCGCAGCGAACTTCTCGGGGAGCTCCACAGGGTCAAGCCTACCGGCCGCCTCAGGTGCGCAGCGGCTTGAGGTCGCGGACCGGGACCCGGACCGTCAGGGTGTCCGCAGCCATCCGGATCCGGCCCCGCAGACCGGCCGCCATCACCATCGGCAGTACCGCCTGGTTGTCGGAACGGGTGGTGAGCAGGACCTCGGCCGCCCCCAGGGTGTGGGCGAGCCGGGCCGCGTCGACCAGGAGCCGGGTGCCGATCCCCCGGCGCTGCCAGGCCGGGTCCACCCGCAGCGTCACCGGGCGTACGTCGGGCTCCTCCGCCTCGGGCCGCACCACGGCCAGTCCGACCGCGACGCCCTCGATCATCGCCGAGACCGAGTCGCCGTCGACGACGTACTCCGGGGTCGCGCCACCGCCCACCCGTCGACCCATGCTGGGCGACAGCGCGCTCTCGCGGGTGCGCTCGAGGACGTCGGAGACCAGGTCGGCCATCGCGGCGCCCCGGGCGAGCTCGGTCGGGGTGAAGGGAGCGGTCCGGCGCACCTGCACCTCGACGTCGCCGACCACCATCTCCATCACGTCGTGCTGCGCGCTGCCCGCGATCGCCGGGTCGGACTCGGCGTCGAAGAGCCGGGCCACCACCTCGGGGAAGGACGCCGGCGTGGCCAGGATGCTGCGCGCCGCCTGGACGTAGCGGGTGGGCTGGTCCGACAGTGCAGCATCCGTGCAGGGCCCGGCGCTGACCGAGCGCCCACCGGAGCGGCCGATCAGGTCGGCGATGTCGGCCTCGGTCCAGTCGTCCGGGGTGCTCAGCACCAGCTCGTCGGTCACCGAGTCCAACCCCGGGAAGATCTGCAGCCCGATGATGTTGACCCCCGCCTCGCCACAGGTGGCGGCGAGAGCCGCCAGCGCTCCCGGGCGATCGGGCAGCGTCGTACGAACCCTCCACAACATGACCAGCTCCTCCCCCCGCGACCCGTCGAGCCACTGGTTCCTCCAGCGTGCTCCGGGGACGTTGCGGGTCGGGGTCCACCCTGTTACGTGGAGGCAACAAAGCCGGGGGTCCCGCACCTGAGAGGGTGTGCCGGTGCGCAGCGTGTGGTCCAGGGTCGTCGGGCTGGTCGGTGCGTCCTACGCCGTCCCGACCCTGGCCGTGGTCGCGATGCTGGCCCGGCTGCCAGCGCTCACGCGCCCGATCCGCGCCGACGAGGCCGGTTTCCTGCTCGTCGGCCGCACCTGGGACCCGCAGCCGGACAGCCTCTTCGGCCCGGCCTGGGTGGACCGGCCGCCGTCGCTGGTCGCGGTCTTCCGGGTGGTCGACCTGACCGGCGGGCACACCGCGCTCCGGCTGCTCGGGGTCCTGGTGTGCGGGCTGAGCGTGCTGCTGGCCGCCCGGCTCGGGGGCGAGGTCGGCGGTCCGCGGGCGACCGGCTGGGTGGCCCTGCTGGCGACCGCGCTGCTGTCGAACCCGATGATCGACGTGGTCGCCGTGAAGGGCGAGCTGCTCGCCCTGCCCGTCCTGCTCGGGTCGATGCTGCTGAGCCTGGCCGCCGTACGACGCCGCTCCCTGCTGCTCGCCGTCGCGGCCGGCCTGGTCGGCGCATCCGCGCTCGGGCTGAAGCAGAACCTGGTCGGCCCCCTGGTCTTCGCCGCCGTGCTGATCCTCGCCGCGTGGCTGAGCAAGCGGCTGGCGGGACGCGACGCCGCCCGGCTGCTGGCCGGCGGTGCGGCCGGCGCCGCGGTCCCGGTGCTCGCCACCATCGGCTGGGCGCTCGCAGAGGGGGTGCGCCTCTCGACGCTCTGGTACGCCGTCTACGGCTTCCGCTCCGATGCATCGCGGGTGATCGCCGCGGGCAGCACAGCGGCCACGGAGCACCGAGCCTGGCTGCTCCTGGTGATCGCTCTCGGCTGCGGCCTGCTGCCTGTGCTCGCCGCCCTCCTCGCCCACCTGCGCACCCTGTGGTCCGAGGACCCACCCGATCACTGCCGCCACGTCGGCGCTCGTGGGCACCGACGTGGTCGCCCTGGTCCTCGGCGGGAGCTTCTGGCAGGACTACCTGCTGCCGCTGATCCCCGGCGCCTGCCTGTGCGCGGCGTTGCTGGTCGCTCGCCCCACCCGGGCCGGCCGGACGATGCGGCTGGTGGTGGCCGGGTCCGCGCTCTCGGCCGTCCTCGCGATGGCGTTCTGGGTGGTCTGGAACGCGACCGGGCAGCAGGAGTTCAACGAGGTCCGCACCGGCGAGGCGGTCGCCACGGCCGCCGAGCCGGGTGACACGCTGGTCGTCTTCGGCGGCCGGGCCGACCTCCAGGACACCAGCGGGCTCGACTCGCCGTACCCCTATCTGTGGAGCCTGCCGATGCGCACCCGCGATCCCGGGTACGCCGACCTCACCGCTCTCCTGGGCAGTGCCCGCGCACCGACCTGGCTGGTCGAGTGGGTCGACCTCGACGCCTGGGCCGACGACGGCGTGCCCGAGCTGCGCGAGGCGATCGACGAGCACTACGTCGAGGTCGGCACCACCTGCAACGACCAGCCGATCTACCTGCTCCGTGGGGTCGACAGAGCCCCTGTCACCCCCGATTGTTGATCCCGTGCAACCGATCCCGGGATCACCTCGTTGGTCGGGTATGGATCGACGCAGGGTGGACGCCGAGTTCTCGGAGTTCGCGGTCGCCGCACACAGCCGGCTGCGCAGCACGGCGTACCTGCTGTGCGGCGACTGGCAGCGCGCCGACGACCACGTGCAGGAGGGTCTGATCCGGGTGTACGTCGCCTGGCCGCGGCTGGTCCGGCGCGGCGGGGAGGTCGCCTACGCCCGCAAGGCTGTGGTCAGCGCGTTCCTCGACGCCGCCCGCAAGCGCTCGAGCACCGAGCGACCGGCTGAGCCCGACAGCGGGCGAGCCTCCGAGGAGGACGTCGCCACCCGGGTCTCGGATCGCGCGGCCTTGATGGCTGCGCTCGCCCGGCTGCCCCGAGCGGCAGCGCGCCTGCGTGGTGCTGCGCTACTTCGAGGACCTCGACGTCCGGGAGACGGCCGCGGCCCTGGGGTGCAGCGAGGGCACGGTGAAGAGCCAGACCTCACGGGCGCTCGCGTCGCTGCGATCCATGTTCGAGAGCGCGTCCCGCGACGAGCTCGCCGTGATCGGAGAAGGGGGCCTGCCGTGGTGAACGACTTGAAGCACCTGCTGCGAGCGAACGTCGTGGACCCGCCACCCGAGCACGTCGACGTGGAGCTGCTGGTGGCAGCCGGACGACGGCGGGTCCTCGGACGGCGTACCGCTCTCGCCGGGGGTACGGCGGTCCTGGCCGCCGGCGTCGTCGTCGCGACGCTCGTCGCAGCCGGGATCGGCGACGGCAACGGCGTCGACCCGGCGCGGCCGCGGCCGACTCCTGACGCCCCGACCATCCGGCTGTCCGACGCGACGCGCGCGGTCGAGGGGCAGGACTACCGCGTGCTGACGTCGTACACCAACAAGGACCTCGACGCCGACAACGGGCAGTACCTCGACGGGACCACCGAGGACGGCCTGGTGCTCTTCCGCGACGGTCCGCGGTCCGACCAGCTCCGGCCGCGGTTCGCCCTGATGGACCCGGCGACCGGAGACAAGGACTGGCTGCCCGAGCTGCGGATCGGCCAGAGCCAGACCTGGCCGGTCGAGCTCAGCGCCGACCGGCTGGTCCTGCTGGGGTACGCCGGCGAGCAGACCGCCGACCTGGACGGCGAGCTGGCCGCCTACGTGTTCGACCGCGGCACCCGGAAGTGGACCACGATGACGTGGCCCGACCTGCCCGCCATGGACTTCCCGGGCGGTGTCGCGATCGGGCCGGACGGACGGCTCTACGTCTCCACGCCGGCCACCCAGGGCAGGATCCCCGAGGGCGGCTGGCCGGTCGGGGAGGACGGCGAGGCGGAGGACGCCGACGCGGAGGGCGACACCTACGACCTCTGGTCGGTCTCGCTCACCGACCCGGCCGACGCGCGCGACGAGCAGCTCGTCGTCGGCGACGTCGCCTTCACCGACGACGCGATGGTCTGGACCGACTCCAGCGGCGGCGCCGCGGGGAAGGTGCACGTGCGCGACCTCGCGAGCGGCCAGGAGACGTCCTTCGACCCGCACCTGGGCGAGCGGTGCAACCTGCTGGGCTTCGGCGCGACCGGGGACCGGATCATGATGAGCCAGTACTGCGGCACCTACGCCGGCGGCGTCCGCGACGACAGGGTGCAGATCGTCTCCACCGACGGCGAGCAGGTGATCACCCTCCAGGACAGCGGCGTCGAAGGCTGGCTGCCCGCCGGGAACGACGTCGTCAACGTGAGCGTCTTCGGCGGCGAGGGCGACGACTCGGCCGGCGCCTACGTCTACGACCTCGACACCGACCGGTTCCTGCGGGTCAGCGACGCGGTCTCCAACTTCGGGATCGGTGGACCGCCCAGCGACCCGCGCGAGTTCACGTGGCACACCCCGGTCAACAACCGGCACGGCGCCACCCAGTGGATCGGCGAGCTGCTGCGCTGACCCCGAAATGGCGAGTCGGCGCCAGCTTCAGGGAAGCTGGCGCCGACTCGGCGTCGTTCGTCAGGCGTGGATCAGTGCCCGTGGCCGTGCCCGTGGCCACCAGCGCCCGCGGACTCGTCCTCGTCCTCGGGCTTCTCGACGATCAGCGTCTCGGTCGTGAGCAGCATGCCCGCGATCGAGGTGGCGTTGACCAGCGCAGAGCGGGTGACCTTGACCGGGTCCAGGACACCCTGGGCGACCAGGTCGCCGTAGGAGTCGGTGGCGGCGTTGTAGCCGTTGCCGACACCGAGCTCGCGGACCTTGGTGGTGACGACGTAGCCGTTGACGCCGCCGTTCTCGGCGATCCAGCGCAGCGGCTCGTCGGCGGCCTTGCGCACGATGCGCACGCCCGCCGCCTCGTCGCCGGTCAGGCCGAGGTCGTCGGAGAGGACCGACACCGCGTGGATGAGCGCGGAGCCGCCGCCGGGGACGATGCCCTCCTCGATCGCGGCGCGCGTCGCGGAGACGGCGTCCTCGATGCGGTGCTTCTTCTCCTTGAGCTCGACCTCGGTGGCCGCGCCGACCTTGATCACGCAGACGCCGCCGGCGAGCTTGGCGAGACGCTCCTGGAGCTTCTCGCGGTCCCAGTCGGAGTCGGTGTTCTCGATCTCGGCCTTGATCTGGTTGACCCGGCCCTCGACCTCGGCAGCGTCACCGGCACCATCGACGATGGTGGTGTCGTCCTTGGTGATGACGACGCGGCGAGCCTGGCCGAGCACCTCGAGGCCGACCTGGTCGAGCTTGAGCCCGACCTCGGGAGCCACGATCTGGCCCCCGGTCAGCGTCGCGATGTCCTGCATCATCGACTTGCGGCGGTCACCGAAGGCCGGTGCCTTCACCGCGACGGCGTTGAAGGTGCCGCGGATCTTGTTGACGACCAGGGTCGAGAGTGCCTCGCCCTCGACGTCCTCGGCGAGGATGAAGAGCGGCTTGCCGGTCGCGATGACCTTCTCCAGCAGCGGGAGCAGGTCGGCGACGGCCGAGATCTTGCCCTGGTGCAGCAGGATGTAGGGGTCGTCGAGGACGGCCTCCATGCGCTCGGGGTCGGTCACGAAGTACTGCGACAGGTAGCCCTTGTCGAACTGCATGCCCTCGGTGAACTCGAGCTCGGTGCCCATCGAGTTGGACTCCTCGACGGTGATGACACCGTCCTTGCCGACCTTGTCGAAGGCCTGCGACAGCAGGTCGCCGATCACGGAGTCGCGGCTCGAGATGGTGGCGACGGACGCCATGTCCTCGACCGACTCGACCTCGCGGGCGGCTTCCTTGAGCGCGTCGCCGACGGCCTCGGCCGCAGCGTCCATGCCGCGCTTGAGGCCCATCGGGTTGGACCCGGCAGCCACGGCGCGCAGGCCCTCGTGGACCATCGCCTGGGCGAGCACGGTGGCGGTGGTGGTGCCGTCGCCGGCGACGTCGTTGGTCTTGGTGGCGACTTCCTTGGTCAGCTGCGCACCGAGGTTCTCGAACGGGTCGTCCAGCTCGATCTCACGGGCGACGGTCACACCGTCGTTCGTGATGGTCGGTGCGCCCCACTTCTTGTCGAGGACGACGTAGCGGCCCTTGGGGCCGAGCGTCACCTTGACGGCGTTGGCGAGCTTGTCCACGCCGCGCTCGAGGCTGCGGCGGGCGTTCTCGTCGAACTCCAGGATCTTGGGCATTGCTCTCCTTCAGAGACTGCAAAGAATGAGACCGGGTCGTGCGCCTGGCCCGCGCCGGAGCACGTGGTCAGGCACACGACCCGGATGGATCAGGAAACGACTGCGAGGACGTCGCGCGCGGAGAGGATCAGGAACTCGTCTCCGGCGTACTTGACCTCGGTGCCGCCGTACTTGCTGTAGATGACCTTGTCACCGACAGAGACGTCGAGCGGAACGCGGTTGCCGTTGTCGTCGATGCGTCCGGGACCGGTCGCCACGACCTCGCCCTCCTGGGGCTTCTCCTTGGCGGTGTCCGGGATGACCAGGCCGGAAGCCGTGGTCTGCTCGGCCTCGAGGGGCTTGACGACGATCCGGTCCTCGAGGGGCTTGATGTTGACCGACACGATGTCGACCTCCACTTTCTGGGCACTTCGATCAGGTGGGTGGTACACGTCTGTGCCTGCGGTTCTGGTACGCCGTCGCGGGGGTCGTACCGGGCTCGCAAGCGCTGGCACACTCACGGGGAGAGTGCCAGAACAGACGTTAGCACTCGCCCCGACGGAGTGCCAGAGAAGGGGCACCTTGCACCACCCCCGGGGGCCGGCTGACAGGATCGCCGGATGGACCTCGACGCGTTCCGGTGGCTGCTCACCGACGACGGCCAACGGCTGCTCGCCCGCGCGGTCGAGATGGCCGACGACGACCCGCTGCGCGCCCAGACCGCACTGCGTCGTACGGCGAGCGCCGAGCAGGCGGCCGCCGCGCTCACCCAGGCGACCCTGCGACTCCGGGCGGTCGCGAAGTTCGGCGACGACGCGGCCCGGATGTACTTCACCCCTGACGGCCTCGAGCAGGCCACCCGCACCCGGGTCGCCACCCACCGCGCGGCCCGGCTGACCGCCGCGTCGACAGGGACCCTCATCGATCTCGGCTGCGGCATCGGCGGCGACCTGCTGGCCGCGGCCCGGGCCGGACTCACCGTCGCCGGGATCGACCTCGACCCGGTCCGGGTCGCGGTCGCGGAGGCCAACCTCGAGGCCCTCGACCTGCCCGGCGCCGTGATGGTCGCCGACGCGACCACGATCGACACCAGCCCCTTCGACGTGGCCTTCGCCGACCCGGCCCGGCGCACGGCGCGAGGCCGCAGCTTCGACGTCGACGACTGGACCCCACCGTGGCCCTTCGTGGTCGACCTGCTGCGCCGCACCTCGTGCGTGAAGGTGGCACCTGGCATCCCGCACGGCCTGGTGCCGACCGACGTCGAGGCGGAGTGGGTCAGCGACCACGGCGAGGTCAAGGAGGCCGCACTGTGGTCGGGGCACCTCGCGACGACGGCCCGCCGCGCAACCGTGATCGGCGACAGCGGCCTGGCCACCTTGACCGACGAGGACGACCCCGGGTCGGAGGTCCGGGGGGTCGGGGCCTACCTCTACGAGCCTGACGGCGCCGTGATCCGCGCCGGCCTGGTCACCGCCGTGGCCGCAGGGGTCGGTGGCGGGCTGATCGACGAGCACCTCGCCTACGTCACCTCCGACGAGTCGTTCCGGACGCCGTTCGCGCGCGGGTACGCCGTCCTGGAGGAGCTGCCCTACCGCGAGAAGGCGCTGCGGGCCGCGCTGCGCGAGCGCGGCATCGGCCGCCTCACCATCAAGAAGCGGGGCGTCGACGTCGTCCCCGAGCAGCTCCGCAAGCGGTTGGACCTGCAGGGGGACGACGAGGCGACGATCGTGCTGACCCGGGTCTCCGGGAGCGGTACGGCGTTGCTGGTCCGGCCGTTCTAGGCGCCCAGGGCCGCTTGCTCGGCCTCGATCGTGGTGTCGTCACCGTGGCCGGTGTGCACCACCGTCTCGCCGGGCAGCGCGAAGAGCTTCGCCCGGATCGAAGCCTCGATGGTCGGCCGGTCGCTGAACGAGCGACCGGTGGCGCCCGGCCCTCCCTGGAAGAGGGTGTCGCCGCTGAAGACGCAGCGCAGCGCGGGAGCATAGAAGCAGACGGCGCCCGGTGCGTGTCCGGGCGTGTGCAGCACCTCGAGGGTGATGCCGGCGACGTCGATGGTGAGTCCGTCGGCGAGGTCGAGGTCCCACAGGTAGTCGGTGTGGGTGAGGTCCCACAGCGGCTTGTCGTCGGGGTGCAGCATGATCGGCGCGACAGTCTCCTCGCGCAGCGCTGGAGCGACCCGCGCGTGGTCGTCGTGGGCGTGGGTCAGCAGGATCGCCTTGACCTTCCGGTCCCCCACCAGGCCGAGGATGTCCGAGACGCTGTGGGGCGCGTCGATCACCACGCACTCGGTGTCGTCGCCGACCACCCACAGGTTGTTGTCGACCTGGTGGGTCTCGCCGTCCAGGCTGAACGTGCCGCTCGAGACGGCGTGGTCCACGCGGACGGTCACAGGATCACCACCGAGCGGAGCACGCTCGGCTCGTCCGGGGCGCCGTGCATCCGGTCGAACGCGGCCTCGACGTCGTCGATGCCGATCTCCTCGGTGACGAAGGCGTCCAGGTCGAGCTTGCCCTGCTGGTAGAGGTCGACCAGCATCGGGAAGTCCCGGCTCGGCAGGCAGTCGCCGTACCAGCTGGACTTCAGCGAACCACCGCGGCCGAACACGTCGATGAGCGGCAGGTCGGGCACCTTCATGTCCGGGGTCGGCACGCCGACCAGGACCACGGTGCCGGCCAGGTCGCGGGCGTAGAACGCCTGCTTCCAGGTCTCCGGTCGACCGACCGCCTCGATCACCACGTCGGCGCCTTCAGCACCGACGTACGTCTCACCGGCGATCCGCTTGATCTCCTCGACCGGGTCCACCTGGCTGGAGTCGACGGTGTGGGTGGCACCCATCCGCTTCGCGGTCTCGAGCTTCTTGGGGTCGATGTCCACCGCGATGATCGGGGACGCGCCGGCCAGGGCCGATCCGGCGATCGCCGCGACGCCGACCCCACCGCAGCCGATCACCGCCACCGACCTGCCGCGGGTCACCCCTCCGGTGTTGATCGCGGCACCGATGCCGGCCATCACCCCGCAGCCGAGCAGGCCGACCGCGGCCGCACGGGCCGACGGGTCGACCTTGGTGCACTGACCGGCCGCCACCAGCGTCTTCTCGGCGAAGGCGCCGATGCCGAGAGCCGGGGACAGCTCCGTCCCGGCGTCCTCCCCCTCGGCGAGCGTCATCTTCTGGGTGGCGTTGAAGGTGGCGAAGCAGTACTGCGGCTCGCCGCGCCGACAGGCCCGGCAGTCGCCGCACACGGCGCGCCAGTTGAGGATCACGAAGTCACCGGGCGCCACCGACGTCACGTCGGGACCCACCGCCTCGACCACCCCTGCGGCCTCGTGGCCGAGCAGGAACGGGAAGTCGTCGTTGATCCCACCCTCCCGGTAGTGCAGGTCGGTGTGGCAGACCCCGCAGGCCTGCACCTGCACCAGCGCCTCACCCGGGCCAGGGTCGGGGACGTTGATGGTGGTGACCTCGACGGGCTGTCCCTTGCCGCGTGCGACCACGGCCTTGACCTGCTGCATGTGCTGCCTCTCCTCGAAAGATCTGTCGGACCACATGCAACCGTATGTGGTCCGCGCACGTGTAGGGGGTGTGGGCGACATCGAGACGAGGAGCAGGCCGGTGACGGACTTCGAGTCCTGGCTGGTCGCCCGGGAGCCGGCGCTCCAGCGCCTCGCCCACCTGCTCACCGGCGACGAGCACACCGCCCAGGACCTGGTGCAGGTCACCCTCGCCAAGCTCTACCTGGCGTGGGACCGGCTCGAGGACCGCGGCAACATCGACGCCTACGCCCGCCGGATCCTCGTCAACGAGCACCGCAGCGCGTGGCGGCGACCCTGGCGGCGCCGTGAGCACGTCACCGACGTCGTCCCCGACCCTGGCCAGCTGGTCGAGCAGTACGACGGCAGCCGCGAGGCGGTCTGGCGCTTCGTCGCCACCCTCTCGCCCCGCCAGCGCGCCGTGATCGTGCTGCGCTACTACGAGCAGCTGACCGAGGCCGAGATCGCCGACACCCTCGGCATCTCGGTCGGCACCGTCAAGTCCCAGGCCAGTCGCGCCCTCGCCGCGCTGCGCAGCCGGATGCCCGAGGAGCAGCCATGACCCGACCCGAGGACCTGTTGAGCGAGACCCTGCACGACCGCGTCGACGGGACCCACTACCCCTCGACCCCGATGGCGGACGTGGTGACGGCGTCGCGCGCGGTGCGCCGGAGCCAACGGCGTACGGCGGGAGTGGCCACCGTCGCCGCCACAGTCCTGGCCGTCGCGCTCACGGTGCCGCTGGTCCGCGCCCTCGACCTCGGGTCGTCGACGCCCGACCCGGCCACCCCGTCACCGGACGCCGGCAGGACCGTCGACGGCTCACGGCTGCACCTGTCGAGCATGATGCAGGGCCAGCCGCCGTCGGTGGCCTGGCTCGACGGTGACGACTACGTCGCCGCGGACGGCGACCGGACCACGCTGCCGCTCGACGGGGTGACCACCGCGACGCCGTACCAGGGTGGCTTCCTGGCCGTCGTCACCGGACCAGACCTCGGCCCCCGGGTCGTGCAGCTCGACGGCGACCTGGACGAGGTGTGGCGCCAGTGCGGCCAGGGCGCGTTCGCCGTGAGCCAGGACGGCGGGCAGACGGCGTACTCCTCCGGCGACTGCCGGAGCGCGGACACCACCCTGCA
Organism: uncultured Actinomycetota bacterium; assembly: GCA_963704685.1. Taxonomy (GTDB): domain Bacteria; phylum Actinomycetota; class Actinomycetes; order Propionibacteriales; family Nocardioidaceae; genus Nocardioides. The sequence continues at coordinate 1,402,347 of OY969930.1, forward strand.
CCTGGGCCTGACCGGCGGGAGCGACGAGCAGACCACCACGCTGCCGCTCGAGGAGTCGATCCCCACCGGGATCCTCGGCGACGCGGTGGTCGTCTCGTCGGTGGTGGCCGGACCGTCGACCCTCGTCGAGCCCGATGGCACCCCCGCCCGGATCAGCGGGCTGTCGACCGTCTCGGGCGTCGACGGTGCGCACGGCGTGGTCAGCGGGCAGCTCGCCGGACAGGAGCGGACCGGCGCCGTGCTCGACCCGGTGACGGGAGCGGTGCAGTGGACCGCGAAGGGCTGGCAGCTCGGGCGGTTCAGCCCCGACGGTTCACTGGTGCTCGGCACCCAGTCGTCGCGCGGGTTCCCGATCGCCTTCGCGATCTTCGACGTCTACACCGGTGCCCAGGTGCACCAGTTCGGTCAGCTGGGGGACTTCCGGACGCACGCGGTGGCGTGGGAGGACACCGGCCACCTGCTGATGGCCACCACTCAGGGCCGCACCCAGGCCGTCCTGCGCACCACGCTCGACGGCGGTGTCGAGCGGGCCAGCGACGTGGCGCCGTACGACGGCAGCAGCGACTCCCTCGAGTTCCGGTTCGCCCCACGGCCCTGATTGCAACCATCTGCACGATCCTCGCGTCATGGTGGTGTGCTGACGACACCGCTGGACGAGCAGGGACGGGGGGACACGATGACGGACCGGGACGCCGATTTCACGGCGTACCTCCAGGCCCGGCAGCCGCGTCTCCTCCGCACCGCCTACCTGCTCACCGGCAACCAGCACCAGGCCGAGGACCTGCTCCAGACCTCGCTGGCCAAGCTCTACCTCTCCTGGGACAAGGTCCGCGACCGCACCTCGGTCGACGCCTACGTCCGCCGGATCATGGTCAACGAGAACAACTCGATCTGGCGGCGAGCGTCGAAGCGTCGCGAGTTCGCCACCGACTTCACCGAGCCGGGAGCGCCCGATCGCCACCCCGTCCACGACGAGTACGACGACGGGGTCGGCGCGGCGGTCTGGGAGATCGTCCAGACACTGCCGCGCAAGGCGCGCGCCGTCGTCGTGCTGCGCTACTACGAGCAGCTCAGCGAGGCCGAGACCGCCGATCTGCTCGGCATCTCCGTCGGCACCGTGAAGTCCCAGACCAGCAGGGCGCTCGCCAGTCTGCGCGAGCGCACCCCGAGCGAGCTACGCCCGAGCAACCGGGAGGAGGAACGATGACTCAGGAGATCTTCACGCGCGAGCTGGAGCGCCGCGCCGACCAGCTGCACGACGTACCTCTCACCTTCGAGGACGTCCGCGGCCGTGCCCACCGGATCCGGCGGCGCCGACGGGTGGCGGTCGGCGCCGCGGCCGTCGCCGCGGTCCTCGCGATCGCGCTTCCCAGCGCGTTGCTCTCCGGCGGCTCCGACAGGTCGGCCCCCGACCCGGCTCCGTCACCAGAGGCACCCCAGGGCAGCGCGGCCGCGATCCTGCACGACGGCGCGATCACGACGCCCGACGGGGCGAAGCTCCCGATCGACGTCAGCAACCGCGACGTCGGGACGTTCGGCGTGCTGAGCGACGGACGGGTGGTGCTGGCGCGCACCGACCGCGCTGGCATCCAGGTGTACGGCGCGGACGGGCGGCTCGACTCGGAGATCGCGGTCGAGACGACCGCTCTCGCGATCAGTCCCACGGACCGGGCCGCAGCCTGGATCGACGAGAACGGGATGGTGCAGGTGCTCGAGAGCGGCGTTGCCGAGCCGGTCTCCCTCGCCAGGTCGCCGTCGACTCGACTCTCGACCTACTCGGTCGAGGCGGTGATCGGTGACGACTGCGGGTCCGGTGGTTGCGAGGTCCTGCTCGGGGACGGGAACACCACTTCCAAGGTGGTCACCACTGACGGTGTCGAGGACCTGTCCCCCACCGAGCCGCTGCGGGTGTGGGACGTGAGCCCCGACGAGGGCCTGTGGTCGGTCGCCTTCCCGTCCGACGAAGGCGAGCAGTTCGGGTGCGTCGGGCTCTACGACCCCGAGGCCGACGAGGTGGTCGCCCGCAACTGCGCGACCTCGAACCTGACCTTCTCCCCCGACGGCAAGCACCTGCTCGGCTCCCGCTTGGAGAACAACATGGCCGGCGAGGTCACCATGCTCGACCTCGGGCTGATCGAGATCGGTCGCTACGCGCCGACACCGCGGGTCATCAGCCGTGCGGCCTGGGCCGACGACACCCATGTCGTCAACGTGGTCGCGACCCTCGACAACAACCAGTGGTCGTTGGTGCACACCAGCCTCGACGGCACCGAGCCCGAGGTCGTCGACGGACCGTACGCCGGCGGCAACCCGGAGCTCTACACGGAGTACCTGCCGTCGCTGTGATGGCAGCAGATCGGTCCAGGTCGTCAGACCAGTCCGTCCGCGATGAGGAAGGAGGTCTGGCAGCTCGGACAGGTCGCCGTGCCGAAGACTGCCGCGAGCCGCTCGACGACGGACATCCGTCCGGCCGCACGCGCCTCCTCGACCAGCCCACCTTCAGCGGTCTCCGCCGCTGGCTCCGCCGCGACGACGTCGCCGGCGGGAAGGTCACCGTCTCCGGAGCTGCCGACCAGGAACGGCGGTCCACCGAGGTCGAGGAGCAGCGCCTCCGTGCAGGACGGGCAGTCGAGCTGGACCTCCCCGTCGGCCAGCGAGCTCAGACTGCGTTGCCACACTCCGGCGTCCTCGAAGGCGGCCAGGGCTTGCAGCCCGTAGACGAACTCCGTGTCGTCGGCGGCGTGCGCGAGGTTCTGCGAGGCAATGGTCCTGAGCGTGGAGATCTCGGAGGCGTAGCGCTGCCGCACCACAGTCCCGGACTCGGGACCGTCGATCGAGGCGACGATGGCGGCAGCGAGCTGCAGCGCTGGCAGGTAGCCAGTGGGCTCCCGGCGCCGGCAGATGTCGGTCAACGCCGGAAGGGCGGCGTAGCTCGCACTGGCCACGGTCCCCTGATGGCACAGCCGACCCCAGAGCTCATCCCAGACGGCACTGTCGTCCGTGCCGGCCCGCGCCGCTGACGCGAGAAGGCTGGGCACCCGCGCAGCTGGACCGTAGACGTCCTGGAGGCTCGACCACGCGGCCACCACCTCGTCGCCTCCAGGTCCATCCACAGCCAGCACTGTGCCACGGCGCACGAAGGTCGGCCTCGGTCCCTCTGGGGTGGAACCGGCGCTGGCGGGCGATCAGCCCAACGGTCGCGGCTGCCGCGCGAGCTGCCGGCTCTGGGCGACGAGCCGTCCGGCAGAGTCCCAGACCTCGCAGTCCTCCTCGAACATCCCGCCCGCCATGTTGCGGGTCGCGTGTCGCACCTTGAGCCACCCCGGCGCCGGCTTGGCGCGCACGTGTGCGGTGAGCTCGAGGGTCGGCGCCCACCCCATCAGGCCGAGGTCGAACGTCACCGGGGGCAGCGCGTCGACGACCATCAGCAGCGAGATCGGGTCGGGCTCACGCTCGTCGACCAACCGGAACCACGCGCTCAGCACCCCGGTGCCGCTGGGCTGGCCGACCGCCCAGCCGATGTGGTCGGGGTGGAAGCGCATCTCGAAGCGCTCCATCAACGGTGCGATCCTGCGCAGCTCGGCGGGCGCCATCGTGTTGGGCACGCAGTCCTCGACCGGCGGCATCTCCGGCTCGAGGGCGGTGGTCTGCACGTCGTCGCCGAGTCGATCGAGATCGCCGTACGTCGCGAGTGCGGTGATCCGGGTGGTGTCGCCCTGGCGCAGGTCGACGGCCGCGGTTGCCACGCTGCCGCCTTCGCGCAGCACCCGGACGTCGACCGTCGCAGGTCCGGCCTCGGACGCGGAGAGGTAGTACGCAGAGATCGCGATCGGGTCGGGCTTGGCGGGCAGCGTCTGGCGCAGCGCGTTGCCGATGATCGCCAGCAGGTAGCCGCCGTTCACTCCCCCGCCGACCTGCCAGCCGCCGGACAGCTCGGCGCCGTAGCTGGTGTCACCGTGCCGGGTGAGGGCGATCTGGTCGTCGAACTCCGAAGTCACCCGGTGAGCCTAGTGGCCCCCGGAACACGGCTGAAACAACCGTTCCGTAGCGTGCTGCGACATGGTGAGCAGCAACATCCTGCAGACCGGTGACGGCCCGATCCGGAGCGAGGTCTACCTCCCCTCCGGACTCGACGAGGTGCTGTGGGGTCGACTGCCCTGCGAGACCGACGACCCGGTGCTCACCGTCGAGCCGGGCACCGAGGTCACCTTCGACACGATCAGCCACGAGGGCATCCTCGAGGACCAGGGCCGCGATCCCGCCGCGTTCTTCGGGCAGTACGACGTCCCAGGAGTGCTCGACGACGCGGTCGCACTGGCAGCGTCGACGTACGCCCGCACCTTCGGGGTGGACGGTCCCCACGTGGTCAGCCGGCCGGTCCGGGTCGAGGGCTCACGGCCCGGGGACCTGCTCGCGATGACCGTGCTCGAGACACTGCCGCGGGTGCCGTACGGCGTGATCTCCAACCGGCACGGCAAGGGTGCCCTGCCCGGGGAGTACCCGCTCGAGGGCGACCTCTTCAGCGCCTTCGCGTCCGTCAGCGAGGACGGCGGTCACGGGTTGCTGCCACTGTCGGCGGGCGCCGAGCCGACGGTGCGCTTCCCGCTGGCGCCGTTCCTCGGGATCATGGGCGTCGCCGTCACCGGCGACGAGCGGCCGCACTCGGTGCCGCCGGGCCCGCACGGCGGCAACATCGACATCAACGTGCTGACCACCGGAGCCACTCTCTATCTGCCGGTGCAGGTCGTGGGTGCGCTCGCCTACGTCGGGGACCCGCACTTCGCCCAGGGCGACGGCGAGGTGTCGCTGACCGCGATGGAGGCCTCGCTGCGGGCGACGGTGCGGCTGGACGTGGTGCCGCACGAAGACGCCGTACGCCGCTTCGGCGAGCTCGCCGGGCCGCTGGCGGAGACCGCCGACCACCTGGTCCCGACCGGCATGGACGAGGACCTCGACCTGGCCGTCCAGAACTGCGTGCGCGCCGCGATCGCGCTGCTCCAGGCCCGCTACGGGATGGATCCCCGGTTCGCCTACGCCTACCTGTCGGCCGCGACCGACTTCGACATCTCCCAGGTGGTCGACGTGGTCAAGGGCGTGCACGCGCGGATCCGGAAGTCCGACTTCGCAGAGGTACGCCGGTGACCGCCGCGCCCGCACCCGACGGTCTCGTCGAGGCGTTCTGGGACTACGAGCGCGCGCTGATGACCGACGACCTCGCGGCCCTGGACCGGTTGTTCGCTCCCGGGCCGAGCACGTTGCGCGGTGACGCGGCCGGGCTGCTGGTCGGCCACGACATGATCAGCGCGTTCCGCGGTTCGCGGGGCGGTGCTCCGAAGCGGCGGATCGTGCAGACCCACGTCCAGACCATCGACGACGACCACGCCCTGGTGGTCGCGATCACCGAGCTCGAACGGGGCGGTCGCGGCCAGCAGACCCAGCTGTGGGTGCGTACGCCGGACGGGTGGGCGGTCTCCGCAGCCCACGTCGCTGTCCCGCCCCCTGCGTTCGACGCACGGATCTGGCGGGTGGTCGGCGATCCGTTGCTGCCTGCGGCGACCGACGGCCCCCTCGGCGGCCACAGCGTCGCGGTGAAGGACCTCTACGCCGTCGCCGGCCACCGGGTCGGCGCCGGCAACCCCGCCTGGCTGGAGCAGGCCGCGATCGAGCCGCGCAGCGCCGGAGCGGTGCAGGCGCTGCTCGACGCAGGCGCCTCGGTGCGGGGCATCGCCCGGACCGACGAGTTCGCCTACTCGCTCGCCGGCACCAACCCGCACAGCGGGACGCCTCCGAACCCGCGCGCGCCCCACCGGGTCTCCGGCGGGTCGACGTCCGGGTCGGCGAGCGCGGTGTCGCTCGGGCACGCGACGATCGGTCTCGGCACGGACACCGGCGGCTCGATCCGGGTCCCCGCGTCCTACCAGGGGCTCTTCGGCATCCGCACCACCCACGACGCCGTACCTCGCGACGGGCTGCTCGCCCTGGCACCGTCCTTCGACACCGTCGGCTGGCTCACCCGGGACGCGGCGACGCTCGCGGCCGTCGGCGACCTGTTGCTGCCCGCCGCCACGCCCGACCACGCTCGCGACCTGGTCACCGTCCCCGCCCTCACCGGCGTCGCCGACGACCAGGTCGCCGGACTCGTCGACGCCTTCTGCGCGGACGTCGGCGCCGTCCGGGAGCACTGGGACCTCGGCGACCTGCCGGACTGGCTCGACGCGTTCCAGACGTGGCAGGCGTGGGAGGCCTGGCAGGTACGCCGTGACTGGCTGACCACCCGCCTCGACACCCTGGGTGCCGACGTCCGCGGCAGGTTCGGGGCTGCCTCCCAGATCGACGAGGACCGCGCGGCCGCGGCGCGCCAGCGGGTCGACGAGGCCGGCGGCCGCATCCAGGAGCTGGTCGGCGACCGGGTCCTGGTGCTGCCCTCCGCGTCCTCGGTCGCGCCGTCCCTCGGGGAAGGACTGCACGCGGTGCGCACGGCCACCATGTCGCTCACCTGTCTCGCCGGGCTCGGCGGGCTGCCGGCGGTCAGCATCCCGCGCACCACCCGCGGCGGGCTGCCGGCCGGCGTCTGCCTGGTCGCCGCCCCCGGTCGGGACCGCGACCTGCTCGAGCTCGCCAGCGCACTCGGCGCCGGTGGCTGAGCGGCACAGAGGCAGTCGATCCCGGTTGTAACGTCACTGAAACGTCTGTTTCGGTCCGGCTTTACATCGGGTCCCTAGGGTCCTCGACGAAGGAGGAATCCATGCAGCTCGCGGAGTTCAACGCGATGACGCACGCGGAGGCGGCAGCGGCCGTCAGACCGTGCGTCGACATCGACTCGTGGGTCGAGGCCGTGGTCGCCGGCCGACCCTACGACGACCTTGCCGAGGTCGTCGCCGTCGGTGACCTGCAGGCCCGCTCCTGGACCCATCCCGAGGTGGAGAAGGCGCTGGCCGACCACCCGCGGATCGGTGAGCGGCACACCGGGTCAGGCGCCAGCGCCAGCATGTCGGGACGCGAGCAGGCTGCCGTCGACCCGAGCGACATCGACCTGCAGGAGCGACTCGCGGCGGGCAACGCGGCCTACGAGGAGCAGTTCGACCGGATCTACCTGGTCCGGGCCGCCGGTCGCAGCGCCGCCGAGATCCTCGCCCTGCTGGAGCAACGGCTCGACAACGATCCCGAGACCGAGCTCGACGTCACCGCCGGCCAGCTCCGCGAGATCGCCGTGCTCCGCCTGGAAGGACTCTTCGGATGAGCACCTGCTCGACGCATGTCCTCGATGCGGCGCTCGGCGTCCCCGGATCCGGCCTCCAGGTCGCTCTCTTCGACCCTGAGGGCCGGCTGCTGAGCACCGCGACCACCGATGACGACGGCAGGATCCGCTTCGACTCCGACCTCGGCGAAGGCACCCACGGACTGGTCTTCGAGACCGGCACCTGGTTCGCCGCCGCCGGCCGCGACACCTTCTACCCCCAGATCGCGGTGTCCTTCGCGATCGACCCCGAACACGGCCACCACCACGTGGCGCTGCTGCTCAGCCCGTTCTCCTACACCACCTATCGAGGGAGCTGACCATGGCCGACGGAGACGTCGTGCTCGGCGCGAACCAGTACGGCAAGGCGGAGTGCCGGCTGGTGCGGATCACCCGGGACACCGCGGTGCACGAGATCGAGGACCTCAACGTGACCTCGCAGCTGCGCGGCGACTTCGTGGCCTGCCACACCGAGGGTGACAACAGCCAGGTGGTCGCGACCGACACCCAGAAGAACACCGTCTACGCCTTCGCCAAGGAGCACGGCGTGCACTCCCCCGAGCAGTTCCTGCTGACGCTCGGGCGGCACTTCGTCGACGACTTCGAGTGGGTGAGCGGCGGTCGTTGGGAGGCCGAGCAGTTCACCTGGGCGCGCATCCCGGTCGACGGCCGACCACACGACCACGCCTTCGTCCGCACCGGCCAGGAGACCCGCACCACCGTGGTCCAGCTCGACGGCGACGACGCCTACGTCATCAGCGGTCTCCAGGACTGCACACTGCTGAAGTCCACCGGCTCGGAGTTCCACGGCTTCCCCCGCGACAAGTACACGACCCTCCAGGAGACCGACGACCGCATCCTCGCGACCAGCGTGACGGCCTGGTGGCGCTACGCGGACGGCGTCGACCTCGGCGCCCTCGACTTCAACGCGCTGTACGACGGCATCCGGGACACCCTGCTCTCGACGTTCGCGACCGTGCACTCGCTCGCGCTGCAGCAGACCATCTTCGCCGTCGGCAAGGCGATCCTCGAGACGTACGACGAGGTGGCCGAGGTCAAGCTGTCGTGCCCCAACAAGCACCACTTCCTGGTCGACCTCGCACCGTTCGGCCTGGAGAACCCCCACGAGGTGTTCTTCGCCGCCGACCGTCCCTACGGCCTGATCCAGGCCACGATCCAGCGCGAGGGTGAGCCCCAAGCGCCGCAGGCCTGGGCAACGGTGCCCGGGTTCTGCTGATCAGTCGACCGACTGATCCAACCGTCCTGCTGTTCTCGCCCGAGCCCCGGGGGTCACCATGACCGACACCAGCAGCACCACCGAAGCACCCGTCAAGGAGCGTCCCGAGGACGAGATGCTCCCCGTCCCGCAGCTGTTCGGATACGGGATCCAGCACATCCTCTCCATGTTCGGCGGGGTCATCGCGGTCCCCTTCATCATCGGCGGCGTGGCCGGCCTGGACGGCACCGACCTGGCGCTGCTGGTGTCGTGCTCGTTGTTCATCAGCGGCGTCGCGACCGTCCTGCAGACCGTGGGCCTGCCGTTCTTCGGCAGCCAGCTCCCCCTGGTCCAGGGCATCTCGTTCGCCTCGGTCTCGACGATGGTCACCATCATCGCTGGGGAGTCGAGCGGAGAGCGCGGGCTGCGGGTGGTCTTCGGCGCGGTGATCGTCTCGGCGCTGATCGGACTCCTGATCGCGCCGTTCTTCTCCCGGATCGTGCGCTTCTTCCCGGCGGTCGTGACCGGGTCGATCATCACCGTCGTCGGGCTCTCGCTACTGCCGGTGGCCGCCGGCTGGATCACCGACCAGGGCGCCACCGCCGCGAAGGCCTCGATCGCTCTCGCCGGCGTCACCCTCGCGCTCGTGCTGGTGATGAGCAAGACGAAGCTCCTGTCCCGGCTGGCGATCCTGCTCGGCCTGGTGCTCGGCACCGTCATCGCCCTGATCGCCGGCGAGACCAGCTTCGAGGGAGTCGGTGACGCCGACATCATGGCCTTCCCGACGCCGTTCGCCTTCGGCTCCCCGCTCCTCCAGGTCGGCGCCATCGTCTCGATGACCATCGTGGTGCTGGTGATCATGGTCGAGACCACCGCCGACATCCTGGCGGTCGGGGAAGTCGTCGGCACCACGGTCGACAGCCGACGGATCGCGGACGGGCTGCGGGCCGACATGATCTCCTCCGCGATCGCGCCGGTCTTCAACTCCTTCCCGGCCACGGCCTTCGCGCAGAACGTCGGACTGGTGGCCCTCACCGGCATCAAGAGCAGGTTCGTCGTGGCCACCGGCGGCGCCGTCCTCGCCGTGCTCGGGCTCTCCCCGATCCTGGCCGCCGTGGTCGGCGTGCTGCCGCTGGCGGTGCTCGCCGGCGCCGGCATCGTGCTCTTCGGGACGGTGACCGCGAGCGGCATCCGCACCCTCGGCAGGGTGGAGTACGCCAACAACAACAACCTGATCATCGTGGCGGTGTCGATCGGCTTCGGCGTCATCCCGATCGCCAAGCCGGAGTTCTGGGGTGCCTTCCCGACCTGGTTCCAGACCATCTTCGACTCCGAGATCAGCGCCGCTGCGATCGTGGCCTTCATGCTCAACCTGTTCTTCAACGTGTGGCTGCCCGGGACCCCGCCGGAGCCGACCGGGATCGCGGCCGCGCCCGCCCTCGAGGTCCGCGCCGACGAGGCCGAGGTGCTGGGACGCGGCGGGTCGTTCGACGCGGGTCAACCACGCGAGGAGGACAGTAACTAGATGCGGATCGACGCCCTTCGGGCTCAACGCGTCCTGGTGGACGGCAGCTTCGTGCCGGCCACGGTCACCATCCACCGCGGCCTGGTGTCCGGGATCGAGCCGTTCGACCACGAGCCCGACGGTCTGATGTTCCACGCCCCGGACACGGCGTACGTGCTGCCCGGCATCGTGGACACCCACGTGCACATCAACGAGCCGGGTCGCACCGAGTGGGAAGGCTTCATCTCCGCGACCGAGGCGGCCGCGCTGGGTGGTGCGACCACGCTCGTGGACATGCCGCTCAACTCGATCCCGCCGACGACCACGCTGGAGGGGCTGCGGGTCAAGCAGGAGGCGGCGCTCGGCGAGCTCATGGTCGACGTCGGCTTCTGGGGTGGCGCGGTGCCCGGCAACGTGGCGGACCTGCTGCCGCTGTGGGAGGCGGGGGTCTTCGGGTTCAAGTGCTTCCTGGCGCCGAGCGGCGTCGACGAGTTCCCGCCGCTGGATCCGACGCAGTTCCTCGACGCCCTCACCGAGATCGCCCGCTTCGACGGTCTGATGATCGTGCACGCCGAGGACGCCCGGGTGCTGGAGTCGGCGCCCGCGACCCCGACCCGGTCCTACCGCGACTTCGTGCGCTCCCGACCGGACGAGGCCGAGACGGCGGCGATCCGGCAGGTGCTCGACGGCGCCCGCGAGACCGGCGCGCGGGTGCACATCCTGCACCTGTCCAGCGCCCGGGCGCTGGAGCAGATCGCCGACGCCAAGGCCGAAGGGCTGCGAGTCACCGTCGAGACCTGCCCCCACTACCTGTGCTTCGCCGCCGAGACCATCCCGGACGCGTCCACCCAGTTCAAGTGCTGTCCCCCGATCCGCGACGCGGGCAACCGCGAGGAGCTCTGGCAGGGGCTGCGCGACGGCATCATCGACATGATCGTCAGCGACCACTCGCCGGCGACCGCCGAGGAGAAGGGCAAGGGCGACGGCGACCTCCAGCAGGCGTGGGGCGGCGTCTCCGGGCTCCAGGTCGGCCTCAGCGCGGTCGCCCAGGAGGCCCGGCGCCGCGGCATCGGGCTGGACCGGGTCAGCAACTGGATGTCGCGCAACCCCGCCGACCTGGTCGGCCTGACCGGGAAGGGCCGGATCCAGGTCGGGGCGGACGCCGACCTGGCGGTCTACGACACCGGCGTCGACTTCCGGATCGAGGCCACCCGGCTCGCCCACCGCAACCCCATCTCGGCGTACGACGGGCTCCGCTACGGCGGCCGGGTCGTGCGCTCGGTGGTCCGCGGCAACGCCATCGACGTCGAGCACCCCGACCACGGCTGGGGCCGCCAGCTCAGGAGGAACCCATGACCACCTCGTCCGCACCGATCAACCCGCCACCCCGGCTGCTGATGGGTCCCGGCCCGATCAACGCCGACCCGCGGGTGCTGCGCGCGATGTCGGCGCAGCTGGTCGGTCAGTACGACCCGGCGATGACGGGCTACATGACCGAGACGATGGGGCTCTACCGCGAGGTCTTCAGGACCACCAACGAGCAGACCTTCGTCGTCGACGGCACGTCACGGGCCGGCATCGAGGCCGCCCTGGTATCCCTGCTCGAGCCCGGCGACCGGGTGCTGGTGCCGATCTTCGGTCGGTTCGGCCACCTGCTCACCGAGATCGCCGAACGGTGCGGCGCAGAGGTGCACACGGTCGAGGCGTCGTGGGGCACGGTCGTCGAGCCCGAGGCGGTCGAGGAGGCGGTGCAGCGGGTCCGTCCGAAGGTGCTCGCCGTCGTCCAGGGCGACACCAGCACCACGATGTGCCAGCCGCTGGCCGAGCTCGGCGAGATCTGCCGGCGCCACGACGTGCTCCTCTACTGCGACGCCACCGCGTCGCTGGGCGGCAACACGTTCGCGACCGACCTCTGGGCCATCGACGTGGTCACCGCCGGGCTGCAGAAGTGCCTCGGCGGGCCGTCGGGCAGCGCCCCGATCACGTTGTCGCCGCGTGCCGTCGAGGTGATCGAGTCGCGCAAGCACGTCGAGGCAGGCATCCGCGAGGACGGCGACCCCGAGCGCGGCGTCCGGATCGCCAGCAACTACTTCGACCTCGCGATGGTCATGGACTACTGGGGCCCGCGCCGGCTCAACCACCACACCGAGGCGACCACGATGCTGTACGGCGCCCGCGAGTGCGCGCGACTGCTGGTCGAGGAGGGGCTGGACGCGGCCGTCGCCCGGCACGAGCTGCACGGGGCCGCGATGCTGGCCGGCGTGCAGGGCCTCGGGCTGGGCGTCTTCGGCGACCTCGCCCACAAGATGAACAACGTGGTCGCCGTCGAGATCCCCGACGGCATCGACGGCGACCGGGCACGGAGCACCCTGCTGGAGGACTTCGGCATCGAGATCGGCACCTCCTTCGGTCCGCTGCACGGCAAGGTCTGGCGGATCGGGACGATGGGCTACAACGCCCGCAAGGACGCGGTCCTGGTGACCCTGGCCGCGCTCGAGCAGGTGCTGCGCGCGGGCGGCGTACGACTCACTGCCGGAGGCGGCGTCGACGCCGCCCAGGAGGTGTACGCGGCATGACGACCGCCCGTGAGGTCCTCGACCGCTGCGCCGAGCTGGACCGCTTCACCGCCTCCGCACCCAAGCTGGAGCGGGTCTACCTCTCCCGCGAGCACGCCAGCGCCAACGCCGTCGCGGGCCGTTGGATGGAGCAGGCCGGGCTGCGCAGCTGGCAGGACGCGGCCGGCAACCAGTGCGGTCGACGCGAGGGCCGCGAGCCGGGCCTGCCGGCGCTGCTCCTCGGGTCGCACCTCGACACCGTGCCCGACGCCGGGAGCTACGACGGGATGCTCGGTGTGGTGATGGCGATCGCCGTCGCGGAGCGGCTGATCAAGGGCACCGGCGGCGACCGGGTCGCCGACCTGCCGTTCGCCCTCGAGGTGATCGGCTTCAGCGACGAGGAGGGCACCCGCTTCGGCACCGCGCTGCTCGGCAGCCGCGCCGTCGCCGGCACCTGGGACGAGGAGTGGTGGGACCTGCGCGACCGCGACGGGAGCACGCTCCACCAGGCGTTCCACAAGTTCGGACTCGACCCGCGACGGGTCGGCGAGGCCGCCCGCGACCCCGAGGACCTGGTGGGCTACCTCGAGGCGCACATCGAGCAGGGCCCCTACCTGGAGGCGGCCGACCGCTCGCTCGGCTTCGTCACCACGATCGCCGGGGCGCGCCGCTTCCGGCTCGCGGTCGTCGGGGAGGCACGCCACGCCGGCGGGACGCCGTACCCCCGTCGCAAGGACGCGCTGGTCGGTGCGAGCGAGGCGATCACCGCGATCGAGCGCCTCGCTCGCGCGTCGCAGTGCATCGCCACCGTCGGACGGCTGGAGGTGCAGCCGGGCGCGGTGAACGTGATCCCCGGACGGGTGGACTTCAGCCTCGACCTGCGCGCGGAGACCGACGGCGAGCGGGACGCGATGTGGGACACGATGCGCGCCGAGATCGAGGGGCAGTGCGCAGCGCGCGGCCTCCGGTTCGAGGTGATCGAGACCCACAACGCACCCGCGGTGCCGTGTGCTCCGTGGCTGCAGGAGGCCGTGGTCTCCGGCATCCGGAGCACCGGCGAGGACGACCCGATGGGTCTGTGGAGCCGAGCCGGTCACGACGCCATGGCGGTCGGGCTGACCATGGACGTCGGGATGCTGTTCGTGCGCTGCTTCGACGGGATCAGCCACCACCCGGCCGAGGACGTGCGCGAGATCGACGTGGCCCGCGGACTGGACGCCTTCGAGGCCGCGGTGCTCGAGGTCGCAGCGAGCCTGTCGACCGGGGGCGGGCGATGACGGTGACCCAGCAACCGGTGCCGCAGCCGGTCCCGCAGCCGGTCCAGCGGATCGACGACCGGATCACCGACCGGTACGCCGCGCTCTCGCCTCAGGAGCAGCGGGCCGCCCAGACCCTGCTCGAGCACCTCGACGACCTGGCGACCTACCGCTCCGCCGAGCTCGCGGCCCTGGCCGGGGTCTCGAAGGCGACGATGAGCCGGCTCTACCGGAGCCTGGGCTTCGCCGACTTCGACGAGGTCCGCGACCACCTGCGCGGGCTCCGGTCGATCGGTGAGCCCCGCCTGGTCGACGGGACACCGAGCCTGGCACGACACCTCGAGCACGAGGACGATTCGATCCGTGTCGCGATCGAGAGTCCCGCACTCCCGGCGGTCGTCGCGCTCCTGGCCGCGGCGCCCCGGGTGCTGGTCGTCGGTTGGCGCAACAGCCACCCGGTGGCGCTGCACCTGCGCCAGCAGTTGACCCACGCGCGCACCGACGTCCGCCTCGCACCACTCCCCGGCCAGGTGATGGGTGAGGAGCTCGCCGACCTCGGCCCGGGCGACGCGGTCGTGGTGGTCGGCTTCCGGCGCCGGCCGACCGGGTTCAGCGCCTTCCTCGACGAGGCTGCTCGAGGTGGCGCAACGGTGGTGCTGCTGGCCGACTCGTCGGCGCGCCAGCACGCCACGGCAGCGACGTACTGGCTGGAGTGCCCGGTCACCAGCACGCTGGCCTTCGACAGCTATGCGGCCGCGATGAGCGTGGTGAGCGTGCTCGCCGACGGGGTGCTCTCGGCCTCCGGGCGCAGCGGGCAGGACCGGATCTCGGCGATCACCGACAGCTACTCCCGACTCGACGAGGTGGAGTGATGGACCTGACCACGGTCTCCTCGCTCCGCCCCGCGCGCCGCCGGGAGGACCTGGCGCTCGCCCCCGGCGAGTCCCTGCTCGCCGGCGGCACCTGGCTCTTCTCCGAGCCGCAGCCCACGGTGACCGGCCTGGTGGACCTGACCACGCTGGACTGGCCGGCCTGGGAGGAGCTCCCCGACGGGGGTCTCCGGATCGCAGCCACGTGCACGGTGGAACAGGTCGGCACCGCCCCGTGGGGAGCTGCGGCCGGTCTGGTGCGCCAGTGCTCGGATGCCTTCCTGATGTCGTTCAAGGTCCAGCACACCGCCACCGTCGGGGGCAACCTCTGCCTCGGTCTCCCGGCCGGCGCGATGATCTCGCTGTTGTCGGCGCTGGACGGGGTCGTGCTGGTCTGGACGCCGGACGGCGGCGAGCGACGGCAGCCGGTCGTCGACTTCGTCACCGGCGCCGGCACCACCGAACTGCGGCCCGGCGAGGTGCTGAGGGCGGTGGACCTGCCGGCCGGCGGTGACCTGTCCACCGTCTTCGCCTTCCGGAAGGTGGCTCTCACACCGCTGGGCCGGTCAGCCGCGGTCGTGATCGGCCGACGGACCGGCGACGCGGTCACCGTGACGGTGACCGCCGCGACCGAGCGTCCGGTCGTGCTGACCTTCGCCTCCCCTCCCTCGACCGTCGAGCTGGGTGGCGCCGTCGCCGGCATCGACTGCTGGTTCGACGACCCGCACGGCGCCCCCGACTGGCGGGCACACGTCACCGGCGTGCTGGCCGGCGAGGTCGTCGCGGAGCTGGCCCCGTGAGGGTCAACGGCCGTCCGGTCGACGCCGTACCGGCGCCCGGCCAGTGCCTGCGTACCTTCCTGCGGGGCACCGGACACCTCGAGGTCAAGAAAGGCTGCGACGCGGGCGACTGCGGCGCCTGCACCGTGCTCGTCGACGGCGCCGCCGTGCACTCCTGCATCTATCCCGCCGCCCGCGGCACCGACCGTGAGGTCACCACCGTCTCCGGCCTCGGCACCCCCGAGCACCTGCACCCCGTGCAGCGCGCCTTCGTCGACGCGGCCGGCTTCCAGTGCGGCTTCTGCACGGCCGGGTACGTCGTCACCGCCGCCTCCCTCGCCGATGAGGAGGGCCGGGTGGACGACGCCGACCTGGGCCGCTGCTTCAAGGGCAACCTGTGCCGGTGCACCGGCTACCGCTCGATCCGCGACGCCCTCGCCGGCACCCAGAACGTCACGCCCACTGGCAGCGGCGACCCCTACGGCAGCTCGCTCGCGGCGCCTGCCGGACCGCGGATCGTGACGGGCACCGAGCCCTACACCCTGGACCTGCCCGACACCGGCGTGCTGCACATGCGGCTGCTCCAGAGTCCGCACCCGCACGCCCGGATCGTGCAGGTCGACACCTCTCTCGCGGAGGCGGTCCCCGGCGTACGACTGGTGCTCACCCACCACGACGTGCCGGAGGTGCTCTTCTCCACCGCCCGCCACGACAGCCGGCTCGACGACCCCGACGACACTCGGATCCTCGACCCCGTCGTGCGCTTCCGGGGCCAGCGGGTCGCCGCAGTCGTGGCCGAGACGGTCGGCGCCGCGGACCAGGCACTCGCGCTGATCGAGGTCGAGTACGACGTGCTCCCGGCCGTCTTCGACCCGGAGGACGCCCGCGGGCCCGGTGCCCCGCTGCTGCACGGCGAGAAGTCCACGATGCGCTCGCGGATCTCCGAGCCGCAGCGCAACGTGGCGGCCCAGACCCACGGAGAGATCGGCGACGTCGAGGCAGGGCTGGCCGCCGCGGCGGCGACCGTCAACGGGACCTGGCGCACCGCCCGGGTGACCCACGCCTCGCTGGAGACCCACGGCGCCCGCGGCTGGCTCGACGACGACGGCCGGCTGGTCATTCGCACCAGCACCCAGGTGCCGTTCCTGGTCCGCAACGAGCTGGCGCACCTCTTCGAGCTGCCCCAGGACCGGGTCCGGGTGCAGGCGGCCCGGGTCGGCGGTGGCTTCGGCGGCAAGCAGGAGATGCTCGTCGAGGACCTGGTCGCACTGGCGGTGCTGCGGCTCGCCCGATCGGGTGAGCGGAGCCCGGTGCAGCTCGAGCTGACCCGTGAGCAGCAGTTCACCCTGGTGCCGTGCCGGCATCCGATGCAGGTGTCGGTCGACGTCGGCGCGGACACCGACGGGGTGCTGACCGCGCTCGCCATCGACGTGCTCAGCGACACCGGCAGCTACGGCAACCACTCCGCCGGGGTGCTCTTCCACGGCTGCCACGAGTCGGTCGCGCTCTACCGCTGCGCCAACAAGCGGGTGGACGCCGAGGCGGTCTACACCAACAACGTGCCGTCGGGCGCGTTCCGCGGCTACGGCCTGGGTCAGATCATCTTCGCGATCGAGTCCGCGCTCGACGAGCTGGCCCGCGAGCTCGGGCTCTCGGCGACCGAGCTGCGCCGTCGCAACGTGGTGCGCCCGGGCGACGAGTTCCTCGTCAACGGTGAGCCGGACACCGACCTGGTCTTCGGCAGCTACGGGCTCGACCAGTGTCTCGACCTGGTGGAGCAGTCGCTCGCCGCGGACGACTCCCCTCCCCCGGCCGGCGATCGCTGGGCGGTCGGCGCGGGCATGGCGGCGTCGATGATCGCGACCATCCCGCCGCGCGGCCACCACGCCGAGGCCTCGGTCACCCTGGCTCCCGACGGCCAGGTGACGATCGGGGTGGGCAGCGCCGAGTTCGGCAACGGGTCGGCGACCGTGCACGTGCAGCTCGTGGCCGCCGAGCTCGGTGTCGACCCGTCCCGCATCCGGCTGGTCTCGTCCGACACCGACGCGGCGCCGTACGACACGGGCGCCTACGGGTCCACCGGCTCGGTGGTGGCCGGCGGCGCCGTCGCCGATGCCGCCCGGCAGCTGCGCCAGGCCCTCGACGTGCTCGCCGACGGTCGCGACACCGGGTCGTACGCCGACCTGCTGGAGGCCCCGCTCACCCGCACCGGCCAGCACCACGGCACACCCCGGTCGGTCGCCTTCAACGTGCACGGGGTCCGGGTGGCCGTCGACCGGCTCACCGGCGAGCTCCGGGTGCTGCGGTCGGTCCAGGCCGTCGACGCCGGCACCGTGATCAACCCCGAGCAGCTGCGCGGCCAGGTCGAGGGCGGCGTCGCCCAGGCGATCGGCAGCGCCTTGCAGGAGGAGATCGAGGTCGTCGACGGCGAGGTGGTGACCCGGGCGTTCCGGCACTACCGGGTGCCTCAGCTGGCCGACGTCCCACCCGTGGAGGTGCTCTTCGCCGACACCTACGACACCCTCGGCCCGCGCGGCGCGAAGTCGATGAGTGAGGCGCCGTACAACCCGGTCGCGCCGGCACTGGCCAACGCGGTCCGCGACGCGCTCGGCGTGCGCCCCCACGAGCTGCCGATGAGCCGTGATCGACTGTGGCGGCTCGCCGCAACGACTGTTTCGCCCACGAGTGACTCCGAGGAGACCCGATGAACGCAGCCGCCGCCGACCGGGAGTGGCTGGCGCTCGCCGTCGACCTGGCGGTGCGCAACGTCGCTGACGGGGGTGGACCCTTCGGCGCCGTCGTCGTCGCCGACGGCGAGCTGCTCGCGACCGGGCAGAACAGGGTGACCCGCGACAACGACCCGACCGCGCACGCCGAGGTGCAGGCGATCCGGGCCGCCTGCACGGTGCGGGGGCACTTCGCGCTCACCGGGTGCGTGCTCTATGCCTCCTGCGAGCCCTGCCCCCTGTGCGTGTCGGCCTCGTTGTGGGCACGGGTGGACCGGGTCGTCTACGCAGCCGACCGGGACGACGCCGCTCGAGGTGGCTTCGACGACCGGGAGTTCTACGAGCTCTTTGCCCGTGATCGGGCCACCTGGCCGACGCCGGTCCAGCGGGTCGACCTCCACGAGTCGTTCGCGCCGTTCGCGGCGTGGCTGGGTGCTGCGGACCGCACCGCCTACTGAAACGGACGTTTTAACGCCGCCGTTACCTCGCCCGCGAAGAGCCGCAACCTGGCCCTCCTAGGTTCAGCCCGTCTCGGACCCGTGATCCGTAGTGCGGGAGCCATCCCGTCGCGCCTGACCTAGGAGAAACACACATGACCTTGTCGTTCCGTGGAGGCCGGCGTGCGCTGCGGCTGAGCGCCGTGCTCGCCGCCGTCACCCTCACCCTGGCCGCCTGTGGCTCCGATGACGACACCGAGTCCGAGGCCTCCGACTCCTCGGCCTCAGGCGACCTCGGCGACATCACCGTGCAGCTCTCGTGGATCAAGAACGCCGAGTTCGCCGGCGAGTTCGTCGCCGACGACAAGGGCTACTACACCGATGCCGGCATCGGGAAGGTCGACCTGCTCGCGGGCCCGGTGGCCACCGAGGAGCTGGTCGCCACCGGCAAGGCCGACTTCGGCCTCAGCAACGCGATCTCGACGGGCGCCGCGATCGCGAACTCCGACTTCCCGCTGAAGATCGTCGGCACCACGTTCCAGAAGAACCCGTTCTCGATCCTGTCCCTGTCCGACAAGGGCGACATCACGACGCCGCAGGACCTGATCGGCAAGAAGATCGGCGTCCAGGACCCCAACCTCAGCCTCTTCAACGCACTCCTCGCCGCCAACGACATCGACCCCGACGACGTCACGATCGTGCCCAACGGCTTCGACGTCGCACCCCTGGAGGATGGTCAGATCGACGGCCTGGTCGCCTACGTCACCAACGAGTCGCTGCTGGTCAAGGGCCACGGCTTCGACACCACCGACCTGACCTTCGCCGACAACGGCCTGCCGTTCGTCGCGGAGAGCGTGATCGCGACCGACGACACGATCGCCAACAAGCCGGACCTGGTCAAGGCGTTCCTCGAGGCCGAGATCAAGGGCTGGAAGGACGCCTGCGCCGACCCGGAGCTGGGTGCCGACCTGGCCGTCAACACGTACGGCGCCGAGATCGACCCGCCGCTGGAGCTGAAGAAGGAGGTCGCCCAGGCCGAGCAGCAGTGCGAGTCCCTGGTGAACTCCGACGAGACCGCCGCCAACGGCCTGTTCACGATCAGCGACGAGATGAAGGAGGCCAACATGTCCTCGCTCGCGGCGTCGGGCCTCGACCTGGAGGTCGACGACATCTTCGACACCAGCCTGCTCGACGAGCTGCTCGAGGAGCAGCCCGAGCTGGCCAAGTGACGCCGTGACCATTTCGTGACCACCTCGTGACCTTCTCGTGATCCAACGGACCAGGGATTCTCTGTGACGACTCAGAGCTCTACCGGCAGCACCCCGGTCGGCGAGCCCTCCGCAGCAGGCGGAGGGCTCGCCGGCCACGGCTCCGGCCTGCACATCCAGGACCTGAGCAAGACCTTCTCCGTCGGCCGCTCGGAGGTGGTCGCGCTCGAGAAGGCCACCCTGCACACCGACAAGGGCAGCTTCCTCTCGCTGCTCGGCCCGTCCGGCTGCGGCAAGTCCACGATCCTGCGGATCCTCGCCGGCCTCGAGACCGCGACCAGCGGCCGCGCGATCGTCGAGGGCAAGACGCCCACCGAGCTCCGGCGCGACCACGAGCTCGGGATCGCCTTCCAGGACGCCGCGCTGCTGCCGTGGCGCTCGGTGGAGTCCAACATCCGACTCCCCTTCCAGGTCTCGGGCACCAAGCCGGACGACGCGCTGGTGAAGGAGCTGATCCGGCTGGTCGGCCTCGAGGGCTTCGAGAAGGCCAAACCCGGCCAGCTCTCCGGCGGCATGCGCCAGCGGGTGTCGATCGCCCGCTCGCTGGTCGTCAAGCCGTCGGTACTGCTGCTCGACGAGCCGTTCGGGGCGCTCGACGACATGACCCGTCAGCGCCTCAACCTCGAGCTGCTGCGGATCTGGACCGAGAAGCCGGCGACCACGCTGATGGTCACCCACGGCATCTCCGAGGCGATCTTCCTGTCCGACCAGGTCGCGGTGATGAGCGCGCGCCCCGGCCGGATCAAGGAGGTCATGGAGATCGACCTCCCGCGTCCGCGCACCCCCGACATGATGCGGACGCCCGAGTTCCACGCGTTCCACGACCGGGCGTCCCAGCTCCTCTTCGGGGACGCGGGTTGATGAGCCCGGAACGCCGGACCACGCTGCTCCTCGGTCTCGGCGGCGCCGTCGTGACGATCGGCGTCTGGTGGCTTGCTGCGGCGCTGTTCTTCACGCCCCAGCAGGTCCCCTCGCCGCTCGACGTGCTGCACGTCTACACCGACCGCGGCTTCGACTACTACCGCGAGATCTTCACGATCACCCTCCAGGAGGCGGCCAAGGGCTACGTGATCGGGGTGAGCATCGCGCTGGTCCTCGCGGTGCTCGTGCTGCTGGTGCCCCCGCTGGAGCGGGTGGTCATGCAGTTCGCGGTGATCACCTACTGCCTTCCGGTCGTCGTGCTCGCGCCGATCCTGGTGATCGTCCACGACCTCCCGGAGCCGGGCGGGCTCTCCCAGACCGCCGTCGACCTCGCGACCATCTCGGTCATCTTCACCACGGTCGTCGGCGCGATCCTCGGCTTCCGGTCCGTCGACGCCGCGGCGCTCGACGTGGTCTCGGTGTACGGCGGCGGCAAGATGCAGCAGTTCAGGCGGGTCCGTCTGGTGTCGTCGCTGCCCACCCTGTTCACCACCCTGCAGATCGCCGCACCGGCGGCGTACCTCGGGGCACTGCTCGGCGAGTACTTCGACCGCCACCTCGAGATCGGGGTGGGGCCGTCGCTCATCCTGAGCCAGAACAACCGCGAGACCGCGCTGGCCTGGTCGCTCGGCATCGGCTGTGCCCTCGTCTCCGGCCTGGCGTACGCGCTGATCGGGCTCGCCGGCCGGTGGGTCGCACCCTGGTCGAAGGGGGTCGCCCGGTGACCGCCGTACGCCTGATCGCTCGCCCGGTCCTCAACCTCGGCTTCGTCCTGCTCGTCACCGTCCTGCTCTGGGTGCTCCTGCTGGAGCTGTCCGACGTCAGCCCGCTGGTGGTCCGCTACCCGGCCGACGTCTTCGCCTACCTCTTCACCGATCCCGACGCCGCCGAGAACCGTGCCGCGGTGCTCAGCCCCCTGTGGCAGACGCTCTTCGACGCCACCGTCGGCTTCGTGTTCGGGTTGAGCGCGGCGACGGCGGTCGCGACCGGCATGGTGCTCTCCCGAGGCGTCGAGGCGGCCACGATGCCGGTCGCGATGCTGGTGCGCACCGTCCCCCTCGTCGCGCTCGCGCCGATCATCACCCTGCTCTTCGGCAACGGCTTCGCGACCGTGGCGGTGATGAGCGGCATCGTCGTCTTCTTCCCGGCGCTGGTGACCATCGCGTTCGGCCTGCGCTCGGTGACGCCGCAGATGCAGGACGTCGTCACCGTGTACGGCGGATCGAAGCAGGACGTGCTGCGCCGGGTGGCCTACCCCACGGCGCTGCCGTCGGTGTTCGCCGCGGTCCGGATCTCGGTGCCCGGCGCCATCACCGGTGCTCTGATCGCGGAGTACTTCACCACCACCGACAGCGTCGGCAAGGCGGTCAACACCTCGCTCGCGCTCTACAAGTACGACCAGCTCTGGGCCCTCGTCGTCGTGGTCACCATCGCGTCGGTGATCCTCTACATGCTGGCCCAGGCGTGCGAACGGATCGTGCTCACCCGCTACGGCTACGACTCCACCCGCACCTGAGCAGCCGCCTGGCAAGGGTCCCGACGACACTCGATCTTCACCGCCCGCCTGCCGGGTCCCACTGGAGCACCTCTGCTACCAGCATCTCTTGGGAGGCCGCGCTGTCGAGCCGCAAGACCGGCTGGCGGCGATCAGCCAGCCACTTCTCGTGGACGACACGGCTTCGTCCGTTGAACAAAGGGTCGTCGTACCCGCGAGCCCATTCCAAGAAGGCTGTCCATGCGTCCTCGTCGAACCCTTCGTCACCTCTGCGGTGGACTTCCCGCGCTTCCAGTCGCCGCAGCCTCTCAGCGGGATCAAGGGTCAGGAAGATGATCGCGTCACACTCGTCGACCGCCTCCTCGCCCCACCCCAGCATCGAACCTGACAGAACCCACGCCTCCCGAGGAACGAACACCTCACGCATCAGCCTCAGCCGGTCGGTCTCCGGGCGCCTCTCGATGTAGGGCGGGTAAGTCGGCAGCCAGAAGTAGTCATCGGCATCGGCATGCGGCGCTGACCAGTGGTTCGCCAAGGCACGCGCCAGGGTGGTCGTTCCCGAACCACTGGCACCCAACACGTGGAGCCTGCATCGCCTCATGCCGTCATCCTCGCAGTGGCAGGGAGAGGACAAGGACGGACAAAAGCACCCATGCGGCCGGCGGGCGGAAGCCATTCCTCTACGAGCCTGAGGTAGGCGACCCTGCACCCGGCAGCGACGAGGCGCCCGCCCCAGGGGGACGGGCGCCTCGATCGTTCAGCGGTGCCGGTGGCCGGTCACCTCTTCTTCTTGACCAGGACCAGGGTCTTCGTCCTGCTCACCGAGGCGCCCGAGGAGTCGCGGAAGGTGACCTTGACCGTCACCGAGAGCTTCCCCTTCTTGACCAGCGTCGACCGGTAGGCCGGCTTGACCTTGACACCGAGCTTGACCGTGGAGGCTTGCGAGGCCTTCCTGGTCGTGGTCACCACCTTCGCCCCGGTGAGGGTCAGGGTCCCGCTCGTGTTGACCGCCGCCGGGAGGGTCGCCGTCCCTGCCGTGGTCGACCTGACCACCTTCCCGAACGTCAAGGTGGGCCGGATCGGCTCGTCGGCGACCGACACCGTCACCGGCTCGGAGGTCGTCTCCTGACCGGAGGAGTCGGTGACGACGGCTTCGAAGGGTGACGTCCTCGCCGGCGTACTCCGCACCCGGCGTCCAGCCGAAGGAGTACGGCGCGGTCGTGGCGACCTCCACCTGCTACTCCGTCGACCAGCAGGGTCGCGGACCGGACGGCGAAGTCGTCGAGACCACGCACCAGCGGGACGACCTCGTCGCCCGGATCGACCTCGACCCCGTCCCGGGGTCGATCAGCACCGCGGACGGCGCCTCGTCGGTCGACCACACCCACCGTGGTCGGCACGGTGGCCGGCGGCGTCGTGGCGCGTGACGTGAAGGTCACGGTGGGCGCATTGGCGGTGTCCGGTCCCGAGACGGCCTCTGTGCCCGTGCTCGGGTCGGACGGACCGCCCGGGACCGGGACGCCCTGGCCGACGAAGCTGGCTGCACGATGAACGACGGCGCCCCTCGCGGACGGCGGTGCTTGTCCGCGTTGGCGTTGTAGACCGCGAACCCGTTGCCGGTGATGATGCTGCCCGAGGCGGTCAGCGCACCCGACGTCTCGGTGCCGGCGTCGGTCAGCAGGATGCCGTAGGACTTCGACGGGTCGGGCCGGAAGTAGTTGCCGGTGATCCGGCTGTTCCGCACGAACCCGTCCGCGCCGCTGGTGTACTTCACGCCGGTCTGCGGGAAGAGCGCGTTCGGCCTGCCCTTGACGACCGTGTCGGTCGACGTAGCCGTGCTGCTCGATGCCGGTGCGCACGATGTTGTCCGGCACCGCCGTCGGCGCCCCGGGCGCCGTCGAACAGGATGCCGCCGGACTGGTAGCCGGTGACCACGCTGTTCGCGACGGTGACCTCGGTCTCGACGGTGCCCGGCGCCGGCACCCTGGATGACGCCGGTCTTGACGATGCCCCAGCCGTGCGGGTTGTCCGCCAGCTCGCCGGCGGTCGTGGCGACCTTCATCGGGCCGACCACGCTCTCGGAGACCCGGCCGGCCGCGCCGAAGAAGGCGATGCCGGCCTCGGCGCAGGTGTTGCCGGCGGTCACCGTCACGCCCGAGATGTCGACGAACATCTCGTTGGTGTCGGTCGAGCCCAGCGACTGCCGCGAGACGGTGATGACGTTGCCGCCGCCGTCGCGCAGGTAGGGCGTCGAGCCCGGCCAGCGTGTCGAGCGACTGGTCCGGCTCGATGGTGACCTTGTCGGCACCGGCGCCCTTGATCTTCAGGGGCTTGGTGATGGTCAGGCCGTTCGTCGAGCCGGTCGCGACCGGGTTGCCGGCGTGGACGACCGGCGTCGAGGACTCCTCGTAGGTGCCGTCGCAGACCACGATCGTGTCCCACGGCGCGGCGAAGTCGACCGCGTCCTGGATCGAGGTGAAGTTGGCCGTCGGGCACTGGACCCGGTCGTCGTCGACGATCCAGGTGGTGTTGGACGCGGTCGTCGCCGACGGTGTCGTTGAGCTTCACGTTGCCCGGCGGTGTTGTCGTACGACGCGAGCAACGTCGGCCGGGTCGGGACCGGTCGCCGGGGCGCCGTAGCCCGCGCCCTGGTCGAGCGCGGTGCCGTCGGAGAGGACCAGCGGCTCGTCGGCCGCGGCCTCCTGGAACCGGACGTCGGCGAGCTGGATCGAGCCGGACGCCGGCGTACCGTCCTCACCGAAGCGGAGCTCGAGCCTGTCCAGCGAGCTGATGTCGACGCCCTGGGCCGGCGAACTCGCTGAGCGGGACCCGGATCTGGTCGAGCACGATGTGCGTGTTGGCGGTGTTGGTGCCCGTCGACATGTGCAGGGCGTTGCCCCACCGCTCGTCGCCCGGCGTGGACCGTGCGCCTCGTGGCCCTCGGTGTCGCTCAGGGCGATGATGAAGTCCTGGGTCGTCGACTCGGGGTCGTAGGACTGCGGCAGCTCGTTGGGCCAGAGGGGCTCTGCCGTCGTGCCGGTCTTGGTGTTGTCGCCACGGTTGTCGGCGCCGGGTTGCGGGGGTCGAAGAAGTTGACGTCCGCGCCCATCGCCAGGGCCTTGAGCCCGCTCAGGTCCTTCGACGCGGCCGGGATCTGCGCGGTCAGCTCGGCCGTCTGGCCCGCCTCCCAGGCGAGCGCCAGCTGGCGACCGTAGGAGTGGTTGACCGGGCGAGTTCTCCCGGATGCCGTTCTGACCACCGAGCGCGGCCTTGCCCGGGCAGCGGGCAGGCCTTGGCGCGCCGTCGGCTGGGTGCTCTTGCCGAGCTGGGCCGGCGCGAAGTCGTCGGGCTCGGGGTTGCACCAGTCGTAGCCGCCGGCCGTCGTCGTCGGCAGCGCGACGCCACCGTTGTCGAGGTACGGGTAGGCGAAGCCGCTGCCGCTCAGGGTGCCGCCGAGGGCGTTGAGGCCCAGCGGGTTCTGCGATCTCGGGACGGATCACGTCGACCCGCTCCGACGGCGGCGCGGAAGTAGCTGGTCGAGACCCGCTCCTTGCAGCGCGATCCGGGTGCCGGAGGCGCTCGTCGGGCACGCCGACTGCCGGGATCTGCAGGTGCGACGTCGGTGTCCGACAGCTCACCGGTCATGTACGGCTCGAAGGCGCCCTCGCCGCCGACGTAGCGACGGAAGAACGCCGCCATCGTCGCCAGGCCGATCTTCTCCTGGTCACCCATCCGCGCCGGGTCACCGGAGATCTTGGTGTTGACCAGCGGGTTGTAGGTGTCGGAGTTGTCGATCACGTAGTTCCGGCTGGCGTCGGTGTAGCTGGCCGCACCGCTGAGGCGCAGGTTGTTCGGGTGCACGTTGGTCGTTGCGAACGGCGCGGAGTTGCCGCAGGCCGCGTCGTTGTTGGCCTGGCCGTCGCGCCGCCGTCGGCGTACCAGACGGTGTTGTACCAGTTGTGGATCGCGCCGAGCTGCGACGACTGGATCCGCGGGAACGGGTCGTCGCCGTTGATGTACTGGCTGCGCTCGAAGAAGCGCGCGCCCTGCAGGTTGGAGACGTCGCCGTCGCAGAACGGCAGGATCGACATGTACGGCATGCCGTACGGCGCCTTGCGCTCGTAGTCGACCGGGGCGAGCGCGATGACGCCGCGCAGGGGGTAGCGCGGACCGTCGGTGCGGATCCGGTTGTAGTCGATGAAGCTGGTGACCGCGTCGCCGCCGCGGGAGTGGCCCATCAGGCCGATCCGGGTCATGTCGAGCTTGCCCGACCAGCGTGGTGCCGATGGTGGTGTGCTCGTCGACCGGCAGGCCGCCGGCTGCGTTGGCCGCGCTGAGCGCGTCGAGGGTCGCGGCGATCAGCAGGCGGCGCTGGTGCATGCCCTTGCCCTTGGTGTTGTCCTGGCGCATCATCAGCTGGTCCTGCGAGAGCGAGAACACCGTGTAGCCCCAGGTCGCGAGGTTCTCGCCGAGGTAGGCGTAGCCGGCCTCGTTGCGCTTGAACTCCGTGCAGGACGCGGTCGCGGGGTCCTGTCCGGCGTCGCAGGAGCCGTGGTTGCCGTGCACCAGCACGATCAGCGGCGAGGGCTCGGTGCGGTCGCGCCGGGTAGTACAGCGCGCCGCGGATCTCGAGCTTCTCGGGGGCCGACACCGTGCCGGTGGCCGGAGCCTCACCGGAGGAGTTGGGCTCCTGGAGGGCGGCGACTCCGAGCTTGGTCTCCTGGATCGTGACGGGCGCGTAGTCACCGCGGGCCATCGGATCGGGCAGTGCCACCGCCGCCGCGGCCGGTGCGGCGGCCTGGGCGGTCGGCGTCACGGCGGGGGCGAACGAGGCCGCGAGAGCAGCGGCGAGCAGAGGGACCAGCGCCAACGAACGGCGCCGTCCCGAGGTGGTGACCGGCACGGAGGCTCCTGTCTACGACGGGGCCGGCTGTCGGCCCTCGCGCAGACTAGATTTCCCCGGTTAACCAGGTGTCTCGGCAGTGTTGCCGGCAGCGACATCCCGGGTGTGGGCATGGGCGTGCAGCGCGCCCACACCCGTCGCTACCAGCACGACCGTGCCGGCGGTGAGCAGACCGGCGCCGAGGTGCCAGCGCAGCAGCGCGGCACCGGCAGCGGCACCCGCCAGGATCAGGAGCACGGCGAGAGCGCGCCGGCCGCTGCCGCCGCCCTTGCCGCTGCCGAGCACCGAGTCGGCCGCGAGCCCGGTGATCGTGGAGGTGACCACCACGGTGGTGACGTCCTTGACCGCGATGAACCTCGCGGTCGCCGCCTGCAGCCCCATGGCCGCTCCGAGCAGGGTGGTGACCGAGAGCGCCAGCCACCGGTCCGGATCCTCGATGACCAGCAGCACGACTGCGAGCCCGATCATCAGCACCGCGACGACCCCGAACAACCAGGTCGTCAGGTGGGTCCACGCTCCTGCCGCACGCCGCAGCACCCGCCCCCCGGCCGCGGCACCGGCCATGAAGCCCACGAGCGCGAGCGCCGGCCCCAGGATCGGCAGGTCGTCGGCACCGACCAGGGCCATGCCCAGGATCACCACGTTGCCGGTCATGTTGCCGGTGAACACCCGGTCCAGGCCCAGGTAGCCGACGGCGTCGACGATGCCGGTGGTGAAGGTCAGCACGAGCATCAGCCACAGGTGCATGCGCTCGAGAGGTACGGCGGCGAGTCGGTCGGTCACGCGCGCCATTCTCGGCGAGTCATGTTTCGCCCGGATCACCCGGCCAGGGACTGGGCCGCCCGGGCCAGATCGTCCACCCCGACGGCGAGCCACTCGGGGCGGTCCGTCGCGAGGTCGAGGTGGAAGCCGTAGAGCGCCGAGTCGACAAGGGTGACGATGCGTCGCACCCGGCGCGGCGGCGCCCCGCAACGCTCCAGGTAGTCGGCCAGGCAGGACGCCCAGCGCTGGTTGCTCGCCCGCGCGTCGGAGAGGTAGGGCTCCTCGCCGATCAGGCCGGTCGCGGCCGCCTGGCAGTAGACGTCGAGGCAGCTGCTGAGGGGCTCCGTCCGGTACGCCGCCCAGAGGGCGTTGACGCCCGCGCGCACGGACCGGTGGCCGGGCAGCGCCGAGACCTCCGCGATGGCTCGCTCGTTGGTGCGGGCGACGACGGCCGACACCAGCGCGTCCCGGCTCTCGAAGTGGTAGATGAGCATCCGGTCACTCGTCCCGATGGCAGCGGCCACCGGACGCAGGGTGAGACCGATGAGACCGTGCTCCAGGACGTGGTCGGTCACCTGGTCGAGCAGCTCGTCCCGACGACTCATGCGCCAAGGGTAGGCCCGAGACGTAGCGAGTGCTACATTGGAGTCGTAGACGTAGCGACTGCTACGTCCGTCGGAAGGACCGGAACCGTGCTCACCGCAGTGCTCCTCGGCATCGCCATTGTCGTGGAAGTCGTCGCCACCGCCCTGCTCCCGCGGACCGAGGGCTTCACCTCGCTGGGCTGGACGGCGCTCGTCATCTCCGGCTACGCCGGGTCGATCTGGCTGCTGACGGTGATCGTGCGGAGCCTGCCGGTCTCGGTGACCTACGCGATCTGGTCCGGCGCGGGCACCGCCCTGGTCGCGGTCGTCGGCCTGGTCTTCCTCGGCGAGTCCTTCACCTGGCTCAAGGCCGCGTCACTCGCCCTGATCGTCGCCGGCGTGGTCGGGCTCAACCTCACCGGCGCGCACTAGTCAGACGGCCTGGGCGGCCGCACGGCCCGCCGTACGACCGGAGAAGAGGCAGCCGCCGAGGAAGGTGCCCTCGAGGGCGTTGTAGCCCATCATCCCGCCACCGCCGAAGCCGTTGACCTCGCCGGCGGCGTAGAGCCCCGGCAGCGGCTCGCCCGACGAGGTCAGGCAGCGTCCGGACAGGTCGGTCTCGAGACCGCCGAGGGTCTTGCGGGTCAGGATGTTGAGCCTTACGGCGATCAACGGTCCGGCCTTCGGGTCCAGCAGCTTGTGCGGTGTGGCGACCCGGATCAGCTTGTCGCCGCGGTAGTTGCGGGCGCCGTGCATCGCGGTGATCTGCGCGTCCTTGCTGAAGTCGTTGTCGAGCTGGCGGTCCCGATCCTGGATCACCTCGCGCAGCGCGGCCTCCACGATGAGGGGCTTGTCGCCGACCTCGTTCATCCCGCGGACCAGGGCGGTCAGGTCGTCGGCCACCACGAAGTCCGCGCCGTGCTCCTTGAACGCCTCGATCGGACCCGGCGCACCGGCCTTGACCCGGCTGAGCAGCAGCCTGATGTCCTTGCCGGTCAGGTCGGGGTTCTGCTCGGAGCCCGACAGCGCGAACTCCTTCTCGATGATCTTCTGGGTGAGCACGAACCACGAGTAGTCGTAGCCGGTGGTCCGCAGGTGGGTCAGGGTGCCGAGGGTGTCGAAGCCCGGGAAGTACGGCGCCGGAAGCCGCCGCCCGGTCGCGTCCAGCCACAGCGACGACGGGCCGGGCAGGATGCGGATGCCGTGGTTGTCCCAGATCGGGTCCCAGTTGCGCAGTCCCTCGACGTAGTGCCACATCCGGTCCGGGTTGATCACCCGCACACCGGCCGCCTCGGTGATGCCTAGCATCCGGCCGTCGACGTGGGCGGGGACGCCGGCCACCATCGTCCTCGGGGGCTTGCCGAGCCGGGCCGGCCACGCCTTGCGGACCAGGTCGTGGTTGCCTCCGATGCCGCCGCTGGTCACGATCACGGCCTGGGCGCGCATCTCGAAGTCGCGCACGGGCACCCGACTGCTGGCCTTGCCGCGCTCGATCGTGCTCGGTTCGAGGATCGTCCCGCGCACGCCGACCACGGCGCCTCCGTCGATCACCAGGTCGTCGACCCGGTGCCGGAACGCGAAGCGGATCCTGCCGTTCGAGGCGTGCTCGCGCACCCTGTCCTCGAAGGGCGCGACGACACCGGGCCCGGTCCCCCACGTGATGTGGAAGCGCGGCACCGAGTTGCCATGACCGTCGGCCCGGCCGTCGCCACGCTCGGCCCAGCCGACGACCGGGAAGAACCGGTGCCCCATCTGGTGCAGCCAGGACCGCTTCTCGCCGGCCGCGAAGTCGACGTACGCCTCGGCCCAGCGTCGCGGCCACCGGTCCTCCTCGCGGTCGAACTGGGCGCTGCCGAGCCAGTCCTGCAGCGCGAGGTCGCGGGAGTCCTTGATGCCCATCCGGCGCTGCTCGGGACTGTTGACGAGGAACAGGCCACCGAGGCTCCAGAACGCCTGCCCGCCCAGCGACTGCTCGGGCTCCTGGTCCAGGAGGAGCACCCGCTTGCCCGCGTCGGCCACCTCGGCCGCCGCCGTCAGGCCGGCCAGGCCGGCACCCACCACGATCACATCACTGGTCTCCACGGGCGAGATCCTCGCACGTATCACCGGACGAATCTCCCCCGAATTAAGATCTTTCACTGAGCGGAACGCGGCGAGATCGGGGCTGCTACGTGTTCGCCGGTGCCGCCGTGGTCGCGCTCGCGACGGTGCCCGCTCACCTGCGGTCGACCGCGACCTAGACTCAGCCAGGGCAGACGCAGGCAGCCGATGGAGGGGTGCATGACGCAGGACGAGGAGCCCAGCGATCCCGACTACCGGTTCACCCTGGCCAACGAGCGCACCTTCCTGGCCTGGGTCCGCACCGCGCTCGGGCTGCTCGCCGGGGCGGTCGCCATCGGCCAGCTGAGCGACCCGTTCGGCTCGAACGACGTGGACGTAGCACTGGCACTGTGCCTGACCGGGCTGTCGCTGGTGCTGGCGGTGGGCGCCTACCCGCACTGGCGCTCGACCGACCGGGCGATGCACGCGCACCGCCCGCTCCCGCGCACCGCGCTGGTGCCGGTGCTGGCCCTGGGCACGGTCGTCGTCGCGGTGATCGTCACGATCGGGATCATCCGCGGATGAGCGCTCCGGTCCCCCGCGTCGGCGAGCACGGGCTCCAGTGGCAGCGCACCACGCTGGCCTGGCGCCGCTCGACCCTGTCGGCGGGTGCCGTCGCCGCCCTCGCCGTGCACCAGGCAGCGAGCCACGGCTGGGACTTCTCGACGGTGCCGGCGCTGCTGTCGGTCCTCCTCACCCTCGCCCTGCTGGGAGCCGGCCAGCTGCGGGAGCGGCAGCTGCGCCTCGTCGAGACCGGGACCCGACCCTGGCCCGTGCTGCTCGTGGTCACCCTGCTCGCCGCCTCCAGCCTCACCACCGGCATCGCGGTGCTGCTCAACCGCTGAGCACACGTAGCGGGATTAGCGGTCGCGACCGCGGGTACCACACCAGCATGAAGCTGATCCGCACCGCCGCCATGATCGGAATCGCCAAGAGGCTCTTCGACGAGGGCCGCAAGCCGGAGAACCAGCGCCGGATCAAGCAAGGGGTCGACAGCGTCCGCGCGAGGTACGACAAGTCCTCCACGCGGAAGCCGCCGACCGGCCGCTGACCCGGCTGGCGGCGCGCCGCCTACGTCGGCCAGTCGGCGGCGGTCACCTCACCGCCGACGACCAGGGCGCCGAGACAGGCGTGCTCACCGTGCTTGAAGAACAGGTCGTAGCGACCCGCGACCAGATCGGCGAAGACCAGCGACGGGACCAGGACGCCGTCGACGGGACGACCGACGACGGCCACGTGCGGGTGGTGCCGCAGACCGGTGTCCGGGACGCCGGAAGGTCGGACCTCGACCTCGACCCCCTCCATGCCCGCCGGCATCGTCACCACCAGGGCTCCGACGTCGCCGCCGATGTCGAGCAGGACGGCTCCCTGCCCGGCGTACGGGTTCTCGACCACGGGCACGCTCATGACGCCTTCGTGGTGCCGGGCAGCGTCTGGTAGCCGCCACCGGGCAGGCCCAGGTACGGGAACGCGCCCGAGACCGAGGCATTGGTGTTGGTGGTTCCGTCCGTGATGGCACTGGCTGCGCCGTCCGGGGTGAAGGAGGGGTCGACCAGCGGGATCGTCAGACCCGCGATGGCCCGCAGCTCGACGGTGACCACGTCGTCGTTGATCCGACGCCCGTTCGGGAAGCCGGCAGCGTCTCCGGCGACCAGTCCCAACGCCTTGGGGTACGGGTTCGGAGGGACTGCCACGTTGAGCCGCAGCATGTCCGACTCGACCGGGCCGGTGTAGTTCTGGAAGCCCGGCACGACACCCTGGGGAATCCCGGTCAGGAGGATCGCGTTCAGGTCCGCGCGGGGCTTGTCGTACGCCGCCAGGTTCGGAAAGACGCCCGGGTAGAGCGCGGGCAGCAGGGAGGCCAGCTCGGGCCGGTTCACGTAGCGGGCGAACCGCCGGTCACCGCTGGGCTCGCGCGCGTTCCACTCGTCCTTCTCGGCCATCGGCGTGAGGACCTCGTTGAACAGTGGGTTGCCCAGGCGGGAGACCTGCCGCCACGGTCCGACGCCGACGTACGCGCCCTTCTCCCGGTCGAAGACCCGGGCCTTGCGGCGGCTCGCGGCGGCCCAGACCCCGATCACCGAGCGCGGGTCCAGGACGTCGCGAGGGCGGTCACCGCGGCGGGTGAGGTCGCCGATGGGCACCTGGAGGGCGATGGTGTGAACGTTGTAGGACTGGACCGCGTTGACACCACCCATCTCCGGCAGCGAGATCAGGTGTGCCTCGTTGAAGGGTCGCAGCGCACCCAGGTCGAAGATGCTGCCCAGGTCGACGTGGAACGCGTCGGCCCGCTGGCCGGCGAAGACCCGTACGCCGCCCTTGAGGTGGCGCACCGCCTGGCCCGACAGCTTCGCGTAGTCAGGGGTGCTCCGAGGTCCGACGTTGACAGGCGGGACGGGCAGGTCGGTGCCGATCCGGGTGGCACCGTCGCGGTCCACCCGGGTCACCGAGTAGTACTGCGGCCGGTTCCACGTCGGGTCGCCGATGTCGTTGATCTGCCCGGTGTTGTAGAGGAACGTCTTGCGGTTGCGGATCCGGGTGTCGAAGTGGAACCGGTAGCTCACGTCCGACTCCCCCTTGCCACGGTTGGACACGTGGATCTCGTAGCGGACGTCGTCACCGAACTCGTAGAAGTTGGGTCCGCCGTCGGGCTGCTGCAACGGGATGAAGTTGGCGACGATCGTGACCGTGTCCGGCCGGTCGGGGCTGACGAAGGCGTAGACGTCGGTGTTGTCGGCGACCGGGTCCTTCGCGGTCTCGGGCGCTTCGCGGTGCGAGGACATGTCATCGACCTCCGGCCGCGTTGAGGATCCGATGGACCAGGTCGCGGTCGTGGACCACGACCTCGCGCTCGCCGACCATCAGGCGCAGCTCGCTGGAGTGGTGGTCCTCGATGTAGGCCACCACCGTCTCCTGGGCGCTGGTGGTCGACCGTCGCGTCTCACCCGCGAGGGCAGCACCCGACGTGATGCCGACCGTGCTCACGGCCGCGACGCCTGCGGCGCCCGCTCCCGCCGCGAGAAATCTTCTCCTGCTCGTCTCTTCACTCATGTCCTGTCCTCCGTTTCGGAACACCTCGTGTGAGGTGCGCCACACGGTGTTCGGAGCAGGTCCGGGTCCGGATGGGTAGCAATCGCGACCGTTGACGAGAGCCTCGATCGAGACGATCGTGGCCCGTGCCGTATCTCGGAGCGCGGTCGACGCTCCTCGACCTCGTGCAGGCTCCGTCGCCGAGGGGAAACGCCATGCTCCGCACCACGCCCAGGAACCGTGTCACCCGAGCCGTCGGGCTCGTCGTCGCTGCCACGCTGGTGGCCACCGGCGTCGCCGGCATCGCCGCCGCGGACAACGTCAGCAGCCCGCCGATGCGCCACGTCAAGGGTCTCAACACCGGTCTGAGCAACCCGATCGCGGTGACCCGCGACAGCCTCGGCCGGTCCTACGTGTCGGACGTCGGCAACGACTCGGTGTCGGTCTTCGCCGGCTCGGCGACGGGTGACGTCGCTCCCCAGCGCCTGATCAAGGGGGCGGCCACCATGCTCTCCGGCCCGGGGAGCATGGCGATCGACCGCAACGCGTTCCTCTACGTGACCAGCGTCGGGTCGAGGCAGGTGCTCGAGTTCGCCCCCGGCGCGTCGGGCAACGTGGCGCCGGCCAACTCCTTCGGCACCGGCATCGAGCCGTACGCCCTCGACCTCGACAAGCAGGAGCGGATCTACGTCGGCGGCAGGAGCACGATCAAGGTGTTCGGCCCCAACGCCACCGGCGCCGCCCCGGCTGCGCTGCGCACCATCGCCGGCCCCGGCACGGGGCTCACCAACGTGCTCGGCGTCGCCGTCGACGAGAAGTCCGGCCGGCTCTGGGCGGCGAACGGGTTCGACAACTCGGTGCTGGCGTTCTCACCGACCGCGAACGGCGAGGCCGCGCCGACCCGGGTGATCAAGGGCGACCGGACCGGGCTCGACGCCGTGCGTGCCGTCGCCCTCGACCACGCCGGCCGGATCTACGTCACCAACACCGGCAGCAACACCGTGAGCGTCTTCGCGCCCACCGCCAACGGCAACGTCGCGCCGTTGCGCACCCTCAGCGGCGTCGCCACCACACTGAGCCAGCCGTGGGGCATCTGGGTCTCGACCACCAACCTGGTCTCGGTGGTCAACTCGTCCGGCGACGCCCTCGCGACGTACCCCGCACTCTTCGCCATCAAGAGGCCCGGCAAGCCGACCGGTCTCAAGGTCTCCGGCACGGCGGCCGCCCGGACCCGGACCATCTCGTGGAAGGCACCGACGTCCGACGGCGGCGCCGTCGTCACCCGCTACAAGGTCGTCGTCAAGAAGGGCACCAGGCTGGTGCTCGCCAAGACGCTCGACGCGGCGAGGACCAGGCTCGCGGTCAGCCGCTCCCGGCTCGCCGACGGCACCAACGTGGTCACCGTGTCGGCGATCAACAACAAGGGCGCCGGTGCCGCAGCGAAGAAGGCGTTCGCGGTCCGGAAGTAGCCGGCCCCGGACGACGACTCCCCGGCTGTTCGTTCATCACTTCGGCAGCCAGGGAGAAATTTCCTCGCGGTGTCGTACGCTCGGCAGGAGGCCCGTCGATCGAGGGAGCATCGCGATGACCAGTACGCCGCACCACCTGCTCGAGGAGCTCGAGCCCGTCGTGGCCGAGAACCTGGACCGGCACCTGGGCCTGGCCCAGGAGTGGCACCCCCACGACTACGTCCCGTGGAGCCAGGGTCGCGACTTCGCGTTCCTCGGCGGCGAGGACTACGCCCCCGAGCAGTCCCAGCTGTCGGAGACGGCCAAGGCCGCGATGTTCACCAACCTGCTCACCGAGGACAACCTGCCCTCCTACCACCGCGAGATCGCGACCCGCTTCGGCCGCGACGGCGCCTGGGGCACCTGGGTCGGTCGCTGGACCGCCGAGGAGAACCGGCACGGCATCGCGCTGCGCGACTACCTCGTCGTCACCCGGGGTGTCGACCCGGTCGAGCTGGAGCGCGCCCGGATGGACTACATGACCTCCGGCTACGACTCCGGCGACAAGACCGCGCTCGAGGCGGTGACCTACGTGTCCTTCCAGGAGCTGGCGACCCGGGTGTCGCACCGCAACACCGGCAAGGTGACCGGCGACCCGATCGCCGACAAGCTGCTCGCCCGGATCTCCAAGGACGAGAACCTGCACATGGTCTTCTACCGCAACATCGTGGCGGCGGCGATGGAGATCACCCCCGACGCGACCATGCGGGCGATCGCCGACGAGGTCATCGGCTTCGAGATGCCCGGTGCCACGATGGCGGGCTTCCGGCGCAACTCGATGATCATCGCCAAGGCCGGCATCTACGACCTGCGGTTGCACTACGACGACGTGATCATGCCGGTGCTGCGACACTGGGACGTCTTCGACCGCACCGACCTCGGCCCCGAGGGCGAGCAGGCCCGCCAGGAGCTGGCGACGTTCCTCGAGGCACTCGACGCGCAAGCGACGAAGTTCGTCGACCGACGCGCCGAGAACCGCGCCCGGGTGGCCGCCCGCGACGACGGGGTCAGCCCCGACATCGCGTCCTGACCGCCACCTCGGCGGTGCTGCGCCGGGCGGTGCGCCACCTCGTCCGGCCGCTGCTGGGGCCCCGGGTGTCGGTGGCCGCCCGCCGTCGCGGCATCGAGCTGGCCGGCCGGATCGCGCTGCTGCCGCCGGGCACCACCCGCGAACGGGTGCGGCTCGGGACGTCGTACGCCGAGCGGGTCGTCCCTCTGGGAGCCGACCCGTCCCGCGCGGTGCTCTACCTGCACGGCGGCGGCTTCCAGGCGTGCTCGCCGGCCACCCACCGCGGACTGACGACCCATCTCGCCGCCGGCGCCGGGTGTGCCGTGCTGGTGCTCGACTACCGGCTGGTGCCGGAGCACCCCTACCCGGCGGCGCTCGACGACGCGAAGGCTGCTTGGCAGCACCTGCTGGATCAGGGCTTCGCCGGCGGCGACCTCGCCATCGCCGGTGACTCGGCCGGTGCCGGCCTGGCGCTGGCGCTCGCCGTACACCTGCGGGACGGCGGTCGGGAGACTCCCGCAGCGCTCGGCCTGATGTCGCCGTGGGTCGACCTGAGCCTGACCGGCCTCCCCGACGACACGGAGGACACCCTGCTCCGCAGGTCGTGGCTCGAGCAGTGTGCCGGGCAGTACGCCGGCGGCCTGGCGCTCGACGACGCGCGGGTCTCGCCGCTCCTCGCCGACCTGACCGGCCTGCCCCCGACCTTGGTGCAGGCCGGCTCCGAGGAGATCCTGCGCGGTGACGCGGAGCGGCTGCTGACCGCCCTGCACGCGGCCGGGGTGCCGGCGGAGCTCAGCCTCGGCGACGGCCTCTGGCACGTCTGGCAGCTGCATGCCGGGCTGATGACCGAGTCATCCCGAGCGGCCGAGGAGCTCGGCACGTTCCTCTGGACGGCAGGTCGGCTCAGCTGAGCGCGGCCCGCTGGGACGCGACGATCGCCGCGAGCGCGGGTCGCGCCGCGTGGCTGAGGTAGGGAAAGCTGACGAAGCCGTGCGGCATCTGGTGGAACTCCTCCACCGTGACGTCGTTGCCGGCGTCGGCGAGCGCCTGGGCGTACTGCACACCGGTGTCGTGCAGCGGGTCGAGCCCGGCGACGACGACGACCGCCGGCGGCAGGCCGGTGAGGTCCGGTGCGTGCAGCGGCGAGAGGCGCCAGTCGAGCGGGTCGGTGTCCTCGGTGACGTAGTGCTTCTGGAAGATCTCCATGTCGTCGTTGGAGAGCACGATGGCGCGGGTGTTGCCGACGAAGGACGGGGTCTCCCGGATCCCGTCGGTGAAGTCGACCGCGGGATAGATCAGCGCCTGGTGCCCGATCCGGGGGCCGCTCTCCTCGCGGGACATGATCGCGACGACCGCGGCGAGGTTGCCCCCGGCGCTGTCCCCCATCACGCCGATCCGGCCCGCGTCGGCGCCGAGACCGGCCGCGTGCTCCGCGGCCCAGACGAGGCTGCCGTAGCAGTCGTCGATCGCCGCCGGGAACCGGTGCGTCGGGGCCAACCGGTAGTCGACCGACACCACGACCGCGTCGAGATCCCTGGCGACGATGCTGGCGCTCCAGTCCATCTGACGGGCGCTGCCGAGCGCGAAGCCGCCGCCGTGGAAGTCGAGGACCAGGGGCCGTGGTCTGCGCGACCAGGTCTCCGGGGTGTAGATCCGGAGCGGGACCGGGCCGTGCGGGGCGTCGTACGACGTGCTGCGCACCGCCACGCCCTTCTGCAGGCGGCCGAAGACCAGCGACGCGGGCCCACCGTCCGGGATCACCACGGACTGCGCCCTGGCCAGCTGCTCGTCGGTCATCCGGGTGATCGAGGTGCCGGGCGCGGCCTTCATCATCCGGTCCAGCGCGCGGACACCCGGTCGAAGCTTGTCGGTCATCGTTCCTCCCGACGGGGAGTGTAGGTCAGTGTGACTCCCGGGAGACCGCGTCACCGCTCGAACCCACCAGGAAGCCGAGGTCGGCCCCCGTGTCGGCCTGGAGCACGGTGTCGACGTAGAGCCGCTCCCAGCCACGAGCCGGAGCGGCGAACGCCTCGACGGCAGCGGCGGCCGGAGCCCGGGCCGCGAGCTCCTCGTCGGTCAGCTCGACGTCGAGGCGCCGGCCGGCGACGTCGAGGACGATGACGTCTCCGGTGCGGATCAGCCCGAGCGGCCCGCCGGCGGCGGCCTCGGGCGAGACGTGCAGCACGACGGTGCCGTACGCCGTACCGCTCATCCGGCCGTCGCAGACACGGACCATGTCGCGCACACCGGCCTCGACCAGCTTCTTGGGCATCGGCAGGTTGGCTACCTCGGGCATGCCCGGGTAGCCGCGCGGGCCACAGCCGCGGAGCACCAGCACGGAGTCGGCATCGACGTCGAGGTCCGGGTCGTCGATGCGCGCGTGCAGGTCCTCGATCGAGTCGAAGACCAGCGCGCGACCGCGGTGCTGCAGCAGCTCGGGGGTCGCCGCGGCCGGCTTGATCACCGCACCGGACGGGGCCAGGTTGCCGTGCAGGACCGCGATCCCGGCGTGCGCCTGGAAGGCCTCGGCACGCGGTCGGATCACCTCGCTGTCCCAGATCTCGGCCTCGCCGAGGTAGCCCACGAGCGGGCGCCCGGTGACGGTGATCGCGTCGCGGTCGAGGAGGTCCTCGACCTGACGGAGCACCGCGAGCAGACCGCCGGCGCGGTGGAAGTCCTCCATGAGGTAGGTGCCCGCGGGCTGCAGGTTGACCAGCAGCGGCACGTCGGCGCCGGTGCTGTCGAAGTCGTCCTGGGTGAGCTCGACGCCGAGCCGTCCGGCGATCGCCAGCAGGTGGACCACGGCGTTGGTCGACCCGCCGACCGCGGCCAGGGCCACGATCGCGTTGAGGAAGGACCCGCGGGTGAAGACCTCGCTCGGGCGCCGGTCGTCGGCGACCATCTCGACCGCGAGCCGGCCGGCCTGGTGTGAGCCCTCCAGGAGTCGGCTGTCGGGGGCGGGTGTGCCCGCCATGCCAGGGATCGTGGCGCCCAGCGCCTCGGCGACCATCGCCATCGTCGACGCGGTGCCCATCGTGTTGCAATGTCCTCGGCTGCGGATCATCGACGACTCGGACCTCAGGAAGTCGTCCTCGGAGAGCGTGCCACCGCGGACCTCCTCGCTGAGTCGCCAGACGTCGGTGCCGCAGCCCAGGGGCGTGCCGCGGAAGGTGCCGGTCAGCATCGGTCCGCCGGGTACGACGAGCGCGGGGATGTCCACCGACGCGGCTGCCATCAGCAGCGACGGGATCGTCTTGTCGCAGCCGCCGAGCAGCACCACGCCGTCGACCGGGTTGGCCCGGAGCATCTCCTCGGTGGCCATCGCGGCCATGTTGCGCCAGAGCATCGCGGTCGGTCGGACCAGCGTCTCGCCGAGGGAGACCACCGGCAGGTTGAGCGGGATCCCACCGGCCTCGTAGACACCCTGCTTGACGCTCTCCGCGACCTCGTCGAGGTGCGCGTTGCAGGGCGTCAGGTCGGAGGCGGTGTTGGCGATCGCGATGTGCGGGCGCCCGTCGAAGGCGTGCGCGGGCAGCCCCCGTCTCATCCAGGCCCGGTGGATGTAGGCGTTGCGGTCGGTCCCGGCGTACCACTGGCTGCTGCGTGGAGGGCTCATGTTCCCATTCTCGAAACCGTGGTCTAGCGTCCGGAACCGTGACCGAGACTACAACGACGCACGGCAGCCCGGTCGGGATGGCCTTCTCCCCCGACGACGCCCGACGGGCTGTGCGTGGGGCCTCCGGCAACCTCTGGCTGGCCGCCTGGAGCCAGGGCCAGGTGCGCTGCTACTCGCCGGCCGGCGTGCTGGCACCCCACGAGCACCGCGAGCACCCACTCTCGGGCAGTCTGTTCCTGGCCCGGCCCGGCTGCACCGGGCTGCCCACCCATGCCTGGTCCGGACAGCTCGACACTCAGGAGACACCGTGAAGCTCATGCGACTCGGCCCCGCCGGCGCCGAACGTCCCGCCGTCCGCCTCGACGACGCGACGTACGTCGACGTCTCTGACGTGGTCGACGACTACGACGAGCGCTTCTTCGGCTCCGGTGGCCTCGAGGAGCTGCGCCGGGTGGTGGCCGAGCGCACCGCTGCCGGTGACGTGCGGACCTTCGGCGGCGGCGTCCGGATCGGCGCCCCGATCGCCCGCCCGCATCAGATCCTCTGCATCGGGCTCAACTACAGCGACCACGCGGCCGAGACCGGCCAGGCCGTGCCCGAGGAGCCGATCCTCTTCACCAAGTCCCCCAACACCATCGTCGGGCCGTACGACGACGTGCGGATCCCGCGCGGGTCCACCAAGCCCGACTGGGAGGTCGAGCTCGGCATCGTGATCGGCCGGCGCACGTCCTACCTGGACTCGCTCGAGGAGGCCCGCGACGCGATCGCCGGCTACGTCCTGGTCAACGACGTCAGTGAGCGAGCCTTCCAGATGGAGCGCAGCGGGCAGTGGTCGAAGGGCAAGTCGGCAGAGACCTTCAACCCGACCGGACCCTGGCTGGCGACGGCCGACGAGATCGACGACGTGCTGGCCCTGGACATGTGGCTCGACGTCAACGGCACCCGGCGGCAGACCGGGTCGACCTCGACGATGGTCTTCGACCCGTACGTCATCGTCCACCACCTCAGCCAGTTCATGGTGCTCGAGCCGGGCGACCTGATCGACACCGGCACTCCCCCGGGTGTCGGCATGGGCTTCGACCCTCAGGTGTGGCTGGCTCCCGGCGATGTCATGGAGCTCGGCATCGACGGGCTCGGCACGCAGCGCCAGTCCGTGATCGCGCCGCGCTGACGTGCGTGCCTTCGTCCTGACCGGGCCCGGCGCGTCCGCCGTGGTGGAGGTCGACGCGCCGGTGGCCGGCCCCGGCGAGGTGGTGGTCGACATCGCCCGGGTCGGGGTGTGCGGCACCGACATGGAGGTCTACTCGGGCCAGATGAGCTACCTGCACGAAGGGCTGGCGTCCTACCCGCTCCGCCCCGGGCACGAGTGGTGCGGCACCGTCTCCGCGGTCGGACCCGGTGTCGCCGAGTCCTGGCTGGGTCGGCGGACGACCGGGGACACCCAGCTCGGCTGCGGCCACTGCCACCGCTGTCTCGACGGTCGCCAGCACGTGTGCGACGAGCGCCACGAGATCGGCCTGCGCCGCGGGTTCGACGGAGCCCTCGCCGAGCAGATG
Source organism: uncultured Actinomycetota bacterium (assembly GCA_963704685.1). GTDB lineage: Bacteria > Actinomycetota > Actinomycetes > Propionibacteriales > Nocardioidaceae > Nocardioides. The sequence continues at coordinate 1,443,678 of OY969930.1, forward strand.
GCGGTGCCGGTCACCGCCCTGCTGCCGCTCCCCGACGCGGTGGACGACGTGGCCGGTGCGATGGTCGAGCCGGGGGGCAACGCGCTCCGGGCGGTCCGCGCCGCGCAGGTCGGCACGGGTGAACGACTGCTGGTCCTGGGTCCGGGGACGATCGGGCTGCTCGCCGCGCGGTTCGCGATCGCGCAGGGCTGTGAGGTCCACGTCGTCGGGGTCACCGAGGCGTCCCTCGCGTACGCCGCGGCCGTCGGCGTCCACGGCGCCTGGGCGTACGACGACCTGCCCGACCTCCGCTGGGACGCCGTCGTCGACGCCTCCAACGACCCGGCCTCGCCCGCACGAGCTGCCGGTCTCGTCGACGCCGGCCGCCGGATCGTCTACATCGGGCTGTCCGAGCGACCCAGCCTGCTCGACACCCGCACCCTGGCGATGAAGGACGTGACCGCCGTCGGCGTGCTCAGCGGCTCACCCGGGCTCGCCGGCGCCATCGATCTCTACGCCTCCGGGGCAGTCGACCCGCGACCGCTCGTGGCCACGACGGTGTCGCTCGACGAGGTCGGCAGGGTGCTGCGCGGCGAACGACCGCCCGGGGCCGGGCCTGGCCCCAAGATCCATGTCGACCCACGATCGAGGAGACAGCCATGAGCGACTTCGACGGCCTGACCGCCCTGGTGACCGGCGGTGCCAGCGGCATCGGTGCGGCCACCGCCCGACTGCTCGCGGAGCGGGGCGCACGGGTCGCCGTCATCGACCGGGCCGTGAGCGGCGCCAGCGACGTCCTCGAGCTCTCGTGCGACATCACCGACCGGGCCGCCGTGGACGCCGCCGTCGCCGAGGCCGCTGGCGACCTGGGCGGGCTCGACGTGCTCGTCAACAACGCCGGCATCGGCGCGATCGGGGACGTGTCCGAGAACGACGACGCCGAGTGGGCCCACGTCCTCGACGTCAACGTGGTCGGCACCGCCCGGGTCTCGGCCGCCGCCCTCCCTCACCTGCGCCGCTCGGCCCACGGCTCGATCGTCAACGTCAGCTCGGTGGCTGCCGCGGTCGGCCTGCCCCAGCGCGCCCTCTACTCGGCCAGCAAGGGAGCGGTGGCCGCCCTGACGCTGGCGATGGCAGCCGACCACGTGCGGGAGGGGATCCGGGTCAACGCGGTGCTGCCCGGCACCACCGACACGCCGTGGATCGGCCGGCTGCTCGATCAGGCCGCGGACCCGGCGGCCGCAGCCGAGCAGCTGCGCGCCCGGCAGCCGCTCGGGCGCCTGGTCAGCGCCGACGAGGTGGCGCACGCCATCGTCTACCTGGCCAGCCCGCTGAGCGGATCCACCACCGGCACCCTGCTCGGCGTCGACGGTGGGATGGCCACGGTCCGGCTGCCGACCTGAGTCGACAGGTGGTCTGGACAGCTGCCCGCCGGACCGCCGCGATCAGTACGCTGACGCCCTCAGTGGGTATCGGGCTGATCTCAGCAACAGGCGCCTCTCGGACGGGCACGAACGCCGCACACCCACCTGTCCCGGGAGGTCCCCCTTATGACCACGAAGCTCCTGCACATCGTCAGCACTCCCCGCGGTCTCGCCTCGAACACCGGACGGATCTCCAGCACCGTCATCGAGGCCCTCCACGACCGTCACGACGACCTCGACGTCACCACGCTCGACCTCTTCAGCGCCGACCTGCCGGCGGTCGCGGGCGCCAACATCAAGTCGAAGTACGCACTGATGACCGGGCAACCCCTCGACGACGACGCCCGCACCTCCTGGGGCGAGATCGAGGAGACCATCCGCGATTTCCTGGCCCACGACATCTACCTGCTGACCGTGCCGATGTGGAACTTCGGGATCCCCTACGCGCTCAAGTACTACATCGACGCCATCGTGCAGCCCGGCTACCTGTTCAAGTACGACGAGCAGGGCCACCCCGTCGGCCTGGTGCACGGCAAGCAGATGATCTGCGTGACCTCGCGTGGAGCCGACTACTCCGCCGAGCCACTGGCGTCGCTCGACTTCGTCGAGAGCTACCTGCGAGCGATCTTCGGGCTGGTAGGCATCACCGACAACACCTTCTTCAACGTGCAGCCCACCGACATCACTCCCGAGCTGCGCAACGCCGCGCTCCGCGCGTCGGTCCAGGAGGTCCGGGCGTGGGCGACGGCCGGCGCCCCTGCTCCGGCCGGGGCCGCGGTGGGGACGCTGCCCGTGGACGCGCTGCCGGTGGCCTGAGCTCGGCCCTGCGGGCTAGAGGTCCTCAGGGGTGAGCAGGGCGTCCGGGTCGCGACGCGGCGGCACGTGGGCGAGCGCGACCTGGACCAGCGCGGTGCGCGCCTTGACCAGGACGGCGCGCCGCACCCGGCCGCCGCTGTCACCGACCAGGCCCGCGACGACCTCGCCGACCTCGCCGTCGGTGTAGGTGGGTCGGGTCCCCGCCGCGACCTCGACGTCCGGCAGCGCCACCAGCACCGGCAGCACCTGGTCGCCGAGGGCGTCGAGCACCTGGAACCGCTCGTAGCGGGTCATCGCGGCCCACACCGTCTCGATGTCGGCCCTGCCCTTGCGGACGTCCTTGCGCTGGGCCGCGACGACCGACTTCGCCGCTCCGGTCAGGGCCGCCGTCAGCTCGTGCTCGGTGAATCGCATGCGCCCAGCATGGCAGCGGGGCACGCCCGCCCGACGACTAAGGTCGACGACGTGCAGATCACCCTCGACGACCACACCTTCGACGTGGACGTGCAGGGGCCGAGCGATGCGTCGGCCGTCCTGCTCCTCCACGGGTTCCCCCAGACCTCGCACTCCTGGCGGCTGGTGACACCGTGGCTGAGCGACTACCGGGTCATCGTCCCGGACCAGCGCGGCTACTCGCCGGAGGCCCGGCCCGACGACGTCGAGGCCTACCGGATCGGCGCCCTCGCCGCCGACGCGCTCGGGATCCTCGACGCGCTGGACGTCGACCGGGCGCACGTCGTCGGCCACGACTGGGGCGCCGCCGTCGCCTGGCAGCTGGGGGCGCGGCACCCCGAACGGGTGCGGTCCCTGACCGCGGTCTCGGTGCCGCACCCCCGCGCCTTCATCCGCGCGCTCGAGACGGACGCCGACCAGCGGGCCGCCTCCCTCTACATGCGCGACTTCGCGACCCCGGGCTTCGATGAGGTGCTGCTCGCCGATGACGGCGCCCGGTTCCGGTCCCTCTTCGGCGGCACTCCGGCGAGCGTCGACGTCGAGGCCATGCTGACCCGTGCCCGCGAGCCGGGCGCGCTGGCCGCCTGGCTCCGGTGGTACGCCGCCCAGCGCCGCGAGGACATCGAGGACACCCCCGCCGTCGGGGCGCCCACCCTGCACGTCTGGTCGGACGGCGACCAGGCGCTGCGCCGGGCCGGTGCCGAGGCGACCGGGGACTTCGTGACCGGTCCCTACCGCCTCGAGGTGCTGCCGGGGGTCTCGCACTGGATCCCCGAGGAGTCCCCCGACCGGTTGGCCGAGCTGTTGCTCGCGCACTTCCCGTCCGGCCGCTGAGGGCCGAACGGGTCATCGCCTGACCGGCACCGACCGCGAGGTCGCCGACCCGGCGACGTACCCGGTCCTCCTTGCCGTGACCCGCACGCTCAGCCGCTTGCCCCGGTCGGCCCGGATGACCCGGTGACTGCGGTCGCGGTCCGCGATCGGCGTGCCGTTGCGGAACCACCGGAAGCTGTAGGAGAGGCCGGGAGCCGACCAGGTGCCGACCGACGCGGTCAGGGTCCGGCCCACGACCGCCGTGCCGCGGACCGCCGGTCGCTCGAGGTTGCGCAGCGGCTTGGGCACCGCGCTGAGACCGGCCGGCGACCAGTGCGGCTCCGACCCGCCCCGCAGGATCAGCGTGGACTCGACGGTGCAGTCGCGGGCGCCCGACCGTGCCCAGATGCCGTCGGACTCCTCCCAGGCGAGCGAGTCGCTGTCCGGCGCCCAGGTGGGGTTGGTGATGCCGGCGGCCGGGCCGATCCGGCACAGCGGCGCCGGGTCGGCGGGCGGCGGGCCCGACCGGGCGTCGCCGGCGACGGCGTACCAGTGGATCGAGCTGTCCTCCCCGTAGCCACGGACGGCAGCGAGACTCCTGCCGTCGCGCGAGAGCGTGGCGTTGCCCAGGTCCGTCGACGGGAGGTAGATGTCGTCGTCGTCGAACCAGTGCAGCGGTGCGGCACCGAGGTCCTGGAGCTGCACCTGCGAGCCGTAGCCGCCGGACTGCAGGGTGCGCGCGTTCCCGACCCATGACGGCGACCAGAAGTACGTCGTCCGCAGCGACGCCGGGTCGGTGAGCCGGTCCGCGGCGGTGTAGCCGGTCGCGGAACGGTAGCCGGAGCTGGCGCCGCTCGGGGTGAGGTACTTCGTGAAGGTGTAGGCGATCCGCGCGCCGTCGGGCGAGATCGCGGCGTCAACCGGGTTGCCGTCGATCGCGATGCCGACCGAGGTGGGCAGCGGCTTCGGGTCCAGGGTGGTGAGCACCCGACCGGCTTGAGTCATCCGGACCAGGTCCTCGCCGTGCGTCGCCACCACGACACCGGTGTCCGACTGGGTCGGGGAGCCGTAGGGAGCGGCGTACGTGCCGTCGGTGGTGACGGCGCGGGCACCGGTCCCGTCACCTCGGGCGATCCAGACGTCGTGGCCCTTGATGTAGGTGATGGTCCCGGTCGCGGTGCCGGTGCGGGCCACGCCGTACGACGGGGGTGCGGGCGTCGCGGCCGCGGAGACCTGGCTGCTCCCGAGCGCCAGGGCGGCGAGGGTCAGGGTGGACGTCAGTCGACGAGTGGTGGTGGTCGTGCGGGTCATGGCGGGACTGCCTTCGTGGCTCGGGGTCTGTGGTCCCCACGACCCTGCTCCGACGCGCTGGTGGTGCTCTGGGAGCGCCCGTCCCATAGCGCTCCCAGCACCCCGTCGCTCAGAAGCCCGTGCTCAGAAGCCGTACGTGCGCCGGTAGCCGGCGAGCCGCGCCCCGGCGACCGGCACATCCCACTCCTCGCACTGCCGGGCGGCCTCGTCGGCGAGCGCCGACGCGCGGACGAGGTCGCCGACTCCGGCCGCGGCCAGTGCCCGGTAGAGGTCGACCGGGCCGTCGGCGCCGATCTGGGCAGCCGAGCAGGAGTGCCCGCCGTACGGCGCCAGGGCCGCGTCGGAGCGCGCCGCGAGCTCGCGGTCGCCCAGGGCGAGCCCCAGCTCGGCGCCGTAGCACCAGCGCATCATCGACATGAAGTCGAGATGGTCGGTCTCGAAGCGCTCGCGGTGAGCGGCGACGAGGCGACGCGCGGTGTCCGGGTCGCCGCGTCGTAGGCAGACGACGGCGTGGGCGGAGACCGTCGGCACCGAGGCCGCCTCCAGGATCCGCTCGGCGTCGTCGCCCTCCTCCGACGCCTCGTCGACCAGCCCGGTCACCAGCGCGGTGTGGGCAAGAGCCGCCGCGACGTTGGGGATCGCGACCCGCGCGGCCAGCTCGCGCAGCCGGGGCAGGGCCGCCTGGCCGTGCTCACGGTCACCGGCGAGGACCAGCCACGGCAACCGCATCGCCTCGAGGAAGACGGTCACCGCGGTCAGGTTGAGCTCCTCGGCCACCACGAGGCCGCGATCCAGCGCCGACCACATGCGGGGCACCTCACCGAGCTCGGCCAGGGCGCTGGCCTCGGCAGCGAGAGCGAGCGCCAGGGCACGCCGGTCCCCGGTCGACTCGGCGAGCGTGACCGCCTCACCCGCCAGCGCCACCCGGGCCCGGGTCGAGGCCGGCAGCCAGTTGCCGAAGCAGGCGCCGTGCAGGACCGCCTGGAGCAGCACCGGATCACCGATCCTCCTGGCCATCGCCACCGCGTCGTCGATGGAGGCCGCCACGCGCTCGGTCTCGGCCGAGAAGTAGAGCTCGACACCGAGGCTGAGCAGCACCCGGCAGCGCAGCTCGCTGTCCGCGCGGGGGAGCCCGCTCAGCACCCGCTCGAGGGTGCCGACGAGGAAGGCGTTCACGTCGCCGAAGGGGTTGGAGTACCAGACCGCACCCTCGATGGTCGACAGCACCGCCCGGGCCAGCGCCTCGGGATCACCCAGCCGGTCGGCGAGCTCGACGGCGGCCGCGACGGCCTCCTCCGCGACCGACCACTGACCGCCCCAGCGCGCCGCCCGCGCCCGGGCCATCTCGAGGACGTAGAGCACCTGGTCGTCGGTGCCGGCGATCGATCGACGGGCCTCGACCGCCCAGCCGAGCAGCTCCACCTCCTCCTCGTACGCCGCCACGCCGCGCGCCAGGGTGGCGGCCTGCTCGGCAGCGGCGGCGGTCTCGGGTGCGTGCCGCGGGCCGGCCTCGCGCCAGTGCCGGGCCAGATCACCGGGCGACACGTCGGGGAGGTCGGTGAGGGCGCGTGCGACGCGGACGTGCCGGGCCGCGCGCTGGACGCCGGGCATGCCCTTGACCACCACGTCCTGGACCAGCGGGTGCGAGAACCGGACGGCGGTCGGCCCCTCGGTGTCGAGCACCAGCCCGAGGTCGAGCGCCGGCATCAGCAGGTCGACCGCGCCCGCCTCGTCGGTGCCCTCGGCGCGGGCGAGTGCGTCGAGGCGGAACCTGCGCCCGATCACCGCCGCGGTGGAGAGGATCTCCCGGGTACTCGTCGGGAGGTCGCCCACCCGACGGGCGACGACGTCGCGGACCGACCCCGGGATGGTGTCGGCAGCGCGGGCGAGCTCGACGAGGAAGAAGGGGTTGCCCTCGGTGCGTCGCTGCAGCCGGGCCAGGTCGTCGGCGGTGCGTCGCGCGGGCGAGACGGAGCGCACCAGGTCCGCCGACTCCGTGTCGTCGAGACCGGCCAGCTCGATCCGCAGCGCGTGCCGACGTGCCAGTGCGTCGGACAGGGCTGCCTGCGCCTCCACCGGAGCCGGAAAGGTACGGCGACTCGTGGCCAGCACGATCCGCCCGCGTCGCGCGGTCTCGACGAGGTGGCGCAGCGCCCGCAACGTGGACGGGTCGGCCCAGTGGATGTCGTCCACGGCCAGCAGCACCGGGCGCGCGGCGCTGGCAGCGGTGACGGCCTCGGTGATGGCTTCCCAGAGCGCGAACTGACTGCCCTCGACCCGACGTACCTCGGGGACGGCGACGCCGGTGCCGTCGGCCAGGTCCGCGAGGAGCGTGCGCCAGGGCCACAGCGGTGGCGCGCCCTCGTCCTGGGAGCAGAAGGCCTCGGCGCAGACGAATCCCCGTCGTGCGGCTGCCCGGGTCAGGTGGCGCATCAGCCGCGACTTCCCGATCCCGGGCTCGCCGATGAGCTGCACGAGCTGGACCACTCCCGCCTCCGCGGCCTCCAGAGCCTGGTCGAGCCGCAGCTGCGCGTCCTCACGTCCGACCATCGGCCAGTCGTCCGGCTCGGGGCGGGGCCCGTCGACGACCGCCACCGCAGGCAGGTCGGACGCCGAACCGGTGCGGGCCCGCGCCTGGAGACGGGGGTCCTGCTGCAGGATCGCGGTCTCCAGCGCACCGACGACCGGGCTCGGGTCGAGTCCGAGCTCGTCGGCGAGCGCCTCGCGGTACCTCCGGAGGGTCGCGAGTGCCTCCACCTGACGGCCCATCCTGACCAGAGCCACGGCACGCAGCAGCCGGGGCCGCTCCCGGTGCGGGTGCTCGGCGATGACGCTCTCGGCCTGGGCTGCGGCACCGGCCAGGTCACCGGCCGCGAGCGCGAGGGTCGCGGACAGCTCGACCGCCTCGTCGCGCAGGCCGGCGAGCCGGACCCGCTCGGCCTGGGCGGGGAAGAAGCCGTCGAGGTCGGCGTACGGCTCACCCCGCCAGCCGGCCAGCGCCGCGGCGAGCTCGGTACGGAGACCGGCCAGCCCTGCGGCATCGGGGTCGACGGCGAGCAGCCACGGCTGCCCCGCCTCGAGCGGTGCTAGCGCGGCGCCTCGGCGTACCACCGCCGCGAGCCGCTCCGTGTCGAGCGCATCGGCAGGCAGGTGCAGTGCGTAGCCGGTCGGCGTCGTGACGACCACGGTCGATGGTCGCCGCGCGGCCCGGTCCGGGTCGAGCGCCCGCCGCAGCGTGTAGATGTAGCCGTGCAGGGTGGCCAGGGCGCTCGCCGGGACGGCCTCCCCCCACAGCGCCTCGACGATGGTGCCGGTGCTCACCGAGTCACCGCGGTAGAGGGCCAGGACCGCGAAGAGCGCGCGCTGCTTGGGCGCACCGAGGTCGACCTCGACCTCCCCCACGGACACGGCCGTCGGGCCGAGCAGTGTGACCTCCACCCCGCAGATGATAGGGCGCTTGGGGCGGTCGCAGAGGGGTCCCAGGGCAATCCCAGTGCGCGGCGGGACCAGGGCATCCGACCACTGCGGGTGTCTTCGCCGACTGACCTGCGGAGGAACGAGCGGTGACATCGCTCACGGGAGCGCTGTGGTTGAAACCGGCACCCTCCGGGAAGTCTCGCGCGTACCGCACCAACCATCCACGGAAGCAGGTCCACCCCATGTTCGGATTCCTCGTTGCAGGCCTCATCATCGGAGCGCTCGCGCGGCTCATCAAGCCCGGCAAGCAGAACCTCGGGATCCTGGCGACCCTGGGGCTCGGCCTGGTCGGGTCTCTCATCGGTGGTCTGATCGCCCAGCTCTTCGGCACCGGCGGCATCTTCGAGCTCAACATCCTCGGATTCGTGCTCGCTGTCGTCGCCGCTGTCCTGCTGATCGGCGTGGCCGAGGGCGTCGCGGGCAAGGACAAGTCCCGGGTCTGACCGGCCCGGCGGAGGTATCTGTGCGGGTCTCCGGGCCTCCTGTGAATCACCCGCGGCGCAGCCTCGGGCGGTCCACGAGGGAGGAACGGCAGTGAAGGACTCGTACCCCGAGCCGGCGCCCGGGTGCCGCGACGTCGTCGTCCTCTCCGGAGGTGGCGCGTCCGGCGCGGCCCAGGTCGGCATGTTGCAGGTCCTGCTCGAGCACGGGATCCGGCCGGCCGCCTTCGTCGGGACCTCGGTCGGCGCCTTGAACGCCTCGGCCATCGCGTACGACGCAACCCCCGACCGGGCCCGGTGGCTCGGGGAGCGCTGGATCGGTCTGCGCGGCCGCGACATCTTCGCCGAGCGGGTCTTCGGCAAGGCCGCCCACCTGATCCGCCGACACCCCTACCTCTACTCGCCCCGCAGTCTCGCTCGCCTGATCACGGACTGGGCGCCAGGCGTGACCAGGCTCGAGGATCTCGCCACCCCGGTCCGGGTCGTGACCACCGACCTGAGCACCGGTGCGCCGACGTACCGCGACACCGGCGATCTCACCCGGACGCTGCTCGCGTCGACGGCGCTCCCTGCGATGTTCCCACCCGTCGAGCTGGCCGATCAGACGACTGGAGCGACGAGCCTGCACGTCGACGGAGGCGTGGCCGACCTGGTCCCGGTCTCCGGCGCGGTCGGCTTGTGCCCGACCCGGGTGTTCGTCCTCGATGTCACCCTGTCACGGTCCACACGTCCTGCTCGGACTCCGCTCGACGTCCTCGTCGCGAGCCTGGGTGTCGCCATGAGGCTGCGCCCGTTCGTCGACTTCGGCGACGACGTCACCGTCCACCACCTGCACACCGGCGACCAGCTCGGGCGTGTAGAGGTCGGGCTCACCGACTTCACCCGAACCCCGGAGCTGATCGACCTCGGCCGTCGCGCGGCAGAGGACATGCTCGCCGGCTGCACCGGTCGGCTGGTGTCCGTCTGATGAGGGCGACCGCGCGACGGACGAGTCACCAGCGGACTCAGGTGACCAGGGCGCCGACGCCGAGCGCGACCACGCTGAGTGCGACGAGCATCGCCAGCAACGGCCAGACCCACCGCAGGTAGGTGCCGTACGGCACCCGGGCGATGGCGAGCCCACCCATCACCACCGCAGAGGTGGGGATGAAGAGGTTCATGATCCCGGAGGCGCTCTGGAAGGCCGTGACGACGAGCTCGGCGGGAACGTTTGCGAACGACGCCAGTGGCGTCATGATCGGCATCGCGACGGTCGCCAGCCCCGACGATGACGGGATCAGGAACGACAGCGGCAGGAAGAGCGCAAACATCACCAGCGCGAAACCCGCCTGCCCCACGTCGCCGAGCGCCTGCTCCGCCCAGTGCAGGACCGTGTCGGTGATCTGACCGTTGTTCATCACGACCGTGATGCCGCGAGCGATCCCGATGATCAACGCGACACCGAGCAGGTCACGGGCGCCATCGACGAACGAGCCGGTCAGGTCCTCCTCTGACAGCCCACCGATCAGGCCGATGATGACGCTGAAGAGGAGGAAGGACGCCGTCATCTCCGGGAACCACCACCACAGCGTGGGGAGCGGGATGTTCATGTCCTCCCACGGGATCACGCCGAACATCATCACGCCGAACGCGAGTCCGAAGACGACCAGGATCGCCTTCTGGCGACCGGTCAGGTCGGCCGTGGTCTCGCCGGCCTTGAAGTGCTGCTCGTTCTCCTCCCGCAGGCTGGCGATGACCGAGCGGGACGGGTCGGCCTTGACCCGGTCGGCGTAGCGGAGCACGAAGAAGATGCCGATCGCGAGGCCGACGATGAGCATGGCCAGGCGAAGCACGATTCCGTCACTGATGGAGACGCCCGCGAACCCCGATGCGATACCGGTCGCGAACGGGTTGATCGTCGAGCCGAAGGTGCCGATCCCACAGCCGAGCAGGACGACGGCGGCACCCACGAGTGCGTCGTACCCGGCAGCGATCATGACCGTGATCACCAGCGCGTAGAACGCCAGGCTCTCCTCGGCCATGCCGTAGGTCGAACCACCGATCGCGAAGACGATCATCAGGATCGGGATCATCCAGCGCTCGCGGCCCTGGAGCTTCTCGACGAGCTTGCCGATGCCGTTCTGGATCGCACCGGTCCGCATCGTGATGCCCAAGAAGCCGCCGATCACCAGGATGAAGAGTGCGACGTCGATAGCCCCGAAGAGGGTGCCGTCGTTGTAGTAGCTGATGTTGCCCTTGTTGTCCTCGATGCCATAGAGCCCGTTGATCGGGGCGGTCAACGAGTCGACCAGGATCCGCGCCGGGTGCGAGTCCACCTCGTGGTAGGTGCCGGGGATCGGGCTGCCGTCCTTGGCCAGCTCGTAGAGCCCGGCCGGGACGATCCACGTCGCGATCGCCATCACGACGATCAGAGCGAACAGGATCGTGTACGCCGACGGCAGCTTGAAGCCGCGTCGGGACTCCGGCGGTGTGACGGTGGGTGCGTCAGACATGAGGATCTCCTGATGAGACGACAGGCATCGGTGCGGTCACAGCTTCGTCCTCCCACGGGTGGTCGGCGTCGGGGACCTTGAAGCCGAGGTAGCCGTAGAGGATGTCGAGCAGGGGGCTGAGCAGGTTGAAGAAGCAGAACGGCAGATAGGCGACGGTGGTGACGCCGAGCACCCCGGAGATGTAGGCACCGCACGTGTTCCACGGGACCAGGACCGAGGTCACGGTTCCGGAGTCCTCAACGGCCCGGCTGAGCACTTGAGGTGCGAGTCCGCGCCTGGCGAACTCCTTGCGGAACGTGCGGGCCGGCAGCACGTCGGCGACGTACTGGTCTCCGGCGATGACGTTGAGCCCCACACCGCTACCGGTGACGGCCGCGATCAGGGACCCGCGGCGCTCGGTGCGCGACACGATCGGGTCGAGCAGTCGCTGGAGGAACCCGGCGTGCTCCATGACGGCAGCGAACGACAGTGCCCCGAGGACGAGCCAGATCGTGGTGAGCATGCTGTACATGCCGCCACGGGAGAACAGGTCGTCGATCTGGGCCACACCCGAGTTGCTCTCGAACCCGGTGGCCATGGCCGCGTAGCCCGCCTTCACCGCCGTCGCGAAGGGACTGAGGCTGGGATCGTCCACGAACGCGACGACCGCGTCCCACTGCAGGATGGGTGCGAGCACAGCGGCGAAGACCGCCGAGCCGAGGATCGACAGGAACGGCGGCATCTTCAAGATGGCGAACACCACCAGGAGGACGAGCGGCAGCAGGTTGAGGACGGAGATGTTGAAGGCCGCGCCCAGTGCCGCCTCCACTTCGGCGGTGCTCACCTCGGAGTCGGGGTCGACGGTGCGGCCGAGGATGTAGAAGATGATCAGGCTGATGGTGATCGCAGGGACGGCGGTCCACATCATGTTGCGTACGTGGGTGCCGACGGTGAGGCCGCCGCCGACCAGCTTCGGCACCAGGATGGTCGTCTCCGACAGGGGCGTCATCTTGTCGCCGAAGTAGGCCCCACAGATGACCGCGCCGGCCGCGATCGCCTGGTCGAGTCCCAGCACGGTGCTCATGCCGACGAAGGCCACGCCGAGGGTCCCTGCGGTGGTCCAGGAGCTGCCGGTGACCATGCCCACGACCGCGCAGACGGCAGCGGCGGTGAAGTAGAACCAGGTCGGACTGACGATCCTGATGCCGTAGTCGACCACGGTCGGGATGGTGCCGGCCATGTTCCAGGTGCCGATCAGGGCGCCGACCGCGAGCAGGATGAACACCGCGCTCATGGCTGCGGTCACGCCGGTGACGGCCGCCTGCCCGACCGACTCCACGGTGTAGCCGTTCTTGAATGCGATCAGGCTCGCGAACGCCGCGCTCAGCAGGAGGGCGACCTGGAGTGGTCCGTCGGTCGCACTGACACCGAACAGCACGATGGTGAGCGCGAGCAGCGCGATCAGCACCCCGATGGGGAGCAATGCGTCAAGGAGGCTGGGCGGCCTTGGCTGCCTCATCGCAGGTGCCTACCCGATCACGACGCTGGAGGTGGCGCCGACGTCGTCGCCCCGGTGGTGGTCGAAGCCGCGGGCCCACCAGATCAGCCCCACGAGCAGTAGCACGGCGCCTACGACGATCACCCAGCGCACCGGTGTGCTCACAGCGGGTCCCGTTCCAGCGGGCAGGTCATGCAGTGCCCGCCTCCGCGACCCTTGCCGAGCTCGAAGCCCTCGATGGTGACCACCTCGATGCCGGCCTCACGCATCTTCGCGATCGTGTGGATGTTGCGTTCGTAGGCGATGACCACTCCGGGCTCCAGCGCGACGACGTTGTTGCCGTCGTCCCACTGCTCGCGCTCCTGCTGGTAGGCGTTACCACCGGTCTCGACCACGCGCAGCTTGGGTACGCCGAGCGCGTCGGCCACCGCGGGCAGGAAACCCGTCTCCTCGGTGACGTGGAACTCGTCGCCGTTGACGCCGGGACGGAGACTGATCGCGCGGACCTGGTCCATCACCCGTGGATAGACCGTGACCGCGTCCCGGTCGAGCATGGTGAACACGGTGTCGAGGTGCATGTGGGCGCGGTCCTTGGTCATCACGACCGCGATCACGCGCTCGGCACCCCCGCTGGCGAACAGCGACCGTGCGACCTGCTCGATCATCCGTGCCTGGGAGCGTTCGCTCATGCCGATGAGGACGGTCCCGTTGCCGATCGGTTGGACGTCACCACCCTCGAGGGAGGAGCGGCCGAAGTCCTCGATCTGGAAGCGCCCCTCGTCACCGAGCTCGGGGTACCAGTACTCGAAGTCGGCCTCGGCGAACATCGGATGGTAGCGGTAGATCGCGGCGACGTTGTAGGCCTCCAGACGCCGTGCCGGCCAGAACATCGGGTTGATCGAGACTCCGCCGTACATCCAGCAGGACGAGTCGCGGGTGAAGAGGGTGTTCGGCAAGGGCGGCAGCACGAAGATGGTGTCGTCCTCGACAGCGGCCGCTATGACGGACTTGGCCCGGAGGCGTCCCACGTCGAGGCCGGACTCGGCAACGGTGAGCCCCCCGATGAGGTGGGTGGCCAGCTTGGTCGGAGACATCTCCCACAGAGCTGTGCGGACGTCGTCGACCAGGGAGACACCGACGGTGTACTCCGATGCCGTGACCTCGATCAGGCGGCGCCGTCCCTCGTCACTGGCGGCGAGCGCCTCGCCGAGCAGGTCCTGCAGGACGTGCACCTGGACGTCGCGCTCGCGCATCCTCGCGACGAACTGGTCGTGCTCGTACTGTGCGCGCTCGACCCACAGCACGTCGTCGAAGAGCAGTCCGTCGTGATTGGTCGGTGTCAGCCGCTGCAGGCTCAGCTCCGGTCGGTGCACCATCACCTGGCGCAGGCGGCCCACTTCTGAGTGCACTCCGAACGTCATCGCTCCTCCGTCCCGGGCACGATCTGGGTGCCCGCCTGTCCGTCAACAATCTGCTGGATTTGGGTGAGCGACCCGATGGCGGCCCGCCCCCCTGTGGACTCGACGAAGCGGCACGCCGCCTCGACCTTGGGGCCCATGGATCCGGCCGGGAAGCCGGTCCTGCGCAGCTCTTCCGGTGTGACCCGGCCGAGGGCGTGCTGCTCCGGGGTGCCCCAGTTCGCGTAGACCGCATCGACATCGGTTGCCATCACGAACACGTCGGCCTGGACCTCGCGAGCGAGAAGCTCGCTGGCCAGGTCCTTGTCGATCACGGCCTCGACACCGATCAGGGTGGTCTGGGCTGCCGGCAGGAACATCGTCGGCACACCGCCGCCGCCTGCGCAGATCAGCATCACACCGTGCTCGAGCATCCAGCGAATCGGCCGGATCTCGAAGATGTGACGGGGTTCGGGCGAAGGAACGACCCGACGCCAACTGTCGCCGTCGGGCTTGAAGGTCCAGCCCTTGGCCGTGGCGAGGGAGTCCGCATCGGCTTTGGTGTAGATCGGGCCGACGAACTTGGTGGGGTTCTGGAAGGCCGGGTCGGAGGGGTCGACCTGCACCATGGTGAGGATCGTGGCGAGCGGGACGTCTTGCGGCATGACGTTGCCGAGCTCCTGCTCGAGTACGTAACCGATCATTCCCTCGGTCTGGGCACCGAGGACGTCGAGCGGGTAGGGGTCGACGTCGGCGTACGCGGCCGCCTGCAGCGCGAGCAGACCGACCTGCGGCCCGTTGCCATGGGAGAGGACCAGCTGGTGCTCGGCGGCCACCGCCGCCAAGGAGGGGGCTGCGCCGCGGACGTTGAGCCGCTGGTTCTCTGCCGTCATGGGTTGGCCCCGCTTCAGCAGGGCGTTGCCGCCGAGGGCCACAACGACGCGCATCGGTGGTCAGTCCCCGAGCGTGGCGACCATGATCGCCTTGATCGTGTGCAGCCGGTTCTCGGCCTGGTCGAAGACGATCGCGTGGTCCGACTCGAACACCTCGTCGGTCACCTCGAGCCCGTCCATGCCGTACTCCTGGAAGATCTCCTCGCCCACCTTGGTGTCGCGGTTGTGGAAGGCGGGAAGGCAGTGCATGAACTTCACCCGCGGGTTGCCGGTCCGCGCGACCACGTCGGCGTTCACCTGGTACGGCGTGAGCAGCTTGATCCGCTCCGCCCAGACACTCTTGTCCTCGCCCATCGACACCCAGACGTCGGTGTAGAGGAAGTCGGCACCGGAGACGCCCTCGTCGACGTCCTCGGTGAGGGTGAGCCGGGCTCCGGTCTCCTCGGCGATCGCGCGGCAGGTCTCGACCAGCCCGGCCTCGGGCCACAGGTCCCGCGGGGCGCAGAGCCGGACGTCCATGCCGTACTTGCAGCCGCCGACCATCAGCGAGTTGCCCATGTTGTTGCGGGCGTCGCCGAGGTAGGTGAAGGCGATCTCGCTCAGGTGCTTGTCGCTGTGCTCGGTCATCGTCAGGACGTCGGCGAGGATCTGGGTCGGGTGGAACTCGTCGGTCAGTCCGTTCCACACCGGCACTCCGGCGTACTTCGCCAGGGTCTCCACGTTCGCCTGCGCCGAACCGCGGTACTCGATGCCGTCGAAGGTCCGGCCGAGCACCCGGGCGGTGTCCTTCATCGACTCCTTGTGGCCGATCTGCGACCCGCTGGGCTCCAGGTAGGTCACGTGCGCGCCCTGGTCCTTGGCCGCCACCTCGAACGCGGTGCGTGTCCGGGTCGAGGTCTTCTCGAAGATCATCGCGATGTCCTTGCCGGCGAGCCGAGGCTGCTCGTAGCCGGCGTACTTCGCGGCCTTGAGATCGGCGGACAGCTTGAGCAGGAACTTGAGCTCGTCGGGGGTGAAGTCGAGCTCCTTGAGGAAGCTGCGGTGACGAAGGTTGAACGACATGTGATTTCTCCCTGATCAGGTGGCTGCGGTGATGCGTGTCGGCTGGGCCGGAGTGCCGGCGGCGTTCCGGCGGATGAAGAACTTGATGACCTCCTCGACGAGGACGATCGAGGCGGCGATGCCGATGCAGATGGCCCACTGGTTGAAGGTGAGTGAGGTGGTGCCGAAGATCCGCTCGAGGAAGTCGAGGGTGGTGATCGCGATGATCGCGATGATCGCGAGGCCGTAGCGGCGTAGCTGCATCATGCCGGGGAAGGTGTCGCGGTCGAAGATCGTCTCGGTCTGGTCGCGGCTGAGCAGGGCCGCGAAGAGGTGGAAGACCGAGAGCGCCGTGAGGAGCATGGTGGCCGCGACGATGGCGCCCCCCTGGTGCTCACCGATCTGGTAGGCGATCAGGGCACCGGCCGTCATCACGGCTCCTTGCACACAGAGCCGGATCCAGTTGTTGCGCGACAGCACCGGCGCACCGATCGGGCGCGGTGGACGACTCATCAGCCCGCGGGCGGGCTGGTCGAAGCCGAGAGCGATCGCGAGCGGGATGTCGACGACCATGTTGAGCCACAGGATCTGCAGCGGGTTCAACGGTGCACCGTCGGCGATGCCGATGACACCGGCGCCGATGAAGATCGCGATGTAGGCGACCAGGGTCGACATCTGGAAACGCAGGTACTTCAGCAGGTTGTCGTAGAGCGTGCGACCGTAGGAGACGGCCCCGACGATGGTGGCGAAGTTGTCGTCGGTCAGGATCATGACCGCGGCCTCCTTGGAGACCTCGGTGCCGGTGATGCCCATCGCCACACCGATGTCGGCGGTCTTCAACGCAGGGGCGTCGTTCACACCGTCGCCGGTCATGGCGACCACGTTGCCCTTCTCCTTGAGCAACCGCACCAGACGGACCTTGTCCTCGGGAGCCACCCGGGCGACCACCCCGATGTCGTCGAGCTCACCACTGAGCTGCTCATCACTCATCGCCGCGAACTGGGCACCGGTGATGGCCCGGCCCTCGATCCCCAGCTCGGTCGCGATCGCGGCCGCCGTCGTGGCGTGGTCCCCGGTGATCATCCGCACCCGGATACCGGCATCGTGACACTCCGCGATCGCGGTCCGGGCCTCCGGCCGCGGCGGGTCGACGATCCCGACCATCGCGAGCAGCGTGAGGTCCTGGACGTGCCCGATCAGGTCTCCCCCAGCCTCGACCACACCCGGGGCCAGGTCGCGCTGAGCGACCACCATCACCCGCTCCCCGGCGTTCGCGATCTGGTCGTTGACCTCGATCGCGAGATGCCGGTTCTCATCAGTGATCGCCACCAACGTGCCGTCCGGGTTCCGGATCGTCGTAGCCCGCGCGATGAGCACGTCCGGGGCACCCTTGACGTAGCAGCGCACCACCGCACGCCCATCATCAGCAGTCATCTCGTGGAAGGTCGCCATGAACTTGTAGTCGGAGTCGAACGGCACCTCCGCGACACGCGGCAACACCGCCCGCGTCTCGGCGATGTCGAGCCCACCCTTGGCACCGAGCACGATCAGGGCACCCTCGGTCGGGTCGCCGATCAAGGACTCACCATCCAGCACCGCATCGGCACACAACACCATCGGCAACAGGTAGGGATCCAGGTCATGACGCTGACCACCGACATGGTTGATCTCACCGACCGTGCTGTACCCCTCCCCGGTCACCGTGTAACGGTTCTGACCAGGGATCACCAGCTCACGCGCAGTCATCTTGTTCAACGTCAAGGTGCCGGTCTTGTCCGAGCAGATCGCCGACGTCGACCCCAGAGTCTCCACCGCCGGAAGCCGCTTCACGATCGCCCCCCGGTTGGCGATCTCACGAGTCCCCATCGACAGCAACGCAGTCACGACCGCCGGCAGACCCGTCGGGATCGCCGCCACCGCAAGCGCCACCCCGGTCACGAACAGAGTGTCGAAGGACTCACCCCGAGCCAACCCGAGGAGCACCACGATGACCAACGCCACCGCAGCGATCGACGCGATGATCTTCGACAACGAGTCCAGCTGCTTCTGCAACGGCGTCTTGCTGGTCTCGGTATTGGCCAACATGTCAGCGATATGACCGATCTCGGTACCCATCCCGGTCGCCGTCACGATCAACTCACCACGACCCCGAGTGACCGAGGTGTTCATATAGGCCATACAGGTCCGATCACCCAACGCCACCTCCTCACCGGGCACCGGGACCGTCGACTTGCCGACCGGAAGACTCTCCCCGGTCAACGCAGCCTCCTCGATCTCCAACGTCGCAGCCAGAATCACCCGACCATCAGCAGGAATCCGATTCCCAGCCTCCACCAGCACCACATCACCAGGCACCAGATCACCGGCATCGATCTCGACCGCCACCCCACCACGACGCACCCGCGCGATCGACTTCATCATCTGCGACAGCGCCTTCACGCTCTCCTCAGCCTTCGACTCCTGCCGCAACCCGATCACCGCGTTGAACACAGTCAGACCAGCCAGCACCACCGTCGTACCCGTCTCACCAGTAACAAGCTGATTCACCAACGCCGCCGCCAGCAAAACCAGCTGCATGAAGTCCTCATACTGCCGCAGGAACGCCCGCCAACCAGGCTCCCGCTTCCCAGCCGCCAACCGATTAGGACCATACGACGCACGACGCTCACCCACATCGTCAGCCGACAACCCCCGAGCCGGGTCGACACCCAGGTCGCGGGCGACCTCGGACGCCTCCGCTGCGACCGGGTTCGGGGATCGCGGAACGGTGATCTGGGCGTCCTCAGTCGTCATCGGGGCTTCTTCTCCTGAGTTGCTGCACGGGTGCTATCTGATCGTGATGGGCGTACAAGTGATGAGCCTCACCCGAAAGGGGTGGGATCCAAGTGACTGGGACTTCCCCGATACTGCTCCCCGTTCGACGTCGCGTCCGGGAACTCCAACGCCAGATCGCGGAACACTCCTACACTCAGCCATGCGCCTCGATGAATATCTCAGTGCCGACACCACCACCCTGGCCGGCCTCGTGGCCGGCAAGCAGGTCACCGCCGCCGATCTCCTGGCCCTCGCCCGACAGCGTGCCGATCAGGTCAACCCGAAGATCAACGCGATCGTCAGGACGCTGGATGAGGTGGCAGACACCCGCGCAGCCGAGTCCCTGGAGGGTCCGTTCGCCGGCGTGCCGTTCCTGGTCAAGGACCTTGCCCAGGAGTACGCCGGGTTCCCGACCACCTGTGGTTCTCGCTCCCTGGAGTACGACGTCGCCGATGAGAATGCCCTGCTCACGCAGCGCTTGCTCGATGCCGGGCTGGTCATCTTCGGCAAGACCAACACCCCTGAATTCGGCGCGAAGGGCATCACCGAGGACGAACTGCTGGGACGGGCGCGTAATCCGTGGAACCTCGACCACACCCCCGGCGGCTCCTCCGGAGGATCCGGAGCCGCTGTGGCTGCCGGCATCGTCCCGGCCGCGGGCGCGAACGACGGTGGCGGGTCGATCCGCATCCCGGCCGCCTGCAACGGCCTCGTCGGGCTGAAGCTCAGTCGCGGGCTCACGCCGTACGGCCCTCAGGGCAGCGAATCGATGTTCGGCATGGTCACCCAGGGAGTGCTGTCGCGCACGGTTCGCGACACAGCAGCCCTGCTCGACGTCGTCGCGGGCGGGCCGACGCGCTACGCGGCGTACGTCGCCGCAAGGCCGGAGCCGTTCCTCGAGGGACTCGACCAGCCGCCGGCGCGCCTGCGCATCGGGTTCTCCACCGCCTCGGCCATCAACCCGGATCCGGACCCGGAGGCCATCGCAGCTGTCGAGAAGGCCGCCGCGCTCCTCGCTGAGCTCGGCCACGAGGTCGAGCCGGTCTCGCCGCCCCACGACGACGAAGCCCTGGCGCGGGACTTCCTGACGATCTGGTTCGCCCAGCTCCATGGACAGATCAGTGGGATCAAGCGCCGGCTCGGCGCCCCCGACAGCGCCTTCGCGGCCGACTCGCTCGCCGTCGCCGAGATCGGCCGGTCCGCCGGCGTCGGGGCGCTCTTCCAGTCGCTGGACAACGTCAACCTGCACATCCGCGCGCTCACTGACTTCCACGAGCGCTACGACCTCCTGCTCACCCCGACGTTGGCCAAGCCGCCTCTGAAGGTCGGCTCCGTCGACACGCCGCCCCTGCTGCAGCGGGCCTCGCGGGTGATCGCCAAGGTGCATGCCGGCAAGCTTCTCAACGCGACCGGGGTCCTGGACCAGCTCATCACCGACAATCTCGGCTGGGTCCCCTACACCCAGCTCGCCAACCTCACCGGCCGGCCTGCGATCTCGGTCCCCCTGCACTGGACGGCCTCCGGGCTGCCGCTCGGTGTCCAGTTCGTCGGCCCGCTCGGCGCCGACCGGCTCCTGATCCGTCTCGCCGCGCAGCTGGAGGAGGCCCAGCCGTGGTTCCACCGGTACGCCGACCTGGACCCAGCGCTCACGGCCTGAGCAAGACCAGGACGAATGGCTCCCCATGCTCGTCCGGGAGCAGAGGGCCGCTGAGGTGGTAGAAAGCTTGGATGGCTGATGACTCGCCGGCGTACCTGTTGACGAACGCCGAGCCTGAGACGGCTGATCGCTTCGCCGGCTTGGAGTCGGTCTTCGACCCGGTGACCTGTGGTCATCTGATCCGTCTCGGAATGGGGCAGGGACTCAGTTGCCTGGAGGTCGGTGCGGGGAGCGGTTCTGTCGCCCGATGGATGGCCGACACGGTCGGGCCCGATGGGCGGGTGCTGGCCGTCGACCTCGACCCTCGTTGGTGCCGGTCCGGCGACCGCACGCAGCTCGAGGTGCGCGCGCTTGACCTGGTGACGCAGCCCGTGCCGGACGGCCCGTGGGATGTCATTCACGAGCGGCTCGTGCTGCAGCATCTTCCTGAACGGCTCGAGGTGCTGACCCGTCTGGTGGATGCCCTGGCGCCCGGTGGCCTGCTCCTGGTGGAGGACTTCGACACTCGTGAGGTCCGCACGATCGACCGGGACGGGCCCGACCACGAGCTGATCGTGCGGATGGCGCAGGCGTTCAACCAGGTCTTGGGCACCCGGGGCGGGGTGAGCGACTTCGCCGCCAACGCCCTGCGTACCGTGCGTGGTCACGGGCTGGTGGACACCGGTGCCAGCGGCTATGTGTCCGTTGACTGCGGCGGCACCGGATGGGCCGTCGTGCAGGCCGCAAATGCGCAGCAGGTGAGGGTCGACCTCATCGGCCAAGGGATCACGCCGGAAGAGATCGATCGGTTCGTTGAGCTGATGGCCGACCCCGACACCATCGTCGGGTCCAGCGTCCTGGTCAGCACCTGGGGTCGCCGCGATTCGCCCGCCGCCCGCCCGGGCGTGCTCCCACCCCACCCCTAGGGGTGTTTCTGGCGAGAAACCCCGGGCTGTCGTCGGTTCGTGTAGCAAAACGGGTATAGGCGAGCTTGAGGGGAGACAGCGCGCCCGGACGGGCACGCTTCGACGGGAGGGGATGAAGCAATGGGTGAGCCCATCGAGACGACGTGCTGCGTGGATGGGATGTGGCGAAACTCGATCGAGGGACGCAGTCAACTACCCGGTGAGTACCTCAGCCGAGAGTCCGCCATCGAGGTCGGCCGCAACGAGGCTCGTGTGCGAGGTCTCGAGCACGTGGTTCGCCGGGTCGACGGCAGCGTGAGCGAACGCAACCGCTATCCACGAAGGTCCGCGGAACTCCCGGGCGTCTGACCCGCTCCGACGGCTCGCACGACCGCTCACGGCACCTTGTCGGGTGCTTTGGCTGCGATGTTGTCGGGGCGGAATCCGTGGTCGATGCCCCAGAGAACCGCGCGCGTCCGGCTGTCCACTCCCATCTTCCGGTACGCCGTGCGGATATAGGTCTTGATCGTGTTGACGCTCATGTAGGTACGGGCGGCGATCTCATCGTTCGACAGGCCCTGGGTGATCAGCGCGATGACCTCGGCCTCGCGGGCACTGAGTCCGTGGTCGCGGCCGGGCCAGTCGCCCAGGTCGAAGTCGACGGAGGGCGGATAGTCGGAGCTCACCACGCCGCTCTCGCCTTGATGGATCCGCTCGAGCGCGTCAGCGAGTTCCTCCGCGGTCAATCGCTTGTCCAGGAAGGCCACGACCCCGAAGCGTGCCCACGTATCGATGAGGTCAGGTTCCAGACTCCAGCTGTAGAAGACGAACCGCTCGGCATTGGCCTCAGCCAGCACCTCGTTCACGTCCCGGGTCTGAGCGAACGAGTCGACGAGCGCGATGTCCACTCGAGCCACACCGGGCTGATTGGTGGAGACCTCGACCACCTCGATGCGGTCCTTGAGCGAATCGAACATGCGCGCCAGGCCCTGGACCACGACGTCGTAATCGTTGACGATCGCAATTCGGACCGGACGGCGCACTGGCGGCTTCACTGACTCAACGTACTCGCACTGAGCCCTTGTTCGGCCATCTGGCCT
The DNA here is from genome assembly GCA_963704685.1 of uncultured Actinomycetota bacterium. Classification (GTDB taxonomy): domain Bacteria; phylum Actinomycetota; class Actinomycetes; order Propionibacteriales; family Nocardioidaceae; genus Nocardioides. The sequence continues at coordinate 1,466,146 of OY969930.1, forward strand.
GTGCCGCGATCAGCGATCGCCCGGCGGCATCACCGCCGCCGCATTCGCGGCTTGGATCTCCGGAACGTGCGCCTCAGCCCAGAGTCGCACTGCGCGCAGCGGCACCAGCAGTGAACGGCCGAGCTCAGTGAGCTCGTACTCGACGCGGGGCAGCTTCTCCTCGTAGTCGGTGCGAGCGATGAGGCCGTCGCGCTCGAGGGTCCTCAGTGTCTCGGTGAGGACCTTCGGGGTGATGCCCTGAATGTGCGTCTTGAGCTCGACGAAGCGCTTCGGCCCTTGCTCGAGCGCGTTGATGATGAAGACCGTCCAGCGGGCGCCGATGCGATGGAGCACGACGCGGGAGGGACAGGTGCGAGCCATCACGTCGTAGTCCATCGGCATCCTCCGGTTCCCTTGCAGTAACTCGGTATCTAAAGCATACCGTGGCGCCATGACAGAACTAGACGGACAGCGAGTCCTGGTGATCGGCGGCGGACGGGGCATCGGCGCGGCCATCGCAGCGCGGGCGCGACAAGTTGGCATGGACGTGGTGGTCGGGGCACGCGACCCGCGGACGATCGAGGGCGCCGTGGGTCTCGACCTCACGGACGAGGCATCGATTGCCGCCGCCGCCACGACGATCGGCGCCGTCGACCACGTCGTGACCCTCGGCTCGGACCCATACGGCGCCACGATCGCGGACCTCGACCGCGACCGCCTCGTCGCCGCGTTCGAGACGAAGGTGATCGGCCCACTTCTCGTCGCCAAGCACTTCGAGATCCGCCACTCGATGACGCTCTTCGCTGGCGTCGTCGGCTGGCGACCAGGTCCGGGGTCGATCGTCAAGGGAATCACCAATGGTGCGGTCGACTTCGCCGTCCGCCACCTCGCCGCGAACCTCACCCCCGTCCGGGTCAACGCGATCGCGCCGGGCATCGTCGACAGCGGATCCTGGGACGGCAAGGGCGAGGCGAAGCCGGCGTTCCTCGCCGAGGCGGCCGAGCAGACCCTTGTCGGCCGGTACGGCGAACTGGACGACGTCGTCGACGCAGCGATCTGGCTCCTCCGCTCGAGCTACATCGACAGCCAGACGATCCACGTCGATGGCGGCCGACGCTGATCGGCCGCTGACCGTGCGTCCCGAGATGGTCTTTCACCCCGTAGGAATCTTCGAGCCGCTGCGGACGAACACCCATCGCGCTTCGGGTTGCCTCACATGTCGCGGTAGCGCTGGGCTGCCTGAAGTTCTGGCTCCAGGATCGCCGCGGACACCGGACGCGCCGTCCAGGTCGGGTACGTGGTGCCGGGCAGGGCGTAGGGCTGCACGTACGCCGCCGTGTCCCGCTGGAATCGCCAGCCCTCGGCGAGAGGGCCGACGTCGAAGGCGTCGTACCCGATCGAGTCGAGGAACTCGGTGACTGAGCTCTTGGCCGCTGGGTCGTCACCGGCGATGGCGAGGACGGATCGCTCCGGGTCGCCGGCGGGTCGGTGGAGCGTCGCGAGATGCTCCACGTAGATGTTGTTGAACGCCTTCACCACCTGAGAGTCGGCAAGATGGGACTGCAGGAGCTCGCTGGTCGTCGTCGACTCGTCGTCGAGCTCGGCAATGTGGCCGTCGCGGTCGGGGTAATAGTTGTTGGTGTCGATGACAACTTTTCCTCGAAGCGGCTCGACCGGCACATCGCGGTACGCGTTGAGCGGAACGGTGACGACAACGATGTCGCCCGCCGCCGCAGCTTCGGTCGGTGTGGCTGCCCTCGCCCGCGGTCCGAGCTCCGAGACCAGCCCGACAAGCGTGTCGGGACCGCGTCTGTTGCTGAGCACAACGTCGTGACCTGCACGCACCGAGAGTCGCGCCACGGTGCCGCCGATGTTTCCGCTACCAATCAGTCCGATGATCATGCCGGCTGAACCAGCGCCAGTGCGAAAGGATTCCCCACCGCGAACCCGGGAACCATCCAACGACCAGCTCGCTCTCCTTCCCCCGGCCTTCACCAACCACAGGTCGGCGACGTCGTTCCCGTTCGCGCTGGTGTGACACCGATATGGCCGTAGATCCCATGGGGTGTCCGGACCGAGCGCATGTCGACCGTCCGCCTGCTGATCGGTGCTCAGCTCCCGTGGGTCACGACCTCGACGTCTCCGAGGACCACCGAGCCTGACGCAGGGATCTCGGGGCGGGACGTCTCGGTGTCGAGCCAGTACGGCGTACCGTCTTGGAAGGGGAAGGTGACGAAGTAGCTCGGGTGGTTGATCCCCTCGCCGGCCTCGCGCGCGAGCCGACCGGTGACCACAGCCTCGGGGTGGACCCGCTCAATGGTGAAACGTCCGGTCGCGCGCAGGGTGCGCGCCCTGGTCGGGTGCTCCTCGGTGGGGTTGGTGGTCAGGCGGGGCCGGTGGAACAGCTCGTAGCTCAGCGGCGTGACGACCGGCAGGGTGGTGCCGGCGTAGACCAGCCGCCCGGTCACCGTGACACCCTCGCGCAGCGGCAGGTCGCGACGCAGGTCGTGCCGCAGCCGCACCCCCGACCAGCAGCGCGGGGCGTGCTCGCGTGGCCAGCCGTCGGCACCGAGCATGTAGCGACCAGGGACCAACCGGTCGATGCGGTAGCGACCGAGTGCGTCGGCGGAGACCAGCTCCTGGAAGGTCCCGAATCGGGGCGTCTCGTCGGGCGGGCACAGATCGCTGGTCGTAGCCTCGACAACGGCGTGCGGGGCGGTCCGGCCACGCAGCGTCAGGAACTCGCGGTCAAGGCTCAGCGCGGGGAGGACCCGCACGGTGTCACGTCCGCTCGCGAAGAGGCGCACGGTGCCGAAGTGCTCGGCTCCGGCCGCCACCAGGACGTACCGGCCGCGACTGAGGCCGCTCACCTCAACGGTGCCCCGGTTGTCGACGACGGTGCTGCCGACGGGCGTTCCTCGGCCGTCGCGGATCTCCACCGGGACGAAGGTGACCCGACGCCGACCTTCCCGCACCGCCACGCGCACGGTGGTACCGGGGTGCAGGCGGATGGTCGGCCGCAGGGTCTCGTGCGCTCCGAGGACGGTAACCGCCACGGACGTCGCTCGCCACGCCGTGCCGGGGCCGCCGACGGTGGCGACGTAGCGACCCGGCGTCAGGCCGTCGACCTCGATCCGGCCGCGTCCGTCGGCGTACGCCGCCGCGACCATCGCGCCCCCACTGCGGCGCAGCAGCACCTCGGTGCCTCGCGGCGAGGTGCTGGAGACGGGTGCGAGCCGGGCACGGAGCCGGGCACCCGTGTCGAACGTGCCATCGACGTCCGTCGTCGTGTCGGCGGTGAGGTCGACCGGTGCCGACGACCTGGGCAGCCCGCCAGAGCCACCGAATGCCACGTAGTAGCGACCCGGCACGAGGTCCTCGAAGCGATAGTCGCCGCCGGCGTCGGTCCAGGTGCGGAAGGCGACCGTGTCATTGAGACGCATGACGCGCACCTCTTCGCCCTTGGGCGCTCCCGCGATCGTGCCGGCCAGCGTCGCCGTCGGCCGGACCGTGACCTCCCCGAGGTCACGGGCCTCCGAGGTCACGGGGAGCAGCGAATGCTGCAGCACCCAGCTGTCGGTGGTGTCTGAGCCGCCGACGTAGGTGATCGCGAAGTCCACCCCCGAGGCCATCTCGTCGCACACGGTCGGGATGTCCTCGTCCGGCTCGCAGACCTGCACGAGGTAGCCGCCGGCGCCCTGCCGGACCCGGAACGTCCCGTCGTCAGCGGTCACCGCCCGGCGGTCGGTCTTCTCGGGCACCAGGCCGGTCTCGGGGACCTCCGCAGAGCGCAGGACGTTGACCAGAGCGCCCGCGACGGGGTGGCCCGCGCGGTCGACGACGACGCCCTTGACCCAGCCGATCTCGGGCGGCGGGGCAGCGGTGAGGGCAGCTGCGCCGGGGCCGCAGACGAGGCCCCCGGTCGCGACAAGGGACAGCAGGAGGACGGTGGGGGTGCGCACGGTGATACTCGCTCTCTCGACCAGCGCCCCGGGTGGGACGTCGATACGGTTACGCACGACGCGACCGGTCGGTTGCACGGCGACCGGCACTTCTTGGTCAGCAGCCACCGCGGCGCAGAACGGCCAGGGCCAGGGCGGAAACATCGACGTCGGCAGCCTCTCGGAAGCCGGCAGACCGAAGGTCGTCGTCTGCTCCTGGAACCTCCACCGCAACGGCGATCCAGCCCACCTCTGCCTGAAGCCCACAGTCGGGTGCACGCCTGTGGGTCGCAACAGTCGAGAGCCAGCACGCCTGCGTGAGAGTCCCGGCTAGGGACCCCCCGATCCCCAGCCGGGACCCGTCAGTCCGAGACAGGACACGCTGCGTCAGGGACGTGCGCCCGAGGTCCGTCGCCCCACACTGGTGTATCCGCCGAGTCACCTTCACCGCCGGCAGGTTCACGACGCCCTAGGTCGCTCGCCCACCCGGCGCCGCGGGTGACGCGGCGCTCCGGTCCCCGGTGCCGCTCGTCTCCCCTCCCACGACGACCACCGGGGCGCGGGACCCACGGGCGACCTCGGACCCCACCGAGCGCCGCAGCGCACCGAGCACGCCGCGACGGCCGCGGCTGCCCACGACGACCAGGGATGCGGCCCGACTCGCCTCCGCGAGCGCCCAGCCGGCCGAGGTCACCTCGGTGGCACCTGCCACGTCGAGCCCGGGAGCGGCCGCCATGGCCTCGGCCACGCCCGAGGCGGTCAGCTCCTCGGCGGCCTCTAGGGCCCCGGGGTCGCGGTAGTAGACACCGACGCCGGGTGGTCCCGTCATGCCGGGATAGTCGGCGGCGTAGAGCACGACGAGCGGTGCCTCGCGACGGGCCGCCTCCTGCGCGGCCCAGCGCACCGCGGCGCGGCTGTGCTGCTTGCCGTTGTAGCCCACGACCACGGCGCCCCGCGGGTATGTCCGGCCCGACCAGGCTCCCACCTCGAGGTATGACGTCCCTTCGTCCGGAGCAGTGGCCGCGGCCGATCCGGCTCCGGCCCGCCGGTCCGCCTCCTCCAGGGCGACGGTCAGCACGACGTGGATCAGGACCGGCAGCGCCAGGACGACGACGATGGCCGTCAGTGCCTCCATGAGGACTCCTCCCGTCGGGTCGCCGCACCCTGTTTTTGCTCGCGCTGGCCCGGACGTGGGTCCGGGCTCCCGGACGATCGCGTGCGGCGGGGCACGATGCCGGCGGCCGCCAGGGTGCCGACCGCCAGGACGGTGATGGTGAAGGCCGCCGTGCCCAAGAACCAGATCATGTAGCCGAGGTCTGTCATGTGGACTACGCTCCTTTCATCAGTAACTAAAACGCTACGTACAGCGTATCTTATCTCAGGAGTCAGCTCGTGCCAAAGGCACCCGCACCATCGGCGTCGTCCGACGGCGCGTCGCGACCGGGCCGCCCGCGGCAGGCGGATCTCGACCATCGCCTCGAGTCCGCCGTCCTCGCCCTCCTCCGAGAGGGCGGACCGTCCGCGGTGACCGTCGAAGGCGTCGCGGCGAGGGCCGGGGTCGCCAAGACCTCCATCTACCGACGTCACGCGAACCGCGCAGAGCTGCTCACCGCGGCCCTGGCGAACGCGATCGGCGTCCCCGAGGTGCCGACCGAGGGCACCGTGCGCGACAAGATCCGCTCTGCGCTCGAGCAGGCGTGGCGGCAGATGAGTGACATCCTGGGACCCGGGGGACTGGCGGCGATCGTGGGCAACTCGGACCCGGAGTTCACCGACCTGTTCCGCGGTGAGCTGCGACCGTACGACGAGGCGCTGGTGTCGCGGATCCGCGAGGACGTGGGTGAGGGACTGCTCCACCCGGACGTGGACGCCGACGGCGTGGTGAGCCTCATGTTCGGCGCCTACCTCGGCGAGATGGTCCGGCGCGGCAGCGTGGCTCCGGACTGGATGGACCGCAGCCTCGAGATGATCTGGGCCGTCATGGTGCAGCCCACCCCGTGAGCCGAGTCACCAACCCGAATCGGAACAACTCCGCTACGCGCAGCGTTTCGTAAGTCAGAAGGTATCGAGCTTTCTCGGTACCCGCTGACGAACGGAGGCGTTGACCGTGCACGAGTTCCTCACCCTGGGCGCGCACATCGTGTTCACGACGACCGTCGTGGGCCTGCTCATCGCGGGCGTGGCCCACTGCGCCGTGGCGACCGACCCTCCCCGCCGGCGCGATGACCGTCGACGATCGACCGGGTCGGCGCGTCCGGTCGGGCCCGCAGAAGGGTCGGGGACCGAATGACGAACGACCGGCCGCATGACGACCTGACCGAGACGCGCGTCCGGCGGCAGTCCCTGGTCGCCCAGCTCTCGATGCCCGCCCGACAGTTCCTGAGCACCGAGGCCGGCAGCGCCGGACTGCTGCTGACGGCCACGGTGGCTGCCCTTGTCTGGGCCAACTCTCTGTGGTCCGGGACCTACGAAGCCCTGTGGACGGCCCAGGCCGGCATCTCGGTGGCCGGCTGGGACCTGTCCATGGACCTGGGGCACTGGGTCAACGACGGCCTGATGGCGATGTTCTTCTTCGTCATCGGCCTGGAGGTCCGGCGCGAGTTCTCCGTCGGCGAGCTGACCACGCCTCGGCGCGCTGCCATCCCGGTCATCGCCGCCGTCGGCGGACTCGTCGTCCCCGCCCTGCTCTTCCTGGCGCTGACACCGGGCGGCGAGGCGGCCCGCGCCTGGGGCGTGGTCATCGGGACCGACACCGCGTTCCTGCTCGGTGCACTCGCCGTGGTCGGTCCGACGTTCGCCACCCAGCTGCGAATGTTCCTGCTGACCCTCACCGTGATCGACGACATCGTGGCGGTCAGCGTCATCGGCCTGGTGTACGGCGACTCCCTGGACCCGGCGAGCGCTCGCCGCCATGGCGGGACTGGGCGCCCTGATGGGCCTGATGAGCCGGTACGGCGTCTCGCCTGCGACGCCGTACCTCGTGGTCGGGCTGGCGCTCTGGCTGGCCACCCTGGAGGCCGGCCTGCACGCCTCCATCGCGGGCATGTTCGGCGGCCTACTGGTGGCCGCCCACGAACCCCGGCACGAAGCGGTCGAACGCGCCACGAGGCGCTTCCGCGCCTTCCGGCAGTCGCCCGGTGTCGAGTCCGGACGGTCCGCTCACCGCGAGCTGGTCCGCGCCGTGTCCGTCAACGAGCGACTCCAGACCAGGCTGCACCCCGTGGCCAGCTACGTCATCGTCCCGGTCTTCGCGTTCGCCAACGCAGGCATTGACCTGCGCGGCGGCGTCCTCGCCGACGCCCTTTCCGCACGCCTGACCTGGGCCGTGGTCATCGGGCTCGTCGTCGGCAAGCTCGTCGGCATCTCGCTCGCCGCCTGGGTCGGCGTCCGCAGCGGCGCGGGCCGCCTGCCGACTGGGGTCGGGTTCGGGCACGTCCTCGGCGGAGCCGCACTCTCCGGGATCGGCTTCACCGTCTCGCTGCTCATCGCCAGCATCGCCTTCACCGACCCCACCATGCGCGACCAGGCCGTGGTCGGCGTGCTGATCGCCGCCGTCCTCGCGACCCTGGTCGGCTGGGCGAGCTTCGGCCTTGCCGCGCACGCCGGTCAGACCGACGCCGACCTGCCCCGCGTCCTCGACCGACCCGTGCACCCAGCCGATGATCACGTCCGCGGGCCTCTCGACGCCCCGCTCACCCTCGTGGAGTACGGCGGGTACGAGTGCCCTTTCTGCGCGCGGACCACGGGCGTTGCTGCCGAGCTGCGAGAGCGGTTCGGCGATCAGCTCCGCTACGTGTTCCGGCACCTCCCCCTGGTCGACGTGCACCCGCACGCCGAGCTCGCAGCCCGGGCGGCGGTCGCCGCCCAGGCACAGGGCCGCTTCTGGGAGATGCACGATGTCCTGTTCGCCCACCCCGACCAGCTCGAGCCCACGGACCTGGCCCGGCACGCCGCCCACCTCGGGCTCGACGTCGAGCGGTTCCTGCGCGACCTCGAGCACGAGGACACCGCCGCCAAGGTGCGCGCGGACGTCGCCAGCGCCGAAGCAAGCGGAGCCCGCGGCACGCCCACCTTCTTCATCGGCGACCACAGGCACGTCGGCCCCCACGACACGGAGACCCTGAGTCGCGCCCTGGAGGACCACCGCGACGTCTCGACCGTCTCGCCCCGGACGCCGGTCGCCGGAGCGCACCGGCAAGCGGTTGGTCGCGTTCATCGCGGTCTGCGCGTTCGCGGGGCTCCGGCTCGGCGAGGCCGCCGCCCTGAAGTTCGACGACGTCGACTTCCTCCGTCGCCAGCTGCAGCGCGCCGGGGGCGGCCAGGTTGAGATCCGGTTGCCCAAGTACGGCTCAGAGCGCGACGTTCCGATGCCCGACGCGCTGCTGGCAGTGTTGGCGCGGTACGCCGACCTCGGTCATCGAGGCGACTGGCTGTTCGCCGGCGGCGAGGACAAACCGCCGCACCAGAACACGATCGGCTACTGGTGGCGCAAGACCCTCACTGCAGCCGGCCAGGAGGGCATCCGCCTGCACCACGGCGCTGGGCCATGCCAAACCGAGCACCACGCTGGAGACGTACTCACACCTGTGGCCGTCGGCCGGGGACAAGACGGGTAACGGGGCGTCGACCCTTGCGGAGGAAGTCTTGGCTCCAACGGGGCAGAACGGGGGCAAGCGAGGCCAATCAGGCACCTGACCTGGGCCTTCACACGTTGAAGCGGAACTCCACCACGTCACCGTCGGCCATCACGTAGTCCTTGCCCTCCATGCGGACCTTGCCGGCCTCCTTGGCCTTCTGCATGGTGCCGACCGCGATCAGGTCGTCGAAGGAGACGATCTCGGCCTTGATGAAGCCGCGCTGGAAGTCGGTGTGGATCACGCCGGCGGCCTCGGGGGCGGTCGCGCCCTGCGGGATCGTCCAGGCGCGGGTCTCCTTGGGGCCGGCGGTGAGGTAGGTCTGCAGGCCGAGGGTGTCGAAGCCGACCCGGGCCAGCGTCTCGAGACCGGGCTCGTCGACACCCATCTCGGTGAGCATCTCGCGGGCCTCGTCGTCGTCGCCCAGCTCGACCAGCTCGGCCTCGAACTTCGCATCCAGGAAGATCGCCTCGGACGGCGCGACCAGCTCCTGCATCTTGGTCTTGAGCGCCTCGTCGGCCAGCTCGTCGGCATCGCAGTTGAAGACGTAGATGAAAGGCTTGGCGGTCATCAGCGACAGCTCGCGGATCAGGGCGCGGTCGACCTTGGTGGCGATGATCGGCGTACCGGCCTCCAGGTGTCCGAGCGCCTCCTTCACGGCGTCGAGCACGGCGGCCTGGGACTTGTTCATCCGGGCCTCCTTCTCCAGCCGCGGGATAGCCTTCTCGACCGTCTGCAGGTCGGCGAGGATCAGCTCGGTCTGGATGGTGGAGATGTCGTTGCCGGGGTTGACCTCGCCGTCGACGTGGGTGACGTCCTCGTCGCGGAAGACCCGGGTGACCTGGCAGATCGCCGCGGACTCACGGATGTGGGAGAGGAACTTGTTGCCCAGTCCCTCCCCCTCCGAGGCGCCGCGAACGATCCCGGCGATGTCGACGAACTCGACCGTCGCGGGCAGGATCTTGGCCGACCCGAACACCTCGGCCAGCTGCGGGAGCCGGTCGTCGGGGACGCCAACGACGCCGACGTTCGGCTCGATGGTGGCGAACGGGTAGTTCGCCGCGAGGACGTCGTTCTTGGTCAGAGCGTTGAAGAGGGTCGACTTGCCCGCGTTGGGGAGTCCGACGATGCCGATGGTTAGAGCCACGGGCGGTCACTTTACGGCGCCCTCGGGCCACGCTCCGAATCAGCGGGTGGCGGCGTCGTCCACGCAGAGCGTCGCCCAGGGCAGCGCCTCGAGCCGGCCGTCGCCGATCGGACGGCCGCACGCGTCGCAGGCGCCGTACGTGCCGTCGTCGAGCTTGGCGATCGCCCGCTCCACGTCGACCATGGTGACCTGCATCTTGTCGTGCACGGCGACCTGCGAGAGCCGGTCGACGGCGATCGAGGTGCCCTCCCCCACGCGCTTGCCGAAGGAGATCTCGCCGCGCTCCCCCGGCAGCTCCTGGAGCCGCTCCATCTGGTCGTCGAGCTCTGCCTTCTTCTGCAGCAGGGTCGTGCGGGTCGTGTCCATCCGACCAGTCTGCTCCGGGCGCCAAGCGGAAGGGCGTCAGGACTCAGTGTCGCGAGAGGCGTACGACGGTCCCGGCCGGGCCGCTCCCCCAGCACGTCGTCGACACACACTGCACGGCGTCCAGCGGGACCGTGCTGAAGGCCGTCCACGACCGGCCGCCGTCGCGGGTCACGTCGCTGCCGGTCGGGCCGACGGCGATGGCGACGTCGCGCGAGAGCCAGTCGACTCCGGAGCGGTAGCCGGTGAGGTCGCCACCGTTGAGCCAGGTCTTGCCGTCACGCGAGCGGGCCGACATGTCCACACCGTTGTCGGGGGCCTCGAAGTCGCCTCCGACCGCGATGCCGTCGCCGTGCCGGAACGCCAGGGAGAAGACGCCGCCCGCAGCGGACGCCGGGATCGTCGACTCCCGCGCCGACCAGGTCAGCCCGCGGTCGCGAGTGACGAAGATGCGCGACGCCGTACCGCCCGAGGCGAGGTAGGCGTCGCGGCTGCCGTCCGTGACCAGGCAGGTCCCGCTCGCGGCGAAGCCGAACTCGCCTGCGACGGCGTCCGGCATCCCCGTCGGGTCGACCAGCTGCCAGGAGGCGCCGCCGTCGCGGGTCGAGATGATCCGGAACTTCCCGCCGACCGGGTCGCTCATCGCGATGCCGCGCTTGTCTCCGGGCCACATCGCCATGCAGTCGTAGAACGCCGCCGGGTCGTCGTTGACGAAGGTCTGGGTCCAGCTCCGCCCCCCGTTGGTGGTGCGGTAGATCCGGCTGTCGGTCCCCTCACCGATCGACATCGCCAGGGCGACCTTGTCGTTCTTCGCCTCGACGTCGCGGAAGAGCAGCCCCTCGGCGCCCTCCGGCGACACGTCGGTCCAGGACCGACCCCCGTCCTTGGTCCGCCAGACGCCGCCCTTGCTGCCCCCGACCCAGGCGGTCTTCGAGCTGACCGCGTCGAGGCCGCGGAACTGCTGGTCGGTGGCGACGTTGACCGACTGCCACTCGAGGTCGCTGTGTCGCGGTGGTCCGGCGGCGGCGGTGGCGGTGGCCGCGAGCGGTGCGGCGAGGACAGCGGCGGCGAGGATCCCGAGAAGTCGTCTCATGCTCGCCACCTTAGGCTGGCGCTGTGCGCATCGCCACGTGGAACGTCAACTCCCTCCGCTCCCGCATCGACCGCGTCGAGGCCCTCCTCGATCGGCACGAGATCGACGTGCTCGCGCTGCAGGAGACCAAGGCCCGCGAGGACCAGCTGCCACTGATGGGCCTCCAGGGCCGGGGGTACGACGTCGCCGCCGCCGGCACCAGCCAGTGGAACGGTGTGGCGATCATCAGCCGGGTCGGGCTGGACGACGTCCAGGTCGGCTTCGAGGGGATGCCCGGCTTCGCCAAGGACGCGGCCGGCCCGTTGGACGTCGAGGCCCGCGCGATCGGGGCGGTCTGCGGCGGCGTACGCATCTGGTCCCTCTACGTGCCCAACGGCCGCAAGGTCGACGACCCGCACTACGTCTACAAGCTCGAGTGGCTGGCCCGGTTGCGCGCCGCCGCCACCGCCTGGGCCGGCGAGGACACCGCGCTGGTCGGCGACTGGAACATCGCGCCGCTCGACGAGGACGTCTTCGACATGGCGCAGTTCAAGACGTCGACGCACGTCACGGCGCCGGAGCGGGCCGCCTTCCAGGCCTTCCTCGACGACGGGTACGTCGAGGTGACCCGGACCCACACCCCCGGCCCGGACGTCTACACCTACTGGGACTACTACCGACAGCGCTTCGAACGCAACCGCGGCCTGCGGATCGACTTCGTGCTCGGCTCACCCTCGCTCGCCGGGCGGGTGACCGGCGCCTTCATCGACACCGACGAGCGCGACCCGGCCCAAGGCACCGGCAGCCCGTCCGACCACGCCCCGGTGATCGTCGACCTCGACTGACCCCCCGGCTCAGAGCAGCGCCAGCGCCCGGTCCGCGAGGTCGTCCGGCGTGCCGAACCGGTGGGCGGTGAGGCTGATCGCCTGCTCGCGCAGGAACGGCAGCATCTCGACCCGCCCGGCCTCGGTGACCGGCTGGGCGTAGACCGCGAGGTCCGGGCGCCCGCCGGTGGCCGCCGCCAGCGCGACCACGTCGCCACCGATCAGCCGCACCCGGCCGGTCAGCCGCGACGCCGAGGCGTGGAAGGCCGCGTCGTCCTCGACCAGCACCGAGACCCGGGCCGCTGCGAAGGCAGCGGCGACCTCGGCGGGGAGCTCGACGCCGCTGGACACACGCACCGGAGCGCCCGCGAGCGCACCCGCAGCCACCACCCGCACCAGGTCGCCGAGCGAGCCGCCGTCCGCGAGCCGCACCAGCACCGGGGTGGCGACGTAGCGCAGCACGTTGCGCTCGGCGGTCAGCGCGGAGACGTCCCGGGCCACCCCGAACTCTGCCGCCCACGCGGCCGCGTCGCTGGCGCAGCGCCCGCGACACCGAGACTGCGACCTCCTCGGCGAGGTGCGACGCGACCGCCTCCAGCAGGGGGCGTACGGCGGGCGGCGACCGGTCCGGACGCGGTGGCCGGGGCCGAGGCCCAGTCGCTGAGGCCGACCAGGTAGTTCGGTCCGCCGGCCTTGGTGCCGGCGCCGACGGCCGACTTCTTCCAGCCGCCGAACGGCTGGCGCCGCACGATCGCGCCGGTGATGCCGCGGTTGACGTACAGGTTGCCGGCCTGGACGTGGTCGAGCCAGAGCGCGATCTCGTCGGCGTCGAGCGAGTGCAGGCCGGCGGTGAGGCCGTAGTCGATCGCGTTCTGGAGCGCGATCGCCTCCTCGAGCGTGTCGGCGGTCATGATGCCGAGGACCGGACCGAAGTACTCGGTCAGGTGGAACTCCGAGTCCGGGCCGGACGCCGTCCTTCACCCCCGGCGACCACAGCCGCCCCTCGTCGTCGAGCTGCCGCGGCTCGACGAGCCAGCGCTCACCGGCCTGCGAGCGTGGTCAGCGCGTGCAGCAGCTTGCCGGCGGCCGGCTCGATGACCGGCCCCATCTGGGTGCCGGCCTCCGACGGCCAGCCGACCGTGCAGCGAGCCGACGGCGTCGACCAGCTGCTCGCGGAAGCGGCCGCGAGGTCGCGACCGAGCCGACCAGGATCACCAGCGACGCCGCCGAGCACTTCTGCCCGGCGTGGCCGAAGGCCGAGCGCGACGACGTCCTTGACCGCGAGGTCGAGGTCGGCGGTCGGGGTCACGATCATGGCGTTCTTGCCGCTGGTCTCGGCCAGCAGCGGCAGGTCGGGGCGGAAGGAGCGGAACAGCTCGGCGGTCTCGTAGGCACCGGTGAGGATCAGCCGGTCGACCCGCGGGTCGGCGACCAGCTGCTGGCCGAGGTCGTTCTCGTCGACGTGCACGAGCTGCAGCACGTCGCGCGGCACGCCGGCGGCCCAGCAGCGCCTCGACCATCACCGAGCCGCAGCGCGCGGCCTGCGGGCGCCGGCTTGATGACGACGGCCGAGCCGGCGGCGAGGGCGGCCAGCGTCGAGCCGGCCGGGATCGCGACCGGGAAGTTCCACGGCGGCGTCACCACGGTGAGCGCGACCGGGTGAGGCGACCGCGCCGTCGACCCGGTCGAGCTCCTCGGCGAGCTCGGCGTAGTAGTGGGCGAAGTCGATCGCCTCGGAGACCTCCGGGTCGGCCTGGTCGAGGGTCTTGCCGCACTCGGCGGCCATCACCTCGAGCAGGTCGCCGCGACGCCGCTCCAGCTCGCACCGCGCACGGCGCAGGACGGCGGCCCGCTCCGCGCCGGAGCGACGCGCCCCAGTCCGCAGCCGCACCGACCGCGGTGCCGATCGCGTCGTCGAGCTGCGTCGGCGGTGGTCAGCGTGGTGGCCGCGACCAGGTCGGCGCCGAGCTGCGAGGTCGGGACGCGCGCCAGGATCGCGCGGCCCCAGGCCCGGTTGCCCGCGCAGCGACGGGTCGGTGTCGGGCGTGTTGGCGAACTCGACCTGGTCGTCGTCGGCCACCGGCTCGCGACGGTCCTGCACGCGGTTCGGCGTCGGGCACGGCGTCGTCGAGGCCGGCCAGCGACGCGCGGAACCGGTCCCGCTCCCGCTCGAACAGCGCGCTCGTCGTCGTGCAGCTCGAAGACCGCGGACATGAAGTTGTCCTGGCTCGCGCCCTCCTCGAGGCGGCGGATCAGGTAGGCGATGGCGACGTCGAACTCCCGCGGGTGCACGACCGGGCGTGTAGAGCAGCAGCCCGCCGACGTCGCGGCGTACGGCCTCGGCCTGGCCCTGCGCCATGCCCAGCAGCATCTCGAACTCGACGCCGTCGCGGACGCCGCGCTCGCCGGCCAGCAGCCAGGCGAAGGCGACGTCGAAGAGGTTGTGGCCGGCGACGCCGATCCGCACGTTGCGCGATCCGCTCGGGGTGCAGCGCGTAGTCGAGGACCCGCTTGTAGTTGGTGTCGGAGTCCTGCTTGGTGCGCCAGGTCGCCAGCGGCCAGTCGTGCAGCGACGCCTCGACGCGCTCCATCGGCAGGTTGGCGCCCTTGACGACGCGCACCTTGATCGGCGCGCCGCCGCGCGCGCGCCGGGCCGCGGACCACTCCTGCAGCCGGATCATCGCCGGCAGCGCGTCGGGCAGGTAGGCCTGCAGCACGATGCCGGCCTCGAGGTCGAGGAACTCGGCCTCGTCGAGGATCCGGGTGAAGACCGCGATGGTGAGGTCGAGGTCGTGGTACTCCTCCATGTCGAGGTTGATGAACTTCGTCGGGCTCGCCGCGGCGGCCCGGCGGTAGAGCGGGGTGAGCTGCTCGACGACGTGGTCGACCGCCTCGTCGAAGGCCCACGGCTGGTGCGGCGCGACCGTCGAGGACACCTTGATCGAGACGTAGTCGACGTCGTCGCGGGCGAGCAGCCGGTGGGTGCCCTCGAGGCGACGCTGCGGCCTCGCGCTCACCGAGGACGGCCTCGCCGAGCAGGTTGATGTTGAGCCGGGAGCCCGTCGCGCGATCTTCGCGATCGCGCGGCCCAGGCGGCGCGTCGGTCGCGTCGACGATGAGGTGGCCGACCATCTCGCGCAGCGCCCGCCGGACGACCGGGATCACCAGGCCGGGGAGCGATCCGACCGGCGAGCGCGCCGACGCGCACCGCCGCACGCAGGTGCCAGGGCAGGAAGCCCGGGACGTCGCGGGCCAGGTCGGCGCAGTTGGCGCGCCGCGACGCGCGGGTCCTCGGGCCGGATCACGCCGTCGACGAAGCCGACCGTGAAGGCCAGGCCGGCCGGGTCCTTGAGCAGGCCGGCGAGCTGCGGCGCGGCAGGGTCCATCCGGCTGCTCGGCGGCCTCCGCCAGCCAGCGGCGCACCAGGACGTCGACCTCGTCCGCCAGCTCGAGGTCGGCCGCGTGTCGCCCGTGGTGTCGCGTCGTCTCGGTCATGGTACGCCAGTTGTCCGACCGGATTCCGATAAGATAAAGCGATCTTTTCTGACCGGTATCCGTCAGTTCTGCTTCACGATCGGAGGATTCGTGCTCGACGTCCGACGCCTCCGCCTGCTCCGCGAGCTGCAGCTGCGCGGCACGCTCGCCGAGGTCGCCGCAGCGCTGCACCAGAGCCCGTCGTCGGTCTCGCAGCAGCTGGCTCAGCTCGAGAAGGAGGTCGGGGTGGCGCTGCTGCGCAAGGTCGGCCGCCGGGTCCAGCTGACGCCCGCAGGCCGAGATCCTGGTCGCGCACACCGAGACCGATCCTCGAACGGCTCGAGCTCGCCGAGTCCGACCTCGACGCGTCGCTGCACGAGGCCACCGGCACCATCCGGCTCGCGGTCTTCCAGTCGGCCGCGCTCGCGCTGATGCCGCAGACCCTGGCCGCGCTCGCCCGCGAGCACCCGCGGCTGCGCGTCACGATGACCCAGCACGAGCCCGAGGCGGCGCTGCGCGAGACCTGGGCGCGCGACTTCGACCTGGTCGTCGCCGAGCAGTACCCCGGCCACGCCGCCCCCTGGCACCCCGAGCTGGACCGGGAGCCGCTGACCACCGACGCGATCCGGCTGGCGGTGCCGCCGCGGGGCGAGGGATGGGCCTCGATCACCGGCATCGTCGACGCGGCCGCCGTGCCGTGGGTGATGGAGCCGCGCGGGTGCCGCCTCCCGGCACTGGGCCGAGCAGGCCTGCCGCAGCGCCGGCTTCGAGCCCGACGTCCGCTTCGAGACCGCCGACCTGCAGGCGCAGGTCGCGCTGATCGAGTCCGGCAACGCGGTCGCGCTGATGCCCGACCTGATGCGGGCCAGGCGCGCGCCCGACGTCCGCCTCGTCGACCTGCGCGGGTACGCCGCAGCGCACCGTCTTCACCGCCGCGCGGCGCTCCACGGTCGGCCGTCCCGCGATCGCGGCCTGCCGGGCCGCGCTCCGCGCCGCGGCGAAGATGTCGGTGGCGCCGGTCATGCTCGACCCATGGACACCTTGACGCTGCTGCTCACCCTGCTCGTCGGCCTCGCCCTCGGCGTGCTCGTGGGCCTGCTCTGGGCGCGGTCGCGACCCGGTCACGTGCAGGCGGTAGGCGCCGGGATGGTCGACCAGGCCGAGGTGATGCAGGGCCTCGACCGGTTGACCGACCAGATGCGCGACCTCGAGCACCAGCGGTCGAGCTGGCAGGGTCAGCTCAACCAGCAGGTGCTCGACATGCGCTCGACCGCCGACGGGCTCCGCCGCGAGACCCAGTCGCTGTCGACCGCGCTGCGCAAGCCGCAGGTGCGCGGTCGCTGGGGCGAGATGCACCTGCGCCGCACCGTCGAGCTGGCCGGGCTCGTCGACCGGTGCGACTTCGCCGAGCAGGTCCAGCTCGACGACGGCGCCCGCCGTCCCGACCTGGTGGTCAACCTGGTCGGCAACCGGCGGATCGTGGTGGACGCCAAGGTGCCTCTCGACGCCTACCTCGACGCCACGTCGACCGACGACGAGAGCGAGCACCGTCGCCACCTGCGCCGGCACGCCGGGCAGCTTCGTGCCCACATCGACGGGCTGGCCTCCAAGCAGTACTGGCGCTCGCTGGAGGAGAGCCCCGAGTTCGTGGTGCTGTTCGTGCCGGCCGAGTCCTTCCTGGCTGCCGCGCTCGAGACCGACGGCACCCTCATCGAGTACGCCGCCACCCGCCGGGTCGTGCTGGCGACCCCGACCACCCTGATCGCGCTGCTGCGCACCGTCGCCCACGGCTGGCGTCACGAGGTGCTGGCCGACCAGGCCCGCGAGATCCACCGGCTGGGCCGCGAGCTGCACACCCGGCTCTCCGGGCTGAACGGCCACCTCGACCAGCTCGGCAGGTCCCTCAACGCCGCCGTGGGCCACTTCAACCAGACCGTCGGCTCCCTCGAGTCACGGGTGCTGGTGACCGCGCGCCGCTTCGGTGAGCTCGGCGTGACCGACGACGATCTCGGCTCCCCGCGTCAGGTGGAGTCGGCGACCCGCGCCGTACCACCGTCAGGGCTGCACGCGGTCGAGCGGCGCGCCGCCGACGACGAGGGTGATGTGGACCATAACGTGGCTCTGTGAGCCAGAGTCAGACCCTCTGGGAACAGGGGCACGAGCCGGGGCGACAGGTGGTCGTCCTCGGAGTCGCGCTCGCGCTGTCCGTGGTGGCGCTCAACCTGCTGCTCACCGGCGAGGTCGGGGTGCTCTTCGACATCGGCTTCGTGCTCCTCTGTCTGGCCGTCGCCCTCGCGGTGCGGCCGTCGGACTTCTTCACCATCGGGGTGCTCCCCCCGCTGCTGATGGTCGGGGTGTTCACCCTGCTGGCCGTCACCCGACCCGACCAGATCGCCGACGCCGGCGACGGGGCCATCCAGGCGGTCGTCACCGGGCTCTCCCACCACGCCGGCGCACTGGTGGTCGGCTATCTCGGCGCGCTCGCCGTGCTCGCGATCCGGCACCGGGTGATCGCCAGGCACCAGGTCCCCGCGCGCTGACCCGACACCGACAGGCTCAGCGTCAGGCGACGTCGAACCGGGTCGGGTCACCGGCGCCGACGCGCACCACCTCGGGATAGCCCTCGGACCAGTCGACGACCGTGGTCGGCTCGGCGAGCGTCTCGCCCGCCTCGACGACGATGTCGACCTGGTGGTCGAGCTCTTCCTTGATCTCCCAGCCCAGGCTGCGCGGCTCGGTCTCTCCGGGCAGGATCAAGGTGCTGGTCAGCAGCGGCTCGTCGAGCGTCTCCAGCAGCGCCTGGACGAAGACGTGGTCGGGGATCCGCACCCCGACCGTCTTCTTCTTCGGGTGCAGCAACCGTCGCGGCACTTCCTGGGTCGCGGGCAGGACGAACGTGTAGGGCCCCGGCGTGGCCGCCTTGATGGCGCGGAACGCGGAGTTGTTGACCTGCACGAAGTGGCCCAGCTGGGCGAAGTCGCGACACATCAGGGTGAAGTGGTGCTTGTCGTCGAGGCCCCGGATCCGCAGGATCCGGTCGCGACCGTCCCGGTTGCCGAGGCGGGACCCCAGGGCGTAGCCCGAGTCGGTCGGGTAGGCGATCAGCTGGTCGTCACGCAGTGCGTCGGCGATCTGGCCGAGCAGCCGGGGCTGCGGGTTGTCGGGGTGTACGTCGAGGAAGCGGGCCACCGTCAGGACCTGCCGGCTGCCTTGAGGTCGCGGCGCAGTTCCTTCGGCAGCGAGAAGATCAGCGACTCCTCGGCACTGTGCACGGCGCGTGCGTCGGGGTAGCCGCGCTCCTTGAGGTAGTCGAGCACCCCGTCGACCAACGCCTCGGGGACGCTCGCACCCGAGGTGACGCTGACGGTGACGACGCCGTCGAGCCAGGCCTCGTCGATCTCGCTGGCGTCGTCGACGCGGTACGACGCCCGGGCGCCGGCCTCGAGGGCGACCTCGACGAGCCGTACCGAGTTGGAGGAGTTGCCGGAGCCGACCACGATGACCAGGTCGGTGCCCTCGGAGATCTCCTTCACCGCGAGCTGACGGTTCTGGGTTGCGTAGCAGATGTCGTCGCTCGGCGGGTCGAGCAGCTCGGGGAACCGGGCCCGGATCGCGGCGACCGTCTCGAGAGTCTCGTCGACCGACAGGGTGGTCTGGGAGAGCCAGGCGACACGGGAGGGGTCACGGACGACGATGCCGGGCACGTCGGCCGGGCTCTGCACCAGCTGGATGTGGTCGGGTGCCTCGCCCGCCGTACCTTCGACCTCCTCGTGGCCCTCGTGGCCGATGAGCAGGATGTCGTAGTCCTCCGCGGCGAAGCGCACGGCCTCGTGGTGGACCTTGGTCACCAGCGGACAGGTCGCGTCGATCGTCTTCAGCGAACGGACCTCGGCCTCACGGTGCACCTGGGGAGAGACCCCGTGGGCGGAGAAGACCACGGTCTGGCCGGCAGGGACCTCGTCGAGCTCCTCGACGAAGATGGCGCCGCGGGACTCCAGGTCGGCGACGACGTGCTTGTTGTGGACGATCTGCTTGCGGACGTAGACCGGGGAGCCGTAGAGGTCGAGGGCCTTCTCGACCGTGATCACCGCCCGGTCGACGCCGGCGCAGTAGCCCCGTGGCGCCGCCAGCAGCACGGCCTTCTCGGCCGCCTCCGGCGACAGGATCGGCGGCATGCCCATGTCGGTCGTCATGGTGCCCAGTCTAGGGCGGACCTCCGGATACCCCAGCCTCGAGACAGGGGCAGGGGTACGTTCGTCCC
Organism: uncultured Actinomycetota bacterium; assembly: GCA_963704685.1. GTDB lineage: Bacteria > Actinomycetota > Actinomycetes > Propionibacteriales > Nocardioidaceae > Nocardioides. Next base: position 1,485,841 of record OY969930.1, read on the forward strand.
ACCACGGACGAGAGGACCCCGCCTTGATCGAGCTCACCCCGGGCCAGGAGCTGGCGCTGACCACCGACGACGGCCGACCACTGGGCCGGATCACCATGGGGATCGGCTGGGACAAGGCGCGGACGGCCGGCGCGATCGGCACCGGCGCACCGGACATCGACCTGGATGCCTCGGCGGTGCAGTACTCCGGGACACAGCTCTTCGACTTCGCGTTCTACAACAACCTGACCACTCGGGACGGGTCCGTGACGCACCTCGGTGACAACCTCACGGGGCGCGGGGACGGCGACGACGAGACGCTGAGCGTCGACCTGGCGGGCGTGCACCGCCAGATCGACACCATCGTCTTCCTGGTGAGCAGCTACCAGGGTCACACCCTCGAGTGGATCAACCGTGCCTACTGCCGGCTGGTCGGTGACGACGACGTCGAGCTGGCCCGCCTCACCCTCACCGGCGGGGTCTCCCAGACCGGCATGGTGATGGCGAAGATCTTCCGCGACGGCGACCAGTGGCGGCTGCGGGCGATCGGCGAGGGGATCGCGGTGACGATCCCGACCAAGTCCGAGGCGGCCCTGCGTCCCTACCTCTGACCGGCCCGCCGGTACGTCGCCGTCGGTGGCGGGCTCTAGGGTCAGGGGTGTGAAGCGACGATGAGCAAGATGGACGGCCTGCGCGCGATGCGCGAGGCGCGCTACGCCGAGACCATGGCCCGCGCCAAGACCGAGCAGCCGGCCAAGGCGGCCCAGGCGAAGGGCCCGGCGCAAGCGCCGACCAAGGCCAAGGTCAAGCCGACCCCGGCGAAGGTCGAGGTGGCCGAGGAGCAGCAGTGCGGGCACCGGGCGATCAGCGGACGCACCTGCACCCGTGAGCAGGGACACGCGGCCAAGAGTCACCGCTACGCCTGAGCGGTCGGTGCTCCGCACTACCCTCGCGCCATGGCCCTGCAGACCTCGCTCGAGTCGCCGGCCCCGGTGCGTCAGATCGCCAACGCGATCGCCGGCTGGGTCGACCGGCTCGGTCCGGTCTGGGTCGAGGGCCAGGTCGCCCAGATCAGCCGTCGGCCCGGGATCAACACGGTGTTCCTCACCCTCCGGGACGCGGTGGCCGACATCTCGGTGCCGCTGACCTGCTCCCGCACCCTCTTCGACGGGCTCAACCCACCGTTGGTCGAGGGAGCCAGCGTGGTGGTGCACGCGAAGCCGTCCTACTACGCCAACCGCGGCACCCTGTCGCTCTACGCCCGCGAGATCCGGATGGTGGGTCTCGGGGAGCTGTTGGCTCGGCTCGAACGACGTCGCCAGCTGCTGGCCGCCGAGGGACTCTTCGCCGCCCACCTCAAGCGACCGCTACCCTTCCTGCCCGGCACCGTCGGTCTGGTGACGGCTCCGGGCTCGGCGGCCGAGCGCGACGTCCTCGACAACGCCCGGCGGCGCTGGCCGGCGGTCCGTTTCGAGGTCGCGCACGCGACCATGCAGGGCACCCGGTCCGCCGCCGAGGTGATCGAGGCGGTCCAGCGCCTCGACCGGGACCCGGCCGTCGAGGTGATCGTGGTCGCCCGCGGCGGCGGGTCGGTCGAGGATCTGCTGCCGTTCTCCGACGAGGGGCTGATCCGCGCCGTGCACGCGATCCGGACCCCCCTGGTGTCCGCGATCGGCCACGAGCCGGACTCCCCGCTGCTCGACCTGGTCGCTGACGTGCGAGCCTCCACCCCGACCGACGCCGCCAAGCTGGTGGTGCCCGACGTGGTCGACGAGCTGCGCCAGGTCGGACGCGCCCGCGAGCGGCTCCGGTCCGCGATGACCGGCTGGCTGGCGCGAGAGCAGGCGGGCCTGCAGGCGCTGCGTTCCAGGCCGGCGCTCGCCGACCCGCGCAGCCTGGTGGCCGACCGGCTCGACGAGGTCGACGCGCTGCGTGACCGGGCCCGCCGCACCCTGGGTCACGCCCTGGACCGGGCCGGCGACGACATCGGCCACCAGCGCGCTCGGGCCCGGGCGCTCTCACCGCTGGCGACCCTGCAGCGCGGCTACGCCGTCCTCCAGGACGCCGACGGACACGTCATCACCTCGATCGACGACGTCGCCGCCAGGCGCAAGATCACCGTGCGGGTCGCCGACGGCCGCGTGCACGCCACCACCACCAGGACCGAGCCCACCGAGGAGCCCCATGGCCACCACGCCTCCTGAGTCCGAGCCCACCCCGTCCTACGAAGCGGCCCGCGAGGAGCTCATCGAGGTGGTGCGGAGCCTCGAGGCCGGCGGCACCACCCTCGAGCAGTCGCTCGCGTTGTGGGAGCGCGGCGAGAAGCTCGCGACCATCTGCCAGGACTGGCTCGACGGTGCTCGCGAGCGGCTCGAGGCGGCGATCGCGGACGACGACTAGGTCGCGAGCGGGTCGGTCGTGAGCGACTCCACCAGGTCCCGCAGCGCATCGGGGTCACCGGAGCTGTAGACCAGCACGGTGTCGTCAGCGATCTCGGTGGTGTAGGCGTGGTCGCCGTCGGTGTCGGTCCACGCGTCCCAGGTGCCCAGGTCGGTCGTGAGCGGATCCCCGTCCTGGGTCGCCTCCTCGCCGACGTACGTCGTGACGAGCTCGCGGTCGGAGACGTCCTCCTGGTGCAGCCCGACGGTGCGCTCGTCGTCGGTGGCGAAGGTCAGGTCGAAGACCGGTCGGTCGCCCGGGGTGAAGGTCGCGTCCTTGACCGTCCAGCCGGCCGGCAGCGCAGGCGGGTAGACCGGCTTCAGGCCGGCTCCCTGGATCGTGGTGACCAGTGACAGGTAGTCGATGTCGGGCGACTCGTACTCCGGGGTGTCGCGGAAGGTGCCACGGATCAGCACGATCGTGAGGACCACCGCGACGAGCACCAGGATCGCCCCGACCAGGCCGCCCGTGGACCTCTCGTAGGGCCCCGGCCGACCGGACTGCGACGCCTGACTCACGGCTCCATCCTCACAGGTGACATAGGGTCGCCGCGTGTCGCCCCTCGACGTCGGGCCCGTGCTGGCGCTCGTGGCAATGTTGGCGACTGCCTACGCCCATCCGTCCGCGCGGGTCGAGGGGCTGGTGGCTGTCGCCGCCGCCGCCACTGCTCTCGGCTCCGGCCTGCTCGACGGTGCCGAGCTCGAGGCGACCGTGCGTCACCTCGGCCCGGTGGTGATCTTCCTGGTGACCATCCTGGTGGTGGCCGACGTGTGTGCCCGGGCCGGGCTGTTCACCGCGGCAGCAGCCCGGGTCCGGGACGCCAGCGCGGGCAGCGCCACCCGCCTGTTCACGGGCGTCTTCCTGCTCGCGGCCGCCGTCACCGCCATCCTCAGCCTGGACGCCACCGTGGTGCTGCTGACCCCGGTCGTGGTGTCGGCCGCGATCGCGACCGGCACGTCGTTCCGTCCCGGCGCCCACGCGTGCCTGCGGATGGCGAACTCCGCGTCCCTCCTGCTCCCCGTCTCCAACCTCACCAACCTGCTCGCGATGCCCTACCTGGATCTCACCTTCGCCGGCTTCGCCATCGTGATGGCACCAGTGCTGGCCGCGGTGCTGGTGGTGGAGTACGCCGGCCTCCGGGTGCTCTTCCGGCGCGAGCTCGGCGCCCCCGCCACCCCGACTCCCGGTGAGCCCGCTCCCCCGTTGCCACTGGTGCCGCTCGGCGTGGTCGGCGCGATGCTGGTCGGCTTCGCGGTCGCCTCTCCCCTCGGGGTCGAACCCTGCTGGGTGTCAGGCGCGGCGGCAGTGGTCCTGGTCGTGTGGGCCCGGAGGCGCGGCCTGCTCACGGTCGGCGACGCGGTGCGGGCCGCGCACCCGACGTTCGCGGTCTTCGTGCTCGCCCTCGGCGTGGTGGTGGCGGCGCTGTCGGCCGGCTTCCTCGGCGACTGGGTGAGCGACCTGCTGCCCGCTGTGGGCAGCCTGTCGTACGTCGACCTGCTGTTCGTCGCCGCTCTCGCGACCGTGCTCGCCAACCTGCTCACCAACCTCTCCGCGACGCTGCTGCTGGTGCCGCTGCTCGCCCCGCTCGGCGATGCCGCGGTGCTGGCGGCGCTGCTCGGACTCAACATCGGCTCCGGGCTGACCTACACGGGGTCGCTGGCCAACCTGCTGTGGCGCCGGGGCCTGGTGCGGCTCGGGCACCCGCCGGCGCTGCGTGAGTTCCACCGGGTCTCGGTCGTGCTCACCCCGGTCAGCCTGGTGGTGGCCGTGAGCGTGCTCGCGCTGGTCACCTGAAGCAGGATCCGAGCCGCGACTGCGCCAGAATGTCGGCAGAACCACCGCAGATGCTGCATGATGCATGCGTGACGATCTACCGAGTTGCGGAGGCCGCCGAACTGCTCGGCGTCAGCGACGACACGCTGCGTCGCTGGATCGACGCCGAACGGGTGCCGAGCCACCGCGAGGGCGGGCGCACCGTGATCGCGGGCGCCGACCTCGCCACCCTGGCCGGCACGCTGGCCGACCGGCCGGACCGGGAGAGCACCCGTGCCGCCTCGGTCAGCGCTCGCAACCGACTCTCCGGGATCGTCACGAAGGTCACCAAGGACACCGTCATGGCCCAGGTCGAGCTGATCTGCGGTCCCTACCGGATGGTCTCGCTGATGAGCTCGGAGGCCGCCGAGGAGCTCGGCCTCGAGCCCGGCGTGCGCGCCATCGCCTCCGTCAAGTCCACCAATGTCATCGTGGAGCGCCCGTGAAGAAGCTCGCTGCTGCCGCCGTCCTCGCCCTCCTCCTGCCGCTCGCCGCGTGCGGAGGTGACGACAAGAGCAGCAGCAACACCGCGACGATCACGGTCTACGCCGCGGCGTCGCTGACCTCGACCTTCCAAGAGCTCGCCTCCGAGTTCCAGAGCAAGAACAAGGGGGTCAAGATCAAGCTGAACTTCGGTGGCTCCTCCGACCTGGTCACCCAGATCCAGGAGGGTGCACCGGCCGACGTCTTCGCCTCCGCGGACACCGCCACCATGGACAAGCTGGTCGCCGACGGCCTCAACGGCGGCAAGCCCGAGGACTTCGCCACCAACACCCTCGAGATCGCCGTGCCACCCGGCAACCCGGCCGGCATCACGTCCTTCCAGGACCTGGCCGAGCCGGGTCTCAACCTGGTGGTCTGCGCTCCCGAGGTGCCGTGCGGCGCGGCCGCCCAGACCGCGGCCCAGAAGGCCGGCGTGTCCCTGAAGCCGGTCAGCGAAGAGCAGTCGGTCACCGACGTGCTCGCCAAGGTCACCTCGGGCGAGGCCGATGCTGGCCTGGTCTACGTGACGGACGTCAAGGCCGCCGGCGACGACGTCGAGGGCGTCACCTTCCCCGAGTCCAGCGAGGTCGTCAACACCTACCCGATCGCCACGGTCAAGGGCAGCGACGAGCTCGCGACCGCACAGGCGTTCATCGACCTGGTGCTCGGCTTCACCGGCCAGCAGGTCCTCTCAGACGCCGGCTTCGGCGCACCCTGACCTCCCGGATCCGCGGGATCATCGTGACCAGGCAGCGCCACGTCGGAGTCCCGGGGTGGATCTACCTCCCCGCCCTCGTGGGCGTGGCGCTGGTGCTCCTGCCGCTGGTCGGGATCGTCTCCCGGGTCGACTGGAACGACTTCGTCGGCCTGATCACGTCCGAGTCCGCACTGACAGCGCTCTCGCTCAGCCTGCAGACGTCGTCGATCAGCACCGGGCTGTGTCTGGTCTTCGGTGTCCCGATGGCGTTGGTGCTGGCGCGGACCACCTTCGCCGGCCAGAACGTGGTGCGCTCGCTGGTGCTGCTCCCCTTGGTGCTCCCGCCAGTGGTCGGCGGCATCGCCCTGCTCTACACCTTCGGTCGGCGCGGCCTGCTCGGGAGCGAGCTCGACGTCCTCGGCATCCAGATCGCCTTCACCACGACCGCGGTCGTGCTCGCTCAGACCTTCGTGTCGCTACCGTTCCTGGTGGTGAGTCTCGAGGGCGCGCTGCGGACCGCCGGGGAGCAGTACGACGTCGTCGCGGCCTCGCTCGGAGCCTCGCCGACCACGGTCTTCCGCCGGGTGACCCTGCCGCTGGTGCTGCCCGGACTGGTCTCGGGCGCGGTCCTGGCCTTCGCCCGCGCTCTGGGCGAGTTCGGCGCCACCATCACCTTCGCGGGCAGTCTCGAGGGCACCACCCAGACCTTGCCGCTCTACATCTACAACCTGCGTGTCACCGACCCCGATGCGGCAGTCGCGATGTCGCTGGTGCTGGTGGTGGTCGCCGTCGTCGTGATCACCTTCGCCCGGCCCTCCAGGGGTGTGGCATGACGCTCCAGGTGTCCCTGACGCTCGCGGAGCGCGACGTCGACGTCGCCTTCGAGGTCGGGTCCGGCGAGACGGTCGCCCTCCTCGGACCGAACGGCGCCGGCAAGTCGACGGCCCTCGCCGTGGTCGCCGGCCTGCTGCGCCCCGACCGAGGTCGGGTCCTGCTCGACGGGCGGGAGCTCACCGGCGCCGACGCGTGGGTCGCTCCGCACGACCGCAGGATCGCGATGCTCGCCCAGGAGCCGCTGCTCTTCCCGCACCTGAGTGTCCTCGACAACGTCGCGTTCGGACCACGCAGCCGCGGCGCCCGACGCCGCGACGCGCACGACACCGCCCGGCACTGGCTGGAGGAGGTCGACGCGGACGGGCTGGCCGACCGCAGACCGGCCCGGCTCTCCGGCGGTCAGGCCCAGCGGGTGGCCGTCGCGCGGGCGCTCGCCGCCGACCCCGAGGTGCTGCTGCTGGACGAACCGATGGCTGCCCTCGATGTCGCCGTCCAGCCCGCACTGCGCCAGACCCTGCGCCGGGTGCTGGCCGGGCGCACCGTGCTGCTGGTGACCCACGACGTCCTCGACGCGCTGCTGCTCGCCGACCGGGTGGTCGTGCTCGACGGCGGCCGGGTCGTCGAGTCCGGCCCGGTCGCCGACGTGCTCAGCGCGCCCCGCAGCGCCTTCGCCGCCCGGATCGCCGGGCTCAACCTGCTCGCCGGGCGTTGGCGGGACGGAGCGGTGGACGGTGAGCATGGTGCGCGCGTCCACGGGCTCCCGGGGGACGACACCCCGGAGCCGGGCGATCCTGTCGTCGCGGTCTTCCGACCCAGTGCGGTGTCGGTCTTCGCGCACGATCCCGGCGGCAGCCCCCGCAACAGCCTGGAGTGCGTCGTCGCCGACCTCGAGCCACACGGCGACCGGGTGCGGATCCGCACGACGTACGCCGGCACCCACCTGAGCGCTGACGTGACCCCGCAGGCGGCCGCCGACCTCGACCTGGTGCCCGGCAGCAGGGTCACCTTCAGCGTCAAGGCGACCGAGGTCGCCATCCACCGCACGACGGCGATCGGGCCCGGGATCGGCGACCGATAGGGTCTGGGGCATGACCGAGAGCCTGTCGCCAGCCCCCGAGTCCCCCGACCGCAACCTGGCGCTGGAGCTCGTGCGCGTCACCGAGGCGGCCGCGATGGCTGCCGGACGCTGGGTGGGTCGCGGCGACAAGAACGGCGCCGACGGCGTCGCGGTCAACGCGATGCGGGTGATGATCTCCACGATCGGCATGAACGGCACCGTGGTCATCGGCGAGGGCGAGAAGGACAACGCCCCGATGCTCTACAACGGGGAGCAGGTCGGTGACGGCACCGGACCCGAGTGCGACGTCGCCGTCGACCCGATCGACGGCACCACCCTCACCGCCAAAGGCATGAGCAACGCGGTCGCGGTGCTGGCCGTGTCGCCACGCGGCTCGATGTACGACCCGTCGGCGGTGTTCTACATGGACAAGCTGGCCACCGGACCGGAGGCCGCCGATCTGGTCGACATCCGCTACCCCGTCGCCGAGAACATCCACCGGGTCGCCAAGGCCAAGCGCGGCAAGCCCGAGGACGTGACCGTGGTGCTCCTCGACCGACCGCGGCACGCCCGGCTCGCCGACGAGATCCGGGCGACCGGGGCTCGGATCAAGTTCATCGTCGACGGCGACGTCGCCGGTGCGATCTCGGCAGCCAGGCCGGACAGCGGCATCGACCTGCTGCTGGGCATCGGCGGCACCCCCGAGGCGATCATCACCGCCTGCGCGATGAAGTCCATGGGTGGCGTGATCCAGGGCCAGCTCTGGCCCCAGGACGACGCGGAGCGTCAGAAGGCGCTCGACGCCGGCCACAACCTCGATCCCGACTTCGTGCTGACCACGGACACGCTGGTCACCGGCGACGACTGCTTCTTCGTCGCGACCGGTATCACCGACGGCGACCTGATGCGCGGCGTGCGCTACTACGCCGGCGGTTGCACCACCGAGTCGCTGGTGATGCGCTCACGCAGCGGCACGATCCGCAAGATCAGCTCCGAGCACCAGCTGAGCAAGCTACGCGCTTTCGCCTCGATCGACTTCGACAGCTGAACCCTCGCCGACACGGGCCAGCGTGCCGGCGACGACCTCGATCACCCGGGGGTCGAAGGCCATCCCGAGGTGGGACGCGGTGACCTCCACCGGCTCCGCGAGCGGGTCGACGCACGCCCGCCAGTCGACGATGCCGTCACGTCGGGAGTAGATGGCGGTGAAGCCGATGCCCGCAGGCATCGGCTGGCGACACTCCTCGAAGCTCTGTCGCGCGCACGCGCCGCCGACACAGTCCTCCGACATCAGCCCCGGCACCCCGGCCCGGCTCAGCCGCACCAGCATGTCGACGCTGGCGCTCAGCGAGCGGTGGTGGGCACCCGGGGCGAGCATCGGGCTGCCCATCGTGACGATCGACGACACCAGGTCCGGTCGGCGTACGGCGAGGCCACGCGCCAGCATGCCGCCGAGGCTGTGCCCGACGATCTGCACCCGGGTGCCCCGGCGCATCGCGATCGACTCCAGCCGCGCCTCGAGCTGGGCGGCGGCGTTGATGGTGCACCCGACGTTGGCGTGGATCTCGGAGCGGTAGGTCCGCAGGCCCTGGGCGCGCAGGCTGCGGGCCATCAGGGCGAGCGTGCCGTCCCCGGCCAGGAAGCCCGGCACCAGGATCACCGGGTCGGCGAGCCGCAGGCCGGCCCGGGCGGCGTACGGCGTCCCTCGCCGGGCCCGACGCGCGCCGGCCGCTCGCCAGGCGTAGCGACCGATCTCGGTCACCGCGCTGCCCTCGCGCAGCACCGCTGCCGACCGCGGCACGGCGAAGCCGTCCGGGAGCAGGAAGTCGCCGAGGGTCGAGGCAGCCATGTGATCCATGTTACTTGCTGTTAACACGGCCGTCCGTCGTTCGTCCACCGCGCGGCACCTGACGCCCGACCTGATTGACTGACGCGGTGTCCTCGACGAGCCGCCGTACTCCGCCCGCAGCCGTGACGACCTCCGAGGAGCTGTTCGCCCCGGTGGGGCGCGGGGTGGAGCTCTGCTACCAGACCTTCGGGGATCCCGACGACGAGGCGCTGCTGCTGGTGATGGGGCTCGGCGGACCGATGACCTGGTGGGATCCCGTGCTGTGCGCCGACCTGGCCCGCGCCGGGTTCTTCGTGATCCGCTACGACAACCGCGACACCGGACGCGCGACCAAGGTCGAGGGCCGCGTCGGCCGGACCACCCTGCTGCGCGCGTTCGCGGGCACCAAGGTGCGGGCGCCGTACGCCCTCACCGACCTGGCCGACGACGCCTTCGGGCTGCTCGACCACCTCGACGTCGCGGCCGCCCACGTGGCCGGCGTGTCGATGGGCGGGATGATCGCCCAGACGATGGCGATCGCACGCCCGGACCGGGTGCGTTCCCTGACCAGCATCATGTCCACCACCGGCAAGCGCACGATCGGCTGGCAGCACCCGTCACTGCTGCCGTCCCTGCTCGCCGGTCGCAAGCCGGGCCGCGAGGCCTACGTGCGCTCGAGCGCCGACTTCTGGGCGATGATCGGGTCGCCGGGCTACCCGCAGACCCGTGAGCAGGTCGAGGACCGGGCCGGCACCACCTTCGACCGCGGCGTCAGCCCGCCCGGCGTGGTCCGCCAGATGCTGGCGGTGCTGACCCAGCCCGATCGGGGTCCCCGACTCCGCGGGCTCCGGGTGCCGACCCTGGTGATCCACGGGCTCGCCGACAAGATGGTGCACCCTTCCGGCGGCCGCGCCACCGCCGCCGCCGTGCCCGGTGCCGAGCTGCTGCTGATCGACGGCATGGGCCACGACGTGCCCCCCGCGCTGTTCGAGACGTTCGTGAGCGCGATCCGCCGCAACGCGGACCGCGCTGCGGGTTTCACCGACTGATCGGCGAACCCGCACGACACGCCGTGAACCACCGGCGTGTCGTGCGGGTCATGCCCGACGAGTCGGAAACCGCGTCACTCGGAGAGGCGCTCCCCGGACTCGGTGTCGAAGACGTGCACGCTCCTGGGGTCGGTGGTGACGTAGATCGTCTCCCCCTTCTGCACGTGGTCACGTCCGTTGACCCGGATGATGATGTTGTTGGGCGTGCCCTCGACCCCACTGGTGCCGTAGACGTAGGCGTCGGCACCGAGGTCCTCGACGACCGTGACCCGCACCGGCAGGCCCTCCTGGCTGTTGCCGACCACGCGCCACGCCTCGGGGCGGACCCCGACGGTGATGTTGCCCTGCATCGTCTTGGAGGCCGACGGGTCGACCGGCACGAGGTACTCCCCGATCTTGGCCTGACCGTTCTCGGCCTTGGCTTCGAGCAGGTTCATGGCCGGGGAGCCGATGAAGCCGGCGACGAACAGGTTCACCGGCTTGTCGTAGAGACCCAACGGGGAGTCGACCTGCTGGAGGTAGCCGTCGAGCATCACCGCGACCCGGTCGCCCATCGTCATCGCCTCGACCTGGTCGTGGGTGACGTAGACGGTCGTGACGCCGAGGTCGGCCTGGAGCTTGGCGATGTCGGTGCGGGTCTGCACCCGCATCTTGGCGTCGAGGTTCGACAGCGGCTCGTCCATGCAGAAGACCTGCGGCTGCCGGACGATCGCACGGCCCATGGCGACCCGCTGTCGCTGACCGCCGGAGAGAGCCTTGGGCTTGCGGTCGAGGTAGTCGGTGAGTCCGAGGATCTGGGCGGCATCGGCGACCCGCTTGTTGCGCTCCTCCGACGGGACCTTGGCCATCTTCAGGGCGAAGGCCATGTTGTCGGCGACCGACATGTGCGGGTAGAGCGCGTAGTTCTGGAACACCATCGCGATGTCCCGGTCCTTGGGCGGGGTCCGGGTGATCTCCCGGTCCCCGATGAAGATCCTGCCCTTGTTGACCTCCTCCAGCCCCGCGAGCATTCGCAGGGTGGTGGACTTGCCGCACCCGGACGGGCCGACGAGGACCATGAACTCGCCGTCCTCGATGTCCAGGGAGATCCCTGGCACTGCCGGCTTGTCAGCGCCGGGATACCAACGCTGGGCTTCTTCGAATCGAACTGTGGCCATGCTTGAACAACTCCTTCACCGGCAGGTACGTGCCGGACGGTCCGTAGTAAAGGTGAGCGCGCTCACACTAGCGGCCCGCGCCTTCCGGTGGGTCGGCGGCAGCCAGCGGCAGCGCCAGAGGGTTTACAAACAGGCCTCCGGAGGTCTACATCTGTTTACACCACAATCGAGGAGGGGCGATGGATCGAGTACGTCGCGGACTCGCCGCAACCGCCGCCCTGATCACCGTCTCAGGACTGCTCGCCGCCTGCTCCGCCAACGCCACGTCCAGCGACACGCTCACCTGGTACATCAATCCGGATGCCGGGGGTCAGGCCAAGGTCGCTGAGAACTGCAGCACCGACGACTACACGATCAAGATCCAGGTCCTCCCCCAGAACGCCAGCGAGCAGCGCATCCAGCTCGCCCGGCGATTGGCGGCCGAGGACCCCGAGATCGACATCATGAGCATCGACCCGCCGTACACCGCGGAGTTCGCGAACGCCGGGTTCCTGGCCGAGCTCCCCGACGACCTGCAGACCAAGCTGAAGGAGCAGTCCTTCAAGGGCGCCGTGGACGCCGCCACCTGGGGCGACAAGCTGGTCGTCGCACCGTTCTGGTCCAACACCCAGGTGCTCTGGTACCGCAAGTCGTTCGCCAAGAAGGCCGGCCTCGACATGACCAAGCCGGTCTCCTGGGACCAGATCATCGACGCGGCCGCGGACAACGACGGCAAGGTCGCCGTCCAGGCCAACAAGTACGAGGGCTACGTGGTCTGGATCAACGCCCTGATCTCGGGCGCCGGCGGTGCCATCGCCACGGACACCGACAAGGGAATCGACCTGAAGCTCGAGGTGGACTCTCCCGCCGGTGAGACCGCGGCGAAGATCATCGAGAAGCTGGCCCGCTCCAGCGCCGCACCGGCCGACCTGTCGGTCTCGAACGAGGGCACGGCGGGAGGCACGTTCGGCGGGCCGCAGGGCGCGTTCCTGGTCAACTGGACCTACATCTGGACGAACTACGACACCACCCAGCCGGAGGTGAAGGACGACCTCGGTTTCACCCGGTACCCACAGTCCACGCAGGGCGAGGAGTCGCGACCGCCGTACGGCGGCATCGGCGTCGGCGTGAGCGAGTACTCCCGCCACAAGGACGAGGCGATGCAGGCGATCGAGTGCATCACGAACCCCGACAACCAGGGCGTGAACGCCGAGCTCACCGGCAACATGCCGGCCAGCTCCGCCGGCTACGACTACCCGGCCCTGGCCAAGATCTACCCGAAGCCGCTGCTCGCCCTGTTCGAGGAGAGCCTCAACGCGGCGGCTCCGCGCACGGTGACGCCGTACTGGAGCGACATCTCCGGCGCCATGCAGAGCTCCTGGCACCCGCCGGACAGCGTCGACAAACAGACCCCGCCGGACTCACAGCAGTTCATCGAGGACGTGCTGCACGGAAGGAGCCTGCTGTGAGCACCGCAACCGCGACCGCAGGGGCGAGGCGCAGCAAGAAGCCGAAGGCCAGCGACCGGTCCCGAGCCGAGAACCGCCTCGGGCAGCGCCTGGTGGCGCCGGCCGTCATCGTGATGCTGGCAGTCACGGCGTGGCCGATGCTCCAGGCCCTGTACCTGTCGTTGTTCCGCTACCGGCTCACCTCGCCGGACGACAAGGAGTTCATCGGGCTCAGCAACTACGGGACGGTGCTCACCGACCAGCTGTTCTGGCAGGACACCTGGAACACCCTGCTGATCATGGTGGTCACCGTCGCGGTGGAGCTCGTCATCGGGTTCGCCTTCGCGATGGTGATGCACCGAGTCATCTTCGCGCGCGGGGCGATCCGTACGGCGATCCTGATCCCCTACGGCATCATCACCGTGGTCTCGGCGTACGCCTGGCAGTTCGCGTTCAGCCTCAACAACGGTTTCGTGAACGCGTGGTTCGCCTGGTTGCCCTGGCTCGAGCCGGACACCAACTGGTTCGGCAGCCACTGGCCGGCGATGTTCGCGATCATGGTCTCCGAGATCTGGAAGACCACGCCGTTCATGTCGCTGCTGCTGCTGGCGGGTCTGGCCCAGATCTCGGAGGACATGCTCGAGGCGGCCCAGGTCGACGGAGCCACGTGGTGGCAGCGTCTCTTCAAGGTGATCCTCCCCAACATGCGCGCCGCGATCATGGTCGCGGTGCTGTTCCGGGCGCTCGACGCCTTCCGCATCTTCGACAACATCTACGTGATGACCCGTGGCGCCCAGGACACCGAGTCATCCTCGTTCCTGACCTATCGACAGGTCATCGAGCAGATGCAGCTCGGTCTCGGGTCCGCGCTCTCGGTGCTGCTGTTCATCTCAGTGCTGTTCCTGGCATCGCTGATCGTCAAGTTGTTCAAGGTCGACCTGGCGCAGGCGAGGGGTGAGGGCTGATGCACGAGACACGCAACAAGATCGGCACCTGGGTGGGCTTCGTCTTCATCCTGGTGTGGTGCCTGCTGCCGGTCGTGTGGATCATCTCCCTCTCCTTCAAGGGGCCGGACGAGACGGCTGCGGGTAGCCCGCAGTTCCTGCCCAAGGCGCCGACCCTCCAGAACTACGACGACATCATCAACAACCCGGACTTCCGGGACTCGCTGATCAACTCGTTCGGCATCGCGCTGATCGCCACGTTCCTGTCGGTCATCCTCGCCACGCTCGCGGCGTACGCGATCGCCCGACTGGAGTTCAAGGGCAAGCGGCTGGTGCTCTCGCTGGCGCTGGCGATCGCGATGTTCCCGGTGGTCGCACTGGTCGGCCCGCTGTTCGACCTCTGGCGAACGCTCGGGCTGTTCAACACCTGGCCCGGTCTGATCATCCCGTACATGTCCTTCACCCTGCCGCTCGCGATCTGGACGCTCTCCGCGTTCTTCCGGGAGATCCCCTGGGAGATGGAGCAGGCGGCGCAGGTCGATGGCGCCACGACGTGGCAGGCGTTCCGCAAGGTGATCGTGCCACTCGCTGCCCCGGGTGTCTTCACCGCAGCGATCCTGACGTTCTTCTTCGCGTGGAACGAGTTCGTGCTCGCGATCTCGCTGACCTCGACGACCCAGGCCCGCACGGTCCCGGCACAGCTGTCCTACTTCGTCGGACCTGACCCGTTCAACCCGCCGTACGGGCAACTGGCCACCGCTTCCGTGGTGGTGACGATCCCGATCATCATCATCGTCCTGCTGTTCCAGCGCAAGATCGTCGCCGGCCTGACCTCCGGCGCAGTGAAGGGGTGACCCGATGGCTGCCATCGACATGAAGAACATCGTCAAGAAATACGGCGACGGGTTCCCGGCGGTGAACGACGTCAGCATCGACGTCGCGGACGGCGAGTTCATGATCCTCGTCGGACCCTCCGGCTGTGGGAAGTCCACGCTGCTGCGGATGATCGTCGGTCTCGAGGACATCACCTCCGGCGAGATGCGGATCGGCGACAAGGTGGTCAACGACCTCGCGCCGCGGGACCGCAACCTCGCGATGGTCTTCCAGAACTACGCGCTCTACCCGCACCTCAGCGTCTACGAGAACATCGCCTTCCCGCTGCGGCTGGCGAAGGCCTCCAACGACGAGGTCGACAAGAAGGTCCGCGCGGCGTCGAAGACTCTCGACCTCGACGAGCACCTCGAGCGCAAGCCGGGCAACCTGTCCGGTGGCCAGCGGCAGCGGGTCGCGATGGGTCGCGCGATCGTCCGCGAGGCCGACGCGTTCCTCTTCGACGAGCCACTGTCGAACCTGGACGCCAAGCTGCGGGGCCAGATGCGCACCGAGATCTCCCGGCTCCAGAAGCGACTCGGCATCACCACGGTCTACGTCACCCACGACCAGACCGAGGCCATGACGCTGGGCGACCGGGTCGCCGTCCTGAAGCGCGGGATCCTGCAGCAGCTCGCCACCCCGCGCGAGCTGTACGAGAACCCGGGCAACCTCTTCGTGGCCGGGTTCATCGGATCGCCGCCGATGAACTTCCTGCCGGCGACGGTGGAGGGCACGTCGGTGAAGCTGCCGTTCGGCAGCGTCGAGCTGCCCGCCGCGAAGGCCGAGAAGGCCCAGGGCAAGGGCCTGTTGATGGCGGGCATCCGGCCCGAGTACTTCGAGGACGCGAGCGTGAAGACCGACCTGGCTCCCGGGTCGACCTTCCGGGCCAACGTCGACTTCGTCGAGTGGCTGGGCAACGAGACCTACGCCTACATCCCGTTCGAGGCGCCACCTGAGGTGGAGGAGCAGCTGCGCCAGCTCGAGCGGGACCTCGACGGCGAGTCCATGCACACGCAGCTCGTGGTCTCGCTGGACGGCGCCAGTCGGATCAAAGAGGGCGAGGAGGCGGAGATCTGGGTCGACGGGTCGAAGATCCACCTCTTCGACCCGGCCACCGGTGAGAACCTCACCGTCGACCGCGAGCACGCCGGACGAATCCTCGAGCATGCGATGGAGGACGCCGCGGACCAGGAGCCCGCCGTCAGCTGAGCAGGGCTCAGCCCCGGCCGAAGCGCTTGCGCTTCTGGCCGGGCATCGGCTTGCGCTCGACCGACACGCCGCCCCAGATGGCCACGCCACTGATCCGCACCGTGGGTGAGTCGGCGTCCAGCTCGGCGGGGGTCTTGTCGCTGGGCCCGGAGTAGCCGCCCATGATGCCGGTGCCGTCGATCACCACGTTGGTGTGCGGGCCGACGATGATCTGGGCGCCGCCCATGAACGCGTTGACGGTGATCACGACCTCGTGCGCGGCGTACTTCGCCAGCCGCAGGTCGAGATCCACCCCGCCCATCATCGTGAAGATCGACATCTGCCTCGGCACGATCCACTCGCCCTTGCGCTCCAGGCCGCTCAGGATCGCCGTGTGGCTCTCGCTGGCCGGGCCGGGGACGACCAGGTCGGAGCGGGCCGCCGGGCCCTGACGGTGGAGCTGGGCGGGCTGGTCGCGGTGGGCCGGGAGGTCGAGGGTGATCGGCACCAGGTCGGCGTAGGTCTTGGCGGCGTACGTCGCACCGAGCCGCTCGTCGAGCTCGTCGAGGTCGATCCGGCCCTCGCCGGCGGCCTCCCGAAGGATCTCGGCCACCTGGTGGCGCTCGGCGTCGGAGATGCGGACCCGGGCCGGGTCACCTGCCGGCGGGCGGGGTGTGAGGTCTCCCTGCATGGCCCCAGCGTAGCCGCGGCGGATAGCCTTGCCGTTTGTGGCGACCGAACCTGACTTCCGATACTCCGACCTCCTGCCGACCGGAGCCGACGACACGCCGTACCGGCTGGTCACCACCGAGGGCGTCTCGACCTTCGAGGCCGATGGACAGACCTTCCTGCGAGTCTCCCCCGAGGCGATCCAGCAGCTGACCTCCGAGGCGATGCACGACATCAGCCACTACCTGCGCCCGGCGCACCTCGCCCAGCTGCGCAAGATCATCGACGACCCCGAGTCGTCCGGCAACGACCGCTTCGTCGCCCTCGACCTGCTCAAGAACGTCAACATCTCCGCGGGCGGCGTGCTGCCGATGTGCCAGGACACCGGCACCGCGATCGTGATGGGCAAGAAGTCCGAGGGCGTGCTGACCGGCAGCGACGACGGCGAGGCGATCTCGCGCGGGGTCTTCGACGCCTACACCAGGCTGAACCTCCGCTACTCCCAGCTGGCCCCCCTGACGACGTACGACGAGAAGAACACGGGCACCAACCTGCCCGCGCAGATCGAGCTCTACTCGACGCCGTCGAAGGACGGGAGGCCGGAGTACAAGTTCCTCTTCATGGCCAAGGGCGGCGGCTCGGCGAACAAGTCGTTCCTCTTCCAGGAGACCAAGGCGATCCTCAACCCGAAGCGGATGCTGAGCTTCCTCGACGAGAAGATCCGCTCGCTCGGCACGGCCGCCTGCCCGCCGTACCACCTGGCGATCGTGATCGGCGGGACCTCCGCGGAGTTCGCGCTCAAGACTGCGAAGTACGCCTCGGCGCACTACCTCGACAACCTGCCGACGGCCGGCTCGATGGACGCCCACGGCTTCCGCGACCTCGAGCTCGAGGAGGAAGTGTTCAGGCTGACCCAGTCGTTCGGGATCGGGGCGCAGTTCGGCGGCAAGTACTTCTGCCACGACGTGCGGGTGGTCCGGCTCCCCCGGCACGGTGCGTCCTGCCCGGTCGCGATCGCTGTCTCCTGCTCCGCCGACCGGCAGGCGCTCGGCAAGATCACCGAGGAGGGCGTCTTCCTCGAGCAGCTCGAGACCGACCCGGCGCAGTACATGCCCGACGCCGGAGTCGCTGAGGACATCTCCGGCGGCGAGGTGGTCTCGATCGACCTCAACCAGCCGATGGACGACATCCTCGCCGAGCTGTCCCGGCACCCGGTCAAGACCCGGCTGTCGCTGACCGGACCACTGGTCGTGGCTCGCGACATCGCGCACGCCAAGATCCAGGAGCGGCTCGACGCCGGCGAGGAGATGCCGTCCTACCTCCGCGACCACCCCGTCTACTACGCCGGCCCCGCCAAGACGCCCGACGGGATGGCGTCCGGCTCCTTCGGACCCACCACCGCCGGCCGGATGGACTCCTACGTCGCGGCCTTCCAGGCCGCAGGCGGCTCGAAGGTGATGCTCGCCAAGGGCAACCGCTCCAAGCAGGTCACCGAGGCGTGCGCGTCGTACGGCGGCTTCTACCTCGGCTCGATCGGCGGCCCGGCCGCGCGGCTGGCCCAGGACTGCATCCGGTCGGTGTCCGTGCTCGAGTACGAGGAGCTCGGCATGGAGGCGATCTGGAAGATCGAGGTCGAGGACTTCCCGGCCTTCATCGTGGTCGACGACAAGGGCAACGACTTCTTCACCGACCCCTCCGGCGCAGTCACCGTGCCGATCTCCGGGCTGCGGGTGCGCTCGGCGGAGTGACGGCTCGGGCGGCTCGGCCCGGGCTCAGGTCTTGCTGGCGCCGGCGTTCGGGTTGGCGTTGGGGCCGGCCGGGCCCTCGTCGGGGTGCCCGCTCTCGCTCTGCGGGTAGCCAGCGGTCGAGTCCTCGGGCGAGATCTCCTCGTCGGGGTCCTTGAAGCTCGCGACCTCCGAGACCTGGCCGTCCTGCTCGTCGTCGGGCTGCGGGTGCTCGTTCTGTGGACTCATGCCACCTCGTACCCAAGAACCTCCCCTTCGAGTCACCGCGGTGCCGGCCCACTGGTTTCGAACGGGCCGCCCCGGGCACCCTCTCGGCATGAAGGTCCAGCCCAGCGACCTGATCGTGCTCGGGAACGACGCTCTCGGCGCCTCCCGGACTCTCACCGCTGCGTGGGACAGGTCGGTCGGTGGCCAGCAGGTCAGCGCGTCCGCGACCGGCAACCTGGTCAACGGCGCCGACCTGCTCGAGGCACACACCCAGGTGAGCGGCGCCGCGGATCTTGCCGTCAGCCTGCTGGCCGGCACCCTGGAGCAGAACATGGACGACCTCTACGCGGTCGCCTTCGACATGTCCACGACGGACGAGAAGGTGGCCGGGCAGTTCGAGTCCCAGTACCCCCAGCCCGCGCCCCCGAGTCCCGGCCCGGCACCCTCCCCGTCTCCCGGCCCCAGCCCGACACCGGCCCCGTAGGTCGCCATGCCCGACGGAATCTGGAACCTGCAGGCCGACCCGGCCGCCCTCGACACGGCCGGCCGGGCGTGGGAGCGGCTCTCGACCCTGGTCGACACCGCCTCCGACGACTTCAACGCCGCCTCCATGAAGGTCCTCGGCGGTTGGGAGGGCGCCACCGCGACGTCGTACGACGGCCACCGCAAGAGCTTGGTCGGTGACCTCGACGAGGCGAGTCGGGCGGCAGCCCGGGTCGCGCGGGTGCTCACCGACAGCGCCGGCTCGATCCGGTCCGCCCAGTCCCAGCTCGACGCCCAGTGGACCAGGGTGGCCGGCTTCCCTCGGGAGCCAGGTCCGTACGGCGGCCTGATGTTCTCCGACCTCACCCCGGAGCAGGAGCAGACCGTCAACGAGTCCGCCGGGCGTGCCCAGGAGATCCGCGACGCCCTCGAGCACCAGGTGGCGGCCGACGCGGCCCAGCTGTCCGGCTTCGTGGCCACCTGGACGTCCATCAGCCGCACCTGGAAGTCCGTCGCCGACGGCACCAGCCCCTCCTTCGACGTCCCCGCCGACGACGACAAGACGGGCGTGATCAAGGTCGGCGACACCGTGGTCGTCAACGGAGGCGGTGGCGACGACGACATCAAGGTCCACATCGACCCGCTGACCGGCGACGTCATCGTCGAGGTCAACGGGCAGGCCCACCGCTTCCCGCCCGGCACCGACGTCGCCATCCGCGGCGGTGACGGCAACGACACGATCTCGGTGCCCGGCGACGCCGGCCTCGACTTCACCATCCTCGGCAGCGACGGCACCGACAAGATCACCGGCGGCGCAGGCGACGACACCATCCTCGGCAACGCCGGCCGTGACAAGCTCTTCGGTGGCGACGGCAACGACCAGATGTCGGGCGGCGGGGACCGCGACTACCTCGACGGCCAGGACGGCGCCGACCGCCTGCTGGGCGGGTCCGGGGACGACACGATCTACGGCATGGCCGGCAACGACCGGCTGGCCGGTGGCGCGGGCGACGACTACCTCGAGGGTGCGACCGGCAACGACACCGTGTCCGGCGGCGACGGCGACGACGTCGTCTCTGGCGGGCGCGGCGACGACCGGTTGTACGGCGGCGCCGGGGACGACGTGACCTATGCCGGCACCGGCGACGACACGTCCTTCGCGGGCGGCGGGGACGACACGACGTACGCCGAGCGCGGCGACTCCTCCCAGGACGCCGAGACCCGGGTGTCCGTGCAGATCCCGGACACCGCGCGCTTCATCAAGATCGAGGGCACACCCGAGTTCGTCGCCCGGGTCGAGGCCGATCTCGACCTGCTGCGCTCCTCCCCGACCGGTCAGGAGATGCTGCAGAAGCTCGAGCAGATGCACGACGACTCGAACCCGTTCTTCCGCGAGGACCTCACCATCAGCGAGTACACCGGGGACAACAACACCGCCTCCAACGGCCCGCTGGGCGGCAACGAGGTCGCCTACAACCCGTCACGGGACTCCTCGGTCGACGACCGCCCACCGGTCGCCGGCCTCTTCCACGAGATGGCGCACATCTACGACTACATGAACGGCTCCTTCGACGACTCGGAGTACACCGGGGACGATCCCTCGGACGCCAACCGGGGCATCGTCCAGGGCGAGCGTGAGGCGGTCGGGCTCCCGGTCGACCACGACCACGACCCGGACACCCCCGAGATCGTCGACCCCGACCACCCGGAGGCCTACACCGAGAACGCGCTGCGCGACGAGCTCGGCTGGGAGGACCGCCATCACTACAGTGGCTGACATGGGCCTCCGACCACGCGCCCGGCTCCTGGTCGCCCTGGCCCTGCTCGGCGGCCTCGCACTCACCGGCTGCGGTGGCGAGGGCGACGGGTCCGACGGGGAGTCCCCCACCCCGTCCAGCTCCGCCGACCGTCCCGACCTCATCTTCACCGACGACGTGGTGGTGAGCGACGACTCCGTGCAGGTGACCTACTCCCTGAAGAACACCGGCTCCCAGCCGGCCACCGTCCTCAACCGGGTGCCGAACGGACCTTCGGGTGCGGCGGTCGACTACGACCCCTCGGCGGCCTGGGTCACCGGCGACGACGACGAGATCGTGGTGTCCCAGCAGGTCTTCCCGCGGCCCGACACCGACAAGATGACCTGGGAGACCTCGGCCGTCACCGGAGCCACGACGCTGGCCCCCGGGGCAACCCTGGACGGATCGGTGACGGTCCCCCGACCCTTCGTCCGGTTCCATCCCTACGGCAACGACATCGGGGACGGCGAGATCGAGCTGCCCGACGACCCGTCGAGCGTCGGCTTCTGCCTCGGCGTGATCGCGACCCCGCTCGTCGACGGCGACACCCGCCCCGGCAACGGCGCCGGGCTGCTGGTCACCAACGACGACAGCACCTTCGAGCGCCAGTACCTCTTCTGCGGCGACCCCGTTCCGCTCGACTGATCGCGTGGGCGAGGATCGATCCGTGGAATACGTCGAGATCGCGCGCGCCGAGTCCGAGCGCGGGGAGCTGGTGCTACGCGAACGCCGCCCGGAGAACGCACCCGTGTCGCTGGAGCTGCGCGCCAACGGCGTCTTCGTGATGGACACCCTCGAGGTGAGCACCGAGCGCGCGCTCGCCACGGCCGCCCTCGAGCTCGTCGACAACCCGCGCGCGGTCGTCGTGGGCGGTCTCGGACTCGGCTTCACCATGCACGAGGTGCTGGCCGACTCGCGCGTCGAACGGTGCGCGGTCGTGGAGATCGAGCAAGCCCTGGCCGACTGGATGCGCGACGGCACCATCGGCCACGGTCCGGCGCTGCTGGCTGATGAGCGAGTCACGGTCGTGATCGCCGACATCGCCGTCGCGCTCGCCGAGGCGAAGCCCGCGTCGTACGACCTGGTCCTGCTCGATGTCGACAACGGGCCGGGCTACCTGGTGCACGACACCAACGCGGCGCTCTACCAGGCGCCGTTCCTCGACACCGCCCGCGCCGCGATCGGGCCGGGCGGGGCGCTTGTCATCTGGTCGGCCGCGGAGGCGCCAGCCCTCGCCGACACGATGCGATCCGTCTTCGGCAACGCCGAGGCACGGCCCTACGACGTGGTGCTCCAGGACCGCAGCGAGCAGTACTGGCTCTACGTCGCACGGTCCTGACGACGCAGCCGGACCCAACCCACCAACCCCGCACCGAGAGCGATCAGCGCGAGGCCCAGCGCCAGCCACCCGGCAACCGGGCCACCGGTGTCAGGGAGCGTGCCGGCGCCCGTGGACGGCTCCGCGGTCGCCGACGGGGCGACCGTCGGTGAGACCGACGGCGTGACCGACGGCGTGACCGATGACGAGGGGGTCGGCGTGTCGGTTGGTGAGGGCGAGGCCGAGGGCGATGGCGAGGCCGTCGCGACGTCGTCGTTCACGATCCGGCACACGACGGTCGCGCCCTCGTCCACCGTCACCACTCCGTCGGAGTAGCTGCCGCCGACGCACGTCCAGTCGTCGGTGTCGTAGCCGTCCGGCCCGTCCTCCGACAATTCGTAGTCACCCGGCTCGACGTCGGCCAGGGTCACCTCCGGGGAGCCGGTCGTCCCGGAGATCGGTGTGGGCCCGTCTGCGGAGAGGATCCAGTCGGCGGCCGACGCGGTGCCGCCGTCGTCGTTGACGACCTCCTTGGCCAGGGTCAGCCTGGCTCCGGCGTCGCACGAGAGGTTCGCATTGAACGGGAAGTCATGGATCTCCCGGGGGCTCCCGAGCCGCCCGAGGAGACCGTGGCTGAACTCGGTTGCGATGACGTTGCCCTCGATGTTGAGGGTGGGGCGCCACTCGAGGCTGGCGTTCGGCGCGTAGATGGTGCCCTCGATCGTGGCGCCGCCGGTGACCACGATGCTGCTCGCCTGCGGGAAGTTCCACAGCATGTACGGCGCCTGGGAGCCGCTGACGCCGGCGAGGTTCGGGATGTTTCCCGTGTAGATCCCGCCGATCACGTTGACCAGGAGGGGCGTGTTCGCCGTCGGCGGATCACGGAAGGTCAGGCTGGAGAGGTCGCCGAGCTCGCCCGTCGTCAGCTCGAGCACATTGGTCTGGCCGGGGACGAGCTCGACATAGGCCTGGTCCCCAGGACCGACGGGGCGGGTGATCGGGTCGCCCCTCGCGTCGTCGAGCGTCACCGTGTTCTGGCACCCCGCCATCTCGGTGGTGAGGGTGCGGTACTGGGCGAACGCGCCTGCGATGTCGATCAGGTCGTCGGGCACCGGTGTCTCGATCGAGTCGGGGCTCTGACGCGATCGACCCTGGACGATCTGGTTGCTGGCATAACCAGCACCCTCGGGGACGATGCGGTAGTTGACCGCCGCACCGTTGGTGTCGGTGTCGTAGGCGTCGTAGGTGCCGGTGTCGGCGATCTTGGTGAAGCCACCGTTCTCCACGTTGACCGTCATGGAAGGCACGCCCCAGGTGGTCCCACCGCCGACGTAGAGATAGGTGTCGCGGTTGTCGCCGGGGGCGGTGAACGTCGGGAACGCCGGCGATGCGCCCGCCGCGATGTTGTACGTCGTGCGCAGGCTCAGGTCTCCGCCGGCGGCGATGGTGCCCTCGGACTCGTCGGAGTTGAGGTTGACGTCACCCTCGACGAAGACCAGGAAGCCGCTGTTGGCCGGGTGCCCGTCGAGGTCGATCCGCACCGGGTTGACGGGATCGAGAGCGTGCGCCGGTGCGGCAGTGGCCAGCCCCAACGCCAGGGAGGCCCCGAAAAGTCCGCCGACGGTCAGGACCGCGGTCCCGTAGTCACGCATCCGCACCCGATGTCTCCCAGTCCTCGATGTCGCTGACCCTGCATGCTAGTCCTTACTCGGCCCGGCACCGGTCGCGCAGGTACCGTCGACACCGTGAGCACCGACGACGACTTCCGCATCGAGCACGACAGCATGGGCGAGGTCCGGGTGCCTCGCGAGGCGCTCTGGCGGGCCCAGACCCAACGGGCGGTCGAGAACTTCCCGATCAGCGGCACGCCCATCGAGCCCGCGCTCGTGCACGCGATCGGCCGGGTCAAGGCGGCCGCCGCCCAGGTCAACGGCGAGCTCGGCATCATCACCGTGGATCGGGCCGAGGCGATCGGTGCCGCCGCCGGCGCCGTCGCCGACGGCCGGCACGACGACGCCTTCCCGATCGACGTCTTCCAGACCGGCTCCGGCACCAGCTCCAACATGAACGCCAACGAGGTGATCGCGACGCTCGCCGGCCGGGCCGGGGCCGACGTACACCCCAACGACCACGTCAACGCCAGCCAGTCCAGCAACGACACCTTCCCGACTGCGATCCACGTGGCTGCCGCACTCGCGGTCACCGGGGACCTGATCCCCGCGCTCGACGTGCTGGCGGGCAGCCTGGAGACGAAGGCCGAGGAGTTCGCCGGGCTGGTGAAGTCCGGCCGCACCCACCTGATGGACGCCACGCCGGTGATGCTCGGCCAGGAGTTCGGCGGTTACGCCGCGACCATCAGGTACGCCGTGGAGCGGCTCGAGTCGGTCCTGCCCCGGGTCCGCGAGCTGCCCCTGGGCGGCACCGCCGTCGGCACCGGCATCAACACCCCGCCGGGGTTCGCCGAGCGGGTCATCGCCGCAATCTCAGCGTCCACGGGGCAGCAGTTCACCGAGGCGCGCAACCACTTCGAGGCGCAGGGCACCCGCGACTCGCTGGTCGAGCTCAGCGGGGTCCTCAAGACGCTGGCCGTCGGCCTGGTGAAGATCTGCAACGACCTGCGCTGGATGTCCTCGGGCCCGACCACCGGCCTCGCCGAGATCCACCTCCCCGACCTGCAGCCCGGGTCGAGCATCATGCCCGGCAAGGTCAACCCGGTGCTGCCGGAAGCCACGCTGATGGTCTGCTTCCAGGTGCTCGGCAACGACGCAGCCGTCACCGCCGCCGGCGCGAGCGGCAGCTTCGAGCTCAACGTCGCGATGCCGGTCATCGCCCGCAACCTGCTCGAGTCGGTCCGACTGCTGTCCAGCTCGAGCGTGCTGCTCGCCGAGCGCTGCGTCGACGGGATCACCCCCGACGTCGAGCGGATGCGCGCCTACGCCGAGTCGTCCCCCTCCGTGGTCACGCCACTGAACAAGTACGTCGGCTACGAGGCCGCGGCCAAGATCGCCAAGCAGGCGCTCGCCGACGGGGCCACCATCCGAGAGACCGTCCTCGCGCTGGGGTACGTCGAGCGCGGGGAGCTCACCACCGAGCAGCTCGACGAAGCGCTCGACCTGGAGTCGATGACTCACGCCCCCCGCGAGTGAGCCCGCGATCACGCCCCCGCGAGTGAGCTTGCGAACTCGCGGATCGGGGCGGGAGGTCGAGTAGCGCCGCGGCTGAGGAACGAAGCCGCGACGCGCGTATCGAGACACGCGAGACACGCGAGACACCCGAGACACCCGAGACACCCGAGGTCGTCTCTCGGCTCACCGGGTCTCGACACGCCGGACGCGGCTTCGTGCCTCAGCCGCGCGGCTTGCTCGACCACCATCAGGGGATCCGCTGGCGCGTATCCCCTCAGTACCAGCCGTTGGACTCGGAGTGCGACCAGGCGCCGCAGGGGCTGCCGTAGCGGTCCTGGATGTAGCCCAGGCCCCAGCGTGATCTGGGTGACCGGGTTGGTCGCCCAGTCGGAGCCGGCCGAGGACATCTTCGACCCGGGGAGCGCCTGCGGGATGCCGTAGGCCGACGACGACGGGTTGTCGGCACTGATGTTCCAGTTGCACTCGCGGGTCCACAGCGAGTCCAGGCAGCCGAACTGGTCGGAGGAGAAGCCGAACTGCGGCAGGAGGCTCTGCGCGATCTCGCGCGGGTCGCTCTGGGAGACGTCGACGGTCCGGGTGACGGCCGGACCCTCGGTGATCGAGAGGGCCGACTCCTTGATCGGGTCCGCCGCCTTGCGTCGGTCCGAGGACCGGGAGACGACGGGCTCACGGTCGCGGACCGCGTCCTTGACCACCGGGCTGGAGACGTTGGCGCCGACGTTCTCCGCGGCGCTGCCGACGGTGATCGCGGAGGAGGCGAGCACTCCGCCGGAGACGGCGACACCGGTGGCGGCGACGGCGACCGAGGACAGGACCACGGTCGTGCGCAGGACTCGTCTGGACGTCTGGGCGACCGCCCGTTCCGGGGCGTGGCGGTGCTTGGCAACGTGCTTGGCGTGTTTCGACAAAGGCTCGCAACTCGGGGGTAGACGACAAGTCCGGGACCGCTCGCGCCGCTCTCCGCGCCGATGGGGAGAACGGGACAGGTCACGAGAAGGTCACGTGCCACCATGCCGGACGGACGGAGATGGTTGCAAACCGAACCGGTTCACCGCCACCTCCCCCGTCACACGCGGCACAGGAGACCCGGGATCAGAGGGTGACGTTCTCCAGCATCTCGGTGACCAGCGCCGCGATCGGCGAGCGCTCGGACCGGGTCAGGGTCACGTGGGCGAAGAGCGGGTGTCCCTTGAGCTTCTCGATCACCGCGACCACTCCGTCGTGGCGGCCCACCCGCAGGTTGTCGCGCTGGGCGACGTCGTGGGTCAGCACCACCTTGGAGTTCGCACCGATCCGGGACAGCACGGTCAGCAGCACGTTGCGCTCCAGCGACTGCGCCTCGTCGACGATCACGTAGGCGTCGTGCAGCGAGCGACCACGGATGTGGGTCAGCGGCAGCACCTCGAGCATGCCGCGGTCCAGGATCTCCTCGATGACCTCGCGTGGAGGTGATCGCGCCGAGGGTGTCGAAGACGGCCTGGCGCCCAGGGCGACATCTTCTCCGACTCCGACCCGGGCAGGTAGCCGAGCTCCTGGCCGCCGACGGCGAAGAGCGGGCGGAAGACGACGACCTTCTTGTGCTGGCGGCGCTCGAGCACCGCCTCGAGGCCGGCGCACAGCGCCAGCGCGGACTTGCCGGTGCCGGCCCGCCCGCCGAGCGAGACGATCCCGACCTCGGGGTCGAGCAGCAGCTCGAGCGCGATCCGCTGCTCGGCGGAGCGGCCGTGGATGCCGAACGCCTCCCGGTCGCCGCGGACCAGGTGCACCTGCTTGTCGGGGCCGACCCGTCCCAGCGCCGTACCCCGCTCGGAGAGCAGCACCAGACCCTGGTGGCAGGGCAGCTCGCGGGCGTCCTGCGAGGTCGAGGACGCCGTCGTCGTAGAGCTCGTCGAGGTCGGCGGCGGCGACCTCGAGCTCGGCCATGCCGGAGTAGCCGGTGTCGGAGTCGTTGATCGCCTCGGCGCGGTACTCCTGGGCGTCGAGTCCGACGGCGGAGGCCTTGATCCGCAGCGGCAGGTCCTTGGACACGAGGGTGACGTCGTACGCCCTCGTCGGCGAGGTTGTGGGCCACGGCGAGGATCCGGGTGTCGTTGTCGCCGAGCCGGAAGCCGGAGGGCAGCGAGGTCGGCGTCGGTGTGGTTGAGCTCGACCCGGAGCGTGCCGCCCTCGCTCGCCGACCGGCACCGGCTCGTCGAGCCGGCCGTGCACGACGCGGAGCTCGTCGAGCATCGCGCAGCGCGGTGCGGGCGAAGTAGCCCAGCTCGGGGTGGTGCCGCTTGCCCTCGAGCTCGGTGATCACCACGACGGGGAGCACCACCTCGTGCTCGTCGAACCGGCGGATGCGCGCCCGGGTCGGCGAGCAGCACGCAGGTGTCGAGCACGTAGGTTCGCGGACCGCTCGCGCGGGACCTGCTGGCGGAACGCTGCGACTTCTCAGTCTGGGACGACACGATGTCACCCCTCGCAGGACCGACGCGTGCACTCCGCGCCCCGGTCCTCGGTCCACTGCCGGACCGGGAGAGTGCCCGGAGGCCGGAGTGCCGGCCCCCGCGAGCGACCAGCGAGCGGAGCCGCTGCTCGTTCGCAGTCGTGGATCATCACGACCGGGCCTCCCGATACGGCAAGCTTCCCCACTCGCCGATGACCGCGAACGTACGCCGCGTCGCGGAGCGATCGTCCGGGGCGACACGCCCGACTCGCGGGTGAACGTCGCACGGCCGAACCATGGCCGCCCGACTCGCGAGCCTCAGGCGCCGTAGCGACGCTCGCGCAGGGCGTAGGCGCGGATCGCGCGCAGGAAGTCGACGCGCCGGAAGTCGGGCCAGTAGGCCTCGCAGAAGTAGAACTCCGACTTGGCGCTCTGCCAGAGCAGGAAGCCCGCCGAGCCGCTGCTCCCCCGACGTGCGGATCACCAGGTCGGGATCGGGCTGGCCCTTGGTGTAGAGGTGCTCGGCGATGTGCTCGACGTCGATGATCTGGGCGAGCTCCTCGAGCGAGGTGCCCATCGGCGGCGTGCTCGCTGGAGCAGGGAGCGGACGGCGTCGGCGATCTCGCGGCGGCCGCCGTAGCCGACCGCGACGTTGACCAGCATCCCGTCGACGTCGCGGGTGGCCTCCTCGGCCGCCTTGAGCTTCTCGGCGGTGACGGACGGCAGCAGGTCGAGCGCACCGACCGGGTGCAGCCGCCAGCGGCGCTGGTCGGCCAGCGAGTCGACGGCGTCCTCGATGATCTCCAGCAGCGGCGCCAGCTCGCGCTCGGGGCCGGTTGAGGTTGTCGGTCGAGAGCAGCCACAGGGTGACCACCTCGATGCCGACCTCGTCGCACCAGCCGAGCAGCGGCTCGATGTTGGCGGCGCCGGCCCGGTGGCCGTGCGCGGTGTCGCGGCCGACGGCCCTGGCCCAGCGACGGTTGCCGTCGAGCATCACGCCGACGTGCTTGGGCAGGTTGTCCGGCGGCATCCGGCGCAGCACCCGGGCCTCGTAGGCCGGGTAGAGCACCCGCCGCACGCCGCGCTTCCAGTCCGCCACGCCGGCGATGGTAACGGCGCACCGCCACTCGTGCGGTCCTCGACGTTGACGTGCGCGTTCGTCGCCTGAGGGATCGCCGTGACCGTGGACGGGTACGTTGCCTACATGAACGACGGCCGATCCGCGACGCGGTGCGGCGACCGGCGCGGACGACGTCGTGCGCACCGGTCTCGACCACGCTCCAGCGACGCCGTCGCCGACATCAAGCCCAAGCTGCGCGGCTGGCTGCACCTCGGCACGGCGCCGCTGACGCTGGCCGCCGGGATCGTGCTGATCGCCTGTCGCCGACCACCGACGACCCGGATCGGCTCGGCGGTCTTCATCGCCTCCGCGCTGGTGCTGTTCACGGTGTCGGCGATCTACCACACCGGCACCTGGTCACCGCGGATCTGGGCGTTCCTGCGCCGCTTCGACCACTCCAACATCTTCCTGCTGATCGCCGGCTCCTACACGCCGTTCAGCCTGCTGCTGCTCGAGGGCACCCAGCAGGTGGTGCTGCTCGTGACGGTGTGGACCGGGGCGGTCCTCGGGCGTGCTGCTTCCGGGTCTTCTGGACCGACGCGCCGCGCTGGCTCTACGTGCCGATCTACATCGCGCTGGGCTGGGCCGCGGTCTTCTTCATCCCCGGCTTCTTCGACGGCGCCACCGCGCTCGGGCTCGGCATCGGCATCGCCGTCTTCGTGCT
This sequence comes from uncultured Actinomycetota bacterium, assembly GCA_963704685.1. Classification (GTDB taxonomy): domain Bacteria; phylum Actinomycetota; class Actinomycetes; order Propionibacteriales; family Nocardioidaceae; genus Nocardioides. The sequence continues at coordinate 1,515,184 of OY969930.1, forward strand.
GATCCTGGTCGGCGGCGCGCTCTACACCGTGCGGCGGCGTCGTCTACGGCTTCAAGCGCCCCAACCCGTCGCCGCGCTGGTTCGGCTTCCACGAGGTCTTCCACACGTTCACGATCCTGGCCTTCGCCGCCCACTACGTGGGCGATCTCGCATGGCGACGTACGCGCTGCGCTGAGCCGCGACCCGCACGTCAGGCTCGCTGCCGAGCTCGGCAGCTGACCGCTACCGAGCCGCTCGGTGCAGCCGCGCGGCTGCCGCCTGGCGACCGCGCACTCGGCTTGGGGATGTGGTCCCGCGGCCGTGCAGCATCGTGATCATCGAGGCGAGCTGCTCGTCGGCCTTCTCGGTGCGGGCGAACGTCGTCAGCGCGAGCAGCGGCTTGAACCGCTGCCGGGCGATCGCCTTGGCGTAGGTGAACTCCTTGAGCCCGTCGGGCCCGTGGATCCGGCCGAAGCCGGAGTCGCCGACGCCGCCGAAGGGCAGCGACGGGATGGCCGCGAAGGTGATCACGCCGTTGACCGCGGTCATGCCGGAGCGGATCCGCGCGGCGAGCTCCATGCCGCGCGCCTTGGAGAAGACCGTCGAGCCGAGCCCGTAGCGGGTGGCGTTGGTGCGCTCGACCGCCTCGTCCATGTCGCGCACCTTGGCGACGGTGACGGTCGGCCCGAAGGTCTCCTCCTGCACCGCCAGCGGAGTCCTCGGGTACGTCGACCAGGACGGTCGGCTGCACGAACCGCTCCCCCACCGCGTCGACGCCGCCGACCACCGCGCGCCCGCCGCGGTCCAGGGCGTCCTCGATGTGGCTGCGGATCACGTCCGAGCTGGCTCGGGCATGGTGATCGGGCCGATCTGGGAGTCCGCGGCCGTCGTCGGCGCGTGAGGCCCTCGGGCCTTGTCGGTGAGCGCGGCCAGGAACTCGTCGTAGACCTGCTCGTGGACGTAGACCCGCTCGACGCCGGTGCAGGTCTGGCCGGCGTTGGAGCAGGCGCCCCACAGCGCGGCGTCGGCGGCGGCCTCGATGTCGGCGTCGTGCGTCGACGATCAGCGCGTCCTTGCCGCCGGCCTCGATGACGACCGGGGTGAGCGTCTCGGCGCAGGCGGCCATCACCTTCTTGCCGGTGGCGGTCGAGCCGGTGAAGGCGACCTTGTCGACGCCGGCGCGGCACAGCGCGGCGCCGGTCTCGCCGTAGCCCGGTGACGACCTGGAGCACCGGCCGGCCGACGGACTCGAGGAAGGTCCGGGCCAGCCACTCGCCGACGCCGGGCGTGTACTCGCTGGGCTTGAAGACCACGGCGTTGCCGGCGGCGAGGGCGTAGGCGATCGAGCCCATCGGCGTGAAGACCGGGTAGTTCCACGGCCCGATCACGCCGACGACGCCGAGCGGGCTGGTACTCGACGTGGCCGCCTGGTTGGCCATCAGCAGCCCGCGAGGAGACCTTGCGGCGCTTGAGCACCTTCTCGGCGTGCGACGGCCGCCCAGGCGAGGTGGTCGATGGCCAGCGCCGCCTCGAGCATCGCGTCGCCGTGCGGCTTGCCGGTCTCCTGGTGCATCACGTCGGCGAGCTGCGGCGATCCGGCGGGTCATCGCGCCCTTCCAGGTCTGCAGGTGCTTGCTCGCGCTCGTCGAAGGTGAGCCCGCACCACCACGCCGCGGCCTCGCGGGCGCGGGCGACCGCCGCCCGCACCTCCTCGGCGGTGTGGACCGGGTGGGTGCCGACGACGTCGCCGGTGCGCGGGGTCGAGCGACTCGAAGGTCGAGCCGGTGTCGGGCCTGGTGGGGGTCTGCGTCATCGCGAGCTCCTGGTGTCGTCCGCGGGCACCTCGGGGAGTCCGCCAGCCTCACCCTACGAACTCGACGAGCCGCCGGGCCACCTCGGGCCCGCAGTCTTCCTGCAAGAAGGGTCCGCCACCGGCGATCGTGGCGTGCTGGTCTTGCCCACGGTTCCGTAATTTGGCACAAGTGTTGCCAATAGTTGTTACCGTCGACCCATGATCGGACGCACGTTCGCCGAGTCGAGCCCGCACTTCCCCGACCCCGCACGCGCGCGACCCGGCGCACCGAACGTCGTCTACGTGCTCTACGACGACCTCGGCTTCTCCGACCTCGGCTGCTTCGGCTCCGAGATCGACACCCCGACCGCGGACCGGCTGGCGGCCGAGGGGCTGCGCTACACCAACTTCCACGTCACCCCGCTGTGCTCCCCCACCCGGGCGTGCCTGCTGACCGGCCGCAACCACCACGCCACCGGGATGGGCCTGCTGCCGAACTTCGCGCTCGGCTACCCCGGCTACCGCGGCGAGCTGCACCGCTCCACGGCCACGATCGGCGAGATGGCGCAGGAGCAGGGCTACACGACGCTGGGCGTGGGCAAGTGGCACCTGACCCCGATGAACCAGTTCACCGGCGCTGGGCCGTTCGGCCAGTGGCCGCTGCAGCGCGGCTTCGACCGGTTCTACGGCACTCCCGACGGGATGACCAACCAGTGGCAGCCGGACCTGATCGAGGACAACCACTGGGTGGACGTGCCGGACCGTCCCGGCTACCACTTCACCGCCGACATCGTCGACACCGCGATCGGCTACGTCCACGACCACCGCAACGGCGACGCGGAGAAGCCCTTCTTCCTGTACGTCGCCTTCTGCGCGCCGCACTTCCCGCACCACGTCCCGCGCTCCTACGTCGACAAGTACGTGCCGGTCTTCGAGAAGGGCTGGGACGCCACCCGCACCGACCGGCTCACCCGGCAGCAGGAGCTCGGGCTGGTCGACGCCGACACCCCGCTGCCCGAGCGCAACCCCGGTGTCCGGCCCTGGTCGGACTACCCGCCGGAGGACCAGGCCGCGATGGTGCGGCTGCAGGCGGCGTACGCCGGGATGGTGGAGCACACCGACGAGCACCTGGGCCGGCTGGTGGCCGCGCTCGAGGAGATGGGCGAGCTGGACAACACCGTCTTCGTGCTGCTCAGTGACAACGGCGCCAGCCAGGAGGGCGGCGAGGTCGGGTCGATGAACGCGATCAAGTTCTTCCTCGGCTACGACTCGCCGGCCGACGAGCTGGCCGCGATCCGCGACAACCTGGACGCCATCGGGACCCAGGCCCACGTCAACACCTACGCGACCGGGTGGGCGATGGCCGGCAACACCCCGCTGAAGCGCTGGAAGCAGGACACCCACGGCGGCGGGGTCCGCTCGCCGCTCATCGTCCGGTGGCCCGCCGAGATCGCCGACCCGGGCGGGATCAGGACCCAGTTCCACCACGCCATCGACCTCACGCCGACCGCTCTCGACATCACCGGGATCGTCGCACCGGAGCAGGTGAAGGGCGTCGAGCAGAAGCCCCTCGACGGCCAGAGCCTGCGCTACACCTTCGGCGATCCCTCCGCGCCGACGCGACGGACCGTGCAGTACTTCGAGATGAACGGCCAGCGCGCGCTGTGGCAGGACGGCTGGAAGGCGGTCGCCCACCACGAGCCGATGCTGAGCCCGCTCCTGGTGCTCACCGGTGGGGCCGCCGAGGTCACCGACTTCGACGCCGACCGCTGGGAGCTCTACCACCTCGACACCGACTGGAACGAGGTCCACGACGTCGCGTCGGAGGAGCCCGAGCGCCTGGCCGCGATGGTCGAGCTGTGGTGGGCGGAGGCGGCCCGGCACGACGTGCTCCCGCTGGGGGCGGTCGTCAACGGCATGAACGGGCCGATCATCACCGGCAGGTACGACCAGGGCCCGCGATGAGGCGCTGGACGCTCTACCCGGGCCGGGTCGGGTGCCGGACGATCCCGGCCCTGGCGCGGGCCCCGTACCGGCTACACCGGCGTCGACGTCGGTCGCGGTGTCGAGCTGCACCGGGTGCGCCGACCACTGGTCTCCCCGGTCAGGTGCGGGACCAGCGGACCCGCCGCCGGACGACGTAGCCGACGAGCAGCAGGACCAGGACCAGCCCGAGGAGCGGAGCGACCTTCACCAGCACGGTGTTGACCGCGTCGATGTGGTTGCCTGCCTGGCGACCGACCGTCGTCCAGACGCCGACCCAGAGCGTGGCACCGATCGCGTTCGCGGCCAGGAACCGCCGCCACGACAGCGCCGTCACGCCGGCCACCAGACCGTTGACGCGGCGTAGCAGCGGCACGAACCGACCCACGACCACCGTGGCACCGCCGCGGCGGTCGTAGAAGCCCTCGACCCGGTCGAGCAGGTCGTGGGTCACCCCGAACCGGCGGCCGAGACGGATCGCGAGCGGCCGTCCGCCGTACCGCCCGACGGCGAAGGCTGCGCTCTCGCCGAGCACCGCTGCGGCCCAGGCGACGACCAGGACGGGCAGCAACCCGAGCTCGCCGGACACCGTGTAGATCGCGGACACGACGACGGTGGCCTCGGTCGGCACCGGGATCCCCAGGTTGCCGAGGAAGACCAGCACCGCGACGGCGAGGTAGCCGTAGTCGTCGATGGACGGCGCGATGGTGCCGAACACGCCGGGCAGGTCGGTCATGGTCGCGATCTTATGGCAACGCCCCTGCCAAAAGATGTGAACGACGACTCTCGCGAGGCGGGCCGCGCACGTCGTACTCTCACGCTCATGACCAAGCAGGAGGACGGGCGCACGGACGGGCGCACGGCGCGCCGCGGTCGCAACAGCGACGCCGTCCTCGACACCGTCCACGAGATGTTCGTCGAGGGCAACTTCGCACCCTCCGTGGAGGACGTCGCAGCCCGGTCCGGAGTCTCGCTCCGCTCGGTCTACCGCTACTTCGAGGACACCGAGGCGCTCCTGTACCTGGCGATCGAGCGCCGGCACGCCCTGGTGGGCGAGCTCTACGCGTTGGGCGACCTCGGTGAGGGCAGCCGTCAGGATCGGGTCCTGGCCCTGGTCGACCAGCGCCTGAACCTGCACAGCAAGCTCGCACCCACGATCCGCGCAGCCGTCCTCCGGGCACCGTTCTCACCGCAGATCGCCGAGCAGGTCCGCCAGCGCCGCGACCTCTTCGCCACCCAGGTCGCTGCCCAGTTCGCATCGGAGGCCGGCCGCCTCGACAAGGCTCGCGGCGAGGAGCTGCTCGCCTGCGTCGACGCGATGTGCTCCTTCGAGACGATCGAGGACCTGCGGGTACGGCGCCGACTCACCATCACCCGGGCCAGGCGGGCGATGGTCGGGGGCGTCACCGCGTTGCTGTCCACGACCGATCCGGACACCGGATGAACGCCGGCGCCCGATTCGACGAGCCCAGCTGGGATTGACCCGGGCGGTCAGGCCCGGTCGTCGGTCCCGTCGTCCTCGGTGGCGGACGTCGCGCCGGTGGCATCCACCGGCGCAACGTCGTCGTGGCCGTAGAGCCCGGCGTCCTCGGCGGCCTGGGCCTTGCGCAGCTGCTTGGTCAGGCTCCAGCCGAGGAATCCGACGGCAACGATCAGCAGGACGAAGACCGCGAACGCCATCCAGCCCGCGGTGACGTCCTTCTCGTCGGGCATGTTGTCCGCGAAGGTGAGGACGAGCGGCAGCACGTTCAGGGTCGACATGGCTCCAGTCTCTCAGGATCGGTCGAGGATGCCCGCGAAGAGGTCGTCCTCCGGGGTCGGGGCGTCCACGTGGCTGCTGACCAGCTCGAAGTCCTCGGTCGGCCAGACCTCGGCCTGGAGCTCACGCGGGATGGCGAACCAGAACCCGTCCGGGTCGATCTGGGTCGCGTGCGCCAGGAGCGCCTGGTCGCGCACGCCGAAGTAGTCGGCGCAGGGCACCTTGGTGGTGACCCGGGCGTCCCACTCGGGCTCCGGCTTCCACTCCTTCAGCCGGTCGGCCCACGGCGACTCGAGCCCGTGGGCGAGCATCGCGTCGTGCAGCCGCTGCATCCGGTCGCGGTTGAAGGAGTGGTGGTAGTAGAGCTTGAGCGCCTGCCACGGCTCCCCGAGCTCGGGATAGCGCTCGGGGTCGGCGGCCGCGGCGAACGCCTCGACGCTGATCTCGTGGCACTTGACGTGGTCGGGGTGCGGGTAGCCGCCGCGCTCGTCGTACGTCGTCATCACGTGGGGGCGGAACTCACGGATCAGCCGGACCAAGGGAGCGGCAGCCTCCTCGAGCGGGACCAGCCCGAAGCAGCCCTCCGGCAGCGGTGGCTTCGGGTCACCGTCCGGCCAGCCTGAGTCGACGAAACCGAGCCAGTCCTGACGCACACCGAGGATGTCGCGGGCCCGCTCCATCTCCTGGCGGCGGATCTCGGTCATGTTGGCGAGCACGTCGGGCCGTTCCATCTTGGGGTTCAGGATGGAGCCGCGCTCGCCGCCGGTGCACGTCACGACATGCACGTCGACGCCCTCGGCGACGTACTTGGCCGTGCTCGCCGCACCCTTGCTGGACTCGTCGTCGGGGTGGGCGTGCACGTGCATGAGCCGGAGTCCGGCCCGGGGTGCGGTGGGGTGCTGCGTCACCCACCCATCCTAGGTGGGAGCATTCTTGGGTGACCGAGCAGACCGATCTCGCCGACAGGTACGGCGTCGCCGACCCCTGGCGACGTCGGGCTCTGCTCCTCGCCTGCGTGCTGGTGGTGCTGGCGTTCGGGGCCTGGCTGACGTGGGTGATCGTCGCGGAATCCACACCCGAGGTCGACTCCGAGCTGATCGGGTACGACGTGCAGGGCCAGCACGCCGCGGTCGCGACCGTCGACATCCGGCTCGCCGACGAGGACGTGCGCGCGAGCTGCACGCTCCGGGCCTACGCCGAGGACCACAGCGTCGTCGGTGAGCTGGTCTTCACCCCGGAGTCCACTGGCAGGACCGAGCAGTCGGTGCGCACCGAGCGGCTGGCGACCTCCGTCGAGCTGCTCGGTTGCACGGCGCCGGGGCAGAACCGGCGGCGCTGATCCCCCGCTTCGCCACCTCTTCTGGACGCAGTTGTTAACCTTGTCCATCTGAATGACCCGCCGGGCCGTCCAGGAACTGGCCCCGTGCGTGCCGTACGGCCCATCCATCTCGCGCCGTACCACCCGAGCAAGCAGGAGTATCCCCATGACGCAGTCGACCGACCAGTCCACCGTCTGGCTCACGCAGGAGGCCCACGACAAGCTCCAGGCGGAGCTCGTCGATCTCAAGGGACCCGTCCGCCAGGAGATCATCGCCAAGATCAGCGCCGCACGCGACGAGGGCGACCTGAAGGAGAACGGCGGCTACCACGCCGCCCGCGAGGAGCAGGGCAAGCTCGAGGGCCGGATCCGGCAGCTCGAGGACATGCTGGCGCGCGCCGAGGTCGGCGAGACCCCGGCCGATGACGGCATCGTCGAGCCCGGCATGAAGGTCACCTACAAGTTCGTGGGCGACAGCGACGACGAGGCTGAGACGTTCCTGCTGGGGGCCCGAGAGATCGAGGACTCGACCGACGGGCTCAAGGTCTACTCCCCGCAGTCCCCGCTCGGCTCGTCGATCCTCGGCGCCAAGAAGGGCGACACGGTGAGCTACACCGCGCCCAACGGCAAGGTGCTCGAGGTCACGATCCTGGACGCGGTGCCGTTCACCGGGTGATCCACCCGCTGGGCTACTCGAAGACCCGGTAGCCGCGCTCGCGGAGCCGGGCGAGCACCTGCTGGGCGTGCGGCTCGCCGCGGGTCTCGAGCTGGACGTGCACCTCGACCTCGTCGACGTGCAGCGCCGGCGACGTGCGCTCGTGCGCGACCTCGAGGACGTTGCCACCTGCGCTGCCGATGTCGGTGAGCAGCTGCGCCAGGCCGCCGGGCAGGTCGGGGATGCAGACCCGCAGGACGAGGTAGCGCCCGGCGGCCGCCATGCCGTGCCGGATCACCTTGTCGAGCAGCAGCGGATCGATGTTGCCTCCGGAGAGCACTGCGACGACCGGCGCCCTCGAAGGCCGACGTCTGGTCCATGACCGCGGCAACCGCCGCCGCACCGGCCGGCTCGACGACCATCTTGGCCCGCTCGAGCACCGCGAGCACGGCACGGGCCAGGGCGTCCTCGGAGACGGTGAGGATCTCGTCGACGTGGTCGCGGACCGCGGCGAACGTGATCTCGCCGGGCCGGCCGACCGCGATCCCGTCGGCCATCGTGGACATCGACTCGAGTCGCACCGGCGCACCGTGGCGCAGTGACCCGGGGAAGGCGGCCGCGCCGGCCGCCTGCACCCCGATCAGGCGTACGTCGGGGCGCTTGGCCTTGATCGCGATCGCGATCCCCGCCAGCAGCCCGCCACCACCGAGCGGGACCAGCACGGTCCGGACCTCGGGCGCCTGCTCGAGGATCTCCAGGCCGCACGTGCCCTGCCCGGCCACGATGTCCACGTGGTCGAAGGGGTGGATCAGCACCGCGCCGGTGCGCTCGGCGAACGCGTGGGCCTCGACCAGCGCGTCCTCCAGGTAGCGGCCGTGGAACGAGACGTCGGCGCCGTACCCGCGGGTGGCCTTCTCCTTCGGGATCGGCGCCCCCTCCGGCATGAAGACCGTCGCGCGGATGCCGAGCAGCTGCGCCGCCAGCGCGACGCCCTGGGCGTGGTTGCCGGCCGAGGCCGCCACCACGCCACGGGCCCGCTCCTCGGGAGTGAGCCGGGAGATCCGGACGTAGGCGCCACGCGCCTTGAAGGAGCCGGTGCGCTGGAGGTTCTCGCACTTGAGCGAGACCGGTCCGCCGGCGAGGGCGGAGAGCCAGCGGGACTCCTCCATCGGGGTCTCGATCGAGACCCCCGTCAGCACCTTGCGGGCCTCCTCGATGTCGGCCAGCCCGACCGTCGGCACGTCACTCATGGTGTTCCTCCTCCGCCGGCGGCTCCACCGCGGCCTCGTTCTCTGCATAGTCCTCTGCCAGCTCCTCGACCGGGTCGTCCCCCGGATCGGTGTCCGCGGCGAGGTGCTGGACCACGGCGTTGAGGGCCGCCGCGATGGGGACGGCGACGAGCGCTCCCGCGACACCCGCGACCAGCACCCCGGTCGCGATCGCCACGATCACCGCGAGCGGGTGCACCGAGACCCAGCGGCCGAGCAGGAACGGCTGGAGCACGTGGGCCTCGAGCTGTTGCACGCCGATGATGATCGCGAGCATCACCAGCGCGGTGATCACGCCCTGGTCGACCAGCGCGACCAGGACCGCGACCGTGCCGGCCACGGTCGCCCCGACCAGCGGGATGAAGGCGCCGATGAAGACCAGGACGCCGATCGCGAACACGAACGGCACCCCGAGGATCGCGGCGCCCAGCGAGATCCCGATCGCGTCGACCGCGGCCACGACGACGGTCGCCCGGACGAACTGGGTCAGCGAGATCCAGGCCACCCGGCCCGAGCTGTCCACGCGGGGGCGGGCGTTGCGGGGGGTGAGCCGCACCGTCCAGGCCCAGATCCGCTCACCGTCGGAGAGGAAGAAGTAGAGCGAGAACAACACGATGAAGAACCCGGCGAAGACGTGACTGACGGCGGTGCCGACCTCGGTCACCTGCCCCACGAGGTTGCCGCTGTCGGACTGCGATGAGAGGGACTCCTGGGCACGCTCGAGGTAGCTCGAGATCTGGCCGTCGCTCGCGTTCAGCGGACCGTCCTTGAGCCAGGCCTTGATCTCGCCGAGACCGGCCGCGGTCTGGTCGGCCAGGTCGGTGGCGCCGGTGGCCACCTGCTGGCCGGCCAGGGTCAGCAGCGTCCCGACCACTCCGAGCCCGACGATCACGACCAGCAGCGCCGCGATCCCGCGCGGGATGCCCCGGGCGAGCCAGTCGACCAGCGGGATCACCAGCGCAGACAGCAGCAGGGCGATGACCAGCGGCAGCACCACGACGGAGAGATAGCTGATGCCGAGGAAGAGCACCCCGGCCGCGCCCACGATGACGAGGAAGCGCCACGACCAGGCCGCGGCCAGGTCGACGCCCCACGGCACCGGGGTGCTCACCGCCCGACGGACCCTGGTGCTCGTCGGCACCATCGCCGGCGGCGGGGTCGCGACCGCGGTCCGGCGATCATCGAGGATCTGGGCCCAGTGGTGAGCGAGCCGGGTGGCCATCCGCTCCTCGCGGACGGCCTCCTCGGCGGCGACCTCCGAGACGGGGACGCTCTCGCTACCAGGGTGGTCCGTCTCGTCGCTCACCTCGACAGGCTATCCAGCCTGTGGGCCCACCAGGGTCCGGGTCAGCAGGTACGCCGCCCGCGGGTGGGCGCGGGCGAGCAGCCCGGCGGCAGCGAGCACGTAGTCGGCGTCGACGACGACCCGGGGCCGTCGGGGCAGCTGCCAGCCACCGTCGATCGTCTCGCCGGTGCTCCCGGCCAGCACCCGCTCCTCGACACCCGGGCGGCCGTTGCGCAGCACCCCGCCCGAGGCTACGACGAGATCGACCTCCCGCAGGTCCTTGCCGGTGCGCTCGACCACCCGTCCCTCGGGGCTGACGACGACCTTCGAACGCCCTGCGTGCCGGCGCAGCGCGATCCCGACCGCGGCCCGGGCGATGGCCTCGTCCACGTCGCGGTCCGGGTCGGTCCGCGGGAGGTGGCCGGGGTCGTCGTACCGCTGCTGAGCCGCCGCGACGAGGTCGTCCAGACCGGCTGCCGCGACCGTCGTGGGGGCCGACCAGCGCATCCCGAGGTCGCCCTCCACCGTTCGGGTCACCGGTGTCGTCGCGACGACGTCGCGCGAGAGCTGGGACTCCTCGGGGTCGACCTCGACCACGGAGTGGACGTCCGTCGTGGCGCCACCGACGTCGACCACGACGACGTCCCCGGCGCCAGGGTGCTCCTCGTCGAGGCCGCGGGACAGCAGCTCGACCCCGGTCAGGACGACGTCCGGGGTCGCGCCGCGGACCATCGCGACGAAGTCGGCGCGCGCGCTGAGGTGCTTGCCGCCGATCACGTGGGCGAGGAACATCTCGCGGATCGCCGCCCGCGCGGACTCCGGCGCCAGCACCCCGATCCGGGGCACCACGTTGTCGGCGAGCACGTGCGGCAGGTCCGTGAGGATGCTGCTCGACCTCGCGCTGCGCCGCGACGTTGCCGGCCACCACGACCGGTCCCCGCCAGCCACCGGCGACCAGCCCGGCGGCTGCACCCAGCAGCACCTCGCTGTTGCCGTCGTCGGTGCCACCGGTGAGCAGCACCACGTCGGGCCGGGTCGTGCTGCCGAAGCCGCGCCAGGCCGCGTCGTCCGGAGCCCGATCCGCGGCGGCGACCACCTCCACCACCTTGCCGCCGCTGGACAGCGCGACCCGGCGACCCGCCTCTGCCGTCACCAGCTCCTCGTTGCCCACCACGGCGATCCGCAGGCCTCCGCCGGCGCTGGAGCAGGCCAGCACCTCGGCGTCCGCGGCGCGGGGGTCCTCCACGACCAGGGCGGCCAGGCAGGCGTCGTACCCGTCCAGGATGTCGGCCGCACCGTCGAGCGTCGGCAGCGTGGTCGGGTGCGAGGCACCGGCGACGATCCGGCCCGAGGCCAGGTCGACCAGGGCGGCCTTGGTGAAGGTGGAGCCGAAGTCGACGCAGACGGCGAGGTCAGACACCTGCGGTCAGGGCCCGGTCGAGGTCCGCGACCAGGTCGTCGGCGGTCTCGATGCCGACGCTGAGCCGGATCAGGTCGGCCGGCACCTCGAGGTCGGTGCCCGCGACGCTGGCGTGGGTCATCCGGCCCGGGTGCTCGATCAGCGACTCGACACCGCCGAGGGACTCCCCGAGCGTGAAGACCTCGGTGCGCTCGCAGACCCCGAGCGCGTGCGACTCGCCGCCGGTGACCCGGAAGGACACCATCCCGCCGAAGCGCCTCATCTGGCGGGCCGCGACCTCGTGACCGGGGTGCGCCTCCAGGCCGGGGTAGATCACCTCGGCGACCTGCGGGTGGCCGGACAGGAAGTCGACGACACGCTCGGCGTTGTCGCAGTGGCGCTCCATCCGCAGCGCCAGCGTCTTGAGCCCGCGCAACGTCAGCCACGAGTCGAACGGCCCGGCGACGGCGCCCATCGCGTTCTGGTGGAAGGTGATCTTCTCGGCCAGGTCGAGGTCCTTGACGACGAGGGCGCCGCCGACGACGTCGGAGTGGCCGCCGCAGTACTTCGTCGTCGAGTGCACGACCACGTCGGCACCGAGCACGAGCGGCTGCTGGAGGTAGGGCGAGGCGAAGGTGTTGTCGACGACCAGGAGCGCGCCCGCGTCGTGGGCCACCGCGGCCAGCGCCTCGATGTCGCCGATGTTGAGCAGCGGGTTGGTGGGGGTCTCGACCCAGACCAGCCTGGTCTCCCCGGGGCGGATCGCCGCGGCGACCGCGTCGAGGTCGGAGACCGGCGCCGGGCTGTGGGCCAGCCCCCAGACCTGCTCGACCTTGTCGAACAGACGGTAGGTGCCGCCGTACGCGTCGTCGGGGATCACCACGTGGTCACCGGGCCGGCAGAGCGCCCGGACCAGGGTGTCCTCGGCGGCCAGGCCGGAGGCGAACGCGAAGCCGCGCTCCCCCTCCTCCAGGGCCGCGATGTTGCCCTCGAGGGCGGTGCGGGTGGGGTTCGCGGACCGGCTGTACTCGTAGCCGCCGCGCAGCCCGCCGACACCGTCCTGCTTGTAGGTGCTGGTCGCGTAGATCGGCGGGATCACCGAGCCGGTCGCGGCGTCGGGCTCGTAGCCGGCGTGGATGGCCCGCGTCTCGAAGCCGGACTTGTTCCTGTGCTGCTGCTCGCTCATGGTTCGAGGCTAGCCGCGGGGCTCGGGAACGCCACGGTCACCACCGGTGTTAGAGACTGTGCAACGTCCCTCCCGACACCCAGGAGTGCCCGTGTTCCTCACCCGCAAGGCTCAGATGATCGCCCCCGAGCAGACCCTCCCGGGGCGCAGCGAGCGCAACTTCCCCCTCTCCGAGCGGCACCGCGTCCTGGACGCCCCTCTGGTCACCGACGAGGTGCCCGACGGCTACGAGGTCGCCTTCTTCGGACTCGGCTGCTTCTGGGGAGCCGAGGAGATCTACTGGCAGCTGCCGGGCGTCTGGTCGACGTCGGTCGGCTACGCCGGCGGCACGACCCCGCACCCGTCGTACGAAGAGGTCTGCTCCGGAGCCACCAACCACACCGAGGCCGTGAGGATCGTCTTCGACCCGGCTGTCGTCTCCTTCGCCGACCTGGTCAAGCGCTTCTTCGAGGTCCACGACCCGACCCAGGGCAACCGGCAGGGCAACGACGTCGGCACCCAGTACCGCTCCGCGATCTACTTCACCACCCCGGAGCAGGAGCAGACTGCCGCCGAGCTCACCACGGCGTACGGCGAGGAGCTCACCCGCCGCCGCCTCGGCGAGATCACCACCGAGGTGCGCGAGGCTCCGACGTACTACTACGCCGAGGACCACCACCAGCAGTACCTCGCCAAGAACCCGCACGGCTACCGGTGCCACTCCAACACCGGCGTGAAGTTCCCCACGACCGCCTGACCTGCACCGATGGGCCCTACGTCACTGGCGTAGGGCCCATCGTCGTCTCCCGCACGCTTCCGCTGACGCCGAGCGCGGTCAGGTCAGCAGCCCGGGTCTACGTCCGTGACCGTGCCTGGTGTGCCGCCCTCTCCGGTCTTGGGGTCGGTGCCCGTCTGCAGCACCCACAGGCGGTCCTCATAGGTGGCGACCTGGCCGACGTACTTCGCGTCGGCGTCATAGCAGCCATTGGTGATCGCCGCCTCGACCGTATCCCCGTCCTGGCAGCCCTCGTACGTGCTCAGGTCCAGTGTTTCGCCAACCTTCCAGACATCCGAGCACTGCGGAAGGTCCGACAGGGCGTCTTCGAGCGACTGGTCGGAGCTATTGCTAGCGTCACCGCTGCCGTCGCTGTCGCCGTCTCCGCCGCAGCCACCAAGCACGAACGCCGCCAACGCGACCACAAGAATAGCGGCCTGCTTCATGTGTCCTCCAGAGGTGGGTAGTCGAGTTCGTCGGTCCGTGGAACAGGTGGCGTTGCGGGACGCGTAGAACTGTTCGATCGCGGCACCCAGCATCTCGGCGCGCTCAAGCGCCAGAAAGGCCCATTGTCTTAGTACTGGATATACGTCGTCGACGCGGCGCGAAGTTGTCACTGACGAGGGTAGACCCATCGGCGGGTCATGGTCCTTGCTTATCGTCGACGGCTGTTTGGGCGCACGGATCTGCCGGCACCAGAACGGCGCGCCGTGCCCGGAAGCGGGGTCCGCTGTAGACGGCGGGCATCCCGCAGAAGAACGGCATCCCGACTCCGAGCCAGTTCCCGATCAACCAGGCGCACCCCTCGGCCGTCACCGAGGCCGTCGTCACCGGTGTCCCCGCTGACGAGGTGTTCGCTGCTCACGCCGACCTGACGAAGACCGTCGACGGTGTGATCGTCCGCTCCGACACCGGCTGATCCGAGGGCTTCAGGTTCGCCGGCAAGGGGTGGGCAACGTACTCGACCTACACCCCGAAGATCAACTTCGAGTTCTCGATGGACGCCACCAACGTCCTGCGTCCGGGCATCGCCGCGGGCGAGGCTGGCGCTCACCTGATCGTCAAGGTCAACGGCGTGGAGGTCGGCAACGCGGACCTCACCGGCATCGACCCCGGCCACCTGGTCTCGTTCCGCGGCTCTATCGCCGACGCCCCGAGCGCGCAAGTCGAGATCGTCAACACCGCCACGCAGTACAGAGGCAACGACGTCGCCATCGACATCTCGCTAGTGCAGGTCTCCTGACGCCTCACCCATCGGCCTGTCCCGCTTCGGCGGGGCGGGCTGTTGTGCGCTCATCGCGTGAGTGACCCCGGGTTGCGGCGTGACCGGAAATCGGAGTCTTAGATCGGTTGGTTAGCCCGGGCGGGCCCAGATTACTAGTTGGCGGTACCCGGGATGGAGTCGTTCCTCGGGGCGAGCGGTGGACATGCCGTTGCTAATTGTCCAAGCCGCCCGTACTCCTTTGTAGGCGGGAATTGCGCTGCAGGTGTCACCAGCACCATTGCGGCGGTTCCGTGTTGGCGGCTGAGGCACTGGGAACGGTCGGAATCGTTTGCCTGTGCCGGAGTTGAGAAGCATCCAATCCCGCTGCTGAATCCTGTCGCTGGAGGACACGAGCTGCTGGACAACCAGCAAGTCGGCTGCGGTGTCACGATTGGCGCGACCACTGCAGAAGCTGAAGCCAGCGGTCAAGGGGAAACGGTAGTCAACCTGCGAGAAGTGCGGCGACTCCCGCCTGTTGAGACGCACTTCCAGCGAACGTCTCGAGACTGTCACCAGATCCTGCCAACGATCACCGTTCAGGTTGACCAGCCCGGCGTCGTATCGCACCCCCGTCGAAATGCCTTGGCGCGCCGCCACTTGGCGATAGGACGCCGGTCCGGTCCGGGTCGTGAGGTTCCTGTAGAGGCGCAACGAATAGGAGCATGACAGGAAGTCTTGGCGCCCATCGCGATCGAAGTCTCCGGTAGCCGAACAGCGCGTGCCCTGCACCGAGGGCAACCCGCCTGTACGCCTTTCCACGAACCGCCTACCCCTGTTGACGAAGACGTGGTCCCTGCTCGGATGGAGACCGGGCTGGGCGTTGCCGACGAAGAGGCTGGGTCGGCCATTGCCGCGGATGTTCAGGATCGACACCGTTCGGCCACGCCCCGACGGGTCTGCGGCACCCCACGAACCCACGACGTTCTTGAAGCCGCCGCTGGGCTGCTGTATCAGCAGCTCGTTCTTCTTGTCCGGGACGGTCCCGTTGTTGGCGCCCCGAACGCAGTACAGGTCAGGCCGCCCATCTGGGCGTGTGCCTCTGGGTCCAGCGAAGTCGGCCGCCGCGCAGTTGTGACGATCAGGGCTTGGCAGGGATCGGTCGAAAGTGAACCCTCCGCGCCTGTTCCCCAGCCATATCTCCCAGGGCTGGATATGGAACGAGAGGAGAACATCCGGGTATCCGTCGCGGTTCTTGTCAAAGACAAGGTTGTCTCCCCACGTATGGGAAAACGCCCCCAACCCCTCTCGTCGGCGATCCACTCGGAGCGTGATGTCACGCATCCGAGCTGGGGCGAGGATTCGTGCATGACCCGACTCCGGATGGTGATCAGACCGGGAGCCGCCGATGCTGGTGACCGAGTTCTCCTGGTGCCTGCCGGGTGGGTTCACCACGGTGTCCCCGGGCGGACCAGCGTGCGCCGACAGCCCGGCGCCGAGACCGACGACCAGTGAGGCGGCTAGGACGGAAACTAGGGACGTGCGTCTCATGATTCCCCCGATGGGCGCCCGGGACAAGCAATCCACACCAAACCACGGGGCTCAAGGCACTGCAGACGGTGCACCGCCGTTCATCGTATTCGGTGGCCCCCTGTGGGTGAATAGCCCATCTGTGCGAGGCAGTCGGGGTCGGATGTCCCGTCCGTCAAGCAAGCGAAGCCCGCGCTCGACCGCTCGTCAACCAGATCCGTGCCGCTACGGGCTGACCGAGGTGTTGACTACTACGCCGACAACAACCAGCAGTACCTCGCCAAGAACCCGCACGGCTACCGGTGCCACTCCAACACCGGCGTGAAGTTCCCCCCGACCGCCTGACCTGCACCGATGGGCCCTACGTCACTGGCGTCGGGCCCATCGCGTCTCCCGCACGCTTCCGCCGACCCCGTAGGGCGCGCCACCCCCGACGCGCTGATCGCGGCCATGAGCGTGCGTCTCAAGCGTGTGCCGCCTGGCCGATTGAGCTTATTGTCGCGGGGTCGCGATCCCCACGGTCGGTGCGGCAGCGCCCACTTCGGGGTCGAAGCCGGTCTCTGCGACCATGTGTTCGTAGATGGGCTCGAGGTCGAAACCGTCGAGTGTGACAGCGGTGGTACGTGCGTCGTTCTTGGTCATCTCGAGGTTCCCCCACGTTGTCGTCAAGTCCGCACCGGCGCTCAGCAAGAGCGGAACGCCGGCTCCGAACCAGTCCATACCCCGCCGCGGTTCCTTGAAACTGTTGCTTCCTGCCGACGTGCGTCGCCCACCTGAACGGCGGCTGGGTCGAATGGCGAGTGCCCTCACACTGTCCGAGTAGCCCAAATGGACCATGGAGCCGCAAGCCTGTGGGGCACACGATGATGGGATGACAGACCGGCGAGCACGATGACCGCGCAGTGGCATGTCGATGGTCCGGACGTCCCGGGGGCGGCGACGCTCGACGGCGTATTCCAGACCGTCATGCAGGCGAACAGCATTCGCGCCGCCTCTGTCGCGATCGCCTCGGGCCGGACCATCTACGCCAAGCGGGCGTACACGTGGGCCGAGCCGGACAACCCGATCACGACGACGACGACGACCTTCCGGCTCGCGAGCGTCAGCAAGCTCTTCACCGCGGCGGCGATCCAGCAGCTCGCCGACGACGAGGTCATTGCCCTGGGCTCCGCGGTCTTCGGCTATCTCGGCCTCTTCGACCCGAATCCGCACGACAACCTCAAGGACGCCATCACGATCGCGCAGTGCGCGACGAGCCTGAGCGGTATGCCGCACGATTACGGTGCGGGCTGGGACAAGCTCCGCGACGTCTCGATCGGCCTCGGGCACCACGCTTCGGTCGCCGAGCAGGCAGCGCACCTGTACTTCGCGGTCCCGCTCGCCTTCCCGCCGGGCATCCCGCCGACCGGGACCGGTGACACCGGCTACTCGAACACGGCATTCGATGTGCTCGCGGCGGTCGTTGAGCGGGCGACGGGAGTGCGGTTCGTCGACTACCTGACCCAGCGCGTGACGAGCGTCCTCGGCCTCCGGGACGTTGCCGGTGCGCGGACGGCTGCCGGTGCCCGGCTGCCGGGTGAGGTCGACGGCTACGACGGCGCCGGCGCGCAACTGCCGTCCCAGCTCGACCTCGCGCCGACGGCCACGGAGGTCGACGTCTACGGTGGCGACTTCTTCCTCGAGCCGCGCGCGGCCAGCGGCGGCCTGCTCGCGAGCCCGGCAAGCGTGGCACGCTTCATCGACCGGCACAGCGTCTATGGCCTGGGCGGTCGGATCAACGGCACTCGCTACGGCACCTTCGTCGGCACGAGCGCGGGGGCGACGACGACGGGACGGTGGGACCTCGCCTGGGCGACGAACCGGGAGATCCCGACGTCGGTCAAGGACCAGCTCACGAACGGGATCACCAGCTACCTCGCGGCCTTCGGAGCGAGCCTGTCCCCCTTCGACGTCGACGAGGGCTTCCCGATACGTGGCGTGCTCCTCCTCGGCCGCTTCCGGACGCAGCGGGAGCTCAATGCAATGAGCTACGAGGACATGCGCAACACCGTGATCGTCGAGATGTCGCAGCACAGCAATCAATCGATCGGGTGGTTCCAGGCGCAAGACGACGCGACGCTCGGCGGGATGGGCGCCGCGATGGTGTTCCTGTTGAACACCGGGATTCGCGACGTCCCGGCACTCCGCACGATGAGCGCAGACGACCAGCGCAACACGCTGATCGTCGAACTCGACGCGCAGACCGGGCAAGGTCGCGCACTGCAGGCATTCTCGACGCTCGACCTCGTCCTCATCGCCCTCGGCAGCGACCTCGCGATCCGGGGCCAGTCTCCCGGGCTGGTCAGCTCGTGGATCCGGGGCGTGCTGCTCACCGGCCGCTTCCGGACGCAGGCGGAGCTCAATGCCATGTCGCGCGCGGACATGCGCAACACCCTGATCGTCGAGATGACGAAGCACAGCAACCAGACGACGGAGTCCTATCAGGCGCTCAACGACGCCGATCTCGAGGGCGTCGGCGCGGTCATGGTCCTCCTGAGGCACACCGGGATCCGCGACGACGCGGCCCTTCGGACGATGAGCGCAGACGACCAACGCAACACCCTGATTGTCGAGCTCGACGCCCAGACCAGGCTCGGACGGGAGCTCCAGGGACTCTCGAACCTCGACCTCGCGCGGACCGTTCTCGGCGATCGACCCGCGATCCACAGGGCCCCGGTGGGTTGACCGCCGCGACGAGGCGTAGACGCGGCGGATCGACACATGGGGGTGCGATCGGATCGAAGCTCCGACTGCGCGAGTCAGTCCTGCCTATATTCATGTGACTTGGCATTGACATGATTATGTCGTCGGGTGTGCACTCGTATGGAGATGAAGACAACCCGTGGGTACACGATGACCGCCCGGGCGGAGGCCGCGGAGCGGACCCGGACGCGCATTCTCGACACCGCCGTCGACCTGGCCACCACTCGGTTGCTCGCTGAGATCACCTTGGACGACATCGCGGCCGGAGCGGGGGTGAGCGTTCAGACAGTGCTTCGAAGGTTCGGCAACAGAGCTGGTGTCATCGAGGCGGCGCACGCCCACGCGAGCGCCGAGGTGGACCTCGAGCGGCAGGCTCCGGTCGGCGACGTGTCTGCGGCGGTCGCGGTGCTCGTCGAGCACTACGAGCGACGCGGTGACGGCGTTGTGCTCCTGCTTGCGCAGGAGGGCTCGGACGAGCAAGTCCGCCGGATCACGAAGGCCGGGCGACGACTGCACCGCGACTGGGTGCAGCGCGTCTTCGCGCCGTACCTGCCGCCCGGCATCGCCGCTGACGAGCTCCTTGACCTGCTCGTCGTCACGACCGACGTCCTCACCTGGAAGCAGTTGCGCCGAGACCTGCGGCTGAGCCGGTCAACCACCGAGCTGCGAATGCGTCGTCTCGTGACTGCCCTGATTCACGACCAGACCCAACACGAGGAGTGAGCTGTGGCCGACATCCTTTTCGTCACCTGGGACGGTGGCGGCAACCTGCCGCCTGCGTTAGCGATCGCCCGCGAGATGCAGGCCCGCGGCCACACTGTTCGCTTTCTGGGACACCCCACCCAAGGAGACCGACTTTCCGCGGCCGGCTTCGAGGTCGAGGAGAACAAGCACGCTCGGGAGTTCTCTGCGCATGAGCAGCACTCGCCGTTCTCGATGATGGCGGCCTTCGGTGATCGCGGCATGGGGCGCGACCTGCTCGCGGCGGTCGAGACCCGACCGGTCGACCTGGTCGTCATTGACTGCCTGATGTTCGGCGCCCTCGACGCCGCGCATCGTGCCGGGCTTCGCTACGTCGTCCTTGAGCACCTCTACGACGACTACTACGAGCATGGCTGCCTGCGCGGTCCCCTTGGCCTGTCACTGTCACTTCGTCGGCTGCGACCTCGCGAGGCGCTGGCTGCAGCTGCCGCTCGTATCGTCACCACGATCCCCGAGCTCGATCAGCCTCACACCCAGAGCCCCGACCAATCTCGTCCACGTCGGACCGGTCGTCGAGGTCGCACCCGTGGCACCAACGCGACGCGATGACCCGCTGGTGCTGGTCAGCCTGAGCACCTTCGCGTTCGCCGGCATGGCGCCTGCCCTACAGCGGATCGTGGACGCCTGCGCGCGACTCGACGCTCGCATCGTGGTGACAACCGGCGCCGCGCTGGATCCGACGGACCTGCACGCCCCCGCCAGCGTCGAGGTGCACCGCTTCGTGCCTCACGTCGAGGTCATGCCGCACGCCACCCTCCTGATCGGACACGGCGGACACGGCACGACGATGCAGGCACTCGCCCACGATCTGCCCGTGGTCGTGATGCCGATGGACAGCCGCGCCGACCAGGCGATGGTCGGGCGCAGTCTGGAACACGCCGGCGCCGGCCGGGTGGTGGCCAAGAAGGCAACCACCCCACAGCTCGCCCCGGTGATCGCATCCATGCTCTCCGACGGTCCCCACCGGACAGCCGCCGCCAGACTGGGCGCAACCATCCGAGCCCGACCAGGAGCAACCCGTTCGGCCGACCTCCTTGTCGAAATGCTCACGGGTGCGCGACCGGGAGTACATCGACCAGGCTGTCCGCCGCCTCGACCGCGGCGAACTCTGCGCCCGCGAACGTGAGGCTGCCTCGAGGACTCCTTGTCTCAATCGAGGCGATCGCGCTCGCGCTCGCGAGGATTGCCTACCGCCGAGCATCAGGGTGTCCGGACGGCAAGACCTGGTCGAACGGCGAAAGGACTCACCTGCTACGTGCACCCGCACGCGGTCGAGGGGGCAGCGCTCATCGTCATCGCGTTGATGCTCGGGATCATCATCGGGCTCGTCGCCTTCCTCGCGAGGGCAGTCGTCGGTCGCGACCAGCAGTGGCAGTCGCGCAGCTGGCGGCCGGCGAGCAGCTAGCGCCAGCCCAGTGCCGGCGCCAGCTCTGTCAGGACCGTCTCCAGCACGTGGGCGTTGTAGTCGACGCCGAGCTGGTTCGGGACGGTCAGCAGCAGCGTGTCGGCGGCCGCGATCGCCTCGTCCTCGGCCAGGTCCTTCACCAGCTGGTCGACCTCCCCGGCGTACGACTTGCCGAACCTGGCCAGTCCACCGTCGATGTGGCCGACCTGGTCCTGGCTGCGGGACTCCTGGCCGAAGTAGGCCCGGTCCAGGTCGTTGACGATCGGGAAGATGCTGCGGCTGACCGACACCCGCGGCTCACGCTCGTGCCCGGCCGCCTTCCAGGCGTCGCGGAACATCTGGATCTGCTCGGCCTGGAGCTGGTGGAAGGGCACACCGGTGTCCTCGGTGAGCAGGGTGGAGCTCATCAGGTTCATGCCCTGCGCGGCCGTCCACTCCGCCGTACGACGGGAGCCGGCTCCCCACCAGATCCGCTCGCGCAGCCCCGGGGAGTGTGGCTCGAGGCGGAGCAGTCCCGGTGGGTTCGCGAACATCGGGCGCGGGTTGGGCTGGGCGAAGCCCTGACCCTCGAGCATCTGCAGGAAGACCCGGGTGTGGTCGCGAGCCATGTCGGCGTCGTCGGAGCCCACGGCCGGCTCGTAGCCGAAGTAGCGGTAGCCCTCGATGACCTGCTCCGGTGAGCCGCGGCTGATGCCGAGCTGGAGCCTGCTGCCCGCGATCAGGTCCGCGGCACCGGCGTCCTCGGCCATGTAGAGCGGGTTCTCGTAGCGCATGTCGATGATGCCGGTCCCGATCTCGATCCGGCTGGTGCGAGCGCCGACCGCGGCGAGCAGCGGGAACGGTGAGGCCAGCTGGCGGGCGAAGTGGTGCACCCGGAAGTAGGCGCCGTCCGCCCCGACCTCCTCGGCCGCGACCGCGAGGTCGATGGACTGCAGCAGGGCGTCGGCCGCCGAGCGGGTCCCCGAGTGCGGGGAGTCCGACCAGTGGCCGAAGGAGAGGAAGCCGATGTTCAACATGTCAGGTACAACAACATTGAACTCTCAATCTTCCCGGCCGATTAGGAGGGTTTGGGAGACTCGACCTGTGACTGAGCTCCCTCGCAAGGCAGTGCGACGAACGGCGAAGCTCGCTGCCCTGCCCCTGGGGTACGCCGGTCGCAGCGCGCTCGGCTTCGGCAAGCGGATGGGGGGCAAACCCGCCGAGGTCGTGATGACCGAGATCCAGCAGCGCACCGCGGAGCAGCTCTTCCGCACCCTGGGCGAGCTCAAGGGCGGCGCGATGAAGTTCGGCCAGGCGCTGTCGGTGCTCGAGGCGGCACTCCCGGAGGAGGTCGCCGGCCCCTACCGCGAGCAGCTGACCCGGCTCCAGGACTCCGCACCCCCGATGCCGACCCAGCAGGTCCGTGAGGCGCTGGCCCACGACCTCGGCGCCGACTGGAAGGACCAGCTCGTCTGGCTGGACGGCGGTCCGACGGCGGCCGCCTCGATCGGCCAGGTGCACCGCGGACGCTGGCACGACGGGCGCGAGGTCGCGGTCAAGGTGCAGTACCCCGGCGCCGGGGACGCGCTCCGCTCCGACCTGCGCCAGCTCTCGCGCCTGGCGCGCACCATGGGCAGTCTGGTGCCCGGCATCGACGTGAAGCCGCTGATCGCCGAGATGCAGGCCCGCACCGAGGAGGAGCTCGACTACCGACTCGAGGCCGACGCGCAGCGTACCTTCGCCGCTGCCTTCCACGACCACGCCGACATCGCGGTCCCGGACGTGCTCTTCGCCGGCGACACCACCCTGATCACCGAGTGGATGGAGTCGACCTCGTCGCTGGCCGCGGTCATCACCGACGGCTCGCAGGCGGAGCGCGACCACTACGGCCAGCTCTTCGTGCGCTTCCTCGTCGAGGGCCCGGCGCGCACCGGCATGCTGCACGCCGACCCGCACCCCGGCAACTTCCGGATCCTGCCGACCGAGGACGGGCAGCCGGGCCGGATGGGCGTCCTCGACTTCGGTGCCGTCGCCCGGCTCGCCGACGGCGCGCTGCCACTGGCGATGGGGTCGCTGATCCGGATCGCCGCCATCGAGGACGACGAGCTGCTGCTCGCCGGGCTGCGCGAGGAGGGCTTCATCAAGGACCGGGTCACCATCGACCCGGCGCTGCTCCTCGACTACCTCTCGCCGTTCGTCGAACCGACCCAGGTCGAACGGTTCCGCTTCTCGCGGGCGTGGATGCAGACCCAGTTCCAGCGGGTCAACAACCCCCGCGACCCGTCGTACACGGTCGCGCTCAAGATCAACCTGCCGCCGTCCTACCTGCTGATCCACCGCACCTGGCTCGGCGGGATCGGCATCCTCAGCCAGCTCGAGGCCGAGGTGCCCTTCCGGGCGATCCTGACCGAGTGGCTGCCGGGGTTCGCCGACCCGGCTGCCTAGGCCAGCGGGAGGTGCATCACGTGCAGGCCGACCAGGCCGTGCGTGCGTGAGTCGAACGCCTCGGGCACCGTGCCGACGACGGTGAAGCCCAGCGACTCCCACAGACGTACGGCGGCGGTGTTGGTCTCGACGACGGCGTTGAACTGGATCGCGCGGAAGCCGGCGTCGCGGTGCCACTGCACGACGTACTCCCCCAGCGTGCGGCCGACCCCGCGTCCGCGGGCCGCCGAGGAGACCATGAACGAGGCGGTGCCGACGTGGCTGCCGCGGCCGGGCCGGTTGGGTCCCATGGTGGCGCTGCCCAGGATCTCGCCGTCGTCCTCGAGCACCACGGTCTGCCCGGGCGGCTGCATCGTCCACAGCGTCCGGGCCTGCTCGGAGCCCAGGTCGGCCGGGTAGGAGTAGGTCTCACCGGCGGCCACGATCTCGGCGAAGAACGGCCAGACCTGCGGCCAGTCGGCCTCGGTCATCGGCCGGATCGTCACTGGCCGGTCACCCCGTCGATCGACTCGCGGATCAGGTCGGCGTGGCCGTTGTGACGGGCGTACTCCCGGACCATGTGGACGATGATCCAGCGCAGCGAGGTCGGCCTGCCCGCGCGTCCCGTCCGCTGCGAGAGCTGGTCGAGGCTGCTCGCCTCCCGGATGGTCCGGTCCGAGCCGGCGATCTCGCGGTGGTGGTCGAGGAACGCCACCAGCGTGGACCTCTCGTCCCCGGCGAGCGGTGGGTCGGTGCGGGTCATCGCGGCGGCCTCCCGGTGATGCAGTACGCCGTGCCGAGCGGATCGGTCAGCACGGTCCACTCGTCGTGCACCCGCACCACGGTGGCGCCGAGCCCCACGTGGCGCGCGGTCTCGGCGGCCCGGTCGTCGCAGGCCAGGTCGAGGTGTGCGCTCACGGCCCCGTCGGGGTCGTGCAGCCGCTGGAGCAGCCAGCGCAGGGGCTGCGCGTCCGGCGGCACCAGCCGGTCGAAGTCGACGTCGTCCAGCGCCTGGTGACGCCAGCCGGTGAGCCCCTGCCAGAAGGCCACCTCGGCGTCGTACGTCCCAGCCGGGATGTCGAGGCAGACCTGGTCGACCGCGGACCGGCCACCCGGCCAGGCGGCGGGCGCCGGGCGAGTCGCTGCGGGATGACTGACGAGGCAGAAGGTGAGGCCGCCGGGCGACTGGAGGACGACGTACCCGTGCTCGCTGCGGTGCTGCACCCGGGCACCGAGGCCGACGGCCCGGTCGGCCTCCGCAGTGGGATCCTCGACGTGGACGTCGAGGTGGAGCCGTCCCGGTCCGTCACCGAGCCGCTGGACCCGGAGGTAGTCGTCGCCATCGGGCGGGACCAGGGTCGCGAACTCGTCGTCCGCGCCGCGCCGCTCGGACAGCGCGTAGCCGGTCACTCCGGCCCAGAACGCGATCCCCTCGTCGAAACCGTCCGGGGCGAGGTCCAGGAACGCACTGACCCAGAACGGTCCGCTCACGGGACCGCCTTGTGCAGGACCGCGCCGGTCGGCCTGATCCGGACGTCGTCGCCCTCGGTGGTGGCGGTGCCGTCGACCAGCAACGTGAAGCCGCCCTCCTCGCGCGGCGGGAACAGCAGCGTCACCGCGGGACTGGCACCGACGTTCGCGACCGAGCCGCGCCCGGGGGTTGCCACGTGCAGGTCCGTGCCGGACACCGAGGCGCGCACCGACACCGCCTTGACCAGGCCGTCTCCCGACGTGGACAGGAGGTAGCCGCGGTCGAAGTCCGCGAGGGAGCGCGGTAGGTCGGCGAGGTCAACCAGGATGCTCATGACGAGAGGATATCGATCGGGCTCACGACCACAGGCCCAGCACGTCGCCGCCGATCCGGACGATGAAGGCCGAGACGACGACGATGAAGAAGACCCGGACGAAGCCGCTGCCGCGCGACACCGCCGTACGCGCCCCGAGGTAGCCGCCGATCAGGTTGCACACGCCCATCACCAGGCCGATCTTCCACAGCACCGCGCCCTGCGGGATGAACACGCAGAGGGCGGCGAGGTTGGTCGCCCAGTTCGCCAGCCGGGCGTTGGCCGACGCCTCGAGGAAGCTGTAGCCCAGCAGCCCGACGAGGGTGATCACGAAGAAGCTGCCGGTCCCGGGGCCGAGCGCGCCGTCGTAGAAGCCGACCGCCAGACCGGTGCCCATCGCAGCCACGGTGTGCCGGTGCCCGGCGAAGCGCAGCGCGGTCTGCTCGCCGAGGTCGGGCTTGAAGAGCACCCAGCCACCGATCACGATCAGTGCGACCAGCACGATCGGCTCGAACGCCGCCCGCGGGATCTGGCTCGCCACGACCGCCCCGGCCGCCGACCCGACGAACGCGAACGCCATCAGCGGGAGGAAGGTCCGGGAGGCTGGCCTGATCCGGCGGTAGTACGTCGCGCTGCTCACCGTGGTGCCGCAGATGGAGGCGAGCTTGTTGGTGGCGAGCACCTGCACCGGCGCGGCGTTCGGGAGTCCGAGCAGCAGCGCGGGCAGCTGGATCAGGCCACCGCCACCGACCACGGCGTCGACGAACCCGGCCGCCAGACCCGCGAGCCCGAGCAGGGCCAGCAGGGTCAGGGTCGGGTCGTCCACGACCGCCACCCTAGAGTCGCCGTCATGCGCATCGTGTCGCTGCTCCCCTCGACCACCGAGATCCTGTTCGCCATCGGCGCCGGGCCGGAGGTGGTGGGCGTGACCTTCGAGTGCGACCACCCTGCCGAGGCCCGGTCCCGCCGCATCGTCTCCACCTCCGCGCTGCCCGAAGGGCTCACCCCCGCCGAGATCGATGCGTACGTCGTCGGCGCGGTGTCTCGCGGCGAGGACCTCTACCACCTCTCGGCCGACGCGCTTGCCGACCTCGACGCCGACCTGGTCGTCACCCAGGACCTGTGCGCGGTGTGCGCCGTCGACGTCTCGGTGGTCGACGACGCGCTGGCCCACCTGGGCTGCACCGCGGAGGTGCTGACCATCGACCCGCACACGCTGGACGAGGTGTTCGAGTCGGTCCTGGTGCTGGGTCGCGCGACCGGTCGGCTCCCCGCGGCCGCCGACCTGGTGGCCTCCCTGCGGGAGCGGCTCGCCGCGGTGCGGACCCGGGTCGCGGGCCTCGCCCGGCCGCGGGTGATGCTGCTGGAGTGGACCGATCCTCCCTTCGCGCCGGGGCACTGGGTCCCGGAGATGATCTCCGCCGCCGGTGGGGAGCCGCTGCTCGGCAAGCCGGGCGCCAAGTCGCAGCGGGTGCGGTGGCAGTCGGTCCACGAGGCGGCCCCGGATGTCATCGTGTGCGCGCCCTGCGGCTACGACCGCGAGGGCGCGGCCGCTCTCGCGGTCGAGCTCGAGGCGTCGGGCGTGCTGCCGCCGGGAGTCCCGGTGCACCCGGTCGACGCGAATGCGGCCTGGGCGCGGCCGGGCACCCGCCTGGTGGACGGCATCGAGGAGCTGGCGGCGATCCTGCACCCGCTGTGAGTCCCGACTGCTCGCCGAAGTGATGAACGAACGACTCCACAGGACGACCGCTCAGGCGGCGGGGCGCGGCCGATGGCCGCGTTCGTTCATCAGTTCGGCGAGCGCGACGGCCGCGACCAGCACCTCGCGCACGTACCCGGGCTCGTGCATGACCTGCTCCCAGGCGAACCGGAGAACCAGCCAGCCGTTGACCACGAGCAGGTTGTAGCGGCGCGCGTCCCGGGTGAGCGCCGACCGCCCGCCGTGCCACTCGAACGAGTCCGCCTCGAGCACGATGCGGAGCCCCTCGTCGACCAGATCGGGCCGGGCGGTCAGACCTCGTTCGCGGATCGTGACCTGGGGGACGACCGACAGCCCCGCGACGTCGAGCGAGATGGCGCGCAGCGTGGACTCGAAGGGGTTGGCGGCCAGCGGTGAGGCCTCTCGCGAGACCCGAGCAACCTGTCGCGAGCCGGGGCCGCGTGCCTGGTCGCCGATCCGGCGGAGGACGCCAGGATCCACACCCTCCCGGAGTGCCGAGTCGGCCACGGCGAGGGCCTCGTCGAAGGGGAGGAGCCGCAGGCAGTCGGCCAGCGTCACCTCCTCGCAGGTGACACCGTCAAGGACCTGGTTGGCGGCGAGCTCGGCGAAGTGCACGTGCGCGTCGTGCACCGTGCCGACCTTCCGGCCACGGCTGACCGTCAGGTGGGGCAGGTCGGGCACCGTCTTGACGGCCCAGCCGTGCGCCAGCGCGGCAGTGGTCAGCGACAGGGTCCCGCCGAGCCGTGCCGCCACCCGCAAGTTCCCGTCGGTGTGCGGAAGCGAGTAACGACCGCGGGCGTCGCGGACGACGTCACCCGCCGCGACCGCGCGCTCGAGATCGCCTCGGGGGACCCGGCGGACGATCGTCCCTCTCCGGGCCACCCCACCCAGCTCGAGAAGCACCTCTACGACTGACACGCGGGTCGTCTGCCCCGCGGCGGCCGAGCCGAATCCGGTCGTCCACAGGCTGCGTGGGCTCAGTCGCCGACCCAGAACCCCCGGGCACCGAAACGGCCGCCGAACCAGTCGCCGTAGTCACCGCCGCCGGACCCGCCCGCCCGGGAGCCGAGGTAGGAGCCGACGACGGCCGCGCCGAGGTCGTCGAGCTCCGGGGCGACCACCCGACCGTCGACCCGGCGGGCCATCTGGTCGATGAACCGTGCCAGGCCCGGGTCCTCACCGAGCCGGAAGAACGTCGTCTGCGCCCCCAGCCGACCGGAGTTCTCGAGCTCCCGCACGGCGTAGGCGACGGTGAGAGGGTGCGGCGGGTAGGAGAAGTAGACCTCGCCGTCCGGCTCGAGGTGCGAGGTCGGCTCGCCGTCGGTGACGATCAGCAGCACCGGCTGAGCGTTGGGGTGCTTGCGGAAGTGCCGGTTGGCCAGCAGCAGGGCGTGGTGCAGGTTGGTGCCCTTGTCCCACATCGCGTCCAGTCCGGTGAGGTGCTCGATCTCCATCACCTCGGCGTGCCGGCCGAAGCCGATCAGCTGCAGGTCGTCGCCGCGGAAGCGTGACTTGATCAGGGTGTGCAGGGCGAGCGCGGTGCGCTTCATCGGCACCCATCGGCCGTCCATCGCCATCGAGAACGACGTGTCGACCAGCAGCGCCACACAAGCCTGGGTGCGGGCCTCGGTCTCCTGCACCTCGACGTCGCGGATGTCGAGGCGTGGACCGCTCGGGTCGCCGGCACGCCGGACGACGCCGTTGAGCATGGTCCGGGAGACGTCCCAGGGCTCGGTGTCGCCGAAGGCCCACTCCCGGGTCGCGCCGGACAGGTCGCCGGCCGCGCCGGCGCGCTGCAGGTCACGGTTGCCCTGGCGTCCGGACATCCGCTCCGCCACGTCACGCAGCAGCGCCTTGCCGAGCTGGCGCATCGCCTTCGGGGTCAGCTTCAGCTGGCCGTCGGAGCCGCGCTTCATCGTGCCGGAGTCGCGCAGCGCCTTCTCGAGCTGTTGCAGGGTGCGAGCGTCCACCGCGGCCTCGTCGCCGAGCTGCCGGGAGAGCTTGTCGAGGTCGAGGTCGTCCATCCGGGCACCGCCGTAGGACTGGGAGAGCTGGTCGGAGAGCTCGTCGAGGTCGGCGAGGTCCTGGAAGACACCGGTGCCGTCGCCGAGGCCCAACCCCTCCTCGCCGTCCATCCGTTCGGAGCCGCCCCAGTCCTCACCGGGCCGCAGCGCCTGCAGGTTGGCGTCGAGCTGCGAGAGCGACTGCATCAGCTCGGGAGAGCCGAACGCCTGGGCGGCCAGGGCGTCGAGCTCGTCGCGCTGCTCCTGGGTCATCGAGTTGCGCATCCGCTGGGCTGCTGCCGCGCGTTGGGCCAGGGAGTCGAGGAGCTCGTCGATGTCCTGCGGGTTCTCCGGGAAGAAGTCGCCGTGCTTGTCCATGAACTCGGCGAACTGCTCCTCGGTGTCCGCGCCCTGCGCGTGCGCGGCCAGCAGCTGGTTGAGGTCTTCGAGCATCTCGTTGATCGCCGCCCGGTCCTCGTCGGTGGCGTTCTCGAGTGCCTGCTTCATGCCGGCGAACCGCTGGTCGAGCAGCTCGCGGCCCAGCAGGTCCTTGATCTTCTCGTAGTCCTCGCGTGCCTCCCGCGACGACCAGTCGTAGTCGGACAGCTCGGACACGGCGGCCGCCGTCGACGCCGGGAGGTTCTCCAGCTGCATCTCGCGGAACGCCCGGTCGGCGTCGTCCATGTCGACGTCGCGGGCCAGCTGCTTGCGCTCCTCCAGCAGGGCGTGGTCGAGGAGCTCCTTGACCTCCTGGAGGGTGCCGTCGAGGTTGTGGCGCTGGAGCAGGTCGCGACGCCGTTCGGCCACCTTGCGCGCCAGCTCGTCGAGCCCAGCCTGGTCACGTCCGCCGCGGCGCAGGAACTCGCGCATCGCGCGCTCCGGGGAGTAGCCGGCCATCACGTCCTCGCCGATGGCGTCGAGCGCCTCGGCCAGGTCGACGGGCGGGGCGAGCGGGTCGCCGCCGTCGTACCTCTTGAAGCGGGTCCTAGCCATAGACGGTCTCCGACCCGTCGCTGTCCTTGCCGACCTTGCGGGCCAGGTAGAGGCCCTCGAGGGCGAGCTCGATGGCACCGGCTCGCTCGCCGTCGTTGGTGGCCTCGAGCCGGTCGCAGATGTCGTCGTAGAGCTCCGACTCGCCCAGCACCGGGAGCCCGGTGAGGAAGTCGCGGGCGGTGACCTGCTCGCCGGTCGTGATCATCGATCCACCCTCGATGGCGTCGACGAGCAGCGCCATGTCGAGGCCACGGAAGTGGGTGCGCACGGTCTCGGCGATCGCGGTGCGGAGCAGGTGGGTGAGCACCTCGGTCTCGCGCCCCTCCTCACCGCTCTCGAACTCGATCTTGCCGCCGAGCACCTCGACCGCGGTCTGGAGGTCGACGACGCGGGCGACCGCGTGGTCCTCGTGCTGCGCGGTGGCGCGGTGCAGGGCGGCCGCAGCGATCGTCTCGGCGCCCGCGATCGCGAACCGGGCCGAGACACCGGAGCGCTGGTCGACGGCGGTGGACTCGCGCAGCGCACGGGTGAAGCGGGCCAGGATCTCGACGAGGTGGTCGGGTACGTCGGCGACCAGGTCGGCCTCCTGGCGGATCACCGCGACCTCGTCGACCAGCTCGGTCGGGTAGTGGGTGCGGATCTCGGCGCCGAAGCGGTCCTTGAGCGGCGTGATGATCCGGCCGCGGTTGGTGTAGTCCTCGGGGTTGGCGCTGGCCACCACGAGCACGTCCAGCGGCAGCCGCAGCACGTAGCCGCGGATCTGGATGTCGCGCTCCTCCATCACGTTGAGCATCGCGACCTGGATCCGCTCGGCCAGGTCGGGCAGCTCGTTGATGGCCACGATGCCGCGGTGCGCACGCGGGATCAGCCCGAAGTGGATGGTCTCCGGGTCACCGAGCGAGCGACCTTCGGCGACCTTCATCGGGTCGACGTCACCGATCAGGTCCGCGACGCTGGTGTCGGGGGTGGCCAGCTTCTCGGCGTACCGCTCGTCGCGGTGCCGCCAGGCAACCGGCAGCTCGTCGCCGAGGTCGGCGGCACGGCGCTGCGCGACGTGGGTGATCGGCTCGTAGGGGTGCTCCCCCAGCTCGGATCCGTCGATCACCGGCGTCCACTCGTCCAGCAGGCCGACCATGGTGCGCAGCAGCCGGGTCTTGCCCTGCCCGCGCTCGCCGAGGAGCACCACGTCGTGGCCGGCGATCAGTGCCCGCTCGAGCTGCGGGATGACCGTGGCCTCGAAGCCGTGCAGGCCCGGCCACGGGTCCCGGTCGTCGCGCAGTGCCGCGAGCAGGTTGTCGCGGATCTCCTGGCGCAGGGTCTTCTGGACGTGGCCGGAGGCGCGGAGCTCGCCGACCGTCTGGGGGGAAGGAGCCGTGGTCACCTCTTCACGCTACTCAGCCGGCCAACAAATGGGTTACGGCTCCGTTTCGGGTCCTCGTAAGGTCACCCCGTGACCTGGCAAGAGAGCTGTCCCTGCGGATCCCCGACGACGTACGACGCGTGCTGCGGTCGGCTGCACCGTGGGACCGCGCAGGCAGCGACCGCCGAGGAGCTGATGCGCTCGCGCTACGCGGCGTACGCGGTCGGCGACGACGACTACGTCTTCCGCACCTGGCACCCGCGGACCCGTCCCGACGACGTCTCGACCGATCCCGGGCTGGCATGGACCGGGCTGGAGATCCTCGGCTCCGGTGAGGACTGGGTCGAGTTCGCGGCGTCGTACACCGTGCACGGGCGGCCGGGCCGGATGCAGGAGCGCAGCAGGTTCGAGCAGCGCGGCGGTCGCTGGGTGTACGTCGACGGCGCGGTCTCGTGAGCGCGGCGGTGATCCGCGAGCGGCGCGCCGAGGACCTGCCCGAGCTGGTGCGGCTGCTCGGGGAGCAGCAGGCGGCGACCCACTACCCGGTCCGCTGGCCGCTGCCGATCCCGGTCGAGGACTTCATCGCGCGGACCACCGAGGAGCGGGCCTGGGTGGCCGAGGTGGACGGCCACGCGGTCGGGCACGTCGCCGTGTGCCGGCTCGGCGGGCCGCTGCGTGACGCCTTCGTCGAGGCGACCGGCACCGAGGACCTCGCCGAGCTGGCGGTGCTCTTCGTGGCCGCCGAGACGGTGGGCACGGGGGTCGGCGGCCGCCTCCACGACACGGCCGTCGACTGGATCCGCGCCTCGGGGCGTCGCCCCGTCCTCGACGTGGTCCCGATCCACGACCAGGCGCTCGAGGTCTACCTGCACCGGGGGTGGCGCACCGTCGGCGAGGTCCGGCCGGTCTGGCTGGCCGAGGACTTCCCCACGCTCCGGCTGATGACCCTCGACGCGGCCTGACGAATGGCCTTGGACTCGGGACCTCTGGCCCTGCCCTGACCGCCGGCGCAGACGGACGATGGACGGCAACAGCACCGGCCCGGAGGAGCACTCGTGCAGGACCCGATCGAACTGTCCACCGATGAGTGCCGACGCCTGCTGAGCGCCGGCATCGCCGGCCGGGTCGCGCTGTCCACCCCGGGCGGCCCGCACATCATCCCGGTCAACTACGCGGTCGTCGACGACGCGATCATCATCCGCACGTCGCCGTACAGCGTGCTCGGCACCCACGGCCGCGACACGCTGCTCGCCTTCGAGGTCGACCAGCTCGACCACGAGTACCAGGTCGGCTGGAGCGTCGTCGCCCGCGGCCGGGGCGAGGTCATCACCGACCCCCGTGAGGTGGAGCACATCCGTACGACGTGGGAGCCGCGGCCGTGGGCAGCCGGCAACCGCGCGCTCTTCCTGCGGCTGCGCTGGGTGGAGCTCAGCGGCCGGCGGCTCGGCAGCGGCAGCGGCGACCTCACCGCCACGCTTCCCGTACGCCGCACCGTCTGACCCGTTCTGCAGGAGACTGGACAGGTGCCCGGCGACGAGAACACCCTCCCCGCGTCCACCCGCGCCCTGCTCGAGGCGGTCACCGCGATCTCCTCCGACCTCGACCTGCACGCGGTCCTCGAACGGATCGTGCAGGCCGCCACCGAGCTGACCGGGGCGAGGTACGGCGCCCTGGGCGTGATCGGCAACGACTCCTTGCTCGTCGAGTTCGTGACCACCGGCCTGACCGAGCAGGAGCGAGACCGGATCGGGGACCTGCCGCACGGGCGCGGCATCCTCGGCCTGCTCATCCACCACCCCCAGCCGATCCGGCTCGACGACCTCACCCAGCACCCCGGGTCGACGGGCTTCCCTCCGAACCACCCGCCGATGACGTCCTTCCTGGGTGTGCCGGTCCGGATCCGCGGGACCGTCTTCGGCAATCTCTACCTGACCGAGAAGGCCGGCGCGGAGTCCTTCACCCGGCAGGACCAGCTGCTCGTCGAGGCGCTCGCGAGCGCGGCCGGGTTCGTGATCGACAACGCCCGCGCCTACGGGCTGAGCGAGCGCCGACGCCAGTGGCTGGAGTCGTCCTCGGAGCTGTCCGAGGCACTGCAGCCGCCGATCGAGGTGAGCCGGGCGCTGGCTGAGTTCGCGCGGGCCGGGCGCGCGATGGCGGGATCGGCCGCCGCTGCCGTGCTCCGGCTCGAGGGCGAGACCACCGTCGC
The DNA here is from genome assembly GCA_963704685.1 of uncultured Actinomycetota bacterium. Lineage (GTDB taxonomy): Bacteria > Actinomycetota > Actinomycetes > Propionibacteriales > Nocardioidaceae > Nocardioides. The sequence continues at coordinate 1,548,671 of OY969930.1, forward strand.
CCCCGACGCCGCGAACCCGGAGGTCGCCGCAGCGCTGGCACTGCTCGACGGCGTGCCGTGGCCGGATCCGGACACCTTCCCCGTCGACCTGCCGCTCGGGTCCTTCACCGCGGTGCTGGTGCCGCTGCGGACCCACCTGGTGCCGGGCGGCCTGCTGGTGCTGCTCTTCGAGGAGGAGAGCACCTCGCTGTCGTACGAGGAGCGCACCCTGCTGGGCTCCTTCGCCGACCAGGCGGCCCTCGCCCTCGACCGGGCCCAGGCCATCGAGGACCGGGCCGAGCTCGCGGTCACCTCAGACCGTGAGCGGATCGCGCGCGACCTGCACGACCTGGTGATCCAGCGGCTCTTCGCGACCGGTCTACAGCTCCAGGGCGCCGGCTCGCTGACCGACAAGCCCGAGGTCGCTGCCCGCATCGACCACGCGATCGAGGCGCTCGACCTCACCATCAAGGACATCCGCGCCACCATCTTCGAGCTCCAGCTCCGCGAGCACGGCCGGTCGGTGCGGGCGGAGGTGCGTGAGCTGGTGCGGGAGTACGCGCCGCTGCTGCGGTTCACCCCCGTCGTACGCACCTCCGGGCCGGTGGACACCGCGGTGCCGGCAGCGATCCGCGAGGAGCTGCTGCCGGTGCTGCGCGAGGCGCTGTCCAACCTGGCGCGGCACGCGGCCGCCGGCCACGGCGAGGTCGAGCTGGCCGTCGACGACAGCGAGGTCCGGCTGACGGTGCTCGACGACGGCGTCGGCGTCGGCCTCGACACCACGGAGAGCGGACTGCGCAACGCCCGCCGCCGGGCGACCACCCTGGGCGGCACGCTGGAGCTGACGTCCCGTACGCCGCGGGGTACGTCGTTCGTGTGGCGGGCCCCGCTGACCTGACCCGGAACCGCCAGGAGACGCGCCATGGCTGCCGGGGATGTCCCCAACAGCCATGGCGCGTCACTCGACGGGGTCAGCGGAGCGCCGGGAGCCTCCGCACGAGGGGCATGGCGGTCCAGCGGCGACCCAGGCCCCAGACGTTGCCGGCGTGGAACCCGAGCAGGACCAGCATGCTGATCGCGCCGAGGAGGTGGTCGTCGAGCACCGGGTGGTTCTCCGGAGGCAGCGCGACCGTCCACATCATCACGTAGAGGATCGCACCGGACAGCGTCGCCACGCGCATCCCGATCCCGAGCGTGAGGGCGATCCCGATGCCGAAGAGACCGACCATGAAGAGGACGTCGACCCAGGTCGCGCCGGCGATGCCGTTGTAGAAGCCCTTGAAGGGCCCGTCGGCGCCGAACTTGAGGAACCCCAGGGACGGGCTGCCGCCGTGGATCCAGGCGGCATCGCCGAAGCGGTCGACGGTGCCGTCCTCGGCGCGACCTGTCGAGAATCCCAGTGCCAGCAGCTTGTCGAAGAAGGCCCAGAGGAAGGTCAGCCCGAAGGCGATGCGGAGCGCGGCGAGCGCGCGGTAGGCGAACGGACCGGGTCGTGCGGCCTGCGGCTCGATGGCAGCGGGGACACTTTCGGCAGCGCGGTGATCGGTGGTGCTCATGGCGGTGACCTCCTCGGCGTACGTGGTTGTGCTTCCACCTCGAGACTCCCGCAGATGCGCGCCAGGGGTCAGTGCCAACGGTCCCTGCCGGTAGGACCTAGGTCCCCCCGGGGTCGTCAGCCAGGTGCTGGTTCTGCCAGTGGCAGCTCGACCACCCGGTCGACGAGGTCGAGGCCGGCCTCCGCGTGGGTGATCCACACGACCGTGCGGGCGCGGGAGCCGCCGAGGACCTGCGCGGCGATCTCGTCCGCGGTCGCGGAGTCGAGGTGCGCGGTCGGCTCATCGAGCACCAGCACCGGCTGGTCGGCGAGCAAGGACCGGGCGATCGCCAACCGCGCGCGCTCGCCGCCGGACACCGCTGCGTGGCCGTCGCCGAGCCAGGTCCCGAGACCAGCTGGCAGCGCATCGAGCCACGGACCGAGCCGGGCCGTCCGCAGGGCTGCCTCGACCTCGGCGTCGGTGGCGTCCGGCCGAGCCAACCGGACGTTCTCGGCCAGTGTGGTGGCGAAGACGTGCGGGTCGTCGTCGACGAGACCGACGCTGCGTCGTACGTCGTCGAGCGCGATCTCCGGCAACGCCTGGTCGCCGAGCAGGACCCGGCCCCGCACGGGGTCGACGAAGCGGAGCAGCAGGCTGGCCAGGGTGCTCTTGCCGGAGCCGGTCGGCCCGACCACGGCCACCCGGTCGCCGGGGTGCAGCTCGAGGTCGAGGTCGCGCAGGGCGACCCGGTCGCCCCAGGCAGCGCTGACCTGATCGGTGCGCACCCGGTCGCCGTCGTGCAAGGGCACCGGGGCAGCGGGATCGGTGACGGCGGGCGGCCGCGCGGCGAGGGCGTCCAGCCGGGCGGCGGCCGCCCGGGACCGCACCGCGAGAGCCCCGGCGTCGGCCAGTCCGGAGGCGACCTCGCCGACCGCGAGCGGGAGCAGCACCAGGAGCGCCAGCAGCGGACCGGACAGCGACCCGTCGGCCACCCCGGGCGCGAGCAGCAGCGCCATCGCCGCGACACCGAGGCCGGAGACCAGCACCGCGACGGCGCGGCCGGTGGCCAGCCAGGTCGCGGAGCGCACGGTCTGCCGGCCCAACGTCTCGCTGAGGGCGGTGACCGAGTCGACCGAGCGACCCTCGGCCTGCCACATGGTCAGCTCGGTCGCGGACTGGGTGGCGTCGACGACCGCCTCGGAGAGCAGCGCCCGGGTCTCGACGACCCCGTCCTCGCTGCGTCGGGCGCCGGTGCGGGCCAGCAGGTAGCCGACGCCGCCGCCCAAGGCGCAGGTCGCGGCGACGACGACCCCGGCCACGGGCGCGATCAGGGCCGCGACCGTCACCGCGATGGCAGTGACGACGAGGAACCCGCGCACCGGCATCCGGACCCGGAGCTCGCGGTCGACGACGGTGTCGACGTCGTCGACGACGGCAGCGAGCACGTCACCGCGGCGCCGGCCGAGCGCCCCCGGGGTGAGGGGTACGACGGCGTCGTACACCTCGACACGACGGCGGGCCAGGAGCCGCAGCACCACGTCGTGGGACTGCAGCCGCTCGACGTAGCGCAGCACCGGCCGGGCCAGCCCGAACGTCCTCACCGCAACGATGGCGACCAGCAGGGTCAGCACCGGTGGGTGGGTGGAGGCCTGGACGATCAGCCAGCCCGCGGTCGCGGTCAGCGCGACCCCGGAGGCCGAGGCCAGGCCACCGAGCAGGGTGGGCAGGGCGAGCCCGCGGTCGGGCTCCGGCGTCTCGTCGACGGTGGCGGGCTGCGCGGCCGGCGCGACAGCAGGAGGTACGACGCCCGCCGACTCGACCGGCGCCGGCAGGTCGACCACGTGGTCGGCGAGGTCCACCAGCGTCGGCCGGTGGGCGACCACGACCACCCCGCGGGTGCGGCCGAGCTCCTGCACGGTGTCGGCGACGACCTGCTCGGTGAGTAGGTCGAGGTGGGCGGTGGGCTCGTCGAGCAGGACCCAGGGCCGGTCCGAGAGCAGCACCCGGGCCAGCGCGAGCCGGGCCCGTTCGCCGGCGGACAGGGTGGCACCGTCCTCACCGAGCGGCGTGTCGAGGCCGGCGGGGAGGTCGCGGACCCGCTCCTCGAGCGCCACCCGGGCCAGCACCGGCCAGAGGTCGTCGTCGGCGGCCGCGGGCCTGGCGAGACGCAGGTTGTCGGCGACCGTGCCGGCCACGAAGACCGGGCGCTGGGGCAACCAGGCCACCTGCGAGCGCCAACCGGGCCCGCCGACCCGGTGACGACCGACGCGGACCGCCCCCGAGGTGGGTTCGAGGAGGCCCGCGAGGACCGCCAGCAGGGTCGACTTCCCGGAGCCGGACGGCCCGGTGACGGCGGTGATCCCGTGCTCCGGGATCTCGCAGGAGAGCTCGTCGAGCACCGGCACCAGGCGTCCGGGGCGGAGCAGGGTGAGCCGGTCGACGGTGATCGCGCCGGCGCCCGGCACCGGACCGACCGGCTCGTCGGTGATGTCGGCGAGCTCGCTGGCCGCCTCGAAGGTGGCGACTCCCTCCGCGGCGGCGTGGAACTCCGCGCCGACCCGACGCAGTGGCCAGTAGGCCTCGGGGGCGAGCAGCAGCACCACCAGGGCGGTCTGCAGGTCGAGGTCCCCGTTGGCCAGCCGCAGCCCGACGGTCACCGCGACGAGGGCGACCGAGAGGGTGGCGACCAGCTCGAGCACGGCCGAGGAGGCGAAGGCGATCTGCAGGGTGCGGAGGGTCCGGCGGCGGTAGCGGTCGGTGATCGAGCCGATGGTCGCGGACTGTGCCTCCGCACGACGGAACGCGACCAGGGTCGGCAGCCCCCGCATCACGTCGAGGAAGTGTCCCGACAGCGAGGCCAGCGCCCGCCACTGCGACCGGGCCCGGTCCGCGGTCGCGAGCCCGACCAGGATTCCGAAGACCGGGATCAGCGGCAGCGTGACCAGCACGATGAGGGCGCTCATCGGGTCCTGGGTGGCGATCGCGACCAGGGTGATGCAGGGCAGCACGCCGGCCAGCACGAGCGCCGGGACGTAGCGGGTCAGGTAGGGCTCGGCCGCGCTCGCCCCGCGGGTGGCCAGGGCTGCGAGCTCGCCCGACGAGCGCTCGCTGCCACTCCCGCGCAACAGGGACCCGAGCACCCGACGGCGTACGTCGGTCCCGACGACCGCGGCTGCCCGGGCGGCCATCGTGTCCGTCGTCCAGCCGGTCGCGGAACGGGCCGCGAAGACCGCGACGACGACCACGGCCCACGGCACGAGCGACTCGTCGTCGAGGGCTGCGACCACCAGCCCGGTGACCGCCCAGGCCTGCGCGACCAGGAGCACGCTGGCCACCACCCCGGCGACCAGCACCACCACGAGCTCGCGGCGCGCGGGCGCGAGCTGGCGCCGTACCCGTGGGTCGGATGGTCTCACCCGGGGCTCATGACGCGGCCTCGAGCTCAGCCTCGGGGATGTGGTGCACCGAGATCCGCTTGCGGAAGACCCAGTAGGTCCAGGACTGGTACATGAGCACGATCGGGGTGAAGATCACCGCCACCCAGGTCATCACCGTCAGCGTGTAGTGGGTGGCCGCGGCCGTGGTCGTGGTCAGCGAGAACGCCGGGTCGGTGGTCGAGGGCATCACGTCGGGGAAGAGCGCCACGAAGAGGCCCGCGACCGCGAGGGCGGTGGTGACGAAGGTCCCCAGGAACGCCCAGCCCTCACGACCGACGCGGGCCGTCGCGATCCCGCCGACCAGGGCCAGCGCGGCGACCACGAAGAGGATCGCGGAGCCGGCGTTGCCGGTCAGGATCTGCGCCCACACCAGGAACGCCACGGCTGCGACCGCGGCACCCAGACCGACCTTGACGCTGAGCTCGCGGGCCCGGAGTCGGATGTCGCCGTCGGTCTTGAGCGCCAGGAACATCGCGCCGTGGGTGAGGAAGAGCAGCAGCGTCACCAGGCCACCGAGCAGGCCGAAGGGGTTGAGCAGCGTGAACAGCGAGCCGGTGAACTCCTTGTCGGCGTCGATCGGGACGCCGCGGACGATGTTGGCGAAGGCCACGCCCCACAGGAAGGCCGGCACGAAGGAGCCGACGATGATCGCGCGGTCCCACCGGGAGTGCCAGGAGGCCTGGGGCCGTTGGTGGCGGTACTCGAAGGCAAGGCCACGGACGATCAGGGCGAGCAGGATCAGCAGGAGCGGCAGGTAGAAGCCGCTGAAGAGCGTGGCGTACCACTCCGGGAACGCCGCGAACGTCGCCCCTCCGGCAGTCAGCAGCCACACCTCGTTGCCGTCCCAGACCGGGCCGATCGTGTTGATCATCAGCCGTCGCTCGCGGTCGTCGCGCGCCAGCACGGGCAGCAGCATGCCGACCCCGAAGTCGAATCCCTCGAGGCAGAAGTAGCCGATCCAGAGGACGGCGATCAGGATGAACCAGACGGTGGTGAGCTCCATGATGTCCCTCCTCTCAGTAGGCGAACGCGAGTGGCTTGTCTTCGTCGTCGTCGCTGCCGCGCAGCGTCGGGTCAGGTGGCTCTTCGAAGGGGTCCAGGCCCTTCTTGGAGAACCGCACGATCAACCCGACCTCGATGATCGCGAGCACGCCGTACAGCACCGTCAACGAGACCAGTGAGATCCAGGCCTCGGTGGCGCTCACGCTGGGCGACACGCCGTTCGAGGTCGTCATCAGGCCGAAGACCACCCAGGGCTGACGGCCCATCTCGGTGAAGATCCAACCGGCCGAGTTGGCGAGCAGCATCAGGATCGGCGCGGCGATCGCCGCGCGGCCGAACCACCTCGAGGTCGGCGCTCGCCCCTTGCGGGTGAGGAAGAGGATCAGGCCGCCGAGGAACGCCGCAGCCATGCCCAGGCCGATCATGTAGCGGAAGGACCAGTAGGTCACCGGGATGCTGGGCGAGTAGTTGCCGGTCGGGTCGTAGTAGCGCGCACCCGGGTCCTGGCCGTAGGTCTCCTGATACTCCGCGCGCAGGTCGTTGATGCCCTTGACCTCGCCGTCCCACGTCCCCGTGGCGAGGAAGGACAGGAGGCGGGGGATCTTGATCGAGAACTTCTCGGTCTGCCCGTCCGGCGTCCCGATGGTGAGGATCGAGAACGACGCCGGCGCCTCGGTCTCGTAGAGCGCCTCCGCGGCCGCCATCTTCATCGGCTGGACCTCGGTCATGATCTTGCCCTGGTAGTCGCCGCTGACGGCCACCCCGAGGCCGGCGATCAGGATCACCCAGGCACCGAGCCGGATCCCCATCCGGTAGGTCGTGCGGTCGTGCTGGTGGCGCTTGGAGACGTAGAGCCAGGCCGAGACGCCGAGGACGAAGGCTGCTCCGGTCATGTACGCCGCGAGGATCACGTGCGGGAACGTCGCGAGCTGGACCTTGTTGAACATCACCGCCCAGAAGTCGGTGAGCTCGGCCCGGCCGTTCTCGGCGTTGTAGACGTAGCCGACCGGGTGCTGCATCCAGGAGTTGGCCGCGAGGATGAACCAGCCGGAGGCGAGCGTGCCGAGGTGGACGATCCACATGCACGCACAGTGCAGGCCGCGGGGCAGCTTGTCCCAGCCGAAGATCCAGAGGCCGAGGAAGGTCGACTCGAGGAAGAACGCGAGGAGGGCCTCGACCGCGAGCGGTGCGCCGAAGACGTCGCCGACGAAGCGGGAGTAGTCCGACCAGTTCATCCCGAACTGGAACTCCTGGACGATGCCGGTCACGACACCGATGGCGAAGTTGATGAGCATCAGCTTGGCGAAGAACTTCGTCAGTCGGAGCCACTCAGGGTTCCTGCTGCGCAGCCACTGCGTCTCCATCACCGCGACCAGGGCCGTCAGCCCGATCGTCAGCGGTACGAAGAGGAAGTGGTAGACCGTGATGATCCCGAACTGCCACCGCGCGATGTCCACAATGCTGTCCACGTTGTCTTCACTCCCCTGAACGACGACCCGACGACTGCGACGGACCCATGGTAGGGAAATCCTCGCTCCTCGCGCTCGTGCCAGGGGTCACCCGGAACGGGCCAAAGGTCCCGCGCCGCTGTCGGCGGACGGGGGCACACTGGAACCATGGACCTCGACGACCTCGACCAGGCGCAAGCGGCGGTGACCGCGCTGCTCGCCACCCTCGGCCCTCGTGACTGGGACCGACCGACGCCGTGCGGGGAGTGGGACGTCGCCGGCGTGACCCGCCACCTCGTCGTCGGCGAGCGCGCCTTCACCACCTCCCTCAGTGGGACGCCCTACGACCTGCCCGCACTCATCGACTCGGCGGCGACGCTGGATGAGGCCGACCTGCCGACGACGTACGACGTCGGCGCGGTTGCGCTGCGCGAGGCGCTGGCTGCCTCCGATCCCGAAGCCGTCTTCCCCACCGGGATCGGCCCGATGCCGGCCCCGGCCATCACCGAGCTGCGCACCATCGAGGCGCTCACCCACGGCTGGGACGTCGCCCGCGGCACCGGCCGCTCGCTCGACGTCGACGACGCCGTGGCCGAGCGCGCCCTCGCCCACAGCCTCGCCTTGATGGACCGGATCCCACCCGACCGCACCCCCTTCGCCCCACCCCAACCCGTCCCCGACCAAGCCCCCGCCCTCGACCGCCTGGCCGCCCTCCTGGGCCGCTCACCCGGACCCTCCTCGGTCGCCTCGTCGGTCGAGTAGGGCGCGAGGAACGAGCGCCGTATCGAGACCACCGAATCCTCGTTGGTCGAGTAGGGCGCGAGGAACGAGCGCCCGTATCGAGACCACCGAATGCCTCGTTGGTCGAGTAGGGCGCGAGGAACGAGCGCCCGTATCGAGACCACCGAATGCCTCGTTGGTCGAGTAGGGCGCGAGGAACGAGCGCCCGTATCGAGACCATCCACAACCCCACTGACGGCCTCTTCCGCGCACGCTGAACGCGACGGACGATCAGGGCATGGCCTTCACCTACATGCTGCGGTGCTCCGACGGCACCTACTACATCGGGAGCACCCGCGACCTGTCGCTTCGCGTCTATCAGCACCAGACGGGAGAGGGTGCTACCTACACCCGGCGGCGCCGACCCGTCGAGCTCGTCTGGCACGAAGAACACGAGAACATCGGGGCCGCGTTCAACCGGGAGAAGCAGATCCAGAACTGGAGTCGTGCGAAGCGGGAAGCGCTGATCCGCCAGGACTACGGCGCCCTGCCCGACCTGGCCAAGAAGCAGTTCTGACGGTCTCGATACGCTCGCTGGCGCTCGCTACTCGACCACCGAGATCTCGCTGGTCGAGTACCGCCATACCCGCTGGTCGAGTAGGGCGCGAGGAACGAGCGCCCGTATCGAGACCACCGACGACCCAGGTCTCGATACGCTCGCTGGCGCTCGCTACTCGACCACCGAACGACCCTCGTCGGTCGAGTACGGCCATGCCTCGCTGGTCGAGTAGGGCGCGAGGAACGAGCGCCCGTATCGAGACCACCGCACCCAGGTCTCGATACGCTCGCTGGCGCTCGCTACTCGACCACCGAGAACCCTCGTCGGTCGAGTACGGCCATGCCTCGCTGGTCGAGTAGGGCGCGAGGAACGAGCGCCCGTATCGAGACCACCGACCCAGGTCTCGATACGCTCGCTGGCGCTCGCTACTCGACCACCGAACAACCCTCGTCGGTCGAGTACGGCCATGCCTCGCTGGTCGAGTAGGGCGCGAGGAACGAGCGCCCGTATCGAGACCACCGACGACCCGTGGGTCTCGATACGCTCGCTGGCGCTCGCTACTCGACCACCGAGATGCCTCGTCGACCGACGAGCAACACGGGTCAGCGGCTGAGGATCACCGAGGAGCCGTGGCCGAAGAGACCCTGGTTGGCGGTGATGCCGACCCGCGCACCGTCGACCTGGCGGCCCTCGGCCTGGCCGCGCAGCTGCCAGGCCACCTCACAGACCTGGGCGAGCGCCTGGGCGGGGACGGCCTCGCCGAAGCTGGCGAGACCACCGGACGGGTTGACCGGGAGCCGACCACCGATCGTGGTGTCTCCGGCACGCAGCAGCGCTTCGGCCTCACCGCGCTTGCACAGCGCGAGGTCCTCGATCCAGTCCAGCTCGAGCGCGGTGGACAGGTCGTAGACCTCGGCCAGGTCGACGTCGGACGGGTCGATGCCGGCTTCCTCGTACGCCGCCGCACCGATCGACTCCTTGAAGGTCAGCTCACCCGCGGCCACGGCGCTCGTCGCATCCGTGGACAGGAGTGGCATGTCGATGACGGTCTGGGGGTAGGTCGGGGTGACCGTCGAGATCGCGTTGATCCGCACCGGTGCGGCCAGGCCGTGCCGCTGGGCGTAGTCGAGGCTGGTCAGGACCACGGCGGCCGCGCCGTCACTGGTCGCACAGATGTCGAGCAGGTGCAGCGGGTCGGAGACGACGGCGCTCGCCATCACGTCGGCGACGCTGACCTCCTTGCGGTAGCGGGCGTTGGGGTTCGCCAGACCGTGCTTGGCGTTCTTGACCTTCACCTGCGCGAAGTCCTCCTGGGTCGCGCCGTAGAGGTCCATCCGGCGCCGCGCGTAGAGCGCGAAGTACGCCGGGTTCGTCATCCCCAGCAGCCGGAAGCGCAGCCAGTCCGGGTCGTCCCACCGCTCCCCCGCGTTGGGCGCAAGGAATCCCTTCGGGGTGGTGTCCGCACCGACCACGAGCGCCACCTCGCTGAGCCCGGCCAGGATCCGTGCCCGGGCGGTGTCGAGAGCCTGGGCGCCGGTCGCGCAGGCGGCGTACGACGTCGCGACCCGCGCGCCGTTCCACCCGAGGGCCTGGGCGAAGGTCGCGCCGGCGACGTAGCCGCCGTAGCCGTTGCGCACCGTCTCACCGCCCACGATCAGGTCGACGTCGGCCCAGGCGATGCCCGAGTCCGCCAGCGCGGCCCGAGCGGCGTGCACGCCGTACGTCGCGAAGCTCTTGCCCCACTTGCCCCACGGGTGCATCCCGACCCCGGCGACGGCCACGTCATGGGTGCTCACTGGTCGGCCTCCTCGCCCAGCTCGGTGACCGGCTTCCAGCGCCAGACGGTCCGTGCACCGGTGTCGTCGACGTAGAGCGTCTCGACCACGAGCTCGACCTCGGCACCGACGTGCAGGTCGGCGACGCCGTACCCCTGCGCCACCTGGCCGAGCACGACCAGACCCTCGGGGAGCTCGACGGCGGCGAGCGCGAACGGCTCGAAGGGATCGGTGGGAGGGACGTACGGCGGCGGCGGTTGGTACTGCGCGTCCGTGTAGGACCAGACCGTGCCGCGGCGGGAGAGCTCGACCTCCTCGAACTCCTCGCCCGCGCACGCCGGGTTGCCGCAGAAGCCTGCCGCTTGCGGGAAGGCCACCGTGCCGCACGTGGCGCACCGGCTCCCCAGCAGCGCCGGAGCCGCCCCCGTCGTGAACCAACCCTCGATCGCCGGGCTCGCCGTCATCCGCACTCCTGAGAACTAGAACGTGTTCTCACTATAGGGGGTGGCGCTGCCGACGAGGTCGCACCGCACGATCCGTCAGCCGCGGGCCAGGTGCGCGAGCAGGTCGTGCCGGGTGACCACGCCGATCGGCTTGCCGTCCTCATGCACCAGCAGCGCGTCGGCGCCCTCGAGCGCACCGACCGCCTCGGAGGCGGACTCCGTCGAGCCGATGGTCGGCAGCGGCGGCGACATGTGCTCGCTGACGCTGTCGGTGAGCCGGGCGGCGCCGGTGAAGAGCAGGTCGAGCAGGGTGCGCTCGGAGACCGAGCCGACCACCTCGGCAGCGACCACGGGGGGCTCGGCGCGCACGACGGGGATCTGCGAGACGGCGTACTCCTGCAGGATCGCGACCGCCTCGGCGATCGTCTCGCCCGGGTGCGTGTGGACCAGGTCGGGCAGCCGTCCGTCCTTGCCGCGCAGCACCTGACCGACCGACTCGACCGGGCGGGAGGTGCCCTCGACGGGGAAGCCGTACTGCCCGAGCCAGTCGTCGTTGAAGACCTTGGTGAGGTAGCCGCGCCCGGAGTCCGGGAGCAGTACGACGATCACCGCGTCCTCACCCTCGGGCGTGCCGGCCAGCTCGTGGGCCAGCTGGATCGCCGCGTGCACTGCCATGCCGGACGAGCCGCCGACCAGCAGCGCCTCCTCGCGGGCCAGGCGCCGGGTCATCGCGAAGGAGTCCGCGTCGGAGACCTCGATGATCCGGTCGGCGACGTCACGGTCGTAGGCGTCGGGCCAGAAGTCCTCCCCGACGCCCTCGACGAGGTAGGGGCGGCCGGAGCCGCCGGAGTAGACCGAGCCCGCGGGGTCGGCGCCGACGACCTGCACCGACGGACCCTGCTCCTTGAGGTAGCGGCCGGTGCCGCTGATGGTGCCGCCGGTGCCCACACCGGTCACGAAGTGGGTGATCCGGCCCTCGGTCTGAGTCCAGATCTCCGGACCGGTGGTCTCGTAGTGCGAGCGCGGGTTGTGCGGGTTGGAGTACTGGTCGGGCTTCCAGGCGCCCGGCTGCGAGGCCAGACGGTCGGAGACGTTGTAGTAGGAGTCGGGGTGCTCGGGCTCGACCGCGGTCGGGCACACGACGACCTCCGCGCCGTACGCCTTGAGCACGTTGCGCTTGTCCTCGCTGACCTTGTCCGGGCACACGAAGACGCACTTGTAGCCCTTGGCCTGCGCGACCATGGCCAGGCCGACGCCGGTGTTGCCCGACGTGGGCTCCACGATGGTGCCGCCGGGCTGGAGCTCGCCCGAGGCCTCGGCGGCCTCGATCATCCGGGTGGCGATGCGGTCCTTCACGGAGCCGCCCGGGTTGAGGTACTCCACCTTGGCGAGCACGATCGGGCCCTTCGCACCCTCCAGTGAGCCCATCGACTTCGAGAGCCGCAGCAGCGGGGTGTTGCCGATCAGGTCCAGGAGCGAGTTCACGTACTGCATTCCGCCAATCTAGGCCCGATCGACCCGGGTGCGGCAAACCGCGCTCACCCCCCTCCGTAGAGTGAGGGCGTGGGTAAAGCCGGAGCAGCACGCAAGCTGGCCGCCGCGGCGGCCTACGGCGGCGGGGGTGTTTCGGTCGTGGGAGGCACGTTGTACGGCGTGCTGACCCTCGAGGCCAAGATGGCCCGCAGGGCGATCGGGGAGGTGCGCTCCGAGCGCCCGCCCGACTCGACCGGCTGGTACGGCCGGGGTCGGCCCGGCCCCGCGATCAAGGTCGCGCTGCTCGGGGACTCCAGCGCTGCCGGGTACGGCGTCGACCGGGTCGAGGCGACGCCGGGTGCGCTGCTGGCCAGCGGGCTCGCTGAGCACGCCGACCGCCGAGTACACCTGCGCGACTTCGCCGTCGTCGGCGCGATGTCCTCCGACCTGGGCAGCCAGATCGAGCGGGCGCTGCCGACCGGCCCCGACGTCGCGGTGATCCTGATCGGCGCCAACGACGTGACCCACCAGGTGCTGCCGTCCGCGTCGGTGCGGCACCTCACCGAGGGCGTACGCCGCCTGCAGGACGCCGGCGTCGCCGTCCTGGTGGGCACCTGCCCCGACCTCGGCACCGTGAAGCCGATCATGCCCCCGCTCAAGCAGCTGGCCCGCGCCTGGTCACGCCGGATGGCGGCCGCCCAGACGATCGCGGTCGTCGAGGAGGGCGCCCGGACGGTGTCCATCGGCTCCATCCTCGGCCCGGAGTTCTCCGCCGCACCGGCCCTGCTCTTCGGCCCGGACCAGTTCCACCCGTCCGCGGACGGCTACAAGTCGCTGGTCGCCGTGCTGCTGCCGTCCACGCTGGCCGCGCTGGGCCTGGTCCCGGACGACGAGACCGAGCCTGAGGCGTTCCGCGGCGAGGGCGTGCTGCCGGTGGCGGACGCCGCGATCCGCGCGGTCAGCACCCCCGGCACCGAGCTCGGCGGGACCGAGGTCCGCGGCACCCGGCTCGGGGTGCGCGGCCGGTGGGTCGAGCTGCGGCACCGCCGCCGTCACCCGGGCACCGAGGGCGAGGTCCCGGCCGAGAACGACGACACGGTCGGCGCCGACGTACCCGCAGAACCCGCGGAGAACTCCCAGGGGTAGAGCCGGGGCCATGGCCCCGGAACGACGCAAGGGCCCCGGATCTCTCCGGGGCCCTTGGGTATAGCGACTGGCTCGCCCCCGGAATGGGGGGCGGGTGCCTCAGTCGCTGCCGAAGATCGCGAGGATGCGCAGCAGGTTGGTGTAGATCCAGACCAGGCTGACGGTCAGGCCGAACGCCGCCCGCCAGGACTCGCTCTCGGGGAGCCGGTTGGCGACACCCTGCTCGACGAAGTCGAAGTCGAGGATCAGCATGAAGACACCGAGCACCAGGCCGACGATCGAGAAGAGCAGGCCCGCGCCGCCGAAGCCGAAGAGGCCGAGCTGGCTGCCGAAGAGGCTGAGCACGAACTCGAGCAGGCTGAGCGCCACCATGCCGAAGACGGCGGCGATCACGAAGGTGCGGAACTTCTTGCCGACCTGGATGTTGAAGAACTTGTAGGCAGCCAGGGTGCCCGCGAAGGCGGCGAAGGTGCCGATCACGGCCTGGGTGACGATGCCGTCACCGAACTGCGCGTCGAAGAACTTGCTCAGCCCGCCGAGCGCGATGCCCTCCGCGACGGCGAACGCCATCACCAGCGCCGGGCTGATCACCCGCTTGAAGGAGTTGGCCAGCGACAGTCCGAAGGCGGCCAGCGAGCCGATCGTCATCAGGCCGATGAGCGGCGCGAGGTCCTCGTTGGTGGTGGTCGTGCTGATCGGGGGCGTCAGCAGCCAGGTGGCACCGGCGGCGAGGAACACCAGGAACAGCGAGATCGCGGTCTTCTGGACGACGGAGTCGACCGTCATGTAGCCACGGTCGACGACCGGGGAGCCGGGCTGGCCAGGCTGACCGGTGCCCCAGGACGCGGGGTCGGTGTAACCGGTCTGTCCGTAGCCCTGCTGAGCCGATCCGTTGCCGGCGTACGTCTGGTTGCCATAGGCGTTGGAGCCAGCGGAGTTGAACTCCTCCGACCGGCGGAAAACAGGGTTGTTGCTCTGCATGGTCTCTCCTCGAGGCCGGGGGTGGCGTCGTCTGACGGGTCACCTGTACGAGCCCAGTCTATCCGGGCTCACAGGGTCCAACGGTCCACCGGGGGAGAACGTTCCCCGCCCAGGACCGACGTACGACACACTTCGCCCTGTGGAGGACTTCGTATTCCTGTTGGTGGTCGGCGGCCGGTTCCTGATCCCGCTGCTGATCCCCCGGTTCCCGCTGCCGGCGATCATCGCGTGCCTGGTCCTCGACGCCGCGGACCAGACGATCTTCCAGGCGTTCGGGTTCGACCCTCCGGGCTACCAGAACTACGACAAGGCGATGGACATCTTCTACCTGTCCATCGCCTACCTCGCGGCGATGCGCAACTGGGACAACCTGCACGCGTTCGCCATCGCGCGATTCCTCTTCTACTACCGCCTGATCGGCGCCTTCACCTTCGAGGTCACCCAGGAGCGCTGGGTCCTGCTGGTCTTCCCGAACACGTTCGAGTACTTCTTCATCGCCTACGAGCTGTGGCGCACCCGGTGGAACACCCGTCCGGTCACGCAGCGGGCCTGGCTCGTCACGGCCGCGTTCATCTGGATCGTCATCAAGCTGCCGCAGGAGTACTGGCTGCACGTCGCCGAGCTCGACGTGACCGACACGCTGCAGGACTACGCCTGGGCGTGGCCGCTGCTGATCTCGGCGCTCGTGCTGCTCGCAGCCGTCTTGTGGTTCGTCGTGCGCCCGCGACTGCCCGAGCCCGCGCACTCCTTCCGGATCGTCTCCGGCCCCGTCCCCGCCGCGGTCGACACCAGCGCCAAGCTCTCGGCACTCCACCTCGCCGGCGGCTGGGTGGTGTCCTGGATGACGCTGGAGAAGATCGTGCTGGTGGGCATCGTGTCGGCGATCTACGGGTTGTTCCTGCCCAGCGTCACGATGTCGACCCCGGAGCTCTTCGTCTCGATCGGGCTGCTGATCGCTCTCAATGCCGCGATCACGCTCGCCTTCTCCCGGCGCAGCTGGACGGTCGAGTCGGCGCTCGGCGCCGTGCTGGTCCGCCTGGCGCTCAACGTGGCGCTCGTGGCGGTCGCGGACGCCGTCTTCAACCGCACCTCCGGCGGCTGGACGACGTTCTTCTTCCTGTGCCTGATCAGCCTGATGACCTCGCTGCACGACCGCTACCAGCCGGTCTACGCCTGGCGGCGGGCACAGGAGCTCGACCTGCGCGAGGCGTGAGCCCCATGTACGCCGTGGTGCCCCCGCTGGGACTCGAACCCAGACTGTGCCGCTTTTAAGGCGGCTTCCTCTGCCGATTGGGATACGGGGGCCGGCTGGCCGATGCATTCTCGCAGCGAACCGAGCCTCCGCGAACCGCGATGTCACCGGACGGTCAGGGACGACCCTCCGCACCAGCAGGCGCATCCGGGGTGGCCCTGATCGACCAGGCGATCCCGTCGAGGATGTCGGACTCCGAGACCAGCAGGGTGTCGACGGAGGCCCGGCGCAGGATCCGGTCGAGGATCAGCGCGCCGGCACCGATCACGTCCGCGCGGCCGGGGTGCAGGAAGGCCAGCGCCCGCCGTTCGGCCACGCTCAGTGCCACCAGCCGCTCGACGGCCGCATGCACGGTGGCGACGGGGAGCACGCTCTGGTCGAGGACGGTGCGGTCGTACGCCGGCAGGTCGAGCACCGCGGCGGCGACCGTGGTGATGGTGCCGGCGACCCCGACGACCGCGGCCGCACCGGCCGGGTCGACCGGGCACGCGTCGAGGTGTGCCTCGATGTCGACCACGCAGGCCGCGACCTCGGCTGCCGTGGGCGGGTCGGAGTGCAGGTGCCGCTCGTGCAGCCGCACCGCGCCGATGTCCATCGAGTCCGCGGCGTCGGGCCCGGACGTGCCCAGGATCAGCTCGGTCGACCCACCCCCGATGTCGATCACCAGCACCGGCCGGGCGACCTCGTCGCGCAGGTTGCGCACCGCCCCGTCGAAGGACAGCGCCGCCTCCTGGGCGCCGCTGAGCACCTCCGGCTCCACCCCCAGCCGCTCGCGCACCCCGGCGACGAAGACCGCCGCGTTGGCGGCGTCCCGGCTGGCCGAGGTGGCGCAGAAGCGGATCCGTTCCGGAGGTACGCCGTGCGCGCGGATCAGTCCGGCGTACTCCTCGATCGCAGCGAACGCCCGCGCCAGCGCCTCGTCGGCGATCCGGCCGGTGCGGTCGAGGTCCTGCCCCAGTCGCACCATCCGCATCTCCCGGACGTCGACCGCGGGCAGCGTGCCGATCAGCAGCTTGATGGTGTTGGTGCCGCAGTCGATGGCCGCGACGGGCGAGGTCACGGGTCCGTGGAGACGCAGGGGCCCGCGCTCCACCAGTCCCCCAGCAGGTCGAGCACCTCGTCGCCGAGCGGGTTCACGCCGCGGCCCTGGGCGAGGGCCTGCCCGGCGAGCACGTGCAGGCACTTGACCCGGTCCGGCATCCCGCCGGCCGAGATGCCGTCGATCTCGGGTACGCTCCGCCCGACTTCTTCGGCGAGGGCGGCCCGCGCCTCGAGGTAGCGCTCGTGCGCGCCGCGGTAGGCCTCACCGAGCGCGGGCTCGGCGGTCAGCCGGTCCTGCATCTCCTTCATCAGCCCCGAACCCTCGAGGGTGCCGATCCGGGACGCCGCCCGCGGGCAGGTGAGGTAGAAGGTGGTGGGGAACGGTGTGCCGTTGGGCAGCCGAGGCTCGGTGGTGACCACGTCGGGGTTGCCGCAGGGGCAGCGGTGCCCGACCTCGTGGATGGCCCGCGGCTCGCGGCCGAGCTGGGCCGCGACGGCGGCCTCGTCGGCTGGCTCGATCACTCGCCGGACCCCAGCTCCTCGGCCGGGCCGTCGATCTCGCTGGCCGGCGGGGCCTTCGGCTTCGGCGGGTGTCCGGCGAGCTCGACGGACTCCCAGGCGGTGTTCCACCAGGCGGTCGGCGTGGACTTCGTGACCGCCGTCGGGTCGCCGAGCGACGTCTGCCGGTCCAGCGGCTTGCCGTCGGCGTCGAGCACGACGTACGCCGTGTCGCCGGGCATCACGTAGTTGAGCTCGCGAGCCTGCTGCTTGACGAACGCCGGGTCCTCCCAGCGGCGCTTCTCACGCTCGAGATCCTTGATGTTGGACTCACGCAGGGCGATCTGGTCCTTCAGGTCGGTGATGTGCGCTCGCTGCTGGAGGTAGGCACGCATCGAGGACGCGTAGGACACGACCAGCACGGCGAGGACCAGCACCAGGATCGCCGCGCGCCCGGTCAGCCGCGGCCGACGGCGTGCGGCGACCGCCCCGGCCGCAGCGCCCGGGGACGCGGCCGCACCACGTCCCCCGCGCGCAGCGCTCGTGGAACGCCCCGGACCGGTCCGCCCCCGAGGCCGCGAACCGCGCGACGACGTACGGGCGTTCTCAGGCATGTGTCCTAGGGTCGCTCAGCCCTGGTAGCGGGGGAACGACGACGCGCCGGAGTAGCGGGCCGCATCTCCGAGCTCGTCCTCGATGCGGAGCAGCTGGTTGTACTTCGCGACCCGGTCGGAGCGCGCCGGGGCACCGGTCTTGATCTGGCCACAGTTGGTGGCGACCGCGAGGTCGGAGATGGTGGTGTCCTCGGTCTCGCCGGAGCGGTGGCTCATCATGCAGCGGTAGCCGTTGCGGTGCGCGAGCTCGACGGAGTCGAGGGTCTCGGTCAGCGAGCCGATCTGGTTGACCTTGACCAGCAGGGAGTTGGCCTGGCCGCCGGTGATGCCGCGCTGGAGCCGCTCGACGTTGGTGACGAAGAGGTCGTCGCCGACGATCTGGGTCTTGGTGCCGAGCTGGTCGGTGATCGCCTTCCAGCCGTCCCAGTCGTCCTCGTCGAGGGGGTCCTCGATGGAGACGATGGGGTACGACGCGACGAGGTCGGCGTAGTAGGCGGTCATCTCGTCGGCCGACTTGGAGCCGCCCTCGAAGGCGTAGGAGCCGTCCTTGAAGAACTCCGACGCCGCGACGTCCATCGCCAGGGCGATGTCGCTGCCGAGGGTGAGCCCGGCGGCCGCGACGGCCTCCGCGATCAGGTCCAGCGCAGCCCGGTTGCTGTCCAGGTTGGGCGCGAAGCCACCCTCGTCACCGAGGCCGGTGGACAGGCCCTTCTTCTTCAGCACCGACTTGAGCGCGTGGTAGACCTCGGCGCCCTGGCGCAGCGCCTCGCGGAAGGTCGGGGCGCCGATCGGCGCGATCATGAACTCCTGGATGTCGACGTTGGAGTCCGCGTGCGAGCCGCCGTTGAGGATGTTCATCATCGGGACCGGCAGCAGGTGGGCGTTGGGTCCACCGACGTAGCGGTAGAGCGGCAGGCCGGCGGAGTCCGCGGCGGCACGGGCCACCGCGAGCGAGACGCCGAGGATGGCGTTGGCGCCGAGGTTGGCCTTGTTGGGGGTGCCGTCCAGCGCGAGCATCGTCTGGTCGAGCAGTCGCTGGTCGTCGGCGGCCAGGCCCTCGACGGCCGGGGCGATGGTCTGGATGACGCCCAGGACGGCCTTGCCGACGCCCTTGCCGCCGTACCTCTCGTCGCCGTCACGGAGCTCGACCGCCTCGAACGCCCCGGTGGAGGCGCCGCTGGGCACCATGGCCCGGGCGAAAGCGCCGTCGTCGAGGAGCACCTCGACCTCGACGGTGGGATTGCCGCGCGAGTCAAGGATCTCGCGGGCGCCGACAGCTTCGATGGATGCCATGGCGCCAGCCTAGCCGTCAGGACGACCGTCGGTGGGTCGGGTCAGTCGCTCGGCGATCACCACGACATTGTCCTGGTATCCACCTGCATCGGGCAGGTAGGGACCGCCACACGTCACGAGGTGCAGCCGGGCCGGACCCACCCGGGAGAAGAGGGATGCGGTGTCCAGGCCGCGCTTCTCGACCAGCAGGACCTCCTCGACGCGGTATCTGACGGTGCGCTGCCCGGCCCGGACCTCGACGAGGTCCCCGCGGCGCAGCGCCGACAGGTCGGCCAGGGGCCCGGCTCCGTCCTCGGCGGTGTCGACGTGCCCGGCGATCACCGTGGCCCCTGCCGGGTCCAGGGGGTGAGGGCCGTAGCGGTACCACCCCACCCGGAACGGGGTCGGCGGCAGCGCCATGGCGCCGTCCGGGTCGACCCCCTCGGCGGAGACCGGCATCCGAAGCCCCAGGCTGGGGATCGAGACCTGCGACGGGTCGGGAGGGGTACGGCGCCCCGCGCTCGCCAGCCTGGCCGTGGGGGCGCCACCGACCGGTGCGGTCGACGCGGTCGACTCGGGAGCCGCGGGCAGCTCGACGGTGGTTCCCCGTGCGGTGTCGGGACCAGATCCCGTCCACCCGCTCGTCAACCAGGCCGCCAGGCAGGCGCCCAGGAGGGCGGCCACCGCTACGGTGACCAGCCTCCCGGGCCCCTGCCGCAGACTCACCGGGCGGTACGCCGTCCCGGTCGCAGCACCACGAGCGCCAGCGACCCGGCGACGGCGGCACCGAGAGCGAGCCACCAGGCGTCGTGGGTCGGGTCGGCAGCCGTGCCGCCGGTGCCTCCGGGGACCCCGGACGGCGAGGAGTGCATGCCCGAGATCGTCTGCACGGCAAGCTTCAGGTTGTCGTCCTCGGCACTACCCCAGGCGTAGACGATGGTCGTCGTGCCCTCGGCGAGATCGAGGTCGGCCGGCCCGATGGCGACGGTGTCGGTCCCGGCGAGCACCACATCGGCGCTCACTGTGCCAGCCGGCACCTCGGTCATGTCCTCGTTGGGGTTGGTGAGACCGGTGAACACCGGCTCACCGCCGGCTCGCACGTCGACCGCGGGAGCGGCCGCCGTGTGGCGGACCACCAGCCGGGCATTCCCTGCTGCCACCGGGGAGACGTCGTTCACGAACGGGGTGAGCGCGGGGTTCCCCTCGGCGTCCAGGTTGGCGGTCACGGTGATGTTGGCACCGGCAGGCACCTCCACCCCCTTGGCCTCGACGACAGCCTCACCGTCGGCTCCGGCTCCGGCCGCAGTGACCTTGAGGTCGTAGGAGCCGGCGGGGAGCGCCGTCGGGTCGGTCAGGGTTCCTGGCTTGAAATCGGTCAGCAGCGCGTCGCCGTTGACGTAGACGTCCACCGTGGCTCCGGGGATCGCGTGCAGCACCGAGACCATGGCGTCATCCCCGGCTCTGGCCTGGGCCGACGGGGTCAAGCTCAGTGGCACGAGCACGACGACGGCCGCAGCGAGGGCGGTCAGCAATCTGCGCATCAGGGGGGTCCTCTCGAGTAGTCGAGCGAGGCCGCGCCGTCGCGGCCTTACCCCTTCTTCGCATTCCCGCCCCCGCTCGGTTGCCGACCCGAGGTCCCGACTCGATCAGGTGGCGCCGGCGTAGCGGTCGGTGGTGAGCGCGTTGAGAGGCTCCGGCCCATCACGCTCGACGGCTACCGGGCGGCCTGCTGGTGAGCCACGCTGCTCAGAGCAGGCGGCGTACAGCGTCGCGCAGCGCCTGCTCCGGATCAGTGCCCGACTCGCGCGCCTCGGCCACCAGCGCGAGCAGCCGGTCCCCGAGGTCGTCACCCGCGACCGGCGTGGCCGCGCCGGCCCGCGCCAGCCGGTCCAGCACCTTGTCGGCGTACAGCAGCGCCGGCAGCGTCGGGGCCAGCCCGTCGAGCACCGACGACCGCTGCTTCTCGGTGGCCTTGATCGCCTCCCAGACCTCGTTGATCTGCTCCGGCGAGCCGGAGGAGGAGGGGTCGGAGCCGAAGACGTGCGGGTTGCGCCGCCGCATCTTCGCGACGATGTCGGCCGCGACGTCGTCCAGCGTGAAGTCGCCGTTCTCCTCGGCGATCACGGCGTGGAAGTAGACCTGCAGCAGCAGGTCGCCGAGCTCCTCACGCAGGAGTACGGCGTCGCCGGTGTCGATCGCCTCGAGGGTCTCGTGGGTCTCCTCGAGCAGGTAGCGCGCCAGCGAGCGGTGGGTCTGCCCACGCTTCCAGGCGCACTCGACCCGGAGCCGACGCATCACCTCGGCGAACTCGAGGAGCGGCTCCTCCGACGCCATGACGACTCAGCCGCAGCGCTGGGTGGCCGGTAGCTCGGCGGCCGCGGCCGTGTCGGGCTGCTCGGCGTTGCCGGCGACGGCGAGGTCGCTGAGGGCGTAGGTGACGGCGGTGTCCTCGGCCACGACCGCGCCGGTGTCGACGCTGATCCCGAAGCGCGGGTCGATCCGGACGTCGTGATCGGCGATCCACGTGGTGAAGACCTTGGCGCCGGCCGCCGTCGCCTCCTTGTCGGACGGCGAGCCGTCGAGGACGGACTTGCCGACCGCGGTCTCGGCGGCGCCGACGTACAGGCTGGTCCCCTGCACCTCGATCAGCGCGTCGCGCTGGTCGGCGGTGAGCGCGCCGAGCTGCGAGGTGGCCTGGTCGACCGCCGCCTGGTAGGACGGGCCGACCTCGACGTCGTACTCCTCCATCATCTGGGTCGCCGCCGAGCGCAGCGCCAGCGCGCCGGCGACCTGGCCACGGAGGTAGCCGTTGGGCACCGACTTGCCCTGCAGCTGGTCCTTGGCGGCGCCGCAGAAGGACTCGGTCGTGTCGTCCACGGTCGAGACCGAC
This sequence comes from uncultured Actinomycetota bacterium, assembly GCA_963704685.1. Taxonomy (GTDB): domain Bacteria; phylum Actinomycetota; class Actinomycetes; order Propionibacteriales; family Nocardioidaceae; genus Nocardioides. The sequence goes on from OY969930.1 coordinate 1,570,736, forward strand.
ACCGAGTCGTCACCCACGCTTGCCGCGACCCCGGGATTGAAGGCGGGTACGGCGCCACAGCCGCTCAGCAGCAGGGTCGAGGCGAGGGCCAGGCCTGCCAGGGTGCGCATCGAGGTCACGCAGGGCTCCTACGTCGGGGAGGGGGTGCTGTCCGGCGGGTCGATGACGGCGTCGATGACCTGCCGGGCCCATTCAAGCAGGGCCACCCCGTAGATCGGTTGCCCTCCCACCGGTCGGGTGTGCGGACGCGGCACCAGGATGGTCTTGACCGGCGCCTTGACGATCGACTTGGGATACATCCGGTTGAGTCGTACGACGCGCGAGTCCGGGAGCTCCACCGGGGCGAAGCGCACGTTGCGCCCGGCGATCGTGACCTCCCCGACCCCGGCCTGGCGGGCCCGGGCGCGGAACCGCGCGACCAGCAGCAGCGAGGCGACCTCCTCGGGCGGCTCGCCGTAGCGGTCCAGCATCTCCTCGCGCAGCAGGTCGACGTCCTCGTCGGCGCGGACCTCGGCGAGCCGCTTGTACATCTCGAGCCGCAGCCGCTCGCTGGGGATGTAGTCGTGCGGCAGGTGGGCGTCGACGGGGAGCTCGATACGCACCTCGTTGAGCTCCTCGGGCCCCGAGCCGTCGTTGCGGAACTCGTGCACCGCCTCGCCGACCAGCCGGACGTAGAGGTCGAACCCGACGTCGGCGATGTGCCCGGACTGCTCGCCGCCGAGCAGGTTGCCGGCGCCGCGGATCTCGAGGTCCTTCATCGCGATCGCCATGCCGCCGCCGAGGTCTGAGTGCTGGGCGAGGGTCGCCAGCCGCTCGTGCGCGGTCTCGGTGAGCGGCTTCTCGGCCGGGTAGAGGAAGTAGGCGTAGGCGCGTTCGCGCGAGCGCCCCACCCGCCCGCGCAGCTGGTGCAGCTGGGAGAGCCCGAGGGTGTCGGAGCGCTCGATGATCATCGTGTTGGCGTTGGAGACGTCGAGCCCGGACTCGACGATGGTGGTGCAGACCAGCACGTCGAAGCGCTTCTCCCAGAAGTCCAGCATCACCTGCTCGAGCTGGTGCTCGCCCATCTGCCCGTGCGCGGTCGCGATCCGCGCCTCGGGCACCAGCTCCTTGATCTTGGCGGCGGCCTTCTCGATCGAGTTGACCCGGTTGTGGATGTAGAAGACCTGGCCCTCGCGGAGCAGCTCACGACGTACGGCAGCGATGATCTGCCGGTCCTCGTAGGCGCCCACGTAGGTCAGCACCGGATGCCTCTCCTCGGGCGGGGTGGTGATCGTGGACATCTCGCGGATGCCGGTGATCGCCATCTCGAGCGTCCGCGGGATCGGCGTCGCCGACATCGACAGCACGTCGACCGAGGTCCGCAGCCGCTTCATCTGCTCCTTGTGCTCGACACCGAAGCGCTGCTCCTCGTCGACGATGATCAGCCCGAGGTCCTTCATCCGGATGTCGGGGTTGAGCAGCCGGTGGGTGCCGACCACGATGTCGACGCTGCCCTCGGCGAGCCCGGCGATCACCTCGCGCGCCTCGGCGTCGGTCTGGAAGCGGGACAGCCCCTTGAGCACGACCGGGAAGCCGCTCATCCGCTCCGAGAACGTCGACAGGTGCTGGGTCACCAGCAGCGTCGTCGGCACCAGCACGGCGACCTGCTTGCCGTCCTGGACCGCCTTGAACGCCGCCCGGACCGCGATCTCGGTCTTGCCGTAGCCGACGTCGCCGCAGACCAGCCGGTCCATCGGGACGGTACGGCGCATGTCGAGCTTGACCTCGTCGACGGTGGTCAGCTGGTCGGGCGTCTCGTGGAAGGGGAACGCGTCCTCGAGCTCGCGCTGCCACGGGGTGTCCGGTCCGAAGGCGTAGCCCTGGGTGGCCTGCCGGGCGGCGTACAGCTTGATCAGCTCGGCGGCGATCTCGCGGACCGCCTTGCGGGCGCGGTTCTTGCGCTTGGTCCAGTCGCCGCCCCCGAGCCGGTCGAGGGACGGCTGCTCGCCGCCGACGTAGCGCGTCACCTGGTCGAGCGCGTCCGCCGGCACGTAGAGCCGGTCCGGCGGACCGCCGCGCTTGGAGGCGCCGTACTCGAGGACGAGGTATTCGCGCACCGCTCCCCCGACCTCGCGCTGCTTCATCTCCACGAACCGCCCGACGCCGTGCTGCTCGTGCACGACGTGGTCGCCCGCCTTCAGCTCGAGCGGGTCGATCTGCTTCTTGCGCCGCGCCGGCATCTTGCGCATGTCCCGGGTGGACGCCTTCTGCCCGGAGAGGTCCTCGGCAGTGAGTACGGCGATCCGGTTGGTCTCGTCGACGAAGCCGTGGACCATCGCGCCGCAGGTGATGGTGACGACGTCGGCGCTCAGGTCGCCCGCGGTCTGCAGGTCCTCGACCACGCGGGCGGGTACGTCGTGCTCGGCGAGCACCTCGCGCATCCGATCGGCCGGTCCGTGCCCGGCGTGCACGGTCACCACCCGGTAGCCGGCCTGCCGCCACCCCCCGATGTCGGCGATCGCCTTCTCCAGGTCACCCCGATACGCCTCAGCCGGCTTGGCCGGCAGCGTTTCGTTGATCGAGTAGGACTCGCGAGGAACGATGATCGAGTCCGCGCTGCCTTCGTTGATCGAGTAGGACTCGCGAGGAACGAGCGAGTCCGTATCGAGATCCCCGAGACCGAACGGACTCACCGACCACCACGCGAGCTCCCGACCGATCGCGTGCTCCCGCACCGCACCGAGCGACTGGTAGGAGGCCGCACCCAGGTCGATCGGCGCCGTCCCACCCCCCGCGGCGGCTGCCCAGCTCGCCCCGAGGAACTCCTCGCTGGTGGCCACCAGGTCATGCGCCCGGCTCCGTGCCCGCTCCGGGTCGAGCACCAGCACGTGGGTGTCGGACGGCATCAGGTCGACGAGCAGCTCCATGTCCTCGACGAGCACCGGCGCCAGCGACTCCATGCCCTCGACGGCGATGCCGGCGGCGATCTTGTCGGTGAGCTCGAGCAGCTGCGGGTGCGCGGCGCCGAGCTCGGCCGCGCGACGGCGTACGTCGTCGGTGAGCAGGAGCTCGCGGCACGGCGGCGCCCACAGCCGCTCGACCTTCTCCAGGGTGCGCTGGTCGGCGACGGAGAAGGTGCGGATCTCCTCCACGTCGTCGCCCCAGAACTCCACCCGCACCGGGTGCTCCTCGGTCGGCGGGAAGACGTCGACCAGCCCACCGCGGACGGCGAACTCACCACGCTTCTCCACCAGGTCGACCCGGCTGTAGGCCGCGGCCGCGAGCCGCCGTACGACCTCCTCGAGCGGAGCGCTGTCGCCGGGCACCAGCTCGACCGGCTCGATCTCGCCGAGGCCCTTGACCTGCGGCTGCAAGATGGACCGGACCGGGCACACAACGACCTTGACCGGACCGTTCTCCGCCCCGCTGGTCGAGCCTGTCGAGACCCCAGGGTGGCAGAGCCGTCGGAGCACGGCGAGCCGTCGACCCACCGTGTCGCTGCGAGGGCTCAGCCGCTCGTGCGGCAGCGTCTCCCAGCTCGGGTAGTAGGCGACCAGGGCCGGGTCGACGAGGTCGCCGAGCGCGTCGACCAGGTCCTCAGCCTCACGTGCGGTCGCGGTGACCGCGAGCACCGTGCGGCCCTCGCGGACCAGCCCGGCCACGACGAAGGGACGCATCGCCTCGGGACCGGTGAGGTCCAGGGTCGGCACCCGGCCGCCGCTGGCCTCGGCCAGGGCGGTGCCGAGGGTGGGGTCGGCGAGGACGGCGTCGGCAAGACCGGTGAGGTGCACAGGGGCTCCAGGAACAAGTGGGGACAACACGACAGCCCCCGGTCACGGATGACGGGGGGTGAGGTAGTCAGTCTACGACCGCCGCCGAGGGATGCCTGCTCAATAGAGGTCGTAGCTCGCACGCGAGACCCGGAACCCGTGCCCGGACTCGTCGGTGCAGGTCACTCCGGTCTGCGTGCTCTCGCACCTGACGCCGTTGACGACGCTGGCGGCGCCATAGGGAAGCACCGGCGGCTCAGCCATGGTGAATGCGGTATCGGAGACACAGCCGCCGCGAGTGCCGCCGCCCGGATCCATCCAGAACATCTGGTCGTTCCAGTCGAAGTCACAGTCCGCCGGACGGGCCATCGGATCGAAGTCGGCCTCCGAGATGACACAGACCTGGTCCTGCTCGAGTGCGCACTTGATGTTGCCGCTCGGCAGCTGGAACTCCTCGAGGTGCACGGTCGGCGAGGCGGTCGGCGACGCATCCACCGTGGTCGTGACAGTCGTCGTGACAGTCGCCGTCGCCTCGCCGGCGGACCCGCCACTGTCATCGCAGGCGGCCAGCAGCAGGAGACCGGACGAGATCACGAGGGCCGTGCTCCGCAGGATCCATGACCGCCTCATGTCGGACCAGTGTTCAGGTCGGGAGCTCGCTGTGCAGGAGAACGGGCGAACAGGTCGTCCGCCACCGCCCTCGCCTCAGTCGCCGTCGTCGTCCTCCCAGCCGGCGTCCTCGTTGCACTCGATCTGCGGCGGCTCCTCCCCCGAGGTCGCCATCATGTTCATCGCCGGCAGGGTCGAGCCGCGCAGGTCGAAGGAGAGCGCGGGACGTCTCCATCGCGCACCCTCGCGGTTGCGGTAGGAGTAGCCGGGCCGCTGCTGCACGCCGACGGTGTAGAGGCACTCGTCGAACTGGGTGATCTCCTGGACCGGCTCGATGAGGTCCTCGAGGTCCTCGGCCAGCGAGCGGATGCCGCTGCGGAGCTCCGCACGCGGAGAGTCCCGCCGCGGGACGCTGGACCGGTCCACCGCCTCCCCGGGCTCGGTCTCACAGCCGGTGCCGGCGAACGGCCGGTTGTCCCCGGTGAACACCAGCAGGTTGTAGTCGGGGTCGTCCCACTCGCTCGCGTCGACGTCGAGCGCAGGCAGGTGGCGACCGCTGGCGGTGACGTAGCCCAGGTCCTGCGCGGCGTCCCCGCCCTCGGTCACCGGCAACCAGGACAGGCATGACTCCCAGCTGTCGAAGCGTTCCGTGGTGGCCTCGACGCGCTCGGCCCGTCGTTCCAGCCGATGCAGGCGCCGCAGCAGGGCAGACACCGACGTACTCTCCGGGACAGCCCGCGCGTCCTCGCCTGTCCCGTTCGGGTCCGGTGCGGCACTGAGGCACCGCCGGGCCGGGGACAGCCGCAGCATCCTGAGGTCGGGCCGGGCCCGCTTGCTCAGCACCAGCGCCGTGCGACGGTCGACGCCGGTGCCGTCGCGCTCGTCGTAGGCGAAGCCCCACCTGTGCCGCAGGTCGCCCGCCTGGTCGACACCGACCTGCCGGGTGCAGTCGAGGAGTACGTCGAAGCGCCGGGCGCGGTGTCCCAGCCGGGCGATCCGGGTGGCCAGCCGGTCCAGCCTGGCGGCCAGGGTCGGCCTCCGGTCCACGGCCGGGCGCCTGACCAGCACCTCCGCGGGCAGGACCGCGGAAGGCACCGGAAGCGCTGCGGGAGCCGACGGGATGGTGCGCGAGGTCCGCGGCGCCAGGTCGACCACCGGAGGAGTTGCCTGGGACTGGACCGCCCCGAGGTCGCACGGCTCCCCGATGTCGCGGACGTGGTCGAGGGCGTCGCGGGTGAGGATGCGGTCCCAGTCGACGTACGCAGCGAGCAGCTGACCGGCCGGCAACGGATCGGGCAGGACGCCGCGGCAGGACCCGCTGGGGATCCGGTCCTGCACCGGACTGCCGGCGAGGGGCAGCATCACGAAACCGAGCAGGTCGTCCTCGAGGCGGGCGATCTGGGGGTCGGGGCCGCGGATGTCGGTCGCGTGCTGGAGCACGCAGGAGGTGTCGGTGGAGAAGTTGTAGCCGAGCGACACCGCTTCGTAGACCCGGCAGCTGCGTCGGGTCGGGATGGTGTCACCGGTGACCCCGGTGGTCAGCGTCGGACCGATGATCGAGCCGAAGGTCTTCAGCACCCGCGCCGTGCCCACGTCCCCACCCACGGACGCGATGTTGCGGGTGAGCGTCGAGCCGATCATCGTCGTACTCCCCGCGGAGAGCACCCCGCCGCCCTCGCCCTCCGCGTAGTTGTCGGCGACGGTCGCGTTGACCAGCACCAGGTTGCCGCGGGCCCAGACCCCGCCGCCGGTGTGCGCGACCGCGAGGTTGCGCGCGATCGTCGAGTTCACCACCAGCACGTCCGCCTCGCCGGCGATGGCCCCGCCCCGGTCGTCGGCCCGGTTGCCGACCAGCGTCGACCCGACCACCGCGACGTCGCCGTCCAGCGCGAAGATCGCGCCGCCTGGTCCGTCCGCGTCGCTGCCGTCGATCACCGAGTCGATGACTGTCACGTCGCCGTCCTCGTCGGTGTAGAGCGCCCCGCCGTCACCGTCGGTGGTGTTGCCGTCGATCTTGGAGCGCACCACGAGGATGTCGCCGGTCGAGCCGATCGCACCCCCGGAACCGTCGACGAGGTTGTTGCTCAGCACGGAGTCGTAGACCTGCACGCCGCCGCGGCGTGCGTAGATCCCGCCCCCGTCGTCGTTGGCGAGGTTGCCGTTGATGTGGCAGCGGCGGGCCGTCACCCGGCGCATCGAGAAGACGCCACCACCCGGCTCCTCGGCGAGGTTCTGGGTGATCACGCAGTCCGAGAGCGAGATCTCGCCGCGGGAGGTGAGCGCCGCGCCGGGCCCGTCGGAGCCGCCGCGGGTCAGCGTGACGTCATGGATGTCGAGGTAGCCGGTGCCGTCCTGGCGCAGCAGCCGCTTCTCGAAGCAGGTCTGCCGGATCGTGTGTCCGTGCCCGTCCAGCAGGAGCGGGTACGGCGACTCGCGGATCGGGTCGCCGGTCCGGCAGTCGCGCAGCGCGATGTCGGCACCGAGGTCGATGCGTCGTCGGACCGGATCCGCCCACGCCGCCCGCAGCCCGACCTCGGTGGTGACGAACGAGCTGGACCTGGAAGACACCGGCTCCGGACCCGCGGCCACGACGACCTGCTGGCCGTCGATCATCAGCGGTGCGGCCAGGGCGAGAAGAGCTAGCGAGATGACCGTACGGCGCATCGCAGTCCTTGTCGGGCGTTAGGCTCACCCTAGGAGCCGCACGTCTCCGGATCGTGCAGGCGCGGCCGAGGTCATGATCCGAGCCGCGACTAGGTGCGATCAGGGGTGCGATCCACATCGACGGGCAGGGATTCGTACCGAGTAGTGCCTCGGGCTACTGTGCTGCGATGCTCTTCTCAGGACCTACGCCGAGATCCCTGCGGGCGCTGACTCCCGCGCTGATCCTCGGGATCTGCGCAGCTCTGCTGATGGGCGGAACACCCGCAGCAGATGCCGCAACGAACGCCCATCAACGGGCCGCGACCAAGGGAGTCGCGAAGGTCGTAGTCCCGAAAGCGGCGCGAGCAGTGAGCGTCAGGCACCCCGACCGCGTCATCGGCGACGGAACTCCTGCAAGCTGCACCTCGGCGAAGGTGGTCCGTGCGGTCCGGGCCGGAGGTGTCATCACATTCAACTGCGGAGTGAAGCCGGTGAAGATCGTGCTCTCGGCGACTGCCAAGGTGCGCAACACCGCCAAGCGTGTGGTGATCGATGGTGGAGGCAAGGTGACCCTTGCAGGTGCACACTCGCGCAGGCTCATCTACCTCAACACCTGTGACCGGACGCTTGGAAGCCTCCCAGGCAACTGCAACACACAGCCGACCCCGAAGCTCGTGGTTCAGCACATCCGCCTGCTCAACGGCTACGCAGCTGGGACCACGTCGAACGACGGTGGCGGTGCCATTCTGGCGGACGGTGGCCAGTTCAAGGCCGTCCGAGTGCGTTTCGTCGGCAACAGGTGCGCGCGCACCGGGCCCGACGTTGGCGGTGGTGGACTGAGGCTCGAGGGATGGGACAACTTCCGGACGGCGTACGTCGTCGGCAGCACGTTCCGGAACGGCCGGTGCAGCAACGGTGGTGGCCTCAGCGTCCACAACCGCACGGCCGCGGTATACAACAGCACCTTTCAGGACAACCGGGCCGTCGGGGTCGGGATGAACCCGGCGAGGCCGGGCACGCCCGGAGGCGGCCTGGGCGGCGCGATCTACGTGGACGTGTTCTCCAACTCGTTCAAGATCAGCGGCACCCTCATCCGGGACAACAGGGCACGGGAAGGATGCGGAGCGCTCTTCTACGTCAGTAACGACACCACTGGCTCACTCGCAATCTGGCGCTCAACGTTTGTCCGAAATCCCGACCGGACCCACCTAACCCGCTATCCGGGCGTGTGGTTCAAGGCAAAGAATGTATCGATCAAGAGGTCTGTGATCAGGTAGCCGCATTGTCGACGACGGGTGCCGATTCTCGAAGGAGGTCTGCCGGATCGTGTGTCCGTGCCCGTCCAGCAGGAGCGGGTACGGCGACTCGCGGATCGGGTCGTGGGGGCGGGCCTGGGACGGCGTCACTCCCGCTTCAGCACTCTCTTAGCGAGTCTCTTGCCCTTCACCTTCGGGCTGGCACGCCAGACAATGGCAACAGAGTGGCCACGAAGACTCGACAGCTTCCGGTTCCAGAGATGCCGCTGGGCTACATCCATGACGGTCTGCCGGTATGAATCCGCGAACGACGGGTGGGTGAACAGGACCTTGTTGTAACCCACGGCGAAAGGAACCAGTCGATCGTTGCTGTCAAGGAATGCCAGGGTTCCCTCGACCGCTCCGGGCCATTGACTGTTGAAGACGTCGTCGCCAATCGCGATGCCCCCTTCGACCAAGCTGTCTGCCGCGGTGTTCATGTCGTGTTCGACGATCTCGGGGGTATGGCCACCATCCACGCTGAACATCCGGACCAGCCCGCCCGCGAATCCTTGGATGTCGGCGCCACCGAGTGTCGTCGAGTCGGCACTCACCACCGCGACCGAGCTGTCCCCATCGGCGAAGCGGCGCAGGTTGTCGCGAAAGGTCGCCTCGTCACCCATGCCTGACCTATCGATGTTGTGCGCCTGGTCCTCGAACAGATCGATCGCAACGGACCGTTCGTCCGGCCGACGCAACAGGTGGAGGCCAATGAAGAACCTCCCATGGTGAACACCTATCTCGGCGACCCCACCACGTACGCCCTGCTCGCGCTGCTTGGCTGCCAGGGCCGACATGAGGATGAGGATCTCGGGCTCGATCCAGCCCTCGACCCGCCGATGGTTCCACCAGATGTAGGACTGCGCTTGCGTCATGCGCCCTCACTGTAGTGAAGCGGCAATCGACTCGAGGGGATTCCAACATCTGTCCCCTCGGCACCTTGGATCGCCGACTTGGAGACGCCCGCCAATGACCTCGACCGGGCCCGCGCCTTTGAGCCGATGATAACTTTCGTGCCATGTCCGGGGGCCCGCTCGTCTTCGTGCACCCGTCGGATGAGCTGTACGGCGCCGACCGGATGCTGCTCGAGATGTACGACGCGATGCCGGACGAGATGCGGGAGCGAGCCGAGTTCTGGCTGCCGACCGATCTTCCTCATGTCGCGTCTCCGTTGTGTGTCGAGCTGGAGCGGCGCGGCGCTTCGGTCCGCCATGTGGACCTACCGATCCTTCGACGCGCGTACCGGACTCCGCGTCAGCTGTGGCGACTGGCACGTCGGGCCACGAAGCTGTACTCAGTGATGCGACGGCGGCGCATCGAGCTGGTCTACTGCACCACCAGTGCAGCATTTCTGGCTGGTCCGGTGGCGCGTTGCGCACGTGTCCCGAGAGTGCTGGGCCACGTCCAGGAGCTGTGGTCGCGCAGCGACCAGCAGGTGCTGGGAAGGTTGGCAAAGTCGTTCGATCGCATCGTTGCCATCTCCGGACCTGTGCGAGACGGACTACCCGAGCGATTGAAGGCTCGGACGACCGTGGTCCTCAACGCCACCCCTGCTCCCGATCGTTGGCTGCCTCTTCAAGGACGCGTGGGTCCTCTGCGATACCTGGTCGCTAGCAGATGGAACGGATGGAAGGGGCACCTGACCTTGTTCGAGGCGTGGGATCTGCTCGAGGATCCGGGTGAGCTGGTCGTGCTGGGCGGCGCGCCTGTCAGCGGCGATTCGGTTGACGTCCACGCCCTGGCGAGTTCCCTCCGTAGGCCCGAGACGGTGCAGGTGGTGGGCGAGGTGGCAGACCCAGACCGATACATGGAAGCGGCCGACGTCCTCCTTGTCCCGTCAGATAGTCCTGAGCCGTTCGGGCTGGTCGCCATCGAGGCGTTCGCACGCGCTCGCCCGGTCGTGGGTAGCGACGGCGGCGGCCTGGCCGACATCGTCACCACCGGAGTCGACGGCTGGCTCTTCCCGCCTCGGGATGCGCGAGCCCTGGCAGGTCTGTTGGCCGGCCTGACCCGGGAAGCTGTCGCCGCTGCCGGAGATGAGGCTCGATCGACCTACGAGAAACGGTTCACCACGGCCAGATACGCCGAGGACTGGCTGGCCGCCCTCGAAATTGCATCAAACGACTGAAGTAAGGGTTCCCTGCGTGGGAGAATCGGTCCTACCGCTTGGCACGGGGGACGTGCTCCCGATTCCTGAACAGCGGCCCTCGATGCAAGGCAAGGAGCAGTGGATGTTCAACTCGTGGATTTCTCAGGGTGACGAGCTTGCCCAGGAGTTCCAGAACGGTGACCCGTTCCCACTTATCGTCATCGACGACTTCCTCGACGTCGAGACGGCCGAAGGCCTTCTCGCGGAGTTCCCCGCGCCCGACGCGATGCCCAAGTCGCGTGACTACATGTTCGGCGACAAGCACGAGCTCTCGAGCGTCGCCGAGCAGGGTCCGACCTCGCGGGCGTTCTACGACGCGCTGATGGGCGACGAGTTCAAGAGGTTCATCAGCCAGCTCTCCGGCAAGGACCTCTTCGTCGACCCTGCGTTCCACGGCGGCGGATTCCACCAGAGCGGTGATGGCGGCTTCCTCGACACCCACGTCGACTTCAACATGCACCCGCTTCACGACGACTGGTTGCGCACCCTCAACGTCCTGCTCTACCTGAACAAGGACTGGAAGGACGAGTACGACGGTCGGCTTCTCATCAAGGCCCGGCCCGAGGACAAGCCTCGTGCGATCAAGCCGATCTTCAACCGTGGGCTGATCATGGTGACCGACGACCACACGTTCCACGGCTTCAAGAAGATGTCGCTGCCTCCAGGCGTGACCCGCAAGTCGATCGCGACCTACGCCTACGAGAAGGTCGAGGTCGGGCAGCCAGATCGCACGCACGACCGGCTGGACCCCCGAAGAGGGTGGCCTGCTCAAGAAGTCGTTCGCCCGTCACTACAACACCGCGGTGAAGGTGAAGACGAAGCTCTTCGGCAGCGCCACCGCGAAGAACCGGTGACGACTTCGCACGACCCCTGGTTTTCGCGGCAACCTGCAAGCCCTCCGGACCGCGCAGAAGCCCTCTCGGGGAACGGCAGCGTACGGCAGGTACGTCAATCGCCCGGCGGGGCGCGTCGTCGCTGCTGCCGCGCACACCGTCCGGATGACACCGAACATCGCCACCCTGATCAGTGCCATCCTGTCGACGCTGGGGATTGTGGTCCTTGCCACCGTCGAGCCATCGCTGGGCATGGGCGTCAGCGTGGCCGCACTGCTTGCTGGCGGTTACGTCATGGACTCCGTCGACGGGCAGTTGGCTCGGCTACGAGGGGATGGGTCTGTCCAAGGCGAATGGCTCGATCACACGGTGGATTGCGCAAAGACGAGCAGCCTGCACTTGGCCGTGGTCATCTCGTGGTACCAGTTCCCGCCCGTTGAGTCCCACAAGGCATTGCTGATTCCTCTCGGATACTCGGTCGTGCAGGCGGTTACGTACTTCGGGCTGATCGTCCTGCCGTTCCTGAGGAAGCGCGGCGACACTGCACCGTTGAACGTCGTGAACCCGGAACACCCACTCCGCAAGTGGATCATTCTGCCGACGGACTATGGGTTTCTCTGCTGGGTCTTCGTCCTGGTGGCCTGGCCGATTCTCTTCTTCTGGGTCTACGCGGCACTGTTCGTCTTGAGCGCGGCGATGTTGGCGCTGGCGCTACGAAAGTGGTGGCGTGAGCTCGGCGCCATGGATGCTGAACGACGTGCCATGACGCCGGCTTGACTTGGTTCGTCGACCAGAATCGTCGTCAAGTGCGGTATGGCACATCGCGAGGTTGCCGGTTCGGACCATAGGAGACCGCGTCTGACCTAGGCTTCTCGGTCAGCGCCTCATCATCGTGGGATGCGCCATCGCGCTCAATGGCGCGTCATATGGCTGGTGCAGAGGGGTTGGACATGCGGGTTGCGATGATTGGCACTCGAGGGGTCCCGGCGCGCTATGGCGGGTTCGAGACAGCCATCGAGGAGATCGGTCAGCGGCTCGCAGCGCGAGGACACGAGGTCGTGGTCTATTGTCGCGGCGCGGATGCACCACGACCAGCTCGCCACTTGGGGATGGACCTGGTTCATCTCCCGGCCGCTCGCAAGAAGTCCCTCGAGACTCTCAGCCACAGCGCCCTGTCCGTCGGGCATGCCTGCAGCCGGCGCAAGCGATTCGACGCAGCCATCGTCTTCAACTCGGCCAACTCTCCATTTCTGCCTGCCATGCGGCTTCGTCGCATACCCACGGCAGTGCACGTCGATGGGCTCGAGTGGCGTCGCACCAAGTGGCAGGGCATCGGAAGGGCCTATTACCGGTTCGCAGAGTCGTTGTCGGTGCGCTGGGCCGATGCCCTGATTGCTGATGCCCACGGCATTGCGGACTACTACGACGAAGAATTCGGGGTTGCCACTGAGTTGTTGACCTATGGGGCCCCCATCCAGGAGAACCTTGGCGCGGACCGATTGATCGACCTGGGGCTCGAGCCGGAAAGGTTCCACCTGGTCGTCGCTCGCTTCGAGCCCGAGAACCATGTCCTCGAGATCGTCGAGGGCTATGTCCGATCTGCCGCCGGGCGGCCCTTGGTCGTGGTCGGCTCGGCCCCTTATGCGGGTGACTACACCGAGCGGATCAGGCAGGCAGCGGGCAACGACCCACGCGTCCGCCTTCTCGGGGGTCTGTGGGACCAGGTGCAACTCGACCAGCTGTACGCGAACGCTCTGACCTACTCTCACGGACACTCCGTCGGAGGGACCAATCCGTCACTCCTGCGGGCTATGGGCGGCGGCACGGCCGTACTGGCATGGGACGTCGGATTCAACCGAGAGGTGCTGGGCTCCGGCGGCAGATTCTTCGAGACTCCGGAACAGCTGGCCCGACTTCTCGAGCGAGCCGAGGAGACACCCGCCGATACCCTGCGTCAAGGCGAGGCCCTCCGGGACCGAGCGGCACGTGACTACCGCTGGGATGACGTGGCCGCTGGTTACGAGCAACTCCTCACCCGACTGGCCACTCGAGAACCAATGCGCGGAGCGGCCAGCGGTCGCCGCCGCACGTAGAAGACCCACATCGAGACCCAGACACCACTCCCCATGAAAGGTGCGTCGTCAGCATGGCTGATGAAACCAATGGCCGGACCCGGCAGATCGCGATCGCCGCGCTTGTGTTGGCACTGGTCGCCGTTGTCGCCGTGGTAGCCGCGCTGACCCTCGGTGGCGACTCCGACAGCCCGACGTCCAAAGGCGAGATCAGCGATCCGCCGGCACCACCTCCCATCAGCGCGTCCGAGAGCCCGACGGACGACCCGAGTGCGTCGTCGACGACGTCGCCTGGAGCCTCGCCGTCGGCTGGAGCCTCGCCGTCGGCTGAGGCGACGCCTGACGACGGGGCGACTGCGGGTGGAACTCTGAAGCCAGTTCCGATCGACCAGCCGGCCGAGTTCGGCGACGGTGTCACTGCGCGCGTGGTCGCCGCGGATTCAGTGAACGGCAGGGGATCTGGACCGGGAGAGATCAGTGGTCCGGCCGCCCGGTTCACCATCCGGATCACGAACGACACCAACAAGCCATTGAGTCTCGACGCGGTGACAGTCAACGCGTACTCGGGTCCTGACGATGCACCAGCGCCGCCGTTGGTGAACGACCCGCGTTACCAGCCGTTCTCGGGAACCCTTCGATCGGGTGGCACGTCTAGTGGCAGCTATGTGTTCACGATGCCGAGGGCCCAGATGGACAGCGTCCGGGTCGAGGTCAACCACTCGGCGCTCTCCCCGATGGTGGTGTTCCAAGGGGCGTTGTAGACCCGTTCTTGTTTCGCATCTGTCTACGATTTGCCCTAAGGCCCGCCTCCGACTGAACGGAGGCGGGCCTTTGGGTACGGATCGGGCTACTGGATGACCTAGTCCGCGCGCTGCGGTCCGATGACTCGAGCGCCGGCGCTCAGCCCGAGAATATCCGTGATCAACGCCGGAGCCGTCACGCCGACAGCGGTCGTGACCGTAGTGGCGACGAATCGTCCACTGGCGTCCAGAGCGGAGCGTCCCGCGACCTCGGCACCAGCAGACTCGAGTCCCGTAGCCCGTTTGAAGTCCGCCAACGTGTCGTAGTTGGTCATGCCGGCGGCACCCGCGGCCCACCGGATCAGCCGGGGCGGCACAGCCTTGTTCGTACGGCTGTAGACGTTGCCGTTGAGCGTGATCCCCGCTTGGGCCGCGGTCTTCGTCTTCGTCTTGTCCTCGAAGCAGAGGACGCCGCACCAGTTGTCACCTGCGACTGGATCGCCGAAGACGTTGTTCGAGAACCTCAGCTTCTCGGTGACCCACGTAACGGTGGGGTCCGGGAGGCTCTGGCGAGGATCATGGCCAGCGGTGGAGAGATTGGTGGACTGACGGCTGTCCTGGGTGATCCACACCGTCAACGCACTGCCCGACACGGTGTTGTTCCAGATCTCGGCCTGGTTGGAGTTCTGGATCAGCAGCCCCGTGTAGGCGTTGTTACGGATGTCGTTGTTGGCGGCGACGATCTTGGAGGACAACTCGAAGTTGAGCCCGTTCCGCCCGTTGCCGATCATGTCACTCGTTGTGACCTGCACGTCGTACACCGACTCGTCGAACCACAATCCAGAACCGTAGTTCCGGTTGAAGACGCTGTCGGAGATCCGCACGTTCCGACTTCGGGTGACCTTGTGACCGCCGGCGGCCGGGGCCGGGTTGAATCGTTCGGTGTTGTTGTCCACGACCCTGAGGCCGGTCGCCCGCAGACCGTCGGCATAGACCGTGTGGATACCGAGAAGCCCGTTGCTCGAGCTGGTGACGTTCTTCAACGTCGCACGGAGCCCCGCCACCGACAGGCCGGTCGTCGCGTTGTCGGTCAGCACCAGGTTCTCCAGGCTGACGTCCGTCGCGCCGATATTGACCTTCATCGTGCCCATGTCGGGAACGGAGGGCGCATATCTGCGCACGCCCAGTCCTCGTACTACCGACCCAGGACCGAAGATGGACAGAGCCTCGATCAGGTCGCTGGCCCGCACCTGCTTGCCAGACGGGTCGGTACCGACGTACAGCCTGTCCGTTGCGTAGTCGACGTAGAAGGTCCCCGTGACGACCAGTGCTCGTGAACCCACCTGCTTCAGCTCGACGCCGTTGATCCAGACCTGGTCTGGGTGAGCTGCCATCGGGTAGTTCGGGTTCACCCACTGCCAGCCCGGCGTCGTGCTGTCGGGATTCCCACGACTGTAGGTCGGACTGGAGTCGAACTCGGTCGTCCAGCCGGTCTTGACCCAGGCGTCGCCGGAGGCGACGAATCCGGAGACAACAGAGCTGCCGTCCAGCCAGACTGCCTCGCGCGGATAGGACTGCACGGTCAGCTTCTTCGCACGCGGCAATGCGACAGTCTCGTGATAGCTCCCCGCTCGCATCACGATCGTGCTCCCCGAAGGCGCCAAGGCGACCGCGCGGCCAAGCGTCCGCACAGGAGTGGCCATAGTGCCTGCAGCAGTGTCGCTACCCGTTGTTGCGACATAGATGGCCGAAGCGGGGGCCGCGTACGCGGTGGATCCGATCGCGGCTGAACCAGCCGTCGTCTCAGGTTCGACCACCGTCGACCCCGGCACTTCTGGCTCCGGCTCCGGCTCCGGCTCCGGCACGGCTGCCTGATCCCGGACGGCGAGCTCATCGAACGAGATCTTCGTGCCTGATGACGATCCCGAGATGTAACCCCAGACGCCGACTGCGCCATTAGCGCTGAGCCGCTTCGAACTGGCGTCACTGAAAGTCGCCGAGGCTGTCGGGGTGGTTGACGTGGTTGTCCATACCTTCGCACCCAGCTCGACCGGCGACGAGCCGGTTGCCGAGAACTCGATCCGGATCTGCTGATCGGCGTTCACGACTGCCGGGGAGGTCACGCTGGCAAGGGTCGTCACCGACGCCGCATTCCCGTCGACACGTTGCAGCGAGAGGTACAGACGACCACCCGGGGCCACGCGACTCACCATCCGGTAGGCATACCCACCGGACAGGCGAAGCAGCGGAGCAACGTACGTCCCGTTCCCGGCGGTCGCCAACGAGGACACCGAGAACGTCGCGGAGACAGTCGCATTGAGGATCGAGAGTCCGCGCAGATCGGCTTCGCCCGTACGCCCAGGCGTCAAGGCCATGGTGCCGCGACCCCCGCTCACTGACAACGCAGCAGCCCCTGCCGCGATCGTGTACGCGTCGCCGGATGGGGCGGTGCCCCACCCAGTACTCACGGTCCGGTCAAAGGAATCTTGAACCGGACTGGCGGCCGTTGCCGGCGAACCAACCGAGGAGAGTGTGGCAACCGCAAGAGCAAGGATCAGCGGGATGAATCCCCATCGCACCGAAGTGCGGCCAGTCGGTAAAATTTCTGCCGGTGTGCCGTAGAGTTGGTGCAAAGCCACTCGATCCTTACTCGTGGAAAGCTTAACGGACTCGGTGAGTCTGTCAGATGCTTGCGCATGCTTGTTTCCGGTCCCACCTGCTGGGTGTTACGGACAGGTCTCGGAGGTGTCTACCCCCCCACGGCATCGTGAAACCGCATCGCGACCGGCAATGTTGTCGAGATTGGGGAAGCCCGCACCCATGTCCACCTGCGAGGCACCCCCTCAGGCTCGGGAGCGCACACCTGCCGCGTCGCTTCGGCCATGAGGATTCCGGCAAGCCAGGCAGACTCGTGGACGCTCCTCATCCTGTTGCTTGGCTTGGCATCGCTGTCATGGGCCGTGCTACACCAGCACCCGCGTCTCGCTCTGACGACGTGGCTTGTCGGCACCTGTCTCATGCCCGTCTGGCTCGGATTGAGCTTCGCCTTCTACTTCGTGCCAGGAACACTGCTCGGTGCCTTGGTGCTCGTGTCACTGTTCCCCAGGGCGGTCGGACAAGTGGGACTCGGCGACTTCTTGGTCATGCTGATCTTCGTCTTGGCGTTGTTTCCGGTAGTCGGAGGGGGCGGTAACGCGGCCGCCACGTTCGCGCTGGTGAGCGAGTGCCTGCTGGGATTCACTCTCGGCCGAGTGTCGACCGCCGCTGTCGGGACCGAGTGGCTCTATCGCGCCGTGGGACTGCTCTTCGGACTTCATCGGAGCGTTGGCCGTTCTGGAATTCCTCACCTCGACGAACCCCTTCGTCCTTATCTCGCGACCAAATGCTCTTTACAATCTGTGGGGCGTCATCCAGATCCGGGGGGGAGTATCCCGGGCCGAGGTCTCCTTCGGCCACTCGATTGCCCTCGGCTGCTCGCTGGCAATGGCCGTGCCACTCACCCTCGCCTCCAGCCTGCGCCCAGCTGTGAAACTCGCCACGATCGTTCTGCTCCTGGCCGGGAGCGCCGTGACCTTCAGCCGCGTGGGCATCATCTGCGCTGTACTCGGCTTGACCTTGTCGCTGGTCTTCATGCCGAGCTCGCTCCCGGTGCGCACCCGGGCTGCAATCGGCGCCGCTGCTGTGGCCGTCGCCGTGGGCGTCGGTCCGTTCGTCAGTCAGGTATTCACCGCGGCCGGTTCCGAAGCAACCGGGAGCGCTCAATATCGCGGCCGTCTGACATCGCTGATCCCAGGCATGGATCCCTCCGGGTTGTCACACTTGGCCGTTCGCTATGCCGATGGCAACCTCAAGTTCGGCAACTTCGATTCGATCGACAGTGAGCTGATCCTGTTCGGCCTGCTCTACGGTTGGATTCCGCTAGCTGCCCTCTTGGTTGCCCTCGCAGTCGCCGTCTCATGCGTCCTGGCACGTCGGGCCTCGCCCGCGACGATCTCGATCGTGGCGCAGCTGCCGGCGCTCGCCACCGTGGCCCTCATCACTCAGTACCGGATGCTGTTCTGGTTCTTCGCCGGCGTTGCGGTGGCGACGCAGACCGTATCTCGATCAACTGCACGCGGTGATCTCGCACGCACCCAGCCGTTCAGCGGAGATATGGCATGTCCACCGGATACAGTCAGGGCCGACTTTGAAGGGGATCAAGCGTCAACATGAGGTTGAGCGATTACTGGCAAATCGTGCGGTCGGGCTGGCGACTCATCCTGCTCGCAACGCTCGCCGGCGGACTCATCGCGGCGGCGATGGCTTTCCCGGCGACCCCCATGTATCGCGCGACGACGAGCGTCTACTTCTCCCTGCCGAACGGTGACACAGCCAGCGACCTGTCCCAGGGCTCGACCTACACTCAGGCGCAGATGCTGTCGTTCGCTGAGCTGGCCACTCAGCCCGCCGTGCTCGACGGGGTGATCGAGAGCCTGGATCTCGACACCACATCCAAGGCGCTTGCCGCGCGGGTCCGCGCAACGGCGAGCCAGGAGACCGTCATCCTGAGCATCACCGCGATCAGCACGGATCCCAACGAAGCCGCGGAAATCGCGAACGCGACGGCCGAGGAGTTGATCAAGGTCGCACGCCAGCTCGCGCCTGCCAACGCCCAGGGCGATCCGAGCATCGATGCAGCGACGGTCGGGGCCGCGACTGCACCGAAGTATCCGTTCTCGCCACAGAAGAGACGGAACCTGCTCCTGGGCTTGTTGGCCGGGCTGCTGCTCGGCATCGCAGCCACCATCGCTCGCGAGCTGTTGGACACCCGGGTTCGGGACGACGACGAAGCCGAGCACCTCGTGAAAGCACCCGTGCTGGCCGAGGTTGGCAGAAGCCGATCCTTCAAGAAGTCGACAGTTGTCATGCAGAGCGATCCGAGGGGGACCGCATCGGAGGCGTACCGCCGCTTGCGCATCAACCTTCGCTATCTGCGCACCACTCACGATGTTGACATCGTGACACTCACGTCGTCAGTGAGTTCCGAGGGCAAGTCGACAACCGCGATCAACTTTGCCTATGCCTGCGCTGAAGCCGGCGACCGCGTCCTGCTCATTGATGGTGACCTGAGGCAGCCTGCCATCGCTGCCTACACCGGCCTGGAGGCAGCAGTCGGCCTCACCACGATCCTCGCCGACGGTGTCGACTTCCAAGACGTCGTCCAGACCTGGGGCGAAACCACCCGATTCGACGTTCTGGCTTCTGGCGATCTGCCTCCCAATCCCACCGAGCTGATCGAGTCCCAGGCGATGCGCGCGCTGCTCGAGCGACTTCGACACGAGTACGACCTGGTGGTCATCGACTCTCCCCCCTTGTTGCCGGTGAGCGACGGTGCACTATTCGCCGCCCGATCAAGCGGAGCGATCGTCGTGGCCAATGTTCGCAAGGTGCACCGCGCCGAGCTCGTGGACGCCGTGGCGTCCCTGCACCAACTAGGCGCCACTGTCCTTGGCCTCGTCATCAACGGCGGCTCGCCTCAGACCCAGTCAAGCTACTACGGGGCCCCGTCTGACTCGTGGTGGAAGCGAATTCGTCAAGGTCCCGCTCAGCGACGTCGGAACCAGGCGAGGCGCCGAGCGATCTCCCGATCGAATACCAGGACCAAGGGAAAGTCGAGGGCAAGGTGACGACAGCCGCCTTTGTGGTGCTAGCCGTCTGCACGGGAAACGTTTGCAGGTCACCCGCAATCGAACGGTTGCTTCGTGCCAAGAACCTAGAGGGCCTGAAGGTCGCGAGCGCGGGCACGCGTGCCTTGGAGGGCCAGTCCATGCATCCGCTGACCTCGCTGGAGGTCGAGCGTCTCGGTGGCGAGTCCCAGGACTTCGTGGCCCGCACACTGTCCGAGTCGATGGTGCACGAGGCGGACCTCATCGTGACGGCTGAGCCACGCCATCGGTCGATCGTGGTGTCCCTGGTGCCCAGCGCACACAGGCGAACCTTCACGTTGCTTGAGTTCGAGGGGATCGCCACGGCGCTCCCCGACGACACGGACACGTTGCACGGTCGCCGGGAAGTTGTCGTGAAGGCGGCGATGCGCCGCAACCCGAGCTCGAGCCGGCTGGCGATCCCCGACCCGTATGGCCGATCCTCGAGGGCCCATCAGCGAGCCGTTCAACGCATTGGTCTCGCTGTCGAGGGCTTGTCCAGACTTCTGGATCCGACCGCACTCAGTCATCTGGACGAGAACCATGCCTGACGATGCCGAACGCGATGGGCGAGTCCGGGTGCTGCAGTCGTTCCCAGCTCCCCGCCCACACCGAAATCCGTTCACGGCCCTCTTGATCCAGAGCCTGGCGGACGAGCCCACCGTCGAACTCAACCTGTTCAGCTGGCGAGCCGCCCTACTCGGCAAGTACGACGTCTTCCACGTGCACTGGCCGGAGATCCGGCTACGAGGATCCTCACGCCTGAAGTCCTGGGTCTTCCAGTTCCTCTACGCGGTGCTCCTGTTGAAGCTCACGCTGGGCAAGGTTGCCGTCGTCCGGACCGTGCACAACCTCGAGCTTCCGCAAGGCATATCTGCCGTCGAACGCTTCCTACTCAGGTTGACCGACCGAGCCACGACGCTTCGGATTGCGCTCAACACGTCGACCACGTTCCCCGCGGATCAACCCTTCGAGGTCATCCCGCACGGTCACTATCGCGATTGGTATGAGAGCTACCGAAAGCCGCCGGCGGTGCCCGGCCAGGTGGGGTTCATTGGGCTGGTCAGACGGTACAAGGGAGTGGACACACTGATCCGGGCGTTTCGCGAGACGTCCGATCCGGCACTATCGCTCGTGGTGGCGGGTGCGCCCTCCACGCCAGAGTTGGCCTCGGCCCTCGATCGTGACGCACGCGGCGATGAACGCATCCGACTCGACCTTCGCCTGCTCGAGGACTCCGAGTTCGTAGGCGTCGTGAGTCAGAGCGACATCGTTGCGCTCCCCTACCGAGACATGCACAACTCGGCGGGTGCCTTGACTGCGCTGTCCCTCGACCGGCCCGTGCTCGTTCCTCGCAATCTGGTCAACGAGAGGCTATCGGAGGAGGTCGGCCCCGGTTGGGTCGTCATGTACGACGGGGAACTCTCTGGCGACGACCTCGTCCGGGCCCTCGGTGCACGTGACGATCAGAGTGCCGGCCGGCCTGACCTGACGGCACGCGACTGGAGCCACTGCGCACCGGGCCACCTTCGTGCCTATCGGCGCGCGATCCTCCTTCGTCGCGAGCCACAGCCATGAGCACAGATGATTGACGCAACCTTGGCGATCGTCGTGGTCAACTACGGATCCTCGGCGTTGTTGCAGAACCAGCTGACGGCGGTCGCGCGCGATCTCGAGGGCGCGCAGTGCGTCGTGGTCGACAGCTTCAGCGACGAAGCCGAGCGCAGACGAGTGCGCCTGATGTGCGACGCCAACGAGTGGATCGGAGTCTATCCCCCGCGGAACGTAGGTTTCGGCGGCGGGTGCAACATCGGCGTCAGAGCCGCGCAGAGCGTTCGTGCGACGCGGTTTCTCCTGCTGAACCCGGACGCCGCCATCGATCGCTCATCAGTGGAGCTGATGCTCGAGCGTCTGGATGCAGACCCGATGACGCTAGCCGGGCCTACCATCGTTCGCCCTGACGGGTCGCTCTGGTCCGCCGGCGTCGATGTCGACCTGAGGACCGGAGACATGCGCTCCTGGCGCCACCGGACAGGTCCACCGGACGCGGAGATCCTGCCTTGGCTGACCGGCGCCTGCCTGCTCGTCGACCAGTCCCTCTGGGAGGCAGTCGAAGGCTTCGACGAGGAGTACTTCCTGTACTGGGAGGACGTTGACCTCTCGGCGCGGGTGCAGGCGATCGGGGGCACCCTGTCGCTAGTTCCGGGTGCAACCGCCATCCATGACGAAGGCGGAACGCATCAGGACCAGCGGTCCGATCGTGCGAAGTCGTCGGTGTACTACTACTACAACATCCGCAACCGGTTCCTCTTTGCTCGCAAGAACCTCGACCCGATCCGTCAGCGCCAGTGGAGGCGGAACTCCCTGAGAGCCAGCTATCGAATTCTGCTCAGGGGCGGGCGCCGACAGCTTGTGCACTCCAGCTCGCCCTGGCGCGCTGCGATGCGTGGCATGCGGGACGGGATCAGGGCATGACAGGTGATTCGAGGAAGCCGGGTGACGAACCAGAGGTCGTCGTTGCGATCCTCACCTATCGTCGTCCGACCATGCTCGGCGCCCTGCTCGAGGCCTTGCCCGAGCGCCTCGATGAGGTCGGTCTCCACACCACAGTCATGGTCATCGACAACGACCCGGCGATGTCGGCGCGTCCGACAGTCCTGTCCTCGAGATTGGCTGACGTGCTCTACGTCCCCGAGCCCAGGCCCGGGATCGCCTCCGCGCGCGCACGGGCGCTCGCAGAGGCAGGGCGCTTCCGCCTGCTCGCCTTCCTGGATGACGACGAGGTCCCGCTCGAGGGCTGGCTGTCGACGCTCATCGCCACCTGGCGCAGCACCGGCGCAGCGGCAGTCATGGGACGGGTTGTCACCGTCTTTCCGGATGACACGGATCCGTGGGTGCTCGCCAGCGGGCTCTTCCAACGTCCTCGACGTCCGACTGGAACGCCGCTCACCGTGGCCGCGGCAGGGAACCTGCTGCTCGATCTGGATCAGGTCCGGGCCCATGGGGTCGACTTCGACCCTGGTCTCGGTCTTCTGGGCGGGGAGGACACCCTGTTCTCCAGGGATCTGCACCGAAGGGGAGGTTTGCTGGTCTGGTGTGACGAGTCGGTTGCCGAGGACCATGTGGACCCGTCTCGGCTCACCCGTGCCTGGGCTCTGCGCCGAGCCCAGGGGCACGGACAGACCGAAGTCCGGACCCGGCTGATCCTCGCCGGGACGTGGCGACGACCGTCGATCCGATTGGTTGGTCTGGTCGGAGGCGCAGTCAGAGTCCTGGTGGGCACAGCCCGACACTGGATCGGCACGGTGAAGGACGACCTACCCACCTCGGCTCGTGGCCTGCGACTCGCGGCTCGGGGGTCGGGCATGGTGCGAGCCTCGGCAGGTCGCACGATCGTCGACTACGCCAGAGAGCCCTCAGTCAACTCCGGCTGAGGGCGAGTCGACCCATCTCCATGAGTCCCCTCACGTCACGGCGGATACTGGGCACCAGAAGCGCAACCCCGACGTACGCCAGACCCGCAGCCGCCACGGCACAGACAAGTTCCAGCCATGAGGGCCCGTCCACGACCGCGACGGCTGACCAGCTCGCGAGTGCGATTGCCGTGGTCATGGTCAGCACCCTCCCGGCTCCGAGGTACAAGCCCCTCACTTCGATGCCCGAGTGTCGCGCCAGCCACCAGAGCGAGACCGGCCACGACAGTGCCGGTGCGACGGCGTATGCCGCCGCCACTCCGAGAACTCCCCAGTGTGACCCGATCAAGATGGAGACGATCTTGATCCCTGCCGATATCCAGGAGTAGGTAAGTAGACTCCCCGTCAGCCCCATCGCCAAGTAGGCCCAGTAGCCGACAAAGGCCAGCATCTGAAAGGCACCAGCAACGGCTATCAGGGCCAACAGTGGGGACACCGCTGTCCAACGCGATCCGAGGAAGACATCGGTTATCGGGACTGCGCCACCGATGATGACACCCAACCCGGCAACCACTGTGTATCCGAGCGCCAACTGACCCCGCGAGAGGAAGGATTGAAATCGGGCAGGTTGGTCCTGGATGCGAGAAAGCACAGGGAGTGCTACCTGGGTCGCTGGACCGCGGACTTGGCTAAGCGGAACCATCAACAACTGGAAGGCTCGGTTGTAGTTGCCCAAGTCAGTAGGAGTGAAGCGGGCGCCGATCACCACCGAGTCGATGTTGTCCGCGACGTAACCGATGAGTTGCGACGCCACCAGGCTCCCTCCGAACCGGAAGAAGCTTCGCATTGGGACATTCCGCCTCGGCAACCCGGGCAACCATCCCGCCAGGACTGCCACCAGCCCGAGCATGATCACACCGCTGAGGAGCTGTTGAACTGCGAGGGCCCAATAGCCAGCACCCTGCTTGGCAAGGACAACGGCAACGACAAGTGCAACCATGGGAGCAACGATGTCTGCGCCGACGAGCCTCATGAACTGGAGTCGCCGGTTCAGGTCGGCGCGATATTGAGCGGCTAGACCGTTGATGAGGAAAATCCAGGCAACTGCACGAGTCAGCTGAGTGAGGTCTGGCTCGTCAAAGGCCCGCGCTATGAGTGGCGCGGCAGCAGTAACCAATAATGTGAGGGTCAGGCCTATGGTCGCATTGACCCAAAGAAGATTAGTGCGTTGCTTTGCGGAGAGATCCTTCGCCTGGATTGCGGCTGCCGAGAGCCCGAAATCACGGAATACCTCAGCAATACCCACGACAGCGGCAACCATCGCCATCAGCCCATAGTCAGAGGGGGAGAGGAGACGCGCGAGCAGGACCACGGAAGCCATCTGCACGACGACGCGAATGCCCTGTCCGGCGAAGGTCGTCAGACCGCCTCGCGCTGCCCGCCGACCGAGACCCGTCGGTCGAGGCACCTGGCGGAGCTTCCGTCACACAACGCTCCTCAGGGCCGCTTCACACGCATCTAGACGCGCGTGAGCCTTCTCGAGCGAGGCCTTCACCTTTGCCTCAATCTCCGCGTCCTCCGCGAACTCAAGCACCAGATGCGGATCAAAGTCGCTGTCCTGGAGCTCCAGGGACATTTGCCATCCAATGTCTTCGAGTAGTGGGGTGAACTTCCGCGAGTAGGCGAGCGCAATGGCTGGAGTGCCAACTGAGATGGCATTCAGACAAGCGTGCATTCGTGATCCCACGACCAGCGACGCGTCGGCCACTAATTGACGGACGTCCTCGAGGCTGGAAGGAATCAAGACTTGAGTCTGACTCCCCCACCATCTGCCCAAACTCCTCGACTGCCGGTGTGTCATTGTCTGGATTCGTCGAGTCGAGAACGTGAGATAAGAGCGCGACTTCACGGCCAGTCGCCCGAAGCGTCTGGTACACCTGATGAACATTGTGCCGATAGGTTGTGTAATCTACGTGCGGGTTTGCATTCCAGAGTAGGCCCGACACATTCAGCAGAACGTCGTACTTCTCCCTCCGCGCAGGTTGGCTAAGCGCGAAGACCACGTCAGTAGAATGGACTACACCATTCACCGAAAGTTCCTCAGCCGCAGCTGCGCTGGCCGAGTCACGAGCCATGACGACCTGTGCAACATGCATGCTTCGCCGAGCGAGAATCCGGGCCACGCGGGTCGAGAATGGACCGATTGTCTGTGGACTCATAACCAACGGGACGCCGGATTGACGAACTATCTCGGCGATTAGACACATGCTCCTATGTCGCGCCGCGCCATAGATGTCCGAGAAGCTGTCGCCGCCGCGGGTATCCACCACGACATCGAACTCGGAGATCCATTCGGCAAACTTCTGGCGTTTGGTAAGCAACTCCACTGTCAGTGCTTTCGTGCTCCATACTGGCACGGGTATCTTCTCGAACCCGTATGACAGATGCTCGACTTTGACATCTTCCCATGCCCGCCGGCACATCGCCTCGGCCCCCGAAGCAAGTGCGCGGACTCCCAGATTCTTTGAAGTCGCATCAGCCCAAAGTATTAAAACACGCACAGTTTCTCCGAAAGTAGTTGGGCTCGACAAGAAGTTCCGCGATATTCGCTCGGACGTTGGTCACGGACAACAACGTCCGAGTCTGAGCAACCTCACGCGACTCTGTTGTTCTACCTGGGGGCGCCGCCGCGTCGCGAGGCAGAACGTCCGGGGAAGGGCGCGAACAAGTGTGACGGTAGGTGGGAGGCCCATAGCTCTAACGAACCTTGGCCCTTCCGAAATGAAGTCCGCCCAGGCGACGCGAATCTCCAGATTGACCTTTGATTCGGCTATAAGTGCCGCGGCCAGCTCTCCATGTCCGTCGTGGCTGGCGGGCACCGAGCTTGAGGAGTTGAAACCCAGAAAAGCGTGGCACCCTTCGGCCAGCAAGCGAAGCACCGACGAGGCGGCCAACGAGAGTTGCACGCCTATCATGTTGCAACGGTTGCATTTGAACGAGTTGGCCCACATCTAGGGGCGCTACGCATAGCACGCCTTGGGCCACAGCATCGAGCACGATCTTCTGACCACGGGTGGTACGTGCAATAAGGGCCGTTCTACCATCCTGCTCGGAGAACGACGGATATCCACGCGAATCCGCCGTCCAGAAATCGGCGGCCGATATGTCGCTCGCCTCGCCGACTCCGTCCGGACAGAGCTTGCAGCGCCACTGGACTGTGGGACCCAGGGTCATTCCCCAAGATTCGTCATACGTCGTCTGATAAGTGCTCGTTCGAGTCACAACGCTGAATGATCCCGGCCAGCCGCGGCCGCGGTACCAGAGATCGACAACAGGGCCAGGGTCGTCACCGATGAGCGAGTCAGTCAGACCGTCAGTCGCGTTCTGACTTGGAGTACCGGCGCAGAAGAAAGACATCAGCAACGGCGCCGCGGTTTTGCGATGGTCGTGCAAAGACCGCACCGCAGAGACTTCGCACGGCTTGCCGACGAAGGCTCCAGACGGATCCAAGGCAGCGGGGTGGCTCGCGCTTCCGACAGGAGCGTATCGAGACCCAGCTGCAGCGAGTGCGTCTTCCTTGGTGGAGATGGTCACGCTCACGGTCCGCCGAGCGTCGGACGCGGCTGCCTGGCATCCGTTCACCATGCCGTTGCTAGGTTCATCAACCAGCCATGCCGAGAGCGCTGTAAGGGCACCCCCGCTGCTTCCTCTGAAGCGCATCTCTGGATCGGCTGCCCATGCCGACCATGCAGCCACGATCGGTCCGATCGTGTCGTCACGGGAGATCTTCGAGGAGACGACCGCTGACACCCGCTTGCCCGGGCACGTACGTCGAAACTCCTGCACCATTTTCGCGTTACGCGCCTTGTTGCTCGTCTCAGATTCCAGCTTGCGGCGGACCGGCCGGAGGTATCCCTCGTCATTCAGGACTAGTGACAGTTCGTCATCGATCAGTGAACATGCACCACATCCACTGCAGTTGCCGCTCTTCACGACGGCGTTGACCTCGCGATCAAGGTGCGATTCCCTGGCACTCTAACTCCCGATGATGTAGATACGCCCGACCTACGCGCGCCTGATTCGGCGACTACCTGGTTCCGTCGAGACTACTTCGTCTGGTTGGCGGTTCTAGTGGCGGAGAGCGCCCCGTCCAGTGGACGGGGCGCTCCTCGCGTTAGTTGCCGCCTGCCGGCTCAGTTCGGCAGCGTTGCCTTGAGCGCCGTGAAGCTGACCGTCACGGGCAGGGTTGTCGCCGTCGCCGAGAGGTAGGCCCACAGCCCGACTCCGCCAGCCTGCTGCAACCCGGCAGTCGAGTCCGAGGTCGTGAGGTTCCACGCCGTCGGCTCGGTCGTTCCGGACTTCCACACCTTCAGCTTCAGCTGAGTGGGTGCGGTTCCGGTGACCTGCATCCGCAGCTGCAGCTGGTCACCGGACGCGTACGTAAGTCCGGAGACGTTCTGCGTCACCAGGGTGGTCTCGACTCCCGCGACCGTCTTGGTCAGGAACAGGGAGACCGAACCGTTGGGCAGGACCCTTCCCTTGCCACGGTAGTTGTCGGTGGCGGTGCCGCGACCGTTCAGCGCGAAGTACGTTCCCGCGCCCGTCGGCATCGAGTCCATCTTGACGCCCGTGGTCAGGTCGATGTTCGTCTTCGACACCGAGTTCAGGTACGCCGCCGGGCCCGAGCCGGCACGGGTGATCTTGATCGACCCGAGACCTCCGCCGACCGAGTAGTTCGCGGCCGTCCCGGTCAGAGACCAGGGACCTCCGACGTCCGCCGAACCCCAACCGCTGGCAAGCACCCGCGAGAACGCATCCTCGGCGAACACGTTGACCGCCGGCGGAGCCGTCACCGTGACCGGCTTCGTCACCGAGTGGGTGTCACCGCGGTTGTCGGTCACTGTGAGCTTCACCTGGTAGGTCCCTGCGAGCAGATAGGTGTGAACCGGCTTCTGGATCGAAGCAGTCTCACCGTCCCCGAACTCCCAGGCGTAGTCCGTGATCGTGCCGTCCGCGTCACTCGACGAGGAGCCATCGAAGTTAACGGTGAGGTCGGCAATCGTCGAGCCGAAGTTCGCGACCGGCTTGACGTTGGGCACCGGCGCGACCGTGACGTCCGCCGTCTTGGTCGACGTACCACCGTCGTTGTCGGTCACGGTCAGGGTCACGGTGTAGGTGCCTGCTGTCGTGTAGGCGTTCGTCGGGTTCGCAGCCGAGCTGCTCCGGCCGTCCCCGAAGTCCCACGCGCGACTGACGATCGTGCCGTCCGGGTCGCTCGAGGCCGAGGAGTTGAAGGACGCCGAGAGTCCCGAGGTCTGGAACGAGAACGCAGCCATCGGCTTCACGTTCGGCACCGGCGCCACCGTCACGTCGAGGTCGTGGAGTCGGTCCCACCACGGTTGTCGGTCACCGTCAACCTCACGGTGTAGGTCCCGGCGTCGTGTAGGCGTGCGTCGGGTTCGCAGCCGAGCCGGTCTGGCCGTCACCGAAGTCCCACGCCCGGCTGACGATCGTGCCGTCGGAGTCGCTCGAGCCCGAGGCGTCGAACGACGCCGACAGTCCCGAGACCTCGAGAACTGAACGCAGCCGTCGGCTTGACGTTCGGCTGCCTGCACCGTCACGTCTTGGTGACCGTGTCGGTGCCGCCGCGGTTGTCAGTCGACCTTCAGCGTCACCGTGTAGGAGCCGGTTGCTCCGTAGGCGTGGTCGGGGTTCGCATCCGTGCCCGTCGCGCCGTCGCCGAAGTTCCAGTCGTAGGACGCGATCGTCCCGTCGGAGTCCGTCGACGTCGACTGGAAGGGACGTCAGATCGCTCACGGTTCTGGTGAACGCCGCGGTCGGCTTCACGTTCGGAGCGACCACCGTGACGTCGTGGGAGACCGTGCCGGTGGCACCCTTGTTGTCGGTCACCGTCAGCGTCACGGTGTACGTGCCGCCGGCGCCGTAGGTGTGGTCTGGCGGTCGGCCTCGGTGCTGGGCTGCCGTCACCGAAGTTCCAGAGGTAGGACGCCACCGTCCCGTCGGAGTCGCTCGATCCGGCGGAGTCGAAGTCGACCTTCAGGTCCGTCGTGGAGGAGGTGAACTGCGCCGACGGCGCGTTGTTCGGCACCGAGCCGCCACCGGCCTCGAAGTGGTCTGGACCTCGCGCGAGCGTCAGCTCCTTGCGCGTAGACCGCCGCCTCGTCGACGTCACCGGTGAAGTACATGCTGGAGTTGCCGCCCCAGGTGTTGTCACCGCCGAGCTTCCAGTAGCCGGTGTAGTTCTGCGCCGACGTGTTGGGGTCGCTGGAGTTGAGCTGACCGTCGACGTACAGCTTCATGCCGTTGCTGTCGAAGGTCGCTGACCACCTGGTGCCAGGCGTCGTCGTTGAGGCGGCGCTCGAGTCGATGGTCGACCGTGTTGCCGTTGTAGACGCCGAAGCGCGACCTTGCCGTCGTCGAGCATGTAGAGGTGACGGTCGTAGTTGCTCGAGGTGGTGCCGTTGCTGCTGTTGCCGAACCCGAAGATCCGACCACCGGTGGTGGTCGTCGTCTTGATCCAGACCTCCTGGCTGAACGTGGTCGGGTTGTCGACCGGCGTACGTCGCGACGACGTTGCCCGGTCGGCGTCGGCGAGGCTGCACGGCACGTGTTCGCTCCGGTCGACGCCCGCCTGCGCCCAGCGGTCACGTTGCCGGTAGTAGGTGCCGGTGTTGTCGCTGCTGCGACGCGTCGGCCGCCGTCGTCGCCGCTGGTCTCGCCAGGCGCCAGTAGAGGTCCGGGCTCGCTGTCGAACATCGCCTTGCCCAGCGCGTCGGCGGGCGCGGTCGGGAGCGCACTCGAGGTCCGTCCGCTGGCCACCCAGTGGCGTCGACCTGCTTCTGTGCGTCAGCACCGTCGGGTAGACCGAGTACGTCGTCGATGGAGCCGTTGAAGTACTTGTCGCCCGCCCACGTGCTGTCACCGCCGATGCGCCAGTAGCCCGTGTAGGCCTGGCCGTCGGTGGTGTCCGCTGCGCGTGGCGACCCGCTTGCCGTCGATGTAGAGCGCCATCCCGTCGGACCCGAGCGTGGCGACGACCTGGTGCCACTGCCCGTCGTTGAGGCCGGCAGCGCTGACTCGACCGTCTGCGCGGTTGCCCGGGTAGACCCCGAAGTAGACCCGGCCGGACGCCGTCCATGTAGATGTGCCGGTCGTAGTTGCCGGAGTTGCCCGAGGCGGCGTTGCCGAAGCCGACGATCTTGCCGCCGGTCGTGCGAGGTGGTCTTGAACCACACCTCCTGGGTGAAGGTGTTCGGGCCCGGGGATGGCGACTGGGTCGACGACCAGGCCGTTGCTGCCGTCGAAGGTCGACGCGGTGTCGGCATCGCTGGTGCCGCACCGGCAGCGCCGCGGGTGACCCCGGCGTCCGCGGTCGCGTCGTCGAAGCCCGCCCAGTCGAAGACGTTCGTGCCGGAGGCCTCGTCCAAGCGGCCAGAACTTCGGGCACCGTCGTTGAGAACCGCGTTGCCGTAAGGACTTGCGGCACGCGCTCGGCGATCGTCCACGGTGACCGTCACGCCAGCTGGATTGTGGAGTTGCCGGACGGGTCGAGGCGTAGACCCGGTAGGCGTAGCGCTTGCCCGGCGTGAGACCGGTGTCGGTGAAGCGACCTTGGCCAGTCTGCCAGAAGGTGTCGTCTGCGGTCGTCGTGAAGATCGGGGTGTCGTTCAGGCTCTGGAAGTCGCGGAAGACCTGGTAGGTCAGCGTCTCGTCGTCGCGGTCCTCGGCCGGCCAGGACACGCGAGCCTCACCGGGCTTGAATGTCGCGACCGCCGGGATCAGGCCGGTGCTGTCGCGCGGGCCGACCTTGTTGGGCGCCATCGCACTTGACGGCGAAGCGGACGAGACCCTGCTGGGCGACGCCGTTGACCGTGGGGAACTCGCCGCCGTAGACGACGTAGTTGCCGTTGCCGGTGACGGTCCAGGCCGCCTGGCCCTGGCCGGTGAAGGTGCCCGGCGTGAGGTCGGGGAACCAGGCCAGCAGCGACGGGCGCGGGTTGCCGGCGAAGTCGGGTAGCCCATCGGGTCGGCGTGATCGTGCCGTTGCCGTGCTTGGTGAAGGCGGTGGCGTAGTGCATCGTCCACGGGTCGGTCTGCGGGAAGCCGCCGATGTTGCCGCAGTAGTGCGAGTGGCTGGCGACGTAGACCACGTCGCCGACCGGGTACACGTCAGTAGGTGTCGCCGTGGCAGTCCTCGAGCCAGATGATCGCGCCCGTGTCGGGGTTGGCCGGAAGGTGCCCTCGAGGTTGCCGCCGGGGCCGCCGAAGTCGTAGCCGGTGCCGTAGACGCCGTCCGCGTCGGCGGCGAGGCTGGTGATCGCCGCGCTCGGTGCCGGCGTCCTGCGACCGTCGTCGCTGATGTCCCACGGTCACGAAGCGCCCGTTGACGGGGTCGACGGCCGCGATGCCGATCGCCGGCGCGCCGTTGACGCGTGGTGAAGCGACCGCCGATGACGAGCTTGGTGCCGTCGTAGGTCAGCGCGAGGGCGTCGACGGCGCGTCCGGGTCGCGGGTTCCAGGTCGAGCAGCGCACCGTTGGACGCGCTCGACGGCAGCCAGCGAAGTCGCGCGCGACTGCCGGAGACCGTGCGGAAGATGCCACCGACGTAGACGGTGTGTTGGTGGCCGCGATCGCGCGGACCGGTCGTGCCGAGCGACGGGCGCGAAGCGAGGTGATCACCGCGCCGGTCGCCGTGTCGAAGGCGGCGATCCGGTAGCGGGTCGCGCCGTCGACCGTGGTGAAGTCGCCGCCGACGTAGATGCGCGTGCCGTCGGGAGACGCGGTCACGACCAGCACCTGGCCGTTGAGGTTCGGCGCGAAGGACGTGATCAGCGCGCCGGTCGTGATGTCGTAGGCGAGCAGGTTGTTGCGCGGACCGTGCTCGTTGGTGCCAGCGGCGGCGCCGGCCGGCCGGGCCTTCGTGAAGCTGCCGCCGACGTACACCGTGTTGCCGACGACGGCCTGCGACCAGGCGACGCCGTCGATCTGGACGGTCGGCAGCGCGTCCGCGGTGACAGTTGCCGGGGTGCCCGGATCAGGGTCGATGTCAGCCACTGGCCGGCGCCGCGCTCATCAGCGCCAGGCCCGACACGGCAAGGAGGGTGGCCAGGACGGGCGCCGTGTACCTCATGCGCCTCGATCCCGCTCGCGAAGACTGGGTCATTCCAACTACTCCGTAATCTGTGCCGAATCCGGTCCCGAGACTTGGGTTCTGCACCCGGTCACCTCGGAGGTCGTCGATCGACGTGTTCGTTCCCCGCAGAGGGGACTGAGGAAATGCTGAAGCCGGGGTTCGACGTCCGAAGCCAGTGCGGCCTGGGAATCGCAGATGAGGGACACTGAGTAGACGCTGGGCGCGAACGCGCACACGAACCATCGACATGAACAATCCCCCATTGGCACTTCAATCCAGCCTCCCCAGGCTGGAGATGCCAGCGTGACACGCTTGGGGTGGACGCGTCTGCCAAACGCAGAAACCTTTGCCGTTCCCACCCTGGGTTGTGCGGGGCCGGTGATCCAGACCACACGGCTATCTGCTACAGGATGGACCATTCTGTCGCGCGACATACCCGGATCGGGTCACAATTGGCCAACGCTGCTTCGTCGGCCCGTGGCCGGCTTCACCATCCCCGACCCGAGAGTGCATCCATGAGTTCGAGCCCGATGTACGACGTTGGTTACGCCAGCGGCGTCTTCGACATGTTTCATGTCGGACACCTCAACATTCTCAGGCGAGCACGCGAGTACTGCCAGACCCTCGTGGTCGGTGTCGGGTCAGACGAGTATGTCGAACACCTCAAGGGACAAGCGCCAGTTGTGCCCCTGGTCGAGCGCCTCGAGATCATCGGCTGCGCTTGGCATCGTGGACGAGGTGATCATCGACCACTCTGAGGACAAGCGGCTCGCCTGGGCCGAGCGCACGTTCGACGTGATCTTCAAGGGTGATGATTGGAAGGGCTCAGCAAAGGGCGAGCGGCTCGAGCTCGAGATGGCGGAGCTCGGTGTCGAAGTCGTGTACTTCCCCTACACGTTGCATACCTCCAGCACGCTGCTACGTGCGCACATCACCCGCCCACAAGCGGTCTGAGATCCTGAGGTTGGATCTGACCCGACGGTCCTCTCAACCACGTTGTCGACTGGGGACTTTCTCGCCAAGCACGTAGTGCTGGATGGTGCGTGACCGTCGAGACACGAGCTGAAATGCGATCGGTGCTCCGACCGCAATGACCATGCTGATGACGAAGACAGCGACGTGGCCGTCGATACCAGCTCGTCCCAGAAGTATCCGAGCGCCCGCCGACCCGAACACGTGAAGCAGGTAGATGGCGAACGAGAAGCCACCTATCCAACCGAGCCAGCGCCGGCCACGGAGGTCAAGCACCCTGTACCTGCACATGCCGTAGCCCAAGAGGAAGAACGGCATGAGCCGGAGCGCGCCGTTCACGCTGAAGATGTTCAGCTCAGGTGGGACGCGCAGCAGCACGAACAACACCATCGCCACAGCAACTGAGGCGGCCCATCGCCGCTTCGTGGCCAGATAGCCAAGGAAGTCCAGCACGCCCGTTACGAGGAAGATGATGAAGATGGCTTGCAGGAACCAAAGGTGCTCGTAGCCGTAGACGAACGTCCGCCAGAAGTCAGAGGGCTCGGCCGGCACATTCGTGCCCGGCGACACCACCTTCGTCGCGAACAAGAGGGTGCCTACGGTCAGCAAGGGCCATAGCAATCGCTGCGCCTTGCCTGAGACCATTTGCGGGTATCCGGCGCGGGCGAGCATGGGTCGCATGCCGTAGACGTAGCCGGAGATGACCGTGAACAACGGCATCCGAATGTCTTCAAAGGCCAAGAAGTAGTACCGCCACCACGAATCGTCTGAGACTTGAAGTCCTCGACTCGCCGACGAGCCGATCACGTGACCGGCGACCATGAGGATGACAGCCAGACCCCTCAGTGCCTGGATGGACAGGTCCTTCGGTGGCTTCGGCGGCGGCGTGAGGTCCACAGACCCCGTCGGCGTCGCCGGACCAACAGGCGAGTCGGTCACGACAGTCTGCTCCACTTGGCGGGTCTCGGGCCTCAGCCCGAGGATCGTGACCAGTCTCCAAGAGTCCGGCATGTCAACCTAGTAGGCCCCTCGGGTCCGGGTGACTGCATCGACAGTCTTGAGCGTGATCATCAGGTCGTCGGTCAGGCGCCAGTTGTCGGTGTAGCTCAGGTCGAGCTCGATCGACCGCTCCCAGCTCAGGTTCGAACGACCACTGACCTGCCAGAGACCCGTGATGCCGGGCCGGACGGCGAGCCGACGGCGCGCGGTGTCGTCGTACGTCGCCACCTCCTGCGGCAGCGCCGGCCGCGGGCCGATCAGGGACATCTCGCCCTTGACCACGTTGATCAGCTGCGGGAGCTCGTCGAGCGAGGTCTTGCGCAGGATGCCACCGACCTTGGTGATGCGGGGGTCCTGCTTGATCTTGAAGAGCACGCCGTTGCCCTCGTCGATGGCTGCCAGCGTCGCCTTCATCGCCTCGGCGTCCTGGCACATGGTGCGCATCTTGTACATCGTGAACGGCTTGCCGTCCTTGCCGACTCGCTCCTGGCGGAAGAAGCCAGGTCCGTCGGACTCCATCCGCACCAGCGCGCTCATCGCCAGCAGCAGAGGAGACACGAGCACGAGGAGGAAGGCGCCTGTGATCCGGTCACCGACGGTCTTGACGCCCCGGATGAACACCGAGGGCCGGCTGGAGCGGACGTGCTGCAGGGTGACGCCGGCGAACCGGGTGGCGTCGATGCGGTGCGGGGCGACGAGGTTGAGCGCGCCGAGCACGGCGAGCGAGGCGTGCGCGCCCTGGAGGTACCAGCCCAAACGTCGTACGTCCTCCGACCGGACGGTCGGGCCGGGGGCCACCACCACCATGTCGGCGTCCCAGGTGCTGGCCCACTCGGCCACCTGGTGGATGCCTTCGATCGCGTGGACACCGAACGCGTCGTTGAGCATGTCGGTCTCGTCGGCCTCGGGCTCGAGGAGCAGTGCGCCGACCACCTTGGCGCGCGGGTCACCCGCCCAGCGGGTGGCGGCCGAGGCGATGGCCATCTTGTCGCCGACCATGATCAGCCGGGCCTGGCCCTGCATCCGGCGGCGTACGGCCGTCGCAGCGACCGCGACACCGGCGGCGGCGGCGACCAGGAAGAGGGAGTCGCTCAGCATGCCGGGACTCAAGACGCCGACCGAGATGCCGACCGCGACCGCGACGATCGGAAGCCCCGTGTCGCGCAGGATCCTCCCGACGTGGGGCAGGCCGGGGCGCGTGGTCTCGCGGCCGGAGTGGTAGTTGACGACCAGGCACATGGCCAGGACGGCGAGGGACAGGCGCCACTGTGCGTGCACCGCGATGGACGCGGCGAGCACGGAGGCGACCACCACGGCGATCTCGGCGGGCAGCATCCAGGCCCGGCGGCGCACAGCGGCACGGGTGGAGCTGGAGATCGTAGGAGCCGAGACGCCTGAAACTGGAACGGCAAGAGCCGCTTCGTCGTGAATCGACTGCACCTGTAATCCCCCGTGAGCATCTCGTGTGGCTGTGAGGCGACGCGTCCCGAGATGTGAGTCGACCCGGGAGTTGTAGCGCCTACGGCCGTCCCCCCGGACGGCCCTCGACTACACAAGGACTATTGGGCCAGACGTTGATACCTGTTCATGCGAGAACGCTTGAAAATAGCCCAGGTGGACTAGACCGCCATGGCCCGAACGGGCTATGCGGTGGGGTCACGGTCGATCGGCGGCGTGGGCGGCGTCACACGACGCCTCAAGATTGCCCGAAGATCCGGACGCGTGGGGACCGATACGTAGCATTGAGTCGTTCTCGTACGTACAGCCGGTGTCCTCTCCCGGCGCAACCCATCCACAGAAGTCGGTAGATCTGCATGGCCATCACCACGTCCGTCGACAAGCGGCGGCGCAGCGGCGCCTTCAAGGCGCTGTCCGTCATCGGTGTCTGTGTGCTGGTGCTCATCGCCGCAACGATCTCGACCGTCTTCGTCGTCCAGCACCACCTGAGCGGACAGGTCGACCGCATCAGCGGCGCGTTCGACGGCCTCGACGAGCCGGCCGGCACGCTCGACCGGCGACGCTGCCGGAGCCGTCAACGTCCTGCTCCTCGGCACCGACCGTCGCTCCGACCAGCCGACGACGGGAGCCGGCGCGACGGCGGCTTCCTGGATCCCCGGGGAGCAGCGCACCGACACGATGATGGTGCTGCACATCGACGCCGACCGGAAGGGCGCGTCGATCATCTCGATCCCGCGTGACAGCTGGGTCGACGTCCCGGGCTACGGCACCAGCAAGATCAACGCAGCGTTCTCGTACGACGGACCGTCGCTCGCGGTGCAGACCGTCGAGCAGCTCACCGGCGTGCACATCGACCACCTCGCCGTCATCGACTGGGACGGCTTCAAGACGCTCACCGACCAGCTCGGCGGCGTCGACGTCTACGTCCCCACCACCGTCCACGACTCGGCGCGCGACAAGACCTGGACCCAGGGCGCGCACCACCTCGACGGCGAGCAGGCGCTGCTCTACGTCGGGCAGCGCCACGGCCTGCCCGGCGGCGACTTCGACCGGATCGACCGCCAGCAGGCCTTCCTCAGGTCGGTGATGAGCGGGACGCTCCACGAGCTGGGGTCCGGCAACCCGCTCACCGCCTACCGCCTCCTCGACACGCTGACCGAGAGCCTCAGCGTCGACGACCAGTGGTCGACCGGCGACATGCGCGGTCTGCTGCTCAGCCTGCGCGGACTGCGCACCTCGCACGTCGACTTCATGACCGTGCCGTTGAAGGGCACCGGCTACGAGGGCGACCAGAGCGTGGTCTACCTCGACAAGTCCCGCGGGTCGAGTCTGTGGGGCTCGGTCATCGGAGACGACGTCTCCACCTGGCTCGACGAGAACCCCGCGTGGAAGCTGCCCCAGCAGGTCAACTGACCTCGCCCACGTCAGCCGGTCCGCTCGGCGTACGACGTGGCGGCCGCGTGGACCGCGTCGACGTAGGCCTGCGCGTGGTTGTAGGAGAAGACCGCGTCGGCCCAGCCGGAGCCGGTGGTGAGGTCGTGTCCGTCGGCGCAGAGGTAGCGCGCCGCGGCGTAGGCAGCGTCGTCGAGGTCGTTCGGGTCGGCGACCCCGTCGCCGTCCCCGTCGGCACCCCAGGTCTCCCAGGTCGACGGGATGAACTGCAGCGGTCCGACGGCGTGGTCCCACCGCTGGTCGCCGTGCCATGCCGAGCTCTGCGGCGACGCCGGGACCGCCGCGAACGCGCCACGGCCGTTGAGCGCCGGGCCCGAGGATCGGGCTCGAGGAGCGGCCGTCCGCTCCGATGGTGCGGTCGCCGATGGTGCCGTGCTGGGACTCGACCCAGCCGATGCCGGCCAGCGTCGTCCAGCCGACGTCGCAGCCGGCAGGCTCGGCGAGCTGCGCAGCGGCGTACGCCCGGAGCGCCGGGACCGGGATGCCTGCCCTGGCCGCGGTCTCGGACGCCCAGGCCGGGTCCACCTGCGGCCGACCGGCAGGCTGAGCGCCCGCGTCATCGGGTACGACGGCAGCGGGGGCCGGCCCGGCGACGTACCCCTGCTGCGGGGAGGCGACCACGGTCGGCGCGGCCAGCAGGGTCTGGGACGCGAGGTACCCGAGACCGGACACGGCGACCAGCGCCGTGGCGAGCGCCGCCACCAGGCGGGCTGCGGTCATCCGAACCGGCCGTGCACGTAGTCGCTGGTCCGCGGGTCCTGCGGGTGCTGGAACATGGCTCGAGTATCCCCGTGCTCCACAATGACGCCGGGGGTGCCCTGGGAGGCGAGGAAGAACGCGCAGGTGTCCGACACCCGCGCGGCCTGCTGCATGTTGTGGGTGACGATGACGATGGTGACCTCGCGGGCCAGGTCCTTCATCGTCTCCTCGATCACCCGGGTCGAGGTCGGGTCTAGTGCCGAGCAGGGCTCGTCCATCAGCAGCACCCGCGGCTTGATCGCCAGCGAGCGCGCGATGCACAGCCGCTGCTGCTGACCACCGGAGAGCCCGCCGCCGGGGGCGTCGAGCCGGTCCTTGACCTCGTCCCACAGCCCGCCCTTGCGCAGGCAGGACTCGACCAGCTCCCGCCGCGCCGCCCGGGGCGCCCGGGTGCCGGTCAGCTTGAGGCCGGCCAGCACGTTCTCCTCGATCGACATCGCCGGGAACGGGTTGGGCTTCTGGAAGACCATGCCGATCGCGCGGCGGGCGTCGATCAGCCGCTTCTCGGGGTCGTAGATGTCGGCGCCGTCGAGCAGCACCTCCCCCGCGAGCTGCGCCGACGGCACCAGCTCGTGCATCCGGTTGAGGATCCGCAGGAACGTCGACTTGCCGCAGCCGGACGGACCGATGAGGGCGGTGATCCCCCCGGCCGGCATCGTCAGCGACACCCGGTCGAGGACCTTGTGGGTCCCGAACCAGGCGGTGATGTCACGGGCCTCGATCTCGGCGAGTGGGGCCGGTGCTGCCGGTGCTGCGGGGACCGCGGGGAAGGTGGTGGTCATGTCGCTTCCTGGGGTGGGGCTGGTGGGCGGGCGGGGCGGGGCGGGGCGGAGGATCCCCGGTGCACCGGGGATTCATGCGCTTGTCGGCCGTTGCAACGGCCGACAAGCGCATGAAGGGGCCGACAGGTCCGGCCCCGTGGGGCTTTACCTCTGGGTGATCGTGAACGCCTTGGACGAGGCCAGGGTGTTCGCGTCGCCCTTGTAGACGAGCTTCAGCGTGTGCTTGCCCTTGGCGAGCTTGGGCAGGGTGACCTTGCCCGCGCCGGCCTTCAGGGTGACGGTGGCGATGGTCTTCCTGCGCTCGACGATGCTGACCTTGCCGGTGGGCTTGGTGGTGCCGCCGACGGCCTTGACCGTGCCGGTCGCCCGCTTGCCCTTGGCGACGGCGGCCGGGAACGACTCCGTGAGGGTCGCGGCCGACTTGACGGTCGCGCTGACGGTGCCCGTCGAGGTGACGTACGTCGTCGTCGCCGGCTTGAAGACCGCCTTGTAGCTGTGCTTGCCCAGCGTGACGCCGGTCTTTGTGAAGGTGGCCTGGCCCGAGACCAGCGGAGCGCCGGCCTTGAGCAGCTTGGTGCCCTCGAAGAAGTCGACGGTGCCGGAGGGGGCGCTGCTGCCGGTGATCTTGGCGACCAGCTTGACCGACCGGCCGGTGACCGTGGCGGCGAGGGTGGTCTTGGTGGCGACCGAGGCGTTGACGGTGAAGTTGCTGGTGCTGTCCACCGCGGTGCCGCAGGCACCGTCGTTGGCCGGCGTGGCGAGCTGGAGGAAGCCGGCTGAGGCGATCAGGTCACGAGCGGCCGGGGAGCAGATGAAGCCCGACGAGCCGAAGACGGCCTGCACCTTGGTGGAGGTCTGGTCGCTGCCGCGCACCACGTTGTAGAGCGCCCGGTCGGCCGCGAACCCCTTGAGGATCCGGACCGTGGTGCCCTTGAGCGCCGCCCGGCCCTTCGAGATCGGGACGATCGCGTCGACGTTGGACCTGACGGTGGTGTCGTCGTGCTCCTGGACCGTCTGGTCCACGCAACCGCCGTACGTGACGGCGCTGCCCTTGGCGGTGTCGAGCTGCTTCTTGAAGAACTTCGCGGTGCCCGAGCCGCTCTGCGGGACCTGCGGCTTGATCACACCGGCCGTGCCGCCGAAGCTGCTCCAGTTGGTGGCGCCGTCCTTGCACTCGTAGATGTTGACCAGGTCGGCGACCGTGATCGACACCGGTGCGTGCGAGGCCTTGACGTTGGAGACCGCCACCACGACGGTGTCGAGGGCGAAGGGGAACGCCTTGAGGCCGTTGTCGGTCTCGGCGGTCGAGAGCCCGTCGGAGGAGCGTGCGAAGTCGACCTCCGGCACGTTGGCGATGCCGTAGAGCCGGCCCTTGCCGGCGCCCGAGCCGTTCGGCCGGCTGGTCTCGCCGCCGGGGATCGGGATGGTGGCACCGGGCTGCTGGGCCGCGCCGCCCTCGGTGGCCGCGTAGGTGGCGAGCTTGAAGGTGTGGGAGGAGTCGGCGTTCCAGGCGTCCGCGACCAGCTTGATCGCGTGCTGGGTGGTGTCGGAGCCGACACCGACCAGGTCCGCGGAGACCGCGGTGAACGTCGTGTCGTCGGGGTCGGAGTGGTAGGCGGCCGAGGCAGGGGTCGCCGTCAGCAGCAGGGTGGACCCGGCAACGACGGCCGCCGCGCCGAGGGCGAGTGACTTGCGTACGAGCATCAGTTGTTCGCTTCCTGTGATGGGGTGCGGTCGCGCAGGGTGCTCGACCACGGTGTGCTGTTGTCGGTCAGATCAGGTTGGGCAGGAGCCGCATCACCACGTCCGTGGAGGCCCAGGACAGGGCGATCACGAGCGGGCTCGCGACCACCCACACCGCGGCTGCCGACCAGCGCTGACGAGCGGCGAGGACCCCGAGGGTCAGCGCCAGGAGCAGCGCCAGGCAGAGGGCGAGGAGCGGCAGTGCGCCCTCGTCCGCGGCCATCGACTGCTCCGGATCAGGGACCACCGCGGGTCGGCCCGCGGGGGCGGGGAACGCCTTCTTGGCATCGGCGTCCACGTAGACCACGGTCTCGGGGCTGATCGCGCCGAACCGACCGCTGCCCTCGGCGGTCACCAGCGTCAGCCGGGCCGCGCCGTCGGCGACCGGCTGCGGCAGCGGGTCGCCGGCACGACGTACGCCGGAGACCTTGAAGACCACCCTGCCCTGGCCGACCACGGCGGCGATCCGGTCACCGACCCGGAGGCTGGGCAGCTCCGCGAACGGTCCGCCGTACGTCGTCGCGCGACCGTAGACCACGGAGGTGCCGACCTGTCCGGGCAGTGGCGTGTCGCGTCGGTGCCCCGGACCGGCGAGGGTGTCGCCGGACGCGGTGCCCTCGACGACCACCTGCTCCAGGCCCAGCTCCGGGATCCTCAGCAGCGCGACCGGGTCGCCGACCGGCACGATCGGTCCCGTCGGTGCGGTGGCGCCGGCGAGCTCGGTGCGGAACTGCTGGTAGAGCAGGTCCTGGTCGCGGGCCTGGGAGATCCCGCCGAGGAAGAGCAGCTGCGCGACCATCCACAGGCACACCAGGGCGATCATCGTGAAGGCCGAGGAGAGCACCGAGGAGGTCGCCTCGGCGCCGGTCGGCGGGCGGGGCGCGCGGGACCGCGACACCGGCTTGGCGGGCTCGAGCGTGGTGGTCATCGGCGCGCCCTGATCGGTCCAGCCACCCGGAGCAGCACGGTGACCACGCCCCCGACCACGCCGAGCACGATCAGCAGCGGCAGCAGGCCACCGGCCAGGCCCGAGCCCACCGCCGAGGTGGCCGGCATCGGGGACGCCGCCGCCGGTGGCACCGCCGGTACGGCGGACGGGCTGGCCGCGGCTGCGGGCTCGGCTGCCCCAGGGGCGTCGCCGGGCGTGGTCGACGCACCGCCGGCGTCGGCGCCGGGACCAGTGGCGGGGGCAGTGGTGGAAGGCGGCGTCGTCGGGTCGTCGCTCGACGGCGTCCGCGGCTTCTGCTGCGCCTCGACGGCGTCCGCGACCTCCTGGGCGGAGTCGTACAGCTTGCCGGTCACACCGCCCTTGCGGATCGGCAGGAAGCCGTCGGGCAGCTCGCCGTTGCCGCTGCCGGCGCGCTGCCCCTCGGTGGAGGAGATCCGGATGAAGCGGGCCACCTTGTCGGCGTCCGCTCCGGGGAGGTTCTGCAGCCGGGCCGCGGTGTAGACGACCATCGTGCCGGGATAGGCCGCCCGGGACGTGCGGACGTCGCCCTGGTCGAGCACGAAGGGACCGAGCTTGCCCCGCTGCTCGGTCAGCCTCAAGGCCGCCGACAGCGAGGCGTTGCTCGGCGCGACGTACGTCCCGCGCTTCGACTCCAGGGCCGCGGACCGCAGGCCGAAGCGGGCTGCGTCGCCGAGGCTGACGATGCCGAGCATGAAGCGCGAGCCGTAGGACTGCCGGTCGACCCGACCCATCTTGTAGAGGTGCGGGTCGGTGCTGGTGTCGGTGTCGCAGCGGGTCTGCACGTTGGGCCACGAGTCCAGCAGCGCGACCGCGACCTTCTGCAGGGTGGTGACCGGCGCGGCGAGCGCGCTGAAGTAGGTCATCGGGTTGGCCTCGAGGCACTCGCTGCCCGTCTTCGGGACGTAGGTGTCGAGCAGGGGCCACTCGTCACGGGGCAGGTCCAGCCCGCGGTACGACGGGTTGACCTTCATGCCCCACGGGTCGGCCTTGCCGTCGATGAACGCCGTCGCAGCCCGGTCCTGGGCGATCCAGTCGGTGAGCTGCTCGACGACGTCCGAGGAGTTCGACAGCGACAGCAGCGCCGCACCGGCCTCCTGGGTGGTCCGGCTCAGCCCGGGGTTCAGCTTGATGAACTCGGGGTCGGCCATGATCGCCCACGGGTTGCCGTCCATCCCGGGGTGGTCCTTGCCGAGCCCGGAGCCGAGGTAGGACTGGGTCAGCAGCTTGGCCACCAGTCGTGCGTTGAGGCGCAGCCGGCCGTACTCCCCCTGGTTGTCGGGCCGGTCGATCACGTAGCCGATCGAGAAGCCGCTGACCGCCGTCGGTGCATAGCCGACCGGGTCGGCGCCGGGGTCGTGCGGTGACGAGACCGCCGCCGCCACGCCCCCGCCGGCGGTCATCAGGTTCCACGCGGCCTCGTCGGGCATCGCGTTGAACTGGTACTTGAACCGCGCCTTGTCCAGGCAGTACGCCGGCGCCCACTGCAACGCCGCCTGGGCCAGCAGCTCGGAGCCGTAGAACCCGGTCGGTGCGCGCGGGTCGAGGATGTCGCAGGTGTCCGGCGGCAGCCCGAAGGTCACCGGGATCACGAACCGGTTGCGCCAGTTCGACGCCGACCACCACAGCGCCGGCGAGACCGCCGGGTCGACGCTCAGCCCCGCGAAGTTGCTGGAGCCGGGCGACCACTGGCCGGTCTTGCGGCAGCCCCTCTCGGCCAGCGTGAGGCTGCTCAGGTCGGGTGCGGACGCCCGGTCGCAGCTGAGCCCGACGATGGGGACGACGACGATCGAGCAGGCCACCTCGTGGCTGCAGCCGAGGGACTCGTTCTCCACGTCGGTGCGCACCTCGAACTGCACCGAGCCACGACCGTCCTCGTCGGTGTAGGCCGCGACCTCGGCCGGCGGGAACGCCGAGTCCGCCGCCGCCTCGGGGGGCATGTGGTCGTTGTCGCAGGCCGCGTACACCGTGCCGCTGGCCGCGACGAAGGGC
Organism: uncultured Actinomycetota bacterium; assembly: GCA_963704685.1. Lineage (GTDB taxonomy): Bacteria > Actinomycetota > Actinomycetes > Propionibacteriales > Nocardioidaceae > Nocardioides. Next base: position 1,614,202 of record OY969930.1, read on the forward strand.
GTCAGGTGGGTGTAGTAGAGCCCGCTGCGGTCGACGTTGGGGCACTCCTTCGCCGACGGGAACGGCGTCGGACCGCTCACCGTCGCCTGGTCCGCGGGCGAGGCGGCCGCGTCGCGGGTCCAGACAGCCTCGCCCTCGGAGCGGGCGACCTGGGAGCGCTGGCTGAACGAGGAGGTCCAGCAGGTCTTCGGGGTGACCTTCGCGCCGGTGCCGCGGCACTGCAGGACCACCACGGGATACTCCTGCGTCATCCCGGCGACGCCGTACGGGTTGCCGGCCCGGCCACCGCTGGGCTGGGCTCCGGACCAGGTGATCTCGACGCGCTCACGGCCCCGCAGGTTCTGGGTGTGGTCGGCCGCCACCGTGATCCGGAACGGGTCGTCGAAGGGGTAGTTGGCGGTCTTCCCGTCGGCCGCCGTCATCTGCCGCGCGATGCTCCGCGTCGTGCTCCAGGCGTCGCCGGGAGCCTGGCTGGCGGTCGAGGCCGGGGCACCCGTGAGGGCGGCCCCCGACAGCACCGCCAGCAGCAGGCCGACGAGGGTCGTCCGGCGGATCACGAGCGGCCTCCGGAGGTACGCCGGCGGCGCAGCGACACGACGTACAGTCCCGGCACCAGCACCAGGGCGAGCAGCTCGAGCGCGGCCAACCAGCCGAACGTCTTCTGGTCGATGCTCCGGTCCGCCACCAGCTCGGTCGGGCTGGCGACGACCGCCACGTCCGACCCGGCCGCGGTGGCGCCGACGGCCTGGCCGGTCTCCGGGTCGATCGCGGCTGGGGCCGTGCTCGCCGTACCCCCGCCGCCGCCCCCGGCCGAACCGGCGGGCCTGCCTCCTGTCGTCGCGGGCGCGCCGGCTCCACCGGCGCCCGTCGTCGCGCCACCCCCGCTGCCGCCGTCGGCTCCGCCGCCGCCCTCGTCGGTGCTCGGCTCGCCGGTGCCGGTGTCGGTGCCGCACGGGCCGGCCCCGATCTTGTCGCAGGCGGCCGGCTGGGGCGCCTTCTCCGCGAGCAGGTTGCGGCTGAGGTTCTTGCCGTCGAAGGTGGGGTTGTTGCAGCTCTTGACGTCGCGATCGGTCAGGTTGACCGCACGGTCGGCCTGCTTCAGCTTCGCGAGCTGGCTGAACCCGGCCTGCACCAGGTTGAGCGGCAGCGGCGAGTAGCCGTAAGGGCCGGCCTTGGTCTGGCCCGCGCACAACGAGTAGTACATGAAGTCGGCGACGGTCTGCCGCTTGGCGGTCGTCATCCGTGCGTCGTCGGCCCCGGTCGGGATGATCATGTAGGAGTACGACGAGATCGGGTAGGCCCGCGGGTCGGGGTTGGTGTAGACGCCGTCCAGGACCTGGGTGAGGTAGAGCTGCGAGCTCTTGTCCTGGTTGATCTTCGCCCTCGTCAGCGCGACGGCGGTGTTGTACTGCGTCGGCTCGACGTAGTAGCCGGCCTTGTTGAGCACCTTCACGACCGGGTAGTCGGCGTTGAGCGGGTAGGAGTACTCGACGTACCCGATGGTCCCGTTGCCGGCGAAGCCCTTGATCGTGTTCATCACCTGGTCGGAACCGGACTGGCTGATCATCCGGGTCCCGGTCGGCTTCGGGTAGTACGACGTCAGCCCGGACCGGCCGAAGTAGGGACGCCAGATCGAGGGGTACTGGTGGTCCATCCAGGTGGTGAACTGCGCCGTCGTACCGGACCCGTCCGAGCGCACCACCGGCGTGATCGACAGCGAGGGGAACGCGCGGCCGTTGTTGTCCTTGGTGATCGCCGGGTCGTTCCAGTTGGTGATCTTGTTGGTGAAGATCTTGGCCAGCGTCTCGCCGGAGAGGCGCAGGTTGCGGACCAGCTTGTCGCCGATCTTGAGCTGGTAGGTGAACGCGGTGCCGCCGGCGACGATGGGCAGGTAGGCGAAGTCACGACCGTTGCTGGTGTCGGCCTGACCCTGCTCGTCGGTGCCCTGGTAGGGGATCTCGGAGATGGCGAAGTCGGTGCTGTCCTGGGCGAAGTCCTTGCGGCCCTTGGTCGAGCCGCCGCCGGTGTAGACGACCTTCATGCCGTTGGCGTCGACGTCGGCGATCCACCGCTGGACGATCAGCTCCGACCAGGTCGACCCGGTCCCCTCGATCTGGGCATAGACCGTGGCGTTCGCCGGGCTCGGGCTGCCGGCGAGGCAGAGCATCGCCGTCGCCAGGGCAAGGACGACGCGCAGGGCGCGCTGGCCGCGGTTCACTGGTACTCCTGAGGTGACTGGACGGGGCCCATCTCGACGAGTGGGTCGGCGTGGACGAGGTCGATCGCGGGTGCGGGCCTGGCGGGCCTGCCCGGCCGACCGGGCCTGGCGCGCCTCGCCCGCTTCGGGCGGGCGACCAGGCGGGCGATGACGAAGAGCAGCAGCACGATCGCCATCAGCACCGTCGCGGCCGCGAAGGCCCTGGTGATCGCGACCGGCTCACCGCTGCGCACGTTGGTGTAGACGAAGAGCGGCAGCGAGTTCATGACGCCGTCGGTGGGGTTGGTGACCATGAACGACGCCGCGCCGGAGGTCAGCAGCACCGGGCTGGTCTCTCCGACGCCGCGGGCGACGCCGAGGATGCAGGCGGTGGCCAGGCCGGGCCGGGCGGTCGGCAGGACGACGCTCCACACGGTGCGCCAGCGGCTCGCGCCGAGCGCGAGGCTGGCCTCGCGCAGCCCGCCGGGCACGACGCGGAGCACCACGTCCGCGGCCCGCGCGATGATCGGCAGCATCATCACCGCGATCGCGAGGGAGGCGGCCAGGCCGGATCGCGGGTAGCCCAGCGCCACGATGAAGACCGTGTAGATGAAGAGGCCGGCCACGATCGACGGGAGGGCAGTCATCGCCTCGACGACGGTGCGCACGATCTTGGCGAACCTCCCGCCGACCTCGGTCATGAACACCGCGGTCCCGATGCCGAGCGGCAGCGAGATCGCCAGGGCCAGGCCGAGCTGGATCAGCGAGCCGACGATCGCGTGCGCGATGCCGCCCTCGGTGAAGGGGTCCTTCGGGCCGACCCCGGCCATGTCGTCGACGTAGAAGTTGAGGTGCATCAGCGGCCGCCAGCCGCGGACGACGACGAAGACGATGGCGCTGATCAGCGCGGCGACGACCACGAGCGCACCGGCGGTGACCACCGCGGTCGCCACCCGGTCGCGCATCTCGATCACGCCGCCGGTCATCGTGGCAAGCACCGCGGTCACCGCGAGCCCGCAGCCGAACCAGACGAGCAGGAACCACGGCAACCCGGGCAGCGGCAGCAGCCGCTGGGTGATCAGCCAGGCCAGTCCGACGGCCGCGACCCAGGAGCCGATCGCGACGAACCGTTCGTCGGCGGTGGGTCGGCCCAGGGACGCGCGGGCCACGGCGGGGGCCGCGTCGTCGTCGTACGAGGGCAGGTGCGTGGTGCCGACGACACCGGTGTCGGTCTGGGGGGTCGCCGTCATCTCAGGCGTCCGTCCCGGCGCCCGAGCGGCTTCTGTTGACGATCGTGGCGGCGAGGGTGTTGATGGCGAGGGTGATCAGGAAGAGCACGAAGCCGGCGGCCAGCAGCGCCGAGAGCTGGCTCTTGCTGGCGTCACCGAAGCGACCCGCGATCAGCGCCGAGACGGTGTTGCCACCGACCTCGGTGATCTGCGACTTGACCTCGAAGGACGGCGAGAGGATCAGCAGCACCGCGATCGTCTCCCCGAGCGCCCGGCCCAGGCCGAGCATGGTGCCGCCGATGATGCCGCCGCGGCCGAAGGGCAGCACGACGGAGCGGATCATCCCCCACCGGGTGGCGCCGAGGGCGAGGGCGGCCTCCTTCTCCCCCTGCGGGGTCTGGGAGAAGACCTGACGCATCACCGCGCACGCCATCGGGAGCACCATCATCGCGACCGCGATCCCGGCGGTGAACATGCTGAAGCTGTAGCGGGACAGGTCGAGAACGCCGGCGTCCGGGTCCGCGTCGCGCACGTCGAAGATCGGGATCCAGCCGAAGTTGCGGTCCAGCCAGACCGACAGGTCGGTCGAGTGCGGCATGATCAGGAAGTAGCCCCACAGGCCCCAGATGATCGACGGCACCGCCGCCATCAGGTCGATCAGCGACACCATCGAGGAGCGCAGCCCGGGGGGTGAGTACTCGGCGACGTAGAGCGCCGTCAGCAGTGCCAGCGGAAAGGCGATCACCATCGCCACGAGGGCGACCTCGAGGGTGCCGGTCAGCACCGCGGCGATGCCGACGACGTCGGCCTCCGGCTGCCAGCTGGCCTCGGTGAAGAAGCCCCAGCCGTAGCGGCGCAGCGTCGGGAACGCCTGCCAGCCGAGGAACAGTCCGACTCCCCCGGTGATCACCAGGACGGTCGCCCCGACGGCGCGGGCGGCGTGCACGAACACCGCGTCGGCTCCTGACGCCTTGCGGGAGATCTTGCGAGGACTGGCGTCGGTGGACGCGTCCGGCAGCGGAAGAGTGGTGGTCAACCTGAGGCTTTCTGGCGGTTCGCTCGGTAGAGCGGGTGGGCGAATCGCCTGAAGTGTCAGGAGGTGACCGAAACGGCCGGCTGTGCGGGGGTGAACACCGCGCGAACAGCGCGGCGTCCTTCGACCAACTTCGTTGTCCGCGCACCTTCCCCTGGCCCGTACGGGTCATGCCCGGGCCCTGGTGGGTGGCCCGGTGGGGTCAGCGGGTGCAGGGGTCTCGATACGCTCGCTGGCGCTCGCTACTCGACCAACGAACCTCCCTCGCTGGTCGAGTAGCCGCCGAGGAACGAGGCGGCATATCGAGACCCCCCACTCGACCAACGAACCTCCCTCGCTGGTCGAGTAGCCGCCGAGGAACGAGGTCGGCTCGCTGCGCTCGCACTCGCACCCCCTCGCGGTCGGACCAACGAGGTCGACCGGCTCGCCTCGCTCGGTCGAGTAGCCGCCGAGGAACGAGGCGGCGTATCGAGACCCCCCGCCGAGGGTCTCGATACGCTCGCTGGCGCTCGCTACTCGACCAACGAACCTCCCTCGCTGGTCGAGTAGCCGCCGAGGAACGAGGCGGCGCTATCGAGACCCCCCGCCGAGGGTCTCGATACGCTCGCTGGCGCTCGCTACTCGACCAACGAGGTCGGCGTCGCTCGCCTCGCCACGCCCTCGCTGGTCGAGTACCGTCGAGCCGAACCGCAGGCTCGACACGAGGCTGACGTCACTGACGCTCGCTACTCGACCAACGAGGGCTGGACGGGTCAGCCGGCGGTCTCCGCCGCTGCGAGCTCCGACTTCCACGCCCGGAAGCCCTCCTCGGTCCGGCCGCGGCGCCAGTAGCCCGAGATCGAGACGTCGGCCCGCGGGAGGGCCCGCTCCTTCAGCAGGTAGGGCCGGATGCCGTGCATGATGCTCTGCGCCTCGCCGTGCACGAACGCCTGGACCCGTCCGTCGAGCCACGGGAGGGCCCGCACCGCGGTCACCAGGTCCGGGGCGGAGCCCCGGTGCACCCAGGTGAGCGACACCCCGGCGCCCGCCGGGAGGTCGACCTCGTCCTCGGGGCCGGCGACCTCGAGGACGACGTACGCCGTGGCGTCCGCGGGCAGCGCCGCGACGGCCGCTCCGATCGCCGGGATCGCGGACTCGTCGCCGGCCAGCAGGTGCCAGTCGGCGTCCGGGTCGGGAGCGTAGGCGCCGCCGGGTCCCCGGACCGTCAGGGTGTCTCCCGGACTGGCCTGCGCCGCCCACGGCCCGGCGACACCCTCGTCGCCGTGGACGACGAAGTCGATCGCCAGGGTGCCGGCGGCGGCGTCGGGCTCGAGCGCGGTGTAGGTGCGCACCACCTCACCGTCGCTGGTCGGGAGGGACAGCTTCACGTAGCGGTCGGTGAAGACGCTGTCGGCGAAGGTGCTGAGGTCGTCGGCGCGGAAGCGGACCCGGACGAGGTGCGGGCTGCGACGTTCGGTGGCGGTGACGACGAGGTCGGTGGTGGGACGGGGCACGATGACTACTCTCGCAAGAATCGGTGGCGGGGATCAGGGTCCAGCCTAGTTAGGCAACCCTAACTCGAACTGGCGGCGATCTCCGACTCGGAGCGGAGGATGCAGAACTCGTTGCCCTCGGGATCCGCGAGCACCACCCACCCGGTGCCCGGGCCGTACTTGCCCCGGTGGTCCGCCACCTCGGTCGCGCCGTGCGCGAGCAGCGTCTCGAGCTCGGCGTCCCGACTGGCCGTGCGCGGACGCAGGTCGAGGTGCAGCCGGTTCTTGGCCGACTTCGTGTCCGGGACCTCGATGAAGAGCAGCTGGTGCCCGCTCTCGGGGTCGCGGATCATGCACTCCTCGTGGCCCGGCAGGTTGGGGTCGCCGTCGAGGTCGACGTACCCCAGCACCGGCTTCCACCACTCTGAGAGCTCGTAGGCGTTGGCGCAGTCGATGGTCGTGTGCGAGACGAGAGCAGTCATGACCTCAGCCTCGCGACCCGCACCGACGACGTCCAGCCGTTATCCGAACCGTCCGTTGACGTAGTCGGCGGTCCGCGAGTCGATCGGCGACTCGAACATCGCCTCGGTCTCCCCGTGCTCCACGATCACCCCCGGCGTGCCGTGCGCGGCCAGGAAGAACGCGCACTGGTCGGACACCCGACGAGCCTGCTGCATGTTGTGGGTGACGATCACGATCGTCACCTCTCGACCGATCTCGGCGATGGTGTCCTCCACCACCCGGGTCGAGGTCGGGTCGAGGGCCGAGCACGGCTCGTCCATGAGCAGCACCTGCGGGCGTACCGCCAGCGAGCGAGCGATGCAGAGTCGCTGCTGCTGGCCGCCGGACAGCGCCGAGCCCGGCTGCTTGAGCCGGTCCTTGACCTCGGCCCACAGCCCGGCCCGGGTCAGGCTCTCCTCGACCAGCAGCTCGCGCTCGGAGCGGGACACCTTCGTGCCGGTCAACCGCAGCCCGGCCAGCACGTTGTCCTCGATCGACATCGCCGGGAAGGGGTTCGGCTTCTGGAACACCATCCCGATCGCCCGCCGGGCGTCGGTCAACCGCCGTTCGGGGGCGTAGATGTCGACGCCGTCGAGCCGCACCTCTCCGGCGAGCGAGGCACCGGGCACCAGCTCGTGCATCCGGTTGAGGATCCGCAGGAACGTCGACTTGCCGCACCCGGAGGGGCCGATCAGCGCGGTCACCCGGCCGGCCGGCATGTCGAGCGACACCCGGTCGAGCACCTTGCGGCGACCGAACCAGGCCGACACCGAGTCCGCCGCGAGGGCGTGGGTGTCCGGTGGCGCCGCGACCTCCGGCGCCACCGGGTTGAAGACGAGAGTGTCCTCGTGCGTCATGGGAGCAGCACTCACCTGGTGACCTTGAGGACCACCGTGGCCGCCGATGCGGTCCCCACGAGGGTCGATCCGGCGTACGTCGCGTGGATCTTGTGCGAGCCCCTCTTGAGCTTGGGCAGCGTGACGACGACCTTCCCGGCCTTGAGCGTCCCGGTCGCGATCACCTTCGAGCCGTCGTACACCGTGACCTTGCCGGTCGGCACCGTGCCGGCGGCCTTCACGGTGACCGTGAGCCTGGCCCGGGCAGCCGCCTTGACCGTGCTGGGCGACAGCTTGTTGGTCGCCGAGGCCTTGGCCTTCGCCACCTTCACCGTCCCCTGCACGGACGAGCCGGCGACGACGTGCGTGCTGCCGGCGTAGGTGGCGACGAGCTTGGCGGTGCCCGGCTTCAGGGCGGTCGCGCTGACCGCCACGGTCGCCGTACCACCGCTGAGGGTGCCGCGACCGACGGTGGCGCCGCCCTGGGTGATGGCGACCGCGCCGGTCGGCGTCAGCCCGGAGGCCGCGACCGTCACCTTGACCTTCGCCGCCGTGCCGTACGTCGCCGTGGCTCGGCCAGGTCGCGGTGACCGTGGACGTCGCCTTGGCGACCGAGACGTTGCTGGTGCCGGTCGAGCCCTGGTACGCCGCCGGGTCGGCCGGCGTGAAGACCGCCTGGAAGGCGTGGGCGCCCGCGGTCGAGATCTTCCTCGTGGTGCTCGCGACACCTCCAGACACCGGCACCGGGGCGCCGAGGTCGGTGGCGCCGTCGCGGAACTGCACCGAGCCGGCCGCCGCGGGCGTCACCGTCGCCGTGAACGTGGCCGTGCCGCCGGCGACCGCGTTGCCCACGACCAGCGAGGTCGCGGTGGCCGCACCCGTCGCCGCTCCGGCGAGGGTCCAGGTGTTGCCGTTGACGACGATGTCGGCGACGTCGTACGCCGCCGTGGCGCTGTGTCCGGGCGCGCTGGTGCGCAGCCGGAGCTCGTAGACCCCGGTGTAGCCGGCCGTCGTCGGAGGTGTTCTTGAACCCGCCGATGTAGTCGGCAAGCGTGGTGTCCGCGTCCGTCAGTGCGGTCACCGGGAGGCTGTCGTCGATCGTCGCAGGCACCCCGGCGTCGGGGTACGACGTCGCCGCTCCCAGCTGGAGACCCGTCCAGGCTCCCACCGGGGCGTCGTCGTGCGGGGTGTAGGCGAACAGCGTCGCGAGGGTGTCGCCCGTCCGCAGCCGGGTGTCGCCGGAGACGAAGTCGGCGAACGGGGCGTCGTGGATGTTGCCGCTGGTGATCACCGCACCGGTCTCGTCGTGGAAGGTGAGCGCCCCGACCGCGTGGGGGTCGGCGTTCGCCGGCGTCTGCCACGGCGGCGTGGCGGCGCCGGCGGACCCGCCGAGCACCAGGCACGGTGCCGGCCCCGGCCGTCACGGCGGTGGCGAGCATCGCCGTCAGGGCGCTTCTCGGGCGGATCGTCCTCGATCGCATGGTCACGGTGTTCCTCTCGGAGGTGGAGGTGCTCAGTCTGGAAAGTGGGTGGGTCGGTCAGGAGGTGCTGGTCAGTGGGCGCAGCCGGTGGCGGACGCGTCGACCACGCGCCACGAGCCGCCGTCGACCTGGAGGTCGACGGTGTCGTAGGCCTGGCTCTGCAGCGGCTGGTCCGGCGCGCCCAGGTAGAGCCGGAGCTGCACCCAGCCGTCGTACGTCGCCGGGTAGCCCCCGAGGAACTGCGCCAGCGAGACGTCGGTGCTGCCGAGCTCGGCGAGCGGCTGTGCGGGGTCCTCGTACCGGGTCGGCGCGGCGAGCTGCATCCCGCTCCAGTCCGTCGGCTGGACGCCCTCCCGGGGCTGGTAGGCGAACAGGCTCGCGGTGCGGCCCTCGCCGTCGTACCCGGGTCCGGCGGGGGTCGTGCCGACCACCGTCGCCGCGAACGGACTGTCGGTGGTCGCACCCTCGGACAGCGGCTTGCCGTCGGCTCCGCACAGCGCCAGCCGTCCGGCCGAGGCCGGGTCGGAGTACGGCGCCTGCGCGGGGTCGGCGCCGAGCCAGGCCACCAGCCCGGCGCCGACCGCCGCGAGCAGGAGCACCCCGGCGAGCACGACCGCGATCCGGGCCTTGCCGCGGGAGCGGGTCGGCGCGGACTGGTCGGCGGCCTGGTCAGCGGTGTCGTCGATCGTCGTGCTCATCAGGGTTCTCCTTCCCGGGCTCGTCGAGAGACTCGTCAGCCGACGGTGTCGTCGCCGCGGTCGACGTAGACCGAGGTCAGTCCGATCGACTCGAGCACGGCTTTACCGGCACTGCTCTGGAAGTACGGCGGGGGCACGTCGTTGGCCGGCTCGTCCGGGTCGTAGTCGGCGTTGAAGAAGAGCGTCTCGACCCAGTTCAGCGTGCTCCCGGGCTGCCACGCCCTGGTGGACGCGGCGTCCGACTCACGGAAGACCACGTAGTAGGGGATGTCCGCGGCGAAGGCGGCGTTGCCGTCCGGAGCGGTGCCGGTCTTGACCAGCTTGATGCCGTCGGCGCTCAGCGCCGGGGCCGGGCTGGAGGAGTTGTAGACCTGGCTCGGGTCGCGGAAGTAGCCGCTGTTGAGCAGCTTGTAGCGGCCCTCGGGGAACGGCACGATCGCGTTCTTGCGCTCCTCGGGGGTGAGCCCGGTGATCGTCGACGGGTCGTTCTGCTGCACCTTGCGGACGTTGGCGCCGAGGCTGCCACCGATCGAGGCGCCGCCGTTGGCCGGCTTGAGGGCGTTGTAGAAGATCGTCTGCACGCCGGCGCCGTCCTGCGGGAGGAGTGGGACGATCGTGTCGCCGGCGCCGGGGCCGGTGTAGCCGGCGAGCTGTCCCCACTTGGTGACCGAGCCCTTGTAGATCGCGACCAGCTCGGCGGCCGAGAGCGCGGCGGGCGCGTTGGTCGTCGTGGCAGTGGCGACGAACTGCTTGTCGGCCGCGAACTGCACGCTGTGCAGCGGCGTCTTGAGGCTGCCCTGGGCACTGGCGAGCTGGGCCGCGGTGGGCAGGTTGGGGCTGCGCACGAAGCTGATCCGGCCGCCGTTGGCCGCATCGCCGTCGGCGATCAGCGCGGCGATGCCGGCGTTGCCGCCGTTGGGGCGCTGGACCGGCGAGGTGCCGGCCCGCAGCACGACGGTGGGGTTCAGCTTCGCCGACGTCCCCAGCAGCGGGTCGGTGAAGGCGTTGCGCCCGTTGGCGTCCGCGGTCGCGCTGAAGCTGATGATCCGGTTCTGGTTGCCGGCGGTGTTGTAGCCGGGAAGGCCGCTGATGTCACCGTCGGCCAGGAAGTCCACGGAGTTCTGGATGATGTCGGAGCCGACGCCGACGACGTCGGTCGCGGACGGAGCCCCGTCGGCCAGCACGGGCTGCTGGCTGATCGCCAGGGTGCCGGCGGACACGACCCCGGCAAGGGAGAGAGCGACGGCGATCCGTCTCTTCGACATGGTGGTGCCTTTCGGGGGACATCCGCCGCTGCCCGAATGGCAGCGGCGAGAGGCGTGGTTGGGGCGGTGGCGGGATCATCCCGACCGGGAACATATCCTTTAATGCAGTTAGTTGAGTAACTTTGTCCAAAAAGGACGCGTGATGGTGCCGGGTGGTCTGGACCAGCCCAGGACAGGAGCCGGTCAGACCAGGTTCGGCAGCAGCCGACTGGCGGCCATCGAGACCAGCCACAGCGTGGCCAGGACGATCGGCACGCCGGCCACCCAGGCGGCCACCGGGGACCACCGATGTCGGGCCCACACGACCAGCGCGACCGCCGCGACGAGGAGCTGGAGGGCGAGCACCAGCACCGCGAGCGTCGTGAAGGTGCTGTCCCGCGCGAAGGGCGCGCCCGCCTGGTCGGCGGCGGCGATCGCCCCGGCCGGCTGCGCCTCGCCCTTCAGGTTGGCGTCGACGTAGACCGTGTCCGACGGTGCGAGGTCGGCGTACCGTCCGGCACCTGCGCCCGTCACCAGGGTCAGCCGGCTCCCGCCGGTCGGCACCGCCGGGGGGACCGGGTCGCCCTTCCGGCGGACGCCGAGGACGTCGTAGTGGAAGGTGCCCTGAACGGTGGTCACGGTGATGTCGGACCCCCGCCGCAGGTCGGGGATCCTGCCGAACGGCGCGCCGAAGGACAGCGCGCGCCCCATCAGGACGCTCACGCCCTCCTGGCCGGGCAGCACGCTGCCCAGGGCGTGGCCGGGGCCCCGCTGGAGCATGGTGGCGGAGGTGCCCTCGACGATCACCTCGTCGTCGACGCCCGCCTCCGGGATGGACAGCAGCGCCACCGGTGCGCCCACGGTGATCGGCGCCCCGGCCGGGGCCTCGCCCAGCGCGAGCTGGGTGCGCAGCTCGGAGTAGAGCCGGTGCTGGGCGTGGCCCTGCTGGAAGTCGCTGAGGACGAAGAGGTAGGTGAACGTCCAGATCGTCAGGAGGCCCAGCACCATCAGGGTCTGGGAGAGCGCCAGCTGGCTGCCGCTGCCGCTGCCACTGATCTTGGCCAGCGGTGCCGTGTCGGTGGGCAGTCCGCGGACGACGGTGCGCGGCCGCGGCGTCTCGGCGACGGGTGCCGTCATCCGCCACCGCCGGAGGTACGGCGCGCCCGCTGCTGGGCGAGCGCGCCCCGCGTGGCGGCGACGGCGTCGTCACTGAAGCGCAGGATGAAGCCGGTCAGCCCGAGCACCAGGCCGAGGAAGAGCACCAGCGGCAGCCCGAAGCGACCGAAGGTCGACGACTGGCCGACGGTCCGGACCACGTCGGCGCTCGCCACGTCCTTCGTCGGCTTCTTGCCGCCCGGCCGTGCGGCGGCCGCCGCAGCCGGGTCGACGGGTGCCACGCCGGGCGCGTCGACGTCCGGTAGGTCGACGGTGCCGGCCGGCGGTGCGGCCGGACTGTCCGCGGTCGGGCCGTCCGCGGTCGGGGCGTCCGCGGTCGGCGTGGTCACGTCCGGGGGGGCCAGTGAGGGCACCTCGCCGTTCTGGGCGAGCACCGCCACGGCGGCACGGTGGGTGTAGGCGGCCAGGGCCGAGAGGCCGTTGGCCTCGGTGAGCGGCAGTGCACCGATGGGGAGCTCGCCGTTCGCCGTACCTCGGCGCTGGCCGTCGGTCACCGCGAACTCGAGCAGCTGCGCGGCCCGGGTCGCCACCGGCCTGGTCAGACCGATCGTCGGGACGTCGGCGTAGACCGGCATGGTGCCGGGATAGGCCTCGGCACCGTCGGTCTCGTGCAGCTTGTCGTAGTTCAGCGACCAGGTCCCGGCCTCCTCGTCGGGCTCGAGCAACGCCCCGGCGGCCCGGAGCCCGGCATCGTCGGGAGCCACGAAGGTGCGGCCGGCCGCGTCGGTGATCTGGTCGTTCGGCGCGGCCTGCGACGTCGTCTGCAGGGCGGCGGTGCGCAGGCTGTAGCGGTGCGCCGCGGTCAGCGGCGTCACCCCGAGCACGAAGCGGTAGCCCGGCTGCTGACGGCCCTGGACGGTCAGTCGCAGGGTCGTGACGTCGGCGGGATCGCCGTTCGGGCAGCCCAGGTTGACGTTCGAGATGGCGTACTGCAGGTTCTGCACGATCGTCTGCACGAACGCCGTCGGGTTGGCGATCAGCCCGAGGTAGGGGCTGGGGCTGTAGCTGTAGCAGGCGTTGTTGTTGCTCCTGATGTAGGCGTCGGGCAGCGTGAAGTCGTCGAGCATCGGCCACGACTCCACCGGCAGCTCGATGCGCTGGTAGTTCGGGTTGACGACCGTCCCCCACGGGTCCGGTACGCCGTCCAGCCAGCGCCGCGCCTCGGGGTCGGACTGGAGGTAGCTGGTGAGCGCCCAGACCAGGTCGGCCTCGGTGGAGAGGGTCATGATGGTGGCCGCGGCCTCGACCGAGTCGTAGCTGCGCAGCCCCGGGTTGAGGGCGATGAACTCCGGGTCGGCGGTGATGTTCATCGGGTTGGCGCGCAGCGCCGGGTAGTACTCCCGGACCAGGGAGTTCGCCGGGTAGGACTGGGTGAGCAGCTTGGCCAGCAGCCGGGCGTTGAGCTTCAGCTTCGCGTAGGGCTCGCCCTTGGCGTCGTCGATGGCGTACGACACCGCGAAGCCGGTCACGGTGAGCGGGGCCTGGACCACCGGCCGGCCGCCGAAGTCGTCGTCGGGGGCGCGGCTGGTGATCGCCACCGAGGCGTTGCCGACGGTGATCAGCGTGCGTGCCGCGGTGTCGGCGGTCTGCACGTGGACGATCGGCTTGAGCTGCTTGTCGGTGCAGAACCTGGGCGCCCACTGGGCGCTGACCTCACCGAAGAGCACCGAGCCGAAGACCGAGAGCGGCGCGGTCGGGTTGAGCACCGAGCACACGTTGGAGGAGACCGCGAAGGTCAACGGCACCGTGATCCGGTTGCTCCAGTTCGACGGCGCCCACCACAGCGCGCCGGTCACCGCCGGGTTCGGGGTCCGGCCCGCGGTGGCGATGTCGCCGGGCTGGTAGACGTCGGCGGCCCGGCAGGCGGTGTCCGCCCGGGTCGCCTGGCTCGCGGTCGGTCGGGCCTCCTCGGACAGCCCGGTCCCGTAGGCGTCGCAGCTGACGCCCATCACCGGCACCGCGACCAGCGAGCAGGGCACCGCGCTGGAACAGCCCAGCGAGGCGTTCTCGTCCTCGGTCCACACCGTGAACTGGGCACTCCCCCGGCCGTCCTTGCCGGTGATGCCGTAGGTGGTGTTGCTCGGCATGCCGGCACCACCGACGTTGGCCGCCTCGGGCGCCATGCCGGCGCACCCGGCCGAGCCGCCGGCGTACGTCTTCTTGTCGATCGCCTCGAACGGCACCCACCGCTCCGCGCGGGCGGCGCTGAAGCACGGGGCCGGGCGCGGGTCGGGTGCCCCGACCGAGGCCAGCCGCTGGTCCGGCGTGGCCCTGGCGTCGGAGCGCCAGGCCGGCCAGGCGAACGTGTTGTCCTTCTGGAACCGCTCGGACGAGGTCTGGGTCCAGCAGGTCTCCGGACGCACCTGGGAGGCGCCCGCGACGGTGCCGCGGCACTGCAGGAGCACGAAGGGGTACTCCTCGTTGGCCGCGTCGCCGGAGTTGATGTCGGCGACCGAGCCGCCGGTCGGGTGGGCACCGGTCCAGGCGACGTCGACCTGCTGACGCCCGCGCAGGTCGGTGGTCTGCGAGACCCGCATCGTGACGTTGCGGGTGTCGACGGTGGTCGCCGTGCCCTCGGCGTCGACGTGCTCGCGCTTCGCTGTGATCCGGTACGACGTCCCGTCGGCCGACTCGGCCGGCGTGACTCCCGAGGGCATCACGACGCCCACCCCGACGGCCGCGACCAGCACCAGCCCGAGGAGGGCCAGCCTGCCGCCCCACCGTTGCCGGGCCGACCCGGACGGGTGGCTCATCAGCGCCGCCCCAGCAGCCGGCTGACGAGCGCCGGAAGGGTGATCGCCAGCGCGAGCAGCCCGATCACCAGCACGGTGAGGGTGCCGGTCGGGCCGCTGCCGCCGCCGGAGTCGAGGGTGGTCGGCACGATCGAGCCGCCCGCGGCGACCTGGTCGTCGGCGACGCCGGTCGTCCCGGTGCCGCCGAGTCCGAGGTCGGAGTCGACCGCCCCGGCGTCCGGAGCGCCGGCGGTGCCGCCGCCGGCGCCACCGCCACCCCCTCCAGTGCCACCGCCACCGCCTCCGCCGCCGGCGCCACCGCCACCACTGCCGTCACCGCCGCCGTCACCGCCGCCCGTCGGCTGGTTGTTCTTCTCGTCGTCGGGGTCGTCGCCGTTGTAGGAGCCGACGCCCGCGGCGCACGGGTCGGCCCCGAGCTTGTCGCAGGCCGGCGGGTTCGGCGCGATCTGGGCGAGGTGGTTCTGGTCCGGCTTGCCGGCGATGAAGGTCGGGTTGTGACAGGTGCTGACGTCGCGCTGGGTGAGGTCGACGTCAGGGTCGGCCTCCTTGAGCTTGCCGATCTGGTCGAACCCGGCGGTGACCAGGTTGACCGGCAGCGAGGAGTAGCCGATCGGGCCGATCTCGCCCTGACCCTGGCAGATGGAGTAGTAGAGGAAGTCCGCGAGCGTCTGCCGCTTCGGAGTCGTCATCCGGGTGTCGTCGGAGGCGGTCGGGATGATCGCGTAGACGTAGGACGACAGCGGGTAGGTGCGCCGGTCGGAGTTCACGTAGACCTGGTCGAGGTTCTGGGTCAGGTAGTCCGGCGACTTCGGATCCTTGTTGATCACCGCCTTGGTCAGCGCGACCGCCACGTTGTACTGCGTCGGGAGGGTGAAGTAGCCCGCCTTGTTCAGCAGCTTGATCGCCGGGTAGCCGGACAGCAGCGGGTAGGAGTACTCCTCGATCCCGATCGAGCCGTTCGCGCCCTTGCTCTTGATGAAGTTCATGACCCCGTCGGACCCGGCCTGCGCCTTCTGGTTGCCGCTGGACTTGCCACAGTTGAGCGGGAAGTACTCCGTCTCGGCGACCTTGCCGCCGTTGCAGGGGCCCCAGAGCGAGGGGTACTGCTTGGTCAGGTAGCGGGTGAACTGGGTGGTGACACCCGCGCCCTCGGAGTGCACGACGGGGATGATCGGGATCGACGGCAGGGCCTTGCCGTTGTTGTCCTTGGTGATCTCCGGGTCGTTCCAGTTGGTGATCTGGCTGGTGAAGATCTTGGCGATGGACTGGCCCGACAGCCGGACGTTGCGGACCAGCTCGCCGGCCACCTCGATGTGGTACGGGAACGAGGTACCGCCGGCGGCGACCGGCAGGTAGGCGAAGGAGCGGCCCCGCGGACTGTCCTCCTGGCCGGTCGTCGGGTCCGCGCCGCGGTAGGGGATGTCGGAGACGCCGAAGTCGGTGGAGCGGTAGGCGTAGTCCTTGCGGCCCTGGGCCGCGCCGTTGGCGGTGAAGACGACCTTCATGCCCTGGTTGGCCACGTCGGCGACCCACTGGTTGATCGCGTTGGCCGCCCAGCTCGACCCGGAGCCCTGGATCAGCGCGTGCGTGGCGGCCGCGTCGGCAGCCGGTACGGCGGCCGCCGGCACCAGCAGCGCCAGCCCGATCGCGGCCAGGGCCGCGGCGGGCCGGGAGAAACGGGTCGGGAGCCTCATCGGGGGGTCCTCCTGCGAGCGACGAGCCGGGCGAGGACGAAGAGCGCCAGCACGATGACGAGGAGCACCGTCGCGGCGGCGTACCCCCGCTGCTCGAAGCTGGGCTCGCCGGACCCGACGGCGTTGTAGACGAACAACGGAAGGGAGTTCATCGGGTTCTCGACCGGGTTGCTGTTGAAGAAGGTCGAGGCGCCCGAGGTGAGGATCAGTGGCGAGGTCTCGCCGACCATCCGAGCGACCCCGAGGATCAGGGCGGTCGCGAGACCCGGGCGGGCGGTGGGCAGCACGACCTTCCACACGGTGTGGAACCGGCCGGCGCCGAGGGCGTACGACGCCTCGCGCAGCCCGCCCGGCACCACCCGGAGCACCACGT
Source organism: uncultured Actinomycetota bacterium (assembly GCA_963704685.1). Taxonomy (GTDB): domain Bacteria; phylum Actinomycetota; class Actinomycetes; order Propionibacteriales; family Nocardioidaceae; genus Nocardioides. Next base: position 1,630,889 of record OY969930.1, read on the forward strand.
CGCTGGCTCGCGCCATGATCGGGAGCCCCATCACGGCGAGCGCGAGGGCCGCCGCGAAGCCGCTGCTCGGGAAGCCGAGTCCGACGATCAGCGTCGTGTAGATGAACAGGCCCGCCACGATCGAGGGCAGCGCCGTCATCGCCTCGACGACGGTGCGCACGATCCGGGCGCCGCGGCCGCCGACCTCGGACATGTAGACGGCCGTGATGACGCCCAGGGGCAGTGCGATGGCGACCGCGATGGCGACCTCGATCAGGGTCCCGACGATCGCGTGGAAGATGCCGCCCCGGTCGAACGGGTCGGAGGGACGCACGCCGGCCATGTCGCTGGTGTAGAAGTTCGGGTGGATCAGCGCCGGGAGCCCCTTGGCAAGGGTGACGACCACCGTGCAGATCAGGGCTGCGCCGACGATGGTCGGCGCCGCCACGACCAGGCAGCTCACCACCCGGTCCACCACCACCGGCCACGGACGGGTCAGGGCGGTGAGCCCGGCGTAGTAGGCCACGAACACCGCGAACCAGCAGACGACGAAGCCGATCTTGCCCGACAGCGGCAGCAGCTGGGTGTAGAGCAGCCACGTGGTGGCGACCGACGCGAGGCCCGCGCCCACCAGGGTGAGCAGGTCCTCGCGGGTCCACCCGCTGATGGCGCGTGGGCTGTCGACGGAGACGGGTGCGGGGGCGGCTGCGGGCGCCTCGACGGGTACGGCGCGCTCGGCGACTGCGGTCACAGCTCGGTCCCTGCCCCGCTGCGCCCGCGGGCCACGACCCGGGCCGCGAGGGTGTTGACCACCAGGGTGATCAGGAACAGCAGGAAGCCGGCGGTGAGGAGCGCCGACAGCTGCGACGGCGTGGCCTCCTTGTAGCCGATCGCGATCATCGAGGAGATCGTCGACGTGCCCGACTCGAGGACGTTGGGCTTGATCTGGAAGGCCTGGCTGATGATCAGCACCACCGAGATCGTCTCGCCGAGCGCCCGGCCGAGCGCGAGCATCGTCCCGCCGATGATGCCGCTGCGGCCGAAGGGGATGACCACGGTGCGCACCATCGCCCAGCGGGTCGCGCCGAGCGCGATCGCGGCCTCCTTCTCACCGGCGGGCGCCTCGGAGAACACCTCACGCATCACCGAGGTGGCCATCGGGATGATCATCATCGCCACCGCGATCGCGGCGATGAACGCCGAGCCCTGGTAGGCCGCGTAGCCGGGGGCCTGGTTCCAGATCGGGTAGTCGACGTCGGTGTGGACCTTGAGGAACGGGATCCAGCCGAAGTACTTGCTCAGGAAGTGCGCGACGTGGGTCGCGTGCGGCTGGATGAAGAGCAGCACCCAGAGCCCGAAGACGATGCCGGGCACCGCCGCCATCAGGTCCACGGCCCGGATCAGGGACGGCCGCATCCGCGCCGGCGCCCAGTCGGTGATGAAGAGCGCGGTCAGCAACGACAGCGGGAACGCGATGATCAGCGCGATGGTGGCGACCTGGACGGTGCCGAGCAGCACCGCGGCGATGCCCACGATGTCCTGGCTCGGCAGCCAGCGGTACTCGGTGAAGAACGAGAGCCCGTAGTGGCTCAGGGTCGGCTGGGCCTGCAGCCCGAGGAAGAGGCCGATCGAGGAGACGATCACCAGCACGAACAGGCCGACCGAGCTGACCCCGTGGATGAAGAGCCGGTCCTGGAGCGAGTGCCGGGTGGTCAGCTTGCGGGGCACGTCCTCGGTCGCTTCGGGCGCCGTGAGCACGTCACCTGACATCTGTAGCCCTCTCGAGACCAGGCAGCCGATCCGCGACCGGGCAGCACGTCGAACTGGGCGACAGGGTCGTCCAATATCCGTAATCCCGAGTAGATTACTGAACTATAAAGCCATTCGCCCACCGAATCCGCGAATACCCCCCGTCCGTGGACACGGGGGGTGCGGGGTGCTGTGTCAGGAGACTCCGTTGGTGGCGACGAACGCCAGGATCCGGTCGGCCAGCTCGGGCCGGCACACGATCAGGTCGGGCAGGTAGACGTCGTCCTGGTTGTACTCCAGGGGCGACCCGTCGATCCGCGACGTGAAGAGCCCGGCGGCGCGGGCGACGGCCACCGGCGCGGCGGAGTCCCACTCGTACTGTCCGCCGGCGTGCACGTAGGCGTCGGTGATGTCCCGCACCACCGACATCACCTTGACCCCGGCGGAGCCCATCGGCACCAGCTCGGCGTCGATCTGCGCGGCGAGGGCGTGGACGAACTCCGGCGGTCGGCTTCGTGAGACCGCGATCCGCGGTCGCGGCGCGGAGCTGGGGGGTACGACGGAGGGCGTGCCGGTGTTGAAGGTCTCCCCCAGCACCGGCTGAGCGACCGCTCCGGCCACCAGGTCGCCGGCCTGCCAGAGCGCGACGTGCACGGCCCAGTCGTCGCGGGGCGGCTCGGAGAACTCCCGGGTGCCGTCGAGCGGGTCGACGATCCAGACCCGGTCGCTCGCGAGCCGCGCCTTGTCGTCCTTGCCCTCCTCGGACAGCACCGCATCCTGCGGTCGGTGCTCGGCGAGCAGGTCCATCAGCAGCACGTGCGCGGCCCGGTCCCCCGCGTCCTTGAGCTCGCGGCCCTCGAGCCCCTCACCACGCACCTCCAGCAACCGTCGGCCGGCGACCGTGGCCAACCAGGTCGCGAGGACGTGGTCGTCGGTGGTGGCTGCGGCAGGCGGGGTTCCGGGATCGAAGGTCACCCGATCACCCTAGCGAGGACGGTCAGGAGTTGAACCGCTGCTGGGTCCGCTCGAGGCCGTCGGTGATCAGCGTCTCGGCCGCGTCGGCCGCGGTGTCCACCTGGAAGGGCAGCACCTTGCGCTCGGTCGTCGAGTAGTTGGACAGCACGAAGTCGGCGACGTCCTGGCGACCCGGGGGGCGCCCGATCCCGACTCGCACCCGGTGGAAGTCACCGGTGCCGAGCGAGGAGCGCATCGAGCGCAGCCCGTTGTGGCCGTTGTCGCCGCCGCCGAGCTTGACCCGCATCGTGTCGAAGGGGAGGTCGAGCTCGTCGTGGATCGCGACGATCCGCTCCGGTGGCACCTTGTAGAAGGTCGCCAGCTGCTTGACCGGACCCCCGAGCTCGTTCATGTAGCAACGAGCCCGCGCCAGTACGACGCGCGGACCCTGCTGCCCCGGGGCGCCGAGACGTCCCTCGACGACGTCGGCGCGCCCGGACTTGTGGGCGCGGAAGCCTGAGCCCATCCGGGATGCCAGCTCGTCGGTGACGAGGTAGCCGATGTTGTGCCGGTGCCCGGCATAGGTCGGGCCGGGATTTCCCAGCCCGACCACCAGCCACACGGGGCTGTCGGAGTCGGTCACGGAGTCCCGGCCCTTCCTGATGTTCCGGAGGATCACTCCTCGGGGGCGGACTCACCCTCGGCGGCAGCAGACTCGGCGGCGTCCTCGTCGGACTCCTCGCGCTCGATGCCGGCCTCGGCCTCGAGCTCCTCGAGCTCGGCGTCCAGGGCCTCCTGCGACTGCTGGGCGGTGACGTTGACGATCAGCGTCTCCGGGTCCAGGAGCAGGGTGCTGCCCTGGGGCAGAGTGAGGTCGGAGGCGTGGATCTGGGTGCCGGCGGCGGCGCCCTCGATGTCGACCTCGATCGCCTCGGGGATGTGCGTGGCCTCGGCCTCGAGCTGGATCGTCGCGTTCTCGGTGACGACCAGGGTCTCGCGGGCGGCCTCGCCGACGAGGAGCACGGGCACCTCGACGGTGACCTTCTCGCCCTTGCGCACGGCGACGAAGTCGATGTGCTCGAGGTGGCGCTTGATCGGGTCGATCTGCACCTGCTTGGTGAGCGCGAGCTGGATGTCGCCCTCGATGTCGAGCTCGAGGACGGCGTTGGCGCCACCGTGCTTGAGCGCCATCATGGCGGCGTGGCCCGGGAGGGTCACGTGGATGGGGTCGTTGCCGTGGCCGTAGATGACGGCGGGCACCTTGTCGGCGCGGCGGATGCGGCGGGCGGCACCCTTGCCGAACTCGGTGCGGGTCTCGGCCTGGATCTTCTCGGACATGCGTGACTCCTCGTGCTTGTGCTGGCTGGTGAAGGTCTGGGGCCTCGGCTCGACGGCTCGGCACATCCAGAGGATCAGCCAGCCCTGTCGATCACGGTGCAACCACTTGGTCGCACCCTCGCCGAGGCAACTGCACCACCCTAGCGGCGTCCGGCGACGAGGGCGAATCCGCGCCCGGGAGGGAACCAGCGTCCGTCGTCCGTCGTCCTACTGGGCATGCGCCGAACCCTGATCGTCCTGCTGCTCGGGCTGAGCTGCGCCGCGATGGTGTCGGGGTGCGGGGAGGATCCGGCTCCGCCCGCCCCGCCGCCATCACAGTCCGCCGACGACCCGCTCACCGACCCGCCTGTCACCGGCACGCCGAGCAACCCGGGCAAGCCCGACCAGGTCGTGACCGTGACCGGAGTCCTCAGCGACGGCGTCGAGGCGGGCTGCCTGATCCTGGCGACCGGGTCCCAGACCTTCCAGCTCCTGGGCGTTCGCCCCGCCGACGCCACGATCGGCAGCCGGGTGGTCGTCACCGGGTCGGTGCGACCGGACCTGATGACCACCTGCCAGCAGGGGACGGCGCTCCAGGTGATCACGATCCGGGCCGACCCCGGCCAGCGGTGAGCCAACCACCTTCCGGCGTACGACGAAGGTGGTCAGCACACCGCTCGGGTGCGCTGACCACCTCTCGTCAGGCGGGTAGGACGTGGATCAGTCGGTCACCTCACCGATGAGCACGTTGCCCCGACCCACGACCGCACCCTCGGTGGTCACGACCGTCATCTCACCGAAGAGCTGGCGGCCCTCGGCCGGCGTCGACTGCGCGACGACCGAGCCGGTGATCTCGGCGGTGTCCCCGCTGCCCAGGCTGACCGTGGACGACGGGACCGTGACGCTGCCCAGCGCGGGAGAGTAGAACACGTCGCGGTAGTCGAACTCGGTGGTGCCGGCCGGCACGGAGTAGCCGTCGATCTCGACCGTGTAGGTCCCGGCCTCCGGCGACGGGATGCTCACCGACTCCTCGGAGTCACCGTCGGCGGACGACCCCACCTCGACCCCGTCGAGGTAGACGTAGAGGTCGAGGTCGGCACCGAGGTCGCTGGTGTTGCCGATGGAGACGTCCAGCTTGCTCGCCCCCTCGGGCACGACGACCTCGTAGTCCGCGACGTCACCGTCGGCGATGCTCGGACGCTCGGACAGCGCGCTGCCCAGCGGGCCGCCCTTGCCGCTCACCGTCACCGGAGCCAGCTCGTTCTTCAGCGTCCAGGTCACCGGGCTCGGCTCGCCGGCCACGACCGAGGGAAGCTCGACCGTCTCCGGGGTCACCGCGACCGACTGGACAGCCGTCTTCAGCGTGAACGGGTTGCTCAGCGTCTTGGTCGTACGACGCGACTCCACCTCGATCTCCCACACCCCGGGCAGGGGGTCCTCGATGGCGCGCGACACCGGGTTGCACGCCTTCACGTCGGAGAAGTTGGTGTAGCAGACCAGGCTCGACGTGCTGTCGACCGGGACGCCGTACGGATCGATGGAGATCATCCGGGTCTGGCTGCCGGTGGCGATGCCGGTCAGGTTGAGCTGCAGGGCAGCGGTCCCCTCGGGCACGTCGACGAAGTAGGTCTTCGTCGCGTTGCGGTCCACCGTGCTCGTCCACGACGTGGCGTACGACGGCTTCTTGGGCACGACGGCCGCGACGACGGTGTTGAGCACCTCGGTGTCGACGCCCAGCGTCTTGGGGTCGTCGAGACGCATGATCGCGCCGTGCGCACCCTCGGAGGGCTTCGCACTCACCGTGATCGAGGTCGCCTTGCCGAGCGGCAGGCTCACGGACTTCGGCGAGCTCCAGGTGCCGTCGTTGCCGACCCAGGAGATGTTGTGCTTGACGTCGCCGGCCGGACCGCTGGTGCGGGTGACCTTGATGACGTAGTTCTTCGCCTGGCCCGGCTTGTGCCCGCCGTCGGCCGCGCTGCACCGGTTGTAGACACCGGTCCCGCGGTCGGGGGTGGCGAGGAAGTCCGAGATCGACGTGCAGACCGGAGCGTCGACGGTGTAGTCGCGGGTCACGACCTTGTCGGTGCTCAGCAGCTTCCAGGCACCGACGGTGTCGAAGAAGCCGTTGCCCTGGGCGTACGCCGGCAGTCCCTTCTGGTAGTCGGCCGAGGTGTAGAGGGCCCGGCGCAGCTGGGCGGGAGTGACGCCGAAGTCCTTGGCGTAGGACGCCGAGATCAGCAGCGCTGCCGCACCCGTCGCCTGCGGCGAAGCCATCGAGGTGCCGTTGAACATCGCGTAGCCGACCGGCAGGGCGTAGCCCGCCTCCGCCACGTCGGCCTGCTTGAGCCACTGCGGCACCGTCGAGATCGCCGAGCCGGGAGCAGAGATGCTCGGCTTGAAGCCGCCGTCCTCACGCGGGCCGCGCGAGGAGAAGTTGAAGAGCGACTGCTTGGTGGCGACGACCGAGCCGTAGTTGGCCAGCCAGGTGTCCTTGCTGACCGAGGCTGCGACGCTGACCACGTTGGTGGCGACCGACGGGTCGCCGATCGTGTTGAGGCCCGGGCCGCTGTTGCCGGCCGAGATGAAGAGCTGGACGCCGTAGTCGGAGATCAGCCGGTCGTAGAGCTTGGCGCGGGCGTTGTTGCCGTCGTTGAGGGCCGGCAGGCCGCCGATCGACATGTTGACGACGTCGACGCCGCGGTTGACGACCAGGTCGACCATGCCGGTCGTGAGGGCGGCCGCGGTGCAGCCACCACCCCAGGTGCAGCCACGCGAGGAGACCAGCTTGGCGCCGGGCGCCGCGCCGTTCATCGTGCCGCCGAACATGTCGTGGGCGGCGGTGATGCCGGCGACGTGCGAGCGCGTGGGCATCCTCGACGAGTCCGATGTTGACGAAGTCGGCGACGGTGCCGACGTAGGCGCCGCCGTACGGCGACAGGTCGACGTCCTCGCGGTACTCCACGACGAACGGCGACGACTCGACGACGTCGGTGGCCGGCTTGTCGGTGCCGAAGTGACCGACCTGGTAGTCCTCCCCGTAGGGACGCATCAGGGTCTCGTCGGTGAAGTCGCGGTCCTGGTCGGTGTCCACCCAGATCGCGTGGTCGCTGGAGCGGTAGAGCACGCCGAACGTGTCGGTGGTGTCACCGTCGCGGTTGACGTCGCCGCCCGGCTCGCTGGCGGCCGTGATGCTCTCCCGGAAGAGGTTGAACTTGAAGTCGCCCGCGGGCGCCGTCCAGGTGCGCGCCGGCGATGGCGAACGACGGGCCGGTCACCGAGGTGTCCATGCGCCGCCAGGTCAGGTCGCCGTCGAGGATCGGGTCCGTCGCCGTCACCCAGTCGACGATCTTGCGCTCGCCGGTCGAGGTGGTCGCCAGGGCCGGGTGGTCCAGGTCCACGCCGGAGTCGAGGATGCCGATGGTCACGCCACGGCCGTCCCAGGTCGGGTGGGCCTTGCGGAACGTCGTCGCGCCGGTCTCGTTGGTCGGCATGTAGGGGTTGACGTCCGGGGTGCTGGCACCGGGGCCGGGCAGGGTCCTGGCCTGTACGGCGCTCCGCTGCTTGCTCGCGGCCACGCGCGGGTCGGGCATCTGGAGCTCTTCGTCCAGGTCGATCGCGGCGATGCCGGGGACCTCCGCGGTCTTCAGCACCTTGCCGGTCGGCACCGAGACCCGCAGGTAGCCCACCTTGTTGAACTGCTCGGCGACGGTGCCGCCCAGCTTGTCCACGGCGACCGCGACGTCCGCGGTCTCGCCGCGGTCGGCGGCGATCAGCAGGGTCACCTGCCGCTTGCCGGCGGCCTCGGCGTCGGCCAGCAGGTCCAGGTCGTGGGAGCTCAGCACCCCCGCCGAGGTGTCCTTCGGGGCACTGCTGGGCCCCGCCGGGTCGGAGGACGGGTCGGCGAAGGCCGGGGCTGCCAGCCCTGCGGTGCCGACGACCAGGCCGGCGATGGCGGCGACGAAGCCGCACCGTCTGCCCGCGGACGATCGAATCATGGGGTTCCTCTCGAGGGTTGAGTGGCGTGCGCACCGAGTTGCGACGAACCGACCGAGAGACCGCAAGAATGGTCGCAGAGTCGACACACCACACGCATTGTTCGTGTGCAGCCGCCCCAGTGCCAGAGCCGGACCCCGGCTGTGACCTATTCGTGACCTGCGCCACTCCCAAGGCTCGCTGGTCGAGCAGCGAGCGCCGGCGAGCGTATCGAGACCCCTACGCGTGACCGTCGAACATCGAGGTGACCGAGCCGTCCTCGAAGACCTCACGGATCGCGCGGGCGATCAGCGGGCCGATCGACAGGCAGGTGAGCTTGTCGAAGTCACGGTCCGGGGAGAGCGGGAGGGTGTTGGTGACCACGACCTCGACGGCCGGGGAGTTCTTCAACCGGTCCAGCGCCGGGTCGGAGAGGATCGCGTGGGTGGCGGCGATGATCACGCCGGCCGCACCGTCGTTCATGATCGCCTCGGCTGCCTTCACGATGGTGCCGCCGGTGTCGATCATGTCGTCGACCAGCACGCACATCCGGCCGGTGACGTCACCGACGACCCGGTTGGCGACGGTCTCGTTGGGCCGGTCGGTGCGGCGCGACTTGTGGATGAACGCCAGTGGCGCTCCCCCGAGCCGGGCCGACCAGCGCTCGGCGACCTTGATCCGGCCGGCGTCCGGGGAGACGACGGCGAGCCGCTGGTCGCCGTACTTCTCCCTGACGTAGTCGGCGAGGATCGGCAACGCCATCAGGTGGTCGACGGGGCCGTCGAAGAAGCCCTGGACCTGGTCGGCGTGCAGGTCGACGGTGATCAGCCGGTCGGCGCCCGCGGTCTTGAAGAGGTCGGCGATCAGCCGGGCCGTGATCGGCTCGCGGCCGCGGTGCTTCTTGTCCTGGCGGGCGTAGCCGTAGAACGGCATCACCACCGTGATCCGCTTGGCCGAGGCGCGCTTGAGCGCGTCGACCATGATCAGGTGCTCCATGATCCACTCGTTGATCGGTGCCGTGTGGCTCTGGATCACGAAGGCGTCGCAGCCGCGCACCGACTCCTCGTAGCGCACGTAGATCTCGGAGTTCGCGAACTCGTAGGCCGACTGGGGCACCAGGTCGGTGCCCAGGAGCGAGGCGACCTCCTCGGCGAGCACGGGGTGGGCCCGCCCGCTGAAGACCATCAGGTTCTTCTCGGTGGCCTTCTTCATTCCAGTCACGTCTGTGGTGCTCCTCGATCGCCGGACGGGATGATGCTCAGGATTCTGCCTCGCCGGGGCCGGGTTGCCCAAGTCGGTCCGCGCCTCGGTTCGATTCCGCCTCGAGCGCGGCCTCGGCCGCCTCCGCCTGCGCGGTCCCGGCTCGCTTCGACAGCGCCCAGCCCTCGATGATCCGCTGCGGACCCGAGGACACGGCGAGGGCGCCCGGCGGGACATCGCCTCGTACGACGGTCCCGGCTCCGGTCGCCGCACCGTCACCGACCTCCACCGGCGCCACGAAGGTGTTGTTGGACGCCGTCTTCGCGTGCTTGCCGATGGTCGTGCGGTGCTTCTGGACGCCGTCGTAGTTGGCGAAGATGGTGCCGGCACCGATGTTGGTGCCCTCACCGATCTCGGCGTCGCCGACGTAGGACAGGTGCGGCACCTTGGCGCCCGCGCCGATCACGGCGTTCTTGGTCTCCACGAAGCCGCCGATCTTGCCGCCCGCTCCCAGGTCGGTGCCCGGCCGCAGGTAGGAGAACGGCCCGACGTCGGCGCCCGCCCCGATCACGGCCAGCTCGCCGTGGGTGCGCACGATCCGTGCCCCGGCACCGATCTCGCAGTCCTTGAGCGTGGTGTCCGGCCCGATCACGGCGTCCTCGCCGACGACGGTCGCTCCGAGCAGCTGGGTGCCCGGCAGCAGGATCACGTCGGGACCGAGCACCACGCCGACGTCGAGCCAGGTGGTCGCCGGGTCCATCACGGTGACGCCCTGACGCATCCAGGCCTCGACGGTGCGGCGGTTCATCTCCGCCCCCAGCCGGGCCAGCTGCACCCGGTCGTTGACACCCTCGGTCTGCATCACGTCCTCGATCGCGTGCGCGCCGACGGTCAGGCCGTCCTCGCGGGCCAGCGCGATGGTGTCGGTGAGGTAGTACTCGCCCTTGGCGTTGTCGTTGCCGATCCGTGGCAGCGCCTCGATCAGGAACTCGGCGTCGAAGGCCAGGATCCCCGAGTTGATCTCGTGCACCGCGCGCTCGGCGGGGGTCGCGTCCTTCTCCTCGACGATCGCCTCCACGTCGCCCTCGTGGTTGCGCAGCACCCGGCCGTAGCCGAACGGGTCCGGGACCACCCCGCTGAGGATGCTGACCGCGCGCTGGGCCGCCTCGTGCTCGGCCGCGAAGTCGCGCAGCGAGTCGCCCTGGAGCAGCGGCGTGTCGCCGTACGCGACCAGGACGGTGCCGGTGACGGCGCCGACGGCGTCCATGGCGATGCGGACGGCGTGCCCGGTGCCGTGCTGCTCCTCCTGGACGGCGAGCACCACGTCGGGGGCCAGCCCCTGGATGTGGGCGCCGACGTCCTCGCGCTGGTGGCCCACCACGGCCACGATCCGGGCCGGCTCGACCGCGGCCGCAGCCGCCAGGACGTGCCCGATCATCGTCCGGCCCCCGATCGGGTGCAGGACCTTCATGGTCTTGGACCGCATCCGGGTGCCGCCTCCGGCGGCCAGGACGACGACAGTCAGCTCACTACTCATGCTCCCCGGGTAGGAGTCGAACCTACGTCGCTAATCCTGATTCAAAGTCAGGCGGGCCCTGCCGGCAGACCAACCGGGGAAAGTGTCCGCGCAAGACGGGCTCGCGGGACTGGCTCACCTTATTGCCAACCCCCGGGTCTCTCCCAAGCGAGCCGGGTCGAGCGGGGGTGGCCGGCGCTAGGGTCGGATCGTGGACCTCCCCGTGATGCCGCCCGTCCGGCCGATGCTCGCGAAGTCGGTCAAGGGGATCCCCGACCCCACCAGGTTCGACGGACTCAGCTTCGAGCCCAAGTGGGACGGCTTCCGCTGCCTGGTCTTCCGCGACGGCGACGAGATCGAGCTCACCAGCCGCAACACCAAGCCGCTGACCCGCTACTTCCCCGAGGTGGTCGCCGCGATCCGCGAGCAGCTGCCCGAGCGCTGCGTGCTCGACGGCGAGCTGTTCGTCAGCATCGGGGAGCGGCTGGAGTTCGAGGTGCTCCAGGAGCGGATCCACCCGGCCGCGTCCCGGATCACCATGCTCAGCGAGAAGACGCCGGCGTCGTACGTCGCCTTCGACCTGCTCGCGCTCGGTGACGAGTCCTACGTCGACCGGCCGTTCGCCGAGCGCCGCGCCGCGCTCGAGGAGGCGCTCGGCGGGCTCGACGGGCCGTGCTTCCTGACCCGCACCACGATCGATCCGGCGCTGGCGGAGGAGTGGTTCACCCAGTTCGAGGGAGCCGGGCTGGACGGTGTGGTCGCCAAGCCGCTCGGCTCGCCGTACCAGGAGAACGCCCGCACCATGCTCAAGATCAAGCACGAGCGGACCGCCGACGTGGTGGTCGCGGGCTACCGCGAGCACAAGACCAGCACCCCGGAGGCGCCGCTGCTCGGCAGCCTGCTGCTGGGGCTCTACGCCGACGGCAAGCTCCAGCACATCGGCGTCAGCGCCAGCTTCACCGCCGCCCGGCGAGCCGAGCTGATCGAGGAGCTGCAGCCCCTGGTCTGTGAGATCGGCGAGCACCCGTGGGGCGAGTGGCAGGAATGGGCGATCGCCAACCCCGACCGGGTGCCGGGCACGCAGAGCCGCTGGAGCGGGGGCAAGGACCTCTCCTTCACCCCGCTGCGACCCGAGCGGGTGCTCGAGGTGGCCTACGACCACATGGAGGGGCGCCGGTTCCGGCACACCGCACAATTCCGCCGCTGGCGCACCGACCGCGACCCGGAGTCGTGCGGCTACGACCAACTCGATGAACCGGTGAGCTACGACCTCGCTAAGATTCTCGGTGTCGACTGACCGGCGACGATGGACGAGACACGGAGGCAGATCGTGGCCGAGGACAACACCGCGCCCAGCGATTCGGGTGAGTACCACGTCGTACTCCTCGTCGAGCAGGCGCTGACGACGGCTGACGCCGCCCAGGTGCACTCGCTGCACGAGGGTCTCGACGGACCGGTGACCTACCACGTGCTGCTGCCGCTGGAGGATGCCGCCGCCCGGATCGAGTCCTCGATGGGCACCCTGAACGCCGGTGACATGCTGGCCTCGCCGACGATGCCGATGAGCGAGGTCGATCTCGACGCGGTCCGCAAGGACTGCGTGGACCGCTCCGACACCGAGCTGGCGGCCACGCTCCGGGCGCTGAGCCAGAGCGGCGCCACCGCCGTCGGCCAGGTCGTCTCCGACCCGCCGATCGACGCCCTCGCCGCGAAGCTGGCCGAGGTCGACGGCAGCGAGGCGATCATCCTGACCCGACCGCACGTCGTGGCCGAGTTCTTCCACCTCGACTGGACCTCCAAGGCACGCCGACGCCTCGGGGTCCCGATCCTGCACCTGCTCGAGCAGGAGAACTTCGACGAGCAGGCCGAGGGCTACGGCGAGGGCATCACCGGGCTATAGCCCCCGGAACGACAGCGCGTGCCAGCGCGGGCCGACGGGGGTGATCTCGACCCGCCGCGGGTCGAGGTCGTCGTGGGCCTCGTCGCCGCGGACGATGGCCACCTCGAGCCGCGACTCGGAGAGCCCCTCGGCCAGCCCTTCCCCCCACTCCACGACGGTCACGGCGTCGTCGAAGGCGGTGTCCAGGTCGAGGTCGTCGAGCTCGTCGAGCCCCCGGAGCCGGTAGGCGTCGACGTGGACCAGGTCGGGACCGGCGACCAGGGACGGATGCACCCGGGCGATCACGAAGGTCGGCGAGGTGATGTCGCCGCGCACCTCGAGCCCTGCTCCCAGGCCCTGGGTGAAGGTGGTCTTGCCCGCGCCGAGCCCGCCGCTGAGCACGATCAGGTCGCCGTTCCCGAGCTGACCCGCCAGGGTGCGGCCGAGGTCGCGCATCGCCTCGGCATCGGGCACCTGGACGACGTGGGTCCGCAGCGGGCGGCGCAGCTCGACGTTGGGCGACTCGCGACGGATCTCCCGGAAGCCCTGCCGCTCCCAGAACTCGATCGTCCCTGGCAGCTCCTCGCGGGCCACCACCGTCAGGTCCTCGACCTCGTCGGCAGCCTCGACGGCCGCCTCGATGAGCGCCGCCGCCACCCCGTGCCCGCGGGCCGCGGGGGTGACCCCGAAGCGACGGAGGTAGGTCGTCGGGCCGACCGGGTCGAGCAGCAGCGCGCCGACGGCGACCCCGTCGACGTACGCCAGCAGACCCCGGTGCACCGCGAGCTTGGCGGCGATCGTCGCCTCGGTCTCGGCGAGCGCCGCGGCCGGTGGGTCGAGGGGAGGCCGCGACCGGAAGGCAGTGAGCACGACCGTGAGGACGTCGGCGGCCGCTTCCGGACCCACCGGTCGGATCTCGACGCTCATCGGCGCGCCGACAGACCGGCAGCCTCGTACAGCCGGTCCAGCTCGGCGTTGACCTCCTTGTGCCGCTCCAGGAGGACCATGTGACCGGCTCCGGGGCACTCCAGCAGGGTCGAGCCGGAGACGGTGGCGTGCAGCTTGCGGCTGTGGCCGACCGAGGTGACCTTGTCGTCGGTGCCGCAGATGACGGCCGTCGGCACGTTCCCGAGAGCCGCGACCGCTCCGAACTTGTCGAGGCTGCCGAAGCTCGGGAAGAACTCGGCCACCACCTCGAACGGCGTCGCGGAGAGCATCTTGTCGACGAACGCGACGTAGCTGGCCGGCACGTCGTCGCCGAAGGCGAGCTTGTCGGTGCCGACCAGGGCGACGTCGCGGCCGAGCCGGCGGATCCCGTCCACGGCCCGGTGACCGCGGGCCAGCACCGCCACGGTGCGAGGCACGTGACGACCGACCGCCCACGCAGGCACCATCGGGAGCAGGACCCGGCTCGGGTCCAGGCCGCCGGCGGTGGTCGAGATCAGGGCCGTCCCGACGATCCGGTCGCCGAAGAGCTCGGGGTGCTGCTCGGCCAGCGCGACGATCGTCATCCCGCCCATCGAGTGGCCGACCAGGATGACCGGGCCCTCGGGCACGACTGCGTCCAGCACCGCGAGCAGGTCCTCACCGAGCTGGTCGATGGTCGCGTGCCCGAGCGACGAGCGCCCGGAGCGGCCGTGCGAGCGCTGGTCGTAGAAGACGGCGCGCACCCGCCCGCGCAGATGCTGGCGCTGGAAGTGCCAGCAGTCCATCTCGAGGGCGTAGCCGTGGCAGAAGACGACCGTCGGCTGCACCCGCTTGCGGGACCTGCGTCCGGTGGCGCGGGGTGTGTCGACCTCGTCGACCTCGTCGACCTCGACGTGGAGGGGTACGCCGTCGGTGGCGACCACCGTCACCGGGTCGGAGCGCAGCGAGCCGAAGTCGGGGTCGTCGTCGGGCGCGCGGTCGACGATGGCGTTGCGCCGCCGGGCCAGCCCGACGCCGGCGCCGACAGCGGCCAGGCCGACCGCGCCGGCAGTGGCGACGGTCGCGCCCAGGATCGTGCGCCGGCTCATGAGTCTCCCTCGACAGGTTCGGTGTGGAGGTGGCGCCGAGTCATCCGGCCGCCGATCCGGGTGACGATCTCGTAGGAGATGGTGTCGCAGGCGACGGCCCAGTCCTGGGCCGTCGGCTCGCCCGCGCTGCCGGGGCCGAAGAGCAGCACGTCCGCACCCGGCTCGGGCAGGTCGCCGTCGAGCCCGACCACGAACTGGTCCATGCAGACCCGGCCGCGGATCCCGCGCCGCTTGCCTCCCACCTGCACCTCGGCGTGGTTGCCCGCGTGCCGAGGCACCCCGTCGCCGTACCCCACCGGCACCAGGCCGACGGTGGTCGCGGTGTCCGTGACCCAGGTGTGCCCGTAGGACACCCCGGCACCGGCGGGGATGGCCTTGCTCATCGCGAGGGTGGCGCGCACGGTCATCGCGGGCACCAGACCGAGGTCGGGCGTCTGGCCGGGGGCCGGGTCCAGTCCGTACGACGCCAGCCCGATCCGCACCAGGTCGAAGCGGGCGGAGGGGCGCAGGATCGCGCCCGCCGAGTTGGCCAGGTGCCGCACCTCAGGCTGCAGGCCGGCCTGCTCGGCGACGTCGAGCGCCCAACGGAACACCGCCTCCTGCGCGTCGTTGGCGGGGTGGCCGGGCTCGTCGGAGGCCGCGAGGTGCGACCACACCCCGGTGACCCGCCAGCTGCCGGCGAGCTCGCCGGCACGAGCGGCTGCGGTCAGGGCCGGCCAGTCGTCGCGAGTCGCTCCCCCACGCGACAGGCCGGTGTCGATCTTGAGCTGGAGTCGTGCCGGTCGCCCCGCCGAGGCCGCGCCGGCCGCGATCTCGTCGAGCTCGGTCAGCGAGTAGGCCGTGAGGTCCACCTCTGCGGCGATCGCGGCCGCGTAGTCCTCACCCGGCACGCTCAACCAGGCCAGGAGCCGGCCGGTGTCCCCGGCGGCCCGCAGCGCGAGCGCCTCGTCGAGTGTGGCCGCGCCCAGCCAGACCGAGCCGGCCTCGCGGGCGGCCCGCGCCACCTCGACCATCCCGTGCCCGTAGGCGTCGGCCTTGACGACCGTCATCGAGTCCACGCCGGTGAGAGCACGCAGCCGGCGTACGTTGTGCCGGATCGCGTCGAGATCGACGACGACCTCGGCGCGCGCGACCGGCAAGGGGCTCATGGCCCCCGATTCTTCCATCACCGGGTCGGGAGGCCGCGCACCGCCGCCGGTACGGACCGCGCGACCTCGCTCGCGACCAGCGGCCCTCCGCCCGACGCCAGCATTGCGGCCGCGCCGTGCAACCACGAGCCGACCGACGCGGCGTCGTACGGCGGGAGTCCGGCGGCGAGCAGCGCACCGATCAGTCCGCCGAGCACGTCACCGGCTCCGGCCGTGGCCAGCCAGGGAGTGCCGGTGGTGGTCACGCGGACCGGGCCGTCCGGCAGTGCGACCAGGGTGTGCCGACCCTTGAGCAGCACCACGCAGTCGTACGTCGTGGCCGCCCGGCGGGCGTGCTCGAGCGGCCTCGCCTCGACGGCGGACCGCTCGACACCGAGCATCGCGGCCAGCTCACCTGCGTGCGGGGTGAGCACCGCCGGGACCTCCAGCGGGCCCTCGACGTGGGCGAGCGCGTCGGCGTCGACCACGACCGCGACCCCGTCCTCGAGCACCGCCGCCAGCTCGTCAGCGGCGTGCTCGCCGCCCCCGGAGCCGACCACCCACGCCTGCACCCGGCCCGGGCCCACGACCTCCGGGTGGGCCTCGCGGACCCGGTCGGCGACGGCCGCGGCGCCGACGTAGCGCACCATCCCGCAGAGCCCGGACGCGGCGCCGGCGACGCTGAGCAGGCCGGCGCCGGGGTACTCGGCGGACCCGGCCCTGACCCCGACGACCCCGCGGGTGTACTTCTGCGCGTCCTGTGCCGGGCGCGGCAGCAGCCGGGCGACGTCGTCGGGCTGGAGCGCCTCGGCCACCGGCCCGGGCAGGTCGAGCCCGAGGTCGACGAGGTGCACGACCCCGCACGCGGCCGCTGCCGGGTCGACGAGGTGCGCGACCTTGTGGGTGCCGAACGTGACCGTGAGCGCCGCCTCGACGTGAGGTCCGTCCAGCTCACCGGTGTCGACGTCGATGCCGCTGGGGGTGTCGACGGCCACGACAGGGATCCCGTCGACCAGCGCCAGGGCGGCGACCGCGTCCTCACGCAGGCCGGGTCGGCCACCGATGCCGACGATCCCGTCCACGACCAGGTCGGCCCTGCTGCCCCGGTGCGGCCGCGCGGTGCGCCCACCCGCTGCGCGCAGCGCCGCGAGCCCGCCCTCGTGGGCGTGCGCGGACAGCAGCCACGCCTCGACCTGGACACCGCGCCGGGCGAGCAGCGCGCCGGCGTACAACGCATCACCCCCGTTGTCCCCTGATCCCACGAGCAGCAGCACCCGTCGGCCGTACGCGGTGCCGAGGAGGTCGAGGACGGCGTACGCGAGACCCGCCGCCGCCTGCTGCATCAACGCGCCCGCAGGCAGCCGGTCCATCAGGGCAGCCTCGGCGGCGCGCACCTGCTCGACGGTGTGGGCCTGCCTCATGCGGCCACGCTAGCCGGGTGGGGTGCGTGAGGGTGGCGGCCGCCTGCCGGTTCATCAAGGGATGTCGCCGAGCCCGCACCTCCGTGCCGGTTCATCAAGGGATGTCGCCGAGCCCGCACCTCCCTGGCGGAACTGACCGTGGGATGTGCTGGTTCACCTGCATACCTTGATGAACCAGCTCCTGGCGCCCCACCGCCGACCTACGACTCCAGCACCACCACGGCCGAGGAGATCCCCGCGTCGTGCGAGAGCGAGAGGTGCACCGAGGTGACCCCCAGCTCGTCGGCGCGACGCCGTACGGAGCCCCGGATCTCGAAGAGTGGCCGACCCGACGACTCGGACACGACCTCAGCGTCCTGCCAGGCGAGTCCCACGGGAGCGCCGAGCGCCTTGGCGAGCGCCTCCTTGGCCGCGAAGCGGGCGGCGAGCGAGGCCAGCGGACGGCTCGCCTCACCCGGGGTGAAGAGTCGGTCCCGCAGTCCGGGCGTGCGCGCCAGGGACTCACCGAACCGGGCGATGTCGACCACGTCGATGCCGACGCCGATGACGCTCATTCCACGGTCACGGACTTGGCGAGGTTGCGCGGCTGGTCGACGTCGTGGCCCATCGCGGTGGCGAGCTCGCAGGCGAAGAGCTGGAGCGGCACGACCGCGACCAGCGGCTGCAGCAGCACCGGCACCTTCGGCAGCCGCAGCACCACGTCGGCGTACGGCGTGATCGCGTCGTCGCCCTCCTCGACCAGGCAGATCGTGTGGGCCCCGCGCGCCCGGACCTCCTGGATGCCGCTCACCATCTTGTCGCGCAGCTGGTCCCGACCGGCCGGCGGCACCACGCACAGCACCGGCAGCCCGTCCTCGACGAGGGCGATCGGGCCGTGCTTGAGCTCGCCGGCGGCGAAGCCCTCGGCGTGGATGTAGGCCAGCTCCTTGAGCTTGAGGGCGCCTTCGAGCGCGACCGGGTAGCCGGCGTGCCGGCCGAGGAAGAGCACCGACCGGGTGTCGACGTGCTTGCGGGCCAGCTCGTAGACCTGCTGGTCGTCGGCCAGGACCCGCTCGATGTGGGCGGGCATGTCCTCCAGCTGGCGCATCACCTCGTCGATCTCGTCGCCGTACCTCGTGCCCTTGACCTGGGCGAGGTAGAGCGCGAGGAGGTAGCAGGCGATCAGCTGGGTCAGGAAGCCCTTGGTCGACGCGACGCCGATCTCGGGGCCGGCGTGGGTGTAGATCACCGCGTCGGACTCGCGCGGGATCGTCGAGCCGTTCGTGTTGCAGATCGCGAGCACCTTCGAGCGCTGCAGGCGGGCGTGGCGGATCGCCTGCAGGGTGTCGGCGGTCTCGCCGGACTGGCTGATCGCGACCACCAGGGTGGAGTAGTCGAGGATCGGGTCGCGGTAGCGGAACTCCGAGGCGAGCTCGACCTCGACCGGGATCCGGCACCAGTGCTCGATGGCGTACTTCGCGACCATCCCGGCGTAGAACGAGGTGCCGCACGCGATGATGATGATCTTGTCGACGTCGCGCAGCTCCTGGTCGGACAGCCGCATCTCGTCGAGCTGCAGGTGCCCCTGAGGAGTACGTCGACCCAGCAGCGAGTCCGCCACCGCACGTGGCTGCTCGTAGATCTCCTTGCGCATGAACCAGTCGTGGCCGTCCTTCTCGGCCGCCGACAGGTCCCAGTCCACGTGGTAGCGGCGACCCTCCGCCGGCGTCCCGTCGAAGTTGGTGACGGTGACGCCGGACCGGGTGATGGTGACGACCTGGTCCTGGCCCAGCTCGAGCGCCTCGCGGGTGTGCTCGATGAAGGCGGAGACGTCGGAGCCGAGGAAGTTCTCCCCCTCCCCGATCCCGACCACCAGCGGCGAGTTGCGCCGGGCTGCGACCACCCGCTCCGGGTCGTGGGCGTCGACCGCGACCAGGGTGAAGGCTCCTTCGAGCTCGGCCACGACCCGCAGCATCGCGGTGGTGAGGTCGATCCCGGACTCGACCTGCAGCTCGAGCAGCTGGGCGGCGACCTCGGTGTCGGTCTCCGAGCGCAGCACGTGGCCGTCGGCCTCGATCCGGGCGCGGAGCTCGGCGAAGTTCTCGATGATCCCGTTGTGGACCAGCGCTACCCGCCCGGACCGGCCGGTGTGCGGGTGGGCGTTGACGTTGTTGGGCGCACCGTGGGTCGCCCACCGGGTGTGGCCGATCCCGATCCGGGCCGGCTGCAGCGGCCGGTCGGCGATCGCCTTGTCGAGGTTGGCGAGCTTGCCGGCCCGCTTCTCGAGCGCCAGGTGCCCACCGGAGACCAGCGCGATCCCGGCCGAGTCGTAGCCGCGGTACTCAAGTCGACGGAGCCCCTCGATCACGACGCCCTGGGCCTGCTTCTCCCCCACGTATCCGACGATCCCGCACATGGGTGTCACTGTAACGATCGGGCTTTGCAACAATCGCGCACATGTCTTCTCACGGCGGGGTGCACGTCGGCCCCGAAGCCGTCGACACCAGTCGCGAGTCCTCCCCCTACCTCGAGCTCGACCGATCCGCGTGGGCCGCGCTCGCCCACGAGGTCGAGAACCCCCTCTCCGCCGAGGAGATCCGCCGGCTGCGCGGCCTCGGCGACCAGCTCGACCTCGACGAGGTCCAGCAGATCTACCTCCCCCTCTCCCGCCTGCTGAGCCTGTACGTCGAGTCGGCGGGCCGGCTCTACCGCCAGCAGGAGCAGTTCCTGAACCAGATCCAGCCGCGTCGCACGCCGTTCGTGATCGGCCTGGCCGGCTCGGTGGCGGTCGGCAAGTCGACGACGGCCCGGGTGCTGCAGCAGATGCTGGCGCACTGGCCCGAGCACCCCAACGTCGCGCTGGTGACCACGGACGGCTTCCTCTACCCCAATGCCGAGCTGGCCCGCCGCGGGCTCCTCCAGCGCAAGGGCTTCCCGGAGTCCTACGACCGTCGCGCCCTGCTCCGCTTCGTGGTCGACATCAAGTCGGGCAAGGAGGAGGTCGAGGCTCCGGTCTACTCCCACCTGACCTACGACGTGATCCCCGGCGAGAAGGTCGTGGTCAAGCGGCCCGACATCGTCATCATCGAGGGCCTCAACGTGCTCCAGCCGGCCCGGATCCGCGAGGACGGTCGGGCCGGGCTCACCCTGAGCGACTTCTTCGACTTCAGCGTCTACGTCGACGCCGGCCGCGACAAGATCCGGGACTGGTACGTCGCCCGCTTCCTGCGGCTGCGCGAGACCGCGTTCCGGGACCCGGAGTCCTACTTCGCCAAGTACGCCGCCCTCGAGCACGACGAGGCCGTGGCCGAGGCGAAGCGGATCTGGGACACCATCAACGGCCCGAACCTGGTCGACAACATCCTGCCGACGCGCTCGCGGGCCACCCTCGTGCTGCGCAAGGACCGCGACCACTCCGTGCGCTACGTGCGACTGCGCAAGCTCTAGACGTCAGGCGCCGACGGTCGGCGCCACGACCTTCTTCGGCTTCTTGCCCTTCTTGGCCGGGTCGAGCAGCAGGCCGAGACCGATGCCGAGCATCCAGACGTCCTTGGCGACCCCCATCCCCTCCTGGCTGGGCCAGATGCTGCCGGGCTCGCGCAGCGACGGGGTGCGGGCGTAGAGCGCCATCAGCCCGCCGGAGAACGCGGTGAGAGCGAGCCCGGCGCGTCGGTTCGAGACGAACGGCGCCAGCAGGAGCGCACCGGTCGCGACCTCGCCGGCCGAGAGGGCCTTGAGGAAGACCGGCGGCTGGAGGGACTGCAGCGGCGGGATGGCCGCGGCCGCCATGCCGTGCAGGCCGGCGGCCTGCTCCGGACCGCCGCTCCACTTGCCGAGTCCGGCGTGCAGGACGAATGCTCCCGTGACGAGTCGGGTGGGTAGGTTGCGCAGCTTCATGACACCACCGTAGGCACCTGCGCAAGTGCCTCAGGGGGCAGCGAGCGTCAGGCTGGTCAGGACGGCGCGGGCCTCGTCGTCGGTGAGGGCGCCCGTCGCCGAGGTGTCGCGCACGAGCACGAGTCGCACGTGGTGAGCAGGTGCGGCGGCTTCGACCATCCCGATCACCAGCCCCGGGGCCGCGCACCGACCACCGTGCCCGGTGGACATCCGAACGGTGGACAGCCGGGCCAGAGAACCATCGGCAAGCCTCACCGTGCTCCGCGACACCACCCCGTCCGGCACCGCGCCGCCGCCCTCGGCGAGCGCTCTCGTCCAGACCGCGAAGGGCTGGCGGGTGAAGCCGGCGAAGCCGCGGTTGGATCCTCGTGGTCGGGCCGCGCAGTAGCCCTTGCGGAAGACCGCGGCACCGCGCACCAGCGCTGCGGGCCGACCCCGGTCGTCGGCGTAGTAGATCCGAGCACGCGGACCGGTCAGCGTCCAGCCTGCGCCGGGGACGGTGAAGCCCGCTCCGCTGGCCCGGTCCCGCACCAGGAGCGGCTCCGACGCAGCCGCCGGTCGCCCCCCGTCCTGGCGGGAGTACGACGTGAGCGCGACCACGACCGTCGCGACCACCATCAGCGACGCCACCACGCCCAGCACGGTCGCCACCTGCGCCCGGGTCATGCCCCACGGTCCACCGGTGCCGTCAGCCGGGCAACCGCCGCCGGTCGGGCCTGTGGACGAACGTCAGAGGGACAGCTCGCGCTTGACCACGTCAGCGAGTCGCTGGGCGACGGCCTGCGCCTCGTCGTGGGTCGCGGCCTCGACCATCACCCGCACCAGGGCCTCGGTGCCCGAGGGACGCAGCAGGACCCTGCCGCTGTCGCCCAGGATCGCCTCCTCCTCGGCGACCGCGGCCGCCACCACGGCGTCCTCGTCGGTGCGCGACTTGTCGACGTCCGGCACGTTCAGCAGCACCTGCGGGAGCCGGGTCACGACCGAGCCGAGCTCCTGGAGGGACGTGCCGGTGCGGGCCATCCGTTCGAGGACGTGCAGAGCCGTCAGGGTGCCGTCACCGGTGGTGGCGTAGTTGGCCATGATCACGTGGCCGGACTGCTCGCCACCCAACGAGTAGCCGGAGACCCTCATCGCCTCGAGGACGTAGCGGTCACCGACCTTGGTCTGGCGGACGCCGACCCCGCGGGCCTTCATCGCCTGGACGAAGCCGAGGTTGCTCATCACGGTCGCGACGACGGTGTTCTTGACCAGCTGACCGCGCTCCGACATGGCGAGCGCAAGGATCGCCAGGATCTGGTCGCCGTCGACGGCGTTGCCCTGATGGTCGACGGCCAGGCAGCGGTCCGCGTCGCCGTCGAGCGCGAAGCCGGCGTCCGCGCCGTGCTCGAGCACGGCGGCCTGGAGCGGCTCGAGGTGGGTGGAGCCGCAACCGTCGTTGATGTTGAGCCCGTCTGGCTCGGCGCCGATGGTGATCACCTCGGCCCCAGCAGCGCGCAACGCCAGGGGTCCGGCTTCGAAGGCCGCGCCGTGGGCGCAGTCCAGGACGACCTTCAGCCCCGTGAGCGGAACCTCGAGGGTGCCGACCAGGTGCTCGACGTACTCCGCGACCGGAGTCTCGTACGGCGTGACCCGGCCGACGTCTGCACCGGTCGGGCGGTCCCAGGCCTCGTCGAGGTGGCGCTCGATCGCTCGCTCCACGGCGTCGTCGAGCTTGCGCCCGCCGCGGGCGAGGAACTTGATGCCGTTGTCGGGCATCGGGTTGTGCGAGGCGGAGATGACCACGCCCAGGTCGGCGTTCAGCGACTGGGTCAGGTAGGCGACGCCGGGGGTGGGCAGCACTCGCAGGCGGAGCACGTCGACCCCGGCCGACGCGAGACCAGCCACCACCGCGTGCTCGATGAACTGTCCCGAGATGCGGGTGTCCCGGCCCACGACGGCGAGCGGCCGGTGCCCGGCGAACTCGCCGCGCGAGGCCAGCACCCGTGCTGCGGCAACGGAAAGGTCCAGGGCCAGCTCAGCGGTCAGATGACCGTTGGCCAGGCCCCGGACCCCGTCCGTGCCGAATATCTTCTGTGCCATAGGGCTGACGCTAGTGCGTCAGCGCTTGCTGAACTGAGGCGCCTTGCGGGCCTTCTTGAGACCAGCCTTCTTGCGCTCGATGACACGGGCGTCGCGCGTGAGCAGCCCGGCCTTCTTGAGCGACGGGCGGTTGGTCTCTTCGTCGATCGCGTTCAGGCAGCGGGCCACGCCGAGGCGCAGGGCGCCGGCCTGACCGGTGATGCCGCCGCCGTGGATGCGGGCGATGACGTCGAAGCGGCCCTCCAGCTGGAGGTTCGCGAACGGCTCGTTCACGACCTGCTGGTGCAGCTTGTTGGGGAAGTAGGAGTCCAGCTCGCGACCGTTGACGGTCCACTTGCCGGTGCCGGGGACGATGCGCACCCGGGCGACTGCTTCCTTGCGGCGGCCGGTGGCCGCGGCGGGGGCGATCGTCGCCGGACGCTCGGGGGCGTCCGCGGACGGCGCGCTCTCGGAGCTGTAGGCAACGCCCTGCTCGTTGGTCTCGTAGGTCTCTTCGACCTCGGTGGTGTCAGCCACGATGTTCCTCACTCAGACTTTCTCGGTGCTCGCAGAAGATGGATTACTGGGAGATCTGGGTGATCTCGAAGGGGACGGCCTGCTGGGCCTGGTGCGGGTGGTTGGGCCCGGAGTAGACCTTCAGCTTCTTCAGGATCTGACGGCCGAGTCGGTTCTTGGGGAGCATGCCCCACACGGCGGTCTCGATCGCCTTGCGGGCGTCCTTCTCGAGGATCTCGCCGATCGGGGTGGCCGAGAGGCCGCCCGGGTAGCCGGAGTGGCGGTAGGCCATCTTGGTGGTCTTCTTGTTGCCCGAGAGGGCAACCTTCTCCGCGTTGACGATGATGACGAAGTCACCGGTGTCGACGTGGGGGGCGAAGATCGCCTTGTGCTTGCCACGCAGGAGGTTGGCCGTCTGGACGGCGAGGCGACCGAGGACGATGTCGGTGGCGTCGATGACGAGCCACTCGCGCTGGATGTCGCCGGGCTTGGGGCTGTACGTGCGCACGGTTGAGCTTCCTTCTTCGTTCGTGGACCCGCGGTGCAGCTGCCTCGCAGGCGGTGGAGCCGCTCCTTCTGACGAACACTGCCCGGGGTGGTGCTCCGGGTCTGCATCCCCACGAGGACAGGTGCTGGACAGCGTGGTGACGCGGCAGGAGGCGCGACTGATCAGACTACGGCCCCCGCTCGACACAGGTCAAAACGCGGCAACCGTGGACACCGGGTTCGCACGCTGCCGATCGGCAGACTAAGTTTGCTCCCGTGACTGAATCCCTCACCGTACGCGACAACCGCACCGGGCAGGAGTACGACGTCCCGATCGTCGACGGCACTGTCAAGGCTGCGGACCTGGGCAAGATCAAGTCCGGAGAGGACGCGCCTGGACTGGCGGTCTACGACCCCGGCTTCGTCAACACGGCTTCCTGCCGCAGCTCCGTCACCTACATCGACGGAGAGAAGGGGATCCTCGAGTACCGCGGCTACCCCATCGAGCAGCTGGCCGAGAAGTCCAACTTCCTCGAGGTGGCCTACCTCCTGATCAACGGCTCACTGCCGTCGAAGGACGAGTACGACGCGTGGGTGCACGAGATCACCTACCACACGTTCGTGCACGAGAACGTCAAGTCGTTCATGCAGGGATTCCGCTACGACGCGCATCCCATGGGGATGCTGATGGCGTCGGTGGGAGCGCTGTCGACGTTCTATCCCGACGCCCGCAACATCAGTGACGCCGACAACCGGCACATGCAGATCGTCCGGATGATCGCCAAGATGCCGACCCTCGGCGCCTGGGCCTTCCGGCACGCGCAGGGCAAGCCGTACGTCTATCCCGACAACGACCACGGCTACACCGCGAACTTCCTCTCCATGCTGTTCAAGATGAGCGAGTCGAAGTTCGAGGCCGACCCGCGGCTGGTCAAGGCCCTCGACGTGCTCTTCATCCTGCACGCCGACCACGAGCAGAACTGTTCGACCAACGCGGTGCGCTCGGTCGGTTCCTCGCAGGTCGACCCCTACTCGGCGGTCGCCGCCGGCGTGGGCGCCCTCTACGGCCCGCTGCACGGCGGCGCCAACGAGGCGGTGCTGCGGATGCTGCGCCGGATCGGCTCCACGGACAACATCCCCGCCTTCATCGAGGGCGTGAAGAACGGCAACGAGAAGCTCATGGGCTTCGGGCACCGGGTCTACAAGAACTTCGACCCGCGCGCCACGATCATCAAGAAGGCGTGCGACGACGTCTTCGAGGTGACCGGAGTCAACCCGCTCCTGGCCATCGCCAAGGAGCTGGAGAAGATCGCGCTCGAGGACGAGTACTTCATCAAGCGCAAGCTCTACCCCAACGTGGACTTCTACTCCGGCCTGATCTACGAGGCCTTCCAGTTCCCGCCGGAGATGTTCACCGTCCTCTTCGCGATCGGCCGGACGCCTGGCTGGCTGGCCCAGTGGCT
The DNA here is from genome assembly GCA_963704685.1 of uncultured Actinomycetota bacterium. GTDB lineage: Bacteria > Actinomycetota > Actinomycetes > Propionibacteriales > Nocardioidaceae > Nocardioides. The sequence continues at coordinate 1,656,417 of OY969930.1, forward strand.
CGAGCTGGTGCAGGACAAGGAGCAGAAGATCGCTCGCCCGAAGCAGATCTACACCGGTGACCGCACGCTCGACTTCGTGCCGGCTTCGGAGCGCTGGGCCTGAGTACCTCGTCTGTCGGGGTCCTGGGCGTCGTCTGGGACCTCGGCAACGTGCTCATCGACTGGGACCCGTTCCCTGCCATCGCGGCGGGGGTGGGCCCGGTCGAGGCACGCCGGTTCCTCGACGCCGAGGACTTCGACTTCATGGGCTGGAACCACGGCCCGGACTCCGGCGGCAGCTGGTCCGACGCGGAGGCCTGGGTCGCTGCCGAACGCTCGCACTGGCTCGACCACGCGCTGTCCTACCGCACCCACTTCCCTGAGTCGCTGGTCGGCGAGGTCCCGGGAAGCGTCGCGATCCTGCGCGAGCTGCACGCGGCCGGGGTGCCGTCGCACGGACTGACCAACTGGTCCGACGAGCTCTATCCGCACGCCCCGGCGAGGTTCGACTTCCTCGAACTGTTCGAGAGCGTCCTCGTCTCCGGCACCGAGGGCATCGCCAAGCCCGACCCGCGGGTCTATGAGCTGGTCGCCGAGCGCAGCGGGCTGCCGCTGGACCGGCTGGTCTTCATCGACGACCGGGCCGCCAACGTCGCGGCCGCGGCCGCGCTCGGCATGGCAGCGTTCGTCTTCACCGACGCCGCCACCCTCCGTGTCGACCTGCGGAGCCTGGGCCTGCCGGTCTGAGGGTCTGCGGGCCTGGGAGCGGGAGGGTCAGTTCACCCCGCGACTGCGCCCCTGCCAGTACGGCGAGCGCAGGTCGCGCTTGAGGATCTTGCCGGTCGGGTTGCGGGGCAGCGCCGGCACGATGTCGACGGACCGCGGGCACTTGAAGTGGGCGAGGTGCTCGCGGCAGTAGGCGATCAGCTCGGCCTCGGTGGAGGTCTGGTCGGGGTGGACCGAGACCACCGCCTTGACCGACTCGCCCCAGGTGTCGTCGGGTACGCCGATGACGGCGACCTCCATCACCGCCGGATGCTCGGCGAGGACCCGCTCGATCTCCGGCGAGTAGATGTTCTCACCGCCGCTGATGATCATGTCCTTGATCCGGTCCTCGACGAAGACGAAGCCCTCGTCGTCCTGCCGCCCCATGTCCCCGGTGCGGAACCAGCCGTCGGAGGTGATCGCGGCGGCCGTCTCCTCGGGCTTGCCCAGGAAGCCCTTCATCAGCTGGGCGGTGCGGAGCCAGATCTCGCCGTTGCCGCCGGGCTCGACGTCCTCCAGCGTGCCCGGGTCGACGACGCGCACCTCCACCCCCGGGATCGGCTGGCCGGCCGAGACCAGCCGCTCGGGGTGCGCCTCGTCGTGGTGCGCGTCGGGCAGCAGGTGGGTGGCGACGCCGGCCACCTCGGTGAGCCCGTAGACCTGGATGAAGTCGGTGTCCGGCCAGGCGTCCAGGGCCGCGCGCAGCAGCGGCAGTGGCATCGGGGCGGCGCCGTACGTGTAGGTCTTCAGCGCCCCGAAGATCCCCACCGCGTCGGGTCCGGACTTGAGCACCTGGGCGAGGACCGCCGGCACCAGGAAGGTCCGGTTGGCCCCGGCGAGGATCGCGGCGGCGAGCGACGCGCCGTCGGGGTCGCGGGTCATGATGCTGGGGTAGCCGTCGTGGATGCCGAACAGGACGTACGACGAGCCGCCGACGTGGAAGAGCGGCATCGCGACCATGCTCTTGTCGCCGGGCTCGAAGGCCCAGCCGTCGTGGGCGTTCACCGTGTGGGTGACCATGTTGGTGTGGGTGAGCATCACGCCCTTGGGCCGGCCGGTGGTGCCGGAGGAGTACATCACCAGGCAGACGTCCTCGGGGTCCGTCTCGGCGGGCCGGGCGACCGGGGTGGCAGCAGCGAGCCAGGCCTCGTACTCGTCGTCGACCCCACCCGCCGGGGTCACCTCGATGACCCGCTCCACGTGTGGCAGCCGGTCCCGGATCTTCTCGACCAGCGGCATCAGGTCGGTCCCGACGACGAGCACCCTCGCCCCGCAGTCGTTGAGGGCGTAGTCGACCTCGTCGCCCGCCGAGCGCCAGTTGATGATCGCGTTGGCTGCTCCCAGGGACCCGGCGGCCATCGAGATCTCGACGCAGGCCGGGTGGTTCTTGTCGAGGAAGGAGACGATGTCGCCACGACCGATCCCGAGCGCCTGCAACCCGCCGGCGGCGCGGCGTACCCGGTCGTCCCACTCCGCCCAGGTCCAGGTCCGCCCGAGGTAGGTCATCGCCTCCCCACCGGGCGTGGTGGCGGCCCAGTGGGCCAACCGGTCGTCGACGAAACGGGGAGCGGGAGCCGTCATGGACAGAGTGTGACAAAGGACACAAGGTGCCACAACCGTCTCAGCCGGTGCGCTCCAGCCTGCGGACGTCGGGCGAGAGCAGGGCGAGCAGCGACGAGACACCCATGATGGCTCCGACGACCACCAGCCAGCGGTCGAATCCGACCGCGGCCGCGACCGGCCCGGTGAGCGCCAGCCCGACCGGGCGGGCGACGTAGGAGCCGACCAGGTCGAAGGAGTAGACCCGGGCGAGCTTGTCCTCCGCGACGTTCTGCTGGATCGAGGTCTCCCACTGCACGCTGAAGATCTGGAGACCGAGTCCGTGCAGGAAAGCACCGAGGAGGATCGGCCCCAGGTGGTCGCTGAGCGCCATCGCCAACGGGAAGGCGGCGGTCAACGACAGGAAGACGGTGCCGACGTAGAGCCCGTGGCGGGGCTGCCAGCGCAGGCAGACCAGACCACCGACGACGAAGCCGGCCATCAGGGTGGCGAGCGCCAGCCCCCACATCGACCGGCCGAGCCCGTCGCCGACCACGATCGGGCCGAGCACGCCCTGCGCCCCGCCGTAGAACAGGTGGTAGAGCAACGCCTGCCCGATCAGCAGCCACAACCAGGTGTGTCGGAACACCTCACGGAAGCCCTCGCCCAGATCGGTGAGCATCGACGGTCGCACGCCCTCGGGCCGGACGTGGGGTACGTCGAGCCGCGCGTAGCACAGCGCGGCGACCGCGAACGTCGTCGCGTCGACGGCGATCGCCCAGCCGGGACCGACCGCCGCGACGAGCACCCCGCCGGCCGCGAAGCCGACGGCGGCCGCACTGGTCTGCAGCAGCGCCCGGAGCGCGACCGCCGAGCCGAGCAGGTCGGGCGGCACGGTCATCCGGGTCATGGCCGCTGACGACGGGCTGCTCAGGGCGCCGAGGCAGCCGTTGACGACGCCGATCCCGGCCAGCAGCGGGATCGTGGCCCACCCGCCGATGAGCAGCACCGCGACCAGGGCCTGGGTCAGCACGCAGGCGGCGGCCGAGCCCTCCATCATCAGCTGGCGCGGCACCCGGTCGCCGAGCACGCCGCCGAACAGCACGGTGACCACCTCGGCCAGCGAGAACGCCGCCACCACCAGCCCGAGCTGGGTGGCGCTCCCGCCGAGGTCCAGCACCCCGAAGGCCAGTGCCACCGGGGTGATCGCGTTGCCGAGCCCGGTGGTCGTCGTACCGGTCACCAGGAGCCGGAAGTTGCGCGACCGCAGCGGTCCCCAACGGTCGATCACGGGTGGGGTGTCGATCGCGCTCACCGACGCAATTTACTTCGCCAGCGAACTATTCGTCAACAAACGGTTATGCTCGCGCCATGGCGGAGGATCGCGAGCAGCTGGACTGGGCCGACCGGCACGTCGCCCGCTGGCGCGACCACTGGCTGGACGTGGACTTCGAGGACGACGTCGAGGCGATCGTGGTGCGGATCGGCCGACTGGTGCGGCACTTCCGCCGGACCACCCAGGAGGCACTGGCCGAGGTCGGGCTCCAGGACTTCGAGTACGACACCCTCCACCACCTGATGATCAGCGACACCCCCGGACTCGCGAGCCCGTCGGCACTGGCCGCGGAGCTCGAGATCAGCGGCGCCGGCATGACCGGTCGGCTGGACACCCTCGAGAAGGCGGGGTGGGTGCAGCGCCGGGCCTCGCCCGACGACCGGCGCCGAGTCCAGATCGAGGTCACCAAGGCCGGGGCCGACCGGTGGCGCCGGGCGATGGCGCTGCGCGGCCGGGCCGAGGACGACGTGGTGCACACCCTCGACGAGCAGGAGCGCGAGGTGCTCGCCCGGCTGCTGAAGCGGCTGACCCTCGCCGTCGAGGACGACACCTGACTTCTTCGTGGTGTACCAGCGGGATCTCAGGAACCTCACAGGAGCAGGCCCGATCGTTGAGAGCATGAATGACCAGCCGACCACGAGCCCCACCGGAGACCAGCCGGACGACCGCGAGCACACGCACCCGATCCAGGCCGCCCAGAACCCCTACTTCTCCTACCCGCAGGCCCCGGCGCCCCAGGGCCCGCCGCCCGTCGGCCCGCCGACGACGGGTCTGCCGCTCGCGACCGGCCCCGCCCCTCAGCGGCCCCGTCGCCGCAGCAAGGGTCTGGCTGCTGCGGTGGTCGCGACCGCGCTGATCGCCGGGGGTGCGGCCGGTGTCGGCGGCGCCGCCGCCTGGAACGCGTACGACGAGAGCAACGGCTCGACCGCGAGCAACCCCAGCTCGAGTGCCACCTCGCAGGTCGTCGACGGCACCGACTCCCCCGCTCCCGACGGGTCGGTCGAGCAGGTGGCCGCCAAGGTGCTGCCGTCCGTCGTGAAGATCAACGTCACCGGCTCCGAGGGCTCGGGCTCCGGGTCGGGCATCATCCTGAGCGCCGACGGCGAGATCCTGACCAACAACCACGTCGCCGAGATCGGCGCCGACGGCGGCTCGATGAGCGTCGCGTTCAACGACGGCTCGACCGCCAAGGCGACCATCGTCGGCACCGACCCGCTCACCGACACCGCGGTGATCAAGGCCGAGGGCGTCTCGGGCCTGACCCCGGCGACGATCGGCAAGTCGTCCGACCTCAAGGTCGGCGAGAGCGTGGTCGCGATCGGCTCGCCGTTCGGCCTGGAGTCCACGGTCACCAGCGGCATCGTGAGCGCCCTGAACCGCCCCGTGGACGTCGGCTCCGACTCCGAGAACAACTCCACGACGTACCCCGCCATCCAGACCGACGCAGCGATCAACCCCGGCAACAGCGGCGGCGCCCTGGTCGACCTGGACGGCAACGTCGTCGGCATCAACTCCTCGATCCGCACCGCCAGCAGCTCCGAGGGCGAGGCCGGATCGATCGGTCTCGGCTTCGCGATCCCGATGGACGCGGTGCTCCCGATCGTCGACCAGATGGCGGCCGGCGAGACCCCGACCCATGCCCGGCTCGGCATCTCCGTCGCCGACGTCGGGGCGAGCCAGGACGGCCAGGTCCCCGAGGGTGCCCAGGTCACCGAGGGTGCCCAGGGCGCCGAGGTCAAGGAGGTCAGCGACGGATCCGCCGCCGCGGACGCCGGCCTGGCCAAGGGCGACGTGATCACCAAGGTCGACGACGAGATCATCACCGGCGCCGACTCGCTGGTCGCCACGATCCGGTCCTACCGCCCCGGCAACACCGTCACGGTGACCTTCACCCACGACGGCGACACCAAGACCGCCAGCCTCAAGCTCGACTCGGACGCCGACTCGTCGAAGTCCTGACGACCAGCCGCTTCTGGAACTCGCCGAGCCGGGCCACCGGCCGGAAGCCAAGTCGCTCGTTGACCCCGACCATGTGGGCGTTGACCTCGGCGTTGTAGGTCGCGACGACCTCGGCGTCGGGGCACTCCTGCTGGAGCAGCCGCTGGTTGGCGACCTTCACGGCCAGGCCCAGCCGATGGCCACGCGCGTCGCGTCGGACGAGCGTGCCCCACTGGTAGGCCAGCTCCGGGTGGTGCACGGTGGTCACGAGATCGGTGTAGGCGACCACCTCACCGGCCGCGTCGAGGGCAACCGTGTTGTACTTCGCGCGGCCCTGCGCGGCGGCGATCGCCTCGTGCTCCCGCACCACCGCGGGGTCGGCCGACTCCGGCTCGCGCTCGACCTCACCGGTCGGTGCCTCGGTCACCAGGCTGGACACCAGCCGGGCCCACCCGGTGAGGAGCTCGTCGGGGACGGGTCCGACCCAGGAGCGCAGGGTGTACGTCGGGTGGCAGCGAGCGGCCTCGGCGGCCAGCTCGTCGAGCAGTGCCTCGTCGACCGGCAGGTCGAGGGTCCGCTTCACGTCGGTCAGCCCGAGGACGTAGCCGTGGTGGCGCAGGAACTCGGGACCGGCCTGACCTGCGCCGTCCGGACCGGCCTCGTGGCTCCAGACCGCCTCGCCGTTGACCAGGGTCCGCCCGCGCTCGAGCGCCTGCCGTTCGAGCTCGTGCAGCATCGCCGAGCCGAGGCCACGACGCCACCGGTCCGGACGCACGTGCACCGTCACGTCACCACTCGTGAGGTTGTCGAGCAGCGGCGTCCGGAGCAGGCCCGAGACGACCGCCCGACCGGCCACCAGGCCGACGTACCCCCCGATCCAGCGGCTGGTGGCCCGCTGCTGGAGCAGGGCCCGATACTCCTCCCGCATGAACGGAGACCCGATGCCCGGTCCGTGAGCGAGCTCGGCGGCGAGGTAGACGTCGTGGAACTCGTCGACGGCAGGGCGGTCGAACGGGTCGACAGGCTGGAGGACCAGCTCACTCACCGGGCGCGCTCCACCCGGGCCTCGTCCCACACCGGCCCGTCGGACTCGTAGACCTCGCCGGACGCGCCGTACACGAGGAAGCGGTCGAAGCCGCGCGCGAACCAACGGTCGTGCGTCACCGCCAGGACGGTGCCGTCGAAGGCCTCGAGGCCCTCCTCGAGCGCCTCGGCCGACTGCACGTCGAGGTTGTCGGTCGGCTCGTCGAGCAGCAGCAGGGTGGCCCCGGACAGCTCGAGCAGCAGCACCTGGAAGCGCGCCTGCTGACCGCCGGAGAGCGACTCGAAGCGCTGTTCGCCGGCGTGCGCCAGCTCGTAGCGGTCGAGGACCCGGGCGGCCTGTTCGCGCCCCATCCCGGCGCGGCCGCCGGGGTGGCCGTCGCCGCGGTGCAGCACCTCGAGCAGCGTCCGGCCGATCAGCTCGGGGTGCTCGTGGGTCTGCACGAACCAGCCGGGGCGCACCCGCGCGCCGAGCTTGGCCTTGCCCTGGTGCAGGACCGGCTTGACCGCGACCTCGCCGACCGGTCGGTGCTCGACGTCCGGGTCGCTGCCACCGGCGGCGAGGAGGCGCAGGAAGTGCGACTTCCCGGAGCCGTTGGACCCGAGCACGGCGACCCGCTCGCCGTACCAGACCTCGAGGTCGAAGGGCTTCATCAGCCCGGTGAGCTCCAGGCCCTCGCAGACGACCGCACGCTTGCCGGTGCGCCCGCCCTTGAGCCGCATCGTGACCTGCTGCTCGCGGGGCTGCTCGGTCGGCGGCCCCGCCTCCTCGAACTTGCGCAGCCGGGTCTGGGCGGCGCGGTACTGCGAGGACATGCCGTCGTTGTACTCCGCCTTGATCTTGAGCCGGAGCACGAGCGCCTTGATCTTGGCGTGCTCCTCGTCCCACCGCTTGCGCATCTCCTCGAAGCGGGCGAACCGGTCGCGGCGGGCCTCGTGGTACGACGCGAAACCCCCCGGGTGGGTCCACACCAGGTTGCCCGCGTGACCCAGCTCGACGGTGACCACCCGGGTGGCGGTGTTGTTCAGCAGCTCGCGGTCGTGGCTGATCATCAGGATCGTCTTGTCCGACTCGCGGACCCGCTGCTCGAGCCAGATCTTGCCGGGGACGTCGAGGAAGTTGTCCGGCTCGTCGAGCAGCAGCACCTCGTCGGGTCCGCGGAGCAGGAACTCCAGCACCAGCCGCTTCTGCTCGCCCCCCGACAGGGTGCTCAGCCGGCGGTACTTCGCGCGCTCGAACGGCACCCCGAGCGCCGCCACGGCGCAGACGTCCCACGTCACCTCGACGTCGTAGCCGCCGGCGTCGGCGTACTCCGAGAGCGCGTGGGCGTAGGCCATCTGGGTCTTCTCGTCGTCGGTGTCCATCAGGGCCAGCTCCCAGGTGTCGACGGCCGCTGCCGCCTCCCGGATCCGGGTCGGGGACACGCTGAGCAGCAGGTCGAGGACCGTGGGGTCCTCGCCGAGCCCGGCGTTGACCATCTGCCGCATCACGCCGAGGCCGCCGGACCGGGTCACCGCCCCCGCGTGCGGGGTCAGCTCGCCGGTGATGATCCGCAGCAGCGTCGTCTTGCCGGCGCCGTTGGAGCCGACCAGCGCGACCTTGGCGCCCTCACCGACCCGGAAGGACACGTCGTCCAGCAGCACTCGCCCGTCGGGCAGCTCATAGCGCACCCCTGCCACATCCACGTGTCCCACGTCGGAGGATTGTCCGGCATCAGGAGCGGACGGGCCACCCGGTTATCGCGACGGGAGGCGTGGCAGCGGCGTACGGTGCAGTGCGCTCGCTGGTCGAGCACCACCCGACCCCGGAGGAGTCCGAAACCATGGCTGATCGTGAACCACGGCGCACCGCATCGAGGGCCGGCGCCCTGGCCCTGGCCGCCGTCGCGGCGCTGGCCGTCGCCCTGACCGCCACCGTGCCGGCGTCCGCGGTGGCCCCGTCCAGCGACCGGGCCGCGCCGACCGCCGTCATCGGCGGCGACCGGGTCCCGGTCGTGAAGGACCTCGGACCGACGTCCTTCACCAAGCGCGGCCCCTACCGCGTGGGCGAGAGGACGCTGGAGCTGCGGACGAACGGGGCGCCGGTCGAGGTCTGGTACCCCGCCAAGTTCGCCGACGCCGTCGGCAAGCGGCCCGCGTCGTACGACGTCGTCGACTGGCTCCCGGAGTTCATGCAGTCACTGCTCCCCGCCGGCGCCACCGTGAGCTATCCCAGCGGAGGGGTGCGCGGGGTCGACGTGGCCCGCGGCCGCTTCCCGCTGGTGGTCTTCAGCCACGGGTACGCCGGCTTCCGCGACCAGTCGAGCTTCCTCACGTCGTGGCTCGCCTCGTGGGGCTTCATCGTGGCCGCCCCGGACCACCACAGCCGCGACCTCACCACGGTCCTGGGCGGGGCGGCGGGCGACACCACGGACGTCGGCGACCTGCGAGCCACCGTCACCCTGATGAAGGACAAGGCCGCCAACCGGCGCAGCATCTTCCACCGACACGTCGACCTCGGCCGGGTCGGCGCGGTGGGGCACTCCGCCGGCGGCGCCGCCGTCGAGGCGTGGGCCGTGAACGACACCCGCGTGAAGACGTTCGTCGGCATGGCGGGAGCCACGGTCGGCGCGTTCGGCGAGGCGGAGCACGGCCCCCGCAGCACCGTGCCGAAGAAGCCCGGTCTGCTGATGGCCGCCACATCGGACGGTGTCGTCGACAGCGCCGACATGGTCAGTGCCTACAAGGCGCTGCGCAAGCCGAAGCGGCTGGTGCTGCTCGGTGGCGGCCACCACGCGTTCAGCGACCTGTGCGAGGTCGGGGAGTCGGAGGGTGGACTGCTCGAGGTGGCCGCGCTGCTCGGCGTCACGGTGCCGCCGCAGCTGGCACTGCTGGCGTCGGACGGTTGCGAACCGCCCGCGCTGCCGCCCACCGAGGCCTGGCCAGCGGTCCGGCAAGCCACCGTCGCGCACCTGCGCCATGTCTTCCGCTTCGACCGCAGCGACAAGGGACTTCGGGGCCTGGTCACCGCCTTCCCGGGAGTCGTGTCGGAGAACCGCAGCGCGCGCTAGCCGTGCCGGATGACCCGTTGGCCGAAGTCCTGGAGGTCGCGCGCGGACGCGAGCACCAGGTCGCCGATCGCCTGGGTCGGCGCCTCGACGCTGACCCACACGTCGCGAGAGAGCCGTGCGGACCCGACCCACGTGCCGGCCTCGTCCTGTAGGACGGAGCCGGTGACCTCGTCAGGCTGCCCCGGGGAGTGGAAGCGCAGCACCTCTCCCCGCGGCGAGCATCGTGAGGCGTCATCCGGCCCCGGTCCCTCGCACCAGGTGGCCGCGCTGGTCTTGACCCACGAGGCCGGCACCTCGACCAGCTCGCCCCAGGCGCCGACGATGGTGGGCCCGTCGACGAGGTAGGACGGGGTCTCACCGTCTGCGCGGAAGGAGGCGAGCACCCGCCAGGCCCGGTCGCGGTCGTCGGTGCTGACGTAGGCGGCGTAGTCGCCGCCGTACACGTAGCCGCTGAAGGAGGGGAGGCCCTCCGTCGACTCGGACCGGATCGATCCGGACCGGTGGGCCGGGTCGAAGGTGGCCGAGACGTAGAACGCGACACCGCCGGACGGCGCGCACGGCTCCAGGTCGGGCGGTCCCCAGCGCTCGAAGCTGAACTCGCAGCCCGAGGTGTCCATCCTGACCCAGTCGCTCGGCAGGTCGACCTCGACGCCGTCGTAGCCGATCGTCTGCCAGCCGTCGTCGGTGCGTCCGACGACCTGGGACTCCCGGACGACCTCGGAGCCGTCCTCGGTCCGGTCGCCGTCACCGAACGCGCTCACCGCGACGGGCACCACCACGGCAGCGCCGAGGACGACCACAGCAGCCAGCGCCACGACCCTCTTGCCAGCACGTCCCACGATCGCCTCCAGCCGCATCGACGCTGCTCGACCGATCATGGCGCAGCGCGGCGTACGGCGCTCGCGAACCGCCTCCTAGAATCTCGTGCATGACCCGGGGAGCCACGGAGGACGAGCGCCAGCTCGCCGGCAATCTCCGACCGCTCCCCTACCCGCGGACCCGGCGCAAGGTCCGAGTGCTCGCGATGGCGGTCTACGCCGCGCTGCTGGCGCTCTGGTCGGAGTTCCTCGGGATCCCCAACGACACCGTTCAGGTGTTCGTCTGGCTGTGGTTCGGCACCATCGCGTGGAACATCGAGGCGCGGCCCCGCTACCACCTGAACTTCCTCAGGGACTGGTGGCTTCCGGTCCTGGGGCTCGTCATCTACTTCTTCAGCCGCGGTCTCACCGACGAGCTCGGTCTGCCGGTCCACGTGCAGATGCCGATCTCGTTCGACACCTGGCTCGGGTTCGGTGAGACCCCCACCGAACGGCTGCAGCGCGCCTGGTGCGGCGATCCGTGCCTCAAGGCGAGCGAGCCTCGCTGGTACGACGTCATGTTCACCACCGTCTACGCCACGCACTTCGTCACCGGCCTGACCATCGCCGCGGTGCTGTGGGTGCGCAACCGCGTCGAGTGGGTCAAGTGGATGCGGCGCTACGTGATCATCAACTTCGGCGCGCTGGTCATCTACTTCGTCTACCCGATGGCACCGCCGTGGATGGCATCAGAGGAGGGCTGGCTGCATGCCGACGTCGTCCGGATCACCGGTCGCGGCTGGCACGACATCGGGCTCGGCCGCTTCGACCTGGTGCTCCAGGGCGTCGGCAACCCGGTCGCGGCGATGCCGTCGCTGCACGCCGGCATCACGTTCCTGATCGCGATCTACGGCATCCAGCGGCTCCAGTCGCCATGGCGCTGGCTGCTGGTCGCCTACCCGCTGCTGATGTCGACCGCGCTCGTCTACTACGCCGAGCACTACGTGATCGATGTGCTCGCCGGGGCGCTGCTGGCGATCGTGGTGCTCGTCGGCTGCCAGCTCTGGGAGAACGGCCGGGACCGGGTCGCGCCACCCGACTGACCAATTTTTCGCGAAGTCCTCCATGATTGTGCGAAATCTGGCAGGGTGTCTCCACCCCACCTCCAGGAGTCCCCGTGCCCCTCCATGCCCGATCCGCTGTCGCCGTCCTCGCGACCGCGGGACTCGCCCTGATCCTGCCCACGGTCGCCACCATCCCGGCCGCCGACGCCATCGGCGATCCAGCCGTCGACACGGCCGGCCCGTCGTTCCACCGGGTCAACATCGACACCGCCGCCACCGGCGCCAGCTTCTCCGTCGTCGGAGAGGTCGTCGCCGGGGAGCAGGACATCGTGACCAGCGGGTACGGCGCCCTCGGCCCGGGCGGCCGGCCGGCCGGCGGGGGCACGCTGCAGGTCTACCGCCCCGGGGCCAACCTCGGCGACTGGACCAAGGTCACCGTCTTCGACGCGACCGCGGGGATCGTCTTCCCCAACCAGAGCACGGTGGCCGACGTGGACGGCGACGGCGACCAGGACCTGATCGTGCCATCGGGCTACTTCTTCGACACCTTCCCCGCCGAGTCCGCCCAGTCCCGCGGCGCGATCACCTGGTGGGAGAACCACGGGCTCGGCCCCGCCGGCGCGCTGCTCCCGTTCGAGCGGCACGACGTGATCACCGGACAGCCCTGGTCCTACCACGGAGTCCAGCTCACCGACCTCGACGGCGACGGTGTGAAGGATCTGCTGTCGGTGGGCGAGCAGGGCAGGAACGCCGGCGACCCGACCGACGACGACGTCGAGATGCAGTTCTTCAAGGGCCGCCCGGACCTGAGCTTCGCCGACCCGATCCCGCTCGCGGACGTCGGCGGCAGCCTGCCGGTCGTCCACGACGTCGACGGTGACGGCGACACCGACATCGTCTCCTCGCAGTACTTCGACCTGGTCCCGCGAGCCCCTGGAGCCGCGTCGTTCCTCTGGCTGGAGCGCACCGGGACCGACACGACCCTGAGCGCGGACGACTTCACGCCGCGCACGATCGCGACCGTCCTGGCGACGGACGCCGACCGCGGTCTGGGCATGGGCTTCCAGATCCGGCCGGTCCCGGACTTCCGCGAGGCCGGCACCGTCTCGTGGATCGGCACCAACCACAACAACCGCTGCACCAACCGGTTCGTGCCCGGCGAGGAGGTCGCCGAGTTCACCCCCTCCACCGACCTGACCGCACAGTGGACGCTGACCACCCTCTCCAACCCCGCGACCCCCTCCCCCGCGTGCCCGACGGACTACGCCACCGGCAGCTACCCGGTCTTCAGCGACGCCATCACCTCCCGCTACGGCTACGGCCAGGGCGCTCCGGGCGTCTTCGGGTACGGCGACATCGACGGTGACGACGATGTCGACCTGCTGGTGTCCGGCGACGGCGACCGGCGGCTGTTCTGGATCGAGCAGCAGGCGAGCGGGAGCACCGTGCTGCACACGCTGACCGACCCGGGTGAGCACTTCGGCCAGGCCGGTGGGGCGGTTGTCGCCGACCTCGACGACAACGGCACCAACGAGCTCGTCTTCAGCTCCTTCGACCGCAGCACCGTGGCCATCTGGGTGCGCGACGCGAGGCCGAGCACGCCGACCACGCCCGCCGTGCTCACCGTCCCGAGCTCGCTGCGGCTCTCGCCGGGCACCACCTCGGTGCGTGCGGGTGTCCGGAAGACGTGGTCGGTCAAGCTCACCGGCGCCCCGGGCGGTGCTCGCCGGGTGGTCAAGGTGAGCTTCGACCCGCGGCAGGGCAGGACGAAGGTCCTGACCTCCGTGCGGCTGGGCAGGACGGCCACCGACGGGGTCCAGCGCGGCAGCTTCACGTGGGGGCCGACCCGCGCCGGCCGGCTGCTGGTGACCTACGCCGGCAGCAAGGTCAGCGACACCCTGCGCGACACCCGCTCCAGCGACGCCGCCCGGGTGCTCATCCGCTGAGGCCGTGCTGCGCGGCTCGGCGACGGGCCGCGTAGCGCGCCCCCAGGAGGAGGTGTACGGCGATCCCGCAGAACATCAGGATCGTCAGCCAGGTGTGCAGAGGCTCACGGTCCAGGTTGGTCTGCGACGCCCAGATCACCAGACCGAGCGCGTAGCCGAAGTAGATGTGGAAGACCTTCAGCGTCCGCCGCGGGCGGACCAGGCCGAACACGTAGAACGACAGGCCGATGTGCACGGTGTTCAGCACGACGACCATCGCGACCAGCACCACACCCCCGAGGCTGTCGTCGTCACCGCCCGCATAGTGCACCGCGGTGGCCGCCACCATGGTCGGGAGCAGCATCCAGCCGACACGTCGGCTGATCGCGCCCGCCCGCTGCCGACGACGCAGCGCGACCACCGACGGGTGGGTCGCGACCGTGCCCATCGAAGCCGCCTCAGGACCCCAGGACGTCGGCACCGATGTCCTCGACCGCGCGGGTGACCTGGCGCCAGATCGACCCGACGGCGACCACCGCGCTCTCCACGTCGCGGTCCTCGGCCGAGGCGAGGACCGCGGTCTGGAGCGAGGACTGGAGGGCGAGGTAGTCGAGCGGGTCGAGCAGCCGGACCAGCCGCTGGAGTCGGGGCAGCAGCGCCAGGAACGAGTGGGTGAGCTCCCGGCTGCCGCTGCGCTCGAGCAGCTGGGTGCCGAAGCGGTCGGCCTCGGCGTACGCCGTGTTCAGGTCGCCGCTGCGGTGCGCCAGCTCGAAGTCGAGCGCGGACCGACGCAGGGTGGCGACGTCACCCGGGACGAAGCGGGGCAGCCCCCAGCGCAGGACGTACTCCATGAGCAGTCCGCCGACCCGCATCACGTCGGCGGCAGCCTCGCGCGTCAGCGGCGCGACCCACGCGCCCCGGTTGCGCTCGACGACGACCAGGCCCTCGGAGGCCAGCTGGGCGAAGGCCTCGCGCAGCGGCGAGTTCGACACCCCGAAGCGGTGCATGACGACCTCGGTGCGCAGCGGCTCCCCGGGCGCGAGCCGGCCGCTGATGATCTCGGCTCGCAGCGCCGCCACGACGTTCTCGCGGAGCGCACCGTGCTCTCGCGCGACCGATGTCATGCCCGTCATGATAGGGACTCCGGGGTCAGTCCTGAGTGGACTTCGCCCAGAGGTTGATCCCGGCCTCGACCGCGTCGCGGTCGATCTCGGCGAGCTCCTCGTCGGTGAACGCCGGGCCGGCGATCGCGTCGAGGTTGGTGTCGAGCTGCTCGACCGACGAGGCACCGATGACCGCCGAGGTCACCCGCGGGTCGCGGACCGCCCACTGGAGCGCCAGCTGGGCGAGCTTCTGGCCGCGGGCCCCGGCGATCTCGTCGAGCCTGCGGACGTGCCGCAGCTTGGACTCCTCGAGGTGGTCGCCGCCGAGGGTGGAGCCGTCGCGCGCCGCCCGGGAGTCCTCGGGGATGCCGTCGAGGTAGCGGTCGGTCAGCAGCCCCTGGGCCAGCGGCGAGAAGACGATGCAGCCCATCCCCTGCTCCTCGAGCTCGTCGAGCAGGTCCTCCTCGATCCAGCGGTTCAGCATCGAGTAGGACGGCTGGTGGATCAGCAGCGGCGTACCCAGCTCGCGGGCGATCGAGGCCGCCTCCCTGGTCTTCTCGGCGGAGTAGGACGAGATGCCGGCGTACAGCGCCTTGCCCTGGCGCACCGCGTGATCCAGGGCCGCCATCGTCTCCTCGACGGGCGTCTCGGGGTCGAAGCGGTGGCTGTAGAAGATGTCGACGTAGTCGAGACCCATCCGGGCCAGCGACTGGTCGAGCGAGGCGAGCACGTACTTCCGCGAGCCGCCGCCCTGGCCGTAGGGACCGGGCCACATGTCGTAGCCCGCCTTCGTCGAGATGACCAGCTCGTCGCGGTAGGGCGCGAAGTCGTCCTTCAGGTAGCGACCGAAGTTCTCCTCCGCCCGGCCGTACGGCGGCCCGTAGTTGTTGGCGAGGTCGAAGTGCGTCACCCCGCGGTCGAAGGCCCGGCGCAGGATCGCGCGCTGGTTGTCCTCCGACCGGTCGTCGCCGAAGTTCTGCCAGAGCCCCAGCGAGATCACCGGGAGCCTCAGCCCGCTGCGACCGGTGGACCGGTATTCCATCCCGGTGGCTGCGGTGTCGTATCGGTTCGCTGCGGCCTCGTAGCTCATGCGATCAGCCTGCCAGACGGCCGGTCCCGATACGCTCGCTGGCGCTCGCTACTCGACCAACGAACCCAACCCTCGTTGGTCGAGCAGCCGCCAACGAACGAACCCCACCCTCGCTGGTCGAGCAGCCGCCAACGAACGAACCCCACCTCGGTGGTCGAGTAGCCGCCGAGGAACGAGGCGGCGTATCGAGACCCCCGCGACGGTCTCGATACGCTCGCTGGCGCTCGCTACTCGACCAACGAACCCAACCCTCGGTGGTCGAGTAGCCGCCGAGGAACGAGGCGGCGTATCGAGACCCACGACCCCGGCGACGGTCTCGATACGCTCGCTGGCGCTCGCTACTCGACCAACGAACCCCACCCTCGCTGGTCCAGCAGCCGCCAACGAACGAACCCCACCTCGGTGGTCGAGTAGCCGCCGAGGAACGAGGCGGCGTATCGAGACCCACGACCCAGGCGACGGTCTCGATACGCTCGCTGGCGCTCGCTACTCGACCAACGAGTGACGCGCCGCTGGCGCCGCTACCGACCAACGAACCCCACCCTCGCTGGTCGAGCAGCCGCCAACGAACGACCCCACCCTCGGTGGTCGAGTAGCCGCCGAGGAACGAGGCGGCGTATCGAGACCCCGGCGACGGTCTCGATACGCTCGCTGGCGCTCGCTACTCGACCAACGAGGGACGCGCCGCTGGCGCTCGCTACTCGACCAACGAACCCCACCCTCGGTCGGTCGCAGCAGCCACCAACGAACGCAACCCCCACCTCGGTGGTCGAGTAGCCGCCGAGGAACGAGGCGGCGTATCGAGACCCACGACCCCGGCGACGGTCTCGATACGCTCGCTGGCGCTCGCTACTCGACCAACGAGGGACGCGCCGCTGGCGCTCGCTACTCGACCAACGAGGGACGCGCCGCTGACCAACGAGGGACGCGCCGCTACTCGACCAGCGAGGGAACGCCGACCATCCGCAGCGCCAGCACCCGGTAGTGCGCGGCGATCTCGTCGGGGGTCCAGGAGCCGTCGTCGCGGTACCAGCGGGCGACGTCGATGCCGAGGGACAGCACCGCGAGGGTGGTCATGTGGGCGTCGGGAGTGGTGAAGACGCCGGCGGCCGCCCCACGGTCGATCACCGTACGCAGCACCGCGTCGATGTCGCGGCGGATCGCGGCGATCACCGTGAGGTGCTCGGGGGTCAGGGCGGCGAGCTCGTAGTTGATCACCCGGGCGCCGGTGTGCACGCGGGCGTGGTCGCTGACGAACGCCTCGACGAAGCAGGAGAGCTGCTCGACCGGGTCCTCGGAGCCGGACACCGACTCCCGGACCATCTCCAGCACCCGCTCGTGACCGACCCGGGCGAGCTCGAAGAGCAGCTCCTCCTTGGAACGGTGGTGCACGTAGAGGGCAGCCGGGCTCATCCCCGCCGCAGCCGAGATGTCGCGCGTCGTGGTGCCGTGGAACCCCCGCGCAGCGAAGGCGTCCACGGCGGCACGCGCCAGGCGGGTGCGCGCATCGGGCCGGTCCATCCGCGCTCTCCGATCGGGGGGTTAGCCGGGTTGACGTGTGGGGTACGTTACCCCAGAAGGTAAGCAAGCGCTTAGTCACACACCCGACATCACCCGGAGGAAGCACGTGCATCGTCTCGCCGGAAAGGTCGCCGTCGTCACCGGCGCCAGCCGCGGAATCGGTCTGGGCATCGCCCAGCGCCTGGTCGAGGAGGGCGCCAAGGTCTGCCTGACCGCCCGCAAGCCGGAGGCCCTCGAGGACGCCGTCGCCAGCCTCGGCGGCCCCGAGCACGCGATCGCGGTCGCCGGCAAGGCCGACGACCCCGAGCACCGCGAGGACGCCGTACGCCGCACCATCGAGACGTTCGGCAGCCTCGACCTGCTGGTCAACAACGCCGGCATCAACCCCGCCTACGGCCCCCTGATGGACCTCGACCTCGGCGCCGCCCGCAAGATCGTCGAGGTCAACGCCATCGGCGCCCTCGCCTGGGTGCAGACCGCCCACCGGGCCTGGATGGGCGAGCACGGCGGCTCGATCGTCAACATCTCCTCGGTGTCGGGCGTGAAGCCCGCCCCCGGCATCTCCATGTACGGCGCCTCGAAGGCGATGCTGATCAGCCTCACCGAGTCCCTCGCGGTCGAGCTCGGCCCCGGCATCCGGGTCAACGCGGTCGCGCCCGCCGTGGTGAAGACCCAGTTCGCCACGGCTCTCTACGAGGGCCGCGAGGACGAGGTCTCCGCGGCCTACCCGCTCAAGCGGCTCGGGATCCCCGCCGACGTCGCCGGCACGGTCGCCTTCCTGCTGTCCGAGGACGCCGGGTGGCTGACCGGCCAGACGATCACCCTCGACGGTGGCGTGACCCTCACCGGCGGCGTGTGATGGACCAGCTCCAGGACAAGGGGGTCGTCGTCACCGGCGCCGGCCGCGGCATCGGCCGCGCCCTCGCCGTCCGGATGGCCGCCGAGGGCGCCCGCGTCGTGGTCAACGACCTCGACGCCCACAACGCCGGCGCGGTGGCCGAGGAGATCGGCGGCACCGCGATCCCCGGCGACGTCTCCTCGACTGCGGGCGTCCGGGCACTCGTCGCGGAGGCCACCGACGCTCTCGGCCGGGTCGACGTGTTCTTCGCCAACGCCGGCATCGACGGCGCCGGCGGCGTCGACAGCCTCCAGGCCTCGGACGAGGTCTGGCAGCGGGTCACTGACGTCAACGTGATGGCACACGTCCGGGCGGCGCGCGAGCTGGTGCCGCGCTGGCTGGAGGACGGCGGCGGCGGCCGGTTCGTCGTCACCGCATCGGCGGCCGGCCTGCTCACGATGATCGGCAGCGCGCCGTACTCCGTCACCAAGCACGCGGCCGTCGGGTTCGCCGAGTGGCTCTCGGTGACGTACGGCGCCCGCGGCGTCGACGTGCACGCGATCTGCCCGCAGGGTGTCCAGACCAAGATGCTCGAGGACTCCGGGCCCCTGCAGGCGCTGCTCTCCCGCGACAGCGCGCTGCCGCCCGAGGCGGTCGCCGACGCCGTCGTCGCAGCGATCACGGAGGGCCGCTTCCTGGTGCTCCCCCACCCCGAGGTGGCCGACTACTACGTCGCCCGCGCCACCGACACGGACCGCTGGCTGTCCGGCATGCGCCGGTTGCAGCAGAAGGTCGACGAGGCAGGGACCACCCCGTGACCGACGAGCTGACGTCCAGCGACATCCCCGGCCTCGACCTCACCGCGTTCCGCAGGTGGTACGACGCCGCGCGACCCGGCGAGCTCGGACCCGAGCTCCGTGGCCGGCTGATCGCCGGCGGCCGGTCCAACCTGACCTACGAGGTCACCGACGGTGACGCCTGGTGGATCGTGCGCCGACCCCCGTTGGGCCACGTGCAGGCGACCGCCCACGACATGGGCCGCGAGTACACCGCGATGTCCGCACTGGTGCCCACCCCTGTCCCGGTCCCCACCACCTACGCCCACTGCGCCGACCCGGACGTGCTCGGAGCGCCGTTCTACGTGATGGAGCGGGTGATCGGTACGGCGTACCGCTCGGCCACCCAGCTCGAGCCGCTCGGCCCCGAACGGACCGCCACGATCGCCGGCCGGATGATCGACGTGCTCGCCGCCCTGCACGCGGTCGACCCAGCGGCGGTCGGGCTGGACGAGTTCGGCCGCCCCCAGGGCTTCCTGGAGCGCCAGGTGCGCCGGTGGGGCCGCCAGCTCGAGGGTTCGAAGACCCGCGAGCACCCCGATGCCGAGGAGCTGCACCGGCGGCTCACCGAGCGGGTGCCCGCCGACGACCCGGCCGTCGTCGGCATCGTGCACGGCGACTACCGCCTCGACAACCTGCTCACCGGTGACGACGACCAGATCAAGGCCGTCGTCGACTGGGAGATGGCGACCCTCGGCGACACCCGCACCGACCTGGCGCTGCTGCTGGTCTACGACCGGCTGTCGTCGCTGCCCGGCAGCGGCCTGGTCTCCGACGTGAGCCGGGCACCGGGCTACCCGCCGCCGGCGACCCACCTCGAGCAGTACGCCGCCGCCAGCGGCCGCGACCTCGGCGACATGAGCTGGCACCTCGGGCTCGCCTACTTCAAGCTCGCGGTGATCCTCGAGGGCATCAACTTCCGCTACCTGCAGGGCCAGACAGTCGGCGAGGGCTTCGACCAGATCGGCGCCGGTTTCGACCCCCTGATCGCGGCCGGGCTCGACGCACTCACCCAGGACAACTGAGCAAGGGAGACCCATGGACTTCGGATTCGACGACAAGACCACCGAGCTGCGCGATCGGCTGAGCACCTTCCTGACCGACCGGATCAAGCCGTCGGAGCAGGTGTTCCACGACCAGCTGACCGGCCAGGACGACCCGTGGGCGTGGTCGACCGCCCCGATCCTCGAGGAGCTGCGGGCCGAGGCCCGCGAGCTCGGGCTGTGGAACCTCTTCCTGCCCCCCGAGCACGCCGACAGCCCCGGGCTCACCAACCTGCAGTACGCACCGCTGGCAGAGCTCACCGGCCGCAGCAGCCACCTCGCCCCCGCGGTGCTCAACTGCTCGGCGCCCGACACCGGCAACATGGAGGTGCTCTCGCTGTTCGGCACCCCGGAGCAGAAGGAGCAGTGGCTCCAGCCGCTGCTCGCGGCCGAGATCCGCTCGTCGTTCGCGATGACCGAGCCCGACGTCGCGTCGTCGGACGCCACCAACATCGAGACGCGCATCGAGCGCGACGGCGACGAGTACGTCCTCAACGGCCGCAAGTGGTGGATCACCGGCGCCATGAACCCGCAGGCGAAGATCTTCATCACCATGGGCAAGACCGACCCGACCGCCTCGCGGCACCGCCAGCAGAGCCAGATCCTGGTCCCCCGTGACACCCCGGGGGTCGAGATCGTCCGCGGCATGGAGGTCTTCGGCTACGACGACCACGAGCACGGCGGTCACGCCGAGATCGTGTTCAACGACGCCCGGGTGCCGGTGACCAACCTGATCGGCGAGGAGGGTGCCGGCTTCGCCATCGCCCAGGCCCGGCTGGGCCCCGGCCGGATCCACCACTGCATGCGGGCGATCGGCGTCGCCGAGTCCGCGATCGAGCTGATGTGCCGTCGTGCCGACTCCCGGGTCGCGTTCGGTCGGCCGATCTCGGCCCAGGGCGTGGTCCGCGACTGGATCGCGGAGTCCCGGGTCAAGATCGAGCAGCTGCGGCTGCTGGTCCTCAAGACCGCGTGGCTGATGGACACCGTCGGCAACCGTGGGGCGCACTCGGAGATCCAGGCGATCAAGATCGCCACCCCGCAGACGGTGCAGTGGATCCTCGACAAGGCGATCCAGGTGCACGGCGCGGGTGGCCTGTCGCAGGACTTCCCGCTCGCCTCGGCGTACGCCGGCATCCGCACGCTCCGCTTCGCCGACGGACCCGACGAGGTGCACAAGAACTCGCTCGCCAAGGCCGAGATCGCCCGTCAGACGGAGGGGTGACACCGATGGATGAGACTCAGCTGCTCGAGCGGGTCGACGCCCTGCTGGCGTCGCACCCCCCTGACACGACCGACCGCGCGGACTTCTTGCGGGCTCGCTTCGACGCCGGCCTGGCGTGGGTGCACTTCCCCGAGGGCCTGGGCGGGCTCGGCCTGCCCCGCGGCCTGCAGCCGACCGTCGAGAAGGCGCTCTACAAGGCCGGTGCTCCCGACAACGACCCGCGCCGGATCGGCATCGGGCTGGGCATGGCCGCTCCGACGATCCTCGCCTTCGGCACCGAGGAGCAGAAGCAGCGCTACCTGCGGCCGCTGTGGTGCGGCGAGGAGGTGTGGTGCCAGCTCTTCTCCGAGCCGGGCGCCGGCTCCGACCTCGCGGGCCTGTCCACACGTGCCGTGCTCGACAACGACACCTGGATCGTCAACGGTCAGAAGGTGTGGACCTCCTCGGCCCACATCGCCGACCGGGCCATCATGATCGTGCGCACCGACCCCGACCGGCCCAAGCACGCGGGCCTGTCGTACTTCATCCTGGACATGCACGACGCGGGCGTCGACGTGCGGCCGCTGCGCCAGATCACCGGCGAGGCGGAGTTCAACGAGGTCTTCCTGACCGACGCACGGATCCCGGACTCCGACCGGGTCGGCGAGGTCGGCGAGGGCTGGAAGGTCGCCAACGCGACGCTCTCCAACGAGCGGGTCGCGATCGGCGGCGGCGCGTTCCCTCGCGAGTACGGCATGGTCATGAACGTCGCCGAGACCTGGCGCACCCGCCCCGAGCTGCGCACACCCGAGACCCACGAGCGGCTGCTGCGCGGCTGGATCGACACCGAGGTCGCTCGCATCACGGCCACCCGGCTGCGCCAGAAGATGGCGGTCGGCGTGCCCGGGCCCGAGGGGTCGGCGATGAAGCTGTCCTTCGCCCGGATCAACCAGGAGCTCTCCTCCCTCGAGGTCGACCTGCTCGGCGACGAGGGACTGCGCTATGACAGCTGGGAGATGCGCCGACCCACCCGCGTCGACTTCTTCGGCCGCGACGCCGGCTACCGCTACCTGCGGGCCAAGGGCAACTCCATCGAGGGTGGCACGTCGGAGGTGCTGCGCAACGTGGTCTCCGAGCGCGTCCTCGGCCTGCCCACCGAGCACCGCGTCGACAAGGACATCCCGTGGAAGGACCTCCCCCGATGACCCTCACCCCTCCGGCTGATGTCAGCCTGCTGCCCGACGACGTCGAGACCGACCTGCGCGCGTCGGTGCGCAAGGTCCTCGAGAAGCACGCGCCGACCGACCTGGTCAACCGGTTGTACGACGGCACCGACGAGGTGTCCGAACCGCTGTGGTCGGGGTTCACCGACCTCGGCCTGCCGGGCCTGCTGGTGCCCGAGTCCCTCGGCGGCGCCGGCGCGACCGCGCGCGAGGCGGCTGCCGTGCTGGAGGAGATCGGCCGGGCGGCAGCGCCCTCGCCGTTCCTGACCTCGAGCGTCGTCGCGACGACCCTCCTGGTCGCCCTCGCGGACGAGACGATCCTGCCGACCCTGGCGAGCGGTGAGCGGACGGCGGCGCTGCTGCTCCGCCCGACCGCGCTGCGTCACGGTCCGGCCGCGCTCATCACCGTGGGGCTGCCCGCGGACGTGCTGCTGCTGCCGGAGGGCGACGCGCTGTACGCCGTGCGCGGCGCGAGCGTCACCCCTGTCGGGTCCCTCGACATGACCCGGCCCCTCCACGAGGTCGACCTCACCGGGGCCGAGCGGACGCTGGTCTCCGACAACGCGGCGGCCGCGATCGACCATGCCCTGCTCACCGGCGCCGGCCTGCTCGCGGCCGAGCAGGTCGGGATCGCCCGGTGGGCCCTGGAGACCACGATCGGCTACCTGAAGGAGCGGCGTCAGTTCGGCCGCGTCGTCGGTGGCTTCCAGGCCCTCAAGCACCGGCTCGCCGACCTGTACGCCGAGGTCGAGCAGGCGGACGCGGCGGCCCGCTACGCGGCGGCCACGCTGGCCACCGACGACCCGGACGCCCCGGTGGCGGTCGCTGTCGCGGCAGCCTTCTGCGGCGAGACCGCGGTGCACGCCGCCGAGGAGGCGATCCAGCTCCACGGCGGCCTCGGGATGACGTGGGAGCACCCCGCCCATCTGCACCTCAAGCGGGCCAAGGCTGATGCGCTGCTACTCGGCTCCCCCGAGGCGCACCGGGCCGCGCTCGCCCTGCTCATCGACCTGCCCGCCCCCTCATGAGAGCGTCGACACCATGGACCTGAGCCTCAACGACGAGCAGCAGAGCTTCCGCGACCTCGCTCGCGACTTCCTCGAGAAGGAAGCCATCCCGCACCGCACCGAGTGGGACCGCGCCGAGTCCGTCGACCTCGCGATCATCGCCAAGATGGCCGAGATCGGCTTCTTCGGCCTCACCATCCCCGAGGAGTACGGCGGGCTGGGCGGCGACTACCTGACCTACGTGCTCGGCATGGAGGAGCTCGGCCGCGCCGACTCGGCGCTGCGCGGGATCGTCTCGGTCTCCAACGGCCTGGTCGGCAAGTCGATCCTCGGCTTCGGCACCGAGGAGCAGAAGCAGGCCTGGCTGCCCGGCATCGCCGCGGGCACCACCCTCGGCTGCTTCGGGCTGACCGAGCCCGACACCGGCTCCGACGCCGGCAACCTGACGTCGAAGGCCCGCAAGGACGGGTCCGACTACCTGATCAGCGGGCAGAAGCTCTTCATCACCAACGGCACCTGGGCCGACGTCGCGCTGGTCTTCGCGCGCACCGGCGGCGAGGGGCCGCGCGGGGTCAGCGCCTTCCTGGTGCCGACCGACTCGCCCGGTTTCGAGGCTCGCGAGATCAAGGGCAAGCTGGGCCTGCGCGGCCAGGCGACGGCCGAGCTGTTCCTCTCCGACGTCCGGGTGCCCGCCGACGCGCTGCTCGGCGAGGAGGGTCAGGGCTTCAAGATCGCGATGACCACCCTCGACAAGGGCCGGGTCTCGGTCGCTGCGGGATGTGTCGGCATCGTCCAGGGCTGCCTGGAGACCGCGGTCGGCTACGCCACGTCGCGCACCCAGTTCGGGAGGCCGATCGGCGCCTTCCAGCTGGTCCAGGAGCTGATCTCCGACATGTCCGTCGACGCCGACGCCGCGCGATTGCTGGTGTGGCGCTGCGCCGACCTGATCGACCGGGGCGAGCCGTTCGGCACCGCTGCCTCCAAAGCCAAGCTGTTCGCCTCGGAGGCCGCCGTACGCGCCGCCAACAACGCGATCCAGGTCTACGGCGGCGCCGGGTACGTCGATGAGTATCCCGCCGCGAAGTACCTCCGCGACGCCCGGGTGATGACCCTCTACGAGGGCACCAGCCAGATCCAGAAGCTGCTGATCGGGCGTGCCGAGACCGGCATCAACGCCTTCACCTGACCCCCTCTCGCGAAGGAGACCCATGCCGCTCGACCCCCACCTGGCCGGCCTGCTGGAGATGATCGCGGCCGCCGGCAACCCGCCGATGTCTCAGGCGACGCCCGCCGAGGCCCGCGCGGGCTTTCGCGCGCTGACCGTCGACCTGCGCGACCCGGCCTTGCTGCCCGTCGTGGCGTCCATCGAGGACGTCACCGTTCCCGGTGGTGACGGCGAGCGGCCGGCTCGCGTCTACCGCCCGGCACTCCCCGGCCCGTTGCCGACGATCGTGCTGCTGCACGGCGGCGGCTTCGTGATCGGCGACCTCGACACCCACGACCTCACCGCGCGTACCCTGGCGAACAGCTGTGAGGCCGTCGTCGTCTCCGTCGACTACCGGCTCGCACCCGAGCACCCGTGGCCGGCCGGGGTCGAGGACGCGATCGCCGCGACCCGCTGGGCCGCCTCGTCGCTGGAGACCCTGGGCGGCGACTCACGTCTCGCCGTCGCCGGCGACAGCGCCGGCGGCAACCTCTCGGCCGTCGTCGCCCAGACGATGCGCGACGAGAGCGTCGAGCTCGCCGGCCAGCTGCTGCTCTACCCGGTCACCGACCGCCGCGGCAGCTATCCCTCGCACGCCGAGAACGGCACCGGCTACTTCCTCGACCTCGACGCGATGACGTGGTTCGACCAGCAGTACGTCGGCCACCTCCCGGACGTCGACCTCACCGACCCCCGGCTCGCGCCCCTGCACGGCGACCTCGCCGGCCTGGCACCAGCGGTCCTGGTGGTCGCGGAGTTCGACCCGCTGCGCGACGACGGCCTGGCCTACGCGGCCGCACTGACCGCGGCCGGCGTACCCGTCGAGGTGCGCACCTTTCCCGGCCTGATCCACGGGTTCGTCGACATGGGCCGCTACTCCCCCGCCGTCCAGGCCGCGATCGACGAGACCACCGAGCTGTTCCGGAAGGTGCTGCACGGCTGATCCGGCCAGCGCATGGATCCCCGGCCGCCGGCCTCAGCCGCCCTGCGCGAGCAGGCCGAGGTTCAGCAGCAGCTTGTCGCGGGGATCGGCGAGGCTCCGGCCGGTGAGCTGCTCGATCTGCTTGGCGCGGTAGATCACCGTGTTGCGGTGGCAGTAGAGCGCCTCCGCCGCGTGCTTGGCCGAGCCGTCGTTCTCCAGGAGCGCGGCCAGGGTCTCCAGCAGCGTGTCGGCCAGGTGCGGGGGCTGGGCCAGGATCGGCGCGACCGTCTGCTGGGCGAGCAGGGTGGCGATCTCGGGGCTGCCCGCGAGCAGCACCTCCGGCAGCCGCTGACTCACCCCGACCACGCCGCGCTGGTCGCGGGCGATGGTCTCGGCAGCCCGGCTGGCCAGCTGGAATGCGGCTGCGAAGCCCCCGACACCGTCCGGTGCGACCGCGAGGCCCACCCGGCCGGCGGCGTGCGGCTGCAGCAGCTCCACCAGCTCGGTCTCGCTGCCCAGGTCCCCGGCCAGCAGCCCGAAGTAGACCCCGCCCCGCACGTGCCAGTGGGACACGAAGCCCAGCCGCTCGAGCCGGTCCTCCATGGGAGTGACCGGCTCCTCGAGGGAGCCGTCGTACGGCGCCACCACGCAGGCGACCGTCATCTCGACCCCGACGCCGAGCAGGTCACGCGCCTCCGCGGCGATCTGCGGGTCGGCGCCACGTCCCTCGACCAACGCGTCCAGGGTGCTCTGCTGGCGCTGGAGGTCCCGGCGCTGGAGCCGCGCGCTCTCGCGCCGGTAGGAGTCGATGAAGACAGCGTTCTGCACGTCGAGGGCGGACCAGACCTCCTTGCCGGCGAGCAGGAGCACCTGGTCGTCGGCGTCGATACGACCGGCGGCCGCCGCGGCAAGCAGTGCCTCCCAGAGCAGTCGGGTGCCGAGCGTGTAGGCGTTGAGCACCAGCTCCATCGGCACCTGCTGCCGGGCCCGTCGCCGGCCGGTCTCGCGCCAGAGGTCCGCGGTGCCCGGACCCGAGCGCTCCCGGCCCGCCATCGCCAGGATGCCGCGACGGACGTGCTCGCGGGTGCTGGCCCGGACGTCGACCTGGAGCTTCGGGCCGGACCGCTCGTAGAGCTCGGCGTCCTTCTCGAGCAGAGTCAGGCAGATCTGGTCGGCGATCGCGTCGCTCTGGTCGAGCAGCGCCAGCCACGCGGTCGAGACCCGTCCGTGCAGCCTCGCAGCGTGGTCGGGCGCGGTCCCCCCGGTCGGTGACATGAGGGCACCTTGTCACTCAGCGCACAACTCTGACCACCCCCTGCGGGAGAAGCGTGGCGCATCGCCCGACTGATTCTGTGCACTTCGCCCAATGCGGATTCTGTGCTCCCCGACCAAGGTGGTGCACGTCACACTCCCCACTCGGCAGGAGGACGCAGGTGCCCGCAGCTCCAGACAGCGGTCTCGCGCTCCGCGACATCTCGGTCTCCTTCGGCGGCATCAAGGCCCTGCAGTCGGTCTCCCTCGATGCCCAGCCGCACCGCGTGCTCGGGGTCATCGGCCCCAACGGCGCCGGCAAGACCACGCTCTTCAACGTCGCCTGCGGCTTCGTCACCCCGGACTCAGGGGTCATCGAGTGGCGCGGACGTCAGCTCGACCGGCTCCGTCCCCACCAGCTGGCCGGCCACGGCATCGCCCGTACCCTCCAGGGCCTCGGCCTCTTCGACCGGATGCCCGTCATCGACAACGTCGTCGTGGGCGCGGACCGGCATGCCAAGGCCGGGTTCATCTCGGACCTGCTCGCGCTGCCGCGGTCCAGCCGCGACGAGGCGCAGCTGCGTGACCGGGCCCTCAGCGTCCTCGACGAGCTCGGCATCGCGTCGTACGCCGCCCGCTTCCCGTCCAGCCTGCCCTACGCGGTCCGCAAGAAGGTCGCGCTGGCCCGGGCGCTGGTGTCCGAACCGGACCTGCTGCTGCTCGACGAGCCCGCCAGCGGCCTGTCCGACGAGGAGATGGCCGAGCTGGGCGACCTGCTGCGCGACCTGACCGACCGGATGTCGGTGATGCTCGTCGAGCACCACATGGACCTGGTGATGCGCGTCTGCGACGACATCGTCGTCCTCGACTTCGGCAAGGTGATCGCGACCGGGGACCCGGACGCGGTCAAGGACGATCCGGCCGTGCTGGCCGCCTATCTCGGCGACACCGTCGGATCGGACGGTGAGTGACGTGCTGGAGATCTCCGGCCTCAGCGCCAGCTACGGCCCCGTACGCGCCCTCGACGACGTCTCCTTCTCCGCCCCCCGCGGCGAGATCACCGCGGTCCTCGGCGCGAACGGCGCCGGCAAGACCACCCTGCTGCGCACCATCTCCGGGCTGGTCCGTGCCGACCGCGGCAGCATCCGCTTCGGCGACCGCGACATCACCCGTACCGCTCCGGAGCGGATGCCTGCGCTCGGGCTCTCGCAGGTTCCCGAAGGACGAGGAGTGATCACCGAGCTCACCGTCGAGGAGAACCTCCGCCTCGGCGGCCTCGGTCGAGGCGCCCGGGTCAAGCCCGGCGACCTCGAGCGGATCTACGAGCTCTTCCCGGTGCTCGCCGACCGGCGGGCGGCGGTCGCCCACGTGCTCTCGGGCGGGGAGCGCCAGATGCTGGTCATGGGCCGCGCCCTGATGGCCCGGCCCACGGTGCTGCTCCTCGACGAGCCCTCGCTCGGGCTCGCTCCCCGGATCGTCGCGCAGATCTTCGACCTGCTGCGCTCCCTGGTCGCCGACGAGGGACTCACCGTCGTCCTCGTCGAGCAGAACGCCCGCAGCGCGCTCTCGATCGCCCACCGCGGCGTGGTGCTCAACCTCGGCCGGCTCGTGGTCGACGAGCGCGCCGACGTGCTCGCCGGTGACGACCAGCTCCGCCACGCCTACCTCGGTTTCTGACCACCAGCACGGAGAGGAGAGCCACCCACGTGCAGCAGTTCCTGACCACCGCCCTCGGCGGGATCACGCTCGGCATGGTCTATGCCGCCTTCGCCCTGGCGCTGGTGCTGATCTGGCGTTCCACCAGGATCGTCAACTTCGCCCAGGCTCCGATGGCGATGATCACGACCTTCATCGCCCTGGAGATCATCGACGCCGGTCACTCCTACTGGCTCGGCTTCACGGCCGCCCTGCTGGCCGGGCTGGTGCTCGGCGCGGTGACCGAACGGGTGCTGATCCGACCCGTCGAGGGCAAGTCGGAGATCAACCCGGTCATCCTCACCCTCGGGCTGTTCATCGTGCTGCACGCCCTGGCGTCGGTGCTCTTCGGCAATCGCTACCGGTCCTTCCCCGCACCCTTCGGCATCCGCGGCTTCGAGATCGGTGACACCACGATCGCCCTCACCGGCTTCGGCGTCTTCACCATCCTCTCGGTGATCGCGGTGATGGGGCTGCTCGTGCTGCTCTTCCGCTTCACCGACATCGGGCTGCGGATGCGCGCGTCGGCGTTCAACCAGGAGGTCGCCCGGTTGCTCGGCGTCCGGGTCGGCGCGATGCTGACCCTGGGCTGGGCGCTGGCGTCGCTGGTCGGCTCGCTCGCGGGTCTGCTGATCGCCGGCGGCAGCCTGGTGCACCCGGCCTACATGGACTCGGTCGTGGTCTACGGCTTCGTGGCCGCCGTCCTCGGCGGCTTGGACAGCCCCGCCGGCGCCGTCGTCGGCGGGCTGCTGCTCGGGTTGTCGCTGAGCTTCGTGAGCGGCTACATCGGCTCCGAGCTGGTCGCCCTGGCGGCCCTGGTGATCCTGATGCTGGTGCTCACGCTGCGCCCGTCGGGCCTCTTCGCCCAGGCCAAGGAGCGCCGCGTATGAGCGCCGTCTCCCGCGCCCGCTCGGTGCTCCAGGGCTCGACCCTGCTCCGGCACCTGCTCGTCGCGGCCGCCGGGCTGGTCGTCGTCGTGCTGGTCCTGCAGAGCGTGAGCGACTTCCGCAGCGTCCAGCTCACCTCGATGGCCTACCTCGGCATCGCCGCCGGCGGCCTGACCGTGCTCACCGGCCTCAACGGGCAGATCTCCCTCGGCCACGGGGCACTGATGGCGATCGGCGCCTACACGACCGCGCTCTTCCTCCAGGACGACTCCCCGGTGCTGCCGCTCGCCGGCGTCCTCGTCGTCGCCACGCTCGTCACGCTCCTGGTCGGTGTGCTGATCGGGGCGGCCGCGGCCCGGCTGCACGGTCCCTACCTGGCCGGCGCCACCCTCGCGCTGGCCGTCGCAGTGCCCGGCATCGCACTCTTCTTCGACGACCGGCTGGGCGGCGAGCAGGGCCTCCTGGTGCGGCTCCCCGACATTCCGGCATGGGCCCTCGACGCGGCGTACTTCGTCACCGGCACCGACCTGACCCGCAGCAAGTACGTCGCCTACATCGCCTGGATCCTGCTGATCATCACGTTCGTGCTGCTGGCGAACCTGTCCCGCAGCCGGGTCGGGCGCCGCTGGCAGGCCGTCCGCGACGACGAGGTGGCCGCCGAGCTCGCGGGTATCCACCTCGGGCGGTCGCGGGTCTCCGCCTTCGCGGTGAGCTCGGCGAGTGCCGGCGCGGCCGGTGCGGTGCTCGCGATCGCGGTGCGCCTCGCGGCCCCCAGCGGCTTCGCGCTCACCCTCAGCCTCACCCTCCTCACCGCGGTTGTCCTCGGCGGGCTCGGCAGCCTGACCGGAGCACTGATCGGCGCAGCGCTGCTGACCTTCCTCCCCAGCGTGGTCACGGGCTGGGGCGAGAGCGCCGGGCTCAGCGCGATCCAGGCCGCCGAGCTGACCCCGCTCGTCTACGGCCTGGTGATGATCCTGGTCATCCTGCTCGCCCCGGCCGGACTGGTCGGGTCGATCGTCCAGCTGCGGCGGCGCGCCTCGGCACGACGTACCCCCTCTCCATCGTCGAACGCCGCACCCCCGCGCGCGGTCGCCGTCTCAACCTCCTCGAAGGGAGAACCGGAATGATCACACGGCCCAGGAGGCTGGTCGCCACGACCAGCGTCATCGCCACCACCGTCCTGGTGCTTGCCGCGTGCGGCGCCGGCGGACGATCCGACGACGGGGGCGGGGACGGCGACAGCGCCACCACCGTCGGCGTCACCGACGACACCATCACCATCGGCGGCACCTACCCGCTGACCGGCGTCGCAGCCCCGGGCTACAGCGAGATCCCGACGGGGGCCAAGGCGTACTACGACTACGTCAACGCGGCCGGTGGCATCAACGGCCGCAAGATCGAGTTCTCGGTCAAGGACGACGG
Source organism: uncultured Actinomycetota bacterium (assembly GCA_963704685.1). GTDB lineage: Bacteria > Actinomycetota > Actinomycetes > Propionibacteriales > Nocardioidaceae > Nocardioides. Next base: position 1,687,094 of record OY969930.1, read on the forward strand.
CTACGACCCGACCAAGACCAGCTCGATGACCAACGAGCTGGTGCTCCAGGACGAGGTGTTCGGCACCGTCGGCTCGCTCGGCACCCCGACCCACAACGCCGTGGTCGACTTCCTCAACAGCGAGAAGGTGCCCGACCTGTTCGTCTCCTCCGGCTCCCTCGCCTGGGGTGACGACGTCGAGACCAAGCCCTACACCTTCGGCTGGCAGACCGACTACGAGTCCGAGGGCAAGATCATCGGTCAGTACGTCGCCAAGAACATGCCCAACGCCAAGGTCGGCCTCTTCCTCCAGGACGACGACTTCGGCGCGGACGCCGAGAAGGGTGTCCGTCAGTTCCTCGACAAGCAGATCGTCGACGTGCAGCGCTACACGTCCGGCAACACCGACGTGGCGCCGCAGGTCGCCGGTCTCCAGGCCAAGAAGGCCGACCTGGTGCTGGCCTTCAACACCCCGTCGTACACCGCTCTCAGCCAGCTGGTCTCGCTGAAGATCGGCTACCAGCCGCAGTGGTTCTACAGCAACGTCGGCGCCGACCCGACGCTGGTCGGCGGCCTGCTCGACAAGTTCTCCGAGGGCGCGGTCAAGGGTGGCGCGAGCTCGCTCGACGGGATCATGAGCACCCAGTACCTGCCCGGTGTCACCGACACCGACAGCCCTTGGGTCCAGCTGTTCCAGAAGGTGTGGGACCAGGAGGGCGACAAGGGTGAGCTCACCAACTACCGGATCTACGGGATGTCCCAGGCCTACACGTTCGTGCAGGCGCTCCAGGCAGCGGGCAAGGACCTCACCCGGGACGGCATCGTGCAGGCGCTCGAGGAGTCGGGTGCGTCCTTCGAGGGTCCCGGGCTGGCACCGTTCCGCTACAGCGCGGACAGCCACCTGGGGATCGGCGGCATGCGCGTCGTCGAGTTCAAGGGCGGCTCCCCGGAGCCGTTGACCGACGTCGAGGTCACCGACATCGGGGACGCCGAGATCACCACGGACGACTCCGGTGCGGCCGACGACGCCCCGTCCGAGAGCGGCATCCCGGAGTAGCGGCTGACCTCAGGCCGGGCGGGTCTCGAGCACGCGGAAGCCCTTCGCGCTCGCGACCCGTTCGGTCGGGTAGCCCTGCTCGCCGAGCCAGCGCTGCAGCGAGTCGGCACCCAGGTTCTTGCCGACCACCATCACCGCGCGGCCATCCGGAGCCAGCCGCGGCAGCCAGGTGAGCAGCAGCACGTGCAGCGCCTCCTTGCCGATCCGGATCGGTGGGTTCGACCAGATCTCGTCGTACGTCGCCCCCGGCCCCACCAGGTCGGGGGTTCCGGCCGTGTAGCGGTCAGCGATGCCGAGCATCGCGGCGTTCTCGTTGGCCAGCAGCACGGCACGCTCGTTGACGTCGACCGCGGTGACGACCGCCTCCGGGACGGCCGCCGCGATGGCGAGCCCGATCACGCCGTACCCGCAACCGAGATCGAGGATCCGCCCGGCGGCGGGGGGCTGGGTCTCGCGGAAGAGGATCGACGTGCCGATGTCGACCCGGCCCTGCGCGAAGACCCCGGAACCGCTCGTCAGCTCGAGGTCGTGGCCCCACACGGACGCGCTGACCGGGGCCCGCTTGAACGCGACCGACGGGTCGGCGCTGAAGTAGTGCTCATCCATCGAGGCTCCTCCTGGCTCGGGTCAGCTGGGCCCGGCCACCGAGCTCGTCGTCGGGCGGGTAGACCACTTCCTCGAGGGTCAGCCCGTGCGCCTGGGCAACCGTGACCCCGGGGTTGCGGGCCCCTTCCCGCAGGATGTCCCCGGCCCAGCCGACGGGGCGCAGTCCTTCGCCGATAGCGATCAGGCAGCCGACCAGCGAGCGCACCATGCTGTGGCAGAAGGCGTCCGCGACCACGGTGCCGACCGCGACCCCGGTGTGGTCGCGCGCCCAGGTGAGGCCCAGCAGGGTCCGGATCGTGGTGGCCCCCGCCCGCTTGCGGCAGAACGACGCGAAGTCGTGGCGGCCGACCAGGACCGCCGACGCCTCGTTCATCGCGGCCAGGTCGAGCGCCTGGGTGCGGGCCAGCACCATCGCCCGGAGCAGCGGGTCGACCAGCTCTGTGGTGTCCGCGATCCGGTAGGCGTAGCGCCGCGACTCCGCGCTGAAGCGGGCGTCGAAGCCAGCGGGAGCCTCGACGACGCGGCGGACCCGGACGTCGGGGTCGAGGATCCCGTTGAGCCGACGCACCAGCGCGGCCGTCGGCTGGTCCCGGGACCGGGCCGCGGCGACCTCGAGGTCGGACCGTTCGACGTCGACGTGGACGACCTGTCCGCGGGCGTGCACCCCGGCATCGGTGCGTCCGGCACAGACCAGGACGACCCTCGGCACCCGGAGGGCGAGGGCCAGCGCGTCGCTCAGGTCACCCTCCACCGTCCGCAGGCCGGGCTGGATCGCCCAGCCGCGGAAGCCGGTGCCGTCGTAGGCCAGGTCGATACGCAGTCGCACGGTCGGCAATCCTAACGACGGAGGTCTCTTGCGGACGCACCTAGGCTGGACGAGTGAGCTCGACGACGCCGTCCATCGTGCTGGTCTCCGCGGAGCACGCCGTCACGCTGGTGGAGGAGTTCGGCCGTTATGCGCGCGACTACGACCTGCGACCGGCCACGTCGTGCTCCGAGGCGCTGCAGGTGACCGCCGACATCCGCGCCGAGGGTGGCACGGTGGCCATGTTCGTCAGCGACTCGGTGCTGCCCGACGCGGAGGTGATGCACGCCTTCGCCAAGTGGCGCGAGCTGGTCCCGACCGCACGTCGGGTGATCACCGCCCACTGGGAGCGGTTCCTGCTCGATGCCGACCGATTGCGGCCCGGCATGGCGAAGGGCAAGTACGACGCCTACCTGTTGATGCCCCGTGGGCCGCGTGACGAGGAGTTCCACTTCGCGATCACCGAGCTGCTCTCCGACTGGGGCTCGACGGTCCCGGACCCCGAGGTGGTGTCGGTCAAGATCATCTCGCCGACCCGCGACGCGCTCACCCTCGCGATCCGCGACTTCCTGGACCGGATGGGGATGCCCAGCCGGGTGTGGGATCCCACCAGCGAGGTCGGGCGGCACGTGCTCGCCCAGTACGACGGGGAGGTCGGCTACCCGCTGGTGTACTCCGCCAACCGGACCACGATCGTGGCCACCTCGGTGCGCGACGTGGCCCTGAACATCTACGGCGCACCCACGGCGATCGACCTCGACCACGTCGTCGACGTGGCCGTCGTCGGGGGCGGCCCGGCCGGGCTGGCGACCGCTGTCTACGCGGCGTCCGAGGGCCTGAGCACCGTGGTCCTGGAGGCCGAGGCGATCGGCGGCCAGGCCGGCACGAGCTCGATGATCCGCAACTACCTCGGCTTCCCGCGCGGCATCTCCGGGATGCGGCTCGCCCAGCGCGCCCGCAACCAGGCGCTGCGCTTCGGCACCCGCTTCTTCACCGGCCAGGTGGTCGACCAGCTCCGCGCCGGGTACGACGGTGAGCCGCACGTCATCCGCACCGACAGCGGCGAGGTGCGGGCCCGCTCGGTGGTGATCGCCAGTGGCGTCGCCTACCGCAAGCTGCGCGTGGAGCCGCTGGAGCAGCTCGTCGGCCTGGGCGTCTACTACGGCGCCGCGATGACCGCGGCCCGCGAGATGGAGGACCAGGACGTCTTCGTCGTGGGCGGCGGCAACTCCGCCGGCCAGGCCGCCGTGCACCTGTCCCGCTTCGCCCGGTCGGTCACCGTGCTGGTGCGCCGGCCCGAGCTGGCCGAGACGATGTCGTCGTACCTCATCGACGAGATCGACTTCAACCCCCGGATCTCGGTGCGCACCTGCACCAGCGTGGTCGACGGCGGCGGCGAAGGTCGGCTCGAGTGGCTGGGCCTCGAGGACGCCCAGACGGGCGAGCGGACCCGGGTGCCGGCGTACGGCCTCTTCCTGCTGCTCGGCGCCGACCCCTACTGCGCCTGGCTGCCCGACGCGGTGGCACGCGACGAACGTGGCTTCGTGCTCACGGGCCGCGACGTGCCGCAGGACCGGTGGACCGACGGTCTGCCGCCGGAGAACCTGGCGACCACGGTGCCCGGAATCTTCGCGGCCGGTGACATCCGCGCCGGCTCGATGAAGCGCGTCGCGGCCGCAAGCGGTGAGGGCGCGTCCGTCGTGCCGCTCGTGCACGCGTGGCTGGCTCCCGAGCCGGTCTGAGAGCGCCTCAGCCGAGCTCGGAGCGGTACGGCGGGTCCGCGCCCGGACGCGACACCGTGATCGCGGCCGCGCGGGCCGCGTGGGCGAGCACGTCGGCGACGTCGCCTCCCGGCACGGAGCGGAGTGCGTCGCGCCGGTCGGCGCCGAGCAGGCCCCGCTCCCAGAGCGCATCGATGGTCGCCGCCCCGAAAGTGTCACCGGCGCCGATCGTGTCGGCGACCGGCACGGCCACCGACGCGACCTCGACGATCGTGTCCGTCCCGAACCAGGTCGCGCCCTCATCACCACGAGTCACCACCACCGCGGCCGGGCCCAGTGCGAGCAGGTGGCGCGCCGCAGCCTCGAGCCCGAGGTGTGGGTAGAGCGCCGCCAGGTCCTCGTCGGAGGCCTTGACCAGGTCGCTCAGTGCGGCCATCTGCTCGACCCGGTCGACCAGGTCGGGACCGGTGCCGGTGATCGCCGGACGGGCGTTGACGTCGTAGCTGATCGTCGCCGCGTCGCGCAGGCCCGCCACCACCGCCCGCACCTGCGCGGCGCCCGGCTCCACGACGGCGCCGAGGGAGCAGGTGTGCACGACCAGCGGTGCGAGCACGGGGTCGACAGCGTTGATCCGCCACTCCAGGTCGAAGTCGTACGACGCCGCGCCGTCCGACCCGATCGTGGCGGCGGCGGTCGCGGTCCGGGCGAGTGCGTGCGGGTCGGCTGCGAGCCCGATCCCGGCTGCGGTGACGTGGTCGGCGAGCACGCGTCCTCGCTCGTCGTCGGCCCAGCTGGTCACGAAGCGCACCGGCCGGCCCAGCCGGGCCAGGGCGACCGCGACGTTGGCGGCACTGCCCCCGGCGTACTCCAGGGTGGTGCCGTCGGCCGCGTGCACGATGTCGACGAGGGACTCGCCCACCACCAGGACATCAGAGGTCATGGCATGTCTCTACCACGCCCGGGCGGCTATCGTCGCGCCATGGAGGTCCTCCCCCTCGACCCGTCGAGCCCCGAACCGCCCTACGAGCAGCTCCGCGCGCAGATCGCCACCCGGGCGGCCTCCGGCGACCTGCCGCCGGGCACCCGGCTACCGACGGTCCGCGCGCTGGCCACCGACCTCCAGCTCGCGACCAACACGGTCGCCAAGGCCTACCGCGCCCTGGAGACCGACGGCGTGATCAGCACGGAGGGCCGGCACGGCACCTTCATCGCCACGACCAGGTCCGGACTCTCCCGGGAGGCCACGGCCGCTGCTGCGTCGTACGTCGCCACCGCCCGCCGGCTGGGGCTGACCCGCACCGAGGCGACCCGGCTGGTGGAGCAGGCCTGGTAGGCCGGGCAGGAATCCCCGGTGCACCGGGGATTCCTGCGCTTGTCGGCCGTTGCAACAGCCGACAAGCGCAGGGAGAGGCTGAGAAGTCCGCCAGCCGCCCGGGACTGTCCCCGGGCCCTGTCAGGGTGGCCGCACGACAACCCGATGACACCGGAGGCCGGATGACCACGACCGACACCGAGCACCACCCGATCCTCGCCAAGGTCCGCAAGCTCCTCGCCCTCGCCGAGGACCCGGCAGCGACCACCCACGAGGCGGAGACCTACACCGTCAAGGCTGCGCAGCTGATCGCCGACTACGGCATCGACCAGGCGCTGCTCGCCGCCGATGACCCGACGGCCGACCCGGTCGGAGACCGGATCCTGACGATGGATGCGCCGTACGCCGCCGACAAGGCCGACCTGCTGGCGACGGTCGCCCAGCGGCTGCGCTGCCAGGCCATCAGCCGGACCAGGCGCACCCTCGACGGCAAGGAGACCTCGATCCACCTCTTCGGGCACGCCTCGGATCTCCAGCGCACCGAGCTGCTCTACACCAGCCTGCTCCTGCAGAGCGCCCTCATGCTGGCCCGCACGCCGATCCCGCCGCACGAGCACAAGGCCGCCTTCCGCCGGTCCTGGCTGGCCGGCTTCCGGATGGCGGTGGGTGCGCGGCTCACCCAGGCCGAGGAGCAGGCCACCGTCGACGCCGCCGACCGCTACCGAGCCGCCGGCCGCTCGACCGGCCTGGTGCTGGCCGACCGGTCCGCGCTCGTGGACAGCGCCATCCAGGAGGCCTACCCAACCCTGGGCAGGGCCCGGCCGCGCACTCTCTCCGGCTCCGGCCACGTCGAGGGCTGGGCTGCCGGTCAGCGAGCCGACCTCGGCGGCCGATCGGTCGGGGGTACGCCGAAGGCCCGCCACCTGCAGAGGTGACGGGCCTTCGAGGATGGAGACTCAGCCGGGTGCTACTCGCCGGCCTTGGTGAAGCCGGCCGCGATCGCGGACTCCTCGGAGTCGAACCAGACCTCGGCGACGGTCTGGTCGAACCACTGACCGTCGGGGGTGTGGAACTTCTTCGAGTCCTCGTTGCCCTTGATCGGGAAGCCCTCAGGCGCCGCGTTGACGTCCTCGAGCGGGACGCTCGAGCCGGCGTACTTGCCGGACGTGCCGCCCTCGGTCTCGTCGAAGACGTCGGTCTCGACGCCCTCGACCTCGACGACGGTCTCCTCGGCCACAGCCTCGTCGGCCACCGGCTCGTCGACAGGAGCAGCAGCCGGAGCGGCCGCCCGGTTCGTCCGCGGAGCCGACGGCGCGTAGGCCTCGGTCACGAGCTCGATCACGGCCATCGGCGCGTTGTCGCCCTTGCGGGGACCGATCTTGGTGATCCGGGTGTAGCCACCCGGACGGTCCGCGAACGTCGGCGCGATGTCGGTGAAGAGGGAGTGCACGACCGACTTGTCACGGATGGTCTTGAGGACCTCGCGACGATTGTGCAGGTCGCCCTTCTTCGCCTTGGTGATCAGCTTCTCGGCCACCGGACGCAGCACCCGCGCGCGGGCCTCCGTCGTGGTGATCCGGCCGTGCTCGAACAGCTGGCTGGCCAGGTTCGACAGCATCAGACGCTGGTGGGCTGCGCTGCCGCCGAGGCGGTAGCCCTTCTTGGGAGTAGGCATTGCTTCGCTCTTTTCTCTCCGGCCGTGTCAGGTACCGGGGTAGACGACCGGCGGATGCCGGTCATTCACGTGGATCTGTGGTGCGAGGTGGATCAGCCGACGCTGACGGCCCAGAGGGCCGCCATCGGACTCAGTACTGCTCGTCCTCGACGAAGGCGTCGTCGTCGTCGTCGCCGTACGCCGCGAGAGCGGCGTGCGGGTCGAAGCCGGGCGCGCTGTCCTTGAGGGACAGACCCATCTCGACCAGCTTGGCCTTGACCTCGTCGATCGACTTCGCACCGAAGTTGCGGATGTCGAGCAGGTCCTGCTCCGAGCGGCTGATGAGCTCACCCACGGTGTGGATGCCCTCGCGCTTGAGGCAGTTGTAGGAGCGGACGGTCAGCTGCAGGTCCTCGACCGGGAGGGCGAGGTCAGCAGCGAGCTGCTCGTCGACCGGCGACGGGCCGATGTCGATGCCCTCGGCCTCGACGTTCAGCTCACGGGCCAGACCGAACAGCTCGACCAGGGTCTTGCCGGCCGAGGCGATCGCGTCACGGGGACGGATCGACGGCTTGGTCTCGACGTCGATGACGAGCTTGTCGAAGTCGGTGCGCTGCTCGACACGGGTGGCCTCGACCTTGTAGGTCACCTTGAGGACCGGGCTGTAGATCGAGTCGACCGGCATCCGGCCGATCTCGTTGTCCGCGCCCTTGTTCTGGACCGCGGAGACGTAGCCACGGCCACGCTCCACGACCAGCTCCATCTCCAGCTTGCCCTTGTCGGACAGGGTGGCGATCAGCAGGTCGGGGTTGTGGACCTCGACACCGGCGGGCGGCGCGATGTCAGCGGCGGTGACGCTGCCGGCACCGGACTTGCGCAGGTACATGGTGACGGGCTCGTCGTGCTCCGAGGAGACGACCAGACCCTTCAGGTTGAGGATGATCTCGGTGACGTCTTCCTTGACGCCCTCGATCGTGGAGAACTCGTGAAGAACCGTGTCGACCTTGATGCTCGTGACCGAGGCACCGGGGATCGAGCTGAGGAGAGTACGGCGCAGCGAGTTGCCGAGCGTGTAGCCGAAGCCGGGCTCCAGGGGCTCGATCACGAACCGCGAGCGGAACTCGTCGACGGCCTCTTCCGACAGGGTGGGGCGCTGTGCGATAAGCACTGGTTTTTCCTTTCCAGGCCCACCCGCTATTTGACGGGCCCGAACTGCAGAGGTGACGGAAGGATGCGGTGGGCGTCCCGGGGCGAGCCCCGGGACGCCTGCCGGAATTACTTCTTCGAGTAGAACTCGACGATGAGCTGCTCCTGGACGGGCAGGTCGATCTGGGCCCGCACGGGGAGCTGGTGCACGAGGACGCGCATCCGGCTCGGGATCGCCTCGAGCCAGGCCGGGACGACCCGCTCGCCGTGGGTCTCGCGAGCGACGATGAACGGCGTCGTCTCGAGGGACTTCTCGCGAACGTCGATGACGTCGTGCGCGGTGACCTGGAAGGAGGGGATGTCGACCTTCTTGCCGTTCACCTTGAAGTGGCCGTGCGACACGAGCTGACGCGCGTGCCGGCGGGTGCGGGCGAAGCCGGCACGGTAGACCACGTTGTCGAGGCGGCACTCGAGCAGCTGCAGCAGGTTGTCACCGGTCTTGCCGGAACGACGCGAGGCCTCGGTGTAGTAGTTGTGGAACTGCTTCTCGAGCACGCCGTAGGTGTAGCGCGCCTTCTGCTTCTCCTGGAGCTGCGAGCGGTACTCGCTCTCCTTGATCCGCGCCCGGCCGTGCTGGCCGGGAGGGTAGGGGCGACGCTCGTACGCTGCGTCGCCACCGACGAGGTCGACACCGAGTCGGCGCGACTTCTTGGTCATGGGTCCGGTGTAACGGGCCATCTCTACAAGTCTCCTGTTCTCGTCTGTCGGGTCAGACGCGCCGGCGCTTGGGCGGGCGGCATCCGTTGTGGGGCGTGGGGGTGACGTCCTGGATGGTGCCGACCTCGAGGCCGATGGCACCCAGCGAACGGATCGCCGTCTCGCGGCCCGAACCGGGGCCCTTCACGAAGACGTCGATCTTCTTCATCCCGTGCTCCATCGCCCGACGTCCGGCAGCCTCGGCGGCCATCTGCGCAGCGAACGGGGTGGACTTGCGGGAGCCCTTGAAGCCGACGGTGCCGGCCGAGGCCCACGAGATCACCGCCCCGGTGGGGTCGGTGATCGTGACGATCGTGTTGTTGAACGTGCTCTTGATGTGGGCTTCGCCCACCGCAACGTTCTTCTTCTCCTTGCGGCGCACCTTCTTGGCGCCAGCCGCAGTGCGGCTCTTGGGAGGCATTCAATAACTCCTGGAAGTAGCTGGTCTGGATGTGGGGGGAAGGCTCAGCGACCGAAGGTCACTTGGCCTTCTTCTTGCCGGCAACCGTGCGCTTCGGACCCTTGCGGGTGCGGGCGTTGGTCTTGGTGCGCTGACCGCGGACCGGGAGGCCCATGCGGTGGCGACGACCCTGGTAGCTGCCGATCTCGATCTTGCGACGGATGTCAGCCTGGACCTCGCGACGGAGGTCACCCTCGATCTTGAAGTTGGCTTCGATCTCGTCACGGAGCTTGACCAGCTCTTCATCACCCAGCTCGTGGACGCGGAGGTTCGGGTTGACCCCGGTTGCCGCGAGCAGCTGCTGGGAGCGGGTACGGCCGATGCCGTAGATGTAGGTGAGTGCGATCTCGATCCGCTTGTCGCGGGGCAGATCCACACCAACGAGGCGTGCCATGTGTGGCGTTTCCCTTCGGGTTGTTCGCAGAGGTTTCTGGTCGTGTCGCGTCCCGTCCCTCGTCGGACGGGCCCCGGCCTTCTGCTCCGGGGGCGGTTCGGTCCCGACTGCTGGGCAGCGGTCGAGACCTAAGCGATCACGTTCGGGGTGGTGCGGTGGTGCTGGGTGCGGCTGCGATCAGCCCTGGCGCTGCTTGTGGCGCGGGTTCTCGCAGATCACCATGACGCGGCCGTGGCGACGGATCACCTTGCACTTGTCACAGATGGGCTTGACACTCGGCTTGACCTTCACGGAGGGAGGTCCTTTCGTACTTGGATCGGCTGGTTACTTGTAGCGGTAGACGATCCGACCTCGCGTGAGGTCGTACGGCGAGAGCTCCACCACCACACGGTCCTCCGGGAGGATCCGGATGTAGTGCTGGCGCATCTTGCCGCTGATGTGGGCGAGAACCTTGTGCCCGTTGCTCAGCTCGACGCGGAACATGGCGTTCGGCAGGGCCTCGGTAATGGTGCCCTCGAGCTCGATCACGCCTTCTTTCTTCGGCATGTCCTCCACAATCTGTTCATCGGATGTCTACCGTGGTGCACCGGGATCGGAATGGTCCGACCTCGGCTGGCCCGGGAACCTCCGTCGCTCGGGAGCGACGGTGGACCTCGTGCGGCCGCCTGGGAACCTCAACCCGGGCGCACCGCCGAACCGCTCGAGAGAGCGATCCGGGGACGTTCCAGGCAGCCGCGAGGCACCACAAGGCAGACCCACGTTGGGCCGACACGCCAGTTTACGCGGAAACCGACGCGAAATACGAATCAGCCGACGAGCAGCCGCAGCGTCAGCTCCCGCGCGGGCGCGACGCCGGGCTCGGTGCCCAGGAAGGCACCGGCGACCGGGTGGATCATCACCTCGTCGACGTCGTACGTCGTCGCCAGCTCCTGCACGCGCGCTCGGGCCCGGGCTGCGGACCCGATCACCCAGCGCTCGGCCATCGACTCGAGCAGGTCGAGGTGGGCCGGTGGCAGCTCGACCTTCTCCGCCTCCTCGACCAGGCGCTGCGGCGCGAGCTGGCCGCCGGTCCGCAGGGTGAGCATCGCCTGCAGCTGCGGAAGGGCGAGGCGCCGCGCGTCCTCGTCGGTCTCGGCGACGGACGCGTTGACCGTCAGGAAGGTTCGCGGCTCGGTGAGCTCGGGTGACGGACGGAAGGTCGAGCGGTAGAGCTCGATCGCCTCCGCCGTGCCGCTGCCGGCGAAGTGGTGCGCGAAGACGTAGGGCATGCCCTTCTCCGCCGCGAGCCGGGCCGAGTAGTCCGAGGAGCCGAGCAGCCAGATCATCGGCACCGAGCGGGCGACCGGGGTCGCCTTCAGCGGATAGCTGCGACCCTGGACACCGAGCGAGACCCCGTCCGGCTCCATCATCGCGAGCACGTTGTCGACGTACTCCGGGAAGTGGGTGACGGCCTCGTCGCTGACCCCGCCGGCCCCGTGCCTCAGGGCGTACGACGTCACCGGGTCGCTGCCCGGCGCCCGGCCGATGCCGAGGTCGATCCGGCCGGGGTAGGCCGCCTCCAGCAGCGCGAACTGCTCCGCCACGACCAACGGCGCGTGGTTGGGGAGCATCACCCCGCCCGAGCCGACCCGGATCCGACCGGTCGCGCCGGCGATCATGGCGATCAGCACGGGCGGGTTGGTGGCCGCGACCGCAGGCATGTTGTGGTGCTCGGCGACCCAGTACCGCCGGTAGCCGAGCTCGTCAGCGGCCCGGGCCAGGCTCAGCGTCGCCGCCAGCGCGTCTGGGGTGTTCTGGTCGCTGCGAACCGGCACCAGGTCGAGCACGGACAGGGCGACGCTTCGTTCACTCACCTCAGGGGAACCTGCCGAGGACCGGTGCTATTCCGACGCCTTGGTCTCAGGCTCGTCCGGAGCCCGGAGCGCGCTGGTGCGATCCGCGATCTCCTCCTCGCTCATGTTCCTCGACGCCCACAGGCTGAGGACGGCGGTGACCACCAGGGTCACGATGATGACGCCAAGGCTCGCGAGCGCAGAGATCTCGGGGACGTGCAAGGAGTCGCCGCCGTTGATGAACGACAGCTCGTTCTCGTGCATCGCGTGCAGCACCAGCTTCACGCCGATGAAGGCGAGGATGAAGGCGAGTCCCAGCGACAGGTAGATGAGTCGCTTGAGCAGGCCACCGAGCAGGAAGTACAGCTGTCGCAGACCCATCAGGGCGAACACGTTGGCGGTGAAGACGAGGTAGGGCTCCTGGGTGATCCCGAAGATCGCCGGGATGGAGTCGAGGGCGAACAGCAGGTCGGTGGTGCCGAGCGCGATGATCACGATCAGCATCGGCGACACGAAGCGGACGCCGTTCTTGCGGTACCACAGGTGGAGTCCGTGGTACTCGTCGCCGACGTTCAGGTGGCTGCGAGCGAACTGCACCACCCGGTTGTCCTCCGGGTGGTCCTCCTCGTGGCTCCGGTAGTTCTTGACCAGGGTCACCGCCGTGTAGACCAGGAAGGCACCGAAGACGTAGAAGATCCAGCTGAAGTTCGCGATCAGCTGGTAGCCCAGCGCGATGAAGATGCCGCGGAAGATCAGCGCGAGGATGATCCCCACCATCAGCGCCTCTTGCTGGTACTCCCGAGGCACCTTGAGCGCGGCCATCAAGATGATGAACACGAACAGGTTGTCGATGGAGAGTGAGTACTCCGTCAGCCATCCTGCGTAGAACTGGATGCCCATGTCGTGGCCGTGGCTCGCCCAGATCCAGATACCGAACGCCACCGCCGCCCCGATGTAGACGCTCAGCGCGATCGCGCATTCCCGCATCGTGGGCTCGTGCGGGTCCCGCGCGATCATGACGACGTCGAAGAGCAGCACGGCGACCGTGACGCCGATCGTGACGGTCCATTCGAGGGTGGAGATCTCCACTGACAACTCCTGCATAGAGGGGACGGCTGTTGATCAGAAGTCTCTTCCGCCACCAGCTGGTGACCTGCACACCCGGATCGCAGACTCACGATCGTGCTGACGAGTGCACAGCGTGGGAATACTCCCCCCTGCGAGACTCATCCTGCCATGACTCCGGTCGCCACCGCGAACCCGGCGCTCCGACGAGATGGTCAGCGGCCGCCGAAAGGTACGCCGAGCTCAGCCAGTCGGGCCGCTCCCCCGTCGAGCGCCGTCAGCACCCAGGTGCCGGCCGGCGTGATCGTGAAGGTCTGCTCGAAGTGCGCCGCCCAGCTGCCGTCGGCCGTGACCACCGTCCAGTCGTCCTCGAGCAGGTCGGTGTCCTTGCTGCCGAGGGTGATCATCGGCTCGACGGCGAGGGCCAGCCCCTCGACCAGTCGGGGGCCCTTGCCGGGGCGCCCGTAGTTGGGTACGTCGGGCGGCTGGTGCATCTGGGAGCCGATACCGTGCCCGGTGTAGTCCTCGAGGATGCCGTAGCGTCCGGCGCCACGGACGTGCTTCTCCACCGCGTGCGAGATGTCGGTGACCCGGCCACCCAGATGCGCAGCGGCGATCCCCCGCCACATGGCCTCCTCGGTCACCCGCATCAGCTCGGCGACCTCCGAAGGCACCGCACCCACGGCCACCGTGATCGCGGCGTCGCCGTGCCAACCCCGCCCGGAGTCGTCGGGGGCGATCGCGCCGCAGTCGATGGAGATCACGTCCCCCTCGGCGAGCACCCGGTCCCCCGGGATGCCGTGCACGACCTCGTCGTTCACCGACGCGCAGATCGACGCAGGGAAGCCCTGGTAGCCCTGGAACGACGGGACCGCACCCGAGGATCGGATGTGGTCCTCTGCGATGGCGTCGAGCTCAGCGGTGGACACACCGGCACGGACCCGGCCACGGAGCAGCTCGAGGGTCTCGCCGACGACGAGACCGGCCCGCCGCATGGCGTCGATCTGCTGGGGCGTCTTGATCTCGACGCCGCGGTCCAGCAGTCCCACGTCCGGCTCAGCTCTCGGGCAGGACGTCCAGGGACTCGAAGATCCGCTGGGTGACGTCGGCGACCTCGCCGAGACCGTCGATCTCGACGACGATCCCGCGGTCCTGGTAGACCGCGATCAGGGGCTCGGTCTGCTCGAGGTAGACCTCCTGACGGCGCCGGATGACGTCCTCGGTGTCGTCGGCACGACCCTCGACCTGGGCACGCTGGAGCAACCGGCCGACGATCTCGTCCTGGTCGACGGTGAGCACCACGACCGCGTCGAGCTGGTGACCGGTGAACTTGATCATCCCGTCGAGCTCCTTGACCTGCGAGAGCGTGCGCGGGTAGCCGTCGAGCAGGAACCCGGCGACAGCATCCGGGTCATCGATCCGGTTGCGCACCATGAGGTTCGTGACCTCGTCGGGGACGTAGTCACCGGCGTCCATGTAGCGCTGCGCCTTCAGACCGAGCTCGGTGCCCTCGGAGACGTTGGCGCGGAAGATGTCACCCGTGGAGACGGCCGGGATCTTGAAGTGCTCGGCGATGAACTTGGCCTGGGTGCCCTTGCCCGCACCCGGGGGGCCCATGATGATCAGTCGCATCAGCGCAGGAATCCTTCGTAGTTGCGCTGCTGGAGCTGGCTCTCGATCTGTTTCACCGTGTCGAGCGCGACGCCCACCATGATCAGGATGCTGGTGCCACCGAACGGGAAGTTCTGGTTGGCACCGACCACAGCGAAGGCGATGAGCGGGAGTAGGGCGATCAGACCGAGGTACAACGAACCGGGCAGCGTGATGCGGGACAGGACGTACGAAAGGTAATCCTCGGTCGGCTTGCCGGCCCGGATCCCGGGAATGAAGCCGCCGTACTTCTTCATGTTGTCGGCGACCTCTTCGGGGTTGAAGGTGATCGAGACGTAGAAGTAGCTGAAGAAGATGATCAGCAGGAAGAACGTGATCATGTAGACCGGGTTGTCTCCCCGGACGAGGTACTTGTTGACCCAGCCGACCCAGTCGCTGCTGGCGTTGGAGTTGAACTGGACCATCATCGCCGGCAGGTAGAGCAGCGACGAGGCGAAGATGACCGGGATGATGCCGGCCTGGTTGACCTTGAGCGGAATGTAGGTCGAGCTCCCGCCGAACATCTTGCGACCCACCATCCGGCGGGCGTACTGCACCGGGATCCGGCGCTGGGACTGCTCGACGAAGATGACGGCCGCGATGACGACCAGTCCGATCACCAGGATGACGCCGAGCACCCACCAGCCCTTCGCCTTCTGGACCGCCCACAGCGAGGACGGGAAGCCAGAGACGACCTGGGTGAAGATCAGCAGGGACATGCCGTTGCCGATGCCGCGCTCGGTGATCAGCTCGCCGAACCACATGATGACCGCGGTTCCGGCGGTCATGGTGATCACCATGACCATGAAGGTGGCGGTGCTGTCGCTGTGCAGCAGGTCCTGGTTGCAGCCCTGCAACAGGTTGCCGGAGCGGGCGAGCGCCACGATGCCGGTGGCCTGCAAGACGGCCAGGCCGAGCGTCAGGTAGCGGGTGTACTGGGTGATCTTCGTCTGACCGGACTGGCCTTCCTTCTTCAGCGCTTCGAGCCGTGGGATCACCACGACGAGCAGCTGCAGGATGATGCTGGCCGTGATGTAGGGCATGATCCCCAGCGCGAAGATCGTCAGCTGGAGCAGCGCACCGCCGGAGAACAGGTTGACCAGGTTGTAGAGGCCTGCGTTGTCGCCCGACTCGGCGATGTTGATGCAGGCGCGCACGTTGGCCACGTCGACACCAGGGGTCGGGATCTGGGACCCGAGCCGGAAGATGACGATGATCCCCAGCACGAAAAGCAGCTTCCGCCGCAGGTCTGGGGTCCGGAAAGCGTTCGCGAACGCGCTCAGCACGAGATCCTCTTTCTCCAAGCATGAAGCGGCCCTCGTGACTGACTCACGAGGACCCGGGGAAGCCTAACAGGCGACTCGCTGCGGCCGGGATGCACGTCGGGCGCGGACCTCCTGTGCGATGACAGGACGTCCGCGCCCACGCGGTAGTCACTCGACCACATGCGGTTCCAGCTCGTCCTCAGAGGACGGTGGTGGTACCGCCGGCGGCCTCGATCTTCTCCTTGGCCGAGCCGGAGAACGCGTTGGCGCTCACCTGCACGGCCACGGACAGGTCGCCCTGGCCCAGGACCTTGACCGGGAGACCGTCACGGACGGCTCCCCGGGTCACGAGATCCTCGACCGTGATGGCGCCGCCCTCGGGGAAGAGGTCGTTGATGCGGTCCAGGTTCACGACCTGGAACTCGACCTTGAACGGGTTCTTGAAGCCCTTGAGCTTCGGAAGCCGCATGTGGATCGGCATCTGGCCACCCTCGAAGGCGACCGGGACCTGGTAGCGGGCCTTGGTTCCCTTGGTACCGCGACCGGACGTCTTGCCCTTGGAACCCTCACCACGACCCACACGGGTCTTCGCGGTCTTGGCGCCGGGTGCCGGACGCAGGTGGTGCAACTTGAGCGTCATGTCACTCAACCTCCTCGAACGTCACCAGGTGACGAACGGTGTTGACCATGCCGCGGATCTCCGGGCGGTCTTCCTTCACGACGACGTCGCCGATCCGCTTGAGACCGAGCGTCCGCAGGGTCTCGCGCTGGTTGGCCTTGATGCCGACGGTGCCCCGCTTCTGCTGGACCTTGAGCTGCGCCATCAGGACGACACCTCCTGCGAGGTGCCCGCGGGCACCTCTGCCCGGGCCTTGAGCAGGGCCGCCGGGGCGACCTGCTCGACCGTGAGGCCGCGACGAGCAGCCACTGCCTCGGGCTCCTCGAGCATCTGGAGCGCCGCGACCGTCGCGTGCACGATGTTGATCTGGTTGGACGAACCGAGCGACTTGCTCAGCACGTCGTGGATGCCGGCGCACTCGAGCACGGCACGCACCGGGCCACCGGCGATGACGCCGGTACCGGGCGCAGCCGGACGGAGAAGGACGACGCCAGCCGCCTTCTCGCCCTGCACGGGGTGCGGGATCGTGCCCTGGACCCGGGGAACGCGGAAGAATGCCTTCTTCGCCTCCTCGACGCCCTTGGCGATCGCTGCCGGAACTTCCTTGGCCTTGCCGTAGCCGACGCCGACCATGCCTTCACCGTCACCGACGATCACGAGGGCGGTGAAGCTGAAGCGACGACCACCCTTCACGACCTTGGCGACCCGGTTGATCGCAACGACGCGCTCGATGTAGGCGGTCTTGTCAGCGCCCTGGCCGCGACGATCGTCGCGCCCTCCGCGCCCGCCACTGCGCTGTCCGCGCTGGGCTCCGCTCATGAGACTCTTCCTCTTCTCTCTGGTGCAGTCATGCGATCAGAAGGTCAGGCCGCCCGCACGGGCGCCATCAGCCAGGGCCGCGATGCGACCGTGGTACTTGTTGCCGGCGCGGTCGAAGACGACGCCCTCGACTCCGGCCGCGTTGGCACGCTCGGCGACGAGCTCGCCGACCTTCTTGGCCTTGGCGGTCTTGTCACCGGTGAACCCACGCAGGTCTGCTTCCATCGTCGAAGCAGACGCGAGCGTCTTGCCGACCAGGTCGTCGACGACCTGCACCGTGATGTGCTTCGAGGAACGGGTCACGACCAGGCGTGGGCGCTCGGAGGTGCCGGAGATCTTCTTGCGACCGCGGACCTGGCGGCGCAGCCGCGAACGGGTGCGCGCGGCGGTGTGCTTGTTGTTCGAAAGCGAAATCGCCATGGTCACTTACCAGCCTTTCCGACCTTGCGACGGACCTGCTCGCCCGCGTAGCGAACGCCCTTGCCCTTGTACGGCTCGGGCTTGCGCAGCTTGCGGATCTTGGCGGCCGTCTCACCGACGAGTTGCTTGTCGATGCCCTGGACGCCGAGCTTGGTCGGGCTCTCCACCGTGAACGAGATGCCCTCGGGGGCGTCGAACACGATCGAGTGCGAGTAGCCCAGCTGGAACTCCAGCTGGGTCGGGCCCTTCGACAGGACGCGGTAACCCACGCCCACGATCTCGAGCTTCTTCTCGTAGCCGTCGGTGACACCGACGACCATGTTGTTGATCAGCGTGCGGGTCAACCCGTGCAGCGACTTGCTGATCCGCTCGTCGTCGGGGCGCTTGACGTCCAGGACGCCGTCACCCTTCTCGACGATGATCGGCGCTGCGACGTGGTGCGACAGGGTGCCCTTGGGACCCTTCACCGTGACCAGTGCGTTGTCGATGGCGACGTCAACACCGGACGGGACCGCGACGGGAAGCTTGCCAATGCGCGACATAGCTGTGTGTTCTCCTTCTCGGTCTCGTCGTTACCAGACGTAGGCGAGGACTTCCCCACCCACGCCCTTCTGGTTCGCCTGGCGGTCGGTCAGCAGGCCCTGGCTGGTCGAGATGATCGCGACGCCGAGGCCGCCGAGCACCTTCGGGAGACCCGTGTGCTTGGCGTAGACCCGGAGGCCGGGCTTGCTGATCCGGCGAACGCCCGCGATGGAACGCTCCCGGTTACGACCGAACTTGAGGGTGATGGTCAGCGTCTTGCCGACCTCGCCCTCGGCGGGCTCCTTCACGTCGAACGACGTGATGTAGCCCTCCTGCTTGAGGATCTCGGCGACGCCCTGCTTCAGCTTGCTGTAAGGCATGGACACCGCATCGTGGTACGCCTGGTTGGCGTTGCGCAGACGAGTGAGCATGTCTGCGATCGGGTCAGTCATCGTCATGGCCGTGAGGCCCTTTCTCCACCGTGGTTTCGTACCTGCATCTCAGGCACGACCTGCAGCGACTTTGAGTTGAAGGAAGGTCTGGATCACCAGGAGGACTTGGTCACGCCGGGCAGCTCGCCGCGGTGGGCCATCTCCCGCAGGCAGATACGGCACAGGCCGAACTTGCGGTAGACGGCCTTCGGGCGGCCGCAGCGCTGGCAGCGGGTGTAGCCGCGCACCGCGAACTTCGGCTTGCGTGCGGCCTTGACCTTGAGTGCGGTCTTCGCCATGTCAGTTCTCCTTGAACGGGAAGCCGAGCTGCTTCAACAGCGCGCGACCCTGCTCGTCGTTGGTGGCGGTCGTGACGATGGTGATGTCCATACCGCGCGAACGGTCGATCCGGTCCTGGTCGATCTCGTGGAACATGACCTGCTCGGTGAGACCGAAGGTGTAGTTGCCGCGGCCGTCGAACTGCCCCGGGTTGAGACCACGGAAGTCGCGGATGCGCGGGAGCGCGAGCGACAGCAGCCGGTCGAGGAACTCCCACATCCGGTCGCCGCGCAGCGTGGTGTGCGCGCCGATCGGCATGCCCTCACGCAGCTTGAACTGGGCGATCGACTTGCGGGCCTTGGTCACCAGCGGCTTCTGGCCGGTGATCGCGGTCAGGTCCTTGATCGCGCCTTCGATGAGCTTCGAGTCGCGAGCAGCCTCGCCGACACCCATGTTGACCACGATCTTGGTCAGGCCGGGGACCTGCATGACGTTCGGGATCTCGAACTCGCTCTTGAGCGCGGGAAGGATCTCCTCGCGGTAGCGGGTCTTGAGGCGCGGGGTGACCGTCGCCGAAGCGGTGGTGGTCTCGGTCATCAGATGTCCTTCCCGGTCTTGCGGGACACGCGCACGCTGCGCTCAGCCTGGTACGTCGAGCCGTCGGGCCGACGCTTGGTGACCTCGTCACGGCGGAAGCCGATCCGGGTCACGCCGTCGCCCTCGACGAGCATCACGTTGGAGACGTGGATGGGAGCCTCGACGGTGATGATGCCGCCGGTGTTGCCGGCGCGGCCACCCTGGTTCTGGACCTTGGTGTGTCGCTTGACCCGGTTGACGCCCTCGACGATCACCCGCTGCTCCTCGCGGAGCACCTGGATGACCTTGCCCTCGGCGCCCTTGTCCTTGCCTGCGATCACCTTGACGGTGTCGCCCTTCTTGATGTTCACGCTCTTACCCATGAGTCAGAGCACCTCCGGCGCGAGCGAGATGATCTTCATGAACTTCTTCTCGCGCAGCTCGCGGCCCACCGGGCCGAAGATGCGGGTGCCTCGCGGCTCGCCGTCGTTCTTGAGGATCACGGCGGCGTTCTCGTCGAAGCGGATGTACGAACCGTCGGGTCGGCGGCGCTCCTTCACGGTGCGCACGATGACGGCCTTGACGACGTCACCCTTCTTCACGTTGCCACCGGGGATCGCGTCCTTCACGGTGGCGACGATGACGTCGCCGATACCGGCGTAGCGCCGACCAGAGCCACCGAGAACACGGATGCAGAGGATTTCCTTTGCACCGGTGTTGTCGGCGACCTTGAGTCGCGACTCCTGCTGGATCATCAGTTTCTCCTGGTTGTCGAGCTGGTTCTCAACGCTTCACGAGCATCGAGCCTGGCCGAACTTCATTGGGGTGGTCCGCCCGGTGGGGCGGGTGTTACTTGGCCTTCTCGAGGATCTCGACGACGCGCCAGCGCTTGGTGGCCGACAGCGGGCGGGTCTCCATCAGGAGGACCCGGTCGCCGATACCGCACTCGTTCTGCTCGTCGTGCGCCTTGTACTTGGTGGTCCGGCGAAGGACCTTGCCGTACATGGCGTGCTTGACGCGGTCCTCGACGGACACGACGACGGTCTTGTCCATCTTGTCGCTGACGACCAGGCCCTCACGGACCTTGCGAGCGTTGCGCTCGTTCTCTGAAACAGTCTGCTCGCTCATGCGGCGCCCCCTTCAGAGCTGGCCTCGTCGCTGTCCTGACCCGGGGTGGTCCGGATGCCGAGCTCGCGCTCACGCACCACGGTGTAGATCCGGGCGATGTCCTTCTTGACCGTCCGCAGACGACCGTGGCTCTCCAGCTGGCCGGTGGCCGCCTGGAAACGGAGGTTGAAGAGCTCCTCCTTGGCCTCACGCAGCCTGGCCTCGAGGTCGACGGGGTTCAGCTCGTCGAGCTCGTGGGCGGCAGTGCTCTGGGTGGCCATCAGAATTCACCTGCTTCACGGGAAATGAACCGGCACTTCATCGGGAGCTTGTGCATCGCGCGGCGCATGGCCTCGCGGGCGACGGTCTCGTCGACGCCGGAGAGTTCGAACATGACACGGCCGGGCTTCACGTTGGCGATCCACCACTCGGGCGAGCCCTTGCCGGAACCCATGCGAGTCTCGGCCGGCTTCTTGGTCAGCGGGCGGTCCGGGTAGATGTTGATCCAGACCTTTCCGCCGCGCTTGATGTGGCGGGTCATGGCGATACGGGCCGACTCGATCTGTCGGTTGGTCACGTAGTGACCTTCGATCGCCTGGATGCCGAAGTCGCCGAAAGCGAGCTTCGTTCCACCCTTGGCCGCACCCGTCCGCTTGGGGTGGTGCTGCTTGCGGTGCTTGACACGACGGGGCATCAGCATGGCTCAGGCCTCCTTCGGAGCGTCAGCGGCGGGAGCAACGGCCTCGGCCGGAGCATCCGCGGCGGGCGTGGACTCGCGGTCGCCACGCGTCGGGCGGTCGGTGCGGGTGCCACGGCTCGGGCGCTCGCCGCCACGCTGCGGGCGGCTGCCGCCACGGCCGGGGACACCGGCGCGGGCAGCGGCCTGGGCCTGACGCTCGGCACGGGTGCCGGCGACCTCGCCCTTGTAGATCCAGACCTTCACGCCGATCCGGCCGAAGGTGGTCTTGGCCTCGTAGAAGCCGTAGTCGATGTCGGCACGCAGCGTGTGCAGCGGGACGCGGCCCTCGCGGTAGAACTCGGTGCGCGACATCTCGGCGCCGTTGAGACGACCCGAGCACTGGATCCGGATGCCCTTGGCACCCGAGCGCATCGTGGTCTGCATGGCCTTGCGCATGGCACGTCGGAACTGCACGCGACCAGCCAGCTGCTCGGCGACTCCCTGGGCGACCAGCTGCGCGTCCATCTCGGGGTTCTTGACCTCGAGGATGTTCAGCTGGACCTGCTTGCCGGTGAGCTTCTCGAGCTCGCCGCGGATGCGGTCGGCCTCGGCGCCACGACGACCGATCACGATGCCCGGGCGCGCGGTGTGGATGTCCACACGGACGCGGTCACGGGTGCGCTCGATCTCGACGCGAGCGATGCCGGCCCGCTCCATGCCCTTGGAGAGCAGCTTGCGGATGGCGACGTCTTCGCCGACGTACGACTTGTAGAGCTTGTCGGCGTACCAACGGCTCTTGTGGTCAGTCGAGATGCCCAGGCGGAAGCCGTTCGGGTTGATCTTCTGGCCCATCAGGCACTCTTCCTCTTCTTGGCGGTCCCCTTCGCGTCCAGCACGACCGAAGCAGGCTGGACGACCAGGGTGATGTGGCTGGTGCGCTTGTTGATGCGCGTCGCGCGACCCTGCGCACGAGGACGCCAGCGCTTCATCGTCGGGCCCTCGTCGACGCGGGCAGCGGAGACCACCAGGTCGCCGGTGCCGAGACCCTCAGTGGTCTCGGCGTTGGCGACGGCACTCTCCAGCACCTTGTAGACGGTGGTGGCGGCGGCCTGCGGCGCGAACTGCAGCAGGGCCAGGGCATCGTCGACGGGGAGACCGCGGACCATGTCGACGACACGGCGGGCCTTCATCGGCGTGATCCGCACGTAGCGGGCACTCGCGAAGGCACCCGGCTGGTCGCCGAGCAGAGAGTCGCGGCGGGCGCTGGTGCGCTGACGCTCGGTGGTGCTCATCGGCGGCGTCCCTTCCGGTCTTCCTTCACGTGCCCGCGGTAGGTGCGGGTGGGGGCGAACTCGCCGAGCTTGTGGCCGACCATGGAGTCGGTCACGAAGACGGGAACGTGCTTGCGACCGTCGTGCACGGCGATCGTGTGACCGATCATGTCGGGCACGATCATCGACCGGCGCGACCAGGTCTTGATGACGTTGTGGGAACCCTTGGCGTTCTCGGCGTCCACCTTCTTCTGAAGGTGGTCGTCGATGAAGGGGCCCTTCTTCAGGCTACGAGGCATCTCAGTTACTTCCTACCCTTGCCGGACTTGCGGCGACGGATGATCTGGGAGTCGCTGGCCTTGCGCTTGCGCGTGCGGCCCTCGGGCTTGCCCCAGGGGGACACGGGGTGACGTCCACCGGACGTCTTGCCCTCACCACCACCGTGCGGGTGGTCGACCGGGTTCATGACGACACCGCGGACGGTCGGGCGCTTGCCCTTCCACCGCATCCGGCCGGCCTTGCCCCAGTTGATGTTCGACTGCTCGGCGTTGCCGACCTCGCCGATCGTGGCGCGGCAGCGCACGTCCACGAACCGCATCTCGCCCGAGGGCAGACGCAGCGTGGCGCGGGAGCCCTCGCGGGCCACCAGCTGGGCGCTGTTGCCGGCGGAGCGGGCGATCTTCGCGCCGCCGCCGGGACGCAGCTCCACACAGTGGATGGTGGTACCGACCGGGATGTTGCGCAGCGGCAGGTTGTTGCCGGGCTTGATGTCGGCGTTGGGGCCGGACTCCACGTGGGTGCCCTGCGACAGGTCCTTCGGCGCGATGATGTAGCGCTTCTCGCCGTCGGCGTAGTGCAGCAGCGCGATCCGGGCGGTGCGGTTCGGGTCGTACTCGATGTGAGCGACCTTGGCCGGCACGCCGTCCTTGTCGTAGCGACGGAAGTCGATGATGCGGTAGGCGCGCTTGTGACCGCCACCCTGGTGCCGGGTGGTGATCCGGCCCTGGTTGTTGCGGCCGCCCTTCTTGGGCAGCGGACGCGTCAGCGACTTCTCCGGAGTGGTCCGGGTGATCTCGACGAAGTCGGCGACCGACGAGCCGCGACGGCCCGGGGTAGTCGGCTTGTACTTACGGATAGCCATGAGTCTTAGTCCTCGTTGCTCTGTCTCTACGGATGCCCGGTCAGGAGACCGGACCCCCGAAGATGTCGATGCGGTCGCCCTCGGCGAGGCTGACGATTGCGCGCTTGGTGTTCTTGCGCTTGCCGAGACCATTGCGGGTCCGGCGCGTCTTGCCCTGGCGATTGATCGTGTTGACCGACGTCACCTTGACGTTGAACACCTTCTCGACCGCGATCTTGATCTCGGTCTTGTTCGCGTCGGGGCGCACCAGGAAGGTGTACTTGTTCGCGTCGAGGAGGCTGTAGCTCTTCTCGGACACGACCGGCGCGAGCAGGATGTCGCGGTGGTCCTTGTGCAGGGTGCTCACTTGGCAGCCTCCTCGTCGGTTGCGACGGCCGTCTTGCCGTCCACGAAGGCGTCGTAGGCGCCCTGGGTGAAGACGATGTCGTCAGCAGCCAGCACGTCGTAGGTGTTGAGCTGGTCGACGGCCACGATGTGCACCTGCGGCGCGTTGCGCAGCGAGAGCCAGGTGACGCTGTCGTTCCGCTCGAGGACGACGAGCAGGTGCTTGCGCTCCGAGATCGTCGCCAGCGCCGCGATGGCGGCCTTGGTCGACGGGACCTCGGTGCTGACCAGCGACTCGACGACGTGGATGCGGTCGTTGCGGGCCCGGTCGGAGAGGGCACCGCGGAGGGCGGCGGCCTTCATCTTCTTGGGGGTGCGCTGGTCGTAGTCACGCGGCTTGGGGCCGTGGACGACGCCACCGCCGGCGAACTGCGGCGCACGGGTCGAGCCCTGGCGGGCGCGGCCGGTGCCCTTCTGCTTGTAGGGCTTGCGACCGCCACCGCGGACCTCGCCCCGACGCTTGGTCGAGTGCGTGCCCTGGCGAGCGGCGGCCTGCTGGGCCACGACCACCTGGTGGATCAGCGGGATGTTGACCTCGACGTCGAAGATCGCGGGGGGGAAGTCGACCTTCGACTTCTTGACCGCCGACTTCGTCGAGGCCTTCTCAGTGGTAGCCATGTTCAGACCTCCTGCGTCTTCTTGGCAGCCGAGCGGAGCACGACCACGCCACCGCGGGGGCCGGGAACGGCACCCTTGATGAGGATCAGGCCCTTGTCGGTGTCGACGGCGTGCACGGTGACGTTCTGGGTGGTGACGGTGTCGCTACCCATCCGGCCGGCCATGCGCATGCCCTTGAACACGCGGCCCGGGGTGGCGCAGGCGCCGATCGAGCCGGGCTTGCGGTGGTTGCGGTGCGCGCCGTGCGAGGCCGAGACACCGTGGAAGCCGTGGCGCTTCATGACACCGGCGAAACCCTTGCCCTTGCTGGTGCCGGTCACGTCGATCTCCTCGCCCTCGGCGAAGGTGTCGACGGCCAGCTCCTGGCCGACGGTGTAGTCGGCGGCGAGAGCGGTGCGGATCTCGACCAGGTGGCGGCGCGGGGTGGTCCCGGCCTTGCCGAAGTGACCGGCCTGCGGCTGGTTGACCTTGCGGCCGTCGATCTCGCCGAACCCGACCTGGATGGCGTTGTAGCCATCGGTCTCGGGCTTGCGGACCTGGGTGACCACGTTGGTGCTCGCGGCGATCACGGTCACGGGGACGACCCGGTTGTTCTCGTCCCACACCTGGGTCATGCCGAGCTTGGTGCCCAGCAGCCCCTTCACATTGCGTTCGAAAGTCATCTCGTCAACCTCAGAGCTTGATCTCGATGTCCACGCCGGCAGGCAGGTCGAGGCGCATCAGCGAGTCGACTGTCTTCGGGGTGGGGTCGATGATGTCGATAAGGCGCTTGTGCGTGCGCATCTCGAAGTGCTCGCGCGAGTCCTTGTACTTGTGCGGCGAGCGGATGACGCAGTACACGTTCTTCTCGGTCGGCAGCGGCACCGGGCCGGCGACCTTGGCGCCCGTACGGGTCACCGTGTCCACGATCTTGCGTGCCGAGGTGTCGATCACCTCGTGGTCATAGGCCTTGAGCCTGATGCGGATCTTCTGTCCCGCCATAGGTCTCTCTCGTCCTTACTCGATCAGTACCGCGTACGTGTTCTGGAACGTCCTCCGGCTTGAGTCGGTCCCACCTGTGCTTCCCACCTGCCAGCTCCGACCCCCGCGGTCGGGCGTGTCGCGCTGTTGAGGCACAACACGAGACCGGGATCTCGTCTGGCTGCTGGTGGCGCCCGACGGTTCGTCGAGCAGAATCGGGTCTCCTTGGTCGGTGCGGCCAGATGCCAGACCACTGACTGACAGGTAGAACCTGACAGGGAGACGCGATTCAGTAGTCAAGATTTGTCGCACCCCGGCAACCCGCCGAAGCAACCTGACTATCTTGGCAGAGATCCGGCGAGGCACCAAATCCATCCGGCTCGCCCCATCTCGGGCGGGATCGTGCTCCGCTACTGTCGCCCCATGAACGACGAGAACACGTTCTACTTCGCGCCTGTGGACGGTGGTCGGACGCTACCAGGGTCGCGGCCGGTGGGTGCCGCCACCGGGCGACTCACCGCACACCTGACTGGGAGCACACGATGATCATCGACCTGCCCGACGACACCGACCCGATCCTCTACGTCTGGGGCCAGATGGTCCCCGGGATCGGCATCGCGGCCTCGAGGTTCGCCACGAGCGTCTACGAGCACACCACGCTGGGGCTGCGGGAGTTCGAGGCCGCCCGGCTGCGGATCGCCCAGATCAACGGCTGCCTCTTCTGCCAGGACTGGCGCACCGAGCGGGACGGCGTCACCGTCGAGGACACCTTTGCGGAGTCGGTCGAGGGCTGGAGCAGCAGCACAGCCTTCGACGACCGCACCCGGCTGGCTGCGGAGTACGCCGAGCGCTACGCCCTCGACCACCACGGTCTCGACGACGCCTTCTGGACCAGGATGAAGGCCGCCTACACCGACGTCGAGATCGTCGAGATCTCGATGTGCCTGGGCTCGTGGCTCGCCTTCGGTCGGCTCAACCACGTGCTCGGGCTGGACACCGCCTGCGTCCTGCCCGGCCATCTCGGCCGCACCTGATCGGCAGCACCTGACAAGATGTGCCCGACGTCGGCGAGGGGTCAGCGGAGGTGATGGATGTCGGGACATCAGGAGTATCCCCCTCCGGGGAGCACGCCCCCGAGCCAGCCGCCGCCGGGCCGAATGCCCCCGCCACCTCCGGGTCCGATGCCCGGCTGGGCGCCCCCGCCCGGGATGCTCCGCGCGGCCCACAAGCCCGGCGCCCTCCCGTTGCGCCCGCTCGCGCTCGGTGACATGTACGACGGCGCCTTCCGGATCATCCGCTTCAACCCCAAGGCGACCGTCGGCTCGGCGGTGCTCGTCGCGGCGGTCGCGATGGCCATCCCGGTGGTGGTCACCACGCTGCTCACGCTGCTGGTCGACCTGTCGCTGGACTCCGGGCAGGACCTGTCCACCGCCACCGGGGTCGGCTACCTCGGCTCGTTCGGGTCCCTGGTCCTCGGAAGCGTCCTCCAGAGCTTCGGGCTGATCTTCGTGACCGGCATGATCGCCCACGTCACCGCAGCCGCCGCGATCGGCCGCCGGCTCTCGCTGGGCGAGGCGTGGGCCGCCACCCGCGGCTCTCGGTGGCGACTGGTCGGGCTGAGCTTCCTGCTGGGACTGATCATGCTGATGGTCGTCGCGGTGTACGTCGTGGCCTGGGTGCTGGCCATCGTGCTGCTCCCGACCTGGGCGATCGTCGTCTTCGGGGTGGTCAGCGTGCCGCTGCTGGTCGCGGCGACGCTCTGGTTCTGGATCCGGGTCTACTACCTGCCGGTGCCGGCGCTGATGCTGGAGCGGATCGGGGTGACCGCGGCGATCGCGCGCGGCTTCCGGCTCACCAGCCTCCAGTTCTGGCGGACCTTCGGGATCGCCTTGCTCACCGTGCTGCTCACCACGATCGCCGGCGGAATGCTCGCGGCACCGCTGTCCATCGGGGCACAGCTCGTGCCGGTGGTGATGGGCGACTCGCAGTACCTCGCGCTCGTGGTGGTCGGCCTCAGCGCTCTCTCGACCGTGGTCCAGACGGCCTTCGTCGCCCCCTTCACGGCGGCCGTGACGTCGGTGCAGTACCTCGACCAACGCATCCGCAAGGAGGCCTACGACGTGGAGCTGATGATGCAGGCGGGGATCACGGCCAGGTGAGCCCGCGCCTGCTCCGGCCGATCGTCGAACCGCCGCTCGACCCGAGCCCGGGCGAGGCCCGGACGTGGCTGGGCCGCGAGCTGGCCCGGCCCGAGTACCACGACCGCGAGCTCGTCCAGCAGTTCCTCGCCTGGGTCGACCGCTTCGTCGGCAGCAGCCTGGACGCGGCCGCGGGTTCACCGCCGCTGTCGGCCCTCGCCGCGATCGTGGTCTTCCTGGCCCTCTCCCTCGCCCTGGCGTGGCTGCTGTCCCGGGCCCGCCGGACCGCCGGCACGCGGCGCAGCGGCGACGTGCTCGCCGCGCGGCGGATCTCCGCCGACGAGCTGCGGGCCCGCGCCGTCCAGGCGCACGCCGAGGGCCACCACCGCGACGCCGTCGTCGACGGGTTCCGGGCGATGGCGGTGCGCCAGGTCGAGCGGGGCGAGCTGGAGGACCTGCCCGGCACCACCGCCCACGAGGTCGCCCTCGCCGTGGGCGGCGCGCACCCGGAGCAGCGCGACCGCGTCGCTGCGGGCGCCGCGCTCTTCGACGCGGTGCTGTACGGCGAGCGCACCCCCTCCTTCACCCAGGCAGCCGAGGTCCTGGCCCTCGACGACGTGCTGGCCGGCCGCCGATGAGCCTCACCGAGGGGGCCGCTCCGGTCCGCGCGGGCGGACGCATCCGCCGGCACCGATCCACGGTCGCGGTCGGCGTCGGACTGTTGCTCGCCGTGGTCGTCGTCCTGCTGCTCGGGCGCGGCGCCCGGACCACCGCACCACTCGATCCCGACAACCCTGATCCGCAAGGAGCGCGGGCGATCGCGCGGGTGCTGGCCGACGAGGGCGTCGAGGTCGTCGTCGTGCGGGACGCGGCCGCCTTCGAGGCGACCGATGTCGACGAGAGCACCACCGTCCTGGTCACCTCGACCGAGCAGCTGGGGCAGAGCTCCACCGACCGGCTCCTCGAGCACGGCGCCCAGGCCGACCTGGTGGTGGTCGACCCCGGTCCCGGCACCACCGCGGCGCTGGGCGTCGACACGCCGCCCTACCGGGTCAGTCTCGACGAGCCGCGCACAGCGGGCTGTCCGGCGTACGCCGAGCTGGAGCTGCTCGTCGACGATGCCCTGGAGTACCAGGACGCCAGTGGCTGCTTCGACGGCGAGCGCGGGTCGATCCTCACCGAGCCGCGGCCCGGGCTGCAGCTCCTCGGAGCCGGCCAGGCCCTCAGCAACGACCAGGTCCTGCGGGCCGACAACGCCGCTGCGATGCTGCGGCTCCTCGGTCAGCACGACCGGCTGGTCTGGTACGTCCCGTCGCTCGACGACCTGGTCGGCGACGACGGGGTCAGCCTGTCGACGCTGCTGCCCGACTGGCTCCGGCCCGGCCTGGTGCTCGGCGCCCTCGCCCTGCTCACGCTGGTGCTGTGGCGCGGGAGGCGTCTGGGGCCCCTGGCCACCGAGCCGCTGCCGGTCGTGGTGCGCGCCATCGAGTCGACCCGCAGCCGGGGCCGGCTCTACCGCCGCTCCGGCGACCGCGGGCACGCCGCGGCCGTGCTGCGGGCAGCGGCGCTGACCCGGAGCGCCGACCGGCTCGGGCTCGGCCGAGCCGCGCCGCCGACCACGGTCGTGGCCGGGATCGCCCGTCGTACCGGCCGCCCGATCGCCGATGTCGAGGCCCTCCTCGGACCCACCGCGACGACCCCGACGTCCGACCACGACCTGATCGAGCTGGCCACCCGGCTCGACGAGCTCGACAGAGAGGTACGCCGCTCATGAGCGACACCGTCCACCCCGATCCCCCGAACGACGCCGACGGGGCCGCCCGCGAGCGACTGGCCGCGGTCCGCACCGAGGTCGCCAAGGCCGTCGTCGGGCAGGATGCCGCCGTCTCAGGGTTGCTGGTCGCACTGCTCTGCGGCGGTCACGTGCTGATGGAGGGGGTGCCCGGCGTCGCCAAGACGCTGCTGGTGCGCACCCTCGCCGGAGCGCTCTCGGTCGACACCAAGCGGGTGCAGTTCACCCCTGACCTGATGCCCGGCGACATCACCGGTTCGATGGTGATCGACAGCAGACAGGGGGAGCTGAGCTTCCGCGAGGGGCCGATCTTCACCCAGCTGCTGCTCGCCGACGAGATCAACCGGACACCACCGAAGACCCAGTCCGCGCTGCTGGAGGCGATGGAGGAGGGACAGGTCTCCGTCGACGGCACCTCGCGGCCCTTGCCCGAGCCGTTCCTGGTCGCCGCCACCCAGAACCCGGTCGA
This sequence comes from uncultured Actinomycetota bacterium, assembly GCA_963704685.1. Taxonomy (GTDB): domain Bacteria; phylum Actinomycetota; class Actinomycetes; order Propionibacteriales; family Nocardioidaceae; genus Nocardioides. Next base: position 1,717,021 of record OY969930.1, read on the forward strand.
GTACGACGGCACCTATCCGCTCCCCGAGGCGCAGCTGGACCGCTTCCTGCTCAAGATCGTGCTCCCGATCCCGGGCCGGGCCGCCGAGGCCGAGATCGTCCGACGGCACGCGGCCGGGTTCGACCCGCGCGACGTCGCGGGTGCCGGCGTACGCCCGGTGGCCGGGGCCGCCGACATCGCCGCCGGTCGGGCCGCGGTCGGGCGCGTGCAGGTCTCGGAGGCGGTGGTCGGCTACATCGTCGACATCGCCCGGGCGACCCGGGAGTCACCGTCCCTGCGGCTCGGCGTCAGTCCCCGGGGCGCGACCGCCCTGCTGCGCACGGCGCGAGCCTGGGCGTGGCTGACCGGTCGCGACTTCGTGACGCCCGACGACGTGAAGGCCCTGGCCCACGCGACGTTGGCGCACCGACTCGGGCTGCGGCCCGAGGCCGAGCTCGAAGGCGTCGAGGTGTCCCAGGTGCTGGCCTCGGCGCTCGGATCGGTGCCGGTGCCGCGATGACCCTCACCGGGCGGGTGCCCCTGCTGCTCCTGCTCGGGCTGGTGCCGGTGGTCCTGCGACCGACGATCGGCACCGTCTGGCTGTGGGTGCTGGTGGTCGTGACCGTGGTGGTCCTCGACTGGTGGTTCGCCCCACGGCCGGCCGCCCTGTCGCTCGAGCGTCCCCCGGTCGGGTCGGTCCGGCTCGGGGAGCCGACCGAGACCCTGCTGCGGGTCGCCAACCCGTCCCGGCGCCGGGTGCGGGGCGTGGTCCGCGATGCCTGGCAGCCCACCGCCGGCGCCGAGGGCAACCGCCACCCGCTCGCACTCGGTCCCGGCGAGCGCACCACCTGCCGCACCACCCTGGTCCCGCGCCGCCGCGGCGACCTGAAGGCGATCGGGGTGACCGTCCGACTCCGCGGCCCCCTCGGGCTCGCCGCCCGCCAGCGGACCGTCGCGGTCGCGGGGTCGGTACGGTCACTGCCGGCCTTCGGCGCCCGCAAGCACCTGCCCAGCCGGCTGTCCCGGCTCCGGGAGCTCGACGGCCGGGCCGCGGTCCGGGTGCGGGGACAGGGCACCGAGTTCGACTCGCTGCGGGAGTACGTGCGCGGCGACGACGTCCGGTCGATCGACTGGCGGGCCAGTGCCCGCAACCAGCACGTCGTGGTGCGGACCTGGCAGCCCGAGCGGGACCGGCGGGTGGTGCTCGTCCTCGACACCTCGCGGACCTCCGCCGGCCGGGTCACGACCCGGACCGAGGACGTGCCGCGCTTGGACTCGGCGATGGATGCCGCGCTGCTGCTGGCCGCCCTGGCCGCGCGCGCCGGGGACCGGGTCGACTTCCTGGCCGGCGACCGCCGGGTCCGCAGCCGGGTGCGCTCGGCCGGGGGGCGAGACGTCGTCGCCACCCTGCAGGAGGTGATGGCCGACCTGGACCCGGTGATCGCCGAAGCCGACTGGAGCTCGCTCGCGGGGGCCATCACCGGTCTGGGACGCCAACGCGCACTCGTCGTGCTCCTCACGCCGCTGGAGCCGTCGGCGGTCGAGGAGGGCCTGCTGCCGGTGCTCGCGATGCTGACCGCGCACCACCGCGTGGTGCTCGCGTCGGTCCGCGACCCCGCCCTCGAGCAGCTGGCGGCAGCCCGCGCCGACATCGGCGAGGTGTACGACGCTGCCGCGGCCGAGCAGGCGATCGCCCGCCGGCGCCACACCGCCGACCTGCTCCGGACGCTCGGGGTCGACGTGGTCGATGCCGACGCGGACCGGTTGCCGCCGGTCCTCGCCGACCACTACCTCGATCTCAAGGCGCGCGGCCTCCTCTGACAGCCTCAGGCCTGGGTGGCGACCCGGTCCTCGAGGAGAACCGCGTCCAGGTCACCGCTGGCGCCACGGCGTACGGCGTTGCGCCCGAGCACGAAGACATAGGCCAGGAACGCGACCTCGGCGAGGACGCCGATGGCCAGCCGGGCCCAGGTCGGCAGCCCGGACGGGGTCACGAAGGCCTCGATCATCCCGCTGACGAGGAGCACCGCGACCAGGCCGAGCGCCACCGTCCCCGCAGTGCGTCCCTCGCGGGCCATCGACTGGGTGCGGGTGAGCCCGCCCGGCTCGATCCACGACCAGAAGAGCCGGAGACCGACACCGCCGGCGACGAACACCGCGGTCAGCTCGAGCAGGCCGTGCGGCAGCAGCAGCCCCCAGGAAATGCTGGCCGTGGTCGTGGCGGATCATGATCGACCCGATCACCGCGAGGTTCGCGACGTTCTGGAACAGCAGGTAGACGACGGGGAGCCCGAGGACGCCGAGCGCCAGGCAGAGCGCCGCCACCCACGCGTTGTTGACCCAGACCTGCGCGGCGAAGTGACCAGCGGCGTAGGTGCTGTAGTAGCCCTCGAAGTCCTCCTCGACCAGCTGGTCGACCTCCTGGGGCGACAACAGGCTCTGCTCGACGTCGGGGTGCTCGAGCAGCCACAGCATCATCACCCCGGTGACCGCCACGCTGGCCGCCATCGTGGCCAGCCACCACCAGCGCAGCCGGTAGAGCGCAGCGGGGAACCGCTCCACGAAGAAGTCCCGGACCCCCCGCCAGGTGCCGGTGCGGGTCCCCGCCGCCCGGTTGCGCGCCCTGGACAGCAGCGAGGACAGGTGAGCGATCAGCGAGCCGTCGGGCGCCGAGGTCCGCACGACCGAGAGGTGGGTCGCGACCTGCTGGTAGCGCTCGACCAGCTCGTCGGACTCGGCACCGGTGAGACGTCGCCGGCGAGTGAGCTCCTCGAGGCGCTGCCACTCCGGCAGGTGCGCGGCGACGTACGCGTCGAGATCCATGACACCAGCCTAGAGTTGAGCACGATGGTCACCCCCGAGCTCGCGACGCTCACCAGCGACGACCTCGTCACCGGCGAGGCCGTGGCGCTGGACCTGCCGCCTGCCGGCCTCGGGGTGCGGATGGCCTCCGGCCTGGTCGACGTCGCCGTCACGGTGCTGCTGCTGGTCGCGCTGCTGCTCGTTCTGGTGACGGCGGTGCTGCAGACCGACGACGCGCTGGTCCAGGTGGCCGTCCTGGGCTCGATCATCACCTCGCTCGTGATCTACCCGGCCACCCTGGAGACCCTCACGCGAGGCAAGTCGCTCGGCAAGCTCGCGCTCGGCCTGCGCACCGTCCGCGACGATGCCGGCCCGATCTCCTTCCACCACGCGTTCGTCCGGGCGCTGGTCGGCGTCGTCGAGATCTATGTGTTCCTCGGCAGCCCCGCATTCTTCTCCGCGCTGCTCAGCTCGCGCGGCAAGCGGCTGGGCGACCACGCCGCCGGCACCTATGTGGTCCGTGACCGGGTTCGGCTCCAGCTGCCGCCACCTGCCGCGATGCCGCCGCCACTGGCGCACTGGGCCGCACGTGCAGACCTCGCCTCGTTGCCGGCGGGGCTCGCACTCGCCGTACGCCAGTTCCTCGGGCGGCAGTCGCAGCTGGACCCGGAGTCCCGGCACCGGATCGGGTCCGGGCTGGCCTCGGACGTCGGCCAGTACGTCGCCCCGCCACCGCCTCCAGGCACGCCACCGGAGGCCTTCCTCGCGGCCGTGGCCGCGGCGCGTCGTGACCGCGACGCGGCGCGGCTGGCCCGGGAGGCCGAGCTGCGACGCCGGCTGACCGGCTCCGCCCGCGGGCGCCGATGACCGCACCGTTGCGTGCCCCCGGAGACGTGCTCGTGCACCTGCGGAGGGCCCGCGACCACGCCGACCGCCACTACGCCGAGCCGCTGGACCTGCAGATCCTGGCGGACGTCGCCGGGTTGAGCCGCTTCCACTTCCAGCGGCTGTTCAAGGCGACCTACGGCAGGACGCCGGCGGCGTACGTCTCCGAGCGCCGGGTGGCACGGGCACAGGACCTGCTGCGCGCCACCAACCTCACCGTCACCGAGGTCTGCCACGCGGTCGGGTTCTCCAGCCTCGGGTCGTTCAGCAGCCGCTTCCGGGAGCTGGTGGGCGAGACCCCGAGCGCCTACCAGCGCACCTACCTCGAGAGTGGTGCGCCGCGGATCCCCGGCTGCTACGTCTTCCAGTGGGGACTGGTGCCACCGGACACCGCAAACGAGGAGAAGCAGGACGGGACGGCAGGCTCCTAACGTGGAGCCATGATCACCAACATCGCCATCGCAACCGTCTTCGTCCAGGACATCGACGCGTCCAAGGACTTCTACGTCAACGTGCTCGGGTTCCAGGTCGGGGACGACATCGTCCTCGGTGAGGGGTACCGCTGGTGCACCGTGACCCATCCCAGCCAGCCCGAGCTCCACGTCCACCTCAGTGTCCCGGGCCCACCCTTCTCCCCGGACCTGGTGGCCGCCATGCAGCGGGCCCAGGCCGACGGCGGCCTCAACGGGCTCGGGATGAACGTCGACAACTGCCAGCAGACCTACGAGGAGCTCAGCGCCAAGGGCGTCGAGTTCCTGCAGACGCCCGAGGAGCGGCCGTACGGCGTGGAGGCGCTCTGCCGCGACAACTCCGGGAACTGGATCGTCCTGGTCGAGGCTCGCGACTACACACCGGCCGACTTCGCCTGAGGCGAGGATGCGCTCTCGATGCTGCAGGCTCTCCGCGACGAGCTCGAGGGCCATGGGTCGTGTCGAGCCCCGCGTCGACGCAGAACTGACCTTGTCCGAGGTCTGACCGGCATTTCTGGACCGGTATAGAACTCCCCGGTTCCGAAGCCGATTTCCGCAAGTTATCCGGTCTGGACCGGCCCACACCGGACGTCCGACGGCGCTCGTCGCCCGGGTGTCGGGCGAAATGACGTGAATCGCGCCCGGGAGATCGTCCGGTGCGAGGGCCCTCCAGCGCTAGGTTCATCCCGTCGTGGGAGCGTTCCCATTGAAATGTGACCCGCGTTACAGAAACGTTATTGAACCTCCTTGACGCGCTCCCACGTAAACGTTTGCATCAACCCCGACGGAGCGGGCGCCAAGAGGACGCGGACCTGGACGGACCTGCTGACAACGCTGAGAGGAATGCACGTATGCGATCAGTCAACAAGCGCCGGGGAATGGCAGGACTTGCCGTTCTCATGAGCGCGGGACTAGTGCTCGCCGGATGTGGCGGGAGCGACAGCGAAGGGGGCGACACCGAGGCCAGCGGCACCTCGCCGGGTGAGGGCAAGGCCGGGTGTGAGCAGCTCACCCAGTTCGGAGACCTCAGTGGCAAGTCGGTCTCCATCTACACCTCCATCGTGGCTCCGGAGGACAAGCCCTACAAGGACTCCTTCAAGCTGTTCACCGAGTGCACCGGGGCCGAGGTCGCCTACGAGGGCTCCAAGGAGTTCGAGGCCCAGCTCGTCGTCCGGGTCAAGAGCGGCAACCCGCCCAACATCGCCTTCGTCCCCCAGCCGGGTCTGCTCAAGACCCTGGTCGAGGACACCGGCAAGGTCGTCGAGGCGCCGCAGTCGGTCTCCGACAACGTCGATGAGTTCTACGGCGAGGACTGGAAGGCCTACGGCACCGTTGACGGCAAGTTCTACGCCCCGCCGCTGACTGCCAACGTGAAGTCCTTCGTCTGGTACTCCCCCAAGATGTTCGAGAAGAACAACTGGGACATCCCGACCACCTGGGCCGACATGCTCACGCTGTCCGACAAGATCGCGGCCACCGGCATCAAGCCGTGGTGCGCCGGCATCGGCTCCGGCGAGGCAACCGGCTGGCCGGCTACCGACTGGCTCGAGGACGTGATGCTCCGCACCGCCGGTCCGGACGTCTACGACCAGTGGGTCAACCACGAGATCCCGTTCAACGACCCGAAGGTCGCCGAGGCGCTCGACACCGTCGGCGGCATCCTCAAGAACGAGGACTACGTCAACGGCGGCTTCGGTGACTCCAAGTCCATCGCGAGCACCGAGTTCACCGACGCCGGTCTGCCGATCCTCAAGGGCGACTGCGCGATGCACCGTCAGGCGAGCTTCTACGCCGCCAACTGGCCCGAGGGCACCGACGTGTCCGAGGGCGGGGACGCCTTCGCGTTCTACCTCCCGCCTGCCAGCGAGGAGTTCGGTAGCCCCGTCCTGGGTGGCGGCGAGTTCGTGACGGCCTTCTCCGACGCGATCGAGGTCCAGGCCCTGATGACCTACATCTCCGGTGGCGAGTGGGTCAACGAGAAGGGCAAGGCGACGCCCAACGGTGGCTTCGTCAGCGCCAACAAGAACCTGGACATCGCCAACGTGGCCAGCCCGATCGACAAGACGTCGGTCGAGATCCTCCAGAACCCCGACGCGGTCTTCCGCTTCGACGGCTCGGACCTGATGCCCGGAGCCGTGGGCGCCGGATCCTTCTGGAAGGGCATGACCGCCTGGATCGGTGAGGACCAGAGCACGAAGGACACGCTCGACTCCATCGAGTCGTCCTGGCCGTGACCCCCGCTCTCCGGGCCGGTCGCTGACCGGCCCGGAGCCGCAACCGTCGACTGCCGGGTTCCCGACCCGCCCGCCTCGTGGCGGGCGGGTCGGGGCCCGGCTCTCGGCGTACACCCCTCTGCCCACCTCGCCGCCGGAGCCGCCGTTCCGCCCGGCCGAGTCCATCCGGGAGTGTCTTCATGTCCACAGGTGAAAAGTTCACCCAGATGTTCATCGCGATGGGGCTGTTCGTAGCCCTGGTCGCGGTCATCCTGCTGGTGACCCAACGTCTCCGGTCCCGATCCGGGGAGCTGGTCCAGGCCGCAGCGTTCGTGCTGCCGGCCGTCCTGCTCATCGCGATCGGGCTGCTCTACCCCGCCATCAACACCGTCTACCAGTCGTTCTTCAACAGCGCCGGCACGGAGTTCATCGGTCTGGACAACTACCAGACGATCTTCACCGACAGCGCCCAGATCCGGGTGCTGGCGAACACCGCGGCCTGGGTCGTCCTGGTGCCGCTCTGCTCGACCGGCATCGGACTGATCTACGCGATCCTGATCGACCGCTCCCGCTTCGAGAAGTTCGCCAAGGCGCTGATCTTCCTGCCGATGGCGATCTCGCTGGTCGGCGCCTCCATCATCTGGAAGTTCGTCTACGACTACCGGGCGACCGACAAGGAACAGATCGGGCTCGCCAACGAGATGCTGAAGCTGGTCGGGCTGGACACCTACCGGTTCCTGTTCACCGAGCCGTGGAACACCATCTTCCTGATCGTCATCATGATCTGGGTCCAGGCCGGGTTCGCGATGACGATCCTGTCGGCCTCGATCAAGGCGATCCCCGACGACATCGTCGAGGCGGCCCGCCTCGACGGTGTCGGCGGCCTGAAGATGTTCCGCTACATCACGATCCCGAGCATCAGGCCGTCGTTGATCGTGGTCCTGACCACCATCAGCCTCACCACCCTGAAGGCCTTCGACATCGTCCGCACGACCACCGGCGGCAACTTCGACACCAGCGTGCTCGCCTTCGAGTTCTACGTGCAGAGCTTCCGGTCCTTCAACCAGGGTCTCGGCGCCGCCCTGGCCGTGCTGATCTTCGTGCTGGTCATGCCGATCGTCATCTACAACGTGCGTCAACTGAAGAGGTTGGAGGCCCGATGAGCACCGCGAACCCGGACCAGATGTCCGTCGAGAGCGTCGTGGCGAAGGAGACTGCCGCCAGCACCGCCCACAAGGCCCTGACCAACCCCTGGGCGTCCCTGGCGGCGGTCCTGATCGCCATCTTCTGGACGATCCCCACGATCGGCCTGCTGATCACGTCGTTCCGTCCCGAGGCCGACGTGACCGCGGATGGCTGGTGGAACGTCTTCATCGACCCCAGCCTCACGCTCGACAACTACAAGACCGTCATCAACGGCACCGACGGCAGCACCGGCCTGACCACCTACTTCGTGAACACCATCGTGATCACGATCCCGGCGGTGGTGATCCCGCTCTGCCTAGCCACGATGGCGGCCTACGCCTTCGCCTGGATGCGTTTCCCCGGACGCAACCTGCTGTTCGTGGCGGTCTTCGCCCTGCAGATCGTGCCGATCCAGGTCACCATGATCCCGCTGCTGAGCCTCTACGTCGACCTGGGCCTTGCCGGTCCCGAAGCACCTGGTGGAGGCTTCTACACGATCTGGCTGTCGCACGGGACGTTCGCGCTGCCACTCGCGATCTACCTGCTGCACAACTTCATGAGCCAGATTCCCGGCGAGCTGATCGAGTCCGCCCGCGTCGACGGTGCCGGGCACGTGCAGATCTTCACCCGCATCATGCTCCCGCTGATGACCCCGGCGATCGCGGCCTTCGCGATCTTCCAGTTCCTCTGGGTCTGGAACGACCTGCTCGTCGCGCTCGTCTTCGGAGGCGGCAGCCCCAACGTCGCGCCGCTGACGGTCTGGCTCGGTGAGCTGACCGGCACCCGCGGGCAGGACTGGTTCCTGCTCTCGGCAGGCGCCTTCGTCTCGCTCGCGGTGCCGCTGATCGTCTTCATCGCCGGGCAGCGGTTCTTCGTCCGGGGCCTGCTGGCCGGCAGCGTCAAGGGCTGAGCCCGGACCGGGTTCGGGATCGAGATCGTGAACCCCGCTCTGGAGCAGAAGGCCCCGCCCTCGGCCGTGACGGCCGAGAGCGGGGCCTCCCTTCGAGGACGTCGTCTACTCGGACTCCGCGAGGTGCTCGACGAGCCACTGGTAGGACGCCTTGGGCGTCCGGGTCTGGTCGGAATCGACGTGCACGATGCCGAAGGTCTTGGTGTAGCCCTCCGCCCACTCGAAGTTGTCGAGCAGCGTCCAGACGATGTAGGCGCGCACGTCGGCGCCCGCCTCGCGGGCCTTGCGGGTCGCCGCGATGTGGTCACGCAGGTAGCCGATCCGGTCCTGGTCGTCGACTACGTGGCCCTCGCCCGGGACCAGCGCCCGGTCGGCGTACGCCGCACCGTTCTCGGTCACCACGAGGGGCAGCCCGGTGCGCCGGTGGGTGTCGACCAGGAGCTCCTCGAGGCCCGTGGCCTCGACCTCCCAGCCGATGTCGGTGATCGGCTCGCGGACCACGAACGAGACCGGCGTGGCACCGGGATAGGCGTCCACCTCCGGGTGCTGGGCGAGCGTGGGGTCGGCGAGCGTGGGACGGAACGGCGTGTAGTAGTTGATGCCGAGCCAGTCGGCCGAGCCCTGCACCAGCTCCAGGTCGCCCTCGCGGACCAGCCCGGGGTCGGCGAGCTCCGGGGCGACGGCGAGCAGACCCTCGTCGTACGCTCCGTCGACCAGGGGGCCGAGCCAGACCCGGTTGCGGATCGCGTCGATGCCGTCGGTGGCCGCCGCGGCCTCGGGCGTCTCCGGCCAGAACGGCGCCAGGTTGAGCACGATGCCGACATCCGTGGCGCCGGCCTCGCGCATCCGCGCGGCGGCCAGTCCGTGTCCGAGGTTGAGGTGGTGAGCGGCCCGGTGACCGGCGCCGCCCTCGCGACGACCTGGGGCGTGGATGCCGGCGGCGTAGCCGAGGTAGGCTGCGCACCAGGGCTCGTTGTGAGTGGCCCAGACGCCGACCCGGTCACCGAGCCGCTCGTGGACGACCAGCGCGTAGTCGGCGAAGGCCTCGGCGGTGCCGCGGTCGAGCCAGCCGCCGCGGTCCTCGAGGGCCTGCGGGAGGTCCCAGTGGTAGAGCGTGGCCGTCGGCGCGACCCCGCGCGCGAGCGCTCCGTCGACCAGCCGGTCGTAGTAGTCCAGTCCTCGCGACTCCACCCGACCGGTGCCGTCGGGCATGATCCGCGGCCAGGCCAGCGAGAAGCGGTACCACCCCACGCCGAGCCCGGCGACCAGGTCAAGGTCCTCGTCGTAGCGGTGGTAGGAGTCGCACGCCACCGTCCCGTCCCTGCCGTCCCGGATCGCCCCGGGGACAGCGGCGAAGGTGTCCCAGATGGATCGGCCTCGGCCGTCCTCGGTGCTCGCCCCCTCGATCTGGTAGGAGGCGGTGGCGACGCCGAACTCGAGGATGGACCCGTCTGGAAGCTGCGTACTCATGGGCTCCACCGTAGTGCCTCAAACGCCGAAGTGGGAGCGCTCCCGCTATGAGCAGCATCAAGGACGTCGCCCGCGAGGTCGAGATGTCGACCGCCACCGTGTCACGGGCGCTCCGCGGCCTCCCCGGCGTCACCGACGAGACCCGGGACCGGGTGTTGGAGGCGGCCCGGCGGCTGGGCTACGTGCCCTCCCCCAGTGCCGCGGGTCTGGCCACCGGACACACCCGCACGGTGGCGGTCGTCGTCCCCATGGTCACGCAGTGGTTCTTCGCCGCGGTCGTCCAGGGGGCCGAGGAGGTGCTGCGCGAGTCCGGCTACGACCTGCTGCTCTACAACCTCGCCGGCGACCCGGCGGCGCGGCACCGGATCTTCGAGACCAACCTGCTGACCAAGCGGGTGGACGCGGTCCTGATCCTGAGCCTCAAGCCGAGCCCGGCGGAGGTGGTCCGGCTCGAACAGCTCGACCGGCCGGTGACGATCGTCGGGGCGGACCTCCCCGGCTGGGCGACGGTGCGCATCGACGACGAGCTGGCCGCGGCCACCGCCACCCGCCACCTGATCGACCTGGGGCACCGCCGGATCGGGTACGTCGGCGGCTCGACCGAGGGTGTCCTCGACTTCACGGCGCCTGCCGCACGGTCGGCCGGCTTCCGGGACACGATGGCCGCGGCCGGCATGCCGGCCGACCCGTGCTGGGAGGTCAACGGCGACTTCACCGTCGCCGGTGGACTGCGAGCCGGGCGCACCCTGCTGGAGCGCCAGGACCGTCCCACCGCGATCTTCGCGGCCTCCGACGAGATGGCCATCGGCGTGCTGCGCGCCGCCCGGGAGGCCGGGCTCCGGGTCCCGGAGGAGCTGTCGGTGATCGGCATCGACGACCACGAGATGGCCAGCTACTTCGACCTGACCACTGTGGCGCAGCCGGTCCACGAGCAGGGGCGGGTCGCCGCCGCCCAGGTGCTGGGTGCTCTGGAGCACCCCGACTGGGAGCCGGAGCAGGTCATCCTGCCGACCCACCTCGTCGTACGGGAGACCACCGCACCGCCGGTCAGACCCTGCGGTAGGCCAGGTCGGTGATCGACCGGTCGACGGCCAACCCCTTGCGCTCGAACCTGGTCACCGGTCGTTCGTCCCAGCGCTCCACGACCCCGCCCTCGAGGGTCGGCTCGGCATCGAGCACCTCGATCATCTGGTCGGCGTAGTCGGCCCAGTCCGTCGCCAGCCTCCACTCCGCGCCCGGCGCCAGCCGGCTCGCCGCGAGGGCAGCGAAGTCGCGCGTCACCAGGCGTCGCTTACGGTGCCGGGTCTTGTGCCACGGGTCGGGGAAGAAGGTCCAGAGTGAGACCAGGGAGTCCGGCTCGACGAGGTTCTGCATCGTCCACACGGCGTCGACGCCGAGGGTCCGCACGTTGGTCAGCCCGGCTTCTCCGACCCGTCCGAGGATGTCGGCCACCCCGGGCCGCCACACCTCGACGGCCAGTACGTTGCACTCGGGTCGGGTGGCCGCCAGCGCGACGGTCGCCTCGCCGATCCCGGGGCCGATCTCCACGATCAGGGGTGCCTGTCGACCGAAGCGCTCGGCGAGGGAGAAGTCCGGGTCGTCGACGTCCTCGTCCGGCACCCACCAGCGCTCGGCGTAGGCGTCCCACGCCTCCTGCTGGCGCGGGGTGAAGCGCGCACCACGACGCGAGTAGCTCAGCACCTCGCGCATCCGGCGCCCGTCCTCGGTCAGCTTGTGGTGGGGCCGGGCGGTGCGGGAGGTCTCGGCGGCGGGTTCCGCGGGCTGCTCGGTGGACATGACGCTCATCCTCCCGCACCAGCACCTTCAGCCCATGATCGAGCGCACCCGCCTCGCCGACCTCCACGCTGCCGAGGAAGAGCCGTTCGTGGCCCTGCGACCTCTGCCTCGGCGGCCCTGGAGGCCCTCCTTCTATAGGGTGTCTGCGCATCCAACGAAAGGTCGCGCATGTCAGTCCTGACCGGCTCCAGCATCCTGGTCACCGGAGGCACCGGCTCGTTCGGCAAGGCCTTCGTCCGTGAGCTGCTCGACAACTACGACCCTTCCCGGGTGGTGATCTTCAGCCGGGACGAGCTCAAGCAGCTCCAGACCCGGCAACTGCTCGGCGACGACCCGCGCCTGCGGTTCTTCATCGGCGACATCCGCGACCGCGACCGGCTGCGCCGGGCCCTGCACGGTGTCGACTACGTCGTGCACGCGGCGGCTCTCAAGCAGGTGGACACGGCGGAGTACAACCCGTTCGAGTTCGTGCAGACCAACGTCCAGGGCTCGCAGAACGTCATCGACGCTGCGATCGACTGCGGCGTCAAGCGGGTCGTCGCGCTCTCGACCGACAAGGCGTCGAGCCCGATCAACCTCTACGGTGCGACCAAGCTCTGCGCCGACCGGATGTTCGTCAGCGGCAACCACTACGCGGCGGCCTACGAGACCCGCTTCAGCGTGGTCCGCTACGGCAACGTGATGGGATCGCGGGGAAGCGTCATCCCGTTGTGGCGGGACCTCGCCGAGCGCGGTGAGTCCCTGCCGCTCACCGATGCGCGAATGACCCGCTTCTGGATCACCCTCCCCCAGGCGGTCCGGTTCGTCGTCGACTCCTTCGACCTGATGCAGGGCGGCGAGCTGTTCGTGCCCCGGATCCCCAGCATGAGCATCGTCGACCTGGCGGAGGCGGTGGCCCCCGGCGCCGTCACCCACGAGATCGGGATCCGGCCGGGCGAGAAGCTGCACGAGGAGATGATCGCCGCCGACGACGCCCGCCGCACCCTCAAGCTCGGCGACCGCTACCTGATCGCGCCCTACGTCGCCGGTTGGGGCTGGACGGCACCGGCCGGCGGCGAGTGGCTGCCCGAGGGCTTCGCCTACCGCTCGGACACCAACCCGGACTGGCTCTCCGCCGACGACATCCGCGCCATGATCGCCGCGCTTCCGGACTAGCGGCTCGCGAGGCGCACAAGAACTTCCGGGACGAGCCACTAGCTCCGGTCGTCGACGTCGGTCGCCGTCTTCTGAACGACGGCCGCGTTGAGCCTGGCCAGGGACGGGTCGGCGTACCACTCCCGGAGCAGGTCCGACCACGGAGAGTGGAGACGGACGTCGGGCCGGGCCACGAGTCCGGACAGGGCGGACAGGTCGGCAGGCGTGTCCACGGTCCAGCGCACCGCTCCGTGGTCGCCGTGGTCACTCTCCACCACACTCGTCCGGAACCGGCCCGGCACTGCATAGAGGTAAGGCATCACGTGCTCGCGGTCGGCCCGCCCGGTCGCCTCGTCACCCGCACGGCAGAGCGCACCGATCGTCGCGACCTCGACGTCGAGACCGATCGGGTAGGACCGCCGGTGCGGTGGGGGCAGCCGGTTGGCGGTGAAGTCGTCGCCGGCCGCAAGATGGGCCTCGACGACCCGGTCGACCACCCCGGGATCGACCAGGGGGCAGTCCGCCGTGATCCGGACCACCGTGTCGGCGGCGTGGGCGAGCGCGGCGTCCCGGAACCGCGCGAGGACGTCGTGCAGGTCGCCGCGGTGGATCCGGTGGCCACGAGCGGTGACGTGGTCGGCGAGCGGGTCGTCACCGGGATCGGTGGACGTCGCCACGACGAGCGTGTCGATGGTGGTGGCGGCCTGCAGCCGACTCAGCACCCAGTCGAGGACGGTGAGCCCGGCCGTCGCCGGATCGGCCCCCTCGAGGGGCCGCAGGACCTTCCCCGGGAAACGGCGGGACCCCAGACGTGCCTGGACCACGGCCACGACGCCGGTCATCGCGCCGACTCCAGGACCCGATCGACAGCCGCCAGGAGGACGAGGCGGTTGCGGCTCCAGTCGCCCTTCTCCAGCACGAGGTCCCGACGCAGCTGGCGGCTGCCGCGCTCGGCCGGAGGCGCGGCCAGGACCGCGCTGATCGCTTCCGCCAGGTCGACTCGCGACCCGACCTCGAACAGCCGTCCGTGCTCGGGGGTGGTGACCCACTCAGGGTTGCCGCCGACGTCCGGGACGACTGCAGGGACGCCACAGGCCAGTGCCTCCAGCAGGGACAGCGATGAGCCGTCACTCCGGGCGGCAGCCACGTAGAGGTCGCTCGCGCGGAGCCAGTCGCGGACGGCCACGGGGTCGAGGACACCCGGGGTGAGGCAACGGTCGGCCAGCCCCACCTCCTCGAGCTGCCGGCGGATCCGAGGGGCGAGGGATCCGTCGCCCGCGAGCACCAGCCGGACGCGGGGATCGAGCGTCGCGAGCTCGGCGGTCGCCCGGACGACCAGCTCGACGTCGTACATCTCCTCCCACGACCGGGTGCTGAGGACCACCCGGTCGTCGGGGCTCAGGCCGTGTGCTGCACGAAACCGGCTCGGAGGATCGCCCGGCCGGAAGTGGTCCACGTCGACGCCCCACGCTCCCACGGACACGGTCTCCGAGGGTGCACCGAGGGCGATCACCCGCTGCCTCAGGTGGTCACAGTCGACGTGCACGCCGGCGCAGCGCGGCAGCGCGGCCACCATCCGCTCTCGCACGACCGGGTCGACGCCCTCGACGAGGACGTCGAACGCCCAGCACAGGGCCAGCACCGGGGCGTCGCCGCGCTCGACGGCGACCGGCACGGCGTCGGAGAGCGGACCCGCGACGACCAGGTCGACGGTCTCGTGGTTGTCGGTCTCGTGGACCAGAGCGACGTCGACGGAGTGGCCGGCGTCGCGCAGGGTACGCACCCACCGCTGGTCGTGGCGGCCGTGGGTGCGGGAGAGATACCTCAGCCGGGCCACGACGACCCGCTCAGTCGAGCGACGACCACGTCAGCTCCTGACCGAACACCACGTCGTGCCGGAGGCGGCGACCCAGGACAGCGTCCAGAGCGGTCGGCGGCAACGCTCCAGGAGTGGCCGGTCGCAGGATCTCGACGTCATCGGCACTGAGCACGGTGCCGGCTGTCAGGTCACGTCCGGCGCGCAGGCAGCGACGCTGGAGCACGACGGTCTCGGTCTCGTTGGGCTCGACCCGCTTGAGCGGGTGCCCCAGGGCGGCCTCGAGGTCGCGGGCCGAGTCGATCATCGTGCGCCACGTGACCGGGTCCATCGAGAACCCGTGGTCGGGGCCGGTGCGGCTGGTGTCGTCGGTGAAGTGCTTCTCGACGACGCGGGCGCCCAGGGCGATGGCACCGAGCACAGTCACGCTGCCGGCGGTGTGGTCGGACAGGCCGAGCACGGCGTCCGGGAAGAGCTGACGGTAGGTGTCGAGGACCCTCAGGTTGATGAACCGCAGGTTGTCGGCGTCCCCGGTGTAGTTGGTGTTGCACTGCATCACGCAGACGTCCGGGTTCACGTCCGTCACGGCTGTGACGGCCGCGACCACGTCGCTCAGGCTCGCGGCGCCGGTGGCGACCAGCACCGGCTTGCCCTTCGCCGCCATCGCAGCGATCGAGTCCAGCCAGTCCACGTCGCCCGACCCGACCTTGAAGGCCGGCACGTAGGGGTCGAGCATCTCGATGGCCGCCCGGTCGTACGGCGCGGAGAAGTAGTCGATCCCGTGCTCGTCGCACGCGGCCTTGAGGACCGGTGTCCACTCGGCCGGGATGGAGGCGTCGTCGTAGACGTCAAAGACCGACTTCTTCCACGAGGCCTGGTGGGACTGCTGGCTCCCCAGGGCCTTGAAGCCGTAGTCCGACACGATCGTCGCGGCGGTGAAGTTCTGGAACTTCGCCGCGTCCGCCCCCGCCTCCGCCGCCAACCGGATCAGCTCCACCGCCCGGTCCAGGTCGCCGTCGTGGTTGGCTGCGACGTCGGCGATGAAGTACGTCGGACACCCCTCGCCGACGAGCCGGTCGCCGATCTTGAACGTCATCTGGTGATCTCCCTGTCCTGTGACCCGCCGGTCGCGCGGATCCGGTCCGCGTAGCCCGACTCCCCATCCTTCCGCATCCGCTCCAGGCCCTGCGCGAAGGTCGGCAGCGGGCGGCGGAGGGCCGTCTCGAACGCCGAGGAGTCCATCGAGAGGCGGGCGCTGCGTCGGACCTCCGCGCCGAGGTCGGCCAGGCTCCCGGGCGTCACCAGATCGGGGTCGAGGGAGAACTCCGCGGCCAGTGCCCGGCCGAAGTCGAACTTGCTCATCCGGTCCGCGGAGCCCACGTGGAAGATCCCGGACAGCTCGGCCGCGGACGCATCGAGGAGCAGGTCCACCAGGTCCCGGTTGTAGAGGGAGGTGAACTCCACATCGGTGAAGCCCCGCACCTCGCGACCTGCGCTGAGGGCACCGTGGAAGAACTCGGCCAGGCTGCGGGTGCCGGTGGCGCTCCACCCGAAGAAGTTGACCCGCGCCACCAGCGCCGTCGGCAGGACCTCGAGGCAGGCCGCCTCGGCGGCCAGCTTGGTGGCTGCGTAGACGCTCTGCGGGCAAGGGACGTCGCTCTCCTGGTACGGTCCGGCCGTCCCATCGAAGACGGCGTCGGTCGAGAGGTGCACCATTCGCACCCCGTCGCGCGCGCCGAGCCGGGCCAGGTGGGCGGTGGCGTCGACGTTGACCCGCTCGGCGCGGGCCGGATCGCGCTCACACGCCTCGATCTCGGCGATCGCTCCCGCGTGCAGGACCAGGTCGGGCCGGGCTGTGTCCCAGGCCCGGTCCAGCGTGTCGAGATCCTCGAGATCAGCGGAGACGCTCTCGACGTCGGGCTCGGGCAGCGCGCGACGGTGCACCATCGCCACGACCTCGTGCCGTCCCGCATTGTCGTGGACCGCCACTCGGCCCAGCAGCCCGGCCGCACCCGTGACGAGCAGCCTCACGACGCCCCGCCGGGACCCCTGAGGTCGCCGCCGTGGAGGGCGGTCACGACCTCCTCGAGGCGGCGGATCCGCTCCTCGTACTGGGAGACCAGCTGCAGCCGGACCCGGATCCGGGCGTGCTCCTGCCGGACCAGGTCGAGCTCGGAAGCGCCATCCTCGTCGGGCCGGCGATCCACCCGGGCGAGGTCGAGCCGCTCCTCGATGGCGCGGAGCTGGTGAGCGATCCGGTCGAGGTCGACGCGGATCGTCGGTACGGCGGCCTCGAGCCCGGCGACCCGCTTCTGGACTGGCTTGACCACCGCCCGCGCGCGGCGCATGGCGATCTCGCGGACCCGGTCGTCCATCTCGTCGGGTCGGTGGGTGCGGCGGAACCAAGTCATCGCGTGCTTCCTCGTCGTGTCACGGCAGGTACTCCGCCTGCCCTTCGGTGACCCAGCGCCGGAGGATGATGCCCTCCGCGTCGATCTTGTGCGCGGTCGAGACCGGCACGGGTCCGCTCTCGGTGCGTCCGTGGTGCAGCCACTCGGCCTGGGCCCCCGCGGTGACCGCGGAGAACCCGGCGAGGACCAGGGCCGCGTCGGGGAACAGCCGGCGACCGAGCCAGCACGCGACCATGCCCGTGGTCGGCACCACGAAGGCGTCGTTGTCGGGTTCGCGGACCGACTCGATCAGCTCACGCAACGGCGCCACCACCGCCCTGTTGGGCACGGACACCGCCCCGAGGTCCTCGGGCCAGAGCGCCACCTTCGGCATCGGCACCGAAGACCGGCGCCGGTAGACCGCTCCGGGGGAGCTGCGCAGGTAGAGGCGGTCGGAGTAGCCGGCGAACACCGAGCGCGTGATCCGGGTCCCGGCATTGATCACCACGACGTGCGTCCGGCGGCCGATCGCCGGCAAGCCGGCCGCGTCGGTGACGAAGGAGTTGCAGCGGATCACGACGTCGCAGGCATCGATCGACCTGGCTCGACGCGGGTCGGGTGCCAGGGGCGCGTTGCCGATCACGGCGACCCGCCGCACCGGGAGACGCGCCGCGTAGCTGGAGACGAGGGCCGCGAGGGTGCCGACCATCCGCTCGTCGTCGCGTAGGACTGCCTCGGCCAGCACCCGTCCATCGTGTCAGACGCCGACAGGCGCCCCCGAAATGGCGGAACTCCCGCCAGCCTGACGGCTGACGGGAGCTCTGCGGTGAAGCTGGTGGGACTAGATCACTTGGTGATCTTGGTGACCCGGCCGGCGCCGACGGTGCGGCCACCCTCGCGGATCGCGAAGCGAAGACCCTCGTCCATGGCGATGGGCTGGATCAGCTCGACGATCATCTCGGTGTTGTCACCGGGCATGACCATCTCGGTGCCCTCGGGGAGGGTCACCACGCCGGTCACGTCCGTGGTCCGGAAGTAGAACTGCGGACGGTAGTTGTTGAAGAACGGCGTGTGACGGCCACCCTCCTCCTTCGAGAGGATGTAGACCGAGGCCTCGAAGTTGGTGTGCGGGGTGGTGGTGCCCGGCTTGATGACGACCATGCCGCGCTCGATGTCCTCGCGCTTGGTGCCACGGAGCAGGAGACCGACGTTCTCGCCGGCCTGGCCCTCGTCGAGCAGCTTGCGGAACATCTCGACACCGGTGACGGTCGACTTCTGGGCGGTCTCGCGGATGCCGATGATCTCGACCTCCTCGCCGACCTTGACGATGCCGCGCTCGATGCGACCGGTGATGACGGTGCCACGACCGGTGATCGTGAAGACGTCCTCGACGGGCATGAGGAAGGGCTTCTCGGTCTCACGCTCGGGGGTCGGGATGGACTCGTCGACAGCGTTCATCAGCTCGAGGATCGACTCGCCCCACTTCTCGTCGCCCTGGAGCGCCGGGAAGGCAGCAACGCGCACGACGGGGATGTCATCGCCGTCGAACTCGTACTCGGAGAGGAGCTCGCGCACCTCCATCTCGACGAGCTCGATGAGCTCCTCGTCGTCGACCATGTCGCACTTGTTGAGCGCCACGACCAGGGCCGGCACGCCGACCTGGCGGGCGAGCAGCACGTGCTCCCGCGTCTGCGGCATCGGACCGTCGGTGGCGGCAACCACGAGGATCGCGCCGTCCATCTGGGCCGCGCCGGTGATCATGTTCTTGATGTAGTCAGCGTGACCCGGGCAGTCGACGTGCGCGTAGTGGCGCGCCTCGGTCTGGTACTCGACGTGCGCGATCGAGATCGTGATGCCGCGCTGACGCTCCTCGGGAGCCTTGTCGATCTCGTCGAACGCCGAGGCGGCGTTGAGAGTCGGGTACTTGTCGTGCAGCACCTTGGTGATTGCTGCGGTCAGCGTCGTCTTGCCATGGTCGATGTGACCGATGGTTCCGATGTTGACGTGCGGCTTGGTCCGCTCGAACTTCGCCTTAGCCACTGGGGGCTCCTTCTGGGTGTGGGTTGGTACTGACTCGTACGGGTATTACGGCCGAGGGCCCGGGCGACTACTCGCCGCGAACCTTCTTGATGATCTCGTCGGCGATGTTCGTGGGAACCTCGGCGTACGAGTCGAACTCCATCGAGTACGAAGCCTGGCCAGAGGTCTTGGACCTCAGGTCGCCAACGTACCCGAACATCTCGGACAGCGGCACGAGGGCGTTGATGACCATGTCACCGTGACGCTCCTCCTGTGCCTGGATCTGGCCGCGGCGGCTGTTGATGTCACCGATGACGGTGCCCAGGAAGGTGTCCGGGGTGGTCACCTCGACGGCGAACATCGGCTCCAGCAGGACCGGCTTGGCCATCCGGGCGGCCTCCTTGAAGGCCTGGTTCCCGGCGATCTTGAACGCCAGCTCCGAGGAGTCGACGTCGTGGTAGGCGCCGTCCTCGAGGCTGAACTTCACGTCGACCATGGGGTAGCCGGCGAGCACGCCGAACTCCATGGCGTCCTGGCCACCGTTGTCCACCGAGGGGATGTACTCACGGGGGATACGGCCACCGGACACGTTGTTGACGAACTCGTAGCCGGCACCGGTGCCCGTCTCGGGGTCGATGTTGGGGCCGAGCGAGATGACGACCTTCGCGAACTGACCAGAACCACCGGTCTGCTTCTTGTGCGTGTAGCTGTGGTTCTTGACCTCCTTGCGGAGGGTCTCGCGGTAGGCGACCTGCGGCTTGCCGACGGTGGCCTCGACGCGGAACTCGCGCTTCATCCGGTCGACCAGGATCTCCAGGTGGAGCTCGCCCATGCCGGCGATGATGGTCTGGCCGGTCTCCTCGTCGGACTTGACCGTGAAGGTCGGGTCCTCGTCGGAGAGACGCTGGATCGCGGTGCCCAGCTTCTCCTGGTCGCTCTTCGTCTTGGGCTCGATCGCGACCTCGATCACCGGGGCCGGGAACGTCATCGACTCGAGGATGACCTGGTTCTGCGGGTCGGACAGGGTGTGCCCCGTCTTGGTGTCCTTGAGGCCCATGACGGCCACGATCTGACCGGCGCCGACCGACGCGATCTCCTCACGCTTGTTGGCGTGCATCTGGTAGACCTTGCCGATCCGCTCCTTGCGGCCGTTGACCGAGTTGACCACGGTCGCGC
Source organism: uncultured Actinomycetota bacterium (assembly GCA_963704685.1). Classification (GTDB taxonomy): domain Bacteria; phylum Actinomycetota; class Actinomycetes; order Propionibacteriales; family Nocardioidaceae; genus Nocardioides. Next base: position 1,737,267 of record OY969930.1, read on the forward strand.
CGGCGGCGAGCTTGCCCGAGTAGACCCGGACGTAGATCAGCTTGCCGAGGTGCGGGTCCGTGGCGATCTTGTAGGCCAGGCCGGAGAACGGCTCGTCGTCGGACGGGAGACGCTTGATCTCGACGGTCTCGTCCTTGACCGAGTGGCCGATGATCGCGTCGATGTCGAGCGGCGAGGGGAGGTACTTGACGACCGCGTCGAGCAGGGGCTGGACGCCCTTGTTCTTGAACGCGGTGCCACAGAGCACGGGGTTCAGCTTGTCGGCCAGGGTGGCGCGACGGATCGCGGCCTCCAGCTCCTCCACGGTGAAGTCGCCCTCGTCGAGGAACTTCTCCATGATCTCGTCGTCGGCGTCGGCCAGCGTCTCGAGCAGCTTCTCGCGGTACTCGGCGGCCTGCTCGGCCAGCTCCGCGGGAATCTCCTCGACGACGTAGTCCTCGCCCATCGTGGTCTCGCCGCGCCAGACCAGCGCGCGCATGCCGACCAGGTCGACGACGCCGATGAAGTCACCCTCGGCACCGATCGGCAGCTGCAGCACGAGCGGGGTGGAGTTGAGGCGCTCGACCATCATGTCGACGCAGCGGAAGAAGTCGGCACCGGTGCGGTCCAGCTTGTTGACGAAGCACATCCGGGGCACGGAGTACTTGTTGGCCTGGCGCCACACGGTCATCGTCTGGGGCTCGACACCGGCGACACCGTCGAACACGGCAACCGCGCCGTCGAGGACGCGCAGCGAGCGCTCGACCTCGGCGGTGAAGTCCACGTGACCAGGGGTGTCGATGATGTTGATCTGGTGGTTCTTCCACCAGCAGGTCGTCGCGGCGGACGTGATCGTGATGCCGCGCTCCTGCTCCTGCTCCATCCAGTCCATCGTGGCAGCGCCCTCGTGGACCTCACCGATCTTGTAGGTGATGCCGGTGTAGAAGAGGATGCGCTCGGTGGTGGTGGTCTTGCCGGCGTCGATGTGCGCCATGATGCCGATGTTGCGGACCTGGTTGAGGTCCGTGGTGATGTCGACTGCCACGTTTGTCAGCGTCCTTGAGATTAGTGAAGTGGAGAATCCGGGTGGAGCGGGGACGGCGTACGCAGCCCCCGCCCGTGGTCACCAGCGGTAGTGCGCGAAGGCCTTGTTGGACTCGGCCATCTTGTGGGTGTCCTCACGCTTCTTCACCGCGGCACCGAGGCCGTTGGACGCGTCGAGGATCTCGTTCATCAGGCGCTCGTGCATGGTCTTCTCACGGCGGTCCTGGGCGTAGCCGACGAGCCAGCGCAGCGCGAGCGTGGTGCCGCGCGTGCCCTTGACCTCGATCGGGACCTGGTAGGTCGCGCCGCCGACGCGGCGGGACTTGACCTCGATGGCCGGCTTCACGTTGTCCATCGCACGCTTCAGCGTGACGACGGGGTCGGTGCCGGTCTTCTCGCGGCAGCCCTCGAGCGCGGTGTAGACGATGCGCTGAGCGACCTGCTTCTTGCCGTCCTGGAGGACCTTGGAGACGAGCTGGGTGACCAGCTGCGACCCGTAGACCGGGTCGACGTCGAGAGGCCGCTTCGGTGCGGGACCCTTGCGCGGCATATCAGCTCTTCTCCTTCTTGGCGCCGTAGCGGCTGCGAGCCTGCTTACGGTTCTTGACGCCCTGGGTGTCGAGGGTGCCGCGGATGATCTTGTAACGGACACCGGGAAGGTCCTTCACCCGGCCGCCGCGGACGAGCACGATGGAGTGCTCCTGGAGGTTGTGACCAACACCGGGGATGTAGGCCGTGACCTCGACGCCGCTCGACAGGCGCACGCGGGCGACCTTGCGGAGGGCGGAGTTCGGCTTCTTCGGGGTGGTGGTGTAGACGCGGGTGCAGACACCGCGCCGCTGGGGCGATCCCTTGAGGGCAGGCGTCTTGTTCTTCGACACCTTGTCCTGGCGGCCCTTGCGGACCAGCTGGTTAATCGTGGGCACCGGGTGGTTCCCCTTCATGGTGGCTCTCAGTACGCGGCGCTCTGCCGTGCACGATCGTGCTGCGCGTCCTCCGCGCTGTGTCCGGGTGGTGCAAGGTCAACCCGCGTTGCTCGCCCCCGAGGTCGGGCGTGTCGGCCCGAATTCGGTTCTTCACCGCGACGCCGTGACGCCCTCAGTGAGTGTGACAGGCGTGTCGGAGTCGGAGATCTGGTCCTCTGACGGGTTCCGGGCACGCACAACGGCCTGGTTGTCCCAGACACGAAGAAAAAGATTACCCGGGTGGTCTACCCCGGTCAAAACGGTGCGTGCGCCGCCGTTCAGGCGGGCGTAGACCGCCAGCGCCAGCAGCACCCCGGCGATGGTCAGCGCACCCCCGATGATCAGGGTCCAGCGGGGTCCGAGATGGGCACCGATCAGGCCGATGATGGGGGAGCCGATCGGCGTACCGCCCATCACGATCGTCATGTAGAGCGCCATCACCCGTCCTCGGATCTCGGGCGGGGTCTCCATCTGGACGGTCGCGTTGGCGGAGTTCAGCAGGGTCAGCGTGCAGAAGCCGATGACCGGGCAGAAGAACGCGAAGGCGAGGTAGGACGGCAGCGTCCCGGCCACGATCTCGGCGACGCCGAAGGCGAGGGCGGCCACGACCAGCAGCCGGAGCCGGATCCGGACCCGGCGCGCCGACATCAGCGCCCCGGTGAGGGAACCGACCGCGAGCGCCGAGCCGAGGACGCCGTACTCCCCCGCGCCCTTGCCGAAGACCTCGGTGGCCATGAGCGCCGAGGTGATCTGGAAGTTCATCCCGAACGTGCCGGCGAAGAACACCATGATCAGGATCAGGATCAGCTTGGGCTGGCTGCGGACGTAGCGGACCCCTTCGCGCAGCGCCCCGGGGGTGCGCCCTCGCAGCGCGGGCGAGTGGAGCAGGGCGACGTTCATCCGCTGGAGCTGAGCTATCACCGCGAAGTAGGACAACGCGTTGACCAGGATCACCCAGCCGGTGGCGCTGACCCCGCCGCCGAGGGCGCCGATCATCAGGCCGGCCAGGGCCGGGCCCATGATCCGAGCAACGTTGAAGGCGGCCGAGTTGAGGCCGACCGCGTTGGTGAGGTCGTCCTGACCCACCATCTCCGAGACGAACGACTGCCGGGCCACCGCGTCGAAGGCCGACCCGATGCCGAAGAGGAAGGCGATCACGTAGACCTGCCAGGTCTGCGCGATCCCGAGGACCGCGATCAGGCCGAGCACCAGGGAGGCGAGCGCCATCGTGAGCTGGGTGACTTGGAGCAGCCGACGCTTGGGGAAGCGGTCGGCGATCACGCCGGCGTACGGCGAGAGCAGCAGCACCGGCAGGAACTGCAGCCCGGTGGTGATGCCCAGCTCGACACCGCTGTTGCCAGGCAGGTGGAGCACCAGCCAGTCCTGCGCCACGCGCTGCATCCAGGTGCCGGTGTTCGACACCACGCTCCCGGCGAAGTACAGCCGGTAGTTGGGGTTGCGCAGGGCTCGGAACGTGGGGCTCATAGAGCGGGAATCAGTCCTTCTGGGCCAGCTGGTCGAGGATGGGGGTGGCCTGCCGCAGGATCGCGCGCTCCTCCGCGGTGAGCTCCCGGAGCCGCTGCGCCAGCCAGGCGTCGCGGCGGTCGCGGTCGGCGAGCACACGCTCGCGGCCGGCGTCGGAGAGCTCGACGACGACCTGGCGGCGGTCGGTCGGGTGCGGACGACGTACGACGTCCCCGCTCTGCTCGAGGCAGTTGACCGCGCGGGTCATCGATGGCGGCTGGACCCGCTCCTGCGCGGCGAGCTCACCGATGCTGAGCGCTCCCCCGAGCCGGTAGAGGCAGCCGAGGACCGCCATCTGGTTGAGGCTGAGCTCGTTGTCGGGGTGTCGCTCGTTGGCCAGCCGTCGGCGAAGGCGCATGACGCCGATCCGGAGCTCGGCGGCGAGTCCGGTGTCGCTGCGGATGGCGTGCTGCATGGTGGGCATGTACTTAGCCTAAGTCATTACCCTTGCTAAGTATTCCTGCGGGGTCTGGGGTGCGGGGTCCCAGCGGACAGTTCCGCCGGGGGTGCCCGGCTAGCTCAGCCAGCTGGTGATCGGGTTGATGCAGAAGTAGACGACGAAGAGGCCGGCGACGACCCACATCAACGGGTGGACGTCGGAGATCTTGCCGAGCACCACCTTGATCAGCACGTAGACGAGGAAGCCGGCACCGATGCCGACCGAGATCGAGTAGGTGAACGGCATCAGCACGATGGTGAGGAACGCCGGGATGGCGATCTCCAGGTCGTCCCAGTCGATGCCCTTCACCTGCTGCATCATCAGGAAGCCGACCAGCACCAGCGCCGGGACGGCCGCCTCGGACGGGATGACCGCGACGACCGGCGAGATGAAGATGGCCAGCAGGAAGAGCACCCCGGTCACCACCGAGGCGAGGCCGGTGCGGGCGCCCTCGCCGACCCCGGACGCCGACTCGATGTAGGAGGTGTTCGACGAGACACCGGCCGCGCCACCCGCGGCGGCTGCGAGGGAGTCGACGACCAGGATCCGCCGGGCGTTGGGTGGGGCGCCGTCCTCCTGGAGCAGGCCGGCCTCGGCGCCGATCGCCGTCATCGTGCCCATGGTGTCGAAGAAGTCGGCGAGCATCAGCGTGAAGATCAGCAGCAGCGACGTCACGACCCCGACGCTCTGGAACGACCCGAGCAGGTTGAACTCTCCGAGGGTGTCGAAGTGTGGGGCGTCGAAGACCTGGTCGGGCAGCGCCGGGACGTTGAGAGCCCATCCCTTCGGGTTGGTGACACTGGACCCGAGGTCTCCGATGGACTCGACGATGATCGCGAAGATCGTGGTCACCACGATCGAGATCAGGATCGCGCCCTTGACGTGCCGCACCCACAGCGCGATCACGAGGAGCAGGCCGAACGCGAAGACCAGCACCGGCCACCCCGCGAGCTGCCCGGTCTGGCCGAGCTGGACGGGGACGGTGGAGCCGGCGGCGTCGGGGACCCGGCGTACGAACCCGGCATCGACGAAGCCGATCAGGGCGATGAACAGACCGATGCCGACCGAGATCGCGACCTTGAGCTGCGCGGGTACGGCGTGGAAGACCGCCTCCCGGAATCCGGTCAGCACCAGCACCAGGATGACCAGGCCCTCGATCACCACGAGTCCCATCGCGTCGGCCCAGGTCATCTGGCTGGCCACCGAGTAGGCCACGAAGGCGTTGAGGCCCAGCCCGGTCGCCAGCGCCATCGGGTAGTTGGCGACCACCCCCATCAAGATGGTGAGCAGGCCCGCGACCAGGGCTGTGGCGGCCGCGATTGCGACGAAGCCGTTGGCCCCGCCGAGCGCGTTGCCGTCGACGTCCACAGCGCCGGACAGGATGATCGGGTTGAGCACCACGATGTAGGCCATCGTGAAGAAGGTGACGAGCCCACCGCGGATCTCGCGGCTCACCGTCGAGCCCCGCTCGGTGATCTTGAAGTAGCGGTCGATGCCGCTCGAGGCGGTCGAGGTCTGGTGGGTCACGGCGGCAGCATTCCAGACGCCGGCGGTTGTCGACTACCGTGCTCTGCGTGGAGTTCCGCGACGACCAGCCCCGTCAGCACGAGATCGGCAAGCGCACCTACATGGTGGCCGACGTCGAGCCCCTCGACGTCGACGGCGTCCGGACGGTCGAGGTCGGGACCGGACTGTGGCTGGTCGGGTTCCTGGCGCTGCTGCCGTTCTACGGCCGCCTCGAGGAGTCCGGCAACCTCTGGTGGCTGTGGACCTGCCTGGCCGGCTTCGGCCTCGGGCTGTTCGGCCTGGAGTACTGCCGCCGGCTGCGCCGGGCCCGCCTCGAGCACGACGCGGCCGTCGCCGGGGCTGTCGACCCCGCCTGAGCCAGACTCAGAAGCGCTCGATGTTGTCGAGCGAGATGGTGTCGACGAAGGGCTCCGGGAGCGGCTGCGGCTCGTGCCGCTTGGCCAGCCGGACCTCCGAGTGCGCCCCGCAGCCATGGTCGAAGGACACCACCCGGCCGTCGTCGTTGGCGTTGCCGTTGGCGCAGACGCCGAACGTGTCGGCCAGCGGCCCCGCGATCCGGAGCAGGAAGCCGCAGGTGTGGCAGGAGTCGGGCGCGGAGCGCGCCAGCGGCGCGTCCGGGCCGCCGTCGCCGTCGTACCACCGCTGGGCGGCGAGCTCGCGGCCCTCGACCGACAGGGTGCGCACCCGTCCGAGCCCGAGGTCCTGGGCGACGGTGCGGATCTGGGCCTTGTCGTCGGTGTCGAGCGGGTCGTCGCCGAAGGAGTACGTCGGCACCAGGCGCGGGTCGTCGTCGTCGACCGGCAGCAGGTCGCCAGCAGACATGTCGCCCGGCTGGAGCCGCTCGCGGTAGGGGATCCAGGCCGGGGCCACGATGGCTTCCGGCCCGGGAACCAGCACGACCTCGTCGATGGTGATGCCCTTGTGCCGCGAGGCACGGGCCACGGTGACCGACCACTGCCAGCCGACGTAGCCCGGACGTCGGCACTCGAAGAGGTGGGTCACCACCCGCTCCCCCTCGACCACGTGACCGAGGTGGTCGCCGACGTCGGCGGGGTCGACCTCGGCGAGCAGCCCCTCCCGGGCCAGGTCGACCGCGGTGACGGCAGCATCGTCGGGCTTGGAGCGCACGGAGGTCATCACAGTCGAAATCATGACCCATCGAGGCAACCCCTGCCAGGTCGGGTCGCTCCGTGTGTCCTCGTTGACGACGGGGCAGGATGGAGAGCATGACTCCGGCACCCGACTCGTCGACCGACGAGCAGCGCTGGCGCGACCCCCACCCGGAGCCCGCCACGGGGGAGACGCCGGCGGCCGGCAAGGGTGCCAAGATGGCCCGCGGACTGGGTGCGACCGCCCGCGCCACCCGCCGGGCTGGTCGCTACACGGCCCGTCAGGCCAAGCGTGCGGCGGACGCCCAGGGTGCCGGCGAGTCGGGTCTGTCCCGGCTGATCCAGATGCACATCTTCAACACCGCCGGCGACGCGGCGGTGGCCATCTCACTGGCGGGCACCCTCTTCTTCCAGGTCCCCTCCGGTGAGGCTCGGGGGCAGGTCGCGCTCTTCCTGGCCCTGACGATGCTGCCGTTCGCGATCGTGGCGCCGCTGATCGGACCGTTCCTCGACCGGTTCGCCCACGGCCGCCGCTGGGCGATCGGCGGCACCATGGCCCTGCGCGCCTTCCTGTGCTGGGTGCTGGCCGACGCCGTCGTCACCGAGTCCACGGCACTCTTCCCCGCTGCGCTCGGGGTCCTCGTCGCGTCCAAGGCGTACGGCGTCACGCGGGCCGCCGCCGTGCCCCGGCTGCTGCCCGAGAGCTTCACGCTGGTCAGGGCCAACGGCCGGGTGTCGATGGCCGGCATCGTCGGCGTCGCGCTCTCCGCGCCGATCGCCGCGCTGGCCGCGCTGGCCGGGCCGCAGTGGTGCCTGCGCTACGCGTTCGTGCTGTTCGCGATCGCCACGGTCGCCGCGATCCGGCTGCCCGCGCGGGTCGACTCCAGCCAGGGCGAGGAGGACCTGGTGCTCCGCAAGTCCGAGGAGCAGACCCGGCCGGGCCGGCGTCGCCGTACCCGGATCCCCCGCGACGTCGCCTACGCGCTGCGCGCCAACTGCGGTCCGCGATGGCTGTCGGGCTTCCTGATCATGTTCATGGCGTTCCTGCTGCGGGAGAACCCGATCGGCGACTGGAAGCCGCAGGTCCTGCTCGCGCTCGTCGTCGGCGCGGCCGGTCTCGGCAACGTCCTCGGTGTGGTCGCTGCCTCCGTGGCCAAGCGGATCAACCCCGCGATCGCCGTCTCGCTCGTGCTGGTCGCCGACGTGGTGGCCGTCCTGCTCGCCGCGCTCTTCTACGGCGTGCTGGTCATCACGGTGCTCGGGCTGGTCGCCGGGCTCGGCCAGTCACTCGCGAAGTTCTCCCTCGACGCCACCATCCAGCGCGACATCCCGCACCGGGTGCAGGCCAGCGCCTTCGCACGCAGCGACACCACTCTCCAGCTCGCCTGGGTGATCGGCGGGTTCGTGGGGATCGCGATGCCGCTCGACCCGCCCCGACTGGGGCTGGGCGTGGCGACCGTCGTGATCGCGGCGTGGTCGGTGTGGGTGCTGGTCAACAACCCACGTCGTACGACGCGGGCGACCCCGGCCGCCGCGACCTGACTGCCGCGTGCTCGTGAACCCGCGGTGGGCGGGGTGTGGGGCGGTCAGGGTTCGGTAGCGGGTCTCGAGGTCGTTGCTGCCGTCCTGAGTGGTGGTGATGGCAGCGAGCAGCCCGCAACAGAAGGGCGCCGAAATGCCGCGGCGGGGTGACAAGGAGGGCGAAAGAGGTGCAAGGTGGCTCGGGTCGGGTGTCCGACGGGTGTGGTGAGGGGTCCGTATGGGTGTCTATGTCGACCACGTGCTGCCGCGGATCATCAACGTCGCTTGCGGGGTGAAGCAAGCACATCCGTTGCGCGAACGGGTGTGCGCCGGGCTGCACGGTCACGTGGTGGAGATCGGCTTCGGCACCGGACACAACGTTCCGTTCTATCCCGACGCCGTTGAGCGGGTCGCGGCTATCGAGCCCTCCGAGCTGAGCTGGAAGCTCGCACAGGATCGGCTGTCGGAGTCAGGGGTTGCGGTTGAACGGTCCGGTCTCGACGGGCAGTCGCTGCCCTTCGCCGACGGCACCTTCGACACCGCGCTGTCGACCTGGACGCTGTGCACGATCCCCGACCCCGTCCTGGCCTTGACCGAGGTCCGTCGGGTGCTGCGCCCCGGAGGGACGCTGCACTTCGTCGAGCACGGCCTAGCGCCTGATACGAACGTTCAGGCCTGGCAGCATCGCTTGGAGCCGTTCAACAAGCGGATGTTGGGCGGATGTCACCTGACCCGGCCGATTCTCGAGTTGCTCGAGACCGCCGGCTTCACGGTCGGTGGCGTCGACATCTTCTATGAGAAGGGTGCGCCCAAGTCCCTGGCCGCGGACTCGCTGGGTGTTGCTGTGGCGCGCTGAGCTCGCACTGACTGGCGGTGAAGTGCGCGGCGCCACGGAGTTGCTGTTCCTGGTGCCCGCGCCAGCGCTGGGGCTGCTGGCGCGGTGTCAGAGGCCGAAGTGACGGTTCAGCAGGGTGACGATCGGCCAGGCGCCGTCGGTCCAGTTGGAGATCACGGTGAAGGTGAGCTGCTGGCCGGGGTCGTGGAGGCTGGTGAACGACACTCCCGCGTCGTAGCCCTCGAGCCAGGCCGCGTCGCGCGTCGCGTGCAGATGGAACCCCAACCCGTAGCGTCGGGACTCCTCCGGCCAGTCGCTGACCGGTGTCGTCATCTGGGCGAAGGTGCTCGGAGCGACGATCCGTCCGGCCTGCAGTGCCGTCCAGAGGCGGTGGCAGTCGGCTGCGGTGGAGTAGGCGCCCCCGTCGCCGACGCCGACCACCGGGAGGTGCAGCACGTTGCTCCGCACCCCTTCGCGTGCCAGGTAGCCGCGGGCGGCGCCGGCGGGCAGCTCGTCGGCGCGCAGGAAGGCCGTGTCGTCCATCTGGGCGGGCTCGAGGACGCAGCGGCGTACCAGCTCGTGGTACCCGATGCCGGTCGACCGCTCGGCGAGCAGCGCGAGGACGACGTAGCCGGCGTTGTTGTAGGCAAATCGCTGTCCGGCCGGGAAGACCGCCGGGTGCCCGGCCAGCACCTCGAGGTACTCCTCCGGGGTAGCGAGCAGGTGGACCGGGACCGGCATCACGTACTGAGTGATGTCGTCGACCTCGGACTCATCGAGGTAGTCGCCGATCCCCGAACGGTGCCCGAGCAGGTGCTCGACCGTGACATCGTCGGAGATCTCGGGCAGGTCGTCGCCGAGGAGCGAGCGGGCCGTGGTCGACACCGCCAGCCTGCCCTGCTCGACCAGAGCCATCACCGTCAGCGCGGTGAGCGTCTTCGTCGCGCTGGCGGTCCCGAACTGGGTGCCCAGCGTGTTGGCGATCCCGTACCCCCGCTCAGCGAGACCGTATGCCCGTGCGACCTCCGTCCTGCCACGACGGTCCACCCGGACCACGCCGGAGAATCCCCTCGCGAGAGCGGTGGCGTCGACGAGGCGCCCTAGGGACTCCATGGGGCCAATGTATCGATCCGCCGGCCTGATCGAGACTCATCACCAGCGTGCAGGCTTGCGTCGCTACAGCTCGAGTTCGTCGGCGAGCGCGCGCAGCAGCTTGGCGACCGGCTTGGCGGACTTGGAGTCGGGGTGCCGGCCGTGCCGGTAGCCCTCGCCGACGCTGTCGAGGACCCGGATCAGGTCCTCGATGATCGGGACCATCTCCTCGGGCTTCTTGCGGCGGGCCGCCGACTGGTTGCGCGAGACCGAGGCAGGGGCGTCGATGATCCGGACCTGGAGCGCCTGGTCACCACGCTGGCCCTGGGCGATGCCGAACTCCACGCGGGTGCCCGCCTTGACGGTGGTGGTGCCGGCCGGCAGCGCCTCGGCGCGCACGTAGACGTCCGGGCCGCTGTCCTGGGACAGGAACCCGAATCCCTTGTCGGTGTCGAACCACTTCACCTTGCCAGTGGGCACGGTCTGACCTCTTCTTGCTTGCTGGTGCTCGTTGCGGACGTTGGGCCGGCACAGCCTATAGGGCCTCGTTGAGCGACCCCGACCGGAATCCGCGGGCGTCCAGGACCGCGTCCTCGAACCCGGCCCCTCGCACCGCGTCGAGGACGGTCGACTCCACGGGCTGCGGGAGGGGCAGCAACGACGCATCGATCTCGACCGAGGCCCGACCGCCGAGGTCGCGGACCCGGAGGTTGCGCAGCCCGAGGTCGGCGAGGACGGCCCTGGCCGAGGACTCGGCCCGCTCGATCCGGCCGAGCCGGTGCGGGGTGACCTCGATGCCATAGGCGACGCGGGAGGACAGGCAGGCTGCGGCCGGCTTGTCCCACGTCGGCAGGTCCCAGCGGCGCGACGCCTCCCGGATCTGGGCCTTGGTGAGCCCGGCGTCGCGCAGCGGGGCGATCGCACCGCGCTCGGCGGCGGCCCGGATCCCGGGCCGGAACCCGGCGACTGCGTCGTCGGCGTTGGTGCCGGTCGCGACGTGGGCCAGGCCTCGGCCCTCGGCCAGCGGAGCGAGTACGTCGATCAGCTCGGCCTTGCAGAAGTAGCACCGGTCCGCGGCGTTGGCGCGGTAGCCCTCGCGGTCCATCTCGTGGGTGGCCGGCGTCAGCACCGCCACGCCCAGGGACTCGGCGAAGTCGCGGGCCGGGTCGCGCTCGGCCAGCGGGAGCGAGTCGGAGTAGCCGGTCGCGGCAGCGACGTGGTCGGCGCCGAGGGCCCGCACCGCGGCGGCCAGCAGGAAGGCGCTGTCGGCTCCCCCGCTGTAGGCGACCAGCACCGAGCCACGCTCGCGCAGGTCGGCCGCGAGGGCCTCGAGCCGTACGTGGAGCAGGTGCTCGTCGAGCCAGGCCGGGAAGTCCTCCAACTGGTCCAGCACCACGTGGGTGCCGGCGGCGAGCAGCTCCTCGCGGGTGCACCCGCCGGTCAGCACCGACACGCTGATCGTCCCGGCGGCCAGCGCGCCCTCGACGTCGTGGACGTGGTCACCGACGTAGACCGTCGCCCCTTCACGCAGCAGCGCGTCGGCCTTGCCGACTCCCCACACCCAGCCTTCGAGGTGGTCCACGTCGAAGCCGAGGTGGTCGAGGTGGAGGCGGGCGTTCGCGGGGTACTTCCCGGTCACCACGACGACCCGGCCACCGTGGCGTCGTACGGCGGCGATCGCGTCATGGGCACCCGGGAAGGCGGGGGTGCCGGTGATCGCGTGGTCGGGGTAGAGCTCACGGAAGCGGTCACCGGCCGGACCGATGGCCTCGGGTGCGAGGTAGGGCTCCAGCAGCAGGTCGAGCGGCGGGCCCAGCCGCGCGGTCATCTCCTCGACCGGGAAGTCCACCTCCAGCTCGGCACCCAGCACCCGCAGCAGGTCCCGGAAGCCGGGGGCGGTGTCGATCAGGGTCATGTCGAGGTCGAAACCCACGACGAGCTGCTGACCGGACATGGCTCCAGCCTAGGAGGTCACTGGAGTCCGAGCGTCTTCGCCGTCTCCTCGCGCATCTGCACCTTGCGGATCTTGCCGGTCACGGTCATCGGGAACTCCTCGACGACCTGCACGTAGCGCGGGATCTTGTAGTGGGCGAGCTGTCCGGTCGCGTACGCACGCACCGCGGCCGCGTCGAGAGGCTCGGCGCCGGGCCGCATCCGGACCCACGCGCAGAGCTCCTCGCCGTACCTCTCGTCAGGGACGCCGATCACCTGGACGTCCTCGATGTCGGGGTGCTGGTAGAGGAACTCCTCGATCTCGCGCGGGTAGATGTTCTCGCCGCCGCGGATCACCATGTCCTTGATCCGCCCGACGATGTTGCAGTAGCCGTCCTCGCGCATCTCGGCGAGGTCGCCGGTGTGCATCCAGCCGTCGGCGTCGATCGCCTCGGCGGTCTTCTCCGGGTCCTGCCAGTAGCCGAGCATCACCGAGTAGCCACGGGTGCAGAACTCCCCGGTCTGCCCGCGCGGCACGGTCTCGCCGGTGCCCGGGTCGACGATCTTGATCTCGACGTGCGGCGCGGCCCGGCCGATCGTCGCCGTCCGGCGGTCGAGGTCGTCGTCGGAGCGGGTCTGGCACGACACCGGGCTGGTCTCGGTCATCCCGTAGGCGATCGAGACCTCGGCCATGTGCATGTCGTTGACGCAGCGCTTCATCACCTCGACCGGGCAGATCGCGCCGGCCATGATGCCGGTGCGCAGGCTGGAGAGGTCGTACGACGTGAAGTCGGGTGCGTTCTGCATCGCGATGAACATCGTGGGGACGCCGTACAGGCCGGTGCACCGCTCGTCCTGCACCGCCCTCAGGGTGGCCGACGGGTCGAACCCGGGCGCCGGGATCACCATCGTCGCGCCGTGGGTGGTGCACCCCAGGTTGCCCATCACCATCCCGAAGCAGTGGTAGAAGGGCACGGGGATGCAGAGCCGGTCGTGCTCGGTGAAGTCGATCAGCTCGGTCACGAAGTAGCCGTTGTTGAGGATGTTGCGGTGGCTGAGGGTGGCACCCTTGGGGTAGCCGGTGGTCCCCGACGTGTACTGGATGTTGATCGGCTCGTCGGGGCTCAGTCCGGCCAGCCGCGACGACACGGTGTCCTCGGGCAGGACCTCCCCCGCGGCGATCAGCTGTGACCAGTCGTCGGTGTCGAGGTAGACGACGCGCCCGAGGGTCGGGGTCTCGTCGGCGGTCGCCTCGACCATCGCCCGGTAGTCGCTGGTCTTGAAGCTCGACGCCGCGATCAGCAGCTTGAGACCACTCTGGTTGACCGCGTAGGTGAGCTCGTGGGTGCGGTAGGCCGGGTTGACGTTGACCAGGATGATCCCGATCTTGGCTGTGGCGTACTGCGCGATCGTCCACTCGGCGCAGTTCGGCGCCCAGACCCCGACCCGGTCGCCCTTCTCGAGCCCGGCGGCGACCAGGCCGCGGGCGAGCGCGTCGACGTCGCGGTCCAGCTCGGCCCAGGTCCAGCGGCGGCCACTGGCCACCTCGACGAGCGCCTCCCGGTCGGCGTGGGTCGCGACGGTCCGCTCGAAGTTCGCACCGATGGTCTCCTCGAGCAGCGCCGGCTCGAGCTCACCCTTGGCGTAGGAGTCCATGCCTGCAGAACCTACGCCGTCCGGGTTGGCTCAGCGTTGCGTCCGGAGCACCTGGTACTGCACGCCGTTGGCGTACGTCGTGGTGTCGACCAGGCTCATCTTCACCTTGTCGTCGGCGTCGTCGGGGAAGGGACCCCGCCCGCTACCCAAGATCACCGGGAAGACCATCAGCCGCATCTCGTCGACCAGGCCGGCCTTGACCAGGCCCTGGGTGAGCAACAGGCTGCCCTGCACGAAGATCGGGCCGCCCTCGCCCTCCTTCAACCCCGCGACGTCGTCGAAGGAGATCACGGTGGTGTTGGTCCACTGCGGGTCGGTGACGGTGCTGGACACCACGTACTTCGGCATCGCGTTCCAGCCGGCGAAGAAGTCCATGGTCGGCCAGACCTCGCAGAAGGCGTCGTAGGAGCGACCGCCCATCAGGAAGGCGGTGGCCTCCTCCTGCTCGCGGCCCTTGGGCTCGTACTGCGCCGGGTCGGGCTCGACGTCGAGGGTCCAGCCGGAGTGCGCGTAGCCAGGCTCGCCGCCGGGCGCCTCGGCGACGCCGTCCAGGGAGATGAAGTGGGTGGTGATCAGGGAGCGCATCAGGAGCCTCTCGTCGTCAGTTGGACCTCTCGGCCAGGGACACCAGCGCGGCGAGCGCGACCGGGGTGTCCTGGGTGACCATCGGCCCGACGCCGTCGGCGCCAGGGCCTTCGATCGTAGTGCGCACGGTGACCTCGGCCCCGCCGTCGACGGGGCGTACGTCGTGGTCGATCCGGATCACCAGCTCACCGAGGGTGAGCCGGTCGAGGTAGCGCCGGCCCGGCTCGACGATCTCGAGCACGAACGGCGCCTCGATGCCGCCGGCCAGGACCATCGTCCCGGCCGCACCCTCCGCGAAGTGGCCCTCGAGGGCCACCTGCTCGACAGCCGGGTCCCAGGCGTGCCAGCTGCCGACGTCGCTCCACAGCGCCCAGATCCGGTCGGGAGTGGCCTGGGTGGCGACGGTGCGCTCGTACTCGAAGGTCATGCCCGGCACAGTAGGCGACCCGGACGCCGCCGGACACGGGAACGCCGGGTGTCATCGCTCTCCGCAGAGCGACGACACCCGGCGCGGATGGGGACGGGTCAGCGGGCGGTGCCCACCTGGACCGTCATCACCCCCGACTTGGCAACCTTCACGACCTTGATCGTGGTGCCCGTCCTCGGCACGTCGACGCCGTACCAGCCGGGCTGGTAGTGCCCGGTGTGGACGCCGTTGGTGTGCTCGTCACCGTCGTACCACCAGTCGCGCAGGTCGTTGAAGACCGGCTGCGCCTTCGAGCCCTTGAGGTTCCAGCGCTTCCCGGCGAAGTGCAGCTTCTGGGTGGTGTTGGGCTTCAGCGAGAACGCCGAGTCGAAGGTCAGCAACCGCGGCCGCGCCAGGGCGCCGTCCGGGGTGTGCTGGAACTCCGGGTGCGCGTCGACCGGCAGGATCTGCCCGCCGCCCGGGTGCTCACCGACGTTGTTGTCCTGGTACGACGTGTCCCAGTAGCTGATCAGGGCACCGGATCCGTTCCTGAAGAAGTCCACCCAGTCCGGACGGTTGGCGTACCCGGCGAACTGGTACAGGTGCTTGAGCAGGTTGTCGCTCCCGACGTACTGCCGGTTGTCGACGAAGTAGGCGTTGAGGAACTTCTGGTCCTCGGTGCCCGTGGTGACCCGGAAGCCGTCGAACGTCCAGCCGCCGCCGGTCTCGGCGTCGCCGATGGAGGCGCCGGCCAGGGTGATGTTGTCGACCTGGAAGCCGGGCTCGACCGCCGCGGTGTCCGTGACGTAGCGCCACCGGACGCCGGTGGCGTCGGTCGGGACGGTCGCGGTGAGGTCGACCCAGGCGCCACCGCTGGAGGCGGAGATGCCGGTGCCGTCATTGGTGCCGCTCTGGTCCTCGCCGGTGTAGCTCTCGCTGGTCGGCAGGTTGGTCCAGGTCTCCCCGTCGTTGGTGTACTGCAGGTAGGCGTAGTCGAACGCCTCCTCGATGTCGTAGCGCACCTTCGCGGTCAGCGCGCCACCGCCGGTGACCTTGGTGGTCATGGTGTTGTCGAGCTCGTTGCCGGACCCGCTGTAGTAGTACTTCGAACCGCAGGTCCCGCAGGGCGCACCGAGGTCCAGCGGCACATGCTTGTCGGGCAGCAGCACGATCGAGCCGTTCTTGCCCCTCTTGGTGACCTTCTGGCCGGGCTGGAGGTTGAACGTCGCCTTGTTGCCGGCGCGGACCACGTTGTAGCGCAGCCAACCGAGCTGGAACTTGTCCCAGGCACCGAACGGCATCGGCCGGTCACCGATCCCGGGGTCGGTCTTCGCGGTGCCGCGCGACTGGCTCATCAGCGACCAGAAGCCGACGCTGTTCTCCGCGCCGCCGGAGTTGCCGGAGGTGTCGTAGAGGTCGGGCAGGCCCAGGTCGTGGGCGAACTCGTGGGCGAAGACGCTCAGGCCGCCGTTCTCGGGCTGGATCGTGTAGTCGTTGACCCAGACGCCGGTCGGGTTGTTCGGGATCTGGACGGCCCCGCCGTCGCTCGGACCACCCTGACCGATGTTGACGCCGCCGATCTGCGCGCCACCGACCGGACCGGTGCCGTAGGGCTCGATCTGGGCGTTCCAGCGGTGGCTCCAGATGGCGTCGCCACCCTGGATCGGGTCACCGTCGGCCTCGTCGCCACCCGCGTGCACGATCTGGAAGTGATCGATGTAGCCGTCGGGCTCGTTGAAGTCGCCGTCGCCGTCGAAGTCGTAGCGGTCCTGCTTGTCGAAGGTCTTCAGGTAGGCCTGGATGCGTTCGGTCGACCAGCCGGCGTCGACCTTGGACTTGGTCCACTCGGCCAGCGCGTCACGGATCAGGAACCAGGTGTTGTTGCAGACGTTGCTGCCGCAGGTGTTGCGGCCGTAGCGGGCCTCGTTGAACGGGACCTTGACCCACTCGGTGACGTCACCGTTGAAGGTGTAGCGCCCACTGGACTGATCCTCGTAGAACTTCTTCATCCGGGTGAAGTAGATGTTCTGGTAGTGCGCGCGGTTGTAGTCACTGCGCCACACCGTGGAGTTGTCCTTGGCCCGGTTGGGCCTGGGGATCTTGTTGTGGAGCGGACCCTCGTACGTGGTCGCGTCGCCCGCACTGTCCGGGAAGGCGGAGTGCCGGGTGTTGCCGAACTCGGCGAGCACCGCGAAGATCCGGTCGCCACCGGTCTCGGCGACCTTGCCGTAGACACCCTTGGCGAGCTTTTCGGTGGCACCCACACCACCGGTGCGGAGCCGCTGCTGCAGGGCGGTGTCGCGCCGTGCGTCGTACTTCTCGCGCCACTTGGTGGTGAGCGAGTCGGACGTCGAGGTCGCACTGTCCTCGGATGGCGCCCCCTGGGGCGGGGCGGCTGTCGCCTGACTGGTGGTGAGTGGCAGCGTCAAGGCTGCTGCGAGAAGCGGGGCGATCGCGATGGCCGCGATCCTGGTCGTCCGCAAGAGATGCCTCCTGAGAGAGTCGAGGCGCCGAGGCGCCCTGTAGTCGTCGCAACAGCCGACGGCACCGGGTCACGGTGCCGAGCCACCGGTCAGAGGTGCTGAGTCGACCCCGGACCCCCCGGGCGACGGAAGAGCCCTCCGGCTTCGTTATCGGACCGTTACGTTACCCCGGGAACTTTTCCGGTCTGAACCGGTCCGGAACGCCTGGATCGGGAAGATCTTCAGGATCAGCCCGCCACCACCATCTCCCGGTCCCCGAACCGGACCCGATCGCCCGGCATCAGCGTCGCCGGCTTGCCGGCGCCGAGCTCGCGGGCGACCCCCTGGCGGACCAGGATGGATCCGTTCGTGGAGCCACGGTCCATCACCACCAGCGTGCCGTCGTCGGCGACCCGGAGCTGCGCGTGGGTCTTGGACAGCGACATGTCCTGGGAGCGCAACGGGACCAGGTGCTGCACGGTCTCGCCGTCGCGAGCCTCCGGGCGCCGGCCGACCAGGGCCAGGCCGTCGAGCTCGAGGGTCTCCCCGGTGTCGAACGCGACCCGCCAGGTCGCCGTCGGCACCGGGGCCACGTGCCGAGGCACCGGAGCCGGCTCGGCGTCGCGGGTCGGCTCGGCCACCAGCGGGAAGCCCAGCTGCTGGCGGGCGGCGGGCTCCGAGCGTGGTGCTGGAGTGGGGGGTGTCGGAGGGGGTGTCGGAGAGGTCGGCGGCGCAGTCGGAGGCGCGGGCGGTGCTGGCGCCGGCGGCGCGGTGGGCACCAGCCGCATCGCGGTCAGGTTCACGATGTGGCGCGGCGCGCCCTCGTCGACCGGCTCCTCGTCGGGCACCGGCCGGACGTCGACCACGACGGAGCGACCCACGTGGTCATGCCACCCACGGCGCTGGCCGCTCGGGTCCGCCAGCGCCGTCCACGCCAGGGTCGCCAGTCCGAGCCCGAAGGTCGGGAGTCCTGCCAGCAACAAGATCAGCTGGCGCAGCAGTGCCCGGCCGACCCCGATCGCACCACCGTCGTCGTCCCGCAGGACGCGGATGCCGACGGCGGCCATGCCCGCCGAGGTACCTCTGAGCCCGAGGAGCACGGCGAGCACCGCGTCGACGAGGATCACCGACCCGATGATCACCAGCACGCCGGTCGCGACCCGTCCATCGGCGATCAGCAGCGGGTAGACCGCTGCGGCGACCATCAGCCCGACACCCCAGGCGACCAGTCGGTCCAGCGCGAACGCGTAGAAGCGCCGGTCGAGATCGGCGACCGGACGGGTCGGTTCGAGGGTCGCCGGCTGGGTCACGGATTCACGACCTGGATGGTCACGCCGTCACCCAGGTCCAGGATCGCGCCCGGGATGAGCTGGACGGGTGCGCCCGGCTTGAGGTCCTCGGGCGGCAGCCCGGGCTGCACCAGCACGCTGCCGTTGGTCGAGCCGAGATCGGTCACGACGGCGTAGCCGTGGTCGGCCCCGGAGCCCGGGCGGACCTCGAGGTGGGTCGAGGAGATCTCGTGCTGTGGACTGCTCACCGAGATCAGGCGCGGCTCCTCGGTCGACGTCGCGAGGCGGCGGGCGACCGGCGCCCGACCGACCAGGACCACCCGGTCCACGTCGACCGACGGGCCGTGGGAGAAGAGCAGCCGCGCGACCGGACGCGCGGTGACGTCGGGAGCTGGAGGCTGCCCGGGGATGCCCGGCGGCGGGCGCAGCGGGACGCTGTCGTCGGAGCCGCCACTGCTGGTCAGACCGTCGTGGTCGTCGGCCGACACCGCGCTGAGCGGTGCCGTCATCGGACCGGTCGGTTGCCCCAGAGGCGGTCCGGAGGGAGGCGGGCCGATCGGCGGGGCGGTGGGGGGGCCGGTCGGCGGCAGGGTGGGTGCCACGGGCTCCGCGGTGGGCTCGGGAGCAGGCGGCACCGGGACCGGGTGCTCGGCCGCTCTCAGCCGGACCAGCCCCGCGACCACGGTGAGGTCATCGATCACCGGGCCGTCGCCATCGGGCGGACCGGCCACCTCGATCCGGGTGCGGGAGACGCCGCGGACGGTGCGCTCGACCCAGATCGCCTGGGTGTCCCCCTCGATCACGACGTCGTCGTCGTCGACGGTGCAGCTGACGGTCGCCGGACCGCGGATGACCACCCGGGTGCTCCGCGACGACGCGCTCACCAGGACGAACCCGGGCAGGTCGCGCAGTCCGGTCGCGATGAGGGCGTCGAGCGTCTCGTCGAAGCCGGCGCCGTCCTCGACGATCTCCCACAGGCCACCCACACGTGCCTTCTCCGACGGCGGCACCGCCAGCAGGACGCGGGCCCCGAACACGGCGTACCACTCCCCGGGCGCGTAGCTCCAGGCCTCTTCGTGCGTGCGGCTCATGACTGACCTCCCAGCTTGGCCTCGAGGCTGGCGCGCTGCTGCTCCGCGTCGTAGCCGGCCTCGGCGGTGGTGCCGGCGATCCCCACGACGTCGATCACGACGGCGGTCGCGTTGTCCTCG
Source organism: uncultured Actinomycetota bacterium (assembly GCA_963704685.1). Taxonomy (GTDB): domain Bacteria; phylum Actinomycetota; class Actinomycetes; order Propionibacteriales; family Nocardioidaceae; genus Nocardioides. The sequence continues at coordinate 1,756,843 of OY969930.1, forward strand.
CCACCGGCCTCGACGGCGGCCGCGACGACGCGGTCCGCGGCATCGCGCGGGTCCGGGGAGGCACCGAGCAGGCCCGCGATGGTGGCGTCGTCGATCATCCCGGTGATCCCGTCGGAGCAGAGCAGCAGCCGCTCGACGGCCAACACCGGCAGCGTGAAGAAGTCGGCGGCCGCACTGTCGGAGTCGTCCAGCGCCCGGGTGACCACGTTGCGCTCGGGATGGGTCAGGGCCTCCTCGGGCGTGATGCTCCCGGATGCCACGAGCTCCTGCACCAGGCTGTGGTCGACGCTGACCTGGCGCAGCACGCCCTCGGTGAAGACGTAGGCCCGGGAGTCGCCCAGGTTGGCCACCAGCCACAACGGGCCGTCGTCGTCCTCGATCAGGATCGCCGCCACCACCGTCGTCCCCGCGCGGATCTGGCGGGAGCTGTCGAGCGCCTGCTGCTCGTCCACGTACGCCGCGATCCGCTGCTGCGCCGCTTCGAGCGTCGCGGTGATCGTCGCCGCGCCCTGGCGTGGGTCGTAGCCGTTCTCCGCCAGGGCCGCGAACTCGCCGACCGCGATCGCGCTGGCCACCTCGCCACCGTCGTGACCGCCCATCCCGTCGGCGACGACGAAGACGTCGGCGGCCGCGAGGTAGGCGTCCTGATTGACCGCGCGCACCCGACCGATGTCGGTGCGGGCGCCGTGGTGGAGCTCGACACGGTTCATCGGGGCGCCCCTGACAGTTGGTGGGAGGGAGTCGACAGCGGTGCCGACGCCGTGGTGGCGACCGGTAGCGTAGGAGGGATGTCTGCGACCGGCTTCCGCACCCTCGCCGACCAGCTTCGCAGCTGGCCGGACGAGCGACTCACCCGTCTGCTGGTCGAACGACCTGATCTCGCCACGCCTGCCCCTCACGACTCTGCCCAGCTGGCGTCTCGTGCCGCCACCAGGACCTCGGTGTTGCGCGCGCTCGACCAGCTGACCCGGTTCGAGCTCTGTGTCCTTGATGCCCTCGTCGTCCTGGGTCAAACTAGCGAGTCCGGCCTGTCCGCGGTGCTCCGGGCCGAATCGTCCGGGGTCCGGGACGCCACGACCCGCCTCCTCGACCTCGCCCTCGCTTGGCAGACACCGCAGGGGATCCGGCCGTTGAGCACCGTCACCGAGGCCCTCACCCAGGGCGGTGCAGGCCCCGGTGTGAGCGGCCTCCGCACGGTCTCCTCCGAGCCGGCCGACCCGGCCCGGATCCAGCAGCACCTCGACCAGCTCTCGCCTCCGGCCCGCCAGCTGCTCGAGCACGTCCTCGAGTCCGGCGGCGAGGCCACCACCGGCACCGCCCGGCACACGGTGTTGCCCGACGACGCCGCGACCCCGGCCGAGGAGCTCCTCGCCCGCCGGCTGCTGCTGCCCCGGGGCGGCGGCTTCGTGGTGCTGCCCGGCGAGGTCGGGCTGGCACTCCGCGGGGGCCGGACCACCACCGAGCCCGTCGACGTGCCGCCGGCGATCGCCACCACCCCACGGGCGGCCGGTCAGGTGGACCGGACCGCGGCGGGTGCCGCCTTCGAGACGGTGCGACGGGTCGAGCTGCTGCTCGACCACTGGGGACTTCAGCCGCCGGCCGCCCTGCGCAACGGCGGTCTCGGGGTCCGCGACCTGCGCGGGCTCGCGGTCGACCTGCACGTCGACGAGCCGACCGCGGCGCTGCTGGTGGAGCTGGCGTCCTCGGCGGGGCTGTTGGCCACCGCCGCCGACCCGGTGGGCAACCCGGTGTGGGTCCCGACCGACGCGTTCGACCAGTGGTGCGCGCAGCCGACCGCGGAGCGCTGGGTCGCCCTGGTCCACGCCTGGCTGGACAGCCCGCGACTACCCGGCCTGATCGGCTCCCGCGACCCGGCCGGCAAGGCCTGGAACGCACTCGCACCGGAGCTGTCCTCAGTGCACCAGATCGAGAGCCGGCAGATGACACTCGCCGTGCTCCGCGACCTTCCGGACGGCGAGGTGCTCGCGGCCGGCACCGGCCTGCCGACGGTGGTGCAGCGGGTCGCCTGGCAGCGACCGCGCCGACCCCGCGCCCGGGCCGACCAGGTGGCGTGGACTGTCGACGAAGCCGCGGCACTCGGAGTGAGCGGCCTCAACGGGCTGGCGTCGTACGCCCGGGCGCTGCTCGACCACGACGAGGCCGGCGCGGTGACGTCCCTGGCCGGCCTGCTGCCCGAGCCGGTGGACCACATCCTGCTCCAGGCCGACCTCACCGCGGTGGCACCGGGGCCGCTCGAGGCCCAGCTGGCCCGCCGGCTGCAGCTGGTCGCCGACGTCGAGTCGCGTGGCGGTGCGACGGTCTACCGCTTCAGCCCCGGGTCGGTGCGTCGCGCGCTGGACACCGGGTGGTCGGCGTCCGAGGTGCACGAGTTCATCGGGTCGGTGTCGCGCACCCCGGTCCCGCAGCCGCTCTCCTACCTCGTCGACGACACGGCCCGCACGTTCGGCACCATCCGGGTCGGCCACGCCGAGGCCTTCCTGCGCTCCGACGACGAGGCTGCGCTCAACGAGCTGCTCCACCACCCCCGGTCCGCGACCCTGGGGCTGCGCCGGATCGCGCCGACCGTCGTGGTCAGCTCGACCCCGCTCGACGTGCTGCTCCCCCGTCTGCGCGAGCTCGGCGCCGCCCCCGTCGTCGAGGCTTCCGACGGCACCGTCCACGTGGCCCGACCCGACAGCCTGCGCGCCCGCACTCCCCGCGACCGACGGGCCACGGCACCCCGCGCTGCCCGAGCGGCTCGCGAGGCTGCGCAGGGCACCCACGCCGTCACCGCGATCCGCGCCGGCGACCGGGCCTCGGCCGGCCGGCCGGCGAGCGCAGCCGCGACGTTGAGCCCGAGCGGCTCGATGGCTGCGCTCCGTGAAGCGATCGAGGCCGGGGACTCGGTGCTGATCGGCTTCGTCGACAACCACGGCAGCAGCTCCGAGCGCCTCGTCGACCCGATCAGCCTCGACGCCGGCTCGCTGATCGCCCACGACCACCGCAGCGACGACACCCGCAGCTTCGCGGTGCACCGGATCACCACGGTCCGCGTCGTCACCGAGACTTCGTCGCCTCCGTAGACTCCGGGCCGTGGACTTCCTCCGCTACGCCGAGCGCTCGGCTGCGCTGCTCAACGCCGATCTCTCCGGGGTCGACGAGCTCGTGGCCCACCTCGCCGACCGGGTGCGGCTCCAGGCGCAGGTCACCGACCGAGACTGCATGCTGCTGCGCAAGTTCCAGCGCGAGCTGCGACCGGTCTTCGAGGCGGGACAGGCCGACGACCTCGCCACCGTCGCCGGCGACCTCAACGACCTGCTCGCCCGGCACCCGGTCACGCCCCGGATCTCCGACCACGACGGCGTGGGCCTGCACCTGCACGTGGCGACCGAGTCGGCCAGCGTCGCCGAGCTGCTGGTCGGGGAGTCGCTGCTCGGCCTGGCCACCCTGGTCTGCGACCTCGGCGCGGACCGGCTCGGGGTCTGTGCCGGATCACCGTGCACCAACTGCTTCGTCGACACCTCGCCCAACCGGTCGCGCCGCTACTGCACCGAGCGGTGCTCGTCGCGGGCCAACGTGGCCGCCTACCGGGCCAGGCAGCGGGCCACAGCTCCGGTCTGAGGCGCCGTCCGTAGTCTTGACAGGTGAACATCACCCCACAGATCCGCTCGCGCTTCCGCGGGGACCCCGACGATGAATGACGGACCCCTGATCGTCCAGTCGGACAAGACCCTGCTGCTCGAGATCGACCACGAGCGCGCCTCCGACTGCCGCAAGGCGATCGCGCCCTTCGCGGAGCTGGAGCGGTCCCCCGAGCACGTGCACACCTACCGGCTGACCCCGCTCGGGCTGTGGAACGCGCGTGCCGCGGGCCACGACGCCGAGCAGGTGGTCGACACGCTGCTCGAGTACAGCCGCTACGCCGTACCCCACGCGCTGCTGGTCGACGTCGCCGAGACGATGGCGCGCTATGGCCGGCTGCGGCTGGAGAAGAACCCCATCCACGGGCTGGTACTGGTCTCCAACGACCGCCCCGTGCTCGAGGAGGTCCTGCGCGCGAAGAAGATCGCCGGGATGGTCGGGGACCGCGTCGACGACGACACGGTCGTGGTGCACGCGTCCGAGCGCGGCAATCTCAAGCAGGCGCTGCTCAAGCTGGGCTGGCCGGCCGAGGACTTCGCGGGGTACGTCGACGGGGAGGCCCACCCGATCTTTCTCGACGAGTCCGAGTGGCAGCTGCGTACCTACCAGCGCGAGGCGGTCGAGTCCTTCTGGCACGGCGGCTCGGGGGTCGTGGTGCTCCCGTGCGGGGCCGGCAAGACGCTGGTCGGCGCGGCCGCGATGGCCGAGGCGAAGGCGACCACGCTGATCCTGGTGACCAACACCGTGAGCGCCCGCCAGTGGAAGGACGAGCTGGTCCGACGTACGTCGTTGACCGAGGACGAGATCGGCGAGTACTCCGGGTCGGTCAAGGAGATCCGGCCGGTCACCATCGCGACGTACCAGGTGATGACGACCCGGCGGAAGGGCGTCTACTCGCACCTCGAGCTGCTCGACGCCCGGGACTGGGGCCTGGTCGTCTACGACGAGGTGCACCTGCTGCCCGCGCCGATCTTCCGGATGACCGCCAACCTGCAGGCGCGGCGCCGCCTCGGCCTGACCGCGACGCTGGTGCGCGAGGACGGCCGCGAGGGCGACGTCTTCTCCCTGATCGGGCCCAAGCGCTACGACGCCCCGTGGAAGGACATCGAGGCCCAGGGCTGGATCGCGCCGGCCGACTGCGTCGAGGTGCGGGTCACGCTGCCGTCTGCCGAGCGACTGACCTACGCGGTCGCCGACCCGGAGGAGCGCTACCGGCTGGCCTCGTGCACCCACCACAAGATCGACGTCGTGAAGTCCCTCGTGGAGTCCCACCCGGGGCAGCCGACCCTGGTGATCGGTCAGTACCTCGACCAGCTCGACGAGCTGGCCGCGGCCCTCGACGCCCCGGTGATCAAGGGCGAGACACCGGTCAAGGAGCGGCAGCGGCTCTTCGACGCGTTCCGCTCCGGCGAGGTCGGGCTGCTCGTGGTGTCGAAGGTCGCGAACTTCTCGATCGACCTGCCGTCCGCGGAGGTCGCGATCCAGGTGTCCGGCTCGTTCGGCTCCCGCCAGGAGGAGGCCCAGCGGCTCGGCCGGCTGCTGCGGCCCAAGTCCGAGGGCAAGTCCGCGCACTTCTACACGATCGTCTCCCGCGACACCGTCGACGCGGACTTCGCCCAGAACCGGCAACGGTTCCTCGCCGAGCAGGGCTACGCCTACCGGATCGTCGATGCCGAGGACCTGCCGGCCTGAGCCGGCAGGGTTCCCGGCCGCCCGGTCCACGACATGCTGGCCGACGTGACGAGCAGCGCCCTCGTTCCAGCACCCGCGGCTCCTAGCTCGACGCCTGGACGAACACCGTCCTGGTGACGGTGCGGTCCCCGACCCGGACCTTCACGGTCACCGACTCACGTGGCTCGGCCACGCCGTCGCGACGCGTGGGGATCCTGATCACCGTCGACCTCGAGTCCCGGCGGATGCCGGCGCCGACCTGGGCGTGCGCCGCCCAGAGCGGGGTGTCGGGGGCGACCGAGCCGACGTACTGCTCGAGCCAGCTCTCGGGGAGGTCACCGGCCCTCAGCCGTGGTGCCGGACCGCGGACCACGACCGCCTCGACGTACAGCTCGTAGTCGACGCGGCTCGCGAGCGTCACCCGCCACCGGACCGGATCGCCCTCGTGGACCGAGCGAGCGACGGGCTCCACGGTGAACCGTGGTGTCGGGTCGTCGTCGACGACGACGAGCCGGCCGTTCCAGGAGTCGGTCATCAGGTTGCTGACCGGCCAGGCCACCAGGTCCGTGACCGAGATCGCGTAGTCGTCGAGGCGGTCGGGGTGGTAGTCGATCGGAATGCTCCCCGTCCGTTGCCCGGGAGCCAGGTCGACCGCGAACCGCTGGACGGCCCCGGTGGTCTGACCCGACGTCGCGACCACGAACCGGGCGGGTCGGGTCACCTCGCCGCGGATCCGGAACGGCAGCTCGGCCGTCACCGTGCCCGGCGCGTCACCCTCGTGGATCCGCATCGAGGACAGGTTGACGACCGGCGTACGTCGAGCCGGGACCGCGGGAGGCGACGTCGGGGCCACCCCGAGGTCGGCCACCCACAGCCGGCCGCGCCTGCTCTCGGCCACCAGGTCGACGCGGACCACACGGGTCAGGTCGACACCGGTCGCGGGCGACGGGTCCACGACCACGGTCTGCGCCCAGTTCTTGGTGAGGAGGTCCCCCATCGTGAGCGCCGGGAAGACCCCACCACCGGCCGGCGTCAACAGCGCACTGGCACCGGTGGCGTCGGTGATCCGGACCCGCAGGTCGGCGTCGGGTCGCCGGGAGTCGATGACGGTGCGCAGCTCGAGGCGACCCGCGCCGAGATCGAGCGGCCTGTCGAGGACCAGCCCTCCGGACTGGCCGGCCGCGGTCCAGGACATCTCGAGGAACTGCCGGGTCGGCACCCGCTCGTACTCCGCCGGCCAGTGCGGGGAGACCACGTCGTACCTCGTGGTGCGGCCGCAGCTGGACTGGCGTCCGGGTGCCGTCGACCCGTGGCAGAAGCGGGTGGTCGCCCCGTCGGGGAGGGATCGCCCGGTCCCGACGCCCGGCTTGCGCAGCACTCGCCCACCGCCGATCGCGTGGGTGAGCACCTGTGCGTCGCCGGTCGATGCGACCCGGACGCGGGTCCCGTCGAAGAGCGGCAGGAAGTCCTGCTCGTCGTCGGCGAACAGGCGGACCGCTCCCACGACGTACGCCGTCCCGACGGCACGCTGCTCCTTCGCGGTGAGTCGGTCGGGACTCTTCCTCGAGCAGCCGTGGGTCGGGTCGCTGCCCCAGTCGTCGAAGGACGGTGCCACGGAGATCCCCGGCGTCCACTCGGTGTTGAAGTAGTTGTGGTTGGCGCCCATCACCAGCACCGAGCTCTTGAGCGAGGTGTCGTCCGAGGTGAGGTCGCGCGCACCGTCGGTGAAGCGCTGGCCCTGGAGGTCGGCGACGTCGCCGTCGCAGAACGGCAGCAGCGTGACGGTCGGGACGTACGGCGCGGTCTGGTTGCCGAAGTCGGTGGGCGCCACCAGCACCTGACCCACGATCCGGTACGGCGCGCCGAGCGGGATCTCGATCGCGGCCCGGTCGACGCCCTCGCCGCCGCGGCTGTGGCCGACGAGCACGACCCGGTCCAGGTCGACCTGGTGGGCGGCGGCGAGGCCGGTCCAGTGCTCGAGGTGCTTCGCGACGATCGCGGCCCGGGCGCCCGCTCCGCCGTCGGCGAGCCGGTAGTCCTGCGCGTTGATCCCGTTGACCCGGATCGACACGGTGGCGTAGCCCTGCGAGGCGAGCACCCTCTGCACGTAGCGGTAGCCGAGGTGGCTCGGGACCTCGCGCCACGGCGCCCGGCACGGCCAGCCCGAGTCGCCCTCGTCCTTCCCGCTCGGGTCGTAGCAGTAGTTGTGCCGACCGTGCAGGAGCAGCACCAGGGGTCGCGGGCCGGTGGCCGCGCCGGCGGCCGGCTCGACGACGTGGCCGACCATCTCGATCGGCTCCGGCATCCCGGGCAGCTTCACCGGGTCGAGCTGGTAGTCGCTCGAGGTGACGCCGAAGGGACCCGGGGTGGCCGGGTCGACCGGCAGGGTCTCGGTGCCGGGCAGGTCGAGCGCCCGGCCCTCCGGAGCAGCGGTACGACGCGCTGCGCGACCCGGCTGGTCGAGCCGGTCGCCGGACAGCTCGACCGCCAGCGTGGCGGGGGTCGGCCGGGTCCGCGAAGTCACGACCGCGTGCACGGTGCGGCCGTCGGCGGCGATCGTCGACACCCCCACCTGGGCACCGGTGGGGCCGAGGATCGTCGGCCGGTCCGACGTGATCGGGAAGGCCGTCGGCGAGGTCCACGCGACCTCGTAACGACCGCCCGCGACCGCGCGCACGCTCCAGGATCCGGTCGTGGCGGCGGCACCGTCGGCGGCCTGCGAGCCGGGCGGCCGGGACGCCGCTCCTCCCGGCGCGGCGAGGGCGGCGACCACCAGGGTGGCGACGAGTCCGACGATGAGGACCCATCCCGAGGAACGACGTACATCCATGCCAGGCATCATGCCGCGATCCGACCACTCGCGGAGGTGAACGCCGGTCCAAGGGTCGGCGGGGTTTGGGTCGCAGACCGGCCCCAGACCTAGGCTTCGACCGTGAAGGTGCTGCTGCTCGAGAACATCCACCCGGTCGCCGTCGAGATCCTGGAGAGCCAGGGATTCGAGGTCGAGCTCCGGCTGGGCTCGCTGTCCGAGGACGAGCTCGTCGAGACTCTTCCCGGCGTGCACCTGCTCGGGATCCGCTCCAACACCCACATCACCCCCCGCGTGCTCGACGCGGCACCGGACCTGCTGGCCATCGGTTGCTTCTGCATCGGCACGAACCAGGTCGACCTGATCCCGGCCGCGGACCGCGGCATCGCGGTCTTCAACGCCCCGTTCTCCAACACCCGCAGCGTCGTGGAGCTGGTCATCGGCGAGATCATCGCCCTGGCCCGTCGGCTGACCGAGAAGACCCAGCGCATGCACGAGGGCGTCTGGGACAAGTCGGCCAAGGGCAGTCACGAGGTACGCGGCCGCACCCTCGGCATCGTCGGCTACGGCAACATCGGCACCCAGCTCTCGAACCTCGCCGAGGCACTCGGGATGCGAGTGATCTTCTTCGACACCGCCGACCGGCTCGCCCACGGCAACGCCCAGCGGATGCGCACCCTCGACGAGCTGCTCGCCAAGGCTGACGTGGTCAGCCTCCACGTCGACGGTCGACCGGGCAACGCCGGCTTCTTCGGCCCCGAGCAGTTCTCGAAGATGAAGCCGCGCAGCTTCTTCATCAACGCTGCGCGCGGGATGGTCGTCGACAACGAGTCGCTGCGCGAGCACATCCTCGCCGGCCACGTCGCGGGTGCCGCGCTCGACGTCTTCCCGGTCGAGCCCAAGGTCCAGGGCGACACCTTCGAGTCGCCGCTGCGCGGCCTCGACAACGTCATCCTGACCCCGCACGTCGGCGGCTCCACCCAGGAGGCGCAGGAGGAGATCGGCTACTTCGTCGCCGGCAAGCTCGGCGCCTTCTCGCTCCAGGGCCGCACGGAGCTCTCGGTCAACCTGCCGGCCGTCCAGGCGCCCGCGCTGACGTCGGGGCACCGGATCGGCTACCTGCACATCAACGTCCCCGGGGTGCTCGCCGGCGTCAACCAGCTGCTCGCCGACGCGGGCGCCAACATCACCGGCCAGTACCTCTCCACGCGAGCCGAGCAGGGGTACGTCGTCACCGACACCCTCGACCCGCTGCCCACCGACGTCGTCGCCCGGCTCTCGGACTCGCCGCACACCATCTGGCTGCGGACCTGGAGCGCCTGACCGCTCGCGACACCCCCCGTAGGCTCGAGCCATGGCAAGCGTGCGCGAACGACTGGGCCAGGAGCTGTTCCTGCGGGTCGCTGGGCCCGAGGGGTCCCAGCACGCCGAGCGGATCCACGGGCGGCCCGGCCCGCGCTGGTTCGAGCCCGACAGCCCGATCGTCCGGGTGCACGGCGACGCCTCGATGTTCGTCGGCGGGATCCGGGCGCTGCTGCTGCAGACCCTGCACCCGGCCGCGATGCGTGCTGTCTCCGACCACTCGGGCTACCGCGGCGACATGTGGGGCCGGCTCAACCGGACCAGCCACTTCCTCGCCGTCACCACCTTCGGGACCGCAGCCGACGCCCAGGCCTCGGTCGACATGGTGCGCCGCATCCACGAGCGGGTCGTCGGCACCCTCGACGACGGGACGCCGTACGCCGCCTCCGACCCGCACCTGCTCGCCTGGGTGCACGTCGCCGAGGTCGACAGCTTCCTGCGGGCGCACACGGTCTACGGCAAGGACCCGCTGGTGGGCGCCGAGCGTGACGAGTACGTCGCCCAGAGCGCCGAGGTCGCGCGCCGGCTCGGCGTCATCGACCCGCCGACGACCGAGGCTGCGCTGGCGGAGGCGCTCGCGTCGTACCGCCCCGAGCTGCGCGGCACCCCCGAGGCCCGCGAGGCGGTGTCGTTCCTGCTGCTGAAGCCGCCGCTGCCGCTGCTCGCCAGGGCGCCGTACGGCGTGCTGGTCGCGGCCGGCGTCGGCCTGATGCCGCGCTGGAGCCGACGACCGCTCCGGCTGCCCTGGCTGCCGGTCTCCGAGCGCACCGTCGTGCGGGCGCTGGGTGGGCTCGCGACCGGCACCATCCGCTGGGCGATGTCCGCACGGCCGTCGTGAGCCAGCGGCCGTCGTCCTGAGGTCCGAGAAGGTCGGCTGGCTTGCGTGATCCCCGCCGCTAGCTGACCACCATGTCGGTGTCGCTCCAGAAGGCCCGCATCGTGGTGATCAGCCCGTCGTCGTCGAAGGTCATCGCGTCGAACGGCGACAAGGTGAAGGTGTGCTCCCCGGCGCGGGTGGCGATCTCGAAGTGGAACACCGCCTCGCCGCCGGCGATCCGGGTGGTCAGGAGCCGGGTCGTGGTGTCGAGCGGCTCCAGGTTGGCGTAGAAGGCGTGGATCGCGGCACGGTCGGTCAGCACCTCGGACCCGACCGGATCCTCGACGGTGGCACCCTCGGCGTACAACGCCACGACCTCGTCGGCCGTGCCCGACTCGACCAGCCGGACATAGCTCTCCACGACCTCGCGGATGCGCTCGATGCTCGCCGCCATCTGCAACTCCCTTTTCTGTAACACGTTCTCGTTGGACCGACACCGTAGCGCCCACGCGGCCGGAGGGTCTTGAATGGCCCCCGTGGACCTGTTGCAGGCCTGGCCCCTGGCCGGCGACCGGACGTTGGGCGCCCAGCTCGTGGCGGCCTACGAGCACCCCGACCGGCGCTACCACGACGACCGGCACCTCGCCGAGGTCCTCGACCGGATCCATGAGCTCTCGGCCAGCGCCGCACCGTTCGACCGGATGGCCGTGGTGCTGGCGGCGTGGTTCCACGACGCGGTCTACGACGGCCAGCCCGACGCCGAGAGGCGCTCGGCCGCCTGGGCCGCCGAGGCGCTGCCGACCCTCGTCGAGCCGGGTCTGGTCGACGAGGTCGTCCGCCTGGTCCTGCTGACCGAGGACCACCGTCCCGCCGACGGCGACGACAACGGCGCCGCCCTCTCCGACGCCGACCTCGCGATCCTGGCCGCGCCCCCCGAGCGCTACCAGGAGTACGTCGCCGCAGTCCGCGCCGAGTACGCCCACGTGCCCGACGACCTCTTCGCCGCCGCCCGCGGCCGGATCCTGGGCGAGCTGCTCGCGAAGCCGCACCTGTTCCACACGGCGTACGCCCGGGATGCCTGGGAGAGCGCCGCGCGTGCCAACGTCCAGGACGAGCTGTCGACCCTGGTCTCGTAACAGTCCGGACATGACCGGGCACTACCGTCGCGGGCCATGACGAGGACGGTGTTCCGCGGTGCCCGCTGGCCAGGTGACGTCGCGATCGAGGACGGGCTGATCGCGGCCGTGGGCGACGTGCCCGCGCTGGACGGCGACCTGGTCGTGGACTGCTCCGGAGACATCCTGACGGCGGGCCTGGTGAACACCCACCACCACTTCTACCAGTGGATGACCCGGGGCTGGGCGGTGGACGAGGGCCTCTTCGGCTGGTTGCGGACGCTCTACCCGGTGTGGGCGCGACTGTCACCGGAGGACGTCGAGGCGGCGAGTGCCGTGGCCCTGGCCGAGCTCGCGCTGTCCGGCTGCACGACCGCGGCGGACCACCACTACCTGGTGCCCGGTGGCGACGACAGCGTCTTCGACGCGATCGCGGCGTCGGCGCGCAGGATCGGCGTACGCACCCACATCGCCCGCGGCTCCATGGACCTCGGCCAGAGCGACGGCGGGCTGCCCCCCGACTCGGTGGTCGAGGAGGTCGACGCGATCCTGGCGTCCACGCAGGCGGTGCACGACCGGCTGCACGACGGGGACCGGATCGTGGTGACCGTGGCGCCGTGCAGCCCGTTCAGCGTGTCGACCCGGCTGATGACGGAGTCCGCGTCGCTGGCGAGGTCGCTCGGCCTGCGGCTGCACACCCACCTCGCCGAGACCCTCGACGAGGAGCGCGACAGCCTGGCCCGCTTCGGCCGCCGGCCCCTCGAGCTGCTCGACGACCTCGGCTGGATCGCCCCGGACGTGTGGGTCGCGCACGGCATCCACTTCTCCGACGACGAGGTGCTCCGGCTCGGCGCGACCCGCACCGGGATCGCCCACTGCCCGTCCTCGAACTGCCGGCTCGGCTCCGGGATCGCCCGGGTGCGCGACCTGGTCGCGGCCGGCGCCCCCGTCGGACTCGGGGTCGACGGCGTGGCCTCGAACGAGATCGGCACCCTCCAGCCCGAGCTGCGGATGGCGCTCTTCCTGGCCCGCCAGCGGGCGCACGACCCGACCGCGTTCTCCCCCGCCGACGCACTCGCACTGGCCACCTCGGGTGGCGCCGCGTGCCTGGGTCGCGACGACATCGGTGCGCTCGCGCCCGGCCTGAGGGCGGACCTGGTGGTGTGGCCGGGTGACGACGTCGCCGACGTGCTCGACCCCCTCGCTGCGCTCGTCCTCGGCCCCGAGCGCTCGGCGCGTCACGTCCTGGTCGGTGGGGAGTACGTCGTCCGCGACGGCTCCCTCGTCGGTGCCGACCTCGCCGACCTGCGGCGCGACCTCACCCGGCGGGTGCGCCGGCTGTGGCCAGCGGATGCCAGGTAGGGCGGGGTCTGCTGGGTGCTCGCCCCTCACCCGCCGCCCGGGCCACCCCGGCCACCCTTGCGCCGCCGCAGGCCCGCCCCGATCAGCCGGGTCACGATCTCCCGCGACGACACCGGGGTGGCGCCGGCGGCCACCACGGCGTCGTACCACTCCGCGGGCACGTCGTAGTGGTCCCGGTCGAAGCCGCGGGGCGGGATGTCGAGGGTGCGGGCGAAGGCGTGCAGCTCCTCGAAGGAGACGTCGCTGGCGAGGTGCGACCACAGCCGCCCGTGCCCGGCCGCGTTCGGCGGGTCGATGAGGATCAAGGGTCAGCCGGCCGAGCGCGCGGCGCGCTCGAGCGCGTCGTCGAGGAGCAGCCGCCACGACCGCACATGGCCGGCGTCGACGTAGGACTTGTACGACGACCCGGGGCGCACCTGGAGCTCGAGGTGGAACTGGCGGACCCCGGCCTGCAGCAGCCACGGCACCTGCTCGGCCTGCAGCCCACCACTGGCGAGGAGGAGGGCGGCGACCGCCGGGTCCGTCGCAGCGGCCAGCAGGTCGTCGTACCCGACCTCGAGCCCTCGCGGCGAGCCGGCCGATCGCACCGCGACCAGGCCGGGGAGGCCGACCAGGCGACGCCAGGAGCGACGCGGGTCGAGGGTGTCGTCCACAGCGCGGTCGAAGACCCACGGGACCCCGGGCAGCTGGCCGGCCAGGTGGGCGCAGACCTCGGTGTCGATCTCGAGGTCGGCGTCGAGGAAGCCGAAGGAGACACCGCTGGCCCCGCAGCGCAGGTAGTCCTCGGCGAGTCCCTTCAGCCGGGTCAGCTCGCCGCCGGTGGTCGTCCAGGAGTCGTTGAGCCGGAGCAGCACGAAGACGGGAAGGTCGCTCTCGTGGCAGATCGCGGAGACGAGCGCGGGCTCGGGTGAGAGCGCCACCACCGGTCCGGGGGCGACGACGTACAGACGGTCGGCACCGCCCTCCTCCGCGCCGGGCACGTCACGCGGGTCGAGGACGGTGACCTCGAGCAGGGCCGGTCCCATGACCGCACTCTAGGACCGCCGGACGGCGGAGAGCGGGAGCCGCGCCCCGGGTCCGCTATCCGGGCGCGAGGCATGATGGGGAGATGGACAACGACCTGCTGTTCGACGCACGTGCGCGCGTGCTGGCCGACCTGCAGGCCCGCCACCACGCCACCGCAGCCGCGGTCTCGTTGCTCGAGGACGCCGTCGCCCAGCGCAAGTGGTGGGCGGATCAGTGGCCCGAGGGGAAGTCGTACGTCGCCGGTCTGGTCGCCCAGGACGTCCAGGACGCCCTCCTCGAGACCGTCGGGCGCTGGCCGATGTGCCTCGACTGCGACCCCGACGCCCCCGTGCACGCGCTCTACATCCAGCCCGACCTCGGCGGCCCGGACCCGGTCTGGGTGTGCGAGGAGTCCGGCGAGGTGGTGGCCCCGCTCGGCGGGCTGGGCTGAGGTCAGCGCTCCAGGATCAGCGTGATCGGTCCGTCGTTGACCGACTCGACCTGCATGTCCGCCCCGAAGACTCCCCGCTCCACCCGTGCCCCGAGCCGCTCGAGCTCGGCACAGACCGCGTCGTAGACCGGCTCGCTGACCGGTCCGGGTGCCGCGGCCTGCCACGTGGGGCGCCGGCCCTTGCGGGCGTCGCCGTACAGCGTGAACTGGCTGACCACCAGCACCGGCGCCCCCACGTCGGAGGCGGAGCGCTCGTCGCGCAGCAGCCGCAGCTCCCAGACCTTGCGGGCCAGCCACGCCGTCTCGTCGGACCCGTCGCCGTGGGTGACGCCGACGTAGACCAGCAGCCCCGGCTCCGCGATCGAGCCGACCACCACACCGTCCACCACCACCCGGGCCCGCAGCACCCGTTGCACCACCGCTCGCACGCCGACATCCTGCCCCAGCAGGCGAAGACCCGGTCTGGCACGATGCTCTCGTGCCGACGACGTCACCCCAAGCCCTGCTGGTCACGGTCGCCCCCACGGGCGCGGAGACCACCAAAGCTGACTGCCCCCAGCTGCCCACCACCCTCGACGAGCTGGTCGAGACCGCCCGCGCGTGCGAGGCCGCGGGCGCGGCGATGATCCACGTCCACATCCGCGACGACGACCACCGCCCGACCCTCGACCTGGGGCGGCTCACCGACACGGTGGACGCCCTCCACGACAGCACCGACCTGGTCGTGCAGCTGTCGACCGGCGGGTCGGTGCACGACCCGCTCGACGCCCGACTGCGAGTGCTCGACGCGCGGCCCGACTCGTGCAGCCTGACGATGGGCACCACGAACTTCGGCGATGACGTGTTCTCCAACCCGTGGCCGTTCGTGTGCGAGCTCTACCAGCTCAGCCAGGAACGCGAGATCGTCCCCGAGTTCGAGCTCTTCGACCTCGGCCAGGTCACGGCGCTCTCCCGCTTGCTGGACCGCTTCGGCCTGCCGTACGGCGGACGCGTCCACTGCGACTTCGTGATGGGCGTCCCCGGTGGCATGCCCGGCACCGCGGCCGCGCTGGTCGCCGGAGTGGCTGCACTGCCGGAGCAGGTGACCAGCTGGTCGGCCACGGGGATCGGCCGCTCCACCCTGCCGGTGGCGCTCGCCGCGCTGTCGATGGGTGGGCACCTGCGGGTCGGCATGGAGGACGTGCTGACGATCAGCCGCGGCGTCCCGGTGACCGGCAACGACCAGCTCGTCGAGCGGGCCGTCGAGCTCGGGCGGATCGTCCAGCGCCACCCGATGACCCCCACTGAGGCCCGGGAGCTGCTCGCGACCGCGAGCTGAGCGGGACTAGCCCTCGACGCCGAGCTGGACGAACAGCGTGTAGCGGTCGGCCCGGAAGACGGTGCGCGAGACCTCGACGATCCGGTCCCCGCAGAGACCTCGCCGCGAGTGCCGCAGCACCGGGGCGCCGACCGCGACCTCGAGCAACGACGCCTCCTCGCTGGTGGCGACGTCGGCGCTGACGGAGTCCTCGGCCCAGGTGGGCCGCAGTCCGCGAGCGTGGAGGGAGTCGTAGAGGCTCGTGGGCATGCCGGCCTGGAGGAACCCCGGGATGAGGACCTCGTTGAGGTAGGCGTCCTCGATGCACATCGGGATGCTGTCGGCGCGGCGCAGCCGCCGCCAGTGGATGACCGCATCGCCCTCGGTGAGGTCCAGCGCCCGGGCGACACCAGGTCCGGCCTGCTCACGGCGGGCCACCAGGGTCTGGGACTCGGCCAGCAGACCACGGCGTGCCATCTCCTCGGAGAAGCTGCTCAGCCGGTTGGCGGGGCGCCGGGGACGGGCCACGAAGGTGCCGCGACCGGGGATCCGCTCGAGCAGGCCCTCGCCGACCAGGGCGTCCATGGCCTGCCGTACGGTCATCCGGGCCACCCCGAACTGCTGCACCAGCTCGCGCTCCGAAGGGGCCGGCGAACCCGGCGCTGCACCAGCGACCAAGGCCCGGACGTGCTCGCGCACCAGCACGTGCTTGAGTCCGCGCCCGTCCGCGACCAGCGTCTCCTCCACCTTGTCACTGTACGGACTCCGGACGCCACGCGTCCCGGGATCACGGGAGTTTCTCGTCAGTCGGTCGCGATCGCGCGGAGCACGTCGAGGCGCGCAGCCCGGCGCGCCGGGAAGACCGCGGCCAGCACACCGACCACGATCGAGAGCACCAGGAAGATCGCCAGCTGCCCCACCGGCACGCTGATCACCTCGAGACCCTGGTCGCGCAGGGAGTACATCAGCGCCACCCCGAAGCCGACGCCGAGGACCACCCCGAGCAGGGCACCGAGGACTGCGATCACCACCGACTCGAGGGTGATCATGACGCGCAGCTGGCGCCGGCTCAGGCCGATCGCGCGGAGCAGCCCGATCTCCCGGGTCCGCTCGATGACCGACAGTGCCAGCGTGTTGACGATGCCGAGCACCGCGATCACCAGCGCCAGTCCGAGGAGCGCGAAGATGATCAGCACGAACTGGTCGATCGGCTCGCGCTGCTCCTGGGCGAAGGCCGTCTGGTCCTTGACGGTCACGACCGGGAGGTCGGCCACCACGGCGTCGAGGCGGTCCTGGATCTCCGGTGAGTCGTCGGTGAAGAGGATCAGGACGTTGTCGCTCTCCGGGAAGCCGCCCTGGGAGAAGTCGTCGAGGCTCATCAGGATCGGTGCGGCGACGACCGGGTTGTCCTCGAAGACCCCGCTGACGAAGAAGCTCGACCTGCCGGCGGGGAGGTCCAGCTCGATGTCCTCACCGCTCGCGAACCCGTTGTCGTCAGCCCAGGAGCGCTGCAGCAGGACGGAGCCGCCGGCCAGTCCGCCGGGCTGGTCGAGGTCGAGCTCGAGCGCGTCGACGTCCTTCGGGTCGATCGCCGCCACGAACTGGTCGTCACCGTCGCGCGCGGCGTTGCCGAAGCGCTCGCGGACCACCTGATCCACACCCTCGACCTGCGTCATCTGGTCGCCGATGGCGGGCGAGAAGCCGGTCCCGATCACGTTGCTGACCACGAAGTCGCCGACGAAGTTCTCCGAGATCGACTGGTCGATGCTCGCCTTCGCGGAGTCGCCGACGATCGCCATCGTGCCGGCGAGCGCCAGGCCGATCATCAGGGCCGAGGCGGTGGCGGTGGTCCGCCGCGGGTTGCGCAGCGAGTTCTGCCCGGCGAGGTTGCCGACGCTCCCGAACACCCGGGCGTACGCCGCGCGCATCAGCGCCAGGAACGGCCGGGCGATCATGGGGCTCATGGCGGCGACGCCGAGCAGGATCGCGAGCACCCCGCCGCCGACCTGCCAACCGCCGCGAGGCAGGTCGGCGAAGAGACCGAGAGCCAGCCCGACCAGTCCGACGACGGTGAGCCCGAGCCCCCACCAGAGTCGACGCCGCAGCGACGACTCGGGGAGGGCGACGTCGTCGCGCATCGCCTGGACCGGCGAGATCCGCCCGGTCCGTCGTGCCGGCAGCCAGGCTGCGGCCATGGTGACCACGATCCCGACGGCGTACGCCGCGATGAAGGTGCGCGGCGCGAAGATCAGGGGCTGGCCGGAGAGGTCGAGCCCGAAGTTGGCGAAGAGCGCCCGGATGCCCATCGCCAGCAGGACACCGAGACCGAGGCCGATGGTCGCGCCGACGACGCCGAGCACGAACGCCTCGAGCTGGACCGACCACATCACCTGCCTCCGGGACGCGCCGATGGCGCGCAGCAGCGCCAGCTCGCGGCTTCGCTGGGCGACCAGGATCGAGAAGGTGTTGACGATCAGGAAGGCACCGACCACCAGGGAGATGCCCGCGAAGATCAGCAGGAAGGTGGTGAGGAAGGAGATCGCTTCCAGGAGGTCGGTGGCGGACTCGTCGGCCGCGTCGTCGCCGGTGACCGCCTCGACGTCCTTCGGGAGCTCCGGGGCGACGTCGTCGCGCAGCTCGTCCTGGGAGACACCGTCCTCGGCCGTCACCCAGATGTCGGTGTAGGCGTCGTCGCCGCCGAGGAAGAGCGCCTGCGCAGTGGGAGTGTCGAAGGCGGCGTACGTCGCGCCGTTGAGCGACCCGCCGCTGGGGAAGCCGGCGATGCCGACCAGCTCGGGCTGGATCAGGGTCGGCGGCTCCGGCTCGCCGGCGGGCGAGACGGCACCACCGGTCGACGGGATGATGTCGACCTGCTCGCCGAGGACGTATCCCGCCCGCTCGGCGGTGCGCTCGTCGAGGACGACCTCGTCGGGTCCGTGCGGCTCCTCGCCCTGGATGATCCGCAGCCCCTCGAGGCCGTGCCCCGCGGGGGCGTCGGACCAGTTGCTCCCGAGCGCCGGCGGTCCGAAGCCGCTGACGACCTTGCCGTCCTTGTTGACCACGAAGACGCCGAACGCGCTGACGTTGCCGTCGACCCGGGCCGCGCCCGGGACGTCGCGCAGCTCCTCGACCAGGCTGCCCGGCAGGGTCACCGTGGACGGGGCGCCGTCGGCCGTCGTGCCCCCGACGGGTCTGACCACGACATCGCCCACGGTCGAGGCGAAGAGCGCGGTGAAGCTGCGGCTCAGGGTGTCGGAGAAGATCAGCGAGCCCGCCACGAAGGCGACCCCGAGCACGATGGCGAAGGTGCTCATCAGCAGGCGCACCTTGCGCCCGAGCAGGCTCTTGAGAGCGGCGCGGATCATGGGGTCGCGATCATGGAGCGCTCCCAGCCATCCGGTTCATCACGTCCAGCACCTGCTCGCGCGTCGGCGAGCGCAGCTCGTCGACGACCCGACCGTCCGCCAGGAACACGACCCTGTCGGTCCACGCCGCGGCCACGGGGTCGTGGGTGACCATGACGACGGTCTGCCCGTAGTCGTCGACACTGCGCCGCAGCAGCTCGAGGACCTCCGCCCCGGAGCGTGAGTCCAGGTTGCCGGTGGGCTCGTCGGCGAAGACGATCCGCGGACGGCTGGCCAGCGCCCGCGCCACCGCCACCCGCTGCTGCTGCCCGCCCGAGAGCTCGTTGGGCTTGTGGCTCAGGCGGTCCCCCAGGCCGACCGTCGAGATGACGGCGTCGTACCACTCCTGGTCGGGCTTGCGGCCGGCGATCGCCATCGGCAGCTCGATGTTCTCACCGGCCGTCAGCGTCGGCACCAGGTTGAAGGACTGGAAGACGAACCCGATCTCGTCGCGGCGCAGCCGGGTCAGTGCCTTGTCCTTGAGCCGGGTCAGGTCCTGCTCGCCGATGAAGACCGACCCCGAGTCGGCCGTGTCGAGCGCGGCGCAGCAGTGCATCAGGGTGGACTTGCCCGAGCCGCTGGGCCCCATCACGGCCGTGAACTCCCCCGTCGCCAGGTCCAAGGTGACGTCGTCGAGAGCGCGCACCTGCGCGGCGCCCGAGCCGTAGGTCTTGGTGAGGTTCCGGACCCGGGCGGCCGGCGTCGGCCCGGCGGACTCGGGCGTGGGGTCGGCGGTCATGGGGCAACCCTCTCCTGTCGCACCGACAAAGCGCTACCAGGGCTCCGTAGGGTCGAGGCATGTACGTCGAGCGCACGCTGAGCATCCCCCGTCCCGTCGAGTCCGTCTTCGACTACCTGAGCGACTTCACCCACACCGGCGAGTGGGACCCGGGGACCGTCGAGACCACCCGCACGAGCGGCGACGGCGGGGTCGGCACGACGTACGCCAACACCTCGGAGTTCATGGGCCGCCGGACCCAGCTGGAGTACGAGACGGTCATCTCCGAGCGGCCGACCAAGCTGCAGTTCCGCGGCCACAACAAGACTGCCACTGCCACCGACACGATGACGTTCAAGCCGGCTGCCGACGGCGCCGGCACCGAGATGCACTACCGGGCCGACTTCGACTTCGGCAAGCTCCTCAACCTGGTCGCGCCGCTCTTCCTCCGGGGCAAGCTCGACAAGCTCGCTGACGAGACGGTCGAGCAGCTCCAGATGACCCTGCGCAACCTGGCCTAGACGGTCTTGCGTCGAACGTCTGTTCGACTACGCTGGCCTCCATGGACTTCCAGGGCTCGCTCTTCGAGGCACCAGCCACCC
This sequence comes from uncultured Actinomycetota bacterium, assembly GCA_963704685.1. Taxonomy (GTDB): domain Bacteria; phylum Actinomycetota; class Actinomycetes; order Propionibacteriales; family Nocardioidaceae; genus Nocardioides. The sequence continues at coordinate 1,777,098 of OY969930.1, forward strand.
AGGTGCCGACCTGCACCGGGCTCGAGCGGCGCGAGCTCAGCCGCGGCGCCTGGCTCGACGTGCAGCGCAGCTGGCTGCCGGAGCCCGACGAGGTGTTCGAGGTGCTCGCTCGTGACGTGCCGTGGCGGGCCGAGCGGCGCCAGATGTACGACCGGCTGGTCGACGTCCCCCGTCTCCTGCACACCTACGGCGTCGGTGAGCCGCTCCCCCACCCCGGCCTGGCCCGGGCCCGAGGCGCCTTGAGCGCCCACTACCGACCCGAGCTGGGCGAGCCGTTCGTGAGCGCCGGGTGCTGCTACTACCGCGACGGACGCGACAGCGTGGCGTGGCACGGCGACACCATCGGCCGCGGCAAGACCCAGGACACCATGGTCGCGATCGTCTCGCTCGGCGACCCTCGTCGGCTGGCCCTGAGGCCGCGGGTCGGCGGCGCCTCGATCTCGGTGGAGATGGGGCACGGCGATCTGCTCGTGATGGGCGGTTCCTGCCAGCGGACCTGGGAGCACGCGGTCCCCAAGACGGCCCACGCCGGCCCTCGGATCTCGGTGCAGTTCCGCCCGCTCAACGTCTTCTGAGCCAGCCCTCCCGGAATAGTGCGTGGGGGCAGCGGGGTTGGGCCCAGCAATGACTGAGCCAACTGCAACCATCGGACTGACCGGTCTGGCGGTGATGGGGCGCAACCTGGCCCGCAACATCGCCCGGCACGGTCACACCATCGCGGTCCACAACCGCACCACGTCCCGGATGACCAGCCTGGTCGAGGAGTTCGCCGACGAGGGGACCTTCGTCGGCTCCGAGAGGCTCGAGGACTTCGTCGCCTCCATCGAGCAACCCCGCGCCATCATCGTGATGGTCAAGGCCGGCGAGGGGACCGACGCGGTGATCGACGAGCTGGTGCCGCTGCTCGACGTGGGCGACATCGTCGTCGACGCGGGCAACGCGCACTTCACCGACACCCGGCGTCGCGAGCAGGCGCTCAAGGAGCACGGCCTGCACTTCGTCGGGATGGGTGTCTCCGGCGGTGAGGAGGGCGCACTCAACGGTCCCTCGATCATGGTCGGCGGCTCCGACGAGGCCTACGAGCGGCTCGGACCGGTGATGGAGTCCATCGCCGCCGTGGTCGACGGCGAACCCTGCTGCACCCACGTCGGCCCGGACGCCGCCGGCCACTTCGTCAAGATGGTCCACAACGGCATCGAGTACGCGGACATGCAGCTCATCGCGGAGTCGTTCGACCTGCTGCGCAGCGTGCTCGCCCTGTCGCCGAGCGAGATCGCGGGCGTGTTCCGCGGGTGGAACGACGGCGACCTCGAGTCCTTCCTGATCGAGATCACCGCCGACGTGCTCGAGCACACCGACGCCCAGACCGGCGCTCCCTTCGTCGACGTCGTCGCGGACGCCGCCGAGCAGAAGGGCACCGGTCGCTGGACCGTGCAGAGCGCCCTCGACCTCGGCGTCCCGATCACCGGCATCGCGGAGGCGACGTTCGCGCGCAGCCTGTCCGGGCACACCTCGCAGCGGGAGGCGGCTCGTGCCGTCTTCTCCACCTCACCCGAGAGTGCTCCCACGGACCTCGACCGCGACCAGTTCGTCGACGACGTGCGCGCCGCGCTCTACGCCTCGAAGGTGGTCGCGTACGCGCAGGGCTTCGACCAGATCGCGGCCGGCGCCGAGGAGTACGGCTGGGACGTCGACCTCGGGTCGATGGCGACCATCTGGCGGGGCGGTTGCATCATCCGGGCCCGGTTCCTCGACCGGATCCGGGAGGCGTACGCCGACGAGCCCGACCTGACCACACTGCTCACCACGGCGTTCTTCGCCGAGGCGGTCACCGACGGCGTGGACGCCTGGCGCCGCGTCGTCGCGACCGCGGCCCGGACCGGCGTACCCACCCCGGCGTTCTCGTCGTCGTTGGCCTACTTCGACGGCCTGCGGCGCGAGCGACTGCCCGCGTCGCTGATCCAGGCCCTGCGCGACAACTTCGGTGCCCACACCTATCAGCGGACCGACCGCGAGGGCACCTTCCACACCACCTGGGCGGGCGACCGCTCGGAGAAGGAGATGACATGACCGACACCACCATCACCGCAGCAGCCTCCGGCACCTTCCAGATCGGTGGCGACCTGCGCGTCAACCGCCTCGGATACGGCACCATGCAGCTCCCGGGCGAGGGCGTCTGGGGACCCGCCAAGGACTACGACGCCGCGCTCGCCGTGCTCCGCCGCAGCGTCGAGATCGGGATCACCTTCTTCGACACGGCCGACTCCTACGGCCCGGAGACCGCCGAGCAGCTGCTCAAGGACGCCCTGCACCCCTACGCCGACGACGTGGTGATCGCGACCAAGGCCGGCCTGACCAGGCAGGGCCCAGGTGTCTGGACGCCGGTCGGCTACCCGCCGTACCTCCGTCAGCAGGCCGAGCTCAGCCTGCGCCGGCTCGGCGTCGAGACCATCGACCTCTTCCAGCTGCACCGCGTCGACGCGGCCTACCCGCTCGAGGACCAGGTCGGTGAGCTGAAGAAGCTCCAGGACGAGGGCAAGGTCCGACACCTCGGACTGTCCGAGGTCAGCGTCGAGCAGATCAAGGCCGCGCGCGAGGTCGCGGAGATCAGCACCGTGCAGAACCTCTACAACCTCGCCAACCGCAGCGCCGAGGACGTCCTGGACTACTGCGAGGCGGAGGGCATCGGCTTCATCCCGTGGTTCCCGCTCGCGACCGGGGAGCTCTCGAAGTCCGACGGCCCGCTCGCCGACGCAGCCCGCGAGCACGACGCGACGCCGTCCCAGCTCGCGCTGGCCTGGCTGCTTCGCCGCTCGCCGGTGGTGCTGCCGATCCCCGGCACCTCCAGCGTCGATCACCTCGAGTCCAACACCGAGGCGGCCGGCATCGAGCTCACCGACGACGAGTTCGCCGCGCTGTCCGCGCTGGGCTGAGGACCCGGGTGCGTCGAGTGACGCCAGATGGCTGAACATCCTGCTCCAGGCCAGCCACTCGGCGTCACTCGACGGGTCAGGAGCGCCGGCCCAGCAGCCACCAGACGAGGGCAACCACCGCGAGGGCGCCCACACCCTGCTTCCAGTAGGACTTGGCGAGCACCGGGAGCACCGCGGCCCCCAGGTCGAGCGAGTCGTCCTGGGCGGCCGCAGCCGGTGGTGCGACCGGTGCTGCGGGCGGGGTCGGAGCCGGCGCTGCGTGCTTCGGCTCGGCAACAACCTCGGTGGCCGGCTCGGACGGGCCCGACAGCCGCTTCTCCAGGCACGCCACGAACTGGCCGAGCAGCTTGTCCGAGACGTCCTGCATGACGCCCCGGCCGAACTGCGCCGGCTTGCCGGTGATCGCCAGGTCGGTGACCACCTCGACGTCGGTGGAGCCGCTCGCGTCGGCCATGGTGAGCGTGACCTTCGCGCCCGCCGTACCGTTGCCGCGCTTGTCCTTGCCCTTCGCGTCGACGACGAAGCGGTACGCCGACTCGTCCTTCTCCACGAACGTGCCGGAGCCGTTGTAGACCAGTGCGATCGGCCCGAGCTTCACCTTCACCGAGCCGGCGAAGGTGTCACCCTCGGCCGAGGTCACCGTGGCCCCCGGGAAGCACTCGGCCACCGAGGCGATGTCCTGGAAGTGCGCCCAGGTCTCGTCGATCGACGTCGGGACGGTGAACCGGTGGGTGAGGTCCATCAGGACATCATCCCCCGGCCGCGGCCAGCACGGCCCGCCGGGTGAGCACGGTGGCCAGGTGGCTGCGGTACGACGCTGCGCCGTTGAGGTCGGACGGCGGGTTGGTGCCGTCGGCGGCCTGCGCCGCAGCAGCACGTAGGGCGTCCCCCCTGATCGACTGTCCCGCGAGCGCGGCCTCGCTGGCCCGGGCCCGCAGCGGCGTGGAGCCCATGTTGGTCAGCCCGATCCTGGCCTCGGCGATGGTGTCCCCCTCGAGGCGGACCGTGGCCGCGACCGCGACGATCGGCCACTGGTGGGCGACCCGCACGAACTTCTCGTAGTGAGCACCCCAGCCGGTGTGCTTCGGGATCCGCACCTCGGTCAGGATCTCGTCCTCACCGATCGCGGTCTCGAAGAGGTCGACGAAGAAGTCGTCGGCCTCGACCGTCCGGGTGCCGCCGGGTCCGGCGATCACGAACGACGCCCCGAGCGCGAGCGCCGGTGCCCCGAGGTCACCCGCGGGGTCAGCGTGGGCGAGCGCGCCGCCGAACGTGCCGCGGTGGCGCACCTGGGCGTCGGCGAGGTGCTCGACCGCGGCCGTGATCAGCGCCGCGTGCTCGGCCACCAGCGGGTCGGAGCCCACGACAGCGTGCGGCGTCATGGCGCCGATCACGATCGCGTCACCGTCGTCGCGGATGCCGCGCAGCGACTCGATCTTGCCGAGGTCGATGATCCACTCCGGGGCGTTCAGCCGCATCCGGAGCACCGGCAGCAGGCTCTGCCCGCCGGCGATGATCTTGGCCTCGTCGCCGTACTCGGCGAGCGCGGCCAGCGCCGCCTCGACCGTGGTGGGGGCGACGTAGTCGAACGCTGCGGGGATCATGCTCCGGCTCCTTCGGTGCTGTCGGTACCCGGCTCGGACTCGTCGAAGTGCGGCATCGCCGCCCCTTCCGTGTCCCCGCCGGATCCGGTGCCGTTGATCGCGTTCCACACCCGCTCGGGCGTGCACGGCATCTGGATGTCGTTGACACCGAAGTGACGGACCGCGTCGACGATCGCGTTGACCACCGCGGGTGTCGAGGCGATCGTGCCCGCCTCGCCGACGCCCTTGGTGCCGAGCGTGTTGGTCGTCGCCGGCGACGTGGTGTGGTCGATCTCGAAGCTGATCGTGTCGGCCGCGGTCGGCAGCAGGTAGTCGACGAACGAGCCGGACACCAGGGTGCCGGACTCGTCGTACACCGCCTCCTCCCACAGTGCCTGCGCGATGCCCTGCACCAGGCCGCCGTGGACCTGCCCGGCGACGATGAGCGGGTTGATGATGTTGCCGATGTCGTCGCAGCAGACGTACTTGCGCATCTTGACCGCGCCGGTCTCGGTGTCCACCTCCATGGCGCACAGGTGGGTGCCGTGCGGATAGTTGAAGTTCACCGGGTCGAAGGTCGCGTCCGAGTCGAGCGACGGCTCGACGCCGTCCGGCAGGTTGTGCGCGGTGAACGTCGCCATCGCGATCTCGGCCATCGCCAGTCCCTGGTCGGTGCCACGCACCGAGAACCGGCCGCCGGCGAACTCGATGTCGTCGACGGACGCCTCGAGCAGGTGGGCGGCGATCACGGTCGCCTTGTCGATCACCTTGTCGGCGGCCTTGACCAGCGCCTCACCACCCACGACGAGTGAACGGGAGCCGTAGGTGTCCAGCCCCTTGTGGGCGATCTGGGTGTCGCCGTGCAGCACCTCGACGTCCTCGAAGGCGACGCCCAGACGGTCGGCGACGATCTGGCTGAACGCCGTCTCGTGGCCCTGCCCGTGTGCGGACGCCCCCGTGATGACCTCGACCTTGCCGGTGGCCAGCATCCGCACGCTCGCGTGCTCCCAGCCGCCGGCACCGTAGTTGAGCGAGCCGAGCACGCGGGACGGCGCCAGGCCGCACATCTCGGTGAAGGTCGAGATGCCGATGCCGAGCTGCACGGTGTCGCCGGAGGCACGCCGCTCGGCCTGCTCGGCGCGCAGCTCGTCGTACCCGAACATCTCCTTGGCGCGCGCGGTGGCCGCCTCGTAGTTGCCGGAGTCGTACTCCAGGCCGGCGACCGTGGTGAACGGGAACTCCTCGTGGGTGATCCAGTTCTGCTCGCGGATCGCGAGCGGGTCGACCCCGACCTCGACGGCGAGCTCGTCCATCATCCGCTCGATGCCGAAGGTCGCCTCCGGCCGACCGGCGCCGCGGTAGGCGTCGGTCCACGTCTTGTTGGTGAGCACCGTCTGGCAGGCGAAGTGGTAGGCGGGGAACTTGTAGATCGAGTTGAACATGAACGCCCCGAGCACCGGGACCCCGCCGCCGACGATCGCGACGTAGGCGCCGAGGTCGGCGAGCAGCTCGACCTTGAAGCCGGTGACGGTGCCGTCCTTCTCGGCCGAGAGCGTCAGCTTCTGCCACTGGTCGCGACCGTGGTGGGCCGAGACGAGCGACTCCGAGCGGGTCTCGGTGTACTTCACCGGCTTGCCGAGCCGGATCCCGACGGCCCAGGCGATCCACTCCTCGGGCGTCGCCTGGAGCTTGCCGCCGAACCCGCCGCCCACGTCCGGGGCGATCACCCTGATCTTCGACTCTGGCACTCCTGTCGTAGCTGCCAGCGCGAAGCGGAGGATGTGCGGGATCTGGGTGGCGGACCACATCGTGTACTGCTCACCGGTCGGGTCGACGACCACCGAGCGGGGCTCCATGAAGGCCGGGATCAGCCGCTGCTGGCGGTACTCCCGCTCGATCACGATGCCGTCGGTGCGCGCCTTGGCGATCGCCTCCTCGACGTTGCCGCCGGTGCCGGCCTCGCCCGAGTCGAAGACCCAGAGCGCGGACTTGTTGGTGCCGAGGTCGGGGTGCGCGATCGCCCCGCCGTTGGTGTCCGCGGCCGCAGCTTCCTTCAGGTCCAGCGCGGCCGGCAGCTCGTCGTACTCCACGTCCACGAGCTCGGCGGCGTCACGGGCCTCGGCGACGCTGCGGGCCACCACGACGGCGACGATCTCACCGGCGAAGGAGACCCGGTCGCTGGGCATCGGCGAGTGGTCGGGGGTCACCTGGTCGGGGGTGATCGCCCAGGCGTTGATGCAGACCCCGAGCTCGGGACCGAAGTCGGCACCGGTGAGGACGGCGACCACGTTGGGCGAGGCGGCGGCGGCCTCGGTGTCGATCGAGGTGATGGTGGCGTGCGCGAAGGGGCTGCGCACCATCGCGAGGTGCAGCATCCCGGGCAGGGTGAAGTTGTCGGTCCAGCGGGTGCGGCCGGTGATCAGCCGCTGGTCCTCCTTGCGGCGCCGGTCGCGACCGATCTCCTTCTCGACGGCGTCCGCGGGACGCTCCTGGGTGGCGGTCATGCCGTCACCTCCGCGGCGTTGGATCCCTGGGCGGAGGCGTGCTTCACGGCGCGCACGATGTTGTGGTAGCCGGTACAGCGACAGAGGTTGCCCTCGAGCCCGAGCCGGATCTCTTCCTCGGTCGGATTCGGGTTCTTGTTGAGCAGGTCCACGCTCTGCATGATCATCCCGGGCGTGCAGAAGCCGCACTGGAGGCCGTGGCACTCGCGGAAGGACTCCTGCACCTGGTGCAGCTTCCCGTCCTGGGCCAGGCCCTCGATGGTGGTGACCTCGCTGCCGTCCGCCTGGACGGCGAGCACGTTGCAGGACTTCACGCTGGTGCCGTCGAGGTGGACGGTGCAGGCCCCGCAGTTGCTGGTGTCGCAACCGATCACGGTGCCGGTCTTGCCGAGCCTCTCGCGCAGGTACTGCACGAGGAGGAGGCGGGGTTCGACGTCGTCGGAGACCTTCGCTCCGTCGACGGTGAGGCTGATCCGGGTCATGACTCTCCCTTGAGGACGTAGACCTGTGGTGCGGGTCACGTTAGGGAGGTCCGGTTGGCGAAAGGTAGGCCCGTCGGGTGGGTCAGCGAGCGGCGGCCGCGAGGCGGCCCTTGAGGAGGGGTACGACGGGGTGCGCGCGGCCGGCCAGGGCGGCGAGACACACCTCCACCACCTCCGTGTCGTACGGCGCGAGCTCGCTGTAGCGGACCACCGCGTCGGGCTGCGGGTCGGTCAGCAGCGCCTCGCGGACCGCCACGGCGACGTACTCCGCCAGCTCGGTCAGCGCCGGGGAGTTGGTGCCCGGGAGCAGGTCACCGCCGTAGGCGTCGACCGCTGCCGCGATTCGGCCGCGGCGCAGCAGGCTGAGCACCAGGTCGACGTCGGTGGAGACCGGCATGGTGAGCCGGTAGGGCCGCGACGACAGCTGACCGCCGAGGGCGGAGCGCAGGTGCGACACCTCGGCCTTGAGCGTGGACAGGGTCACCGCCTGGTCGCCGTAGACCAGCGCGTGCAGGTGCTCCAGCGACAACCCCTCGGGATGCATCGCGAGCAGCGCCAGCACCTCGGTCTGGCGCCGGTTGAGCAGCAGCCGCTGGCCGTCGAGCCAGGTCTCGGCGGTGCCCAGCAGCGTCATCGTCAGACCGGGCTCGCCGAACTCCTCGAGCGGACCGCGGACACTGCGCTGGGCGGTGCGCGGCAGCGCGGACTCGATCAGCCGGGCCATCACCCGGGCGGTCGCGAGCCCGATCGGATGGGTCCGGTCCCAGGTCGTGGAGAGGTCGAGGACGCCGAGCTGGGCGCCGGTGACGGGGTCGCGGACCGGTGCGGCCCAGCAGACCCAGTTGTGCACGATCGAGGCGTAGTGCTCGGCACTGAAGACCATCGACGGAGTGCCGGTCCGGTTGGCCAGGTCGAGGGCGTTGGTGCCGACGCTCTGGTCGTCCCAGTTGGCGCCGGGCACGAAGTTGACGCTCTCGGCCTTGCGGCGCATCACCCGGCCGCCGTACGTCCAGAGGATGCGGGTCTCGGGGTCTGTCACCGCGACGACGAGGTCGCCGTCCTCGGCGGTGCGGCGCAGCTCGGCCTCGACCCGCTCGACGGCGGTCTGGAACGCCGAGCCCTGCCAGGCAGCTGCCGTCTCGGACTCGGACTGGTCGGTCAGCGGCGCCTCGGTCAGGTCGGTCGTGACGGCCGCCTCGGAGCGGGTCCAGCTGGTCAGGATCTCGGGGCGCACCACCGGCCCGGCCTCGTCGCCGTGCTCGACGAAGGACGTCCACGCACGGACGGCGTCCAGCCTGCGGTTCCGCAGATCGGAGCGAGCCATTTCACCCCCGGGTTGATCGGTGTCGCCAACGTAGCACCGGGTGGGTGACGGTCATCACAGAACCGGTCAGGCGTCGAGCCGACGCCGGAGGAACATCACGCTCCGCTCGATCGAGTCCTGCCAGCGGGCGTAGAACGCGTGCTCCTCGCCTGGGTACTCCACCAGGGTCGCGTCGACCCCGGCCTGCTCGAGCAACCGGTGGGTGGTGCGGGACCAGACCGGTGGGCAGGTGCTGTCGGCGGTGCCGTGGAACATCAGCACCGGCTCGGTGACCCGGTCGAAGTAGGTCCGCGGAGAGAGGCCGCGGTAGAAGCCGGGGCTCTGCTGCGGGGTGCCGAAGCGGTCGAAGAGGGCCTGCGCAGCCTCCGGCCGCTCCGGGATCGTCCAGCGCTCCAGGTTGTCGAGGAAGCGGGAGCTCACGCTGGCGTAGATGACCGCGGCGTCCACGAGCCCGGGTGCGGCGACCAGTGCGTCGAGGGTGACTCCGCCGCCCATCGACCGGCCGAGCATGGCGGTGCGCTCGGGGTCGACGTACGTCTGCTCCTCCAGGGCGAGGACGGCGTTGATCGCGTCACGGGTGTAGCCCAGACGCGACTCCCGCTCGAGTTCGCCGGCCGGGTCGGAGGCCGCGTGCCCGCGGTAGTCGGTGTGCAGGACCACGAAGCCCTCACGGGCGAGCCAGTCCTGCTCGCGCGCCAGCCCCTGACCGGTGCCGTAGGACGACGGTTCGATGTAACCGTGGTTGAGCACGACCGCCGGGAACGGCCCGGCGCCGCGGGGACGCAGCAGCACCCCGGAGACGACGGTGCCGTTGCTGCGGTAGGTGACCTGCTGGCGGGTGTAGTCGTCGCTGCGCACCTCGGTGCGGACCACCCGGAGCCCCCGGCCGTCGAACTCGGCGCGCATCAGGGCAGGCAGCGACGTCTTGTCGGTGACCGGTGGCAGGGTCTCGTCCTGCTCGGCGGGGGTGGGGGGCTGGGTGGGGCCCGAGGAGGGCGACGTGGGGGCACTCGTCACCGGCGGCGAAGGAGGCGTCGACGCGTCCGGCTCCTCGGTCGAGCAGGCCGCGAGGGGCAGCACCATCAGCAGCGCCAAGCCGGCCGCCGTGCCCCGCATCAGACCTCAGTCGGCGAGCCGGTTGGCAACGGTCAGCAGCACGGCTGCGTCCTCGAGCGCGCGCAGGTCGTGGCGGGCGGGCGGGATCAGCAGGTAGTCGCCGGTGCTCCCCTCCCATGAGTCGGCACCGGTCGAGATCACGACCTGCCCGCGGAGCACCTGGATGGTCGCCTCGCCCGGGCTGTCGTGCTCACCGAGCGCGTGGCCCGCCGTCAGCGCGATCAGCGTCTGGCGGAGGTGGTGCTCGTGGCCGCCGTGGACGGTCACCGCGCTGCGACCGCTCGAGTGCGCCCTGGCCAGGGCGAGGTGCTGGTCGGTCAGCTGCTGGAGCGAGACTCCCTGCATGCCGGTCCCTTTCGTCGTGACTCAGTGTAGGTCGCGGTGGATCCGACCCTCGCCGGTCGCGAGCCGGTTGCCGCTCCCGCCCCAGCGCCCGGCGACGATCTCGGCGGCGATGCTGATCGCGGTCTCCTCCGGGGTCCGCGCGCCGAGATCGAGCCCGATCGGCGACGAGAGCCGCTCGATCTCCTTGTCGTCGAGGCCAGCCTCGCGCAGCCGGGCCAGCCGGTCGTCGTGGGTTCGGCGCGAGCCCATCGCGCCGACGTAGGCCACCTCGGGCAGGCGCAGCGCCACCTCGAGGAGAGGTACGTCGAACTTCGGGTCGTGCGTCAGCACCGTGATGACGGTGCGGGAGTCGACTCGGCCGGCCTCGACCTCGGCGGCGAGGTAGCGGTGCGGCCAGTCGACGACCACCTCGTCGGCCTCGGGGAACCTGCTCGTCGTCGCGAACACCGGCCGGGCGTCGCAGACGGTGACGTGGTAGCCGAGGAAGCTGCCCACCTTGGCCACTGCCGCAGCGAAGTCGATGGCGCCGAAGACCAGCATCCGCGGCTTCGGGGCGAAGGCCCACACGAAGACCCGCATCCCCTCCCCCCGCCGCTCGCCGTCCGGCCCGTAGCCCAGCGTCGCGCTGTGCCCCGCCGCCAGCAGCCCGAGCGCGTCGTCGTGGATCGCGGCGTCGGCGCGTGGGGATCCCAGGGAGGGGATGGTCCCGGACTCGGGGCGTACGACGAGCCGCCGGCCCAGCCACGTCGGGTCGGGGTGCTCGATCACGGTCGCCAGGGCGACCGGGCGCCCGGCCTCGATGTCGGCCGCGATCTCGCCCAGCTCGGGGAAGGTCTCGCGGTTCACCTTCTCGACGAAGACGTCGAGGATCCCGCCACAGGTCAGCCCGACGGCGAAGGCGTCGTCGTCGGAGACGCCGTACCGCTCCAGGACCGGGTCCCCGGACCCGACCACGGACTGGGCGAGGTCGTAGACCGCGCCCTCGACACAGCCGCCGGAGACCGAGCCGACCGCGGTCTCGTCGGGGCCGACCAGCATCGAGGCGCCGGGCGGCCGGGGAGCGGACTGGAAGGTCGCAACGACCGTGCCGACACCGACGGTCTCGCCGGCCTCCCACCAGGCGAGCAGCTCGGGCAGCACCTCACGCACGGGACACCACCTCCGCGAGCTCGGCGAAGGTCGCCAGCGAGTGACCGGCGACGAAGTCGTCGCAGTGCGGCAGCGCGGCCAGCACCCCCTGCTGGACGGGCTCGTAGCCTGTCTTGCCGCGGTGCGGGTTGACCCAGACGACGCGGTGGGCGATCCGCTGGAGCCGGGCCATCTGCTCGCCGAGCAGCGCCGGGTCGCCGCGTTCCCACCCGTCGCTGAAGATCACCACGACCGCGCCGCGGGCCATCCCGCGCTGGCCCCAGCGGTCCAGGAAGAAGCGCAGCGTCTCGCCGAGGCGGGTCCCACCGGACCAGTCCGGCACGGTCTCGCCGGCCGCGACCAGCGCTCGCTCCGCGTCGCGGATCCGCATCGCACGGGTCAGGTGGGTCAGCCGGGTGCCGACGGTGAAGGTCTCCACCGCACCGCCCTGCTCGCGCACCACCTGGGTGAACCGGTGCGACAGCCGCAGCAGCGCGTCGGCGTACCCGCTCATCGATCCGGAGACGTCGACCAGGAGCACCACCCGGCGTGGGCGCACGCCGCGGCGCCGCCAGGCGATCTCGCCGGGCTCGCCCATCCGGCGCAGCGAGTCGCGCAGCGTCCGCGACGCGTCGATCTGGCCACGGTGCCACCGCTGGTGCCGGGCGGTACGCCGCACCGGCGGGTGCGGCCGCAAGGTGCTGAACATCGCGTCCAGGCGCTGCTTCTCCCCCGCCGTCAGCGTTGCCACGTCCCGTTGTCGGAGCACCTCGACCGCGCTGGCCATCGCACGGACCTGCTCCTCGTCGCCGGCCTCTCCCTCTCCGTCGGCCGCCTCACGCTCGGTCAACGTGGCCGGCGTCGGCACCGAGGGCTGTGCGGGACGTGACCGGGGCAGTCCGTCGCGGGCGTTGAAGAACGCCTCGAAGACCTGGGCGTAGCGGGCGAGGTCGTCGGGACCGCCGCAGAGGGTGGCTCGTCCGGCGAGGTAGGTCGCCCGCTCGTCGCCCACGCCCAGCTCGGCCGCGGCCGCGAGGAAGCCCTGGGCGCGATCCTGCGTCACCGGCACCCCCGCCGCGCGCAGCGCCCGGGTGAAGGCCAGCAGGACCTCCTCCGCGTCGCTCACGCGCGCAGCATCTGGTCGAGGGCGTGACGGACCTTCTCGGCGTCCTCGCGATACTTCACGAGGGCACCGAGCGTGGCCGCGGAGGACTCCAGGTCGATCTCGGCGGCACCGAGGTAGTGCAGGGCGCGCGCCCAGTCGAGGGTCTCGGCGACGCCGGGTGGCTTCTGCAGGTCGTCTCGACCGCGCAGCTGCTGGACCAGGGAGACGACCTGGCGACGCAGCTCCTCGGCGACCTCCGGGGCGCGGGAGCGCAGGATCTCGACCTCGCGGTCGAGGCCGGGGTGGTCGATCCAGTGGTAGAGGCACCGGCGCTTGAGCGCGTCGTGCAGCTCGCGGGTCCGGTTGGAGGTGAGCACCACGATCGGCGGCGTCACGGCCCGCACGGTGCCGAGCTCGGGGATGGTCACCTGGTAGGTCGAGAGCACCTCGAGCAGGAACGCCTCGAACTCGTCGTCGGCGCGGTCGACCTCGTCGACGAGCAGCACCGCGGGGCTGGCCTGCAGTGCCTGGAGGACGGGTCGGGCGAGCAGGAAGCGCTCGTCGTACAGACTTTTCTCGGCCTCCTCGAGGTCGGCCCCGCCGCCGGAGGCCTCGAGGGCCCGTAGGTGCAGGATCTGGCGCGGGAAGTCCCAGTCGTAGAGGGCCTGGGTGGCGTCGATGCCCTCGTAGCACTGCAGCCGGACCAGCGGCAGACCCAGACTCTCCGCGATCGCCTCGGCCAGCGCGGTCTTGCCGGTGCCGGGCTCACCCTCGAGCAGCAGCGGCCGCTGCATCCGCAACGCCAGGAAGGTGACCGTCGCAAGCGCGTCGTCGCACAGGTAGCCGGTGCTGCCGAGCCGCTCGGCGACGGCGACGGGCGACTCGAGATCCATGTGGCAAGGCTACTCAGGACTCCGTTGGCGGGAGGTTGGAGCGACTGTCCACGTCGCGGCCGGTGGCCAGGTCGCCGCACTCGACGGTCTCGACCGGGCGGATGGTGAGGTAGTCGCGCGCGCCGCGGTCCCCGTCGGCGCCGGCGCGGATCGCCGCCCAGTGGTCGCGCCCGAGGATGACGGGATGGCCGGGCCGTCCGGCGTACCCGGCCCGACGCAGCGTGCCGGCCTCAGGAGCCGGGTCGAGGAGGCGTCGTACGACGTCGGGCCCCACGTCGGGCAGGTCGACCAGCATCACCACCACGCAGTCCGCGTCGGTGCCGGAGGCGGCCGTCAGGCCGGCGCGCAACGAAGCGGACATGCCGGCCGCCCAGTCATCCACGACGATGTCGGTCGCGCCAGTGCCGTCGAGCAGGAGCCGTGCCTGCTCGGCCTCGGCGCCGAGGGCCACGGTCACGCTCGAGCAGCCACCGTCGGTGAGCACCCGCACCCCCCGGGTCAACCAGGGCTCGCCGTCGTCGCCGACGACGAGCGCCTTCGGCATCCCCATCCGGCGACCCGCGCCGGCGGCCAGGAGGAGTCCGAGTGTCACGGTGCGCTCACCCCGGGAAGGCCTCGGCGTAGAGCGCCGCCAGGTCGGCGGAGTACGGCGCGCTGAACCCGCACACGCTCACCCGGCCGTCGGTCGCGGAGAGCAGGTAGCGACCACCCTCCTCGAAGGTCACGGCCTCGACCAGGGCGGGCAGCTGCTCCGCGGGCGCCTGCACCTGGACCTCCTCGGTCGGCTGACCGGCGTACCACCGGTCGACGCTGAGGGTGACGGTGTCGTCGGAGATCCCGGTGACCGTCGCGTCGACGGCCACACCGGCCTGGCCGAGCACCTCCGCGTTGGGGACCATGCACCTGGCGGAGTAGGCGGCCGGGTCGGGGGCCTGCAGCTCGGTGACCGCGGGGACCTCGCTCACGACGGCTCCCGGCGAGTCGGTGGCGGTCGGGGGGACCGTGGCCGGGTCGTCGCCGGCGAGGAACGCGAACAGTCCGATCCCGCTGATCACCAGCACGGCTGCGGCGGCGACCAGCCAGGTCAGCGGGCTCCGGCCGTGGGTGCCGGTCTCACGGGTCTCGGTGGTGAGCTCGGTGCTCATGACGTCCTCCAGGAGTCGAGCGACCCGGGCCGGGTCGGCGGGCGGGAGGGACCTGGCCGGGTCGACCTGGCTCAGCGCGTGTCGCAGCTCTGCGTCGTCGGCGTCTGGTGCGTCGGTCATGGCTTCACCCCTCTCTCGACTCCTCATGTCCGGCACCGGCCTCGTTCTTTCGCCACCGGTCCGCCAGCTTCTGCCGGGCGCGGTGCAACCGGATGCTCGCCGCGTTGGGGCTGATCTCCAGGGCGGTGCCGATCTCGGCAGGTGTGAGCTGCTCCCACGCCCACAACCGGAGCAGCTCGGCGTCCTCGGGGCGCAGCGCGGCCAGCGCGGCGGCGAGGTCGTCGTCGCCTTCGGCGAGACCCGGCGACACCTCGGTCGGGGGGTCGACGGTGGCGATCCTCGCGGCCAGCCGCTGCTGGCGGCGGGCCGCCCGGTCGGCGTTGAGCAGGCAGTTCCGGGCGACGCCGTACGCCCACGGGAGCGGGTCCTCGGGCAGGTCCTCGCCCTTGCGCCAGCAGACCAGGAGCACCTCGGCCAGCACGTCCTCGGCGGTGTCGGGGTCGGTACGCCGGGCCAGGAACCGACGCAGCGGCTCGATCAGCCCCGGCGCGATCTCCGAGAAGCGGTCCCGTCGGCTCTGGTCCACCCACCAAGCCTCACACATCCGGAAATGCCGAACGGCCCCAGTCCCTTGGGACTGGAGCCGTTCGGTGTGGTGCCGTGTGCTGCGTGGGCGAGCAGACTCAGAAGTCCATGCCGCCCATGCCGCCCATGTCGCCGCCACCGGGCATGGCCGGAGCCTTCTCCGGCTTGTCGGCCACGACGGCCTCGGTGGTGAGGAAGAGCGCCGCGATGGACGCGGCGTTCTGCAGCGCGGAACGCGTCACCTTGGCGGGGTCGATGATGCCGGAGGCGATCATGTCGACGTACTCGCCGGTGGCCGCGTTCAGGCCCTGACCTGCAGGCAGGTTGCGGACCTTCTCCGCCACGACGCCGCCCTCGAGGCCGGCGTTGATGGCGATCTGCTTGAGCGGAGCGTCGGAGGCGAAGCGCACGATGTTGGCACCCGTCGCCTCGTCACCCTCGAGCTCGAGCTTGTCGAACGCGGTGGCCGCAGCCTGCACCAGGGCGACGCCGCCGCCGGCGACGATGCCCTCCTCGACAGCAGCCTTCGCGTTGCGAACGGCGTCCTCGATGCGGTGCTTGCGCTCCTTGAGCTCGACCTCGGTGGCCGCGCCGACCTTGATGACCGCAACGCCGCCGGCCAGCTTGGCCAGGCGCTCCTGCAGCTTCTCGCGGTCGTAGTCGGAGTCCGACTTCTCGATCTCGGCACGGATCTGGTTGACCCGACCAGCGATCTGGTCCGCGTCGCCAGCACCCTCGACGATGGTGGTCTCGTCCTTGGTGATGACGACCTTGCGGGCCTGGCCGAGGAGCTCGATGCCGGTGGTCTCGAGCTTGAGGCCGACCTCCTCGGAGATGACCTGGCCACCGGTCAGGATCGCGATGTCCTGCAGCATGGCCTTGCGGCGGTCACCGAAGCCCGGAGCCTTGACGGCGACGGACTTGAAGGTGCCACGGATCTTGTTGACGACGAGCGTCGAGAGAGCCTCGCCGTCGGTGTCCTCGGCGAGGATCAGCAGCGGCTTGCCCGACTGCATGACCTTCTCGAGCAGCGGCAGCAGGTCCTTGACGCTGGAGATCTTCTGGTTGGCGATCAGGACGTAGGGGTCCTCGAGGACCGTCTCCATCCGCTCGGGGTCGGTGACGAAGTAGGCCGAGATGAAGCCCTTGTCGAAACGCATCCCCTCGGTGAGCTCGAGGTCGAGGCCGAACGTGTTCGACTCCTCGACGGTGATGACGCCTTCCTTGCCGACCTTGTCCATCGCCTCGGCGATGATCTCGCCGACCGTGGTGTCAGCAGCGGAGATCGAGGCCGTGGCCGCGATCTGCTCCTTGGTCTCGATGTCGATCGCCATGTTCGAGAGCTGCTCGGACACGGCGACGACGGCCGCCTCGATGCCACGCTTGAGGCCCATCGGGTTCGCACCCGCGGCCACGTTGCGCAGACCCTCGCGGACCATCGCCTGAGCGAGGACCGTGGCGGTCGTGGTGCCGTCGCCAGCGACGTCGTCCGTCTTCTTGGCGACCTCCTTGACGAGCTCGGCACCGATCTTCTCGTAGGGGTCCTCGAGCTCGATCTCCTTGGCGATGGACACACCATCGTTGGTGATCGTCGGGGCGCCCCACTTCTTCTCGAGCACGACGTTGCGGCCCTTGGGACCGAGGGTGACCTTGACGGCGTCTGCGAGCGTGTTCATGCCACGCTCGAGACCGCGCCGGGCCTCCTCGTTGAAAGCAATCAGCTTCGGCATAACTCCTGCGATTCCTCACGCTTAGAGTTCGGGGATCCGGTCCGATGAGTTGCCCGCGACGGACGACCCTGCTTGACCCGGCGAACCCTTTCTCGCCGGCGCGGAGGCCTCAACTGCACCGATCCGGAGTTGTCACTCTCATGACGAGAGTGCCAGCCTCATGTTTAGCACTCGACCCCGTCGAGTGCAAGAAATCGACTCAATCCGGACGTCGGCGCAGGCGGGTGAGCACCACGTCGGCGAACGCGTCGGCGTTGGCAGGCAGCACGTCGAGGTAGAGCCCGGGCTCGATCAGCTCCAGCTCGCTGACGACCAGCCGGCCGTCGTACCGCATCATGTCGACGCGCGCGTAGGACAGGTCGGCGCCCAGGCGGTCCGCGGCATGCGTGACGGCTCGCATGGCGAGCGCGGCGCTCTCCTCGCTCAGCACGCCCGGACGCGAGCCACCGCCGTAGAGCTCGTGCACCCGGATCTCGCCACCGGACGGCAGCTTCTCGACCTGGGAGACCGCGCGCCCGTCCAGGACGTAGACCGAGGTCTCGCCGGTCGTCCGGACCGACTCGACCAGGGGCTGGACCACCCAGGGAGCCGCCGTCAGCCCCTCGAGCCGGAGGTCGTCGACGCTGTCGACGAGGACCACCCCCACTCCTCCGGCACCGGTGGCCGGCTTGACGACGACGGTGCCGAACCGCTCGATCGCAGTCGTGAGCCCACCCACCAGGGTGGCGTCGTCGAGGACCGCAGTGGGGACGACCGGGACGTCACCGAGATCGGCGAGGTAGCCCTTGTCGCAGTTCCACGCGAAGACCTCGGCTCCGTTGAGGAGCACGGTCCGGCGCTCGACCGCCCGGGCCCAGGTGAGGAACTCCGCGCAGCGCCGGTGGTAGTCCCACGTCGAGCGCACCGCGACCAGGTCCGCTGCGGCCCAGTCGACCGTCGGGTCGTCCCAACGCACCCAGCGGGACTCGATCCCCCGCTCGTCGAGCGCGGAGACGACCAGGTCGCCGCCGACCTCCCCGTCGGGGAGCAGGTTGAAGGTGGCCAGCAGCACGCGCGTCACCCGAGGAGGCTAGTGGCGGGTCAGGTGGTGCTGCGCACCACCAGGTGGGTCGCCAGCATCCGGCCCGGCTGCTCCTGCGGTCCCGCCATCACCTCGAGCAGCAGGGCCACCATCTCGCGGCCCATCTGCTCGGGCGACTGGTGCACCGTGGTGAGCGGCGGATGAGTGGAGCGGGCGAGCGGGGCGTCGTCGAAGCCGACCACGGCGACGTCCCCCGGGACGTCGCGACCGGCCTCGCGCAGCGCCCGGAGCGCCCCTGCCGCCATCAGGTCGTTGGCGCAGAAGACGGCGTCGAGGTCGGGGGCCCGCTCGAGCAGCCGGACCATCGCCTGCTCGCCGCTGTCCTGGGTGAAGGTGCCGCGCTCGACGAGCCGGTCGTCGACGGACCGCCCGCTCGCGGCCAGGCCGGCGACGTAGCCGTCGTACCGAGACCTGCCGGCCACCATGTCCGCCGGGCCGGCGATCGTCGCGATCCGCTGGCGGCCACGGTCGATGAGGTGGCCGACGGCGATCTCGGCGCCCTGCACGTTGTCGACGTCGACGAACCCGGTCGTGATGCCGGCGTGGGCGCGACCGCCGACGACGACCGGTACGCCGTGACCGCGGATCCGCTCGGGCAGCTCGTCGTCGTCGTGCAGGGAGAGCAGGAGCACGCCGTCGACGTGCTGGCGGGTGAGGTACTGGTCGAGGCCGCCGGGGCGCTGCGAGGCCTGGGCGAGCAGCAGCACCAGCTGCCGGTCCGCGTCGGTGAGCGCCGAGCCGATGCCGCGCACGATGCCGGCGAAGAACGGCTCCCCGAAGACGCGTTCCTCGGACTCGGCGATGACCAGGGCGACGGCGTCGGTGCGGCGGGTCACCAGCGCCCGCGCGGCGGCATTGGGGACGTAGCCGAGCTCGGCGATGGCGTCCTCGACGAGCTGACGGGACCGCTCGGAGACCTTCTCGCCACCGTTGATGACCCGGGAGGCGGTCCCGCGTCCGACGCCGGCGAGGGCGGCGACCTCCTCGAGGGTGGGACGGGTGCGCGGCGGGCGGCTCACGGCGTCAGTATGCCGTGCTCGCGCGCGCCGTCCGTGCGAACGGCGGACCCGGGGACGTCGAGGAGTTCCCGGGTCCGCCGCACGGCGGGGCCCACCAGCGGACCGCCGTCCGCGGCGGGCGCTCCCTCACGACGAACCGAGGCCATCGCGCGGTCCACCCCTCGTGCTCGTCGTGTCTTGGGAGCGTTCCCACGTAGACTGTGACGCAGGCCACGCCGCCCTGTCAAGGGCGCCCGGCCGCCCGGCGGCCTCAGCCGCCCGCGACCGCCGGGATGACCGAGACCTGGGTGCCGTCGGGGGTGGGCGTCGCGAGGTCGTCCAGGAAGCGCACGTCCTCGCTGCCGACGTAGACGTTCACGAACCGGCGCAGCTGGCCGGCGTCGTCCAGGATCCGGCCCCGGATGCCGGTGTGGTGGGCGTCGAGGTCGTCGAGCACCTCAGCCAGGGTCGCCCCCGAGGCGGACACCTCGGACTCGCCGCCGGTGTAGGTGCGCAGGATGGTGGGGATGCGGACGGAGACAGCCACTGTGCCCTTCTTTCGGTGGTCGAGTGCCCGTCGTGAGGGACGAGCGACGGGTGTATCGGCTTCGGTGGACGGGTGTGTCGGCTTTCGGTGGTCGAGTGCCCGTCGTGAGGGACGAGCGACGGGTGTATCGGCTTTCGGTGGTCGAGTGCCCGTCGTGAGGGACGAGCGACGGGTGTATCGGCTTTCGGTGGTCGAGTGCCCGTCGTGAGGGACGAGCGACGGGTGTATCGAGACTCAGACCAGGTCGGCGGCGACGAACGCGTCGTACGACGGCTCGATGGTGACGGCCGGCCCGACGACTCCCGAGACCGCGTCGAGGGTCTTGAGTCCGTGGCCGGTGTTGATGACGACCGTCTCGAGGGTGGGGTCGAGCTGGCCGGACTCGACCAGCTTCTTCAGGACACCGACCGTGGTGCCGCCGGCGGTCTCGGTGAAGATGCCCTCGGTGCGGGCGAGCAGCACGATCGCGTCGCGGACCTCGTCGTCGGAGATGTCCTCGACCGCGCCACCTGTCTCGCGACAGATGTCGAGGACGTAGATGCCGTCGGCCGGGTTGCCGATCGCCAGGCTCTTGGCGATCGTGTCCGGCTTGACCGGGCGGATCGCGTCGACGCCGGCCTTGTAGGCGACCGAGACCGGCGAGCAGCCGGTGGCCTGCGCGCCGTACACCTTGTAGGGCTTGTCCTCGACGAGCCCGAGCTTGACCAGCTCCTGGAACGCCTTGTGGACCTTGGTCAGCTGCGAGCCGCTCGCGACCGGGATCACGACCTGGTCGGGGAGCCGCCAACCGAGCTGCTCGGCGATCTCGTAGCCCAGCGTCTTGGAACCCTCGGCGTAGTAGGGGCGCACGTTGACGTTGACGAAGGCCCACCCCTCCTCCTCACCGGCGATCTCGGAGGCGAGCTTGTTGACGTCGTCGTAGTTGCCGTTCACGGCCACCAGCGACTCGGTGAAGATCGCGGAGTTGACCTGCTTGGGCTGCTCGAGGTTGCTGGGGATGAACACGACGGTCTTGATCCCAGCGCGGGCGCCGGCTGCGGCGACCGCGTTGGCGAGGTTGCCGGTGCTGGGACAGGCGAACACCTTGGCGTGCAGCTCCGTCGCGGCGCTCAGCGCGCAGGCGACGACACGGTCCTTGAAGGAGTTGGTCGGGTTGGTGCTGTCGTCCTTGACCCACAGGTTGTCGATGCCGAGGGTCCGGCCGAGGTTGTTGGCCTTGAGCAGCCGGGTGAAGCCGGGCTCCATGTTGGGGCTCTGCTCGATGTCGTCGGGCACCGGCAGCAGCGCCTTGTAGCGCCAGATGTTGCGCGGGCCGGCCTCGATCTCCTCGCGAGTGATCTGCGGGAAGTCGTAGGCGATCTCGAGCGGCCCGAAGCACTCCGGGCACGCGTAGAAGGGACCCAGCTCGACCTGGTGCCCGCACTCGCGGCAGGCCAGCGCGGTGGCGTTGCCGAAGGCTCCGGGGCGGGTGCCGGTGGTGGTCCCGGTCGTGGTCTGCTCGTCGATGGCGGCGCTCATGGATCCTCCTTCTCATCTTCCCCGGATGCGGCTCTCGCTCCGGGCGGAATTGGCACCGTTTCCACGAACCGCTTCCGGCGGATGCCGGGGGCGGAGGCTCGTGGCGGTTGCCGGGACTTCACTGGGCCGTATCCCTCAGTCCCTCTAGATGAGCTCTTCCAGACCATACGCGAGGCGTCTCAGCATGCGCACGCCCCGTCCGGGATCCGGACGGGGCGTGCGGGGGTGGGTGCCCTGGGCGGAATCGTCGCCCGGCGTCAGGCCGCCGCCGTCGCCGCCACCTCGGGCAGCGCGAGCGCACCACGGACGACGTCGAGCACGTCACCGACGACGTGGACGGTCACCGTCTCCAGGACGTCGGCGGGTACGTCGTCCAGGTCGGGCTCGTTGCGCAGCGGGGCGAACACCTCGGTCAGCCCGTTGCGCTGGGCGGCGAGCAGCTTCTGCTTCAGCCCACCGATGGGCAGCACCCGGCCGTTGAGGGTGACCTCTCCGGTCATGCCGACCTCCGAGCGCACCGGGCGACCGGTCGCGAGCGAGGTCAGTGCGGTCACCATCGTGACACCGGCCGACGGACCGTCCTTGGGGGTCGCCCCGGCCGGCACGTGGATGTGGATCGCCTTCTCGAAGAACGACGTGTCGACGCCGAGCTCGTACGCGTGCGCCCTGACGAAGGACAGGGCGATCTGCGCCGACTCCTTCATCACCTCGCCCAGCTGGCCGGTCAGGGTCAGCCCGGCCTTGCCCGCACTGGCCGACGCCTCGATGAAGAGCACGTCTCCGCCCAATCCGGTGACCGCCAGCCCGGTCGCGACTCCCGGGACCGACGTGCGCTCGTGCGCCTCCGGCGTGAACCTCGGACGCCCGACCAGCTCCTTGAGGTCGGCGACGTCGACGTCGACGTGGGTGGACCCCGTGGCGAGCCTGGTCGCTGCCTTGCGCAGCGCCTTGGCGAGCAGCCGCTCCATCTGACGTACGCCGGCCTCGCGGGTGTAGTTGGCCGCCATCTCGCGCAGCGCGGCGTCGGTGACGCTCACCTCGTCGGCGGTCAGTGCGGCCCGCTCCAGCTGGCGCGGGAGCAGGAAGTCGCGGGCGATGGCGACCTTGTCGTCCTCGGTGTAGCCGTCGAGGGTGACCAGCTCCATCCGGTCCAGCAGCGCGGACGGGATCTGCTCGACCACGTTGGCCGTGGCGATGAAGAGCACGTCGGAGAGGTCCAGGTCGAGCTCGAGGTAGTGGTCGCGGAAGGTGTGGTTCTGCGCCGGGTCGAGCACCTCGAGCAGCGCCGCGGCCGGGTCGCCGCGGTAGTCGGAGCCGACCTTGTCGACCTCGTCGAGCAGCACGACCGGGTTCATCGAGCCGGACTCCTTGATGGCCCGCACGATCCGGCCGGGCAGCGCGCCGACGTACGTCCTGCGGTGCCCGCGGATCTCGGCCTCGTCGCGGACGCCACCGAGGGCGACCCGGACGAACTTGCGTCCCAGCGAACGCGCGACCGACTCACCGAGCGACGTCTTGCCGACTCCGGGAGGCCCGGCCAGCAAGATGACGGCGCCGGAGCCGCGACCGCCGACGACCTGGAGGCCACGTTCGGCGCGACGGGCGCGGACCGCGAGGTACTCGACGATCCGCTCCTTGACCTCGTCCAGGCCGTGGTGGTCGGCGTCCAGGATGGCGCGGGCGGCGAGGACATCGGTGGAGTCCTCGGTCGTCACGTCCCAGGGCAGCTCGAGCACGGTGTCGAGCCAGGTACGGATCCAGGCGGTCTCGGGGCTCTGGTCGCTGGAGCGCTCGAGCTTGTCGACCTCGCGCAGCAGCGCCTCGCGGACCTGGTCGGGCACGTCGGCGGCCTCGACCCGGGCGCGGTAGTCGTCGGAGCCGTCGGGCTCTCCCTCGCCGAGCTCCTTGCGGATCGCGGCGAGCTGCTGACGCAGCAGGTACTCCCGCTGGGTCTTCTCCATGCCGTCGCGCACGTCGTCGCCGATCTTGTCGGTCAGCTCCGCCTCGGCGAGGTGCTCGCGGGTCCAGGCGATCACGATGTCGAGCCGCTGCTCGACGTCCGGGGTCTCGAGGAGCTCGCGCTTGCGCTCGATGGAGAGGTACGGCGCGTAGCCGGCCGCGTCCGCGATCGAGCTCGGATCGCTCATCTGGTGGACCTGGTCGATGATCTGCCAGGCCTCCCGGCGCTGGAGGACCGCGACCATCAGCCGCTTGTACTCCTCGGCGAGCTCACGGGCGTGGTCGGAGACGTGCTCGTCGACGGGCTCGACCTCGACCCAGAGCGCTGCCCCGGGACCGGTGACCCCGCTGCCGATGCGAGCACGCTGCTCGGCCTTGAGCACGGCGGCCGGCGAGCCGCCGGAGAAGCGGCCGACCCGCTCGACGGTCGCGATCACGCCGTACGACGCGTAGCGGTCCTCGAGCCTGGGGGCGACGAGCAGCCGGCCGTCGCTGCTGGCCCGTGCGGCGTCGATGGCGGCCTGGGAGGACTCGTCGAGCTCGAGGGGCACGACCATGCCCGGCAGCACGACGAGATCAGGGACGAACAGGACGGGAAGACTGGTGTAGGACACGACTGGCCCTCTCCTTCGGTGGTGCGAAGCCGAGACTTGAGTGATATCGGCTCAACTTCCCGGGGTCGACCGGTGTTCCGCACCAGACCCGTTGTTCGTCACCAGCGAACACGGGAGCTGACGGGCGGGTTCAGGCCCGGATGTCGCGCGCGTCCGCGGTGAGCTGGCGGAGCAGGTCGAGCACGCCCTCGGGTCCCTTGACCACCACGTCGGAGAGCGGCACCAGCGCGCTCTCCTCACCCGAGGCGGAGCAGACCAGGAGCGTCGGCAGACCGCGCTTGCGCAGTGCCGCCACGGCCTCGAACGCCTCGACGTCGCCGAGGTCGTCGCCGGCGAAGAGGAAGGCGCCCGCGTCGAGCTCCTCGACGAGGGTGTCGACCGCGAGACCCTTGTGCATGCCGTGGGAGCGGATCTCGATCACGTTGCGCCCCGGCTCGACGACCAGGTCGTGGCGCTTGGCGAGGTCGCCCAGCAGTGGCAGCAGCGCCTGGAACACGGCGTCGGGGTCCGCCAGGCGCCGGGTGTGCACGGCGACCGCGAGCCCCTTCTCCTCCACCCAGGCCTCCCCTGCGCCGGCCTGGCGCAGCGCACGCGGCAGCTCGAGCAGGAAGCTCGCCAGCCCGTGCGGCGGACGGGGCGAGATCACCCGGCGCCGGGAGGAGGACCAACGCTCGTTGCCGTACTGCCCGAAGACGTAGAGGTCCTTGCCGGCCTCGGCGATCGCCTCGCCGGCCTCCTCGAGCCCGCCGAGGTCCAGCGCCTGCCGGGCCGGACGGCCGGTGATCACCGCGACCGCGGCGACCTGGGTGGCCAGCTCGACGAGGACGGCGCTGGCGTCGGGGTGGATGTGGGCGGCCTCCGGGTCGTCGACGATCGGCGACAGGGTGCCGTCGAAGTCCAGCCCCACGACACAGGAGGCGGCGGCCCGCACGAGCTCGGCGTACCGTCGCTCGCCGTCCGGGGAGGTGAACTCCATGCCGCAACCCAACCACGGTTCGCGGGTCGGACGTCAGGCATGTCGGCACAGTGGGACCGACGCCACACCGGATCTGGAGCCCGGAGCCAGGTGGCTCAGGCCAGCGGCTCGGTCAGGATGAGCGTCAGACGGTCCTGCCGCATCGGGTCGATCGCGGGGACGGTGCGCTGGATGCCGAGGTCCAGAGCAAGCTTCTTCGCGGCCGCCTGGAGCTTCGCCGGGTAGTAGACGGTCGTCGTCGGGATGGTGCCGATCCAGTTGTCCGACCCGACCACCTTCCAGCCGATGTCGGAGGCACGGGTGGCGACGTCACCGGCGAGTCCGGCGATGCCGGTGTTGTTGTAGACCTCGACGTAGACCTGGTCGCGGCGGACCGCGGGACGCACCGGCTTGGGCTTGATCGTCGGGGCCGCCGAGGTCGGGGCGGCACTCGGCTCGGGCGACTTCTCGGCGCGGGACACGGTGGTGACCTCGCGCTCGGTGGGCTCCTCGCCCCGGGTCGCGACGAAGGCGACCGCCGCCATCGCGACCGCGACGACGCTGAGCAGCACCACGGGGGACGGGAGGACCACCCCCCACTGGTTGCGGACCCGGTTGCCGAGCACCGGGATCAGAGCTCGAAGCCGAGGCGCCGCGCCGAGCGCTGACGCTGGCGGGCGGCCCGCAGCCGACGCAGCCGACGGACCAGCAGCGGGTCGGCCTCGAGTGCCTCGGGACGGTCGATCAGCGCGTTGAGCACCTGGTAGTAGCGGGTCGACGACATGTCGAACTTGTCGCGGACCGCGGTCTCCTTGGCGCCGGCGTACTTCCACCACTGCCGCTCGAACTCGAGGATCTCGCGGTCGCGCTCGCTGAGGCCCGACTCGGCGGCGGCCGAGTCGCTGTGGAGGGCGTTCGCGGCGTCCATGGGTCTCCTCCGCGGGTGGTGTGCAGTGCTGATCGACCCTCACTGTAGGCGACGAACCACAACGATGTCATTCGCAGCCCGGCGAGTCGCTGCGACTAGGGTCCGGCCCATGACGACAGGCGGCGACATCGACGGCGACATCGGGTGGGGGATCCTGGCGACCGGCAAGATCGCGCACACCTTCGCCCAGGACCTCCGGCTCGTGCCCGGCGCCCGGCTCGCGGCGGTCGGCTCCCGCCGCCTCGAGAGCGCCCGGGCCTTCGTCGAGGAGTACGGCGAGCAGCCCGACCCCCCGACGGCGTACGGCTCCTACGAGGAGCTGGTCGCGGACCCGGCCGTCGACGTCGTCTACGTCGCGACCCCGCACGCCTTCCACCTCGACAACGCCCGGCTCTGCTTCGAGGCCGGCAAGCACGTGCTGTGCGAGAAGCCGTTGACCCTGGACGCAGCGGCCGCCGAGGAGATGGTCCGGCTGGCCGGTGAGCACGACCGCTTCCTCATGGAGGGGATGTGGACCGCCTGCCACCCGGTGGTCCGCGAGCTGCGCAAGCGGCTCCTGGCGGGTGACTTCGGCACCCCGCGCCACCTGCACGCCGAGCTCGGCTTCCGGGTGGACGCCGGTCCCGACGACCGGATGCTCGACCCCGCGCTCGGAGCCTCGGCGTTGCTGGACATGGGCGTCTACCCGCTCGCCTTCGCCCACCTGATGCTGGGTCCGGCCGAGCGACTGCTCGCGAGCGCCGACCTGTCCGACCGGGGCATCGACCTCGACATCGCGATCACCGGCCGCTACCCGGGCGGCGCGCTCGCCACCCTCACCGCGTCCATGACGTCCTGGTCCTCGCGCGCCGCCGCGATCGGCACCGACCGTGGTCGCCTCGACCTCGACGACTTCCACCACCCGGTGCGAGCGGTCTTCACGCCGTACGGCGTCGGCGGCACCAACGACGAGGTCGACCGCGGCACCGTGGTCGAGGTCGTGGGCACCGAG
Organism: uncultured Actinomycetota bacterium; assembly: GCA_963704685.1. GTDB lineage: Bacteria > Actinomycetota > Actinomycetes > Propionibacteriales > Nocardioidaceae > Nocardioides. The sequence goes on from OY969930.1 coordinate 1,803,622, forward strand.
CCGGTGATCGGGCGGGGCTACGGCAACGAGATCGCCGAGGTGGGGCGCTGCCTGCGGGCCGGGCTGCGGGAGAGCCCGCTGGTCCCGCACGAGCAGACGCTGACCCTGCTGCGGCAGATGGACGACCTGCGCGCGCAGGTCGGGGTCGGCTTCGGGGGCTAGCGACCCGCCTCTAGGCCGACCGCAGGAACCGCAGCACGGCGGCCACCCGGCGATGTGCGGCGTCGTCGTCGGGGAGCAGGCCGAGCTTCGCGAAGATCCGCTGGGTGTGCTTCTCGACGCCCGCGAGCGTGACCGAGAGGTCCTCGGCGATCGCGGCGTTCGACTTCCCCTCGGCCATCAGCGACAGCACCTCGCGCTCGCGCGGTGTCAGGTCGGCGAGCGGGTCGCGATTGCGGCCCATCAGCTGGCGCACGACGAGCGGGTCCAGCGCCGTACCTCCCGCAGCGACCGCCGCCAGCGCGCGCGAGGAAGTCGTCGAGGTCGCTGACCCGGTCCTTGAGCAGGTAGCCCACGCCGCCGTCGCCGGTCGCGAGCAGGTCGTCGGCGTAGGACACCTCGACGTACTGCGAGAGCACCATCAGCCGCGCCTCCGGCCAGGTCCGGCGTACGGCGACCGCGGCCCGAAGGCCCTCGTCGGTGTTGCTGGGCGGCATCCGCACGTCGACGATCCCGATGTCCGGCCGGCGGTCGAGCATCGCCGTGACGAACGACGGCCCGTCGCCCACCGACGCGACCACCTCGTGGCCGGCCTCCACGAGCAGCAGCTGGAGTCCCTCGCGCAGCAGGAGGGAGTCGTCTGCGACGACGACCCTCATCCGTCCGCCACGGGGATCCGGGCGAGCACCACGGTCGGTCCACCGTCGGGTGAGGTGACCTCGAGGGTCCCGTCCACGGCGGCGAGCCGTTGCCGCAGACCGGCCAGGCCGAGGCCCTTCGCCGGGTGCGCGCCGCCGACGCCGTCGTCCTGCACCCGCACCTCGACCACCCCAGGTGACGCGACCACCGACGCCGAGGCCGTTGCGGCGCCACTGTGCTTGGCGACGTTGGTGAGCGCCTCGGCCACCACGAAGTAGACCGCGGTCTCGACGTGCGGCGGCAGCTGGGGAGGTACGTCGACGCGCGACTCGACCGGGACCACGCTCTGCGCGAGCATCTCGTCGAGGGCGGCCGTCAGGCCGCGGTCGACCAGGAGCGGCGGGGCGATGCCGCGCGAGAGGGACCGCAGCTCGGCGACCGTCTCGCGGGTCTGGGCGAGCGCCTCGTCGAGGGTCGCGGCGACCCGCTCGGGGTCGTGGTCGAGCTGGCGACGGGCCCGGCCGAGGTCCATGCTCAGCCGCACCAGCCGCTGCTGCGGGCCATCGTGGATGTCGCGCTCGAGCCGGCGCAGCGACTCCGCCTCGGCCAGCCGGGCGGCATCCCGGCCGCCCTCGACGCGGGCCACCTGGTGCTGGAGCTCGGCGCGGCTGCTCAGCAGCACGGTGGCGAGGCTGGCGTGCATGGTGGCGGCGAGTCGCACGGCGAACGGCAGCGTCAGCAGGAAGACCGTCCCGACCGCGAGGTTCACCAGGCTCTCCGCCGTACGCCCCTGGCCGAGGCCGAGCAGCTCCGCCAGCCCCCCGCCGTCCCCCTCGGGGATGAACGCCTGCCAGAACCAGTAGGTCAGCCCGGTGATGGTCGCCGCCCACCAGACCAGCGTGACCGCGAAGGCGATGGTCCCGGTGACCAGCCCGACGATCGACCAGAGGACGTCGAGCCACGACTGAGGGTCGCGCAGCGGGGTCAGCATCCGCCGCCAGAAGCCGGCGGTCCTGGGCGGGCAGAGGTACGACGGGGTGGCGGCCTCCCGGCCGAGCATGGTGCGCAGCCGGAACCGCTCCAGCCGGGCGATGCCTCGCGCCACCATCACGGACAGGGTCACCAGCAGTATCCCGCCGATGAAGATCGCCAGCGCGACGCCGAGGATCAGGTCGACGACCACGAGCACCAGCGCCACCAGGGCGATGAAGAACGCCGAGAGGTTGTAGGCACTCTCGAGGAGCACCCGGCGGACACCCCGCGGCGGTGCGGGGGCCGCCGGCCGGTCGGGCGTGATCGCGGTGGACATCGTCAGGGTCTCCGTCATGGCCACGACGCTAGGAGTCGCCGGGCTCCACCGCGATCCTGCCAGCCCGACAACCGGTGTCGGGCTGGCCCGACCGTGCGAAGCGGCGGCGGGAGTGCAGCCCGCCAGGACCGGGCCACCCCGGGCGCGATCAAGGCCACGACGTGCCGACGTGGTCGATGCCCGGCGGCAGGGCGCAACTGAGCGGCTGCCCGTGTGACGGGGGTAGGTGCCGAGCTGTCAGAGCCCGCCGCCGCCGCCGTACTCGCCGCCCCGGCCCTCGGCGATCTTGCGGTTGCGCTGCACCGTCCCGCCTTCCACGCCTGCTCGCTGACGTCCGCTCGACCACCAGGCCAGCGCGCCCAGCACCACCACCACCGCCACCACGATCAACCAGAACATGAGTCCTCCCAGGTCGCCTGATCTAGCACGTTACTGCTCCGCGGGCCTTCCCGGGAGAGGCGAGCTCCACTGGTCTAGCGGCAGGGTCCGGGCGCTCACGAACCGTCGCGCCGACCCGTCGACCGGGTCGGTGAACTCGAGCTCGCTGGCCAGGAGCTGGAGCGGCCGGGAGAAGTCGTCGACGGAGACCTCGCGCACATCTGGGTAGAGCGGGTCGTCCACGATGGGGATGCCGAGGCCGTGCAGGTGCAGCCGGAGCTGGTGGGTCTTGCCGGTGTGCGGCGTCAGCCGGTAGACGGCCAGGTCGCCGACCCGCGACTCGACCTCGATCAGGGTCTCGGAGTTGACCGGCGCACCAGGCACCACCTCGGCCTGCCAGGCGCCGCGGGCCTTGCGCAGGTGGTTGCGGACGGTGACCGGGAACGTCAGGTCCGCGCGCCACGGCGCCAGCGCCCGGTAGGTCTTGCGCACCTCGCGCCGCTCGAACAGCATCTGGTAGCTCCCGCGCCACCGACGCTCGGTCGCGAGCATGAGCACGCCGGACGTGATCCGGTCCAGCCGGTGCATCGGCGAGAGCTCCGGCAGCCCCAGCTCCTCGCGCAGTCGCACCACGACACTCTGCGTCACGTGCTGCCCCCGCGGGATGGTCGACAAGAAGGGTGGCTTGTCGACGACGACCAGCCGCTCGTCGTGGTGGAGCACGTGCAGATCGCCCGGCACCGGGACCTCCTCGCGCAGGTCCCGGTGGAACCACACGAACGTGTGCGGACGATAGGGGTCGTCTGGCCGCACCGGTTGCGTGTCCTCGTAGACGAACCGGCTGGCGGCGAGCATCCCGGTCACGTTCACCCGCTCGGGGAAGCGGTGGTCCAGCCACGCCCCCATCGTCGGCCACAGGTCAGGTCCGGGCCGGGCGCGGTCCGGCGTGCGCACCCAGGCCGCGTCGAGGCCGTGACGCTGTGGCAGGGGCGATCGCGGGGGCACCCACCGAACCTATGCTGCTGCCGTGGTCGACAGCGCACGAGACATCGAGAACCTGCTCTACGCGTACGCCGAGCGCATCGACGCCGGCGACCTCGGCGGAGTCGGCGACCTCTTCACCCACGGTCGGATCTGCACCCAGCAGGGCGGTCCGCCGGAGACCGTGTTCGAGGGCCCGGAGCGGGTCCGGAGGTTGTACGTGGCGACCGTCCGGATCTACGACGACACCGGCACCCCCCAGACCCGCCACCTCACCACCAACGCCCGGATCGAGGTCGACGAGGACGCTGGCACGGCGACCGCGCGTTCGTCGTACCTCGTCACCCAGGCCACCGACGAGCTGCCGCTCCAAGTGATCATCACCGGCCACTACCGCGACACCTTCCAGCGGCTCGACGGCGTCTGGTGGTTCGAGACCCGCACCATGCACGTCGACCAGGTCGGCGACCTGAGCCACCACCTGACGCTCTGAGCCTCCCCTCTAAGGTGTGGCACGTGGCACAAACTGGTACGGCTGACCTGGTCATCGTGGCGAACCGGCTGCCGGTCGACCGCGTCACCCTCCCCGACGGGACAGAGGGATGGCGGCGCTCACCCGGCGGCCTGGTGAGTGCCATCGAGCCGGTGATGCGGGTCAACGACGGCGTCTGGATCGGCTGGCCGGGCGGCACCGAGACCGATCTGGAGCCCTTCGAGGACGACGGACTGTCGCTGGTGCCGATGACGATGTCCCAGGCCGAGATCGAGGGCTTCTACGAGGGCTTCGCCAACGGCACCCTGTGGCCGCTCTACCACGACGTGGTCGCCAAGCCAGAGTTCCACCGGGAGTGGTGGGACGCCTACGTCGCGGTCAACCAACGCTTCGCCAACAAGGCGGCCGAGGTGGCCTCCGAGGACGCCACCGTCTGGGTCCACGACTATCAGCTGCAGCTGGTCCCGCAGATGCTGCGCAACCTCCGACCCGACCTGCGGATCGGCTTCTACCTGCACATCCCCTTCCCGCCGGCCGAGCTGTTCCAGCAGCTGCCGTGGCGCCGTCAGATCCTCGAGGGCCTGATGGGGGCCGACCTGGTCGGGTTCCAGCTCAACGGCGGGGCGCAGAACTTCGTCCGCCTGGTCCGGCAGCGAGTCGGCCACAAGACCCACCGCGACCTCATCTACCTGCCCGACGGACGCACGGTGCGGGCCGCAGCCTTCCCGATCTCCATCGACGCCGAGGGGTTCGAGGAGCTGGCGCGCTCCGAGGCGGTCGAGGCTCGGGCCGTCGAGATCCGCGAAGCCCTCGGCAACCCCCGCAAGGTCTTCCTGGGGATCGACCGGCTCGACTACACCAAGGGGATCATCGCCCGGCTGCGCGCCTTCAGCGAGCTGATCGCGGACGGCGAGCTCGACGTCGAGGACGCGGTCTTCGTCCAGGTCGCGACGCCGTCGCGCGAGCAGGTCGAGCAGTACCGCATCCTGCGCGACGACATCGACCGGCTGGTCGGCCGGATCAACGGCGACCTCGGCCGGATCGGCCGCCCGGCGATCAGCTACCTGCACTCCTCCTACCCCCGCGAGGAGATGGCCGCGCTCTACCGGATGGCCGACATCATGGTGGTCACGCCCTACCGCGACGGCATGAACCTGGTCGCCAAGGAGTACGTCGCCTGCCGCTTCCACAACGACGGCGCCCTGGTGCTCTCCGAGTTCGCGGGTGCCGCCAACGAGCTGCGACAGGCCTGGCTGATCAACCCCTACGACATCAACGGCATGAAGTCGGCGCTGCTCGAGGCGTTCCGTGCGGATGACCGCGACCTGACCAGGCGGATGAAGGCGATGCGCAAGACCGTCAGCCAGAACGACGTCGCCGCCTGGGCGGACAGCTTCATGGACGAGCTGAGTGCGATCCGGCCCTCGCACGGCAAGAACGTGCGGCCCGCAAGACGTACCTGACCCGCGTGTCGGAGAGCGCTCGACCACTCCTGTTGTTACTCGACCACTCCTGTTGTTAATGGAGTGACTTGTGCGAAACTCCTCCGAGGTGGTGGCTGCCGGCTACCGCGAGCCGGGGGTTTACCGTCGTGAAGCGTCCCTATGTAAGTCTGATCCAGCGATACCGAGGCCCCGTGGGCGTCGCAATCGTCAGTCTGGTCGCGCTCGGCCTGCTGTCGATGCCGGCCGTGGCAGAGCCGTCCGCCGAACCCTCCGAGTCGCCGTCGACGTCGGCCACCGCGGAGCCCACCGCCGAGCCCACAACCGAGGCCAGCGCGGAGCCCACGACCGAGGCCAGCGCGGAGCCCACTGCCGAGCCCACGACCGAGGCCAGCGCGGAGCCCACTGCCGAGCCCACGACCGAGGCCAGCGCGGAGCCCACTGCGGAGCCCACGACCGAGCCGACCAAGTCCCCCACCCGACGCCCCGGCGAGGCCGCCGCCCTCGTGATCCCCCCCGCCACCGGCAACGACGCCGTGATCACCGTCAAGGTCGGCTCCAACCGCACCTCGCTGACCGCGGTAGGCAGTCTGGCCGGGGTGCAGCTCGGTTTCTTCGCCAACGAGACCGGGGGCGCGGCACTGTTCACCTGCACCTCCGACGCGGACGGCGACTGCTCGGTCACCGTCCCCAACACCCAGGCGGGCGGTGCGAACCGCGACGCCCGCTACTGGGTCCGCCAGATCAGCACCGCGGGCGGCCACTACACCAACCCGTCCCTCGGCACCGGCAGCCCCGTGGGCACCAACACGTACACCTTCCGCACCGGCGACCAGCTGCGCAACGGCACCATCTACCGCTCGACCGTCGACTTCATGATCTCCACCGGCAACACCAACGACGACGCCTCCGGCGGCATCTGGCAGAACTCCCGGATCAACCCGGCCATCGCCACCAAGTGCGGGCTCAGCGTCGCCATGGTGCTCGACCTGTCCAACTCCGTCACCGACGCCCAGCTGGTCCAGCTCAAGGCCGCGGCCGCCGGCATGGTCGACGCCCTGACCGGCACCCCGTCGTCGGTCGGCACGTTCACCTTCGCGACCTCCGCACCCGCGTCGGCGGGAGACACCCTCGCCCTGACCCCGGTCTCCACGCCCGCCGGCGCCACGACCGTCAAGAACAAGATCAACGGCTACAACAAGCCCGGCGGCAACGCCGGTGGCACCAACTGGGACCGCGGGATCTACCAGGTCGCCCAGTCGCCGACCACCTTCGACGTCGCCGTCGTGATCACCGACGGCAACCCCACCTTCTACGGCGCCGGCGAGGGCCCCGGCAACCGGACCCGCTTCCGCGAGGTCGAGAACGGCATCTTCTCCGCCAATGCCGTCAAGGCCGAGAACACCAAGGTGATCGCCTTCGGCGTCGGCGACGGCGTCGCCAATGCCGCGAGCGGGCTGAACCTGCGTGCCATCTCGGGCACGGTCCTGGACCAGGACTACTACCAGACCACCGACTACGCAGCCGCCGCCGCCGCGCTGAAGGCCCTCGCGCTGGGCAACTGCAACGGCTCGATGACCGTCGTCAAGCAGGTCGTGCCTTCGACGGCCCCGGTCGGGTCGATCGCCGGCGCGCAGCCGGACGGCGGGTGGACGTTCACCGGCACGGGATCGACCGGGATCACCGTCACCGCACCGACCTCCCGGGTCACCGCGGTCGGCAGCGGGGCCGCGAACTTCCCGCTCGTCTTCGCCGGCGGCACCACCACCGGGCCCGTGACGATGACCGAGACGCAGCAGCCGGGCTACACCCTGCAGCAGGTCGGTGGCGCGAACGCCGTCTGCACCCGAGTCGACACCGGTGCATCCGTCCCCGTCACCAACTCCGGCGCCTTGGGGTTCAGCGTCACCGCAGCGACGGCCTATCCCGTGAGCTGCACCGTCTACAACCGCGCCCCCAGTCCATCGGCCAGCGTGGTGCTCAACAAGCAGTGGTCGATCAACGGCACCCTCTTCAATGAAGGCAGCCAGCCCGCCGCCTTCCAGGCCACCGGCACCATCAACGGCACTACCCAGGCGTGGGGCGTCCCCCGCACCGGCTTCTCGCAGGGCGACGTGGTGGCCCTCAACGAGGGCCAGCCGACCTTCCCGCCCCAGTGCACGCTCAACTCCAAACAGCTCACCCTCGCCAACGGCACGGCGGTCACGCTGCCGCTGCCGGCGAACCAGACGTTGCAGGCGGGCACCAACACCTACCGGATCACCAACACCCTCACCTGTCAGACCCGACTGACCCTGGTCAAGGACGTCCTTGGGGGATCCGCCTCACCCGCCAGCTGGAACCTGAACGCGGCCGCTCCCACCGGCGCCGTCACCGGACCCACCGGCACCACCGGCGTCACGGCACCGGTGACCCCGGGCGCGACGTACGCGCTCTCCGAGAGCGGGGGGTCGCCGCTCTACCTGCAGTACCTCGCGCCCAACGCCGTACCCATCCCCGGCTCGACCGGCAGCTGGAACTGCGTCGAGCTGGCCGCCGACGGCACGACCGTGATCCCCGGCTTCGCCGACGGTCTCAACGGCGGGGTGACGGTCCCGCTCGGGCATTGGGTCAGTTGCACGGCGGTCAACGAGACCGCCACGCTGCGGCTGGTCAAGACCGTCGTCAACGACGACGGCGGGAGCGCCGTACCCGCTGACTGGACGCTGACCGCGACCCCGGTCAACCCACCGGCCGGCGTGACCGCGCAGACCGTCACCGGCAGCACGGCCGGTGTCGAGTTCAACGTGCGTCCCGGCGTCACCTACGAGCTCAGCGAGTCCGGACCGGGCGGCTACACGCAGACCGGGCTCGAGTGCGTCGTCGAGGAACGCGCCGCGGAGACCGCCATCGTCCTCAACCCGCTCGACGTAGCTGAGTGCACCTTCACCAACGACGACCAGCCCGCGACGCTGACCCTGGAGAAGGTCGTCGACGGTGCCGCCGCCGGCTCCGGCAAGGTCCCCTCGGACTGGACGCTGACCGCGGCCCCGGACGGCATCGTCGGACAGCCCACCGTCACCGGCAACGGCGACCCCACCACGCCCGGCGGGGTCGACGAGGTCGAGGTGTTCGCGGGGGACTACGACCTCACCGAGCTCGGCCCGGCCGGCTTCGACCCGGGTGACTGGGTCTGCGAGGGCGGCGCCGTCACCGGCAGCCAGGTGGCCGTCCCCAGCGGCGGCAACGTGATCTGCCGGATCACCAACACCGCGATCTCCCCTGAGCTCACCCTGATCAAGGTGGTCGACCCAGGCAGCACCGGGGCGACCGACGCCGCCACGGAATGGACCCTTGCGGCGGCCGGTCCGACCCCGATCTCCGGAGCCGTCGGCGACGCCACCGTCACCGACGCCGCCGTCCAGGTCGGCACCTACACGCTCTCCGAGTCCGGTGGCCCGGCCGGCTACACGGCCTCGGGCTGGACCTGCACCGGCGCGACGGTCACCGACGGTGAGATCACCCTCGCCGAGGGCGACGACGCCACCTGCACCATCACCAACACCGCTCAGCCGGCCACCCTGACCCTGGTCAAGGTCGTCGACAACGGCGAGACCGGCGCCGACAGCGTGCCCGCCGACTGGACCCTCACCGCGGCCGGACCCACCACGGTGTCCGGAGCGGGCAACAGCGCCGACGTCACCGACCAGAGCGTCGAGATCGGCGACTACGACCTCTCCGAGGACGGACCCGGCGGGTACGACGCCTCCGACTGGTCCTGCGTGGGCGGGACCGTGACCGGCGACTCGGTGAACGTCGCACTGGGAGCAGACGTCACCTGCACCATCACCAACACCGCCCAGCCGGCCACGCTCACCCTGGTCAAGGTCGTCGACAACGCCGGCACCGGGGCGACCACCCCGGCCAGCTCATGGACCCTCACTGCCGACGGACCCGACACCGTCACCGGTGAGACCGGCCAGCCGGAGGTGACCTCGGTCAGCGTCCCGGTCGGCAGCTACGACCTCTCCGAGGACGGACCCACTGGGTACGACGCCTCCGACTGGGTCTGCACCGGCGCCACCGCCAGCACCGCGGACACCGTCGATCTCGAGCTCGGCGACGACGCGACCTGCACGATCACCAACACCGCGGTCGCTCCCCGGCTGACGCTGGTGAAGGAGGTCGTCAACGACGACGGCGGCACCAACGTCCCCACCGACTGGACCCTCACCGCAGACGGACCGGCCGGGCAGACCACGCCGGTCACCGGCCCCACCGGAGACCCGGCCGTCACCGACGTACCCGTCGTGATCGGGGACTACGACCTCTCGGAGACCGCCGGCGCAGCCGTCCCCACCGGCGGCTACACCGCCTCCGACTGGGACTGCACCGGCGCCGACGTCACCGGGGGCGACCAGGTCACGGTCGGCCTCGGTGACGACGTCACCTGCACCATCACCAACGACGACAACCCCGCGACGCTGACCCTGGTCAAGGTCGTCGACGGCGACGCCGCCGGCTCCGGCCACGTGCCCGCCGACTGGACGCTCACAGCGACGCCCGACGGCATCGACGGGCAGGACGCCGTCACCGGCAACGGCGACCCGACCACCCCGGGAGGCGTCGACTCGGTCGAGGTCTTCGCGGGCGACTACGACCTCAGCGAGGACGGCCCTGCCGGGTTCGAGGCCGGGGACTGGACCTGCACGGGCGGGGCGATCGACGGCTCGTCGGTGACGGTCCCGAGCGGTGGCGACGTCACCTGCACGATCACCAACACCGCCCTGGCGCCGCAGCTGACGCTGGTCAAGGTCGTCGACAACGGCGCGACCGGCGCGGACGCCGTACCCGCCGACTGGACGCTGACCGCCGACGGCCCCAGCCTCCTCGAGGGCTCCAGCGGCACGCCCGCGGTGACCGACGCGGCCGTCAAGGTCGGCAGCTACGACCTGTCCGAGGAGGGCCCGGCGGGGTACGACGCCTCGGCCTGGACCTGTGTCGGCGCGACGGTCACCGACGCGCAGATCACCCTCGCCGAGGGCGACGACGCCACCTGCACCATCACCAACACCGCTCAGCCGGCCACCCTGACCCTGGTCAAGGAGGTCGTCAACGACGACGGCGGCACCGGCCTGCCGACCGACTGGACGCTGGACGCTGGCGGTCCCACCCCCCTGTCCGGAGTGACGGGCGACCCCGCCGTGACCGCACAGCAGGTGATGGTCGGCGACTACGACCTGTCCGAGGACGGACCAGGCGGCTACGAGGCGTCCGACTGGTCGTGCGTCGGCGGGACCCTGAGCGGAGCCTCCGTCAGCGTGCAGCTGGGAGCCGACGTCACCTGCACCATCACCAACGACGACGAGCCGGCGATCCTGACCTTGGTCAAGGTCGTCGACAACGGCACCACCGGAGCCACCACCGGACCCGGCGCGTGGACCCTCGCCGCCGGCGGTCCCGTCACCGTCACCGGAGCCTCGGGCACGCCGGCCGTCACCGCCGTCGAGGTACCCGCCGGCGGCTACGACCTCTCCGAGTCCGGTGGCCCCGGGGGCTACACCGCGTCAGCGTGGACCTGCACCGGCGGCGCGCTGCTCGGCGCCACCGTCAGCCTCGTGAACGGCGACGACGCGACCTGCACGATCACCAACACCGCGGTCGCACCCCGGCTGACGCTGGTGAAGGAGGTCGTCAACGACGACGGCGGCACCAACGTCCCCACCGACTGGACCCTCACCGCAGACGGACCGGCCGGGCAGACCACGCCGGTCACCGGCCCCACCGGAGACCCGGCCGTCACCGACGTACCCGTCGTGATCGGGGACTACGACCTCTCGGAGACCGCAGGCGCAGCCGTCCCCACCGGCGGCTACACCGCCTCCGACTGGGACTGCACCGGCGCCGACGTCACCGGGGGCGACCAGGTCACGGTCGGCCTCGGTGACGACGTCACCTGCACCATCACCAACGACGACAACCCCGCGACGCTGACCCTGGTCAAGGTCGTCGACGGCGACGCCGCCGGCTCCGGCCACGTGCCCGCCGACTGGACCCTCACCGCGGACGGACCCACCACCGTCACCGGCAACGGCGACCCGACCACCCCGGGAGGCGTCGACGCGGTCGAGGTCCCTGCCGGCGCCTACGACCTCAGCGAGGACGGGCCGGCCGGCTTCGACCCCGGCGACTGGGTCTGTGAGGGCGGCGTCGCCGCCGACGCCACCGTCACCGTCCCGCTCGGCGGCGACGTCACCTGCACGATCACCAACACCGCCGTCGCCCCCACTCTCACCCTGATCAAGGTCGTCGACAACGGCGACACCGACGGCACGGCCACGCCCACCGACTGGCGGCTCGCCGCCGACGGACCGAGCCCCATCAGCGGACTCACCGGCGACCCCGCCGTCACGGCCGCACCCGTCAAGGTCGGCGACTACGACCTGTCCGAGTCGGGTGGACCCGACGGCTACACCGCCTCCGACTGGGTCTGTGAGGGCGCCGACGTCACCCCGGCCGGCTCGATCACCCTCGCCGAGGGCGATGCCGCCACCTGCACCATCACCAACACCGCCCAACCGGGCCGCTGGACGGTCAGCAAGAGCAGCGACCCGGTCTCGGGGTCGACCGTGCAGCCCGGTGACGTGATCACCTACACGGTGACCGCGAGCAAGCTCGGCGGGGTGGACCCGACCGACCTGGTGGTGACCGACGACCTCTCCCAGGTCCTGGACAACGCGACGCTCGTGGACGGCAGCATCACCACCAGCACCGGCACGGCCACCGCGTCGGGCACCGCGCTCACGTGGAACATCCCGACGCTGTCCGGCGACGAGACCGTCACCTACCAGGTGCGGGTCAACGACGGGGCGTACGGCGTCACGCTGCGCAACCTGGTGACCGGCGAGGGAGCCGAGCCGTGCGTACCGCCGATCCCCGAGCGCTCTGGCACCACCCGGGCCGCGCGCGCGGTCCAGGAGGACTGCGACTCGACCGTGCACAAGACCCCGAAGTGGACGCTGGTGAAGTCCAGCGACCCGAAGTCCGGCTCCACGGTGCAGCCCGGTAGCCGGGTGACCTACACGCTGACCGCCACCAACGTCTCGGAGTCGCCCGTGACCGCGGCGGTCGTGAAGGACGACCTGTCCGACGTGCTGAACCACGCGACGTTGCTGACGGTGCCGGACGGTGCGACCTTGACCGGTAGCGTCCTGACGTGGACGGTGCCCGAGCTGCCGGCGCAGGGCGACTCGGCAACCCTGACCTACACCGTGCGACTCGACTCCGACGCGGAGGACGTGACGATCCGGAACGTCGCGACGCCGGGTCCGGCCGGCGTGTGCGAGACGGTCTGCACCACTACCCACGAGACCCCGCCGTCTACGGAGCCGCCCGTCACGCCGCCGAACCCCCCGAACCCGCCGAACCCGCCGGGTCCGTCCCTGCCGGGCACGGGCGGGCCGGCTGCCATCGTCCTCGGAGTCGGCCTCCTCCTGCTGCTGGCCGGCGCCGGGCTGGTGCTCGGGTCGCGCCGCCGACGGCTCGGCTGACCGCCGGGTTCGCCCGCGGAGTACCGTTCGAGCATGGATCTGATCCCCAAGCCAGATCAGGTCATCGCTGCGGTCGGCAACGTCGCGCACCTGGCCTTCTACGGGGGCCTGGCCGACCTGCGACCGATGCCGCGGACCCTGATCGACGACGGCGTGCTCCGCGAGGTCTACCACTACCGGCCCGATCCGGTCGTCACTGCCACCGGTGACCCGGTGCTGCTGGTGACCCCGCTGGCAGCGCCTGCCACCTGCTTCGACCTGCGTCGGGGGTGCTCACTGGTCGAGCACCTCGTGGGCGGCGGGCGGCCGACGTACCTCGTGGAGTACGGCGCGGTCGCCTTCCGCGACCGCGACCTCGGGCTCGAGCACTGGGTCGACGAGGTGGTGCCGGCCGCGGTCCGCGCCGTCTCCGAGCACGCCGGCGGCCGGCCCGTGCACGTGGTCGGCTGGAGCCTCGGCGGCATCTTCGCGATGCTCGCCGCGGCCGGGTCCTCACTCCCGATCGCGTCGCTGAGCGTGCTCGGCACGCCGGTCGACGTGTCCCAGGTGCCGATGGTGGCGCCGGTCCGACCGCTGCTGAACCTCACCGAGGGTCGCGGTCTGGTCACGCGCGCCTACCGCGCGGCCGGCGGCGCCCCCGTCCCGCTGGTCCGGTGGGCCTTCCAGCTGAGCTCGTTCCAGAAGCTGATCACCAAGCCGCTGGCGATCGCGACCCGTCTCGACGACACCGAGTTCCTCGCCCAGCTCGAGGCGGTCGACCGCTTCGCCGCCGGGATGACGGCCTACACCGGACGCAGCTTCGGGCAGCTCTACCACCGCTTCGCCAAGGGCAACGCCCTCGCGACGGGGACCGCCGAGATCGGCTCGCGCTCGGTGTCCCTGGCGTCGATCGAGGTGCCGGTGCTGGTGTTCGCGGGCGCGACCGACGGCATCGCGCCGGTCGCCTCGGTGCGGGCCGCGTTGTCCCTGCTGACCGGCTCTCCCGACGTACGCTTCGAGATCGTGCCCGGTGGACACCTCGGGATGCTCACCGGCCGTGGCGCCCGGCAGAGCACCTGGCCGGCGCTCGACGCGTGGTTCGAGGAGTGGTCGGGCGGGGAGCTGGTGAAGCCGACGCCGGCGAAGCGCGCGCGTCGTACCCCGGCGAAGAAGGCGCCGGCCAAGAAGTCCGCTGCGAAGAAAGCCGCTGCGAAGAAGGCGCCGGCCAAGAAGGCCGCTGCGAAGAAGGCGCCGGCCAGGAAGGCCGCTGCGAAGAAGTCGACGCCCCGCAAGGCAGCCAGCCAGGAGACGATCGGCGCGAACCCGAGGCGCCGCTACGGGTCCGGCGGGTCGCGAGCTCTCTCCCGCTGACGGCGGCGACGGATCAGTTGACGTCGCCGCCCTCGTCCAGCACCGGCTCACTCGCCAGGCGCGTCCGGGCCCGTCGAGATCTGGCGCAGGGTCGAGACGACGGTGACCTCCGGCCAGTGCTTGGCGTGCAGCTCGGCGAACTGGCGCTGATCGGCCACGGCGTCCTCGAGGGTGGCGTACTCCAGGATGGACCAGCCACCGACGACCTCCTTGGCCTCCGCGAACGGCCCGTCGACCCGGCTGATCTCACCGTCGCGGACGATGAAGTTCACGGCGTCGTCGATCCCGAAGAGCCCGCCACCGTCGAGGAAGACTCCCGAGGCGGCGCGTTCCCCGATGTAGACGTCCATCGCGTCGAACAGCGACTGCGGCGGCGTACCGACGCCCTCTTCCATCCTGACAAGTCCCATGAAACGCGGCATCTCGATCACTCCTCCTGGTTGCTGTGGTGTTGCTTCTCGACCGTACGTCGAACGGCTGCCCCGGTCTTCGACAACGACCTCGGAAGTTTCCGAGGATCCCTTGTCCGTCCGAGATCACGACGCGACCCGCGCACAATGGGGTCGTGACCCGCGATCCGAAGGACGTGCTCAAGAACTACCTCCAGGGCGCTCGGGACACCCTCGCCTGGAAGCTCGAGGGACTGTCCGAGCGCGATCAGCGGCTGCCGCACACGCCCACGGGGATGAACCTCCTCGGCTTGGTCAAGCACGCCCTCAACACGGAGGTCGTCTACTTCGGGCCGACCTTCGGTCGCGCCTGGCCCACTCCCGACGAGCTGGTGCCGGCGGACTGGGCCGACCCGCAGGCAGACTGGTACGCCACCGCGCAGGAGTCCGCGGCCGGCCTCGTCGACCTCTACGGGCGAGTCCAGGCGTTCGCCGACGAGACCATCGACACCTCCCCGCTCGACACGATCGGCCACGTCCCACACTGGGCGGGAGCGGAGGTCACGCTCCACGAGATCCTGGTGCACGTGGTCGTCGACCTGCAGCGGCACGCCGGGCATGCCGACATCGTGCGCGAGCAGATCGACGGATCGACCGGGATGCTGCGCGGATCGAGCAACCTGCCGGCCGACGCCGACTGGCCGGCGTACGTCGGGCGGCTGAGGGCCCTCGCTGAGCAGTACTGAGCGGACGACAGGGTCGGGCGCGTCGGGTCAGGCGAAGCCACCGGAGGCTCACCCGCACCAGCCCGCAGGACCGCACCATCACCGTCGATCACACCCACCTGCGCCGACGAACCCGCTGCCCCCTGGTCCGTCCACCCGCGGACGGGGCCACCAGCACGCTGCCAGGCGCTAACCTCCCCTCCATGCCCGCGACCGAGACCCTCCCCCGCAGCGTGCGCATCGGCTACGGGTCGGGCTCGGTGGCAACCGGTGCCTTCGGGACCGTGCCTGGCCTGATGCTGCTGCCCTACCTCACCGACAGCCTCGGCATCGCTGCGATCGCGGCCGGGTTCATCGTCTTCGTGCCGAAGGCGTGGGACGTGATCCTGAACCCGATCGCCGGCCGGATCAGCGACCGCACCGTCGATGCCCGCGGTCCGCGCCGCCCCTGGCTGCTGCGGGCCGGACTCTGTCTCAGCGTCGCCTTCGCCCTGCTCTTCGCCGGCCCCGACATGGGGTCCCAGGTCGCGGAGGCCGCCTGGGTCGTGGTCCTGTTCCTGGCCTGCGCGACCGCGTACGCGTTCTTCCAGGTCCCCTACGTCGCGATGCCCGCCGAGATGACCGACTCCTACGACGAGCGCACCCGGCTGATGACCTGGCGAGTGGCGATCCTCGCCTTCACGATCATGCTCGCCGGCGCGTCGGCGCCGCTGATCCGGGACGCGTTCGGGGGCCGCACCGGCTACCGGATCATGGGCGTCGCGATGGCCGCGATCATCGTGGTCGGGGTGCTGGGTGCCTACTTCGGGACGCGGCGGGCGCCGGTCGCAGCACCGCAGCCGGGCGCCGGCAGCCTCCGTGACCAGCTGCGGATCGTCGCCACGGCGCGCGACTTCCGGTTCCTGCTGACCTGCTACCTCTTCCAGGCGCTCGCCACCGGCTGCATGCTGGCGGGCGTCGACTACCTCGCCTCCGACGTGCTCGACCGCGACGGCGCGGGGACCATCCTCTTCGTCTGCTTCGTCGGTCCCGCACTGCTGCTGACCCCGGCCTGGACCGCGCTCGGCACCCGGATCGGCAAGAAGCGCGGCTACACCGCCGCGTCGCTCATCCTGGCGACCGGTGCGCTGCTCGCGCTGAGCGCCCAGTCCGCGCCGGTCGCCTTCGTGTACGGCGCCGTGGTGCTCGTCGGGGTGGGGTACGCCGGCTGCCAGGTCTTCCCGCTGGCGATGCTGCCCGACGCGGCGGCGGTCGACGCCCGACGGACCGGCAGCAACCGGGCGGGCGTCTACACCGGCGTCTGGACGGCCGGCGAGACCCTCGGCTTCGCGCTGGGACCGGCCGTCTTCGCGCTGGTGCTGGCGCTCGGCGGCTACCAGTCGTCGACCGACGCCGACATCGTCCAGCCCGACTCCGCGGTGACCGCGATCGTGCTCGGCTTCTCGGTCCTGCCCGCAGCCCTGGTGTTGCTCAGCCTGTGGTGGCTGCGCCGCTACTCGTTGGACGCCGCCGAAGTGAATGAGACGGTGACCCCATGACAGACGCCCCCCGAACAGACGCACTGACCAGGCTCCGCGCCCTGCAGGCCGCCGACCTCCCGGTGCACGGCGGCCGCACCCTGGCCTACGTCTACGACTCCGGCCTGCCCGACGTCGACCAGATCGGCCGCGAGGCGGTGGCGGCGTACGCGGGGTCCAACGGACTCGACCCGACGGCGTTCCCGAGCCTGCTGCGGATGGAGAACGACCTGGTCGGCTTCACCGCAGACCTCCTGGACGCGCCGCCCGAGGCGGTCGGCACCGTCACCTCCGGCGGCACCGAGTCGGTGCTGCTCGCCGTCCAAGGTGCCCGCGACAGCCGGCCCGACGTCGATCGTCCCCGGATGGTGCTGCCCACCACCATCCACGCGGCGTTCCTCAAGGCCGCCCACTACTTCGGCGTCGAGGCGGTGCTGGTGCCGGTCGGCCCCGACCACCGCGCCGACGTCGCCGCGACCCGGGCCGCCATCGACGAGGCCCCGGAACGGACCGTGCTGGTGGCCGTGTCCGCGCCGTCGTACGCCCACGGCGTCATCGACCCGGTGACCGAGATCGCGGCCCACGCCGCCGAGCGCGGCATCCGCTGCCACGTCGACGCCTGCATCGGCGGGTGGGTGCTGCCGTACGCCGCACGGCTCGGTCGCGACGTCCGCCCGTGGACCTTCGCGGTCGACGGTGTCACCTCGATCTCGGTGGACCTGCACAAGTACGGCTACGCCCCCAAGGGCACCTCGGTGCTGCTGCACCGCACCGCTGCCCAGCGGCGCCCGCAGTACTTCGCGTACGCCGCTTGGCCGGGCTACACGATGCTGAACTCCACCCTCCAGTCCACGAAGTCCGGTGGCCCGCTCGCCGGCGCCTGGGCGGTCGTCGAGTCCCTCGGCGACGCGGGCTACGAGCGACTCACCGCCGACGTCTTCGCCGCGGTCGACCAGATCGTGACCGGCCTGGACACGATCCCCGAGCTGTCCGTGGTCGCGGCCCCGGACTCCACCCTGATCGCGTTGGCGACCGACGGCAGCTGCGACGCCTTCACGGTGTGCGACGAGATGGCGGCGCGGTCGTGGTTCGTCCAGCCCCAGATGACGTACGCCGGCCAGCCGCCGACCATCCACCTGTCGGTGAGTGCGGCGACCCTGGCGCACGTCGAGGAGTTCCTCGGCGCCCTGACCGAGTCGGTCGCGGCTGCCGTCGCGGCGGGACCGGTCGCGGTCGACCCCGACGTGGCGGCCTTCATCGGGGCGCTCGACCCGAGCGCCCTGTCGGACGCGGACTTCGACGGGCTGCTGGCCGCGTCGGGTCTGGTCGGCGAGGCCGACGCGGCCGGCGGCGACCTGGCCCTCCCGACCCGGATGGCCGAGGTCAACGCCATGATCGACGTGGCCGCCCCGGCGCTGCGCGAGGCGCTGCTGGTCGCCTTCCTGGACCGGCTGGCCCGACCCAACCGCGGCCCTCGGTGACGTGGTGAGCGCGCTCGCGGGACTCGTCGAGCGAGGCCTGATGGCCCCCGACTGGGCCGAGGCCCTCGCCCCGGTCGACGACCAGGTCGTGGCGATGGGGCAGTTCCTGCGCGCCGAGCTCGCGGCCGGAAGGCCCTACCTGCCGACCGGGGACCGGATCTTCCGGGCGTTCCAGCGGCCACTGGCCGACGTACGTGTGCTGGTCGTCGGGCAGGACCCCTATCCCACTCCCGGACACCCGATCGGGCTGTCCTTCGCTGTCGACGCCGAGGTGCGACCGGTCCCGCGCAGCCTGGCCAACATCTACCAGGAGCTGCACACCGACCTCGGCATCGCGGCGCCGCCGCACGGCGACCTGACCGCGTGGGCGGACCAGGGCGTGATGCTGCTCAACCGGACCCTGACCGTGGCACCGGGCAGCTCCGGGATCGCACCACGGCAAGGGCTGGGAGCCCGTCACGCAGTGCGCGATCGAGGCACTCGCCCGACGGGGCGGCCCGTGCGTGGCCCTCCTGTGGGGCAGCCACGCCCGCAAGCTCAGGCCGCTGCTCGGCAGCATGCCGGCCGTCGAGTCAGCGCACCCGTCACCGCTCTCGGCGCACAAGGGCTTCATCGGCTCACGACCGTTCAGCCGGGTCAACGCCCTCCTGGTCGAGCAGGGTGCGAGCGCAGTGGACTGGCAGCTCCCGATGGAATAAAGTTGAGACTTAAACCATTGGAGTGATCATGAGCACTACCGCCACGATGCCCGCCCTCTACATCGGCCACGGCGCCCCGCCGCTGCTCGACGACCCGCTGTGGTCGGCGCAGCTGGCGTCCTGGGCGCAGGACCTGCCCCGACCGAAGGCGATCCTGATCGTCAGCGCGCACTGGGAGTCAGCACCGGTCTCACTGAGCGCGAACGGCGCCCCGCTGGTCTACGACTTCGGCGGCTTCGCCGAGCGCTACTACCGGATGACCTACCAGACGCCGGACTCGACGGCGCTCGCGCAGCGGATCACCGCGATGATGCCGCGCACCGAGCCGGTCCACCAGCACGCCAGCCGCGGCCTCGACCACGGCGCCTGGGTGCCGCTGAAGATCATGTACCCCGACGCCGACATCCCCGTCCTGCAGATGTCGCTGCCCACCCAGGACCCGGTGCGCCTGATGGCCCTCGGCGAGCGGCTCCGCCCGCTGCGCGACGAGGGGGTGCTCATCATCGGCTCCGGATTCCTGACCCACGGCCTGCCGTTCCTGCGCGACTTCAGCATCGACGCAGCCGCGCCCGGCTGGTCCAGCGACTTCGACGCCTGGGCCGGCGAGGCCCTGGCCCGCGGCGACGTCGACGAGCTGTCCCGCTACCGGACCAACGCCCCGGGCATGCCCTACGCGCACCCGACCGTCGAGCACTACACGCCGCTGTTCGTCACCCTCGGCGCGGCGACCACCGCCGACGAGCCCGGCATCCAGGTCATCGACGGGTTCTGGATGGGCCTCTCCAAGCGCTCCCTGCAGGTCGCCTGACCCGGGTCGGGTCGAGACTCAGCCGGTGATCTCGTCCAGCTCGACGAGGTCGTCGGGGGTGGGCTCCCAGCGGAGCGCTGCGGCGTTCGCCCGCACCTGGGCCGCGGAGGTGGCGCCCGAGATGACCGACGAGACACCCGGCTGCGCAGCCAGGCCGGCGATCGCGACCTCGAGCACGGCGAGCCCGCGCGACTCGGCGTACCTCTCGACCGCCTCGATCCGGTCCCAGTCGGCCCCGGCCAGCCACTGGGCGCGGCTCGGGTCCAGCTGCGCGCGGGAGCCCTCCGGTGCCGCCTCGCCGCGCCGGTACTTGCCGGTCAGCAGGCCGTACTCCAGCGGGAAGAACGGCAGCACGCCCAGTCCGAAGGTCTCGCAGGCGGGCACCACCTCCTCCTCGATGGAGCGGTCGAGGAGCGAGTAGCGGTTCTGCACGCTCACGAACCGCTCGAGACCGGCCGACCGCGCGGTCCAGTCCGCGTCCGCCACCTCCCAGCCGGCGAAGTTCGAGCAACCGAGGTAGCCGATCTTGCCTTCGTGGACCAGCTCCGTGAGCGCGGACAGGGTCTCCTCGATCGGGGTCATCCCGTCGGGCTCGTGCAGCTGGTAGAGGTCGATGTGATCGGTCCGCAACCGGCGCAGGCTGGCCTCGACGGCGCGTCGTACATAGCGGCGTGATGCCCGGGCGCCGAAGTCGGCACCGTTGGCACCCTGCATGTCCATGCCGAACTTGGTGGCCAGCACGAACTCGTCGCGCTGCCCTTGCAGCGCCTCGCCCATCAGCTCCTCGGAGCCGCCCGGCGGCGCGCCGTAGATGTCAGCGGTGTCGAGCAGGGTCACGCCGGTGTCGCGGGCTGCCGCCAGGATCTCGCGTACGCCGGCCAGGTCGACGCGCCTGCTGAACGCGTTGCACCCGATGCCGACCGCACTCACCATCAGGCCCGAGTCGCCCAGCGGGCGGTAGCTCATCTCAGTCACGCCCCCGACCCTACAAATGAGCCCCTAGCAGCAGATCGGGGGAGGATGCCCCGGTGAAGATCCTGTCGATCCAGTCCTCGGTCGCCTACGGCCACGTCGGCAACTCCGCCGCGGTCTTCCCGCTGCAGCGGCTGGGCCACGAGGTCTGGCCGGTGGTGACCGTGCACTTCTCCAACCACACCGGGTACGGCGCCTGGCGCGGGCCGCTCCTTGCGGCCGATGACGTGCGGGAGGTGATCGCCGGGATCGACGACCGCGGCGTGCTCGGCCAGGCGGACGCGGTGCTCTCCGGCTACCAGGGCGACCCGGCCGTCGGTGCCGTCATCCTGGACGCCGTCGCCCGGGTGAAGGAGCTCAACCCGGGCGCGGTCTACTGCTGCGACCCGGTGATGGGCGACGTCGGGCGCGGCATGTTCGTGCGCCCGGGGATCCCGGAGTTCATGCGGGACACGGTGGTCCCACAGGCCGACATCGTCACGCCCAACCACTTCGAGCTCGACTTCCTCGCCGGCCGCACCACCACGACGCTGGACGAGATCCTCGAGGCGGTCGACGAGGTCCGCTCCCGCGGCCCGCGGGACGTCCTGGTCACGAGCGTCCTCCACGGCGAGGTGCCAGAGGGGCGCCTCGACGTCATCGCGGTCTCCGACGACGGCGCCTGGGCGGTCGAGACCCCGCTGCTGCCGATCACCCCCAACGGCTGCGGCGACGTCACCGCCGCGCTGTACCTCGCGCACCTGCGCACCAGCGGCTCGGCCGAGACCGCCCTGGCCCGGACGACCGCCTCGGTCTTCGCGATCCTGGAGGCCACCATCGCCGCCGGCACCCGCGAGATCCAGCTGGTCGCGGCCCAGGACGCCATCGCGGACCCGCCGGCCACGTTCGCGGTACGACGGCTGCGCTGACAGAGCCGCGTAGGAGACTCGAACTCCTGACCTTCCGTTTACAAGACGGGAGCTCTACCAACTGAGCTAACGCGGCCTGGTCATCGGCGAACCGACGACGCCGCCACATGGTACGACCCTCGGCGGCGTCAGCTCATCCCGCCGTCGACCGCGAGGATCGTGCCGGTGACCATCCGGGCCTCGGCGAGGTAGACGATCGCCTCGCCGATCTCTCTCGGTGTGATGGCGCCGCCGGGCAGCATCATCATCAAGCGGTCCGCGACCCGCTTGTCGAGGTCGTCGGTGAGCTTGTGGAAGACCTGCTCGACGATCGGGGTGTCCACGGTGCCCGGGCAGACCGCGTTGACCCGGATCCCCTCCGGGGAGAGCTCGAGTGCCAGCGCCCGGGTGAGCTGGGTGAGGCCACCCTTGGCCGCGGCGTACGCCGTCGCGTAGGGCTGCGCCACGTTGCCGGCGACCGAGGAGACGTTGACGACGTTGCCCCGGCAGGCCCGCAGGTGCGGCAGCGCGGCCTGGATCAGCATGAAGGGACCCTTGAGGTCGACCGCGTGCACCCGGTCCCACTCCTCCTCGGTGACGGTCTCGATCCGGCCGAACTGCACGATGCCCGCGACGTTGGCGAGCACGTCGATCCGGCCATGCTGCGCGCAGACCTCGATCGCGGCGTCGACGGCGGCTCTGCTGCCGACGTTGCACTCGACGTAGGTCACGCCCGCGGGCACCGTGTCGTGGAGGTCGAGGCCGAAGACGATGTCTCCGGCGTCGCGGAAGAGTTCGGCGGTCGCGTAGCCGATCCCCGAAGCGGCTCCGGTGATCACCACGACCCGGGCTGATGACTGACTCATGGCGCGGACGCTACCAGCCGATCTAGAACCTGTTCTAGTAACGCCGTGACCGGCGACACCCAGCCGTAACGCCCGCGAACTTGATCCGCGTCGCCGCGACCGGAAGCCTGTCCCGGTGACCCTCCTGCACGAGCCCCACCACGACGGTTCCCCCATGTACGTCGGCGACGAGGCGCCCGCGCCCGGATCACAGGTGATCGTGCGCTGCCGCACGGCGGCCGACGACCCGGTCGACCACGTCTGGATCCGCACGACGTACGACGCGGAGCCGACCTACCACCCGTGCGTCGAGACCTCGCGCGACGAGCACACCGTGTGGTGGGAGGGCCGACTGCCGGTCCACAACCCGGTGACGCACTACCGCTTCCTGCTCGCCAGCGGCGCCGAGCAGCGCTGGCTGAGCGCCGTCGGGATCGTGGAGCACGACCCGCCGGACACCTTCGACTTCCGGCTCAGCTCGCACACCCCGCCGCCGGACTGGGCGCGCGACGCGGTCGTCTACCAGGTCTTCCCGGACCGCTTCGCCCGGTCGCCCGCAGCCGCCGACCGGGAGACGCCGGAGTGGGCGGTGCCGGCGGACTGGGACGACGAGGTCGTCTTCGAGGGCTTCGACCCGCGGACCCCGCTGCAGTACTTCGGCGGCGACCTCGACGGGATCACCGAGCACCTCGACCACCTCGCCGACATCGGGGTCAGCGTCGTCTACACCACTCCGGTCTTCCCCGGCGAGAGCAACCACCGCTACAACGCCTCCACCTTCGAGCGGGTCGACCCGCTGCTCGGCGGCGACGAGGCCTACGTGCGGCTGGCGACAGCCGTGCACGAGCGCGGCTGGCGGATCCTCGGTGACCTCACCACCAACCACACCGGCGACACCCACGAGTGGTTCGTCGCGGCGCGCGACGTGCCGGGCGCTCCGGCCCGCTCGTTCTACTACTTCCTGCCCGACGGCTCCTACGAGTGCTGGATGGGACACGGCACGCTGCCGAAGCTGAACCACGCCGATCCGTCCCTGCGTGCGGAGATGGTCGAGGGACCCGACTCGGTGGTGGCGCGGTGGCTACGCCCGCCGTACGACCTGGACGGCTGGCGGGTCGACGTCGCCAACATGACCGGGCGCCTGGGCACCCTCGACGTCAACCACGACGTGGCCCGCGCCGTACGCCGCACGGCCGAGGCCGAGCGGGCCGACGCCTTCGTGATCGGCGAGCACAACCACGACGCCTCGACCGACCTCGACGGCGACGGCTGGCACGGCACCATGAACTACTCCGGCTTCTCCTGGCCGGTCTGGTCCTGGCTGCGTGACCCCGACTCGCCGGCCCGTGCCTTCGGCCGGCCGGCACCGGCACCGCGCCGCCCCGGCGCCTCGGTGCACCGGAGCCTGCGCGAGTGGCAGGGCCGCTACGGCTGGCGCGCGACGACCGCGTCGTGGAACATCCTCGGCTCCCACGACAGCGCCCGGATCCGCACGGTGACCGGCTCCGGCGACGTCCACCGGGTCGCGGCCGCCCTGCAGTTCACGCTGCCCGGTGTCCCGATGCTCTTCGCCGGCGACGAGATCGGCCTCGAGGGCGTCCTCGGCGAGGACTCGCGCCGACCCTTCCCCTGGCAGCACCCGGAGGCCTGGGACGAGCAGACCTTCGCGACGTACGCCGCACTCGCCCGGCTCCGCCACGAGCACGAGGCGCTGCGTCGCGGCGGGCTGCGCTGGGCCCACGTCGACGACGACGCCCTGGTCTTCCTGCGCGAGCACCCGACTGGCGCCGCCCTGGTGGCGGTACGACGAGCCGCCGGCGCCCCGATCGACCTGGACGCCGGGGCGCTCGGGTTCGGCGACGGCTCGCTGCTGCTGGGCACCGACGGCACGGGAGACCTGGTCGAGCTGGGCGGCACCGTCACGCTGCCGGGGAGCGACGGTCCCGCACTGGCCATCTGGAAGGTCTAACCTCCCAGCATGGCCCTCCGCATCGTCGCCAACCGGCCCGACCCGGCGCTGGTGACCCTGCCGTGGTCGCTGCCGCTCGAGGAGTGGAGCGAGCACGTCGTCCCCCTCCCGCGCGGGCTGTCGCGCCACGTGGTGCGCATCGTGCGGCTGGGCGGCAACACGTCTACGCCGTCAAGGAGACGGTCGAGGAGATCGCCTTCCGCGAGTACCGCCTGCTGCGCGACCTCCAGCGGATGGGGCTGCCAGCGGTGGTCGCGCAGGGCGTCGTCACCGGGCGGGTCGACAACGCACGGCGAGGAGCTGCCGGCGGCGCTGCTCACCCAGCACCTGCGGTTCTCGCTGCCCTACCGCAGCCTCTTCAGCCACGGGCTGAGCGCCGACAACCTGCCGTCGCTGGTCGACGCCATGGTGGTGCTGCTGGTCCGGCTGCACCTCGCCGACTTCTACTGGGGCGACGTGTCGCTGTCCAACGTGCTCTTCCGGCGCAGCGCCGGCGGGTTCGCGGCCTACCTCGTCGACGCCGAGACCGGCGAGCTCAAGTCCAGCCTCTCCGACACGACTGCGCGAGTACGACCTGACCATCGCGACCGAGAACGTCTTCGCCGAGCTGCTCGACCTCCAGGCCAGCGAGTCGCTGGACCACGAGGTCGAGGCGCACGACATCGTCGAGATGCTCACCGAGCGCTACACCGCGCTGTGGGCCGAGCTGACCTCGGCGGAGGAGTTCTCGGCCGACGAGATGTGGCGCATCGAGCAGCGCGTCGAGCGGCTCAACGAGTCTCGGCTTCGACGTCGACGAGCTCGACATCGTCACCGACTGCGACGGCGACCGGATGCGGATCCAGCCGAAGGTCGTCGAGCTCGGCCACCACCGTCGCGAGCTGCAGGCGCTGACCGGCCTCAACGTCGAGGACGCCCAGGCCCGCCGGCTGCTCAACGACATCGCCTCGTTCACCGCCCACTTCGACCTCGGTCGCGAGGACCGCACCCTGGTCGCCAACCGCTGGCTGACCGAGATCTACGAGCCGATCATGGCGATGGTGCCTGCCCGAGGCGCGCGGCAAGCTGGAGCCCGCCGAGATCTTCCACGAGATCCTGCTGCACCGGTGGTACGTCTCGGAGCGGGCCGGTCACGAGGTCGAGATGTTCGACGCCGCCCGCGACTACATCGCGACGGTGCTCGCCCAGAAGCCCGACGAGCTGGTCGCGGCCGACGACGACTAGGCCGGCGGGTCGCCCAGCTCCAGCGGCACGTAGTCGCCCACCTCGAAGGCACCGTTGGTCTGCAGGGTCACCGACTGCATCCCCGCTGGCCGGCCGTCGCGATAGGTCACCAGGCTGACGTCGGCGGCCCGTCGGGGCTTGCTGCCGATCGCGATGGCGTACGCCGCCCCGCCGGTCGTGCCGGTCGTGTAGGTGTAGCCCCGCCGGCCGTTCTCACCGAGCACCAGGGTCGGTCCGGACCGGAGATGGAGGTGACCGCCGAGGACCAGGTCGACGCAGCCGCGCGCCAGCGCCTCCCGGCCGAGGTTGGCGTCGTGGACCAGCATCGTGGCGATCCGCTCGTCGGCGTCGCAGGCCGCGTCGGCCAGCCTCGACTCGACGTCGCCGAAGCTCAGGCCGGTCTCGTCGCGCCAGTTGCCCAGCCCGCTCGCGCGCGGGTCGTCGACACCGAGCAGCGTCGAGCCCCCGGGCCCGTCGACGACCTCGCCGTCGAGCATCGTCCAGCCCTGGTCCTGGAGATAGGTGTGCACGAAGTCGCCGTTGTCGTGGTTGCCGGCGACGCCCCAGCCGGTCCAGGTCCTCGAAGGAGGCCGAGACGGAGTCGAGGGAGAACGCCTCCCAGCTGCTGCCGGTCGAGGTGTCGTCACCGCCGTCGAAGACCCCCGTCGCGCCGGCCGCGTCCGCGATCGCGCGCGCGACCGGGTCCATGCCGATGTTGTCGTGCCGGTCGGAGACGAACGCGACGACGGTCTCGTCCTGCTCCGGCACCCGCAGCTCGAGGTCGGCGGCCTCGCCGGCCGCGGTCGCGTAGAAGGCCTTGCTCTTGTCGTAGGTGTCGACGGCGCTCTCGATGAGCCGACGGGTCTGGTTGGTCGTGACGTCGCCGCGCACCTCGATGCCGTCCAGCTCGTCGGGGACCGGCACGTCCGGGCCGACGAAGTCGGCGAGCGACTCCCAGTCGGTCTCGTCGGCCACGGACTCGTCGTCGCCGGCCCACGGCTGCCACAGCGCTAGACCGAGGGCAGCGACCAGCCCGAGCGCGAGCAGCGCCTGCGGGGCCCCGAGCCGGGAGACGAGGTCGTGGCGACGGCGAGGTCCGACGAGAAGCCAGATCCCGATCGGCACCAGCCCGAGCACGGCGCCGCGCAGGGCCGCGTCCACGGCCAGGTCCTGGACGGCGTCGGCGACCTTGGCGATCTGGCCCTCCGGCTGGCCGGCGAGCACGGCGTAGCGCTGCACCAGCTCGTTGGTCGAGCTGGCCTCGGTCTTGCCGAGCCGGATGTCGACGCCGATCAGCCCGGGGCCGTCCAGGCGCACGTCGGGCAGCACCGGCCCGGTGTCCAGCTCGGCCCGGCCGCTGAGGTTCGGCCGGATCACCGCGTCGTGGCTGGCCAGCACGATCGTCTGGCTGCTGGTCAGGAACAGCACCAACCCGGCCAGCACCGAGCACGCCAGCCAGACGACGACGTACCCGGCGATCCGCCAGGCACGGGTGGTGGGCGGCACGGTCAGCGGCGCGCCTCGGAGATGGCGTAGAGCGTCACCGACGCCGCGACACCCGCGTTGAGGGACTCCAGCTGGTTGGCCATCGGGATCGACACCAGCTGGTCGCAGGTCTCGGCCACCAGACGGGAGAGCCCGTTGCCCTCGGAGCCGACCACGACGACCAGCGGTCCGTCGGCGAGGTCGAGGTCGGGCAGGCTCACGTCGCCGTCGGCGGCCAGTCCGACGACCATGCAGCCGGCGTCCTGGAAGGCCTTGAGCTGGCGGACCAGGTTGACGGTCTGGGCGACCGGGATCCGGGCCGCGGCGCCGGCACTGGACTTCCACGCCGAGGCGGTCATGCCGGCCGAGCGGCGCTCGGGGATGACCACGCCGTGGGCGCCGAAGCCGGCCGCGCTGCGGATCACCGCGCCGAGGTTGCGCGGGTCGGTGACCTGGTCGAGGGCCACGATCAGCGGCGGCTCGCCGTTGGCGCGGGCCGCCTCGAGCAGGTCGTCGGGGTGGGCGTACTCGTAGGACGGGATCCGGGCGGCGAGGCCCTGGTGCACGGCGCCGGAGGTCATCCGGTCCAGCTCGTTGCGGGTCACCTCGAGCAGGCTGATGCCACGGTCGGCCGCGACCGCGAAGCACTCGCGCAGCCGGCTGTCGCGCTCGGCGCCCTCGGCGACGTAGACCCCGCTCACCGGGACCCCCTCGCGCAGCGCCTCGAGCACGGAGTTGCGTCCCGCGATCCACTCGGCGTCGGTGCTGCCGGTCCGGCGCCGCTTCGGGCGCGCGGCCGCGGACTTGTCGACCTTGTTGGCCTGCTTGTAGACCTTGTGGTTGGGACGGTCCTTGGCCTTGGGGGTCGGGCCGCGACCCTCGAGGCCGCGCTTGACCTTGCCACCGGAGCCCACGGTCGCGCCCTTGCTGCTCTTGCGGATCGAGCCCTTGCGCTGCGAATTACCAGCCATGGTTACGTGCCTGCTTCCAGTGACCACTTCGGGCCGTCGGGGGTGTCCTCGATCTCGATGCCCGCCGCCTTGATCCGGTCCCGGATCGCGTCGGCTGCGGCGAAGTCCTTGCTGGCCCGCGCGTCGGCCCGCTGCTCCAGCAGTCCGGCGACGAGGACGTCGACGGCGTTGGTGAGCAGCTCGTCGTCACCGCTACGCGCACCCCAGGCGGGGTCGGCCGGGTGCAGGCCGAGCAGCTCCAGCATCGCGAGCACCGCGGCTGCCTGGGCCTGCGCACCAGCGACGTCGCCGTCGCCCAGCAGCCGGTTGCCCTCACGCACGGTGTCGTGCAGGACCGCCACCGCGGCCGGCGTACCGAGGTCGTCGTTGAGGGCCGCGACGAAGCCGACCGGCAGCTCGCCGGGCTCGGCAGGGTCGCCGGCGCGACCGAGGAAGCCCTCGATCCGGCGGAAGCCGACCGCCGCCTCCTCGAGCGCCTCGAAGCTGAACTCGACGTGGCTGCGGTAGTGCGCGGCCACCATGTAGTAGCGCAGCTCGATCCCACGGAAGCGCTGCAGCACCGACGGGATGGCGAGGGTGTTGCCGAGCGACTTGCTCATCTTCTCGCCGGCAGCGGTGATCCACGCGTTGTGCATCCAGTACGACGCGAACGAGTGGCCGGCCGCACGGGACTGGGCCTGCTCGTTCTCGTGGTGGGGGAAGCGCAGGTCGACGCCACCGCCGTGGATGTCGAAGGCGGTGCCGAGATACTTCGACGCCATCGCCGAGCACTCGATGTGCCAGCCCGGTCGGCCGCGGCCCCAGGGGCTCGGCCAGGACGCGGTCGCCGGCTCGGACTCCTTGCGGCCCTTCCACAGGGCGAAGTCGCGCGGGTCGCGCTTGCCGCGGGGGTCGGCGTCCTCTGCCGCCTCCATGTCGTCGATCTTCTGGTGGGTCAGCTCGCCGTACGTCGGCCACGACCGCACGTCGAAGTAGACGTCGCCCGAGCCGTCGGCGGCCGCGTAGGCATGACCGCGCTCGATCAGCGCCTCGATCAGCTCGACCATCTCGGGGATGTGGCCCGTGGCCGCCGGCTCGTAGGTCGGCGGAGCGACGTTGAGCGCGGCGTAGGCGTGGTCCAGCTCGCGCTTCATCGCGGAGGCGAGGTTGTACCAGGGCCGCCCCTGCGCAGCGGCCTTGGTCAGGATCTTGTCGTCGATGTCGGTGACGTTGCGGATGAAGGTGACCTCGAGACCGAGGTGCCGCAGCCAGCGCTGCAGGACGTCGAAGGCGACGCCCGAGCGCACGTGCCCGATGTGCGGCTCCGCCTGCACGGTGAGCCCACAGAGGTAGAGACCGGCCTTCCCCTCCTCGAGGGGGACGAAGTCGCGGACTTCGCGCGTCGCGGTGTCATAGAGCCTGAAGGTCACCCTCCCAGTCTAGGGAAGTCGCGGCCCGCGGCCTGCATCGCGAGATCAACCCCCGTCAGACTCCGTAGCCACCGTCCACGTCCAGCTTCTGACCCGAGATGAAGCCGGCCCGCGGGGAGGCGAGGAAGCACACCGCCTCGGCGATGTCGGTGGCGTTGCCGAAGCGCCGCAGCGGGATGTTGCGGCGGGTGATGGCGAGCGCCTCCTCGGAGAGCTCGCCGGTCGAGATCAGCCGGGCCGCCATCCCGTCGGTGAGCATCCCGGGACCGACCGCGTTGACGCGGACGCCGTACCTGCCCTCCTCGGCCGCGAGCGCCCGGACCAGCGCCTCGACAGCCGCCTTGGGAGCCGTCGAGAGCCCGTCGCGGACCGGGAACCGGGCCGTCGCAGCGGTCGTCACCGCGACCACCGAGCCCTGTGCGGCGCGCAGGTGGGCCAGGGCCGGGTGGACGATCGCATAGAAGCCGGCCGCGTCCGCGCCGAGCTGATCGGCCATCGCCCGTGGCGGCACCTGCGACAGGTGCGTCATCGGCACGTGCGGGCCGGCGGCGTAGACGACCGTGTGCAGCCCGCCGTACGCCGCAGCCACCTGCTCGACCAGGTCCGCAGCGTCAGCGGCCGCCGACGGCACGCCCAGGTCCAGCGCGTACGCCGCGGCCCGCACGCCCCACTCCCGCGCCGCGTCCGCGGCTGCATCGCCCGCCTCCGGGCGCGAGCGGAAGGTCACCGCCACGTCGGAACCGCGGCTGGCGAGCATCCGGGTGATCGCCAGCCCGAGACCACCGCCGCCGCCGACCACCAGCGCCGCACCGTCGTGCTCGCTGAAGTCACCCATCGTCGGGCTCCGTCACGCTGAACTCGATGGTGTGCCAGCCGGTGGCCCCGTCGGGGAGCACGTCGCGCTCGACGCCGGTCTGGACGGTGCCCGCCCGGTCGGTCGCACGCACCCTCACGGTGTGGTCCCCCGGCGTGAGGTCGACGGTGGTCGTCCACTGCACCCAGCTGTCGATCGTCGGCTCGGCCGCGAGCTCGGCGGCCGTCCAGGCCCCACCGTCCACGGCCACCTCGACCGCGTCGATGCCGGTGTGCTGCGCCCAGGCCACGCCAGCGATCCGGGTCGCGCCGGACGGCACGTCGTCGCCGGAGGCGGGCACGTCGATGCGGGAGGCGATCTTGACCGGGCCCAGCTCCGACCAGCCCTTGCGGGTCCAGTAGGCGTCCACGTCGGCGAACCTGGTCACCTCGAGGTCCACCACCCACTTGCACGCCGACACGTAGCCGTAGAGCCCCGGCACCACGGTGCGCACCGGGAAGCCGTGGTCGATCGGCAGCGGCTCACCGTTCATCGCGACCGCCAGCACCGCGTTGCGGTCGTCGGTCAGGGCACCCAGCGGCGTCCCGCAGGTCCAGCCGTCCTCCGAGGTCTGCAGCACCGCGTCCGCGCCGTCGTGGACCCCGGCCGCAGCCAGCAGCTCGGCGACCCGGACCCCGCTCCACCACGCGTTGCCGACCAGGTCACCGCCGATCGGGTTCGACACGCAGTTGAGGGTGATCCACGCCTGCGTCGTACGGCGCGCGATCAGCTCCTGGTAGGTCAGCACGATCTCCCGGTCCACCATCCCGTGGATGCGCAGCTGCCAGTCCGCGGGCTCGATCGCGGGCACCACCATCGCGGTGTCGATCCGGTAGAAGTCCTCGGCCTCCGTCATCCAGGGCGAGACCCCCGGGTCCTGACCCGGACCCCGTCCGGCAGGTCAGGAGGCGTCACCCCCGGCAGTCGGAGCAGCCGCCGGGCCTCCTCGACGTGCCGGCGCCCGCGTCCGACGGTGCGGCCGACGACCGCGAGCACGCCCGCAGCAGCGGTCATCGCGCCCGCTCGGATCAGGAAGGTACGGCGGGTGTGGTCGGCGGCCGGCCCGTCGGCAGGGCCACGCGCCGCGGCGGCGTCCGCAACCAGCGCCAGCTCGTGGCGGCGCAGCGGCTCGGTCAGCAGCGACAGGCAGACCAGCCAGGTGGCGAACCCGACCGCGATGGGCAGCAGGTCCACTGCGGTGGCGCCGTTCTGGGTCCACACCACCAGGCCCCCGGCGACGGCGAGGGCGGCGAACACGATCGTCGGCGCCCACCAGGTTCGCCGGGCGAGCCGGCCGGCCCACGCGAAGAGCACCCCGCACACGAGCAGGATCACCGCCAGCAGGAAGGCCTTGTCGTGGTGACCGAAGATCCGGATCGCCCGCTCGACCACCACGCCCGGCGTGAGCCGGATGACCAGCTCGGCGACGGCCACGAGCGGTGGGTCGCGGATGGTCATCACCATCGCGACGACGTAGCTGGTCGCCACGCCGGCGAAGCCGGCGATCAGTCCGGCCAGCGACCAGGTGCCGCGAGTTGTCCTCACCCGCAGGATTGTCCCTCAGGCATGATCGTCGCGTGGAACAACTCCCCCGAGTCGGTGTCGGCACCGACGTGCACCGGCTCGTCGACGGCGTACCCCTCCACCTGGCCGGCCTCGCCTGGCCCGACGAGCCACAGGGTCTCGAGGGTCACTCCGACGCCGACGTCGCCGCCCACGCCGCGTGCGACGCGCTGCTCTCGGCGGCCGGGCTGGGCGACCTGGGCTCGAACTTCGGCACGTCGGAGCCGCAGTGGGCCGGCGCCTCGGGCGCGGCCCTGCTCGGCGAGACCGCCCGGCGGCTCCGGGCCGCAGGCTTCACCATCGGCAACGTCGCGGTCCAGGTGATCGGCAACCGGCCGCGGCTGGGCCCGCGTCGCGCCGAGGCGGAGGCGGCCCTGTCCGCCGCGCTGGACGCTCCCGTGTCGGTCTCCGCGACGACCACCGACGGGCTCGGGCTGACCGGCCGGGGCGAGGGCGTGGCTGCGATCGCGACGGCGCTGGTGCTGGGCCCGGCCTCCCCCGTGGAGGGACCTGTCTCCTAGGCAGCGTCGTCGGGCTTGCGGTGGCCGACCAGGACGATCCCGTCGACGACGCGTACGTCGTACACCGGGACGGACACGTGCCGGTCGTCGAGGCATCGGCCCGTGCGCAGGTCGAACGCGTGCTTGTGCGAGGGCGAGGCGACGAACGGGACCCCGCCGCGCATTCCCACGATGCCGCGGGCGAGGTTCGACGCCTTCGCGAACGGATCGTGGTTGCCGAGCACGTAGACCTGGTCGTCCAGGGTCCGGAAGATCGCGAGGGCCTGCCCATGCACGAGCGCGGTGGCCCCCCGCTCGACCACGAGCTCGGCGAAGCGGCACACCGGCTGCCACTCCTCCGTGCTGCTGCCCCGGGCGGCTCCCGGCGTCATCGCGACCTCACGCCGAGGTCCGCAGTACCGCAGATGTCATCGGAGTTGCCCCTTCCAGGTCCGACGAACGTAGAGCCGGCGCGTCAAGCACCTGTTTCGCCATGTAACAGCCGTGAAAACACTTTGCCCGGCCGGGTTTCGTAGACTGCGCCACGTGCCTGCAGCTGTCGTGATCCTCGCCGCGGGCTCCGGCACCCGGGTGGGCGCAGACGTCAACAAGGTGCTGCTACCCCTCGCAGGAGTCCCCGTCCTGGCCTGGTCGGTCCGTGACGCGCTGGGACTCGCAGACGTCAGCCGGGTGCTCCTCGTGGTCCGGCCCGGCGAGCAGGGCGACGTCGCCGCCGCGGTGCTTCCGCACGTGGAGCACCTCCTGGACCGGGTGGACGGCCCGACGCTGGCGGTCGTCGACGGCGGCTCCAGCAGGCACGCCTCGGAGTGGAACGCACTGCGGTCGCTCGCGGCCGAGGTCACGACCGGGGTGATCGATGTGGTCGCGGTCCACGACGGCGCCCGTCCGCTGGCCGGCGCCGGCCTGTTCGCGGCCACCATCGAGGCGGCCCGCGAGCGCGGCGGTGCCATCCCCGTCGTGCCCCTGCCGGGGCTGCTGGCCCTCGATGCTCCCCTCGACGCCGTCCTCGCCGGGGTCCAGACGCCGCAGGCGTTCCGGGCGGCGCCGCTGCTCGCGGGCTACCGGGAGGCCGCGGCAGCAGGCTTCGAGGGCACCGACACGGCGGCCTGCTTCAGCCGCTTCACCGATCTGCCGGTGGTCGCCGTCCCGAGCACTCCTCGCAACCTGAAGGTCACCTTCCCCGAGGACCTGGTCCTGGCGGGCCGGCTCAGCTGACGTCCGGCCCGGTCAACGCCTCCAGCACGCGCACGTCCTCGACCGAGCCGACCCGCCTGGCCTCGGGAGGTGCCTCGACCAGGTCGACCGGGTAGCGCGCCCGCAGCCAGGCCACCAGGTCCACGAGGTCGTACGTCGGCAGTCCGACCAGCGCGGCCACGACGGCGGGAGGGAGCACGACCGGTGAGGCGACGGAGACGACCCGGTCGCGGTCGACCGTCGCGCCGACGAGGCCGCCCTCGACGTGCTTGAGGGTGTCGGTGACCGGGCGGATGCCGACGACCACCCGGCCGGCGTCGTACGACCGCACGACGCAGGCGGCGAGGAACTCCGGCGGCGTCATCGGGCAGAGCACGTCGTGCAGCACCAACGGCTGCTCGGAGGCGACCAGGTCCTCCCAGGGCGTGTCCGCGTCGATGGGGGTCACCCCGGACTGGCCGAGCGACCAGACCGCGCAGGCGACCAGCGCCTCACCGTGGATCAGCGCGAACGGCAGCGATCCGCGATCCTGCTCGAGCACCACCCCGACCGCGGGCAGGTCGTCGAGGAGGTCGACCGAGTCGTGGCTCATGGCCCACCACGGTAGGGGGTGGCGGTGTCCGGACGGCACGAGGCCCCCGGACCGGAGTCCGGGGGCCTCGTGAGAGTCGTGCAACGTGGTCGCTCAGGAAGCGAGGACCTCGTCGAGGAGGGCTTCCGCCTTGTCCTCGTTGGTGTGCTCGGCCAGCGCCAGCTCGGAGACCAGGATCTGCCGCGCCTTGGCCAGCATCCGCTTCTCGCCGGCCGACAGGCCCCGGTCACGCTCGCGGCGCCACAGGTCGCGGACGACCTCGGCCACCTTCATCACGTCACCACTGTGCAGCTTCTCGAGGTTCGCCTTGTAGCGTCGCGACCAGTTGGTCGGCTCCTCGACATGCGCGGCACGCAGGACGTCGAACACCCGCTCGAGGCCTTCCTTGTCCACGACGTCACGAACCCCGACCAGATCGAGGTTGCACGACGGGACACGAACCACCAGGTCCTGCTGGGCGACGATGCGGAGTACGAGGTACTGCCGGTCCTCTCCCTTGATGGTCCGCATCTCGATGTCTTCGATGACAGCGGCTCCGTGATTCGGGTAGACAACCGTTTCGCCGACGGTGAAAGTCATATGTGATGTACCCCTTCCTAGGCCACCATTCTAACACGCGCCCGAATTGACCCATTCATCGTTTGTGCAGGTCAGGGGCACTATCGGGGCTTGACAGATGACGGACCCGTGTGGTGGCGGCCATGGAGTGGCGTTTCTGCACCCCTGGCTGGTCGATACTGCGCGGTATGCGAGCCGCCCACAGCACCCTCGTGCTGCTGGTCCGGGCAGCGCACCCCCGCCAGGCGGTCCTGACCGCGGCCGGGCTCGCGCTCGCCGCCGCGGCGGGCGGCCGGCCGCCCCGTGAGGTCTGGCTGGTCCTCGCCACCGTGCTGGTCGGCCAGGCCGTCCTGGGCTGGCACAACGACCTCGTGGACCGACGCCGTGACGCGCAGGCGGGAGCTCCGGGGAAGCCGCTCGCCGACGGCCGTCTCGATCCGGGGACGGCGTGGTTCACGCTCAGCTGCGGAGTGCTGCTCGTCGTACCCCTCTCGGTCTCCCACGGGGTCACCGCCGGCTGCGTCTACCTCACCTCGCTCGCCCTCGGCGCTCTCGGCAACCTGGCGCTGCGCGACGGCGTCCTGTCCTGGCTGACGTGGGCAGCGGGGTGGGCGTGCTACCCGGCGTTCGCGTCGTACGGCGGCTGGGGTGGATCCGCCACCGGCCGACCGCCGACGGGCGTGATGATCGCGCTGGCGGCCGCGCTGGGGGTCGTCGTCCATGTCCTGTGCTCGCTACCGGGCCTGGTCGCCGACCACGAGCGCGGCTCGCGCAGCCTGCCGCTTCGACTCGCGCTGCGGATCGGGGCGACCCCGCTGCTGGTGCTCTCCCTGGTTGCTGCAGCCGGCCTGGTCGCGGCGATGCTGGTCCGATGAAAGGGCGTGCGCTGGACGTCGCCGCCGACCGCTAGGCTGTGCCCGCACACCGTCGACGACACGTGAGGTCGTGAAATGCCGCTCCGCCAGTCCGCTCGGCTGCTTGCCGCAGCCGGCGCCCTCGTGCTCGCCGCACCGGTCCTGTCCTCGTGTGGGTTCAACTACGCGACCGACCGCCAGTACACCCCCGCTGCGGGTGAGAACGATCGTGACGCCCGCGTCGACGTCCTGGGCGCGGTGGTCGTCTCCGGGCAGCCCGACTCCGGCACCTTCATCGCCACCTTCGCCAACAACGACCAGACCGAGTCGGCGTCCGTCGACTCCATCGCCGGCACCGGTGAGGACGCGTCGCTGAAGTTCGAGGAGTTCGACCCGATCGAGATCGCGCCGGGCGGTCACGTCAACCTCGCCGCGGACGGCGGGATCGGCGTGACCGGCACCTTCGAGGCCGGCAACTTCCTCGAGGTCACCCTCACCCTCGGCGACGGTCAGACGGTCGAGATGAAGGTCCCCGCGGTCACCAACTGTGGCGACTTCGCCGACCTCGACACCACGTCGAAGCCAGACCCCGCGGCGCCCGACCAGTGCGAGACCGCGTCAGCCGAGCCCGCCGAGCACTGAGCCACCCATCGACCCGCGAGGAGCGGTTATGACCTTCACCCTCGTCCTGCTCCGCCACGGTGAGAGCGAGTGGAACGCCAAGAACCTGTTCACCGGCTGGGTCGACGTCGCGTTGACCGAGAAGGGTCGCAGCGAGGCGACCCGTGGCGGCGTGCTGCTGCGCGAGGCCGGCGTGCTCCCCGACGTCGTGCACACCTCGGTCCAGCGGCGCGCGATCAACACCGCCTACCTCGCCCTCGACGCCGCCGACCGGCACTGGATCCCGGTCCGCCGGTCCTGGCGGCTCAACGAGCGGCACTACGGCGCGCTCCAGGGCAAGGACAAGAAGGAGACCCTCGAGGCCTACGGCGAGGAGCAGTTCATGCTCTGGCGCCGCTCCTTCGACGTCCCGCCACCGCCGCTGGACGACGACAGCGAGTTCTCCCAGGCCGGGCTGCCGCAGTACGCCGACCTCGGCGACGAGCGGCCGCGCACCGAGTGCCTCAAGGACGTCATCGCCCGGATGCTGCCCTACTGGGAGTCCGGCATCGTGCCCGACCTGCGCTCGGGCCGCACCGTGCTCGTCGCCGCCCACGGCAACAGCCTGCGAGCGGTCGTCAAGCATCTCGACGGGATCAGCGACGACGCCATCGCCGGGCTCAACATCCCGACCGGGATGCCGCTGGTCTACGAGCTCGACGAGCAGCTGCGTCCTACCGTCGCCGGCGGCACCTACCTCGATCCCGAGGCCGCCGCCGAGGCGGCGGCCGCCGTCGCGAACCAGGGCCGCTAGCAGCTCCCGGAGCAATCAGCGGCCGGCCTGCTCCCCCCGGGTGCCGGGCCTACGCCCCGACGGCGCGCGGGTTCTCGCCGGTGACCACGAAGATCACCCGGTTGGAGACGGAGACGGCGTGGTCGGCGATCCGCTCGTAGTAGCGGCCGAGCAGCGCCAGGTCGACGGCCGCCTCGATCCCGTGGTCCCAGTCGGCCGAGAGCATGTCGGTGAAGGTGGAGCGGCGCAGCTGGTCCATCTCCTCGTCGTCCTTGGCCAGCTCGAGGGCCTCGTCGACGTCGCGGTCGGTGATCACCTTGGCGACCCGGCCGACCATGTCCTCGGCGACCTCGGCCATCCGGCTCACCGTGGGGCGCAGCTCGTCGGGGACGGCCAGGTTCGGGACCCGGAGCCGGGCGATCTTCGCCACGTGGACCGAGAGGTCACCCATCCGCTCGAGATCGCTCACCATCCGCAGGGCGGCGACCACAGTGCGCAGGTCGCTGGCGACGGGCTGCTGGAGCGACAGCAGCAGGAACGCGGAGTCTTCGATGCGCTCGCGGGAGCGATCGATCTGGACGTCGGCGCTGATCACCCGCTCCGCGGTCGAGGCGTCGCCGGTGAACAAGGCTTCGGTGGCCAGGCGCACTGCCTCCTCGACGTTGCGGCACAGCGCCGCGAGGTCGACGAAGATCGCATCAAGCTGGTCGTGGAACGCTTCTCGCATGTCCGGGAGCATAGGCGGGCGAGGTGACGCGCCGGGGTTGAGCGGTGAACGCGGGATGAACGTTGGGAAGGTCGAGCTCTCCGGGCGAACTCCCGGTGAAATGACTCGTACGATTCAGGGGTGGATGCGACGACGCAGGCGTTTCTCGCCGCGCTCATCGGAGCCGTCGTCGCCGGCGGCGCGGTGCTGGCGTGGCACGTCAGCGACCGTCAGCAGTCCTCGGCCCCGATCCCGGAGGAGCCCGCCGTGCCTCCCGGTGTGGCGGCCGTCCTCTCCGTGCTGCGCAGCAGCGCGGTGGTCGTCGACGACGCGGACGTGGTCCTGAAGGCGTCCGCCCCGGCGTACGCCATGGGGCTGGTGCGCGGCACCTCGCTGCTCTCGCCCGAGCTCGCCGAGCTGGTCAGCAAGGTGCGCCGCGACGGGCAGATCCGCGAGACCGAGCTGCTGTTGGCGCGCCCCGGCGTGCCGTCACGGCACGTCACCGCCCGGGTGGCGCCGCTCGGGGCCAGGCTGGTGCTGGCGCTGCTCGAGGACCGCACCCGCGAGCGCCGCGTCGAGGCCGTCCGGCGTGACTTCGTGGCCAACGTCAGCCACGAGCTCAAGACCCCCGTCGGCGCGATCCGGCTGCTGGCCGAGGCCACCAGTGATGCCGCGGACGACCCGGAGGCGATCAAGCGCTTCTCGCACCGGATGCTGCTCGAGAGCGACCGGCTCTCGCGCCTGGTGCAGCAGGTGATCGAGCTGTCCCGGTTGCAGGGCGACGAGCCGCTGGAGACGCCGATGCCCGTCGACCTCGACGAGGTCATCGAGATCGCCCTCGACACCAGCGCCATCGACGCCGACTCCAAGAGGATCTCGGTGGTCAGTGGGGGCACCCGTGGGCTCTCGGTCTACGGCAACCAGGAGCAGGTGACGGCAGCGGTCGCCAACCTGGTCGCCAACGCGGTCTCCTACTCCGACTCCGGCGCGACCGTCCTGGTCTCGACCAAGGTCCAGGACACCCTCGTCGAGGTCTCGGTGGTCGACCAGGGCATCGGGATCCCGCCCGACGAGATCGACCGGATCTTCGAGCGTTTCTACCGGGTCGACCCGGCCCGGCACCGTTCCACCGGTGGCACCGGCCTCGGCCTGTCCATCGTCAAACACGTAGCCGCCACTCATGGTGGCGAGGTCAGGGTCTGGTCGGTGGAGGGTCAAGGGTCTACGTTCACCCTGACGCTCCCCCGCCACCTCACGACCGGGAGAGACCAGGAGGCAGATCGGTGACCCGCGTACTCGTTGTCGAGGACGAAGAGAGCTACAGCGACGCTCTCGCCTACATGTTGCGCAAGGAGGGCTACGAGGTCGCGATCGCCGCCAACGGCAACGACGCGCTGACGGAGTTCGACCGCAACGGCGCGGACATCGTGCTGCTCGACCTGATGCTTCCCGGCATCCCCGGCACCGAGGTGTGCCGACAGATCCGGCAGACCTCCAGCGTCCCGGTGATCATGGTCAGCGCCAAGGACGACGAGGTCGACAAGGTGGTCGGCCTCGAGCTGGGCGCCGACGACTACGTGACCAAGCCCTACTCGCCGCGCGAGCTGGTCGCCCGGATCCGCGCCGTGCTGCGTCGCGGCCACGAGCCGGACCTGGCACCGCCCACCCTCGAAGCAGGTCCGGTGCGGATGGACGTCGAGCGTCATGTCGTCACCGTCGGCGGCACCAACCAGCGGTTGCCGCTCAAGGAGTTCGAGCTCCTGGAGATGTTCCTGCGCAACCCGGGGAGGGTGCTGACCCGTGGCCAGCTCATCGACCGGGTGTGGGGCTCCGACTACGTCGGCGACACCAAGACCCTCGACGTCCACGTCAAGCGGCTGCGGGCGAAGATCGAGCCCGATCCCGGCGAGCCGAAGTACCTCGTCACCGTACGCGGGCTGGGCTACAAGCTCGACCTCTGAGGGTTCGCGGGAGTCTCATCGGCCGGCCGATCTGGCAGCGGATCGCGCACCCCCGTCCGAAACCCGCGTGTCAGGGGACGGCGCAGGTCCCTAGGCTGACCGGGTGACGAGTACGGCGACGCCCCCGACCACCCCCGAGACCAGCACCACACCGGCCTGGCTGCCACTGACGGCCGTCGCGGTGACGCTGGTGCTCTGGGCGTCGGCGTTCGTCGCGATCCGCCACCTCGGTGAGGACTTCTCCCCGGGAGCACTGTCCCTGGGGCGACTGCTCGTGGGTGCCCTCTGCCTCGGGGTGGCGGCCCTGAGCCGGGGCATCCCGCGACCGACCCGGCGCGAGTGGGTGTCGATCGTGGCGATCGGGGTGCTCTGGTACGGCATCTACAACGTGGCCCTCAACGCCGGCGAGCGTCGTGTGGACGCCGGGACCGCCGCGATGCTGATCCAGGTCTCGCCGGTGCTGATCGCGTTCCTGGCCGCAGCGTTCCTGCACGAGCGGTTCACCCGCTACCTCGGCCTGGGCCTCGCCCTCGCCTTCACCGGGGTCGGCCTGATCAGCCTGTCCATCTCCGGCGGCACGGAGAGCGGGGGCAGCGACGTGCTCGGGGTGGTCCTGTGCCTGGTGTCGGCCGTCGTCTACTCGATCAGCGTCATCCTCCAGAAGCCTCTCCTCACCCGGCTACCTGCGATCCACGTGACCTGGCTGGCGTGCTCGGTCGGAGCCGTCGTCTGCCTGCCGTTCCTCGGCCAGCTGATCGGTCAGGCCGCCGACGCGCCCAGGTCCTCGGTCCTCTGGGTCGTCTACCTCGGCATCTTCCCGACGGCGATCGCGTTCACGACGTACGCCTTCGCGCTGGGCCACATGAGCGCGAGCGGCCTCGGAGTGACCACCTACCTGGTCCCCCCGATCACCATCGTGATGGGCGTGATCTTCCTCGACGAGGCTCCGCCGGCGATGGCGTACGTCGGCGGCGCGCTCGCCCTGGTCGGGGTGGCCGTGGCCCGACGCAAGCCGCGGACCATTGCCGAGGAGCCTCCGCAGCCCGCCTGACCCTGCTACGTGCGCTCGATGCCGCCATGCTCGCCCGGTGACTCGCCGGCCTCCAGCCAGCCACGGAACGCCTCCAGGTTCGCGGTCGGCTCGCCGCGCAGCTTGCGCCAGTCCCACTCCTTGCGGATCGAGGTCGCGAAGCCGAGCTCGAGGATCGCGTTGAACGACTCGTCGGCGTAGGAGAGCACCGAGCCGAGCAGCCGGTCCAGCTCGTCGGGAGTGACCGACGACAGCGGCAGCCGCCCGTCGAGGTAGATGTCCCCGAGCCGGTCGACCGCGAACGCGACGGCGTACATCTTGAGGTTGCGCTCCAGCAGCCAGCGATAGACGCGCTCGTGGTTCTCGTCGGGGTTGCGGCACACGAAGGCGTGGACGCCCAGCGCGTGGGAGCCGACGTCGAGCCGGACCGCGGTCTGCAGCTTCTTCTCGCCAGGCAGCGAGAAGG
This sequence comes from uncultured Actinomycetota bacterium, assembly GCA_963704685.1. Taxonomy (GTDB): domain Bacteria; phylum Actinomycetota; class Actinomycetes; order Propionibacteriales; family Nocardioidaceae; genus Nocardioides. The sequence continues at coordinate 1,844,973 of OY969930.1, forward strand.
AGAAGACCCCGTCGGCCTCCTCGAACTCCAGCTCGTTGTCGGCCAGGTGGTCACGGACCACCTGCCGGGGGTCGGCCACGGGGTCGCTCACCGGACCGCCTCGGGCAGCCGCACCCGGGCCCGTTGGTAGGCCTCCAGGGTGCGCTCCGCGGTGCGCTCCCACGAGAACTGACGGGCCTGCTCCAGCGCACCGGTCTCGAGCCGCAGCCGCAGGTCGTCGTCGACGACGACGCGTCCGAGCGCGGATGCCCACGCCGCTGCCTCGTGCCCGTCGACCAGCAGGCCGCTGTGCTCGTCGCGCACGACCGTCGTGAGGCCACCGACCGCAGCGGCGACAACGGGGGTGCCGGTTGCCTGCGCCTCGGCGGCGACCAGGCCGAAGGACTCGTTGTAGGACGGTACGGCGACCAGGGTCGACGCGGCGTACCAACGGGCCAGGTCGGCCTGGCTCACCGGCGGCACGAACCGCACCACGTCGTCGAGACCCAGCGCGGTGGAGAGCTGGGCGAGCGACTCCGGGTGCTCCAGGCCGGAGCCGGACGGGCCGCCCACGATCGGCACCACCAACCGCGAGCGCAGCTGCGGCGAGCGGTGGAGCAGCTCGGCGACGGCACGCAGCAGCACGTCAGGGGCCTTCAGCGGCTGGATCCGACCGGCGAAGAGCAGCACGCTCGCGTCGACGGGCAGGCCCAGCTCGCGTCGTACGGCGGCCCGGTCCTGCGGCCGGAAGACGCGTAGGTCGACACCGGGGTGGACCACCTCGACGCGGGCCGGGTCGGCGCCGTAGAGGCTGATCAGCTGCTGGGCCTCGAGCCCGGTGTTGGCGATCAAGGTGTCCGCGGCCTCGACGACCTGCTCCTCACCGATGATCCGGGCCATCGGCTCGGGGGTGTCGCCGTCGGCGAGTGCGGCGTTCTTGACCTTCGCCATCGTGTGCATGGAGTGCACCAGTGGGACCCCCCAGCGGTCGCGCGCGAGGGCGCCGACCTGACCGGAGAGCCAGTAGTGGGAGTGCACCACGTCGTAGTGGCCCACCGGCAGCACCGCTTCGGCGCGCAGCACCTCGCGGGCGAAGACGCAGAGCTGGCCGGGCAGCTCGGCCTTGGTGAGCCCCTCGAAGGGCCCGGCGTGGATGTGGTGGACCTGGACACCGTCGCCGGCGTCGACGACCGGGCGCTGGGTGGAGCCGGTGGCCCGGGTGAAGATGTCGACCTCGATGCCGGAGGCAGCCAGCCGGCGGGCGAGCTCGATCACGTAGACGTTCATGCCGCCGGCGTCACCGGTCCCCGGCTGGTCCAGCGGTGAGGTGTGCAGGCTGACCATCGCCACGCGCCTCATCGGCTCCACAGGATGCACCGGGGTCCTCTCCCTCGTCAGGTCCAACAAGAGTCAACCTCCCGACGGCGCTGTTGATTCCCGGCGGTACCCAACGACTCGCCGGCCACTCGTGAGAAGCACAATGGAGGTGTGACCAGCACCCCGACCGCCGTCGTGACCGGAGCCAGCAGCGGCATCGGTGCCGCGACCGCCCGCCAGCTCGCCGCCGCCGGCTTCCACGTCTTCTGCGCCGCCCGCCGGATCGACCGGATCGAGGCGCTCGCCGCCGAGATCGGGGGTACGCCGGTCGAGTGCGACGTGACCTCCGAGGACTCGGTCGCCACCCTCGCTGCCGCGGTCGGCCCGCGGCTCGACGTACTCATCAACAACGCGGGCGGTGCGTTCGGCGCCTCGCCCGTGATCGAGGCCGACAGCGACGACTGGCGACGCACCTTCGAGGTCAACGTGATCGGCCTGATGCAGGTGACCCGGGCGCTGGTGCCGGCGCTGGTCGCCAGCGGCGCCGGGGTGATCCTCAACGTCGGTTCGACCGCCGGTCGGATCGCCTACGAGGGCGGCGCCGGCTACACGATCGCCAAGCACGGCACCCAGGTGGTGTCCGAGACGTTGCGGCTCGAGCTCTTCGACCAGCCGGTGCGGGTCTGCGAGATCGCGCCGGGGATGGTGAAGACCGACGAGTTCTCACTGATCCGCTTCGACGGCGACCAGGAGAAGGCGGAGGCCGTGTACGCCGGGGTGGCCGAGCCACTCACCGCCGACGACGTCGCCGATGCGATCACCTGGATGGTCACCCGTCCCGCCCACGTCAACATCGACGAGCTGGTGATCCGCCCCCGTGCGCAGGCCTCCCAGTTCAAGGTCGACCGCAGGGGGTAGCCCGGCAGGCGGGGTAGCCACGGACCAGATGGCTGTCCGGGACGTCACCGAGCAACCATCTCGTCCGTAGGTATCCCACCGAGGGACCCTGCGAACACTCTCGAATCTCTGCCAGACTCTCGCCATGCAGACCATCGGACTCGTCGGCGGCATGAGCTGGGAGAGCAGCGCCGCCTACTACCAGGGACTCAATCAGGGCGTCGAGCAGCGGGTCGGTGGGCTGTCGTCCGCGCGCACGGTGCTGGCGTCGGTCGACTTCGCGGAGGTGACCGCGCTCGAGCAGCAGGAGCGCTGGGACGACATCGCGGCGATCCTCACCACCGCCGCGCAGGGTGTCGAGGCCGCGGGCGCCGACTTCCTGATGCTGTGCACGACGACCTTCCACCAGGTCGCCGACCAGGTGGCGGACGCGGTCGGCATCCCCCTGCTGCACCTCGCCGACGTGGTCGCGCAGGCCTGCAAGGCCGAGCGCCTGGAGTCGGTCGGCTTCCTCGGCACGAGCGTCGCCATGGAACGACCGTTCTTCACCGACCGAGTCGCCTCCCACGGTCTGAGCATCCGGGTGCCCGACGTACGCCACCACGCCACGATCAACCGGATCATCTACGAGGAGGTCGTGCACGGCCGGCTGCTCGACACCTCGCGGCGCACCATCGTGGCAGTGATCGACGAGCTCTGGGACGCCGGCGCCGGCGGCGTCATCCTGGGCTGCACCGAGCTCGAGCTGCTGGTGCACCAGGCGGACGCGGACGTGCCGGTCTTCCCGTGTACGGCGCTGCACGTGGTCGCGGCCCTCGACCGCGCCCTGGCCTAGCTAGGACGGGTCGCGCAGCACCAGGTCGGCGACCCGGCGCAGGTCCGGGGTGAGGTCCTGCTCGGGGACCGTCACGTGCGACCCACAGAGGTCGAAGTCGTAGACGAACCGGTCGGGATGGGAGCCGCTGACCGCCAGCTGCTGCGGATCGATGCGCTCCACCAGCCCCCGCAGCTCCCCGGCGCGTTCGTCCTCGGCGTCGAGATCCACCTCCCCGCCGGTGGTCAGCCCGGCGAAACCACCCGTACGGCGCACGCTCACCCGCCCGGCCACCACGGCAGGTCCCCCGGAGGTCGGCGCCGGAGCCGAGGTCGACGGCTCCACACCGACCGTCGCCCAGGCATCACGCACCGCGTCGGCCGACGCCCCCGCCGCCGCGATCGTGGCGGCCGCGAAGCCCGCGAAGTCGGTCGTCGGCCCGACCTGGTCGCCGGTCAGGGCGTCGTACCAGACCCGCCCGGCGCCCTCCCAGGAGCTGGTGCCGATCGCGACCGCCGCCAGCTGGAAGGCCCGGTTGGGGATGCCGGAGTTGAGGTGCACCCCGCCGTTGTCGTCGGTGGTCTCGACGTAGCCCGCCATGTCGGCCGGCTGCGGGTCCTTGCCGAGCGCCGGGTCGTCGTACGCCGTGCCGGGCGCGGCCATGTCGCGCAGACCGCGGGCGTTGATGCCGGGCTGGAAGAGGCCCTCGCCGATCAGCCAGTCGGCCTCGGCCGGTGACTGACCGAGCAGCCGCTGCTTGACGCAGGAGGCGAACACGTCGGACATCGACTCGTTGAGCGCGCCGGACTGGCCCTGGTAGACCAACCCCGCCGTGCGCTCGGTGACCGCATGGGTGAGCTCGTGGCCGAGCACGTCCACCGGCTTGGTGAACCGGTCGAAGACCTCGCCGTCGCCGTCCCCGAAGACCAGCTGGGTGCCGTCCCAGAAGGCGTTGTCGTAGTCCTGGCCGTAGTGCACGGTCAGGCTGACCGGCGCGCCGTCGTCGTCGTACGACGCCCGCCCGTAGACCTCCGCGAAGAGGGCCAGCGATCCGGTGATCCCGTAGGCCGCCTCGTCGACCGCGGCGTCGCCCACCTCGGGCTCGCCGGCAGAGCGCACCGGCTCACCCGGCAGGTCGGTGCCGTTGTCGGCGGTGTGCACCACCCAGGCCGGGCCGGTCGCGGGCAGCACCGGTGTGCGGCCGGCGGGACCCGCGGCCCGCTCGGCCCGCAGCTGCTCGTCGAGGGCGAGCGTGGCGTCGGCAGGCGCGGAGGACATCTCGCGCAGCAGGTAGGGCGGGATGAAGGTGCAGTGGGTCCGAGGCATGTCTCTAGGGAAGCCCACGGCACCGACAGTGGACAAGGGGTCAGCTGGGGGTCAGCTGGGCGCCCGGTCCGGCGGGAACCCGCCGCGGGCCACCGGGCCCCAGTCCTCGACGGTGATCCGGATCAGCGACTTGCCCTGCTTGCGCATCGCCTCGCGGTACTCGTCCCAGTCGTCGTGCTCCCCCGCGATGCACCGGAAGTACTCCACCAGCGCGTCCTCCGCCTCGACCGACGGCATGTCGAGCACCTCGGCGGTGCCGTCGACCTGGACGTAGGGGTCGTTCCAGTCGTCGGAGTGCACCAGCACCGAGGCCGTCGGCTCACGACGCAGGTTGACCGCCTTGGCGCGGTCGGGGTAGGTGGAGATCACGATCCGGCCCTCGTCGTCCACCCCGCCGCTGACCGGCGAGACCTGCGGGCGCCCGTCGCGGCGGGTGGTCACCAGGGTCATCCGGTGGCGGGTGCGGACGAAGTCGAGGAGCTGGTCGCGGTCGACCCGGTCGGCACTGGCGTACGTCGGCATGCCCGCCAATCTAGTCGGCCGGGGTCAAGCGGGGTCGGGCGTCATGGCCGCCCGGATCAGCTCGAAGTCGCTGGCCGGGATCTCGAAGAGACCGCGCCGGAACGGCGTCCCCCAGCTCGCGACGTCGGTGATGAACGACAGGTCCTCCAGCAACGGCCCGGGGTCGGCGTGCCGGGTCTCCTGGAAGTCGACGGCCAGTCGCCACGGACGGAAGTCGGGACGCACCTTCTCCTGGTAGGGCGCGTCGCCGGTGACGGTGCCGAGCGCGGTGAAGCGGCGCAACGGCGAGCCCGACCGCATCGCCGTACGCGGCGAGTAGAAGACCATCTCGTCGCCGGGACGCATCCGACGCAGGCCGGTGTCATTGCCGTGGTGCGCCTGGGTGAAGCCGCCGGCGACGGCGGCCTCGACGTGCTCGAGGCTGACCGTGTTGACCCAGTACGTCGGCATGGAGACACCCTAGACAGGCCAGCGTCCCGGCGGGCATTCGGTGGGAGACGCGCCGCCGACTAGACTCGACAAGGCCCATCGGGCCCTCTGAACTCCACTGAACGGACGCCGTACCTCCATGTCTGCCGAAAACTCCCGGACCCTGCGCACCGACCTGCGCAACGTCGCCATCGTCGCCCACGTCGACCACGGCAAGACGACGCTGGTCGACGCGATGCTGCGTCAGGCCGGCGCGTTCACCGCGCACCAGGCCGAGAGCGTCGCCGAGCGGGTCATGGACTCCGGCGACCTCGAGCGCGAGAAGGGCATCACCATCCTCGCGAAGAACACCGCGGTGCACTACGCGGGCCCCGCGGGCGGCGGCCAGCCGATGGTCATCAACATCATCGACACCCCGGGCCACGCCGACTTCGGTGGCGAGGTCGAGCGTGGACTCTCGATGGTCGACGGCATCGTGCTGCTGGTCGACGCCTCCGAGGGGCCGCTGCCGCAGACCCGCTTCGTACTCCGCAAGGCGCTCAACGCCGACATGCCGGTGATCCTGGTAGTCAACAAGACCGACCGTGGTGACGCCCGGATCGCCGAGGTCGTCGACGAGACCTACGAGCTCTTCATGGACCTGCTCGACGAGAGCCACAGCCAGGACGCACTCGACTTCCCCGTCGTCTACGCCTCGGGCCGCGCCGGAGTGGCCGGCATGGCCGCGCCGGAGAACGGCGAGCTGCCCGACTCCGAGGACCTCGAGCCGCTGTTCAAGACGATCCTCGAGACGATCCCGGCCCCGACGTACACCGAGGGCGCGCCGCTGCAGGCCCACGTCACCAACCTCGACTCCTCGCCGTTCCTCGGCCGCCTCGCCCTGGTGCGGGTCCACGAGGGCACCCTGCGCAAGGGCCAGCAGGTGGCCTGGATGAAGCGCGACGGCACCGTCAAGAACGTGAAGATCACCGAGCTCCTGATCACCGAGGGCCTCGAGCGCCAGCCCGGCGAGTCAGCCGGTCCCGGCGACATCGTCGCCATCGCGGGCATCCCCGAGATCACCATCGGCGAGACGCTGGCCGACCCGGAGAACCCCGTCGCGCTGCCGCTCATCCACGTCGACGAGCCGGCCATCTCGATGACCATCGGCACCAACACCTCGCCGCTGGTCGGTCGCACCAAGGGCGGCAAGGTCACTGCCCGCCTGGTCAAGGACCGTCTCGACAGCGAGCTGATCGGCAACGTGTCGCTGCGGATCCTGCCGACCGAGCGCCCGGACGCCTGGGAGGTCCAGGGGCGTGGCGAGCTGGCGCTGGCGATCCTCGTCGAGCAGATGCGTCGCGAGGGCTTCGAGCTGACCGTCGGCAAGCCGCAGGTGGTCACCAGGGAGGTCAACGGCAAGGTCCACGAGCCGATGGAGCGCCTCACCATCGACGCCCCCGAGGAGTACCTCGGCGCGATCACCGAGCTGCTCGCCACCCGGAAGGGCCGGATGGAGCAGATGACCAACCACGGCACCGGCTGGGTGCGGATGGAGTTCCTGGTCCCGGCTCGCGGCCTGATCGGCTTCCGCACCGAGTTCCTCACCGACACCCGCGGCACCGGCATCGCCCACCACATCTCCGAGGGCTACGAGCCGTGGGCCGGCGAGATCCGCTCGCGCAACAACGGCTCGCTCGTCGCCGACCGCAAGGGCGCCGCGACGGCGTACGCCATGACCTCGCTGCAGGAGCGCGGCGTGATGTTCGTGGACCCGACCACCGAGGTCTACGAGGGCATGATCATCGGCGAGAACTCCCGCGCCGACGACATGGACGTCAACATCACCAAGGAGAAGCAGCAGACCAACATCCGGTCCGCGACCTCCGACAACTTCGAGAAGCTCATCCCGCCGAAGAAGCTCTCCCTCGAGCAGTGCCTGGAGTTCTGCCGCGACGACGAGTGCGTCGAGGTCACCCCCGAGTCGGTCCGGATCCGCAAGGTCATCCTGGACGCCAACGACCGGGCCAAGATCGCCTCGCGGGCCCGCAAGGCCAAGTAGTTCCTTGAGGGGCCAGGGTGGGCAGCAGCGTCTGCTGCTGCCCACCCTGGCCCTGCTCACCACCATCACGGCGGTGGTCTCGTCGCTCGGTGCACCCCTGGTCCCGAGCATCGCGGCGGCGTACGACGTCCGCCTCACGACCGCGCAGTGGTCGCTCACCGCGACCCTGCTGGCCGGCGCGGTGGCGACCCCGGTGGTCGGCCGGTTCGCGACCGGGCGGTTGCGGCGGCCCACGATCCTGGCCGGCCTGATGGTCGTCACGGCCGGCACTGCGCTGGCGATGATCCCGACGTCGTACGGCGTCCTGGTCGCCGGCCGCGCCATGCAGGGCGTCGGGATGGCGCTGCTGCCGCTCGCGATCGCCGTGGCCCGTGACGCCCTCGAGGGTGAGCGGATGAGCCGAGCCATCGCGCTGCTGTCGGTGACGACCGTGGCCGGAGCCGGACTCGGCTACCCGCTGACCGCGCTCGTGGCCGAGATCGGCGGCCTTCCTGCGGCGTACGGACTGGGCACCGTGCTGGCGGCCGCGACCTTGGCGATGGCCTGGCGCCACGTTCCCGGGAGCGACGCGGTCGCGCCGATGCGGGTCGACTGGGCCGGTGCCGTGCTGCTCAGTGTCGGGATGCTGGCGGTGCTGCTGGCCGTCAGCGAGGGCGAGGTCTGGGGCTGGACCTCACCTCTGACCCTCGCGCTCGGCGCCACCGGCCTGGTGCTGATGGTGGTCTGGGTGGGCTGGACGTTGCGCACCTCCTCGCCGCTGGTCGACCTGCGGATGGCGGTGCGACCCGGGATCGCGGCCCCCAACCTGGTCGCCTTCGTCGCCGGTCTGGGGATGTACTCGCTCCTCACCCTGGCCGTCGTCCTGGTGCGCGCCGACGACCCCGGCTTCGGGCTCGACCAGCCGGTTCTGGTCGCCGGCCTGATCCTGGTGCCCTACTCCCTGATGAGCGTGCTCGGCAACCTGCTGGCGCGGGTGGTGCGGGTCCGGCTGGGGTCGGCGCTGCTGCTACCGACGGGCTGCCTGATGTTCCTGGCCTCCACCGTGCTGCTCGCGCTCGCCCACGACCACCTGTGGCAGCTCCTGCTGGCGATGGCGCTCGGTGGGGTCGGCAGCGGCTTCACCTTCTCCTCCCTCGCGGTGCTGATGGTCCCGCACGTGCCGCAGGCCGAGACCGGCAGTGCGGTGGCGTTCAACCAGGTGCTGCGCTACCTCGGGTTCACCATCGGCAGCGCCCTGAGCGTGGCGCTGATGGCGGCGTACGGCGGCGGCGACCAGGGTTTCCGCGCCACCCTGCTGACCGTCTCCTCGATCTTCCTGGTCGCCACGCTCGGTGCGATCGCGCTCGACCGTCGGGCACACATCCGCTGAGGGTCGACCAGCCCGCGCTGCACGTCGACCGCCGGCTCCGACGAGCTCGGCGTGACCGTGACGGTCACCAGCGTCGAGGGTGAGCAGGTGAACTTCGACGCCGAGGTGGACGAGATGGGCAAGGGCGGCGCCAGCACGTCATGATCAGCGGGTGCTCCTCGACCTCCAGCTCGATGCCCGTCCCGATCTCGCCGTCAGCCGCGCCCGCGAGCTGACCGACACCGGCATCGCCGGGCTGTTCACCTTCGAGGGGCCGCACGACGTCTTCGTACCACTCGTCGCAGCCGCCGCGGCCGGGGTCGAGACCGACCTGATGACCAACGTCGCGATCGCGATGCCGCGCAGCCCGATGCATCTCGCGAACACCGCGTACGACCTGCAACTGATGTCGGGCGGCCGCTTCCGGCTCGGGCTCGGGTCGCAGATCAAGCCGCACATCGAGAAGAGGTACGGCGCGACCTGGTCGCCGCCGGCAGCCCGGATGCGCGAGATCGTGCTCGCGACCAAGGCGATCCTCAGCTCGTGGCAGGACGGGACGCCGCTGCACTTCGAGGGCGAGCACACCCGTCACACCCTGATGCCGCCGACCTTCGTGCCCGGGCCCAACCCGTACGGCGTCCCCCCGGTGCTCCTCGGCGCCCTTGGCCCGGTCATGACCCGGACCGCGGCCGAGGTCGCCGACGGCCTGCTGGTGATGCCGTTCCACAGCCACCGGCACTTCCGCGAACGCACCCTGCCGGCGGTCGACGAGGGTCTGGCCCGCTCCGGACGCGCTCGTGAGGACTTCTCGATCCTGCCCCAGGCGATCGTGGCGATGGGCCGGACGTCCGCCGAGATGGAGGCGGCGACCGCCGGCGTGCGCGGACTGCTGGCGTTCTACGGCTCCACGCCGGCGTACGTCCCGGTGCTCGAGGTCGAGGGCTGGGCCGACCTCCAGCCTCGGCTGAACGCGCTGTCGAAGACGGGCGACTACGCCTCGATGTTCGCTCTTGTCGACGACACCGTGGTCGAGACCCTCGCCGTGCGCGGCACCCCCGAGGAGTGCGCAGCCGAGATCGGGCGGCGCTTCGGCGACGTCGCCGAGCGGGTCTGCTGCTACTTCCCGGGCTACCAGCCGCCGTTGGAGCAGATCGCCGAGCTGGGTGCGGCGCTGGGCGGGCTGTAACGCGGTGTTAGGCACACTATGAACCCGTTGGAACGGGGTGACCAGAGGGTCTAACACCGCGTTACATCGGCCGTCCCTCCGCCGATCACCGCCGCCGCAGCCCCCGGACCAGGTACGGAGCCAGGTCGTCGATCGACGTCCCGAAGCGGGCGTTGGTGTCGAGGACCTCACGCAGCACTCGTTGCTGGGTGGCGTCCCACGTGTCCTGCTGGACCTCGGACCAGACCAGTCGCGACATCCCGAGCTTGAACCCGCACAGCCAGTCCTGGCGGCGCTTCTCGTCCCACACGACCTGGCCTGCCGACCGATCGGCGAGCCCGCCGGCTTCCGTACGCTGGTACTTCTGCCGCCCGTCGAACTCCACCAGGTGCCGACCGACTCGGAAGTCAGCCCATGCGATCCGGCCCCCGTCCCGCAGGCCGAACTGCGGGTGCACCAGCCCGACCCCGAGCTGCTTGAGGAGCAACATCGTCAGATCTTCCCCGACGCTCTCGCAACGGCCGTCCGCCCACTCTGCAGCTAACCGAGGGACCGTCACGTAGGGCCAGTGCGTCATGTCCTCGACCGCCGCCCGCAACGACCGGCGCGTCTCGCCACGCCGGAGCGCGGAATTGGCTGCCACGATCGCATGGCGCAAACCGTGCTCTCGCCCGATGTCAGCCACTGTTCGCGCGATGTCGAGCACCGGATGGCCGTCGACGGAACCGATCTGCTCGATCCGCACAGGCGCCTTGTGGTGCTTGATCCCGTGGCGGGTCCGCCCGCCGAGCGCGCCGATCCGGGTCACGTGGACGAGGGGCTGCTGCGCCGCGAGGATAGGAAGGTCGTGCAGGTAGGCCGCCGAGTCGTGACTGATCATGTGCGGGGTCGTCGTCGTCAGGGTTGCGGCCCACACCACGAGCCGTGGCCGCCCGACATAGGTGTCGAGCGACTCCCAGTGTGCCCGGGTGGTGTAGACGCCACGACGTACGGCGACCCACTCGCCGCTGCGCAGCAGCGCGCCGATCTGCGTGACCGTGATGCCGGCCGCCAACGCCTGACGACGCAGGAGCAGACCGTGCTGCTGGGACATGTGATGGGCGAACCGTGGCTGCATGCCGCCACCGTCCCGGCACCACCGGGTCGGGCGCTCGGCCCGAGGCGCCGGCTGTGGATGGCGGCGCGCAGATCGGACTTGGGGACAGCTCGCGGGCCCACCCGAGGCCCGGGGCATGCTGTGCGCTGTAACGCGGTGTTAGACCCTCTATGAGCCCGCTAGAACGGGGACACCAGAGGGTCTAACACCGCGTTACATCAGCGGTCCTCAGCGGTCCTCAACCCAGCAGGCCCGCGACCCGACGGACCTGATCGACGTCCGAGCCGGTGGGGATCAGCTGCACCTCGTCGCAGCCGAGGTCCTCGATGCGCTGCAGTACGTCGCGCAGCTCGGCGAGGGTGCCGGCGAACCCGGCGCTCGGGGCCATCGTGTCGATGAGGCCGGCCGGGATCCAGTTCATGTAGTGGCGCAGGTGCCGGTGCACCTGCGACCTGGCCGAGCCGTCACCCTCGTCGAGGGCGAACCAGAACGACGTGGTCACCCGCGGTGCCGGGCGCCCGGCCTCCGCCCAGGCCGATCGGGTGAGCGCGAAGATCCGTGCCATCTCGTCCAGGTCGAGGTCGAGCGACATCCCGGCCAGGCCGTCGGCCCAGGCCGCTGCGGAGCGGATGGTGCGCGGGCCGAGGGTGCCGACCAGCAGCTCCGGACCGCCGGGGCGCACCGGGGAGGGACCCACCGGCAGCACCGACTCGACCACCCGCTCACCCGCCCAGACCCGCTTCATCACCGCGACCCGGGCGGCCATCTCGGCCATGGTCCGGGTGCCCAGCGACGCCCCGGCGGCCCGGTAGTCCTCCTCGCGGCCGCCGACGCCCAGACCCACGGTGAGCCGGCCTGCACTCAATCGGTCGGCCGTGGCCAGCGACTTCGCGAGGGAGACGGGGTCGTGCAGCTGCGGCACCACCACCGTGGTCACGATCCGCGCCCGCGCGGTCCAAGCGGCGACCGCGCCGAGCAGGGTGAGGGTGTCGGGGTTGTCGAAGGCCATCCGTTCGCCGAAGCAGACCGACGAGAAGGGTCCCTCGTCGATCGTCCGGGTCCAGTCCTCCAGCGTGCTCGCACCCTGCTCCCACAGGTCCGGCTCCATCACCGGAAGCGTCATCCCCAGCTGCATGGCGGTCACCCTCCCACAACGACGTCGAAGACCCGTCCGCTCGTAGCCGCTACCTTGCTGGCATGGCTCCGTCACCCCTCATCCAGACCGCTCGGCACCAGGCACTCGGCGACCTGCCCCGCCGTACGGCGCGGCGCGCTCCCGACAAGCTCGCGATCCTCGACCCCTCGGCAGGGTCCGGGGCCGGGAAGAGCCTGACCTTCGCCGAGCTCGACGTAGTCGTCGACCGAGCGGCAGCCGCCATCCAGCAGGCCGGCCTGGGCGCGGGCGACCGCCTGGCGCTGCTGTGCCACAACAGCTGGCAGTTCGCCGTCCTCAACTTCGCCTGTGCCCGCGCCGGCGTGGTGCTGGTGCCGATCAACTTCATGCTCGGCGCCGACGAGATCGGCTTCATCCTCGACCACAGCGGCGCGGTGGCGTTCGTCGTGGAGGACGCACTGCTGCCGGTGGCGACCGAGGCGCTCGCGGGGTCGTCGGGCACCGTCACCACGCGCGCCGTCGTACGTCTCGGGGACGGCGAGGTGCCCGACGGCTGGATCGACCTCCAGGGCTGGATGGAGCACGACGGCACGCCCGAGCCGGTGATCGTCGCCGACGACGACCCGGTGCGAATGATGTTCACCTCCGGCACCGAGTCGCGGCCCAAGGGCGCGCTGCTCAGCAGCCGGGCGCTGCTGTGGCAGTACGTCTCCTGCGCGATCGACGGTCAGATGTGCGCCGACGACGTCGAGCTGCACACGCTGCCGCTCTACCACTGCGCGCAGCTGGACTGCTTCCTCGGCGTCGACGTCTACCTCGGGGCGACCAGCATCATCCTCCCGGCACCGGACCCCGGTGCGATCCTGGCGTGCGATCGCAGAGCACCGGGTCACCAAGTTCTTCGCACCGCCGACGGTCTGGATCGGACTGCTGCGGCACCCCGACTTCGACGGCGCCGACCTCTCGTCGCTGCGCAAGGGCTACTACGGCGCCTCGCCGATGCCGGTCGCGGTGCTGGAGGAGATCCGTCGGCGGCTGCCCGACGTCGACCTCTGGAACTTCTACGGACAGACCGAGATGGCGCCGCTCGCGACGATCCTCGGCCCGGAGGAGCAGCTGGCCTACCCGGGCTCGGCGGGCCGGGCCGCGCTCAATGTGGAGACCCGGATCGTCGACGACCGGGACGAGCCGGTCCCGGCCGGCACCGTCGGCGAGATCGTGCACCGCTCCCCGCACGCGACCCTCGGCTACTACCACGACGAGGACAAGACCATCGAGGCGTTCCGGGACGGCTGGTTCCACTCCGGCGACCTCGGCTACCTCGACGACGGCGGCCGGCTCTACGTGGTGGACCGCAAGAAGGACATGATCAAGACCGGCGGGGAGAACGTCGCCAGCCGCGAGGTCGAGGAGGCGATCTACCTCCTCGACGGCGTGGCCGAGGTGGCGGTCTTCGGGATCAGTCACCCCCGCTGGGTCGAGGCGGTGGCCGCGGTCGTCGTACCTCGACCCGACGCCGTGCTCACCTCCGACGAGGTCATCGCGCACACCCGCTCGGTGCTGGCCGGCTTCAAGACCCCCAAGTACGTCGTGGTGAGCGACGCGCTGCCGAAGAACCCGAGCGGCAAGATCCTCAAGCGTGCCCTCCGCGAGGAGCACGCCGACCTGGCGCAGGAGTGACTCCGGGGCTAGCGGGGAGGTCGAGCCAGCGCCCCAGCAGGGTGCCATCGGCCTCGAGCAAGCGGTGCAGCCGGAGCGGTACGTCGAGCCGGCGCACCCGCGACGATCCGCGGGTGCTCCCCGCCGACCAGACGAGGCACGAACGTCGCGCACAGCTCGTCGACCACGCCGGCGTCCAGCAGGTCGTGCAGCAGGCTCGGCCCGCCCTCGCAGAGCAACGAGGTCCAGCCGCGATCGACCAGCGCCTGCTTCAGCTCGCACCAGGTCGACGTCGCTGGACCCGGTCACCAGGACCTGGTCGGCGCCGAGCACCTCGCGGGCCTCGGCCAGGCCGACCGAGTCAGCGGCCGTCGCCAGCAGCACCTGGCCGGGCCGGCCGGTCCGCAGGCACTCCGGCACCTGCCCGCTCCGGCTGACCACGACCGTCGGCCGGTCCGTCGGCCGGTAGCCCTCGATCCGGGCTGTCCCCGCGCCCACCAGGACGGCATCGGCGACCGAGCGCAGGTGGTCGAAGACGAGCTTGTCGGCGGCGTTGTTGATCGACCCGCTCCGGCCGGACTCACCGGTCGCAGCCCCGTCGACGCTGCTGACCATGTTGACCCGCAGCCACGGCGTGCCCAACGGCGCGTAGAGCGCCCCCAGGTCGTCGGTCTCGGGTCCGACGAGCACCTTCACCACTGCCACCTCATCACCCAGTACTGCACCCCGAAGGGGTCGTCGTCGTAGTCCACGATCGCCTCCAGCCCGTCCGGCAGCACGGCCCGCAGGTCGGCGATCCCGTCGAGCGACGCCAGAAGGCTGTCTCCCAGCCCCAGATCCAGCCATTTCCCGTCACTCGACGCGAGAGCGGCCCCGAGCGCGGCGTCGAAGGCCGCTGCCCGCTCGTCCAGGTGGCCCGGCGCCTTCTCGGAGCGGCAGGCGGAGCCGTTGCCGACCACGAGGTACGCCGTCGGCGACTCGCCAGACCCGATCGGACCCGGACCCAGACCCGGACCCAGACCCGGACCCGCCGGCCGCGGCGAGCAGCGCCGTGGCCACCCGCGCACCCTGCGGGTCGGCCAGCACCGTCACCGGGCCGTCGCCCAGCCAGGCGACAGCTGCCAGGCAGGCAGATCGCAGCCGGGCGACCGGGTCGGCGAGGCCGGCGTACTCCGGCAGCAGCGCGAGCACCCCGGGCACCAGCACGACCCTGGTCGGCGGCCGCGTCACTGCAGGCCCCGGATCGCTCGCGCAGGCAGCCGCCGGCCCGCGATCGTGTTGACCATGTCGACGACCTGCCGGGTCTCGACGACCTCGTGGACCCGGTAGATCCGGGCGCCGGCGAGCGCCGAGACCGCGGTCGCGGCCAGGGTGCCGGTCAGCCGCTCGCCGACGGGGAGGTCGAGGCTCTCGCCGACGAAGTCCTTGTTGGACAGCGACACCAGCACCGGGTAGCCGGTCGCCACCATCTCACCCAGCCGTCGGGTGAGCTCGAGGGAGTGGAAGGTGTTCTTGCCGAAGTCGTGGGCCGGGTCGATGACGACCGACTCCCGGGAGACACCTGCCTCGACCGCGCGGGTCGCGTAGGCCACGGTGTCGGCGATCGCGGCGGCGACCACGTCGTCGTACTCGACCCGGTAGGGCCTGGTGCGCGGCGTCGCCCCTCCGGTGTGGGTGCAGATCAGTGCGGCACCGCCCTCGGCGGCCGCGTCGACCAGCTCGGGGTCGGCACCGCCCCAGGCGTCGTTGAGCACGTCGGCCCCGGCCGCGCAGACGGCGCGCCCGACCTCTGCGCGCCAGGTGTCGACCGAGATCACCAGCCCGGGGAACTCCGATCGCACCCGGGCCACGAAGCCGACGACCCGCGCCCTCTCCTCCGCGGCGTCGATCTCGACACCAGGTGCGGCTTTGATGCCGCCGATGTCGACGATCTCGGCGCCCTGCCCGACCACCCGGGCCACCCGCTCGAAGGCCTTGTCCTCGGCCCAGGTGGCGCCCTGGTCGTAGAAGGAGTCCGGGGTGCGGTTGACGATCGCCATCATCAGCGTCGCGTCGTCGGCGAACTCGTGGCGTCCCAGTCGCAGTGTCACGTCAGCTCCGTCATGTCAGGTCCCGTGCGGGCGGCCGCTCGTCGAGAGGTACGACGCGCTCGACCGCGGTGATCCGGTCGCCCTCGGGACGGTACTGCCGCAGCAGCACGTCGTCGGTCGGTCGGCCGACACCGTCCCGGCGGTCGACCGCTGCCATGATCTGGGTGGCCATCGCGCCGAGGTCGAGGAGCGGCTGGTGCCGGTGCCCGCGGCGCCCCAGGTCGACCTGGGCGATGGCGTCGAGCCCGCGCAGACCGACGGTGTCGATCAGGGCGGCCAGCTCGACGGCGTACCCGGTCGGGACGCTCAGCGACTCGAACAGGGTCCGGCGCACCGCCCACTCCCCGGCCAGTGGCTGGACGAGCCCGGCCAGCTCGGGGTGCCGCAACGCGATGAGCGGTCGGGCGACCAGCTCGGTCACCCGGCCACCGTCGAGCTCGCCGAGGGTGTCGGGCGCAGCGTCGAGCATCGGGCGCTCGTAGAAGCCCTTCACCAGCTCGACCCCGGGGGTGCTGAGCAACGGGCCGAGGAGACCGGGCACGAAGTGGGTGTCCCAGTCGACCAGGTCGGCGTCCATGAAGACGAGGATCTCGCCGGAGGTCACGAACAGCGACTTCCACATCGCCTCGCCCTTGCCCGGCACCGAGCCGACGTCGGGCCGGATCTCTGCCGAGCGGTGCACCGTCGCACCCGCGTCGGTGGCGATCGCGTAGGTGTCGTCAGTGGAGTCGGAGTCGATGACCACGATCTCGTCGAGCAGGTCGACGGTGTCGACCAGGGCGGTGCGGACCCGGGTGACGACGTCGCCGACGGTGGTGGCCTCGTTGCGCGCCGGGACCACGAGGCTGACCGTCCGGCCGCCCTTGGCGGCGACCAGGTCGTCGAGCTCCCAGTCGGTCCAGTGGTGGGTACGCCGGTCGAACCAGCTGCCTCGATCGGCCCCGGGCGGGGTCAACGGCGGGGAGTCGGGCACGCGGTCGAGCGTAGCCACGTCTCAGCAACCGATCGCCAATCGTCCCTTTCCGGACGCTCAGGTGCCAGAATCAACCATGACCACGACGACACAGCCGCAGCCCCGCCGCACGCGGGGTCGCCCGCGCATCCCCGGGGCGGAGGAGAAGATCCTCAACGCCGCGCTCGAGGAGTACGGCGAGCACGGCTGGTCCGGCTTCACCATGGATGCCGTCGCCCGCCGGGCCGGCGTCGGCAAGTCGACGGTCTACCTGCGGTGGCCGGACAAGGACTCGCTGCTGACCGAGGCGGTCCGGCTCGAGGGCCGAATCCTGGCCGACGTCGACACCGGATCGCTGCGCGGCGACCTGTCGCAGCTCGCCGGCAACCTGCTGCGCCACTTCCGCGACCCGCAGGGCTGGGCGTCGCTGCGGGTCACCTTCGACACGGCGAGCTCCTCGACGCCGCTCGGCGCCTTCGCCGAGGAGGTCGAGAACGTCCACTTCAAGTTGATCGAGGCGATCTTCGACCGCGCCGAGAAGCGTGGCGAGATCACCCTCCGGGTCCCGGTCGGAGTGACCGCGGAGCTGATCTACGGCCCGGTGGTCATCCACGCCCTCACCGCTCGACTGGCCGGCAACCGCCCCACCGACGAGGAGATCATCGAACGGGTCGATCACCTCGTCTCGGTGGTCCTGGACGGGATCGTCGACCGCTCCTGAGCCCGCCCGGCCCCGGGCGGCTACGACAGGTCGGCCGCGTAGGTGACCAGCGTCTGGTCGTCGGTCTGCTCGGTGGTGATGATCGCCTGGTCGGAGCCGTTGCTGAGCACCTGGACCGGCGGCGGGTCCCCGGCGAGGTCGGTCTGAGCGGTCCAACCGGCCTGCTCGAGACGACCGACCGCGTCGGCGACCGCGGCAGCGGGTGAGGCGTCGGTGAGCACGGCGACCGTCCAGCCGTCCTCCTGCACCGCCGAGGCGACATCGCCCTCGATCAGCGGCAACCGGTCCCGCGGGAAGTCAGCGGGCAGGCCGTCATCGCTCAGCGTCTGGAGGGCCTCGCCCGGCTCGGCGCTCGGCGCCGACCCCGAGGGCGGCGCGGGATCCTGATCGTCGCTGCCACTGCAGGACACCAGCGTCATCCCCACCAGCGCCACGCACACGACCACCAGCGGCGTCGTACGTCGAATCCTCGGCCTCCCCACGCACCGAACCGTACGTCACCGTGGAGGGGCGACCCTCTATTCTCGGCGAGGGTGCGGCGACCGCCGTGCTCGTCCTCGATCGGGAGGCTCTCGATGACCTGGCTGGTGACCGGCGGCGCTGGTTACATCGGATCGCACGTCGTGCAGGCGCTGGGCGAGGCCGGTCTCGCGACGGTGGTCATCGACGACCTGTCGTCGGGGCACGCGGCATTCGTGCCGGACGACGTCCCCCTCGTCCAGGCATCCCTGCTCGAGGAGGCGACGGTCGCGCAGACCCTGCGTGAGCACGACGTGGTCGGGGTGATCCACCTGGCTGGGTTCAAGTACGCCGGCGTCTCGGTCTCCCGGCCGCTGCACACCTACGAGCAGAACGTCTCCGGCACCATCGCGCTGCTGCGCGCGATGCGCGACACCGGCGTCGCCAACCTGGTCTTCTCCTCCAGCGCCGCGACCTACGGCACCACCGACGTCGACCTGGTCACCGAGGAGACGCCGACCTCGCCGGAGTCGCCGTACGGCGAGAGCAAGCTCATCGGCGAATGGATGATCGCGGACGCGGGGCGGGCCTACGGCCTGCGGCACACCTCGCTGCGCTACTTCAACGTCGTGGGCTCGGGCTCACCGAACCTCTACGACACCAGCCCGCACAACCTCTTCCCGCTCGTCTTCGACGCCCTGGTCGCCGGTCGGACCCCGCACATCAACGGCGTCGACTACCCGACCGCCGACGGCACCTGTGTGCGTGACTACGTGCACGTCGCCGACCTGGCCCGCTCCCACGCCGTGGCCGCCCAGCGGCTCGCCGCCGGCGACGCCCTCGAAGCCGTCTACAACCTGGGCAGCGGCAGTGGCTCGTCGGTGCGCCAGATCATGGACGCGGTCCGCGAGGTCACCGGGATCGACTTCGATCCGGAGATCCAGGCCAGGCGCCCGGGTGACCCGGCCCGGATCGTCGCCAGCGGCGAGCTGGCCGCCCGTGACCTGGGCTGGGAGATGCGCCACGACCTGGTCGCGATGGTCGCGACCGCCTGGGAGGCCCGCCGCAGCGCGGCTACGACCGCGTGAGGACCCACCCTGGGTCCCGCCCGATGAAGGCGATCAGCCGCGCCTGCACGTCGGCGTCGTCGGCGACCGGGAATCGTGGGCCGTACTGCCCGCTCCCCCGGAGCAGCTCCTCGATCGGCTCCATGCCGGCCAGCATCACCGCACACCGCTCGGGGTCGAGGGTGTCGTCCTGACCGGTCGCCCGGGCCAGGTCCCAGGTGTGCAGGAAGACGTCGCCGGTGTAGAAGCGGTCCACCGCCTGGTCCAGGGGCACCTCGCCGACGTGCGGGTTCGTCAGCACCCTGGACGCGGTGGCCGGGTCGTCGAGCAGGTCCTGCACCGCCCGGCAGTGCACCTGCCAGGCGGCCACCGGGTCCTCGTCGGCCGACGGGCCGGCCGCGAGGGTGATGCCGGCGCCGCCCTCGAGGAACCCCGGGAACCACTCCACGAGATGTCGTACGACGTCCCGCGCCGCCCAGCCCTCGACCGGCGCCGGGGCGTCCCAGTCGGAGGCACCCACGACCAGGTCGCTGAAGCCGGCGGCGACCAGCCGGTGCTCCGCTGCCGGGCCGGACATCACGAGGCCAGGAGGGCGTCGAGCTTCGCGTAGCCCTCGAGGACCCCTGTCTCCATGCCACTGGCGAGCATCCGGTCGCGGATCTCGATCGTCTCGACCACCGAGGTGCCCACGATGCGGCAGCGTCCGCCCTCGAGTGCCTCGAAGGTCATCGTCTCCAGGCTGACTCCGTCGGGGGCACCCTCGAAGGAGAAGGTCTGCACGATCCGCTCGTCGGTGCGGATCTCGTGGAAGGACCCCCAGAAGCCCATCGAGAAGCCCTCGGACTCGCGGCTGGCGGTGTAGCGCCACTCGCCGCCGGTGCGGGCGTCCCACACCTCGATGGCGGTGTCGATGCTGTCCGGGCCGACCCACTGCGCGAACAGGTCCGGGTCGACGTGGGCGCGGAACACAGCCGCCGGCGGGGCGTCGAACTCGCGGGTGATGGTGATGACCGGGAGGTCCGGGACGGCCTCGATGGTGGTCTCGGGGGTGGTGGTCGTGGTCATGACGCTGCTCCTTCGGTGGGGTTGTCGGTTGCGTGGTCGGTCGGGTGCGCCGTCCCCTCGGCCTGCAGGAGCAGGTCGAGACGGCGGTAGCGATCCTCGGCCTGCTGCCGGTAGCGCTCGATCCACTTCGTCATCAGGTCGAAGACCTCCGCCTCGAGGTGGACCGGTCGACGCTGGGCGTCGCGGGTGCGACTGACCAGCCCGGCGTCCTCGAGCACCTTGAGGTGCTTGGAGACCGCCTGGAGGCTCACGTCGTACGGCGCCGCGAGCGCGCCGACCGTGGCATCGCCGTCGGCGGCGAGCCGGGCGACCAGGTCACGCCGGGTCGGGTCGGCCAGGGCCTGGAAGACCCGGGACAGCTGGTCCGTCATTTCTCGCCTCATCAACTGATTGGTTGACTACAAGCTAACCCGGTCCACGGCCTTCGTCAACCATGTGGTTGCACAAGTTCAGGACACCTCCTGACCCTCGACCGGGCGGGTCGGGCAGAATCCCCCCATGCCGACCGCGCTCATCACCGGGATCACCGGCCAGGACGGCCTCTACCTGGCCGAGCTGCTGCTCACCAAGGGGTACGACGTCCACGGGGTGATCCGCGGGCAGAACAACCCCAAGCGCGACCTGGTGCGGGAGCTGCTGCCCGACGTACGCCTCCACAACGGCGACCTCACCGACATGTCCAGCCTGATCCGAGCGCTGCGCGACTCCGAGCCGGACGAGGTCTACAACCTCGGCGCGGTCTCCTTCGTCGCCTACTCCTGGGAGAACGCCCAGCTCACCACCGACGTCACCGCCAAGGGCGTGCTCAACATGCTCGAGGCGGTGCGGTTGCACACCGGCGACGAGCCGGCCGGGATCCGCTTCTACCAGGCGTCCAGCTCGGAGATGTTCGGCAAGGTGCAGGAGGTGCCGCAGCACGAGCGCACCCTGCTGTGGCCGCGCTCGCCGTACGGCGTGAGCAAGGTCTTCGGCCACTACATGACCATCAACTACCGCGAGTCCTACGGCATGCACGCCTCGTCGGGGATCCTCTTCAACCACGAGTCGCCACGCCGCGGCCCGGAGTTCGTGACCCGCAAGATCAGCGAGGCGGTCGCCCGGATCAAGCTCGGCCTGCAGGACGAGCTGGTGCTCGGCAACCTCGACGCCGAGCGCGACTGGGGCTTCGCCGGCGACTACGTCGATGCGATGGTGCGCGCCGCCCGCGCCGACGACCCGCGCGACTACGTCGTGGCGACCGGTGTCGGCCGGACGGTGCGGGACTTCGTCGGCGCCGCGTTCGACCGGGCCGGCATCAGCGACTGGGAGCACCTCGTCGAGGTCGACCCGGCCCTGGTGCGACCGGCCGACCCGACCGACCTCACCGGTGACGCCGGACTGGCTCGCGCCCGGCTCGGCTGGGCACCGACGGTGGGCTTCGACGAGGTGGTCGGGCGGATGGTGGACGCCGACCTGGCCCTGCTGGAGGCCCTGAGGCCCGTCGTCAGTCCTCGAGCAGCCCGAGCAGGTAGCGCCCGTAGCCGCTCTTGACCAAGGGCTCGGCCCGAGCGGCGAGCTCGTCGTCGGAGAGGAAACCGAGCCGCCAGGCGACCTCTTCGGGAGCCCCGATCTTGGTGCCCTGCCGGTGTTCGATGGCGCGGACGTAGTTGCTGGCGTCGTTGAGGTCGTCGAAGGTCCCGGTGTCCAGCCAGGCCGAGCCACGGGGCAGCAGCTCGACCTGCAGCTCACCCGCGTCGAGGTAGGTCCGGTTGAGGTCGGTGATCTCGAGCTCGCCACGCGGGGACGGCGTCAGCGCAGCGGCCCGGTCGACCACGCTCGCGTCGTAGAAGTAGAGGCCGGGCACCGCGTAGCTGCTCCGGGGCCGCTCGGGCTTCTCCTCCAGGGAGATCGCGCGCATCTGGTCGTCGAACTCGACCACGCCGTACGCCGTGGGGTCGGCGACCCGGTAGCCGAAGACGGCCGCGCCCTCGAGGTGCTCGAAGCGGCGCAGCTGGTTGCCGAGGCCCGCGCCGTAGAAGATGTTGTCGCCCAGCACCAGGCCGGACGGCTCCGAGCCGATGTGGTCCGCACCGATCACGAACGCCTGCGCCAGGCCGTCCGGGCTCGGCTGCACCGCATAGCTGAGGTCGATGCCGAACTGACTGCCGTCCCCGAGCAGCCGGTGGAACTGCTCGGCCTCGTGCGGCGTCGTGATGACCAGGATCTCCCGGATGCCCGCCAGCATCAGCGTCGAGAGCGGGTAGTAGATCATCGGCTTGTCGTAGACCGGCATCAGCTGCTTGCTGACCGCAAACGTG
The DNA here is from genome assembly GCA_963704685.1 of uncultured Actinomycetota bacterium. Classification (GTDB taxonomy): domain Bacteria; phylum Actinomycetota; class Actinomycetes; order Propionibacteriales; family Nocardioidaceae; genus Nocardioides. The sequence continues at coordinate 1,867,331 of OY969930.1, forward strand.
ATCGGGTGCAGTCGGGAGCCGGTGCCACCCGCCAAGATGATTCCTCGCATGGTGATCGATCCTAGATCGCCGACTCTAGGATCGTGACCATGAATCGTCTGCTCGTGACCGGTGGTGCCGGGTTCATCGGCTCCAACTTCGTCCACCACGTCGTGTCCCACACCGACGCGACCGTCACGGTCCTCGACAAGCTGACCTACGCCGCGAGCCGCGAGTCGCTGGCGGGTCTGCCCGAGGACCGGGTCACGCTGGTGGTCGGCGACATCACCGACGCCGCCCTGGTCGAGGAGCTGGCCGGGAGCCACGACGCGGTCATCCACTACGCAGCCGAGTCGCACAACGACAACTCGCTCACCGACCCGTCGCCGTTCGTGCAGACCAACCTGATCGGCACCTTCACGATCCTCGAGGCGGTCCGCAAGGCGGGCACCCGGCTCCACCACATCTCGACCGACGAGGTGTACGGCGACCTCGCGCTCGACGACCCGGAGCGGTTCACCGAGGCGACGCCGTACAACCCGTCGAGCCCCTACTCCTCCACCAAGGCCGGCTCGGACCTGCTGGTGCGGGCCTGGGTGCGCAGCTTCGGGGTCCAGGCCACCATCTCGAACTGCTCGAACAACTACGGACCCTGGCAGCACATCGAGAAGTTCATCCCGCGCCAGATCACCAACGTCCTGGACGGCGGGCGGCCCAAGCTCTACGGAGCCGGTCAGAACGTCCGCGACTGGATCCACGCCGACGACCACTCCTCGGCGGTGCTGCGGATCCTGGAGGCCGGCGCGATCGGCGAGACCTACCTGATCGGGGCCGACGGCGAGCAGAACAACCTCGACGTGGTGCAGATGATCCTTCGTCACTTCGGCCGCCCCGAGGACGACTTCGACCACGTGACCGACCGCGCCGGCCACGACCTGCGCTATGCCATCGACTCGACCAAGCTGCGCACCGAGCTCGGCTGGCAGCCGTCGTACGCCGACTTCGGCGCGGGCCTGGCCGCGACCATCGAGTGGTACGCCGAGCACGCCGACTGGTGGCGCCCGCACAAGCAGCAGACCGAGGCCGCCTACGCCGCCAAGGGACAGTGATGGCCGACCTGTCGGTCGAGTCGACCCCGATCCCCGGGCTGCTCGTCCTCCGACTCCCGGTGCACGGGGACGCTCGCGGCTGGTTCAAGGAGAACTGGCAGCGCGAGAAGATGACCGCGCTCGGTCTGCCCGACTTCGGTCCGGTGCAGAACAACATGTCCTTCAACGCCCACCGGGGTGCGACCCGCGGCATCCACACCGAGCCGTGGGACAAGTTCGTCTCGGTCGCCTCCGGCCGGGTCTTCGGCGCCTGGGTGGACATGCGTGAGGGCGACTCCTTCGGCATCTCGTTCACCATCGAGATCGATGCCGAGGTGGCGGTCTTCGTGCCGCGCGGCGTCGGCAACTCCTACCAGGCGCTGGAGGACGCGACGGCCTACTCCTACCTCGTCAACGACCACTGGCGAGCGGGTACGACCTACCCAGCGCTCAACCTGGCCGACCCGACGGTCGCGATCGCCTGGCCGATCCCGCTGGCCGAGGCCCAGGTCTCCGAGAAGGACCTCACCACGCCGATGCTGGCCGACGTGGTCCCCATGGCTGCCAAGAAGACCCTCATCATCGGCTGCCGCGGCCAGCTCGGCCGCGCGCTGCAGGTCGACTTCCCCGGCTCGGACCTGGTGGACCTGGCCCCCGAGGGCGGCGTGCAGGGCCTGGATGTGACCGACGCGGAGGCGGTGGCCGCCTGGCCGTGGCACGAGTACGCGCTCGTGCTCAACGCCGCCGCCTACACCGCGGTCGACGCCGCGGAGACGGCTGACGGCCGGCGTACGGCGTGGGCCGCCAACGCCGGCGCGCCCGCGACCCTCGCCCGACTCTCCCGCGACCACGGCTTCACGCTGGTGCACTACTCCAGCGAGTACGTCTTCGACGGGACTGCCCTCGAGCACACCGAGGACGAGCCCCTGTCTCCGCTCGGTGTCTACGCCCAGACCAAGGCGGCCGGCGACATCGCGGTCGCCACAGTGCCGCGGCACTACCTGCTGCGCACCTCGTGGGTGATCGGCGACGGCAACAACTTCGTGCGCACCATGCGGACGCTCGCCGACAAGGGCGTCTCGCCCACCGTCGTCGACGACCAGCGCGGTCGCCTGACGTTCACCTCGGAGCTGTCGCGGGCGACCCGGCACCTCATCGACTCCGCGGCGGCGTACGGCACCTACAACCTGAGCAACGGCGGCCCCGTGATGTCGTGGGCAGAGATCGCAAGGACCGTCTACGCCCTGAGTGGGCGCGACGGGTCGGACGTGACCCCGGTCAGCACCGAGGACTACTTCGCCGGCAAGACCGGCATCTCACCGCGCCCGCTCAGCAGCACGATGAGCCTGGCCAAGATCGAGGCGACCGGCTTCGTGGCCGAGGATGCCCGGGTCGCGCTGGAGCGCTACTGCGCGTCAGCGACGTCGTAGCCCGGCGAGCGCAGGCCGCACGTCGGCGAGGTAGACGAAGGCCGCGATCGTGAAGACCAGGAGGATCAGGTTGATCGGGCTGGCGCGGAGCCAGAGCACCTGGGTCACCACACCGAGGCCCAGGATGATCGTCCACGCGGGCTTGGTGAGCTTGCTGGCCGCGGTGTAGAACTCCGCGCCCCACCTCAAGGAGCTCACGAAGGCGAAGACCTTCACGGCCAGCAGCAGCAGCTGGATGATCAGCATCAGGCCGATCTCGACGTTGAACACGGTGACCACGTGCCCGAGCCTACGGGGGCGACGTGGCCACCGACGACGAACGTCCCCGGAGCAGGGCTCCGGGGACGTTCGTCGTTCGAGCTCGATCAGAACAGCGTCAGCTGCTCGTCAACGGCTCTTCAGTCACCGATCTTCGCGGCGGCGTCGGTGGTGGCCTCGACAGCGCTGCTGGCAGTCTTCTTGGCAGCCGTGACGGTCGCCTTGGCGCTGCTCGTCGGCGCGGCGGCGGACTTCTTGGCCGTCGTCGTCGTCTTCTTCGCCGCGGCCGTGGTGGACTTCTTGGCGGTCGTCGCGGCCTTCTTGGCCGACTTCTTGGCCGTCGTCACGGTGCCCTTGGCCGACGTGGTGGTCGCCTTGGTCGCCTTCTTGGCCTGGGTCCGCGTGGTCTTCGCCTTGGCAGTGGTGGTCGCGGCCGCGGCCTGGGTCGCCTTGGTGGACTCCTGCTTGCGGATCCGCTCGACCAGGGTCTCGCCACGCTTGGCGAGGTCGACGTAGGTGTCGTTCACGGTCGCGACGTTCTCGAGGACCAGGGTCTGGAGAGCGGCCGGGAACGCCTTGGCGTCAGCCTGCAGCTCGGCGACGCGGGCCTCGATGGCGGCGCGGCGGGCGCTGACCACGGTCACGGCCTGGTCGCGGAGAGCCTTGGGCTCGATGTCGATGTCGCTGACCCGGGTCTGGACGTCCTTCTGGACACCGGCGAACTTCTTCTGCACGTCGGCGACGGTCTCGCGGACGAAGCCGACGGCGAGGTCGGTGACGCCGACCCCGGCGTAGAGGGGGCGGGTCGCTTCGATCTTGAGGTCGAACTTGGCCTTGGCCATGTCGTGCTCCTTCGGATTGACGTTCTGGGGTGTGTCTAGGACTTGGATGAGGACTGGGGCTGCTCGGTCGCCGCGTTGAGCGCGAGGAACGAGGCGTAGACGTCCAGCAGGGACTGCTTCTGCCGCTCGGTCAGCCCGGTGTCACCGAGGATCGCGAGCTGTACGTCGCCGCCGACTCCGTCCTCCGGGCTGACGATGCCGGCCCGGACGTACAGCTGCTCGGCGGAGATCCGGAGCGCCTTCGCGATCTGCTGCAACACCTCGGCGGAGGGTCGACGCAGACCACGCTCGATCTGGCTCAGGTAGGGGTTGGAGACGCCCGCCGCCTCGGCGAGCTGACGCAGGGAGAGCTCGGCCGCGACACGCTGCTCACGGAGATAGTCCCCGAGCGTCTCGACGGTCTTGCCGACCTTGCCCATCGCCATGCCTCCATAGTGCTAACAGTTGCTAGCACAAATCAAGTTGGCGTCGTGTGAGTTGCTCCACACCGCAGCACGAAACCTCTACCAGCAAAGGAAATGTCGGAGCACAAGCACACAAGCCGAGTGCATGCAGCCGCTAGCAGGACCGGTCGGGCCAACGCTCAGAAAGCGAGCCGCCGATATCGTTCCTGCTGTGTTCCGGCTGACCTGCGCGACCCGCGACTACGACTGGGGATCGACGTCGTTGATCCCGCGCTTCCTCGGCCTGCCCGCGGACGGCAGCACCCAGGCCGAGCTGTGGGTCGGTGCGCACCCGGGCGACCCGGCACGACTGCCGGACGATCAACCCCTCGACGCCTACCTCCGCAGCCATCCGGACCAGGCACTCGGGGACCGGGTGGTGGGTGTCTTCGGGGATCGCCTCCCCTTCCTGGTCAAGGCACTGGCCGCGGCACAGCCGCTGTCGCTCCAGGTCCATCCGACGAGCAGTCGGGCCCGGATCGGCTACGACCTCGAGGACGAGGCCGGCATCGCGGTGGGCGCACCGGAGCGCAGCTACCAGGACCGGTTCCACAAGCCCGAGATGATCCTCGCGCTGACGCGCTTCGAGGGGATGGCCGGCTTCCGGGACATCGAGAAGTCGGCTCGGATCCTGCGACTCCTCGAGCACCCGTGGGCGACGTCGGTCGCCGACCAGCTCGAGTCCGGGCCGGCGTACCAGGCCCTGCACGCCGTCGTCGCCGAGATCCTGGGCCGCAGGGGCGGCGGCCTCAGCAGCCTGGTCGCCGAGGTCGCCGAGGCGGCGCACGGCGCCGAGGGACGCAGCCACCAGGTGCGCAAGGCCCCCCGGGGCCACTACGTCGACCGGTCCAGCGTCGAGCGGGAGAGCACCCGCGTCTTCGCCCAGGTGCCGACCCTGGCCGCGCGCTATCCGGACGACCCGGGCGTGCTGGTGACGCTGCTGCTCAACCACGTGGTCCTCTCCCCCGGCGAGGCGATGTTCCTGGACGCCGGTGTCGTGCACGCCTACACCTCGGGTTTCGGTGTCGAGGTGATGGCCTCCTCCGACAACGTGGTCCGAGCGGGTCTCACCTCCAAGCACGTGGACGTCCCGGAGCTGTTGCACATCGCGAACTTCACCCCGATGCCGCCGCCGCTGTGGGAGCCGACCACCACCGGCTCGACGAGCGTCGCCTACCGACCGCCGGTGACCGAGTTCGACCTGACCGTCGCCCACGCCCCGAGTGCGGACCTGCCGGCCGACGGGCCCCGGGTGCTGCTGGTCCTCGAGGGTGCGCTCACCGTCACCTGCAGCTCGGCGAGCGAGCGGCTCGTCCAGGGTGAGGCGCTGTTCGTCGAGCACGCCGACGGTCCGATCGAGGTGAGCGGTACCGGACGGGTGGCGGTCGCGGCGGTGCCGCCGGGCTAGTGGCCGACGGGTCGGTCCGCCCAGGCCCGACCCTCGTGGTGCAACGCCTCGATGTCGGCGTTCACCATCACCTGGACCAGCCGGTCGGTGTGCACCTGTGGCTGCCAGCCGAGCTCGCGCTCGGCCCGACTCGCGTCACCGAGGAGCACGGCCGTCTCGGTCGGCCGCAGGTAGCGCTCGTCGCGGCGCACGTACTTCTCCCAGTCCAGGCCCGCGTGCTCGAAGGCAGCCACCACGAAGTCGCGCACGCTGTAGCTGGTGCCGGTCGCGAGCACGTAGTCGGAGGGCTGGTCGGCCTGGAGCATCCGCCACATCCCCTCGACGTACTCCGGGGCGTAGCCCCAGTCCCGCACCGCGTCGAGGTCGCCCATGTAGAGGTAGTCCTCGAGACCCGCCTGGATCCGGGCCACGGCCCGGCTCACCTTGCGGGTCACGAAGGTCTCGCCGCGACGCGGCGACTCGTGGTTGAAGAGGATGCCGCTGACGGCGTACATCCCGTAGCCCTCGCGATAGGTCGCGGTGGCCCAGTGGGCGTAGAGCTTCGCGGCGCCGTACGGCGAGTTCGGCCGGAACGGCGCGTCCTCGTTCTGCCGACCGTCCGCGGCGCCGAACATCGCCGAGCTGGAGGCCTGGTAGTAGCGGCACTCGGTGCCGGCGGTGCGGACCGCCTCCAGGAGACGTACGGCGCCGAGGCCGACCGTGTCACCGGTGTACTCCGGCTCGTCGAAGCTGACCCCGACGTGGGACTGCCCGGCCAGGTTGTAGACCTCGTCGGGCTCGATCCGCTGCAGCAGCCGGATCAGCCGGGACTCGTCGGTGAGGTCGGCGTAGTGCAGGAAGAGGCGCGAGTCGGGGTCGCGCGGGTCCTGGTAGAGGTGCTCGATCCGAGCACTGTTGAACGTCGAGGCCCGGCGGCGCAGCCCGTGCACCTCGTAGCCCTTGGCGAGCAGGAGCTCGGCGAGGTAGGAGCCGTCCTGGCCGGTGATGCCGGTGATCAGCGCGCGTCGCGTCACACGTCCTCCTTCATCGGTCCCCATCGTGTCAGAGGCTCAGCGACCAGTCGGTCGCCCGGATCTCGCCGACCGGCACCCCACCGCCGAGCAGCGGCAGCGCACCGGTGCCCCGGACCGCGTCGGTGTCGACGCCCGGACCGGTGTCGGCGCCCGACCGGCGCAGCGCCTCGGCCATCAGCACCGGACGCACCCGCGGGGCTCCGTCGTCGGTCTTCAGGGCGAACGCCCGGCCGTCCGGAAGGGCCACGACGTAGCAGGACTCCGCGCCGGCCTTGCCGATCGCACCAGGGATCGCCGTGAGCAGGGTGCGCTCGTCCCGGGTGCTGCCGGACACGAGCTCGGGGTGCGCCCGGATCGCCTCGGCGATCCGCTGCTCGGGCCCCTCCTCGGCGATCGCCAGCGACCGGAAGGCGTGGGCGAGCCCGGTCAACGACGTGGCCAGCAGCGGCGCACCGCACCCGTCGACGGCCACGACGACGCTCGGCTCGCCGGTCACCTCCTCGAAGGTCTGCTGGAGCGCCTGCTGGAGCGGGTGGTCGGCGGAGCGGTAGGTCGTCAGGTCCCAGCCGTGCAGGACGCAGGTGGCGAGCATCGCGGCGTGCTTGCCCGAGCAGTTCATCTGGATCGACGTGCGTTCGCCGCCGGCGCGCAGCACCGCCTCCCGGGCCGCGTCGTCGAGCGGGAAGTCGGGCGGGGTCTGCAACGCCGACTCGTCGAGACCAGCGCCGGCCAGGATCCGGCGTACGCCGTCGACGTGGAAGGGCTCGCCCGAGTGGGAGGCACACGCGAGCGCCAGCAGGTCGGGCGGCAGGTCCAACCCGAGCCGCACCATCCCCAACGCCTGGATCGGCTTGTTGCACGAGCGCGGCAGGATCGGCTCGCGCACCGATCCGATCCCCCACTGGGTGCTGCCGTCGGCCGCGAGCGCCACGACGGACCCGTAGTGATGGCCCTCGACGAATCCGGAGCGGACGATCTCGGCGACGACGACAGGGTTCGGCATGATCGCAGCGTATCCACCGCGACATGGCAGGATCAGGCCGTGCCGAATCCGTCCGTCCCCCAGCACTGCCCGGGCCCGCGAGAGCTCGACGACCTGGAGCTGCTGACCACCGGGGCTCTGGCTCCGACCCTGGCGTTCGGCGAGCCCGGCAGCCCGGTCACGCTGGGCCTGCCGCCGCCGTCCTCCAGCTGGCGACCGCAGCAGGCGCCGTCGAGGTCGTCGACCCCGAAGGGCTCCCGCTGGCACGGGTGTCGGTGCCGGGCGGTGCGGTCGAGTCGCTGACCCACGCGCAGTTCGGACCCTTCCGCCGTCTCTACCTCTCCCCGGAACAGGTCCGCGAGCAGTACGCCGGGCGCACCTTCGTCCCGCTCGTCGACGCCCTCTCGCAGGCCCAGCTCACCGACCTGGCGGCGGCCGGCCCCGTCGTGCTGGTCGCGCTCGTGGGCCACGGCACGCCCGACCTGTCACCTGTCGGCCTGGTCCGGGCCACCCTGGCCGCAGCAGCGCTGCTCCCCGACGCCGAGGTGGTCGCCGTGCCGCTCGCCTCCCACGGCGACGCTGACACCGACCACGCGCTGGGCGTCCAGGTCCTCGCCACCTACGCCGGACCCGACCCGGTCGTCGCTCCGGCCGACGACCCCGAGCCGGCGTACCCGCCCACGATCGAGGCCATCGTCGACTTCGACCGGCCCGAGCCGGCCGCGCAGGGGCTGGTCCTCTTCTTCACCGGGCTCTCGGGCAGCGGCAAGTCCACCCTGGCCCGCGCCCTCATGGACCGGCTGCTGGAGCAGGGCGGTCGCACCGTGACGAGCCTCGACGGCGACGTCGTACGACGCCACCTCTCCGCCGGCCTCACCTTCTCCAAGGAGGACCGGGAGACCAACATCCGCCGGATCGGCTGGGTGGCCGCCGAGATCTCCCGGCACGGCGGAGTCGCGGTGTGCAGCCCGATCGCGCCCTTCGACGAGACCCGGCAGCAGGTGCGGGCGATGGTCGACGAGGCCGGGGGCGCGTTCTTCCTGGTCCACGTGGCCACGCCGCTCGAGGAGTGCGAGCGCCGCGACCGCAAGGGCCTCTACGCCAAGGCACGGCGCGGCGAGATCCCCGAGTTCACCGGCATCTCCTCGCCGTACGACGAGCCGGCAGACGCCGACGTCCGGGTGGACACCACCGGGCGGACCATCGAGGCGGCCCTCGACGACGTGGCGGTCGCCCTCCGCGACGCCGGCCTGCTGGACCTCACCGGGTCCGGGGAGGTGACCACATGAACGACCTGATCGGCACGGCGTTCTTCTCGATCCTGACAGCCGGCTTCATCGTCGGCATCGTCGTCGGGCTGACCGGGATGGGCGGCGGGGCCCTGATGACCCCGGCGCTGATCTTCCTCGGCGTGGGCGACGCGGCCACGGTGGTGACGGCGGACCTGACCGCAGCCGCGATCTACAAGTCGGGTGGCGCCGTCGTGCACGCCCGCCAGGGATCACCCAACTTCACCCTCGCCAAGTGGCTGATCGTCGGGTCGGTCCCGTTTGCCCTGCTGGGCCCGTGGCTCGTCCACCAGGTGGCCGGCCAGGAGCCTGACCAGCTCGACACGCTGCTCAAGACCTGCATCGGGTTCGCGCTGCTGTTCGCGGCGACGACGTACGCGCTGCGGCTCTACATCAACCTGCGCCGGGTGCGCGGTGGCGCGGCGGACGCCGACCCCAACCCACCTATCCGCCCCCTGGCGACCCTGCTGGTCGGCGCGCTCGGCGGACTCCTGGTGGGCATCACCAGCGTCGGCTCGGGCTCGGTGATCATGGTCGCCCTGCTGATGCTCTATCCCGGACTGTCGGCGGTGAAGCTGGTCGGCACCGACCTGGTGCAGGCGGTGCCGCTGGTGCTGGCGGCCGCGATCTCCAACATCGCCATCAACGGCCTCGACATGACGCTGCTGATCCCGCTCGTCCTCGGCTCGGTGCCGGGCACCCTGCTGGGCAGCAGGATCGCGCCGCGGGTGCCCCAGTCGGTGATCCGGCGCGGCATCGTCATCGTGCTGACCATGTCGGGGGTGGCGCTGCTCGACAAGTCCGGCTGGGCGCCGCTCGGCAAGGACGAGACGCACCCGGTGCTGATCGGGCTGATCGGTCTCGGGATGCTGGTCCTGGTGCCGCTGGTCTGGGGCCTGATCCGCAAGACGGAGGGGTTGCCCATGTTCGGCGCCCCGACGGTTGCCGAGCTGGACGACCTCGACTACCGGCGGGCCCAACCCTCGGGCGAATCCGACTGAGCCGACGTACGTCGACCCTCAAACCCGACTCGAACAGTGGGGTTTGAGCCCTCGCGGTCTCGCACGGCTACGATGTGGGCTGCTGTCCCGATGAGAGGTCCCCTGTCACCCATGACCGAAACCCATGCCGACTACCAGCTGAGTCAGCTCGACCAGCTGGAAGCGGAGTCGATCCACATCTTCCGTGAGGTCGCGGCCGAGTTCGAGAAGCCCGTCCTGATGTTCTCGGGGGGCAAGGACTCGATCGTGATGATGCGCCTCGCCGAGAAGGCGTTCTACCCCGCGAAGATCCCGTTCCCCGTGCTGCAGGTCGACACCGGTTACGACTTCCCCGAGGTGCTCGCCTGCCGCGACAGCTGGGTCGACCGCCTCGGCGTCCGGCTGATCGTGGCCAGCGTCGAGGAGGCCATCGCCTCCGGCGTGATCGTCGATGACGGCAAGACCAGCCGCAACCGGATGCAGATCGGCACCCTGCTGCACGCGATCGAGGAGGGCGGCTTCACCGCTGCCTTCGGTGGTGGTCGCCGTGACGAGGAGAAGGCCCGCGCCAAGGAGCGGGTCTACTCCCACCGCGACGAGTTCGGTCAGTGGGATCCCAAGATGCAGCGCCCCGAGCTCTGGAGCCTCTACAACGGCCGCATCCACGCCGGCGAGCACATGCGGATCTTCCCGATCTCGAACTGGACCGAGCTGGACGTCTGGCACTACCTCGGCCGCGAGGGCATCGAGATCCCCTCGATCTACTTCTCCCACCAGCGCCGTGTCTTCGTGCGCGACGGGATGCTGCTGAGCGAGAGCGAGCACAACCCCACCCGCGGCAACGAGACCGTCGCCGAGCGCACGGTCCGGTTCCGCACCGTCGGCGACCTGACCCTGACCGGCTGCGTGGAGTCCGAGGCCGACACCATCGACAAGATCATCGACGAGATCGCCGTCGCCCGCGTGACAGAGCGCGGCGCGACCCGTGGCGACGACCGGTTCTCCGAGGCAGCCATGGAGGACCGGAAGAAAGAGGGCTACTTCTGATGTCCACCCCCGAAGCGGGACTCACCCAGTCGCAGAAGGCCGAGCAGGTCCGGACCATGGACCTGCTGCGGTTCGCGACCGCCGGCTCCGTCGACGACGGCAAGTCGACCCTGATCGGTCGGTTGCTGCTCGACTCCAAGTCGATCTTCGAGGACCAGATGGAGGCCGTCGAGGCCACCAGCCTGTCCAAGGGCTACGACTACACCGACCTCGCGCTGCTCACCGACGGTCTGCGCTCCGAGCGCGAGCAGGGCATCACCATCGACGTGGCCTACCGCTACTTCGCCACCCCGGCTCGCAAGTTCATCATCGCCGACACCCCCGGGCACGTGCAGTACACCCGCAACATGGTCACGGGCGCCTCGACCGCCGACCTCGGCCTGGTGCTCGTCGACGCCCGCCAGGGCCTCACCGAGCAGTCGCGGCGCCACGCCGTGATCCTGTCGCTGCTGCGGGTCCCGCACCTGGTGCTCGCGGTCAACAAGATGGACCTCGTCGACTTCTCCGAGGAGGTCTACGAGCGGATCCATGACGAGTTCACCCAGTTCGCCACCAAGCTCAACATCCCCGACCTCGAGGTCATCCCGATCTCCGCGCTCAACGGCGACAACGTCGTCAACCGCTCGGAGAACATGCCGTGGTACTCCGGCTCCACCCTGATGCACCACCTCGAGCACGTCCACGTCGCCTCCGACCGTGACCTCGTCGACGTCCGGTTCCCGGTCCAGTACGTCGTCCGCCCCAAGTCCGAGGAGCACCACGACTACCGCGGCTACGGCGGCATGGTCGCCGGCGGCGTCCTGAAGCCCGGCGACGAGGTCGTCGTGCTCCCCTCGGGGATGACCTCGAAGATCGCCGGCATCGACCTCTTCGACACCGAGATCACCGAGGCGTTCCCGCCGATGTCGGTCACGGTGCGACTCGAGGACGACGTCGACGTGTCCCGCGGCGACATGATCGCCCGCCCGCAGAACGCACCCAAGCCCAGCCAGGACATCGACGCGATGATCTGCTGGATGACCAACGAGCCGCTGCGTCCGCGCCAGAAGCTCGCGATCAAGCACACCACCCGTAGCGCGCGGGCCCTGGTCAAGGACATCCAGTACCGCCTGGACGTCAACTCGCTGCACCGTGATCAGGACACCAAGGAGCTCGGCCTCAACGAGATCGGTCGCGTCCAGCTCCGCACCACGGTGCCGCTGCTGTGTGACCCCTACTCCAAGAACCGCACCACCGGATCCTTCATCCTCATCGACGAAGCCACCGGCGTCACCGTCGGCGCCGGGATGATCAACAACGCGACCTGACCCGCACCACCACGCGTGACGGCGCCGTCGACCTCCCCGGTCGGCGGCGCCTCGTCATTGCTGGGTGCAGGCCGACGGGACCTGGAAGCGGTTGCCACCCCGCTCGATGCTCGGGGTGGTCGTCACCTGCGCGGCGTCCGCCTGTCCCGGACCGGTCGTCATCGTCCAGGTCAGCTCGACGTGCGCACGGGGTCGCAGCAGGACGGCGACCGTGACGACCGGGCGACCTCGGTCCACGACCACCTGGGCGCCCTCGACCGGGCGTCCGTCCAGCCGCAGGCTCGTGACCGACCCGCCGACCGGGCCGTAGAGGTTGACCGACACCTGCTGCGAGCCCGGTGAGGTGCCGTAGACGCCGCCACCGGTGATGTAGGCGGGGAGGTCGGCTGCATCGGCGGGCGCCTCGGAGGTCAACTGCGCGCGGCCGGACAGCCCCTGCACTCCGTCCTCGCAGGAGGTCGCGTCCACGCCCACGTCGTACCGCAGGAAGTAGGACATCTTGGAGCCGGTGTTGTCGTTGAGGTAGACCCCGACCTGGGGCGGTGCGTCGGGATCGACCACGAGCTCACCCGCGACCCTGGAGCCGGAGAGCTCGGCCTGCTGGGCCGGATCGAAGTCGTGGACGTAGATGCGGCCCTCCTCGGCCCCGCGAGCGAGTGCGGTCAGCAGGGTCCGCGGCGAGTCCACCCCCTGGGCGACCCGGTCGAAGACGCCGCGCGCCACGGCCCGGAAGACGACGTCCTGGTCGGCGGGGTCCTCGTAGCGCCGGTAGACCTGGTGCAGCAGCTCGTCGACGGCGTTGTCCGCCGTCAGCCGGAGGTCCCCGACCTCGACCGGGCCGGTCGCCTCGAGCAGGTAGGACAGGGCTACCGGGTCGATCGACACCACACCGTCCACCCGGTCCGGGTAGACCTGCTCCCACCTGGCCCGCCACAGCGCTGAGGCCCGCGGGAAGTCGGGGGTGAAGTTGGCGTCCAGGAAGTAGGTGCCCAGCTCGTCGCCGTAGACGAGCCGCTCGGCGGCGGTCAGTGGCAGCACCGGCTCGGCCGTCTCGCCGAAGGAGTTCGAGGCGACCTGCCCGGCCATCTCCACCTTGCCGTTGCTGGTGTGGACCAGCGAGACGGCGCCGGGGAGACCACCGGTCGCGCGGATCTCGGCGTTGTTCTCAGAGACCAGCAGGTAGCTCCGCGGGCCGTCGGCCCCGAGCATGGCCGGTAGCAGCCGGACGGCGGTGTCTGCGGACCTCAGTGCGTCTGCGGCCTGACTGACCTGGTGGGCGAGGTCCCGGTACTTCACGGCGAGCCGGTCGACGTACTGCGACGGGTCCTCGCCGGCGAGGCGACGGTCGGCGACGCCGAAGGCCTCAGCGCCGGTCGAGACCGGCTGCTGGAGCGCCATGACCTTCCGGAGCGGGATCGCGCCCGACCTCGGGACGATCGCGTCGAGGTCGCGCGCGGTCGTGGTGAGCGTGGGCAGGCCGTCGCGGCTGAGGTCGGCGATCACGTCGCTCACCACCTGCACCCCACGGGCGTCGTCCCCGACGGCCGGCAACCTGGTCAGCACCGACCAGGTGAGTCCGCCGGTGCGGTCGGCAGCCGCCTGGCTGTCTACCTGGAGGGCGGCCAGCGACGCGCTGGTGGCTGCGTCGTCACCTGTGGCCACGGCGCTCTGCAGCTGGTCTGCGTCGGCGACGGCAGCACTCAGGTCCTGGTTGACGTGCCGGACCTGCCAGCCCACCCAGGCGAGACCGCACGCGAGCAGCACGATGACGGCGACGAGAGAGAGGCGCCATCTTCGAGAGCGCATGCGTTCAACCTATCCAGGGTTCCACCGGGCTGCGTGCGTCGTCCAGCACCGGGAACGCAAGGACCCCGGCCGCGAGGAGCAGCCGGGGTCGAGCGATGCTGGTTGGGCTACTTGACCTTGACGCTGGTCGAGCCGGAGCTGGCCTTGTAGACCGAGCCCTTCTTGGGCACGAAGGTCACGATGACCTTGTAGCTGCCTGCCTTCAGGCCCTTGAACGTGAAGGCGGTGGGCGCGCCGGAGAACTTGCGGGAGAACGTGTAGACCTTCGCGGTCTTCTTGTTCACGAAGACGAAGGCGGTCTTGCCGGTCGCCTTGCCCTTGCCGTAGGTGGCGACGCTGGCCTTGATCCTGGCCGTGTGGTGAGCCTTGACATTGACGCCGACCGCGTGGGTCCTGGTCTTGACGGTGCCGGGATACGGACCCGCGGTCGCAGCCACGCTGGACGCAGCGACCAGGCCGGTGCTCAGCAACGCTGCCGCGACGACGGCGACGAGGAACTTCTTCATGGTGACCCCCACAGAGCACTCAGACGACGGAACCATCATCGAAGCACAGGAATGGCGGCGCCGTGGCCGTTCGACGAAACTCGGGACGCAGCAGCGCCCCGGACACCAGTCCGGGGCGCTGTCTGGTCGAGCGGTGCTACAGGGCGATCTCGACCTCGGCGATGGAGCCCACCGCGGCGTTCACCGTGCGGTCCGTCGTCTCCGCCTTGGGTGCGAGGGTCCGCAGGGTCCACTCGCCGTCGCCGGCGAAGAACCGGAAGTGGCCGGTGGCCGAGGTCGGGACCTCGGCGGTGAACTCCCCGGTGCGGTCCAGCAGACGTACGTAGGCGTTGCCGACCGGCTCACCGTCACGGGTCACCCGGCCCTGGACGATGGCCTCCTTGGCGACGTCGATCCCGGCGAGCGAGAGGCCCCCCTCGGTGGCGCCGCACATCAGGCGTCACCCGGCTCGTCGCCGAGGGCGATGGGCACGCCGACCAGGGAGCCGTACTCGGTCCACGAGCCGTCGTAGTTCTTGACGTTGTCGCGACCCAGCAGCTCCTTGAGCACGAACCAGGTCAGCGACGAGCGCTCACCGATGCGGCACAGGGCGATGGTGTCCTTGGAGGTGTCGAAGCCGACCTCGGCGTAGAGCGCCTCCAGGTCGGCGTCGGACTTGAAGGTGCCGTCGTCGTTGGCGTTCTTGCTCCACGGGACGTTCACCGAGGTCGGGACGTGGCCGGCACGCTGGGCCTGCTCCTGCGGGAGGTGGGCCGGAGCGAGCAGCCGGCCGGCGTACTCGTCGGGGCTGCGCACGTCGACGAGGTTCTGGGCGCCGATGGCGGCCACGACCTCGTCGCGGAAGGCCCGGATCGAGGTGTCCTGCTCCTGGGCGGAGTACGACGTCGCCGTACGCTCGGGCAGCTCGTTGGTGAGCTCACGGGAGTCGAGCTCCCACTTCTTGCGGCCGCCGTCGAGCAGCTTGACGTCGCCGTGCCCGTAGAGCTTGAAGTACCAGTAGGCGTAGGCAGCGAACCAGTTGTTGTTGCCGCCGTAGAGCACCACGGTGCTGTCGTTGGCGACGCCCCGGGCCGAGAGGAGCTCCTCGAACTGCGCCTTGTTGACGAAGTCGCGACGGACCTGGTCCTGCAGGTCGGTGGTCCAGTCCAGCTTGAGAGCACCCTTGATGTGGCCCTTGTCGTAGGCCGTGGTGTCCTCATCGACCTCGATCAGCACCACCTGGGGGTCGTCGAGGTGGTCCTCCACCCACTGGGCGGTGACGAGAGCGTTCTCGCGGCTCATGTTTTCTACCTTTCTTGTGCAGCGGTGCGCTGCGGGGCTCGGGATGGTGAAGTGGCACGCTTGATCAGGAGGTACATCTCGCAGCCGAGACAGAAGCGGAAGACTGCGTTGAGCAGGGCGGCGACCAGCGCGAAGCCGGTGGCCACCAGTCCGAGAGCATCGACACCGGTGGCGAAGCCGACCAGGCCGAGGAGTGCGAAGGCGAGCCCGACCGACTGGGCGAACCGGGGCGGCGCCGGATCCTCGAGCTCGGTCGGCGCGGACAGCCGGGGCCGCACCAGGGTGCGGAACAGCCAGGAGTACGGGGTGCGCTGGACGCCCCGGGCCGCCCCGATCCCGAAGAGCACGGCCTGCGCGCCCAGCAGCACGATCGCGGCTGTGCTCGGCGCCAGGAGCAGCACCACGACGAGGACGACCGAGGTCAACGCCGCAGCGAACTGCGGTCCGCGGGGGTCGATCCCGGCGGCAGCCCCGGTGTGGGACCGATCGGTGCGAATGCTGGACATGTCTCTCCTGCGCTGACGTCTGGTGCGGCCTGCGCGAGAAGGGCTCGGCTCGGAGCGACCTTCTCAGGGCAGGGGTGCGGGCCCGATCAGGACATTCGACACAGCGACGAGCGCACGAGGCAGTGATCCACTGCGCGGCGCTTGGTCAGCATGGTCGAGGACATGACAGCCACCCTAGGGACGCCGGCCCCGGTCAGGACAATCTGCGTCTCATTCTGCAAGACGGTGGTCCACATCATGGACCTCACGCGCTGGCCAGGGCGCTGAGGACCTGCTCCTTGCGGGGCGCCCCGGTCGCACGGGTGACCTCACGGCCGCTCCCGTCGAGGACGATCGTGGTCGGCGTACGCAGGATGTCGAGGCGCCGGACCAGGTCGAGGTGGTGCTCGGCGTCGATCTCGACGTGCTCGACCCCAGGCACGATCGCGGCCACCTCGGTGAGGGTGCGCCGGGTGGCGCGGCACGGGGCACAGAAGGCGGACGAGAACTGCAGCAGCGTCGCCTGCGCACCGAGCCTCGCATCCGGGACTGTCGACCGGACGTGCTCCCAGAGATCCGACATCTCCGAGGCCACCGACGGTCGCACGGCCGCAGCCGGCCCAGGGACCGATCGGGTGCCCCGGAATCGGCCGTCGGTCAGGGCACGGTAGCCGCCGAACCCGAGGGCGACGACGGCTGCGACGATCACGACCCAGGCTCCAGCACTCACAGTGGTCCCAACCGTGCGACGCACGCCGGCATTCCGTGAGGGCTCGACCGGTGGCTCAACCGCCCGCGAAGGGCGGCAGGAACTCGACCGACGAGCCCGGTGGCACGAGCACGGACGCCGGGTCCTCGGTGCCGACCGGCTGGTCGCCGACCAGGGTCGAGCAGATCTGCAGCACGTCCGCGAGCCGGGTCCCCGGATGCAGGGCGACCGATCGTCGGACGATCTCCGAGAGCGTGATCGGACCGTCGACGATCAGGTCATCTCCGGTAACACCGGCCGCAGATCGGGCCGCAGCCCAGTAACGAATCCGGATGATGTCGATCTCATTTCCGTTGGATCCTTCCAATGCGACACCCATGTTTCGTATTGTTGCGTCCGAAGTTGCCTGACCGGAGCTCAGTGTTGCGTTTCGGGACCCGCCCCATCGGGAGGAGACCCACCCATGAGCACGCTGCTACTTCTCACCAGCGCCCTGCAACCGTCCGCCGAGGTGCTGCCCGGCCTCGCGCTGCTCGGCCACCATGTCAAGATCCTCCCCTCCGAGGGAAGCGCCCTGCTCGAGGCCCCCGACTCCGACCTGCTCCTCGTCGACGGACGCCAGGACCTCGCGCACGCCCGCGACCTGTGCCGGCTGATCCGCACGACCGGCTCCGACGTGCCCGTGGTGCTGATCTGCACCGAGGGTGGACTGGCCGTGGTCAACCACGACTGGGGCATGGACGACGTGGTGCTGCACACCTGCGGTCCGGCCGAGCTCGAGGCCCGGATCAAGCTGGCGATCAGCCGCCTCGCGGCCCGCCGCGAGGCCGACGACCCCGAGTCGCACGTGATCCGGTCCGGCGAGGTGGTCGTGGACGACGCGACGTACACCGCCAAGGTCGGCGGCCGCACCCTCGACCTGACCTTCAAGGAGTTCGAGCTGCTGAAGTTCCTCGCCCAGCACCCGGGCCGGGTCTTCAGCCGCCAGCAGCTGCTGCAGGAGGTGTGGGGCTACGACTACTTCGGTGGCACCCGCACCGTCGACGTGCACGTGCGCCGGCTGCGCGCCAAGCTCGGTCCGGAGAACGAGACCCTCATCGGCACGGTCCGCAACGTCGGCTACCGCTTCGTGCTTCCCACCAAGGAGGCCGCCAAGGTGGCCGCCGACGCCCGCGAGCCGCAGGCCGCCGACCAGCTCGTCTGACTGCTCGGTCAGCGCAGGGGGCGCACGTGCAGGCCGACCTCGGGGTCGACCAGCACCTCCTGGGCGGCCGGCATCCCGTCGACGGTGAGCTGGGCGACGAGCGGGACGTTGCGCTTGACCATGGCCAGCGCGATCGGCCCCAGCTCGTGGTGGCGGGCAGAGGTGCCGACGAAGCCGACCACCTTCTCGCCGGAGAGCAGCTCGGCGCCGACGGCAGGCAGCCGGTTCTCCGAGCCGTCGAGGTGCAGCAGCGTCAGCCGGCGCGGAGGCCGACCCAGGGTGTGCACCCGGGCGACCGTCTCCTGGCCGCGGTAGCAGCCCTTGTCGAGGTGAACGGCGGGACCGATCCACCCGGCCTCGTTGGGGATCGTCCGGTGGTCGGTGTCCAGCCCGAGCCGTGGCTCTCCCCGAGCGATCCGCAGCGCCTCGAAGGCCCAGATCCCGCAGGCGGGGCCGGCGGCCTCGGCGTACGTCGTGAGCTGGCCGCGCGGCACCAGCTCATAGCTGGCGTACGGTCCCTGACCGCCGGACGACGGGCGCCAGGTGACTGCCAGCTCGTCGGTGACGTCGGTGACCTCGACGCGCATCATGAACCGCATCCGGTCCAGGAACGTGACCAGCGCGGCGCCGGCCCCGGGCTCGGTGTGGGCGGTGAAGGACTCACCGTCGTCGTAGCCGAAGAAGGCGTGCTCGACGTGACCCTGCGGACTCAGGATGAGCGCTCCGGTCCACGTTCGGGGGGCGAGCGACTCGAGGTGTTGCGAGGTCAGCGAGTGCAGCCAGGTCAGCCGGTCGGGACCCGACACCCGGACCACGTCGCGGTGGGACAGGTCCACGAAGCCCTCGCCGGACTCCAGGGTGCGCTGCTCGCCGTTGAACGAGCCGTAGTGCGCGGCCACGTCGCGGTCGATGCCGTCGGCACCGACGGCTCCGGGCAGGGCGAGCAGGGGGCTGGACATTGCTTACTCCTCGTTGTCGTTCGCGCAGGTCGTGCAGCGACCGAAGATCGCCAGGTGGCCGACGTCGATCACGAAGCCGCGCTCCGCCTCGAGCCGCTGCGCGAGCGGGGCGACCACGTCAGGGTCAACCGAGACGATGCGGTGACAATTCCGGCAGACCAGGTGGAAGTGCTCGTGCTCGGTCACCGAGTGGTAGGTCGGGGCGCGGTCGGACAGGTGGGTGTGCCGCACCAGGCCGAGCTCCTCGAGCACCTCAAGCGTCCGGTAGACCGTGGAGGCGTTGACCGCCGACGACTGCTCCTGGACCGCGGCGAGGATCTCGTCCGGGGTGGCGTGGCCGAGCTGCTCGACCGCCTGGAGGACGAACTGGCGCTGCGGGGTGAGCCGGTAGCCGAGGCTGTGCAGCCGACCGGCCAGCTCCTCGCTCACGGGATCGACCTCACTGGCGGACCAGCCGCGCCCACAGGTGCGGCTGGAGGGCCTGACCCATCGCGGCCATGTCGTAGGCGTAGAGCAGGTCGCCCTCGACGTTGCCGTAGAGCCGCTTGCCGCCGGTGTACTCCTTGGCGGACTCGGTGCGGGCGACCGCATCGGTGGTGAGGTCGAGCTTGCCGCCGGAGGCCTCGCCGTACCAGATCTCGACGAAGCCGGTGTTGTGCGTCAGCAGCAGCTCGACCTTGCCCTCGGGGCGGCAGCGCAGGAAGCCGGCCTCCTGGGCGGCCTCGCGGACGAACTCACCGGCCTCGTCGACGACCCAGGAGCGCGCGAAGTAGTGGAAGAACGGTCGGCCGTCGTGGGTGAAGACGAGCTCCTGGGCGTACTCGAAGGCGTCGATCGTCGGGTAGTCGCCGTGTCCGCGGCCACCCCACCGGCCGAGCAGCCACGCCACGGGGCCGCAGTCGGGGTGCAGGTTGTCTGGGAGCTCGAACGGCATGGACTCACCTTAGGCTGAAGCGGTGTCCGACTTCGAACGCGTGAACGCCATCGCCGACGCCGCCACCGCTGCCGACGGGGCAGCCCCCCTCGACGAGGCGACGCTGATCACGATGCGCCGGCACCCGGAGCGGGTGCGCACCCTGCTGGCCGACGGCGGTGCCGCGCTGCTGATCGGGTCCGAGCTGAGCCTGGTCGTCGACCCCGAGGCGCGCGGTCGCGGCGTGGGCGGCGGGCTGCTCGAGGAGGTGCTGGCGGCCGACGTACCGACACCCCTGCTGGCGTGGTCGCACGGCGACCATCCTGCGGCCGCGCGGCTGGCCGACCGCCACGGTTTCGAACGGGCCCGGGACCTGTGGGTGATGCGCCGTCCCTCCGCGCTCGCCCTCGCTGCGGTCGTGGCGCCGGACGACGTGACGATCCGCAGCTACCGACCGACGGACGCGGACGAGGTGCTGCGGGTCAACGCCGCGGCCTTCGCACACCACCCCGAGCAGGGCGGCATGGACGCGGCCAACCTCGCCGAGCGGATGGCCGAGCCGTGGTTCGACCCGGCCGGGCTGCTGCTCGCGATCTCGGACGGACGGGTGGTCGGCTTCCACTGGACCAAGCAGCACTCCCCCGCTCTGGGCGAGGTCTACGTCGTCGGCATCGACCCCTCTGCACAGGGCCGGGGGCTCGGCACGGTGCTCACCCTCGCGGGGCTGCACCACCTCACCGACCTCGGCGTGGAGGAGATCCTGCTCTACGTGGAGTCCGACAACGCACCCGCGGTCGCGGTCTACTCCGGGCTCGGGTTCACCCACGTCCGGGCCGACACGCACGTGATGTACCAACTAGGTTGAGGCCATGCCTCGAGCACTCGTCGTCAAGGTCACCTGCGGCTCCGAGGATCCCGAGCGCGCCAATCAGGGGTTGACCGTCGCCGCGACCGCGGTGGCGGCGGGAGCCGACGTGAGTCTCTGGCTGACCGGTGAGGCGGCCTGGCTCGCGGTGGCGGGACGCACCGGTTTCGCGCTGCCGAAGGCCGCACCCGCGGACGACCTCGTCGCCGCGGTGCTGGCCGAGGGGCGGGTCACGGTGTGCACCCAGTGCGCAGCCCGTCGGGAGATCACCGAGTCCGACCTGCACCCGAGGGTCCGGATCGCCGGTGCGGCGACGTACGTCGCCGAGGTGCTGGCCCCGGACGTGCAGGCCCTCGTCTACTGAGCGGGGCGTCACCCGTCCCCCGGAGCCACTACGCTCGTCCCTGATGGACTCGACCGACCCGCGCCCTGCTGACGACGAGGCTGAGACTGGATCTCGGTCCGGTGAACCGCGCTCCGACGCGGGCTCCGCGCGCTGGTGGCAGCGCCGCGCCGACCTTCCCGCGACCCCGCCGACCGCTAGCGTCGAGCCGACGGTTCCTGCCAGCCGTACGCCGGCAGACCTCGAGGCGGCGATCGCACGCACCGCGGAGCTGCGCCGGCGTGCCGAGCAGGCCGCCGCGGAGCAGGCCGCCGAACGTCTCGTCGCCGAGGAGGCGGCCGCAGCCTCGGCCAGAGCCCGCGCAGAGGCCGATGCGAAAGCCGCCGAGCACGCCGCCGCCGCACAAGAGGCCCACGACGCTCGACGAGTGGCCGAGGAGGAGGGCGCGGTCCACGCGGCCGAACGGGCCCGCCTCGAGGAGGTCGCCACCGAAGCCGTCCGCGCCCGCGCGGACGCCGAGGAGGCCTCGCGCAAGATGGTCGACACCGCGAAGGTCGCGACCGCGCTCCGGCTCGCTGCCGAGCAGGTGGCGGCCCAGCAGAGCGTCGAACGGACCGCTGCCGAGGAGGCCGCCACCCAGGCCGCCAGCCGGGCCGAGGCCGCCCACTCCGCCCGGGCCGAGGCTGAGGAGGCCGCCCGCGACCAGATCTCGTCGGCGACCGAGTCGGGAGCGGCAGCCGTCGCCGCCCGGACCGAGGCGGAGACAGCCGCCGTGGCCGCCAGCGAGGCGGCTCGTCAGGCACACGCCGAGCGCGAAGCCGCCGAGTCGCGCGCGCAGGACCTGGCTCAGCAGCTGGCCACCGCCGCCGCCACGCACGAAGAGGCCCTCGGCGCGGTCAACGCCGCCCACACCGCAGCCGTCGAGGCGGCCACCGCCGAGCGCCAGGCCACCGAGGAGGCCGCGACGCAACGGGTCGCCGAGCTGGACAGTCGGCACCAGGAGGCGCTGAGCGAACTGCACGCGGCACATACCGCGGCTCTCGCGAACGCGGCCGCGCAGCGAGAAGCAGCCGACCGGGCCGCCGCTCAGCGCGCCGCCGAGGTCGCCACCCGGCACGAGGCGACGCTCGCTGCGGCCGTCGACGACCGCGAGGCCACCGAGAAGGCGGCCGCCGCCGCCCGGGAGGCGGTCGAGCAGGCCGCGGCCCGGCGCGCCGACGACCTCGCCAACGGCTACGCCGCGACCGTCGCCGCCGCTGCCGCTGCTCACACAGCCGCGATCGCCGCCGCCACCGGAGCGCGCGAGGCCGCCGAGCAGGCGGCTGCGGAGCGCGTCGCCGAGGTCAGCCGGCAGCACGAAGCTGCCGTCGCGGCCGCAGTCGCCGACCGCGAGGCCGCCGAGCAGGCCGCCGCCGAGCGCGCCGCCGCCATCACCGCGCAACACGAATCCGCCGTCGCGAAGGCCACCGCCGATCGCGAGGCCGCTGAGCAGGCGGCCGCCGAGCACCTCGCCGAGGTCAATCTGCAGCACGAGGCCACCCTTGCGGCCGCAGTCGCCGACCGCGAGGCCACCGAGCAGGCCGCCGCTGCCGCCCGCGAGGCCGCCGAGCAGGCCGCCGCCGAGCGCGCCGACGCCATCACCGCGCGACACGAATCCGCCGTCGCGAAGGCCACCGCCGATCGTGAAGCCGCCGAGCAGGCCGCTGCCGAGGCCCGCGCCGCCACCGAGCAGGCCGCCGCAGACCGGGCCGAGGACCTCACTCGCCAGTACGCCGCCACCGTCGCCGCCGCCACCGCAGCCCACACGGCGGCGATCGCGGACGCGACGTCGGCCCGCGAGGCGAGCGAGCGAGCCGCCGCCGCCCGCACCGACGAGGTCACCGTCCGGCACGAGGAGCGGATCGCTGCGATCGCCGCGGACCACGAGGCCGCCCTGGCCAGCGGTGCCGAGTCGCGTGCCGCCGCCGACCGCAACGCCACCGAGCACGCCGCTGCCCGAGCGCAGGCCGAGTCGGCCGCCGCTGCCTCGGCGACTGCCCGAGCGCAGGCCGACGAGGCCGCTGCCGCGCAAGCCCGGTTGGCGAGCGAGGCCCATGACGCCCGTGCTGCTGCCGAGGAGGCTGGCCGCACCCAGACCGAGATCGCCACCGCCGCCACGGTTGCCCGCGAGGCCGCCGACCGAGCCGCCCAGGCGTCGGCTGAGTCGGGCCGGCAGGCCCACGTCGACCGGGAGGCCGCCGAGGCCAGGGCCGCCGAGCTCGCCGTACACCTGACCCAGGCGAGGCAGGCCCACGAGGACTACGTGCGCGTGTCGGAGGAGAGGCGCTCCGCCGCAGAAGTCGAGGCCGCCGAGCAGGCCGACGCCAGGTCCGCTGCTGAGCAGGTCGCCGCCGAGCAGGCTGCCGCGCGCGCCGAGGCCGAACGACAGGCCGCCGAGCAGGCACGCCTGGCCGAGAAGGCGCACTCCGAGCGCCGTGCGGCCGAGGAAGCCGCCCGGGAGCAGGCCGCCGCAGCGCAGGCCGCCGAGGAAGCCCGAGTCGCTGCCGAGGAGACCGCCCGCACCCAGTCCGAGGCCACGTCCCGGGCCGCCGCCGCCGAGGAGACCGCTCACCGGACGGCCGCCGATCTCGCCGACTCGCTGCGTGCCGCCCAGGACGCTCGGATCGCTGCCGACGAGAGCGCCCGCGACCACGCCGAGCGGGCCCGGGAGGCGCACGAGGGCCGGACGACGGCCGAGGTGGCTGCCACGACCGCCCTGGTCGCCCGCGAGCGGGCCGAGGCTGACGCCCGCAAGCAGACCCAGCTCGCCGCCGAGGCCGCCGCCGACCGGCTGGCCGCCGAGAAGCGGTTGCAGCAGGTGCTGGACGAGTCCGCGGCCGCCGCGACCCGCCAGGCCGAGCAGCTCCGGATCGCCCACGACTCGCTGGCCGCAGCCGAGCAGGAGGCTGCCGAGCAAGCCAGTGCGAGGGCCGAGGCCGAGGTGGCCGCCTCCCAGCGAGCCGCCGATCGCAGCGCCGTCGAGGCCTCGGTGCGCCGGCAGGCCGAGATCGCCGAGGAGGCGATGCACGAGCGGGTCGAGGCCGAGCAGAAGGCGAGCGAGCTCGCCCGCGAGCTGGAGCGGGTCCGTGCCGAGCTGGTCGACCTCCAGGGTCAGAAGAGCCGGTGGCGCAAGAGCCGGTGACCCGACCCTGACGGGATCAGCGAACGAGCGTGTCGCCCGGAGTTCACAGACCGGTGCCAGACTTGACCCCATGAGTCTCGAAAGCCTGCCGTCGGAGGCGATCTCCAGCCACGGTGAGGGAATCCCTGAGGAGTCGTTCGACGTCGAGCCTCCCTACCTCCCCGACCACGACGCCATTGCCGCGGTCGAGAAGTACGACGACCGCTTCCTCGACCGCGAGATCTCCTGGTTGCGCTTCAACCAGCGGGTGCTCGAGCTCGCCGAGGACCCGCAGCTGCCGCTGCTCGAGCGGGCTCGCTTCCTGGCGATCTTCACCAGCAACCTCGACGAGTTCTTCATGGTCCGGGTGGCCGGGCTCAAGCGTCGGATCGCGGCCGGGCTCGCCGTGCCCTCCGCCTCCGGGATGATGCCGGATGACGTCCTCGACCGGATCCTGAGCACCACGCGTGACCTCGCCGAGCGACAGACCCGGGTCTTCCGTGACGACATCGTGCCGGCGCTGAACGACTCCGGCATCCAGCTCCTCCACTGGGAGGACCTCGACCGCGACGAGCAGCGAGCCTGCAAGCGGCTCTTCCGCGACCGGGTGTTCCCCGTGCTCACCCCGCTGGCCGTCGACCCGGCCCACCCGTTCCCCTACATCTCCGGCCTCTCGCTCAACCTCGCGGTGCTGATGCTCAACCCGAAGACCGGCAAGGAGCACTTCGCCAGGGTCAAGGTGCCGCCGATCTTCGCCCGGTTCGTGCCGGTGGGCAACCAACGGTTCGTGCCCCTCGAGGACGTCATCAGCGAGCACCTGAAGCGGCTCTTCCCGGGCATGGACGTGCTCGAGGTCCACACCTTCCGGGTCACTCGCAACGAGGACCTCGAGGTGGAGGAGGACGATGCCGAGAACATCCTCGCCGCGCTCGAGAAGGAGCTGCTCCGGCGCCGCTTCGGGCCACCGGTCCGGCTCGAGGTCGAGGAGTCCATCGCCCCGCACGTGCTGGCCCTGCTGGTCTCCGAGCTCGGTGTGGCCGACAAGGAGGTCTTCCGACTCCAGGGTCCCCTCGACCTGCGTGGCCTGCACGACATCGCCGACCTGCCGCGGCAGGACCTGAAGTACCCCGCGTTCGTCCCGACCACCCACCACCGGCTCGCCGAGGTGGAGTCGGCCGCGCCCGTCGACGTGTTCAAGGCGGCCCGGCGCCACGACGTGCTCCTGCACCACCCCTACGACTCGTTCGCGACCTCGGTACAGCGCTTCATCGAGCAGGCGGCTGCGGACTCCCGGGTGCTCGCGATCAAGCAGACGCTCTACCGCACCTCGGGTGACTCTCCGATCATCGACGCACTCATCGACGCGGCCGAGGCCGGCAAGCAGGTGCTGGTGATCGTCGAGATCAAGGCCCGCTTCGACGAGCAGGCCAACATCAGGTGGGCGCGCAAGCTGGAGCAGGCCGGGTGCCACGTGGTCTACGGGCTGGTCGGGCTCAAGACCCACTGCAAGCTCGCGATGGTGGTGCGTGACGAGGCCGACGGAATCCGCCGCTACACCCACATCGGCACCGGCAACTACAACCCGAAGACCTCACGCATGTACGAGGACCTCGGGCTGATCACCACCGACGAGCGGATCGGCGAGGACGTCGCGCATCTGTTCAACAACCTGTCCGGCTGGTCCCGCAACGCGTCGTACGAGCAGCTCCTCGTGGCACCGGACTCGGTGCGCACGGGACTGATCGACCAGATCCACCAGGAGATCGCCCACCACCAGGCCGGACGGCCCGCCCGGATCCGGTTCAAGGCCAACTCGGTCGTGGACGAGGCCGTCATCGACTCGCTCTACCTCGCCTCCCAGGCCGGGGTTCAGGTCGAGCTGCTGGTGCGTGGGATCTGCTCCCTGCGACCGGGCGTGCCCGGGTTGTCGGAGACGATCACGGTGCGCTCGGTGCTGGGCCGCTTCCTGGAGCACAGCCGACTGTTCTGGTTCGAGAACGGCGGAGACCCTGCCGCCTGGTTCGGCTCGGCGGACATGATGCACCGCAACCTCGACCGGCGTGTCGAGGTGCTGGTGCGACTGCCCGGCGAGGACAACGCCGCCGAGGTCAGCGCCCTGCTCGACCTCGCCTTCGCGGACAACACCCGGGCCTGGCTGCTCGGCACCGACGGCACGTGGGAGCGCAACGACGGTGACGTGGACCTTCAGGCCGCGCTCATCGAGCGGCAGCGCCGGCGGCGTGTCGAGGCCTGAGCGGCCCTCGCTTGCACAACCATGCGCGTGACCCCCTAGTCTATTGCGCGTTCTTCTCCTCCTCACCAGGAGTTCTCCGTGGGTTTGCGATTCCGCCCGGTCGACAACACGTTCTACGAGCTATTCACCGAGTCCGCCCAGCACCTCGTCAAGGGTGCTGGGCTGCTGGCGGAGATGCTGTCCGAGTCCGCTGACCACGACGATGTGGCCCGCCGGATGCGCGAGGCCGAGCACCAGGCCGACGAGACCACGCACGCCCTGATCCGCCGGGTGAACAGCACCTTCGTCACGCCGTTCGACCGCGAGGACATCTATGCCCTCGGGTCGGGTCTGGACGACGTGATGGACATGATGGACGAGGCGGTCGACCTGATCCTGCTCTACGAGGTCAAGGTGCTGCCGCCGGAGCTCTCCACGCAGGTCGAGGTGCTGCAGCGATGCGCCGAGCTCACCGCGGCCGCGATGCCGAACCTGAAGTCGCCGGGCGCCCTCGATGAGTACTGGATCGAGATCAACCGGCTCGAGAACGCCGGCGACAAGAACCATCGTCGGACTCTCGCCAAGCTCTTCAGCGGCGAGTTCAAGACCATCGAGGTGCTCAAGCTCAAGGACATCGTGGAATCCCTCGAGGAGGCGATCGACGCGTTCGAGAAGGTCGCCAACATCGTGGAGCAGATCGCCGTCAAGGAGTCCTGAGCCCACCATGGATCTCGCGATCGTCATCGCGGTCGTGGTCGTCGCCCTGTCGTTCGACTACACCAACGGCTTCCATGACGCGGCCAACGCCATCGCCACGTCGGTATCGACCCGGGCGCTGACCCCGCGGGTGGCTCTCGTGCTCGCGGCGGTGATGAACTTCCTCGGTGCTCTGCTCGGCCAGGAGGTCGCCCAGACCGTCAGCGAGGTGATCCAACCACCCGAGGGTGTCAACGGCCTGCTCGTCGTGCTGGCCGGTCTCCTGGGCGCGATCACGTGGAACCTGATCACGTGGTACTTCGGCCTGCCCTCGTCGTCCTCCCACGCCCTGATCGGCGGCCTGGTGGGCGCGGCACTGATCGCAGGCGCGGTCGTGCACTGGGCCACGATCGTGGACAAGGTCCTGATCCCGATGGTGCTGTCGCCGTTCTTCGGCTTCCTGGCCGCGTTCCTCGTGATGCTCGCGATCATGTGGATCTTCCGCAAGCGGAACCCGCAGCGAGTCTTCCGTGGGTTCCGGATGGCGCAGACCGTCTCGGCTGCTGCCCTCGCGCTCGGCCACGGACTCCAGGACGCCCAGAAGACGATGGGCGTGATCTTCCTGACGCTCACCACCGCCGGCTACTACCTCACCTCGTCCGGCGAGCCCCAGGAGGACCTCCCGCTCTGGGTGATCATCGTCTCGGCCTCCGCGATCTCGCTCGGCACCTACTCGGGCGGTTGGCGGATCATGCGGACCCTCGGCCGCCGGATCATCCACCTCGACCCGGCCCGCGGCTTCGCCGCCGAGTCCGTCGGTGCCTCGGTGCTGTACACGACCGCGTTCGTCTTCCACGCCCCCATCTCGACCACCCACACGATCACCTCCGCGATCATGGGTGCCGGCGCCACCAAGCGCTTCTCGGCGGTCCGTTGGGGTGTGGCCCGCTCCATCGTCGCTGCCTGGGTGCTCACCTTCCCGATGGCCGGCCTGGTCGCCGCCGGCTGCTACTTCGTGCTCGACTCGGTGCTGGGGATCTGAGGGGCTCTGGGCGGGCCCCGTGTAACCACTCGGCACCCAACCAGCGCAGGGCCGCCCACCCGGTGACGGGAGCCATCGTGGCGGAGGTAGTGGCCGGCTTCCACCACACGCTGCTCGGGCCGGGTCCCGTCCGACAGCAAGCCAGACCAGGACCACCACATCCGGTCAGCCGAAGCGACCCGAGATGTAGGACTCGGTGGACTCCTCATCCGGGTTGGTGAACATCTTGTTGGTGGCATTGAACTCGACCAGGTGGCCGGGCTCGCCGGTCGCCTTGAGGTTGAAGAAGCCGGTCTCGTCGGAGACCCGAGCCGCCTGCTGCATGTTGTGGGTGACGATCACGATCGTGTACTCGGACTTGAGCTCGTGGATCAGGTCCTCGATCGCGGACGTCGAGATCGGGTCGAGCGCCGAGCACGGCTCGTCCATCAGCAGCACCTGCGGCTCGACGGCGATCGCGCGGGCGATGCAGAGCCGCTGCTGCTGTCCGCCGGAGAGGCCCATGCCGGGCTTGCTGAGGCGGTCCTTGACCTCGTTCCAGAGGTTCGCTCCGCGCAACGACTTCTCCACGATCGCGTCGGACTCGGAGCGCTTCATCCGCTTGGAGTTCAGCTTGTTGCCCGCGAGCACGTTGTCGTAGATCGACATCGTGGGGAAGGGGTTGGGGCGCTGGAAGACCATGCCGATCTGACGCCGTACGGCGACCGGGTCGATGCTCGGGTCGTAGAGCGACTGTCCGTCGACGACGACCTTGCCCTCGACCCGCGCCCCGGGGATCACCTCGTGCATCCGGTTCAGCGAGCGCAGCACGGTGGACTTGCCACACCCCGAGGGGCCGATGAAGGCGGTCACGGAGCGTGCCTTGATCGTCATGTTGACGCCCTGGACCGCCAGGAAGTCGCTGTAGTAGATGTCCAGGTCCGAGACATCGATGCTCTTGGCCATGCTCTTCGTATCCTCTCGAGGCCCGGTCAGCGACCGGTCTTGGGGGCGAACGCGCGGCCGACGAGGCGCGCGATCAAGTTCAGGATCATCACGATGGCGACCAGGACGAGTGCGGCGCCCCAGGCCCGCGCCTCGTTCTCCGCGGCGTACTTCCCACCGGTCGTGACCGACGAGAAGATGAACACCGGCAGGGTGGCCATCCGCCCGTCGAAGGGGTTGAAGTTCACCGACGTCGTGGTGCCGGCGATGATCAGCAGCGGCGCCGTCTCCCCGGCGACCCGGGCGATGGCCAGGGTGATCCCGGTGATGATGCCGCCCAGCGCGGTGGGGAGCACGACCTTGACGATGGTGCGCCACTTCGGCACACCCAGGGCGTACGACGCCTCGCGCAGCTCGTCGGGCACCAGCTTGAGCATCTCCTCGGTGGCCCGGACCACGATCGGGACCATCAGCACCGAGAGCGCGACCGAGCCGCCGAAGCCGAACCGGATCGCCGGCCCGAAGATCAGCGAGAACAGTGCATAGGCGAACAGGCCGGCCACGATCGAGGGGATGCCGGTCATCACGTCCACGAGGAAGGTGATGACCTTCGCCATCCGGCTACCCGCGCCGTACTCGACCAGGTAGACCGCCGCCATCACCCCGATCGGCACCGAGATCAGGGTCGCCAGGCCGGTGATGATCACGGTGCCGACGATGGCGTGGTAGATGCCGCCACCCTCACCGAGGACGCCGCGCATCGAGTAGGTCAGGAACTCGACCGAGATGACGCCGATGCCCTTGCTCACCACCTGCCAGATGAGCGCGCACAGCGGAATCATGGCGAGGACGAAGGCGCTCCACATCACCATGGTGGTGAGCCGGTCGACGGCTCGGCGCCTGCCCTCGACGACTCCGGACCAGGTGGGAAGGCCGACGAACAGGAAGACCCAGCCGAGGACCAGGATGCCGACGATCCCCCAGCCCAGCAACAGCCCGAGCAGGCCGGCCAGCCCGAAGGAGACGATGGCGGCGAGCCACGGGGCGATCGCGGGGAGCTGCGGGTTGGTCAGCGGCAGGCTGCCGCGGTCGTCGCCGGGGGTCGGCGGACGGGTGGCGGTGGTCGTTTCAGGCACGGCTCACACCTTGATCTTTCCCCGGGCCGCAACCCAGCGTCCGAGGAAGTTGACGGCGAAGGAGATCACGAACAGCACCAGGCCGCTGAAGATCAGCACGTTGACCTTCATCCCGGAGGCGTTGCCGAAGTTCAGCGCGATGTTGGCGGCGATCGTCGAGGGGTTCTGCGAGGAGATCAGGTTGATCGTCACGATGCCGCTCGCGGAGAGCACCATCGCGACGGCCATCGTCTCGCCGAGGGCACGGCCCAGGCCGAGCATGACGGCCGAGATCATCCCGGACCGCGAGTAGGGGAAGACCGTCATCC
The DNA here is from genome assembly GCA_963704685.1 of uncultured Actinomycetota bacterium. Taxonomy (GTDB): domain Bacteria; phylum Actinomycetota; class Actinomycetes; order Propionibacteriales; family Nocardioidaceae; genus Nocardioides. The sequence goes on from OY969930.1 coordinate 1,897,967, forward strand.
GGACCATCTCCCACCGCGTCGCCCCGAGGGCCAGCGCGGCCTCCTCGTGCATGGTGGGGGTCTGCGCGAAGACCTCACGGCAGATCGCGGTGACGATCGGCAGCACCATCAGCGCCAGCACGATCGAGGCGGTCAGGATGGTGCGCCCCGTCGTGGCCGGGCCCTCGAAGAACGGGATCCAGCCGAGGTGGGTGGCCAGCCAGTCGTAGACCGGCAGGATCGCCGGCGCCAGGACGGCACGGCCCCAGAGCCCGTAGACGACGCTGGGGATCGCGGCAAGCAGGTCGATGAGGTAGCCCATCGGCTTCGCGACCCGTCGCGGCGCATAGTGCGAGATGACCAGCGCGACGCCGATCGCCAGCGGGACGGACAGGATCAGCGCGATGATCGAGGCGAGCAGGGTGCCGTAGAGCAGGGGCCAGACGTAGACGACGATGTTGTCGGCGCCGTACGCCTCCTCCCCCGAGGCCGTGAGCGCAGGAGCACCCTCGACCAGCAGGAAGATCCCCACGCCGGCAAGCGCGACCATGATCAGCACGCCTGCGCTGGTGGCGAACCCGGCGAAGATGGTGTCTCCGCGACGGGTTGCCGGACCGGTCACGGTCTCGGCGGTGGTTGTGTCTGGCACCTGACTCCCTCTCGATGAAGCTGTCCGACGTACGAGGGTCCGGGCCTTCGATCAGAAGGCCCGGACCACACGATTTTCAGCTGGTTCAGCTGGCCGAGATCTTGCCGACGATCTCCTGGGCCTCGCTCTGGAGAGCGGGCGACAGGGGGGCCGCACCGGCCTCGTCGGCGCCGAACTTCTGGCCGTCGTCGCTGAGGATGTACTCCATGTAGCCCTTGACGAGGTCGGCCGTGTTCTGGTCGTCGTAGGTCTGGCAGGCCAGGAGGTACGACGTGAGGACGATCGGGTAGGTACCCGCCTCCTCGGTCTCGTGGTCGAGGTCGAAGACCATGCTGGTGTCGTTGGCGACCTCGGCCCGCGGGGAGACCTCGAGGATCTTGGCGGCTGCCTCGGCGGACGGCTCGACGAACTCGTCACCCACACCGATGCTGGCCGTGCCGAGGTCACCGGCCTGGCTGGCGTCGGCGTAGCCGATCGCGTTCTTGCCGGTCTCGACCGCGGACACGACGCCCGAGGTGCCGGTGGCACCCTCGCCGCCGAAGCCCTTCGGCCAGGACTCCACGACGCCGCCGCCCCAGACGTCGGTGGCCACCGCGTCGAGGTAGTCGGTGAAGTTCTCCGTGGTGCCGGACTCGTCGGAGCGGTGGACCGGGTTGATGGTCGTGCTCGGCAGGTCGGCGTCGGGGTTGTCGGCGACGATGGCCTTGTCGTCCCACGTGGTGATCGAGCCGGCGAAGATGCCGGCCAGGGTGTCCGGGGAGAGGTTCAGCGAGTCCACACCGTCGACGTTGAAGATGATCGCGATCGGGCTGACGTAGTTGGGGACCTCGATCGGGTCGCCGCCACAGTTGTCGGTGGCCGCGCTGAGCTCACCCTCGTCGTCGGTCAGGTAGGCGTCAGAGCCGGCCATCGGGAAGGCGCCGGAGATGAAGCTCTCCCGGCCGCCGCCGGACCCGACGGGATCGTAGGTGACGTTCACGTCGGGGTTGGCGTCCTGGAAGCCCGTGGCCCAGGCGAGCTGGGCGGCCTCCTGCGAGGAGGCACCGCCGATGGCGAGGTCGCCCGACAGGCTGGCAGCGTCGTCGCCACCGCCGTCGCTGCTGTCACCCTCGTTGCCGGCACCACATGCGGACAGCGCGATCGCGAGGATCGCAATGCCGGGCACGAGGGCACGGCGGAAGGAAGAGCGCTTCACTTCGAGACTCCTGATGAATGGTCTGTGTATGACATCAGGAAAGTTAGGGACCAGAGGTGGACGGATCCGGGGTCATCGGTGAACGAGCGGTGAACTCAAACCACCCATTCGGGGACGCGGAGTCGCTCATGAGACGGCGATCACGTGAACAGGCCCGAAAGGGGGTTGACGTCAGCGGACCGTGTGCACTTCGGTGGCGCGGACCTTGCCACCCCGCAGGTGTGCCACCAGCATCGCTCCCGGTTCGAGCTTCGGGTCCGGGATCCCGAGGGCGTCGAAGACCGAGGGAAGCACCGGTCGGTGGGTGCACAGCACCACGCCACCCTCGTCGACCTCTGTCTCGAGCATCTCGTCGGCCAGGTGCAGGACCGAGTCGGCGGTGGTCTCCTCCTCGCTCAGGGCCCCGGTGAGCTCGAGGGGCCAGCCCGACGTGCCGGCGAACGGGTCCACGGTCTCCACGCACCGAGCGCTGCTCGAGCTGATGATCCGGGTGACGTCGTACGCCGCCAGGACCGGCACCAGCCGCTGCGCCTGCTGTCGCCCTGCCTGCAGGAGCGGACGGAGGCGGTCGTCCCGGCGCCACGCCTTGCGAGAACGGGCGTCTGCGTGGCGGAGCACCACCAGGGCGTGGGTCTTGCGCCGGAGCGCGCGGGCTTCCAGCAGCGTCTTGCGGTCATGGGCGTGCGTCAGCTGTTTGAGCGCCCGGTCGTAGTCGAACCAGGCGACCTGGTCGATCTCGGCGTTGGGCCTGAAGTGGCGTACGTCGTCGCTGCTCACCGCCCGACCCACCCAGTAGGACACCGTCTTCATCCGTCGCCCGGCCACCTGGTAGCGCTGCGAGGTCAGCGGCACGCCGAGCCGGACGTGCAGGCCGGTCTCCTCCCAGACCTCGCGGACACCGGCTGTGGTGACGTGCTCGCCGGGGTCGAGCTTGCCCTTGGGGAACGACCAGTCGTCGTAGCGGGGCCGGTGCACGAGGAGCACCTCCTTCCCCGGACGAAAGACCACAGCACCGGCGGCGAGCACGTCCTTCGTGGCCATGTCGGTAAGTCTCACACCATCGGCCCCCGATCGGACAGCAGGGGCTCAGGGTCGGCTCGTCGGACTCATGACTTCACCAGCCTCGAGATGGCCGCGACCGCCTCGGTGAGCTTCTCCTGGGCCTCGTCCTCGTGCCCAGCGCGCGCGGCGTCGACCACGCAGTGCGCGAGGTGCTCCTCGAGCAGTCCGATCGAGACCGCCTGGAGTGCCTTCGTCATGGCCGACACCTGGGTGAGGATGTCGATGCAGTACTGCTCCTCCTCGACCATGCGCTGCAGGCCGCGGGCCTGCCCCTCGATACGGCGCAGCCGCTTGAGGTAGTCGTCCTTGCGGTGGAGATAACCGTGCGCGTGCTCCGTCATGATGTCGAGCATACCCATGGGGGGTATCAGTCGGAGGTGGTGTCCTGTCCGGGCGCCACGCCCAGGATCCGGTCGATCTCCTCGACGGAGAGTGCGTCGTCGGCGGAGCTGGCGGCGACGATCAGGTTGGTCGTGAGCTCGACCTCGCCCAACAGGTCGGAGTCCTCGAGACTGATGTCGAACTGGTCATGCATTCCCTCACCCCCTGTCGCGGTGTCGCGTTGGCCGTTTGTTAGTTGAAGACTGCCCTTCCGGATCCAAGACAAACACGACTGGCTCGAAATGACGAAGAGGCTCCACCCGGATCCGGGTGAAGCCTCCCGAAGACTCAGATCGGGCCTGGGGCCCGAGTCTTCACGTCGCGATCAGATGGCGCGAACGTTCTCCGCCTGGGGACCCTTGGGGCCCTGGGTGACGTCGAACTCGACCTTCTGGTTCTCGTCGAGGGACTTGTAGCCCTGCGACTGGATCGCCGAGTAGTGCACGAAGACGTCGTCGCCGCCGTCCTCCTGCGCAATGAAGCCGAAACCCTTCTCGGCGTTGAACCACTTCACGGTGCCTTGAGCCATTGCTCGTTACTCCTGTTATCGGGGCGAAAGGCCATCACTTCGACGGCCCCGCATCAGATGCGGTGACACGTCGCTCCGACTCCTGGGTGGACCATGAAGAAGAAACGCCGTTGGATCACAAACTCCGCGGGCGTCAGACCTGCTGGAACTTGCATCTGCTGCACTCAATACCTTACCAAGGTCTGGGCCCAGTCAAGCTTTCCGGACCAGCATTTTATTTGCTGGACGTGTGAAGGTTCCGCGACAGCGGCGTGTCAGGACGGAAAACAGCCACTCCGCCACAGCGTTCGGGGCCGATCCCGGTCGAAGCCACCGTCCCCGTCCCCGCTTAGACTTCTCGAACTGTCTCCCGGCAGGAGTCAGATCCCCGGGCCCCTAGCTCAATTGGCAGAGCAGTGGACTTTTAATCCATTGGTTGTGGGTTCGAGTCCCACGGGGCCTACCGACGAAGGACCACCTACGGGTCTACGGTGCTGTCATGACGGCTGTCGCCGACCCGGCCCCCGCTGTTGCCCATGAGTCCCACATCCTCTACGGACGTGCGCGCACCGTCGCCTTCGCCACCGTGGCGATCGGGATGCTGCTTGCTGCCCTCGACAGCACCATCGTGTCGACAGCGCTGCCCACGATCGTCGGTGAGCTGGGCGGTGGCGACCACGTGTCGTGGGTGGTGACCGCCTACCTGCTGGCCCAGACGATCACCGCCGCCGTCGCCGGCAAGCTCGGGGACCAGTTCGGTCGCAAGCGCGTCTTCCAGGCCAGCGTCACCGTCTTCATCATCGGCTCGGCTCTCTGCGGGCTGTCCACCGGGATGACCTGGCTGATCGCCTCCCGGGCGATCCAGGGGGTCGGCGCCGGCGGGCTCATGGTCACCGCCACCGCACTGATCGCCGACGTGATCCCGCTCCGGGACCGGGGCCGCTACCAGGGCTCCCTCGGCGCGGTCTTCGGGGTGACCACCGTCATCGGACCGCTGCTCGGCGGCTTCTTCACCGATCACCTGTCCTGGCGCTGGGCGTTCTACATCAACGTCCCGTTCGCGATCCTGGTCATCATCATGGCCAGCCGCACCCTCCCGCACGTGGCGGCCGAGAAGCGCGCCCGTATCGACTGGCTGGGCATCCTGACCATCGGCCTGGCCGCCGGTTCCTGGATCCTGGCGACCAGCTGGGGCGGCACGACGTACGACTGGGGGTCAGCGCCCATCATCGGGCTCTTCGTCGGCGGCGCCGTCGCGATGGTGGCCTTCGTCCTGGTCGAGCTGCGTGCCGACGATCCGATCCTGCCGATGAGCCTCTTCAGCCGCCGGGTCTTCAGCATGTGCGCGGCCCTCAGCTTCGTGGTCGGCTTCACCATGCTCGGGTCCATGACCTTCCTGCCGACCTTCCTGCAGTACGTCGAAGGGGTCAGCGCGACCACGTCCGGGCTGCGGATGCTGCCACTCGTCCTCGGCCTGCTGCTGACCTCGATCAGCTCGGGCATATTCGTCAGCCGGACCGGTCGCTACAAGATCTTCCCGGTGGTCGGTGCGCTGGTGATGGCCCTCGGCCTCTACCTGCTCTCCTTGATGGACGCCGCGACGCCGACCATCCAGTCCTCGCTCTACATGTTCGTGCTCGGACTCGGCATCGGCATGTCGATGCAGGTGCTGACGATCATCGTGCAGAACTCCGTGCCCTACACCCAGCTCGGCGTCGCGACCTCTGGCGTGACCTTCATGCGCACCCTGGGCAGCTCCTTCGGCGCCGCGATCTTCGGCACTCTCTACGCCAACTACCTCGAGCGGGAGATGCCGGCAGCGCTCGCGCAGTCACCGGGCGTGACGCCCGCGGACCTGGTCACCCCGACCAGCCTCCACCAGCTGCCGGACAACGTGATCGCGCCCATCGTCGACACCTACGCCGCCGCGATCGACCACGTCTTCCTGCTGGCGGTGCCTGTTGCGCTGGTCGCTTTCGTGCTCGCGCTGTTCCTGCCGCAGGTCAAGCTCAGCGACGACCTGCAGCCCACGGCCACCGACCTCGGCGAGGGCTTCGGCCTCCCCGAGGCCCGGGTCGCCGAGGACCGGATCGCGCAGCGGGTGGCCAACCTGCTCTACCGACGCGGTCGCCGGGGCGTCCTGGAGATGCTCCACCAGGCCGACCTGGGTCTCGACGAGGGCAGGATCTGGGCCCTGGTGCAGGTCTACGGGCTCAACGACGCAGACCGGCCCGCCTCGGTCGTCAACATCGCGCAGGCACGCGCCGTACCCGCCATCCTGCTGCAGCCCGCCTTCGATGATCTCGCAGTCCGTGGCCTGATCGGCGGCTCGCCGGAGGACCTGCGACTGACCGGCGAGGGCGAGGCGATGATCAGTCGCCTGGTCGACGCCTTCCGGCTCTGGCTGATCCACAACCTTCGCGAGGTCGACCCCAGCGAGGCCGAGGCCGTCGACGCGGTGATCGCCAGGATCGTGCGCCGCGTGGTGCGCGAGGAGGGCGAGAGCAGCCCGATCGTGTCCCTCGGACCGCCGGCCAGTGTGGCGCCCCCCTCGTGAGCCGGGTGGTCTACACCAGTAGGTCAAGAATCAGCGCAGGTGCTGCGCGTCGCCGTCCCGACGCCTAGTGTCGTCCTCGAGTTGAACCGCCGGTGACCCGAGACGCCGGCGGTTCACTTCATTTTCCGGGCCGCGGTCGCCGCGAGTCGCGCGAGTGGAACGTGTTCTAGTATCGGCCCGTGGCCGGATACGTGCAGGACGACACCACCGACGCCGAGCTCGAGCGGCAGCGGTCGCTCTACGAGCCGTTCACCGAGTCGGTGCGCGGCCTGGTCGACGCCACCATCCGTACCGAGGTCGACGACGAGGAGATCCGCTCGGTCCAGGCCGAGGTCGAGCGGCTGACAGCGCGGTTGCGTGCCCGCCAGATCGACGGGTCGTACGGCGTCCGCTTCGGCGCGACCGGCCGCGGCCGTCCGTGGGGCAACACCGTCGTCGGGCTGCGCAACCCGGTGGCTCCGCCGCTGCTGGTCGAGCACGACGCGTCCGGACGGGCCTGGTCGGACTTCCACCTCGGCGCGGCGTACGAAGGTCCGCCCACGCTGGTCCACGGCGGCGTCTCGGCGCTGATCCTGGACCAGATGCTCGGCGAGGCCGCTGGAGCCGGCGGCAAGCCCGGCATGACCGGGACGCTCACCCTGCGCTACCGGCGCGGGACCAAGCTCGGCGACCTGCGCGCCGAAGCCTGGATCGACCGCTCGGAGGGCATCAAGACCTGGGCGAAGGGACACCTCCTCGACGCCGAGGGCGTCACCGTCGAGGCCGAGGGCGTGTTCATCCTGCCGCGCTGGGCGCGCGCGGCGATCGCGGCGCAGGAGTCTGCCCCGAGCTACTTCGAGTAGCGCTCAGCCCGCGGCCGCGGCGCTGTGGATGCCGCGCTCGCCGGCGTCGGTCAGGCGAGCCTCCTCGGCGGCCCGGGCCTCCAGCTCGGCGCGCCGGGTGGTCTCGAGGAGCTCCCGCGCGGCGTCGTACGCCCCGGGGTCGGAGACCAGGTCGGCGGCACCACGTCGCAGCCGGCCGAGCGCGCTGCGGGCGAAGATCTGCTGCTCGGTGGTGGTGCGCTCCGAGCGGCCGCGGCCGATGAAGGACACCGCCCAGTGGAGCAGCGCCGTCACCCGGCTCTTGAAACCGGTGATGTAGATCAGGTGCAGCGCCAGCCACATCAGCCAGGCGAGCACGCCGGTGACCCGGATGTTGCCGATCAGGGCGACCGCGCGGAACCGGCTGATGATCGCCATCGAGCCCTTGTCGCGGTAGCGGAAGGGACCCTGCGACGGCTTGCCCTTGAGTCGACCGTCGATCTCCTTCGCGGAGTACTTCGCACCCTGGATGGCCACCTGCGCGACGCCGGGGAGGTGGTCGAGGCTGATCATGTCGCCGACGACGAACACCTCGGGGAAGCCCGGGAGCGTGAGGTCGGGGTTGACCGAGATCCGGCCGGCCCGGTCAAGCGGGGCACCGGTCTGCTCGGAGAGGGTCTGGCCGATCGGGCTGGCCTGCACGCCGGCCGCCCAGATCTTGGTGACGGTGTCGATGCGCTGCATCCGGTCGTCCTTGAACTTCATCTCGATGCCGCGCTCGTCGACGTCGGTCACCATGGCGCCGAGGATCACCTCGACACCGAGCTTCTCCAGCTCGCGCTTGGCCTTCTCGCCGAGCTTGGCACCGAACGGCGGCAGCACCTGCGGCGCAGCGTCGACGAGCACGACGCGGGCCTCGCGGGTGTTGATGGAGCGGAAGTCCTTGTGCAGCGTGCGGTGGGCGAGCTCGGCGATCTGGCCGGCCATCTCCACACCGGTCGGGCCGGCCCCGACGACCACGAAGGTCAGCAGGTGGTCGACGTTCTCGCCGCGCGCAGCGCCGAGCTCGGCCATCTCGAAGGCGCCGAAGATCCGGCCGCGCAGCTCGAGGGCGTCGTCGATGCTCTTCATGCCGGGGGCGAACTCGGCGAACTGGTCGTTGCCGAAGTAGGACTGGCCAGCGCCGGCGGCGACGATGAGCGAGTCGTACGGCGTGACCGTCGACCGCCCGAGCACCTGCGAGGTGACCGTGCGTGCCTCGAGGTCGATGCCGGTGACCTCACCCAGGAGGACCTGGGCGTTGTCCTGGCCTCGCAGGATCTCCCGGGTCGGCGGGGCGATCTCGCCCTGGGAGAGGATCCCGGTGGCGACCTGGTAGAGCAGCGGCTGGAAGAGGTGGTGGGTCGTCTTGGCGACCATCGTCACGTCGACATCGGAACGACGCAGGGCCTTGGTGCCGAACAGACCCCCGAAGCCGGATCCGATCACCACGACCTGATGCCGGGTGGATGCCGGGACGGATGACTGCTGAGCTGCCTCGGTGGCTGCCATGACGGGCCTTTCGTGAGCGCATTGGATCGTGCTAATTCAACACTGTCCTCATACCCCATTGTTCCGCTGACAGCGCCCCTTGCCCAATCGAGCCACGGTATCGTGGGTCACACCGGAGCCACCGCGGCGACGACCAGCATCGCGAGGCGGTGACGCCGCCCACGGATCGCTGCACCGTCCGATGTTTGGCATCCAAATCAGGCGGGTAGACGGGCCAGGACTGGCAACGCAGTCAGTCCTTGTCATGTGCTGTCCTCGTGGAGTCCATCGTGCCGCTGAATCGGCCCGCCCTGTCGCTCGGCGCTGGGCCGCGCGGCGTGCAGGATGCGCGTCGCTGGGTGGTCGACACCTGCCACGACATCGGCCGTGACGATCTCGTCGAGTGTGCCGAGCTCGGCGTCTCCGAGCTGGTCACCAACGCGCTGCTGCACGCCGTCCCGCCGCTGAGCGTGCGCGTCCGCGGCACCCGCGAGCACCCGCGCGTCGAGGTCCACGACGGCTCCACCGAGCTGCCGCAGATGCCCACGGCAGCGCCAGCCGACGCGGACGAGCTGCTGCTGACCTTCGGCCGGGGGCTCTCCATCGTGTCCCGGTGCTCGGCGGCCTGGGGCGTCGACATCGAGCCGGACGGCAAGATCGTCTGGTTCGTCCCCGCCGTCGAGTCCGGCGACGACATGGTCGAGGGCGTCGTCACCGGGGAGCCGCAGTCGCGGGCATCGGCCGCCCCCTCCCCCGACGAGATGCGAATCGACATCGAGCGGGTGCCGCTCCGGTCGTTCGTCGAGTTCGAGCACCACTACCGCGAGCTGCGCCGCGAGGTGCGGCTCCTGGCGCTCGCCCACGAGGCCGACTATCCACTCGCCCGTGACCTCTCCGAGCTCTTCGGCTCCCTCGAGCGCGACCTGCGGGAAGGGATCGGCGCCGACCAGATCGACCAGGCCCTGGCCTCGGGCGACGACTCCGCTGATCTGCACGTCGCGATGCCACGCGAGACCGCGGCCACCATCGGCCGCTTCATCGAGCTGCTCGAGCTGGCCGACGACTTCTGCCGGGCCGAGCGGCTGCTGTCGCTGGCCCGCACCCCCGAGCAGCGCCGCTTCCAGCGGTGGTTCCTCAGCGAGTTCGTCCGGCAGGAGCAGGGCGAGCCCCCGATGGCGTGGGAAGATGCGCCCGTGTCGAGGCGGCAGAGCAGCGTTTCGTGAGTCCGGCTCTCCCGGCGCCGCGTCTGGTGATCGCGGTGGCCGCCGGGGGTGCCCTCGGCGCCGTCCTGAGGTTCGGTCTCACCGAGGTCTTCCCCGCGTCCACGGACGGATTCCCATGGGCGGTCTTCGTCGTCAACGTCGCCGGCTCGTTCGCCCTGGCCCTGTTGCCGGCGCTCTCCGCCGTACGGCGCCGCCCGACGCTCGTCGCCGGGCTCGGCCCGGGAGTGCTCGGCGGGTTCACCACCCTGTCGGCGTACTCCGAGCAGTCGCGCGCCCTGCTCGCCGCCGGTCACACCGGCCTCGCCGCGTCGTACCTCCTCGGGACGCTGGGCGCCTGCCTGCTCGCCGTCGTCCTGGCCGAACGTTGGTCCTCGCCATGACGGCCCTGCTGGTGGCGCTCGGCGCTGCGGTCGGCGCTCCCCTGAGGTACGTCGTCGCGAGTCGGCTCGACGGCCGCTTCCCGTGGGGCACGCTGGCGGTCAACGTGAGTGGGTCGTTCCTGCTCGGGCTGCTCTCCGCGTTGGCCCTGGACGAGCAGGCACTGGCGCTGCTGGGCACCGGCTTCTGCGGGGGCTTCACGACGTACTCGGCGTTCGCGGTCCAGACCCACGCCCAGGGTCCGCGACAGGGCACCCTCTACGCGGTCGTCACGATCGTGGTCTCGCTCGGTGCCTGCGCGTTGGGGTTCTGGCTCGTGGCGTAGGTCGATCACTTGTCGGATCGATGTTACCCAGCCGTGACCTCGGCCGCTCGCTGTGCGCGAGATCAGGCGTACCCGAGGTCGTGAAGTCGGTCGTCGTCGATGCCGAAGTGGTGCGCGATCTCGTGCACAACTGTGATCCGGACTTCGTCGACGAGCTGCTGCTCGCTGTCGCACATCTCCTGCAGCGGACCACGGAAGATGAAGATCCGGTCCGGGAGGTCCATCATCGGGTCGCCCCAGCGCTCGGTGAGCGCGATCCCGTCGTAGAGGCCGAGCAGGTCCGGCTCACCCTCGGGCGGCTCGTCCTCGACGAGCACGACGACGTTGCGGACCAGGCCCGCGATCTCGTCCGGGATCTCGTCGAGCGCCCGGTCGACCAGGACCTCGAAGTCCGCGCGGGCGATCTCGATCGGCATGGGGCCATTCTTCCAAAGGGTGGGAAACGCTGGAGAATGCAAAACGCTCCGGATCGGTGTGATCCGGAGCGTTTCGTCTGCGACCCCGACGGGACTCGAACCCGCGGCCTCCGCCGTGACAGGGCGTTCCATGGCCTGACGGTCGTCGTCGGCTGGTGTTGAAATCCGACAAAACCGCAGGTCAGACGCGGTGTGCTGCCGTTGCGGGCGTTGGGCGCCATTGGCCGTTAACGGAACTGAGACGGGACACAGACGGGACACGACCCCCGAGTTGAGGTCGCGCGACGCAGGGCGGGTGTACCCCTGTAGCTCCTGCTGTCAGTCAGCCATTTCGCCGTTCGGACCTTGCCAGCAGAACCCGGGGACGCGCGCCGCGCTCAGGGTGCCGAGCTTCCCATTACGAGCGGCTGGTCCCAGTGAGTCGGACCTAGTGGTGTGCGTCGACCGCGGTCGAGAACGTTGGTATTCCCACCGCGGTATCAGTCTGGGGGGGCCGCCGGGGGACACGAGTTTGGGGTCTGTGACAGAGGGATTCGAACCCGTGCTACCGCCGTGAAATCCGAAATCGTGCCGTTGCCAGCCTGTTGCCACGGGAGGCCCGCGACGAGAGCCCGGTTCAGGACGTCGCCGCCCGCGGCCCGAATGACTGGATCGAGAGCCGCGTGCCTATCCCGCTCAGACCGGTGACCCGCCGCTCAGATCCCCTCCACGCTGGCAGGTGCGGAAGACCAGAGCCGTTCGGGACGCCCAGGGCCACCCAGCTTCACAGGCGAACCCTTCCTCATTACGAGTGAGGCAAGACCCGTTTGCCCGGGTCCATCAAGGTACGCACGGACCGCCCTCCTCCGGCATTCGGCGCGGTGAACCGTCGGCGGAGGTTCACCGAGGTTCGGTCCGGTATGGCGACGCCGGTTAGCGAGGTGTTAGCAAGCGACCGGCCCGGGAACGTGAGACCTCGAAGCGCCAGGTGCCAGCGAGCACAGTCTCAATGAACCCACTGAGCAGATGAACCTCGGCGGTGGTGTTGGCGGGCGAGGCAAAGTGAAAGCGGATCGCATCACCGTCACTGACCGAGGACGACCGTTTCGAGGACCTGGTCGTACGACACCATCACGTGGGTCGTCGTCCCACCCTGAGGCGCACGCACGCACGGACGTGCGGCCGGGCCGGCCCCTGACCTGCATCGCTGTAGGCCAGGGGCCGGTTGCCGGAGCCGCCTGTCGGAATCGAACCGGCGACCTATTCATGAGGACCGACCCGCCGACGGTTCATCTCGGTCCGGGCCCGGAGCCTGGAGTCCGATTCGAGCCGATCGAGACCAACTCGCCGCGGCGGATCTCGTCAGGGGTGCGTCACGCCAACCTGCTCCGCCAGGACCCACGGGTCGACGGGCAGCCACGGGTAGTCGATCGAACCCCACATCCCGCAATGGTGATCGGCGTCGAAGACCCGCCGAGAGATGGTCTCGCTGCCTCCGAGGCGTTGCGACATCACCCGCCCCGTACGGAACGAAGGCCAGTTGGCCTGTCCCTGCGCCTGGGGCCTGCCGGACTTCACGAACTCGCCGAGATACCGGACGATCTCCAGCGAGAGCTGCTTCTGCTGGTCGTTCAGGACGGTGTTTGAAGGCCAGATGTAGGCCGAGTCGCTCCCGTGTGGCGCGCCGGAATCGAAGCCGGGCAACGGAGCACCCGCTGGCACGGTCCGGTCGTCGAAGCGGTACATGAACGTGCGGGGTTGCTGCCGGGCGAAGGTTCGAGCGAGCTCCGCATACTCGCAGCCGCCGAGCCCGTAGAAGACGCTGCTGTCGGTCCACGCGGCACCGAGGGCGTACGCCGCGGCGTAGCGCCCGTCCTCCGGATCGAGCGGGTAGTGGGCGAGGACCTCGGGCGCGTGCTCGCCGTAGGTCGCCCGCAGCGCTGCCTCGTACTGCTCCGGCGTCGCGTCGGCGAACGGCGCGGCCCACTGACGGACCTCGTCGCGGGTGCTTCCGATCATGATGGGCACGTTGTTGAACCGACCCGAACGCACAGCCTTGTCTGGGGCGAGGGGCAGCTCAGGGACGCCCGCGGTCGGCAGAGGTCCGGACAGGATGCCCCCGACGAAGCCGCGGCTCGAATGCAGCAACGTCTCGCCGTCCTTGGCTCGAAGACATGCCACTGCCGTATCCGGCTCGGCGCATCCAGCAGCCTCGGCGAACGCCCTTCCGCGAGCGGTCGACTCGGCGACAGTGTGGCTCGGGCAGCCGGCACTCTGGATCACGGCGCCATCGAAGAGCCCCTTCGTCCGGGGCGACGCGAGGAGCGCGCACACGGAGTGCCCGCCCGCGGAGAGGCCTGCGATGGTGACTCGCTGTGGGTCCCCGCCGAACGCGGCGATGTTCCGGTTCACCCATCGCAGCGCTGCCACCTGATCCAGCAGCCCGTAGTTGCCGGCGCCGCTCCTGCTGAGCCCGGGGAGGTTCAGGAACCCGAACGCCCCGAGTCGGTAGTTGATGGTCACGACAACGATGCCGTTCTCCTTCGCGAGGAGGGCGCCGTCGTGCCAGCGTCCCGACCCGTACGAGAACCCGCCACCGTGGATGTAGAACAGCACGGGCAGCGCACGCTTCGAGGCACGGGCGGGGCGGAACACGTTCAGCTGCAGGCAGTCCTCGTTCGCCTCCACCCCCGAGAGCTGCGGGCACTCAGGTCCCAGCTGGGTGGCCGACCGGACCCCCGACCAGGTTGGCGCCGGGGCTGGCGGCCGCCACCGCAGGTCGCCAACCGGCGGCGCGGCGAAGGGCACTCCCAGGAAGGAGTCGACCTGGGCGTTCCTCGAGCCGGCCAGCCGGCCCTGCTCGGTCTTCACCACGAGGGAGGATGGAGCGACGTCCGGACTTCGGTCGGTGCCGGCCCGGGCGGACGCTGGTGCGACTGTCAGGCCGCCGGCGATGATGCCGATTGCGGCCGACACCGCGACCGCGCGCAGTGGGAAACGCATGTGAGCTCCTTCTGCTGAGGCGATGAGGGCCACGACCTCAGCACCCAGCGGCTGCGTTCGTCGTCGTACCCGGTCCGGTGAACGAACCAGTCCCCTTCGCTCCGAAGCACCGAGCCATGACGCTGGCGACATGACCACACCACGGATGTCGTCTGCCGACACCGTCGATCCCGGCCGCCCCTTCACCGACGACCCGGTGCGCGCCGCGGCCGAGCGACTGGGCCGGGCCGCCGCAACGGGCATCCCGTGTCCGCCCGTCCGCGACCTCATCGGCTCGTCCGACATCCGGGCGGCCTATCGGGTTCAGTCCGTGCTCACCGCGGAGCGGCTGGCAGCCGGCGGGCACCGTATCGGCCGCAAGATCGGGCTCACCTCCACCGCCGTCCAGAAACAGCTCGGCGTGGGCCAGCCCGACTTCGGCGTCCTCTTCGACGACATGCGCCTGGGGGGCGGGGATGTCATCTCGATGGGGCGGCTGTTGCAGCCGAAGGTGGAAGCCGAGGTCGCATTCTTGCTCGCCGAGGACCTCATGTCCGGACCGCTAGACGCGAGGTCGGTCAGGCCCGCGATCGCCTACGCCGTCGCGGCGATCGAGGTGGTCGACAGCCGGGTGGCCGGCTGGGACATCACGCTCGGCGACACCGTCGCGGACAACGCATCCAGTGGTCTGTTCGTCCTCGGACCCCAGCGACGCACCCTTGACCAGGTCGAACCGGCAGGGGTGTCCATGACGATGACGGTCGACGGTGAGCTCGTGTCGTCCGGCGATGGCCGGGCCTGCCTGGGGGATCCCCTCAACGCCCTTGTCTGGCTGGCGAACACAGCCATCGAGCTGGGCGATCCGCTCCGCGCCGGCGAGGTGATCCTCTCCGGCGCACTCGGCCCCATGTACCCCGTCCGCCCTGGGTCCGTCGTCCGCGCCGACATCTCGGGGCTCGGGTCGGTCAGCGCCCGGTTCTCTCACGACTTGCTCCCCGAGGAGGGACGCTGATGCCCAAGACCAAGGTGGCTGTCATCGGATCCGGCAACATCGGGACCGACCTGATGATCAAGGTGACGCGCCTCTCCGAGACTCTCGAGATGGGTGCCATGGTGGGTATCGATCCGACCTCCGACGGCCTCGCGCGCGCCCGCAGGCTCGGAGTACCCGTCACCCACGAGGGCGTCGCGGGCCTCATCGCGATGCCGCACTTCAGTGAGATCGACATCGTCTTCGACGCGACCTCCGCCCGACGCACATGTCGCGAACGCGACCTCGCTCCAGCCGCACGGCAAGCGCGTGGTCGACCTGACGCCGGCGGCGATCGGCCCGTACGTCGTCCCGGCGGTCAACCTCGAGCAGCACCTCGACGCGCCGAACGTGAACATGGTCACCTGCGGCGGGCAGGCGACGATCCCGATCGTCGCACGCGATCGACCGCGTCGCCGGTCGCCTACGCCGAGATCGTGGCGTCGATCGCGACTGCCAGTCGGCCGGCCCGGGCACGCGCCAGAACATCGACGAGTTCACCGAGACGACGGCGCGCGGCGATCGAGCTGGTCGGCGGCGCCGACGCGGCAAGGCGATCATCATCCTCAACCCGGCCGACCCGCCGATCATGATGCGCGACACGGTGTTCTGCCTCGCGAGCGCGGCGACCCGGACGCCGATCGCGATCGAGCCGTCGGTCGCGGAGATGGTTGCCGAGGTGCAGCTACGTGCCCGGCTACCGGCTGAAGCAGCAGGTGCAGTGTCGAGCCGTCGACCTCTGCGCAGAGCGACGAGCGCGCCATCAGCGGATCAAGGTCACGGTGTTGCTCGAGGTCGAGGGCGCCGGCGACTTCCTGCCGCGCTACGCCGGCAACCTCGACATCATGACGTCCGCGGCCGCTGCGCGTCGGCCGAGCGTCTTGCCGCAGCAGCTCGCGGCGGTCGCGGCATGACGCAGACGCTCGTGCAGGACGTCACCCTCCGCGACGGCATGCACTCCGTCCGCCACCAGTTCACGCTCGACGACAGGTCCGGCGCGATCGTCGCGGCGCTCGACGCGGCCGGCGTCGACGCGATCGAGGTCTCCCACGGCGACGGCCTCGGCGGGTCCTCGTTCCAGTACGGGCCGGGCAGCACTCCGACCGGGAGTGGATCGAGGCGGCGGCCGTCGACCGTGACGCGGGCGCGAGCTCGCGACGCTGCTGCTGCCCGGGATCGGAACGATGCGCGAGCTGACGGACGCCGCGACCTCGGCGTCCGCTCCGTCCGCGTCGCGACCCACTGCACGGAGGCCGACATCGCCGCGCAGCACATCGAGGCGGCGCGCGAGCTCGGCATGGACGCGGTCGGCTTCCTGATGATGAGCCACATGTCGCGCCGGCGAGCTGGCGCGCGCAGGCGAAGCTGATGGAGTCCTACGGCGCCCGCTGCGTCTACGTCGTCGACTCGGCCGGCGCGCTGACCGTGTCGCGACGGCGCGCGCACGCGTCGACGCGCTGCGCGACGCGCTCGACCCGCGACACCGAGGTCGGCTTCCACGCCCACGACAACCTCCGCTGCGCGTCGCCAACTCGCTGGCCGCCGTCGAGCCGGCGCGATCGCGTCGACGCCTCGCTTGCCGGTCTCGGGCGCCGGGGCCGGCAACGCCCGCTCGAGCCGTTCGTCGCCGTTGCGGAGCTGCTCGGGCCGGGAGCACGGCGCCGACCTGTTCGCGCTCGCTGGACGCCGCCGAGGACCTCGTGCGCCGCTGCAGGATCGCCCGGTCCGGTCGACCGCGAGACGCTCACGCTCGGCTACGCCGGCGTCTACTCGAGCTTCCTCCGTCACGCCGAGCGCGGCCCGGGCGGTACGGCGTCGACGCGCGCGGATGCTGCTCGGAGCTGGGCGGCGCCAGCTCGTCGGCGGCCAGGAGGACATGATCGTAGACATCGCGCTCGATCTCCTCGCAGACGACGGCACCGCCGAGGTCGCGCTGGAGACGTCGGGCACCACGGTCGGCTGACATGGTGGCCCCCGTCGTGTCCGACTCGGCCTCGACTCCGCCCACGGTCGCTCAGCTGCTGGTGGGTCGCGCCGAGCAGGACCCTGGTGGCGAGCTCATGCGCCTGGCCGGCGGACCCGGGTGGTCCGCCGGCGAGCTCTGGCAGCGGGCCGCCTCGTGGGCCTGCGGACTGGAGCATCTCGTGACCCCGGGGGCGGTCGTGATGACGGCAGCGGACGCCGGTCCGGACGCGATCGCACTGACGGCTGCGGTCTCGGCGCTCGGCGCGGTCGAGCTTCCACTCGCCCCGGACGTGACGGGTGACTGGGCACATCACCTCGCGTCCGCGACGGGCGCCGTCGGCGTCCTCGCCACGTCCGCCCGGGTCGAGCGGCAGCCGCTGCTCGCCGCGCTCGCCATTGCCGCCGCACTTCCTCTGATCCGGGTCGACGCGGACCTCGCCCCGGAAGACCGGAGGGCGGACGCGCTGAGACCGCGATCCATGGCCCCGACCGATCCGGCGCTGATCATGACGACCTCGGGCACCACCGGGCGGACGAAGGCAGCCGTATTGCCGGTCGGAGCACCGTTGCGACAGGCCCGACGGGTCGCCGACGCGATGGCCTACGGGCCGGACGATGTACTGCTCAGCTTCTTCGCCTGGCACCACATCAACGCGCGCCACGCGTGCTTCCTGCCGGCACTCCTGGCTGGGGCTCGGATGGTGGTCGCGCCCCGCTTCTCCGCATCTGGCTTCCTCGAGCTCGCCCGCACGGAGCAGGTGACGGCCTTCAACTTCATGGGCGCCGTCTGCACCATGCTGCTCGCGCAGCCGCCCACGGCGTACGACCACGACCACCGGATCCGCACTGCCTACGGCGGGCCGGCACCGGCCAAGCTGGTCTCCGCCTTCCGCGACCGCTTCGGTGTCACGCTGCGCCAGGCCTATGCCTGCACCGAGCTCGGAGACGTCGCCATCACCGCTCTGGACGAGCTGCGTCCTGGCGCCGCCGGTCGCCCGTTGGCCGACTACGACCTGCGCGTGGTCGACGAGACCGGCTGCCCCCTGCCCGACGGCGACGTGGGCGAGCTGCTGGTCCGGCCCCGTCAGGACGGTCACGCGTTCCTCGGTTACGTCGGCGATGAGGCGGCGACCCGCGAAGCGTGGCGTGAGGGGTGGTTCCGCACGCGCGACCGCGTCCGGCTCGACGGCGGCTGGCTCGTCGTCGAGGGCCGGCTCGGCGACGTGATCCGGCGCCGCGGCGTCAACATCGACCCCGTGCAGGTCGAGCAGGCGCTTGCTTCCCACCCGGACGTCGCCGAGGCCGCTGCGGTCGGAGTCTCCTCCGAGCTCACGGAGGACGAGGTGCTCGGCGTGGCCGTGCCCGCGCGCGGCGCGTCGATCGACGCCGAGGCGCTCTGGCAGCACTGCCGCGAGCAGCTCCCGCCTCACGCCGTCCCCCGCTACCTCGCGGTCGAGGCGGCGCTCCCGCACAACGGCAACGCCAAGCTCGACCGTTCCGTCCTGCGTCGGCGCGGCCTGCCGGCCGACGCCTGGGACGCCGGCGCCCGACCCCCGACACGCCTGGAGGCCCGATGACAGTCCGCGCGCTCCGCGTCCTGGACCTGACCGACGAGCTCGCCCTGATGGCCGGCCGACTGCTCGTCGGCTCCGGAGCCGACGTGATCAGGACGGAGCGGGTCCACCGCCCGGCCCCGGGCGCGGCCGAGCGGCTCCACTGGCACGCCGGCAAGCGGGTTGTCCGGGTCACCGACAGCGAGATCGACGACGTGGTCAGCCGCCTGGTCCGTGGCGCCGACGTGGTGATCGAGTCCGGACCGGTTGCCGCCCTCCGCACGATCGCGCTTCGCGAGCAGGACCCGACCGGCTGGGCACACGTTGCCCACGTGGTGGTCACCCCGTTCGGCCTGACCGGTCCGCGCGCTGGGTGGTCTGCCGACGATGCCGTCGCGGCTGCCGCGGGCGGCATGACCTGGCTGGGCGGCGACCCCGGCGACGAGCCGACTCCGCCTCCGCGCGAGCAGGCGACCCAGCTCGCAGGCACGCACGCCGCGATCGCCGCGCTGCTCGCGGTCGTGGCCCGTCGGCGTACCGGCTCCGGTCAGCTGGCCGAGGTGTCGGTGCAGGAGTCGGTCGCCGCGACTCTGGAGACCGGCGCGATCGCCTGGATCCACGCCGGCACGGTGCCCGGTCGCACGAGCGGCGTCTACGCGCATGTCGCCCATCGGGTCTTCCTCACCTCGGACGGCTACGCGGCGGGTGGCTATTCCGGCCCCGACCGGATGTGGCGCGACCTGCTCGCCTGGATGTCTGAGACCGACGAGGCCGCGGACCTGGGTGACGAGATCTGGCAGGACCCCCTGTACAGGTGGCAGCACCGGCAGCACGTCGATGCCGTCGTCGCGGCGTTCGCCCGGCGGCGTACCAGCGAGGAGATCGCGCGCGAGGGTCGCGCCCGGGCGCTGCCGTGGGCGGCTGTGGACACCCCAGCCGACCTGCTCGACAACCCACAGCTCGCTCACCGCAGGTTCCTCACCGAGATCGAGACCGCGGACGGCACGGTGATCGACGTCGGGTTCCCCTACGAGTCTCCTGCCGTGCGACGTCCTGTGCGCCTCTCCGAGCCTCGATTCGTCGGGGCGGACGTCGCCTGGGCCGATGGACCACGGGAGCAGGTCCGGACGCGGGAGGCCGAGCCCTCAGCGGGGAGGCACGCCGATCCGGCGGGAGCCCTGGCCGGAGTCCGCGTCCTTGACCTGACCTGGGTGCTTGCCGGTCCCTACGTGACCCGCACTCTCGGCGACCACGGCGCGGACATCGTCAAGGTCGAGTCGCGCTACCGGCAGGATCCCACCAGGTTCGCACCGTCGATGCGGCTGCGCGACGGCGCTGGACCGGACGACTCCGGCTACTTCCTGAACTTCAACCGAAACAAGCGCAGCCTTGCCCTCAACCTCCGCACGCCGGAGGGAGCCGCCCTCCTGCGCCGTCTCGCCGCCGAAGCCGACGTGATCGTCGAGAACTTCTCCCCCGGCACGCTCGCCAAGTGGGGCCTGGCCTGGGAACAGCTGAACGCACTCAACCCGAGAGCGGTGCTGGTCTCGATGGCCGGTGTCGGCTCCGATGGCCCGTGGCGCACGGCCGTCACCTTTGCCGACACCCTCGCAGCAATGTCCGGCCTCACCCATGAGACCGGTGGCGCAGGGCGACCGCCTCAAGGGCTGACCTTCGGACTCGGCGACATGGTCGCGGCCAACGCGGCAACGCTCGCCACGCTCGAGCTCCTCTGGCGCGGGGAAGGCGGCCACGTCGACCTCTCCCAGCTCGAGGCCATGTCGGCCCACCTCGGGACTGCGCTGCTGGACACGACGCTGCCGCGAGAGCCAGCGTCCGCGCAGATCGGCCCGCTCATGCTGCGGGCCGCTGGCGAGGACCGCTGGCTCTCGGTCGGCGCCACCGCTCCGGACGTGCTCGCATCGGCCGTGGCCGAGGAGATCGGCGCCGCGTACGACCGCGCTGACGACCCGGCCGAAGCGCTCGCGAAGAGATGCTGCGAGGAGGACGCCGACGCGCTCGCCGCACGGCTGCAGAAGGTGGGCGTCGCGGCCTACCCGGTCCGGCACGGGCGCGACCTCGTCACGATCGACCCGCAGCTTGCCGCCCGCGGCTTCTACCCGATCCAGGAGCACCCGCTGGCGGGCGCGGTCCGGGTCGAGGGCCTCGTCGCCCACCTCACCGGTACGCCGGGGCGCCTGACCTCGCCTGCTCCGTTGTTGGGCGAGCACACCGACGAGCTCCTCACGGAGATCCTCGGCATCGACCCTGATCAGATCCACGAGCTGCGCGAACAAGGAGTCCTCGAATGACCTGGACCGGACCGACCACGCCCACCACCAGCTCTGAGGACCTCATCGGCTTTCGCGTCGAGCATGATGGCGCGGTTGCCACCGTCGTCCTGGCGAACGGACCCGCCAACACGGTCGACCCCGACCTCATCGAGCGGCTTCTTCATGCCCTCCCCGACATCACGGAGGACCCCGCCGTCCGCTGCATCGTCATTCGCGGTGAGGGACGGATCTTCGTCGGCGGGGCGGACATCCGGGTTATGCGTCGGCTGGATGCCGAGACCTACCGCGCCATGCGCCGATGGACGGAGGTCCAGCGGATCCTGGAGCGGGCGCCGAAGCCGGTCGTCGCGGCGATGAACGGTCACGCGCTCGGCGGCGGCGCCGAGCTCGCCCTCGCGTGCGACCTGCGGATCCTCCACGCCCGCGCGACGTTTGGCTTCCCGGAGACGCGACTCGGCATCTTCCCGGGCGCCGGCGGGTCGCAGCGCCTCCCCCGGCTCGTCGGGCCACATCGCGCCAAGCGGCTGATCTTCGACGGCGCCCGGCTCACCGCGGACGACGCACTGGCCGCGGGTCTCGTCGACCTGGTCGCCGGAGACGACTTCGACACCGTCGTGATGCACGAGGCCCAACGCCTCGCCGCCCTGCCCACCGCGACGATCGGCCTCGTCAAGCGCGCGGTGGTCGACGGCATGGACATGCCGCTCGACCGGGCGATCGACGAGGTCGAGGAGCACTACGTGATGGCCAACCTCGGGCTGGAGGACGCCGCCGAGGGTCTTCAGGCGTTCCTCGACAAGAGGGAGCCTCGGTTCACCGGTCGCTGACCGCGGCCAGGAAGCCGGGCAGGTCAGTTCAGGAGCGTGGAACGAGAGAGCCGGTCGGTGGTCGCGATCAGTGCTTGGGCCAGCTTGGGCACGTCGGCGCGGAAGATCGGGGCGGTGATCGCCAGCGCGCCGAGGAGGATGCCACCGGAGCTGTGGATCGGGACCGCGACCGAGCAGTAGCCCTGCACCACCTCCTCCTGTTCGAGCGCGTACCCGTTGGACCGGATCTTCTTCAGCTGCTCGAGCAGCAGTCCGGGGGCCACGGTGCTCGACCGGGTGAGCCGTGTGAGCTCTCCGCCCAGGACGTCCTCCAACACGGACGTCGGAGCGTAGGCGAGCAGCACCTTGCCGGTGGACGTGCAGTGCAGTGGCATCCGACCGGCGATCCGTGACGGCTTGGCGGCCTCCGGGCCGCTCGCGATCTTCTCGAGGTATAGGACCTCGCGGCCGTCTCGGACGGCGAGGTGGATCGCCTCCTTCGTGGCGAAGTGCAGGCTCTCCATGAACGGGCGCGCCGCATCACGGAGGACACGGAACCGGGGCACCCGAGACCCGAGCTCGAACGCACGCATGCCCAGCCGGTACTCCTGCCCGGATCGCTCGAGCATTCCCCACTCGAGGAGCTCCTGTGCCAACCGGTGCACCGACGCCTTGGATATGCCGGTGCGGCGCGAGAGCTCGGACAGCGAGAGGTCCGTGTCATCCATCTCGAACGCCTCGAGGATGAGCCGCGCCTTGCCGAGAACGCTGTTCGCGCCGTGCCCGAGGCCCTCGCCGTACGATCGGGCCTGGCTCGCCATGGTCAGCTGACCCTTCTCGACTTGGTAGACCCGCTACCGGTTGCGAGCACCGTTCTGATGAGGACTTCGACCAGTCTACGCATCGCTTCGATGTCCACGATGTTCATGCCGAGCGTGAAGTCCACCGGCCCACCGTCGGGTGCGGTCAGCACCTTCGGCATACCGACCCGGGCGGTGGGGACCCCGCGCAGGCGCAGCATGTTGGCGTCGGTCGCGCCGCTGTTGGCCGGCACCGGCTCATGCGGGCGGCCGGCCACGTGTTCCCAGGCTGCGGTCGCCGCACGGACGATCTCTGCCTGCGGGTCGGTCCGGGTGCCTGGCACGGCGGCCACCTGCTTCGCGACGAGCGGGACACCCAGCTCGGCGCCGAGCACGCGCAGCGCCTCCCGCACCTCGCGCACCACTTCGGGCGCGGCCTGGTCGGGCGTCATGCGCACGTCCATCCGGATCCGGACGAGCGCCGACGTAGCTGCCGCGAGGCGGTCGAAGCCGCCCGTCACCGAGGAGACGATGCCCTGGGGCCGCATGGTGCCGACCTCATGCGCGCTCGCGTACTCCTCGCACCAGTCCTCGAGGCGGGTGATCACGGCCGACGCGACGGCAGCGGCGTTGCGGTAGGGCAGGCGGTGCCGGCTACCGACGTACGTGTGCTCACCTGGCACCTCGACGTCGATCCACACCAGACCGACCTCTTCATGGGACACCGTCCAGCCGGGCTTGGCGATCACGGCGTGATCGGTGGTCCAACCGCGCTCGAGCAGGAAGGAGGCACCGACCCCGTGGCCCGTGTTCTCCCGTCCGGGCGTACCGACACCGGGGACGGCGAAGCTCGGCATGCCCCCGGCCCCGAAGCCCGCCACGACGTCGCCGGGAACCGGCACGCCGGCGGCAGCCAGCGCGCCCACCGCCACCATGACGGCGGCCGCGTGGCCCTTGGGGTTCCCGGCTCCCAGCCCCACGACGAGGTCGCCGTGGACACTGGACCTCGGCTGCATGTCCGCACGCATCGTCGGTCCTGCCCACGGCAGGTCGAGCTCCGGCATGCCGGTGGTGAAGGTGTCGAGGGGCGCATAGAGCAGTGTCGACGGGCCGTCCTCGGGTCCCCGGACGACCGCCACCGCGTTCGCCTGGAAGTCGTCGATCGGCTGGAGCCTGGCATCGAGGCCGGAGCCGGCCAGGGCTGTGGTGATCCACTCTGCGAGGGGACGTTCGGCCCCGGTCGGGCTCGAGAGGTCGACCAGGCCCCGGACCGACTCGAGGAGCCGGTCCCGCGTGACCTCCGCCATCGTCGACCGCACCGCCTCCTCGAAGGCCAGCTCCGCCGTCACCTTGACGACTCCGCAGCCCGGGCAGCGACGCTGCTGCGGAAGTGGACCGCGACCTCCGGCAGGTCACCGATCCGCGCCACGAAGGAGTCGCCTTCGTGGATCGGCACCATCGGCCCCAGGGCACCAGCGAGCACCAGCATCCCGGCCCGCAGCGGAATGCCCTGCCGGTGCGCTTCCCGCGCCAGCCAGACCAGCCCCTGCACCGGGTCGCCCATGCAGTTGTCACCACCGCTTCCCGACGACGCGAGCCGATCGCTGCTGCGCAGCTCCATCCGCAGCAACCGCAGGTCCCAGTCACCGAGCGGACGACCCTCGGGGGCGAGCACGAAGAGCCCTGCCGACGCGTTGTCGGCGATGGTGTCCACCGCGGAGATGTTCCAGTCGGCGATCCGGCTGTCCACCACCTCGAGCGCCGCGAAGACCTCGCCGACCGCGTCGCGGACGTCCTGCCGTTGGATGCCCGGCCCGTCGAGGTCAGCCACCAGCCGGAACGCGACCTCGGCCTCGATCAACGGCTGCAGCAGGCGGCGGACCGGGACGACGCCGTCGTGAGCCACCTGCATGGTGTCCATCAGGGTGCCGATCGTCGGCTCGGCCACTCCGAGCTGGGCCTGGACGGCCGGAGCCATCATCCCCAGCTTGCGCCCGACGACCCGGGCGCCGCTGATCTCCTGCAGGGTGGCGACGTGCCGCTGGACGGCGTACGCCGTCTCCCGCTGCTCGAGGCCCACGAGATCGCGAACGGGTGGACAGGGCCGGCCCGTGGTCTGTGCGTGCCGCAGGCGTTCTGCTGCCCGCACGACCACAGGGTCGACGTCCTCAGCCGGCAGCGCGATCATCACGTCTCCCGCGGCACCAGCACCGCTCGGCCACGCAGCTTGCCCGACGCCAGGAGCTCCAGTGCACGATCGGCCTCCTCGAAGTCGAACCGCTCCACGTCGACCGTGAGGTCCCCCTCCGCCAGCAGAGGCGCGAGCTCCGCCGCCAGCGCGCGAGCCTCCCGGTCGCGGCGGATCATGTTCACGGGCAGCAGGGCGACGTCCTGGAGCAGCCAGTTGGGAAGGTCCAACGCCAGCTCGGTGCCGGCGACGTAGCCGATCGCGACAGCCCGACCGCCGGGCCGGACCCAGCCGCACCGGTCGCCCAGACCGGCGCCGCCGAGGGTGTCGACGAGGAGGGACGCCGGCCGGTCGCGAGCGAGCTCCGCAGTCCGCGCAGGGTCGTTGGACAGCACGGCCTCGACCCCAGGCGGCAGGCTCGCCGCCTGCTCGTCGTCGGCCACCACGCCTACTACCGTCGCCCCGTCGCGGAGCGCGAGCTGGACGACCATCGAGCCCACGCCTCCTGCCGCGCCACCGACGACGACCAGCTCGTCGGAGGCGGATCCGATCCCGTCGAGCTCCCAGGCCCCGAGTCGACCCACCGTTCGCAGCGCCGAGGCAGCCGTGGTGAGCGGCGTGAAGAAGGTCGCGCCGACCTCGGGCGACAACCCTGCCGGCAACACGGTCAGGTGGCGGTCGGCTGCGGTGACGTGGTCGGCCCAGGTGCCGTCCCGGAGCAGGCCGAGGCCACCGCCGCGCAGCAGCACTCGCTGACCGGCGGGAAGCGTCCCGGACTCCACGACGACGCCGCAACCACCGACTCCGCCGACGTACGGGAGCGATGGCTTCAGCTCGAAGTCACCGCCCGCGACGGTGGCGTCGAGGTGCGAGACGCCTGCGGCCTCGACCCGGACCAGGCTCTCGCCCTCTGCCGGTCGCGGTCGCTCGACCCGGTCCACGACCGGGGGCTCCCCCCAGCCGTGGACCCTGACCGCCCGCATGGTCGGAGCGCTCATCAGGCGATCGAGTGCTTGGCGAGGAACTCGAGGCTCAGCTCGTTGTACTCCGCGGCCTTCTCGTGCTGGGGCCAGTGGCCACAGTCGTCGAAGAGCACCAGCTCCGACCCCGCGATGTGGTCGTGCATCGCGCTGGCCTCGGGCACCTCGCCGAACGGGTTGTTGCGACCCCAGACGATCAGGGTCGGGACCGTGATCTTGGCGAGGTCCTCCGGGCGGAGGATGTTGCGCTGTCGGGTCTCCATGTCCTGCAGGGACAGCAGGTTGTCGATGTTGGCCACGAAGTCGGGCCGGTGGTAGATCTCGTGGCGCGCCGTCACCAGCTCTTCGGTGGCGTCGGCGTCGTCGTGCATCAAGAGTCGAAGTCGGGAGCGCGTCAGCTCGATGTCGTCGGTCTCGACCGCGCGCCGGGTGCTCGTCCGGATCCGCTCCATGACCTCGGGGTTGGCCACGGTGCCTCCGGCGCAGAGCAGCTGGAGCGACGCGATCCGGTCGGGTGTGTCGATCGCCGCTCGGGCGCCCACCCAGCCGCCGAGCGACTCGCCCACGATGTGGGCCCGCTCGATTCCTTGTGCGTCCAGGTAGCCGAGCAGGTGGTCCCGGTAGAGCGGGATCTCGTAGCGGACGTCCGGCTTGCCGGTGAAGCCGTGGCCCAGCATGTCGATCGCGTGGACCGCGTAGCCCTCGGCGTGTGGCTTGACGTTGCGGCTGAACGCTTCGAGGTGACCCGACGTCCCGTGGAGGAAGATCACCGGCTCCCCGCGTCCGGCCTGGAGGGACCGGGTCGGGACGCCTGCGGCGTCGACGGTCGTCACCTGGAAGTCGAGCCCGGCGAGCTCGTTCCAGATCGTGCGTGGGGCGGATGTCATGGCGTTCTCCTGGTCAAAATGGTGCGGACGGACGGCGAGTCAGTGCTGGTTGATGCGGTGGACCTGCGTGTTGATCCGACTCGTCAGTGCCGGCACGAGTGGTTGGTGGGTGGCCAGCCGTTGCGCGGCGTGGCGGAGTCCTGCGCCGACGGCGAGTGCCGTGGCGATGAAGATCAGTGGCCTCATCAGCGGTCCTTCGTGTGGTGTTCGGGCGTTCACGGGTGGTCGACGGAGCGGAGGAAGCCGTCGACGACGGCGTGGAAGGCCGCGGGCCGCTCCTCCTGCAGGTGGTGCGACGCGTGGTCCATGACGTGGAGACTTCCGCGCGGCACCATCCGCGAGAGCATCAGTGGATAGTCGGGCGTGAGGAACGCGTCCTCGCGTCCCCACATGAAGAGCACCGGAGCCTCGATCTGCGTCAGCTGCGCCGTGAGGTCCTGCCAGTCGCCCCTGGGCGAGTCCGACATCGCGGCGAGCGCGCGCTCCTCGGGATCCAGGCTCTGCTCGTAGCGAAGCTCGACCGTCTGGTCGGGCAGCCGTTCGGCGTCGTACCACTCCAACCGGGTGATCAGCTCGCGCATCTTCTCCTTCGTCGGCCCCTCACCGCCGTAGTAGACGTCACGGGCGGCCCGTCCGCGGTGGCCGCGCTCGGGCAAAGGAGCCAAAGGGCCGTAGAACACCGGCATCGAGCCGGTGACGACGAGAGAGCGGACCCGGTCGGGGTAGTAGGCCGCGAGCGCGAGGGCGATCGTTCCGCCCCAGGAGTTGCAGACGAAGTCGGCCTGGTCGATCCCCAGGGCATCCATAAGGGCGACGGTCTTGGCTGCGTGGAAGTCCCACATCGGCCCGGAGATCCGACACTTCTCGGACTTGCCGTACTGCAGGATGTCGACGAGGAGGCAACGCCGGTCCTGAGCGAAGTAGGACGAGACGGGACCGAAGTCGCTCCAGCTCGTGCATCCGGGCCCCCCGCCGTGCAGGAACACCGTCGCGGGTCCCCGGCCGAGGTCGTGGTAGTGGTACGTCGCGCCGTCGGCCTCGACGAAGTGGCTCTCCGGGGCAGGCCCCGCAGGCGGGGAGGTGAGGCGTTCGGCTTCCACGGCTGTCATGTGGGCACTCCTGTCTGACGGGGGCGGGTGGGATCGATGAGCGCCGTGCCCATGCCGGTCAACCACTCGGGCATCGGCGAGTAGCACAGCGCCTCGCCAGGCGCGAACCCCAGGGCAGCGGCCATCGTCAGCCAGGTGCGGAGCTCCTGGCCGCCGTTGCCGGCGACCTCCTCGATCTGCGCGGACGTGAGCGACAGGTAGTCCTCGAGTCGACCGGCTGTCAGGTCGGCGAGGAACTTGTTGTCGAAGTCCTCGAAAATGCACGGACGCGCGGCGACGATGATCTCGCGCCGGCGCCCGTCGAAGCGCTCCCACTCCCCGCGGCCGTTCAACCACGCGTCGACGAGGAACTCCTCGTCCTCGTTCTGGGGAGCCGCCCAGTCGCTGGGCCACGGGAGCTGGTGGGACAGCCCGCCGGAGGCGATCACCGCGACCCGGCGCCCCTCGCCAACGGCCTCCACCGCCTCCGCCAGTCGCCGGCCCAGCTCGGCGCACCGAGGGAGCGTCGGGAGCGGCTGAGCGAACACGTTGATGACCAGCGGTACGACGGGGATGTCGATCCCGTCCAGCAGGTACTGGATGGCGTGGGACTGGCCGTGGTCGATCTGCAATCGGGCTGAGATCGCGACCTCCACGCCGGCCTCGACGAGATGGGCCGCGACCTGCTGGGCGAACGCTGGGTCAGTCTTCTGGGGGCCCTTGGGCGTGCCGGCCTCGCCGGCGGCGATCACCTCACCGACACCCATCGTGAATGCGGGAATCATGTCGAGGAAGAAGCCGCGGAAGTGGTTGGAACCGATGACCACGGCGACATCTGGTCGAGCGTCGACAAGACGCTGCCGGGCGGTCGCAAGCGAGTCTCGGAACGCCTCGGCCCGCTCGGCGTGCACCACCTTGTCCCAGTGCGTGTTCATCAGTGTGGAGTGGGACGCGCCCACCCCCAGCACGATCGAGCTCATGCGTGCCGCCTCAGATCTCTCGGCCGGCCGGCTCGATGCCCTGCGCCGCCAGCCGCTCGAGCCGGTCCTCGGTGACGTCCTCGGCGAGCTTGCGCCACTTCAACAGGGAGTCGTCGGGCCGGTAGAGCTTCTCCGGCGGTGCGTCGGTGACCTCGACCATCCACTTGTCCTGGCCGGAGAACTGTCCGTGGAACAGCCAGCGCACCCAGCCCAGGTACTTGGCGTAGAACGGCAGGACCTCTCGACCCTGGCGGAACTCGGCCATGACCCCGACGTAGAGGTGGTTGTCCTCGTCCACCGGCACGTAGAACTCGTAATGGATGAACGTCGGGTACACGATGCGCAGGACACCCGGCATGCTGACCGACGCGAACCCCGGGAAGTCCTGTGCCGCGATCACCGGGTTCGGCGCCTTGCTGGCGACCGTGTTCCCGATGTTGGACACGTCGGTGGGGTCCTGGGGTGGCTTCGACTTGTACCAGGCCGTGCTCGACCAGTGGCCCAAGCCGGGATAGTCCGCCGACCAGTGCTGCTCGGTCTGGGTGCGGTAGATCCACCGTCCGCGCTGCACGATCTTGGTGATGTTCCAGACCGGCATCGGCTTGAACAGCCGCCACAGGGCGGTGCGGTGCAGGAACTTGGCGTGGCCTTCGTCGTAGCCGTTCTCGCAGGCGAACCGCCAGTTGCCCTCGCGGGCCTGGACGCGGACCCCGACGACCGCCGGGTTCGACACCAGCTCCTCAGGGAGCTGCTCGTCGATCGGATGAGGCTCCTCGCCGTCACCGACGAAGATCCACACCATGCCGAGGCGCTCCTCGACGTCGTACGTCTGCTGGACGACCTTCCCGCAGATCGGCGACTTCGGACCGTCGGTGATCGCCGCGACGAGCTCGCCGGACTCCAGGTCGAAGGTCCAACCGTGGTAGACGCACGACAGCGTGCCCTTGAACTGCTGGTTGCCGTAGCTGAGCGGGACGCCGCGGTGGGGGCACCGGTCGTTGAGCGCGAAGACCTTCCCCTGGTCGCGGATGATAACGATCTTCTCGCCGAGGAGGATCACCTGCTTCGGCTTGCTGGTGACCTGGTTGGCGAAGCACACCGGGTACCAGTAGCCGCGGAAGCCGGCCTTGGCGGCCTGGTAATTGGGCCAGCTCCGCCAGTCCTGGCGGCCGGGGAGGTGCCCGGCGCGGTGCTTGCTCCCTGGCTTGCTCCCTGGCTTGCTGGCGGCCTTGCGGTCGGCGGGCTTGGTGGTCGTCGCGGTGTCGACGACGGGCTTCGGCGACTGCCCGTTGCTGGTCTGCGTCATCTGTGGCTCCGGTGGTTCAGGATCGCGGCCGCCACGGGGCTCCGCGGCTCCGGCACGGTGGGGACATCCGGTTGACGTGAGCAGATCACCCGCGCCGACGCGCCACCAAGGGCCGCGGTTCGTCCACCGGAACGCCCGCGGACATCGGTGCTCCCGACCTGGGCCCACGAGGGGCAGGTGGTCGCGGTTCGGTGAGCGATCCACGACGTGCCGCCCTGGGCTGTCGGCGTCCTTACAGTCGCCCGACGAAGGCGCGCAACGACGTGCCGGCGTGACCGATCCGCTCTCCCTAGGAGGTCCTGGTGACCACCAATCCCTCGATCATCGAGACCGACGTCCTCGTCGTCGGCGCCGGACCGACCGGCCTGTACGGCGCGTACTACGCCGGCTTCCGCGGCCTGAGCACCGTGCTGGTCGACGTGCTGCCGCAGGTCGGCGGCCAGGTCATGGCGCTCTACCCCGAGAAGCAGATCCGCGACGTGGCAGCCCTGCCGAGCATCCGCGGACGAGACTTCGTGGCCGCGCTCGAGGAGCAGGCGGCAGCGTTCGCTCCCCGATACCTCCTGGGCAGGCAGGCCGTGAGCCTCGACTCCAACTCCACCGGAGCGACCGTACGGCTGGACGATGGCACCGAGGTGCGGGCAGGTGCCGTCGTGCTGACTGCCGGCATCGGCACTCCGAACCCGCGTCCTCTGGGCACCGGCGAGGAGTGGCTGGGCACCGCGCTGTCCTACTTCGTTGTTGACCCCGAGGCGCACAGAGACCAGGACGTCGTGGTCGTCGGCGGCGGTGACTCCGCACTCGACTGGGCCGACGCGCTGGCATCGATCGCGCGATCGGTCACGCTCGTGCACCGGCGCGCGCACTTCCGCGGCCACGCCGCGACGCTGTCCCGTGTGCAAGCGAATGACAGCACGACCATCGTCACCGACACCGAGGTCGCCGCGCTCGACGGTGACCTGGATGCCGGTCGGCTCGAGAAGGTCACACTGCGTCACAGCAACGGCGAGGAGCACGTCGTCGCGACCGACCACGTGATCGCGGCGCTGGGCTTCATCTCCGACATCGGGCCGCTGCGGGACTGGGGTCTCCAGCTCCGCGGTCGTTCGATCGACGTCGACCGAGCGATGCGCACCAACCTTCCACGCGTGTACGCGGCCGGCGATGTCGCCGACTACGACGGCAAGGTCAAGCTCATGTCCGTCGGCTTCGGTGAGGTCGCGCTCGCGATGAACCACGTCGCGGTCGCGCTCGACCCCGACCTCACCTTGTTCCCCGGTCACTCGACCGACGAGTCCTGACTAACCACCGTTCGGAGGAATTGCGATGAGCTACGTCATCGGACCCGGGTGCATCGACGAGCTGGACCGCTCGTGCATCGAGGTGTGCCCCGTCGACTGCATCTACGTCGGCGATCGCAAGAGCTACATCAACGCGACCGAGTGCATCGACTGCGGTGCCTGCGAGGTCGAGTGCCCTGTGTCGGCCATCGTGGTCGACCGCGTGGCCAAGAAGGACGACACACTGTCCGCCTTCATGCAGGACTCTGCGGACTTCTTCGGGAAGCCGCTCCCGGGCCGCGACGGACCCTTGGGCGACCCCGGTGGTGCCACAGCCCTCGGTGACGTCGGCGTCGACACACCCATGGTGGCCGACCACCCAGCGACGTGACGGCTTCCGGCACGGGCCCGGTCCTGGTCACCGGCGGGACGAGCGGCATCGGTCTCGGGGTCGCCCACCAACTGGTGGCGACTGGCCGACCGGTGACGGTCCTGGGCCGAGACCCGGACCGCTGCTCCCGAGTTGCGAACGCGCTCGCCACGGCTGCGGCGTCCGAGCGGCAGGTACTCGCCCTGGCGGTCGACACCACTGACGAACGCGGCCTTGAAGAGGCCGTCCGGCAGACGATCGACACCTGGGGTCGCATCGACGGCTTGGTCACCAGCGCCGGCCAGCTGGCCCGGGGCTCCGTCCTCGACATCGCGCCGGATGACTTCCGCGGCGCCCTCGAGACCAATGTCGTGGGCACCTGGCTGGCGATCCGATCGTGCCTGCCGGCGATGATGGAGCAGGGTCACGGCCGCATCGTCACCGTCGGATCGGTTCTCGGCACTGTCGGTGCTGCCGAGCGCGGCGCCTATGCGGCCACGAAGGGCGCCGTCGCCGCGCTGACGCGATCGGTCGCGCTCGAGGTCGCGGGTCGCGGTGTGACGGCGAACTGCGTCGCGCCAGGCCCGGTGCGGACGCCGATGAACGCGAGCGACGCAGACGACGCGGCCGGAAGGTTCACCGCGGTCCCCGCCGGGCGGTGGGGGACGCCAGAGGACGTAGCGCACGTCGTGACCTCACTGTTGTCCGCGGACGCGGGATGGACAACCGGCGCCGTCATCCACGTCGACGGTGGCTATACCGCACGCTGACCCGGCCCACGGTTTCCACCGGCTTCCACCGGCTTCGAGGACGGCGGTTCAACGCGTCTTGGTCGAACTGGTCGCTGTTCCCCGCGAGGCCGCACCAAAGACAGCGGCGCCGACGACTCGAAAGTCGTCGGCGCCGCTGCGGTCTAAGGGGGTACCGCTCAGTCGTCCGAGTGGTCGGAGAACCAGTTCAGCAGAATCTGCTCGTCGAGGTCGGGCATCTCCTTCAGGGTCCCGGAGTCGACGAAGAACTGCGCGGTGTCCTTCGAGCTCTGTAGTGCCTGCTCGTCGATGTCCCGGGTCTCGAAGACGAGGTCCTGCATGATCTGGGCAGTCTGGTCCACCGGGATCTTGATCGCCTTCTCGACGATCTGCTGAGCCTCCTCCGGGTTCTCGCGGATGAAGTCGTTCGCGTCCGCCAGGGCCGCCAGGACCCCTGCAGCGTCTTCCTCGTGGCCCTTCAACCATCCTGCGTCGCTGACCAGCCACTGCGCGTAGTTGACGTCGAAGTCCCCGATCGAGCCCACGATCTCCCCACCTGCGTCCTCGGCAGATCGCGTCGCCCAGGGCTCGTAGATCACGGTTCCGTCCACGTCACCGCGTTCGAGCATGGTGGGGACATCCGGAGGCGCAGCACTGACGAGCTCCACCGAGTCGGGGTCGATCCCCTGGCTCTCCAGGTAGCGCACCGTCGCGAGGGTCATGATGCCCGGAAGCGTCGCCAGCTTCTTGATGTCCGAAGCGGCATTGACCTCGGGGCCCCAGACGACCTTGATGTAGGTGTCGGAGTGCTGGAAGTCAGCGAGCGCTCGAAGGTCCGGGTCGGTGGCCATCAGAGTGACCGTCGTGGCGTCGGACTGGGTGGCCATGTCCGCCTGACCCGCCGTGACCGCCTGCGCCATCGCGGGACCGCCCTCCAGGATGGCCACGTCGACCTCGACACCGTGGTCGTCGAAGTAGCCCTTCTCCTCCGCGACGTAGACCGCTGTGAAGGACGGATCGGTACCGGTCGCTAGCCGCACCACATCCCCACCCTCCGCGCCGCATCCGGCCAGCGCCGTGACGCTCAGCCCGATCGCCACAGCAACGATGGCGCTCTTGGATCTCTTCATGGACGTTCCTCCTGATGCCCGCAGGCCTTGTGCGATGTGGTGGGAAATCGACCCGAGATGTGCCGCACGAGCGGCGGCAGCTGTGAGAACGGCGGTTTCGCCGTCAGACCTTGACGCTGTACCGCGAGAGCAGGGTCACCGCGAGGAGGCGGATGACCCGGTCGCAGAGGTAGCCCAGGATGCCGAGGGCGATGATCCCGACGAAGATCCAGTCGATCCGTCCGAAGTTCCGGGAGGTCCAGATCAGGGAGCCGAGGCCGGTCTGGGCCGCGACGATCTCCGCCGAGACGATGGTCAGGAAGCTGTTGCCCAGCGCCAACCGCGCGCCGGTGACGAGGTGTGGCACCGTCGCCGGCAGCACGACCGCGGTGAGCGTCTGGCGGCGGCTGGCTCCGAGGCTGGCCGCAGCGAGGAGCTTCGATTCGTTGATCGAGAGCACGCCCGCGATCGCGTTGATGGTGATGATGAAGACCGACGTGTAGAAGATCAGGATCACCTTCGATGTCTCCCCGATGCCGAACCACGCGATGGCCAGCGTCACGAATGCGATCGGCGGGATGAACCGGAAGAACTCGATGTACGGATCGATCAGGTTGCGAATCACCGTGACGCGGCCCATCAGGATGCCGAGGGGGGCGCCGACCAGGAGGCCCGCGGACCAGCCGATCAGAATCCGCTGGAGGGAGATCAGGCACGACTCCAGCAAGGTGCCGTCTTCGGCGAGCTCCACGGCAGCGCTCCATGTCTCGCCCGGTGAGCTGACCAACGTCGGGCCCATCCACCACGCCAGCACCTGCCAGACCACCAGCCCGACGAGGATCGAGCAGGCGAGATAGGCGAGTTTGGCCAGCCGCGCACCGAGCGTCCGCCGCCTCCGGCGCGCCAGCGATCGCCGCTCGGCGGTGCTTGCGCTCGGGGCGGCTGGGGTGCGATCGGTGGTCGCTGTCTGAATCGTCATCGCCCTGCTCCGATCGCCTGGTCGCCGAGCGACTTGGCGACCTCCTCGATGATGTCCTCACGTACTTGATGGCGCAGCGCCACGAACTCAGGTGAGTCCTCGTCGCGCGGTCGGTCGAGTCCCACGTCGTAGACGCTTTTGATGCGGGCCGCCGGGCCTGCGGTCATGATCGCGATCCGATCGGCAAGGATGAGTGCCTCGTCGATGTCGTGGGTGACGAAGACGACGGTGGATCGACGCTCCCTCCAGATCCGGTCCAGCTCGTGCTGCATCACCGTGCGCGTCTGAGCGTCGAGGGCTCCGAACGGCTCGTCCATCAGCACGATGTCGGGAGCGTTCGCCAGGACCCGGGCAATCTGCACACGTTGACGCATGCCGCCCGACAGCTGGGGCGGCCGCTTCTTGCCTGCATGGCCGAGACCGACCAGATGCAGGTGCTCAGCGACGATCGCATCGCGTTCCTGCTTGGCGATACCCGCCATCCGCGGCCCGAACCCGATGTTGTCCTCGACCGTCAGCCAGTCGAAGAGAGCATCAGAGCTCTGGAAGACGAACCCCATCTCCCGCGAGGGACGTCGCACCGGGACCTCGCGGTGCAGCACGTCACCGCCCGCCGCGGCCTGGAAACCTGCCATCACGGAGAGCAGGGTCGACTTGCCACAGCCCGACGGTCCGAGAAGGCAGAGGAACTCCCCGTCGCGGACCTCGAGGTCGACGCTGTCGACGGCGGTGAAGTCGCCGAAAGCGACCGTCACTGAGCTCAGGGACAGCGCCGGCGACACAGCCTTGACCGACGTCTGCCCAGGGCCTCCGGCGGTCGGATCGTCCACCGCGAGCTCCGTGG
This sequence comes from uncultured Actinomycetota bacterium, assembly GCA_963704685.1. Taxonomy (GTDB): domain Bacteria; phylum Actinomycetota; class Actinomycetes; order Propionibacteriales; family Nocardioidaceae; genus Nocardioides. The sequence continues at coordinate 1,933,139 of OY969930.1, forward strand.
GGCCGGGTCCTTCTCTCATCGTGCGAGTCATGGTTCTGGTGCTCCCGTCGCTGCGTGCCTGACGCATTTCGAGGTGTGGCTTCGAACTTGTGCGAAGGAGGACAGCACCCGTGAGACCCGCGCCACAACGAGGACGGTCCGCCTAGCGAAACGCGTCATTGCTCGTAACAAGAGCCGGTGCGGTCGTTCCGCTCACCGGTCCACTCGAGAGGTCTTCAGGCAACGTCGGAACCTACGGTCCGAGGTCTGCGACCTCCGTCTGGAGGCCGTCATCGATGAGATCGAAGGACGCTCACCATGGCTCCCGGACCGAGGATCGGCATCAGGGTTCCGCCGTGCCGTCCGGTCCGGGAGCTTGGAGACTTCGCAGTGAAGGTTGAAGCGGCCGGCTTCGACGCGCTGTACATCCCCGACTCACAGACCCTCTGGCGCGATGCGTTCCTGACCGTCTACGAAGCCGCCCTCCGCACGTGCCGAATCGACATCGCCACCGCGGTGTCCAACGTCGTGACAAGGCATCCCAGCGTCGTCGCCGGCCTGGTGCGGAGCATCGACGAAGCTGCTCCAGGGCGCTTCACCCTGGGCCTGGGCGTCGGGCACAGCTCGGTCGAGCCCATCGGCCTCGCCGCCAGCACCGGCGTCGAGCTTCGCGCAGGCATCGACCAGATCCGGCGGCTCGTCCGCGGCGAGGAGGTCGAGTACGGCGACGCCGTGGCCCGGCTCCGTGACCCGCGGCCGGACGGCGTGCCGATCCACGTCGCCGCCACCGGTCCGCGGAACCTTCGCCTGGCGGGAGCGGTCGCGGACGGCGTGATCCTCCTGTCCGGCGTCGCGCCGGGCCCCCTTGGGCAGGCGATCACGGCCGTCCAGGAGGGTGCCGAGTCGGTCGGTCGGCGTCTGGAGGACCTGGAGATCACGGTCTCCGCGCACGCCCTCGTGACCGATGACCTCCAGCGCGACGCTCGGGTGATCATGCCGATCGTCGCCGCCATCGCACAGCGTGGCGGCGGAGCCGGTCTCGCCGCCGCCGGGATCGCGGTGACAGTCCCGAAGCAGGTGCCGGAGGTGGTGCCGGACCTCGTGCACGCGGAGGACTGGGAACACGCCGTCCAGGTTGTTCGACGTGGATCTCCGACGACGACGCGGTGGCCTTCGCGCAGACCTTCGGACTGTTCGGCAGCGCCGAGCAGATCGCGGAGCGGATTCGTGCGACAGGGGCATTCGGCGTGAGCCGGATCTTCCTCCAGCACGTTGGCTCGTGGGATCTCCCGGAGGCCTTGGTCCAGTCGGTCGGGAGCGACGTCATCCCCGTGCTCGCGGAGAGCTGACGTGCCGCAGATCGAGGCCACGACAGCGGTAGAGGACCGCGCAGCCCTGTGGCAGACCGCCGGTCGTCCCACGCTTGCGGTCGTCGGCGTCATCGTGATGGCAGCCATCCCACCGTTCCTGGTCGGCGCGCTCTCGCCCCTCATCGCCAGGGACCTGCCCTTCGGTGCGAGCGACGTCGGGGTGTCGATCGCGGCGTACTACTTCGTGTCCGGGGTCCTCTCGCCCCTCGGCGGACGGGCCGTCGCTCGGATCGGCATCGCGCGTGCGCTCAGACTCTCCTGCGCGATCACCGCGGTCGGCCTGGTCGCGATCGCCGCCGCGGGCGACGCGATGCACATCGCGGTCGCGCTGGGTGTTCTCGGCGTGCCCAACTGCGTCGTGCAACCGGCCGCGAACGCCGCGCTGGCCGAGGTCCGATCGCCGCGGATGCAGGCGTTCGTCTTCGGCACGGTGCAAGCCTCGATCCCGATCGCGACCTTGATAGCGGGGGTTGTCCTGGGCGTCGCGAGCTACGCCGGAGGCTGGCGCTGGACCGTCCTCGCCGTCGCGAGCCTGTCACTGATCGCGCTCTGGCTCACCCGGGACTGCCGCCGACCGTCGCGGGCCCGAAGCGAGTGGTCGCCGACCGACCCGCAAGCTGGCGGATCCGGCGGCGCGGCTCCCCCTTGCTTCTCGTCGCACTCGTGACCGTTGGGTTCCTCGCATCGGTCGCTGCGACGTCGCTGCCCTCCTATGTCGCTAGCACCGGTCTCGACACCGGACTCTCTCCGGGTGCGGTCGCGGGCGCCCAGGTCCTCGGCAGCCTCGCCTGCGCGGCGACCAGGATCGGCGCTCCCCTCGCCGTCAGTCGAGGCACCTCTCAGCGACGCCTACTCCTCGTCTCCGGGCTCCTCGGCTGCGGGGCGCTGGGCTACCTCCTTCTCAGCGCCGGCACCGCCGCAGGCTTTCTGATCGGCACGGTGGTCGCCTACGCGTTCGGCTGGGGGTGGAACGGGCTGTTCAACCAGGTCATCGTCAGCGTGCGTCCGGACCGGATCGCCGCGTCGACGGGCATGACGCAGGGCGGCATCTTCCTCGGCGGGTCGGTCGGACCGCTGGCGTTCGCGGCCGCATCCCACAGCCACGGCTACAGCACGGCCTGGTTGATCTCGTCTGGAGCGGCAGCCGCCGCTGCCGGCGTGACAGGCGTCGCCATCCTTTTCCTCCGTCGTGAGACAGATCGGCAGGTGGCATGACGGACCAGCAGACGCGGCGCGTCATGGGCACGGCGGCGGTGGTCGTGGCGGTGGTGATCCCGCCGTTCCTGGTCGGTGCGCTCGCCCCCGGATCAGCCAGGACCTGGCGTTCAGCACGGCACAGCTCGGTCTTGCGCTGGCCGCCTGCTACCTCGTCACCTGCTTGTCTTCACCGCTCGGTGGCCGGTTCGTTTCGCGTGTCGGACCCGACACCGCTCTCCGGGTCGCGAGCGCGATGACGACGCTCGGGCTGCTCGGCATCGCGATCTCGAGCCGCGCCGAGCACCTGCTGCTCGCCCTTGCGTTCATCGGCTTTCCGAACGCACTGACCCACCTGCGAGCAACGAGATCCTCTCCCGAGTTCACGACCCTCGCTCCCGAGCGCTCTCCTTCGGCCTGGTGCAGGCGTCCATCCCGACCGCGAGCCTGGTCGCCGCGACGCTCCTCGCCGTCGCGAGCTACGGGTCCGGCTGGCGCGGCTCGATGCTGGCGGTCGCGGCGCTCGCTCTGGCCTCTCAGCTCCTGCTGCCGTGGACACCGCGCCAATCACGGAAGGATGTCCGCCACCGCTCGCCGGCGCCGCTCGCAGCTGCGGACTCCCGGGACCTGGTGGGTGGACGACCGATGATGGCGGCGGTGATGCTCACCGGCTGCCTGGCGTCAGCTGCCGCGACGGCACTTCCTTCGTTCGCCGCCAGCACGGGTCTGGCCCTCGGCGTCGCGCCGTGGCTCGTCGCGGGGTCTCAGGTCGCCGGAAGTCTCACCAGCATCGCGGTCCGCGTGGTCGCGCCCGTGGCCACCAGCCACGCCACCCTGCGTAGCCGGCTGCTGACGGTCGCCGGCCTGCAGACGATCGGGTTCTTCGCCCTGCTCGCCATGGCGACCGGCTCTCGCTCGGGGTTCGTCGTGGGATGCATCGCCGCCTTCGGCTTCGGCTGGGGCTGGAACGCCCTCTTCAACCTGGTCGTCGCGCTGGCTCGACCCGCCGGGATCGCTGCCGCCACCGGTCGGACGCAGGCGGGCATCTTCCTCGGCGGCACCGTGGGACCACTCTGCTTCGCCGCGATCGCGCGCGGCGACCGGCTCGGCGCCGGCTGGGTAGCGATGGCGGCCATGATGGCCCTCGCGGTGGCCTCGGCCGGCTATGCAGCCCACCGAGCCGGGGACGAGTACCCGGCACACCGACCTGCGGAGGTAGCCCTGACATGACCATCCGACGCGGATACGCCAACACACCGTTCGGCCAGCTCCACCACGCTGAGGCGGGCGCCGGCCCGGTGATCCTGATGCTCCACCAGACGCCGCGCTCGCACGACGAGTTCGCGGAGCTCCAGCCGCTCCTCGCCGACGGTTTCCGAACGATCGCCATGGACATGATCGGCTTCGGCCTGAGTGCTCGTCCGGCCGCGCAGCCGGAGATCTCGACGATGGCCGAGGCGGGCTGGACGCTGCTCGACGCCTTGCGAGTCGACTCGGCCGTGCTGCTCGGTCATCACACCGGAGCAGCTGTGGCCCAAGAGATGGCGGTCCAGCGACCTGACCGCACCGATGCCCTCGTGCTGTCCGCCATGCCTTGGGTAGATGCTGCGCGGCGAGCCGGCGGGCACGACGTCGGCGTCGACCGAGCGACCACAGCAGCGGACGGCAGCCACCTCACGGAGCTGTGGCGGTTACGCCAGCCGTACTACCCGATCGACCGACCCGATCTGCTGGACCGCTTCGTCCGGGACGCCCTCGCGCCCGGTCTGGACCCGGCCGAGGGGCATCGCGCCGTGAGCCGCTACCCCATGGACGAGCGGATCACCGAGGTGACCGCGCCGGTCCTGCTGCTCGCCCCGGCGGACGACCCGTTCGCTACCGCCGCTCTGCCCTCCGTCACCGCCGCTCTTACTGGCGCGCGGCGCGTCGATGTCCGTCCTCTCGTTGGAGCCCGAGTCCCGGCCATGGAGCAGTGCGCTGAACAGGTGGCAGGCCATGTCCGGAAGTTCCTCACGAGCCTGGCGTGACATCTCCTGAAGCCCGGGCCGATCCGGCAACACCGGTGGCGCCGGGGTGGGTTTCCAGACGGTTGACGCGCGGGCCCTATCCCTGATCTGGATCGGAACCCTTGCCTGGGGTCTTCCAACGAGAGGGCTGTCTTCACCGGAGTCGCCTGCGGCATCGGACCGACGTCCTTCTCCCTATGGGCGCGCCAGCCGTGAGACAGCGAGTTGGTTAACGCTGACCCCTTCCTCGGCTGCGTCGATCGTCAGACTCCGATGCAAGGTCGCGGGCATACGAAGGAGAACCTTCCCGCTATAGGTCCGGTCAGCGACGGACTCCGGGACCGGCTTGCCACCCTCGCGGAGATCAGCGACCGCCTGATCGATCAAGACCCGGAGGCCCCGAAGCGCCTCGTCCGGATCGGCACCCAGCCACGACAAGCCCGGCCCCCACTCGAGCGCCGTAGCGATGTATTCGGCATCCTCCGACGACCAGACCACGCGGTATGCGTAGTGCGGCGCGTCGTCCAACCTTCGACTGACCTCAGCACTCATGAGAACCCCTCTCCCACGTGGCCGCTCCCGCTTACACGCGGATGCGTCTCCATGCTATCGCGGGCGATATCTCCGCCGTCCTCGGTGGTAGCACCGGGTTAGCGTGCGTCGACGGATGAACCGTTTTGCAAGCCAGGGAGCGGGGTCGAGCCACCTGATTGCTAATCAGACGACCACTCGTGCCAGCGCACATGGAAACGGCTCGAGGAGGGGCCGCCACCGGCTGAGCTACGCGCTCCGCCAGAACCCCGCGAACCCACGTCAGACCGCTGCGTGTCAAGCCCTCAGCCGTGGCCGACTCCACGACCGCCAATTGGCTGGGCAAACAAACACCTGACACTCCGCCGGACGCAGCCGATCACCGCGCACCAGAGCGGCGTCCTCATCGGTCGCTAACTGGCCGTTGATCGAGTCGCCGGGTCCCACAAACCGGCGCTCCGGTTCCGGGGCTACCAGCCAGCGGTGCTCGTCGCTGGTCTGCTTTGCCAGGGCCACGGCGATCTAATCAATGTCCCGGCGCCTAGGTCGAGCAGGTCCTGCGCGTTCCTGTCCCGACTCCTGACTCGATATCGGCTCGCCACCACGTCTGACATCCGACATTGTCTCGGATCCGACCCTCCTCGACCGACAACCGTTGACTCTTCACGGGCCTCAGAATCTTCTCCCGATCACCGCCTTCTCACGTCGTTCCACCCCTCCTCATCCGGCGGCACGCATGCTACGAAGGACGTAGATGGGCCGCCCGTGGTCGGGCGGCCCACGCGGCATTTCTAGGGGTCCGTTGGTTGTCGACGGACGTCGTGGAGGCGGTGGTTCGGGTGCATGGCGGGGTGAAGTTCTACCGCGGTACGGCGAAGGCTGCCCGGGCCTACGTCGAGCGTGACCGCTCCCGCGCGGACGACTACTACCTCGGCGAAGGCACCGGGGTCGCCGAGCGGCTCACCGCATCCCCGGAAGGCGTCGAGCAGGTGGGATCGATGGACGGCGATACCTACGAGCAGTGGGTCGCCGGCATCGACATCGACACCGGGACGAAGAAGGGTCGGGTCCGCGATGACGCGAACGCGTTGCGGTTCGTCGAGGTGGTCGTCAACGGACCCAAGACCTGGTCGCTCGCCGCGGCCCTGCACCCGGAGGTCTCGGCAGCACTGGACGCCGCCCAGGACCAGGCGGCCGCCGAGATCGTCGGCTGGGTCGCAGGTCATGCGACGACCCGGGTCGGGCCACGGGGCCGGCAGGTGCAGGTACCGGTCGAGCAGGTCGAGGCCGCGGTGATCCGGCACTACACGTCGCGGGCCGGGGACCCGCACCGCCACCTGCACCTGCAGATCAACGCCCGCGTCTGGGCGGCCGGCGCCTGGCGGGGCATCCACTCCGTAGGGATCCGCGACAGCATCGAGGCCATCAACGGGATCGGGCACGCCGCGGTCGTCACCGACCCGGCGTTCCGGGCGGTCCTCGCCGCCCACGGGTACACCCTCGACCCGGAGACCAGCGAGATCCGCGAGCTCGCCTCGTACGTCGGCGCGTTCAGCGCCCGGACCGCGCAGATCCGCCGCAACACCGACCGCTACGAGGCGACCTGGCGCTCCGAGCACCCCGGCGAGGAACCGGGTCCGCGGCTCCGGGAGGCGTGGGACCGGCGGGCATGGGCGCAAGCGCGCCCGGACAAGGTCGTCCCGAGGGACGGCCGCGAGCTCGTGGCCCGCTGGAACGACGAGCTGCGCGAGCTCGGCTACGACGACCCGACCGGGCCAGTGCCGCTGGCGGGGACTCGTCCGGGGTGGGTCGACCGCGACGCCGCCGCCGACCTGGTCGTCGCCATTCTCGGGGCGAAGAGGTCGGCCTGGAACACCGCCGACATGCGCGGCCAGGCCGAGGTCCTGCTTGCCCAGACCTGCCTGCTCGCCGACCCCGCAGCACGGATCGAGCTCGCCGAAGACATCACCACCCGCGCCACCGACCGGTGCACCCGGTTGCTCCACTGGGCCGATGTGCCCGAACACGTCCGGTCCCTGACCTCGCCGGCCGTGCTCGAGGTCGAGGCCGACATCATCAACCGCATCGCAGGACGCGCGACCCAGCGCACCCGCAAGGCACGGGTCGGCGGGCGTGGCCTGGTGAGGGTCGACCCGACCCAGGCCGCGGTTGTTGGGGTCCTGGCCGGTAACGGAGCCATGGTGGTGGTCGAGGGGGCCGCGGGGGTCGGGAAGACCACCGCCCTACGGGCGACCCAGGAGCTGCTGGCGCAGCGGGGTCGTCGGCTGGTGGTTGTGACACCGACGTTGAAGGCAGCGGAGGTCGCCGCCGCCGAGACCGGTGCCGAGGGTCACTCCGCGGCCTGGCTGATCCACCAGCACGGGTGGCGGTGGGACACCGACGGGCACTGGAGTCGGCACCCGAACCCGTTGCCTGGCCCGGGCGCCCGGCTGCGGGCCGGTGACCTGCTGCTCGTCGACGAGGCCGGGATGCTCGACCAGGACACCGCTCGCGCGCTCCTGACCATCGCCGACGAGACCGGCGCCAGGGTCGCGTTCGTCGGGGACCGGCACCAGCTCCCGGCCGTCGGCCGCGGCGGCGTCCTCGACCACGCCGCCGCGTTGGCACACCCGAGCGCGGTGGTCACCCTGGACACGGTGCACCGGTTCACCGACCCCGAATACGCCGCGTTGAGTTTGCGGATGCGCACCGGTGAGGACCCAGGATCAGTGTTCGACGAGCTGAACGCGCGCGGCCAGGTCGTGATCCACCCCACCGAGGTCGAACGCACCGCCGCCCTCGCCGACGCCGGCGCAGGCGGTCACCTGGTCATCGCCGACACCCGCGAACAGGTCGCCGACCTCAACGCCAGCATCCGCGACCCGCGCCAGGCCAGCAGGGACGGCTGGACGCTGACGACGGAATCCGGGGAGCGGATCGGGCTCGGGGACCGGGTCTCGACCCGGCGCAACGACCCCGACCTGCAGGTTGCGAATCGCCAGACCTGGACGGTCACCGCGATCGGGCAGGACGGCAGCCTCACCCTGCACGGCCACGGGCGAGACCGGGAGGTGCCGGCCGGGTACGCGGCCCGGTTCGTCGAGCTTGCCTACGCCACCACCGTCCACGGTGCCCAGGGCGACACCGTCAACGCAGCGCACGTGATCGTCGGCGAGCACACCGGCGCTGCGTCTGCGTACGTCGCGATGACCCGTGGCCGGGAGTCCAACACCGCCCACCTGGTCGCCGAGAACCTCGAGGACGCCCGCAAGCAATGGACCGAGGTCTTCAGCCGCGACCGCGCCGACCTCGGCCCCGCTCATGCCCGGCGCCAGGCCATCGACGCCATCGAACGCTACGGTCCAGCCGCCACACACAGGCAGGGCATCCCCACGCCGGAGCACCGACCACCGGTCCCCGAATCCTCGGGCATCGGGCTCTGACAAGAGGTGCGACGGGAAGAGTTAGGGAACGCTGTTGACCTGCGCAAACACAACGTTCCCCCTCAACGTTCCCCCTCGCTGCTACCCGATTCCGGTAACACCCGGGGTCCACGCTGATCGGCGTGAGTCAACGACCCACAAGCCAACCAGCGAGACGACTTAGGGATACCTGTTGACCTGCGGAAACGCGGGCTCCGGGCAGGTATCCCCCTCCAGGTATCCCGAAATCGTGGATACCTGGCTGTCCACGCTGGCCAACACGGACCGCCCGTCCGCGACCACAACCGGCGAGGAGCAACGCCATGACCGCATCACCGATCAACCCCGACGAGAACCGCCCCATCCAGAACCCTGGCGACGAGATGCTCACCCTCCAAGAGGCTTGCCGCTTCCTGCGGGTCCCGGAAGGAACCTTGCGCTACTGGCGCCACCTCGGCTCCGGACCCCGCAGCTTCAAGATCGGCCGCCACGTCCGCTACTGGCGCACCGACCTCATCCTCTGGCTCTCCGAACAGAGCAACCGTCCCCAGGACCACCGATGAGGCCCGGTAGTTGTCGGCGGCCAGGCGGAAGATGGCAGCAGGCGAGAGCAGGAAGGTGATCTGCGATGGCACATGTGCAGAAGCGGCAACGCATGAACAAGGACGGGACGCGGGGGGCCGTGCTCTGGTGCCTGCGCTATGTCAATCCGGAGACCGGCAGGGAACGCACCGAGACATTCCGGCTCAAGCGCGACGCCGAGCGGCGACTCACCGAGATCGAAGCGAGCAAGCTGACCGGCTCGTACGTCGACCCTCGGTCGGGGAAGGTCACCGTCGGGGTCTGGGCCGAGCGGTGGCTCGAGGTGCAGGTGCAACTCAAGGCGACGACGCAGGCGCGGTACCGCAGCATCCTCGACGTCCATGTCATTCCGCGCTGGGGAGAGGCCGAGTTGTCGAAGGTCCGGCACTCCGACGTACAGAAGTGGGTCGCGGACCTCTCGTCCGAGCGGTCGCCGGCAACGGTTCGCAAGATCCACCGAGTGCTCTCCCAAGTACTCGGCTCGGCTGTGAAGGACGGCAGGTTGGTGCGCAACGTCGCCGAGGGCATCGCGCTCCCCCGCGTCCGAGCGAAGGAGCGCCACTACCTCACCCACGAGCAGGTGTCGGACCTCGCCGCTGCCTGCGCGGCCGTCCCGGTGAGCAAGTACGCCTCGACGACGGAGGAGGACCGAGGTGCGTACCGGCTGCTGGTTCTGTTCCTCGCCTACACCGGCTTGCGGTGGGGTGAACTGGCTGGACTGCGCGTCGGGCGACTGGACCTGATGCAGCGTCGGGCGTCGATCGTCGAGACGTACGTCGTCGTCGATGGCCATGTCGTGCCAAGCGATCCGAAGAACCACGAGCGTCGGGAGGTTCCGGTGCCACGGTTCCTGATCGACGAGTTGGCCGCCCACGTCGCCGGTAAGGCCCCCGACGCGCTCGTGTTCGGCGGCGAGAAGGCCGGTGCTCCGATGAGGTCGCGCACCTTCCAGCGCGCGGTATTCGACGAGGCATCCGTGGCGGTCGGTCTCAACGGGCTCACTCCGCATGCGCTCCGGCACACCGCGGCCTCGCTGGCGATCGCCGCCGGGGCCGACGTCAAGGTCGTTCAGCAGATGCTCGGACATAAGTCGGCCACCATGACGCTCGACCTGTACGGGCATCTGTTTCCCGACCGTCTCGACACCGTTGCTGACGCGATGGACGCGGCTCGCACGGTCGCGCTGAACGTGGCAGCCGAAGCTGGGACGGGACGCAGACGGGACACGGCCGCTGTGGTGTCACTCCGGCGGTAAAAGCAAACGGCCTCTGGCTCTGCGTTTCCGCAGGCCAGAGGCCGTTCACTATTTGCGACCCCGACGGGACTCGAACCCGCGGCCTCCGCCGTGACAGGGCGGCGCGCTAACCAACTGCGCTACGGGGCCAGGTGTGTTGCTGCCTCATTGCTGAAGCGCTGGAACTCTAACCCATCGGCACGACCGACTCCCAATCGGGAGCTGATCGTCCGCTGGTGGCACCCCCAACGGGATTCGAACCCGTGCTACCGCCGTGAAAGGGCGACGTCCTAGGCCGCTAGACGATGGGGGCCGGACTGCTCCGAGCAGCATAGGGTCCGCGCCCGCGCGGCTCCAAAAGATGCCGCTCTCCCCGAATTCATCGTGCCGGTGAGTCTCCTGTAAGGTTTCCGTCGCTTGGCCAGGTAGCTCAGTCGGTACGAGCGTCCGCCTGAAAAGTGGAAGGTCGGCGGTTCGACCCCGCCCCTGGCCACCGGCACCGCAGGTCGCTGACCTGCACGAACACCCCCGCGGCCCATGCCGGCGGGGGTGTTCGCATCTCTGCCTGGTCTCAGTTCTGGTCTCACGGGCACCTCCGGCCGCGAGATCGACCGACCGCAGCGCTGGTCGACGAAGGCCCGGAGCGCACGCACGCTTCCGGGCCTTCGTCGTCTGTCTTGCTCAGCTCTGTCCGGGCGCTTCGGCCTTGACGGACTCGGCAGAGGCCTTGCCTTCGTCCTGGACGCGCTGCACGGAGTCCTGGGCGGTCTCCTTCACCTGCTGTGCCGCGTCGACCGCAGTCTCCTTCAAGTTGGCCCCGACGTCCTGTCCCATCGACTTGGCCTCGTCGACGAGCGGCTGGGCCGTTTCGACGACGCGCTGCGAGGCGCGCTGCTCGGCGTCGGTGGCCGGGATGAGGGCCGCGATGACGAGCCCGGCGCCGAAGGCGATGAGGCCTGCGGCCAGCGGGACTGCCCTCGATCGCGTCACTGGTGGCGTCCTTGGCGTCGACGGCACTGCTTCTGACGCCTGCCACGGCGTCGCTGCCACTCGAGCCGGCCGAGCTCGCAGAGTCGGCCAGGCTGTGCCCGGTGCCCATCACCTTGTCCTTCACCGAGCGGACCTTGCCGCGAGCGGCCTGCTTGCGCCGCTCGACGATGGCACTGGGGCTGACGCGGTTCTGTAGTGCGTCGAGATCGGTAGCCAGGGACTCCCTGGTGCCAGCGATCTGGGTGGTCAGTTCTTCTGTGCTTTGGCCCATCGGACGTCCTCCTTCAAGGTTTCCTGCGTCTGGGGTAGCTGGGGCTTGCTGGCTTGGAGCTTGTTCCTGCCGATGACGGCGAGGATCGCGGTCGCCAAGGCCCACACGACGGTGACGATGAGCGCGGCGAGCCACAGCTCGAGGAACTCGTCGAGCACGAACATCACGGTCACCGAGATGAAGAGCACGGTGAAGTAGCCGGCGAGGCCGGCGCCGCCGAGTATCCCGGCGCCCTTGGCGGCCTTCGTTCCCTCCTGCTTGAGCTCGGTCTTGGCCAGGTCGATCTCCTGACGGATGAGCGTCGTGAGGTCCTGGGTGACGTCGCTGACGATCTCGCCGAGGCTGCGCGAGTCGGCCGGCTGACCGGGATCTGGCGCGGTTGGGGTGGTTGCAGGGGGCGGGGTGATGCTCACGGGAGGAACCCCTGGGGCCCAGCGCCGGAACCGTGCTCCTCGGCCGGCGCCTCTGCGAGGGGCGAGGCGGGCACGGTGCCGACGCCACCGGTCGCGGGATACGTCGGCTCGACCGGCACGCTCGGCACGGCGACAGCGGGCTGACCGTACGACGGCGCCGCCGACGGGACTCCCGAGGTCAGGCCGTTCGAGGGGGTGACGCTGGCGGGCGTGGCGGCGACCTCCGGGACGCCGGTGCTCGTCGACGAGCCGGTGCCCTGACTGTGAGCCTGCTTCGCTCCGCGAGCGAGGCGACCGACCACGACGCCGGCGCTGAGTGCTCCGAGCAGGAACAACCCGGGTCGACGGCGTGCGAACTGGCGCACGTCGTCGAGGACGTCGGACGGTTCCCGCCCGTCGAGGTGGGTGCTGAGGCCCCGGGCTCGTTCTGCCACCTGCTGCGTCAGCTGCGTCGCAAGCCCGGAGTCGGCTGACGAGGCCATCGACTCGAGATCCGTGCTGACGCTCTTCAGCGTCCCTACCAGCCGGTCGAGCTGGGTGCGGGACTGGTCGTTGACCTGTCCGAGGGTCTCATTCATGAGCTCACGGACCTGGTCCTTGGCCTGGCCAGCGACGATCTGAGCCTCCTCCCCGACGACCCCGGCGACGTGCTTTCCCTCGTCCGCGGCGGTGCTGGCGGTCTGCTGCACTTGTTCCTTTGTGTCCTGAGTCGATGTCATTGCTTCTCCTCGACTGTTGTAGGTGCGATGCATTGGGGGTCCTGCCGAACGCCATGCCGGGCGCACGATCAACCCGCTGTCTGGGTCGTACCCCGATGCGCTTGCCGGCAACTGCACCCCAACGGGTGAGGCCCCACGACGCGTGAGTACTCGAGCTCACCTGAGCAGTCGGTACCACTCCACCCGAACGGGCGGTTCGAAGCCCGAGCCGACCGGGTACCTCATCTCTGACGAAGGCTGAGCACACCCAGGTCGCACACCGCATCACGCGCCCGGCACCCGCGACATCTGCATCACCGGCGTGACCACGCACGACCTAGCGGCACAGGAGGATGCGGGGCCGACGGCCCCGTCCACAGTCCATGGAACCCATCGAAGAATCCATCAGTGCAGCCGCAGATCTTGACCCGAACATCGACGACACCGCTCTGTTCGACGAGCTCCGCACACACAGCGAACAGGTGCGCGCCGTCGTTCCGGAGTGCCTCGGGATGAGCGTCGCGACGCGAGAGCTAGGCGTGACGCTCACCCTGGTGACGACCAGTCGGCAGGCGGCCGTCCCGGATCCGATGCAGTGCCTGGACAGCAACCCGTGTCTCGAGGCCGCCGACCGCCGCCAGGCTCTGTCTTTCACCGCAGAGGAACTCCTCAGCGAGGCGTCGTGGCAGCTGTTCTCCCCGAGGGCGACCGGGTACGGCGTGGCATCGACCCTGACCCTTCCACTGGTCGTCGACGGTGAAGTGACCGGCACCGTGAACCTGTACGCCACCGCGGAGCACGCGTTCGACGGGCACCACCAGGAGCTCGCCGACATCCTCGGCGCGTGGGCGCTCGGCGCAACCACGAACGCAGACATGTCCTTCACGACACTCGACACCGCCCGCGAGGCGCCGCGAGTGCTTGCCGACCGGACCTTGTTGGAGACCGCAGCGGGCATCGTGATGGCAACCGCACACGTGTCCGACGACGAGGCCGTCCAGCGCGTGCGGGACGCGGCTCGCCGTACCGGGGTCAGCGAGGTGCAGGTTGCCGAGGCTGTCGTCGTTGCTATGCAGGGCCACGGCGCATGGCCCACCGTGTAGCCACGCCGCCGGGACATTCGGCGATCTCCGATGCACTCCAACTTTCGGCCTTTGGGGTGAACCACCGCTCCTGCGTTCGGGCCTACGGTCTAGGCCGGAACCCTGAACTCGCACACGCGTGGCGCGAATTGAGACCCGCAGACGTCAGGAGGGCTTCGTGGACTTCTTCTCCGCTCTTGCACTCCACCCGCCAGCGGTTCAGCTCGTCGTCAGAGGCGAGTTTGACGCGTTCGCGGCGAACGGACTGCGCCCTCGGCTCGACGAGGCCATCGGGCGAGGTGGCGTCGCGTTCGAGGTCGACGCGTCCGCGGTGACGTTCCTCGACGCGGGCGGTATCGGCTCGCTGGTGTGGCTGGTCAACCGCGTCGCGCCGTACGACGGCACCGTCACCCTGGTCGCCGCCAGTGCCCGCTTTCGTCGCGTCGCGGAGCTCACCGGTCTCGGGGCGACGTTCGGTCTCGACCTGCTGCCGATCGATTCGTTCGCCACGCCAGACCCATACCTGCTGTCCGCGGGTAGTGGTCGGTCTTGATGGCCGCAGCAACCGTGCAACGGTGACGCTCACACGTAGCCGAGCCGGCACGGTGGCGCCGGTCCGGGCGGCGACGCGGACGAGCTGGCGTCGGGAGGCACTGTGGGCGGGCAGGTTGGGTACGGCTACGACATCGGATCCGCAGACACTGGCTCGCCGGCCCCTCCGACGTGTCCGGGTCGGTCCTTCGACGCTGCCCGCTCGGCGAAAGTCCGTACGGCGCGGTCAGTCTCCTGAGCCATCATGTAGGCGGCCGTCTGCCAGGCCACCGACCGGACCAGCTCGAGGTTCTCGGGAAGAGCCGTGTCGGCGTCGCCGCCGGATTGCTCGCCGGACTCCTTCTCCCACATCTGGACCAGGTCCTCTGCTAGTCGGCGCACTCGGCGCCGGAGCAGGTCACGCGCTCGGGCAGTGAGCTCGATGTCGGTGCCGATGTCGGACAGCTGGAGCGCGGAGCGCAGCAACGGCAGGTCCGGGCAGTGCCACGTGGTCGGACCGTCACCGGTACGGCGCTCGAGGTGGCCGGTGCGCTCGAGCGGCTCGAGGAGATCGAAGTAGCGGTCGCCGAGGAGCTCGGCGAGCTCGGTCACCGTGAAGACCCGCTCGGCGTCGGCGAACCAGCGTTCCCCCGACGGACCCGCACCCAGCAACGCGACTACCGGCGCCTTGCCCAGACCGCCGCCGTCGAGCATGTCGCGGATGGTGCCGAGCTTGAGCCCACTGGCCTGCATCTCGGCGATCTGCTTCAGGCGGTGGAGGTGCTTCTCGCCGTACTGCAGGGAGCGACCGACGCGTTGGGCCCGGGACAGCAATCCGCCCGCCTGGTAGTAGCGCACGGTTCGGACGGGAAGCCCGGCCGCCTCGGCGAGCTCGATGACGGAGTAGGTCTGCATGGAAACAACTGTACTGGATGGTGACATGCAATGTTGTCTATGTCACCATTCCTAGTCATTGACAGTGGACACTGTCAATGACTAGGTTTATGTCATCGGGCGAGATGCAGATCAAGAGATGTGGACACCGCCCACCGTGAACTCGACAAGGAGCACCACCTGTGAAGCTCGTTTCCAAGATCGCTGGCATCTCCGTCCTGGCCGTCGCCGGTTCGGTCATCGCTCTCGTCCCGGCGAACGCCGACGCCGCGCAGACCGTCACCGTCGGTCAGAGCGCCATCACCCCTGACACGGAGAGCAACACGTCCGACCACACCGAGCTCACCCGAGACGGGCTGGTCATGGCAACTGACGCCGGCGGAAAGAACCTGCAGTACTTCGACTACGCGGGCTCGACGGCGCTCGAGGACCTCCACACCATCGACTACGACTGGGTGGGCACCACCAACAGCGCCTCCATCAGCGTGGTCATCGACAAGGAGGGCGACGGGAAGTGGGACGGCAGTCTCGTCTACCAGCACGGCGACAACGTCGGCAACCTCTGGGCCTCGAACCGGACCATCGCGAACGTCCCGGGTGCCCCCCACGTCGCCAACAGCGGCAGTGCGAGCACTTCCAACGGGCCGATCGACGCCTGGCAGGCCGCCCTTCCGAACGCAGAGATCATGTACATGGGGGTCAACATCGGTTCGACCGGCACCGCAACTGCCCCTATCGGCGGTCTGCTGAAGTCCGTCACGTTCAACGACGTCCTCTACAAGTTCACGTCCGAGGTCGCGCCGGCCGAGAAGGTCACGAAGGACGTCACCGGCTACTCGACCGCCACGAAGGTCACCCCCCGCAAGGTCCGCCTCGACCTGTTCAGCAAGGACCTCAAGGCCGACCAGGTCGAGGGCAACCGCCTTGCCTGGACGATCAAGGTCGACGGTCGCACCGCGTTCAGCACCAAGCAGCACGCTGACGACCACGATCGCTGGACCCGGACGTTCACGAAGAACACCGGCCGTCACACGGTCGAGCTGTTCAAGAACGGCCAGCTCGTCCGCACCATCAAGGTGAACACGAACGCCTGACGTCTGTCAGGACCCAGGTCCCGCACCTGACCGAACGCCCCGGCCCCTGGCCGGGGCGTTCGTGCGTCCCGGGCAGGCCGATCAGCCCTCGAGCAGCTCGCGGACCCGCGGGACGACGTCGGTCCCGTAGAGCCGGATCGACTCGAGCCGTTGCTCGTGCGGCAACGTGCCGACGGCGTACTTCAGCTGGAACCGCGACAGCCCCAGCGTGCGCATCGCCCAGGCGATCTTCACGGCGACGGTCTCGGGCGAGCCGACGAAGAGGGATCCGGTCGCGGCGGCGCCCTCCTCGAACTGCTCCTCCGTGTAGGGGCCCCAACCACGCTCGCGGCCGATCTTGGTGAACGCCGCAGCCTGGTGGGGATACATCTGCTCGCGCGCGATCTCATCGGTCGCCGCGACGTGCCCGGGGCTGTGCATCGAGATCGGCAGCGTCGGCTGTCCGTAGTGGGCAAGAGCACGGTGGTAGAGATCGGCCAGCGGCTCGAAGCGGTCGGGCGAGCCGCCGATGACGGCCAGCACCAGCGGGAGTCCGTACGCCGCCGCGCGGGCCACCGACTCCGGCGTACCACCCACCCCGATCCACGCAGGCAGGCCGCGGGCGGTCCGGGGGAACGCCTGGGCGTCGGTCAGTGGCGGGCGGGTGCTGCCCTCCCAGCTGATCGGCCGCTCCTCGAGCAGCCGGGTGAAGAGGTCGAGCTTCTCGGAGAAGAGCACCTCGTAGTCGTCGAGCGACAGCCCGAAGAGCGGGAACGACTCGGTGAACGAGCCGCGGCCGAGTGTGACCTCGGCCCGGCCGCCGGAGACCGCGTCCAGCGTGGAGAACCGCTGGAAGACCCGGATCGGATCGTCGGAGCTGAGCACCGTGACCGACGTGCCGAGACGGATCCGGCGGGTGCGGCCGGCGATCGCCGCGAGCACCACGTCGGGGGCACTGATCGCGAAGTCGGGACGGTGATGCTCCCCGACCCCGAAGAAGTCCAGGCCGACGGCGTCGGCCAGCTCCCCCTCGGCGACGACCTGCCGGATCGCCTCGGGGTGGTCGACGAGCTGTCCATCGGGACCCTGCTCGAGGTCCCCGAACGTGTCCAGCCCGAAGGTGGGCGCCTGGGGCGTCCCCAGCAGCGCGGCGTCAAAGCGGTGCTCCATGGTCATCATGGTGCCCTGCGGGGTAGGAATGTCGCATGGGGACCGAGGAGCGCAGCGCCGCGGAGATCGACGCCGCGCTCAGGACGCGCCTCTTCGACGCGGTCCCCGACGGCTTGTGGATGTTCGACGACGCGGGCATCACGACCTTCGCCAACCAGCGGATGGCCGACATCGTCGGGCGCACGCTGGCCGAGCTCCACGGGCTGCCGGTCGGCGAGCTGCTCGACGACCTCGGGCGCGAACAGTTCGCGGCGCACCTCGCCGAGCTGGCCAGCGCCGAGGGCGGTCGCGACAACGTCGAGACCCGCTTCTCCCGGCCGGTCGGGGAGCCGGTGTGGGGTCTGGTCAGCTACGGCCCCGTGTTCGACGACGACGGGTCCCGCTTGGGTTGGCTGCACCGGGTGACGCCGTACACCGAGCGCAAGGAGCTGCTGGAGGCGCTGGTCGACCGCGAGCACCAGCTAGCGATCGCCCAGCGGATCGCCCAGCTCGGCAGCTGGGAGTGGGACGTCGCAGCCGACCGGGTGTCCTGGTCCGACGAGCTGTGCCGCATCTTCGGGGTCGAGCCGGGCACCACCTCGACGTACGAGGACTATCTCGCCAGGATCCACCCCGACGACCGGGAGTCCAGTCGCGCGTCGGTCGAGGATGCCGTGGCCTCCGGAGGCCAGTTCGGCTTCGACCACCGACTGATCCGCCCCGATGGCACGCTGCGCTGGGCGCGCGGACGCGGGTTCGTGGAGCGTCGTCCCGACGGCACCGTGTGGCGGCTGAGCGGGACCGCCCAGGACGTCACCGACCTGGTCACCGCCGACGAACAGGCGGCGGAGGCGACCCGGCGGCTCTACCTGCTCCAGCAGATGGCCACGGCGGCCAACCAGGCCGGGAGCCTGCGCCAAGCCCTCGAGCTGGCTGCCGCCGGCGTGCCGGCACACACCACCTGGGCAGCGATCGGTGCCTACCTGTACGACGGCGAGGCGGTCGAGCTGTTGCCGTCCGCCGCCACGCTGCCGGCTGACCCGGACCCGGACCTGGCTGCCCGGGCACGAGCGACCGGCGAGATCACGCTCGGCGCGCCGTCCTCCGGGGCCGACACCCACACCCTGGTCGCGATGCCGGTGCTCGCCGGCGGTGAGGTGCTTGCGGTCGTCGAGCTGCTCGCGGACGAGGTGCCCCCCGACGAGCAGGCCCACTGGCTGATGAGCCAGATCGCCAACCAGCTGTCCGCCGTGGCCGAGCGGGAGCGGTCCGCCGCCCAGCTCGCCGACGCACGCGACACTGCGATGGAGGCGTCCCGCCTCAAGTCGGAGTTCCTCGCCACGATGTCGCACGAGATCCGGACCCCGATGAACGGCGTCATCGGGCTCACCGACCTGCTGCTGCGCACCGACCTCGACGAGCACCAGCTCCGGCTGGCCGAGAACCTCCAGAGCGCCGGCCTCACCCTGCTCGGGATCATCGACGACATCCTCGACCTCTCCAAGATCGAGTCGGGCAAGCTCGAGCTCGAGGCCGCCGACTTCGACGTACGCGCCGTCTTCGACCAGGTGGCGGCGGTGCTGACCGGGCCGGCGCACGAGAAGGGTCTGGAGCTGGTGGTCGCGTGCCACCCCGACGTCCCCCTTCAGCTGCGCGGTGACCCGGTGCGCTTCGGCCAGGTGCTGACCAACCTCGGCTCCAACGCGGTGAAGTTCACCGACCGCGGCGAGGTCGTGATCGAGGCCCGGGTGGAGTCGCAGTCGTCGCGCAACGTGGTGCTGCGGGTCGACGTCACCGACACCGGCGTCGGCATCGCGTCGGGAGCCCGCGACAGGCTCTTCGACGCCTTCACGCAGGCCGACCCGTCCACCACGCGCCGCCACGGGGGCACCGGCCTGGGACTGGCGATCTCCCGTCAGCTGGTGTCCGCCCTGGGCGGCGAGATCACGGTGGCCAGCGAGATGGGCATCGGCAGCACCTTCACCTTCACCGCCCGGCTGGCGCGGGTCGCCGGGTCGGCGGGTCGGCAGTACGACGTCCCGCAGCACCTGCAGGGCCGCCGGGTCCTGGTCGTCGACGACAACGCGACGAACCGTCTCATCCTCGACGAACAGCTCGAGGACTGGCGGATGCACCCGGTCTCGGTCGGGTCCGGTGCCGAGGCGCTGGCCGAGCTGCGCGAGGCAGCCCGGTCCGGACGTCCGTACGACGCGGTGCTCCTGGACCTGGTCATGCCGGACGTCGACGGCCTCGAGCTGGCCCGCCGGATCACTGCATCCCCGGAGGTCGGCCCGGTCGCGATGCTGCTGCTCAGCTCGGACCAGTCGTCTCCCCGCGAGGAGGTCGAGAAGGCGGGGATCCTGCAGGCCCTGAGCAAGCCGGTGCGTTCCATCGAGCTCCACAGCGCTCTGCTGGGCGTCCTGGACAGCGAGTCACCATCGACGGACGCTGCGGGCGCGGTCACGGAGGCAGCGCTGGACATCCGGATCCTGGTCGTCGAGGACAACCGGGTCAACCAGCTGGTGGCGACCGGCTTGCTCGAGAGCCTGGGCTGCACCGTGGACATCGCCAACGACGGGGTCGAGGCGGTCGAGCACCTCGCCCGGCCCCACGACTACGCCGCCGTGCTCATGGACTGCCGGATGCCGCGGCTGGACGGCTTCGACGCCACCCGCCAGTACCGGACGCTGGAGCGGGAGGGTCAGCACCTGCCGATCATCGCGATGACCGCCTCGGCGCTCGAGGGCGAGCGGGAGCGCTGCCTGGCCGCCGGGATGGACGACTACCTCACCAAGCCGGTGGACGTCGCCGAGCTGGAGCGGGTGGTCCGGGAGTGGGTCGGACAGCCCAGGTCCGCGCCGCCCCCGCCCGTCGCGAACCACACCGACGTGCCACCCGCCATCCTGGCGGCGGCACAGGACGACATCCTCGACGTCGACCGGATCCTGATGCTCGACGGCCTGATCAAGGACGACGTCAGCTTCTTCGAGCGCACCGCTGCCTCCTTCATGGGCCGGGTGGGCAACCAGGTGGTCGCGATCCGCGAGGCCATCGACGCCGACAGTGCGATGGCGCTGCTCACCTCCGCCCACCAGCTCCACGGCAGTGCGCTCAACCTCGGCCTTCCGCGGGTGGCCGACTCCGCCGCGCAGCTGGAACGCCTCGGCATCGACGGACACACCACGGGCGCCGACGCGCTGCTCGTCGAGCTGCTCGGCGAAGTCGACATCGCTGTTGCCGCGCTCAAGCGGGCGACCGCTCCTTCGGACTGACCCAACGGCGCCAACTCCATCGTTTCTTCTCCCGGCGAACGGTTGCGACACACTTGATGGGTGCTGCCCCGCTTCGAGCCCGCCGGGCGAGTACGCCCGGTCGCCCTGGTCGCACCGACCTCGGTGCTCCTCGACCGTGCCGGGCCCGGGTCGGCGGCCACCCCGCACGTCGCACCGTACGCCGCCGTCGCCGCCGACCTGGGTGCCGGCAGCGGGACCGTCCAGCTCGACCTGATCTCCGGGTCGGTCCGGCTGACCGGGTGGTACGACGGACAGGAGGTCGGCCTCGAGGTCACGCAGGACGGCACCACCACCACGACCCATCGCAGTCGCCGGCACGGTCGGCCCGAGGCCGCGGTCGAGCGCCTCGGCCTGGCCCTGACCGGCGTACACCTCACCGTCTTCACCTGCTCGGACGACGTCTGGACCGCACGGTCCCGCGTCGACCTCACCGACCGCGTCGACACCCGCGACGAGGCCTGGCTGGCCGGGTTGCACTCCGGCGGCCGCGGGCCGGTCGACCGGCTCCAGGCGGGCGGCTTCGGTCAGCTCGGGCTGCGGGACGTCCGGCAGGTCACGCACGCCGACGGGTCGACCTACTGGCACCGCGGTCGGGTGCTGCTCACCGCCACCAGCGCCGGGCCGGGGTTCTTCGACACCGCCCACACCTCGGTGTGGGCGCTCGAGCCGGAGCGCCTCGAGCTCGCCCACCTCTCGGACGTGTTCTTCCGCCGGCCCGACCGGGCAGGCGCGTACGGCGACCACGCGACCCACCTGCTGCGCGACAGCGACCGGTGGCTGGTCGCCACCAGCACCTGGGGTGACTTCGACCGGCGGCGCTCGGACGCCAGCGTCACGGCGACGCTCGCCGCGACGACGGCCGATCTCACCGGCGGCCGGCACCTGCTGGACACCGTGCCACTGAGTCTGCCAACCACCGGGCTGCGGTCCGTCGGGGTCTGGGACCCGCACCTGGTGCGCACGGACGAGGGCTGGCTCGCGGCGTACGTGTCCGCCTCGAAGTTCTTCCGCTTCCACCCAGCGCTCGCGCAGGGTCCGGATCTGGAGTCGCTCACGCTGCGCGCCGCCGCCACCGGTCGCGGCGCCACCGAGGGCAGCACGCTGACCCGCCTGGACGGCGCGTGGCGAGTGCTGGCCAGCGACGGACGCGACGGACCCCGGGGCCTGCGCGAGCGCTACCCGGTGCTCGACCTCGGCCTGCAGGAGGTGGGCACGCTCGACGCGCCGTACCCCTCCAACATCCCGTGGCCGACGCTCGTGCCCGTCAACGACTCATGGCTGCTGGTCGGTTTCGACGGCACGCCGTACGGCGGCAGGCTCACCGGCTACGGCACCCACGGCGACGTGGTGTTCGCCCGCAGTGCTTCAGTCGCGACGTGAGTCGGAATAGTCCGACCACTTCTCGAGCTCTTCGGGATCGACCTGACTGGTGTCGTCACCACTCGATCCGTGCAGTTCACTGGCCAACGCACCGAAGTCCGTCTCGTGAGTGCGGTACTTGAGGTCGCGAGCGACCTTCGTCTGCTTGGCTTTCGCTCGGCCGCGCCCCATAGGGTCAGCCCCCTCGCACGCTCGGCCGGGGCACAGCGGCTCCCGGGCTGGTCTCAAAGAGTTCTCGTGGGCACAACGCTACCTGCTGGCTGGCTGTTCCCGCACATCGGATCCCCGCGATTCGGACACCGATCGCGTCACACCCCGAAATCCTGAGGTCGTCCGGACGTCACCAGCCGGGGTGCTGACCCACCAGGCCGACCCGGCCGGCGGCGTCGGGATCGACTCGCACCTCGCCGGCCACCCAGGCCCGCAGGCCGTGCTCGGCGAGGACGGCGATCGCGGTGTCGACGTCCTCGGGGTCGGTGAGCGAGACCATGCCGACGCCGCAGTTGAGGGTCATCTCGAGGTCGGGCTGGGGTACGTCGCCGGTGCGACGCACCAGGTCGAAGATCGGCTGCGGGGTCCACGTGGACCGGTCGATCGTGGCGGCCAGCTCGACCGGCATCACCCGCTCGAGGTTGGCGCCCAGGCCGCCCCCGGTGACGTGGGACATCGCGTGCGTACGGGTCCGGGCAGCCAGGTCGAGGCACGCCTTGGCGTAGATCCGGGTCGGCTCGAGGAGCTCCTCGCCCAGGGTGCGGCCGAGCTCGTCGACGTGGGCATCGAGCGACATGCCGGCCCTCTCCAGCAGCACGTGGCGGACCAGCGAGTAGCCGTTGGAGTGCAGGCCCGAGGCCTCCATCGCGATCACCACGTCGCCGGGGCGGACCCGACCCGGCCCGAGCAGCTTGTCGGCCTCCACGACGCCGGTGGTCGCGCCGGCTACGTCGTAGTCGTCAGGACCGAGCAGCCCCGGGTGCTCGGCGGTCTCGCCGCCGATCAGGGCGCAGCCGGCGAGCACGCAGCCCTCGGCGATGCCCTTGACGATCGCCGCGATCTTCTCGGGGACCACCCGGCCGGTGGCGATGTAGTCGGTCATGAAGAGCGGCTCGGCGCCGCAGACGACCAGGTCGTCGACGACCATGCCGACCAGGTCGAAGCCGATCGTGTCGTGGATGTCCATCGCCTGCGCGATCGCCACCTTGGTGCCGACCCCGTCGGTGGAGGTGGCCAGCAGCGGCCGCGTGTAGCGGGTCAGGGCGCTGGCGTCGAAGAGCCCGGCGAAACCACCCAGTCCCCCGATCATCTCGGGGCGGCGGGCCTTGTCGATCCAGCCCTTCATCAGCTCGATCGCCGTGTCGGCGGCCTGGATGTTGACGCCGGCGTCGGCGTACGCGTTGGACTCGCTCACAGGAGTGCTCCTGGTCAGGGGTTGTTCAGGACAGGCAGCGCCTTGCCCAGCGTCGGCGCGTTCAGCGTGGCCTCGAGGAGGTGCTTGCCGAGCAGGCTCTCGTCGGGCAGCGCGATCGGGTACTCGCCCGTGAAGCAGGCCGTGCAGAGGGTGGAGCGGGACTGCTTGGTCGAGTCGATCATCCCGTCGAGCGAGATGTAGCCCAGGCTGTCGGCCCCGACGCTGCTGGCGATCTCCTCGGGGGTCAGTCCGTTGGCGATCAGCTCGGCGCGGGTGGCGAAGTCGATGCCGTAGAAGCACGGCCACTTCACCGGCGGGCTCGAGATCCGCACGTGCACCTCGAGCGCACCGGCCTCACGCAGCATCCGGACCTGGGCACGCTGGGTGTTGCCGCGCACGATCGAGTCGTCGACCACCACGATCCGCTTGCCGCGGATCATGTGCTCGAGGGCGTTGAGCTTGAGCCGGATGCCGAGCTGACGCAGGGTCTGGCTGGGTTGGATGAAGGTGCGACCGACGTAGGCGTTCTTGACGAAGCCCTGGCCGAACGGGATCCCGCTCTCCTCGGCGTACCCGGCGGCCGCAGGCGTGCCGGACTCGGGGACCGGGATGACCAGGTCGGCGTCGACGGGGAACTCGCGCGCCAGCTGACGACCCATCTCGACCCGCGACTCGTGCACGCTGCGGCCGCTGATCGTGGCGTCGGGGCGCGCGAGGTAGACGTACTCGAAGACGCAGCCCTTGGGGGCGGGCTCGGCGAAGTGGTGGGAGCGCAGGCCGTTCTCGTCGATCACGATCATCTCGCCGGGCTCGACCTCGCGGACCACGCTGGCACCGATGGTGGCCAGCGCGGCGTCCTCGCTGGCCACGACCCAGCCGCGGTCGAGTCGGCCCAGCACGAGGGGGCGGATGCCCTGCGGGTCGCGGGCGGCGTACAGCGTGTTCTCGTTCATCCACACGAAGCAGAACGCGCCCTCGAGCAGCGGCAGCACCTCGAGCGCCCGCTGCTCGAGCGAGGTGTCGGGGTGGTGGGCCAGGAGCGCGGTGACCAGGCTGGTGTCGTTGGTCGACGTCTCCTGCGGGCGGGTGTGCAGGTCGAGCTCGTCCTCGGGGCCGGGCAGGTCGACGACCATCTGGGCCAGCTCGGCGGTGTTGATCAGGTTGCCGTTGTGCCCGAGCGCGATCGAGCCGTCAGCCGTGGGCCGAAAGGTCGGCTGGGCGTTCTCCCAGGTGCTCGCACCGGTGGTGGAGTAGCGGCTGTGTCCGATCGCGAGGTGACCCTTCAGCGAGGCGAGGGTGGTCTCGTCGAAGACCTGCGAGACCAGGCCCATGTCCTTGTAGACCAGGATCTGCCGACCGTTGCTGACCGCGATGCCGGCCGACTCCTGACCGCGGTGCTGGAGCGCGTAGAGACCGAAGTAGGTCAGCTTGGCGACGTCCTCACCCGGGGCCCAGACCCCGAAGACGCCACAGGCGTCCTGGGGTCCCTGATCGTGCGGGTCGAGCGCCGCAGTCAGCCTGCCGTCGCCACCCATGCGGGGGCCAGTGTGGAAGGGCACGAGCCAAGTCTAGGGGCGCTCGTCGCACCGGCCCATTCGCCGTACCGTCGGGCCGGATCACTCGTTGGACCTTCAGCAACCCCGTAGCATGCCGTGCAGCCACCCACCGACGCGAGGATCGATGTCCCGGGAGCCCCACCGCGAGCCGACGCTCACCGTAGCCGACCATCGATGGTCGGCTGCTGCGGCGCGGGAGGCGCTGCAGCTGATCGCCGAGGGGGTGACCCATCTCGCGGGCTTCGGCGTCGCGGCGATCAGTGCCGTCGGGGACGACGGCAAGCTGCAGGTGATGGCGGTGGCCGGCAGCGACGAGGCCCGGGAGCAGCTCTCGGGGATCCGCACCCCGGTCGATCGGCTGCTCGCCGAGATCGCCAAGGCCGACGACTGGGGCCTGCTGCGCTTCGTCCCCCACGAGCGCCTCGACCCGTCGGCCGGCGACACCTGGGGCTGGGTCCCCGACATGGAGCCGATCGACGACGCCCCCGACGCCTGGCACCCCCTGGACCTGCTGATCGCCCCCCTGTACGACGACGAGGGGGTCCTCCGCGGCACCCTGGCCATGGACCTGCCGGTCGACGGACGCCGGCCGGGCGAGGCGCAGCGGGCGATGCTCAGCCGGTACGCCGAGCAGGCCGGCCGCGCCGTCGTGATCGCCCTGGAACGGGAGGCGCTCGCCGACCAGGTCCGGATGGCCGAGGCGGCCCGCCGGATCGTCCGGCGCGCCAGTGCCCAGCTGAGCCTGGCCCGGATCGTCGCCGACAGTCGCGAGGCGCTGGTCGAGGGCTTCCGGGCCGCCGGGATGTGGATCCAGACCTTCGACCACGGCGCCGCCGGTCGCGGTGACATCTACTCGGCGGCCGGATCCGACGTGCACCTCGGACCGGACATGATCCGGATCGCCGAGCGGACCGCCCGGGACGCGTGGGCCGCCCAGCGGGTCGCGGTCGTGGCGCCGTACCGCCGACCCACCGCGACCATCACGCCCGACGAGATCGCGATGATCCTGGAGTTCCTGCGCGAGATCGGGGTGGAGTCGCTGCTCTTCATCCCGCTCGGGGCCGGCCCGGAGTGTGTGGGCAACCTGGTGCTGACCCGGGTGGCCGGGGCGCCGAGGTGGACCGACACGGAGGCGACGACGGCTCTCGACATCGGCCACGACCTCGGCCGCGCGATCCTCAACGCCCGCACCTTCGAGCGCGAGCACCAGCTCGTCGAGGAGCTGCAGGAGCTCGACACCTACAAGGGCCAGCTGATCGCGACCGTCGCGCACGAGCTGAAGAACCCGCTCACGTCGGTCCTGGGCCACCTCGAGATGCTGGAGGGCACCCCTGACCTCTCCGGCACGACCCTCAGCTCGCTGGCCACCATGGAGCGTGGCGCGCAGCGGATGGTGCGGGTCATCGACGACCTGCTGCTGCTCTCGAAGGTCGGTGACGCGACGACCCCGGTGATCACCGCACCGGTCGACCTCGGCCCGATCATCGACGACGTCGTCGACCTGACGATGCTGAGCGCCGAGCAGAAGGGCCTCGACGTACGCGTCGAACGTCCCGACGAGCCGGTCCTGGCCCTCGGCGACGCCGACGAGCTGGACCGGGTCTGCGCCAACCTGGTCAGCAACGCCGTGAAGTACACCCCCGAGGGCGGCGCGGTCACCATCCGGCTCGAGCGGGTGGGTGGCGAGGCCGTGTTCACCTGCCGTGACGAGGGCATCGGGATCGCGGCTGCCGACGTGGCCCGGCTCGGCACCGAGTTCTTCCGGTCCACCAACCCGGCCGCCGTCGCCCAGCCCGGCACCGGTCTCGGGCTCGCGATCGTGCAGCGGATCCTGGTCCGCCACGGTGGCCGGCTCGAGGTCGAGTCCGAGCTCGGCGCGGGCTCGACGTTCCGCGTGGTCGTGCCGGCTGCTTGAGGGGCGGCCCGAGGTCAGGCGCCGAGGTTGCGCAGCAGCAGCGCCTCGGCGAGCACGACCCGCTCGAACTCGGCGAGGTGCAGGCCCTCGTTGGCACCGTGGGCGCGGGTGTCCGGGTCCTCCACACCGGTGACCAGGACGCTCGCCTCCGGGAAGGCGTCGAGGAACTCGGCGATGAACGGGATCGAGCCGCCGACACCCATGTCGACCGGCTCGGTGCCGTCCCACGCCTCGGCGAAGGCGGCGCGCGCGGCGTCGTACGCCGGACCGGTGGCGTCGATCTGCGTCGCCTCACCGGTGTCGACGACCGTGTGGGTCACGGTGGCGCCCCACGGGACGTGCGACTCGAGGTGTGCGAGCAGGCAGGCGAGGGCGTTCTCGGTGGTGTCGCCGGGAGCGATCCGCATCGAGATCCGGGCCCGGGCGGCCGGGACCAGGGTGTTGCTGGCGCCGGCGACCTTGGGAGCGTCCAGGCCGGTGATGCTCAGGGCGGGGCGGGTCCACAGTCGCTCGACGACCGAGCCGCTGCCGATCCACTCGATGCCGGGAGCGGCGCCGGACTCGGCACGCAGTCGCGCCTCGGGGTAGTCCACGTCGGCGGCCGGGCCGCTGTGCAGGCCCGCGACCACGACGTCGCCGCGGTCGTCGTGAAGCGAGGCGATCAGCCGGCTGATCGCGATCAGCGAGTCTGGCACCAGTCCACCCCACATGCCCGAGTGCACGGCGTGGGTGAGGGTGCGGACCTCGATGTCGACGCGCACCAGGCCACGCAGGCTGGTGGTCAGGGCCGGTTCACCGATGTCCCAGTTGCCCGAGTCGGCGATCACGATCACGTCGGCGCGGAGCCGCTCGTGGTGCTCCCGCAACAGGGCCGGGAGGGTCTCGGACCCGACCTCCTCCTCGCCCTCGATGAACATCGTGACGCTGACCGGCAGGTCGTCCCCGAAGACCCGGAGCGCGCCGAGGTGAGCGGCGATGCCTGCCTTGTCGTCGGCCGCCCCGCGGGCATAGAGCCGTCCGTCGCGCTCGGTCGGCTCGAACGGCGGCGAGTCCCAGTCGGCGTGGTCGTTCTCGGGCTGCACGTCGTGGTGGGCGTAGAGCAGCACGGTCGGTGCGCCGTCCGGTCCGCGCTTGTGGGCGATCACCGCAGGGGCGCCACCCTCGGCACTGACGATGTCGACGCTGTCGAAGGCCTCGGCCCGGAACAGTGCCGCCACCGCCTCGGCGCTGCGCAGCACCTCGCCGGCCCGCTCCGGGTCAGCGCTCACGGACTCGATGCGCACCAGGTCCTCGAGGTCCTTGCGGATCCCCGGGAGCACGGCCTGGACCTTGTTGCGGATGTCGTCACTCATGTCTCTCAACTTATCGCTCAGCCCAGCGGGAGGTACGGCGCCAGGTCGGCTCGCTGGCCGCTGGCGCGGACCCGGCCCGCGGACTCGGCGTCGGACCAGGCGAGCCGGCCGGAGGCGAGGGCGATCCAGGTCGCGGCGTCCATCTCGACCACCGCGGGCGGGGTGCCGCGAGTGTGGCGGACGCCGGGGATGACCTGCACGGCGGCGTACGGCGGCACCCGGACCTCCACCGAGTGACCGGGCGCGCGTTCCTCGAGGACGGCCATGAAGTGCTTGGTCAGCAGCCGCAGATCTGCGCGCTCGGCCTCGTCGGCCGACACCCGCACCAAGGCTGCGGCGACGTCGGCTGGATCGGCGGTGCGCACCGCGTCAGCGTACCGAGGCAGGGAGTAACGCGGTGTTAGACCCACTGCGATCCCGCTAGAACGGGGTGACCAGAGGTCCTAACACCGCGTTACATCAGCCGGCCGGCCGCGCGCCCGAACCGCTCCCCCGCCCGCGCCACGAGCATCACCAGCTCGGGCGGACACTCGATGGTGAAGTCGTGGTCGAGGTGGGCGAGCACCATCAGCGGCCAGTCGAGGGTGTCGGTGCTCATCGCCAGCACGCACCCGTCGCCGTCGGGCTCGACGGTGGCCCAGCGGCCGACGTACTCCTCGACGACGCGAGCGTCGGCCGCGACGCGCACCCGCACGGCGTAGCGCTGCGGCATCCGGCGGATCCCGGCCTGCACGAAGGACAGCGCGTCGTCGGCCGGGCAGCTCGCGCGGGCCGGAAGCGCTGGCCGGTCGGCGCGCGGCGCGCGAGATCCGGTCGACGCGGAAGGAGCGCCAGTCCTGGCGGTCGCGGTCGTAGGCGACGAGGTACCAGCGTCGGCCCATCGACACCAGCCGGTGCGGCTCGACCCGGCGGTGCGGTCGGGTCGGCGTCGCGGGCGGTGTAGTCGAAGGTCAGCGGCTCGTCGTCACGGCAGGCCTGCGCCAAGGTGGTCAGCACGGCGGCGTCGATCACCGGACCGCCGCTCCACGGACCGCCCTCGGTCTGGGAGCGCAGCGCGTCCATCTGCCGGCGCAGCCGGGGCGGCATCAGCGCGATCACCTTGGTCAGCGCCTGGACCGAGGTCTCCTCCAGCCGGCGATCGCCCCGGCGGCGGCACTGCGCAGGCCGACCGCGATCGCGACCGCCTCCTCGTCCTCGAGCAGCAGCGGCGGCAGCGACCCACCGGCGCGCAGCTGGTAGCCACCGGCGACCCCGCGGACCGCGTCGACGGAGTAGCCGAGCTCGCGCAGCCGGTCGATGTCGCGGCGCAGGGTGCGGGCGCTGACCTCGAGCCGGTCGGCGAGCTCGCCGCCCGGCCAGTAGCGGTGGGTCTGCAGCAGCGAGAGCAGCCGCAGCATCCGGGCGCTGGTGTTCATGTGGACCAGACTAGATCTGATTGCGGACAGGAACTGACCTCATGTGTTCCTAGCGTCGTCGTCATGACCCAGACACCCTCCAGCCCGGCGATCCGGACCCGGGGACTCACCCGGCACTTCACCCGTCACAAGCAGACGATCGAGGCCGTCCGCGGCCTCGACCTCGAGATCGCCGCCGGGCGAGCTGGTCGCCTTCCTCGGCCCCAACGGCGCCGGCAAGTCGACCACCCTGCGGATGCTCACCACGCTGATCGCGCCGACGTCCGGCACCGCCGAGGTCGCCGGCCACGACGTGGTGCGCGAGCAGCGCGCCGTGCGCCGCTCGCATCGGGTACGTCGGCCAGGGCAACGCCGCCGGCCACCAGCAGCGCGGCCGCGACGAGCTCGTCAGCCAGGCCCGCGCCTACGGGATGTCCCGGCGCCGCGGCCCACGCGCGGGCCGAGGAGCTGCTCGAGGCCTTCGACCTGACCGAGCACGCCGACCGGCCGGTCTCGACGCTGTCCGGCGGCCAGCGCCGCCGGCTCGACGTCGCGATCGGGCTGGTGCACACGCCGCGGCTGCTCTTCCTCGACGAGCCGTCGACCGGTCTCGACCCGCAGAACCGGGTCAACCTGCAGGAGCAGGTCCGGCGGCTGCACCACGAGCACGGCACCACGATCGTGCTGACGACGCACTACCTCGAGGAGGCCGACGCGATCGCCGACCGGGTGATCGTGATCGACCACGGGCGGGTGATCGCCGACGACACCGCGCCACGGCTCAAGTCCGGGCTCGGCGACCTGGTCTCGCTCGGGCTTCGCCGACCGCGTCGTACGCCGCCGCGGCGGCTGCCCGGGCCGAGCGGATCCGCGGCGCCCAGGTGTCAGTCGACGGCACCGACGGTCTCGCGTGCGGGTCGCCCACGGCCGCGACCTGGCCGCCGAGCCTCGTCACCGACCTGGCCGCCGCCGGCACACCCGTCAGCCGGATCGAGGTCGCCGGGCCGACGCTCGACGACGTCTTCCTCGACCTGACCGGGCGCAGCCTGCGCGAGACGACCGACACACCCGACGACGCAGCATGACCACCACGACCGAGAGCCCGCGTCGCATGAGCACCGCCGCGTCGACGCGAGCCCGGCACGAGCCCGGCTTCCTGCCGACACCTGGAACGTGATGATCCGCGAGCTCAGGCCGGTGTTCCGCGAGCCGGTCTCGGTGCTGTTCGCGATGGTGCAGCCGCTGGTCTTCCTCGGCCTGTTCGCGCCGCTGCTGCCCGACGGTCGAGCGGCGGCTCGGCCCTGCAGTGGTTCGTGCCCGGCATCGTCGCGATGACGGCGCTGATGGGCGCGTCGTTCACCGGCGCCAACCTGACCGCAGGAGATCATGACCGGCTCGCACGAGCGGCTGCTGGTCTCGCCGCTGTCGCGGTCCTCGCTGCTGGTCGGCCGGGCCCTCAAGGAGGTCGTGCCGATGCTGATGCAGACCGCGATCATCCTGCTGGTGGTGACGCCGTTCAGCTTCGACCTGCACCTCGGCGGCGTGCTGGTCGGGATGGTGATGCTGGCGCTCTTCAGCGTCGGGATCGGCGCGCTGAGCTTCGCGCTGGCGCTGGTCTCGAAGGACCAGGAGTGGCTGTTCTGGACCGTGCAGCAGACGCTGATCTTCCCGCTCCTGCTGCTCGCCGGCGTGCTGCTGCCGCTCGAGGGTGCGCCCGGCTGGCTGCAGACCGCCTCGCGACCTCAACCCGCTGACGTACATCGTCGAGGCCGAGCGCGCGCTGTTCGCCGGCGCCATGCCCGCCGACACCGTGCTCGCCGGCTTCGCCGCCGCCGCGATCACCGCCGCGGTCGGGCTCGTGGTCGGCGTACGCGCGATGAACCGCTCGAGCTAGTGGCCCGTCCGAGACGAGCCACTAACGCCGCCGCGCGACGAGCACCGCATCGGTGACGGTGTGGGTCTCGTCGTTCCGGGACTCGGTGCGCGTCGGCGCCTCGGCACGGACGTCGAACAGCGTGGTGTCCACCGCCGGCGCGAGCTCCTCGGCCGTGAACATCACGCCAGGCATCGACCAGCGCAGCCCGGTGTGGCCGTCGTCGGGGTGGTGGCCGGCGACGAGCAGCGTGCCACCGGAGGCGACCGCGTCCGCCATCTGTCGGGTGGCCTCGAGCATGCCGTGGTCGAGCAGGTGCAAGAAGCAGCGAGGTGACCAGGTCCCACTGCTCACCGTCCGGGCTCCAGGTCCGCAGGTCAGCGTGGCGGAACTCGATCCGCTCGGCGACCCCGCGCTCGGCGGCGTGCTCGGCGGCCTTGCGCAGCCCGGACTCGGAGAAGTCGATCGCGGTCACCTGCCAGCCTCGCTCGGCCAGCCAGATCGCGTCGCCCCCCTCGCCGCAGCCCAGGTCGACGGCCCGGCCGGGGGGCAGGTCTCCGGCCTCGGCGACGAGCACGGCGTTCGCCCGGCCGCTCCAGGTGCGACCGTCGCCGGCGTACCGCTCGTCCCAGGACGACTGCTCGAAGTGCGCGCGAGTGATCTCCCCATGAGTCTGGCCATGAGTCTGCCCGTGGCTCTGCTCGTGGTCGTGGTCGTGGGTCATGCCGACACCTTCCGGTACGTCGCGACCGCAGTGGCGGTCTCTTCCTCGATCAGGTCCATGTTGATCATGGCACCCGCGTTGAGGCCGCCGGCGGCGGCCGAGATGACCTGCGCGCGCAGGTCGGTGACGTTGCCCGCGAGCCAGACGCCCGGCACCGAGGTGGCGCCGTTGGGGTCGGACGGCACGGCGTAGCCGAAGACCACACCGTTCATCTCGAAGGCCTCCGGCTCGAGCCCGAGCGAGCCGAGCAGCTCGGAGTTGGCGACGAACTGCGGTGCGGCGACCAGCGTCTGGCGGGCGACGACCTCACCGGACTCCAGGCGGACGCCGGTCACCCGGTCGTCCTCGACGACCACCTCCGCGACGGCGCCGTCGACCACCGTGACCCCCCGCGCAGCGAGCCGCTCCAGGTCGTCGCCGGACGGGGCCAGGCGGTCGTTCAGGAAGAGGGTGACGTCGCGGCTCCACTGGCGCCAGAGCTGCGCACCGTGGAGCGCAAAGCCGTTGCTCGCGATGATGCCGATGGCCTGGTCGCGGGCCTCCCAGCCGTGGCAGTAGGGGCAGTGCAGCACGTCGTTCCCGAAGCGCCCGGCCAGGCCGGGGATGTCAGGGAGCAGGTCGGTCAGGCCGGAGGTGACGAGCAGCCGGCGACCCTCGACGCTCGAGCCGTCGTCGAGGACCAGGTCGAAGGCGGCATCACCGCGGACGACCGCCGTGACGCGGGCCTGGCGGACCTGGACGCCGTACGCCTCCACCTCACGGCGGCCGATCGCGAGCAGCTCTGCGGGAGGGGTGCCCTCGCGTCCCAGGTAGTTGTGGACATGCCCGGCGGCCGCGTTGCGGGGATCGCCCGCGTCGACGACCAGGACGGTACGGCGGGCCCGCCCCAGGGCCAGGGCTCCGCTCAGGCCGGCGGCTCCGCCACCGACGACGACGACGTCGAATCTCTGTGTTTTCTCCATGTCCACCAGCGTGCGGGAGCGTTCGCCATATTGACAAATATTGTTGCTGAAATGGCAAACTAGGGGCATGAGTGAGTTCGACGAGGTCCTCGACGCGGTCGGGCCGCGCCTGCGCGCCGTCCGGCTCGAAGGCGGCACCACCCTGGCCGAGCTGGCCGAGAGCACCGGCATCTCGGTCAGCACCCTGTCCCGCCTCGAGTCGGGCCAGCGCAAGCCCACCCTCGAGCTCCTGCTCCCCCTCGCGCGTGCCCACCAGATCCCCCTCGACGAGCTGGTCGACGCCCCCGAGACCGGGGACCCGCGGGTGCGGGCCAAGCCGATCACCCGGCACGGGCGGACCTACCTCCCCCTGACCCGCCGGCCGGGCGGGCTCCAGGCCTTCAAGGTGATCTTCCCGACGGACGAGAACCTCCCGTCGACCCTCGCCACGCATGAGGGCTACGAGTGGATCTACATCCTCTCCGGCCGGCTCCGCCTGGTCCTCGGTGACCAGGACCTGGTCCTGAAGGCCGGCGAGGTGGTCGAGTTCGACACGCGTACGCCGCACTGGCTGGGCAATCCCGGCCCGCACCCCGTCGAGCTGCTCGCACTCTTCGGCCCCCAGGGCGAGCGGATGCACGTCCGCACCTAGATGAGCGAGTCGAGGATCTCCACCGTCCGCGCCCAGGCGTCCGAGGCGGGGTCGATCACCGTGAAGTGGTCGCCCGGCACCTCGACCAGCTCGGCACGCGCCCCGGCTGCGGTCGCGGCGGCCACGTAGTCGCGTGACTGGCTGATCGGCACGATGTCGTCCCCCGCGGCGTGCACGCACCAGAGCGGTACGGCGAGCGGGACCTGCCGGATCGGGTCGTAGCGGTCGTCCGCGGGACCCGGCGGGTGACCGAGGAACGCCTCGACCGCTCCACCCCCGAGTCCCTCGGCGGACGCGGCGCGCAGGTCGAGGACACCCGCCTGCGAGACCGCGTGGGTGATCCGGTCGTCCTGCGCCGCGGCCCACGTCGCGAGGTGGCCGCCCGCGGAGTGCCCGAGGGTCACGACCGTGGTGAGATCGAGATCGAGGTCGTCGAGCTTGGCCACCGCCGCGGCGACGTCGTCGGTCGTCGGTCCGGCTCCCCCGCCGCCACCGACCCGGCGGTACTCGATGTTCCAGGTCGTCCAGCCGCGATCGACCAGGTCCGCGGCCAGGGGACGACCCAGCGAGAGGTCGTACTCGGCCTTCCAGAATCCGCCGTGGATGACCACCACGACCCCCCGCGACGGTCCGCTCGGCACCGCGAGCTCACCGAACTGCGCCGGGTGGTCGCCGTACGAGAACGTCCCGTCGGCGGGTGCCATCGAGGTGCTCATGGTCCCATCCTGCCCGCAGGCCGCCAGTGTCAGGCCGGCCAGGCCGAGCGCGGGCAGGCCGAGCACGGTACGTCGGTCCATCGGCTCGTCCTCTCCCGGCTCGGTCGCGGGTCCTGTTGGGAGTTCGGAGCCGCCGGGCGTCTGGATGGGTGCTGGTCGTGCTATCTCTATATGCTTGATGGTCCTACTCCGATTTTGCGAGCGAGCACTGGTGACCCCCGACCCTGATTCCACGTCCACGCCCCGTCGAGCCGTTCGCAGGATCCGCAGGATGGCGGTCCGCCCGGAGGCCGAGGTCCACACCGAGGACCGCGAGCTCGACGAGCTCCGTGCGAGGCTCGCCGACACCGAGGACCAGCTCGCCGCTGAGCGTCGCAAGGTCATGCAGATGGCCTATGCCTACCGGGGACTGCACTCGGCGGCCACCAAGACCGACGTCAAGCAGCTCGGCAACCCCAAGGGGCGCCCGCTCACCGACGAGGAGCGCAGCGTCCCGGAGTCCGCCGCCCGGGCCAACCAGCACCTGGCGACGTTCGCGGCGGCTCTTGCCGAGGGAGGCTCGCTGCCCGCGGCGATGGCGCGGATGGCCCGCAACGGATCCGGTCGCGACCGGATCGCGCTCACCCGATCGGTGACCCACGCCCTTCAGGCGATGGGCACCGACGCCGGACCCGCTGTCGCCCACGCGGGGGCGATCGGCGAGGGCCTGCTGGCCGACAAGCTGGGGTTGTCGGCGTTCGCCTGGGCCAACCTGTCGACCCTGCCTCCCGAGGTCTGGACCGAGCTGGTGCCTGGGGAGTACCTCCAGCTCGCCGCCGAGATGGCGCCGCAGCAGGTGCCAGCGATCGTCGACACCCTGCTCGCCGACGGCGTCCCGCTGCGTCCGGAGCACTGGCTGGAGCTGGTCCGGATCGCGACCGGGCTCGGCCTGGCCGAGCACCTCGGCGAGCTCCGGGCGCGCTTCGACGCAGCGGCTGGCACCGCACCGGAGTGGGCCGAGGAGCGCGCCTGGCTGGACCGCTGGGTCCCCCGGGTGCTGGCGGCGGCCGGGTCCGGTGCTCCCACACCGGTGCTGGCGCCGGACGAGGTCGCGATCGGCGTGATGACCTACGCCCAACCCGACCTCTCGCGCACGTCCACCAACGTCGGCGACTTCGTGCAGACCATCGGGTCGCTGAGCCACCTCGTGCGGCACTCCGGCGCCCGCTTCGACGACTCCGACCTGGGCCGCTTCGCCGCCGAACTCGCCGGTCGGGTGCCGGACTCACTGCGGGTCGATGCGTCCGACGAGCGACCGGTGCGCCTCTTCGAGGTCGACCGCGACGCCTCCCACCTCGCCGAGATCCCCGACGGCACCTGGCTGCTCGGCTTCGGCTGGTACGCCCACACGGTCGGCGGCGTACGCCATGCGTTCCCCTTCGACGCCCGGGTCCGGCCGCTGTTCGTGTCCTTCCATGTCAACCGCCGGTCGATGCTGACCGAGGAGACGATCGACTACCTGAGCCGGCACGCGCCGATCGGCTGCCGGGACTGGTCGACGGTCGACCTGCTGCTCTCTCTCGACGTCCCGGCCTTCTTCTCGGGCTGCCTGACCACCACGGTCCGCTACGTCCAGCCCGACGACCAGCCGAAGCCCGGCCCCGACGCGCCGGTGGTGTACGTCGACGCCGAGCCGCCCAGCGCCCGCGACGACGGGCTGCCCGTGGGTCCGCGCATCCGCAACGAGCGTCCCGAGGTGGCCCTGCGCCCCGCGGAAGAGAACCTCCGCGAAGCGCTGGAGATCCTCGACGGCTACGCCACCGAGGCACGGCAGCTGGTCACGAAGCGGCTGCACTGCTACCTGCCCGCGCGTGCACTCGGCAGGCCGGTGGAGTTCGTGCCGCGCAACCTCGCCGACACCCGGTTCAACGGGCTCTCACCCCTGACCGACGACGAGGTCCACGCCATGGGCGCGGGGCTCGCGGACCTGCTCGAACCGGTCTTCGCGCAGATCCTCGCCGGCGCCGACGAGACCACGGTGCGCGCCACCTGGTCCGAGGTCACCGCCGACCGCGTCGCCGCGGCCGAGCAGCGGCGCGCTCGAGAGGTCGAGCTCCCGGCGCCGTTCGACCTGAGCGCCGCCGTCAGCGCGGTGCACGGCCGGCGGGTCCGCGTCCCGGCCAGTGCACCGACGCAGCCGGGCGAGCCGATCGACGTGGTCCTGGCGCTCGACGGCAACCTCAAGGAGCAGTTCCTGGTCGTCGTCGACTCGCTGGTGCGCCGGGCCAGCCGGCCGCTGCGCCTGCACGTGCTGTGCCGAGACCACACGACGGCCGACTTCGACCGCGTCGCCGCGCTCTTCGGGGAGATCGAGCTCGACTGGCTGCCCTGCGACTCCGTCGACTACGGCGAGATCCGGTCGATGCTCAAGCACATCACCATCTCCACGATGGACCGGTTGCTGCTGCCTGTGCTGCTGCCCGAGGTGGAGCGGGTGCTCTACCACGACATCGACGCCCTGCCGGTCGCCGACGTGGTGCCGCTCTTCGAGACCGACCTCGGGGGTGCCCCGCTCGGGGCCCGCGACTCCGAGGCGTCGCTCTTCGCCAGCGGCTTCTCCAACGTCTACCTCCCGGCCAAGGCGCTGTCCGACCAGCCCGAGCGGGCCTTCGAGCTGATCCGCCGCGAGCTCGCCCGCCATCCCTACGACTACGTGGGCTTCAACGCCGGGGTGCTGGTCCTGGACCTGGCCCGGATGCGGGCCGACGACTTCTGCGCACGCTTCCTGCCCTACGCGTCCGAGTACGGGATGAACGACCAGCACATCCTCAACTGCTACGTCGGCGACGACCGGGCCCGGTTGGCTCCGGAGTGGAACGCCCGCCCCAGCCAGGAGCGGGTCGGCCCGGCCAGGATCGTCCACTGGGCTGGAGGACAGAAGCCCTGGGAGTCGGGGTTCATCGCCTCCCAGGACGTCTGGCGGGCCGCCGAGGCCGACCTGGCAGAGCGCCGCTCCCGCGCGGACGTCTGACCGAGGCCCTGCCGGTCAGCCGAGGGCGGCCGGCAGGGTCGCGGTCCAGGTCTCCCGCAGCTCGGCGAGAGGTACGTCGAACTCGCCGACGACCGCAACCGTGTCGCCACCGGTGCTGCCGAGGTCGGTGATCTCGACACCGTGCTCGTCGGCCAGCTCCCGCAGTCGACTCACGTCCGCGTCGAGCACCGTCACCAGGACCCGGGCGGCCGACTCGCTGAACAACCCGAGGAACGCGTCTCCGGGCAGCGTCACCGAGACACCCACGTCGTGGTGCAGCGCACCCTCGGCGAGCACCTGGCCCAGACCGCCGTCGGAGAGGTCGTGCGCGGAGGTGAGCAGGCCGACGCCGGCGTGCAGCAGCTGGGCGAGGGACCGCTCGGCCTCGAGGTCGACCTGCGGCGGCAGCCCGCCGAGGTGGCCGTGGACGACATGGGCCCACTCGGAGCCGGACAGCTCCTCGCGGGTCTGACCCAGCAGGAACACCCGCTCGCCGGAGGCCGACCAGGCGGACGGCGTACGACGGGTGACGTCCTCGATGACGCCGAGGACCGCGACCACCGGGGTGGGCAGGATCGCGGTCTCGGCGGTCTGGTTGTAGAGGCTGACGTTGCCGCCGGTGACCGGGATGCCGAGCTGGAGGCAGGCGTCCTTGAGTCCGCGGCAGGCCTCGGCGAACTGCCACATCACGGCCGGGTCCTCCGGCGAGCCGAAGTTGAGGCAGTCGGAGATGGCGAGCGGAGTCGCGCCGCCGGTGGCGACGTTGCGGTAGGACTCGGCGAGCGCGAGCTGCGCGCCGGCGTACGGGTCCAGCATCGCGAAGCGGCCGTTGCAGTCGGTCGAGACCGCGACCCCGAGGTTGGTGTCCTCGTCGACCCGGATCATCCCGCTGTCGGAGGGCTGGGAGAGCACCGTGTTGCCGCGGACGTAGCGGTCGTACTGGTCGGTGATCCACGACTTGTCGCACAGGTTGGGGCTGCCGACGAGCCGCAGCAGCGTCTCGCGGAGCTCGGCTCCGGTCGACGGGCGCGGCAGCTGCTCGGCGGTGTCGGCCTGCAGGGTGTCCTGCCAGTCCGGACGGGCGAAGGGGCGGTGGTACGTCGGCCCGTCGTGCGCCACGGACCGCGGGGGCACGTCCACGACCCGCTCGCCGTGCCAGTCGATCTGCAGCCGGTCCCCGTCGGTGACCTCGCCGACGACGACGGCCTCGACCTCCCACTTGGCGCAGATCGCCAGGAACGCCGCGACGTCGTCTGGCTCGACGACAGCCATCATCCGCTCCTGCGACTCGCTCATCAGGATCTCCTCGGGCGCGAGCGTGGAGTCGCGCAGGGGGACCCGGTCGAGCTCGACGTACATCCCGCCGTCGCCGGCGGAGGCGAGCTCGGAGGTGGCGCAGGACAGGCCGGCACCGCCGAGGTCCTGGATGCCGGCGACCAGGCCGGCCGCGAAGATCTCGAGGGTGCACTCGATGAGCAGCTTCTCCATGAACGGGTCGCCGACCTGCACGCTCGGCCGCTTGGCCGGGCCGTCAGCGTCGAACGTCTCGGAGGCGAGCACCGAGACGCCGCCGATGCCGTCGCCGCCGGTGCGGGCGCCGTAGAGGATCACCTGGTTGCCGACGCCGGTCGCCTTGGCGAGGTGCAGGTCCTCGTGGCGGAGCACGCCGATGCAGAGCGCGTTGACCAGCGGGTTGCCGAGGTAGGTCTCGTCGAAGACCGCCTCGCCACCGATGTTGGGGAGTCCGAGCATGTTGCCGTAGCCACCGACGCCGGCCACGATGCCGGGCAGCACCCGGTGGGTGTCGTCGGCGTCGAGCGGCCCGAAGCGGAGCGGGTCCATCACCGCGACCGGTCGGGCGCCCATCGCCAGGATGTCGCGGACGATGCCGCCTACCCCGGTCGCGGCGCCCTGGTAGGGCTCGACGTACGACGGGTGGTTGTGCGACTCGACCTTGAAGGTGACGGCGTAGCCCTGGCCGATGT
Source organism: uncultured Actinomycetota bacterium (assembly GCA_963704685.1). Classification (GTDB taxonomy): domain Bacteria; phylum Actinomycetota; class Actinomycetes; order Propionibacteriales; family Nocardioidaceae; genus Nocardioides. The sequence continues at coordinate 1,972,754 of OY969930.1, forward strand.
CGAGGACGCCGGCGTTCTCGCCGATGCCGGCGAGCATCTTGCCGACCGGCGTGGTCTGGGGGATCTCGGAGAACTGCTTGAGGTGGACCTTCGAGCTCTTGTAGGAGCAGTGCTCGCTCCACATCACCGAGTACATCGCGAGCTCGCTGCTGGTCGGCCGCCGACCGAGGATCTCGCGGATCTCGGCGTACTCGTCCGCCTTCAGGCCGAGGTCGGACCAGGGTTGCTCGCGCTGGGGATCCTCGGTGGCGACGGCGACGGTGTCGAGGGCGGACTTCGCGGGCTGCTCGACGTCTCGGTCACGGCGCCAATCTACCGGCGACCCAGCCAGGCCTCGACCTCGGCAGCACCCTCCGGACCCAGGTCGGTCCAGGGCACCACGAACGGTCGCAGCCGGACGTCGGAGTCGGCCTTGGCCGCGCGCAGCCGGTCGACGTCCTCCGGGCCGGTCCCGACCTGGGCCAGCATCGCGTTGACCGGCCCCATTCCGCCGGCGCGCGTCCACAGGACCAGGTTGTGCACCGGTCGGCGGCGCGGGCCGACCGTGGTGCGCGTGACCAGCACGACATCGTCGACCTCGGTCCACGACCGGGTCCCGACGATGCCGTTGCGCCAGCCGATCCGGGTGCCGTCCAGGACGACGGCCCGGCGCCTGAGCGCCCAGAAGAGCCCGATGGTGCCCAGCACCATGGCCGACGCGATCGTGATCATCACCCATCGCCCGGGCCCCTCGGCGACGAACGCCAGGCCTACCGCGAAGAGGTCGATGAAGACGATCGCCGTGTGTCCGGCCCGGTTCCACGTGGCGGCACGCAACGGGAGCACGAGCGGTTCAGTCATCGAGGACCTCCAGGTGGGGCGGGTACCTGTCGTGACCGCAGGTCGGACAGCACGTGAGCAGTCGCCGGGTCAGCTGCGCCGGGGTCAGCCGGCCGAGCCCGCGGTCGACACCCAGCAGCAACCTGGACGAGCTGCAGGACAGGCACGTCGGAGTGTTGAAGCTGCCGAAGACGGCCCGGTCCGCGGCGGGGCCGATGTCGGCGCCTTCGGCGACCAGGCTGTCGAGGAGATCCAGGTCGGTCTCGTCCGCCCAGTGCAGCGCCCCGAAGTAGGAGCGGCCGGGCGGTTGCACGAAGGCCCGTCGCATCCGCGGGTGCCGCGCGCTGACGGCGTCGTAGCGGAACTCGTAGCCGGAGAACTCACCGGCGCGCAGCTCCTCGGGCACCTGGTCGGTCGCGGTGAGATAGAGCAGCGGAGAGTCACCCCGCTCGAGGATCACCATCACCCGATGGTCTCATGTCGCGAGCGGCCGACGGGTCGAGGTCAGCGCAGCAGTCCGTCGACGACGACCTCGAGCAGCGGGCGTACGGCGGCCTCGTCGAGCCCGCCCTGGTCGGCGACCGTGGCGACGCCGCCGATCAGCCGGCACATCTGGATCGTCTCGACGTCGTCGCGCAGCGCGCCGTCGTCGCGCAGCCGCTGCATCACCCGGTCGCTCGCCCGGGTGAGGACCTGGCACTTGCTGAGGATCGGCGAGCCGGGGTCGCCCATCGCGGAGGTGATCTTGGCCGGGCCGCCCTTGTGCAGGCTGATCAGCCGGACGTACTCCTCGACCCAGGCCAGCAGCAGCGCGCGGTCGTCGCCCTCGTGGGTCAGCGCCTTGTCGGCGGCCTCGTCGACCCGGTCGACCCAGGACTGCATGATCGCGTCGAGGAGGTTCTCACGCTGCGGGAAGTGCCGGTAGAGCGTGCCCGGGCCAACGCCGGCCCGGCGGGCGACCTCGTCGAGCGACGCGTCGTAGCCCTGCTCGCGGAAGACCTCGCGGGCCACCTCGACGATGCGGTCGTAGTTGCGCCTCGCATCGGCACGCATCAGGAGATCACCTCCAGCCCTTGCTAAACGGAGACTGTCTCCGTATCGTCGTGGAGGAAACGGAGTCACCCTCCGGATCAAGAGTACCTCAGCCACACCCGTCAGAACAGGACCTCCCACATGTCCCTCGACACCCTCCCCACCCGGGCCTCCGCACCCGTCGACCTACCCCCGAACGCCGGCCGTGCCGCCGCCGGGATCGCGATCGTGCTGGTCGCCCAGCTGATGCTGATCCTCGATGCCACGGTCGTGAACGTCGCGCTCCCCCGCATCGACACCGCTCTCGGCTTCGGCCCGGCATCGCTCTCGTGGGTGCTCAACGCCTACACCCTCGCCTTCGGCGGGCTGCTGCTCCTCGGCGGCCGGCTCGGCGACGTCCTCGGCCGCCGCCGGATGTTCGAGATCGGGCTCGCGGTCTTCACCGTGGCCTCGCTCGTCGGTGGCCTGGCCCAGACCCCGGGCGTGCTGATCGGGGCTCGCGGACTCCAGGGTGCCGGGGCCGCGATGGCTGCCCCGAGCGTGCTCGCCCTGCTGACCACCAGTGCTCCCGACGCCGCTGCCCGCAACCGGGCGCTCGCCCTCTTCGGCGCGGTGTCCTCCGCTGGGATGTCGATCGGGCTGCTGCTCGGCGGCGCCGTCACCGACCTCGGCTCGTGGCGCTGGACGCTCTTCATCAACGTGCCGATCGGGCTGGCGGTGCTGGCCCTCAGCCATCGGTTCCTCGACGAGACCGAGGCCCGGCCCGGCCGCTTCGACCTGGTCGGCGCCGTCTCCGCCACCCTGGGCGCGGTCTCGATCGTCTGGGCGCTGATCGGCGCCCCCGAGCACGGCTGGACCTCCGGCCGCACCATCGCCGGGTTCGCCACCGGCGCCGCGCTGCTGGTCGTCCTCGCCGTCACCGAGCGACGGGTCGCGCACCCGATGCTCCAGCCCGCCCTGCTCCGCGACCGGCGTCGCGTCGGCGCCCTGCTGGTCATGGCGCTGGTGGTCGGGGGCCAGTTCTCGATGTTCTTCCTGCTCGTGCAGTACGTCCAGGGGGTCCTCGGCTTCGGCCCCATGGAGGCCGGCCTCGCCTTCATGCCCCTGACGGTGGGCATCTTCGCGATGTCCCGGGTCACCCCGCGGCTGATCCAGCGGGTGGGCGCCGTACCCATGCTGCTCACCGGCACCCTCGGCCTGGCGGCGAGCTTCGTGTGGCTGAGCAACATCTCGACCACCGGGACGTACGCCACCGACGTGCTCGGCCCGATGCTCCTCAACGGGCTGTCGGCCGGTCTGGTCTTCATGCCGATCACCTCGCTCGTGCTGTCCGACGTCGACCCCGCGCACGCCGGCTCGGCCTCGGGCCTGCTGCAGACCCTGCAGCAGCTCGGCGGCGCGATCGGCCTCGCGGTGATCGTGTCGGTGTACGCCGCCGGCGCCGAGCCCGGCGCGTTCGTGCCCGGAGCCCGGCCGGCGATCCTCACCTCGGCGCTCTTCGCTGCCCTCGCGTTCGTGGTGGTCGCCACGGTCATCGCCCGGCGCCCTCGAACTACAGATCTGTAGTTCCAGCCCGGGCCTGTTACTGGTGTGAAAGGCGGGGTTATGGTGACGAGACCCCGACGGATTCGGCCCCCCGTTGTCTGGAGTTCCGTCATGCCTCGTCCCCTGTCCCGCACGGTCCGGACCGTCCTGGCCGGAGCCTTCGTGGGACTGCTCACCCTCACCGGGTTGAGCGTCCTCGGAGGCCCGGCCCAGGCCGCGCCGGCCAGGACCGGCAACGTGGTCACGCCGGGGAACTTCACCGGCTACGGCTTCGACCAGTGCCTGGCTCCCAGCCAGACGGCGATGGACCGCTGGCTCCAGAGCTCGCCGTTCCTGGCGGTCGGCATCTACATCTCCGGTGACTCACGGGGCTGTCGCTACCAACCGAACCTGACGACGACCTGGATCCACACCCAGCTGGCCCGCGGCTGGCGGCTGCTGCCGATCACCCTCGGTCCACAGGCGTCCTGCCTGTCGCGCTACCCGCGCTACGGCGACGACAAGACGATCATCTCCAAGCCCGGCACCAGCAACAGGTACTCCAAGGCGATGAGCCAAGGCCGGGCCGAGGCGCGCACGTCGGTCGGGGTCGCCTCCGGGCTGGGCATCACGGCCGGGAGCACGCTCTGGTACGACCTCGAGGGCTTCGACTCGACCCGGACCCGCTGCCGCGAGTCCGCGCTCTCCTTCCTCAGCGGCTGGTCGGTCGAGATCCGCAAGCTCGGCTACAAGTCCGGCGTCTACTCCAGCGCTGGCTCCGGGATGGCCGCGCTGGACGACGCCCGCGTCAACCGGCCCGGTCGCTTCCACCTGCCCGACCAGATCTGGATCGCCCGCTGGGACGGGGTGGCGAACACCAGCACGTCGTACCTGCGCTCCGACGGCTGGCAACCGCACGCCCGGGTGAAGCAGTACCAGGGTGGGCACGACGAGAAGTGGGGCGGCGTCACCATCAACATCGATCGCAACTACCTCGACGTCGGCCGCGGCTCGGTCGCGGCGGCCGAGACCCGGTGCGGCGGCGTCCAGCTGAACTTCTCGACCTACGACACGATCCGAGCACCGCGAAGCAGCAACGAGCCCCAGCCGCCGGCGAGCCGGGTCCAGGCGTTGCAGTGCCTGCTCAAGGAACAGGGCTTCCTCCCGGGCCAGGTCACCGGCAACTACGGCACGCCGACCATCCGGGCGGTGCGCAGGTTCCAGGCCGCACACCAGATCACGGTTCGGGACGCCTGGTCGCGCAAGAACTGGATGATCGCGCACACCGAGGGTCTGCGACCGGTGCTCAAGACCGGCTCGGCCGGCTCCGCCGTACGGCGCCTGCAGCGCGCTCTCAACTCGACCGGGGCTGCGGTGCCGGTGAAGGTCACCGGTGTCTTCGGGGCCGGCACCGACAAGGTGCTGCGCACGTGGCAGGGCACGGTCGGTGTCGAGGTCTCGGGTGTGGCGGGTAGCCAGACCTGGTCCAGGCTCCGGACCGGCGTGCGCTGATCAGCCTGCGGGCGGTCCGACCAGCAGCGCGACACCGGTGAGTGCGGCGACCGCGACCAGGCCGGCCAGCGCACCGCGGAGCGGGTTGTGCAGCAGCCACGAGACCGGTCGGTCGACCGGTCGGGCCGGCGTCTGCTCGAGCAGACGCCAGGTGTCTGCGAGTGCGCCGCGCCTCTCGGCGTAGCGCTCGAAGACCACGGTGAAGAACGGCGGGATCGCCGCGGCAAGGCCCAGGAAGGTGCGGCCTGGCGACCAGCGCTGGTCGATCGCGACCAGGACCGTGGTCAGGCAGTAGCCGATGAAGACGACGCCGTGCACCATGCCGAAGACCTGCACGCCGAGCTCGGTGGTCTCGGTGACGTACTTGAGGAACATCCCGGTGAGCAACAGCGCCCAGGTGACCGCCTCGGCGACCGCCATCGTCCCGAACAACCGGCGGGGGCTCATGCGAACACCTCGGCGGCCAGGCTGGTGAAGAAGCCGAGACCGTCGGTGCCGGCGCCGGTGAGGTCCTCGACGGCGTGCTCGGGATGCGGCATCAGGCCGACCACGTTGCCGCGCTCGTTGGAGATGCCGGCAATGTCGCGGAGCGAGCCGTTGGGGTTGACGTCGAGGTAGCGGGCCACGACCTGGCCCTCGCCCTCGAGCCGGTCCAGGGTCGCGGCATCGGCAACGAAACCGCCCTCGCCGTTCTTGAGCACGATGGTGATCTCGGCGCCCTCGTCGTACGACGAGGTCCACGGGGTGCCGGTGTTCTCGATCCGCAGCCGCTGGTCGCGGCAGACGAACTTGCGGTGGTCGTTACGGATCAGCGCCCCCGGCAGCAGGTGCGACTCGCAGAGGATCTGGAAGCCGTTGCAGATGCCGAGCACCGGCATCCCCTTGCCGGCCGCCTCGATGACCTCCGACATCACCGGGGAGAAGCGCGAGATCGCACCGCAGCGCAGGTAGTCGCCGTACGAGAAGCCACCCGGCAGCACCACGGCGTCGACGCCGTGCAGGTCGTGGTCACCGTGCCAGAGGGCCACGGCCTGGTGACCGCCGATGCGTACGGCGCGCTGCGCGTCGGCGTCGTCGAGGGAGCCGGGGAAGGTGACGACCCCGACCTTCACCGGGCCGCCTCGGCCTCGACGCGGACCGTGAAGTCCTCGATCACCGGGTTGGAGAGCAGCGTCTCGGCCATCTGCCGGACCTGCTCGAGCACCTCGTCGGTGAGCTCGCCGTCCAGCTCGAGCTCGAAGCGCTTGCCCTGACGGACGTCGGTCACCCCCGAGAAGCCCAGCCGGGGCAAGGCCCCGTGCACGGCCTTGCCCTGGGGGTCGAGGATCTCGGGCTTGGGCATGACGTCGACGACGACTCGGGGCACTTCAGGCTCCTGGTGACGAGGGGTGGCGGCACCCCGAGTCTAGTCGGCTCGGGGTGCCGCTCCTGCCGGGGGAGCAGGGTCAGGCCGCAGCAGCGATGTCGACGTAGTCGAGCTTGGTGTTGGTCCCACCGATGGCGTCCAGGGTCAGGCGACCGTCGGTCACCGTGACAGTGACGGTGGCGGACTTGTGGTGGGTCGCGGACCCGGCCGCACCGGAGGGAACGAAGGCGTCGACGGCCCTGACCCCCTCGACGTTGAGCGTGTGGATCTCGGGGTCGGTGTTCACCGCACCGTCGCCGACGGCGACCGTCACGACGTACGAGCCGTCCGGCACCGCGATCTCCCACTTGCCGTTGATCGGGGTCCCGTTGAAGTTCGGGACGTCGGCGCCCTGCATCAGCACGAACGTGTCGAGACGCTGGTCGGCCTCGAGGTTGCGGTCCCGACCGTTGCCGGCGTTGGTGGTGCCACCGACGGACAGGTTGAGCGGCTGACCGTCGGCCTGGCCGAGCCAGCCGTAGGAGAGCACGCCGGCGCCCTGATCGGCATCGGTGCGGTTGCCGAACGCCTGACCGAAGTCCTTGAGGTAGCCGGCCGGGAGCTCGGCAGCGCTGGTCTGGAAGTTGACCTTGGCCGCGAAGGGACCGACCGTGCCGGGCGTCACCGCGACGGCAGGAGTGGAGTCCGAGTTCGCCGTACCGGGGATCACCGCGCGCACGATGTAGTAGTACGTCGTGCCGTTGGTCAGGCCGGTGTCGGTGAACGTCGTCGCGGTGATCGCGCCGGCGGTGCCGGTGGGCGTGACCTCGGTGGCCGCGGCGGCACCGGTGCCGCCGACGGCGACGGTCGCGCTGGTGCCGCGATAGACGCGGTACTTCACGCCGGGCTCGCCGGTGCCCGACCAGCTGATCGTGGCCTTGCCGCTGCCGGCGACCGCCGAGACACCCTTCGGTGTCTGGAGCAGCTCCGGTCGGACGTTGCTGATCAGGTAGGTGTTGTCGTTGTAGTCGTAGTTGATGCCCGAGTAGTCCATGACCAGCAGGTAGGAACCAGCCACCCGGACGCCGTCGCGGTCCTCGACCGCGAAGGCCCGGACGTGGTGGCCGCAGGGCTCGGCGCAGCCGTTGGCGAGGTCGGCGGTGTGGTTGTTCTTCGCCGGGTCGCCCCACTCGCCGTCGACGTTGAAGCCGAAGGGCGTGGTGCCGGGGGTCCACGAGCCGAGTGCGGGCTCGGTGGTCGAGCCGCTCTTCGGCGGCAGCAGCGACTGGGCCCAGCGGTTGTTCATGTTGGTGACCGTCGTGGTGCTGGACGTGCCCTTGTCGAAGCGCGAGATCGTCGCGCCGTTCGGGTAGGTGTGGTAGCCCGAGAGCTGCCGCACGGTGACCGGCTTGGCAGTGTCCTGACGCAGCCAGTACGGCGACAGCACCTCGTCACCGACAGACTCGACGTGCCCGTTGGAGTTCAGCTCGGTCGGGATGTTCGACCCGATCCCGAAGGCGCGGGCGATCTGGACGACGGAGGGCTCCTGGCCGTTCTCGCTGAGCGACTGCCACAGCCCGCCGAGGCGGATGCTCTGGGCGCCGTTGCCGGCGTTGCTCTGCACCGTGAGGGTGCCGTTGTGGACCCGGGTCGAGGTGGCGGTGAACCGCACGGTCACGTCGCGGGTGGCGCCCGGCGCGAGCGTGAAGGGCAGCGCGGGTGCGTCGACGAGAGCGAAGGTGTCGGTGAGGGTCAGGCCGGTGACGGCCATGGCCTGGGTGCCGGTGTTGCTGATCCGGACCTTGCCGGTGTCGGCGACCTTCTGCTCGGCGTCGACCGGGGTCTGGATCCGGCTGAAGGCGACCTGGTCGGCGAAGGGAGCCGGGTCCGGGTTGACGACCTTGGCGACCGCGTTGGTGGCCGCCGCGACGTAGGGCTTGACGTTGCGCACCACCACGACGATGTCCTGGCTGTCGAACGGCGAGCCGGGCACCTCCTCGGTGGCCACGACATAGGTGTTCGGCTCGACGGAGCCGTCCGGGTTCTTGAACGGGTAGACCCGCAGGTGGTGCGGGTAGGTCGCGTCCCAGGTGTTGAGCGCGTCCTCGGTGTAGGCCTTGCGACCGGAGAAGTAGGGCCACTCGGAGTAGAGGCCGAAGGCGGTCTCCTCACCCGGGTCGATGTTGGTCGTCGTGCCCGTGGGGTTGAGCATCAGCCCCTGCGCCTCGGACGCCTTGATCGTGTACTGCTGGTGCAGGCCCGCGCCGCTGCCGTTGCCGGCGTTGTACCAGCCGACCTTGATCGCCGGGTCATTGGCCTGCGGACCGTAGGCAGCGATCGGCTCGATGCTGATCGGCTTGTCGAAGGCGGCCTTCTGGAACAGCTGGGCGGCGATCTCGTCGCCGATCGGGCCCTGGGTCGCGGGCATCGAGGCGTTGCTGGGGTCGGGGTCGCCGACGTCGATCGGGATCTGCCAGGTGTCCATCACCCGCTGCAGCGACGGCTCGTTGCCACCCTCCAGCCCCGGAGCCGCGAGGCCACGCAGCGTGACGGTCTTGGCGCCGGCGCTGGTGTTGACGTTCAGGGTCGAGGCCTTGACGCCGACCGAGGTGGGCCTGAAGGCCACCTTGATGCTGGCCGAGGCGCCGGGCGCGATCGTGGTGACCGAGGTCGCCGCGTCGACGACCAGGAACTGGCTGGCGTCACCGCCGGTGGTGGTGGCACCGCCTGCGGGGATGGTGACGGGCTCCAGCCCGGCGTTGGTGACGACGGCGTTCAGCGACGGCGAGGCCGCCGCAGCGTTGGTCTGGCTGCTGAACACCAGCCGGTCGGTCGCGGTCGCGACCGGGCCGCCGCCGCCACCCTGCGGCTTGAGCAGGGCGATCGAGGTGTTGGCCACGTCGTCGGTCAGCTGGGTGACGTAGAGGTTGCCGGTGGCGGTGTCCTCGGTGACGTCGAGCGGCTGGGCCAGACCGGTGAGCCCGGTGCGGCCGAACGTGCGGTTGGTGAGCTTGCCGCTGGCCGCCACGTCGAAGGTGGCGATGTCCTGGCCGGAGCTGTAGCGGACGTAGAGCAGCTTGCCGTTCAGCGCGCCACCGAACGCGCCACCCTTGTACTCGATGGCGCCGTTGGCGCTGGCGTGCAGGCCGGCGTCGTAGACGTCGGACAGCGCGTAGTTCGGGTCCGCCAGCGTGCCCACGGGGTACTTGGAGTTCTCGAACGCGTCCACCCCGGCGGTCGGGTTGCCGTTGTTGAGGATGTACTCGCACCGGGCCGGGTTGGGGTGGCCGTAGTACTTGTCCTTCTTGATGTCGAAGACGTAGTCCGTCTCCTCCGGGTTGTTCGTCTGCGCCGCGACCTTCGGGCCGGTGTAGCCGCCGTCGGGGCGGCTCGCGCAGCTCGCGGGCAGGGTGGCCGGGACCTCAGGCACGTTGCCGCCCGCGGCCGAGCCGTTGGTCGGGACGTAGAGGTGGCCGTTGCTGTGCCAGACCAGGTCGTAGGCGTTGCGGACCCCGCGGGCGTAGATGCTCAGCGGCGCGTTCGCGGCGTACGGGTTGTAGCTGCCGGCGCTGCCGGTGCGCACGTTGACCGGCAGGGTGCCGGGCAGCTTGGTCGGGTCGAGCTTGAGGACGGCAGCGGACAGGACCTGCTCGTCACGGTTGGCCCAGGCGCCGTCCGGCGCGCCCATGGCGTTGTTGGCGCCCTGGGTGAAGTAGAGCGAGCCGTCGGGACCGAAGGCGACCGAGTTGGTCTCGTGGTCCTTGACCGAGCGGGGCAGCCCGTCGATGACCGAGGTGTAGGTCTGCAGGTCCGCGCCGGTCAGCTTGGCGATCCGGCCGCTGAAGTCGGGGACCTGGTTCCCGAGGTACGGCGAGTTGTCGCTGATCCACAGGATCAGGTTGCTCGCGGTGGACGCGGGGTCGAAGGCAAGGCCGATGACGCTGCGCGAGCCCTTGTTGACGGTGTCGCCGCTGGCGGCACTGCTGGAGTAGTCCTTGACCGTGTTGATCGTCTGGCGGTTGGTCAGCGAGCCGTTGGCCGCGATGGTGAACCGGTAGATCTCGCCGGTGATGGAGCCGGCGTACAGCTTGCCGTCCGGGCCCTTGACGAGCGAGGTGTACATCGCGCCCTTGGCGGCACCCGAGTCGGTCTTGTCGAAGGCGATCGGACCACCGCCCGACGTGTTGACCCCGGTCTTGAAGACCATCGAGTAGGGCTTGAACGCGCGGCCGCTGACGTCCTTGGCGCTGGAGGTGATCTCCAGGCGGTAGAGCGTGTTCTCCTCGAGCGCGTCGCTCGGGGAGAAGTTGATGGTGTCGCCACCACCGCTGGTCAGGCCAGCGCCCGCGACCGCGGAGCCGTCGGCCACCTTGGTGAGCTTGACCGCGCCGTTGTGCAGCGAGGCCGCGTCGACACCGCTGCCGACCAGGTCGAGGTCGGCCACCACGCTGGTGGAGACCGGCGAGACCGCGGTGGCCAGGTTGGCCGGGGTGGTCTTGCGGACCCCGGGCCGGTCGCTCGCGCCGGCGACGCTGTCGAGGGTCACCCAGTTGATCTTGGTGTTGGTGCCGGAGCGCGGGGTGACGGTCAGGCGACCGTCAGCGACCGTGACCGTGCGGGTGGCGGAGGCGAAGTGCGTCGCGGCACCGGCGGCACCGGTCGGCACGAACGCCGCGATGGCGTTCTGGCCCTCGATGTTGAGCCAGGCCTCGCTGTCGACCGACAGCGCGTCACCGGTCGAGACGGACACCTCGTAGGTGCCGTTCGGGACGGACATCTCCCAGTAGCCCGGGACCTTCACGCCCTGCGATGCGTTGTCGGGGAGCTGCATGTGCATGAACCCGGCCTGGAGGACCGGCGTGCCCGGGACCGGAGTGGCGCCGGTGAGCCGGTTGCGGCCGTTGCCGACGAGGCTGACCGGGGCGTCGGTCGCGAGCGACAGCCAGCCGTAGGTCTGGCCGGCGCCCTGGTCGGCTCCGGTGCGGGCGCCGTACGCCTCGCCGAAGTCCTTGCTGTAGCCGGCCGGCGGCGCGGTCACGTCGTCGGAGAAGCGCACCTTGGCGTGCACGTCCGGCTCGACCGGGCCCGTGGCGCTGTCCAGCGTCAGGTAGTTCAGCTTGGTGTTGAAGCCGCCGACCGCGTCGATGGTGAGGCGACCGTCGGAGACCCGCACGGTCACCGTGGCCGTCTTGTACTCGGTCGCAGCGGTGGCCTGGAACCGGTCGATCGCCTTGGTCCCCTCGACGTTGACGGTGTACTGGCTGTCGTAGCCGGTACCGCCGACCTGGTCGCCGACGGAGACGGTGACGTCGTACCAGCCGTTGGGGACGGCTCGCTCGAACGCACCCGCCGTCTTGGTGCCGTTGGTGCCGTTGCCACCCTCGGCGTCGCCGTACTGCATGTGGATCAGCCGGTTCTGCAACGCGGTGACCGGTGCCGGGCGCGTGCGCACCCGGGTGTTGGCGGTCAGGTTGAGCGGGACGTGCGTCGCCGTGGCGATGCTCTCCTGGGTGACCCAGCCGATGCCGGTGACGATGGTCCAGGGCGAGCCGTCCTGCTTGGTGAAGCCGGCCGGGACGGCCGGGTCGGCGGCGGTGGTGAAGCTGTACTTCTCGTGCACCTGCACGCCCACGGGCTTGGCGGTCACCTCGTTGGAGGCGGCCGACGTGTTGCCGGACTTGTCCACCGCGACGACGACGTAGAAGTAGCTCGTGCCGTTGCTGGCGGTGGTGTCGGTGTACGACGCCGTGGTCACCAGGCCGGCGATGCCGTCGCCGGAGGTAGCGACACCGGCAGCGGTGCCGCGGTAGACGCGGTAGCCCGCGAGGTCGCTCTCGGTGCCGGCGGCCCAGGTGAGAGCGACGGACGCGTCCCCGGCGGTGGCGACCAGGGTCTTCGGCGCGGCCGGAGCGGTCAGGTCGGGGGCGTCGGTGGTGTCGACCTCGAGGTAGTTCAGCTTGGTGTTCGTGCCGCCGATGGCATCGACGGTCAGCCGGCCGTCGGTGACCTGGACGGTCTTCGTCGCGGTCGTGTACTCCTTGGCGGCCGTGCCCTGGAACTTGTCGATGAGGGCGACGCCCTCGGCGTTGATGGAGTAGAGGCTGTCGTAGGTCGTGCCCATCTGGTCGCCGACCGAGGCGGTGACGGCGTACCAGCCGTTGGGGACCTTGAGCTCGAAGGCACCCGAGACGGTGTTCTGCCCGGCCTGCAGCGGCGGCGTCGAATCGCCGTACTGCATGTGGATGAGCCGGTTCTGAAGGGCGGTGACCGGTGCCGGTCGCGTGCGAGCACGCGTGTTGGTGCGCATGTCGAGCGGGACGTGCGTGGCGGTGGTGACGCTCGCCTGGGTGACCCAGCCGATGCCCGACGCGTCGGTCCAGGCCGAGCCGTCCTGCTTGGTGTAGCCAGCCGGGACGGCGGTGTCGGCCGTGGTGGTGAAGCTGTACTTCTGGTGCACGGCGCCCTGGGCGATGGTGAACGCGAGGTCGGCGGTGTCGGTGCCGCCCTTGCCGTCGTTCGCGGTGACGATGGCCGTCGTCAGGCCGTCGGCGGTGGGCGTGCCCGCGATGGTGACGGTGCCGTTCTTGTTGTCGACCGCGGTGAGCCCGGCGGGCAGGCCGGTGACGGTGAGCGCGGCGACGTCAGCGTCCTCGTCGGTGACCGCGACGGTCACGACGGCGGACAGGGCCGCACCGACGGTGCCGCTGATCGACGACGGCGTGACCGAGGTGATGACCGGCGCGTCGTTGACGTTGGCGACCGTGATCGCGAAGGTCTCGGTGTCGGTGCCGCCCTTGCCGTCGGTGACGGTGACGGTGATCGAGAACTCTCCGGCCTGGGTCGGGGTGCCGGTGATGGTGCCGGTCGCGGCGTTCCAGCTCAGCCCGGCGGGCAGGGCGGAGGCGGTGTAGGTGACGGCGTCGCCGTCCTCGTCGGTCGCGGTGACCTGGATCGGCGTGATCGCCGTGTCCTCGGTGGCGCTCCGGTTGCCGATCGCGGCGAGGACCGGGGCGTCGTTGACGTTCGCGACGGTCAGCGTGAACGTCGTGGAGCCGGTGAGGCCCTTGGCATCGGTCGCCGTCACGACGACCGTGAAGGTGCCGGAGACGGTGGGCGTGCCGACGATGCTGCCGTTGGCGTAGGTGACACCGTTCGGCGTGCCGGTCACCGTGACGGTGGTGGTGTCGCCCTGGTCGGGGTCGATGACGACCACCGGGATGGCGGTGATCGCCTGGTCCTCGGTGGCGGTCTTCGCGGTGATGGCCGAGACGACCGGCGCCTCGTTGACGTTGGTCACCCTGACGGTGACGTCGGACTCGTCGGACCTGGTGCCGGCGGTGGCGCGGACCCTGAGGGTGTAGGAGCGCGTGGTCTCGTAGTCCAGGGCGCCGGCCACGGTGATCTTGCCGGTCGCGGTGTCGATGGCGAAGACGTTGCCGACGTTGCCGGAGACGATCGTGTAGTCGATGGTGTCCTGGTCGGCGTCGGTCGCGGTGATGGTCCCGACGACCGCAGCGACGGCAGCGTTCTCGGCGACGTCGAAGGCGTAGGGCTCGCCCTGGATGACCGGGGCGTTGTCGACGTCGGAGACCTTGACGGTGATGGACGCGGTGTCGCTGCCACCCTTGCCGTCGGTGACGGTGACGGTGACGGTGAAGGGACCGGAGCCGTTGCCCAGGTCGGCACTGCCGACGGTGATGGTGCCGGTCGCGGAGACCTTGAAGTCGGTCGAGGTGCTGGCGTAGGAGAGGGTGTCGCCGTCCTCGTCCGTCGCGACCAGGGTGCCCACCACGGCGCCGGACGCGGAGCCTTCGGCGACGGTGAAGGTCCTGTCGGCAAGGACCGGGGCGTCGTTGACGTTCGTGACGACGATCGTGAAGGTGGCGGTGGCGGCGACGGAGGTGCCGTCGTCGGCGGTGACGATCACCGAGTAGGTGCCGGGCACGGTGGGCGTGCCGGTGATCTTGCCGGCGGCGTAGGAGAGACCGGCGGGCAGGCCGGCGACCGCGAGGGTCACCGCCTTCTGCTCCGGGTCCGTGGCCGTCACGGCGATCGGCGCGATCGCCTCGTCCTCGTCGGTCGTGACCTTCGCAATCGGGGCGATGACCGGGCTCTCGTCGACGTTCTTCACGGTGACCGTGACGTCAGCATCAGTGGAGAGCTTGCCGTCGGAGGCGGTCACGACGAGGTCGTAGGACGTGGTGTCCTCGAAGTCGAGGGCTTCGGTGGTGACGATCTTGCCCGCCGCGTTGACCGCGAAGGGCGCGTCGGTGGCCAGCGACCAGCGCACCGTGTCACCGTCGGGGTCGGTGCCGACGAGGGTGCCGACGGTGGCACCCGCAGCGTTCTCGACGACGGTGAAGGCCTGGTCCTCGACGACGGGCGCCTTGTTGGGGACCGGAACCGGGATGACCGCAAGGGTGAAGGCGCGCTTGGCGGTCTTCTGACCGTCGGAGACGGTGATGGTGACCTTCCAGCTGTCATTGACGTCCGCCGCCGTCGGCGTACCGGTTAGGTAGCCGGTCTTGGCGTTGAAGGTCAGCCAGACCGGCTTGCTCGGCGAGCTGCCGATCTTCACGTAGGAGACGGAGTAGCTCAGCGGCTTGGGGCCCTTGTCGGCGTCGGTGGCCAGCGGGCGGACGATGAGCTGGTCACCCACGCGCACGTTGCGGTTGCTGATCGCGGCGAGCACCGGTGCGGCGTTGGCCTTCACCTTGACGGTGAACTTCCGCGTCGCGGTGGCCTTGCCGTCGGAGACCTTGAGCGTGATCGGCCAGCTGCGGCCGATCAGCGAGACCGCGGGGCGGCCCTGCAGCACGCCGGTCTTGGCGTTCAGCGTCAGCCAGCTCGGGCGACCGGTGGCGGAGAAGCTCAGCTTCTTGGGGCCTCGGTCAGGGTCCGACGCCTTCGGCCGCACCACGAGCAGGTGCCCGGCGGCGACGATCTGGGTGCCGATCGCGGTGAGGCGAGGCGGCTTGTTGGTGGCCGCCTGGGCGCCGGCCGTCATGGCCAGCGGAGACAGCAGCAGTGCGACAGAAAGGCACAGCACAAGACAACGACGAGCAGAGCTAGGCACCCGAGAATCCCCCATGTAGACCAGACCCCACCCCCATGGGGGATCCGAGACCATCATGAAACCACGGTTTGCGAAGTCACGTGACCACTTTCGGAGAATCGTTTCAGAAGTTCTCGCGAACAGCAGGTCGGGCAGACTGAGCGGTATGAGCATGCCGTCCGGCAACCCCGGCACCCATCTGCTGAAGCTCGAGTACCCACAGTCCCTGGCGGTGTACGACGACTACGCCGCCGCCCAGAAGACGGTCGACTTCCTCAGCGACCAGGAGTTCCCGGTCCAGCACCTGATGATCGTCGGCACCGACCTGAAGCGGATCGAGCGGATCACCGGGCGGCTCACGACCGGTCGGGTGGCCCTCGGCGGCCTGCTGTCCGGACTGTGGCTGGGGCTCTTCATCGGGCTGCTCTTCCTGGTCTTCACCAGCAACGACTGGTTCGGCGTGCTCGCGTCGTGCATGGCGATCGGCGCCGGCTTCGGCATCGTCTGGGCGCTGCTCGGCTACGCCATGACCCGCGGCCAGCGGGACTTCTCCTCGATCGCCCAGGTGGTCGCCACCCGCTACGAGGTGCTCGTCGAGCACAAGGTCGCCGGCCAGGCGCGTGAGCTGATCGCCCAGCTGCCGGGCGCCCGGCCCAACCCGTTCGAGTAGGACCTCAGAGGTCGACAGGGTCGGAGCAGTAGAGGTACTGCGCGTCGTTGGCGGGAGTGCCGTGCTGGATGGTGCTCACACCGTCGGAGCGCACCAGCCCCACGTTCGGGGCGACGGGGGCCGAGATGACACCCAGGCAGAACTGCACCTCGTCGACCGGGTCCGGCAGCTCGATGGTGCCGTAGCCGAGGTCGTCGCCGAACGGGTGACGACGCTCGAGCGGCAACGGCACCTCGAGGTCGACCGACAGGATGCCGCCAGGCTTCAGCCGGGAGACACCCACCGTCGGGAGCTGTGCGAGGTCCAGACGGTCGGTCTCCGGGCTCGCGAAAACCCGTTGGGAGATGGCCACGGCATGCTCGCCCGTCCCGGTCACGTAGACGGTCTGCCGGGTGTCGTCGACGGCGCCGTTGGAGTCCGTGAGCTGGTTGGGCACCAGCAGCACCCGGTCGGAGCCGTTGGTCAGGCGATAGCGGATCGACACCGCCGTGTCGTCGGGCGTCACCTCCACCCGGAAGCTGGCCTCCGGCTCGGGCTGGTCACTGCGCGGATCGGCTGGCTCGCCACCCGAGGTGATGCCGGTGTCCACGGGCGTCTCGGGGTCGACGTCCGTCGCTCCGTCGCACCCGCTCAGCAGCACCACCGCCAGCACCAGCGTGGTGGCCGGAATCCGACGTAGGCGCATGTCACTCCGGAGGTAGGCGGTCAGCTCAGCTCACGCTTGAGGATCTTGCCGGTCGAGGTCATCGGGAGGGTCTCCACGAACTGCACCTGACGCGGGTACTTGTAGTTGGCCATCTGCTCCTTGCACCAGGCGACGATCTCGGCCTCGGTCACCTCGGCACCCGAGTGCAGGATCAGGTAGGCCTTGATCTCCTCGCCGTGGCTCTCGTGCGGCACCCCGATGACGGCTGCGAGCGAGACCGCCTCGTGGGTCATCAGCACCTCCTCGATCTCGCGCGGGTACACGTTGAAGCCGCCGCGGATGATCATGTCCTTGGAGCGGTCGACGATGTAGTACCAGCCGTCCTCGTCGCGCCGACCCAGGTCACCGGAGCGGAACCAGCCGTCCCGGATGACCTCGTCGGTGGCCTCGGGCCGGTTGTAGTAGCCCTTCATCACGTTGTGGCCCTTGATCGCGATCTCGCCGATCTCGTGGGGACCCTCCGGCACCTCGTCCCAGCTGCCGGCCTGCAGCAGCTCCATCTCGACACCCGGGATCGGAAGCCCGATCGAGCCGACCCGCACGGGTTGGCCGTACAGCGAGAAGCTCGCGACCGGAGAGGTCTCGGAGAGTCCGTAGCCCTCGAGGATGGTGACCCCGAACTTCTTCTCGAAGTCCTTGTGCACCTCGACCGGGAGCGCGGAGCCGCCGGCGGCGGCCACCCGCAGGTTGGCCGCCAGGGACTCGACGTCCACCGTCTCGTCGAGGGCACCGAGCAGCCCCCAGTACATCGTCGGGACACCGGCGAAGAAGGTGACCCGGTCGCGTGCCATCAGCGCCAGCGCCGCGTGCGGCTCGAAGCGGGGCAGCATCACGACGGTGCCGCCGTAGGCGAAGGCGCCGTTCTGGATGACGGTCTGGCCGAAGGAGTGGAAGAGCGGCAGCACGCACAGGTAGGTGTCGGGGTGCTCGGGATCGGCCCCGAAGAGCTCCTTGCCGGAGAGCGCGTTGTCGCGCATGTTGCGGTGCCGGAGCTCGGCGCCCTTCGGCTGCCCGGTCGTGCCGGAGGTGTAGAGGATGACCGCGGTGTCGTCCTCGTCGGTCGCGACCGTCTCGAAGGTGGCCGGTTGGCCGCCGATCGCCTGCGCCATCGTCTCGACGCCCTCGATCGGCGAGGGTGCAGCCAGGTCGGCTGTGATCACGAAGAAGTGCTCACACGTGTCGGTGGCCTCGAAGCCGGCGTGACCCTCGGCGCCGATCGGCAGCTCGGGGGTGCCCTCGAAGCAGAAGTAGGCGACCGCGTCGGAGTCGGCCAGGTGGTAGGCGACCTCGCGGCCCTTGAGCAGCACGTTGAGGGGCACGACGGTGCCGCCCGCCTTGAGGATGCCGAAGTAGACGATGGTGAAGTAGGGCAGGTTCGGACAGCTCAACGCCACCTTGTCACCAGGCCTGATGCCCCGTGCCACCAGCAGGTTGGCGACCATGTTGGAGAAGGAGTTCACCTGCTCGTAGGTCAGCCGGGTGTCTCCCAGCACGATCGCGGTGCGGTCGGGATACCTCGCGGCGCCGTCCTCGAGCAGGGTCGACAGGTTGTACACAGTGGCCTCCATCACGTCGGGTGTGGGGCTAAACCTACTCAGTGGTCACCAGCTCGGGGTCACGAACGGCGCGCGAGGACTTCAGCGGCCTTGCGCAGGTCGGCGCGCACGGCGTACGGCGCCACCCTGTCCAGCACCCCCGCCACCGGTCTGACGAGCCCGCGTCCGGTCAACCGCATGGTCACCCCGATCGTGCAGCCGGCATCAGTGGGGGTGAAGGTGAGGGTGAGCACGGCCTCGAACCCCCGCCAGGTGCCGCGCTCGGTCCAGCGGTTCGGACGGTCCAGCTCGGTGGTCTCCATCGCCGGCCGCAGCCCGGGGGTGGTGACGTCCACCCAGGTCTGGCCGACGCGGGGCTCACCGTCGACGTCCTCGACCTTGGCCAGGCTGGACTGCCACTCGGGGCGGTGGCGCGGATCGGCGAAGTAGTCGAAGGCCACCTCGGGCGGGACCGCGACCTCGATGGCTCCGCGGTCGCGGCTCAGAACGACTCCCCGGTGAGCAGCTCGTAGGCCTCGACGTACCGGCTGCGGGTGCGGGCGACGACCTCGTCCGGCAGGGGCGGCGGTGCGGCACCCGACGCGCGGTCCCAACCGGACTCGGGCGAGAGCGCCCAGTTGCGCACGATCTGCTTGTCGTACGACGCCTGGGTGCGGCCCGGCTGCCACTCCGCGGCCGGCCAGAAGCGTGACGAGTCGGGGGTCAGCACCTCGTCGGCGAGCACGGTCGTCCCGTCAGTGCGGGTCCCGAACTCGAGCTTGGTGTCGGCCAGGATGATGCCGCGCTCGCGAGCGATCCCCTCGGCCCGGCCATAGACCGCGAGGGTGAGGTAGCGCAGCTCGGCGGCACGGTCGGCCCCGATGGTGGAGGCGACGACGTCGTACGAGACGTTCTCGTCGTGGTCGCCGAGCTCTGCCTTGGTAGCGGGCGTGAAGATCGGCTCGGGGAGCCGGCTGCCGTCCTCGAGCCCGGGCGGCAGCGCGACCCCGCAGACCTCGTTGGTGGCGCGGTAGTCGAGCAGACCGGACCCGGTCAGGTAGCCGCGAGCGACGCACTCCACCGGGAACATGTCGAGCCGCTCGCAGACCACGGCCCGCCCGCGCACCTGCGTCGGCACGTCGGTGCTGACCACGTGGTTGGGAAGCAGGTCGGCGAGCTGGTCGAACCACCACAGCGACATCCGGGTCAGGATCTCGCCCTTGTCGGGAATCGTGGTGTCGAGCACGAAGTCGAAGATCGAGATCCGGTCGCTGGCGACCATCAGCAGGTGGCCGTCAGGCAGCTCGTAGAGGTCGCGCACCTTGCCCGAGTGGAGGTGGCTGGCACCGTCGATCGCGGGAGCCGGCGGGATGTTGAGGTCGCTCACGGGTCCACCCTAGAAGCAGGCCTGTTCTGTGTTAGTCGCGTGATCTACTCTTCCTTCCATGATCAGCCGCGAGCCGCGCCCGGACTTCCTGATCGTGGGCGCCCCCAAGGCAGGCACCACCGCGCTGCACCACGCGCTCGCCCAGCATCCCCAGGTCTTCGTCAGCGACCCGAAGGAGCCGAAGTACTGGCTCTGCGACGGCGCTCCGCCGCCGGCCTGGCGCGGACCCGGTGACGCGCACTCCCAGCAGGAGTGGATCTGGCGCCAGGACCAGTACACCCAGCTCTTCGCCTCGGCTCCCGACCACCAGGTCCGCGGTGAGAGCACCCCGTTCTACCTGTGGAGCCGCGGCGCCCACCGCCGGATCGGCGAGGAGCTGCCCGAGGTGCGCCTGATCGCCGTGGTCCGCGACCCCGTCGACCGGGCCTACTCCAACTGGATGCACCTGTGGTCCGACGGCCTCGAGCCGGTCTCCGACTTCTCCGAGGCGTTCGCACGGCAGGACGACCGCGTCCGGGCGGGGTGGGCGCCGTTCTGGCGCTACCGCGAGCTCGGGCTGTACGGCGAGCAGCTGGCCCACCTGCAGCGCTTCGTCGACCCGGAGCGGATCCTGGTGCTGCGCTACCGCGACATCGTCGACGACCCCCGCGGTGCGGTCGACCGGGCCTGCCGGTTCCTCGACATCTCGACCGGGGCGATCTCGAGCATCCCGCGGGACAACTCCCGCAGCTTCGTCACGCCGGGCTGGCGCCCCACCATCCTCGGCCCGGTGGTGCGGACCGGTGCGCGGCTGGCTCAGTTCGCCCCGCCGCAGCTGTGGCGCCGGGCCAGCGGGCCGCTGATCAACGGACTCACCGGCTCCGCGGCGACCCACCGACCCAAGCTCACCGCCGAGCAGCGGGCCCAGCTGCTGCCGGCCTTCGTCGACGACGTCGCGCTGCTCTCCGAGCTCACCGGCGAGGACTTCTCCGACTGGGTCTCCACCGAGAGCCGGGGCTCGTTCGCGGAGCGCAGCAAGACCGCCTGACGTCAGCGGACGACGGTGACCAGGTCGTGGGCGCCGTCGGGACGCGCGGCCTCGACGTAGAAGCGGGTCCGGCCGTCGGGGAGGGGCACGGCGGAGGCGTAGCGCCACGCACCGTCGGAGTAGGGCGAGGCGATGGGGTCCTCGTCGTCGGCGACCAGCCGGTCACCGTCCCAGCGCGCCACTCCTGTGGTCTCGTACCAGTTGGAGCCGGCGTCGGCGCGGCCGTCGTACAGCACCGTCAGCGGGCGCTCGGAGATCACCGTCGTCACCCGGGCGCCGCGCGCGTCCCAGCGGCCGGTGCGGCCGGCGAGGACCTCACCCCGGTCAGTCCAGTCCAGGCCGTCGTCGCTGGTGAGCAACCGGGTGGTCATCCGGTCCTCGTGGCCGGTGTCGGTCAGGGGGTGACAACACAGCCACATCCGCCAGCTGTCGGGACCGCCGTCGCCCGGGATGATCACCGGGTCCTTGACCGCCACGTCGGCACTGCCGGGCAGCACCACCTGCTGGTGTCCGGACGGCAGCTCCTCCGGCGTGCGCGCCGTCAGGCTGTCGACCCACCAGTGCTTGGAGCCCGGCGTCGCGCAGGAGACGTAGAGCCGCCAGCCGAGACCCGGAACGGGCACCAGCACCGGCCGCTCGAAGGACTCGCAGCCGAACGAGTCGCGATGCACCTCGGCCACCGCCTCGAAGGAGACCCCGTCCTGGGACCGGGCGATCACGACCGTGACCCCGCGTCCCTCGGCGAGCGGGCGACGGACCCGGTAGGTCAGCCAGAAGGTCCCGTCGACCAGCACCGCGCTGGCTGCGCCGGACCAGTTGCCGGGGCCGCCGCTCGGCGCGGGCACCACGACGGCGACCTCGTCGGGGTCGTCGAACGAGGGGAAGGGCGGCAGCACGTCCAGAGACATGGCTCCCATCATAGTCGACCCCTCCAGTCGACTTACGGATCTCCAGAGCCGGCCGGTCAGGGGGAGCGTCGCACCCGCGCTCCCGGGTTGAGCCACCACTCCATCCGTCGGGTGATCCAGGGCAGCGCGACGTACGTCATGATCGGCGTCATCACCAGAACCGTCGCCAGCACCCGCAACGGCAGCGCCCACCCGGAGACGGTGTGGCTGGCCGCCCAGTTCGCGATCAGGCTGAGCGGGTAGAAGACGAGGAAGATCACCGACGCCTGCTTCCATCGCGGCGGCGCGGGCGGAGCGGGGCGCAGGTCCTCCACGTCGTGGGTGAGCGGCGGGTCGAACCAGCCCTCGATGCCGGTACGGCGCTCGACCCGCGACTCCCCCACGAGCCCCTGGGCGGCACCGAGCCACCACTGACGCTGCGGCGAGGCCTCCCAGACGGCGAGCGACTGGTCGTCGGCGAAGCGGTAGAGCATGTGCCACTCGTCGGACTCCGCCGACGGCCGCACCCACCCCGAGCCGAGGAAGCCGTCGAACCGGGTCGCCAGCGCCGACCCGGCCCGGATCCAGGCCAACATCTCGTCGCTGTGACCGGGCGCGATGGTCCGGGTGATCGAGATCGTCACGGGAGCACTCATGTCGCGATCGTCCGGGGCCGCTCCCCGGACGCGCAAGTCGGGCTGGCACAGTTGGGCCATGCCAGAGTCAGCCGCAGAGGTGTACGCCAGGGTCGTCGAGGCCGTCGGGACCGACGGTCACCTGCCGGCGCCGCCGATCCGCGGGTGGGACGCCTTCCCGTGGACGGTCGTCGACGGGGAGGTCGTCCCGAAGGCCCTCGCCGCACCCGCACCCGAGCAGACCCGCATCGGCGACGAGAGCGGCAAGCCCTGCGGCGTGTGCGCCGGCATCGACCCGGAGCGGATCGTCTGGGAGGACGAGTTCTGGGTCCTCACCGCCGAGGAGAAGCCCTCCGGGCTGCCGCTCGTGCTGACGCTGTGGACCCGCGAGCACCTCGACTACGGCGACCTCGACGACGACCTCGCCTCGCAGCTGGGCCGGATCTCGAGCCGCCTGGTCCGGATCATCGGCAACCTGCCGAACATCGGCCGGGTGCACGTCAACCGGTGGGGTGACGGGTCGTCGCACCTGCACGTCTGGTTCTTCGCCCGGATCGAGGGGCTCCCCGGGATCCTGGGCTCCTACGCCGTCGAGTGGGACGAGATCCTGCCGCCCGGCCCCGAGGACGTCTGGCGAGCCGACCTGCACACCGTCGCCACCAAGCTCGAGAACTGGGGCGGCCACGCCCGCGCCTGACCCGGCTCCGGCTCCGGCTCCGACGTACGTCCCGAGCCCGCGGCGCTGGCGGATCCTCGGCGTCTCGCTGGTCGTGGGCTTCATGGCGCTGCTCGACGTCTCCATCGTCAACGTCGCGATCCCCTCGATGCGGGAGGGGCTGGGCACCTCCGCGGGGACCGTGCAGTGGGTGGTCTCGGGCTACGCGCTCGCCTTCGGGCTGACCCTGGTCGCGGGCGGACGGCTGGGGGATGCCTACGGCCGGCGCCGGATGATGCTGATCGGACTGGTGCTCTTCGTCGTGTCGAGCGCCGCCGTCGGCTTGGCACCGAACGCCGCCCTGGTCATCGTGGCGAGGCTCGCCCAGGGCGCGAGCGCCGGCCTGCTCACACCGCAGAACTCCGGTCTCATCCAGCAGCTCTTCCGGGGCCGCGAACGCGCTCGTGCCTTCGGGATGTTCGGTTTCACCGTCTCGGTCTCCTCGGCCATCGGGCCGGTCCTGGGCGGCGTGATCATCGCGCTCGCCGGTGAGGAGAACGGCTGGCGCTGGCTCTTCCTGGTCAACCTGCCGATCGGGATCGTCGCCCTCGTCGCCGTCGCGATCCTGGTGCCACGCCGCGACCCGGCCACGATCGACCGCAGCCAGACCCACGTCGACGTACCGGGAGCCCTCCTGCTCGGTGCCACCGTGCTCTGCCTGCTCTATCCCGTCGTCAGCGTCGAGGGGGGTGCCCGGCTGCCGCTGCTGCTGCTGGTCGGGGTGCCCTTCTTCGCCTGGGCGTTCGTGCGCTGGGAGCGGCGTACGGCGCAGCGCGGCCACCCGCCGCTGCTGGACCTCGCCCTGCTCCGCGGGCTGCCGGGCTACGTCAACGGCCTCGGCGTGGGCGCCCTCTACTTCACCGGCTTCACCGGGCTGCTGCTGGTGATCTCGATCTACCTCCAGGAGGGCCTCGGCCACACGCCGCTCGAGGCGGGGCTGCTGCTGATGCCCTTCGCCGCCGGGTCCGCGATCGCGGCCCCGATCGCCGGCCGGTTCGTCTCCGACGTCGGCCGGCAGCTCACCGTCGGTGCGCTGCTGGTGATGATCGCCGGGATCCTCTTCGTCGCCCTGGTCGCCATCGGCCGTGACCCGTTGTGGCCGTGGCTGGTGCCGGCCCTCCTGGTCACCGGACTCGGCGGAGGCGCGGTCGTCTCGCCCAACATCACCCTGACCCTCGCCGAGGTGCCACCCCGGATGGGTGGCGCAGCCGGCGGTGCCCTGCAGACCGGCCAGCGGATCGGCGCCTCGATCGGCGCCGCGCTGCTGGTCACCGTCTACCAGCTGATCGTCGGGACGACCTCGAGCCCGACGGCCGGCACCGACGACTCCGCCGCTACGGTCGCGCTGCTCACCGGGGCGGCGCTGCTGCTGGTGGCGCTGGCCATGGCGTTCCGGGCGATGAGGCAGGCGGACCGGGTCCTAGAGGATGGCACCGGGTGAGTACGCCGCCGCCTCGGGGAGCCGGTCGGTCACCTCGGCGACCCGGCGTACGACGCTCTGGACCTGCGCGACCGCGGCACCGGTGAAGGTGATCGGGTCGGCGACCAGGCGTCGCCAGCTGGGCCTCGGTCAGCCCGAGCCGCTCGTCGGCGGCGAGTCGGGCGAAGACGTCGTTGTCGGCCTGACCGCGCCGCATGTCGAGCGCGACTCCGACGGCCGCCTCCTTGATCGCCTCGTGGGCGACCTCGCGGCCGACGCCGTTGCGGACCGCGGCCATCAGCACCTTGGTGGTGGCCAGGAACGGCAGGTAGCGGTCCAGCTCGCGCTGGATCACGGCCGGGAACGCGCCGAACTCGTCGAGCACGGTCAGGAACGTCTGGAAGAGCCCGTCGGCGGCGAAGAACGCGTCCGGCAGCGCGACCCGGCGTACGACCGAGCAGGAGACGTCGCCCTCGTTCCACTGGTCGCCGGCGAGCTCGCCGACCATCGAGAGGTAGCCGCGGGTGACGACAGCGAGGCCGTTGACCCGCTCGCAGGAGCGGGTGTTCATCTTGTGCGGCATCGCGGACGAGCCGACCTGGCCCTCCTTGAAGCCCTCGGTGACCAGCTCGTTGCCGGCCATCAGCCGGATCGTGGTGGCCAGGTTGGACGGCCCGGCCACGAGCTGGACCAGCGCGGAGAGCACGTCGAAGTCGAGCGAGCGCGGGTAGACCTGGCCGACGCTGGTCAGGACCCGGTCGAAGCCGAGGTGGGCCGCCACCCGCCGCTCGAGCTCGTCGAGCCGGGCCTCGTCGCCGTCGAGCAGGTCGAGCATGTCCTGGGCGGTGCCCATCGGGCCCTTGATGCCGCGCAGCGGGTAGCGACCCAGCAGGTCCTCGACGCGTTCGAGCGCCGATCAGCATCTCGTCGGCGACGGTCGCGAAGCGCTTGCCGAGGGTGGTGGCCTGGGCGGCGACGTTGTGGGAGCGACCGGCCATCACGGTCGTCTCGTGCTCGGCGGCGAGCCGGGCCAGGCGCGCCAGCGTGGCGACCGCCCGGTCGCGGAGCAGGGTCGAGGGACTGCTTGATCTGGAGCTGCTCGACGTTCTCGGTGAGGTCGCGCGAGGTCATCCCCTTGTGGATGTGCTCGTGCCCGGCGAGGGCGGAGAACTCCTCGATCCGCGCCTTCACGTCGTGGCGGGTGATCCGCTCGCGCGCGGCGATCGAGTCGAGGTCGACCCCCTTCTGGCGAGGGCGACGACGTCCTCGTAGGCCTCGACCACGCCGTCGGGCACGTCGATGCCGAGGTCGCGCTGGGCCTTGAGCACGGCGATCCAGAGCTGGCGCTCGAGCACGATCTTGTGCTCCGGCGACCAGATCTGGGCGAGGTCGGCACCGGCGTAGCGGGTGGCGAGGACGTTGGGGACGGTCACGTGCCTCAGTGTCCCACGGCGCTCAGACGGAGTCGGCGATGTCCGTGCGGTGCTGGGCACCGTCGAACGCGACGACCGCCGACCCCGGCGTACGCCGCCTGGCGCGCGCCGCGGCGACGTCGGCTCCGGTCGCGATCACGGCGAGCACCCGGCCGCCGGCGGTGACCAGGTCGTCGCCGCCGGGTCGCGGTGCCGGCCTGGATGACGTGCACGCCGTCGATCGCCTCGGCGTCGGCCGAGGCCGGTGATCACGTCACCGTGCGGAGGACGGACTCCGGGTAGCCGGCGCTGGCCATCACCACGGCCACCGCGGCACCCGGCTTCCAGCCGGGCGGCGGGCACGTCGGCGAGCGTGCCGGTCGCCGCGCCGTGCAGCAGCGGCGCGAGCGGCGAGTCCAGCAGCGCCAGCAGCGGCTGGGTCTCGGGGTCGCCGAAGCGGGCGTTGAACTCGATCGACCCGGGTGCCGCGCGAGGTCAGCGCCAGACCGGCGTAGAGCAGGCCGGTGAACGGCGTGCCGCGGCGCGCCAGCTCGTCGACGGTCGGCTGCAGCACCGTCGCCAGCACCTCGTCGACGAGCCCGTCGGGCGCCCACGGCAGCGGCGTGTAGGCGCCCATGCCGCCGGTGTTGGGACCCTCGTCGCCGTCGAAGATCCGCTTGAAGTCCTGGGCGGGCTGGAGCGGGTAGACCGTCGCACCATCGGTCTCGTCGGTCGCACAGCGCGAAGAGCGACACCTCGGGCCCGTCGAGGAACTCCTCGATCACGACCCGCTCGCAGCCGGCCGCGTGGGCCAGAGCGCCTCGTCGCGGTCGTCGGTGACCACGACGCCCTTGCCGGCGGCGAGGCCGTCGTCCTTGACGACGTACGGCGGCCCGAGCTCGTCGAGCGCGGCGGCGGCCTCGTCGGGCGATGGTGCAGACGTGCGCCCGGGCGGTCGGGACCCCGGCGGCGGCCATCACGTCCTTGGCGAAGGCCTTGGAGCCCTCGAGCTGCGCGGCGGCACCGCTCGGCCCGAAGACGGCGATCCCGCGCGCGCGAGACGGCGTCGGCGACCCCGGCGACCAGCGGCGCCTCGGGGCCGACGACGACCAGGTCGACACCGAGCCGCTCGGCGAGGTCGGCGACGGCCGGCGCCGGACAGCGGGTCGACGGCGTGCAGCGTGGCGACGACGGCCATCCCCGGGTTGCCGGGCGCGACGTGCACCTCGGTGACGCCCGGGTCCAGCGACAGGCGCGGGCCAGGGCGTGCTCGCGGCCGCCGGTGCCGATGACGAGGATCTTCATGCGTGGACGGTGATGGTCTGCTCGCGTCCCGGGCCGACGCCGACACCCCAGATCTGGGTGCCGGACATCTCCTCGAGCGCCTGGACGTAGGCCTGGGCGTTCTTCGGCAGCTCGTCGAACGTCCGGCAGCCGGAGATGTCGCTCTGCCAGCCGTCGAAGAACTCGTAGACCGGCTTCGCGTGGTGGAACTCGGTCTGGGTCATCGGCATCTCGTCGTGCCGGACTCCGTCGATCTCGTAGGCGACGCAGACCGGGATCTTCTCCCAGCCGTCGAGCACGTCGAGCTTGGTGAGGTAGAAGTCGGTCAGCCCGTTGACGCGCGCGGCGTAGCGCGCGATCACCGCGTCGTACCAGCCGCAGCGCCGGGTGCGGCCGGTCGAGACGCCGATCTCGCCGCCGATGCGTTGCAGGTCGATGCCGTCCTCGTCGAAGAGCTCGGTCGGGAACGGACCCGAGCCGACCCGGGTCGTGTAGGCCTTGATCACGCCGATCACCCGGTCGATGCGGGTCGGGCCGACCCCGGAGCCGGTGCAGACGCCGCCGGCGACCGCGTTGCTGCTGGTGACGAACGGGTAGGTGCCGTGGTCGACGTCGAGCATGGTCGCCTGGGCGCCCTCGAACAGCACCGTCCTGCCCTCGTCGAGGGCGTTGTTGAGCAGCAGCGAGGTGTCGGCCACCATCGGGCGCAGCCGGTCGGCGTAGGACAGCAGCTCCTCCACGATCCCGTCGACCGCGATCGCCCGACGGTTGTAGACCTTGGCGAGCAGCTGGTTGCGCAGCTCGAGCGCGGCCTCGACCTTCTGGAGCAGGATCTTCTCGTCGAACAGGTCGGCGACCCGGACGCCGACGCGGTTGATCTTGTCGGCGTACGCCGGCCCGATCCCGCGGCCGGTGGTGCCGATCTGGTTCTTGCCGAGGAAGCGCTCGGTGACCTTGTCGATCGTCGAGTGGTAGGACGCGATGACGTGGGCGTTGGCGCTGACCACGAGCTGCGGCTCCACCGACGCCCCGCGCGAGCAGGGCGTCGAGCTCGCCGAAGAGCGCCTCGGGCGAGACCACGACGCCGTTCGCGATCACCGAGGTGGCACCGGGCGTGAGGATGCCGCTCGGCAGCAGGTGGGTCGCGAACTTCTCGCCGTTGATCACGATGGTGTGACCGGCGTTGTGGCCACCGCTGGTGCGGACCACGTAGTCGATGGTCTCGGTGGTGGTGAGCTGGTCGGTCGCCTTGCCCTTGCCCTCGTCGCCCCACTGGGCACCGAGGATGACGATCGCGGGCATACCTACTCCTTGCACAAAGGAAACAGCCCCGGGCGCCGTGGTTGGACTGGCGCAGCGGAGCTCTTGCGAACCCACGCTACCAAAGGCGGCGGCAAAGCGATGTCCGCGGACGCCACGGGCTGCACTAGTCTCCGGCTCGTGGACCCCCTCCTCGTGATCACGAACAGTGGCGCCGGCACCTCCGACGAGGAGACCCTCGACCGTGCGCTGGCGATCCTCCGACCCCACGCGTCGATCGAGGTGGCCGAGACCTCCAAGCCCGACGAGCTCGACGGCGTCCTGCGCCAGGCCGGGTCCCGCTCGGTGGTCGTGGCCGGCGGCGACGGCAGCCTGCACGCGGTGATCGCGGCGCTGAAGCGCCTCGGACAGCTGCACGACACCACGATCGGGCTGCTCCCGCTCGGCACCGGCAACGACTTCGCCCGCGGTGTCGGGGTGCCGCTCGACGTCGAGGAGGCGGCCCGCGTCGTGCTGGCCGGCAGGTCCCGACGGATGGACCTGATCCTCGACGACGACGACGGGATCGTCGTCAACAACGTGCACGTCGGCGCCGGCGCGAACGCCAGCCGCCGGGGGCACCGCTGGAAGAAGCGGCTCGGCTCGGTCGGCGTCGGCAAGGTCAACCTCGGCAAGCTCGGCTACCCGATCGGTGCGGTGATGACCGCCTGGAACCCGCCCGTCATCACGGTCCGGGTCGAGGTCGACGGGAAGGTCGTCGGAGACCCGGAGCGGCCGGTCCTGATGGTCGCGGTCGGCAACGGCACCTCGGTCGGCGGCGGCGCCGAGCTCACCCCCGAGGCCGATCCCCGCGACGGCGAGGTCGACGTGATGATCTCGAGGGCCGTCGGGCCGGTGGCGCGGGTGAGGTACACCGCCCGGATCCGGTCCGCCACCCACCACGAGCGCGACGACGTGACCTACCTCAACGGCCGGACGGTCTCGGTGACCGGCGGACCGTTCTGGAGCAGCGCCGACGGCGAGCTCGACGGACCGATGGACCACAAGACCTGGCGGCTGGAGCCGTCGGCCTACGCGATGTACCTGCCGTAGGCCTCAGACCCAGCCGCGACGGGTCGCCTCGACGCCCGCCTGGAAGCGGGTGTCGGCGCCGGTCTCGGTCAGCAGGTCCGCGACCCGGCGCCGGATGGTGCGCAGGCTGACCCCGAGCCGGCGGGCGATCTGCTCGTCCTGCAGCCCGGACGCGAGGAGCTGGAGCACGAAGCGGCGCAGGTCGCTCTCGGCCACCTCGGCCCGGACGTCGGGCAGCGGCGCGGCCCGCTCCCAGAACTGCTCGAAGAGCATCGTCAGCGCCTCCACCAGGCCTCGCTGCCGGATCAGGCTGCGCGGCTCGTCGCGGGAGCCGAGCGGCTCGGGCAGCACCACGTGGGTGGTGCCGATGACGAACATCCGGGTGGGCACGTCCGGGAGCAGTCGCACCTCCTCGCCGGCCTGGGCGCGGGCCCGGAGCACGGGCTCGGCGGTGCGCCAGGACGTCAGCGGGTAGATCGCCCGGGACCGGCGGCCGCGCTCACGGCACCGGCGTACGACCTCGCACATCGCCTCCTCGCGGGCCGGCTCCAGCAGGTCCGGGCGCAGCCAGAGCAGGTCGCCGTGGCTACGGCTGACCAGACCCTCCAGCAGCGGGACCGCGCTGCCGCCCGAGCTGATCTCGCCGTTGATCGGGAGCACGTCGACGACCTCACCCGGCGCGGGCCGGACCGTCGGAGCGGTCAGGAACGGCACCGCCTTGACCAGGCGCGCGAGCCGATCTGCCGCGCTGCCGGCCGCCGCGGCCTGCTCGTCGAGGTAGGCCATCAGCACCTGCCCGGGGGCGAGCACCTCGATCCGGCCGGCCTCGACGGTGACGATCCGCTCCTGGAGCAGCGGCTCGAGCGCGACCAGCAGATCGGCCGGAGTGAGGAAAACGGCGTCCGCCACCGCCTCGACGGAGCGTCCCGACAGTGGTTGGACACGTTGGTAGAGGTGATCGACGGCGCGCGACATCCCCAGCGACGACAGCAGCGAGTCGGTCGGGCGACGAGCCATGGTGGCATCTTAGTGCCAGCGTCTCCTCGGAGCCCGGTGGCA
This sequence comes from uncultured Actinomycetota bacterium, assembly GCA_963704685.1. Taxonomy (GTDB): domain Bacteria; phylum Actinomycetota; class Actinomycetes; order Propionibacteriales; family Nocardioidaceae; genus Nocardioides. The sequence continues at coordinate 2,003,109 of OY969930.1, forward strand.
CGGAGTGGTCAGTGCGACGATGACGCGGCGCAGAAGGTCGCAACTCGGAGGGCGACCGCCACATGACCGACCGGAATCGGGGGATCGGTCCGGATCGAGGCACTGCGCCGAAGGGCGCCGGCGCGGTTGACAGACCGCGGCACCGGCGCCCTTCCTCGTCCCCGGGCCTCTCGACCGGAGCCGGTTCGATAGCGTTCGGGTGTCCCCCCACCCCGACCGCAGGAGCCGCACCGAGATGGCACGAGGCAACCAGGGCGAACCCCACGACTGGGTGACGCGCGCCGCCGACGACGCCATCCGGCACGCCCGCGAGCAGTACGGCGACGACCACGTGATCACCTGCGCGAGCGGGGCCAGCCCGTCAGGCCCCGTGCACCTCGGCAACCTGCGCGAGTTCCTCACGGTCCACTTCGTCGCCGAGGAGATCCGGCGCCGCGGCATCCCCGTCCGGCACCTGCACAGCTGGGACGACTACGACCGCTTCCGCAAGGTGCCCGCCGGCATCGACCCGGCCTGGGCCGACCACATCGGCCGGCCGCTGTCCGGCGTACCCGACCCGTGGTCCTGCCACGACTCCTGGGCCGAGCACTACAAGGAGCCGCTGGTCGCGTCGCTGCGCGAGCTGGGCGTCGAGATGGAGGAGGTGTCGCAGACGGTCGAGTACCGCGCCGGCGCCTACCGTGAGCAGATCCTCACCGCCGTACGACGTCGCGACGACATCGAGCGGGTGATGGCGCGCTACCGCACCAAGCAGCTGGAGGGGGCCGTCGCTGCTGCCCCCGAGAGCGAGGAGGAGGCGGCTGCGCTGGCCGACTCGGTGGCCAACGACGACGAGTCGGGGCTGACCGGGCTCGGCGCGACCGACGACCTCGCCCGGTTCCCCTACAAGCCCTACTGCCGCGACTGCGGGCGTGACACCACGATCATCACGGCGTACGACGACGACACCACCGAGCTGTCCTACACCTGCACGGCGTGCTCCTACGACGGCGTCACCAACCTGACGACCGAGAGCGAGGGCAAGCTGGTCTGGAAGGTCGACTGGCCGATGCGCTGGGCCGTCGAGGGCGTCGACTTCGAGCCCGGGGGCGTCGACCACGCCAGCCCCGGCTCGTCGTACACCGTCGGCAAGGAGCTGGTGAAGGCCGTCTACGGCGGCCGCGCACCGTCCTTCGTCGGCTACTCCTTCGTGGGTGCCGGCGGGCAGGTGAAGATGTCGTCCTCGCGCGGCGGGGTGCCGACCGCGGCCGAGGCCCTGCAGATCCTCGAGGCGCCGATCCTGCGCTGGCTCTACGTGCGCCGCCAGCCCAAGCAGGCCTTCACCGTCGACTTCGGCCCGGAGGTGGTGCGGCTCTACGACGAGTGGGACGCGCTCGGCAAGAAGGCCGGCGACCCGGACCGCTCCGACGCGCAGACGCTTGCCTACGAGCGGGCCTCGTCGACCGCGGCTGCCGGCCGGCTCGCGACGCCGCCGGTCGTCGTACCCTTCCGGCTGCTGTCCTCGGTCGCCGACGTGACCGCCGGCAGCGCCGAGCTGATCAGCCGGATCGTCGGTGACGTCGGGCACGAGCACGCGACTGTCGCAGACCTCGAGCCGCGGCTGTCGCGGGCGATGACCTGGACGTCGGAGTTCGTGCCGGCCGAGGACCGCACCACCGTGCGCGAGACGCCCGACGCTGCCCGGCTGGCCGCACTCACCGAGGACGAGGAGCTCTGGCTGCGCCAGCTGCTCGACCGACTCCCCGACCAGCTCGAGCTCGACGAGACCACCTCGCTGATCTACGGCGTCCCCAAGCTGGCCCGCGGCCTCGGCCTCGACGACGCCCCGACCGACCAGGTCAAGACCGACCAGAAGGCCTTCTTCAAGCTGCTCTACAACCTGCTCGTCGACGCCGACCGCGGCCCCCGGCTGCCGACGCTCTTCCTCGCGCTCGGTGCCGACAAGGTGCGCTCGCTGCTGACGCCCGGAGGCGCGCCGGCGGGTCTCACCGGCTGAGTGCCTCGAGAGGTCAGTCCTCGACGTCCTCGACGTCACCCAGGAGCTCGGCGTAGGCGGTCGGGCTCGAGTCGCGCAGGAACTCCGAGCACCGCTCCCACTCCGCGTCCTCACCGATGGCGCGCGCCGAGAGCGCGAGCAGGGCCAGGCAGGTCAGGAAGCCGCGGTTGGGCTCGTGCTCCCACGGCACCGGCCCGTGGCCCTTCCAGCCGTTGCGGCGCAGCATGTCCAGGCTGCGGTGGTAGCCGACTCGGGAGTAGGCGTAGATCGTCACCGCGTCGTCGCCCTGCTCGGCGGCCAGGGTGGCCAGGGTGGACCAGGCGAACGGCGAGTCCGGGTGCCGTCGTACGACGTCCATCGCGTCGGCGCCGGGCACCAGCTCGGCCATCGCGGGGTCGACCGGGAGGTGGGTGGGCGGGGGGCCTGCCATCAGATCCATGTGACTCATGGAATGCATTGTCCACGGAGAGGTGTTGAGTGTTGCCGTGACCCATGCCGCCGACGCTCCCGTGGCCACCGGGGAGGAGAAGGACCCGTGGCCGGCGCTCTTCGCGCTCTGCCTGGGCTTCTTCATGATCCTCGTCGACTCGACGATCGTCTCGGTCGCGACGCCGGCGATCATCAAGGACCTCCAGGCAGGGGTCAACGAGGTGGTCTGGGTGACCAGCGCCTACCTCCTGGCGTACGCCGTCCCCGTGCTCATCACCGGTCGGCTCGGTGACCGCTTCGGACCCAAGCAGCTCTACCTCACCGGCCTGACCGTCTTCACCCTCGCGTCGTTGTGGTGCGGGCTGACCGCCAGCATCGAGATGCTCATCCTGGCCCGGGTGGTGCAGGGCCTCGGTGCCGCGATGATCACCCCGCAGACGATGGCGGTGATCACCCGGATCTTCCCCGCCGCCCGACGCGGCCGGGCGATGGCACTCTGGGGCGCCACCGCCGGCGTGGCCACCCTCGTCGGCCCGATCCTCGGCGGCGTCCTGGTCGACAGCCTCGGCTGGGAGTGGATCTTCTTCATCAACGTGCCCGTCGGCATCGTCGGCTTCGTGCTCGCGTGGCGCCTGGTCCCCACGCTGCAGACCAGCCAGCACAAGTTCGACTGGCTGGGCGTCGCCCTCAGCGGGACCGGCATGTTCCTCATCGTGTTCGGCATCCAGGAGGGCCACCAGTACGACTGGAGCACCATCGCCGGCCCGATCACCGTCTGGAGCCTGATCATCGTCGGCGTGTTCGTCTTCGGGCTCTTCATCTGGTGGCAGGCGGTCAACGAGTCCGAGCCGTTGGTGCCGCTCGCGCTCTTCCGCGACCGCAACTTCTCCCTGGCCAACGTCGCGATCTCCACGATGAGCTTCGCGATCACCGCGATGGCCTTCCCGTTGATGCTCTACGCCCAGCTGGTGCGCGACCTGAGCCCGACCCAGTCGGCGCTGCTGCTGGTCCCGATGGCGATCATGACCATCGTGCTGGCACCCATCGTGGGCCGGCTCACCGACCGGGTCCACCCCCGGCTGCTGAGCGGCTTCGGCTTCCTCGGCGTGATCGCAGCGCTGCTGTGGCTGTCGCGGGCGATGACGCCCGACTCCGCCACCTGGCAGATCCTGGCGCCGATGACCCTGCTCGGCGTCGGCAGTGCAGGCGTCTGGGCACCGATCAGCGCGACTGCCACCCGCAACCTGCCGATCCAGCAGGCGGGTGCGGGCGCCGGCATCTACAACGCGACCCGTCAGGTCGGAGCGGTGCTCGGGTCGGCCGCGATCGCCGTGCTCATGGATGCCCGGCTGGCCGCCGAGGGCCTCGACTTCTCACCCACCGAGGGCGCCGGCTCCTCCGGCAGGCTCCCCGACCAGGTGGCCGCTGCCTTCAGCGAGGCGATGGCGACCTCGCTGCTGCTCCCCGCCGCCGTCCTGGTCATCGGCCTGGTCGCGTCGCTGTCGTTCGAGAGGCCCGGGCACGCCGGCTTCGCGCGCGCCACCCCTCCGGTCCGGCCCGCGGTCGAACGGGCCTGACCTCGGGGGCAGCATGGATCAGACCCCGACCGACGTCCCCGCGGACCGCAGGTTCTGGCAGGCCTCGACGATCCGGGCGGCCATACCGGCCTCGGCGGCCTTGCCCCAGGCGCGCGGGTCGTAGAGCTTCTTGTTGCCGACCTCGCCGTCGACCTTGAGCACGCCGTCGTAGTTGGCGAGCATGTGGGCCGCGACCGGCCGGGTGAAGGCGTACTGGGTGTCGGTGTCGACGTTCATCTTGACCACGCCGTAGTCGACCGCCGCGCCGATCTCCTCGGCGCTCGACCCGGAGCCGCCGTGGAAGACCAGGTCGAACGGCTTGGACCCGGCGGGCAGGCCGAGCTTGTCGACCACGGCGTCCTGGGAGGTCCGCAGGATCTCGGGACGGAGCTTGACGTTGCCGGGCTTGTAGACGCCGTGCACGTTGCCGAAGGTCAGCGCGGTCATGTAGCGGCCGTGCTCGCCGTTGCCGAGCGCCTCGATCGTGGCCAGCGCGTCCTCGGGGGTCGAGTAGAGCTGCTCGCCGCCGCCACCCTCGACGCCGTCCTCCTCGCCGCCGACGACACCGATCTCGACCTCGAGGATGATGTGCGCCGCCGCGCACTTGGCGAGCAGCTCCTGGGCGATCTGGAGGTTCTCCTCGAGCGGTACGGCGGAGCCGTCCCACATGTGCGACTGGAACAGCGGCGCCTCGCCGCGCGCGACCCGGGCCGCCGAGATGTCGACCAGTGGCCGGACGAACCCGTCGAGCTTGTCCTTCGGACAGTGGTCGGTGTGCAGAGCGACGTTGATCGGGTAGTTCTTCGCGACCTCCGCGGCGTAGACCGCGAACGCGACCGAACCGGTCACCATGTTCTTGATCGTGGGGCCGGAGAGGTAGTCGGCCCCTCCGGTCGAGACCTGGATGATCCCGTCGGAACCGGCATCGGCGAAGCCCTGCAGGGCGGCGTTGAGGGTCTGCGACGACGACACGTTGATGGCCGGGAACGCGAACGCGTTCTGCTTGGCCGTGTCGAGCATCTGGGCGTAGACCTCGGGGGTGGCGATTGGCATCGGACTGAACTCCTCAGGCTGAGCGGACGTCTCCCTCGACCCTAGTGGCTCCCGTCACGCAGATCGATGCCCGACGTAGCGTGAACACATGCGCCGGCACACCACCCTGCGGACGACCTCGCGGACCAGCGAGCTGCCGATCGCTGCCCGCGACGTCTGGCGGGAGGTGGCGTCCGGACGCATCGGCGAGCAGTGGTACGTCGATGCTGCGCCCCTCGTCTTCCGCGGCGGGGTCGACCGACTGCTCGGCGGCGAGGGCCGACGCTGGCCGCCTCCGGGCACCCCGATCCTGGCGACCGGGGACACCGCCGGCTTCTGGCGGGTCACGGAGGCCGACCCCGAGCTCCGGCGGCTGGTGCTCGAGGCCGACGTGCGCGCCCCGGGCCGGGTGGTGCTGACCTCGTCGGTCACGCCGTCCGGGCGGCAGCGCTGCGAGGTGAGCCAGACGATCACCTTCGAGCCGACCGGGTGGCTGGGGACGGCGTACCTCCTGGCGGACCTGCCCGCCCGCGAGGTGGTCCTCGAGCTGGTGCACCGCCGCCTGCTCGCCGATCTCTCGCAGCCGGGATGACAACCGATGAGCGACGAACCCCGTATCCCCGGTATGGACACCGACATCCGCGACGAGCTCGAGCGCAGCTTCGGCGACGGCCCGCCGATCACCGACGACGGGGCGCTGGTCCGCCGCGGCCGGCAGGCACTGCGGCGCCGGCGCCTGGCCGAGGCGGGCACCGGGCTCGTCATCGTCGCGGTGGCGATCACCGGAGCGCTGATCGCGACCGGCGGGTCGACCGACAGCGCGAGGCCCCCGATCGCCGGGTCCGCCACCGCGGCACCTGAGAGCTCGGGACCTCAGCCGTACGACGTCGTCGAGGACGCCGGCGTCACCGCCGACGACCTGGTGACCCTCGGCGCCGACGGGACCGTGCAGGTGGTGCCCGGTCTCGAGGTGGTCACGCTGCTCCGCAACCCGTGGGGCATCGACCAGGACGGCTACGCCGTCGCGCTCAAGGTCCGCTACCGGGGCACGGTCACCTGGGCGATCCTGGCCAGTGACGACGGCGGCGGGACGGCCTCCTTCACCCAGCCGATCCCGGGCCGGACGTTCCAGAAGTGGGCAGGGGCGAACCCGCCCTACCTCGACCCGAACGACGACCCCGACGCATCGGCGTACCCTGGCGACGCCCCGCCCCCCGGCTACCCGATCGACGACGCGGTCCGCTTCGTGCCCGGCACCGAGCAGCTGGTGGCGCAGGAGGGCACCACGATCCTCCAGCAGCGGCCGCACCCCGAGGTCGGCACGTCGTTCGCGAGCGACGCCGATCACACCGCCGTCGCGGAGATCGAGTACGACGACGGACGGTGGTACCTCCTGGCACGGGACCCGGCCGACGGCGACCCGCAGTTCATCGCGGTCCCGGCCAGCAAGGGAGGCAAGACGCTCGACGCCTTCCTGGAGCTCTCCCGGCAGCGGTACGCCGAGGGCGGAGGTGGTCTGCTGTGAGGGCCGACGAGCGCGACGCAGCCTTCTCGGAGTTCGTCGCCGCCCGCCGCACCCACCTGCGCCGGATCGCCTACGCCATCTGCGGGGACTGGCACCGCGCCGACGACCTGGTCCAGACGGCCCTGCTCAAGCTGTACGTCGCCTGGCCGCGGCTCAACCGGGACGGCCGCGAGGAGGCCTACGTGCGCACCATCATCGTGCGCGCCGACATCGACGAGCACCGCAAGCCGTGGCGACGCGAGCGGGCGACGGCCGACCTGCCACAGCGCCCTGCTCGCGACGAGCTGCCGGTGGAGGAGCGCTCCGCCCTCTTCGAGGCGCTCCAGGCGCTGCCGCCCATGCAGCGCAAGGTCGTGGTGCTCAGGCACTGGCTGGCGCTGTCGGTCGAGGAGACGGCGCACGAGCTCCGCATCAGCCAGGGCACCGTCAAGAGCCACAGCTCGCGGGGCCTGGCGGCGCTGCGGGAGGCGCTGACCAACGACCGGGGCTAGCCCCGCCAGGCCGAGTCGCCGGACAGGTCGGCGTACTGCCGCACCCAGGCATGCATCGCGATCGCGGCAGCGGCCGAGGCGTTGATCGAGCGGGTCGAGCCGAACTGGGCGATCGAGAAGGTGCCGTCGCACTCCGCGCGAGCCGCGTCCGACAGCCCCGGGCCCTCCTGGCCGAAGAGGAAGCACACCTGCCGGGGCACGGTCGTGGTCTCCAGGTGCAGCGAGCCCGGCAGGTTGTCGATGCCGAGCAGCGCGACCGGGCCGCCCGGCCGCTCACGCAGGTAGGCGGCCAGATCGGCTGCGGTGGGATGGTGCCGCACGTGCTGGTAGCGGTCGGTCACCATCGCGCCGCGGCGGTTCCAGCGGCGGTTGCCGACGATGTGCACCTCCGCGGCGAGGAAGGCGTTGGCACTACGGACGATGGTCCCGATGTTGAAGTCGTGCTGCCAGTTCTCGATCGCGACGTGGAAGTCGTGGCGGCGCAGGTCGAGGTCGGCGACGATCGCCTCGAGGGTCCAGTAGCGGTAGCGGTCGACCACGTTGCGGCGGTCCCCCTCGACGAGCAGCTGCTCGTCGTACTGCTCCCCCACCGGCCGCGGACCCACCCACGGACCCACGCCGACCTCGGCGGGCCCGTGCGGCATCGGGTCGTACGGCGCCCGCTGCTCCCCGGTCTCCACGCGCGCGACCCTAGCCGGTGGCCGGGGCGTGTGGTGTCGACCGGTACCGTAGGGACGTGACCGGGCTCTTGGCGACCCTCCCGCTCGAGCCGCTGCTGCTCGGCATCAAATGGATGGACCCCGAGTGGCTCCTCTCCGAGTTCGGGTCCAGCCTGATCTGGCTGAGCCTGGTCATCGTCTTCATCGAGTGCGGACTGTTCTTCCCGTTCCTCCCGGGCGACACCCTGCTCTTCGCGCTGGGGCTCTTCATCGCCGGCGAGCAGATCGACGTCCTCGGAGTGGGCACCCCGCTGGTCGAGCTGGTGCTCTCGATGGTGCTGCTGACCATCGCGGCGCTGCTGGGCAACGTCGTCGGCTACGAGATAGGCCGGGCCATCGGGCCACCGCTCTACAACCGTGACGGGCGCATCCTCAAGCGCAAGTACTTCGACCAGACCTCCGAGTTCTTCGAGAAGCACGGCAACAAGGCGCTCGTGATCGGGCGGTTCGTGCCGTTCGTGCGCACCTACATCACGGTGGTGGCCGGCGTGACCAAGATGGATCGGCGCCGCTTCTTCTTCTGGAGCTTCATCGGGGCCGTGCTGTGGGTCACCTCGATCACCTCGCTGGGCTACTTCCTCGGCAATGTCCCGAAGGTAGGGCCGTTCCTCTCCGAGAACATCGACTACGCGATCCTGGTGATCTTGATGTTCACCGTCGTCCCGCTCGCCATCGAGTGGTTCAAGCGGCGCCGCCACCACCACCACGACGAGACCGGGGCTCCCACGACCTCGGAGTCCGAGGGCTCACCCGCGAGCTGAGTCCAGCTGGGCCTTGGTGAGCACCGGGCGCACCTCGAGGCCGACGTCCGCGAGGGGGTTCTGCCCCTCCGGGCTGCGATCGATCGCGCACACCACCACCTCGACGATCGCGCCGCGCTCACGCAGGGCGTTGGTCGCGTCTCGCACGGCGCCGCCGGTGGTGATCACGTCCTCGATGAGGGTGATCCGCCGCCCGGCGACCTCCGGGCCCTCGGCGAGCTTGCAGGTGCCGTAGGTCTTGGCCTCCTTGCGCACGAAGAGCGCCGGGGTCCCGGTCAGGCTGCTGACCATGGTGGCGATCGGGACCCCGCCGAGCTCGAGGCCACCGAGGAGCTCGGTGTCGGCGGGCAGCAGGTCGACCATCTCCCGGGCCACTCGCAGCAACAGCTGCGGCTCGGCCTCGAAGAGGTACTTGTCGAAGTACTCGGTCGCCTGCTGGCCGGAGCGGAGCGTGAACTCCCCGGTCAGGCGACAGATCGCGTCGATGTCGGCAACCAGCGTCTCGTCCACGGCGACGAGCCTAGCGACCCCGGTCTCCGCGGCGACGTCGTAGGGTCGGCGGCATGCTCGCCCACCGGCTCGACGGCATCGCGCCGACGATCTTCTCGCAGATGTCCGCCCTCGCGATCCGCACCGGCTCGGTCAACCTCGGACAGGGCTTCCCGGACGCCGACGGACCGCCGACCGTGATCGCCCGCGCGGTGGCGGCCCTCGAGGAGGGTGCCAACCAGTACGCCCCGGGCCCCGGGATCCCGGCGTTGCGCCGTGCCGTCGCCCGCCACCAGTGGCGCCACTACGGCCTCGAGCTCGACCCGGACAGCCAGGTCGTGGTGACCACCGGCTGCACCGAGGGGATCGCGGCCGCCCTGCTCGGCCTGGTCGACCCCGGCGACGAGGTGATCGTGCTGGAGCCCTACTACGACTCCTACCCCGCGATGATCCAGATGGCCGGCGGCGTACGGCGTCCGGTGACCCTCCATGCGTCTCGCCCGGAGGACGGGCACCCCCACGTCGACATCGACGAGCTGCGCGCGGCGGTGTCGCCGAGGTCCCGGTTCCTGCTGCTGAACTCCCCGCACAACCCCACCGGCGCGGTGCTGACCCGTGCCGAGCTGCAGGCGGTGGCCGACCTGGCGATCGCTCACGACCTGGTGGTGATCACCGACGAGGTCTACGAGCACCTGACGTACGACGACCACGAGCACGTCCCGCTGGCGACCCTGCCCGGGATGTTCGAGCGCACCCTCACCCTGTCCAGTGTGGGCAAGTCCTACTCGTTCACCGGGTGGAAGGTCGGTTGGGCCACCGGGCCGGCCGACCTGGTCGGCGCGGTGCTGGCCGCCAAGCAGTGGCTCACCTTCACCTCCGGCTCACCACTGCAGCCGGCGGTCGCGTGCGCTCTCGACGACGAGCCGGACTTCCCCGCCCGGCTGGCCAAGGACCTGCAGCGCCGGCGCGACCTGCTCTGCACGGGACTGGCCGGGATCGGGCTCGACGTACACCTCCCCGACGGCACCTACTTCGCCACCACCGACATCTCCGGTCTCGGCTGGGACGACGGCCTGTCCTTCTGCCTGGCGCTCCCGGAGCTGGCCGGCGTGGTGGCCGTCCCCACCCAGGGCTTCTACGACTCCGACGCCGGCCGGCACCTGGTCCGGTGGGCGTTCTGCAAGAACACCGACGTCATCGAGGAGGGGCTGCGCCGGTTGCGCGGGGCCGACCTGGCGACCCGTCACCGCAGTCGGTAGGTCACCCGCACGCGCGACACGTTGCCGGCGTTGTCGCGGGCCGTGGCGGTCGCCGTGACCCGCTTGCCGGTCCGCGACTTCCTGATCGAGCAGGATGCGACGCCACTCAGCTTGTCGGTCGCCTTGCAGCGCACCTTCGGGCCGGTGCCGTGGTACGTCGCTCCCGCCCTCACACCGGTGATCCGGACCGACGGACGGGTCCGGTCGATGTTGATGCCGGCCACCGCGACCGTGGTGACACCACCGTCGACTGCGCGCACCTGGCGGGTCACCCGCTGGCCCTTGCCGTCGCTGGTCAGGGTGACCGGGGCAGGGCACGCCGACGCCAGGGCGGCGCTGCCCGCGACACAGGTGAAGCGCACCGTGACGGGCGTGCGGTACCAGCCGCCCGACTTCGGGCTCGAGCTGGACAGCCGGGCCGTGACGGTCGGGTCGACCGGCGGCGTACAGGCGATCGTGCCGGCCCGCAGGGCGTGCCCGGCGGTGGCGCTGTCGTCGGACCAGAACACCGGCTTGATGCCGTTCACGCACTCCGAGCGGGCAGCGGTGGCGAAGCCCTCGTTGTTCAGGTTCGGCATCGCAGTGGGACGTTCGAACGCCTCGTCGACGGCGAACGCGCCGTCCTCGACCCGCAGGATGGTGGTGCGGCCGTTGCAGGTGTCGTCGCAGACCGCCCAGAGGCCTGCCCGCTCGGTGTCCCACTGCAGGTCCATGACGCTCGGGAAGCCGCTCGCGAAGGATGCGACCCGGGTGAAGGCACCTCCGGGCGACAGCGCGTAGGCGTAGACCTTGCCGTTGCCCTCCAGCCCGACCAGGAAGAGCCCGTCACCGTGCCCGACGTACGTCGTCGGCGTGTAGGCCAGGCCGGTGTTGTCGTCGCGGAAGCCGCTCGCGGTCAGGTCGGTGTCCGGCACCCACGTGATCCCCTCGAGGCCCGCGTTGGCCGCGACCGCCGGCAGGTCGGCGGTCAGGTTCCACTCGTCGGTCGCCGTCAGTGAGGCACCCGAGGACGGGTCGAAACGCAGGATCGCGGGCCGGCTGACGCTGTTGGCGGCATTGTTGCGCTCGGTGGCGACGTAGATCCCGCCTGCGGACCGGCCACCGACCAGGGTCACGCCCTCGGCATCGGGGATCCCCGTGCCGTCGAGGTAGTGGAGGGCCTTGCCGGCACCCCAGCCTCCGGTCGGGTCGCTCCCCCAGGTGCTGCCGCTGCGGACCAGCCGCTGCAGCGCACCGCCACCGTTGTTGACCGCCCACAGCACGCCCGGTGTGGTGCTGCCGGAACCCTCGTACGCCAGACCGCTGACGTCGCCGCCGAGCGCAGCCTCGACGTCCACCGTGCTGACCTCGGCGCCGCCGGGCCACGGCGAGGTGGTCAGGTCGCCAGGACAGGCGTTGGCTGCTGCCTTCGTCGGGGCGGAGGTGGCGGTGAAGGCACCGGTCCCGTCGGGGCAGCGGCCGTACGTGGTCGCGGCGTGCGCCGTCCACGTGTAGGAGTCGACCAGGGTCACGCCGTCCGGCGCGAAGAGCCGCGCGCTGTCGCCGCCGCCGAGCCCGAATCCCCCGGTGACGTCCACGTCGTACGCGGCGAAGGCCCCGGCGGCCAGCGTGGTACCGGCCGGCAGCACGAACCCGGCACCGTCGCCGTTGTCACGCAGCACGAAGCCGGACAGGTCCAGGGGGCCTGCGGAGGGGTTGTAGAGCTCGATCCAGTCCCCGGGCGTCCCGCCGCTCGACTCGACCTCGTTGATCCGCACCGGGCTCGAGCAGTCGTTCGCCGCGCCCTGGGTGGTGGCCGTCGTGGTCTTCCACGAGCCGGTGCCGTCGGGGCACCGGCCGTACGACGTGGTCGCGTGCGCCGTCCACGCGTAGGAGTCGACCGGCGTCGTACCGTCGGACTCCACGAGTCGGACCGAGTCCGCGCCGCCGAGCCCGAAGCCGAACTGCGCCTCGGTGAGCACGAAGAAGCCGCCGGCGGTGAGCGTCGTACCGTCCGGGATCGAGTAGAAGGCGTGGGTGTCGTCGCCGTCCTTGAACTTCAGGCCGGACAGGTCGACGGGCGCGGTGCCGGTGTTGACCAGCTCGGCCCAGTCACCGACCGGGTCGCCGTTGGACTCCACCTCGTTGAACCGGATCGTCGGAGGCTCCGCGGCCGCGGCCGGTCCAGCGAGCACCGAGGTCAGCGGAGCGAGAAGCGCGAGCGTGGAGCCCAGGACACTGGCGGTCAGGACAGCGACGAGTGGTCGGCGTAGGAGAGGCACGCGAGGAAGACTCGGGGGCCTGGACGAACCGCCGATGAACGGGCGCCGACGAACCTCTTGCCTGGACGATGAACCTTTGTCGTCCAAGCGGGAGCTTCATCGGCTGGCCGATGGAACCTCAGCGGCGAGACTGGGCGAACCAGGGCCGGCTGTCGGGTCGCAGCAGCAACGTCATCGTCAGCACGCTCGCGGCCAGCGGTACCACCAGGATGATGCCGCCGACGAGCGTGCCGACCAGGCTCAGCGCGGCGCAGGTCGCGCAGGAGACGACGAGCACGATCCGCGCCCATGCCACCCGCCGGAAGACCAGCCACGCGAGCACCGCCGCGCCCACGCACCAGGCCACGACGGCGGCGACCATCAGGTAGGTCACCGTGGTGATGAAGCCGTCGGAGATGCCTTCCTCGGCGAGCTCGGGGTTCTGCCGGTGCAGCTCGTCGAAGAGCAGGTCCGGGCTGGCCGCCAGGGCCACGGCGCTGGCGATCATGCCCAGCGCCACCAGACTGCTGCAGATCCAGGTCAGGATGCACGCCCAGACGATGACGCCGGGGCGGGCGACGGGCGGAGTGGCGTCGTACGGCGAGGTGGTCGGAGCGCCCCACGCCGGGGGCGTGGCACCCGGCGTCCCCTGTCCGTACGGCGTCGGCCACGGCCCTGGGGCAGCGCCCGGCTGCGACCCGGCCGCGGGCGGCATCGGCGTCTGGGCGGGCGGCGGTGCGGCCGCCGCACGCCGGGCGTCGGCCTGCGGTCGGGTCACCCCGTCGAACCAGTCTCGTGCCGGCTGCAGCCACAGCAGCACCGTCGACGCGGCGACCAGGGAGGAGACGAAGCCGCCGGTGACCAGCCCGGTGACGAAGAGCGGGACCGCGATCACGGTCAGCCAGAGCCGGGCGCTGCGACTGCGTCGCAGCACCTGGTAGCCCAGGATCGCGGCCGCGGTGGCGCACCCGGCCGCCACCATGGTCAGGGTCCGGAGCATCGTGAGCATGCTCTGGACGTCGATGCCGAGGTCGGACCCCGGAGGCTCGTTGAGGAACTTCTGGACCGCCTCCTGGGTCTCCAGCGAGTGGACGCTGCCCATCCGTTCGAAGGCGAGCGCGACGACGATCGCGGAGCCACCCATGATCAGCCCCGCCAGCATGGTCACCTGGCGTGGGCGGGTCGGTCCGCTCGGCTCACTCACAGGTGCCATTCCATCACGCACCCCCTCACCGGGCGGCGAGCAGGAGCCCCCCACCGTCGGGCGAACGGTCCACGGAGACCTCGCCACCGTCAGCGACGTGGCCCGCGATCAGCAGTCGCGCCAGCGGGTCGCCGATGGCGCTCTGGATGAGGCGGCGCAGCGGGCGGGCGCCGTACGCCGGGTCGTAGCCGGTCTCGGCGAGCCAGGTCCGGGCGTCGTCACTGACGGTGATGGTGATCCGGCGCACGGCGAGCCGCTGCTCGAGCAGCGCCAGCTGGAGGTCGACGATGTGGGCCAGCTCCGCCCGGCTCAGCGCCTCGAAGAGCACGATCTCGTCGAGCCGGTTGAGGAACTCCGGCTTGAACGACGAGCGCACCACGGCCAGCACCGACTCCCGCTTCTTGTCCGCGTCCAGCGTCGGGTCGACGAGGTACGACGAACCGAGGTTGCTGGTCAGGATCAGCAGCGTGTTGCGGAAGTCGACGGTGCGTCCCTGCCCGTCGGTGAGCCGGCCGTCGTCGAGCACCTGGAGCAGGATGTCGAACACCTCGGGATGCGCCTTCTCGACCTCGTCGAGCAGCACCACCGAGTAGGGACGGCGGCGCACCGCCTCGGTGAGCTGGCCGCCCTCGTCGTAGCCCACGTAGCCGGGAGGTGCCCCGACGAGCCGGGAGACCGAGTGCTTCTCGGAGTACTCGCTCATGTCGATGCGCACGATCGCGCGCTCGTCGTCGAAGAGGAAGTCGGCGAGCGCCTTGGCCAGCTCGGTCTTGCCGGTGCCGGTGGGGCCCAGGAACAGGAAGGACCCGGTGGGCCGGTTGGGGTCGGCGATGCCGGCACGCGAGCGGCGTACGGCGTCACTCACCGCGGTCACCGCCTGCCGCTGGCCGATCAGCCGCTTGCCGATCACCGACTCCATCTCGAGGAGCTTGGCGGTCTCGCCCTGGAGCATCCGGCCGGTGGGGATGCCGGTCCAGGCCTCGACGACCTCGGCGATCTGCTCGGCGCCGACCTCCTCGCCGACCAGCGGGTCGACCTCCGACTTCTCGGTGGCGGCCGCAGCCTCGATCTGCTTCTCCAGCGCCGGGATCTTGCCGTAGTTGATCTCGCTGGCCTGCTCGTAGTTGCCCTCGCGGACCAGTCGCTCGGCCTCGATCCGCAGCTGGTCGAGCTGACGGCGCAGCTCGCCCTCACCCTCGAGCAAGGCCTTCTCCTGCTCCCAGCGGGCGTCGAGCGCGCGCAGGTCCTCCTCGGAGTCGGCGAGGTCGGCGCGCAGCCGCGCCAGCCGGTCGACCGAGGCGGCGTCGCTCTCCTTGGCGAGCGCGAACTCCTCCATCTTGAGCCGCTCGATGGCGCGCCGGAGCTGGTCGATCTCCTCCGGCGAGGACTCGATCTCCATCCGCAGCCGCGACGAGGCCTCGTCGATCAGGTCGATCGCCTTGTCGGGCAGGTTGCGGCCGGTGATGTAGCGGTCGGACAGGGTGGCCGCGGCCACCAGCGCGGCATCGGTGATCCGGACGCCGTGGTGGGCCTCGTACTTCTCCTGGATCCCGCGCAGGATCTGCACGGTGTCCTCGACGCTCGGCTCACCCACGAAGACCTGCTGGAAGCGACGCTCGAGGGCCGGGTCCTTCTCGATCCGCTCGCGGTACTCGTCGAGCGTGGTCGCACCGATCATGTGCAGCTCACCGCGGGCCAGCATCGGCTTGAGCATGTTGCCGGCGTCCATCGCGGAGTCGCCACCCGCGCCCGCTCCGACGACGGTGTGCAGCTCGTCGATGAAGGTGATGATCTGCCCGCCGGCGTCCTTGATCTCCTCGAGGACAGCCTTGAGCCGCTCCTCGAACTCCCCGCGGTACTTCGCGCCCGCCACCATCGCGGCCAGGTCGAGGCTGAGCACCCGCCGGCCCTTGAGCGAGTCGGGGACGTCGCCGGCGACCACGCGCTGGGCGAGGCCCTCGACGACGGCGGTCTTGCCGACGCCGGGCTCGCCGATCAGCACCGGGTTGTTCTTGGTACGACGGCTCAGCACCTGCACCACGCGGCGGATCTCGGAGTCCCTGCCGATGACCGGGTCGAGCTTGCCGTCCTCGGCGGCGGCGGTCAGGTCGACGGAGTACTTCTCGAGCGACTCGTAGGTCGACTCGGCCTCCTGGCTGGTCACCCGCCGGTTGCCCCGGACCGCGGTGAGACCCTCGCGCAGGCCCTGCTCGGACAGACCCGCGCCGGTCAGCACCTTCTGGGCCGGGCTCTCGGTGCCGGCGACGGCGATCAGCAGGTGCTCGGTGGCGACGAAGTCGTCCTTCATCCCCTGCGCGAGGTCCAGCGCGGAGGCCAGCACCCGGGTCAAGGCGGACGAGGCAGCGGGCTGCTGCACCGTCGAACCGCTGGCCCGCGGGAGCGCGGTCATCGCCGACTCGGCCTGAGCGGTGAGCACCGCGGGGTCGATCCCGGCCTTGCTGACCAGCGAACGAGTGGTCCCCTCGGGCTGGCGCAGCAGCGCCACCAGCAGGTGGATCGGCTCGACGGAGGTGTTGCCCGCGGTCGTCGCGGACAGCTGGGCGGCCTCGATGGCCTCACGGCTGCGGGTGGTGAACTTGTCGGCGCCGAACTGGCTCATGGTCGTCTTTCTCCTGGTGCTCGGGAAGGGCGGCCACCGTCACCCGGGGCCGCACTGGGTTCAACCATCTCAAAGTTGAGTGCATTCCACTCAACTTTGATGATTCTGACTGATCCTCGAGTCATCCTCAACCCGCGATTACCTACACTCCCAGACATGGACCGCCCCCCCGCCCGTAGCTTCCGCGGGCGCGCGAAGTGGGGCGAGGTGGTCGGCAACCTGGTCCTGGCGGCCCTCGGTGGCGCGCTGGCCTGGGCGGCGTTCACGATCGCGCCGCCCGAGGCCGTCGCGATGCGGGCCCTGGGCTGGTACACCGTCGCCGCCGCGCTCGCCACGCTCGCTCTCGCTGCCGGGTTCGCGGTGACCAAGCAGCTCCCCGAGGTCGGGGCCGCCCGACTGGAGGGGGTGGTCGCGCTGGTCGCCCGGGCCTGGCGCGGCGAGTGGTGGTACGCGACCGCGATCGACTCCAGCCTGGCGCTCCTCGCGGGTGTGCTCGCTGTGCTGGGTGTCGCCGCGGGCGGCTCCTGGGTGCTCCCGGCACTGCTGGTGGTCCTGCCCGGACTGTGGTTCCTCGTCCGGGTCGTGCTGACGCTCACCGGTCGGCGACGCAGCGAGGCGCTGTGGCTGACGCCGGTGGAGGTCGTGCACGACGCGACCTGGGGACGTCAGCGGACCCGCCGTGAGCACATCACCCGGGTGCGCGGGGTCGGCGGTACGCCGTACCTCCTGCTCGATCTTGCCGGGCCGATGCACTGGGAGCTGTGCCCGCGCGGGTGGCGTCAGGGCCGCATCGGAGCCGGGGCCACGCAGATCATGGTCGACTGCGCGATGATGGGCCACGACACCGACGACCTCGCTGCCTGGTTGCGGCGTGAGCTCGGGGTCGGCGAGACCGGTTCATCTCCTCGCCAGGTGGGCGCGGGCCAGGGGTGAGTCCCGCACCGACCCTCCGGTCACCAGGTGGTCGGCCTGCGCCCGCAGCGACCTGACGAGAGCCACCCGCTGGGGCGACCACCGCTCGATCTGGTCGGCCAGCACGCCGAGGAACTCGGGTGACTGGCTGCGGTCACCTCCCAGGTCGATGGCGACGAGGGGGATGTAGGTCGACGTACGGCGCCCGGCCGCGCGCACCTCGAGGAGGGCCTGGCCCCCGTGGTTGCTGCGCACCCGGACCCTGGATGCGTCGACCCAGGAGGCAGTGCGCCGGATCGATCCGAGGAGCTCACGCACCAGCAGTCCCCGCTCGACGTCCAGCCAGGTCCGTCGCCACACGAGGCCGCCGAGGAGGGCCAGCATCGCCAGGCACAGGACCACGGCAGCGACCTGGTTGCCGACCGGCTGGGTCAGGAACGCCCAGACCGCGACGGCCGGGATGGCCAGCGCTGCCGCCGCGCCCGAGAGCCACATGCTCACCGATCGCGACAGCAGTCGTGGGACGAGGACCCGATCAGCCGACATGGACTCCTCCTACCCCGGCCGGGGCCTCTCGACGCCTCGCGCGGTCCGGGTGTTCCGGACTGAGCCTCCTCAGCGGCCCCGGCGCCAGACCACGACGGCCTGGCCGGGCTGACCAGCCTGCGGGGGCGGCTGGCGCAGCACCGGGAGCTTGTTGGGGCCGCCCGAGCCACGACGAGCGGTGAGCGCCTGACGCAGCGCCTCCCGGGTCGCCTCGAGCTCGGCCTGGAGCTCGGCGTTGCGCTGCGCGAGGGCGGCGGCGCGGTGCTCCATCACCAGGATCCGGCGGACACCCTCGATGCCGATGCCGGCCGCCGTCAGCTCCGCGATCTCGCGGAGCAGCTCGATGTCGCGGTGGGAGTAGCGGCGACCGCCGCCGCTGGTGCGGCCCGGGGTGATCAGGCCGACCCGCTCATAGGTGCGCAGGGTCTGCGGGTGGAGCCCGCTCAGCTCTGCGGCGACGCTGATGACGTAGACGGCGGCTTCAGGACCGGGCGGGTCGAACGGTGATCGGGCCGGCATCGAGTCATGCCTCCTCGAAGAGGTTGCTGCGCTTCGGCTTCGAGTCGGTGGCCGCGCGGTAGGCCTCGACGGCCTCGCGAGCCGCCTGGTCGAGCACGGCCGGGACCTGGACCTGGACGGTGGCGAGCAGGTCACCCTTGCTGCCGTCGGCCTTCGTGGCACCCTTGCCGCGCACCCGGAAGGTGCGCGCGTTGGGGGTGCCGGCCGGCACCTTGAGAGTCACCGGAGAGCCACCCAGGGTGGGGATGCGTACGTCGGCGCCGAGCGCCAGCTCGTCGAAGGACACCGGGACCTCGAGAGTGAGGTTGTCGCCGGTGCGACCGAAGATCCGGTGCGGAGAGACCTTGACCGAGACGAACAGGTCACCGGCAGGGCCGCCGTTGTCCCCGGCCGCCCCCTTGCCGCGGAGCCGGATCCGCTGACCGTCCTTGACACCTGCGGGGATCCGGGCCTGGATGCTGCGCGCCGACAGTCCCCGCCCGTTGCCGTGGCAGGTCGGGCAGGCCTGGTCGTAGACCAGCTGCCGGCCACCGCACATCGGGCAGGTCTCGTTGATCGAGAACGCCCCACCGGCCTGGGACACGATGAAACCGGCGCCCTCGCACTCGGGACAGACGTGCGGCTTGGTGCCGGCCTTGCCACCGGTGCCGTTGCAGTCGGAGCAGGGCGCGTCCGAGGTCAGCCGCAACGAGATGGTGACCCCGTCGATGGCGTCGGTGAAGCTGATCGTCGCCGTGGTCTCGACGTCGGCGCCCTTCTGCGGACGCGGTCGCGCCTGCCGGGCGCGGCCACCGAAGAGGTCGCCGAACATGTCGCCGAGCCCACCGGCCCCGGCGCCCTGGCCGGCCCGGTCGCGGAGCAGGTCGTTGAGGTCGAAGCCGCCACCCTGACCCCCGAAGCCGCCGCCGAACCCGCCGCGGCCCGAGCCGTAGAGCTGGCGCATCTCGTCGTACTTGACGCGCTTCTCGGTGTCGCCGACGACGTCGTAGGCCTCGGCGACCGACTTGAAGGTGTCGTGCTTCGTGGTGTCACCCGGATTGGAGTCGGGGTGGTTGGCGCGCGCCAGCTTGCGGTAGGCCTTCTTGATCTCGTCCGCCGTCGCGTCCTTCTTGACGCCCAGCACGGCGTAGAAGTCCTTCTGGGCCCAGTCGGCCCGGAATCCGTCCGTGGTGCTCACGCGCACCCCCCTTCGTCAGTTGTTCACAGGATCGACGACCAGGACCTGGGCGGCCCGGACGACCCGGTCGCCGATCCGGTAGCCGGCCTTGGCGATCGTCGTGCAGGTGGTCACCTCGACCTCCGGGTCCTCGCCGGTGTGCACGAGGGCCTCGTGGATGGTGGGGTCGAACGCGTCGCCGACCTCACCGAACTTGGTCAGCCCGACCGACGAGACGGTGCGCTCGAGCTGGTCGGCGACCGCCTTGAAGCCGCCCTCGAGGGGGGCGTGCTCGCGAGCCCGGTCGATGGTGTCGAGGACCTCGATGATCGGGGTCAGCGCGGCGTAGGTCGCGTTCTCCCGGATCAGCTCGCGGTCCCGCTCGACCCGGCGCTTGTAGTTGACGAACTCCGCCTGCAGCCGCTGGAGGTCGGCGGTGCGCTCGGCAAGAGCCATCGTGGTCACGACCAGCTCGTCGGCGGCGGCCTCGTCGGCTGCCGGCTCGGCGACCGGCTCCTCCTCGACCTCGGTCTCGTTGGCCATCTCGGAGGCCTCGGCCGGGAAGGCACCCGGCTCCGGTGCGGCCTCCGGGGAGGGAGCAGCCTCGGTCGACTGCTCCCCCTCCGGTGTGCCGTTCTCGTCGTACGGCGAGTCGGTCACTTGGTCTCGCCCTCGGTGGACCCACCCTCGGGCGCCTCGTCCACGATCTCGGCGTCGACGACGTCGTCGTCCGACTCGCCGGTCGAGCCGTCGGAGCCGCCGGCAGCGGCCGCGTCAGCCTCGGCTGCGGCGTACATGGCCGCACCCATCTTCTGGCTGGACTCGCCCAGCTTGCTGACGCCCGCCTCGAGGTCCTCGGCCGAGGCCTCGTCGTTCTCGAGGGTGGCCTTCAGGGCGTCGACGTCGGCCTGGACCTCGGTCGTGACGTCCTCGGGCAGCTTCTCGGCGTTGTCGGCGAGGAACTTCTCGGTCGTGTAGACGAGCTGGTCGGCCTGGTTGCGGGTCTCGACCGCGGCGCGCCGCTTGGCGTCCTCCTCGGCGTACTGCTCCGCGTCCTTGACCATCCGGTCGATGTCGTCCTTGGACAGCGCCGAACCACCGGAGATGGTCATCGACTGCTCGCGACCCGAGGCCTGGTCCTTGGCCTGGACGTGCACGATGCCGTTGGCGTCGATGTCGAAGGTGACCTCGATCTTGGGGATGCCGCGCGGCGCCGGCGGGAGGCCGGTCAGCTCGAAGTTGCCCAGGCCCTGGTTCTGCGCCCACATCTGGCGCTCGCCCTGGGCCACCTTGATCTCCACCGACGGCTGGTTGTCGTCGGCGGTGGTGAAGATCTCGGACCGCTTCGTCGGGATCGTGGTGTTGCGCTCGATCAAGGTGGTCATCACGCCGCCCTTGGTCTCGATGCCGAGGCTCAGCGGGGTGACGTCGAGGAGCAGCACGTCCTTGACCTCGCCCTTGAGCACGCCGGCCTGCAGCGCAGCGCCGACCGCGACGACCTCGTCGGGGTTGACACCCTTGTTGGGCTCCTTGCCGCCGAGCAGGCCCTTGACGACCTCCGTGACGGCGGGCATCCGGGTGGAGCCGCCGACGAGGACCACGTGGTCGATCTTGTCGATCGCCACGCCACCGTCCTTGAGCACCTGCTGGAACGGCGCCTTGGTGCGGTCGAGCAGGTCGGCGGTCAGCTTCTGGAACTCGCTGCGGGCGAGCCGTTCCTCGAAGTGCAGCGGGCCGGACTCGCCGTGGGTGATGTAGGGCAGGTGGATCGTGGTCTCGCTGGAGGACGACAGCTCGATCTTCGCCTTCTCGGCGGCCTCCTGGAGGCGCTGCTTGGCGATCTTGTCGGCCGCCAGGTCGACGCCGTTGTTGTCCTTGAACTTCTTGACCATCCAGTCGACGACGCGCGAGTCCCAGTCGTCACCACCGAGGTGGTTGTCGCCCGAGGTCGCCTTGACCTCGACGACGCCCTCGCCGATCTCGAGGAGGGACACGTCGAACGTGCCGCCACCGAGGTCGAAGACGAGGATCGTCTGGTCGTCACCCTTGTCGAGGCCGTAGGCCAGCGCGGCCGCGGTGGGCTCGTTGACGATCCGGCTGACGTTGAGGCCCGCGATCTCGCCGGCCTCCTTGGTGGCCTGGCGCTGCGCGTCGGAGAAGTACGCCGGGACCGTGATCACCGCGTCGGTGACGGTCTCGCCGAGGTAGGCCTCGGCGTCGCGCTTGAGCTTCTGCAGGATGAACGCGCTGATCTGCTGCGGCGTGAAGTCCTTGCCGTCGATGTCGGCCTTCCAGTCAGTGCCCATGTGGCGCTTGACCGACCGGATCGTCCGGTCCACGTTGGTGACTGCCTGGCGCTTGGCGACCTCGCCCACCAGGACCTCGCCGGACTTCGCGAACGCGACGACCGACGGGGTCGTGCGGGCGCCCTCCGCGTTGGCGATGACGGTGGGTTCGCCACCCTCGAGAACGGACACGACGCTGTTCGTCGTGCCCAGGTCAATGCCGACCGCTCGTGCCATTTCCTGTTACCTCCGGTGCTGGGGTGAGATGCGTGTGTCTGGGTACGACCCATCCTGCGTCGCTGGGCCCAGTCTGCCAAATAACTTGAGTCGGATCAACTCAACTTTGCTCACCCGAGTCAACAGAGGTCCACCCCGGTTTCATTCCGCGCCGCTTCGCGGAGCTGGGCTGGCAGGCACGCCGGACGCCGGCTAGCGCGACACCTCGGACGTGTCGACCGTGGTGGGCGGCACGCCCTGGGCCCGGTCGATGGCCAACCCGGCCAGGGTGCCGACGAGCACCCCCAGCAGCACGATCAGCAGACCACGCCGCCAACTGCCCCTGCGCCCCGCCCTGGACCGCTCACCCATGGAACGGGAGCGTACTGGTCGCCCAGACGCCGCTCCGCCCGATCATGGCCGGGGGTAGCCCAGGGCGACGTCGACGAGTGAGACCCGCGTCAGGCTCGGCACGTCGGCGAGCGGGATCCAGCGCGCCTCGTCGGTCGTCCCGTCCACCTCCCGGGCGAGCTCACCGCCCGTGACCGTGGCGGCGTAGACGACCCGGACGCTCTTGAGCGCCCGGCCCGACTCCCGGTCCGCCGCAGCGAGGCGGGCCGCTGCAGGCACCACCGTGGTGTCGACACCCAGCAGGGCGCCGAGCACGACGTCGTACCCGGTCTCCTCCCGGACCTCTCGCACGCAGCCCTCCGCGGCAGTCTCCTCGAGATCGACGCCGCCACCGGGCATCGTCCACTGCGGCTCGGCCGCCTCGTTCCAGAGCGCCAGCAGCACCCGGTCCCGGTCGTCGACGATCACGGCGTACGCCGCCAGCCTGGTGTCGTAGTCGCTCACGTGAGCATTCTCGCAATCGGCCGACCGCGGGCGACAGCCGGAATAGTTCACCCCCCGCTGGGCACTGGACCAGGTATGACTGTTCCGACCATCGCCCTGCACGACCAGACCTCCATCCCGCAGCTCGGCTTCGGCACCTACCAGGTCCCGCCCGAGGAGACCGAGGACGTGGTGACCACGGCCCTCGAGGTCGGCTACCGCCACCTCGACACCGCGCAGATGTACCAGAACGAGGAGGGTGTCGGCGCGGCCATCAAGGCCTCCGGGCTGGCCCGCGACGAGATCTACGTGACCAGCAAGCTCAACAACGGCTTCCACCGGCCCGACGACGCCAAGCGCGCGTTCGGCGAGACCCTCGACCGGCTCGGCCTGGACCGGATCGACCTCTTCCTCATCCACTGGCCGCTCCCGACGCTGTACGACGGCGACTACGTCTCGACGTGGCGCACCCTGGCCGAGTTCGTCGCCGACGGTCGCGCCACGTCGGTCGGTGTCTCGAACTTCCAGCCCGAGCACCTCGACCGGATCATCGCGGAGACCGGGATCGTGCCGGCGGTCAACCAGATCGAGGTCCACCCCTACTTCACCAACGAGCAGGCCCGAGCCGCCTCGATCCGCCACGGCATCGAGGTCGAGGCCTGGTCGCCGATCGCCCAGGGCAAGGTGCTCGACGACGAGGCGATCCTCGCGATCGCCGAGACCCACGGCAAGTCCGCCTCGCAGGTGACGCTGCGCTGGCACATCGAGCGCGGCGACATCGTCTTCCCCAAGTCGACCCGCGAGGAGAGGATGCGCGAGAACTTCGACCTCTTCGACTTCTCACTCTCCCCCGAGGAGGTCGCCACGATCAGCTCCCTCGACCAGGGCGAGGACGGGCGCACCGGCCCGAACCCGGACACGTTCGACTACGTGCCCGGCTGATCCCGGACCATCGGTGAGCGCGGTCAGCCGATCGTCACCTTGACGACGTTGGAGCCACGGCCGGAGTCGGTGTCGACGACGCGCAGCCGGTTGACGCCGGGCTGACTGGTCTGGACAGGGATCTTGAAGGTCTCGCCGCTGACCGACGCGGTGGCCGGGAAGTCCAGCCACTGGTTGCCGGAGGCACGCTGCACCTGCAGGATCGCACCCTCACCGCCGGGGTAGGTGCCGGTCAGGTCGAACTGCTGCATCGGGCCGACCGAGGTCGCGGAGGCCGACAGGGTGATCGCCTTCTCGGGCGCCTTGGTCTCCTTGGGCTTCGAGGACCCGTTCGCACCCGGCTCGGCCGGCTTGGCGCTGGAGCCCGATCCGAGGGTGATCTCGGGCTCGCCGGCCTCGGCGGTCTTCTCCGGCGTCGGCAGGTACATCGACCGCTCACTGTCGGGCGTGGTCGACTGGGACTCGTCGCCCAGACCGAGGACCTTGGTCCCCGCGAGCACCACCAGCCCCAGGATCAGGCCGATCACGAGGGCGACGCCGACCAGCGCGGCGAACCCAGCCGCGATCGGGTGCCCGTCGGACGGACGCTCGGGCAACTGCTCGGCCACGTGAGAACTCCCTGCTGTTCGCTACGAAGCACCCATTGTCACCGGCGCAGGGCAGCCGACCAAGCCGACGATGTCGGGTGCGACCCTCAGAGGCCGCGTCGCCAGACGATCTCCTCGTGCAGCCGGCGGCTGCGCCAGCCGTCCGCCGTCCGGGTCATCGTGTGGTGGTAGAGGCCGCCGAACTCCACGATCTTCTCGCCTCCGTTGCCGTCGTCCATCGGCATCGGGTTGTGGAAGTATGCCGAGCAGGTCGCCTCGTCGCCCTCGATCCTGGTGTCGAGCTGGGCCAGGGAGTGCATCCGCTTGGGGAAGAACACCGGCAGCACCTCGGCCAGCCAGGTCTTCACCGTCGGGTAGATGTCGGCGATCCCGCCGGACTCGGTGTAGTCGATCTCGGCGTCCGGGGTGAAGACGGCGTCGAGCAGGTCCCACTCCCCCGTGTCGATGCCGCGGGTGTAGCGGATGACGACGCCCTCGATCTCGAGCCGGTCACTGATCTCCTGGAGGTCCACGCGTGAACTCTGGCACAGAACTGAAACACGTTCTACTGTGTGGGCCATGAGATTCACCTACGCCGAGGCGATGACCCAGGCGACGTACTACGCGCCCCTGGCCCAAGCCGCCGAGGCGGCCGGCTACACGAGCATGACCGTCGCCGACAGCCTGATCTACCCGAAGGAGTCGGACTCGAAGTACCCCTACACCGACACCGGCGACCGGGCCTTCCTCGACGGCAAGGAGTTCATCGAGACGATGGTGCTCAGCGCGCACCTCTTCGCGGTCACCTCCACCCTGCGGCTGACGCCGTTCGTGCTCAAGCTCCCCGTGCGCCCGCCGGTGCTGGTCGCCAAGCAGGCGTCGTCACTCGCGTTCCTCTCCGGCAACCGGCTCGGCCTCGGGGTCGGCATCTCGCCGTGGCCCGAGGACTTCGCCAACCTCGGCGTCGACTGGGCACGGCGCGGCAAGCGGATGGACGAGTGCATGGACATCCTGCGCGGGCTCACCACCGGTGAGTACTTCTCCTACTCCGGGGAGTTCTACGAGGTCGACGAGCTCAAGCAGTGCCCCGGCGCCACCGAGCAGATCCCGCTGCTGGTCGGTGGGCACGCGGACGCGGCCCTGCGGCGGGCGGTGCTCAAGGGCGACGGCTGGATGCACGCCGGCGGCGACGGCGAGGAGCTGGACCGGATGCTGGAGCGGCTGGCCGAGATCCGCCGAGAGGAGGGCGACACCCGCGACGACTTCGAGGTGCACGTGATCTCCTACGACGCCTACGACCTCGACGGCATCAAGCGACTCGAGGACAAGGGCGTCACCGACTGCATCGTCGGCTTCCGGATCCCCTACATCATGGGCCCGGACCCCGAGCCCCTGGAGAAGAAGATCCACGCCCTCGAGAAGTACGCCGAGACGATCATCGCGAAGGCCGGCCGATGAGCGAGAGCTACGGCCTGACCAAGGTCCTCCAGGACGCGATCGCCGAAGCCGAGGAGCTCGTCGCCAACGCGCCCTTCATCAGGACCGAGCAGGACCGGCTCGAGGGCTACGACTACCTGGCGGGCCGGATCCGGATGGCCATGCAGATGGCCTTCGACCACGACCTGGACCGGACGCTGTTCATCAACCCCACGCACCAGTTCTCCCGCCAGGGGCTCGACAACCCGGACGCCATCTACCTCAACGCCTACCTCAAGGAGGGCGTCGAGTACGTCGTCCGCGGTCGCCGCGGCACGTCGGCGGACCTGTCCTTCCAGGTGATGGGCGGTGCCTACTCGGCGACGTCGGCCGCGACGTCGATGCTGGCCTTCGACGACCGCGAGCTGGAGAAGGACGCCGACGGCAACTTCGAGTTCACCTACACCGCAGAGCCGGGCGCCAAGACGATGATCGTGCGCGAGGTCTTCAACGACTGGGACACCGAGGAGCGCGGCCTGCTCACCATCGAGCGGGTCGACACGATGGGACGACCGGCCAGGCCGCTCGAGAAGGACCGGCTGGCGAAACGCTACGAGGTGGCCGCGCGCAGCCTGGTCGGGTCGATCCAGACCTGGTTCGCCTTCCCGCAGTTCTTCCAGCACAAGGAGCCGGTCAACCAGCCGACCGCCCCGCAGTCGACGCCCGGCGGCCTCGCCTCGCAGCGCTCGTCGATCGGGCACTACGCGCTGGCCGAGGACGAGGCGCTCGTGATCACCGTGCCCGAGTGCACCGACTGCTCCTACCAGGGCATCCAGATCGGCTCGGACTGGTACGCCTCGACCGACTACGAGACCCACCAGACCTCGCTCACCAAGGCACAGGCCGTCACCGACCCCGACGGCAAGATGCGGTTCGTGATCTCGGAGACGCCGCCCGGCGGCACGCCGATCGCCAACTGGCTGGAGACGACCGGCCACCGCACCGGCGCGCTGATGCTGCGCTGGCAGCGCCTGACCCGCGACCTCGGCCCCGAGGACGGGCCGGTCGCCGAGGTGATGCCGCTCGCCGACGTACCGACTCGGGTCCCGCACTTCACCCCACTCACCACCGAGGAGTACGCCGAGCGGATCACCGCCCGGCAACGCTCCGTTGCTCGAAGGATGATCAGTTGAACGCCGCCCTTGGCCTTGCCGATGCGCACGACACCTCGATCGAGGACCGCTACACCGCCGTACCCCTGTTGAAGGGCAAGGTCGTCGTCGTCTCCGGCATCGGCCCCGGCCTCGGCCGGTCCCTGGCCCACGAGGCCGCCAAGATGGGGGCCGACCTGGTGATCGCCAGCCGCACCGAGTCGCGGCTCCTCGAGCTGCAGTCGGAGCTCGAGGGCCACGGCGTCAAGGTCGTCAGCGTCGTCACCGACGTGACCGACGAGGACTCGCGGGTCAACCTCCGCGACCGGACCCTCGAGGCGTTCGGTCGCGTCGACTGCGTCATCAACAACGCGTTCACGATCCCGCCGATGGACCCGATCACCCAGATCAGCCCGCGCAAGCTCGCGAAGGTCAACGAGACCAACGTCTTCGCACCGCTGCGGCTCTCGGCGCTCTACGCCGACGCGCTCGCGGCCAGCAAGGGCTCGATCATCATGCTGAACTCGTGCGTCGTCTTCAGCTCGCAGCCCGAGTACGCCGGCTACAAGCTGTCCAAGGGCGCCCTCGAGCACCTCGCGTCGTCGCTCGCCACGGAGCTCGGCCCGCGCGGCATCCGGGTCAACAGCGTCGCGCCGTCCTACATCTACGAGGACGTCAACCGCGGGTACTTCGACTTCCTGGCGGCTGTCGAGAGCAAGACGCACGAAGAGGTGTACGCCGAGAAGGCGGCGCCGACCGACCTCAAGCGGCTCGCCTCCTCCGAGGAGGTCGCCCGTGCGACGCTCTTCCTCGCCAGCGACCTGGCCTCCGCGGTCACGGGTCAGCTGCTGACCGTCGACTGCGGCGAGTTCCACGACTGACGTGAGCGACAACATCATGACCCGGGAGCGGGCGGACGTCGGGTCGTACGACGACATCGTCGCGGCCGCCGTACGCACCACGGGGATGAGTGACTTCGGGGGCACCGGCCACGAGGAGGGCCTGCGCGTCCTCACCGAGGACCTGTCGTCCCCGGAAGCCGGGCTGACGCCGCGCGGCAACTACTTCCAGCGGTCCGAGGTGAAGTCGGCGCTGGTCGGCGTGCTGCTCACGCAGGCGCAGTTCGCCGCGCACCCCGAGCACGCCGACGTCCCCGTCGAGCGACCGATCTTCCTGATGGGCCTGCCGCGCACCGGCACCACGGCGCTGCACCGCTACCTGCACGCCGACCCGCACGCGCAGGGACTGGAGATGTGGCTGACGCAGTACCCCCAGCCGCGCCCGCCGCGCGAGACCTGGGAGTCGGACCCGATCTTCAACGCCATGCAGCAGGCCTTCTCGGCGCACCACGTCGAGAGCCCCGAGTTCATGGGGATCCACTACATGGACGCCACCACCGTGGAGGAGTGCTGGCGGCTGCTACGGCAGACCGGCAAGTCCAACTCCTACGAGTCGCTCGCCAACCTGCCGCGCTACACCGAGTGGCTCCAGCAGCAGGACTGGACGGACGCCTACGCGCGGCACAAGGCGAACCTCCAGCTGGTCGGGCTCAACGACGTCGACAAGCGCTGGGTGCTCAAGAACCCGTCGCACATGACGGCGCTCGATGCCTTGATGGCGGTCTACCCCGACGCCCTGGTCGTCTACACCCACCGCGACCCGGTCACCTGCATCGCCTCGTCCTGCTCACTGTCGGCGGAGACGACGGCCGGGCACTCCTCGACGTACGTCGGTGGGGTGATCGGGCACACCCAGCTCGACCTGTGGTCGCGGTCCTTCCACGCCTTCCACGACGCGCGGCCGGCCTACGACCAGGACCAGTTCGCCGACGTCGCGTTCGCCGACCTGCTCGCCGACCCGCTGGGCGTCACCCGCAGGATCTACGAGCAGTTCGGGCTCGACTGGACCCCGG
Source organism: uncultured Actinomycetota bacterium (assembly GCA_963704685.1). Classification (GTDB taxonomy): domain Bacteria; phylum Actinomycetota; class Actinomycetes; order Propionibacteriales; family Nocardioidaceae; genus Nocardioides. The sequence goes on from OY969930.1 coordinate 2,031,927, forward strand.
AGGTGGACGCCGCGATCACCGCCAGCGACCGCGAGGCGAAGCAGGGTCACGCCAAGCCGTCGCACCGCTACACGCTCAAGGACTACGGCCTCACCGAGACCCGGGTCCGCGCTGCCTTCGATCGGGGTTGAGATGAGGAAACGTGTCGTGGTCTGGGGCACCGGCGTGGTCGGGTCGATGGTGATCGCCGAGATCGCCGACCACCCGGTCTTCGAGCTGGTCGGCGTCGGGGTCTCCACCCCCGCCAAGGTCGGGGTCGACGCCGGCACCATCTGTGGGATCGCGCCGCTCGGGGTGATCGCCACCGACTCGATCGAGGACCTCATCGCGCTCGCACCCGACGCACTGGTCCACTACGGACCGACCGCGCAGTACGCCGACGACAACATCCGGGTGATGTCGGCCTTCCTGCGCGCCGGCATCGACGTCTGCTCGACCGCGATGACGCCGTGGGTGTGGCCGTCGATGCAGCAGATCCCGGCGAACTGGGTGGACCCGATCACCGCCGCCTGCGAGGAAGGTGGCGCCTCCTGCTTCACCACCGGCATCGACCCGGGCTTCGCCAACGACCTCTTCCCACTGACCCTGATGGGGCTGTGCGGCCGCGTCGACTCGGTGCGCGCCTCGGAGCTGCTCGACTACACCGACTACGAGGGCGACTACGAGGACGAGATGGGGATCGGCCGGTCGCCCGACTTCACCCCGTTGCTGGAGATCCCCGAGCTGCTGATCATGGCGTGGGGAGCGACCGTGCCGATGATCGCCCACGCCGCCGGCATCACCCTCGACGACATCACCACCACCTGGGAGAAGTGGGTGACGCCCACCGACCGCGCGACGGCGAAGGGCGTCATCGCTGCCGGGGACGTCGCCGCCATCCGGTTCACCATCAACGGCGTCTTCCAGGGCCGCGAGGTGATCACCCTCGAGCACGTCAACCGGATCGGCCTCGACGCGGCGCCCGACTGGCCGGCCGGCGCTGCCGACGACGTCTACCGCGTGGAGGTCCACGGCTCGCCGTCGATCACCCAGGAGACGGCGTTCCGGTTCACCGACGGCACCGGGCGCGCGCCAGCGGTGGCGGGGTGCCTCGCCACCGGGTTGCGCGCGCTCAACGCCGTGCCCGCCGTCAACGACCTGCCACCCGGCTGGGTCACCGCCCTCGACCTGCCGCTGATCCCGGGGGTCGGGACGATCCGCTGACGGGGCTCACGCCACCAGCGACCGGTGCTCGCGCGGGCTCACGCCGTACGCGCGCTTGAAGGCGGTGCTCAGCGCGAACGGTGTGGAGTAGCCGACCTGGCGGGCGACGGTCGCGAGGGTTGCGCCGGGTTCGCGGAGCAGGTCGGCGGCGAGGGCCAGGCGCCAGCCGGTCAGGAAGGTCATCGGCGGCTCGCCCACCACGTCGGAGAAGCGGCGGGCGAAGGCGGCGCGGGACACGCCGCCGGCCGCGGCGAGCTCCGCCACCCTCCACGGGTGCTCGGGGTGGTGCTGCATCAGCCGGAGGGCGGGCCCGACGACCGGGTCGCCCTGGCCGGTGTACCAGGACGGTGGCGAGGCCTCCGGCCGCGCGAACCACACCCGGAGCACGGCGATCAGCAGCAGGTCGAGCAGCCGGTCCAGCACCGCATCCTGGCCGGGCGCGTCCTTGACGATCTCGTCGGCCAGCAGGGTGACCAGCGGTGAGCCGAGGTCGCGCTCGCTGAGGACCACGAACCGTGGCAGCACCTGCAGCAGTCGTCGGCTGACCTCGCCCTCGACGAGGTAGGCACCGGTGAGCATCACGGTCTCGCCGGTGGCGCTGTTGCCCCAGCTGCGCACGCCCTGGCGCATCTCCTCCTCGAGCGACTGTCCGTCGAGGGTGGTGCAGTGCTGGCCGGGGTGGATGACCACCTGCGGCCGGCTCTCGAGCGAGTCGGCGATGGTCCAGTGGTCGGGTCCGAGAGCGACGACGACGTCGCCCGCCTCGAGGCGGAACGGCGCACCGCGGTCGGGCAGCGCCCACAGCCCGCCGCGCACGACGGCGGTGAGGGAGAGCGGCGACTCGTCCTCGAGCCGGACCGCCCACGGCGGGTCCATCAGGCAGCGCAGCAGGAAGGCGCCCCGGGCGCGGGGACCGTCGAGCAGCGCCGCCAAGCCATCCATGGTTCGACGGTAGACCGAGACGCTCGCGTATGGAAGAGCGGCTCAGGGCAATGGATCGTCTTCGTCTTTCGCGGTCGACTGAACCCATGAACGATCTCCTCGAGACCCTCCGCGGCCCCGTCCTGCTCGCTGCCACCGTCGCCGCCGGCCTCCAGGCCGGGACCTACTACACCTGGGCCTGCGGTGTGATGCCCGGACTGGCACGCACCGACGACCAGACCTTCACCTCGTCGATGAACCACATCAACGTGGCGATCGTGAACCCCGTCTTCCTGCTCACCTTCCTGGGCGCTCCGGTGCTCGCCGCCGCGGCCGTCGCGACGACCTCATCGGACGCCCGCGGCTGGGCCATCGCCGGCCTCGTCCTCGCGCTCGGCACCGTGGCCGTCACGGCGGCGGGCAACGTCCCGCTCAACGACGCACTGGCGGCGGGCGGCTCGCGCGCCGACTTCGAGACGGCGTGGGTGCGCTGGAACGTCGTCCGCACCCTCACCTCGACCGGGGCGCTGGCCTGTCTGGCCTGGTCAGCCTGGAGGTCCTAGGTGACCCGCACCCGGGCGCCCCGTCGCGGCACACTGGTGATGTTGCGGACCTTCGGCTCGTCCTCGCCGACCGCGGTGACGTCGTACGCCGCGAAGACCTCGCGCAGCACCGCCACCCCCTCCATCAGCGCGAAGCCGGCGCCGATGCAGCGGCGCACCCCGCCACCGAAGGGGATCCAGGTGTTCGTCGGGGGGTTGTGGCCGAGGAATCGCTCGGGCCGGAAGCACTCCGGGTCCGGGTGGTTGTCCTCACGCCGGTGGGCGATGATGATCGACGGCCCGACGGTGGCGCCCTTGGGCAGGTCGTAGCCCGCGATGGTCGCCGGCTTCATCAGGGTGCGCACCACCATCGGGATCACCGGGTGCAGCCGCATCGACTCCTTCATCACCGCTTCGAGGTAGTCGTCGTCGCCGGTCGCCGCCGCCTCGCGGCAGCGGGCCAGCAGCGCAGGGTTGCGACCGGCCTCGTAGAGCGCCCACGCCAGCGCGGTCGCGGTCGTCTCGTGCCCGGCGAGCAGGAGCGTGACCAGCTGGTCGCGGAGCTCGGTGTCGCTCAGGGCGTCGCCGTGCTCGCCCTGCTGGATCAGCCGGGAGAGCACGTCGGTGCGGTCGGCGAGGTCGGACGCCGTACGACGTTCGCGGATCTCGGCGTACATCAGTCGGTCGAGGTGGTGCTGGTTGTCCACCGTCTTCTTCCAGGGGCCGTACTGCTGCAGCTTGGGGTAGCCCCAGCCGAGCAGGATCACGGGGCTCACGTTGACGGTCTTGTTGACGCAGGGCCGCAGCTCCTGGAGACGGCGCTCGTCGGTCACGCCGAAGACCACCCGCAGGATCACCTCGAGGGTGAGGGCGTTCATCCGGTCCAGGCTGCGGAACTCCTGGCCGCTGCGCCAGCTGCCCACCTCGGTCCGGGCCACCTCGGTGACCAGCGACTGGTACTCACGCAGGGCGTGTCCGTTGAAGGCCGGCATCAGCAGCTTGCGTGCCCGCTTGTGCTCGGAGGAGTCCTGCAGCAGCAGCGAGTGCTCCCCCATGATCGGGCCGAGGATCCCGTTGGCCTTGCCCGCGTGGAAGACCTCCGGGTCGCCGGCGAAGACCTCCCTGGCCTGCTCCGGCCTGGTCACGATGACCAACGGCCGGCCGCCGGGGGCGATCCGGATGGTGAAGGCGTCGCCGTACCTGCGGTGCAGGTAGGGGATGAAGCGGTGCCGGAAGCGCAGCAGGCTCGCCGTCTGGAGCAGCACCGGCCAGCGCGGCCCCGGCGGCAGCCCGGTCGTGTCGACCGGCGGCAACTTCGGCCCGTTGCCGGGACTCATCTTCCGGAACCGCGCGGCGGTCAGCTGGTCGACATCGTCCAGGGAGGTCACCCTGCCGATGCTAGGCCCGCTATTGAAAACTCGTCAATAGCGTGCGACCACCTACCCCAGCACTCGCGTCAGGAACACCACCTGGTGCGCGACGACCGCGTCGTGCCAGGGCTTGCCGGCGTAGACGTCGAAGTGGTCGCCCGGGTAGTGGCGGACCTCGGCGCGGGCCTTGAAGGCCGCCTTCGCGGAGGAGTACGGCGGGGCGCTGCGGTCGAAGTCGGCGATCTGGAAGAGCGCCGGGCAGGAGATCTGGTCGGCGTCCTTGATCGGACGGTGGCCGCCGAGCTCCATGCCCACGGTCGCGTCGATCTCGTTGCTCCAGGTCGGGCCGGCGATCGCCAGGTAGTCGTCCATCGACCCCTCGATGGTCATCGCACCGAGCTGACCGGGGCCCGCGACCACCGGCATCATCACCGGCTTGCCCAGCTTGCTGCGGAAGCCCGCGACGGTGGACCGCAGCATCTCGGCCTTGGTGTGGGTCGCGAGTGCGTGCCGACCAGCGGCCAGACCGTCCACGAGCGGGGTCAGCGCGACCACGGCGGCGACGTCGGACCGACCGGCCGCTGCGGAGATGACGTGGCCACCGGCCAGCGACACGCCCCAGAGCACCAGCCGTTGCGGGTCGACCCCGGGCAGCCGCGCCGCCGCCGCCATCGCGGCGCGATAGTCCTCGAGCTGGCCGGCCATCGACACGGTCTGTCGTGGCGCACCGGACGACGAGCCGAAGCCTCGGTAGTCGAAGGCGAGCACGTCGAGCCCGGCGTTCGCCAGCGCGGTGGCGAACGGTTCGAGCCCGGAGTCCTTGGTGCCGGCCAGGCCGTGGGCCATCACCACGACCGGGCGGCCCGCGTCGGTGGCGAGCGCGTCGCCGACGCCGGTGAAGTGCCAGGCGTGGCACTCGACCCCGGCCGAGACGAAGGTGACGTCATCGTGCTTCATGCGGTCCTCCCGTAGATGCTGGCCAGCCAGATGTGGACGACCGCCTCGACGTGCCCGTCCCAGTCGAAGTCGGCGGGTGCGTGGACCAGGCGCTCCAGGGTCCGGTCGTTGAGGTCGAGCAGCGCCGTCGCGATCGCGGTCGGGTCGGCCCCGACCGGGGCGACCCCCGCGGCGCGCTCACCCTCGATCACCGCGGCGAGGACGCCGACGAAGGACTCCTGGAAGGAGTCCCACTGCTCGCGCACCGCCGGGCTGGTGGCGCGGGCCTCGAGCATCGCGCGGTAGATGTAGGTGCGCTGCGCCCAGCCCCGGAAGATCGCCCGGATCGCCGTCGTCACCCGCAGCTGCATCGCCTCGTCGCCGCCGTGCAGGTCGGCGGCGTCCCAGGCGTCGTCGTACATCTCCTCCATGAGCGCGGCGACGGCGGCGGCCTTGTTGTCGAAGTAGAAGTAGAACGCCGAGCGGGTGACCCCGGCGCGGCGCGAGAGGTCGGCGACGTTGATGGCGTCGAGGCTGGCGTCGGCCCCGGCGTCACGGAGGTGGTGGTCGAGCGCTTCGAGCAGCGCCGCGCGACGCTCGTCGCCCTTGGTGGCGGCGCGGTTCACGTGGACCGACCCGTCAGCAGGGGCGCGCCCTGCGCCCGGGCGCGGGCCCGGCCCGCGGGGAGCTCCTTGGTGCGCAGCTGGTGCTCGTAGACGAAGTAGTCGAGCTGGTGGGTGTGCCGCGGCCGGTCGAGCATGTGGCCCATGTAGAGCTTGTCGTCGGCCCGGATGACCGCGTGCATCTCCTCGGCGCTCGGAGGGACGTACTCGCCGACGGCGTACGCCGCGATCAGCCGCGCCTGGGCCTCCACGAACGGGAACAGCGTCGGGGTCGACTGGGCGAACCCGGCGAACAGCAGGTCGTCGAGACCGGGCTTGATGATCCGCTTGTAGAGGTCGATCCGGTTGTCCGGTGCGCTGAGGAACTCCGGGTCGAAGAACGGGAAGGTCAGGTTGTAGCCGGTGGCGTAGATGATCACGTCGAAGTCCGCAGCCGTGCCGTCCTCGAAGTGCACGGTCTCGCCGTCGAGCCGGGCCACGTTGCCCTTGGGAGTGACGTCACCCGACTTCAGCCGCAGCGGCAGCTCCCCGGACTGGGTCGGGTGCGCCTCGAAGAACTTGTGGTTGGGCGCCGGCAGGCCGTAGAGCGTCGGGTCGGAGTAGGTGAACCGCTGGCCCCACTGCGCCGCCTTGCGCTGCCACGACAGCGGGAGCTGCGGGATGGTCCGGTAGTTCATGTCGGCGGCCTTGCCGCCCACCAGCTTGGGCACGATCCAGGCGCTGCTGCGCGTCGACAGCGTGACCTCGTTGCGCAGCGAGCGCTGGGACAGCTCGACGGTGACGTCGGCGGCGCTGTTGCCGAGCCCGACCACCAGGATCCGCTTGTCCATCAGGTCGAGCGGCGTCCACGGGTCGATGTAGTGGTGGGAGTGGATCGACTGACCGGTGAACTCACCGGGGAAGTCGGCCATCCGCGGGTCCCAGTGGTGGCCGTTGGCCACCACCAGCAGGTCGAACCCCCGTGTCTGACCGGCCTGGTCGAGGATCTCCCAGCCACCGCTCGGCAACCGCTTGGCGCTCACCACCCCGTTCTGGAACTCGATGTGGTCGCGCAACGAGAAGGCGTCGGCGTAGGAGTCGAGGTAGTCCTTGATCAGGGTGTGGTGCGGGAAGTCGGGGTAGTCGTCGGGCATCGGGAAGTCCCGGAACGACAGCTGGTGCTTCGAGGTGTCGATGTGCAGGGAGCGGTAGGCGCTGCTGTGCCCGTTGGGGTTGCCGAAGGCCCAGTTGCCTCCGACCCGGTCGGAGGCCTCGAACGTCGTGTAGGGCACGCCGTAGTCGTCGAGCATCTTGCTGGTGGTGAGCCCGCTGATGCCGGCGCCGATGACTGCTGTAGTGGGTAGCACATCCGGGACGCTAGGCCCTAAGTTGACACGCGTCAACAACACAGACCTGAGGAGAGCGATGAACGAGCAGTCCAACCACGTGGCGGTCGTCTTCGGTGGAGCGTCGGGGATCGGGGCCGCGATCGTCACCAGCTTCGAGGCCGAGGGCTGGCGGGTCGAGGTCGCCGACCTGCCCAGCGTCGACGTGACCGACGAGGCGACCGTCGCGGCCTTCCTGGACGGTGTCATCGCCACGCACGGTCGGCTCGACACCGTGGTCAACAGCGCCGGCGTCTCCACGCTGGGCCTGGTCACCGACCTGGCCGTCGAGGAGTGGCGCCGCGTCGTGGACGTCTGCCTGACGGGTGCGTTCATCGTGATGAAGCACGCCGGGCAGCGGCTCTCCGCGGGCGGCTCGATCATCTCGCTGTCGTCGCTCAACGCCCGCCAGCCGGGCGCCGGCCTGGCGCCGTACTGTGCTGCGAAGGCGGGCCTGTCGATGCTCACCGAGGTCGCCGCTCTCGAGCTCGGTGAGCGCGGCATCCGGGTCAACGCGATCGCCCCCGGCCTGGTCGTCACCCCACTCACCCAGCCGGCGATGGACATCGCGGGCATCGAGGACGACTACCTCGCCAACACCCCGCTGGGGCGGTCCGGGCTGCCGGAGGAGATCGGCGCGGCGGCGGTCTACATCTCCGGCGCCGGCTGGCTGACCGGCGAGGTGCTCGACCTCAACGGCGGCGCGCACCTGATGCGCTACCCCGACCTCAACAAGCACGTGCTGGCGGCGTTCAGCTGAGCCGACTGATCCCGACGAGCTCGTGCCGGGGCAGCGGGTTGTCGCGTTGCGCCTTGCAGGTGAGCCGGGCCGCGACGTCCGGGACCTGACTGGTGCGGACGGTGACGTCGTACGTCGCCCCCGCGACCGCGAACGCGGCGCGGGTGAGGCCGGCCTCGGTCGAGCGTCGGACCAGCGTGAGGTCGTCCTCGCGGGTGATCCCGAGGTCGCGACGCAGGTGGATCTCGGCTGCCTGGACCGACATCGGCTGGGAGGATCGGCCGCGGAGGTGGTCGAGGTCGAGCTCGCCGGCCACATGGGCACCCGCGACGGTGAGCGCGGACTGCGGCTCGAGCCGGCCGTAGTAGAGGCCGTGCGGCAGCACCACCATGTTGCCGGCGAACCGGTCGCCGCCGATGTGCGAGATCTCCCAGGTGGCGTCGGGGTGGGCCTGGTCGAGCGCCTTCGCCACCGGTCGGCCGCGCTCCGCGCAGCACGCATCGTGACGACCGTTGGTGCAGACACCGAAGAGCGGTGCGTCGTACGGCGCCAGACCGGTCGAGCCGCCCTCACGCAGCGCGCCGAGGTCGAGGTCGAGGATCTCACGGGGGTCGGCGAGGGTGCCGGACTCGAGACGGGGCCGGACCGGGTCAGCCAGGGCGGCGAACACCCGGACCCCGTCGCCGGCCGGGCGGGCACTGAAGCGGCGGATCAGCAGCACCTTGGCCCGGTGCTCGTGCGCGAGCGCCTTGAGCTCGCGGCCGAGGCCGTCGGGCAGCCTCGCGTCGAGGAGCGCGTCCGCGCCCCACGGGCCGACGTGCTCGAGCAGCAGCCAGGTGCGGACGTGGGTGGCGGTCCCGGCGAGCGGGTCGTCGCGCAGCCCACTGGCGACGGCGCAGCGGAAGGGGACCGTGCTCACGCGATCTCCAGCAGCCCTTCGCGGACCAGCCGGCGGCAGAGCACCAGCCGGCTCTGTGCGTCGAGGGGCGCCAGGTCGGCAGGGGTGAAGTCGGTCAGCGACCGGATCTGGTCGAGCGCCGGGCGCACCCAGGCGGGCAGCGTCAGCGAGCGGTCGCCGAGGAGCGCCTCGACCCGGTCGCCGCGGTCCAGGAGCACGCAGGGATGTCCAGGACGGCGGCGCAGCACCGTGCCGTCCTCGAGCGCGCCCACGCCGAGCACGTCGTGGAGCCCTCCCGCCAGCCGCGGCGGCCGGGAGGTGAGGAAGCGGCGGATCTCGGTCTCGACGGCCGCGGTCGCGTCGACGCGTCGTACGTCGGCGGCGAGGGCCTCGAGCCGGTCGGCGAGCGCACCGGCGAGCGCGGACGGGTCGTCCAGGTAGCCGGCCGGAAGGTGCTCGTCGGTGACCGCGGCCAGCACCGGCGCGACGGCGCGCTCGACGAGGCCCCGCCAGGTGAGCTGGTTGATCCCGAGGGTGACGTGCAGGGACACCGTCTCCTGGGCGCGAGCGGCGTGGGGGGTGCCGGTCGGGAGGTACATCGCCAGCCCGGGCTCGAGGAGCACCTCCTCGGCGCCGTCCTGGCCGTGGACCTCCCACAGCTTGGAGCCGGCGGTCTGGAAGACGAAGACGTCATGGGTGTCGGAGTGCACCGCGAAGCCCTGGGAACCGGGCGGAGTCAGGTAGGCGTTGGCCTGGCAGGGGTGGCCGAGCTCGAGCTCGAGCTCGGCGATCAGTCGGGTGAGCGGTGCCCAGTAGCGCTGGAGGCCCTGGAAGACGATCGTCGCCCCGTCGGCGAAGAGCGCCAGCGCCTTGCGGGAGTCGACGAGGCCGGTGAGCGGCTTGCCGGCCAGCGTCGCGCCGCGGGTGTAGGACGACTCCGGCAGCACCGCGCCGTCGCGGGCCAGCCGGATCGAGGGGGTCCGGATCGCGGTCGAGGTGAGCAGCTCGTCGACGTCGTCGAGGGACAGCAGTCCGACCAGCTCGTCGGGGTCGGTGCGGTGCAGGTGCACGCGGGACGCCCAGACCTTGTCGAGGAAGGTCTGGGCGTCACCGCTGAGCAGGTCGAGCGCACTCACTCAGGAAGCGTCGCCGTCGGTCGTGTCGGTGGCGTCACCGTCCGTGCCGTCGCTGTCCGCGCCGTCACTGTCACCGCCGTCGGTGCCGTCACCGTCCGACGCGTCGCCGTCGGTCGTGTCCGTCGCGTCACCGTCGGTGCCGTCGCTGTCACCGCCGTCGGTGCCGTCGCTGTCACCGCCGTCGGTGCCGTCGCTGTCACCGCCCGGGACCGGGGCCGCGCCGCCGGCGGGTGCCGTCGTGATGTCGTCGTCGCTCAAGGGCTCGTCGGGGGTGGTCGTCATGTGTCCTCCTGGGTTGCGGGCGGGTCGATCGCCAGTGTGCTGCGGCGCCGGGTCGGCCACAAGGCCCGTCCGGTCACCGAGAGCTCCGTACCCACTCGATGCGCCCCCACACCCGCTCCGAGGCGAGCTCGGGGCGTGGGTCGATGCTCCCGGTCAGTCGAGCAGTCCACGCCGCCGGGCGATCGCCGCAGCCTCGGTCCGGCCGGCGGCGTCGAGCTTGCCGAGGATGTTGGAGACGTGCACGGAGACGGTCTTGGCACTGATGAAGAGCAGCTTGGCGATCTCGCCGTTCGAGCGACCCTGCGCGACGAGGGCCAGGATCTCCCGCTCACGCGGGGTGAGCGACTCCTGACCGGGCTCCCGCGGCGGGTCGGCCACGGCAGTGCCACCGATCGACCTCAGCTCGTCGAGGACCGGCTGGGCGCCGAGCCGGTGCGCGGCCTCCCGTGCCACGTCGCCGACCTCCCGGGCACCCGCCAGGTCGCCGCTGGCCCGGAGGATCCCGGCCAGGGCAAGCCGGGTCCGAGCCAGCTCGTGGACGTGTCCGAACTCCTCGAACAGCACCACCGCGGCGCGCCAGGAGCCGACGAGGACGTCGAGCGAGGGTGGGTCGACGCCTGCCAGCCACCGGACCCGCAGCGTCTCGGCGTCCAGCCGCTTCATCCAGGCGCGGCCCTCCGGCCCCCAGTGCCCGGACGGGTCGGAGTAGCGGTCGAGCACCACGTGGCCGTCGGCGTGGATCCGGTCGACGTGGGCGGCGTACGTCGCGCGCTCGCCGGCGGCGAGACCCGGCATCGCGTCCGCGACCGCGCCGATCGCGACGGCACCCAGCCGGATCCGCGCACTGAACCACTCGTGCCAGGTGCGACCCAGGACGCCGACCACGTCGTCGTACACCTGGACGGCTCCGGCGGCATCGCCCGCGCGGCCGGCCTGGACCATCTCGAGCGAGGCGGTGTGGATGGCGATCGCCCCTTCGGCGGACCAGAAGCGACGCAGCGCGCGCGCCCGGGCGCCGACGTCGTCACCGCGGCCCTGCAGCACGGTGAGCCGGAACGCGTCGATGTTGGCCTTCGGGATCGGCGGCGCCGACTCGTGGCTGAGGTCGGTGAGCTCGAGGACCAGGTCCCACTCACCCCGGACCAGCTTGATCCAGGTGAGCTGGATCCGGGACTCGAAGGCGTACGGCGCCCAGTCGAGCCCGGCCCGCGCGGCGCGCTCCATCGCACTGCGGAACCAACGCTCGGAGTCGTCGAACTCGGCCCAGTCCTCGAAGGACCGGGCGAGCAGGAAGCGGCCCCGCAGCTCCGCATGGACCGCGTCGGAGGCCTCCGCCCGGGCGACCGCGTCGACCAGAGCCGCCCGGAGACCCTCCTTGGGCCCGGCCTTCTTGAGTCCGCTGAGCGTGGTGATCGCCTCGGACGCGAGCTCGTGGAGGTCGAGCCGCTCGGCCAGCGCGAGCGCGTCCATGCCGACCACCTGCGCCTCGTCGTACTGACCCATCGCCGCGAGCACCCGGGCGTGGTTGCTGAGCACCTTGGCCCGCAGACCGCTCGAGCCCTCGGGGACCAGTGCGAGCGCCTCGGTGGACACCGCCACCGGGTCCTCGGCAGTGTCGATCACGATCAGCGCGTTGGCCAGAGCGGTGAGCATCCTGGCCCGCCAGGCCGGCGGGGTGTCGGCGGGCAGCAGGTCGAGCTGCTCCTGCACGAGGGCGCAGGCCCGCTGGGGGTCGCCACTCGCCGTGAGGGCCTCGGCGGCGCTGACGACGAGGCGGGAGAGATCGAGCTCGACCTGTGCGGCGGAGCGGCGGGGGTCGACGAGGAGCTCGAGCGCCTGCTGGTAGTGGTAGGCGGCCTCGCCGGGACCACCGATCTGGCTGGCCTCGTCACCCGCTCGCACGCTGGCGGTCAGCGCGGTGTCGAGGTCCAGCGCCAGCCGGGCGTGCCGGGCCAGCTCGGCGGCGGTGCCGCGGGCCCGGCCGTCACGGAGCGCGGCCACGTACTGCGCATGCAGCCGGACCCGCTCCCCGGGCAGCAGGTCGTCGTAGACCGCCTCGCCGAGCAGCGCGTGCCGGAAGGAGTAGCGCCCGTCGGCGGTCAGCAGGATGTTCATCTCCACGGCCTGGCGCAGCCCCTCGTCGAGCGCGGCGGACGGCAGCGCGGAGGCGGCGACCAGCATGTCGTGGGAGACCGTGCGTCCCGCGACGCTCGCGGCGCGGACCACCTGGCGGGCACTGTCGTCGAGTCGGTCCAGCCGGACGAGCAGGACGTCGGCGAGGTCGGCCGGCACCCAGCTGCTGGGCCCGGACGCGGCGCTGGCGAGCTCCTCGACGAAGAAGGCGTTGCCCTCGGCCCGGTCCACGATGTCGGCGAGCTCGTGCTCGGTCAGCCCGCCGGGCACCAGCTCGGCGATCAGCGCTCGGACCGCGGTGTCGGGGAGCGGCGCGAGCGCGACCCGGTCGACGCCGCGGATGCGGGACCACTCGGCGACCTGACGGCGCAGCGGGTGCCGCCGGTGCAGGTCGTCGGAGCGGTAGGACGCGACCACGGCGACCGGTCCGACGAACGGGCGGGAGAGGAGGAAGCTGAGCAGGTCCCGGGTCGACTGGTCGGCCCAGTGGGTGTCCTCGATGACGAGCAGCACCGGCGCGGTCTCGGCGGCCACCTCGAGCAGGGTGTGGACAGACGCGAAGAGGTCGGCGCGGTCGAGGGGGCCGGTCCCGTCGGCGGTGGTCCGCTCCTGGCCGAGCACCCGCCTCCCGGGCTGCAGCCGGGCGAGCGTCGGGTGCCGGGCGGCGACCTGCTCGACCGTGTCCGGGACCTCCACGGCGAGCCGGCCGAGGACCTCGGAGAACGGGAGGAAGGGCAGCGCACCCTCGCCGAAGTCGAGGCAGTGACCGGCGACGACCAGCCAGCCCGCTGCGACGGCGACGTCACGCAGCTCGGTGAGGAGACGGGTCTTGCCGACACCCGCGTCGCCGGAGAGGAGGACGACACCCGAGCGCGTCGGCTCCGGCGTAGCTCCCGGCAGCGGACGGACGCCGAGCAACGAAGCGATCTCCGTCAGCTCGGCGTCTCGCCCGACCAGGGTCCGGCTGGTGTGTGCTGGCACGCCGCCCATGATCCCGCGTTCTGTTGTCGGATGCTGCGCACCCTGCCCACGCGGGTCAGCGGGTGGACCGGCGACGGACGAGCGCGCGGCGCTTGCGGCGCCCGGCGATGTCGGCCTGGACCCGGCTGCGGCGGTAGTCCAGCTCGGTCTTGATGTAGTCGCGGTGCATGGTGCTTTCGTACATGGCGGGCTCCTCAGCTCGTGGTCGATGAGTCGAGGTTCGCCGTCTGAGGTAGGGCCGCACATCGGTCGGATGCCCTAGCCGGAGTGATCGGGTGCCTTAGTTTCCGCTCGACCGCCCGTGTCGAGGCCCTACGGTGTAGCCCGTGCGCCTGATGACCTGCCCCACCTGTCGCAGTGTCGCCCTCCCCGAGGTCCTCGAGTGTCCGCAGTGCCTGACACCGCTGGGATTCCACCGCGAGTCCGGCTCGATGCTGGCCGTCCGCCCCGGAGGCGTGGTCCATGACGGCCGGACCTGGACCGCCTGCTCGAACCGGGCGTGGGGCTGCAACTGGCTGCTGCCCGACGACGAGGGAACCGCCCGCTGCGCCGCCTGCCGGCTGATCCGCAAGCAGCCGGACGCCGACGACACGATCGCCTGGGAGAAGCTCGCCGACACCGCGGTCGACCTGCGGAGGCTGGTGGTGCAGCTGCACGAGATCGGGTTGCCGGTCATCGGCTGGCACCAGCGTGAGGGCGGCGCTCGGCTTCGACCTGCTCTCGTCACGGACGGCCAACACCCCCGTCCTGATCGGGCACGCCAACGGCATCATCACGATGGACCTGGTCGAGTCGCTCGACGACTACCGCGAGTCGATGAGGGTCCGCATGGGCGAGCCGTACCGGACGATGCTGGGCCACTTCCGCCACGAGGTCGGGCACTACTACCAGTGGATCCTGGTCGAGAGCGCCGGGGACGCCGCACTGCTGGAGAGCTGCCGGCACCTGTTCGGCGACGAACGCGCGTCGTACTCCGACGCACTGGACCGCCACTATCGCCTCGGAGCGCCCGAAGGCTGGCAGTCGGCCTACATCTCCGAGTACGCGACCATGCACCCGTGGGAGGACTTCGCCGAGTGCTTCGCCCACTACCTGCACATCCAGGGCACCCTCAGCGTCGCGGCGTCGGCCGGCCTCGTGCTGAGGGCCGAGCGGGTGCCGGAGCTGCTCACCGTGGACCTGGTGCCCGGGGAGGACTACCGGCAGGTCCCGGTCGAGCGGATCCTGGACGACTGGCGGCTGATCGCGATGTTCTTCAACCGGGTCAACCGGGCCATGGGGCACGACGACCTGTACCCGTTCGCGATCCCGGACCCGGTGGCCCGCAAGCTGGCGTTCATCCACCGGGTGATCGGCAGCGTGCGGCCGCCCCGTCAGGCGACGACGGGCCGTCCACCCACCCAGGTGGCGGAGACGATGGGCACACCGGGTCGGTAGGCCAGGTGCACGTGGCTGGGCGCGTCGAGCACCACGAGGTCGGCCCGGGCGCCGACGGTGAGCCGACCGACGTCGTCGCGGTCGAGGGCCGCTGCACCGACGTACGTCGCCGCGTGCACCGCCTCGGCCGGGGTCATCCGCATCTCGCGGACCGCGAGCGCGACGCAGAAGGGGATGCTCGAGGTGAAGCAGGACCCCGGGTTGCAGTCACTGGCGATCGCGACCCGGACACCGGCGTCGAGCAGCCGTCGGGCGTCGGGATAGGGCTGCCTGGTCGAGAACTCGACTCCCGGCAGCAGCGTGGCGATGGTGCCGCTGTCGCGCAGCGCGGCGACATCGGCGTCCTCGAGGTAGGTGCAGTGGTCGACGGCGACCAGACCGAGCTCGGCGGCGAGGCGGACACCTGGCCCGGGGCCGAGCTGGTTGGCGTGCAACCGCCCCCGCAGGCCGACCGCAGCCCCGGCGGCCAGGATCGCCCGCGCCTGGTCCTCGTCGAAGGCACCCCGCTCGCAGAAGACGTCGATCCAGCGGGCATGCGGCCGGGCGGCCTGGAGCATGGGGCCGGTGACCAGGGCGACGTACTCCTCCGGGTCCCCCTCGGGGACCACGTGGGCGCCGAGGAACGTGGTCTCCTCGGTGAACTGGCGGGCGACCGCCAGCGACCGGGCCTCGTCGCGGACCGTCAGCCCGTAGCCGCTCTTGATCTCGAGCGTGGTGGTGCCCTGGCGGCGCATCTCGGCGACGAGGCGGGCGACGTGGCTGCTCAGCTGCTCGTCGGTGGCGGCGCGGGTGGCGGCCACCGTCGTGCGGATTCCGCCGGCGGCGTACGGCGTGCCTGCCATCCGGGCCGCGAACTCGGGCGCCCGGTCGCCGGCGAAGACCAGGTGGGAGTGGCTGTCGACGAAGCCGGGGAGCACCGCCCGGCCTCCGGCGTCGACGCGAGCGTCGGCGTCGGGTGCCTGCGCGGCGGGCCCCGTCCAGGCGACCGTACCGCCCTCGACCACCAGCGCGGCCTGCTCGATCGCACCGAGCAGGCCGGGACCGGCCTCCGGGTCGTTGGTGACCAGCTCGGAGATGTTGGTGACCAGCGTGGACGTCATGACCACAACCCTTCGACGGCGGCCGCGAGCTCGCGGCCGATCTGCTCGTGGTCGTCGCCGGTAGCCACCACCTGGCCGTCGACGACGACGTGGGTGACGTCGGCCGCGGTGGCGGCGAACACGGCGGTGGCCTCGTCGGCGCCGGTGCCGGCGGTCCGCGGCGTGAGGGTGTCGATGGTGACCAGGTCGGCACGCTGGCCGACCGCGATCGCGCCCGCGTCGGCGAACCCCAGGGACTCGTGCGCGGTGCCGGCGAGGAGCAGCTCGGCCGCGGTCCAGTGCCCACGCTGCCGGGTCGCGAGCCGCTCGTCGAGCTCGAGGGCGCGCATCTCCTCGAAGAGGTCGATCACGGCGTGGCTGTCGGAGCCGAGCGTGAGGGGACTACCAGCGAGGGCGAGCGCACGTCCGGGGCCGATCCCGTCGCCGAGGTCGCGCTCGGTGGTGGGACAGAAGCAGGAGCGGGTGCTGGTGCCGCCGAGGTGGGTGATGTCGGCGCCGGTGAGGTGGGTGGCGTGCACGACGCTCGTCCGCGGACCGAGCGCACCGGCGTCGTGGAGCAGCCGGGTGGGGGTGACGCCGTACGTCGCCAGGCAGGCGTCGTTCTCCGCGACCTGCTCGGAGAGGTGGACGTGGAGTGGCCGGCCGCTGGCGGCCGCGACGACCCTTGCCAGCTGCTCGCGAGGCACCGCCCGGACCGAGTGGATGGCGGCACCGATCACGCTGCGGTCGTCGGCCTTCAGCCTGCTGACTCGCTCGGCCCACCGGTCCGCGTCGCCGTCGGTGTAGCGCACCTGGACCCCCTCGGGAGCCCGGCCGAAGCCGCTGCTGAGGTAGCAGGTGTCGAGCAGCGCGATCCGGATCCCGGCCTCGGCGGCCGCCGCCAGGAGGGCGTCGCCCATCGCGTTCGGATTGTCGTACGGCGCCCCGTCGGGCTGGTGGTGCAGGTAGTGGAACTCCCCCACGGTGGTGATCCCCGCCGCGGCCATCTCGCGGTAGGTCGCCCGCGCCAGCGCGAAGTAGCTGTCCGGATCGAGCCGTCCCGCCACGGCGTACATCTGCTCGCGCCAGGTCCAGAAGGTGCCCCGTTCGCGCTGCGTCCGCCCCCGCAGCGCCCGGTGGAACGCGTGGCTGTGGCAGTTGGCGAGTCCGGGGAGGGTCAGGCCGGCCAGTCTGCGGGTCTCACCGGCTGGCCGGTCGGACCCGACACGCGGTGCCGGCGTGACGGAAGTGAACCGTCCGCCGTCGATCTCGACGCGTACGTCGGCGCGCACCGCGCCGTCGACCCACGCCCGCTCCAGGAGGTACGTCGAGGTCACCGCGCCAGCCGCCCCAGCGTGTCGGCCAGCGCCGAGACACCGACCAGGCAGTCGGCGACGGACGCGTGCTCCTCCGGTGAGTGCGAGATGCCGGTGGGGTTGCGCACGAAGAGCATCGCGGTGGGGATCCCGGCCGCGGACAGGATGCCGGCGTCGTGGCCGGCCTGGGTGGGGATGACCGGCCAGTCGCCGTTCTCGTGGTCCGCGGCGAGCGCGGCCGCCAGCGAGGGGTCGAAGACCACCGACCCCGAGACCGACTCCGCGGTCACGGTCAGCGACGTCCCGTCGCGTCCGGCGCGGTCGCTCGCCTGCACCGAGATGGCGTCGACCAGCGCCGCCAGCCCCGCGTCGGTCGAGCAGCGCGCGTCCAGCCACGCAGTCACCAGCGACGGCACCGCGTTGGTGCCGTTGGGCGCCACCGACACCCGCCCGAACGTGGCCCGCTGGCCGGCCAGCCGGGCCTGCTTGTTGGCCCCGAGCGCCGTGAACGCGTAGGTCAGCATCGGGTCGGCGCGGTCCTCCATCCGGGTGGTCCCGGCGTGGTTGGCGGCTCCCGCGAAGTCGAAGCGGTAGCGACCGTGCGGCCAGATCTCGCTGGCCACCCCGATCGCCTCGCCCCGGTCCACGAGATCGCGGCCCTGCTCGACGTGCAGCTCCACGAAGGTGCCCACCGAGGACAGCAGGGTGGACGACCCACCGGCGACGACGTCGCCGAGCGCCACCCCGTCGCGGTCCCGCAACGACCGCGCGTCGGACCACGGCATCGCACCGGCGGCCAGCCGCGAGCCCAGGCAGGCCAGCCCGAACCGGGAGCCCTCCTCCTCGACGAAGACCGACACCCCGACCGGTCGCTCCGGCACCACCCCCCGCGACCGCATCAGGTCGATCGCAGCCAGGGCGGAGACGACACCGAGCGGGCCGTCGTACGCCCCCCCGTCGAGCACCGAGTCCAGGTGCGAGCCGGTGAGCACGGCAGGCCCGGAACCGATGTCCCACCAGCCGACGACGTTGCCGAAGCCATCGCTCTCGACCCGGAGTCCACGAGCCGAGCACTGCTCCACGAACCACGCGTGCAGCTCACGCTCCGGGGTCGTGAACGGCTGCCGGAAGTAGCCGCCGGACGATGCCGACCGCCCGACCGGGGCGAGGTCGCCCCACATCCGCTCGAAGTCATCAGGCACGATCTGCTCCATGGAGTTCCAGGACGTCGTCCGCACCCGCAAGATGGTCCGCAACTACGCCGAGACGCCGGTCGACCCGGCCCTCGTCGACCTGGCGCTGCGCAACGCGACCCGTGCGCCCAACGCCGGCTTCAGCCAGGGCTGGGCGTTCCTGGTGCTGGACCAGCCCGACGACGTGCGGAGGTTCTGGGCGGCCTCGTCCGACGACATCGAGCACCCGGACACCTGGCTGACCGGCATGATGCGCGCGCCCGTGGTGATCCTGCCGTGCTCGAGCAAGGCTGCCTACCTGCGGCGCTACGCCGAGGACGACAAGGGCTGGACCGACCAGGCCGAGACCCGCTGGCCCAAGCCCTTCTGGGACATGGACACCGCGATGGCCAGCCTGCTGATCCTGCAGACCGCGACCGACGCTGGCCTGGCGTCCTGCTTCATCGGCATCCCACCCGACAAGGAGGCCGCGGTGCGGGCGGCGTTCGGCATCCCGGACGACTTCGACCCGGTCGGTGTGGTCACGATCGGGCACCACGCCGCGGACGCCGGGGCAGCGGGCTCTCCCGCGCGGCGGCGACGCAGGCCGACCAAGGACGTCGTACATCGCGGCTCGTGGGGACACCCCGACAGTCCATCGTCGTGAACGGTCGAGGTCAACGACCGCAGCGACCCGGATGTCTCGCATCCGAGACCCACCGCCGGGCAGTAGCGTGCCACTCGTGAACCACCCCGTCGTCTCGAAGCTCCAGGCCCTGGTGCTGATCCCGAGCATCTCCCACCGCGACCCGGCCCGGGTCGACACGGCGGTCTTCGACGAGCTCCTCGCCGAGCTCGGCCGCCAGTTCCCGTTGCTGCACCAGCGCCTCGAGCTGACCCGCGTCGACACCCACGGACTGCTCGTCCACTGGGCCGGGCGCAGCGCCGAGCGGCCGGTGGTGCTGATGGCCCACCTCGACGTCGTCCCCGTGGACGACGGCGCTCCATGGCAGCACCCGCCCTTCGGCGCCGAGATCCACGACGGCGCGATCTGGGGTCGGGGGACCCTCGACGACAAGGGCTGCGTGGTCGCCATCTGCGAGGCGGTCGAGACCCTGCTCGAGCGGGAGGTCACCCCGGCCCAGGACGTCTGGCTGTCCTTCGGCTGCAACGAGGAGGTCTCCGGCCCGGGCGCGACGCTCGCGGTCGAGGAGCTGGTACGTCGCGGCGTGCGGCCCTGGATGGTCGTGGACGAGGGTGGCGCGATCGCGAGCGAGGCGTTCCCCGGCGTGGCCGCCCCGGTCGGCGTGGTCGGCGTGACCGAGAAGGGCGTGACCTCGCTCGAGCTGCGCGTCGACGGCCGCGGCGGCCACGCCTCGACCCCGGCCCGGATGGGCCCGACCGCGCGGATCGCCCGCGCCATCACCCGGCTGGATCGCTCACCGATGGCATCGAGCATCCCCGCGCCGACCGTCGAGCTGTTGCGCCGGATGGCCCCCCACGCCGGCCTGGCCCTGCGTCCACTGCTGGCCAACACCGCACGGATCCGGCCGGTCGTCGCCCGCGCCCTGGTCGCTGGGGGTCCCGAGCCGGCCGCGATGACGCGGACGACGTTCGCGATCACCACGCTGTCCGGCTCACCCGCCCTCAACGTGATCGCCAGCACCGCCCGCGCCGGTGTCAACATCCGGATCATGGTCGGCGACACCGTGGCCGGCGTGCTCGAGCACGTCCGCCGCACGATCGACGACGAGCAGGTCGCGATCGAGGTGGTCGAGCAGAACGAGCCGAGTCCGGTCTCGCCGATCGACGACGACGCCTTCCGGCTGCTGGAGGCCACGATCACCGAGGTCTTCCCGGATGCGGTGCCGGCGCCGTACGTGATGATGGCCGCGACCGACTCCCGGTTCTTCACCACCATCTGCGACCGGGTCTACCGCTTCGCCCCGTTCCGGATGACCAAGGCGCAGCGGCAGGCGATCCACTCCTACGACGAGCACCTCGGCGTCGACGACCTCGTCGACGGCGTGCAGTGGTACACCCGGCTCATCGAACGACTCCCCGGGTGATCCGGTCCCGGGCATCGAGGACCTGGAGTCCTGGACGGTGTCGGAAGCAGGCACCAAGATCTGCCAGGGAGGAACCCCGATGACGACTGGCCCCAGCACGATCGAGAGCCCGGCTCGCAGCCTGTTCGCGATCGTCGGCTTCCTGGTCTGCGTCGAACTGGCCAGCGGGATCCTCCAGGGCTACTACACGCCGATCTTCAGCGACATCGCCGACCACCTCGACATCGCGGACGCCGACGTCAACTGGTTCGAGGCCGCCCAGCTCATCGTCTCCGCGCTGCTGGTGCCGCCGCTGGCCCGGCTCGCAGACCTGATCGGCCCCAAGAAGGTGCTGCTCATCTCGACCGCGGTCACCGCGCTCGGCTCCTGGCTGATGGCTTTCGCGCCGTCCTTCACCACCTTCCTGATCGGCTCCGCGCTCCAAGGTGCGTACGTCGTGTGGCTGCCGCTGGAGGTCGCCATCATCTACCGGCGCACAGCCGGGACCGGACGCCAGCACCAGCTGACCCGCCGGTCCGCCGGGATCCTGGTCGGTGCGCTCGAGCTGGCCGTCATCGTGGGCGCGCTGACCAGCGGGCTGCTGGTCGAGACCACGTCGATGACGGTGCTGCTGGCGCTGCCGGCCATCGTGGTGACCCTCTGTTTCGTGGTGATCTGGTTCGGGATCGAGGACCTGCCCGGCACCGGCAGCGGCGGTCTCGACCTGGTGGGGCTAGCACTGATCACCGCCAGCCTCGGCCTGGTGATGTCCGGGTTGATCGTGATCCGGCTCGACGGCACGGGCAGCGTCCTGGCCTGGGGGCTGCTGGTGGCCGGGCTCGCCCTCCTGGCCCCGTTCGTCCGTTACGAGGCTGCCCAGGACGAGCCGCTGATCGACGTACACCTGATGCGGGCTCCTGCGCAGTGGCCGGTCCAGCTGACTGCCTTCCTCTTCGGCATGTCGGTGCTCGGCGCGCAGATCCCGCTGTCCACCTTCGCCCGCACCGACCCCGACGTCGCCGGCTACGGGCTGGGGGCCGACGCCAGCTTCGTGTCCACCCTGATCGGCGTCTACGTCGTCTTCCTGGCGCTCGGCGCCTTCACGCTGCCGCTGACCACCCGGCTGCTGGGGCCGCGCAACGCGCTGGTGATGTCGGCGCTCCTGATCGCGGTCGGGTACGCCCTGTGGGTGCCGTTCCACGACAGCACCACGCAGGCGCTGGTCAACATGGCGGTGGCCGGGCTCGGGTCGGGCGCCCTGGTCGCTGCCCTGCCGGCGGCCGCGGCTGCCGCAGCCCCGCCCGAGCGCACCGGCTTCGCGACCGGGATGACCAACGCGACCAAGACCGTCGGTGGTGCGATCGCGTCGGCCGTCTTCGCGATCGCACTCTCTGCCACCGGCTCCATCGACGACCCCACCGAGGGCCATGCCCCGCTGTCGGGCTACCTCACCGTCTGGTCGGTCTGTGCGATCGCGGCGCTGCTGGCGGGGTGTGCCCTGATGCGGATGCCGCGCCAGGTGGCGGAGGACTCGGTGTCGGTCACGGGCGGGTAGCTATCCTCGACCAGGCAGGAGGTGAGCACCCCGATGCCCGAGAACGACGAGCAGCCGACGGCTCCGGACCGCAGCCCGGCCCAGGACCCACGCACTGGCCGCAGCGCGGCGGCCGCCCGGATCCAGCAGCAGCAGACCTGGGTCGACCTGCAGATCCGGCAGGCGATGGAGCGCGGGGAGTTCGACGACCTGCCCGGCACCGGCAAGCCGATCGAGGGTCTCGGCGCCCAGCACGACCCGGACTGGTGGCTCAAGCGGCTGGTCGAGCGGGAGCGGATCGCCGTGCTCCCGGCCAGCCTGGCGCTGCGCAAGGAGGACGCCGAGCTCGACGACCGGCTGGACCTGCTGCGGACCGAGAAGGAGGTGCGTGCCGAGGTCGAGGACTTCAACGCCCGGGTGATCCGGGCCCGCTACTCCCCGGCCGAGGGTCCCCCGCTGATCACCATGCCGCGTGACGTCGAGGCGACGGTGGGCGGGTGGCACACCCGGCTCGAGGCACGTCGTACGGCGGCCCGTGCCGTCTCGCGCACCGACCCCGCTGCGGCGCCCCGTCGGCGGCGCTGGTGGAATCGTCGAGGAAGCGCCGGTCGCGGGACCGGCCACGAGGAGGAGCAGGCATGAAGCACGTCGGAGTCGTCGGTTGTGGCCTGATGGGCGCGGGAATCGCCGAGGTGAGCGCGCGCGCCGGCCTGGACGTCGTGGTCGCCGAGTCCAGCGACGCTGCCGCGAAGGCCGGCCTGGCCCGCCTGGAGAAGTCGCTGCAGCGCGCGGAGGCCAAGGGCAAGCTCGACTCGGCTTCCGAGGTGCTCGATCGGATCCAGGTGGTCACCGACCTCGACGGGCTCGCCGACCGCGACGTGGTCATCGAGGCGATCGTGGAGGACGAGTCCGCGAAGGTGTCACTCTTCCGCGACCTCGACCGGATCGTCACCGCTCCCGACGCGATCCTCGCGTCCAACACCTCCTCGATCCCGATCATGAAGCTCGGCGTCGTCACCAGCCGGCCGCAGCAGGTCATCGGCATCCACTTCTTCAACCCGGTGCCGGTGCTCCAGCTCGTCGAGCTGGTCCCCTCGCTGCTGACCTCCGACGAGACCACATCACGCTCGCGCGAGTTCGTCGAGGGCGCCCTCAACAAGCAAGCCATCGACTGCCAGGACCGGGCCGGGTTCGTGGTCAACGCGCTGTTGATCCCCTTCATCCTGTCCGCGATCCGGATGATGGAGTCCGGCTTCGCGACCGCCGAGGACATCGACCGCGGGCTGGTGCTCGGCGCCGCGCACCCGCAGGGTCCGCTCGCCCTCGCCGACCTGATCGGCCTGGACACCACCAAGGCCGTCGCCGAGTCCCTCTACGAGGAGTTCAAGGAGCCGCTGTACGCCGCTCCCCCGCTCCTGCAGCGGATGGTCGACGCGGGCCTGCTCGGCCGGAAGTCCGGTCGCGGGTTCTACACCTACTCCTGAAGGGCCCACTGGCCCTCCTCGAGCTGCACGACCAGCTCGTCGTCGCTCGACTCCGATTGGACCACGACCTGGTCGGCACCTCGGAACGCCACCGAGTCGTAGACCACCACGTCGTCGGCCGTCCCGGACGGCAGGTCCACCTCCTGGCTGTCCGACCCGTCGGTGATCCGCACCGACGTCTGTCCGTCCGGACCGCCGACGAGGTCTGCGGTGCGGAGGTCGCCCTCGTCGTCGACGGCGAGCGCCGCCGCGGACGGGACGTCGACCTTCTCGAACCCGTCGTCGTCCGACCAGCGCAGGAGCGACCCGCCCTGGGACCAGACGGCGTAGCCCCCCGACGGCGACACCGCGGGCGGGACGTAGGCCTCGCCGCTCAGGTCGTGGTGCTCCCAGTCGGACCCGAGCTGCCCGACCAGGGCGACCGAACGGGTCGGGGCCTGGTCGGCGTACCAGGCATCGTCGCACCCGACCGTGACCGCGACCAGCCCACCCGCGGACGTGGCCTCTGCGGCTCCGCACTCGCGGTCGTCGAGGGTCAGCACCCGCTCGGGGTCGGACCACGGTTCGTCGCCGGACCGGTGCGCGAGCATCACGTCGTGGCCGTCGACGACCGAGGCCCGCACCTCGACCTCCGGCCCGGGCGACCCGGAGGTCGACGAGCCGGACGAGCCGGATCCGGGATCCGAGGAACACCCGAGCAGCGAGAGCAGTAGCACGACACCGAGACCCAAGACACGACCACGCATCACCCCACCGTGTCAGATCGGTCATACCCACGGGTGGCCCCCCGCTGCTACGTTCCCGCCCATGACCGGCTTCGCCAGCGCCAAGGACTTCTTCCGCCCCCTCGCCGTTGGCGCTCCCACGCCGTTGCGTGAGATCCCGGCCCGACCGAGCCGGGCGATCCACTTCTTCGACCCGAGCAACGCCAAGATGGCGGCCAAGATCCCTGCGATGGTCGGGAGCGTCGACGTGCTCCTCGGCAACCTCGAGGACGCGGTCAAGGCCGACAACAAGCTCGCCGCGCGCGAGGGCCTGGTGACGATCGCGCAGGACACCCCCACGCTCGGCGGGACGAGCGCGCAGACCCAGCTCTGGACCCGGATCAACTCCCTCGACAGCCCGTGGGCGCTCGACGACCTCACCACGCTGGTGCCCGCGATCGGCGACCGGCTCGACGTGGTCATGGTGCCCAAGGTGCAGGGCGCGGAGGACATCCACTACGTCGACCGGCTGCTCGCGCAGCTCGAGGCGAAGGCCGGTCTCGAGCGGCCGATCCTGGTCCACGCCATCCTGGAGACCGCCCGCGGCGTCGCGAACGTCGAGGAGATCTGCGGCGCCAGCCCTCGGATGCAGGGACTCAGCCTCGGTCCGGCCGACCTCGCCGCCGACCGCCGGATGAAGACCACCCGCGTCGGCGGTGGCCACCCCGGCTACCTGGTACGTCAGGATCCCAACCCGGACCAGCCCGACGCCTCGCGCCCGACCTACCAGCAGGACCTCTGGCACTACACGATCGCCCGGATGGTCGACGCCTGTGCGCTGCACGGCATCTACCCCTACTACGGGCCGTTCGGCGACATCGCGGACGTGACCGCGTGCGAGGACCAGTTCCGCAACGCCTTCCTGCTCGGCTGCGTCGGCACCTGGAGCCTGCACCCGAAGCAGATAGCGATCGCCAACCGGGTCTTCAGCCCCAGCGTCGAGGACGTCGCGCACGCACGCCGGGTCGCGGCCGCCATGGGCGACGGCACCGGCGCGGTGATGTTGGACGGCAAGATGGAGGACGACGCCTCGCTCAAGCAGTGCCTGGTGATGGTCGAGCTCGCCGAGCAGCTGGCGGCGATCGATCCCGAGCTCAAGAAGGCGTACGACGCCATCGAGGTGGCCTGAGATGAGTGACTTCACCCCGCTGCGCAGCGTCCTCTACATGCCCAGCTCCAACGCCAAGGCACTGGAGAAGGCCAAGACGCTGCCCATCGACGGCGTCATCTTCGACCTCGAGGACGCGGTCGCGCCCGCCGCCAAGCCGGCGGCGCGCGAGGCTGCCGCGGCGGCCGCAGCGAGTGGCGAGTACGGCCGCCGTACGGTCACCATCCGGGCCAACGGCATCGGCACCGAGTGGCACGAGGCGGACCTCGAGGCCGCCGCGCAGGCAGGCCCGGACGCGGTCGTCGTCCCCAAGGTCAACAGTGCCGCCGAGGTGGCCCAGCTGGTCGCAACGCTCGAGAAGCACGGTGCCCCGGACCACACCAGGCTCTGGGCGATGATCGAGACGCCGGTCGCGATCCTCGACGTGCTCAGCATCGCCCGCGCCGACGAGCGGCTGAGCTGCTTCGTGATGGGCACCAACGACCTGGTCAAGGAGCTGTACGCCGAGCACGTGCCCGGCCGCGCCCCGATCCTGCCCAGCCTGCACACCGCGCTGCTCGCCGCCCGCGCCGCCGGGATCTCGATCCTCGACGGCGTCTACAACGACGTCAAGGACCTCGACGGGTTCCTCGCCGAGTGCCAGCAGGGTCGTGAGATGGGCTTCGACGGCAAGACGCTGATCCACCCCGGCCAGGTCGAGGGCGCCAACGCGGCGTTCGCGCCCAGCGAGCAGGCGGTCGAGGACGCGCGTGGGCTGATCCGGGCCTTCGATGAGGGCAAGGGCAGCGGCGTGGTCACCTATCGCGGCCGGATGGTGGAGAACCTCCACGTCGAGTCGGCGCAGCGCACCCTCGACATCCACGAGGCGATCCACTCCCTCCAGGGCTGAGAGCTGCGGCTCGAGCCGCTAGGGGCGGTGCGCGCCCAGCTGGGCGACCAGCGAGCGCGGTGCGGTCCGGCGGTACGACGCGTCCACCAGCTCGGCGACCTCGGCCCAGACGTCCGGCCCGTCGTCGGCGGTCAGGTCGAGGCCGAGCCACCCCGACGGACCGAGGTACGCCGGCACGTAGACGCGGGGATCCTCGAGCAGGGCCGGGCGGTCGACCTCGTCGACCTGCACCATCACGGCCCGGTCGTGCGACACCCACTCGCCGTCGACGCGCTGCGAACCGCCGTAGTAGGCGAAGACCTTGGTGGTGTAGAACGCCGGACGGCCGTGGGAGACCTTCTCGGCAGCGCCCGGCAGCGCCAGTGCGATCTCGCGCACCCGGTGCAGCACCGGGTCGTCGTCACGGAACATCTTCGGATGAGCCATGGCTCGACGGTAGCGCCGCGGGCTGCCGGAGGTCCGGCAGCCCGCGGTCACCGGTGGGTCAGGAGAGCCCGTTCTCGGACAGGAAGTCCTTGGCCACCGTCACCGGGTCCTGCTTGTCGACCTGCACCTTGGCGAGCGCCTCGGTGAGGTTCTCGGTGGTCAGCGCCTCGGAGAGTGCGTTGAGCGCCTCGGTCACCTCCGGCGTCACCTTGTCCGACTGGATCAGCGGGACGATGTTCTGCGACGTGTAGAGGTTCTTCGGGTCGTCGAGGACCACCCAGCCGTTGGTCGAGATCGCCGAGTCGGTCGAGAACACGTTGGCGACGTCGATCGAGCCGTCCTTGAGGGCGGCGACGGTCAGCGGGCCACCGGCGTCGAGCGGCTTGAACTCCTTGAACTCCACGCCGTAGAGGTCCTTGAGTCCGACCAGACCCTGGTAGCGCTCGCGCCACTCCGGTCCGGCGCCGACGGTGAGGTCGCCGGCGACCGGCTGCAGGTCCTCGATGGAGGAGAGGCTGTACTTGTCGGCGGTCTCCTTGGTGACCGTGAGGGTGTCCTTGTCCTCGGCAGCGGACTGCGGCAGGGTCTCGCTGCCCTCGGGGAGCACCTTCTGCAGCTCGTTGTACACGTCCTCGGGCGCCGTGACGCCCTCGGGGACGCCGTCCGGGGAGAGGAAGGCGAGGAGCGCGCCGTTGTACTCCGGCAGCAGGTCGATGTCGCCGGACTCGAACGCCTTCATGTAGATCTCGCGGGCACCGATGAGGGGCTTCGTCTCGACCTTGGCGCCGGCGGCCTCCAGGGTCTGGGCGTACATCTGCATGAGCAGCTCGCTCTCGGGGAAGTTCGCCGAGCCGACCACGATGGCGTCCTTGTCACCTCCACCCGAGGAGAGCGGGTCGGAGCCGGACTCGTCGTCGGAGCCGCAGGCCGCGAGCGTGAACGCCGCGGCGATGGCGGCGATGGTGAGCAGGGCGGTGGAGCGCTTGCGGAACATGGTTCACCTCTCGGTCAGGCACAGCTAAGGGAGTAAGTCGATCATGCTGGTGGACTCGGGCGGTCGGAAAGCCCGGTCATGAGACGGTCTGGTGGTCCTCCTCGCGGTCCACGGGCAACGTGCTCGTCGCGGGATCGTCGCCGGTCGTGCGCCGGCCGCGTCGCTTGCCGGCCCGCCCGTCCACGCCGGGCGAGACGACCAGGCGCTGGACCAGCGCGATCAACAGATCGATGACCACCGCCAGCACCGCGACCAGCACGCACCCTGCGACGACCCTCGGATAGTCCGTCAGGGCCAGGCCGTCGAACAGGTAGCGGCCGAGTCCGCCGAGTCCGACGTACGCCGCGATGGTCGCGGTCGAGATCACCTGGAGGGTCGCGTTGCGCACTCCGCCGAAGATGATCGGCAGCGCGATGGGCAGCTCGACGCTCGTGATGATCTGCCGCTCTCGCATGCCGACGCCACGAGCCGCGTCGACGGTGGCTCCGGAGACCGAGCGGATCCCGGCGTACGTCGTCGTCAGGATCGGCGGGATCGCGAGGATGACCAGCGCCACGACGACCGGGATCAGGCCGGTGCCGACCAGCACGAGGACGAGCATCAGCACGCCGAGCGTCGGCAGCGCGCGACCGGCGTTGCCGATGTTGATCGCGAGGAACGAGCCGCGGTTCGTGTGCCCGATCAGCAGCCCGATCGGGAAGGCGATGACGAAGGCGATCACCAGCGCGATCGCGGCGTACTGCAGGTGTTCCAGGATCCGGTGGGGGAAGCCGTCGTAGTAGCTCCAGGCCCAGTTGCTGCCGTCGAGGAGGAAGTCGAAGGTGCTCGCGTTCATCGGGCACCCCCGACGCGCGTCCAGGGCGTCACCCAGCGTTGGACCAGCACGATCACGGTGTCGGCGACGAGGGCCAGGAGCACGCAGAGCACCAGGCCGATGGCGATCGGCGGTGCGTAGAAGCCGAGCTGGAACCCTCGGGTGAAGAGCTGCCCCAACCCACCGATCCCGATCAGGGCGGCCACCGTGACCATGCTGATGTTGGCGACGGTGGCGACCCGGAGGCCGGACAGGATGACCGGCAGGGCGAGCGGCAGGTCGACGGTGAACCACCGACGGGTCGGCCGGTAGCCCATCGCGGTCGCGGACTGCACGACCTGGTCGTCGATCGACTCCAGCCCGTCGACGACCGTGCGCACCAGCAGCGCGAGGCTGTAGAGCGTGAGAGCGATGACGACGTTGAGCGGGTCGAGGACGCTGGTGCCCAGGATGCCCGGCAACAGGAGCAGCAGGGCGAGCGACGGGACCGTGTAGATGATGCTGGTCAGGGTCAGGACGGGGTGCCGGACCCACCCGAAGCGCACCACGGCCCACCCGATCGGCAGCGACAGCACGAAGGCGATCGCGACCGGCAGCAGCGCGAGCCAGATGTGGTCGACCAGGGACTGGACGACCGCCTCGTGGTTGACGTCCAGGTAGGTGCGCACCTCGTCGAAGAAGTCCATGTCAGGCCCCCGTGGACCCCAGGCGGCCGAGCTGCCGCTCACGGACGTACGTCGCCAGGGCGCCCTGCCGCACCAGCCCGTCGGCACGGCCGTCGGCGTCCACGCGGACGGCGGCGCCGGCCGGTGAGAGCAGCGTGAGGTCGGTGACGACGCGCAGGCTGTCGCGGACGTGGAAGCTGCCCTCGGTCGGGAGCAGCCGCTCACCGTCGGTCCAGCCGAGCGGGCGTCCGCCGTCGTCCAGGGAGAGACGGAGCCCCTCGACCTCCGCCGTGGTCGGCTCGACGGCGAGGTCGCTCGCAGAGGCGAAGGACAGGCCACGGTAGCCGCGGTCGCGACCGACGAAGCCGGCGACGAAGTCGTCGGCGGGCTGGGACAGCAGGTCTTCGGGCGCGGCGAGCTGGGCCAGCCGGCCGCCCTCCGCGAGGACGGCGACGTGGTCGCCGAGCTTGATCGCCTCATCGATGTCGTGGGTGACCATCACGATGGTCTTGCCGAGCTCGCCCTGGAGCCGCAGGAACTCCTGCTGGAGGCCCTCCCGCACGACCGGGTCGACTGCCGAGAACGGCTCGTCCATCAGCATCACCGGCGGGTCCGCCGCGAGCGCACGGGCGACCCCGACGCGTTGCTGCTGGCCACCGGACAGCTGCACGGGGTAGCGGTCGCCCATGCCGGCGGTGAGCCCGACGCGCTCGAGCAGGGCGTAGGCCTGCGGTGCGGGCCTCCTTGCGGGACAGCCCGTTGAGCACCGGGACCGTCGCGACGTTGTCGACCACGGTGCGGTGCGGGAAGAGCCCGGCGTGCTGGATGACGTAGCCGATCCCGCGTCGCAGCAGGGCCGGGTCCTGCGAGAGCACGTCCTGGCCGTCGATGCGGATCGTGCCCGAGGTCGGATCGATCATCCGGTTGATCATCCGCAGCGAGGTGGTCTTGCCGCAGCCGGACGGGCCCACCAGCACGGTGATCGCGCCGTCCGGGATCGTCAGGGAGAGATTGCCGACCGCGACGGTCCCGTCGGGATACCTCTTGGTGACGTCCACGAACTCGATCACCGTTGTCCTCCTGGTCGGGGCTGCTCAGGTCGCTGAGGGGAAACGGGCGCTGAGGGGAGTCGCTGGTGCAGTCTCCCGAACCGTGCTCGAATGATGCGTAACGGTAACGGACCTGCTGAATAGGATGCCGTCCATGACGCCGACCCCGCGACCGGTGACGCGGCACGTCGCGGACCTCGGCGGTCTGGGCCTGCGACCGGCCGACGTGGCGGCGTACGCCCGCTCGCCGCAGGCGTCCGCACTCGACGTCTCCCTCGACGGGTACGACGGCGACGCGCTGAGCGAGGTCCGGCGGGCGCGTGCCGACCTGGACGCAGCGAGGCTGGGCGGTGCCGTCTACGGACTGACCACCGGGGTCGGCGCCCTGCGCCACGTCTCGCTCGAGGAGGACCGCGACGACGCGGCCGGGCACGCGCTGCGGCTGTGGCGCAGCCACGCCGGCGGCCTCGGCCCCGAGGTCGACGACGAGGTGGCCCGCGCCACCATGCTGGTGCGGCTGCTTCCAGCTGCTGCGCGGCGGCTCCGGAGTCGACTTCCCAGCTGGTGCGCGCCCTCGCGGACGCCCTGGACGCGGGCGCCGTCCCCCGCCTGCACCTCTACGGCGGCATCGGGACCGGCGACCTGACCGCGCTGGCCGAGCTGGGGCTGACCCTGGTCGGCGAGCTGCCCTGGCGCAGCGGCTCCGCCGTACCGATGCCGGTCTCGGAGGGCGACGCGCTGCCGTTCATCAGCAGCAACGCCCTGACCGCAGCCGTCGGCTCGATCGCCGTCACCGGGCTGGCCGCCCTGGCCCGGACCACCGAACAGGTGATCGCGCTCTCGCACCTGGCGCTGCGCGGCTCCCTGCAGGCCTACGACCCCCGGGTGCACGCCGCCAAGGACGACCCGCAGGCGGGCGCCGCCGCGGCGCGACTGCTGGCGCTGCTCGCCGGGCCGACCCGGGCGTCGGCCCGGTTGCAGGACCCGTTCGGACTGCGGTCGGCGCCGCAGGTGCACGGCGCCTGGGAGGAGTCGCTCGCCGCCGCCGAGCGGGCCCTTGCCGCCGAGATCGGTGCCGCCGCGGAGAACCCGCTCGCGGTCGGAGGCACCGCCCTGCACCACGGCCAGTTCGTGACCCAGCGGCTCGCGGCCGCGTTCGACGCGGTCCGCGCGACGACGGTGCCGGCGCTCTCCCTCTCCGTGGCGCGGCTCGGCTCGCTCCTCGACCCCGGGCTCACCGAGCTGCCCGCCTTCCTCGCGGACGGACCGCGGGGCAGCTCCGGGCTGATGATCGTGGAGTACGTCGCCGCCGACCTGCTCGCCCGGATCCGGATCGTCGCGTCCCCTGTCACCAGCGCCCGGACCGTGGTGTCCCTCGGCCTCGAGGAGCACGCCAGCCACTCCACGCAGGCCGCCTGGGCCTGCCACGAACTGCTCGGGATGCTGCCCGACCTGCTGGCGGGCGAGCTGGTCGCCGCGGTGCGCGCGCTCCGACTCGCCCCCGACCGGGTCGCGGACTGCCCGGCGCGCGAGCTGTTCGAGCGTGCCGACGCGGCGCTACCCGACGTGCGTCCCGACCACGTCCTCGGCCCCGAGCTCGCGGCTGCGTCCGAGCTGGTCCGCAGCGGCCTCTGACGAGGTGCCTGACGGATCGCGTCGGCGGCGGTTCAGGAGTCCGACCAGGCCGGCCGCGGCCAGGCCGACCACGATGGCCAACAGGATGCGGAAGGCTGGCGGCAGCGGTCCTCGGTCGGGCTCTCCAGCGGTCCGTACCACCAGGTCCGGCAGCAGACCGGAGGCCAGCTGGAAGCGATAGACGGCGAAGCTCCCCTGGTCGCCGATGCCGGTCAGCTCACGCGGTTCGCTGCCGTCGAGGGGGCGGGCGAGGACCCGGATCGTGTCGGCGTCCGGCCTGGCGAACACAGCGACCTCCCGGTCGCCGCTCCATCCGAGGAATCCCTGGCGCTCCGGATCCTCCAACGCGAGCTCTGCGGGTGTCGCTCCGATCGGCTCGTCGACCGCCACGAACGACAACCCGGACCTGACCGAGACGGCGATGAGTCGTCCGTCGGGCGACCAGGCGGCTGGCCCGGCCAGGACGCCGGCGCCGGACCGGGTGCTCACGGTCCCCTGCTGCAGATCGACGATCCTGAGGCCGACGATCTGGGGGGAGTCCACGGCCAGCCGGCGGCCGTCCGGCGAGAACGCGGCCGCCAGCGCCCTGTCGACCCCCGGCACCTCACTGGTGGCTCCCGTCGCGAGATCCAGGATCAGCAGGTCCCCGCTGTCCGCGGTCTGGCCCGAGTACGGGTTGGTCGGCTCGTCGTTCGCCAGGTAGGCCACCTGACTCCCGTCGGGCGACCAGGCGACCGGCCGGACGCTACGAGTCTCCGGCAGGGAGTGGCTGACCACCGTCCCGGTGCGCAGGTCGACGACTCCGAGCTCGGCGTCCTCGGTGTCGTTCTCCCCCAGGGCCGCGGAGATCCCGTCGGGCGAGAGCAGCATCGGGCCGGGGTCGCCCTGGTCCTGGGGACCGCTCCGCTCCTCGGCCGCGTCGAGGCGTCGGTAGACGTCGTCGTCCGCTGCGAGCGCGACCGCCTGCGGGTAGTCGAGGAACTCGACCCCGAGACCGTGCTGGTAGAGCGCGACCACGCGGCCCGGCGGCGCCTGCGAGACGGTCGCCGTCCGGTGGGAGTAGCTGGCGAGCCGGTCCGGAAGGCTCGCAGCGTCGGTGGCTTCTCGTTCCTCCACGCCGTCGGCGAGCGGGAGCAGCACCAGAGCAAAGGCCGCCGTCCCCATCACGACGGGGAGCCACCCTGCGCGCACCATCTCTGGACGGTAGACCCGACGTCGGGGCGCGCGCTCCGCTTTGGTGGAACTGCTGTGGGGCGGCACGGCTGCCACCGCGACCGGCCCCGGGCCAGGCGCCCCTCAGTCGCCGATCAGCGGCCGCAGCTCGTCGGCGTAGGAGACCGAGTAGCGCCGCATCACGCCCGAGGGACTGATGGAGTACTGACCCATCCGCCACAGGGGCGGGGAGTAGGCGTGGATCGAGACCGACCCGTCCACCGCACCGGCCATGCGGTGGATGTGGTCCGGGCCGAAGGCGAAGGCCTTGCCCGCCCTCACGGTGCGACTCGTGGCCTCGCCGCCGAGGCGTGGTCGGTTCTCCACGACCGCACCCTGCGTCACCGCAACGGCGCCGGCGGAGGTGTCGTGGTCGTGCCAGCCGGTGTCGTCGACGGTGTTCCAGCAGAGCAGCCACACGTCGATGTCGGCGTCGCGGTAGAGCGACACGAAGTGTCGCCCCTCGGCGTCGTGGCGCACGTGCTGCTGCCACAGGTCCGGGTCGGCGGCCAGCTCGCGCACCCAGGCGAGCAGCTCCCCCGGATCGAGGACCCGGCCGGGCAGATCGGGCAGCTGGTCGGGTCCGAGCTCACACGCGACGATGGCCTGGGTGGGATGTTCAGGGGCGAGGGTCATCGCGGAGCTCCGTTCATGAGATGGGCGGGATTGGTGACGAACAGGGACTGGCTGAAGGCGGCGCCGAGGCCGGGGTCGGTGGGGCGGGCGTAGGGGCGGTCCGACCCGTGCACGAGCGGGTCGACGCCGACCACCCGGATCAGCGCGTCGATGGCGCGCATCCCGTAGGACGACGTCTCGTAGTGGACGAGCGGGTCGATGCCGCCGAGCGCGCCGCCGCGCTGGGCGAGCCGCTCGTGGTGCAGCGGTGCCAGCCCGGCGAGACCGACGAAGGCGATCCGCAGGTCGGGGAGGAGGGCGCGTCCGGCGACGTGCCAGGCGAACCAGGCGGCGGTGAGCTGGGCGGTGTACGACGTGAGGCCCGGCCACCAGCCCGGGACCCCGTCCGCGGGGCCGTCCACGGGCGCCGCAGGCCCGGGGTGCACCAGCACCGGCAGGTCGGCGGCCTCGGCGACGGCGAGCACCGGAGCCAGCCGCTCGAGGGAGGCCGGGTCGCGAAGTGCCGTGGCAGGCACCTGCAGGCCGTGCACCCGCGAGTGCTTGAGCAGGACGCCGAGCTCGGCCAGGTCGGGGTCGACCAGGTTGACGGCCGCCCACACGGCGTACCCCTCGACCTCGTCGCGCTCGAGGTCGTCGGCCAGCGAGTGCCACGCCTCCAGCAGCGGCGCCGCCTCGTCGGGGGCCATCGACTCGATGCCGAGCGGGCTGGAGAGCGACAGCAGCGCCAGGTCGACGCCGTCGGCGAGGTCGATGGCGCGCCGGGCGGCGAGGTCGTGGGCCTCGGGGACGACGGTGTAGGTCGGCTCGCCGTCCAGCAGCAGCTCCCACCCATCGAGCCGAGGGCCTCGCGAGCGGGACCGGAGCGCGTCGATGAAGGCTGCCGGCCACAGGTGCTGGTGGCAGTCGACGACGGGGCCGACCGACACGTGGACCCGGGGGTCCGCAGCAGAGGGGAAGCGCTTCATATTGTCCAGTGAACCACTAGACAATGGTGCTGCGCAAGTCGACACGCGTGGCGTCGGTCCCGCGTCGTATGCTCACCCGGTGCCGAAGCGACCCACGTTGCAGGACGTCGCGGACGCCGTCGGTCTGGCGCCGGCGACGGTGTCCTACGCCTTGCGCGGCGAGCGCGGCTCCGCGGACACGGTGACCCGGGTACGGGCGGCCGCGGCGGCCCTCGGCTACCAGATCAACCCGATCGCGTCCGCACTCGCCAGTGGTCGGTCCCGGACGGTCGCGATCCTGTGCGGTTCCACGCGCGACCTGTGGCAGCAGTCCCTCACGGCCGACCTGGCTCGCGAGCTGCTCTCGCGCGGACGGCACGCGATCGTCGCCGACGCCGACGGCCACCCCGAGCGTGAGGAGGCGCTGCTCGCCAAGCTCCGCGACCAGCGCCCGGACGGCCTGCTGGTCGCGGCCCTCGACCCCTTCGCGACCCAGTGGGAGGCCGTGGCGGCCCAGATCCCGGTGGTCGCGATCGGGGACCGGCTCTCCCGCGCCCCGTCCGCAGGAGCGGTGGTCTTCGACAACGCGAGCGGCTTCGCGGCGGTCTTCGAGCACCTGGCCGCGCTGGGGCACCGCCGGATCATGGCGGTGCTCCCGCAGCGGCCCAGCACGCCCGACCGGCCCGCCGAGGACCTGGTCGCCCGGGAGGCCGAGCGCCACGGCATCGTCGCCGACCTGGTCCGCACCCCGCCGGCGACCGCCGACCCCGCCACCACGACCAACCACCTGGCGGCCGCGCTCTCGGTGCCCGACCGGCCCACGGCCGCCTTCTGCCTCACCGACTCGTTCGCGTTCGGCGTGCTGCGAGCGGCCCGCCAGCTCGGTCTCGACGTGCCGGGTGACCTGTCCGTGGTGGGTTTCGAGGACGTCGATTTCGCCGACCTCGCCGGACCGGGGCTGACCACGGTCGACTGGGGACGCGGCGCCGTCGTCGATGCCGCCGTGGGTCAGCTGCTGCGGGCCGTCGACGACGACGCACCGCTGCAGACCCTCACCATCGCCCCGAGCCTCGTCGTCAGGGCGACGACCGGTCCAGCGCCCACCCCGAGCTGAGCAGCTCGCACAGCAGGTCGACGTCCTCCCCGCGGGGCCGGTCGGCCAGACCGGGCGGCAGCACGTCGGCGACCTGGTCCAGCAGCCCGGTCAGGCCGCCGCGGGCAGCCGCCATCCGCCGCGGCGCGAGCAGCCGGGCCTGGTGCAGCGCCAGGAGCTCGCAGGCGAGCACCTGCTGGGCCGCGTCGAGGGCGAGCCGCAGCCGCTCGGCGGCCTCGAGGGCGAAGGTCTGGACGTCCTCCTGCCCGTTCGAGGTCTCGGTCGGCGCGACGTACGACGCCGGCCAGCCCGCGACCTCGTGGACGACGGCGACGGCACGCTTGTGCACCGGCGTCAGCCCGGCCTGCGGTCCCGGGTCGGCGCTGAGCTGGGCGGGCAGGCCGCTGACCCCGGCGTCCAGCATCCGGTGCAGCCGAGCGGCACCGACCGCAGCCGCGTGCACGACCGCGGCGCGAGTGGAGTCGAAGCCGGCCGCATGGTCGAGGCCGTGGAAGCCGCCGGTCCCGACGAAGCGGTCGCCGTCCGGCGTCGAGAGGTACGCCGGCGAGTCGGTCACCGCTCCCATCGACCGTTCCGCGACCGCGCTCAGCCGGGTGGCCTCGCGGCGCAGGTGCGCCAGCACAGGTCCGGCCACCCGCACCGAGACCGGGGCCTGGAGCCGGCGCGGGGCGGGGAGCGGCCCGACGTACTCCCGGAGCCGGGTGAGCACCTCCTCGTGCTCGGCGTCGCCACGCGCGACCGCGAGCAGGTAGGGGTCCCGACTGGCCTCGAGCAGCACGATCCCGGCGGCTGCGACGGCCGTGGTCTGGGCGACCAGCCGCTCGACGTCCGCGGCGCGCAGCAACGCGAGAGCGGTGGCTGTGGGCACGCCCGCGAGCAGGGCGATGCCTTCCTTCGGCCCCAGCCGCGGCGGCGAGAGCGGATCCACGACGGGCGCGGCCGGCGCCGCCGGTACCGTCTGCGGCCAGCACCCGGCCGATGCCGGCCAGGTGCCCCCAGGCATGGGCGAGCGGCAGGATCTCGCCGGCTGCGCCCGAGCCGGTGCGCGGCACGGCCGGCAGCACGTCGTGCTCCAGGAGCGTGGCGAGCCACTCGCAGAGCCCGGCCGACACGGCGGCCTCACCGGCCAGGAAGGTGCGCAGCCGTACGGCGACCAGGGCCCTCGTCTCGGTGCGGGACAGCCACGGCGCACTGCCGACGGCCCGGGCCAGCATCAGCCGCTGGGAGTGGTCGGCCTGCTCCCCGGCATCGAGGTGGGTGCCGCTCAACGCCCCCATGCCGGTCGTGACGCCGTACACCTCCGGGCCGTCGGTCAGGGCGGTGAGCGCCCGCTGGCGGCGGGCGGCCGACCCGGGCGAGCAGCGCGGCGGACAGCTCGACCGATGCCCCTGCTGCGATCGCGAGCACGGCCGGACCGTCGAGGTCCGACGGCTGGTCGACGTCCACGGCAGCCGATGTCAACGGAAGCGCACCATCGTCCCGAGGTCGGCCTCCTCGGCACGCTCGAGGATGAGGTGGCCGACGGCGACGTCGAGGATGGACAGACCGCGGTGCCAGAAGAGGATCCGCTCGTCGTCGGTCTCGCGGCCCGGACGAGCGCCGGTGACCACCTCGCCGAGCTCGGCGTGCAACGACTCGCGGGTCAGCGCGCCGGAGCGCAGGTGCGGGCGCAGCGCGCCGAAGTTGCCCGACTGGGCCTCGCGCCAGTCGTCGACGACCACCTTGTCGACCACGTCGAGCAGGTCGGGGGCGAGGGCGCTGATGGTGCCGTAGGGCACCAGCAGCGAGCCCGGCGCCAGCAGGTCCGGCGTGATCAGGGACGCCGGCTCCCGCAGCCGGGTCGCCTCGACGGCGATGTCGGCGCCGTCGAGGGTCTCGGCGGCCGACTCGGTGACCACGACGGGCGTCGACAGCTCGGAGCGCAGCCGCTCGGCGAACGCCTCGCGGGACTCCGGACGCCGGCTGGTCACCCGGATCTCGTCGAGATCGAACATCGCGTCGAGCATCACGATGTTGGAGTGGGCGGTGCCGCGCGCCCCGAGGTGGCCCAGCACCTTGGCGTCCGGACGAGCGAGGTGCCGGGCGCCGACGGCCGTCATCGCGCCGGTGCGGGCCTCGGTGATCAGGGTCGCGTCGAGGATGGCTCGGGGCACGCCTGTCCACGGGTCGTAGAGGGTGAGCAGTGCCAGCTCGCTGGGCAGGCCGACCTGGTAGTTCGACACGAAGTCGCCCACGACCTTGACCCCGCTCACCCCGTGGTCACCCAAGGTCGAGACGTGACCGCGCAGCACGTTGAAGTGCCCGCGACCGTCGTTGTCGGGCTCGAGGTGGGTGCGCGGCTCGAAGACCGTCTCGCCGCGCCCGTGGGCGGCGACCACGTCGGTCGCCGCGGCCACGATGTCTGCCGGCGTCAGGCCGAGGGAGTCGATGTCGGGGCCGGAGACGAAGCGCAGCCAGAGACCTTCAGAGGTCGCCTGGGGGGTCGGCGGAGTGCTCATGGGTCAACTCTCCAGCATCGGGATCCGCACTCCCCGCTCGGCCGCGACCTCGGCGGCGCGGTCGTAGCCGGCGTCCACGTGGCGGATCACGCCCATGCCGGGGTCGTTGGTGAGCACCCGTTCGATCTTCTCAGCGGCGAGCGCGGTGCCGTCGGCGACGCAGACCTGACCGGCGTGCAGCGACCGGCCCATGCCGACGCCGCCGCCGTGGTGGAAGGACACCCAGCTCGCACCCGACGCTGTGTTGACCAGCGCGTTGAGGATCGCCCAGTCCGCGATCGCGTCGGACCCGTCGAGCATCGCCTCGGTCTCGCGGTAGGGCGACGCGACCGACCCGCAGTCGAGGTGGTCGCGTCCGATCACGACCGGTGCCGTGAGCTCGCCCGAGGCGACCATCTCGTTGAACTTCAGGCCGGCGAGGTGGCGCTCGCCGTAGCCGAGCCAGCAGATCCGGGCCGGGAGACCCTGGAAGGCGACCTTCTCGCCGGCCATGGTGATCCACTTGCGCAGCCGCTCGTTGTCGGGGAACAGCTCGAGGATCGCCTTGTCGGTGGCGGCGATGTCGGCCGGGTCGCCGGACAGTGCGGCCCAGCGGAAGGGTCCCTTGCCCTCGCAGAAGAGCGGCCGGATGTAGGCCGGCACGAAGCCCGGGAACTCGAAGGCCCGGTCGTAGCCGCCCTTGCGGGCCTCGTCGCGGATCGAGTTGCCGTAGTCGAAGACCTCGGCACCCTTGTCCTGGAACTCCACCATCGCGCGGACGTGGGTCGCCATCGACTCCTGCGCACGCTTGGTGAAGCCGGCGGGGTCCTCGGTCCGCTCGCGCTCCCAGTCCTCGAACGCGGTCCCGGCCGGCAGGTAGAAGAGCGGGTCGTGCGCGGAGGTCTGGTCGGTGACGATGTCGATCGGGGCACCGGACTCCAGCAGGTCGGGCAACATCGTCGCGGCGTTGCCGAGCACGCCGATCGACAGCGGCCGGCGCTCGTCGCGGGCCGCGACGGCGAGCTCGACGGCGTGCTCGAGCGAGTCGGCCTGGACGTCGAGGTAGCGGTGGTCGATCCGGCGCTGGATCCGGGCCTCGTCGCACTCGATGCAGATCACCACGCCGTCGTTCATGGTGACGGCGAGCGGCTGCGCGCCGCCCATGCCGCCCAGGCCGGCGGTGACGGTGATGGTGCCGGCCAGCGTGCCGTCGTACCTCTTGTCGGCGACCGCGGCGAAGGTCTCGAAGGTGCCCTGGAGGATGCCCTGGGTGCCGATGTAGATCCACGAGCCGGCCGTCATCTGGCCGTACATCGTCAGGCCGAGGTCCTCGAGCCGGCGGAACTCCTCCCAGTTGGCCCAGTCGCCGACCAGGTTGGAGTTCGCGATCAGCACCCGGGGTGCCCAGGTGTGGGTGCGCATCACGCCGACCGGCTTGCCGGACTGCACGAGCATCGTCTCGTCGTCCTCGAGCGTGGTCAGGGTGCGCACCAGCGCGTCGTACGACTCCCAGTTGCGGGCCGCCTTGCCGGTGCCGCCGTAGACGACGAGGTCCTCGGGGCGCTCGGCGTTCTCGGGGTCGAGGTTGTTCATCAGCATCCGCAGCGGCGCCTCGGTCTGCCACGACTTCGCGGTCAGCGTGGTGCCGTGGGCCGCGTGGATCGGCGGTCTCGATACACCGCTTCGTGCCTCAGCGGCTACTCGACCACCGGAGGATTTCTGGTTCATGCGAGTTCTCCGATCACTTCTTCGACGGCGTGCAGGACGGCACCCGAGGCGACCAGCCCGACGGCGGTCTCGATCTCGGGCGAGAGGTAGCGGTCGGGCCCGGGTCCCTCGACGCCCGACGAGCGCAGCAGGTGTACGACGGCCGCGGTCGCCGGCGACGGCGTCAGCGGCGCCCGCAGGTCGAGCGCGCGGGCTGCGGTCAGCACCTCGATGGCGACGACGCGGGTGAGCCCGTCGACCGAGCGGCGCAGCTTGCGGGCGGCCGACCAGCCCATCGAGACGTGGTCCTCCTGCATCGCGCTCGAGGGGATCGAGTCGACCGAGGCCGGGACGGCGAGGCGCTTGAGCTCCGAGACGATCGCGGCCTGGGTGTACTGCGCGATCATGTGCCCGCTGTCGACGCCGGGGTCGTGGGCGAGGAACGGCGGCAGCCCGTGGTTGCGGGCCTTGTCGAGGAAGCGGTCGGTACGGCGCTCGCTGATGCTCGCGACGTCGGCCGTGATGATCGCCAGGAAGTCGAGCACGTAGGCGACCGGAGCCCCGTGGAAGTTGCCGTTGGACTCGACGCGGCCCTCCTCCGCCAGCACCACCGGGTTGTCGACCGCGCTTGCGAGCTCGCGGCCGGCGATCATCGCGGCGTGCTCGACGGTGTCGCGGGCGGCGCCGTGCACCTGGGGCGAGCAGCGCAGCGAGTAGGCGTCCTGGACCCGGTTGCAGTCCGGCCCGCGGTGGGAGGCGACGACACCGGAGTCCTTCAGGACGGCCGTCAGGTTGGCCGCGGACAACGCCTGGCCGACCTGGGGCCGGATCGCCTGGAGCTCGGGGGCGAAGACCCGGTCGGTGGCCAGCTGGCCCTCGACCGACATGGCGGCCGCGATGTCCGCCGTCCTCAGCAGCATCGTCAGGTCGTCGATCGCCAGCACCAGCATGCCGAGCATGCCGTCGGTGCCGTTGATCAGCGCGAGCCCCTCCTTGGCGGCCAGCTCGACCGGCTCCAGGCCAGCCGCAGCCAGCGCCTCGGCCGCGGGCATCAGGGTGCCCGCAGCGTCGCGGACCTCACCCTCACCCATCAGCGCGAGCGCGCAGTGCGAGAGCGGTGCCAGGTCGCCGGAGCAGCCGAGCGAGCCGTACTCGCGCACCACCGGGGTGATCCCGTGGGTGAGCAGCCCGGCCAGCAGCTGGGCGGTCTCGAGCCGGATCCCGGTGTGGCCGGTCGCCAGCGTCGAGAGCCGCAGCAGCATCAGCCCGCGGACCACCTCTCGCTCCACCTCGGGCCCGGAGCCGGCGGCGTGCGAGCGGACCAGCGAGCGCTGCAGCTGGGCGCGCATCTCGGTCGGGATGTGGCGGGTGGCGAGTGCGCCGAAGCCGGTGGAGACGCCGTACGCCGGGGTGGGCGCCGCCGCGAGCTCGTCGATGACGGCACGGGCACGCTCGATGGCGGCGGCTGACTCGTCGGTGATCGTGACGGTGGCCCCGTGGCGGGCGACGGAGACGACGTCGGCGAACGAGACCGCGCCGACCCCGATCTGGACTGGTGTGGACATGTCTCCATCCAACGACTCGCGCGCCCTGTCGAACAGGGCCACGACCCTCCGACTGTCTCGGATCCGAGACCTATCGGCCGGTCCCCCTTCGTGGGAGGATCGATCGTCGACTCCCTGCACGCGAGGTGATCTGGATGAGTGACGAGATCGTGGTGGAGCTGTTCACCGACGAGGCCGACCCGGCCGAGCTCGAGCGGACCAGCCTGTCCCTGCGGCAGGAGCTGCTCGAGATCGAACAGGTCCGGCAGGTCGGATCCGCCCCGGGAGGTCCGGCGCCGCCGGGCGCGCGCGGTGTCGACCTGGCCGCGATCGGGGCGCTGGCGGTCACGGTGAAGCCGACGGTCGAGGTGCTCGCCAAGGTCGTCGGGGTGCTGCGCTCCTGGCTGGCGCGCCGGAGCAGCCAGCCGGCCGGCAGCACCATGCGACTCACGGTCAACGGCCACTCGCTCGAGCTCACACCGACCAGCGAGCAGCAGGCCGCGCTGGTCGAGGAGTTCATCCGCCAGGCGTCGTCCCCGTCGTCCGAGGAAGGCTGAGTCAGCGGAAACCCCAGGCGGGCTGCCCAGGGACCCCTGAGATCTTCACCTTCGTCGCCTTGCCGAGAGTCGGTCCGTCACCGTCGGAGCCGTCCTGGACCGGTGCCGTCCACAGGGCGAGCAGGCCGGAGCCGGCGCTGGCCGGTGCCAGCCAGGCGACCTCCGACTCGTCCGGCGACCAGGCCGGCGCCTGGGCGGCCACGCCCGTCGTCAGCCGCCGAAGCTCGCCGCTGCCGGACACCTGGAGGTAGATGTCGCCTCCGGTGGCGGAGTCGGCGTCCTCGCGCAGGAACAGCAGTCCCTTCTCGCCCCAGTCGGGATAGCTGTCCCAGCCCAGTCCGCTGGTCACCGGCACCGGGTCCCCGCCCTCCTCGTCCACCGAGTAGATCTTGGACGGGTCACCCGACGAGCCCTTGATCATGAAGTAGATCCGTTCGTCCCCGCCCCAGGTCGGGCTCCCGAAGGTCCCGTCCGGCGCGACCAGCGACTCGAGCTGCTGCCCTCCCGCGTCCGTCGTGAACAGACCCAGGGACTTCTTGCCGTCGTAGCAGACCAGCGCGAGATGCTTCCCGTCGGGGCTCCAGGCCGGCCGTTGACTACGCGGGCAGTCAGCCCGCACGCTCTGCTGCAGCAGCGGCACCTGCTCGCCATCCGGTCCGAGCAGGTAGGGCACCCCGATCCATCCCGTGGTCTCGAGGTAGGTGATGGCCTGACGATCGTTGCTGATCGACGGAAGCCGGGCGTCCGCGCTGTCGACGAGGGTCCTGCTCGCACCGGTGGTCGGGTCGACGGACACCAGCATGCTGCGTCCGTCGGTCGACACCGGAAGGATCAGGTCCTGGCTGCCGAAGGGGACCGGGCTCGCGGGTCCATCGATGCTGTCGGTGTCGGAGCTCGAACCGTCCGTGGAGGCGCTGGGGTCGGGGTCACGGGCACCGGACCGGTCGTCCCCGGGCTGGGTGACCTGCCAGACGACCAGTCCGGCGACCACCAGCACCAGGGCACCGACAGCCGCCAGGATGGAGGATCGGCGCCACCAGGGCGCACCGACCTCGGCCGGCTCGACCGGCAGCGGCGGCGTCAGTCTCGTCGGCGGCCCGGTCGTTGGCGGGCCGGTCGGTGGCGGCTTGGGAAGCGGAGCTGGCAGTGGAGGCGGCTCGGGTGTCGGCGGCGGGGGTGATGGCGCCGGGGGCACCGCTTCCCCGAGGGCGGCTCGCGCGGCCGCCTTGACCCGGTCACTGTCGTCGTGCGCCGCCATCTCGGTCAGCGCCTGCCGGGCGGCCAGCGCCCGCCCCGGGTGGCCCCGCGTCAACAGGTCCGCCAAGGGCTCGATGACGGCCAGCCGCTCCCAGGTGATCACGCTGGCCATCGACTCCTGCACCGCCTCGGGCAGCTCGGCCGGGGTGCTCACCGGGCTGCCGCGGCGGGCGACGTGCACGTCACCCTCGATGTCGAAGGCCCACTTCTTCGGCGTCTGGTTCGGGTTCTCGCGCACCACCTCCTCGTGCACGTAGGTGTAGAGCTCGTCGAGCGACACCCAGCCGTCCAGGTCGCGATCGGCGTCCCCGGTCCTCAGGCCCTTCACCAGGGCGCTGGTGAAGATCGACGGTGTCGTGTCGGCGACCTCACCGTCGGCGAGCGTGTCGCCCTCGAAGGCGTACTGGAGCGCGGACGACGCGGTGATCACCGCCCGACCACGTCCACCGAGGCGCTCGTTGACGTCCACGCCGCCGCCGGCCCTCGCGGTCATCCCGCGCGCGAACGCCCCGGCGTAGCAGCAGTCCAGGAGCAGCAGCACCCGGCCGGCGCGGGACCGGTCCATGGCCCGGTTCACCGTGCCCGACGACACCGCGGTCGCCTCCAGCAGGTCCAGACTGGTGTCGGTGGCCGCGAAGTAGAGCTCGCCGCTGTCGTCCTTGAGACCATGACCGGAGAAGTGCACCAGGACCAGGTCGTCGGGACCCCGATCGCGGAAGAACTGGGCCACCGCTCGCGTCACCGCGTGCCACGGCTGGTTGATCACCGTGGTGACGTCGAAGCCGCCGATGTCGGGGTCCGCGAGCACCTCGGCCAGCGCGTTGGCGTCGTGGGTGGGTGCGCGCAGGCGCGAGAGTCGTTGGTCGTCGTACGTGTCCGTCGCGACGATCAGGGCACTGCGGTCACCAGCCATGACGTCTCCCGCCTCCCAAGATCCGCCCTCGGTGCAGGCCTGTCAATCGTCCAGGTGTCTGGCTTGTCACAGGGCCGAGGAACGAGATCGGGCTCCCCGCTGCGATCGGCGGGGATTCACTGGAGCCATGACCACGCTCGACGCACCCATCGTCGGCGCCGCGCGCCGCTGGTGGATGCTCGGCGCCAGCACGCTCGCCCAGGCATCCGCGGCGGTGATGATGCACGGGCCGGCGTTCCTGATCCCGGCGCTGCACGACCAGGAGGGGATGACCCTGGCCCAGGCGGGCCTGGTCGCGGCCGCGCCGACCATCGGCGTGATGGTGTCCCTGGTCGCGTGGGGCGCCGTGACCGACCGGCGCGGCGAGCGGTTCGTCCTGCTCACCGGGCTCAGCGCCACCACGGTCGCGGGCGTCGCGAGCGCGTTGTCGGACGGGCTGGTGCTGCTGGTCCTGACCTTGTTCCTCGCTGGGGCAGCCGCCGCGAGCACCAACGCCGCCAGCGGTCGGGTGGTGGTCGGCTGGTTCCCCCCGGAGCGTCGCGGTCTGGCGATGGGGATCCGGCAGATGGCGCAACCCGTCGGGGTCGGGGTCGCGGCGATCTCGATCGCGGTGGTCGCCGACGCGTCCGGCGTGCACACCGCACTCTGGGTGCCGACCATCGCGTGCGCGGTC
Source organism: uncultured Actinomycetota bacterium (assembly GCA_963704685.1). Taxonomy (GTDB): domain Bacteria; phylum Actinomycetota; class Actinomycetes; order Propionibacteriales; family Nocardioidaceae; genus Nocardioides. Next base: position 2,076,503 of record OY969930.1, read on the forward strand.
GCTGCGATCGTGGTGGCTCTGGTCGTGATCGATCCACCACGACCCGAGGCGCGGGCGGGGGCTGCGGACAACCCCTACCGCCAGGACTCGTTCCTCGCCCGGATCCACGGTGTCTCGGTGCTGCTGGTGATCCCCCAGTTCCTGGTGTGGACGTTCGCCCTGGTGTGGCTGGTCCAGGAGCGGGACTGGTCGCCAGGTGCGGCCGGCGCCGTGGTCGCGGTCGCCCAGGTGGCCGGTGCGCTCGGCCGGATCGCCGTCGGCCACCTCTCCGACGTCGTCGGCAGCCGGATGCGTCCCTTGCGGTGGGTGGCGGTCGCGGCCGCCGCGAGCATGGGACTCCTGGGCCTGACTGCCGCACTCGACCTCGGCGTCGCGGTGTTGCTCGTGGTCATCGCCACCCTGGTGACGGTCGCCGACAACGGACTTGCCTTCACCGCGGTCGCGGAGCGCGCCGGTCCGTTCTGGTCCGGTCGGGCCCTCGGCCTGCAGAACACCGCACAGTTCCTCGCGGGCTCCGCCGTGCCCCCGCTCGCCGGGCTCGCCGTGACTCACGTGGGGTACGCCGCCGCCTTCGCGATCGGTGGGCTCTTCCCGATCATCGCCGCACCGCTCGTCCCGGTGCACCAGGAGCGCGAGCTCAGCTGAGGGGAGTGTGCCCTCCGGCGGACTGGGGTACTGCACTCCCTGACCCGTCCAAGGAGGACCCATGAGCACCACCACCACCGTCATCATCATCGTCGTCGTCGTCATCGCGCTGATCGTGATCGCGGCTGCCGCGCTCGCGATGAGCAAGAAGAAGGCCGAGCAACGACGGCAGCAGGCAGGCGAGCTCCGGACCGAGGCGAGCACCCGGATCGGCGGTGTCGACACCGCGAAGCAGGACGCCGCAGTCGCTGAGTCCCGTGCCGAGGTCGCTCGCGCCGAGGCGGAGCGGGCGCGCGTCGAGGCCGAGGCCGCTGACCGCCAGGCCACCGAGGCCCGTCAGGGACTGGGCGTCGAGGAGGCCCGCCAGGAGGACCTGCTGCGCCAGGCCGACGCGGTCGACCCCGATGTCGACCACCGCGCCGATGACTACCGGCCCGGCGCCGCGGGCAGCCGGGAGGTCTGACCGCGGCTCAGGCGGCCAGCGCCGACCCGGCGTCCCAGGGCAAGCACGCCGAACCCGGCTCCGAAGATCCCCAGCGTGACGAGCCCGTAGGACAGCGGGAACTCGCCCGCGCTGAAGGCCGGCTGGGTCGTGTCGCCGAGCGAGTCGAGCAGCAGGTAGAGGGTCTGGAAGGTGAAGGCCCACAGGTACGCCACGGCGTACGTCGTGTTCGCGACCAACCGGGACCGGACGAGGTAGCCCAGCGGGAAGGCGAGCAGCACCGTCACGACCGCGATCATCGCCCCTCCTCGGCCAGGACGGCGGCCGGGCGATCGGCCGAGGAGAACATCAGGACGAGCGTGACGACGGTGAGCAGCACGATCGCCCCGACCATCATCTTCACGGCGGTCGGGACGTCGACGAAGAACGCCGGGAGCGCCGTGATCGTCTCCACGATGATGCAGCCGGCGGCAGCCCGCATGGCAGCACGGCTGCCCCGCCAGGCCAGCACGACGGCCACCAGCCCGACCACACCCAGGACGCTGCTGATCAGCAGGATCCCGAACGGCGGGCCGACCTCCCCCTCGGGAGTGGGTTGGAGGACGCTGGCGATGTTGCCGGCGGAGTAGATCCCGCCGAGGACGAGCCCGACCTTCTGCCGGGTGGACAAGGGACTCATGACGACTCCTGGGTGCTGGATGAGCTGGACACCACCACGCTCGCTGTCGCGGGGTTCCCGCGCCGGGGCATCGTTGCCTGACCTGAATCCCCCTCGGACCCGGAACCAGGGAGGAAGTTCCCGGGCCAACCGGGTGCCGCCACCCCCATGATGAACCCATGTCCGACGTCCGTGTGCTGATCGCCGACGACCACCCCGTCGTCCGACGCGGACTGGCTGCCCTGCTCGGCACCATCGAGGGGATCGAGGTCGTGGGCGACGCGGCCGACGGCGAGGCGGCGGTCCGGGAGACCCAGCTGCTCCGACCCGACGTGGTGCTGATGGACGTGCGGATGCCCGGGGTCGACGGCGTCGAGGCGACCCGCCGGATCCGGGCCGCGGCCCCGGAGACCGCGGTGCTCGTCCTCACCATGTACGAGGACGACGCGACCGTCTTCACCGCGATGCAGGCCGGCGCTCGCGGCTACCTGCTCAAGGGTGCCGAGCAGGACGAGATCGTCGGTGCGATCCGTGCGGTGGCTGCCGGGCAGGCGATCTTCGGTCCGGGGATCGCCGCCCGGGTGCTGGGCTTCTTCGCCACGCCCCCTGCCGCCGCGGTCGACCCCTTTCCCCAACTCACTCCCCGCGAGCACGAGATCCTCGCGCTGCTCGCCGACGGGCGGCGCACCACCTCCATTGCGGAAGCCCTGTTCCTCTCCCCCAAGACCGTCAGCAACAACCTGACCACGATCTTCGCCAAGCTCGAGGTGGCCGACCGCGCGGCGGCGATCATCCGGGCCCGCGACAGCGGCCTGGGCGGAACGGCATGAGCGTCCTGTGACACATGCCGCCGTCGAGGTCGCGAGCGCCCTGACCGGGGCGTCGCTGCTGGGCAGCGGCATCGCGCTGCTCGTCGGACGACGGGCCCGGCTCGCCGCGCTCCTGCTGGCGGCGTCGGGCGCCAGCCTGCTGGCGGGGACGTGGGCGCTCGCACAGGGGCACGACGATGCGGCGCGGGCGCTGCTGGTCGCGGGTGGCGGACTCCTGCTGCCGCTGTCCCTGGCGACCTATCCGGTGCCGCGCTACCGCCACCCCGTCGACTTCATCTGCCTGACCACCATCGGCGCCGCGGGGGTGGCTGCGGTCGCCTGGCCGGACCCAGACCTAGTGCAGGCATGGGGCCTGGTGATCGGACTGGCCCTGATCACGCACACGTGGTGGCGGATCGAGCGCAGCAGCGGTCGGGAACGACGAGCGCTGCAGTGGATGGCACTCAGCGTCGGCAGCACCTGTCTGGTGTCGGGCTTCGCCACCTTCGCGAGCGAGTACCTGCTGGCGTTCGCGACCAGCGGGCTCTTCGCGCTGATCGGTCCGGCGCTGTACGTCGGCGTGGCACTGCCCGAGATCGTGGACGTCCGAGCCTTGGTGGTGCGAGCCGTCGTGCTGACAGTTGCGGTGATCACCTACCTCGCGATCTTCGTGCTGGCAGCCGGGCTGCTCGAGGGACTGGGTGCAGGCGATCCCTCGATCGGTGCCCTCGGTCTGCTCGGAGCGCTGGTGGCGATCACGTTCCACCCGGTGCAGGTGGTGCTGCGGGGCGTCGTCGACGAGCTGCTCTTCGGATCCCGCCCCGACCCCCTCGGTGCCGCCTCACTGGTCGCCAGCCGGATCGGCGACGACCCGGGCTCGGCGCTGCAGGCGATCCGCGAGGCACTCGTGCTGCCCTACGCCGCCCTGCACGCCGGCGACGGACCGGTCGTCGTGTCCGGCACCGAGACCACGCACGTGCGCACCTTCGACCTCGAGGGCATCGGTGAGCTGGTCGTCGGGCTGCGTCCCGGTGACCTCGGCCTCTCCGCCGGTGACGAGCAGGTGCTGCGGCTGACCGCTCCGCTGCTCGCCCAGACCCTGCGCGCGAGGGCGTTGACCCGCGACCTGCTCGACACCCGCGGTCAGACGATCGCGGCGATCGAGGAGGAGCGACGCCGGCTGCGTCGAGACCTGCACGACGGCCTCGGGCCCCGGCTGTCCGGGATCGCATTCACCTCCGACGCGGCCAGCAACCTGGTCCGCACCGATCCGGACGCCGCCGTACGCCTGCTCGCGCAGCTGCGCGCCGACACCGTGACGGCGATCGAGGACATCCGAGGCCTGGTCTACGCGATGCGTCCACCTGCCCTCGACGAGCTGGGACTGGTGCCGGCACTGCGTCAGCAGACAGTCGGGTTGCGAACTCGCGACGGGGCGCCGCTCGCGGTGTCCGTGCGGGCCCCCGACGACCTGCCGGACCTGCCGGCGGCGGTCGAGGTGGCGACCTACCGGATCGTCGTGGAGGCCTTGACCAACATCAGCCGGCACTCGGCCAGCCCGACCGCGGCCGTCCAGCTCGCGGCCTCGCCCGTCGGGCTGGCCATCACGGTGACCGATGCCGGACCGACCGGCGCCGAGTGGCGGGCAGGCGTCGGCATGCACTCGATGCGGGAGCGGGCGGCCGAGCTCGGCGGCACGCTCGAGGCCGGGCCGACCGCGACAGGCGGCCGGATCCATGCCGTGCTCCCGCTGCGTGGGTGACGGCCTAGGCTCCGGCCATGAGCCAGGTCCCCGCAGCGACCCGCACCTTGCGGGTGCTGCGCTTCCTGGCCAGCCAGCCCGATCCGGTGCCGCTCGACCGGATCATGCGGGCGTGCGACCTGCCGCGCAGCACGACGTACCACCTGCTCAACGCGATGGTCGACGAAGGCTTCGTGGTGCACCTCGCCGACGAGCACCGCTACGGACTCGGCCTGGCAGCGTTCGAGATCGGTAGCGGCTACTCGCGTCAGGAACCGCTGCAACGAATCGCCCGCCGCCCGCTCGCGACGCTCGTCGACCGGGTCGGGCACTCCGCGCACCTCGCGGTGCTGCACGGACGCGAGGTGCTCTACGTGCTCGAGGAGCGGGCCCCGGGGCGGCCGCCGCTGATCACCGACGTCGGGGTGCGGCTGCCGGCCCACCTGACGGCGAGTGGACGAGCGATCCTCGCCGATCTGCCCGCGAGCCAGGTACGGGCGCTCTACGCGGGCCCGGCCGACTTCGTCGACCGCAACGGGAGCGGGCCACGGACGCTGAGCGCGCTGCGCCGCGTGCTGTCCGACACCCGCCAGCGCGGGCTCGCGATCGAGGACGGCGAGGTGACCGCCGGGCTGGCGAGCATCGCCGGCGCGGTCCTCGACCACAACCGCCACCCGGTGGCCGCGGTGGCGGTCACCTACCCCACCACCGCGGCCCCGACCGACGTCGCGGCCGCGGTCACCCGCACCGCCCGCTCACTCACCCGACGGATCGGTGGCCCCGCCCCGTCGGCTTGACCACGGCCCCCTTCCCGCCGGGTGCGAGAGCCGCCACCATGGGCAGACGATGTCGCGCACACTCAGGCTGGTCGTGATCGCGGCGGCCTGGGCGATCCCGTTCGCCTGGGTCGCGGTGGCACTCTTCTCCGGACCGTCGGACGGGACCACCATCTCGCCCCCGACGGCGATGCTGGCCGCGGACAGGTGGGGCGAGGGCGCCACGGTCACCCGTGCCTACGGGGACACGCCGCTGCGCGAGGACGACGTGATCCAGGAGGTCGGTGGCATCCCGTTCACGGACTGGGTGGCCTCCGGCCCCACGTCCGGGCCGGCTGTCGGCGACGTCGTGGTCTACCAGGTTCGCCGACCGGCAGCAGCGTTGGACCAGATCATCCTGCTGGAGGTGCCCCTCACCCGGTACCCGCTGGCCGCCGCCGCCCAGGACAACGTCCCCGCCGTGCTGCTCGTGCTGATGCTGCTGGTCGCCGGCGCCGTCACGTTCTGGCACCGGCCCCGCGACCTCGCCGCCCGCTCGTTCCTCGCCGCGACCGCGCTCGTCCCTGCCGTGGTGACCGCCTACCCGTTCGGGCTCGACGTACTCGACCTGGGTGGCGGTCAGCGGTGGTGGCCCGACCTCGGCGGTGAGGTCCTCGCCGCCCTTGGGCTCGGCGCGACCCTCGCCGCTGCGCTGGCCCTGGTCCCGGCCCCGGGCTGGCTGCGCCACCACCGGTGGGCCTGGTGCTCGCCGTACCTCGTCCCGTTCCTCGGGTACCTGGTGTGGGTCTTGGTGGCGGTGCCCCGCCAGGACCTGCCCGTGGCCCGGCTCCAGGTGTCGATCGCAGTCGCTGGTCCGGCCCTGGTCGCCACCGCTCCCACGTTCGTCGTCGCGCTCGTGCTCGGCTACCACCGCGCCACCGAGCGTGCCGACCGCCTCGCTGCGCGACTCGTGCTGCTCGCGACCGCCGGTGCCGTCGGTGGGTGGCTGCTGCTGCTCGCGCTGCCACCACAGCTGACCGGGGCAGCGATCGTGCTGCTGGCACTGGCCTTCCTCAGCTGCTTCGTGGTCGCGATCCTCCGCTCCCACCTGGAGTCCTTCGAGGTCACCGTCCGACGCGCCCTGCTCCAGACCACGACGGCCGCCCTGGTGGGCTCGGCCTTCCTGGCCGCGGTCGTGGGCGTCGACGTCGCCTCCGACAGCTCCTTCGAGTCGATGGTGGCGGGCGGGGTCATCGCCCTCCTGGTGCTGCCGCTGGCGGTCGCGCTGAACCGCACGGTGCGCCGTCTGGTGTACGGCGACCGCGAGTTCCCCCGCCGGATCGTGTCCGAGCTCCGGCGGCTCGATCCCCTCACCGCACCGGCGGACGTGCTGCGCGACACCCTGGCACTGCTGGGCCAGCGGCTCCGTCTCTCGTACGCCGCCATCGAGGTCTTCGGCACCGCTGCGACCGACCCGTTCGAGACCGCGGTCGGCACCAGTCGCGGCGCACCGACGACGATCGACCTCGAGGTCGGCGGGTCCAGGATCGGGCGACTCCTGCTCGAGGTGGACCCGAGCCGGGATCCCTTCGGACCCGGGGACCGACGCCTGCTCGAGGAGGTGGGGAGCCAGGTGGGAGGGCTGGTCCAGGCGGTGTCGATCAACCGCGAGCTGCAACGCTCCCGTCAGCGGCTGATCACGACCCGCGAGGAGGAGCGGCGCCGGATCCGCCGCGACCTCCACGACGGGCTCGGTCCTTCGCTCGCGACCCTGGCGATGCGGCTCGAGGCGGCTCGTGACCTGGTGGCCGAGGACCCGACCGAGGCAGGGGACCTGATGGACGAGCTGGCCGAGCGGGCTCGTGCCGACATCATCGAGGTGCGCCGGCTGGTCGACGGGCTTCGCCCCCCGGCCCTCGACCAGTTCGGGCTGGTGTCGGCGCTGCAGCTCCGTGCCGAGGAGCACAACGTCGCCGCCAGGACCGGCGACGGGAGGCACCTGCGGTGGACCGTGACGGCCGGCGACGACCTCGATCCGCTCCCCGCTGCGGTCGAGGTGGCGGCGTACCACATCGTCCTGGAGGCGGTGAACAACGCGGACCGGCACAGCGGCGCGAACAGCTGCTCGGTGACGCTGCACCGTAGCCCGGGTGAGCTGCGCGTCGAGATCCGCGACACCGGGACCGGCATGGACGCGAACCCCCGGCACGGCGTCGGCCTGTCGTCGATGCGCGAGCGGGCCGACGAGCTCGGCGGGACCTGCGTCTTGACGTCCGCGCCCGGTGTCGGGACGGTGGTCGACGTACGTATTCCGGTGGGCACCGAAACCCGCGACGACTCGAGGACCTGATGGAGCGTTTGCGCATCCTCGTGGTGGACGACCACGACGACTTCCGCAAGGGCCTGGAGGCACTGCTCGCCGCGACCGGGACGGTGGAGGTCGTCGGCACCGCGGCAGACGGACGTACGGCGGTCGACCTGGCCCTCGAGCTGCAGCCGGACGTGCTCCTGATGGACCTGCACATGCCCCGGCTGAACGGCGTCGAGGCCACCGCCCGGATCGTGCAGTCCTCACCGCACATCGGGGTCGTGGTGCTGACCATGATGGAGGACGAGGACTCCGTCTTCGCGGCCGTGCGCGCCGGCGCCCGCGGATACTTGCTCAAGGGCGCCCGGCGCGGCGAGATCGTCCGGTCGATCGAGGCCGTGGGAGCCGGCGAGGTCATCTTCGGACCCGGCATCGCGGACCGGATGATGGGCTACTTCCGCAGCGCCCGGACCCGCCCGGCCGCCGAGGCCTTCCCGCAGCTCACCGAGCGGGAGCGGGTGATCCTGGGCAGGATCGCCGACGGCCTGGAGAACGTCGAGATCGCCCGGGAGCTGGGGTTGTCGGTCAAGACGGTCCGCAACCACGCGAGCAACATCTTCGCCAAGCTGCAGGTGGCCCACCGGGCCCAGGCGATCATCCTGGCGCGCGAGGCTGGGCTCGAGGGATCAGCTAACCCGCACAGCCTGGACTGAGCCGGGCGTCGCGAGCGTCCCGACCCAGCGCGCGGGCCTGGACCAGGTCGGGATCGATCACCTGCGCCCCGAGGCTGGTGCGCAACGGCGTGCCCGCGACGACGCACGTGGTCACCCGTCCCGGCCGGACCTGGGTGATCGCCTGAGCCAGTCGGTAGAGCTCGGTCGGGCCGAGGTCGGTCTCGAGCGCGCCGAGCGCTGACAACGCCCCGCGCTCCATGAACCCCTCCGCGTCCTCGTGGGCGCGGAGCTCGCGCAGGATCCCCAGCATCGTGGCCTGCTGGTTCGCCGAACGGTCGAAGTCGCCGCCGGTCAGGCCGATCCGGGTCCGGGTGAAGTCCAGAGCCTCGCGGGAGTCGAACCGGTTCCTCCCCTTCCGGACCGTCAGGTCGTACTCCGGGTTGCGGAAGGCCACCGGGGAGCGCACGGTCACGCCTCCCACGGCGTCGATCATCGCCCGGAACCCGGTGAATCCGGTCAGCAGCACGTAGTCGGGAGTGACGCCGACCAGGTCCTCGACCACCGTGGCCATCAGGTCCGGACCGCCGAGGTTGAGCGCCTCGTTGATCCGTCTGAAGCCCTCCCCGGGGATGTCCACCCAGGCGTCCCGGGGCACCCCGATGCCGGCCGCGGCGCCGGAGTCCGTGTCGACGGCGACCAGCTGGATCGCGTCGCCTCGCGCCTCGGTGAGCTCCTCACCGGGTCGTGCGTCTGAGCCGACGGCGAGGATCCACACGACGCCGCCCTCGAAGTCGACCTGCTTCGCCCGCTCGACCGAGGTGAGGCTGATGGTGGTCGGGTGCACCGCCGCGTCCGGTATGACGAGCGCCCCCAGGGCCAGCACGACCCCCAGCTTGAGCATCCGCGAGCCCCAGGCTCGCACCACGTCGCTTCTGGTCACGAGGACACCTCCGTCCGAACCTCGGCCCCGTCACTGCGGGAGACGTCGTAGCCGAAGACCGACCAGGTGCCGGCGTCCTCGACGAGCATGAACCGTCCGCGTAGCGAGATGGGGACCGTCTCGCCCGTGGCCGCGGAGACCTCGAAGTCGAACCGCACCCCGGCGGTGGCGCCGACCACGTCGCGGCCCGAGACGAGCCAGGACAACCTCGCGTCCAGGCTGGTGGCGCGCACCCCGGAGGCGTCGGCATACCGGGACGCGGTGAGCACGTCGATGTCCTGTGTCGCCTTCCGCGCCGCGCCACTGGTGAAGGAGTCGAACGCCGGCACGAAGTCGTCGCGGGGATACTCTCCGAGGAAGGCGCGTACGACGTAGCCCGACAACACGTCACCGACCTCGACCTCGACCTGGGTGCGCACCGCCGTGTCGAGTGCCTCGCCACCGGACACCGTCGTCACCCGCAGCGCCTCCGACGGAGCCGACGTCGGCGTCGGGGGATCGCCCGAGCCGTCTCCCGAGCATCCGGCCAGGACGAGCACGGCGCTGGTCAGCACGCCCGCGACAAGGACCCGCCGGCGAGGGCCGTGGGGTCGTTGCGAGCGGACCATGCCAGCCATGATGGCCCACCGTCACCCTCTCGGTCTCAGCTTGCCGTCACCGAGTTGAGTGTCGACAGGCCGAAGTCGTCGACGTTGTCCTCAGCCGGGTGCCGGCGGCCCACCGGTCCTGCCGCGAAGGCCCGCAGCACGTTGCCGGTGACGATCCGGACGAACTGGCGGGTCTGGGCGCTCAGCGGGTACTCGCAGGCGTCGATCACGGCGCACCCCCACCGGAGGGTTCCGGCCGTGAAGACGCCCGCACCCGAGTCGGTCGTGTAGTAGACCGACTGGCTCGACGTCTGGTCACCCCGGCACGGGTAGACGGTGTGGCTGAGGACCTGCATCGGCCGAGGCGTACGCCGGTCGGGGTAGACCCGGTCCGCCTCCGGACCGACCAGCCCGGGGAACTGGTCGCCGTACCTGACGCCCGTGCCGCGGAAGCCCCACCACCCGGGCGACACCACCCGGTAGCTGGCGTTGACGGGGAAGCACTCGTACTGCATCCCGACCAGGTCCTGCTCCGGCTGCGCCTCGGGGGCGTCCCGGAAGCGGGCGGTGGTCTCGTGCGGTCGGACGTCCCACATCGGGTCCAGCTGGGCGTCGTCGCGGTAGCCGACCAGCAACCGGTCCGGCCCGGACGCGGTGTCCTGCAGCCGGACCCGCCAGTACATCGTGTTCGCCCCGAAGAAGGCCACGTTGGTGCCCGCGTCGCGCGCCTCGACGACCGCGCCGCGCATCTGGTGCGACCAGTACTCGTCGTGCCCCAGCGAGATGAAGCCCCGGGCACCGTCGAGGACTCCCGGCCGGGCGTGCACGTCCACGTTGGTGAAGTAGGACAGCTCGACCCCGAGCCCCTCGGCGCGCACGACGACGGGGAAGGCCGCGCTTCGGAAGTCGTTGGCCCCGCCGGCCAGGTTCCACGGGCGGTCGAAGCTGACCGCCCAGCTCCGACGGTCGCCCTCGGGCCCGTCGTACAGGCTGTAACCGCCCCAGCTGTTGTAGGCCTGCCAGGTGGTCGCCGGAGCGACCAGGGCCACGGTCCCGGCAGCGGACTCCGAGGAGACGACGTACGGGATGATCGTCTCCCAGCCAGAGCCGGTCTGCAGCTTGAACGCGTAGTACCCGGGCTCCCAGCCGGTGGTGTCGACCGTGAGGTCCCGACCCCAGGGCGCCACCACCGTCCGGGTCTCGGCGGGGCGCAGCACGGTCTGCGGCTGGCGGCGACCCGGGAGCGGGTCCGAGCTCCAGACCTCGTTGCCCCAGCCGCCGACGTAGGCGCCGATCCGGTACGCCGACACCTGGAAGGCCCGCGCCGACGTGGAGACCTTGATGCCCACCGGTGTGCCGGGCGTGCCACTGATCCGGGTGGCGTACGCCTCGATCTGGTGGTGGGTCGACGGTCGGGTGAGGCGCCAGTCGCCCGAGCCACGCGGCCGGGTCCCGGGATCGGTCCCGGCACGGCCCTTGTCCTCGCCCACGCCTCCGCGTGTCGGCTCGGACTCGGTCGTGGGCGACCCCGACGACCCTGACGACGTCTCGACCTCTGCCGTCGTGCCGCGGTCCACCTGCGCGCTCACGCAGCCGCCGCCCAGCGCGACGCAGCAGAGCAGCGCCCATCTCGCCCAGGGAGCCATCACGGGTCCCACCTCCGTCCGTCGGACGGCTGGTGCCGCCCCACGACGCAGAGTTCGCCCGCGGGCGATCCCGGGTCATGGGCCTCCGGTCCCGACCGGGCCGGGAGGATGTGGCCCTCGATCCCGGGCCGTGGGAGAGGCTCCCGGTCGGCGCAAGTTACCTGTCGGTAGGATCCTTCTCACTACCACGGGGACTGACGTGCGCGCCGCCGCCGCATAGGCTCGCCTGCGCGTCACCTCCATCGGTCGAAGCACCCGCACACGACTGCCGCAGCATGCAAAAGGGGAGCCCTACTCCATGCAGACCTTCGCCATCGTCATCTCGCTGGCCTTCACGGTCGTCGCCGTCGTCGCGGTCACGCTCGCCGTACGGCGGATGCTCGGCGTGATGCGCCTCGGTCAGGCGTCGACCCCGCGTACCGACCAGCCGTGGCGCCGCTCGGTCACGATGGTCAAGGAGACGCTCCTCCACACCCGGATGCTGCAGTGGCACTGGGTCGGCATCATGCACTGGTTCGTCTACGCCGGGTTCATCGTGCTCAGCGCGTCCGTGTTCACGGCGTACTTCCAGCTGTTCGACCCCGAGTTCGCGCTGCCGATCATCGGCCACTTCTTCCTCTACGAGTGGCTCATCGAAGCTCTCGGCCTGCTCAGCACCGTCGGCATCGTGTTCCTGATCGTCTACCGCCAGATCAACCACCCGCGCCGGCTCGGCCGGCAGAGCCGCTTCTACGGCTCGAACTTCTGGCAGGCCTACTTCGTCGAGGCGATGGCGCTGCTCGAGGGCTCGGCGATCCTCTTCATCCGTGGAGCCGAGTACAACCTCGGGAACGCCAAGGACGAGCACCTCGCTCTCTACACGCGCTTCCACTTCCCCATCAGCTCGTACCTCGGGGACCTGCTCTACCCCGCGACCATCAGCACGCTCGAGAACATCATCTTCTTCATCGCGATGTTCAAGATCGTGCTCGCGATGGTCTGGCTGCTCGTCATCGCCCGCAACGTCACCATGGGTGTGGCGTGGCACCGGTTCACCGCCTGGTTCAACATCTGGTTCAAGCGCGAGTCCTCGGGTCGTACGGCGCTCGGCGCCCTCAAGCCGCTCACGTCGGGCGGCAAGGCAATCACCCTCGACGACATCGACGACCTGGACGAGGACGCACTGCTCGGCGTCGGCGCCATCGAGGACTTCAGCTGGAAGGGCATCCTCGACTTCACGACCTGCACCGAGTGCGGTCGCTGCCAGTCGCAGTGCCCCGCCTGGAACACCGAGAAGCCCCTGTCCCCGAAGCTGATGATCATGGGGTTGCGCGACGCCGCGTACGCGAAGGCGCCGTACCTCCAGACTCCGGAGGACGAGCGCGCCGGCCTGAGCGACACCCTGGTCAAGGAGGGTGAACGCCCGCTGGTCGGCGACACCGGTGACGACTGGTTCTACATGCCGGAGAACGGCTCGGCGGTCATCGACCCCGACGTGCTGTGGTCGTGCACGAACTGTGGTGCGTGCGTCCAGCAGTGCCCGGTGGACATCGAGCACGTCGACCACATCGTCGACATGCGCCGCTACGCGATCCTGGTCGAGTCGAACTTCCCGGCCGAGCTCAACGGGCTGTTCAAGGGCCTGGAGAACAAGGGCAACCCGTGGAACATGTCACCGAACGCGCGCCTGGACTGGGCCAAGGATCTCGACTTCGAGGTCAAGGTCGTCGGTGCTCCGTCGGCTGAGGGTGGCATCGAGTCGCTCGACGAGGTCGACTGGTTGTTCTGGGTCGGCTGCGCCGGCGCGTACGAGGACCGCGCCAAGAAGACGACCCGGGCCGTCGCCGAGCTGCTGGACATGGCCGGCGTCAGCTTCGGCGTCCTGGGCAACGGTGAGACCTGCACCGGCGACCCGGCCCGCCGCGCCGGCAACGAGTTCGTCTTCCAGGGCCTGGCCCAGCAGAACGTCGAGACGTTCAAGGAGCTCAAGGTCAAGAAGGTCGTCTCGACCTGCGCGCACTGCTTCAACACGCTCAAGAACGAGTACAAGGACTTCGGTGTCGAGCTCGAGGTCGTCCACCACACGCAGCTGCTGAACCGTCTGGTGCGCGAGGGGAAGCTGACCCCGGTCAACGACGGCGCCGGCGCACACAAGCGCTCGATCACCTACCACGACCCCTGCTTCATCGGTCGCCACAACGGTGTCTACACACCCCCTCGGGAGCTGCTCGAGATCCTGCCCGGTGCCGAGTTCGTCGAGATGGAGCGCAACTCCGAGAAGTCCTTCTGCTGCGGTGCCGGCGGCGCCCGCATGTGGATGGAGGAGAACATCGGCGAGCGGATCAACGTCAACCGCACGGTGGAGGCGGTCGGCACCGGCGCCGACCAGATCGCCGTCGGCTGCCCGTTCTGCCGGGTGATGCTCTCCGACGGACTCACCGCCCAGCAGGCCAAGGGTGAGGCGCGCGAGGAGGTCGAGGTGCTCGACGTCGCGCAGATGCTGCTCGCGTCGGTCAAGGGTGAGATGGCGACCAAGCTCGCGCCTGGTGCTGCCGCAGCCCCTGCGGCCACGGTGGCGACGAAGGCGGAGCCGGAGACCGGCGACGCGACCATCACCGAGGACACCGTGGTCGCGACCGAGGATGCCGGACCGGCGGCCAAGGCGAGCGGCGGGTCGTCGCTCTTCGACACCCCAGCTCCATCCGAGACCGCGGCACCAGACAAGCCGGTGGAGGCCGAGGCGAAGGCAGCGACGCCGGCATCGTCCGGCGGCTCGCTCTTCGACGTGGGCGGCACCGGGACCCCGTCCGAGCCCGAGGTCGAGGCGGAGCCCGCGAAGGCCGCGACGTCCGGCGGCTCGCTGTTCGACATCGCCGAGCCGGAGCCAGAGCCCGAGCCCGAACCCGAGCCGGCACCGAAGGCCGACCTGGGCGGCGGCGGATCGCTGTTCGACATCGCCACCCCCGAGCCCGCGGCCACGAAGGCCGAGCCGACGACCGAGGCCAAGGCTGAACCCGGGGCCGAGGAGTCGCAGACCGAGCCCGCAGCCGCAGCCGCACCGACGGCCACCATCCCCGAGGGCGGCTCCCTCTTCGACATCGCCGCTCCCGAGCCCGCGGCCACGAAGTCCGAGCCGACGACCGAGGCCAAGGCTGAACCCGAGGCAGAGGAGTCGCAGACCGAGCCCGCAGCCGCACCGACGGCCACCATCCCCGAGGGCGGCTCCCTCTTCGACATCGTCGCTCCCGAGCCCACACCGGTCGTCGAGCAGCCCTCGCCAGCGACCGACACCGAGGCCACGGAGCCGGAGCCGGAACCCGAGCCGGAAGCGAAGGCCCCGAACCCGAAGGCTGAGCCTGCACCCGCGGCCACCCCGACGGCCACCATCCCCGAGGGCGGCTCCCTCTTCGACATCGTTGCCCCCGAACCGGTTGCCCAACCCGAGGCGGCAGAGCCGGCGCCAGCGACCAGCACCGATGCCGAGACCTCCGAGCCCGAGCCCGAGCCGGAACCCGAGGCCACACCGCCGACGGACGAGGACCTGAGCCCCGGCGCGGCGATCAGTGCGGCAGCCACCGCGGCGGCGGACTCGGCCGACGACACGGCTGAGCCCGAGTCGGACCCAGAGTCGGACCAAGAGCCGAAGGGCGAGGCCGAGGCCGAGAAGCCGCCAGCCGCAGCCGAGCGGCGAGGCACACCATCCGAAGACCGACGTCGACATCCATGGAGCCGGATCACTCTTCGACCTCTGAGGCCCGGCAGCAGCAACCTCGCGGGATCACCCATCCGGACGTAGCGTGGCTCCGAACGACGAGATGACATGGATCCCCGGAAGTACGTCGACGCGCGCTGGTCCGCGCTGATTCGCGCGGCCGTGATGCTGGGCGCTCCGGAAGCCGAGGCGCCGGAGATCGTGCGCCGGGTGCTGGCCGACAACGACCGCCGGATCAAGCGGGCCGACGACCCGGACCCGCTCGTCCACCGGGCGCTCGCAGCAGCGATCCCACGCTCCGGGCAGACCCGGTTCGCCTTGGAGCAGGATCTCGAGGCACGCCGCGAGATGTTGATGGACGCACCCGAGGACGTCGCCGCTGCCCCGGTCGCACCGGCCACGACGACGCCCTCGACGAGACGCCGGCGTTGGGCGGTGCCTGCGGCCATCGCAGCAGCGGCGGCGGCGGCGGCGATCGGCCTCGCCGTGTCCGCACAGGACCGCGACGACGACCCGAGCACCGATCGGCTCCGCGAGGACCAGGTGCCGTCCCTCTTCGGCTACGACGCAGCAGCCGCCCGCGCACTTCTCGACGAGCGCGGGTTCGACGTGACCGTCGAGCCGTTCCGGTCCTGCGACGTCGCCGACCGGGTGATTGCCACAGACCCGGTGGTGGGGACGACGTACTCCCCCGGCGACGCGATCACCGTCTACACCGCCGTGCCGACGGACGTCGCCTGCCTGACCAACTACTCCGACATCGAGACGGCGTGGCAGCTCGTCGACTTCGCGCACGGCCGGGGCAGCACGCCCGCCTTCGCGGACCGCGTCATCGTCTACCTCGGGGACGGACCGGGGGTCGTGGTGACCGACCCGAGGGACCCCGACCAGTGGGTCGGCACCCAGGCGCTGGTGGAGGTCCGCCGAGCCACCGACCAGGTCGCCCTGGTCGACACCGACCCGCCGACGTACGCACAACCGAGCCTGCGGGTCGGACCGGTCCGCGACGCCGGCGGCTGCGGCGCTCCGAACCCCCCGGTGACCGCTCCGGACGAGGCGCTCACCTTCGAGATCCGGGCTCCCGGCGACCGGACCAGCTGCCCGACCCGCGTGGACCTCTTCCGGCAGGACGGACGACGGATCGACGCGCTGGTGGTCTACCCCGCGCTGTCGCCGGGCGCGTGAGCGCCTCGGCTCAGCCCGGCTGCTCCATGTCGTCGGCCGAGGCGACGTGATCAGGCACGACGACCGGCCGGAGCCGCGCCCAGGCCAGGAAGATCGCGCCGGCGACGATCATCGCCAGCCCCGCCCACAGATTGGCGTTGACGCCGCCGGTCTTGTCGAGCTCCTTGTCACCGAAGAGCCCCACCAGGGCGAGGATCACGCCATACACCCCGATCAGGCCCCCGATGATGTTGCGGATGTCGAAGGCGCCCGCGGTGTGCTTCTCGTTCGAGTTCGTCATGTCAGTCTCCTCAGAACAGCACGTTCAAGATGATGACCATGACCAGGGATACGCCGGCCAGGGGCAGGGTGCGTCGGAACCACGGGTACGACGCCTCGTCGGGATCGACCAGGTCCTCCCGTGGTGTCTCGGAGTAGACCAGGCCCTTCAGGTCGGCGACCGGCTTGGGCGCGGTCACCAACGACACCACGATGCTGAGCACGAGGTCCACCACGAAGGCGGCACTGGCCGCCAGGAAGGCTGCGCCCTGGCCACCGATCGGGATCACGCCGTAGCTCAGCGAGCCGAACGCGTCCTTGCTCAGGAAGGCGACAGCCACCGCGGCCGACGTACCGGCCACCAGACCCACCCAGCCGGCGGTCGCGGTCATCCGCTTCCAGAACATGCCGAGGATGAAGGTGGCGAAGAGCGGTGCGTTGAAGAAGCCGAAGAGGGTCTGCAGGTAGGACATGATGTTGCTGAAGTTGCCGGCCAGCGACGCGGTGAAGATCGCGATGAAGGTGGCGACGACGGTCGCGACCCGACCGACCTTCAGGTAGTAGCCGTCGTCGCGGTCCTTGACGACGTACTGCTGCCACAGGTCGTAGCTCAGCACCGTGTTGAAGGCCGAGATGTTGGCCGCCATGCCGGCCATGAAGGCGGCGAGCAGGCCGACGATCGCCACGCCGAGCAGGCCGTTGGGCAACACGTCGCGCATCAGGTAGAGCAGGGCATCGTTGTAGGCGACCCCGTCCCCCGACGCGCCACCAGGCACGCTCTCCCCCGACTTGATGTCGATGATCTCCGGCACCAGCACCGCCGCGATCATGCCGGGGATGATGGTGATGAAGGGGATGAACATCTTGGGGAAGGACCCGATGATCGGGGTCTTGCGGGCCGAGGAGATCGAGTTCGACGCGAGCGCCCGCTGGACCTCCACGAAGTTGGTGGTCCAGTAGCCGAAGGACAGCACGAAGCCGAGCCCGAAGACGATGCCGACGATGGACCAGAAGTCCGAGGCGAAGCCCGAGAGGTCGTTGCCCGGCCAGGAGCTGAGCTGCTCGGAGGAACTCGGTCCGGCCGGGTTGTCGTTGGCGGCACTGGTGATCTTGTCGGTCAGTCCGTCCCAGCCGCCGATCCGGTTCAGCCCGATCAGGGTGAGGGGCAGCAGTGCTGCGACGATCACGAAGAACTGCAGGACCTCGTTGTAGATCGCCGCGCTCAGCCCGCCGAGCGTGATGTAGGAGAGCACGATCAGGGCCGCCACGATCAGCGAGACGTACTCCGACCAGCCGAGCATCGCGTGGATGATGCTGCCGAGCAGGTAGAGGTTGATGCCGGCGATCAGCAACTGGGCGACCGCGAACGAGATCGCGTTGACCAGGTGGGCGCCGGTGCCGAACCGCCGGCGCATGAACTCGGGGACCGAGCGCACCTTGGAGCCGTAGTAGAACGGCATCATCACGACGCCGAGGAAGAGCATGGCGGGGATCGCGCCGACCCAGAAGTAGTGCACCGTCGGCAGCCCCAGCTCGGCTCCCGACGCCGACATGCCCATGATCTCGACGGCACCGAGGTTGGCCGAGATGAATGCCAGACCGGTCACCCACGCCGGCAGGGAGCGCCCGGAGAGGAAGAAGTCGACCGAGTCCGAGATCTGCCGTCGGGCCAGGATGCCGATCCCGAGGACGACGGCGAAGTAGAGACCGATGATCAGGTAGTCGACGGCACGAGCATCGATGATCGTGTCACTCGCCAGGACGGTCGGACTCGTCATAGGGCAGGCCTTTCGTGCACCGATCCAGTTGGGGCGGCCCATGACGGACCTTGGACGTGGTGCCCGATCTCGGCCCACCGCAAACCTGAGGTCGAAGGTGACGTCACTATGGCTTGACGTGACACCATAGTGATGTCACTATGGTGCACATGGACATCACGCCGTACGTCGACAACCTGCGCCGCGACCTCCTGGCCGCCGCGGAGGCCGCCGGCCCCGAGGCCCGCGAGGCGACCGAACGACTCGGATACGCCCTCGAGCCGGCCGCTCGGCTGGCACTGATGGAGGCGATCTCGCAGGCAGCGGCCGAGATCACCGCCGAGATGGCCGACGGCGGCGTCGACGTCCGCCTGAGCGGACGTGAGCTCGACTTCGTCGTGCACGCCGCTCCGGTGGCAGCACCCGCACCTGCACCGGCCAGCCCCGGTCAGGACGACGCCGATGACGACGGCACCGTCGCCCGGATCACGCTGCGGATCCCCGAGGCGGTCAAGACCCGGGCCGAGGAGCTCGCCGCCCGGTCCGGGACCTCGCTCAACACCTGGCTGGTCCAGGTCGTGCGCGCGGCCACCCGGGAGAGCGCCGTGACCATCGACCTGGACCTGTCCAGCCTGCCGTTCCTCAGCGGCAACGCCCCCGTCACCGGCAACCGCGGCGACCGCCGGATGTCCGGCTGGGTCTGACACCAGAGCCCACCACCACACCCACTCCCGGGACCGGCACCAGGCCGGTCCCGCGTCCCGACACACCCTGATCGAGGAGCGCACCATGACCGAGCACCACTTCGACACCACCCAGCCCGTGAGCCTGTTCACCGAGATCGGCAAGGGCTCGGTGCGGGTCGACGCCACGGCCACCGACGTGACGGCGGTGGCGATCAACGGACGAGACGCCGACAAGGTGGCCGTCCGCCAGGACGGCGACCAGATCAGCGTGGTCGCCCCGCAGCACCGCGGCGGCATCTTCGGCAACGACGCCGCCCTCGACGTCGTCATCGTGGTGCCGACCGGCAGTCACGTCACGCTCCGCACCGGCAGTGCCGTCATCGAGGTCACCGGCACGGTCGCCGGCGGTCAGGTCAAGAGTGGCTCCGGTGACGTCCGGATCGACACCACCGAGGGCGCACTGGTCATCGAGACCGGCTCCGGGGACGTCCGGCTCGGCGCCAGCCACGGCGCACTGCGGGTCAAGTCCGGGTCCGGCGACGTGAGCCTGGTCGACCTCGACGCGGTGTCGGCGGTGTCCACCGGTTCCGGGGACGTCACCGTCGGCAGCGCCCGCGGCGCCGTGGTCGTGAAGACCGGCTCCGGCGACCTCGAGGTGCGCGAGACCTCGGCCGACGTCAGCCTCACCACCGGCTCCGGCGACCTCCTCGTGCGTACGGCGCACCGCGGCCGGGTGACCGCCAAGGGCGCCTCCAGCGACGTCCAGATCGGCATCCCTGCCGGGACCCCCGTCTGGACCGACATCTCGACGGTGTCCGGAGCGATCCGGTCCACCCTCCAGGGTGCCGGCGAGCCGGCCGAGGGGGCCGACCACGTCGAGGTGCGCGCCAAGACGGTCAGCGGCGACATCGTCCTGACCGAGATCTGACCTCCCACACCCGACCGACAACGAGCAGGAGATCGTCATGGAGTTCAGCAACCCGACCCTCGACGCCGAGGCCAACCGGCACCAGCTCGACGAGCGGATCGCCCGTGCCAGCGGCGCCCGGATATCGTCGACCACCCACCGCCGCCTGCTCGCCCGGCAGCTGCGCCGGCTCGCCGAGCGGCTCGACAACTAGATCAGGAAGCCATCGCGACGCCGAGGCGCCAGTAGCCCATGAAGGCCACCTGCCGGCGGTCCATCCCGAGGTCGCGCACCAGCGCGCGACGCAATGTGGTCACCACCCGGGACTCGCCGGCGATCCAGGCGTAGAGGTCGTCGAGGTCGTGCCCGACGACGGTCACCGGCGTGTCGACCTCCTCGCCGGAGGAGGAGTACGTCGGCGTCTCCCACAGGTCGGGGTCAACCTCGCCGTCGGCGAGGTCGACAGGTCCGGCCGGAGCGGCGCCGAGGTGGTCGAGCACCGCAGTGTGCAGCCGCGAGCCGAGCTCGGCGCCGTCGCGGGGCAGCCAGACGACCTGGACGCCCTCCGGGTGCCGGACGGTCTGGACGTCGGCAGCGGTCGGCACCTCGAGGAACGCCGCCCCCTTCGCCGACCACGGCAGGTCGGCGAGGATCGCGCAGATCGCCGGCACGGATGTCTCGTCACCGGCGAGCAGCAGCCGAGCTGCCGTGCCGGGCACGAACTCGATGCCTCCGAAGTCCTGGCCGCGTCGGGGACCGATCAGCACCAGCCGGTCGCCGACCGTGGCGCGCTCGGCCCAGGACGAGCCCGGTCCGGGCTCGCCGTGCTCACCGTGGACCACGAGGTCCACCACCAGCCGGGTGTCCACCCCCGAGCCGCGCAGCTCGCGCACCGTGTAGGTCCGCATGTGGCCGCGCTCGGAGACCGGCTTCGCCATCCAGGTCGCGTACCAGGAGTCGTCGGCGCCGGCGAAGGACGGGAGCGGCCCGTCCCCGTCGGGGAAGATCAGCTTGATCCGCTGGTCGAGGAGCGGTCCCTCGACCCCGAAGTCGGCCAGGCACGGACCGCCCAGCTCGACCCGGAGGTAGGACGGGGAGAGCCGCTCGACGCGCACCGCCTCGACCTCGTCGAGGATCATCGGCAGCGAGTGGGTGACGGTCTCGGTCATCGGAGGAGCCCTTCAGTGAGGAAAGCCTTACTTAGGGTCACCTTACTTGATCACTGCAGGAGTCGGCGGCGCCGGTCAGATCGAGGTGCGGTGGAAGTTCTGGAACGACCGCGACGGGGTCGGGCCGCGCTGGCCCTGGTAGCGCGAGCCGTACTTCTCCGAGCCGTAGGGGTGCGCCGACGGCGAGGAGAGCCGGAAGAAGCAGAACTGCCCGATCTTCATCCCCGGGTAGAGCTTGATCGGCAGCGTCGCGACGTTGGCCAGCTCCAGGGTGACGTGCCCGGAGAACCCCGGGTCCACGAACCCGGCGGTGGCGTGGGTGAGCAGCCCGAGCCGGCCCAGCGACGACTTGCCCTCGACGCGGGCGGCGACGTCGTCGGGCAGCGTCACGACCTCGTACGTCGAGCCGAGCACGAACTCGCCCGGGTGCAGGATGAACGGGTCCTCGCCCTCCGGCTCGATCATCCGGGTCAGGTCCGACTGGTCGGCCGCCGGATCGATGTGGGGGTACTTGTGGTTCTCGAAGACCCGGAAGTACCGGTCCAGCCGCACGTCGACCGAGGACGGCTGCAGCATCCCCTCGTCGTACGGCTCGAGGGCGATCCGCCCGGCGTCGATCTCGGCGAGGATGTCGCGGTCTGAGAGCAGCACGCGCTCAACCTACCGGGCCGGCACCCGACCACGGACCGGCTTGGGAGACCAGCGAGAATGACGGCATGGACTTCCACCGGTACGTCGCCCTCGGCGACTCCTTCACCGAGGGGTACGGCGACCCGGACCCGGACCGACCCAACGGCCTGCGCGGCTGGGCCGACCGGGTGGCCGAGGTCCTCGCGACCCGCACCGACGACTTCGGCTACGCCAACCTGGCGATCCGCGGCCGCAAGCTCCCCGCGGTCATCGCCGAGCAGCTCGAGCCGGCGCTCGCCCTCGAGCCGGACCTGGTCTCGATCTATGCCGGCGCCAACGACATCATGCGACCCAAGGTCGACCTCGACGCGATCGTGGACTCCTACGACGATGCCCTCGGCCGGTTGGCCGCGACCGGGGCCCGCCTGCTCGTCTTCACCGCGTTCGACCCGGGCGGCTCGGCGATCTACCGCCCGCTGCGCGGCCGGTTCGCGCTCTACAACGAGCTGGTCCGGTCCAGCGCCAGCCGCCACGGCGCCCAGATCGTCGACTTCTGGCGGCTGCGGGAGTACCGCGACTGGCGCTACTGGGACGCCGACCGGATGCACCTCGGCCCGGCCGGCCACCAACGGATGGCGACCGAGGTGCTCGACACCCTGGGCGTCCCCCACGACCTGACACCGTTGCCACTGGTCGACCTGCCGGTCGTCAGCCGGTCCGAGCAGGTCCGGGAGAACCTCGCCTGGGTGCGTTCCTCGGCCCTGCCGTGGGTGCACCGGCGACTGACGGGTCGCTCCTCGGGAGACCTGATCAACCCCCGCTACCCCTCGTTCGCCGACCTCGCCGCGCCCGTCGTCCCCCGGGTCGTGTCTCCTGGCGGCGAGTGATCGCCTAATATGTGCGTCGACCCCTCGGGGTCGTGCGGATGTAGCTCAGTTGGTAGAGCGCGACCTTCCCAAGGTCGATGTCGCGAGTTCGAATCTCGTCATCCGCTCAGATCGGTCAGCAGCCCTGTGACTCGTGTGACTCATGGTGCGCTTGACTATTCCTGAGGCTATTGGGGACAGTGGAGTGGACACACTTCCCCGTGGTCTCGAGGTTCCTCATGCTCCGCCCCCGCACCGTGGCCATCGGCGCGCTCGCCGTGCTGCTCATCGCCGCCCCCTTCGTGCCTCGCGGCGACGACGAGGACGGCGCCCTGAGCCCCGCCGGCAAGGGCCCGCAGCAGCTGGGCTCGGCCGCGACCGCCGGCCCGTCGCGGATCACCCCCGAGGCGCAGGCCGCGATCGACCAGGTGGTCGCCGAGACCCGGTCGGTGCCGCGGATCAGCGCCCGGGCCGCCGCCCGCGGCACCGTCGCCCCGCAGCTGGTCCCGGACCTGGTGCAGTGCGCCGACTTCGACGGCCAGCGCTACTGCCTCGGCGCCGGCTGGACCGACGACACCGAGGCCGAGGTGCAGTCCCGGATGGCGACCGCGAGCCGGGTCAGCGCGCTGCGTCGTACGACGGCGGGCGCGACCACCAACACCGGCGACCTCGACGCGGCCGCCCTGCTGGCCCGGCAGGCCCGGATGACTCCCGCCGAGCGTGCGACCGCGGTCCGCACCGAGCTCGAGGACGCCGCCCGCTCGGTCGCGAAGGTGTGGCTGCTGCGTCACGAGATCCAGGGCGTCCCCCTGCCGCGCAACTTCCTCGCCGAGCACCCCGAGGCCGCCGCTCCCGCCGGGACGAGCGCCCGGACCGCGGCCAAGGCGAAGAAGCGCATCGACTACCCGCAGAAGTCGGCCGTGCTCAGCACGTCCAGGGTCGCCGAGCAGACCATGACCTACTGGTGCGGACCGACCACGATGCAGATGATCGCGTGGGGCTGGAAGAACAACAAGCACAGCCAGCAGTACTGGGCCAACAAGCTGGGCACCACCAGTGGCGGCACCGCGATCACCGAGATGGTGCGCGTGGTGAACGAGAACACCGGCTGGGACAGCAAGGACCGCGCCGGCACCTACATCACCCTCGACATCGGCGACTACACCTACGGGGACTGGGCGCTGCTGATGATGCGTCACATCGAGGACTACCGCGCGCCGGTGGTGCTGCACCCGGCGCTGCTCAAGCGCTTCTACCCCTACCTCGACGACGACGCCTCCGGACACTTCCAGGTCGGCCGCGGCTACGACAAGCGCGGCAAGAAGCCGCTCCACATCGGCTACTTCGAGCCGTGGAACCAGCAGCGCTTCGATCCCTCCGAGCCCTACATCAACCGGGTCCAGTGGCGCAACGCCTACAAGAGCTACCGCGCCAACCAGGCCCACTTCCAGCACAACATCGGCGTCTGAGTGCGCCGGTACGTCGCGCCCGTTGCCCTGGCCGCGCTCGGGCTCGCCCTGGGTGGCTGCAGCAGTGACGACCCCGCGGAGCCCGACGCGTCCTCGACGTCGACGTCGACGTCGACGAGCCCGGTCGCCGAGCCGTCCCAGCCGACCGCCAGCACCGAGCTGCTCGACTGGCAGCAGGTCCCCGGCCCGACGACAGCGACCGTGACCCGCAGCGGCGACTGGACGCTGACGGTGTCCGGCAACCGGGCTCGGGCCACGCTCTCCGGCCCGGACGGCGAGACCGGCTACCGGATGACCGGACGGCGCGTGTCCGACGCGCTCATCGACGGCAACCACGCCGTCGTCGTGCTCCAGGACCGCGCGGAGCAGCGCCCGTCGGTGGCCGAGGTGACCGACCTCGAGTCGGGCCGGACGTTCACCCTGGACGGCTCCTCCGACGTGCCGACGACCACCGGCGGCACCTGGGCACTCGGAGCGGACCGGCTCCTGCACGCCACCGTGACCGGGAGCGGCGGCTACTGCCTGGCCACCGTCGACCTCGCGTCGCAGGAGTCCGAGCGTGGCTGGTGCGCAGGCAGGCGCCAAGGCTTCAACGGCGCGCAGGTCACCAACGCCGGGACGACGATGCTGACCTTCAAGGGCGAGCCGTCGTGCCGCACCCCGGTGAGCGTCGACGACGACCAGGTGACCCCGCTCCCCAGCGTCACGAAGTGCAAGGGCTGGGACTCCGCGCTCTTCGACGGCGGCGTGATCTGGACGACGCTGCCCAAGGAGCGCGAGGCCGAGACGGCTGCCGTCCACGTCCGCGACGCCGACGGCACCGTCGACCTCGGCCCGGCGAGCACCGGCACCCTGGTCTGGTGCGGCAGCGCGGCGTACTTCGCTCGCGACCCGCAGCGCAGCGGCGCCCCCGCCACCCTGATGCGCTGGGCGCCCGGCGACGGCCTGACCGTGGCCTACAGGTCGCCGCCCGGGCAGGCGTTCCTGGACCGACCACGGTGCGGCGGCGACGCGATCACGCTGACCGCCCTGGCCGAGTCGGGTGACGAGCAGGTCTCCGCACCGGTCACCTGACGGCCCCTCGTAGGCTGGCGGGATGACCGAGCCTGCCGTGTTCACCGGCTTCCCCGTCGCGGCGCTGGACTTCTACGACGACCTCGAGGTCGACAACACCCGGTCGTTCTGGGAGAAGCACAAAGCTGTCTACGCGGAGGCGGTGAAGGCGCCGATGACCGCGCTGTGCGCCGCCCTCGAGCCGGAGTTCGGCGCCGCCAAGATCTTCCGCCCCTACCGCGACGTCCGCTTCGCCAAGGACAAGACGCCCTACAAGACCCACCAGGGCGCGTTCGTGCGGGTCGGCGAGGCGACCGGGTGGTACGTCGAGGTGTCGCCGCGGGGAGTCCGCACCGGTGCCGGCTTCTACGAGGCGAGCGGGCCGCGTCTGGCGGCGTACCGCGCGGCTGTCGCCCACGACCGGTTCGGCCCGGAGCTGGAGAAGATCCTGCGCAAGCTGGAGCGGCAGGGCTTCGAGATCAGCGGCGATCGACTCAAGACCTCACCACGGGGGTACGACGCCGACCACCCGCGGATCGAGCTGCTCCGTCACCGGTCCCTCGTGGTGGGGCACCCGCTCGGCTTCGAGCCGGTGATCAACACCCCTGAGCTGCTCGACCTGGTGCGTTCGGACTGGAAGGCAATGCGGCCGCTGGTGACGTGGGTGGCCACGCACACCGCGACCTGATCACGCCTTCTGGTAGGACGCCATCGTGCGGTCCGGCTCCCAGAACGCCTTCATGGAGGCGACCCGACCGTCGTCGTGGACGACGTACACCATGATCAGCTCGGTCGTGGTGTGGCTGCCGTCGGCGAAGGAGGTCCGGATCCGGCCGATGTTGGCACAGGTGTTGCTCCCCGGGTTGGCGAACGACTCGTAGATCTCGAACTCGAAGGTGTCGATCGGCTCGATCGCCAGCTTCCAGAAGGCGGAGATGCCCTCGTGGCCCCGGTGCCCCTTGCCCTCGGGGTCGAACATCGACGGGCCGACCGGGTCCTCGAGCACCGCGTCCTCGGCGTACACCGTCAGCCACTCGACCAGGTCGCCCTTCGCGACCGCCGAGTAGGAGCGCTGCGAGGCGGCCCGCGCCGGGTGGTCGTCGTTCGGGGCGGTCCAGGTGATGGCGTCGGACGAGATCATGCGCGCATACTAGGCCTAAACGAGAACACGTTCTAGTGTCCCGGATCGACAGTCGGTGTCCATCCGCAGTTCACCGCTGATCCGTCGACGACTGCGACGGTGGTCCCATGGGACGACGTACCGCCTATCTCCACATCGGCCTGGCGCACACCGGCGGCGACTTCCTCGCCGCGGCGCTCGCCGGGCACGCCGACACCCTCAAGATGCGCGGCGTCCGGGTGCCGTCGACGAGCAGCGACGAGATGCTGCGCGCCGCGATCGAGATCCGCCGCGACCACAAGGCCTGGGGCTACCGACGCCGCGAGGTCGAGGGCACCTGGGCCGAGGTCTGCCGCCGGGCCCGCAAGGGCAAGCAGGACGTGGTCCTGAGCGGCGAGCACCTGGCCGGCTGCACGCCGTCCCAGATCGACCTGCTCCTCGACACCTTGAGCGAGTTCGAGGTGGAGCTGATCGTCACGGCCGGCGACCCGGGGACGCAGCGGTTCGCGGACGGTCAGGACCTGGCCGCCGTGCTCACCCGCTGGAGCGCCGTGGTCGCCAGCCCCGACCGGGTGCACGTCCTGGTCACCGACCCGGGTGCGGCCGACCCCCGGGCCTCGATCTGGGCGGCCGTCGGGCAGGTCGTGGGCTTCGAGCCCGACGACCTGCCGCTCGGTGTTGCGCCCATAGCCTCGGGAGGCCTGGCCCAGGACCTGGTCGACCTCGCCGAGACGTGGCGCAAGCACCTGGCCGAGGGCGGGTACGACGTGCGCGGGGACTCGGCCCTGCTGCTGCCCGCGGCGCACTAGCGGCCCGAGAGCGGCCCGAGAACTGCCTGAGAACGACTCAGTGCGGCTGCCAGGCGTCCTCGTCGCCGGTGCGCGACGTGACCGCCTGCGGGAGCTTGCCGTCGGCGAGCTCCTGGATCGAGACCTGCTCGAAGACGTCGCGCAGGGAGCGTCGGGCGGCGATCCACACGTGCTGGAGCACGTCGGCGCTGTCGTTGTAGGTGACCGACTCGGGGCGCAATCCGTAGACGGAGACCAGTGGGCCGTCCACCGCACGGATCACGTCGGCTACCGAGACCTGGTCCGCGGGTCGACCCATGCGCCAGCCGCCGGACTGGCCACGCTGCGACATCACCACGCCGGCTCGCCGCAGGTCGGCCAGGATCGCCTGCAGGAACCCGTGCGGGATCTCCTGGAGCCGGCCCAGCTCCTCGGCGCTCACCGCCCGTCCGTCCGCGCGCGAAGCCATCTCGATCAGCGCTCGCAGGGCGTAGTCGGACTTGGCGGAAACTCGCATGCGTCCAGTGTGTCAGATGAGTCGACTTGTTCACTCGACCTTGGGGTCTACGCAGGCGTGATCTCGGACCGGATCCGGTCTCTGTCTTGCTTGGTTACTTGCCGGTAGGTATGATTCATGTTACCGACGAGTACGCAACCGCGAAGGTGGGCCATGAGCCACTACAAGAGCAACATCCGCGACATCGAGTTCAACCTCTTCGAGGTGCTCGGACGCGACGAGGTCCTGGGCACCGGCCCGTTCGACGAGGTCGACGGCGAGACCGCCCGCTCGATCCTGGCCGAGGTCGACCGGATGGCTCGCGAGGATCTCGCGGCGTCGTTCGAGGACGCCGACCGCAACCCGCCGGTCTTCGACCCGCAGACCCACACGGCCCCGCTGCCGGAGTCGTTCAAGAAGAGCTACCGCGCCTGGATGGACGCCGAGTACTGGCGCCTGGGCACCATGGCCGAGCTCGGTGGCACCCCCGCTCCGTCCAGCCTCAACTGGGCTCTGGGCGAGCTGGTGCTCGGCGCCAACCCGGCCATCTGGATGTACGGCGCCGGCCCGAGCTTCGCCGGCGTGATCTACCGCAACGGCAACGAGCGCGACCGCAGGATCGCCCAGCTCGTCGTCGACCAGGGCTGGACCACCACCATGGTGCTGACCGAGCCCGACGCGGGCTCCGACGTCGGCGCCGGCCGCACCAGGGCCACCCCCAACGCCGACGGGACCTGGAACATCGAGGGCGTCAAGCGCTTCATCACCTCCGCCGAGGGCGACATCAGCGACAACATCATCCACATGGTGCTGGCCCGCCCGGTGGGCGTCGAGGGCGCCGGCGGCCCCGGCACCAAGGGGCTCAGCCTCTTCATCGTGCCGAAGTTCCACATCGACCTCGAGACCGGTGAGCTCGGCGAGCGCAACGGCGCCTACGTCACCAACGTCGAGCACAAGATGGGCATCAAGGTGTCCAACACCTGCGAGCTCACCTTCGGCGACACCGGTGTCGGCGGCGGCGAGCCGGCGGTCGGCTACCTCCTGGGCGAGGTCCACAACGGCATCGCGCAGATGTTCCAGGTCATCGAGAACGCCCGGATGATGGTGGGCAGCAAGGCGATCGCCACGCTGTCGACCGGCTACCTCAACGCGCTCGAGTTCGCCAAGACCCGGGTCCAGGGCGCCGACCTCGCGCAGTCCGCCGACAAGACGGCCCCGCGGGTCACGATCACCCACCACCCCGACGTACGCCGCTCGCTGATGACCCAGAAGTCGTTCGCCGAGGCGATGCGGGCACTCGTCCTCTACACCGCCTCGTGGCAGGACCGGGTCCAGGTCGCCGAGCACAACCTGAAGCACGGGGGCGAGCGCGACGAGCTGGCCGAGAAGGTCAACGACCTGCTGCTGCCGATCGTCAAGGGCTACGGCTCGGAGCGCTCGTGGGTGCTGCTGGGCACCGAGTCGCTGCAGACGTTCGGTGGGTCCGGCTTCCTCCAGGAGTACCCCATCGAGCAGTACGTCCGGGACGCCAAGATCGACACCCTCTACGAGGGCACCACCGCGATCCAGGGTCAGGACTTCTTCTTCCGCAAGATCGTCAAGGACCAGGGCAAGGCGCTCGGCCATCTGGCCGGCGAGATCCAGGCGTTCATCGACAGCGGGGCCGGCAACGGCCGGCTGAAGGTCGAGCGCGACCTGCTGGCCCAGGCCCTCGAGGATGCCAACGCGATCGTCGCCACGATGATCAACGACCTGATGTCGGCCGACGCCTCGGCCGAGGGCGGCGACGTCCGCAACATCTACAAGGTGGGCCTCAACACCACGCGCCTGCTGATGGCGCTCGGCGACGTCGTGTGCGGCTGGCTGCTGCTGCGCCAGGCCGAGGTCGCCCTGGAGAAGCTCGGCGCCGAGACCGCCCCGTCGAAGTCCGACCAGGCCTTCTACGAGGGCAAGGTGGCCGGCGCGCAGTTCTTCGCCCAGCACAACCTGCCCAAGATCGCCGCGGAGCGGGTCCTGGCCGAGTCGATCAACCTCGGCGTCATGGACCTCGACGAGGCCGCCTTCTAGCCGAGGCGGGGACTAACGGTCCTGATCCTCGGTCGAGTCGGCGTGGACCCACCCAGCGGGGTGAGTCCACGCCGATTCGTCGTCTCAGGCCTTCCGCCGGCGGCCGACGACGGTCAGCACCAGCCCGGCGAGCACGCCGAGCAGGCCGAGCCACGGCAGCCACGGCGGCACGTCGGACCCGGTGTCCGGCAGGTCGCCACCGGAGCTGGGCGAGGTGCCGGGCGGCGGGTTGTCGTAGTTGCCACCGAAACCGGGCGGGGCGACCGGCGGCGGGTCGACCGGCGGATCGGAGTCGAAGCGGTTCGTGACCCGGGCGACGACGCCCGGAGCGCCGGTGCCGGTGCCGGTGTCGTCGCCGATCACCAGGTCGGCGGAGCCACCCGGGGTGACTGTCGCCGGTGCCTCACCGGTCGCGAGCGAGATCGAGGTCTCGTCGGCGTCGCCGGAGTCGGTCTCGGCCAGGGTGCACAGCGCGCCGACCGGGAGATCGCGGTACGCGGTGCGCAGGCCGGAGGCCCTCGTGAGGGTGCGCACCGAGCCGCCCGGGATGTCGACGTCGACGTCGACGTCGGAGCCGGTCAGGTCGGACGTGCAGGTCAGGGTGACCTCGAAGGGCCCCTGGCCGTACTTGTCCGCCCCCGGGCCGGTCACCCGCTTGACGACCTTGACGCCGCCGACCTCGAAGCGGTTGTCGATGCCGACCACGACGCCGGGCTCACCGGTGCCGCTGCTGGCGGTGTCGTCGACGACCGCCACGGTCGCCTCGTCACCCTCGGTCACGACGGGCTCGCCGCCGTCGGTGGCCACGGTGATCGACGTCGACCGGGAGCCGCTGCTCCCCGTCTCCCGCACGGAGCACTCCGCACCGACCGGGAGCTGGTCGTACTGCGTGGTCAGCTCGTTGTCGGCGCTGAGCTCGCGCACTGCGCCACCCGGTATCGGCACCGAGGTCGTCTCGTCGCCATCGGTCACGTCGCAGGCGAGGGTGACCTCGAAGGGACCGGTTCCGTAGACCGCACCCGGCCCGCTGACCGTCTTGCTCACCCGCAGCGAGCCCAGCTGGTAGGTGTTGGTGACCACCACCGCGACCGGGCCCTCCTCCTCGGGACCGACCACGACGGCGCCGTCGTCCGGTGTCACCGTGACCTGCTGCGGCACCGGATCGCTGCCGGTCTCCTCGACCAGGCACCTGGCGCGGACCGGCAGACCGTCGTACGCCGCCGTGCCACCGTCGCCGTCCAGGACCCGCTCGGGGCCACCCGGGATGGTGATCGGGACCTGCTCGCCGTTGACGAGCAGCGTGCAGGAGAGCGACACGGCGTACCGCCCGGTGAGGGCCTCGGGGATCTCGTCGACATCACCCTCGACCTGCTTGGTGACGCTGATGGCGCCGAGCCCGAAGACGTTGGCGATGCTGACCGACTCGGTCGTGCCGTCGCCGATCGTGACCCTGCCGTCGTCGGGGACGAGGACGGTGAAGCTGGCGCCGCCGTCGTTCTCCGGGTCCTCGATCACCTCGCAGGTCGCGCCGGTCGGCAGGTTGTCGATCGTCCAGACCGGCTCCTCCTCACCGAGGTAGCGCTCGTCCTCGAAGACGGTCGTCGGGTCGGCGTTGTCCAGCTCGCAGGTGACCAGGATCCGGAAGGTGTTGCCGGCCCACGGGTCGGCGCCGGGGCCGATCACCTCCTTGGTGACGTCCATCGAGCCGACGGTGTAGTGGTTGGTGTAGTCCACCGCGTTGACGTGGTCGCCCTCGACGTCGGCGCCCAGGGTGAAGGTCGCGGTCGTGCCGTCGATGCTGCCGCCCGTGCTGGAGTCCTCGGTCACGACGTGGGTGGTCGACGCCGCGGTCCCGGCGTCGGTCTCGGTCACGGTGCAGGTGGCACCGGCCGGCAGGTCGTCGAAGCTCTCGGTGTCGCCCTCGTCGAGGGCGAACGTCCGGTCGCCGGCCGGGATCATCTCGGTGCCGTTGAAGAGGCAGGACGCGCTGAAGTCGTAGCTCTCGTCGTAGCTGATCGGGGTGCCGTCCTGGTCGACCGCACCGCCGTTGTCGACCTCCTTCGAGACCGTGAAACCAGCCAGCGAGTAGGTGTTGGTCGCGGTGACCCGCTCCAGGTCGATCGGCGTCGGGTACGCGGCGTTCGCGATGTCGTTGCGGCTCGCGTAGTCACGAAGCGCGGTGATCGGCCCCGAGGTGCCGCCGGCACCCTCCGGGTCGAAGGTCACCGTCGCGCCCGGTGCGCCCACCTCGGTGAGGGTGCACTCGGCGTAGCGCGGCACGTTGACCTGTCCCCACGCACTGGTCCCGCCGCCGTTGTAGGTCACGACCTGGCCCGGAGTCAGTTGAAGCCGGCTCACCGACGCACCGTTCTCGTCGCGCAGCGGCACGTCCTCTCCCGCCGAGGTGCAGGCGACGTCGAACGGGTACGACGTCGGCAGCGGGAAGCTCGTGTCGTCCGGTGTCACCACGACCTTCTCGAGCTCGAACCGGCCGGTCGACATGGCGAGACCGACCTTGCGCGGCTCGACCACGCTGGTCACCTGCGACTCGGAGCCGGTGATGCCACGGGCACCCACGGCGAAGGAGTTGTAGGCGATCGCGTCGCGGTCCGTGGCCTGCGCGACCTCTGGGTAGGCCGCGGTCCTGGTCTCGAAGCTGACGTCCAGGGTGCGACCCGGCTGCAGGCCCTCGCCGATCTCATAGTTGTCGTACTCGGCGACCGCCTTGATCGCGGTGGCGGCCGCCAGGTCGGCCGGGGTGGTGGCCGGCGTGACCCGGGTCCAGCCGCGCGAGCCGTCGGTGACCTCGGTGTAGCAGGAGCTGGTCGTGGGCAGTCCGCCCGGCAACGTCTCGTTGCGGATGTCGGCGGCGTTGCAGGCGATGTTGAGGTTGCGCGTGGTGATGAAGATCGCGAACGTCTTGGCGTAGCCGTCGACGGTGGCGGCGTTGCTGGCGAAGTTGCCGATCAGGGTGGCTCGCCACTGCGACTCGCGCGCGACGTCGACGGTCACGCCCCGGTCGCCCGGCTTCGGCAGCACGTCGATGCCGGCCAGCACGCCCGCCGGGATGTTGCCCTGGTTGGTCATGCTCAGCTGCCAGCGTGCGGAGCCACCGGCCCGGGTGATGGGCACGCACGGGTAGGCGTAGTAGCCGTTGCGCGCGTTGGGCGCCTCACAGGCGGTAGCCGTGCCCGGCGAGCCGAGCTGGATCACCCCGAGGTCGTCGTAGTTCTGGTCGGCGGGAGCAGCACCGGGCACACCGGCGCCGTCACCCTTGACCGACTTCACGGCCCGGATCGGCGAGGACGCGCTCGGGACCGTGGTCGTCGACGACGTGCAGGAGCCGACGTTGGCGGTCGAGCCGTGGGGACGGTTGTTGAGGGTGCGGGTGCAGGTGTCGAAGATCCGGTCGGACGTCGCGGTGACGTCGTTGACCACCGTGGTCCCGGGCGCCAGCCCGGCCTGGTAGATCAGGTTGGTGGTCACCGTCAGCCGCCAGCCGACCGGGAAGACGAAACCGGCGGGGGGCAGGATCCGGAGCAGGCCGGTGTTCTCGTCGAGCGTCACGGTGAAGCCGGCCACCGGCTGGGTCTGGTTGGCGCCGTTGACCAGGGCGACGGTGTACGACGGGGTCGGGTCGTCGTCGACGTCGCGCGGCCAGGTCAGCAGCGAGCCCTTCTCGTTGGTGGCGATGTGGTCGGCCAGGGTCAGGCCGGTCATCGGCCACGACCCGGTGTTCGTGAAGGTCATCACGTAGGGGATCGGCGTCCCCGGCGCGTACTGCGGGGCGGGGCCGGTGCCGTTGCCGGGCGCCTTGGTGACCGAGATCCGGTTGGGCAGGTGCTGGAGCTGGGTGGTGTCCTGGGCCAGGGCGGCAGCGGTCCACACGCCCTCCTGGTTGCGCCACGCGCCGGTCGCGTCGGCCCGGACCTGGTCGGTGAAGGTGCCGCGCTGGGTCTCGCCCGGAGCCGGGTCCAGGTC
Organism: uncultured Actinomycetota bacterium; assembly: GCA_963704685.1. Classification (GTDB taxonomy): domain Bacteria; phylum Actinomycetota; class Actinomycetes; order Propionibacteriales; family Nocardioidaceae; genus Nocardioides. The sequence goes on from OY969930.1 coordinate 2,109,831, forward strand.
GGGTCGGGTGGAGGGGACGGGGCTGTCGGTCGCGCCGTCGACGCCGTACAGCAGGTTGACCCGCCGGTCGGCGGTGAACCGGAAGGGCACGGTGGGGTTGGCCGGCCGCTCCCACGGCAGGTCACCGATCCGGCGGTAGGAGACCCGGACACCCCGGACACTGTCGGCGGTGATCGACGTGGGCAGGGTCGGCTGCCAGATCCCTCGGGGGGCGTCGATCCACGGACCGGGCCTCCAGCAGTCGGTCAGGTCGGTGTCGCCGTCGCAGAGCGCCAGCAGCTCCCCGTCCTGGAGGTCGTAGGTGACCCCGGTCAGCACGTCGAGTCGGGCCTGCGACACCGGGGCCGGCAGCAGGATCGAGGGCAGACCGGCGAGCGTGAACGCGTTCCAGAACGTCGGGGTGTCGTCGGTCAGGGTGAGCACCCGGGTGCGCACCGTCCCGCCGGGCTGGGCGGAGAGCGAGACGGTGTAGCCGGTGCGACCCTGCAGCTCGGTGCGCGACGCGGGGGCGATGTCCTTGCTCGTGGTCACGGTGTACGTCGGCGCCACGATGCTGATGTCGTCGAGGGCGGTCGTCGTGGCCGAGCCGCTCGGGCTGGTCGCGGTGGTCGTCGCCCGGTTGCTGATCAGGTCGCCGGCCTGCACCGGGTCGCCCGGGGGGGCCCGGTGCTCGGCGCGCAGCTGGAAGGTCAGCCTGATCGTGGTGGCCGCGTCCTGCGGCATCAGGCCGGTGTGGACGACCCGGACACCCGTGACCTCGGCGAGCTGTCCGGACGTCAGCGTCAACGCCTCGGTGAGGCTGTACTCCGTCTCGGCGCCATCGACGGTCAGGAAGACCGCCGTGCCGGTGGCACCCTGCGGGACCGAGATGCCGTCGATGTCGTAGAGGTTCAGCGAGTCGTACGGCGAGGGCCCTTCCGGCGAGGCGTCCTGCACCTCGAGGGTGCGGATCTTGCCCAGGCCCTCGTTGGTGGCGACCAGGGTCGCGGTGATGAGGGGGAACTCGTCGTCCGGCGTACCGGCCTGCGGGAGTCCCAGCTGGGTCTGGTCGAAGAGCTTGGTGAGCGTGACGTCGACGGGCCGGTCGAGGATCGTGATGTCGGCGGAGGCACCGGTGATGAAGGTGTCGGAGCCACGGCCCACGAGGCCGACCCTGTTCTGCACGATGCCCGGGGTCCCGGTGTTGTAGCCGTAGTCGTGCTCGGTGCCGAGCACCGGCTGCGTGGGGTCGGAGCGCAGCTGCTGGCGCAGCTGGAAGACCAGGTCGATCGGACGGGTGTTGCCCTCGGACCCGGCCACGCCGCTGCCCACCGGCGGGTCGGTCGGGCCGTCGATGCGCGCCGCCCGGGTGGGGCTCTCGACGAGGGTGAGCCGTACCCCGAGGGTGTCGGCCCGCTGGGCGGCGGTCAGCGGGTAGCCGTTGAACTGGCCGTCGCAGGCGGCGGCCGTCGGGCAGGCCTGGGACGTGATGTCGACCCAGTCGCCGGTCGCGGCGGAGAAGAGCTCCACCTCGCTCACCGCGTCGAAGGTCATCAGCGGGTCGTTGATCGCCGCGACCCGGGTCAGGTCGAAGGCGTCGAACACGCTGTCCGCGACGTCGGCCGGGTCGGCCGCCGGGTCGGAGATGGTCACCGACTGGAGCGGGACGTACTGCGTGCTCCACAGCAGCCGGGCGGTGCGCTGGTCGTCGGTGAGCGCGACGATCTCGGCCTGGTCCTGGGAGGGGCTCCCATTGGGCAGCAGCCACCCCTTGTCGATCATGTCCGGGCCCTCACCGTCGGGCAGCGGGCGCAGCTCGATCGAGTCGTCGGCCTGGTCGGTGGCGACGGGGATGATGGCGTTGGGGTTGCGCGCCTCGGACTCGACGTCGTTGGCGATCGGGGTGTTCTCATCGGGGATCGCCGAGATCCCGGGGTCCGAGCGGAGCGTGTCGCGCAGGGCCACCCGGAAGTACGGCGTGACGCTGAACGTCGGCGGCAGCAGATCCCCCGCGTCCCGGGGCTCGAAGGTGAACCGGATGCCCTGGATCGAGTCGATCAGCCCGGCGGGCGGGGTGAAGGTGTAGCCGCCGACCGGCCCCGGGACGTCGGTCGCGCCGGCGAAGTCCGTCCACTGCGTGCCGTCCCAGTAGCTCACCGTCAACGTGGAGTTGCCCGGGATGTCGGTCGGGGCGATCTGCTGCAGGTCGTAGCGGTCCCAGAAGTCGCTCGGCGCGCCCTGCGGCTCGGCCGGGTCGGTGATCTGGAGGACCTCGGAGCCGATCGTGGAGCCGTCGCGGGTGCCGCCGCCGAGGGTGGCCGGGACGGCGACGAGGGTCGAGGCGCCCGGCACCGCCCAGCTCCAGTTGCGGACGATGTTCTTGTCGACGGCGGTGGTGACGAGGAGCGGACGTCGGGTCAGGTCGTCGGCACCGGTGGCCACCGCACTGGTCTGGCCGTCGGTCGAGGTGACCTGGCTGCTGGCGGTGTTGGTGGCCGTGACATCGGTCGGGACGGTGACCCGCTCGGCGGTCACGCCGAACGGCACGATCGCGGTCGCGCCGGCGGGCATCGTGCCGGTGAAGGTCACCTCGAACCCGGAGACGGGGTGCCCGGCGGTCGCGTCCGGCAGCGTGTCCACGCCGGTGGCCGTCTTCGGCCCCTCGGTGAACCCGTCGGCGTAGACGTACTGCACCTGGGCGCCGGTCGCGCCGGGCGGCCACTCCAGGTCGCTGGTGAACCCGGTGAACTGCAGACCCTGGTCGGCGAGGTCCGGCGTCCCCGGGGCGGGTTCGGTGACCACCATCTGCGAGGCCGGGATGGCGCCGTTGACGGCAGCGAGGCTGGCCGTCGTCGACTCGCCCGAGATCAGCTCGGTGTCCTCGAAGCTCTTGACGATCGTCACCGTCGGCGGCTCGCTGCGGATCTGGACCGAGGCGCTGGCCTGCTCGGTGTCGCTGGTGGCCGCACCGATGGTGACCACGCTGGAAACCGTGTTGGGCACGGTGACCGTGCTGTTGGGCGGGATAGTGGTGACGTTGTCGCGGGTCTCGGTGTCGTAGGTGATCGAGGCGTCACCCCCGGCCGCCGTGACCGGGAGCTGGCCCGTCGTCGAGGTGAAGGTGAAGCGCAGCCCGTGGATCGCCTCGAGGTCGGCGGGCAGCAGCGAGGAGGGGTTGCCGGGGACGGCGACCGGGGTGCCGTTCGTCCAGGTGCCCGCGGCGTCGCGCCAGTCGACCTGCACCCGGTCGGCCCCGGTGGGCGGGGTCAGCGTGGCGATGCCGGTGACGGCGAGGTACTCGAACGAGTCCGGAGACCCGTCGGCCGGGTCCTGGATGACGAGGGTGTCCACCCCGCGGTTGGAGTCGTTGCCGCCGCCGACCGTCCAGCTGACGGGCTGGCCGGGCACGGCGGGCACCGGGTTGCCGCCCGGGGTGTTGGTCAGGACGCTCTTGGACACGGTCGCGGCGAGCCGCTCGGGGATGTCGAGGTTGACGTCTGCAGAGTCGGTGCGCGGCTGACCGTTGCTCTGGGTGGCGCGCGCGGTGTTGGTGACCAGGCCGGCGTCGACCGGTGAGGCGTCGGCCGGGACCTGCACCTGGATCACGACCACGGCCTCGTCGCCACCCGCGAGGCCGACCTCACCGGCGCCGAGCGGTCGGGTGAAGGTGACGGTCGCGTTGCCGTCGGAGATGTCGACGCCGTACGACGTCCCGACGCCGGTCACCTGCACCGGGTTGGTGGCGCCGGGATCGAGGACCAGCGGCGCGGGCAGCACGTCGGTGAGCTGGGCGCTGCCGCAGCCGGGGCCGTCGACGTTGGAGCAGCCGAGACGCAGGGTGTAGCTGAAGGTCGAGCCGGGCTCGTAGGTCGGGACGCCGGCCTGGCCGGTGACCTCCTTGGTCAGGGTGAAGACGCCGGTGCCGTCGACCGCCGAGGCCGGTGAGGTGACCAGACCCGTCGCGAGGAGGGGCAGCGCCATCAGCAGGGGCAGCAGGATCGCCCACGGACTCCGTCGCGTGCGCGAGGGGGGTGCTGACCCCATGTGTCACTCCTGTAGCGGTAGGCAGTCGTTCGAGGCTATGTCGACTTAGCCGAAAGCACCATGGCCGCCGCCCCGCGGACAGCCCCGGTCAGCCGGTCCAGGGCCGGGGAGTCGAGGCGCCACCGCTGCCAGTGCAGAGGTACGTCGACCCGCGCCCGCCCCGCGAGGGCGACCAGACGGCCGGACTCCACCTCAGGGCGTAGCTGTGGACCCGGCAGCATCCCCCAGCCCAGACCGAGACGGACTGCCTCGAGGAAGTCCGCCGACGTCGGCACCCGGTGCACGACCCGGGGCGGCCCGAGGCCCCGGGCGACGAGCACCTCGTGCTGGAGCCCGTCCTTCTCGTTGAAGACCACCATCGGCATCGCCGCCCAGTCCGGCCCGCTCCCGGAGCGCCAGCGCTCCGCGAGCTCGGGCGTGGCCGCCGGCCGGTAGGTCAGCACGCCGAGTGGCTCGACCGAGCAGCCCTGCACCGCCACCGGCTCGGAGGTCACCGCGGCGAGCACCTCGCCCCGGCGCAGCAGGTCGGCCGAGAAGGCTTGGTCCTCGACGTGCAGCCGCAGCGCGACGTCCGACCAGGCCTCACCGGCGAGCTCGCCGAGCACCGGGCGGAACCAGGTGGCCAGCGAGTCGGCGTTGACCGCGACCGGCAGCTCGATCACACCGGGTCGCCCGTGCGCGAGCGCATCACCCACCTCGTCGTACAGCAACCGGGTCTGACGGGCCAACCGGACCAGTATCTCGCCGGCGGGGGTCGGCCGGCAGGGGCTGGTGCGCTGCACCACGAGCCGGCCGACCTGCGACTCGAGCGCCCTGATCCGCTGGCTGATCGCCGACGGCGTGACCCGGAGCTCGCGAGCTGCTGCCTCGAAGGTCCCGTGGTCGGCGATCGCGACCAGGGCGGCGAGCTGCGCGGGCACGTACTGCATGAAGTGATGCTAATGCTTGGTCAGATTGTTTCGCTGGCCTTCATCAATGCCCGGCCCTAGCGTGAGCACGTGCTCGACTCCACCGTTGCCGGCCTGATCACCGGGCTGTCCCTCATCGTCGCCATCGGCGCCCAGAACGCCTACGTGCTGCGACAGGGGCTGGCCCGCGAGCACGTCGGCCTGGTGGTCGCCATCTGCGCGCTCTCCGACGTCGTCCTGATCGTGGCCGGCGTGAGCGGGATCGGCACCATCGTGGAGCGGGCGCCGTGGGTGCTGGACGTGGTGCGCTGGCTCGGCGTCGCCTTCCTGACCTGGTACGGCGTCAGCTCGTTGCTGCGCGCACGGAAGCCAGAGAGCCTGCACACCGACGGCGGGTCGGCGAACGCCCGAGCCGCCACGGGACGCCGGACCGTCGCCGTACGCGCCTTGGCCCTGACCTGGCTGAACCCGCACGTCTACCTCGACACCGTCCTGCTGCTCGGCTCGATCGCCAACCACGAGGGCCCGACCGGTCGCTGGTGGTTCGCCGCCGGAGCCTGCGTGGCCAGCGTGGCGTGGTTCTGCGCGCTGGGGTACGGCGCCCGGCTGGCCGCCCCGGTGCTCACCCGGCCGCGGTCCTGGCAGGTCCTCGACGTGCTCATCGGACTCACCATGGTGGCGATCGCGCTCAAGCTGGCCCTGGGCTGAGGCTCGCCGTGTCGGGTGGTCCCCGACCAATCTCCGGACGGCGGGGGACGGGCGGGTTAACCTCTCCTCGGGGGCAGGGAGGAAGCGCGCGGGAGCAATGGACAGCGACGTCGCAGCCCTTGTCGACCCCTCCCTCGACCGCTACGCCCGGATGGTGTGCCGAGCGCTCGGGGTCGGGACCGCCATGGTCTCCCTGGTGGACGACCGGCGGCAGGTCTTCGCCGGGGCGTGCGGGTTGCCGGAGCCGCTCGCGACCGAGCGCCAGACGCCGCTGTCGCACTCCTTCTGCCGACATGTGGTCGCCGACCAGAAGCCGCTGATCGTGACCGACGCCCGGGAGGACGAGCGGGTGCGCACCAACCTGGCCATCTCCGACTACCAGGTGATCTCCTACGCCGGCTGGCCGATCACCGACCACACCGGCGTCATCGTCGGGTCGTTGTGCGCCCTGGGCGACGAGCCGCGCGAGTGGACCTACGAGCAGCTCGAGATGCTCGAGGACCTCGCCGCCGCGTGCTCGACCGAGCTGTCCGAACGCGGTCTGCGCGGTCTGGCCGCCGCTGGCGAGCGTGAGGCCCGCGACCTCTCCCACCGCAGCCGGGTGCTGCTCGCCCTCAGCGAAGGGTTGTCGGCCACCCGGACCATGGTCGACGTCGCTGAGGCCGTCGAGCTGATCTCGATCGAGCAGCTGGGCTGCTCCCGTGCCGGCATCTGGGTGCGCGCCCAGGAGATCCAGCCCCACGGCTGGGCCGGCTGGGACACCCCGACCCGGCCCGACATCCTGACCTTCGTCGACTCCCCGACCAACACCTGGGAGTCCGCCCGGCTCAACTTCGCGCTCCCGCTCGACGACACCAACCCGATCGGCGAGACCGCACTCCACGCTCGGCCGCTCTACTTCCGGAGCCGGCAGAAGCAGAACGACCGCTACCCGCACCTGGTCCTGCGCAAGCAGGTCGGCGAGTCCCGGACCTTCCAGCCGCTCGTCTCCCGGGGCACCGTGCTGGGGACGATCGCACTGATCTGGGAGGACGACCACGAGCTGTCCGACGAGGACCGGATCACCATCGAGGCGCTCGCGTCGTACTCGGCCCAGGCCGCGCAGCGGGCCCTGCTGCTCCAGGAGCGCCTGGACGCCCTCGTCATCCTGCAGAGTGCGATGCTGCCGCTGCTGCCGGAGCCCGACAACCTGCAGCTGGCCGCGCGCTACCGGCCCGCCGCCTCGCGGGACCAGGTCGGCGGGGACTGGTACGACGCCGTGGTGATGCAGTCGGGAGCGACCAGCCTGATGGTCGGCGACGTGGTCGGCCACGACATCGGGGCGGCGGCGATCATGGGACAGATGCGCAACATGCTGCGCGCGATCGCGTGGGCGGTCGACGACGGGCCGGCGGCCAACGTGGTCCGGCTCGACCAGGCGATGGTCGACCTGGGCGTCGACGGCATGGCCAGCCTGCTCTACGCCCGGATCGAGCAGACCGACCAGCAACGTGCCTGCGGCGAGCGCACCCTGCGCTGGACCAACGCCGGGCACCCGCCGCCGCTGGTGGTCACCGCGGCCGGCGAGGTCACCCTGCTGGCGGAGGGCGTGCCCGACCTGATGCTCGGCGTGGAGCCGGGCACCGAGCGCACCGACCACCAGGCCAGCATCGGTCCGGGCTCGACCCTGCTGATCTACACCGACGGCCTGATCGAGCGCCGCACCGAGGACATCACCGACGGCCTGGACCGGCTGACGGCGGCCGCCCGCCGCCACCTGGAGCTCCCGGTGTCGGAGTTCGTCGACGCGGTGCTCGACGACCTGGTGTCGGTCCGGCTCGACGACGACGTCGCGATCCTCGCCGTCCGCTTCAACGACCAGCCGGGTCCTGCTCCCTGCTGACCGAGCCACCGCCTAGGGTGCTCCGCATGAACGACCACGAGCTGCTCAGCGGGTACGTCGAGGTGTGGTGGCAGGCCATCAACGACTTCATCGACCTCCTCGAGGAGCTCGACGAGGCGGACTGGTCGGCGCCGACCGACCTGCCGGGTTGGGACGTGCGGGCCGTCGCCTCCCACATCGCGCACCTCGAGTCGATCCTCGCCGGGGCCGACGAGGAGACCGCCGAGGTCGGCGAGCCGGACCACGTCACCGGCGTGATGGGCCTCTACACCGAGATCGGCGTGGTCAACCGCCGCGACGCCACCCACGACGCGATCATCAACGAGATCCGCTCCGCCACCACCGCTCGGCACACCCGCCTGCTCGCCGACCCGCCGACCGACGCCGACGCGAAGGCCGATCCGGTCTTCGGCGGCGTCGACTGGGACTGGCGCACCCTGCTGCGCAACCGGCCCCTCGACGTGTGGATGCACGAGCAGGACGTACGTCGAGCCGTCGGCCGGCCCGGCGGCATGGACTCTGTCGCCGCCCGGCACACCGCGGAGTACCTCGCCGAGAGCCTCGGCTACGTCGTCGCCAAGCGGGTGGGTGCGCCCGCGGGCACGACCGTGGTGCTCGAGATGGAGGACAGCACGCCCTACGCCTTCGCCGTCAACGACGCCGGTCGCGGCGAGCGCCTCGCCACTCCGCCCGCCGACCCGACGGCGGTGCTGCGGATGGATCGCGAAGCCTTCATCCGGCTGTCCGGTGGCCGGTGCGACCCGGAGCCAGGGACGTACGGCGTCTTCGGCGACGAGTCCCTCGGCGCCCAGATCCTCGCCAGCCTGGCGACCACCCCGTGACCGCCCGGCCCGCGGTCGGCCGCTGGACCCTCGCCGACCTGCCCGACCAGGCCGGTCGCACGGTGCTCGTCACCGGCACCACCGTCGGTGGCCTCGGCCACCACACCGCTCTCGAGCTGGCCCGCCGCGGCGCCCGGGTGGTGCTCGCCGGTCGCACCACCGCCCGGCTCGACGAGACCGAGCAGACGATCCGAGCCGAGGTGCCGGGCGCCGAGCTGGAGAAGGTCGAGATCGATCTCTCCGACCTGGCATCGGTACGCCGCGGGGCAGCCCAGGTCGCGGGGCTCGGGGCGATCGACGTGCTCGTCAACAACGCGGGCGTGATGGGGACGCCGTACCAGCGCACCGCCGACGGACTCGAGCTGCAGCTGGCGACCAACCACTTCGGGCCGTTCCTGCTGACCGGTCTGCTGCTGCCGCAGCTGGTGGCGAGCGGTGGCGCCCGCGTGGTCGCGGTCTCCTCCCAGATGCACCGGGTGGCCCGCAGGGCACCGCTGTCCGACCCGCACAAGCAGGAGGGTCGCTACCAGCGCTGGCCGGTCTACGGGCAGACCAAGCTCGCCAACCTGCTCTTCACCTACGAGCTCGAGCGTCGGCTGCGGCGGGCCGAGCAGCCAGTGAGCGCGTACGCCGCGCACCCGGGGTTCGCCTCCACCCACCTGGCGGCCAACGGGCAGTACGGCCGCTCCAGCGGCGGCATCGCCTCGGTCCTCGACGGCGCGATCAAGGCACTCTCCCCCAACTCCGCCGAGCAGGGCGCGTGGCCGACCCTGATGGCGGCGACCGCCGACCTGCCGGGCGGGACCTACTGCGGCCCGAGCCGGCTCGCCGAGTGGACCGGGCCGCCACAGGTCGTCACCAGCAACAAGCTGTCCTACGACGAGACCGCCCAGCGACGTCTCTGGCAGCTGAGCGAAGAGGTCACCGGCATCACCTACCCCTGACCGCGGCGCCTGCGACCAAAGTCAGGGGCGCCAGGGACCCGCGACCGATGCGTCCGACGGGTGTCGACGCGGAGGATGGAGCCATGCCCACCTCTCCACAGATCTGGAGGCTCACCGTCGCCGGTCGCGCGCACCGCGTCGAGGCCGACCTCGGCTTCACCCGGCGGGTGCGCTGGTACGTCGACGACGAGCTGGTCGACGAGAAGAAGTCGATCGACGAGAAGTTCAAGCTCGACGGACCGGCAGGGAAGCTCAAGGTGCGCTTCTCCACGCTGGGCGCGCCGCGGCGGGCGACGCTCGTCCCGGCGGGCGCTGGTGTCGAGGAGCTCGACCTGGTGCCCGCCCCGGACAGCACGGCGGCGGCCCACGAGGACAAGGTGCGTGCCCACCCGGAACGCTTCGCCGCGATCCAGACCGTCGGTGGCGTCGCCCGGGTGATCGTGCCGATCGTGCTGACGACCCTGGTGGTCCGCTTCGCCGTGACACTGCCGTGGCCGAGCTGGGACATCCCGTTCCCCACCGTGCCGACTCCCGACCTGCCCAGCCCCGACCTGCCCAGCATCCCGTGGCCCGACCTGCCCGACGTCAGTCTCCCCGGCTGGCTCAGCTGGATCCTGGAGAACATCCACTACATCTGGCCGGTCGTGCTGGCCTTCGTGCTCGCCCGCGTCGAGATCCGCCGACGCCGCCAGCAGGACGCGAGGCGCGACCAGTCGCGCGAGGAGTAGCGCCGCCCTTGGTTGCGCGCTCCGGTCGGAGCACAGTGGAGACATGAAGCGACTCTCAGACGTGCAGCGGATCGGGTACGGCGCCATGCGGCTCACCGGTCCCGGGATCATGGGCCCCCCGGCGGACCCCGACGAGGCGGTGCGTGTCCTGCAGCGGGCGATCGAGCTCGGCGTCGACCACATCGACACCAGCGACTACTACGGTCCCTACGTCACCAACGACCTGATCCGCGAGGCGTTGCACCCCTACCCGTCGGAGCTGGTGCTGGTCACCAAGGTCGGTGCCCGACGCACCGACGACGGTGCCTGGCTGCCGGCCTTCAGCCCGGACGAGATCAGGTCGGCCGTCCACGACAACCTGGGCCGGCTCGCGGTCGAGCGGCTCGGCGGGGTCAACCTGCGGTTCATGGACGACGCCGACGTCGATTTCGCGGCCCAGTGGACGGTGCTCGCCGACCTGCGCAGCCAGGGCCTGATCGCCGACCTCGGGCTCAGCAACTGCACGCCCGAGCAGGTCCGGATCGCCCAGGACATCGCGCCGGTGGCGATGGTGCAGAACGCCTACAACCTCGCGCAGCGCGACGACGACGCCTTCCTCGACGACCTGGCCGCGCAGGGCATCTACTACGTGCCCTTCTTCCCACTCGGCGGCTTCAGCCCGCTCGACCTCGACGCGGTCAACCAGGTCGCGCAGAAGCACGGCGCCACCCACATGCAGGTGGCGCTCGCGTGGCTGCTCCAGCGCTCGCCCAACATCCTTCTGATCCCGGGCACCAGCTCGGTCGCGCACCTCGAGGAGAACCTCGCCGCCGGCAAGCTCACCCTCGACGACGAGGACCTGACGACGCTGAACTCCCTGCACTGATCAGGTCGGGACCACGATCTGCTGCAGCGCCCAGCGGTTGCCGTCGGGGTCGTCGAAACGGACGAAGCGGCCCCACGGCTGGTCGTCGACACCCTCGCAGACGATCCCGCGATCGCGCAGCTGGGCCAGCGCCGCGTCGGCGTCCGCCACCACGACCTGGATGAACTGCGAGGAGCCGTCGGGCATCATCTCCAGCCCGACCCCGAAGCAGATCGAGCACGCGGATCCGGGCGGGGTGACCTGCACGAAGCGCAGCTCGGGCGAGACGACCTGGTCGTGGTCGACGCTCCAGCCGAGCCCGTTGCCGTAGAACTCGACCGACCGGTCGACGTCCTGCACGGCGAGCGGGATCAGCTCGATCTTGAAGTCCATGGGTGCCTCCTGGCTCGCGGTCCCGAGGAGGACCGGTGTGCTGACCAGCCTAGGAGCGCAACAGGTCAGTTCCTGACCGCAATCGGGACACGACGGGTGCCATCATCGGGTGATGAGCACGAGCCAGGTCATCGTCGCCGGACACCTCATGGTCGAGCCCGCGGCGCGGGACGCCTACCTCGAGAGCTGCGCGGCGGTCGTCCGGGCCGCGCGCGCCGCCCCGGGCTGTCTGGACTTCACGATCTCGGCCGACCTCGTCGAGGCGGGCCGGATCTCGATCTTCGAGCGCTGGGAGTCGCCGTCGGCGGTCGAGGCCTTCCGCGGGGACGGCGTGGGTGACGACCAGCAGGCCGCGATCATCGCCGCCTCCGTCGCGGAGTACGACGTCGCTGACTCACGGTCGCTGACCGGCTGACCCCGCTCGGGTTCGAGCGTCAGGGGACGGCCGGGTCGGGGGTCCGCGTCGGGATGACGGCGACGGTCTCCTCCGACGGCATCAGGATCCAGAGGATCGGGTAGACCAGGATCTGGCTGCCCGGGACGACCATCAGCAGCAGCACGAAGAGGAGCCGAGTGGTCCACGGGGTCAGACCGAGGGGTCGCCCGAGGCCGGCCAGGACGCCGCCCACCACCCGGTTGTCCTGCGGTCGGACGAGGCCTCGTCGGGCCATGCTCTGGCGGATGTCGTTCACGTGCGCTCCTTCGGGTCGGTCGCCAGGGAGGCTCCCTGACACTCTCAACCATGCGCCGCGGGACCGGTCCACCACATCGGGATCGTCCCCGGCCCATCCCTGAACCTGGCCTCAGGGTGAGCCCGTGGGGGAGCGGGTAAGCCCACTGGGCGGACCAGTCGTAGGACCGGCCCCGTGTGCTGGTCGAGATCCGCAGGACACCAGGCCCGCCCGCGCAGGTCGGTACCACCCGTTTGACTCATTGCGCTGCCATGAGGCTGCCGGGAAATTGGTCGCATGACCGAGTCCGGATGGTGGAAGGATCGTCTGAGGGCGCTTCCGAAGTACGAACAGCACACCGACACCTCAGAGCCGGTTGGTGACCCCGTCGATGCCGGATCCCCGGATTCGATCCCGGACGCCGCCCCGCTGGAACCCGCTGTGAGTCAGTCGTCCTCCGGGTCCGACGACCCCGGGGCCGTGGACACGACCAGCGCGGAGGAAGCTCCTGCCGACTCCGACGGCTCACCCCCGGCCACCATCATTGAACCCTCGAAGCTCGAGGACGCCTTCAAGTGGGCCGCCGCCGGATTCACAGCACTTGCAGCAGTGCTGACCTTCTTCGGGATCAAGGAAGGCACGCTCGATCAAGCCCTTCGCCTCTATCCGGTCGCGACCATGTGCATCTTCATCTTCCTGGGCATCGGGGTCGTGAGCGCCCTGTTCGCCCCTGCGATCGACCCCAACTCTCGGCTACGCACGTGGGTCGTGTTTGCGGGTCTCATCACCATGTTGCTGTCGGCAGCGGCCTTCTTCCCCAACATCGGGGAGCGCCAGAGCCAGGAACTCGAAAGGGCGGGAACGGACGACCCCGGCTGGCTCGACGTCTCGAACATGTTGCGAATCGTCCTGCTGGTCGTTGCACTCGGTCTAGCGCTCTATCTGGCCTGGATTCGAAGCGCACGGGGAGAATCCTTCACGTCGAGTCGGATGCTCCTCTGCCTCGGATCGCTCGGTGCAGTGCTTGCGATCGTCCTGTTCCTTTCACTGCCTCGGGAGATAGATCCGGTGTCCGGCGAGTCGAATGGAATCGACTCAACCCAGATACTCACCGGCGTGCTGGCATTCCTGCTCGTCCTGGCACTGCTCGCCATGATGGTCTGGGCCTTCGTGAGTCGGCAGGTCATGCCGACGATGGCCGGGCTCGTCATCCTCGCTGTCGCCGCCACGTCACTTGGTCTCTATGGTGCGACCAAGATTGCCGTGGAGTCGAAGTCCTTGGCCGTCCTGCCCCAGGTCACCGCCACGATCGAGGACGGCACCAACGGACAGACCCTCGCGGTGTCCGTCACGGCAGGGCACCTTCGAGGTCAGCGGCTGATCATGGAGGTACTCGGGATTCCGCGGGACCAGGGACCGCGCGCGCTCGAGGAGCCGACGACACCGACGACTGACAGCCGACGGATCTGGGGCGTCGTGCTGCAACCCGATGCGCTGGACGACCTCGACCAGTCGCTGAAGATCCCGATCGTGGCCACCCGTTGGAAGACCTTGTCGGTCCGGTACTGCAGTGTCGGTGACGATTACAAGGGGCCGACGAACTGCGCGAAGGAGGCAATGCCTTCCGTTGACGACGAGACGTCGATGGACGCGAAAGGACCCGTGACCTACGTCGTGTCCATACGCAGTCGTGCACCTGAACCCCACCTCAGCCAGGTCAACGCAGAGATATCGCCAGCCGAAGGCGACAACCTCACGGCCACGTTCAGAGCAATCGATGTATCGCCGGGCACCCTGGTCAAGGTTGAGCTCTGCCGGACCCACAAAGGCAAACACACCCAGCACGTTGCCGACGCAACCCTCTCGCCGGACTCCGAGGGGAAAGTGTCGTGGGAGGCGACCGTTCCGGCGGGGATCGCGAAAGACAGACTGGTGCTTCGGCACACCACATGTCCACCAGGCTCACCCTGCAGCGCAGCTTGGATGACCCTGGCGACCTACATGAAGGAGCCCGGGGTCGGTGCCCCGCGCCGGACCAACCCCTAGCCGATCGCTCCTGCCGAGGCGAGCACGCGAGGGGCTGGCTCGACCGACGGGCCGACCTCGACGAGCGCGGCGCGGAGCCGACGCTGCGACAACGCGGCCAGCGCGAGCGCCAGACCCATCGCGGTCACGGTCACCGCGAACGCCGCGGTGTAGCCGTGGTGGTCGGCGAGCCGGCCGGCGACGGTGGACCCGAGGGCGTAGCCGATGCCGGTGGCGCTGGCCAGCAGCGTCATTGCGGTCGCGACCCGAGCCGGGGCGACGACCCGCTCGGCCAGCGTGAAGACGCTGATCATGAACGGCGCGACCGCGCACCCGAGCAGCGCCACGGCCGCGGTGAGCGCGGGAAGACTGCCGACGAACAGCAGCGGGACCGACAGCACGAGCAGGGCGACGGCGGCGCCGAGGATCCGCTTCTCCGGACCGATCCGCTCTGGCAGGAACGCCGTCGCGATCCCGGCGATCGCGCTGCCCACGCCGAGGGTGGCGTGCACGAGTCCCGCGAAGCCGGGGTGGCCGGCGGCGGTCGCGAGCACGGTGGTCCCGGTCTGGGTGGCACCGAAGAGCGAGCCGATCAACAGCTGGGCGCTGGCCAGCACCAGCAGCACCGGCGTCACCAACCGGCCGGCGGGGGCGGCAGCGCCGGCCCGACGGACGAGGCGGCCGGTTCGGTGCAGCGCGAACGCCGTGCCGAAGGTGGCCAGCAACCCGGCGGCGAGCAGCAGCGCACCGCCCGGCGAGAAGGCCACCACGCCGACGCCGACGAGCGCCGGGCCGATCGCGAACGACGCCTCGTCGGCGGCACCCTCGTAGGAGAAGGCGACGTCGACGAGCCGACGCTGCTGAGCCCCCGACCGGGACGTGATCGGCCGCCAGCGCGCTCGCGCCAAGGGTCCGACCTGGGGCATCGTGAGGCCGGCCAGCGCAGCGGCGCCGACGACCGCGGCGTTCGGGGCGCCGGCGTGCACGAGCAGGACCAGCAGGACGAGGGAGGCGGCTCCGGCCAGCGACTGGACGAGCACGACGAAGCGCTGCCCGATCTTGTCGGCGAGCGAGCCGGCGAACGGCGCGCCGATCGCATTGGCGACGGCGAGCGCACCGGCAGCGAGACCGCCGAGGCCGTAGCTGCCGGTGGCCTCCGAGACCAGGAGGAGGGTGCCGAGCTGGCTCATGGCGAGCGGCAGCCGGGCGAGGAAGGCGACGGCGACGTACGCCGGTCCGGCGAGCTCGAAGAGACGACGGTAGGAAGCGAGGGGTGACACGGGGGTGAGGCCTTTCAGGTACGCCGAACACGGCGCGCCGACCCACCTCCAAGACGCGTAGCACCCTCTGCACCTCCATGCTACTGCGCGAGCAGCCTGCCGGTCGATTCCCCGGCGTCAGGGGTCGGGCAGGAACGTGTGGGTCCAGACCCGGATGAGGAGTGCGGCGTAGTCGTCGGGCGAGAGGCCGTGCCGGCTGAGCAGGAGGAAGTAGTCGGGCGAGTTCATCGACCAGACCAGCGTGGCGATCTGGTCGACCCCCAGCCCTTCTCGCAGCTCGCCCGTGGCCACCAGGTCGTGGGCGAAGTCCCGCATGTGCGCGGCGCGACGCTCGGACAGCGCGTCGTGGACGGCCCGGCAGTCGGGGTCCTTCGCGCCGGCGGTGCGAAGGGCGTCCATCAGCGGCACCGTGCGGGGGAGACGGTCAGCCAGCGCGGCAGCGTACAGCTCGATCTTGGTGCGGGCACCGGGGGCGGCCCGGATCGCCCGGACGTAGTCCCGCTCCGCCGCCGCGAGCGGCGTGGGGGCGTCGGCAAGTTCCATGTCGTGCACGGCGAGCAGCAGCTGCGGCTTGCGACCGACCGTCGCGTAGACGGTGTCGACCGAGACGCCGGCGTCCCTCGCGATCGCGGAGACCGCCGTCTCGTCGTAGCCGGCGGTGACGAAGAGGTTCCGGGCGGCATGCAGAATCCGGGCGTGGGTCTGCTCGGCAGCGGCCCGGCGACGGCGGGCGTCGTAGGCACGGGTCTTGACCGGGGTGGACACGAGTCGTAGCGTACCAATTGATCCGAAACACATTCGGATCAATAGTCGTGGAGGCCGCCATGTCCGAGTCGAGCAACCCGAACCGGACGGTCCCGGTGATGCGTCGGACGGGCAGCGGGCGCGGGACGTGGGCGATGCAGTCGCTCTTCGAGCACCTCGTCGAGTCGGCTGAGACCGGCGGCGAGCTCGGTGTCGCGCTGGTGACGCAGCCGCCCGGTGTCGCGACCCCGCTGCACGTTCACGCCCGCGAGGCTGAGGCGTTCTACGTGCTCGACGGGACGATGGACTACCGCGCCGGCGACCAGGACCACCGACTCGAGGAGGGGTGCTTCATGTACCTGCCGGCCGGCGTGCCGCACGCCTTCCGGATCCGCGGCGACAGGCCGGCGAGGTTCCTGGCGCTCACGGTCCCGGGCGGCCTGCTCTCGCTCTACGACGAGGTCGGCCTCCCGGCGATCGAGCTGCGACTGCCCGGCGATGAAGGCCTCTCCGCAGAGGAGGAGATCCCGAAGTGGATCGACGTCGCTCCCCGCTACGGCCTCCAGGTGGTGGGTCCCGCGATCGCGGAGTAGCCGGCTGTCAGGTGAAGAGCGCCCGGTAGTGCTCCGACTGCGCCGGGTAGTAGTCGTCCCAGAGCACGGTCGCGGCGTCGTGACCGGTCTCGGCGACGAGCAAACGGTCGAGGTAGTACTCCCATCCGGGTCCGACGCCGGCCGCCATCTCGGCGTCCGGCACGGACTGGCTGAAGGTCAGCGTGGTGGTGCCGTCGGCCTCCACGAGGTCCAGCACGAAGTGCCAGACGTTGCCCTCGCCCTCGGGGGTGGAAGTGAGCGCCAGCCGGTAGGGCGGGTCGCAGGCATTGATCGTGAAGGTCTCCTGCGGGACGCCGTCCCCCTCGGCGTTCATCTGGAAGAGCACCGACCCCGAGGCCGGGTCGCCGGTCCAGGTGCCGATCCATCGCTCGAGCCGGGCTGACTCCGTGATGGCAGCCCAGACCGAGCTGATCGGAGCCCCGAAGGTGCGGGTGAGCACGACGCTGTCGTGCCCGTCGCGGATCTCGCGGCGTCCGGTGGGGGTGGTGGTCATGCGGTCTCCTCGGTGGGGTCGTCTGCCTGGGTGTCCTGGTGGTCGCGGAGCGTGCGGCGCACCTCGAGATCGAGCCCCGCGAGCACCGACTCGTCGAACCGCACCCGGGGTCGCAGGTCCTCGAGCAGGTCCTGCACCGGCGCCAGGCCTGCCCGGGACAGCGCGTAGTGCCGCTCCCTGCCGATGTCCTCGACGGTGGTCAGGCCGGACTCGGTGAGCACCCGCAGGTGCCGACTGACCGCCGGCCGGCTGATCGGGTGCCGCTCCGCGAGGTCGACCACGCGGGCCGGCCCCGCGGCGAGCGTACGGAGCAGCTCACGACGGACCGGGTCGGCGAGGGCGGCGAACGGGTCCACTCTTATTGGTAACCGGTACGTTACTTATTTGTCAAGATCTGCCACGGAAAGAACCCGGCCTCAGCCAACCGGATGGACCCCGCCACCGTCTTACCTTGTGCAGGGGTGCAGGGAGGGAGGAGGACGGATGGGCACACCACCCACGGATGCGGAGTACGCCGAGTTCGTCGCGGCCTGCTGGCGCCCGCTCTGCCGGACTGCGTACCTCATGGTCGGCGACCCGACGCTCGCCGAGGACCTGGTGCAGACCGCACTCACCAACACCTACGCCTCCTGGCACAACGTGCGCGAGCTCGGCGCCGCCCACGCGTATGCGCGGACCGCGGTCGTGCGGTTGGCGGCGTCCTGGTTCCGCTCGGGGATCCGGCTCCGGGAGAATCTCACCGACCGACTCCCTGAGACGACGCTCTCGCCCGACCCCTCGACCCGGGTCGCGCTCCTAGACGCGCTCCGGCAGCTGCCGCCCCGCCAGCGCGCGGTGGTTGTGCTGCGGTTCTACGAGGACCTGAGCGTCGCCCAGGTCGCCCACACGCTCGGGTGCAGCGAGGGCACCGTCAAGAGCCAGACCTCCGACGCCCTCGACAAGCTCCGGGTGCTGCTCGGCGACGCCGCGATCGCCGGCGCGGAAGGAACCACGCCATGAGCGACACCCTGCGTGACCTGCTCCGGGACGAGGCCGAGCGTCCCGACTTCTCGGCGCCGCCGGTGGGCGCCATCCTCGCCGGCGGACGACGGCAGGACCGTCGGACCCGGAGCGTGGTCGCACTGACCGCATCGGCAGCGGTGGTCGTCCTCGCCGCGCTTCTCGCGGCCGGCTGGTTGCTGGCGGACGGTGGCGACCGAAGCACGCCGGCGCCCGCGATCACTCCCTCGGTCGCGCCCTCGTCGCCGTCGGCTGCGCCCGTCGGCGGCACCCTGCCGGTGTCCGGGTCCACCGTCGGACCGCACCGGTTCGGAGCCGACGCCGACGAGGTCGTCGCCACTGTCACCGCTCGCTTCGGTGTCCCAGACGCAGTCGTCGCTCCCCAGCGCTACTTCAGGATCGCCGGCAGCGACGGGTGGTTCGAGGTCGCCGACGACCCGCTCTCACCGAGCTGGCAGTACCCGGTCGTCTCCGTCTCCTGCTGGGACACGCTGTGCCTCTTCTTCGGCGGCGACGACGGGACCGCGCTGCGGCTGCGGGGCTGGGAGCTGGCGCACCAGCGCCGGTGGCCGGACGCCGGTGGGACGTTGGACGCGAGCTCGCCCGACGTACGCCTGGTCGACACCGGGATCCGACTGGGCGACACCTGGACCCTGCTCCACCGCGCCTACCCGGACACCGTTGTGGCCGGCGCCGAGGGTGCGTCCGTCTCGGTCCGCGACACCCCGTGGGACGGGGTGTTCGACGGAGCCGCGGCCTGGCGGCTCTCCGGCCAGTGGGACTACACCCGCCCGGACCAGGCGCCACCAGGCGCGGTGGTGACCCGGCTCTCCGGCGGCGACGGGCCAGAGCCCGGGTGCTGCTAGGGCTCCACCCTGAAGTCAACGTCGCCGGTCGGCTCGACGTCGTCCACCTCGAGCTGTCGTACGACGGCCGACGGCGAGCCCACGCGGCACCACTCCAGCATCGTCGCCACATCGGTCGCACCACCTTCGAAGTGGCCACGCACCGAGCCGTCGGGATCGTTGCGCACCCACCCGGCCAGGCCGAGCCGGGCCGCCTCACGCGCGGCGTACCAGCGGAACGCCACGCCCTGCACCTCACCCGACACCCGCACCTCGACCGCCCGCGACATGGCTCCAGCATGCACCGGGCGTGCCGGAGCAGGCGATCGGGTAGTCACCGGGATGAGCATCCGAAAGGGCACGACGGTCCGCTGGCAGTGGAGCGGGAGCACAGCGGCCGGGAGGGTCGTCGAGATCCACCGGTCCCGGGTGGTGCGCACCCTCGACGGCTCCGAGATCACCCGCAACGGCTCGCAGGACGACCCGGCTTACCTCATCGAGCAGGACGACGGCAGCCGCGCGCTCAAGCTGCGCAGCGAGGTGGAGCGGGCCTGAAATGAGCCGCGGCTCCGGCCGACACGAGGTCGATCGGAGCCGCGGTCACAGAGGTGGTCAGACCAGGTCGAAGCGGTCGGCCTCCATCACCTTGACCCACGCCGCGACGAAGTCGCCGACGAACCGCTCGCTGGCGTCGTCGCTCCCGTAGACCTCGGCGAGTGCCCGCAGCTGCGAGTTGGAGCCGAAGATCAGGTCGACCGCGGTCGCCGTCCACTTCAGGTCGCCGCTGGCGGCGTCCCGGATCTCGTAGACGTTCTCGTCGGACTCCGACGCCTTCCACTGCGTGCCCGGGGCCAGCAGGTTGGCGAAGAAGTCGTTGCTGAGCACGCCGGGGCGGTCGGTGAGGACGCCGTGCGACGTACCGCCCACGTTGCTGCCGATGGCTCGGAGCCCACCCACCAGGACGGTCATCTCCGGCGCGCTGAGACCGAGCATGTAGGCGCGGTCGACGAGCAGCAGCTCCGGCTGGAGCTTCTCGCCGTCACGCAGGTAGTTGCGGAAGCCGTCGGCACGCGGCTCGAGCACCGCGAACGACTCGACGTCCGTCTCCTCCTGCGTCGCGTCCGTGCGACCCGCGTGGAACGGGACCGTCACGTCGACGCCGACGTCCTTGGCGGCCTTCTCGACGCCCGCGGAGCCGGCCAGCACGATCAGGTCGGCGAGCGAGATGGTCGCGCCCCCGGCGGAGTTGAACTCCCGCTGGATGCCCTGGAGGGTCTCCAGGACGGTGCCGAGCTGCTCGGGCTGGTTGACCGCCCAGCTGCGCTGCGGCTCCAGGTTGATCCGGGCACCGTTGGCCCCGCCGCGCTTGTCGGTGGTGCGGAAGCTCGCGGCCGACGCCCAGGCGGTCGAGACCAGCTGAGCGACCGTGAGACCCGAGTCGAGCACCGTCGCCTTGAGCGCGGCCACGTCGGCGTCGCCCACGAGGTCTCCCTCGACGGCCGGGACCGGGTCCTGCCACAGCTGCGGCTCCGGCACCCACGGACCGAGGTAGCGCTCGACCGGACCCATGTCGCGGTGCAGCAGCTTGTACCAGGCCTTGGCGAAGGCGAGCGCGAACTCGTCGGGGTGCTCGAGGAAGCGGCGCGAGATCACCTCGTACGTCGGGTCGAAACGCAGCGCCAGGTCACTGGTGAGCATCGTCGGCTTGCGCTTCGGGGAGTCGGCGGCCGGCCCGGGGATGATGTCCTCGGCGTCCTTGGCGACCCACTGGTGGGCGCCCGCAGGGCTCTTGGTCAGCTCCCACTCGAACCCGAAGAGGTTCGTGAAGAAGTCGTGGCTCCACCTCACCGGCGTGGTCGTCCAGGTCACCTCGAGGCCGGAGGTGATCGCGTCGGCGCCGAGACCGGAGCCGTAGCCGCTCTTCCACCCGAGGCCCTGCTGCTCCAGCGGGGCCCCCTCCGGCTCCGGGCC
This sequence comes from uncultured Actinomycetota bacterium, assembly GCA_963704685.1. Classification (GTDB taxonomy): domain Bacteria; phylum Actinomycetota; class Actinomycetes; order Propionibacteriales; family Nocardioidaceae; genus Nocardioides. Next base: position 2,130,745 of record OY969930.1, read on the forward strand.
GACCAGGTCGGGGTCGCCGGCTCCGTGGGTCTTGCCGAAGGTGTGACCGCCGGCGATGAGGGCGACGGTCTCCTCGTCGTTCATGGCCATCCGAGCGAAGGTGTCGCGGATGTCGCGGGCCGAGGCCAGCGGGTCGGGGTTGCCATTGGGGCCCTCGGGGTTGACGTAGATCAGACCCATCTGGACGGCACCGAGGTTCTCGGTGAGCTCCCGGTCGCCGCTGTAGCGCTCGTCGCCCAGCCACGTGTCCTCCTGGCCCCAGAAGATCTCCTCCGGCTCCCAGACGTCCTCGCGGCCGAACCCGAATCCGAAGGTCTCGAAGCCCATGTCCTCCAGCGCCACGTTGCCGGCGAGCACCAGCAGGTCGGCCCACGAGATCTTCTGGCCGTACTTCTGCTTGACCGGCCACAGCAGGCGACGGGCCTTGTCGAGGTTGCCGTTGTCGGGCCAGCTGTTGAGCGGGGCGAACCGCTGGCCACCGTCGCCGGCACCGCCGCGGCCGTCGTAGATCCGGTAGGTGCCGGCCGCGTGCCAGCTCAGCCGGATCATCAGGCCGCCGTAGTGGCCGAAGTCGGCCGGCCACCAGTCCTGGGAGGTGTTGAGCACCTCGACGACGTCCTGCTTGAGGGCCTCGAGGTCGAGCTTGGCGAACTCGGCGGCGTAGCTGAAGTCAGGACCCAGGGGGTTCGACTTCGACGAGTGCGTGTGCAGCACCGACAGGTCCAGCTGGTTGGGCCACCAGTCCTGGTTGTTGCGCGGGCGCCCGCCGGTCTTTGGCGTGGGCATGTCGAGCGCGGGGTTCTCGCTCTCGCTGCCCTGCGCGGTCGCACCGTCGTGCATCACCGGGCACCCACCCCCCTGGGGGCTCTCGGGTGCGGCGTTGTCCTGGCTGTCGCTCATGTGCTTCCTTCCGACGTCGGTCTGAGGGGTGGTCGGTCTGTCGTTCGGGCGGCCGTGCACTCGGGGCAGCTGCCCCAGTACACGACCTCCGCCTCGTCGATCGCGAAGCCGCGGTCGTCGGAGGCGGTGAGACACGGGGTGTGGCCTACGGCGCAGTCGACGTCGGCGATCGCGCCGCAGGAGCGGCAGACGATGTGGTGGTGGTTGTCGCCGGTCCGGGCTTCGTAGCGCGCAGTCGCGCCGGCCGGCTGGATCCGGCGGATCAGGCCGGCGTCGGTGAGCGCGCGCAGGACGTCGTACACCGCCTGGTGGGAGACCGTGCCGAGATCGGCCCGCACGTGCCCGATCACCGTCTCGGTGTCGACGTGCGAGTGCTCGTGGACTGCCGCGAGCACCGCCAGCCGGGGACGGGTCACGTGCAGCGATGCATCACGCAGCATCGTGGTGAAGTCGGGCGCCGGCACAGCGCAAGCATGGCGCACAAATCTGGAGGAGATCAAGTTTTTCTTCGGGACCGCCGGGCATGATCGTCAGGTGCACGAGCTGAACGCCCTGGATCGTCCACCGCCCGGCCCGGTGCCGGGAGCCGTGGTCGGCGTCGCCGCGGGCCTGCTGCTCGCCTCGATCTGGCTGTACGGCGCCTGGGACGTCGCGCTGGCGGTGACCGCGGTCTTCGCCGGCCTGGTCGCGGTCCTGCTGGCCGGATCGCCGGGGTGGCGGCCTTTCGGGTCTGGAATGGTGGTCGCTGCCACCGTCGCGGGCGTCGCGCTCGTCGTGCTCACCCGGTAGGAACAGCGACCAGTGGCGGTGGGCGACGTCGCGCGGGACACTGGAGGACTCGCTCGAGGAGGTGCGATGGACGTCAGCACCTTCTACGCGCTCTTCTCCGCGACCTGCTTCACGCTCGTCGGCCTGTGGTGGGGCGTGGTCCAGCGTGATCTCGGGTGGACCCGTGACCCGGTACGGCGTAGCGCCGTCGGGGGCGTCTACCTGGCGTTCCTGCTCCCGGCGCTGATGGGACTCTTCGCGCAGGTCGGTGACGTCGATGACCCGACCCTGTGGCGGGTCAGCTTCGTGCTGATCGCCGCTGTCGGGCTCGTGACCTCGGTCCGGGTGCTCGCGGACGACGTCGACCGGGGCGCCACCGCTACGCGAGCCGGGGCCGTCGTGGTCTATGCGTGGATCGCGATCCTCGGCTTGTTCCCCGGGCTCGCCGATCTCGTCGGCCTGCGACCGATCCAGGCAGAGGCGCTCCTGCTGGTGCTGCTGGTCGCCCTGGGGCACGCCCTGGTGTGGCGCTTCCTGGTCCTCGAGGTCGATCAGCCGGTCTGACACCGTTGGAGCGTCAGCCCTCGTGCACCGCCTCGTCGGCGCTCTCGCCCGTCACGTCGTGGGCACCCAGGTCCTCGAGCCCCTGCCCGCCGAGCGGCTCGCTCGACCATCGCGTCAGCTCCCAGCCCCGCTCCGGGTCGCCGTCGAGCACTCCCATGCCGGTGTTCATGATCCGCAGCTCCGTCGACACGTCGGGAGACAGCCCGGCAGCCAGCGCGGAGTAGACCCGGATCGCGGCGCCGTGGCTGAACACCGCGACGGCGTCCTCGGGAGCGTGCTGCTCGACGATGCCGCGCACCGCGGCGTCGTACCGGGCCTGGAACTCGTGCCCACTGGAACCTCCCGGCATCCGGCGGTCGAGGTCCCCGCTCATCCACGCGACCAGACAGCCGGCGTACCCCTGCACGGACGTGGGGTCGTGCCGCATCTCGAGCTCGCCGGCCGAGATCTCCTCCAGACCGTCGCGCACCTCGAGGTCGAACCCCGTCGCCTCGACGAGGGGTACGGCGGTCAGCTGGGTCCGGACCAGTCGCGAGGCGTAGACGCCGGCGAAGGTCTCGTCGGCGAGCGCCCCTGGGACCCCCCGGGCCTGGGCCCGCCCCAGCTCGGTCAGCCCGGCGCCGGGGTAGGCCGTGTCCAACGCACCCGTCACGTTGTTGGGCGTCTGGCCGTGTCGGATCAGGTACAGGCGCACAGCGGGAGGCTACGGCAGGCGGTCCGGGTCGGCGACAGGGCGGTTCGCCTTCACGGAGAACGGGGACTCGGGCCGTTGCTGGGCGATCCCGTCGACGGTGATGTCGACCATCTCGTTGTAGAACGACATCAGGCCCGCCACCTTGGCCACCGCCGGCAACGGCGCCGAGTAGGACCACGCCACGTCGGTCGCGTTCGGACTCCCGATCACGCTCCAGTAGCGGTCCGCGACGCCCTTGTAGGGACAGTGGCTGCGGTTCGAGGTCGGCGTCAGGACGTCGAGGTTCACGTCGTCCTCGGGCAGGTAGTAGCGCGTGGGGAGGTCGGTCTCGAGGAGCAGCACCGGGCGGGTCGAGTCCGCCAGGCGTACGCCGTCGAGCTCGACGACGACATGCCGGCTGCTCGCGATGGCCTCGACGCGCTTGTGCGGGTCCCGGGGGTGTCCGGCGACGGGCTCGTCCTCCTCCAGCCAGCCGTCCAGGACACCCGGCTGCCAGCTCAGGACCAGCAGGTCGGCGAGCTCGGGCGTGTCCCGGACCCAGGCCGCGTGCGTGATGGTGCGGTCACCGACCGTCAGCGCGTACCACCGGACGACCGGCCCCCGGGGCAGGAAGAAGGAGGGCTCGCGTGGCGGCTCGGCGTGCGTCTCGCGCAGCAGGTCGGTGCGGACGTCTTCCTGGCGGAACGCGTACGCCGGGACCGGGAAGTCGTCCTCCCAGAACAGCAGCGGGTCCCGGCTGTCGACGACGGGCACCCCGTCGACGTAGGCCCGCACCCACTTGTCGATGTGCTCGGTCCGCACTGGCATCCCCCGTCTCCTGCGCCGCCGTCTTGCCACGTTGCCACTGCTATCCGGCTGTGACAACAGGATTCCGTCTGCGCTCACGAACTCCTGTCGGTCGAACCCCCTGCCCGATGTCGAGAAGCCGTGACCGGCTCCGTCCCTGCTGTGAACGCGACAAGATGGGTCGCACCACACGAAGGAGAGTCACATGGCCAAGTACCTGCTGCTCAAGCACTACCGCGGCGCGCCGGCGGGGGTGAACGACGTCCCGATGGACCAGTGGACGCCGGAGGAGATCTCGGCGCACATGACGTACATGGACGACTTCGCGACCCGGCTCGAGGGGACCGGCGAGTTCGTCGACGGTCAGGCGCTCAAGCCCGAGGGGACCTTCGTGCGGTACGACGGCGAGGGCCGCCCGCCGGTGACCGACGGCCCGTTCGCCGAGACCAAGGACCTCATCGCGGGCTTCATGGTCATCGACGTCGACAGCTACGAGCGTGCCGTCGAGCTCGCCGGCGAGCTGTCAGCCGCCCCCGGGGCCGGTGGGAAGCCGATCCACGAGTGGCTCGAGCTGCGCCCGATGTTCGCGGCGCCGACCACCACCGACGACTGACGTCAGAGGTGGACGAGCGCCTGCTCCGGAGCCTGACTCCGAGCGTGCTCGGCGTGCTCGTCCGCCGCGGAGCCGACTTCGCGGCGGCCGAGGACGCCGTACAGGACGCCCTGGTCGCGGCGATCCGGGTCTGGCCGACCGACCCGCCGCGCGACCCGAAGGGCTGGCTGATCACGGTGGCCTGGCGGCGCTTCCTCGACGCGACCCGGGCCGACACCGCCCGCCGGCTACGGGAGGACCTGGCCGAGGATGAGCCCGCACCCGGGCCTGGTACCGACCTGGACGACACGCTCCAGCTCTACTTCCTGTGCGCCCACCCGTCGCTGACGCCGTCATCCGCGGTCGCCCTCACCCTGCGCGCCGTCGGCGGCCTCACCACCCGACAGATCGCCCAGGCCTACCTGGTGCCCGAGCCGACGATGGCGCAGCGCATCAGTCGGGCCAAGCGCACCGTCTCCGGCGTGGCCTTCGACCAGCCCGGTGACGTCGCGACCGTGCTGCGCGTCCTCTACCTGGTCTTCAACGAGGGCTACTCAGGCGACGTCGACCTCGCCGAGGAGGCGATCCGGCTGACCCGGCAGCTCACCGCGAGCATCGACCACCCCGAGGTGGCGGGGCTGCTCGCGCTGATGCTGCTCCACCACGCCCGGCGCAGCGCCCGGACCGCGCCTGACGGCAACCTGGTCCCGCTCGCCGAGCAGGACCGCGACCAGTGGGACGTCGCCTCGATCGCCGAGGGCGTGGCGATCCTGCAGGCCGCCCTGGCTCGTGACGCGCTGGGAGAGTTCCAGGCCCAGGCCGCGATCGCGGCACTGCACGCAGACGCCCCCACCGCCGAGGAGACCGACTGGGTCCAGATCGTGGAGTGGTACGACGAGCTCGTGGCCCTCACTGACAGCCCGGTCGTCCGGCTCAACCGTGCCGTCGCCGTCGGCGAGGCTGACGGCCCGCGAGCCGGGCTGGCGGCGCTCGCGACCCTGGAGGCATCGCTGCCCCGGCACACCGCGGTGTCGGCGTACCTTCACGAGCGAGACGGTGACCTGGAGGCCGCGGCACGCCTGTACGCCGAGGCCGCTCACCAGGCAGCCGACCTCGCCGAGCGCGACCACCTGAACCGTCAGGCCGCCCGGCTCAACGCCCGACGCTGACCGCACGGTCCTGTCTGCGGGGGCTGGATCTTCGGCAGGACGCTGAAACGAGGCTGGCTCCGCTGGGTGCCCCCACTAGGCTCCGTCCATGACGGAGTTCCAGGTGACGCGATGGCGCGACCTTCCCTCGATGGTCGCGGCCCGGGCAGGCGAGGAGACCGTCAAGGTCCAGCTCGCGCCCCGGTTCCAGGAGGCCATCGACGATGCCGCGATGCGGCTCGGTGACACCGGGGCCGACGACTACCTCGCCGGCTGGGAACGGTCGTCGTGGACCGCGGCCGACGGTACGCCGGGCGAGGTGCTCGATCGCGTCGCCGCCGAGCTCGACGCCGACTGGCCGGCCGACAGGATCGCCGGCTATCTCGAGGGGCTGGAGCGTTGAACCGGCTCGCGGCACTGCTGGGCACGGACCGGCCGGTCCTCTTCGACGGCGGCATGGGGACCCTGCTCCAGGACAGCGGCCTCGAGGACGGTGCGCCCGGCGAGCTCTGGAACCTGGAGAACCCCGACGCAGTCCGCGCGGCGCACACGGCCTACGCCCAGGCGGGTGCCCGGCTGCTGACGACCAACACCTTCGGCGGGACCCGGCCGCGGCTGGACATGCACGGGCTCGGCGCCCGGATCGTCGAGGTGAACCGGTCGGCGGCGCAGATCGCCCGATCGGTGGCAGACGAGCACGGACTGCTCGTCGCCGGGGACCTCGGCCCCACGGGGGAGCTGTTGGCGCCGCTCGGGACCATGACGGGCGAGCAGGCGCAGGCGCTCTTCGCCGAACAGCTCACTGCCTTGGTCGAGGGTGGGATCGACCTGGTCCTGGTCGAGACCCTGAGTGATCTCGGCGAGGCCGATGCTGCGCTCGCTGCCGCGCGCGAGGTCGCACCCGATCTTCCGGTCGTGGTGACGATGAGCTTCGACACCAACGTCCGCACCATGATGGGTGTCCGCCCGGGCGACGCGGTGGTGCACCTGGCCGCGGCGGGTGCGGACGCCGTGGGAGCCAACTGCGGTCGCGGTCCCGACGAGATGGAGATCATCGCCGCCGACATGGTGCGGGTCCGCCCGGACGGACTGCTCCTGGTCGCCCAGTCGAACGCCGGACTCCCCCATGTCGTCGGCGACCACTTCGAGTACGACGCGACTCCCGACGATCTGGCTGCGCACGCCGGCCGGCTGGCCGACCTCGGGATCGACCTGGTCGGCGGGTGTTGTGGTTCGACGCCGGCTCACATCGCCGCCATTCGGGCCGTCGTCACCTGAGCAACGGGCCGCCAGGAGTTCGCGTCAGCCGGGTATCTCGTCTGCTTCGCGTGCGTACCGGTTGCGTTCGGCGACGCTGCCGTCGGTACGACGGATGACGTGCAGGACCCCGCGAACCCGGGCCTCGGCCCGGCCGATCTCGCTGGCGGCCTCCAGGGTCTCGTACTGACCAGGTAGCGGATCGCAACCGGACCTCCGGTTTCGCCACACGCCATCTGCGTAGTAGGTCTCGACTGCCTCTCCCATTGTCCTGCCTTTGTGTTGTGCCCGTCGGGGGCGACCCGGCGGCTTGCGACGGCGCCAGAACGGCGCCCGTGTCCCTCGGTGTCGAACCTTCACCGTGCTGTCACGAGGGTCAGCACGGCCGACGCACAGATGCAGGCGCTGGCACACAGGAGCGTGACCGGACCACGGAGCTGGTGCCGGCTACGGTCGAGGTTTCTTCCCGCGGGTGGCTTGACCGCCCACTGCCTGGTGGTCCTCTTTCCCGGCCCGATCGTTCGGGTGCCTGCGCTCGACATGCTTGTCTGCCTTCTCGCCGCCGTTGCCGTTGTTCTTGCCGTTGCCGTTGTTCTTGCCGTTGCCGTTGTTCTTGCCGTTGCCGTTGCCGTTGTTCTTGCCGTTGCCGTTGCCGTTCGAGTGGCCCTGGCCCTGGCCGCTGCCCTGGCTCGGAGGCGAACCCGGTGCCTTGTCGTGACCCCTGTCCGTGCCCTGGGCACCTGGACTGCGCGGCTTGCCATGCTCTGGTGAGCGGCCCCCCGGCGGACCGGTGCTGGTGGGGGCAGGAGCTCTCGGCGTGGTCGAACGCTCGGCGCCCGGGGAGGAGTCGCCCTGCGGTGGTGACTGGGGTGATGGCTGGGTCGATGGCTGGGGTGATGACGACGTCGGCGGCGCCCTCAGGTGGTCCGGTGCGGGCGCCCAACCGGGCAGTGGTACAGCTCCGGCGTACGCCACCCCGATCCCGGCGGCGGTGGTGACGACCACCGCACCGAGGGCGCCCAGAGCCGCTCGGGCCCGGTGTCTGGGCCGTGCGGGAGCGGTCGCGGCGGGCTGAGCTGCGATCCGGGCGAGCATGGCGGTGAAGTCGGGGTTGTCGAGGGACTCCGAGGTGTCGGCGCGCAGCTGGCGCGCGATCTCGCGGCGGGTCCTCCTTGACATACCTGGTTCATGTCACGAGTGCCTCCGATCGTTACTCCTCTCCCGGATGGGGTACTGGCAGATCGGGAGGGGTGAGCAGACCGATGGATGTGATCGACCGAGCGCGCGGCGGGGACGAGGCCGCGTGGGCGCAGCTGTACGCCGATCACGGTCGTCGGCTGGTCGTCTGGTTGCAGACGTTGCCACGCGGGGACGCTGCGCACTCCGCCGAAGACATCGCCGCGGACGCGTGGCTCGCCGCGGCCCAGAAGCTCGACGGCTTCGTCGGCGACGAGGACGGATTCGCGGGATGGCTGTTCACGATCGCCCGCAACATCTCGCTGAACCATCGACGCACCTCACAGCGCCGGCGGACCAGTCCGGTCGCAGTCGAGGGTGTCGGCGCCGACTCCTGGGGGGTCGTGGCGGATCAGACCACGGCCGTCGACGGGCAGCACCGTATCCGGCACCTCCTGTCGCTCCTCAGTGAGCGGGAGGCTCAGGTGGTCGCCTGTGTCGACGTGGTCGGGTTCGACGCTCGAACCACGGGAGAGGTCCTCGGGATCTCGGCGGTCGCGGTCCGGGTCGCCCGCCATCGCGGTCTGGGACGGCTGCGCCACATCCTGGAGGCCGAGGAGGCCACGGGCCACGACGAGGCAGCCGGGTCGCCCCTGACCGCGGTCGGGCCCCCGTCGAAATCGGGATGTAACAATCCGCCGACCTCACGACATGTCACTCCCGTAAAGGTCGTTCCCTCGTCGGCTTCGCAGAGCCCACGTGAACGACACCTCGAGCCACGCACGTGGCGGCGGCCCCGACCGGGCCGGACAACTCGGGAGGAAATCCCTTCATGAAAAGAATCATCGCGTCACCATTCGCCTCCGCCATCGTGCTGATGGTGGTCATGTCGATCGGGCTCACCTCGATCGGTGCTGCTCAGGCGGTTGCGCCGACGGAGTCGAGCACTCCGGCCGCCAAGACCGTCGCCCACACCCCGCAGGGGGCACTGAGGACCACGATCGCCGGCACCACCGCCAACGGCCGCCGGGTCACCGGGAACTTCGTCCCGCTGAAGTTCTCCAAGGCCAACGGCGCGCTCCGTGTCCGGGGTCTGCTGAACGGCGTCGTCCACCGCGCGAACGGGACCACCGACACGTTCTCCGTCATCCGCACGATCCGGGTGAAGTCCATCAACGGGACACCGGCGCGCGCCGGACGGCTCGACGCTCGCGCCTCCTGCAGCGTGCTGCGCCTCGTCCTTCGTCCTCTTGACCTCGACCTGCTCGGACTGCAGGTGCACCTCGACAAGGTCCTGCTGACCGTGATCGCCAAGTCGGGTGCCGGCAAGCTGCTCGGCAACCTTCTGTGTGCCGTGACCGGTCTGCTCGACGGAGGCATCGGCGGCGCCCTCGGACGCCTCACCAACCTCCTCAACCGGATTCTGGGCACCCTGCGCCTCGGCGCCTGACACACCCCCACCAGCACCTCCCGGACACGCTCCGGGAGGTGCTGGCGCGTCACGGGTACGGCGTTCACGCCCACCGTGATCCGAGGTCGGATCAGGCCAGGGCGGGTGTAGCGTGCGGCGCGTCGGGCCCGAGCAGGCCCTCCTTGCGGGCCACGAGCACCGCGAGCCCGATCGTGGCGCCGGCGGCGAGCATGTTGATGGAGAGCGCCGAGATGCTCTTGACCAGCACGAAGGTGTCGAGGGACGTCGACTCCAGCAGCCACAAGGTCAGCGCGGCCTTGCCGATGCACAGGGCGGCCCACAGCACCGTCAGGTTGCGGAAGAGCCGCTGGATCCGCGGCCGCAGGTGCAGCTCGGTGTCCATCGGGTAGAAGTCGCCGGCCAGCCGGGCCACCATCGGCCGCGCCGAGGCGAGCGACAGCAGGAACGCGGTCGCGACGACACCGTCGCTGATGATCGGCTGGAGGAAGTAGAGGTAGGTGCTGTCGGCGACCAGCGCGAGCACGGTGCGTGCCGTCAGCAGCAGCGCGGTGAGCAGCAGCAGCCCCGACGTACGCCGTCGCGTCGCCGCCCGGAAGGCGAGCGTGCCGTAGGACCAGACCAGCGCGACGCCGATCGCGGTCCACACCCCTGCGAGGGCGAAGGTGCCGTAGAAGAGCGTCGCCGGAATGACGCAGGCGATCACCAGGCTGAGGGCGACCCGTCTGACGACGGCGCCGAGGCGCGGGCAGTGGCGTGGCTCGGGGGCCTTCATGGCCGAGTCGTGCAGCTCGAGTGAAGTCATGTTCCCGGCGACTCTACGGGGCGAACCTGTGAACGCAAGATCCTCGTCCACACCTCAGCCCTGTGCCACAGTGCCTTCATGGGAGACGTGACGGGCCACTGCGATGCCAGGTTCGAGCCGGTACGGGCGGCGCTCGCCGCCCAACTGGCCAGCGGGGAGGAGCTCGGCGCGAGCATCGTGGTCGACGTCGACGGCGAGACCCTCGTCGACCTCTGGGGCGGCTGGGCCGACACCGGCCACACTGCCGACTGGGAACGCGACACCATCGTGAACGTGTGGTCGACGACCAAGACCGTCACCAGCCTCGCCGCGCTGGTCCTGGTCGACCGCGGGCTGCTCGACCCCTACGCACCGGTGGCGACGTACTGGCCGGAGTTCGCCGCGAACGGCAAGGAGCAGATCGAGGTCCGGCACCTGATGAGCCACACCTCAGGGGTCTCCGGGTGGGAGGCCCCGTTCACCGTGCCGGACATGTACGACTGGGACCTGTCGACCAAGCGGCTCGCCACCCAGGCGCCGTGGTGGGAGCCGGGCACCGCGTCGGGATACCACGCGCAGAACCAGGGACACCTCGTCGGCGAGGTCGTCCGCCGGGTGTCGGGCAGGGGCCTGCGGGAGTTCGTCGCCGAGGAGATCGCCGGTCCCCTCGGTGCCGACTTCCAGATCGGTGCCGCCGAGTCGGACTGGGCCAGGATCTCGCCGGTGATCCCGCCCCCGCCGCTGCCGATCGACCTGGCCGCCCTCGACCCCGAGAGCGTCATCGTCAAGACCTTCACCGGCCCGGTCGCTGACGCATCCGCCGCCAACACGCCGGACTGGCGGCGCGCCGACATGGGCGCGCTCAACGGTCACGGCAACGCCCGCTCGGTCGCCCGGATGCTGAGCTCCCTGGCGCTGGGCGGCACCGTGGACGGCGTACGCCTGCTGTCCCCGGAGACGATCGAGGTGATCTTCGACGAGCAGAGCCACGGCGTCGACCTGGTGCTCGGCGTGCCGCTGCGCTTCGGGATCGGCTACGCACTGCCCGAGACCGAGACGGTGCCCTACCTGCCGCAGGGCAAGGTCTGCTTCTGGGGCGGGTGGGGCGGCTCGCTGATCGTGATGGACCTCGACACCCGGACCACGATCAGCTACATGATGAACAAGATGGCGCCGGGGGTCATCGGCTCCGACCGGTCACAGCTGTACGTCGAGACGATCCGCTCCTGCCTCGCGGGTGCATGATGGCGCCATGAACGATCCCCGCGCTGGACAGCCGGCCGAGCCCTCGGACCTCGTCGACGTCGCCCATCTGGTGACCGCCTACTACACGGGGGTGCCCGATCCCGACGACCTCGACCAGCAGGTCGCCTTCGGCACCAGTGGCCACCGCGGGTCGTCGTTGCGGACCGCCTTCAACGAGACCCACATCCTGGCGACGACGCAGGCGATCTGCGACTACCGGCGCGAGCAGGGCTACGACGGACCACTCTTCATCGGGCGCGACACCCACGGACTCTCCGAGCCGGCGTGGGCCACGGCGCTCGAGGTGCTCGCCGCCAACGACGTCACCGTGCTCGTCGACGCCGCCGACCGCTACACCCCGACCCCGGCGGTGTCGCACGCGATCATCCGCGCCAACAACGGTCGTACCTCGGGCGCCGGCCTCGCCGACGGGATCGTGGTGACGCCGTCGCACAACCCGCCGTACGACGGCGGCTTCAAGTACAACCCGCCGCACGGCGGGCCGGCCGACTCCGACGCGACGTCGGTGATCGCAGCCCGCGCCAACGAGCTGATCCGCGGCGGGCTCGACGACGTGAAGCGGATCCCGTTCGCGCGGGCGCGGGCGGCGGCCTCGTCGTACGACTTCCTCGGGACGTACGTCGACGACCTGCCGCACGTCGTCGACCTGGCGGCGATCAAGCGCGCCGGAGTGCGGATCGGTGCGGACCCGCTCGGCGGCGCGTCCGTGGACTACTGGGGCGAGATCGCCGACCGGCACGGACTGGACCTGACCGTGGTCAACCCGCTGGTCGATCCGACGTGGCGCTTCATGACACTGGACTGGGACGGCAAGATCCGGATGGACTGCTCCTCGCCCAACGCGATGGCGTCGCTGATCGCGCAGAAGGCGTCGTACGACATCGCCACCGGCAACGACGCCGACTCCGACCGGCACGGCATCGTCACGCCGGACGCCGGGCTGATGAACCCCAACCACTTCCTGGCCGTGGCGATCGGCTACCTCTTCGGGGGCGCGCGCCCGGGCTGGCCGGACACGGCGCGGATCGGCAAGACGCTGGTGTCCTCCTCGATGATCGACAAGGTCGCCGCCTCGATCGAGCGGGAGCTGGTCGAGGTGCCGGTCGGGTTCAAGTGGTTCGTGCCGGGGCTGATCGACGGGTCCTTCGGCTTCGGCGGCGAGGAGTCGGCCGGGGCGTCGTTCCTGCGCACCGACGGCTCGGTCTGGACCACCGACAAGGACGGCATCATCCTGGCGCTGCTCGCCTCCGAGATCCTGGCCACGACGGAGAAGTCACCCAGCCAGCACTACGCCGCGTTGGTCGAGCAGCACGGCGAGCCGGCGTACGCCCGCATCGACGCCGCTGCCACCCGCGAGCAGAAGGCGGCCCTCGCCGCGCTCTCGCCGGACGACGTGACCGCGACGTCGCTGGCCGGTGAGGAGATCACCGCCAAGCTCACCGAGGCACCCGGCAACGGCGCCAAGGTCGGCGGGCTCAAGGTGACGACCGCGTCGGCGTGGTTCGCGGCGCGACCGTCGGGCACCGAGGACGTCTACAAGATCTACGCCGAGTCCTTCCAGGGCGCCGACCACCTGGCGCTGGTGCAGCAGGAAGCACGGCAGGTCGTCGACGCCGCGCTCGGCGGGTGACGGTCCCGGCTCAGGGCTGAAGGACCACCACCTTGCCGAGGGCGAGTCCGGCGCCGACGTGGGCCAGCGCCTCCGGCACCTGGTCGATCCCGAAGGTGCGGTCCACGGTGGTCCTCACGGCTCCGACGGCGACCAGGTCGGCCAGCGGCGTGAAGTGGTCCGGACCCTGCTTCACTGCGAGCACCCTGAGGGAGCGTCCGGTGGCTGCTCCGAGCAGCGATCCTGCGGTGAGCACCCGCAGCATCGTGCCGACCGAGCCGCCCACGCAGCGGTAGCGCCCGCGGGGAGCGAGCGCGCGCCGGTAGTCGCGCACCGACCGGTGCGCGACCAGGTCCAGGATCAGGTCGTAGGGCTGCGACGATCGGGTGAAGTCGTCCCGGGTGTGGTCGAGCACCACGTCGGCGCCCAGCGACCGCATGAAGTCAAGCTTCCCGGCGTTGTCGACGCCCGTGACATGGGCACCGGCCCGCTTCGCGAGCTGGATGGCGAGGGCCCCGGAGCCACCGCCAGCGCCGTTGATCAGCACCCGATCACCTGACTCGGCCCCACGGGCTCCCTGCAGCGCGATCGCGCCCGCCTGCGGGATGGTCGAGGCCTCAACGAAGGACAGCTCGGGCGGCTTGAGGGCCAGCGCCGACTCCGGAACCACCGCGTACGACGCGAAGCCGCCCTTGAGCGCGAGGTTGTCGCCATACACCGCGTCACCGGCACGGAACCGCGTCGCCCCTGCTCCGACACCCTCGACCACGCCAGCGACGTCCGAGCCCAGCGTCCGGCGTGCCGGCGACCGCAGGCCGCCGATCCGTGCGTACGCCGGAGACCCACGCAGGCACTCCCAGTCGCTCAGGTTCACCGAGGTCGCCACGACCCTGACCAGCACCTGACTCGCCGCCGGGGACGGTGTCGGCACGTCCTCGAGCCGAAGCACCTCGGGTCCGCCGTACCTGTCGTAGACGGATGCCTGCACGGCGTCACCCTCGTCCACTGCTCGTCGATCTCGCAACCCGTCCGCCCGGTGCAGGGTCGTGAAGCCGGCGTGAAACCGGGGTGAAAGTGCCGGTGCCTAACGTCACCACCATGACGACCACCAGCACCGCTCCCACCACCTCGATCACCTACCCGTCCCTGCGGGCAGCGTGGATCCCTCTGGCTGCCCTCTGCCTGGCCTTCTTCGTCGAGATGGTCGACAACACCCTGCTGACGATCGCACTGCCCACCATCGGTCGCGACCTCGGCAGCGGCACGACCGCCCTGCAGTGGGTCACCGGCGCCTACTCCCTGACCTTCGGCGGACTGCTCCTCACCGCCGGCTCGATGGCCGACCGGCTCGGGCGGCGACGCGTGCTCCTCGTCGGGCTCGTCGCGTTCGGCCTGATCAGCGCGTGCGTGGTCGTCGTCAGCACCGCCGGCGAGCTGATCGCCCTGCGCGCCGCGCTCGGCCTCGCGGCCGCGGCCATGGCGCCGATCACGAACTCACTGGTCTTCCGCCTCTTCGACGACCAGGCACTACGGATGCGCGCGATGACGCTCATGATCGTCGTTGGCATGTCCGGGTTCATCCTCGGTCCGCTGCTCGGCGGCACGGCGTTGGCCCACGTGCGCTGGGAGTGGCTGCTGGTCGTCAACGCCCCGATCGCGCTGATCGCCTTCGTCGGCGTCCGGCTCGGCGTGCCCGCCGACCGACCGGAGGACCTCACCCACGACGCCCTCGACCTGCCCGGCGCGGTGCTGAGCATCGCCGCCATCGGCCTCGCCTGCTACTCGCTCACGAGCGGTGTCGAGCACGGCTGGGTCTCCGCGATCACCTTCGCCTCGATCGCCGGCGCCGTCATGTCCGCGATCGCGTTCGTGCGGCACGAGCGTCGTACGGCGGCGCCGATGCTGGACCTGGACCTCTTCTCGAGCGGCACCGTCCGCGGCGCTGCCATCGCCCAGATCGGCACGTCCATCGCGATGGCCAGCGTGATGTTCGGACTGATCCTGCAGTTCCAGTACGCCTACGGGTGGAGCCCGATGAAGGCCGGACTGGCCAACCTGCCGCTGATCGTGACGATGATCGCCGCGACGCCGCTGTCCGAGTGGCTGGCGCAGCGGTTCGGGCACCGGATCGCCTGCCTGGTGGGTGCCGGCTTCCTGGCCGGCTCGCTCGCCGGACTCGCCTGGGCCGTCGACCACGGGTACGCCGCCATCGCGGTCTGCATGGTCGCGATGACCATCGGGCTGCGCACCGTGATGACGATCTGTGCGGTCGCGCTCGTCGGCGCGATGCCGAGCAACCGCACCTCGATCGGTGCCGCCCTCAACGACACCGCGCAGGAGGTCGGCACCAGCGTCGGCACCGCCGTCGTCGGCACCCTGATCGCGGTCCTGGTCACGACCCAGCTCCCGGCAGGCACCTGGAGCGACGACCTGGTGGCGTCGTTCTTCAACGGCGAGCAGGTCATCTACGCCGTGCTGGCGATCGTCGTCGGCCTGGTCACGGCCGCTGGGGCGCTCACGCTCACCGACTCCCGCACCACCGACGAGCACGTCTGACGGCCGGACGGGGCTGTCAGAGCGTGACGTGTGCGACGTCGATCAGGAAGTACGCCAGCACGAGGGCGCCGAGGTAGAACGTCGACACCGCCAGCGCGGCGCCGACGCGGGTCGCCAGGGAGCTGTCCCGGACCAGGGCGAAGGCCGTGGCCGTCGCCCAGCCGAGCGCGGCCTCCGCCGGGATGACGTAGACCGCGACGCCCAGCACGCGGTGCGTGTCGCCGGTGGGCTCCCAGAGACCCAGCACAGGGGCGAGGAGCTCGGCGCCCAGGAAGATCAGCCCGGAGAGCACCGCCGCGCGGCCCGGTCGGCCACCGCTGAGGGCGACCGCAGCGAAGAGCGGAGCGACCCACATCGCCGCCATCGCGAGCGGGATCACGTCGTCCACGCGCGGTCCGCCGTTGTCCGGGAACTGCAAGGTGCCGACCAGGTCGGCGAGCACCCAGTCCGGAAGCACCTGGAAGATCGAGACGAAGGTCAGGAAGCCGGCCAGCGCGAACAGGTCGGTGCGACCCGTCGAGCGGCAGACCAGGAGCAGCGCGACGACGTACGCCACCACGCACCCGAAGACGCCCCAGCCCTGGGCCGGCGGGTCGAGCGAGAGCGCAACCGCGCCGCCGACCAGGAGCCCGACGTGGACCGCGACGATCGGTCCGAGACCTTGTCGGGAGGTGAGGTCCGTCGTCCGGAGAGTGGTGGTCACGGTGGACAAGGTAGCGACGACAGTGCGCGACCGCTGAGAATCCGGGGGACGCGTGCTCCACGAGGGGTCCCGTCGTGGCGACCCCGACAGATCAGGCGGCGGTGGCCATCTTCCGCGCCTGCTGCTGGAGCCGGGCGGTGGCCGCACGTCGCACCTTCGGACCCTTGGTCGACATCGCCCAGAGCAGCTTGGACTGCTCAGGCAGGTTCTTGGCGTTGGTGGTGGCGAGCCAGCCGTTGGGCAGCGAGAGCCGGACCACCTTGTGCCAGGCCGAGTAGACCTGCGCCGGCAGGGAGGCCTCGTGGTAGTTGAGGTCGTACTTGTCGAAGAGCGCCTTCACCTTGGGCGCGACCTCGGCGTAGCGGTTGCTCGGCAGGTCGGGGAAGAGGTGGTGCTCGATCTGGTGCGACAGGTTGCCGCTCATCAGGTGCATCGCCTTGGAGCCGGAGATGTTGGCCGAGCCGAGCATCTGGCGCAGGTACCACTCGCCGCGGGTCTCGTGGTCCGGGATCGACTTCTTCTCGAACGTCTCGACGCCCTCGGGGAAGTGGCCGCACATGATCACCGAGTGCGACCACACGTTGCGCACCAGGTTGGCGGTGAAGTTCGCCGCCAGGGTCGGCAGGAACCCGCCGAACGGGATCGCGAGCGCCGGGTTGACGACGTAGTCCTTGGTCGCCTGCTTGCGGATCTTGCCGAGGGTGTTGCTCAGCTGGGTCTTGAACTTCTCGCTGCGCTTCTCCTTCGGGATCCGCAGGTTGCGACCGAGCTCGAGGTCGTAGGCCGCGATGCCGTACTCGAAGAAGCAGGCGTTGATGAAGTTCCACAGCGGCTGCGCGAGGTACATCGGGTGCCAGCGCTGGTCCTCGTCGACGCGCATGATGCCGTAGCCGAGGTCGTTGTCCTTGCCGACGATGTTGGTGTAGGTGTGGTGGATCTCGTTGTGCGCGTGCTTCCAGCCGTCGGCGGTGGAGGCGTTGTCCCACTCCCAGGTGGTCGAGTGGATCTTCGGGTCACGCATCCAGTCCCACTGGCCGTGCATGACGTTGTGGCCGATCTCCATGTTCTCGAGGATCTTGGCGACCGACAGGCCGACGGTGCCGAGCACCCACAGCGGCGGCAGCGCGGAGCCGAGGAGCACCGCACGCGAGCCGAGCTCCAGCTTGCGCTGCACGTCGACGATCCTGCGGATGTACGCCGCGTCGGCCTCGCCGCGGTCGTCCAGGATGTCCTGGCGGATCGCGTCGAGCTCGACGCCGAGCTGCTCGATGTCCTCGGGGGTGAGGTGGGCGGTCGGGTTGACGGGCTGCTTGGTGATGACGGTCATCTCTGCTCCTCAGTGGGTCGAGATCAGTGGTCTGGGTGGCTCAGTGGTCGATCTGGCACGGGCCGGCGGCCGCGTTGATGCAGGTCTGGATGGGCACGCCGTCGCGCCCGGTCTCGCCGGGGACCGCCGTGGTCAGCGCGCCGTTGCGCAGGTCGCGCACGACGCCTGCCCTCAGCGGCAGGATGCAGCCCATGCAGATGCCCATCCGGCAGCCGCTGGGCATCAGCACGCCGGCGTCCTCGGCGGCGTCGAGGATCGGGGTCGCGCCGTCGGCCTCGAGGGTGGTGCCCGAGGTGAAGGTCACGGTGCCGCCGTCGCCCGGCTCGACGAGCACCGGGCGGAACCGCTCGGTGGTGAGCTCGAGCCCGCGGGCGGTGTGGTGCGCCTCCAGCGCGTCGAGGAGACCGGCCGGGCCGCAGGCGTAGGTGAGCCGCTGGTCGAGGTCGGGGACGAGGGCATCGAGCCCGTCCTCGGGGTGCGTGACGTCGAGCAGGCCGTGCTGGTCGTCGTACCGCTCGTGCAGGGTGATCCGGCCGTCGGCGCCCAGCGCCCGCAGCTCGGCGCGGAAGATCGCGGCGGCCTCGGAGGCGTTGACGTGCACGAGCACGATGTCGGTCGCCGGTGCGACGGCCTTGGAGAAGAGGTTGCGCAGCATCCCGATCACCGGAGTGATGCCGGAGCCGGCGGTGACCAGCAGCAGCCGCTCGGGCAGCGGCTGCGGCAGCACGAACTCACCCTCGGCCTGGCCGAGCTGGATCATCTGGCCGGCCCGGGCGCTGTGCACCAGGTAGTTCGAGACGGTGCCGCCGGGGATCGCCTTGACGGTGATGCTGATGTGGCCGTCGGGGCGGGGGCCGTGGGTCAGCGAGTAGGTCCGCCACAGACGGACCCCGTCGACGTCGACACCGACGCGGACGTACTGTCCGGGCACGTGGCCCGCCCAGTCGCGGCCCGGCTTGAGGACCAGGGTGGCGGACTCGGCGGTCTCGGGACGGACCTCGACGATCCGCGCGCGCAGCTCGGCACCGGCACGCAGCGGGTGGAAGACGTCGAGCACGTCGCTGAGCTCCAGCGGAGTGACCGCGGCGTCGGCGAAGCCGCGCAACCTCTCGCGGAGGCCGCTGCGGTTGACTCGGGACGGTACGGCGATGCTCATGGGTTCCAGTGTGCTACTTCAGCGGCGTAAGATCCTGACCAGTGGACGTGAAGATCCACGTCACATTTGTTCGCAAACAACAATTAGTAGCCTCAGGAGCGCAGATGGTCCGCCGCACCGCTCGCCGTACCGCCGGGCACGGGATGATGCTGCCCGCCGATGCCGCCGCCGAGATGCGCACCCAGCTGGCCCAGGTCGCCAACGACGTCGTGGTCGCCATCATCGACGAGGTGCCCAGCTACGACGGCGCGCTGACGGGATCGATGGGCGAGAACATCCGCAACGCGGTGCAGCTGGCGCTCGGCGGCTTCCTCTCCCTGGCCAGCGGGCGGCGCGGCGCGGACCCCGGCACCCCGACCGCTCCGGCCGTCGAGGGCGCCTACCAGCTCGGCCGCGGTGAGGCCCGCAGCGGCCGCAGCACCGAGGCCCTGCTGGCGGCCTACCGGATCGGGGCCCGGGTGGCGTGGCGAGACATGTCGACGACCGCGGTGCGCGCCGGCGTCGAGGCGGAGACCCTGGTCGGGTTCGCCGAGCTGGTCTTCGCCTACATCGACGAGCTCTCCGCCGCCAGCGTCGCCGGGCACACCGATGAGCTCGCGACCACCGGCAGGGTCCGGCAGCGGCTCCTCGAGCGGGTCGCCCACCACCTGATCACCGGTGCGCCGGCCGATCGGGTGCTGTCCGCGGCCGAACGCGCCAGCTGGGATCCACCGACCACCCTCACCGCGGTGCTCGTCCCGGAGTCCCAGGTGCGGCCGGTGATCGCCGCCGTCTCGCCGGGCACCCTCCAGGCGGCCGACCCTCCCGAGCTCGACGAGGGCGTGCTGCTGCTGGTGCCAGACGCCCACGGCCACCGCCGCGCCGCACTCCTGCGCACCCTCACCGACCGAGGGGCGCTCGCTGGACCAGCGCGACCGTGGCTCGACGTACGCGTGTCCTACGACCGGGCGCTGCGCGGCCGGGTCGCCGGCATCGACCTCGACACCGAGGCCCACCTGGTGACCCTGGTGCTGGGCGCAGACCCGGCCGCGCGCGCCGACCTGCGTGCCGCCGTGCTCGCACCGCTCGCCGACCTGCGCCCCAGCGCCGCCGAGAAGCTCACCGAGACGCTGCGCTGCTGGCTGCTGCACCAGGGTCGCCGCGAGGACGTCGCAGAGGCGTTGTTCGTGCACCCCCAGACCGTGCGCTACCGGATGGGTCAGCTGCGCGAGCTCTACGGCGACAAGCTCGACGACCCCGACACGGTCCTCGCCCTGACCGTCGCACTCGGCTGACCCCACACCGGTCGAGGACGGCCGTCGTGCCCAGGCAGGGCCGTGGGTCTCGATCAGTCGTCGGTCGTATCGAGACCACCACCGTGGGTCTCGATCAGTCGTCGGTCGAGTAGCCGCCGAGGAACGAGGCGGCGTATCGAGACCACCACCGTGGGTCTCGATCAGTCGTCGGTCGAGTAGCCGCCGAGGAACGAGGCGGCGTATCGAGACCACCACCGTGGGTCTCGATCAATCGTCGGTCGAGTACGCTCTCGACAGCCGAGAGATAGCCGCCGGCAGGCGGCGTATCGAGACCACCACCGTGGGTCTCGATCAATCGTCGGTCGAGTAGCCGCCGAGGAACGAGGCGGCGTATCGAGACCACCACCGTGGGTCTCGATACGCTCGCTGGCGCTCGCTACTCGACCACCGAGATCCGCCCGCTGGCGCTCGCTACTCGACCACCGAGATCCGGCCCGCTGGCGCGCTACTCGACCAGGATCAGTCTGGTCGTATCGAGACCACCACCGTGGGTCTCGATACGCTCGCTGGCGCTCGCTACTCGACCACCGAGATCCGCCCGCTGGCGCTCGCTACTCGACCACCGAGATCCGGCCCGCTGGCGCTCGCTACTCGACCACCGAGATCCGGCCCGCTGGAAAGATTCTCCGTCGGGAGGCAACCGCTGAGCCGGGTGGCAACGAATCACCGGCATGGAGAGTGGGTCCGCACTCGGTGCACGACTGGCCGGGCACGACGAGTCGGCGCTCGAGGACGCCTATCTCACCTACGGACCGAGCCTGCTGGCCTACCTGCGCCGCTACGTCGGCCCCGACGAGGCCGAGGACGTCCTGCAGCGGACCTTCCTCGACGTGTGGCGCAGCGCCGACCGCTACGACCCGACGATGCGCTTCTCGAGCTGGCTCTTCACGATCGCGCACCGCCGGGCCGTCGACTCGCTGCGGGGGCGCCGGCACCAGGTGGTCGACGTCGAGGCCGCGCGGGGACTGATCGGGGAGGACGGGCGGGAGACCGCCGAGAGGTACGCCGACGCCGCCGAGGTGCGGGCCGCCCTGGACCGGCTGCCCGAGCATGAACGGATGGTGCTGGAGCTCGCCTACTACGCCGAACTGACCCAACGTGAGATCGCGGTCCACCTCGACGTGCCCCTCGGGACGGTCAAGGCCCGCGCAGCCCGCGGCACCCGGCGGCTCGCCACGCTGATGCGCACCGACGACGGGGGACCGCGATGAACCACCCGGACCTGTTCGCCCTGCTCCGCGGCGAGCTCACCAACACCGAAGCCACCGCCGCCGGCGACCACCTCGACAGCTGCGTCGACTGCCGCTCCGAGCTCGCCGAGCTCGCTGTGGGGAACTCCCTGCTGGTCCGCGCGGCGCGCACCGTCGCCGAGCCCGGAGGTACGGCGACCCCACCCGACCTCCCACCCTTCGTCGCACCTGGTCCGCGTCGGGCGCGGCGGGTCCCGGCCCTGCTGGTGGCCGTGGCGGCGGGGATCGCCCTGATCGCCGGCGTCGCGTTCGGCGCCCTCGGGGGGTCCCTCCTCGACCAGTCGGGCGACGACCCTGCGCCCGCTACGGCCTACGCCTCGGTGCCACTGTCCACGGTCGAGGGCTCCACGGTCCGCGACGACACCGACGGCGAGGTCCGGATGGTCGCCACGGACCGTCGGCACACCGAGATGACGATCGAGGCGCCGGCGCTGCCCGGTGCCGGCCGCGGCCACTTCTACTACGCCTGGCTGCTCGACCCGGAGACCAACAAGATGCTGCCGCTGGGCCAGGTCGGCCCGGGCGGCAGCGCATCCTTCGAGCTCGCCGACTCCCTGCTGGACTCCTACAGCGCGGTCGACGTCAGTCTCGAGGACGACGACGGCGACCCGGGCCACTCGGTCACCTCGGTGCTGCGCGGCAGCTACGCCGACGACACCTCGACCGCCTCCTGATACCCCACACAAGAAAGAGGAAACCAATGAGGAACCGCATCACTGCAACAGCCTCGGCATTCGCCGTGGCCGCCCTGACCGTCTCGGCACTGGCCACGCCGGCTGGAGCGGCAACCGCGCCGGCTGCCAAGGTCGGCACCACCAGCCTGGCCACGGTGCTCGCCGCTGACGGCCACCACTTCGACCACAACTGGAACGACTTCGACATCCTCGACAAGGCTGTCACCACCGTGCTGAAGGCGAAGCCGGACAGCAAGGTCGCCGTCCTGACCAAGGGCAACAAGCGGGTCACCGCGTTCCTGCCGACCGATCGCGCCTTCCGCAAGCTCGTCCGCTCGCTCACGGGCAAGGCCCCGCACACCGAGAAGGCGACCTTCAACAAGCTGGCCAAGGTCGCGGACGTGGCGACCATCGAGGCCGTCCTGCTCTACCACGTGGTGCCGGGCGTCACGATCACCAAGGCCCAGGCCGCCAAGTCCGACGGGGCCAAGCTGACCACCGCCCAGGGCGGGACGATCAAGGTCAACGTCACCCGCAAGGAGGTCGTCCTCGGCGACAAGGACACCAACTCGCGCAACGCGCGGATCATCTCGTTCAACATCAACAAGGGCAACAAGCAGATCGCGCACGGAGTCGACCGGGTGCTTCGCCCGATCGATCTCTGAGCCACTCCCCCAGACGGCCCCGGTCCCCCACCCGGGGCCGTCGCTCTGCCCAGAGGACCCGCCGGGTCAGAGTCCCTGCCACTCCGGCTTCGCCGCGTAGACCTCGCGGTGGTGCTCCACCCGGGACAGACCGGACGCCGCACCCGGGTCGAGGAGCACCGACACGTGCGGGTGCAGCTGCAGCACCGAGGCCGGGCAGCTCGCGGAGAGCGGCCCCTCCACGGCGGACGCGACCGCCGCTGCCTTGCCCGCACCGCTCGCCACCAGCAGCAGGTGACCAGCGCGCAGGATGGTGCCGAGTCCCTGGGTCAGCACGTGCCGCGGCACCTCGTCGAGGGAGTCGAAGAAGCGGGCGTTGTCCTGCCGGGTCTGCTCGGTGAGCGTCTTGATCCGGGTCAGCGAGGAGAGCGACGAACCGGGCTCGTTGAAGGCGAGGTGCCCGTCGGCGCCGATCCCCAGCACCTGCAGGTCGATCCCACCGACTGCCCGGATCGCCTCCTCGTAGCGTGCCCCCGCACCCGGCAGCCCGTCGGGCGCCGGGTCCGGCCCACTGACCTGCTCCGGCGCCAGACCGAGACCGTCGGTCAGCTCGCGGGCGATGGTCACGCGGTAGGTCTGCGGGTGGCCGGCCGGCAGGCCGACGTACTCGTCGAGGTTGAAGCCTCGGACCTCGTCGTACGCCGGACCGGTGCCGGCCCGGTGACGCCGGATCAGCTCCTGGTACGTCGGCAGCGGGCTGGATCCGGTCGCGAGACCCAGCACCGCGGCCGGTCGCGAGCGCACCAGCGTCTCGATCGTGTCGGCGGCGAGCGCGGCCACCGCGGTGGTGGAGTCGAGCGGGACGACCTCCATCAGCGGCCGCCCCCGTGGACGAGCACCCCACCCACGACCGTGGCCACCACGGCCAGGGCCGCGTTGACGACGGTGACGTCACCGCGGCAGCCGGGCGCGAGCCGGCCTCGGGTGTCGTCGCCGACCACGGCGGCGGCCGTGGTGGTGGCGGTGGCGACCGCGGCGGCGAGCGAGCAGCCAGACGTCGCTCGCAGCACCCGCAGGCAGTCGACGAGGGACGCCGCGGAGCCGGCCAGGGTGCCATCCGCGAGCCGGACCGTGCCACCGGCGACGACGACGTCCTGGTCGCCGAGCCGGGTGGCGCCGTCGGACAGCCCGAGCGCAGCCGTCGTGTCGGAGACCGACAGGAAGCGCGCGGGACCCAGCGCCTGCCAGGCGACCCTGAGGAAGTCCGGGTGCAGGTGGTGGCCGTCGGCGATCACGCCGGCGACCAGGTCAGGACCGGCCAGTGCCACCCCGACCGGGCCGGGCTCCCGGGTCAGCATCGGCGGCATCGCGTTGCCCAGGTGGGTCAGGCAGGTGGCCCCGGCCGCGACCGCCGCCGCCACCTCGGCGGCGGTGGCGTCGGTGTGACCGACCGCGACCACGACACCGCGGTCGACGAGCGTCTCGATCACGTCGAGCGCACCGGGCAGCTCGGGTGCGATCGTCACCATCAGCACACCGGCCTCGCGGGACCAGCCTTCGACCACGGTGGGATCGGGCCGGGTCAGCCAGTGCTCGGGGTGCGCACCCTTGCGGGTCGGCGCGATCATCGGCCCTTCGAGGTGCAGGCCCAGGGGCACCGCGCCCCGCCACTCCTCGGGTGGCCCCGCGGCGAGGGTCGCCAGCGCGGACTCGCGGGCCGCGGGGTGGGAGGTGATCACGGTCGGGACGAACGCGGTCACGCCGTACGACGCGAGCGCGGCCCCGACCTCCCACAGCCGGGTCGGCTCGGCGGTGATGTCGATGCCGGCGGCGCCGTTGACCTGGAGGTCGAGCAGGCCAGGCAGCACCGTCAGACCGGTGACGTCGAGGACCGGGCCGTCGGTCGTCGCAGCCACCAGCCCGTCCGCGATCGCGACCTCGACCGGTGCGCCGTCGGCGTCGACCCCGCCGGTCACCAGCAGGTCGGTCATGGCCGACCCAGCAGCGCCGCACCGACCGCGGCGACCGGGTAGTCCGACGGGACCACCCGCAGCCGACCGGCCAGGTCGAGCGAGGCCAGGAACGGCGAGGCCGCCGCCTGGTCGAGCAGTGCCGCCGCGACACTGACCCGCAGCGGCTCACCGAGGTGAGCGACACCCCCACCGAGCACGACGGTGCGGGGGTCGACGGCCAGGCTGAGCACGCGGACGGCGCTCGCGACCCCGGCCGCGAACCGGTCCCGCGCCGCGACCGCGCGCTGGTCACCGGCTGCCGCTGCGGCGAAGAGCGCCTGAGCGGCGGGTACGTCGCCGGACGGCCAGGCGGCGCTGAGGGCCGACCCGGAGGCGATGGTCTCCAGGCAGCCGCGCTGGCCGCAGGTGCAGAGGGCCCCGGTGGGGTCGACCGGCACGTGGCCGATCTCGCCGGCCGCACCGTGCTCGCCGCGACGCAGCCGGCCCTCGATGACCAGGCCGGCGGCGAGGCCGGTGCCGATGCTGAGGTAGACGAGGTCGTCCATGCCGCTGAGCTCGACGGCACCGAGGGTGGCGGCGTTGACGTCGTTCTCGACGACGACCGGCACCCCGATCCGTGCGGCGAGCAGGTCGGCGAACGGCAGCCAGTCGCCGTCGACGCCGAGGTTGACCGCGTGCTTGACCGCGCCGCGGTCGGTGTCGACCAGGCCGGGCATCCCGACCCCGACGGTGCCGCTCAACGGCTCGCCGACCGCGGCGCGCAGCGCCTCGACGACCCGCGCCGCGGTCGCGACCACGCCGTCGGCACCGGGCTGGGTCGGCTCGCGCACCTCGGCCAGGATCGCTCCGCTCCGGTCGACCACCAGACCCAGCGTCTTGGTGGCGCCGATGTCGAGGCCGACGTTCAGCTCGCTCATCCGACCCACCCCGCCTTCTCCAGCAGCTCGCGCACCGCAGCGGCTCCCGGTCGGGAGTAGCCACGGGTGCAGATCCGGGTGGCCGGGCCGTCGTACTCCCCGGGCCAGCCCCACTCCACCACCACCACGGGCCGACCGCCGGCCGCGACGCGCGCCACCAGTGCGCCGACCTCAGGGCGGCGGTGGGCGTCGCGGACCTGCAGCACGACCGGCCCGGCCCCGGGCACACCGTCGGCGTCCGGGGAGACGGTGCCGTCGGGGACCAGTCCCCACGGCACCTCTCCGACGGCGATGTTGGCCGCGGTCGCGACACTCACGACGCTCGCGCTGGACAGGTCCGGCAGCTCGCCCTCGATCCGCAGCGAGTGCCGCGCCCCCGCCAGCTGACTGGCGTCGAGCGGGCCGGCGCCGACCGGGGCACCGGCCGCGCCGCGAGGCAGCCGATCGATCCTGGCCACCGCTTCGCGGAGCCGGCCCTCGCGCAGTCGACCCGCGTCGACGGCAGCCACGATCGCCGCCTGGATCTCGCGGATCAGCGCGACCTCCTTGTCAGGACCGATGCACAGCAGGTCGGCGCCCGCCACGAGCGAGAGCACCGCGGCCTCGGGGATACCGCGCTCCGCGCTGGCGCCGGCCATGTCGAGGGCGTCACTGACGATCACTCCGTCGTAGCCGAGCCGCTCGCGCAGCAGCCCCAGCACCGGGCCGCTCAAGGTGGCCGGCAGCTCCGGGTCCACGGCCGGCAGCACGATGTGGGAGGTCATCACGGAGCCGACGCCGACCTCGACCGCCGCCGCGAACGGCACCAGCTCGCGCTCGAGCAGGGTCGCCAGGTCGACGTCCACCGTCGGCAGCTCGAGGTGGCTGTCCTGCGCGGTGTCGCCGTGCCCGGGGAAGTGCTTGGCGCAGGCCGCGACCCCGGCCCCCTGCAGTCCGGCGACCCAGGCCGCGACGTGCGCCGCCGCGCGGTCCGGCTCCGGTCCGAAGCTGCGGGTCCCGATGACCGGGTTGTCCGGGTTGCTGTTGACGTCGGCGACCGGGCCGAGGTCGAGGTTGACGCCGACCGCGGCGAGCTCCCTGCCGATCGAGCGCCCGGTCGCCCGGGTCAGGTCGAGGTCGTCGACCGCGCCGAGAGCCGCTGGGCCGAGCACCGGACTGCCCTCGAGGGCGTGCAGCCGGGTGACGTCGCCGCCCTCCTCGTCGACCGCGACGACGGCGTACGGCGCCCGCGACCGGATCGCGGCGGTCAGCGCGGCGATCGCCTCCGGGCCGTCGGCGGTGTTGCTGCCGAAGAGGCAGAAGCCGCCGAGGCCGGCGTCGAACAGCTCGGCCACGTCGGGCGCCAGCGTCGTCCCGGGGAAGGAGGCGAGCAGCACCCGGAGCGCCAGCTCGTCGAGCGTCATCCCTTCACCGCCCCGCTGGTCAGCCCCGAGACCATCCGGCCCTGGACGAGGAGGAAGAAGATCACGACCGGGATGGCGATCAGCGTGGAGCCGGCCATGATCGCGCCCCAGTCGGTGCCGCGGTTGACGTCGGTGAAGCTGCTCAGCCACAGGGGCAGCGTCCGGCGGTCCTCGCGGCTCATCACCACGACGGCGAGGGTGAACTCGTTCCACGCCTGGATGAACCCGAAGACGCCGGTCGCCACCAGGCCGGGCGCGAGCAGCGGGAAGGTGATCTTGAAGAACGCCTGGGTGCGCGAGCAGCCGTCCATCATCGCGGCCTCCTCGAGCTCGTAGGGCACGCCGGCGACGAAGCCGCGCAGGGTCCAGATGGTGAAGGGCAGCACCGTCGCCACGTAGACCAGGGTGAGGCCGGTGACGGTGTTGAGCAGGTCCAGGCTCTCCAGCATCTTGTACTGCGAGATGAAGAGGCCCTCGACAGGGATCATCTGGATCAGCAGCAGCGTGACGATGAAGCTCTTGCGGCCGGGGAAGCGGAACCGCGAGACGGCCACCGCCGCGAGGAACGCGAAGGCCAGCGCCACCGCGACGGTGAGGATGGTGACGGCGAGACTCATCTTGAGCGCGTTGAGGAACTGGGGTCCGCTGAAGACGGTGCGGTAGTTGTCGAGGGAGCCGCCGAACGGCACCCAGGTCGGCGTCGGCGAGCGGATCTCGTTGAGCGGCAGCAGCGAGGTGTTGACCATCCAGTAGACGGGGAACGCGCACACCAGGAAGATCAGCACGCCGAGCGAGTTGGCCACGATCCTGCTGGAACGGGCGACGGGGCGAGGCATCAGTCCTCCTCCTGCTTGAGCATCATGCGGATGTACGGCGCGGTCAGGACCACGGTCAGCGCCAGCATGAAGATGGCGACCGCCGAGGCGACGCCGAACTGGCTGCCGCCGATGCCGAGTCGGTAGATGTAGGTGCCGAGCAGGTTGGTGTCGCGCGTCGTGCCGCCGGCCTGCTGAAGCACGTAGATCTGGGTGAAGACCCGGAGGTCCCAGATCACCTGGAGAAGGGCGACCACGAGCAGCACCGGGCGCACGGTCGGCAGGATGACCGCGGTGCCGCGCTGCCAGGGGCCGGCGCCGTCGATCTCCGCGGCCTCGAGCAGCTCCTCGGGCACTTGGGTGAGCGCGGCGTACACCGTGAAGGCGACGAACGGCACGCTCATCCAGACCACGATGACGGTCGCCACGAAGAAGAACGACAGCGGTTGCAGCAGCCACGGGTGACCGGAGTAGTCGGAGCCGAGCTCGGTGAGCACGTAGTTGACCACGCCGTACTGCGAGTCGAAGAGCCACTGCCACACGGTCAGGGCGGCGATCACCGGCATCGCCCAGGCGAGCAGCAGCCCGCTCTGCACCAGCAGCCGGATCGGCTTGGACATCTGACGCATCAGCAGCGCGACCCCGACCCCGATCAACAGCGTCAGCGCCGCGTTGACGAGGCAGAAGACGACCGAGCGGCCCACGACGCGCCAGAGGTAGGAGTTGGTGAGCAGGTCGCGGTAGTTCTGGATCCCCACCCACTCCGGCGGCTTGCCGAACTGCTGGGCCAGCCCGAAGTCCTGGAAGGACAGCACGACCTGGCGCACCAGCGGGTAGCCGAGCGCGAGCACCAGGGCCGCGATCGCGGGCACGCCGAGGACGTACGGCAACGCGCTGCGACGCGACCGCGGGGCGGTGGTGTCGCTCATGGTCGGCTCCTCTCGGATGGTCTGGTCGGGCACGGCGCGGCCGGGGCGGCAGCTGAGGCCGCCCCGGCCGAGGTGCTGGTGGTGCTGGTGGCTGGGTCAGCCGTTGAGCTGGTCGTTCATCTTCTCGTCGGCGCCCTTGGCCAGCTCCGCGACGTCGCCGCCCTTGGCGAGGTCCACGAACAGGTCCTCCAGGACGAAGGAGCCCTCGACCGAGGCCCAGCCCGGCGCGGCCGGGGTGAGCTTGGCGTTGGAGGCAGCCGCGATCGAGGCCTGGGCGTAGACGTCGTCACCGAGCAGCGGGGCCAGCGACGTGAGGGCCGGTGTGAGACCGGCCTTCGCCATGATCGTCTGGTAGTCCTCGCTGACCATCAGGGCGACGGCCTTCTGGGCCAGCCCCTGGTTGGCCGACTTGGCCGAGATCGCGATGTCGGACCCACCGAGCAGCACCGGGGCCGGCTGGCCGTCGGAGCCCGGGAGCGCGAAGACACCGACGTTCTTCATCATGTCGGGGCACCCGGTCTTGGGGTCCTCGAGGACGCCCTTGACCCAACCCGGCGTCAGCATCATCCCGATCTCGTTGTTGCAGAACGGCGTCCACGGGTCGGCCTCGTTGCCGTCCTTGGCTGCGCCCGAGGTCTCGGTGAAGAGCTTCTGGGCCGTGGTGAGACCCGCGATGGACTCGTCGCTCGCGAGCGAGCCCGACCACTCGCCGCCGTCCTCGGTGGCGAAGTCGCCGCCGGCGTCCCAGAGGAACGCCGCGCCGTCACGCCAGTCCTTGCCGGGGAACCAGAAGCCGGAGAAGTTGGCCGGCTTCGGGTTGGCCTTCTTCAGCGTCTCGGCCGCCGCGACGAAGTCCTCCATCGTCGTGGGAACCTCGAGGCCGGCCTCCTCGAGCAGGTCGGTGCGATAGAAGACGTACTTCGAGCCGGCGTAGTACGGCACCGCGTAGGTCTTGCCGTCGATCGTCGCGCCGTCGACGAAGCCCGGGAGGAGGTCGTCCCCGCCGAGGTCGCCGAGCTGGTCGGTCAGGTCGGAGAACGCGCCGGCGCCGGTGAAGGTCGGGGCCTGGGTGTTGCCGATCTCGACGACGTCCGGGGTCTCGGAGTCGCTGGACAGCGAGGTCGTCAGCTTGTCGACCAGGCCCTCCCACTCCTGCTGCTCGATGGTGAGCGTGGAGCCGGGATTCTCCTTCTCGAAGGTGGTCTTGAGCCAGTCCCGGGCCTCCTGCGGGGTGTCCGTGCCGTTGAGCCAGACCCGGATGTCGGCGGTCTCGGGCCCGCTGTCGGCGGACTTGTTGTCGGCGTCGTCGCTTCCGCACGCCCCCAGGGTGGTCAGGGCCAACGTGGCCATCGCGGCGACCGCGAGTGTCTTCTTGATGCGCACCGCAGTATTCCTCTCTCGGGTTACTGATGTGGATGGTCCAGTTGCGGCGGCGTGCCGGGTCCTGGGGGTGCCGGTCCGTCGGGTGACGGTGCGGACAGCTAGGGGTTGCCCCGCGGAGGGCCGGGCGGTCTCACGAGACGCCCAGCTGTCCGGAGAGGACGAGCACGGCGGCGCCCACGAGCACCACGTCCTCGCCGAGGGTGGAGGTGCGCACCACCAGGCCGTCGGCGCTGACCGGCATGAGCCGCTCCCGCAGGGTCCTGTCGACGGCCGCGAGCAGCGGCCCGTCCAGCAGCTCCGGCGGGCCACTGAGCACCACCTCGTGCAGGTTGAGGGTCCCGACCACAGGGGCGAGCACCACGCCGAGCTGCTCGCCGGCCCGGGTCAGCACCTCGGTCGGGTCGCCGGCGACGAGCAGCTGGCGCAGGTGGGGTACGGCGACCACGGTCTCGAGGCAGCCGGTGCGCGAGCAGGCGCAGCGTTCGCCGTCGGGATCGACCACGAC
The DNA here is from genome assembly GCA_963704685.1 of uncultured Actinomycetota bacterium. Taxonomy (GTDB): domain Bacteria; phylum Actinomycetota; class Actinomycetes; order Propionibacteriales; family Nocardioidaceae; genus Nocardioides. The sequence continues at coordinate 2,161,248 of OY969930.1, forward strand.
GTGCCCGATCTCGCCGGCGGCGCCGTGGTTGCCGTGCAGCAGTGAGCCGCCGAGCACCAGCCCGGCGCCGACGCCGGTCCCGACCCGGAGCACCATCAGGCCGCCGTCGCCGGTCTGGCCGAAGGTGTGCTCGCCGAGGACGGCGGTGTTGGCGTCGTTCGCCACGAAGACGGGCAGCTCGAACGCCGCGGTGAGGCTCTCGGCGAGCGGAGTGTCGGCCCACTCGAGGTTGGGGGCCGAGATGACGGTGCCGGAAGCGTCGACGACACCGGGGCTCCCCACGCCGATGCCGAGCACCGGACGCTCGGTCATCGCGATCAGCTCGGCGGCGAGCCGGTGGACCAGGGCGACCGCGTCGTCCCCGCGGACGCCGGTGCTGGCGAGCTCGTGTCGGGCCTTGACCTGACCGGCGAGGTTGAGCACCGCACCGGTCATCCGGTCGTCGACGGACAGGTCGATGCCGACGATGTGCGCGGAGTCCGCAGCCAGCCCGACCAGGGTGGGGGGCTTGCCGACCCGGCTCTCGGCGGGTGCGCCGAGCTCCTCGACCAGGCCCTCGACGAGCAGCTCGCCGACCAGGTCGGACACGGTGACCCGCGTGAGGCCACTCGTGCGGGCCAGGTCGGCTCGGCTCGCCGGACCCTCCCTGAAGAGCTGCTGGAGCAGCAGCGACCGGTGGTGGCGGCGGGTGTCCTCCTGGAGGCGCTTGCCGCGGGGGCGCAGCGGCCGTCCTACCGGAGAGATGGTGGTCACATTTGTTAGTTCATCGTACTTACATATTCGTCGTCAAGCGTTTCGGCGAAATTCAGGGCGTCAGGGATGCCTCGTCCGGGAGCGAGAGGGTCAGCACGGCGTCCTCGATGACCTCCATCCGCTCGACCTCGGACTCCACCCGGCGCAGCCGCACGGCCAGGCCGGACTCGTGGTCGTCGCCGACCAGGTCCACCGCGGCCACCACGAAGACCCGTTGCGGGCCGACGAACTCGACGTGCAGGTAGGTGACGCGCTCGATCTCCGGGTGCTCGAGCATCTGGATGAGCACCCGGCCCTGCACCTCGGGCGTGGGTCCCTCGCCGAGGAGGTACTCCATGTTGCGGCGCATCAGGAAGACCGCGACGAAGCCCAGCAGGACCCCGATCGCGATCGAGGCGAGCGCATCGTAGATCGGGTTGCCGGTGACCTGGTGCAACGCGATGCCGATCGCCGCGATCAGGATGCCGAGCAGCGCGGAGAGGTCCTCGAAGAAGACCGCCCGCAGCGTCGGGTTGGAGGTGTGTGACACGAACTCGAGCGGGTGCCGCCCGAACCGGCGGGCGCTGCCGCGCACCTGCCGCGACGCCTGCACGAACGAGGTCCCCTCCAGCAGCAGCGCGATCCCCAGCACCACGTAGTTGAGGGTGAAGCTGGCCCCCTCCTCCGGCTTCCCCAGCGCCGTGACGCCGTGCCAGATCGAGAGCACCGCGCCGGCCGAGAACAGCCCGAAGGCCGCCACCAGCGACCAGATGTACGTCGCGCGGCCGTAGCCCCGCGGGTGGTCGGCGTCGCGCGGTCGCTTGCCGGAGCGCTCGGCGATCAGCAGGAACACCTCGTTGCCGGCGTCCGCCCAGGAGTGCGCAGCCTCGGCCACCATCGCTGCGGAACCGGTCACCACCGCGGCCACCGACTTCGCCACCGCGAGCAGGGCGTTGGCCAACATCGCCACGACGACCGTCAGGAGGGACTCGTTGTCGTCGGCCATGGGTCATTGGTACCCCATCGCCCGCCCAGCAGACCCGTACGGTCGACACATGCGTGACCTGACCGCCGTCGTCGTCGTCGCGACCATCCTCCTGCTGACGGCCGGCTGCTCCAGCAACGGCAGCGATGCGGGACCCGATCCCGCGCCGACCACCACCGACCTCGACCCCGAGCACCACCGCGACGTTCGACCGGTACGTCGCGCTCGGCGACTCCTACACCGCCGCTCCGCTGGTGCCACCCACCGACCCGGCCTCGATCTGCCTGCGGTCGGGAGCGAACTACCCGGCTCTGGTCGCGGCCGCGCTGGGCGACACCCCGCTCGAGGACGTCAGCTGCAGCGGCGCGACGACGGCCAACGCGACGACCCCCCAGGGGAGCGGCGACCTGACCGTGCCGGCGCAGCTCGACGCGGTGGACGCCGGCACCGACCTGGTGACGATCGGCCTGGGTGGCAACGACTTCGGGCTGTTCGGCACGCTCGTGGGCCAGTGCACCCAGCTCGCCTCCGGCGACCCCGACGGGACCCCGTGCCGCGACGCCCTCACCACCGACGGCAGCGACCGGCTGACCCAGTCGCTGAGCGGGATCCGGGACAACCTCGAGGGCGTCATCGCCGGGGTCCGGGACCGCGCGCCGACGGCCCGGATCCTGGTCATCGGCTACCCCCAGATAGCCCCGGCGTCCGGCAGCTGCGACCTGCTGCCCCTCGCGACCGGCGACTACGCCTTCGTCCGCACCGTCAACAAGGGCCTCGACGCCGCGCTGCGGCAGGGCGCCCGCCGGGCGAGGGCCGAGTACGTCGACCTCTGGAAGCCCAGCGCCGGCCACGACATCTGCTCCGACGACCCGTGGATCAACGGCCGGGTGACGTCGGCCCAGCGGGCGCTGGCCTACCACCCGCTCGCCGTCGAGCAGCAGGCCGTCGCCGACCTGATCGTGGACCGGCTCGGCTGACCTCAGCGTCCGTCGTGCACGACCCGACCGGCCACGACGGTCACGGCGACCGCGGTGGCCATCGTCCGCAGCGCCGCGCCGAGCGCGGCGCTGTCGCCCTGGTCGAGGTCGCGCAGCAGCGGGTCCCGGTCGAGCAGCACCAGGTCGGCGCGGGAGCCGGGGCCGACCGTCGGGGCGCCGTCCACGGAGGCGGCCAGCGCCTCGCCCGGCGTCAGCCCCTGCTCGCCGTGCCACGGTCCGCGCCCGTCGGCGCTGCGGTGCACGGCGGCCGCCATCGCCAGCCACGGATCGAGCGGCGAGACCGGCGCGTCAGACCCGAGCGCCAGCTCGACCCCGTCGTCGAGCATCCAGCGGAAGGCGAAGCAGCGCTCGGACCGCTCGCCCCAGATCTTCTCGGTGAGGTCGCGGTCGTCGAGCAGGTGCGCCGGCTGCACGCTGGCCCGGATGCCGAGCTGGGCCATCCGTCGCACGTCGTCGCGCCGGGCCATCTGGGCGTGCTCGATCGATCCGCGCGCGCCGGTGTCGGCATACGCGCCGAGCGCCTCGGCGACGGCCGCGTCCCCGATCGCGTGCGTCGCGATCTCGAGCCCGCTCGCGTGCGCACGACCGAGCAGCTCGCGCAGCTCCAGGCCGGAGAGGTTGGGCTGGCCGGAGGGGTGCTCGAGACGGTGGGCGTCGCCGTACGGCTCGCAGCACCAGGCGGTCCGGGTGTTCAGCGATCCGTCGCTGATGATCTTCAGGGGCCCCATCGTGGCTCGCCCGTCACAGCCCGGCAGGGTGTCGCCCGAGCGCAGGCCGGCGGCGATGACGTCGTCCAGGCTGTCGGCGTACGTCGCCCACCGCACCCGCAGCAGGTCGCACCCGGACGACCACCGCTCTGCCCACTCCTCGCGACCGCCGCCGAACTCGAAGTCCACCAGTCCGGCGATCCCCTGCGCGGCGGCGTGCTCGAGAGTGCGGCGATAGGCGTCCGGAGAGGTGCCGTCGTTGCCGACCAGGGTGGCGAGCCGCGGGTAGACCGAGAACCACTCGGTCTCGCGAACCACCGAGTCCCGCACCGGCAGCGCCAGGTGCATGAGCGCGGTCGTGTTGAGCCACGCGTGGTGGCCGTCGCCGCTGATCAGCACCACGGCCGAGTCGGCGGAGACGGCGTCCAGCTCGGAGACCGTCACCTCGCGGTCCCACCCTCCCGAGCGGTGCCCCCAGCCGATCACCGGCAGGGCGGGGTCGGCGGCGACCCGCTCGGCGACGGCACGGGTGACGTCCTCGGGCGAGCGCGCGGTCGCGAGGTCGAGGCGCTGCGAGGCCAGCGTCCACTGGGCCAGGTGCACGTGCTGGTCCCAGAGACCAGGGATCAGCCAGCGACCGGCAGCGTCGATCACGTCGCTGCCGTCGAGGCCGGCCGGCGGCTGGAGGCCCGGTCCGACCGCGGTCACGTTCCCGTCCTCGACGACGACGTCGACCGGGCGACCGGGGGCCTGCTCGCCGGCGCGCAGCGGGACCAGCCGGGCGTTGCGGATCAAGGAGGTCGTCACGCACCGAACGCTAACCGGTCGCTAGATTGGCCCGATGAGAGCACCGCGGGGGCACCGGCCGGCGGCTCTCGCCCTGGCGGGCGCGCTCGCCCTCTCGGCCCCCGCACTCGCAGGCTGTACGTCGTCCGACGACCGCCCCTCGCCGGCAGCCGGCCCGGGCGTCGACCCGCGACCCACCGCCGGCTTCTCGGCCGCCGACCTCGACTCGGCGGTCAGCGAACCGGTCGAGGACCGCGTCTACCCGAGGGTCGGCGACCCCGGGGTGGACGCCCTGCACTACGACCTCGACCTGACCTGGGACCCGGCCGGGCGCATCCTGAAGGGGGTCGAGACGCTCGACTTCCGGGCGACGTCCGACACCCCCCGCTTCCAGCTCGACCTCGGCGGTCCGCTCGAGGTGACCGCACTCCACGTCGACGGCCGCCGCACGCCGTACACCCATCGCGGCAAGGACCTCGTCGTCGAGAAGCGCGTCCGCGCCGACCGCCACTACACCCTGCGGGTCCGCTACACCGGGACGCCGGCACCGGTGCCGGCGCCGACCACACGCGACGACTTCGACAGCACCGGCTGGACGATCACCGACGACGGCGAGGTCTGGACGATGCAGGAGCCCTTCGGAGCCTTCAGCTGGTACGCCGTCAACGACCAGCCCTCCGACAAGGCGCTCTACTCGTTCACGATCACCACTGCGGCGCCGGGCGTCGGGGTCGCCAACGGCAGCCTGCTCGCCCGGACCGAGCAGGGCGACCGGACGACCACCCGCTGGAGGCTGGACGATCCGGCGTCGTCGTACCTCGTCACCATCGCGATCGGCGACCTCGCCGTCACCGAGGACGTCTCCGACTCGGGGGTGCCGCTCTCCTACTGGGTGCCGCCGGACCGGCCCGAGCGGCTCGCCGACCTGCGCTCGACGCCCGAGGCGCTGGCCTGGGTGGAGGAGCGGCTCGGGCCCTACCCGTTCGACAGCCTCGGCATCGTGATCGTCGACTCGCGCAGCGGCATGGAGACCCAGACGATGCTGACCCTGGGCGACTCGAAGTACGCGACCTCCACCGCCGTGCTCGTCCACGAGATCGTGCACCAGTGGTACGGCGACGAGGTGACCCCCGTCGACTGGCGCGACGTCTGGATGAACGAGGGGATGGCGACCTACCTGCAGGCGACCTGGGAGGCCGAGACCACGGGCGTCCCGCTCGAGCGGACGATGGACCAGTGGGCCGCAGTCGACGCGGAGTTCCGCGCCGAGTCCGGCCCGCCGGCCGACTTCGACCCACGGGCGTTCGGCGAGTCCAACGTCTACTACAGCCCGGCCCTGATGTGGGACGAGCTGCGCAAACGGGTCGGCGACGACGTCTTCTGGCGCCTGATCCGTGCCTGGCCCTCGGAGCACTCCGGGGAGAACGCCGGGTACGACGACATCACCTCCTGGTGGTCGGCGAAGAGCGGCGAGGACCTGACGTCGTTCTTCGACGCCTGGCTGCTCGGGACGACTACCCCGCCCCGCAACTAGAACGCGTTACAGTTCCCGCCGTGAAGACGTATGCCGTGAGCGGAGCCGCCTCCGGGATCGGAGCAGCGACGACGGCGCTGCTGCGCGAGCAGGGCCACCGGGTGATCACCGTCGACCAGCGCGATGCCGATGTGGTGGCCGACCTGTCGACCACCAGCGGCCGGGCTGCGGCCGTGGCTGGCGTGGCCGAGCGCACCGACGTGCTCGACGGACTGGTGCCGGCCGCCGGGGTCGCCGGCCTGACCGGGGTGGACCCGCAGCTGGTGGTGTCGGTGAACTACTTCGGCGCGACGGCGCTGCTCCGCGGCCTGCACCCTCAGCTGCGGGCAGCCGGGAGCGCGGCTGTCGTGCTCCTCGCCTCGAACTCGATCACCGGCCAGCCCGGCTGGGACGCCGGTCTGGCCGAGACCTGCCTCCGCGACGACGAGGAGGCCGCGCGAGACGCGGTCGCCGACCTCGAGGCGGTGATGGTCTACCCCGCCACCAAGGCGGCCCTGGCGTGGTGGGCGCGGCGTGCCGGGACCGGCCCGGACTGGGCCGGGGCCGGCATCCGGGTGAACGCGGTGGCGCCCGGACTGATCGCCACCCCGATGACCGACCTGCTCCGTGCGGACCCGGTCTTCGGGCCGTTCGCCGACAGCTATCCGACCGCCCTGGGCCGCCCGGGACTGCCGCAGGAGGTCGCCTCGGCGATCTGCTTCCTGCTCTCCGACGCCGCCAGCCTGGTCGTGGGCACCACCCTCTTCGTCGACGGCGGGACCGACGCGATCCTGCACCCCCGGTCACCCGGACCGTCCTGAGACCCGGGTGAGTCCGTAGGCTCGAGCCATGCCAGCGCTGCGCGTCGCCCTAGCACTCGGCTCCGGAGGTGCCCGCGGCTACGCCCACATCGGCGCCATCGACGAGATCAAGGCCCGCGGCCACGACATCGTCGCCATCTCCGGCAGCTCGATGGGTGCGCTCGTCGGCGGGCTCTCCGCAGCCGGCAAGCTCGACGAGTACGCGGCGTGGACGCGCACGCTCACCCAGCGCGACGTGCTCCGCCTGCTCGACCCGAAGTGGTCGGCGCCCGGTGCCATCGCCGCGGAGCGGATCTTCGGCGAGGTCGAGCGACTGATCCCCGGCCAGCTGATCGAGGACCTCCCGATCCCGTTCACCGCCGTCGCCACCGACCTGCACGCCCGCCGCGAGGTGTGGTTCCAGCGCGGCCCGCTCGCGGCGGCGATCCGCGCCTCGATCGCGATCCCCGGCGTCATCACGCCTGTCGAGATGAACGGCCGACTGCTCGCGGACGGTGGCCTGATGAACCCGGTCCCGATCGAACCGACGGCCGCGGCCGCCGCCGACCTGACCGTCGCGATCTCGCTCCAGGGAGCCCGCACCTCCCAGGAGCTCTCCTCACCCGCGCGCGAGGCCGCCGACCCGACCTGGCGCGACACCTTCGTCGAGCGGGTGCGGCGCACCGTCGGTCGCGCCACCGACCCGGAGCCGGTGCCGGCCGCCCTGACGGACCAGCTCCGGATCTCCGACGTGGTGGGGCTCTCGATGGACGCGATGCAGGGGCTCATCTCCCGCTACCGGATGGCCGGGCTGCCGCCCGACGTGCTGGTCACGGTGCCGGTGAGCGCCGCTCGCGCCCTGGAGTTCCACCGGGCCGCCGACATGATCGCGTTGGGACGCTCGCTCACCGCCGCGGCGATGGACGCCGCCGGCCACTAGAACAGCAGGGCCGTCGCGGGGTCCTCCAGGATCCCGGCCACGTCGGCGAGGAACCGCGAGCCGAGCTCGCCGTCGATGTGGCGGTGGTCGAAGGAGAGTGACAGGGTCGCGACCTGACGCACCACGATCTCGTCGGCAACCACCCACGGCTGCTTCCTGACCGCTCCGAAGCACAGGATCGCGGCCTCGCCGGGGTTGATGATCGGCGTACCTCCGTCGATGCCGAACGGCCCGACGTTGGTGATGGTGAAGGTCCCGCCGCTCATCTCCGCGGGCTGCGTCCGACCCTCGCGCGCCGTCGCGGTCAGCGCGTTGAGCGCGCCGGCCAGGTCGAGCAGCGAGAGGTCCTGGGCGTCCTTGACGTTGGGCACGACCAGGCCACGGGGCGTGGCCGCGGCGATGCCGAGGTTGACGTAGTGCTTGAGCACCACCTCACCGGCCGCCTCGTCCCAGTAGGAGTTGATCTCCGGTGTGCGGCGCATCGCCAGCATCACCGCGCGCGAGAGCACCAGCAGCGGCGAGAGCCTGACGTCGCGGAACTCGCGTCGACCCTTGAGCCGCTCGACGAGCTCCATGGTGCGGGTCATGTCGACGCTCACCCACTCGGTGACGTGCGGGATGGTGAACGCCGAGCCCACCATCGCCTGGCCCATCATCTTGCGGACGCCCTTGACCGGCTCGCGGGTCTCGCGGTCCGCGGTGGGTCTCGATACGCCGCTTCCTTGCTCGGCGGCTACTCGACCACCGAGGGGGCCCGCAGCCGCGGCCTGGACGTCGGCCCGGGAGACCGTGCCGTCCTTGCCGGTGGGAGTGAGCGAGCCGAGGTCGACGCCGAGGTCCTTGGCCAGCTTGCGCACCGGCGGCTTCGCGAGGGTGCGGACGGCGACCGGAGCCGGCGCGGGCTCCTCCGCCTCGACGATGGGCGCCTCCCCGGGCTCGAAGGCGGCCTGTGTCTGCAGGTGGGCGGCGACCGCACCGGACGCCACCTTGCGGGCCCGGCGGACCGGACCACGGTCGGCCTTGTTGCGACCCACCAGGCTCTCGCCCTCGACACCGCCGGAGGCGGCCGGGTTGGAGAGGTCCATCTCGGGCTCCGACGACGACGGATCCCCGACCACGATGATCGGCGTACCGACGGCCACCATCTCGCCCTCGCTGACCAGCAGCGCGGTCACGGTGCCGGCGTACGGCGAGGGCAGCTCGACGATCGACTTCGCGGTCTCGATGTCGACGATGACGTCGTTGATCGCGATCACGTCGCCGACCTTGACCTTCCAGCCGACGATCTCGGCCTCGGTCAGGCCTTCGCCCACGTCGGGCAGCTTGAACTCAGACATCTCAGATCTCCTGCCTTCAGAACTCGAGCGAGCGGTCGACGGCGTCCAGCACCCGGTCCAGGTCGGGGAGGTAGTCCTCCTCGATCCGGGACGGGGGGTACGGCGTGTCGAACGCGCCGACCCGGAGCACCGGAGCCTCGAGGGAGTAGAAGCACTCCTCGGTGATACGGGCTGCGAGCTCGGCCCCGAGACCGAGGTTGACGTGGGCCTCGTGGGTGACCACGACGCGACCCGTGCGCCGGGCGGAGTCCAGGACCGGCGTCATGTCGAGCGGCGACAGGGTGCGCAGGTCGATCACCTCGAGCGACTTGCCCTCACCCGCTGCGGCCTCGGCGACCTTGAGCGCGGTCTTGACCGTCGGGCCGTAGGCGAGCACGGTGACGTCGCTGCCGCGCCGGACGACCCGCGAGGTGAACAGCGGCTCCGGGGTGGCGCTCTCGTCGAGCTCGGCCTTGTCCGCGTGGTACTGCCGCTTGGGCTCCAGGAAGATCACCGGGTCGTCGGAGGCGATGGCCTGCTGGATCATCCAGTAGCCGTCGACCGGGTTGGAGCAGGCGACCACCTTGAGCCCCGGCGTGTGCGCGAACTGCGCCTCCGGCGACTCGCTGTGGTGCTCGACCGCGCCGATGCCGCCGCCGAAGGGGATCCGGATCACCATCGGCATCCGGATCTTGCCCTGGCTGCGGTAGGTCATCTTGGCGACCTGGCAGACGATCTGGTCGTAGGCGGGGTAGACGAAGCCGTCGAACTGGATCTCGACGACCGGGCGGTAGCCGCGCAGCGCCAGCCCGACGGCGGTGCCGACGATGCCGGACTCGGCCAGCGGCGAGTCGATGACACGGTCCTCGCCGAAGTCCTTCTGCAGGCCGTCGGTGATCCGGAAGACGCCGCCGAGCTTGCCGACGTCCTCTCCCATCAGCAGCACCTTGGGGTCGTCCTCCATCGCCTTGCGCAGCCCCATGTTGAGGCCCTTGGCGAGGGTGATCTTCTGCGTGCCGCTCATGCCCGTGCCCCCTCGGTGTGACCCTCGAAGCTGTCCAGGTAGGCGGCGAACGCCTCACGCTGGGTCTCCAGCTCCTCGGTGAGCTCGGTGTAGACGTGGTCGAAGATGCCGAGCGGTGACGGGTCCGGCAGCGCCTTGCAGCCGTCACGCAGCCGGGCGCCCAGGTCGGCGGCCTCGGCCGCCACGGACTCGAAGAAGTCGTCGTCGGCGAGGCCGTTGCGCCGCAGGTAGACCTCGACCCGCGCGATCGGGTCCTTGAGCTTCCAGCGCTCCAGGTCGTCGGAGAGCCGGTAGCGGGTCGGGTCGTCGGTGGTCGTGTGCGCGCCCATCCGGTAGGTGTAGGCCTCGACGAAGGTGGGCCCCTGGCCGTCGCGGGCACGTTGCAGGGCGGCCTGGGTGACGGCGTACGTCGCCAGCACGTCGTTGCCGTCGACGCGGACGCCTGGGAAGCCGAAGCCCAGCGCCCGCTGGTAGAGCGGGATCCGGGTCTGGCGCTCGATCGGCTCGGAGATCGCCCACTGGTTGTTCTGGCAGAAGAAGACCACGGGGGCGTTGTAGGAGGCGGCGAAGATGAAGGCCTCGTTGACGTCGCCCTGCGAGGAGGCGCCGTCGCCGAAGTGGGCGATCACCGCGGCGTCGCGGTCGGGGTCGCCGGTGCCGACGTCGCCGTCGCGCTGGATGCCCATCGCGTAGCCGGTGGCGTGCAGGGTCTGGGCGCCGATCACGATCGTGTAGAGCCCGAAGTTGTTCTCGGCCGGGTCCCAGGAGCCGTGGTCGACGCCGCGGAAGAGGCCGAGCAGGTCGAGCGGGTCGACGCCGCGGCACCAGGCGACGCCGTGCTCGCGGTAGGTCGGGAAGACGTAGTCCTGCGGGCGCAGCGCGCGGCCGGCGCCGATCTGGGCGGCCTCCTGGCCGAGGAGCTGGGCCCAGATCCCGAGCTCGCCGTGGCGCTGGAGGGCGGTGGCCTCGACGTCGATGCGCCGGGTCAGCACCATGTCGCGGTAGAAGCCGCGGATCACCTCGTCCTCGGCCTGGTCGCCGGTGTCGAAGCGGAAGTCCGGGTGCTCGACCCGCTCGCCCTCGGGCGTCAGGAGCTGGACGAGCTCGGGACCCCCGTCGAGCTGGGAGGGTCCGAAGACCTCGACCAGATCGGGTCCGAACCCCTGGGGTCGGCCTTGGCTGTCGGTGGTCGGGTGCTGGGTCACGCGCGCTCCTTCGAGGTCATCGGCCGTGCGGGGTCACCGCGAACCGAGGGCTGTCGTCCCGGCCGCGGCCGCGGGGATGGTGCGACCTGTGACCCGGAACACATTCGTGCTGCAGCCAATCTACCGGCCACCTATCCTCACCGCATGAGCGCCTCCGATGTCTCCGCCAGCACGACCATCGCCGCCCCGTCGGCCGTGGTGTTCGCGATCCTCGCCGACCCGCGCCAGCACGCCCGGATCGACGGGTCCGGCACCGTCCAGGGCGCGGTGTCGGGACCGGACAGGCTCGTGCTCGGCTCGGAGTTCGGGATGAGCATGAAGATCGGCGCGAAGTACAAGACCAAGAACAAGGTCGTCGAGTACGACGAGGACCGGCTCATCTCGTGGCGGCACGTCGGCCAGCACCGCTGGCGCTACGACCTCGAGCCGGTCGACGGCGGCACCTTGGTCACCGAGACCTGGGACCTGAGCCACTGCAACGGGCTCAACAAGACCTTCCTGGGTCTGCTGGGCTACGAGAAGCGGCACCAGAAGGGCATCCAGGAGACCCTGGTGAAGCTGAAGGCGGCCGCCGAGGCCGACGCCGCGGGCTGAGCCGGGTCAGGTCCCGCAGAAGGTCTGGTAGGTAGCGCCGAAGTCGGCAGGCGCAGGAGCGGCGAGGTCGTCGAGACCGGCCCGGACGTCGTACGGCGTCGCGACCGCGACGAGCAACCGCTCGAGCGGTGCCAGGTCACCCCCGGTGGCCGCGGTGAGCGCGGCCTCGACGAGGTGGTTGCGGGGCAGGTAGACCGGGTTGACCCGGTCCATCGCGGCGGCATCGGGGTCGAGCACCCGCCAGCGCGCCAGCCACGCGTCGAAGCCGGCCAGGTCGAGGACCATCGCCCGGGAGGGCTCCGCGTCCCCGCGTGCGGCGGCACCGAGCGCCCGGAGGAGCGAGGTGTAGTCGACGTGGTTGGCCTGGAGCAGGGCCAGCAGGTCGTCGACCAACGCTGAGGCCACGGCGTCGTCGACGGCTGCGGACAGACCCAGCTTGCCGCGCATCCCTGCTGACCAGGCTGCGGCGTAGCGGGTCCGGAAGCCACCGAGCGACGCCACCGCGAGCTCGATCGCGCGGTCGCGGTCGTCGTCGAGGAGCGGCAGCAGCGCCTCGGCCAGCCGGGCCAGGTTCCACTCGGCGACGACGGGCTGGTTGCCGTAGGCGTAGCGCCCGGCCTCGTCGATCGAGCTGAACACGGTCGCCGGGTCGAAGGCCTCCATGAACGCGCACGGACCGTAGTCGATCGACTCCCCGGAGATGGTCATGTTGTCGGTGTTCATCACCCCGTGGATGAAGCCGACCTGCATCCACTGGGCGACCAGGTCGGCCTGAGCTGCCACGACTGCCTCGAAGAACGCGAGGTAGGGCCGCTCGGCACCGGCCGCGTCCGGGTGGTGACGGGCGATCGCATGATCGGCGAGTCGCCTCGAGAGGGCGGTGTCGCCCTGCGCGGCGGCGTACTGGAAGCTCCCCACCCGCAGGTGGCTGCTCGCCACCCGCGCCAGCACGGCGCCGGGCAGGACCACCTCGCGCCGGACCGGGCGGCCGGTCGCGACCACCGCGAGCGAGCGGGTGGTCGGGATGCCGAGGGCGTGCATGGCCTCGCTGATCACGTACTCCCGCAGCATCGGCCCGACCGCCGCCAGCCCGTCGCCGCCGCGGGCGAACGGCGTCCGCCCGGAGCCCTTCAGGTGCAGGTCGCGCAGACGTCCCTCGGGGTCGGTGAGCTCGCCGAGCAGCAGCGCCCGGCCGTCGCCGAGACGAGGGCTGAAGCCGCCGAACTGATGGCCGGCGTAGGCCTGCGCGACCGGGGTGGCACCGGCCGGCACGACGGTGCCGGTGAGCAGACCCACGCCCTCGGGGCCGCGCAGCGAGGCAGCGTCGAGCCCGAGCTCAGCGGCCAACGGCTCGTTGAGCACCAGCAGCTGCGGCTCCGGCGTCTCCTCGGCCTGCCAGGGCAGGGCCATCTCGGGCAGGTCCGTCGCGAAGCCGGTGCCGAGGCTGAGGGTGGTGGCGGGCGCAAGACTCACACCATCGAGCGTACGTGGGGCCGGATCAGCCGGGCGCCGGGCCGGTCGAGCGGCGTACGACGAGCTGGGTCGGCAGCACCCGCGTCGGCGGCTCTGCGGAGCGGGTCAGCGCCTGGGCGACGACCGCCTCGACCGCCCGCGCGCCGGCGTCCTCGGTGCGCTCGGCCAGGGTGGTGAGGGTCGGGCTGCAGAAGTCCGAGCCGACGATGTTGTCGAAGCCGACCACACTCACCTCCTCGGGCACCGTCACCCCACGCTCGGCGAGCCGGGTCAGCACCCCGATCGCCAGCATGTCGTTGTGGCAGACCACGGCGCTCGCCCCTGCGGCGAGCACGGCATCGGCGGCAGCAGGTCCGCCGGCCCGGGTGGGCATGTAGGGACCGAACCGGGTCGTCGTCAGCCCGGCGGCCGCGGCCGCCACCTGCAGGCCGGCCCACCGGCGGGCCCCCGACCAGGACTCGGCCGGGCCGCCGAGGAAGACCAGCGACCGGTGGCCGAGCGAGGCGAGGTGGTCGACGATCTGGCGGGTCCCGGCGTCGAAGTCGGCCACCACGCAGGCCACGCCGGGGGTGGCCCGGTTGACCAGGGCGATCGGGTTCAGCTCCGCGGCACGGCGCAGCTCGTCGTCGGTGAGCCGCGAGGCGCTGAGGACGAAGCCGTCCACGGCCGGGCCGAGACGGCGTACCCACTGCTCCTCGGCGGACCGGTTCTCCGCGGTGTCGCCCAGGACCAGGATCATCCCGGCGGCAGCGGCGGCCCGTTCGGCCCCCTTGATCACCCCGGAGAAGTACGGATTGGTGATGTCGGGGACGAGCAGGGCGAGCATGTTGGAGCGTCCGGACTCCAGCGCCCGGGCGGCCGGGTTGGGTGCGTAGCCGAGATCCTCGGCCACCGCCAGCACGTGCTCGCGGGTCCGGTGGTTGACGCGTTCGGGCCGGGTGAAGGAGCGCGAGACGGTCGAGGCCGCGACTCCCGCAGCCGCGGCGACATCGGTGATGGTGGCCCGCCGGCGGGGGTCCCCTGTGCTCGGTGCCGGGCTCATGGCAACAGTCTGGCAAATTATGGCAAACGCTTGCCATGTGATGGCCGCCACTTCAAAACTCGAACCCGAGCCACCCGGTCCAGCCGGTGGAGAACCGAAGGAGCGAGACGATGACCACAGCCACAGCCGAGAGCACGGCCGGCGGAGGCACCGGCGACCGGCGTACTCCGGGGAAGGCCGCGATCGCCGCCTGGTTCGGTAGCGCCCTCGAGTACTACGACTTCGCGATCTACGGCACCGCCGCCGCGCTGGTCTTCCCGGACATCTTCTTCCCGGAGGGCAACGACGCAGCCGCCACCGTGGCCGCCTTCGCGACCTTCGGCGTCGCCTACGTCGCCCGCCCGATCGGCTCCTTCTTCCTCGGTCACATCGGCGACCGGCTGGGCCGCAAGAAGGTGATGATCGGGACCATCCTGCTGATGGGCATCTCGACCTTCCTGGTCGGCTGCCTGCCGACGTACAGCTCCGTGGGCATGCTCGCGCCGGTCCTCCTGGTGGTGCTGCGGATCCTGCAGGGGCTCTCCGCCGCCGGCGAGCAGGCCGGCGCCAACGCGATGTCCTTCGAGCACGCGCCCGACGACCGGCGCGGATTCTTCACCAGCTTCACGCTCAGCGGCACCCAGGGCGGTCAGATCCTCGCCCCCGCAGTCTTCCTGCCGCTCGCCGCGGTGCTCTCCGACGAGCAGCTGCAGTCGTGGGGCTGGCGGATCCCGTTCTGGATCAGCGCGATCGTGGTGATCGTCGGCCTGATCATCCGGCGCCGGCTCGAGGAGACGCCGGAGTTCAAGGCCGCGAAGGCCGAGGACGGGCCGACCAAGACGCCGCTCGACGAGCTCTTCCGGCACCACTGGCGCGGCGTGCTGCGGGTCTTCTTCGCCGCCTTCATCGCCACCGTCAACACCATGTTCGCCGTCTTCGCGCTGAACTTCGCCACCTCCGACGACTACGAGATCGGGATCAGCAAGACCACCATGCTGTGGCTGGCCATCGTCGCCAACCTGGTCGCGATCTCGTGCATCCCCTTCTGGGCGATGCTCTCGGACCGGATCGGTCGCCGGCCGGTCTTCGTCACCGGCCTGCTGGGCAGCGCGGTGCTGGTCGTCGCGTTCCTCGGTGCCATCGCCCACGGCCAGGTGGTGCTGATGTTCGTGCTCGGCGTCCTGCTCGCCGGCATCGTCTACAGCATGCCCAACGCCGTGTGGCCCGCGACCTACGCGGAGTACTTCCCCACCAGCGTCCGGCTCTCCGGCATGGCGATCGGCACCCAGTTCGGCTTCGCCCTCGCCGGCTTCACGCCGACGATCGCGGGGGCGCTGATGGGCGGCGACGCCGGCAACTGGTGGAAGGTCGCCACCTTCACCGCCGGCGCGTGCGTGGTCTCCGCGATCGCGGTGATCACCGGCCCGAAGGGCACCAACAAGGTCCCCACCCGCGAGCTCGGCGCCCGTCGTACGCCGCCGGTCGGCACCCGCACCCGGGTCGGTGTCTGATGGCCGACCACTACCTCCTCGGCCTGGTCGGTGAGGGCATCTCGGCGACCCTCACCCCGGCGATGCAGGAGCGCGAGGGCGCCGAGTCCGGACTGGTGCTGACCTACCGGATCGTCGACGCGGGGCGGCTGGGGCTCGGCGCCGACGACCTGCCGGCGCTGCTGGACTGGGCGCAGCGGCTGGGGTACGACGGCCTGAACGTCACCCACCCCTTCAAGCAGGCCGTGCTGCCGCTGCTCGACGAGCTGTCCGACGACGCCGCGGACCTGGGCGCGGTCAACACGGTGGTCTTCCGCGACGGTCGACGGCTGGGTCGCAACACCGACTGGTCGGGCTTCGCCCGGGCCTTCCGGACCGCACTGCCTGAGGCCGTCGAGGACCGGGTGGTCGTGATCGGGGCAGGCGGGGCCGGGGCCGCTGTCGGCTACGGGCTGCTCGACCTCGGGGCCGCGCACGTGACGGTGCTCGACTCCGACGCGGACCGGGCGCACGACTGCGCCGTACGCCTCGCCAAGCGGTACGGCGACGAGCGGGTCACTCCCAGCACCGACCTGCCGCGGGCGCTGGCCGAGGCCCAGGGCGTCGTGAACGCGACCCCGGTGGGGATGCACGGCCACCCGGGCACCTCGATCCCGGCGGACCTGGTGCGCCCGGAGCTGTGGGTCGCCGACGTCGTCTACTTCCCGCTCGAGACGGACCTGATCGCGCTGGCCCGGTCGCGGGGTTGCCGGGTGCTGACCGGCGGTGGGATGGCGGTCTTCCAGGCGGTCGACGCGTTCGAGCACTTCACCGGTCGGACGCCGGACGCGGACCGGATGGTCCGACACTTCGCGGAGCTCACCGCATGAGGAGGGGCATCGCGACGGTCTCGCTGAGCGGCGTGCTCACCGACAAGCTGGACGCGATCGCAGCGGCTGGCTTCGACGGGATCGAGATCTTCGACAACGACCTGATCTCCGCAGCCCTCTCCCCGCGCGAGGTCGCCGCTCGCTGTGCCGACCTCGGGCTCTGCATCGACCTCTTCCAGCCGGTCCGTGACCTCGAGGGGGTGCCGCCGGACCGGTTCGAGGCGGCGCTGCATCGCTTCCGCACCAAGCTCGGCGTGATGGCCGAGCTCGGCACCAGCACCGTGCTGGTCTGCTCCAACGTCGCACCCGACGCGATCGACGATCTCGACCTCACCGGTGAACAGCTCCACCGGCTCGGCACGCTGGCGGCCGAGCACGGGGTCACGATCGCCTTCGAGGCACTCGCCTGGGGCCGGCACATCGACCGGGTGGGGCAGGCCTGGGACGCCGTCCGACGTGCCGACCACCCGGCCGTCACGCTGGCCGTCGACACCTTCCACATCCTCTCCCGCGGTGACGACGGCGCCGCCCTGGCCGCGGTGCCCGGCGACCGGATCGGCTTCCTCCAGGTCGCCGACGCCCCTCTGATGGACATGAACGTCCTGGAGTGGAGCCGGCACTTCCGCTGCTTTCCCGGCGAGGGCACCCTCGACGTCACCGGCGTGGTGGCGGCCACCCTCGCGACCGGGTACGCCGGGCCGGTGTCGCTCGAGGTCTTCAGCGACGTGGTCCGCGAGGCCGATCCCGCGCTCACCGCCCGCGACGCGATGCGGTCCCTGGTCTTCCTCGAGGACGAGCTCGGCACCGCCCCGCAGCCGCCTGCCCCGACCTCGGTCGACCTGGCCTTCCTGGAGATCGCCGGCTCCCCCGGCGTACCCCCGCTGTTGGAGTCCCTCGGCTTCGCACCTGCCGGCACGCACCGCAGCAAGCCGGTCACCTGGTGGCGCAACGGCGGCGCCCAGGTGGTGGTCAACGACGGTCCCGCCCCATCCGGCCCGGCCATCGGCGTCGTCGCAGCGCCGGCGTCCGGGGTCGCCGAGCGCGCCAAGGCGTTGCTCTGGCCGGCGGTCGACAACACCCGCGGCTCGGGGGAGGCACACCTGCCGGGCATCACCTCGCCGTCGGGGCTGCACGTCTTCGTGAGTGCCCCGGCCGGTGAGGACGACGACTGGCAGCGCGATTTCGTGGGTGCTGCGGACGCCTCCACTGGGCTGCTCGGGCTCGACCACCTCGCGGTCGCCGTACCCGCAGACCGGCTGCACGAGGAGGTCGCCTTCCTGCGCACCCTCTTCGACCTGACGCCCGGCAAAGTCGAGGAGTTCATGGAGCCGCACGGACGGTTGCGCAGCCGCGCCTTCCGGCCGCGGTCCGGTGACCTTCGGGTCGTGCTCAACGTCGAGGAGGTCGGCTCCGGCCGCGCGCCGAGCGCGGGCATCACCCAGGTCGCCTTCGGCTGCACCGACGTGCGCGCCCAGGTCCGTCAGCTGCGCTCGCGAGGGGTCGCGCTGATGCCGGTGCCTGACAACTACTACGTCGACCTCGACGCCCGCTTCGGACTGGCTCCCGAGCTGCTGGCCGACCTCCACCAGCACCAGCTGCTCTACGACAGGGTCGGCGACGGGGAGCTCCTGCACGCCTTCACCACCCCGTTCGCGACGGGCTTCCACGTCGAGCTCCTCGAGCGCCGCGGCGGGTACGACGGCTACGGCTCGGCGGGCACGCACGTGCGGCTGGCGATGCAACGATCCCGCACCACCCTCGGCGACTGAGGGGGGTGCGCGGCAACCATCTCCCCGGGACGGGACCGTGGGCGCAGGCCCGGCTGGGCCGTTGACACCTCCAGATCTGGGCCGATAGCGTCGGTCGCGACATCCGTGCTCGGGAACCCGAGTAGGGATCTGCCCATGATGCGCAGTCTGAAGCGCTCTGCCGTGACCATCGCGACGTCGTTGGCTGTTGTCGCGGGCGTGCTCTCCATGCCGCCGGCATCAGCTGAGGGCATCGTGATCGACATCCCGGTCACCAACATCACCGCGCCGATCACGCTGGACACGGTCATCACTGCGGGTGACCTCTCCGCGGTGAGTATCACGATCCCGCCGGCCGGGCTCAGTGGACGACAGGTGACCACGCAGTGCCTCGACATTCCTGGCGTCGGCAGGAGCTGTATCGGTTCACCGACGGACGGCGAGCAGCCGCCGCTGGACTTCAACGGCGGAGAGAACCTGGCCCCGCTCGTGAAGTGGAGCGCCGAGGCGCGGGCTGCGCTCGACTGGATGATCCCTGGTGGGATCGAGTACATCGCGGCGCTGTACGACCTGCCGAAGGACGAACGCATCCTGCGCTATGCCCGACCGCAGCTGCGGCAGTACATCGTGGCTCAGCTGGTGCAGATCATGGACAAGAAGGCCCACGGTCAGCCGCTCTCGGACAATGAGAGGAACGCCCTGGCGTTCGTCCAGAACCAGTACGTCGCGCGAGACCGGCTGGTGGCCCAGGCGGCGTGGAACGAGTACCTCACCTTCGAGGCGAGCCCCTGCACGTACGTGCCTCCGACCGCGCCCAAGGTCGTGACCGCACCAGAGACCATGCCGAAGAAGGTCATCGACTGGTGCAAGCTTCCCAAGACCCAGGCCAGCGAAGCGTTCGCATTCGTCCCTCCGCTGCCGTCTCCACAGAAGTTCACCGCCTGGGGCGCCTACCGGCATGCGCACGAGCTGGGACTGACGTACTTCGACGATCCGATCGCGGTCAAGAACCTGACGGACATGACACTCGTCGGTGCAGCCTTCAGCTCCTTCGCGATCGAGGCGGGCAAGGGACTGTCCCTGGCAGGTGGCACGGCGCTCGCGTCCTTGGCGACCATCGGGGTGAAGCTGTTGCCCTACGCGTCACGGGCGGTGTTCAAGGCGGGCGTCGAGGCGGTGGCGAACATGAGCGCGGCCGCCTCAGGCATCCTCGCTACCGCGATCATCGCCGTGGCCGTGGTCGTGTTCCTGGTCGTGACCGGGGTCAGCATCTACCTGCTGATCGAGCACGACTCGGTCGCGGCGACGCTTCGTGATCGCGTCGACACCACGGCCAAGGAGACCGATCCGTTCAACCTGGCCAAACCGGATCCGGTGAACCCCACCTACCGCAGTGTCGACACCATCAACGCTCTCTCCGTCAACGTCGCCAAGTGGACGACGGTCTACGGCGAGGCCCCTCCCGGCCTCCCGCCGACCATCGTCGGAACCAGTGTCGCCGACCCGCCCGGAGTGTGGCCGGGCAGCGCGACCGACGCGTCGGACTCCACCTGGCTGGTGACGACCGAGGACAAGGCTGGGAACAGCGCGGGGAGCAAGGCTGCGGTCGAGCGCAAGCAGATCTCCGTGCCGGTCAAGGGTGGGTTCGCGACACTCCGGTTCTCGGGCGGCTGGATGGTCGTGACCGAGCCCGGGAAGGATCCACGGGCCGCCCTGCAGTTCTCCTACAGGAATGTGTTCGGTGATCCGGCCCAGGTGACCGGAGCCCCCGGATCAGGGACTGATCTCATCGTCACCGGACCGGACGGGCGCGGCGACCCCTCAGAGACGCGCACCAAGACCCTGGTGTTCAAGAACTCCACGGGGGACCTCGTGCGCGCCCGTCTGAAGAGCCCACCGCCGACCTACCTGTCGGGCCCCCGGCCGGTCGCGGTCGGTCCGCTCACGGCCGGCCGACCGGTCATGCTCCGGCCCAACCCGGTCGGCACGAACGGAGCCTCCCTGGACGAGACGACCGTGCAGGACGACTACCAGTTCGACTGGACCGTGGAACACCTCGACGGACCGTCCGGAGACTGGAATGTCGTGGCGGTCCCCGACGGTTACGGCTCGAGGTTCGTGCCGACCGAGCCGGGCGAGTACGACGCTCGGGTGATCATGACCAGCATCGACGACCCGACCCAGCAGGTGCACGGATCGGTCCGCTTCGCCGTGACCTCCCCACCGGTCACCGCTCCGGTCCAGGAGCTGCAGGACAACGGCATCAACCGGCTCGAGCTCGACCTGCAGCTCCTCGAGGAGGTCCCCGGAGACAACATCACCGTCGACGTCACCTGGCCCGGCCAGCTCAACCAGCCCGACATCAAACAGACGATCAGTCTGTCCTGCCTGCAGACCGGTCCGATCGAGTGCACCACACCACGGACCGGACCCTCGAACTCGCTCGTCTTCCCGCTGACCTCCAACACCGACCTCCGCCGCCCGGTGAAGGTGTTGGCCACCAACTCGACGGGTGGCACCTACGAGCGCGAGTTCCAGCTCACCGGACGCCCGACCTTCGCTTCACCACAGGCGGGAGACAACGCCGACGAGCCCGGCACCGTGCTCGTCGGAGAGGCCAGCACCCAGATCACCTTGCCTCTCGACGCGTCGGCCGGCGTCCAGGACTACCGAGCTGCAGACCTGGTCCCCACCGCCGGTGGCGGACAGGACTTCGGCCTCGTCGACCCCGCGACCGGCAACACGACGGCAGCCCTGCTGCTGCCAGGGCTGCACCAGGGTGTCGCTGAGGTCTTCGAAGACCCCGACACAGGAACCTGGTCGCTGTTCGTCCGCGGCATCCCCGCCACCTCCGACATCGGCAGCTTCGAGGTCCCCGTGGTCGTCAGGCAGACCAACGGCACCCAGGAGCTGCTCCTCGTCGTGGTCAACGTGGTCGCGGCCACCGAGGACCGCTACCGGGGCGCCGTCCAGTCGACGATCGACCCCGACGACATCGCCGTCTCGACGCTACCCGCGCTGTACCCCTCGATCCTCGGCGGCAGGGTGACCGACGCCAAGTACAGCGGCAAGATGTGCGTCAGCCTCCAGCACCGCGACTTCGGCAAGCCGGCCGTGGTGCGCTGCGGGTCCGCCAGCGACTTCATCGACGCCAAAGGGCAGCCGACGAAGCTGCCGTACGCCAAGCTCTTCCCCACGGGGATGCGCTCGGGCACCTATCGCGCCGAGACCTGGCTGGCCACCGCAGGTCCCAGGGTCGAGACCAGCCCGATGGGTACCACGTTCATCCTGACCCAGGACGCGAGCTACCCGCGGCCGGTGGTCGCGCTCGGCCCGGTCACGATCACCGGTAGGGCCACCGTCGGACGCACGCTCACCGCAGCATTACCACCCAGCGACCCCGCCGGGGCCAAGGTCACCTACCAGTGGCTGCGCGACGGGCAGCCGATCGCCAGAGCGCACGCGAAGACCTACAAGCTCAACCGCAACGACCGGGGCCACCGCATGTCCGTGCGGGTGGCGGCCACCTACCCCCAGTGGACCAAGGCGACCAAGACCTCGGCAAGGACCACCAGGGTCACCTGACGCGACCTCATCGACCCTGTCAGCCATGCGCCGGACGCCGGACGGCAACGGTCGTCCCGAGCTCAAGATCGGCCGACCCTGCAACCTCCGACCGGTGACCGGCGTCACTACTGGTGGAGCCGGATCTGCCGGACCTACGCCATCAGGGGGCACACCATGCAACGCAGCCGCACGCTCACCGCCATTGCCACCATCGCCGCGACGCTCGGCGTCGGGTTGGCCGCAGCGCCCACCGCCGACGCCGCGACCTCGGGGTACGTCGGCACGGTCAACGCCGACGACGGCCTGGTCGCCCACTACGTGCCGTCCGCGGCTGCCCCGAAGTACGGCAGCTACGGCGACGGTACCGAGCTCAGTCTCGTCTGCAAGGTGCGGAGCGACTCGGTCGGCGGCAACGACCGGTGGTACCTCGTCAAGGGCAGCGCGCGCCGCTGGGTGAGCGCCCGCTACGTCGACAACGTGGGGGCTGCTCCTCGCTTCTGCGGCGACGGCGCCACCTCGAAGGCACGCACGACGGCGCGCCTCAACCGGCGTGAGGCCCCGACGCTGCGCGCGGCCAAGCAAGGCGTCCTCAAGCGTCACGCCCGCGTTGCCGTGGTCTGCTGGGTCGACGGACTGGGCGAGGAGGCCGGTGACACCAGGTGGTACCAGCTCGCCAGCGGCTCGTGGGTGTCGGCCGACCACGTCGGTGCCAGCAAGCGCCGCATCGAGCTCTGCGCCTGAGCGCCTGGCTACCGCGGACGGGTGCCGGAGGCGGCCGACCCGGCGCACCGGACCGCGTCGCGCGCGTAGACGGTGATCAGCCGGAGGGCGTCCTCGGGGGTGAGATCGACCGACACCGCACGATCGTGCTGGTTGTCGACCTGGAGCGTGTGCTGGCCGGTCAGCGGGTTCCACAGGATCGCCACGCTCGGCCCGCCACCGGAGGTGTGCGCGAAGTAGATGCACGACTGGGTCAGAGAATGGCGGGGATCCTGGCAGAAGGGGCGACACATCGCGGGCATGGTGGAACGAGAATGCCGATCCAGCGGTGGTTCGTCAAACCGGACACGCCAAGACCGAAAGACTCAGTGCACCTCGCCCAGGTCCTCGTGGGCCCGGTGGCTGACGGGCTCGACCTGGAACGTCGAGTGGCGTACGTCGAAGTGGGTGGCCGTGCACTCGCACAGCCGGTCCAGGATGCCACCGACACCCTGCTCGGCCAGCGCCTCCGGGGTGACGGTCACGTGGGCGGAGAGGCTGGGCATCCCGCTGGTGATGGTCCAGGCGTGCAGGTCGTGGACGTCGACGACGCCAGGGGTCTCGAGCAGGTGGCGGCGGACGTCGTCCAGGTCCAGTCCCGCAGGGGCTACCTCGAGCAGCACGACGGCCGAGTCCCGGAGCAGCAGCAGTGACCGGGGCAGGATCAGCGCCGCGATCACGAGCGAGGCGATCGGGTCGGCGCGCTCCCAGCCCCACAGCAGGATCAGCACGCCGGCCAGCACGGCCAGCACCGAGCCGACCAGGTCGGCGAAGACCTCGTTGAGGGCGCCCCGGAGGTTGAGCGACCCGGTGTCGGAGCGGTTGAGGATCGTCAACGAGACGCCATTGGCCAGCAGGCCGACGGTCGCGAAGGCGATCATCGGGCCGGCGTCGATCGACTCCGGCTCGTTGAGCCGGGAGATGCCGGCGTAGAGCAGGTAGCCGCAGACACCCAGCAGCACCAGTGCGTTGACCAGCGCGGCCAGGATCTCGGCACGGTGGTAGCCGAAGGTGGAGCGCGGTCCGGCCGGCCGGGAGGCGACGTACGACGCCGACAGTGCGAGCACCACGGCGGCGGCGTCGGTGGCCATGTGGCCGGCGTCGGCGAGCAGCGCCAGCGAACCGGTCGTCACGGCGCCGACGATCTCGACGACCATCACGGACGCGGTCACCACCAGGACGATCCGCAGCCGCCCCCGGTCGGCAGCCCGCCCCGCGGCGTGCCCGTGATCGTGTCCGGCGCCCATGGCCTGAACTCTAGGACGTGGTCCCAGTGGCCTACCGCCCGTGCGGGGTCAGCCAGACCGCCGGGTCGGGTCCCTGCGGCACGATCCCGGACGGGTTGATGTCGCTGTGCACGACGTAGTAGTGCTTCTTGATCTGGTCGAAGTCGATCGTCTCGCCGAAGCCGGGCGTCTGGTAGAGGTCGCGCGCGTAGCCCCAGAGCGCCGGCAGCTCGGTCAGCTTCTGCCGGTTGCACTTGAAGTGCCCGTGGTAGACCGCGTCGAAGCGGGCCAGCGTCGTGAAGAGTCGTACGTCGGCCTCGGTGATCGACGCGCCCATCAGGTAGCGCTGCCCGCCGAGCCGCTCCTCGAGCCAGTCGAGGGCGGCCCAGAGCCGTTCGTAGCCGTCGTCGTACGCCTCCTGGGAACCGGCGAAGCCGCAGCGGTAGACGCCGTTGTTGACCTCGGTGAAGACCCGCTTCATCACGACCTCCATCTCGTCGCGGAGGTCGGCCGGCCACAGGTCGGGGGCGTCCGCGCGGTGGAACTCACGCCACTCGAAGAACAGGTCGTGGGTGATCCACGGGAAGTCGTTGGTGACCAGCCGACCCGTCGACACCTCCACCATCGCCGGCACGGTGATGCCACGGGGGTAGTCGGGGAACCGCGCGAAGTAGGCCTCCTGGAGTCGCTCGATGCCGAGCACCGGGTCCCGCCCTCCCGGGTCGAGGTCGAAGGTCCAGCTGCGCTTGTCGTGGGTCGGTCCGGGCATCCCGAGGGAGATCACGTCCTCGAGCCCGAGCAGCTTGCGCACGATGATCGCCCGGTTGGCCCACGGGCAGGCCTTGGCCGCGACCAGGCGGTAGCGGCCGGGCTCGACCGGCCAGAGCTGCCCGTCGGTCGGCCCGTGCTCCGGGGTGCGCCCGCCGCGGGTGATCCGGTCCGGGACATAGCTCATGTCCCGGGCGAACTCCTTGCCCTGCTCGACGTACGTCGGAGTCTGCTCGCCCTCGGACGTCATCGCGTCAGTCTCGCGCAGACGTGGCCAGCGACGCCACGAAGTCGAGCTTGTCGAGGACCGGGGCCGGGATCACGAACGGGTAGAGGTCTTCCTTGCCCATGCTCCGGTTGATCATGTTGAGCGCGACCGAGAGCGGGATCCAGATGCCGTTGACCACGTCACCGAAGTTGGAGAACGCCGAGATCGAGGAGACCGGGGTCAGCCCGAACTCCGAGGCGGTCTCGATGGTGTCGCAGATGTGCAGGTAGTGCGCCCAGGTCTCCGCGAAGTCCTCGAAGGGGTGCATGGTCGCGTACGTCGAGATGTAGGACCGCTCCCAGTTGGCCGGCGGACCCTCGGCGTAGTGCCGGTTGATCTCCTCCTGGTAGTCCTTCGACTCGTCGCCGAAGAGCTCGCGACACCGGTTCATCAGGTCGTCGCCCTGGACCAGCTGCCACTCGAAGTAGTGACCGACCTCGTGGCGGAAGTGGCCGAGCATGGTGCGGTAGGGCTCGGCGAGCTGGGCCCGGACCTTCTCGCGGTGCGCGGTGTCGCTCTCGGCGAGGTCGATGGTGATCAGGCCGTTCTCGTGACCGATCACGACGTTCTCGTCGACGCTGGAGAGCAGGTCGAAGGCCAGTCCGTTCTCGGGGTCCCCCCCGGTGGCAGGGTCCTTGCCGACGACGGGGAAGCCGAGGGTGTCCAGCTCGATGATCAGGTGCCGCTTGGCCTGCTCGGCGGCCGGGAAGTTCTCCAGCCCGATCTCGTCGTCATCGCTGGGGCGGGTGCGGGTCAGGTCGCAGCTGAAGCACTGGCCGCCCTCGATGGTCGACAGCCAGGTGCAGCCGGAGAGGTTGAGGTTGGCGCAGACCCACCAGACCAGGCCGGCGGTGTCGACGTACTTCCCGGACCTGTCGACCGGGACGATCGCCCGCTCGGCGCGGGAGAACCCGAGCGCCGATCCGCAGGAGACACAGACGGAGTTCTCGAAGTAGAGCGGGTTGTCACACAACCGGCAGCGATAAGCCTTCACGTGAGCAGGTTTCCGTTCTGTGAGGAGTTCAACCCACCCGGCCGGGTGACCTGGACCACGGGTGCGACGTCGACAGAGACGCGCAGGGTGGACTTCTTGGCCTCGGTGAAGATCACGCCCTTGACCGGGGTGACGTCGCCGTAGTCCCGGCCCCAGGCGACGGTGACGTAGCGGTCGTTCGCCCACTGGTCGTTGGTCGGGTCGAGCGCCAGCCACTGGTCCGAGCCGGGCAGCCACACCGCGACCCACGCGTGGCTGGCGTCGGCACCGACCACCCGCTCCTTGCCCGGTGGTGGCGTGGTCGCGAGGTAGCCGCTGACGTAGCGGACCGCCAGGCCGTGCGAGCGCAGGCAGGCCACGGTCAGGTGCGCGAAGTCCTGGCACACGCCGGCCTTCTCACGGAACGTCTCCTCGACGGTCGAGGTCACCGTGGTGGCCGTCGAGTCGTAGCGGAAGTCCGCATGGATGCGGTGCATCAGGTCGGTGACCGCCTCCCCGATGGGTCGACCCGGCCACAGCGAGACGGCGGCGTACTCACGCGCCTGTGCGGTCTGCTCGGCCATCGCGGAGGGCAGCACGAATTCGGTCGCCCGCCAGGCGCCCGGAAGCGCGGGCGTGACGAGCGGCCTGGCCCGGTCCCACGGCTGGGTGAGCGCGCGCTCGTCGTACGTCGGTCGGGCGATGTCGACCTCGCTGCGTGCCTCCACCACCAGCTGCCGGTGCGGTGCGGTCACCTGGAAGTAGGTGGCGGTGTTGCCGTAGAAGTCGGTGTCGTGCGCGATGTCGCCGGGATCCGGCGAGACGACCACCTGGGCGCTGTGCACCTGCTGGAAGGGCAGTGCCCGCGGCATCAGGTGGGCGATGCCGAGGCTGTCGTTGACGTCGTCGTCGTAGGAGTACGTCGTGACGTGCGTGACGTCGTACCTCACGCCGGCTCCTCGACCAGCGACACCGCGCTGAACATCCGCGGGGCCGGGCCGCTCGCGAAGTGGACCTCGGCCACTGCGTCGGCGAGCCGGGCGAGCTGGACCAGGTAGCCGTCGAGGAAGGCAGCCAGGTTGGGACGGCCCACCCCGCCGATGGTGACCAGGGTGGCGATCTCGACGGACCCCAGCTGTGCGACCAGGTCGTCGAGCAGCCGCTCGGGTCGGGTGGAGCCGGTCGATCCGGGCAGCGCGGCGAGGTGGGTGCGGACCTCGCCCAGGGAGAAGGCGACCGACCTCGGGTTGGCGTCGTCCATGAGCAGCAGGTCGAGGACGCCCGCCGGTCGCACGTAGCCGCGGTAGCGGCGCCGGTGGGTGACGGCGCTCTCGGCCGCGACGAGGACGGCGTTGTGGATCTCGCGGTCCACGTCGATGCCGCGACGCTCCGTGGTCGCGGCCGCCAGCAGGTGACAGACCTGCAGCGCCCGCTCGATCGCCCGGCCGGCGCCGATCGCGTGCCAGCCGGCGTCCCGGATCATGCTCGCGGTGACACCCTGCAGGGACAGGATGCCGCTCAGCATCCGGCCGGCACTCTCGGCGACCTGGTGGCTGTGCGTGTTCAGCCGCAGCGCCTCGATCGCGCGGTCGGTGGTGCCGAACGCGCGCCAGGTGTCGGGCGAGAGCTGGTCCCGCACGCCGAGCAGGGCGTCACGCAGCCCGCCGAGCGCGTCGGACACCCCACCCGGGCGGGCCGGGTCGAGCAGCAGCGAGCGGAAGTCTGCGTCGAGGTCGTCGGCACCGGCCACGGCGTCGTACGACGTGCCGGCCAGCCGGTGCAGCGCGCCCATCATCACCGTCAGGCTGGCCCCGCGGGTCGAGCGCGGTCGGCTCCGATAGTCCTCGGCGAGCGCCTGCGCCGACAGCACCAGCCGGAGCAGGTCCTCGACCCGCTCGGCGTAGCGACCGAACCAGAACAGGTCCTCGAGCGCGCGGGGCACCGAGGTCGGCATCGCCCGCGCCGCGGTCATCGGGAGCACGTCGGACAGCCCCTGGTCCGCGACGCCGGGAGAGGCCTTGAGGACCCACACGTCCTTGCTGGCCCCGGACGGCCCGCGACCGGTCTGGTCGACGACGCTGGCCAGCCCGCCGATCAGCGGCCGGTAGGCCGAGCCGTAGCGCAGCGTGAAGGCGCGCAGCGTCAGTGGACCGGGGCGGGCGTTGCCCCGCGACCAGGTCGGCGACTGGGAGAGCGGGAGCCGCTCCTGGCCCACGAAGCGGTACGGCGTCGCGAGCAGCCGCTCGCGGACCTGGTCGGTCGTGAGCCCGGCGAGGTCGTCGAACGGGCCGTCGATGGGCCGGATGTTGAGGGTGTCGGGGTGGTCGTCCAGGTGGTCCAGGACGTGCTCGAGGCCGTCCGGTTCGCCGCACCACCAGGTACGCAGGGACGCCAGCCGGAGCGGCTCGCCGAGCAGGGCCTCGCAGGCGGCCGGCAGGTAGGGCTGCAGGCCCGGGTTCTCCAGGACCCCGGCGCCGAGTCCGTTGACGACGCGCACCCGACCGCGTCGGACTGCCTCGGCGAGGCCGGCGACCCCGAGCTGGGAGTCGCCACGCAGCTCCAGCGGGTCGCTCCAGGCGGCGTCGACGCGACGCAGGATCACGTCGACGCGCTCCAGCCGGCCGCCCTGGTGGGAGCGCATCTGCACCCAGCCGTCGCGGACGAGGAGGTCGCTGCCCTGCACGAGCGGGAACCCGAGCGTGGACGCGATGAACGCCTGGTCGTAGGCGGTCTCGGAGTGGGTCCCCGGCGAGAGCACCACCACCCGTGGGTCGGCGAGATCACCCTGGGCGGACTGGATCAGCGCGGAGCGCAGCGCCCAGAAGTAGGGCTCCATCCGGTGCAGGCCGGCCTCGCGGTAGAGCTCGGGCAGCACGCGCGAGATGACCCGTCTGTTCTCCATCGCGTAGCCGATGCCGGACGGCGCCTGCGCACGGTCCGCGAGCACCCGCCACTCGCCGTCGGCGTCGCGGCCCAGGTCGGTGGCGGCCAGGACCAGCGGACGCGGGTCGATCGCGGCCGGCCGGGCGACGACCCGGGTGAAGCCGCTGTGCCCGAACACCACGGCCGGCGGGATGATGCCCTCGGAGAGCAGCCGCTGCTTGCCGTAGAGGTCGACGAGCACGGCGTTGAGCAGCTCGGCGCGCTGGGCCAGCCCGACCTCGAGCGGCTGCCAGGAGGGGGCGTCGATGACCAGCGGCACCGGGTCGAGCCGCCACGGGCCCTGCCGACCGCCGGTGCGGGCGTAGGTGACGCCGTCGTCGGCGAGGAACCGGCCGATCTCGTCGTCGACCCGGCGCAGGTCGGCGTCGGTCAGGCCGACGGCGACCTCGGCGAGTCCCTTCCAGGCAGGTCGCAGCGACCCGTCCGGAGCGACCACCTCGTCGTACCGGACCGGCTCGGAGTCGTCGCTGCCCAGGGTGGGTTGCGTGACCTGCGCGGCATAGTCACGCAGGACCGTCATCCGCTGCTCCTGGGGGGAGGCACCCGCCGCAGGTCGAGGATGTGCGGGTACTCCTCGGTCGCGGCCTGCCGGCCCGCCTCGCGCAGCGCCCCGACGTCGATCCGGCCCGCCGTGTGCCCGCGTGCCTCGAACCGGCTGTGCCGGCGGGACTCGGCCTCCTGCGCGTTGACCGGCGGGTGGTCGTAGCTGCGGCCACCGGGGTGCACGACGTGGTACGTCGCGCCGCCGAGCGAGGCCTCCGAGACGGTGTCGACGACGTCGAAGTGCAGCGGAGCATGCACCGGGATGGACGGGTGCAGGGCCGACCACGGCTGCCAGGCGCGGTACCGGACGCCTGCGTAGTGCCCTGGGGTGGTCCCTCCGGCTCCAGGAGTCGCGGTCAGGGGCACCGGGACACCCTGACACGTCACCAGGTGGCGCTCGGGGTCGATGCCGCGGACCAGCACCTGGACCCGCTCGACCGAGGAGTCGACGTAGCGTGCGGTGCCGCTGCCGGTGGCCTCCTCGCCGAGCACGTGCCAGGGCTCGATGGCGGAGCGGAGCTCGAGCTCGATCCCACTCCCCGTGCTCGAGCTCGTCGAGACCAGGGCCTTGCCGATCCGGGGGAACCGGAACTCGGTGAAGGGGTCCAGCCAGGAGTCCTCGAAGGGGATCCCGGCCGCGCGCAGGTCGGCCAGCACCTCGCCGATGTCGCGGGTCACGCCCTCGGGGAGCAGGAAGTCCTCGTGCAGGCGGGTCCCCCAGCGCACCAGCGGCCCGGTCAGTGGCCGCTCCCAGAACATGGCGACCAGGCTGCGGACCAGCAGCGCCTGCACCAACGCCATCTGCGGGTGCGGCGGCATCTCGAAGCCGCGCAGCTCGAGCAGGCCGAGCCGCCCGCGCGAGGAGTCGGGGCTGTACATCTTGTCGATGCAGAACTCGGCCCGGTGGGTGTTGCCGGTGAGGTCGGTCAGCAGGTGCCGCAGCGCCCGGTCCACGAGCCAGGGACGCGGCTCTCCCTGCTCCTCCGTCATCCGGATGATCTCGGCGGCCGCGATCTCCATCTCGTAGACGGCCTCGGGCCGACCCTCGTCGAAGCGCGGCGCCTGGCTGGTCGGGCCGATGAAGCGGCCGGAGAAGAGGTAGGACAGCGACGGGTGCCGCTGCCAGTAGGTGATCAGGCTGACCAGCAGGTCGGGGCGGCGCAGCATCGGGGAGTCGACCGGGACGGTGCCGCCGAGGGTGATGTGGTTGCCGCCGCCGGTGCCGGTGTGCAGACCGTCGAGGTCGAACTTCTCGGTGGTCAGGGCGCTGTGCCGGGCTGCGTCGTAGAGCGTGGTGGTCAGGTCGCGCTGCTCGGCCCAGCTGCCGGTCGGCTGCACGTTGACCTCGATGACACCAGGGTCGGGCGTCACGACGAGCTGGGTCAGCCGTGGGTCGGGCGGGGGGCCGTAGCCCTCGAGCACCACCGAGCAGCCGATCCGGCGGGTCGCCACCTCGACCAGCTTGAGCAGGTCGGTGTAGTCCTCGATCCGCTCGGTGGGCGGCAGGAAGACGTGCACGTGGCCGTCGCGTTCCTCGAACGCGAGTGCCGTGGTGGGCGCTCCCTCCGGGTCGACGACCTTCACCACGGGGACGCCGGGGTCCAGGGTCGGGCCGGCTTCGAGGTACGACGGCTCGCCGGTGAACTCCGGGTCGCTCCAGGCGATCGCGTCGAGGGGCAGCCGCAGCCCCACCGGCGAGGTGCCCTGGCCGAGCACGAGCCGGCCGCGACGGAACCGCCACGCGGGGCTGGTCCAGCCGGCCTCACCGGTGGTGATCGGGAGCACCCATCCCTTCGGCTCCGTGACGCCGCGGTCGAGGGCGGCGACGTCGGGCTCACCCGTGTCGTCGACCGGCTCACCGACCGGGCGCCGCACGTCGGTGACCAGCGCGGCCAGCGGGTCGTCGTACGCCGCGAGGAGGTGGGTCTCAGGCAGGCCGAGGGTCTCGGTGACCCGGCGGGCCAGCGCCTCCGCGGCATCCGTCTTGGTCGAGCCCTCGGCCCACGGGTCGGCGAGGAGCGACGGGTCCTGCCAGAGCGGCACCCCGTCGGTGCGCCACTGGAGGGCGATGTTCCAGCGCGGCAGCGGCTCGCCGGGATACCACTTGCCCTGGCCGCGGTGCACCACGCCGCCCTGGGCGTACGTCGCCCGGAGCCGCTCGGCGAGGTCGTTCGCGAGGGCGCGCTTCTCGGCACCGTCGGCGTCGGTGTTCCACTGCGCGGTGGTGGCGTCGTCGCGGGAGACGAAGGTGGGCTCGCCGCCCATGGTCAGGCGCACGTCGCCCGCCACCAGGCGCTCGTCGACGGCCCCGCCGAGCGCGTCGATGCGGGTCCACTGGTCGTCGGTGTAGGGCCGGGTCACGCGCGGGTCCTCGTGGATCCGGCGCACCTCGTTGTGGAAGGAGAAGGTCACCCCGACCGGCTCGGTGACACCCTCGATCGGCGCGGCGGCGCTCGGGTGGGGGGTCGCGGAGAGCGGGATGTGGCCCTCACCGGCGAAGAGCGCGGAGGTCGGGTCCAGGCCGACCCAGCCGGCGCCGGGGATGAACACCTCGGCCCACGCGTGGAGGTCGGTGAAGTCCTGCGGTGGGCCGCTCGGACCGTCCAGGCCGATCATCGCGTCGGGGTCGGAGGCGAGCTGGACCAGGTAGCCGGAGACGAACCTGGCCGCCAACCCGTACTGCCGCAGCAGGCTGACCAGCAGCCAGGCGCTGTCACGGCACGAGCCGATCCCGGACTGCAGGGTGTGGTCGGGGGTCTGGACCCCGGCCTCCATCCGCACCGAGTAGGCGACGTCGCCGTTGACGGCGGTGTTGAGGTCGGACAGGAAGTGCACGGTCAGCTTGCCCTCGGCGGGCAGCGGGGGCAGTGCCGCGCGCCAGGCCGCGGTCTCGGTGCTGTCCTCGACCGGGCGGAGGTACGGCGAGAGGTCGGCCGCGAGCGCCGGCTCGTAGGTGAAGGGGAAGTGCTCGGCGTAGTCCTCGACGAAGAAGTCGAGCGGGTTGATCACCATCAGGTCGGCGACCAGGCCGACGGTGATGTCGAGGGTCTTCACCTTCTCCGGGAAGACCAGCCGGGCCAGCCAGTTGCCGAAGGGGTCCTGCTGCCAGTTGAGGAAGTGGTTCTTCGGACTCACCTCGAGCGAGTAGGCCTCGATGGGGGTCCGCGAGTGCGGAGCCGGCCGCAGCCTGACCACGTGTGGACCCACCGTCACCGGATGCTCGAAGGTGTAGGTGGTCCGATGCTCGAGTGCGACCTTGACCGACATGGCCACAGCCTCTCCCGAATACGTTGCGGGCAGGTAACCCGAGTCCACGTCATCCGGCGTCTCGGATTGCAAAGAACTATTTGCAAATGTTTCTTTGCGGTTTAGGCTCCCGTCATGGACGTCTCCTCGATCACCCCCTCGCCTCAGCAGCTGAAGGCGCTCACCCATCCGGTCCGGGTCCGGATGTTGGGGATGCTGCGTATCGACGGGCCGGCGACGGCCACCTCCCTGGCCGAGCGGCTCGGTCTCAACTCGGGCTCGACCTCCTACCACCTGCGCCAGCTGGCCCAGCACGGGTTCGTCGAGGACGACACCAGCCGGGGCAACGGCCGCGAGCGCTGGTGGAGAGCCGCCCACCAGTCCACGACCACCGACACCGCCGGGCCCACCGACCCGGACGACCGCGACACGATGGATGCCTACCTGCAGTCCGTGGTGATGGTGACGACCGAGCGGCTGCAGCGCTCCGTGGAGGAGCTCTCGGCGCTGCCGGAGGAGTGGCGGGACGCGACCACCTACAGCGACTGGGTGGTGCGGCTGACGCCCCGGCGCGCTCGCGCAGTCATCGAGCAGCTGATGGCGAGCATGCAGGAGATCGACGAGGAGGACGACGACGAGGCCGCGCCGTTCGTGCTCCAGCTCAACGCCTATCCCTACCCGGGCAAGGTCGGGAGCGAGCCCCCAGAGCCGGCGTCATGAGCCCGCGCCGCCCGCTCTACGGCTGGCTGAGCGCCGAGGCGATCTCGCTCACCGGCACGCGGGTCTCGATGATCGCGCTGCCGTGGTTCGTGCTGACCACCACCGGGAGCGCCGACCCGGACCGGCCTGGTGGCACTCGCCGAGATGCTGCCGCTGGTCGTCCTGAAGGTCCTCGGCGGGCCGGTGATCGACCGGGTCGGCGCGCGCCGGGTGGCGATCACCTGTGACCTGCTGTCGGTGCTGGCCGTCGGCTCGATACCGCTGCTGCACGACGTCCGGGTGGCTGCCCTTCCCGGTGTTCCTGCTGCTGGTCGCGCTCGCCGGCGCGCTGCGCGGACCCGGAGATGCCGCCAAGGCGGCGCTGACCCCGGCGGTGGTCGCGGCGGCCGGCGTACCCATGGAGCGGGCCACCGGTCTGCACGCCACCGTGGAGCGGACCGCCGCGCTGCTGGGTGCCGCCGCCGCGGGCGGGCTGGTCGCGCTGGTCGGTGCAGCCGACGCGCTCGTCGTGGACGCGGTGTCGTTCGGCGTCTCGGCGGCGGTGCTCGCCTGGGCCACGACCGTCGCTGCGCCCGGTGCCGACCGACGCCGACGACGCCTCGCCGTACGCCGCCCGGCTCCGCGAGGGCTGGACCTTCCTGCGGCACGACCGGATCCTGCTCGGCATCGCCGTGATGGTCGCCCTGACGAACCTGCTCGACCTCGCTTTCGTCGCCGTCCTGCTCCCGGTGTGGGCGGCGATGACGACCGGGAGCGCGGCGACCGTCGGCCTGGTGCTGGCGACGTTCGGCGCCGCCGCCGCGGTGGGTTCGATCTGCGCCGCCGCCTGGGCGGACCGGCTGCCGCGCTACCGGACCTACCTGATCGCCTTCCTGGTGTGCGGAGCACCGCGGTTCGTGGTGTTCGCCCTCGACGTCTCGATCTGGCCGGTGCTCGCGGTCTGCGTCGCGTCCGGCTTCGCGTCCGGCTTCCTCAACCCGATCCTGGGTGCGGTGATCTACGAGCGGATCCCCGAGCCGCTGATGGGCCGGGTCACGTCGCTGAGCACCGCGATGTGCTTCGCCCTGATGCCGTTCGGCGGGCTCCTCGGCGGGCTGCTGGTCGCCGGTGTCGGGCTCTCCACGGCGCTGCTGCTCACCGGCGCGGCGTACTTCCTGGTCACGATGCTGCCCGCGGTCGACCCACGCTGGCGCGAGATCGACCGCCGGCCGGCGCGGCGTCCCTCAGGTCACGCTCCCAGGTCGAGGGTGTGATCGGCGTGCCGCACCTTGGCCTCGAGGTACCCCGCGTTCGCGTCCGAGCGGTGCACCGCCGTGGGGACCCGCGCGCGGACCACGATGCCGTGCCGGCCGAGCTGCTCGGCCTTGTCCGGGTTGTTGCTGAGCAGCGCGACCCGGCCGACGCCGAGGGCGGCCAGCATCTGGGCGGCCACGGTGTAGTCGCGCTCGTCCTCGCCGTACCCGAGCGCGAGGTTGGCCTCGTAGGTGTCCAGCCCGGTGTCCTGGAGGGCGTAGGCGTCGAGCTTCGCGTAGAGGCCGATCCCGCGACCCTCCTGCCGCAGGTAGAGCAGGTAGCCGCCGGTCGTCTCGATCCGGCGCAGGGACTCGGCCAGCTGCGGACCGCAGTCGCAGCGCTCGCTGCCCAGGACGTCGCCGGTCAGGCACTCGCTGTGCACCCGCACGAGCGGGACGCGCGGCGGCGACCCGAGCCGCAGCGCCAGGTGCTCGCCGCGGTCGGCGAGACCGTCGAACGTGAACACCCGCGCCTGCGTCGACCCGCCGTCGGGAAGCCGCAGCGGGAGGGTGAGGGCGGTGCGGACGGTCGCGGTCACGACGTGTCCCCGAACCGGTCCGACAGGGAGTAGCGCAGCAGCACGACCTCGCCGATCCGGCGTACGTCGGCCAGGTCGGCGCGGCGACCGGGGTGGAACGGGAAGCATCCGTCGTCGACGAATCGGCGGGCCCGGGAGTCTCCGACGAAGAACGGCGCGACGACCAGCTGGAGCTCGTCGGCGAGACCATCGGTGAGGAACTGCGTGTGGACGCTCCCGCCGCCCTCGACCATCAGCCGCTCCACGCCGCGACCGTGCAGGTCCTCGCTGAGGGCACGCATCGACACCGTCGGTCCGGCATCGACGACGGTGGCGACCGAGCTCAGGCGAGACCGCGCCTCGGCCGCTCCGGCGGACGTGCAGTAGACGACCTTCTCCGCCTCGCCCGTCGTGAAGAACAGTGCGCACGGGTCGAGCCTGGCCCGGCAGGTCACGGTCACCTTGAGCGGTGAGGGCTTGAGGCCCCGGGCCACCCGGTCGTCGCGCCGGTCGCGGTCGCGGACCAGTAGCCGTGGGTTGTCGTTGCGCACCGTCGCGGCGCCGACCAGGATCGCGTCGCACTCCGCGCGGACCGCGTCGACGCGGTCCAGGTCGGCCTCGTTGGAGAGCGTGAGCCGCTCGTCAGAGGGGCCGTCGACGTAGCCGTCGATGGACATCGCACAGCTCAGCAGCGTGTAAGGACGCTCAGCCACGGGCCATCCCCCTCGCCACGAGCACCCCGCCCGGCGCGGTCGCGACCAGCGCGAGCACGCCGTACAGGACCGCGACCGTCGCGCCCTGCGCGGCACCGAGACCGGCGCCCGCGAACGCCCACGCCGCCACTCCTTCGCGGGGTCCCCACCCGGCGACGTTGAGCGGGATCGCGGCCGCGAGCAGCACCACGAGCGCCAGCGGCAGCAGCTCGACGAGCGACGCGTCGGTGCCGGCGGCCCGAGCGGCGACGAGGAAGACCACGACGTGTCCGGCCGCCGCGGCCAGGGAGGTGAGGACCACGACCGGCCAGCGCACCGCGGACAGGGCGACGACGACCCCGGCCGCGACCGCACCGGGCGGGAACGGCCCGGCCAGCAGCACGGCGAGGGTCGCGACGACCTGCACCACCTGGCCGGCCGTGCGCTCGGCGGCGACCCCGGCGACGCCGTGCCGGACCGCCCGGTGCACGTCGCCGACCACCCCGCCGGGCAGGGTCGCGTTGAGGAACTGCGAGCGGTAGTACGCAGCGACGGCGGTACGCAGCGGCACCTCGACGCCCAGCCCGCCGGCGACCCGCTGCCACCGCCAGGCGCAGCACAGGGTGGTCAGCGCGGTGATCGCCAGGGCGCTCCCCAGGGTGAGCGGGCCGGCCGCGCGCACGGCGTCGGCGAACGGCTGCGGTCCGACCCGCCACGCCACGACGGCGAGGATCGCGGCGCCGCCGAGGACCTTGAGCCACCTCATCGCAGCACCTCGAGCGCGTCCGCGACCTGGGAGACGGTGCGCTCCCAGCCGGTCAGGGTCGCCCGGCGGGCCCGGGCGGCAGCGCGCTGCTCGGCGCGGTGGTCCGCGCACGTCAACCACCGGCGCAGCGCACCGGCGAGGGCGTCCGGGTCGCCCGGCGCGACCAGTACCCCGGCGCCGCCCAGCGCCTCGCGGACCCCGCCGACGTCGCTGGCGACCACCGGCACGCCACGGGCGAGCGCCTCCGTCACGACCATGCCGTAGGTCTCGGCCCGCGACGCGAGCACCAGCAGGTCGGCCTCGGCGTAGGTCGCGTCCAGCTGGGCGCGGGTCATCGGCCCGGTCAGCCGCATCAGGTCCCCGACGCCCGCCGCGAACTCCGGCTCGATCTCGGTCGACCCCACACCCCGGTAGGTCCACGCGAGCTCGCCGAGGCTCAGCAGCGCGGCGGCCAGCACGTCGTACCCCTTGAGCCGCGTCACCGCCCCGACGCTCAGCAGCTCGGCACCGGTCGGCGAGCCGGTCGCGAGCGGCGCGGGGTCCGCCCCGGGCTCCGCCACGAGGACGCGGGCGGGGTCGAGCGCGCGGTCGGCGAGCAGCCGATCGCGGGTCCACCGGCTCGTGGTGACGACTCCCGCCGCGGCCGACAGCACCGCTGCCTCCCAAGGCTCGGAGCGCGGCAGGTGCACGAGGACGACCAGCCGCAGCCGCACCGACTCGGCGACGAGGTCGGGCGAGGCGAGCAACCCGTCGACGAGCGCGACAGCACCGTCCGGCACGGTGCGGGTCGTGGTGTGCTCGACCGCGCCCAGGCCGTCGGCGACCCGGCGGTCGTAGACGTTGCCGCCCGACGGCCGACGCGGGTCGTCCACGCCTGCGGGCCGCACGAAGTGGACCGCCACGGTCACAGCGCCCTCTCGTAGCTCGCCCACGCGACGTGCGACTCGTGCAGGGTCACCACCAGACGCACCACCGGCCCGAGCCCGGTGGCACGCGTGGCGAGCCGGTCGGCGACGACGCGCGCGAGCACCTCCGTCGAGGTGTTGGTGCCGGCGAGGTCGGGCTCGTCGTCGAGGTTGCGATAGGTCAGCCCGCCCAGCACCTCGTGCAGCAGATCCGACGCTGCGCCGATGTCGAGCAGGATCCCGTCGGGTCCGAGCTCCGGCCCGCTGAACGCCGCGTCCACGACGTACGTCGCACCGTGGAGCCGCTGCGCCGGTCCGAAGACCGCGCCGGTGAAGCTGTGCGCCACCATCATGTGGTCGCGGACGGTCACGGTGAACATCGCAGCTCCCGGTCGTAGTCGATCGTGTGGCAGAGCGCCGGCAGCCGCCCCGAGGCCAGCCGGGGCAGCAGGTCGGGCAGCTCCGCGAAGGGCGAGCGACCCGACAGCAGGGCGTCGTACGCCGGGTCGCGCAGCAGCCGCAGCGCGAGGGCGAGCCGGTCGGCGTGGGTGCGGGTGGCCCGGCGAGCAGCGGCCACGGCACCGACCTGGCTGGCCCGGATGCCGAGCCGGCCCGAGTGGAAGGTGCTGCCGAGCCGCAGGTGCACCGGCTCGTCGCCGTACCAGCTCAGGTCGAGCACGGTGCCCTCCGGCGCGAGCAGGTCGAGGGATAGCTGGAGGCCGGAGGACGTCGCGCTGCAGTGGACGACCGCGTCGCGCCCGGGGACGGCGTCGGCGGGTGAGCTGAAGCCGACCCCGAGCGCGCTCGCCACCGCCGCGCGGGCGGGGTCGACATCGACCAGCGTCACCTCGGTCTCCGGGATCCGGGCCAGCAGCCGGGCCACGCAGCACCCGACCATGCCGGCACCCACCACGGTGACCCGGTCACCGACGAGCGGGCCGAGGTCCCAGGCCGCGTTGAGCGCCGTCTCGACCGTCCCGGCGAGCACCGCTCGGCGCGCCGGCACGTCGTCGGGCACGACGAGGACCGACGCCGCGCGCACGACGTACGACGTCTGGTGCGGGTAGAGGCAGAACACGGTCCGCCCGACCAGGGAGGGGTCGCCGGCCTCGACCGTGCCGACGTTGAGGTAGCCGTACTTCACCGCGCCGCCCAGCTCGCCGGCCTGGTGCGGCGCCCGCATGGCGACCCGCTGGTCGACCGGCACCCGCCCGGCGAACACCAGGGTCTCGGTCCCACGGCTCACTCCCGAGTGGAGGGTCCGCACCAGCACCTCACCGGGTCCGGGCCGGCGGACGCGCTCGGACCGGATCTCACCCAGCCCGGGTTCCCGCACCCAGAACGCGGCGGCGGTGAACTCGGCCGGTGCCGGCTCCGTACGACTGGTCACACCCCACACACGGAGGAACGGTGCTCCTGGTTCAGCGACCGGCGGATGCGATCACCGCAGTCCGGGCCGCGCTCGCGGTCACGGTGGCGGTGATCGGACCGACCGGGCCAGGCCTCGTCCTCGTCGTGGTGGCGCTCGCCCTGGACTGGGTCGACGGGCAGGTGGCGCGCCGGACCGGCACGACGTCGGCCTTCGGCGCCCGCTTCGACATGGAGGCCGACGCGTTCCTGATCCTGGTCCTGAGTGTGTACGTCGCCCCCGCGGTCGGATGGTGGGTCCTGCTGATCGGCGCGGCCCGCTACCTGCTCTGGCTGGCCGAGCGGGTGTGGCCGTGGCTGCGCCGACCCGTGCCGCCGCGCCACTGGCGGAAGGTGGTCGCGGCCGTCCAGGGCATCGGCCTCGCGGTCGCGGCCTCCGGGCTGCTGCCGGCGCCCGTGGACCAGGCCGTGCTGCTCGGGGCGCTGGCCCTGCTGGCCGAGTCGTTCGGACGTGACGTGTTTTGGCTGTGGCGGACCCGGACCGCGGACGCGCCGTACCCGACGGGTGGTGGCTTCACCCTGGTCGCGCTCGGTGTGGTCTGGGTCGCGCTCGTGGCGCCGCGCGACCCCGGCGACCTGGCCCGCCTGCCGGTCGAGGCGCTGGCGCTGGTCGCGGTGGCGCTGCTGCCATGGCGGCGCGCGCGAGGCGTGGCGGCGTGGGCCCTCGGCGTCGTGCTCGGTGTGCTCGTGGTGCTCCGGGCCTTCGACACCGGGTTCCACACGATCCTGGACCGGCCGTTCGACCCCACCACCGACTGGGTCTACCTCGGGCCGGGGGTCGGTGTGCTCGGCGACTCGATCGGCGTGCCGGCCGCCCGTGCGACGGCGGTCGTCGCCGTCCTGCTCGTCCTCGCGGTCCTGGTGCTGCTGCCCCTGGCGACGGTCCGGGTGGCCGGCACCGCAGCCGGTCACCCCCGCGCCGCCGTCGGCCTCGGCGCGGTCCTGGTGCTCACGTCGGTCGCCCAGGTCGGCTCGACCAACGCCTCCGGCCTCGCGTACGACGAGGTGGTGCAGGTGCGCGCCGGCCTGGCGGACCGGCAGTCCTTCGGTCGCGAGATCGACACCGACGCGTACGCCGCGACCCCGGCCGACCGAATGCTCCGGGGGCTGCGCGGCAAGGACGTGCTCGTGGTGTTCGTCGAGTCCTACGGACGGGTCGCCGTGCAGGGCACGACCTTCTCCCCGGGCGTGGGTGCGGTGCTCGACGAGGGGGACCGGCGGCTGCGGGCTGCGGGCTGGGGAGCGCGCAGCGCGTTCCTGACCTCCCCGACGTTCGGCGCAGCCAGCTGGCTGGCGCACTCGACGCTCCAGTCAGGGCTGTGGGTGGACAGCCAGCGCCGCTACGAGCAGCTCCTGGGTGCGAACCGGCTGACCCTCACCTCGGCGTTCGAGAAGGCCGGGTGGCGCACCGTCTTCGACGTCCCGGCCAACACGCGGGACTGGCCCGAGGGCGAGTCGTTCTACGGCTTCGACCAGCTCTACGACGCACGCAACGTCGGCTACCAGGGGCCGCAGTTCGGCTATGCCGCCATGCCCGACCAGTACACGCTGGACGCCTTCCGCCGGCACGAGCTCGCCGACACCGCCGGCCCGGTGATGGGCGAGATCGACCTGGTCTCCAGCCACCACCCATGGGCGCCGTCGCCGCTGCTCGTGCCGTGGGCCGAGGTCGGCGACGGGTCCGTCTTCGACGACGCGCCCACCCAGCCCGCGTCGTCCGACGTGCAGACGCGCTACGGACAGTCCATCGAGTACACGATGGAGACCCTGGTCTCCTGGCTCGAGCAGCACCCCGACCCGAACCTGGTGCTGCTCGTGCTCGGCGACCACCAGCCGCACTCCTACGTCACCGGGCCCGACCCCGGGCACGACGTGCCGATCTCGCTGATCGCCCGAGACCCACGGGTGCTGGGCCGGATCGCGGGCTGGGACTGGCAGCGCGGCATCCACCCGGCGCCGGACGCGCCGGTCTGGCGGATGGACACCGTCCGTGACCGGTTCCTCGACGCGTTCAGCCGGTGAGCTCGAGGACCTGCTGGCCGTCGGACGTCAGCACCTCGACGGACACGATCTCCTCGGTTGTCAGCGCGGTCGCACCGGTGAGGTGCATGGTCTTGCCTGGCAGGCCCTGCCAGGTGGCGACCTGCTCGCTGCCGCCGTCACGGGTGCGAACCACGAGCGCGTAGATGTGCGGAGCGTCGTCGTGGTAGCCACCAGCGGTCTCGCCGTAGCTGCAGGTGAGGTCGAGCCGGGTGCCCCACGCGACCGAGGTCAGGGACAGCGCGCCGAGCACGTCGCTCTGGGAGACCTGCGTCATGTGCTGCGGCGCCGCGATCGCCGGCACTGTCTGTGCGGGGACGTCGTCATCGGTCGCCGCGACGACCGCGACCGTGCCGGCGCCGAGCGCGACCACCGCCGCTGCGGCCGCGAGGCCGACCGTCCAGCGACGACGGTGCCGACTGCGGCGTACCTCTCGCACCAGCGCGGGCAGCAGGGTGTCCGGCACGGGCTCCGACGCGGGCGGCGACTCGATCACCTCGGCCGAGACCATGGCGAGCAGGCCCGGGAGGCCCGCGAGGTCACGGACCGACGCCGAGCACGTGGCGCAGCCGCTCAGGTGCCGCTCGAAGGCGAGCCGCTCCTCCGGCGAGAGCGCGCCGAGGACGTAGGCCGCGTCGAGGTGGGCGAACTCGTCGTTCACGGGGGCGCTCATGCCACGACCCCCATCTCCTCGAGGGCCAGGCGCAGTGCGCGCAGGGCGTAGTGCGTGCGGGACTTCACGGTTCCTTCCGGTACGCCGAGGTGGCGTGACGCCTCGGCGACGGTCTGGCCGCGGTAGTAGCACTCGAGCAGCACCGCACGGTGCTCCTCGGACAGCCGGGTGAGGGCGTCGCCCACCACCCATGACAGCAGGACCTGGTCGGTGCGGTCCGGCTCACCGCCCCCGTCCGGCACGTTGGCGACCGTGACCTCGCTCTGCGAACGCTTGGTGCGCCACTCGTCGATCACGATGTTGCGCGCGACCCGGAAGAGCCAGGCACGCACCGACCCCTGTGCCTCGTCGAGGGCGGGGAAGTGGCGCCAGGCCCGCAGCAGCGTCTCCTGCACGACGTCCTCGGCGCGGGCGCGGTCGTAGCCGGTCAGCCGCAGGCAGTAGCCCCAGAGCGCAGCGGCGTGCTCGTCGTGCAGCTGCTGCATCAGGGCCTCGGGGCTCTCGGCCATCACACCTCCCACCCGCCACACGGTCCCGGACCCCGATCGGTTCAGTCCGGGTCCGATCAGGCGAACCCCGCGGCCACCGCGAGCAGCCGCTCGTTGCCCTCCGACTCGCCGATCGACACCCGGCAGCCCTCGCCGGCGAACGGCCGCACCGTGATCCCGGCCTGCTCGGCCGCGGCGGCGAAGTCGGCGGTGCGCTCCCCGAGCCGGAGCCAGACGAAGTTGCCCTGGGCGTCGGGGATCTCCCACCCTTGCGCGCGCAGCGCCTCGCTCACGTGGGTGCGTTCCGCGATCAGCCCGGCGACCCGCTCGAAGAGGTCGTCCTGACGCTCCAGCGAGGCGATCGCCGCGGCCTGGGCGATCGTGGAGACACCGAACGGCAGCGACACCGCCCGCAGGGCTGCGGCGATCGGGGCCGGCGCGACGGCGTACCCGACCCGGAAGCCGGCCAGACCGTAGGCCTTGGAGAAGGTGCGCGTCAGCACCACGTTGTCGTGGGCGCGGTAGGTCGCCAGCCCGTCGACCGGGTCCGTCATCGTCACGAACTCGACATAGGCCTCGTCCACGACGACCAGCACCCGCGGCGGGACCTTCGCGAGGAAGGCGTCCAGCTCGGTCTGGGTCACCGCCGGGCCGGTCGGGTTGTTCGGCGTGCAGACCAGCACGATCCGGGTCCGGTCGGTGATGGCAGCCGCCATCGCGTCGAGGTCGTGGCGACCATCGGCGAGGACCGGCACCTGCACGGACGTCGCCGCGGCCGCGGTCACCGCGATCGGGTAGGCCTCGAAGGAGCGCCACGCGAAGACGACCTCGTCGCCGGGGTCGCAGTAGGCCTGGACCAGCTGGTAGATCAGGCCCACCGACCCGGTCGCCACGGACAGGTCGTCGGTCGACACGCCGAACTTCTCGCCCAGCGCCTCGTAGAGCGCCCGGTTGCCCATGTCCGGGTAGCGGTTCATCGAGCCGACGGCCGCCTGGACCGCCTCCACGACGCCGGGCAGCGGCGGGTAGGGGTTCTCGTTCGAGGAGAGCTTGTACGACGTCATCCCGGGCCGGACCGCGGGCGGCCGCCCGGCGACGTACGGCGGGATGTCCGCGATGTTGGAGCGGGGCTGCGGGCTGGTCATGTGCGTCAGGCTAACGGGCGCTCGCGATGCCGCCACGGTCGCAGGATCACGGTCAGCACGATCCCGATGCCGACCCCGATCACGGCGCCCGTGACGTTGTCGATCACGTCGGTGACGTCGCACGCCCGGTCGATCCGGGCCAGCGCCAGCTGGGTCGCCTCGATGGCGATCGAGTAGCCGGCCAGGAGGGCCAGCCCGATCGGCACCAGCACCCACCCGGCCCGCCAGCGGCTGACCGCGAGCACCAGCAGCGCGCCGGACGGGACGAACACCACCGTGTTGAGCAGCCGCTGACCGCCCGAGAAGATCCAGAAGCCCTCCGGGGCCGGCCCGCCGATGTCCCAGGAGCAGGTGGTCAGCCGGGTCTCTGCCGGGACCACGCCCGGGGCGCCGTTGGCCGGGATCAGGGTGATCGACGCGATCACGGCGAGGGACCACACGAATCCGGCGATCGACAGGGCGGTCAACCAGCCCAGGCTCCGCTGCACCGACATCGCGAGCAGCAGGCAGGACAGGCCCGAGAGAGCGACCAGCAGCAGCATCACGCCTACGCCGCCGACCGGAAACACGGGCCGAGAGTAGCGAGCCGGTCAGCCCAGGCCGGCGAGGAGGTGGGCCAGCATCGGCTGGAGGATCTGACCCTCGGGGTCCTCGACCACGTGACTGAGCCCGCTCAGCTCGATCATCACGTAGCCGTGCAGCGCCGCCCAGAACTGGCCGGCCACGGCTGCCGGGTCGCCGCGCCGGATCACGCCCGCCACCATCACCC
Organism: uncultured Actinomycetota bacterium; assembly: GCA_963704685.1. Classification (GTDB taxonomy): domain Bacteria; phylum Actinomycetota; class Actinomycetes; order Propionibacteriales; family Nocardioidaceae; genus Nocardioides. Next base: position 2,205,178 of record OY969930.1, read on the forward strand.
GCTCCACGACGGCGACCAGCTGGCCGAAGGCGGCCAGCCCCACCTCGAGCTCCTCCTGCGTCAGCCGGTACTCCCCCAACGAGGCCGAGCCGAACATGACCAGGTAGAGGTGCGGGTCGGCGAGCGCATAGGCGCGGTAGGCGACGCCGGACGCGATCAGGTCGGTCAGCGGGTCGTCGCTCGGCTCCACCTCCGCCACTCGGTCGTAGAGCCGCCCGAAGCCCTCGGCCACGACCGCGCGCACCAGGGCCGGCATCCCGCCGAAGTGCGTGTAGACCGCCATCGTCGAGGTCTCGGCCTCGCGCGCGAGCCGACGCGCACTGAGCGCCGACGGTCCCTCCTCGCTGAGCAGGTCGGCGGCGGCCTCGACCAGCCGCCGCCGTACGTCGGTCTCGGTGCTGGCGTCGCGCTGGGGGTCGGGCATGGTTGCCAGCGTGCCATAACGGCGTTATGGTCGAGCGATAACAGTGTTATGACTTGCGCCACCACCACTCCCTGACCGAGGTGCCGACATGAACCGCTACCTGCAGGACAACTTCGCTCCCGTCTCCGAGGAGCTCACGGCCATCGACCTCGACGTGACCGGGACGATCCCCGACCACCTCGACGGGCGCTACCTGCGGATCGGCCCGAACCCGGCGACCGACCCGGGCGCGGGCTACCACTGGTTCCTCGGCGAGGGGATGGTGCACGGCGTACGCCTCGCGGAGGGCCGGGCCCGGTGGTACCGCAACCGCTACGTCCGCCAGCACGGCGACGACTTCCCGCCCAACACCAACGTCTTCGCGCACGCCGGCCGCACGCTCGCGGTCGTCGAGGCGGGTGCGAAGCCCTATGAGCTGACCCACGATCTCGACACCGTCGGGCCGTGCGAGCTCGGCACCGTCACCGGCGGCTACACCGCCCACCCGCACGGGGACCCGGCCACGGGCGAGCTGCACGCGGTCTCCTACAGCTGGACGCGCGGCAACCTCGTCGACTACTCCGTGATCGGCACCGACGGGCAGGTCCGGCACCAGGCCGAGGTCGAGGTGACGGGCAGCCCGATGATCCACGACTGCGCGCTCACCGAGCACTACGTCGTCGTCTACGACCTCCCGGTCACCTTCGACCTGGGCATGGTCGCGGGGGAGGCCCCACGACCGCTCCAGGCCACTGACCGACTGATCGACCAGACCCTGCGGGCCGGCGGCCCCGTCGCCCGGCCGCTCCCCTACTCGTGGGACGCCGACTACCCGGCCCGGATCGGGCTGCTCCCGCGCGACGGCGGCAGCGCCGACGTGCGCTGGTTCGAGATCGACCCCTGCTACGTCTTCCACACCCTCAACGCCTACGAGGAGGGCACCGACGTGGTGATCGACGTGGTCCGCCACGACCGGATGTTCGCCACCGACTTCACCGGCCCCAACGAGGGCCCGGCGTACCTCACCCGCTTCACCGTCGACACCGTCGCCGGCAAGGTCCGCGAGCACCGCTTCGACGAGCACAGCCAGGAGTTCCCGCGGTACGACGAGCGGCTCACCGGCCAGCGGCACCGCTACGGCTACGCCGCCGGCGTGGTGGCCGCGGGCGTGCGCACCGGCGACTCGGTCCTCAAGCATGACGTGGTCGCCGGCACCACCCTCGAGCGGCGCCTGGGTGGGGGTCGCGAGGTCAGCGAGTTCTGCTTCGTGCCCTCGTCGGCGGACGCCGCCGAGGACGAGGGGGTGCTGATGGGCTACGTCTTCGACGCGGCGACCGGCCGCAGCGACCTGCGGCTCCTGGACGCGGCCACCCTCGAGGACGTCGCAGCGGTGCACCTGCCCGGCCGGGTCCCCGCCGGGTTCCACGGGAACTGGGCGCCGACGGCCTGACGACTCACACCGGCGGGAGGAAGACCTCGCCGCCGGGGACCGCAGCCAGGTCCCGGCCGAGGCGTACGTCGAGCGGGTTGGTGAGGCAGCGGATCGAGCCGCCGCCCTTGTGGAACTCCGAGAGGTCGACGAGCACGACGTCGAAGCCCCACTCCTCGAGCCGGGCGCGCACCCGGTCGGGGCAGGCGGGCATCACGATCGTCGAGCGCCCCGAGTCGGACGGGATCACGATCGAGTTGGCGCAGAAGGTGCTCAGCGCCTCCTCCTCGGTCAGCACCAGCGGCTCGGGCACCAGCGCGAGCAGCGCGGCCGCCGACGCCTCGTCCAGCGCGGACGGGCAGACCAGCGCGCGACGCTCGTCGAGCGGGCAGAAGGCCAGGTCGAGGTGGTACATCCCGGGGTGGGTGATCCGCAGGCCCTGCACCCGGACGCCGAGGTCGGTCGCGAGGTGCTTGAGCGCCAGCTCCTCGGTGCGCGGACCGTAGCCGACGACCAGCGCGTCGCCGTACGCGAAGGCGTCACCGGCCTCGAGGTGCGCGCCGACGCCGTCGCGGCCGACGTACGACGTGGTGAACCCCTGCTCGGCGAACCACGGCTGCGCCGAGGAGGTCTCCATCCGGCGCTGCGGGTAGCGCATGTGCGACATCACCGCGTGCGGCTGGTCGTCCTCGCCGACCAGGGCCAGGCCGAGGTTCATCGCGTAGACCATGTCGGGGGCGTCCGCTCGCTGGGCGAGGACGTCGACGGTGCCGCCGAGCCGCTCGATGGTGGCGACGAGCTCGCGCCACTGGGCCATCGCGCGCTCGGGATCGGGCTGGTCGGCGAGATCCATGAACGGGTTGATCCGGTAGTCGACGCGGAAGTGCGTCGGCTCGACCATCAGGTAGTGACGACCCCAGTTCAGCTGCATTGCCCACCCCACTTCTCGACGACTCCGACCGACCTGATCGACATTTCTGTCGGATTGTCGGACAATCTGACAGTGCCAGTGTGCGACATGCGAGCCGATCCGACAAGTCGCGGCACAATGGCCCCCATGTCCGAACCGTTCGAGAGCCTCCACCTCGAGCTCTCCTCCACCGTGGACCGGGTGGCGGCAGAGCTGCGGCGCGCGATCTTCGACGGCGAGCTCGCGTCGGGGACCGCGCTCCGCGAGATCGCGCTGGCCAGCTCGCTCGGCGTCTCGCGCCCCACCGTGCGCGAGGCCCTCACCGTCCTGGTGGCTGAGGGGATCGCCAGCCGCGAGCCCAACCGCGGGGTCTCGGTCGCCACTCCCGACCCCGACTCGGTGCGGGACATCTGCCGGGCCCGGTGGGTCCTCGAGGGAGCAGGAGTACGCCGCTGGCCGACCGCCGACGAGCGGCTCAAGGACACGGTCCGCACCTCGCTGGTCCGCTACACGACCGCCGTCCGGTCCGGAGCGTCCTACCAGCAGCTCAACGAGCGGCACCTCGCCTTCCACGTCTCGCTGGTCGGGCTGAGCGACTCACCCCGACTGGTGGCGATGGCCGAGAGCCTGATGGTCGAGCTCAAGCTCGCGCTCGCCCAGGTCGACCGGATCCGGCGCAACGCCCACGACCAGGCCGACAGTCACACCGCACTGGTGATGCTCCTCGAGCGCGGCGACGTCGGCGGAGCTGAAGCGTTCCTCGAGAAGCATCTCGAGGGCGCCGAGCGCGCGATCCTGGAGGCGCTCGGACTGGCCTGAGCGCGCCCGGCGGGCCTCTAGGATGACGCCGTGGGATTCCTCAGGTTCGCCGGCTGGCTGCTGACCAACGCAGCCGCCGTGGCCGTCGCTGCGTGGCTCCTGGCCGGCATCGGGTTCACGGAGGGGCCGGACTGGCAGGACAAGATCTGGCCGCTGCTCTTCGTTGCGCTGCTCCTCGGCATCGTCAACTCGTTCGTGAGCCCGGTGCTGAAGATCCTGTCGATCCCGTTCATCATCATCACCCTGGGGCTGTTCCTGCTCCTGATCAACGCGCTGATGCTGATGTTCACCGAGTGGCTCGCGGGCCTGTTCGGCATCGGGTTCTACGTCGACGGCTTCTGGAACGCGGTGGGTGGCGCGATCGTGATCACCATCGTCACCTGGCTCGTCGGGCTCGTCCTCGGCGACGCCGTCGAGGCCTGAGCGGTGCTGCCCGCCGCGCACACGCCCGGCACCTACCGGATCGAGCTGGTGTGCCTCGGCAACATCTGCCGCTCCCCGACCGCGCACGTCGTGCTCGAGGCAAGGCTCGCCGACGCCGGCCTCGATCGGGTCGTCGTGAGCAGCTCCGGCACCGGCAGCTGGCACGTCGGGAACCCGATGGACCGACGTGCAGCGGCGACCCTGACCACCGCGGGGTACGACGCCAGCCGGCACCGCGCCCGCCAGCACGACCCGCGACGCACACCTGACCTGGTGCTCGCGATGGACGGCCAGAACCTCGCCGACCTGGCCGATCTCGAGCCGGCCGACGCCGAGCGTCGGATGCTGTTCCGCACCTTCGACCCGATCGATCCCGGAGGCGACGTACCGGACCCGTACTACGGTGGGGACACCGGATTCGAGGAGGTGCTCGCCATGGTCGAACGCACTGTCGGCGCGCTCGTCACCCGCCTCGACAGCGAACGCCCTTGGGCAGCCTCGTGACTCGCCAGCCCTTGGTCGCCCAGCGTGCCGAGCAGCTGCTCGGCACAGCCGTCGTGGCCACCGCACCCGTCGCGGGTGGCGACATCTCGACCGCCACCCGGTTGCGCCTCAGCGACGGCACCACCGCGCTGATGAAGACGCTGCCGCACGCGCCGGCGGACTTCTTCCCCGACGAGGCGGCCGGACTGCGCTGGCTCGCCGAGGCCGACGGCGTACGCACGCCTGAGGTGCTCGGCGTCGACGAGGAGTGCCTGATCGTGCGCTGGGTCGAGCCGGGCAAGCAGCCCTGGACGCCGCCACCGAGCTCGGCCGGGACCTGGCGGGCCTGCACGCGACCGGTGCGGCGACGTTCGGCCGCGAGCAGGACGGCTACATCGGCCGGCTCCCGCTGCCCAACCGGCCGACCGAGAGCTGGGCCGAGTTCTACGCCGTACGACGGGTGCTGCCCTACCTCAAGCTGGCACGCGACCGCGGTGCGGTCACCGACGGGCAGGCCGCCGCCGTCGAGGGGATCGTCCCGCGGCTCACCGACCTGCTGCCCGACGAGCCACCGGCCCGGCTGCACGGCGACCTCTGGAACGGCAACGTGCTGTGGGGACTCGACGGCCATGCCTGGCTGATCGACCCGGCGGCCTACGGCGGCCACCGCGAGATCGACCTGGCGATGCTCTCGCTCTTCGGCCTGCCGCACCTGCCGCGGGTGCTCGACGCCTACAGCGAGGTCACGCCGCTGGCGGAGGGCTGGGAGGACCGGCTCGCCCTGCACCAGCTCTTCCCGCTGCTCGTGCACGCCGCCACTTCGGCGGCGGCTACGGCGGCCGCGCCGCGGACGCTGCGGTCCCCTACCTCTGAGCCGGCCAGTTCTCAGCCCGGCTCAGGCTCGACTGGCAGAGTGACACCGTGATCTCCGTGCCCGGACCCAAGCCCCGCGTCCTCGTCGTCGACGACGACAAGGCCGTGCGCGAGTCGCTGCGTCGCTCCCTCGAGTTCAACGGGTACGACGTCTCGCTGGCCTCCGACGGCGCCGAGGCGCTCGCCGGGCTGATCGCGGCGCACCGCTCCGCGACGTGGTGGTGATGGACGTGATGATGCCGCGCCTCGACGGGCTCGAGACGACCCGCGCGCTGCGCAGCGCCGGCAACGACGTGCCGATCCTGGTGCTCACCGCCCGCGACGCCGTCGGCGACCGGGTCGAGGGCCTGGACGCCGGCGCCGACGACTACCTCACCAAGCCGTTCGCCCTGCAGGAGCTGCTGGCCCGGCTGCGCGCGCTGCTGCGCCGGGTGACGCCGCCGCGAGGACGAGGCCGACGAGACTGCTGTCCTTCGCCGACCTGTCGATGGACCTCGCCACCCGCGAGGTGCGCCGCGGCGACCGGGCGATCGAGCTGACCCGCACCGAGTTCACCCTGCTCGAGATGTTCCTGCGCCGGCCGCGGCGGGTGCTCGAGCGCAGCTTCATCCTCGAGGAGGTGTGGGGCTACGACTTCCCGACGACGGCCAACTCGCTCGAGGTCTACGTCGGCTACCTGCGCCGCAAGACCGAGGCCGAGGGCGAGTCCCGGCTGATCCACACCGTGCGCGGCGTCGGCTACGTGCTGAAGGAATCGTGACCGACCGTCGCCGCCTGCGGCGCCCGACGAGCCGCTGGCACTACCGCAGGTCGCTGGCCAGCCGGGTCATCCTGCTCACCACGATCGCGGTCGGGCTCGCGGTCGCGCTCGTGGCCGCTCGGTGCCTACGTCACCGTGCGGATGCAGCTCCAGTCGACGCTCGACGACTCGCTGGTCGACCGCGCCGACGCCGCGCCGACCACGGCGCTCGACGCTGATCCGCGAGCGTGCACGTTCCCGCGTCCGACTGCTTCGGGCGCCGCGGACGTCCGGATCGCCTTCGTCGACGGCAGCGGCAACGGCCTGATCCGCGTTCCTCGACCCCGAGCGACGATGCATCCGGCTCGATCGGGCAGCCGGAGATCGCGGTCGCGCCGACGAGCAGGACTCCGCGGAGCCTGCGCACCGTGCGAGCCGGCGACGGCACTACCGGTGGCGGTGGTCGCCGTGCCGATCGCGACCGACGGCAGCACCTGGTGATCGCGCAGTCGCTGGAGCTCGCAGGAGGACCTGCTCACCAGGCTCGGCGTCGTGATGCTCCTCTTCGGCCTCGCCGGCGTGATCGGCGCCGGCCTCGCGGGCTGGGCGGTGGCCCGCAACGGCCTGCGCCCGGTCCGCCGGCTCACCGCCGCGGTCGAGCAGATCGCCCGCACCGAGGATCTCCGGCCGCTGCCGGTCGAGGGCGACGACGAGATCGCCCGGCTGGCCACGGCCTTCAACCAGATGCTCACCGCGCTCGCCGCCTCCCGGGACCGGCAGCGGCAGCTGGTCGCCGACGCCGGCCACGAGCTGCGCACGCCGCTCACCTCGCTGCGCACCAACATCGACCTGCTCACCCAGGCCGACAGCGAGGGCGGGCTCCCGGCGCAGGCGCGCGCCGAGCTGCTCGCCGACGTGCGCGCGCAGATCGAGGAGCTGACCACCCTGATCGGCGACCTCGTCGAGCTGGCCCGCGACGAGCCGCTGCCCGCACGTCGTCGAGCACGGTCGAGCTGCCGAGCTCGCTCGAGCCAGCCGTCGCCCGGGTCCGGCGCCGGGCGCCCGGCGATCACCTTCGAGGTGCGAGGCCGAGCCCTGGTACGTCGATCGGGCGAGCGGACGCCGGTCTCGAGCGCGCGCTCACCAACCTGCTCGACAACGCCGCCAAGTGGAGCCCGCCGGGCGGGACCGTCTCGGTCCGCCTCGCCGACGGCGTCAGCTCACCGTCGACGACGAGGGCCCCGGCATCGCCGAGGCCGACCTGCCGCACGTCTTCGAGCGCTTCTACCGCTCCCCGGAGTCCCGGTCGATGCCCGGCTCCGGGCTCGGGCTCTCGATCGTCGCCCAGGTCGCCGAGCGGCACTCCGGCACCGTCGAGGCCGGCCGGGCGCCGACCGGCGGCGCCCGGCTGACTGCTACGGCTGCCCGGTGCCTCGCTCGCCGGCGCCGGCCGCAGCCGCCGGTCGGACGCGCCGCGCTGCTCGCACCGCGCGCTCGGTGCTCTGCACGGCCGTGACCGACCGGCTGCGGGCCGCTGCCGTGACGAGCCCGGCCTGAACCCGGCCCTACGGCCGACGGAGTTCGGGTCGCGCCAGGACCGCTCGAAGGGCAGCCGCCAGGCGTGCGGCGCGATCAGCTGGTGGATCGCGTTGGGTCCCCAGCGTGCCGGGGGAGTAGGCGCGCACCGGCGACGGGTTGTCGAGCAGCGGCGTGGACTTCTCCCACAGCGTCTCGATGCCGTCTGCGGTCGTGAACAGGGTGTGGTCGCCGCGCATGGCGTCGTGGATCAGCCGCTCGTAGGCCTCGAGGACGGCACCCGACGAGCTGGTGTCGTGCGTGGCGAACTGCATCGACAGCTTCTCGAGCTTCATGCCCGGCCCGGGCCGCTTGCCGTAGAACGACAGCGACATCTGCGACTGGTCGGCGAGGTCGAAGGTGAGGTGGTCAGGACCCTGGGTGCCGGCGTTGGACCCGGCCGGGAACATCGTCAGCGGCGGCTCCTTGAACGCGATCGAGATGATCCGAGCACCCTCGGCGAGCTTCTTGCCGGTGCGCAGGAAGAACGGCACGCCGGCCCAGCGCCAGTTGTCGATCTCGACCTTCAGCGCGATGAAGGTCTCGGTGTCGGAGTCGTCGGCGACGTCCTCCGTGCTGGCGGTAGCCGGTGTACTGACCGCGGACCACGTTGTGCGGCTCGAGGTGCCGCATCGAGCGGAAGACCTTGTTCTTCTCGTCGCTGATCGGCCCCGGCGCCAGCGAGGTCGGCGGCTCCATCGCCATGAACGCGAGCACCTGCATCAGGTGGGTGACCACCATGTCGCGGTAGGCGCCGGTCGACTCGTAGAACTTGGTGCGCTGCTCGAGACCGAGGGTCTCGGGCACGTCGATCTGCACGTGGTCGATGAAGTTGCGGTTCCAGATCGGCTCGAAGAGACCGTTGGCGAAGCGGAACGCCAGGATGTTCTGGGCCGCCTCCTTGCCGAGGAAGTGGTCGATCCGGAAGATCTGGCTCTCGTCGAAGACCTCGTGCACGGCGGGCGTTGAGCTTCTTCGCGGTCGCGAGATCCGTGCCGAACGGCTTCTCCATGATGATCCGGGACTGCTCGACCAGGCCGGCCTCGTCGAGCTGGCGGACCACGTCGAGGGCGGCCTTCGGCGGCACGCTGAGGTAGTGCAGGAAGCGCACCTCGCGCTCGTCGACGCCGAGGTCGGACTCGGCGTCACGCACCGCCTGGGCGAGGGCCGCCGGGCCGGCGGACTGCGGGACGTAGCGCAGCATCTTCGAGAACGGCTCCCAGCGCTCCTCGGTGACGGCGCGGTGCCCGAACTCGTCGCAGGCGTCGCGGGCGATCTTGACGAAGGTCTCGGTGTCGAGCTCCTCCAGGGAGGTGCCGACGATCTTGGCGTCGTCGAGCAGACCCGCCTCCCAGAGCCGGAGCATGCCGGGCAGCAGCTTGCGCTGGGCGAGGTCTCCGGTCGCACCGAAGAGCACGACGACGTGCGGGTGTTCCATGAGCTCGACAGTAGTCACGCGGTGTTGCCTCCTGATTACGGGCAGCCGAACGTCTCAGTGTCGATCACGACCGCGATCCGGTCCACCCTCACGGGGCGACGGCCGGCCGGACCCGTCCCGGGACCTGCGCACGTGGGTGGTGACCGCGACCAGCACGCCGGCGGCGAGCGTACAGACGGCACCCTCGGCGGAGATGTCGGGCGCGAGCGCGACGACCGCCGCGGCCAGGCCGAACGGCACCCCGACGCAGGCGGCACGCACGTGGTCGCGTCGCACCACGTGGATGACCACCGCGAGCAGGGCGTAGCCGACGTACGCCGTCACGACGAGCCACCGCACGTGGTCACCCAGCGCCTCCCCGGGCTCGGCGACGAGGCCACCGAGGACGGCTACGACCGTGGCGAGCGCCAGCGTCGCCAGCAGGTGCGCCGACCAGGACAGGCGGGGTGACAGCCCGCGGTCCGGGAGCAGTGCCACGCCGACGTACCCGTGCCGGACCGCGAGTCCCCAGAGCCCGAAGACCAGCGCGAACGCACCGGCACCGGTCAGGGCGAGGGACCGGTCCCACTCCGCCTCGCTGGCGCCGTCGATGATCTGCACGAGGCCCTCGCCGAGCACGATCAGGACGAAGAGCCCGAGGCGCTCGCCGATGAGGGGTACGTCGGCGTCGATCGCCTCGATCGTCGTCGGGATCTCCCGCGCGCCGCGCGGGCCGCCGCGCTGCGGCGGGCCGTCCTTGCGTCCCGCGAGCATCCGGTCGAGACGGGCCTGGGTCTTGGTGACCAGCTCCTCGCGGGTGGTCGAGAGCTGGAGGATCACGTCGATGCCGAGACCGAGCGCCCAGAGGGCGTACTGGGCGGTGCCGTCGAACCACCACGAGACGATCCACGGGATCACCCCGAAGGTCGCCTGCACCACCGGCAGGTCGACCACCACCGTGGTCCGCTGCCAGGGGCGCGCGGCGATCAGCCGGCCGACGACGTAGGCGATCGCGAAGGCCGTCGCGTGCTCGGAGCGGATCTCCGGGATCGCCGCGATCATCACGCCGAGGACGGCCATCCCCATCAGCATCGTCGAGGTCCGTGCGGCGACGCCCCGGATGTTGGAGTAGAGGGTGAAGCAGGCCCAGATGGTCCAGATCGCGCCGAAGGCGATGACGTAGATCGCCAGCCCGGTCCGGGACTCGTCGGCCTCGAGCAGGTGGGCGAGGGCGCCGATCCCGGCGACCGCGACCAGGTCGAAGAACAGCTCCAGCCAGGATGCGTGCCGCTCGTCGGGCTCTCCGGCCGGGTCCGTCGGGGTCGGGGGTGTCACGTGGGCCATGATGCCAAGGCCGCGAGCAGCCGCTCGGCCTTCCACACCGACTCGTCGTACTCCCCGGCGACGTCGGAGCGCACCGTGACCCCGCCACCGGTGCCGAGCAGGTAGCGGCCGTCACCGTTCGTCATCAGGGACCGGATCACCACGCCGAGGTCGGCCCGGCCGTCGGCGGCGACCCAGCCGAATGCTCCGGCGTACGCACCCCGCGGCGTCGCCTCGACCTGCTCGATGATCCGCATGGTCCGCAGCTTGGGGGCCCCTGTCATCGACCCGGCGGGGAACAGCGCCCGGAGCGCGCCGACCGTGCTCACGTCGTCGCGCAGCCGGCCCCGGACGGTGCTGACCAGCTGGTGCACGGTCTCGTAGGACTCCACCTGCATCAGCGCCGGCACCTCGACGGTGCCCGGGGCGCACACCATCGCCAGGTCGTTGCGGAGCAGGTCGACGATCATCAGGTTCTCGGCGCGGAACCTCGGGTCGCTGGCCAGGTGTGCACGCCGCTCGTCGTCCTCCTCGGGTGTGGTGCCGCGCGGGGTGGTGCCCTTGATCGGCTTGGTCTCGATGGTGCGGTCGGCGCCGATGAGGGCGTAGCGCTCCGGGCTGGAGCTGAGCAGCCAGGCCCGCGCCCCCGGCACGTCGTGCTGGAGGAAGCCGGCGTACGGCGCCGGGTTGAGCGCCCGCAGCCGCAGGTACACCTCGACGGGGCGGAGCTCGCTGGCCGTCTCGACCCGGTAGGTCAGGTTGACCTCGTAGGAGTTCCCGGCGTGCAGCTGCTCCTGGACCTGAGCGAAGGCGGTGGCGTAGGCGGCCGGTGGCGGAGGATCCCCGGTCCACCGGGGATTCCTGCGCTTGTCGCCCGTTGCAACAGCCGACAAGCGCAGGGAGTCGCCGACAAGTCCGTGCTCGAAGAACCGCACCTGCTCGGGCCCGCATCCACACCGCGTCGGGCAGGTCGGGTCGTTCGGAGCCGGCTCCGGCCGGCAGGTCGGGGCGGCTCGCGTAGCCGAAGTAGCCGAACCACTGGTCGTCGGGATCACCGGCCCGCAGCTCGGACTCGAGCACCGCGAAGACGTCGTCGCCGGCCACCCGGGCGGCGCCGGCGGCGTGGCGGGTCACCAGGCCGGTGCGCGCGTCGTACGTCAGCGACACGTCGTCGGGATCCAGCCAGCCGATCATCGAGCGCCGCCCCGACCACTCCCGGGCGCCGCCACCGTCGAGCCAGAAGCACCTCGGGTGGCGGTCGGCGACCTCGCGGAAGTACGCCGCCGGGTCGTCGAGGGTGCTCATCGCGGCCTCAGGAAGTTCGCGACCAGCGCCGTGCCGTGGGCGGACAGGATCGACTCCGGGTGGAACTGCACGCCCTCGAGCGGCAGGCTCCGGTGCCGGACCCCCATCACCACGTCGCCGACGCGCGCCGTCACCTCGAGCGCTGGCGGCACCTCGAGCGCCGCCAGCGAGTGGTAGCGCACCGCCTCGAGCGGCGACGGCAGCCCGGCGAAGACACCTCGTCCGTCGTGCTCGACCAGCGCCACCTCGCCGTGTGCAGGAGCCACCCGCCCGACGGTGCCGCCGTACGTCGTCACCAGGCCCTGCATGCCCAGGCAGACCCCCAGGACCGGGCGGGTCGACCGGAGCAGCACCTCGCGACCGACCGCGAAGTCGGCGGGGTGGCCGGGGTGACCGGGGCCCGGCGAGAGCACGACGTGGGAGTGGGCGAGGACGGAGTCCGCGTCGACCTCGTCGTGCTGGACCACGGTCGGCAGGAACCCCGTGACGGCGGCGACGAGGTGGACCAGGTTCCACGTGTAGGAGTCGTGATGATCGACGACCACGACGTCCGGAACGGGCACGCGCTCAACCTACTGCCGAGCAGCAGAAGTGGCGGAGGGCCCGGTGAAGCTGGGGGGCAGTCTCCACCGGGCCCACGAAGGGTTCCGCCTATCGTTCCCGCTCAGGCTATCCCGGTCAGGACTCGGTTGTCTCGACCTTGAGGAGAAGCGCGACGACGAGGTCGTGCAGCAGGTCGTAGCCGTGCTCGGTGAGGATCGACTCGGCGTGGAACTGGATGCCCCGGTAGTGCGGCCCCGAGACCAGGTGGATGTCACCGGTCTCGTCGGTCTCGATCTCGACGCCCTCGGGGAGCTGCGGACCCGGCCCGGCCGACGAAGGTGTTGTAGAAGCCGACCCGCTCGGTGCGTCCGTTGATCGGGACCGGTGACTGGGTGCCCTGGAAGACGATGTCCTTGTAGGCCAGCGGGATCCCGAGCTGGTGGCACAGTGCCTGGTGCCCCAGGCAGACCGCGAGGAACGGCTGCCCGGCCGCCAGCAGCTCGGCCACGGCGGCTCGCAGCTGCGCCATCTTGGGGTCGGTGCCGTCGCGGGGGTCACCCGGCCCGGGACCGACGATCACCAGGTCGAAGCCGTCGAGCCGGCCCGGCACGTAGTCCTCGTGGCGCACCACCTCACTGTGCATCCCGAGGACTCCGAGCACGTGGCGCAGCATGTTGACGAAGTCGTCCTCGCCGTCGAGGATCACCACGCTCTTGCCGGCCAGCCCCGGATCGGCGGAGGCACCGCCCTGGTCGGTCAGCCAGAAGGTCGAGAGCCGCCGGTTGCGGGAGTTGAGCGCGATCAGCACGTCCTCGTCGCCGACCAGCTCGGCGATGTCGACGCCCGGTGCCGGCGCCTGCGGCACCAGGCCGAAGGCACTGAGGATGCCGCCCGCCTTGGCGTGGGTCTCGGCGACCTCGTACGCCGCCTCCGAGTCGCGGACCAGGGTCGCGCCGGCGGTCACCTTGAGCCGGCCCTCGAGGTCGACGTCGGCGGTGCGGATCACGATCGGGCTGTCCACGATCGCGCCGCCGGTGTCGTCGCGGCCCAGGATCGCCAGCGCGGCGCCGTAGTAGCCACGGCCCTCCGACTCGTACTCCTTGATCAGCCGGCAGGCGTTCTCGACCGGCGAGCCGGTCACGGTGGCGGCGTACATCGTGTCCCGCAGCACCTCCCGCGGGTCGCGGCCGGTGCGCCCGGCCAGGAGGTACTCGGTGTGCACCAGGTGGGTCATCGGCTTGAGGAAGGGGCCGAGCACCTGGCCACCCTCGTTGCAGATGTCGCACATCATCTTCAGCTCTTCGTCGACGACCATGAAGAGCTCGTAGATCTCCTTCTCGTCGGCGAGGAAGTCGAGCAGGCCGGACTTGAGGTGCTCGCCGTCGCGGGGGATCCGGTAGGTGCCGCTGATCGGGTTCATCCGCACGTCGCCGCCGTGGATGGAGACGTGCCGCTCGGGGCTGGCGCCGATCAGGTAGCGGTCGCCGGTGAAGAAGACGTAGGTCCAGTAGGCGCCACGCTCGCGGTCCAGCAGCCGGCGGAAGACGGTGAGCGCCTTGTCCGCGCCCCAGTCGGCGACGGTGGCGCGGTAGTGCCGGCCGACGACCAGGTTGGCGCCCTCGCCCTGGCCGATCTCGTCGCGGATGATCGCCTCGACCAGCTTGGCGTACTCCTCGTCGTCGGTCTCGAAGCCGCCGCGGTCGGTGAACTCCACCCCGGTGTCGTCGATCGCCGCCATCACGTCGGCGACCGAGAACTCCAGCTCGGTCTCGACGTCGACGACGACCAGCGGCGTGCCGTCGTCGTGCGCCGCGAAGCCGCGCTCGGCCACCTGGCGGAACGGGATCGCGAGCAGCCGGTCGGCGACCTGGCCGTCGGTGGGAACGCCTTCCTCGAGCGGTACGTCGAGGAGCGACTCGACCACCCGTCGACGGCCCCCCACGAGGCCCACCGTGTCGCGTGCCCCCACCCGCGTGGAACGCCGGATGATCGCCCACGCCTCGTGCCCCTGGAGCGCGTCGATCGCGGCCCGGACATCGGTCGTGGAGGTCATGGGCGTCAGCCTAGGTCAGGGTGGTGAGCAGCTGCGTCGCCCGGGTGAGCACGACGTAGAGGGTGGCCCGACCGGTGGCGGACTCGTCCTCGATCTCCTGCGGGCGCACCACCACGATGCCGTCGAACTCCAGGCCCTTGGTGTCCAGACCGGTGAGCACGACGATCCGGTCCTCCCCCGAGGGAGCCACCGACGAGTCGACCGCGGCCCGGGCACCGGGCGCGTCGGCGGCGAACTCCGGCCAGGACGCCAGCCAGGCGTTGACCTCGGAGCGCCGGGCGACCGGCACCACGACGCCGACGGTGCCACCGACCTGGCCGGCCAGGTCGGCCACGGCGGCGCGGGTGGCGGCCTCGAGGTCGACCGCGCCGGTGATCACCTGCGGCGACACCCCGGTCGAGCGGACCGCGGTGGGCAGGTCGGCGTCGAGGCCGACCCGCGCGGCGTACGCCGCGGCGTGCTCGTAGATCTCCGAGGAGTTGCGGTAGTTGGTCGAGAGGTGGAACTCGTGGAGCTCCTTGCCCTCGATCGCGGCGGCCCTGGCCTCGGCGGACTCCGCCGGCACCGGCCACGACGACTGCGCCGGGTCGCCGACGATGGTCCAGGAGGCGGTGCGGCCCCGCCGGCCGACCATCCGCCACTGCATCGGCGTGAGGTCCTGCGCCTCGTCGATGAGCACGTGGGCGTAGCCGTCGTCCTCGATCTTGTGGGTCGGCGGCGCCCAGGCCCGGCCGGTGGGGGCGTACTCCCGGTCGGCAGCGGTGAACAGCTCCTGCATGTCCACCCCACCCTCGAGCAGCCCGCTGTCGTCGAGGTCGCGCTCGTCGTCGGTGCGCGCGGGCACGTCGCCGAGGGCGTAGCGCAGCTCGTCGAGCAGGGCGACGTCCTCGACCGAGAGCGTGGCGTCCTGGTTCCACGACTTGGCCAGCAGCCGCTGCTCCTCCCCGCTGAGCACCCCGTCGGCCACCCGGGTCAAGAAGTCCGGCTCGCGCAGCCAGCCGAGCACCTCGGGCGCCGACAGCGGCGGCCACCACGCGGCGGCGAAGTCGAGGAAGCCCCGGTGGGACATCATCTCGTCGTCGAACGCCTCACGGCCGCGCTCGCGGCCCCGCTCACCGCGCACCTGGCGCCACATGGCGTCCAGCAGGGTGCTGACGATGCGCGGCAGCTGGCGGTTGCGGCGGCCCTGCGACATCAACTGGCGGCGCAGCCCGCTGAGCCGGCCGCGGTCCAACACGATGGTGTCGTCACGCCAGAAGACGCGGAACTCCTGCGCGCTGCCGGGTGCCTGCTGGCGCGCCGTACGGCGGAGCACCTCGGCCATCCGCACCGAGCCCTTGACGTCCGCGACCGCGGGCTCGTCGTGGCGGGTCGCGCGGACGCCGTCGACGACCTCGCCGAGCGAGCGGAGCGCGATCGCGGTCTCACCCAGGCTGGGGAGCACCCGCTCGATGTAGCGCATGAAGACCCCGCTGGGCCCGACGATGAGCACGCCACCGCCCTCGTAGCGGCGCCGGTCGGTGTAGAGCAGGTAGGCGGCGCGGTGCAGCGCGACCACGGTCTTGCCGGTGCCGGGGCCGCCGGAGATGGCCACGACACCCTTGCCGGGGGCCCGGATCGCCTTGTCCTGCTCGGCCTGGATGGTCGCCACGATCGAGTGCATCGACCGGTCGCGGGCGCGGGACAGCTGGGCCATCAACGCACCCTCGCCGACGATGGGCAGGTCGGCGCCCGAGCTCTCCAGCGCCTCGGCGTCGAGGAGCTCGTCCTCGACCCCGATCACCTGCGGGCCGACGCAGCGCAGCACCCGACGGCGGACGACGCTGTGCGGCTCGGCCGCCGTCGCCTGGTAGAACACCGCAGCCGCAGGCGCGCGCCAGTCGATCAGCAGCGAGTCCCGGTCGCTGTCGCGCAGGCCGATCCGACCGACGTACCGCGGCTGGTCGTCGACCGCGTGCTGCAGGTCCAGGCGCCCGAAGACGAGTCCCTCGTGGGCGGCATCGAGCTGAGCGATCCGCTTCGCGGCCTGGAAGACCATGGCGTCGCGCTCGACGAGACCACCCTCGTGGCCGAGGTGGGCGCGGCTGTGCCCCTCCGTGGCCAAGGACTGGGCAGACCGCGCGGACTCCTCCAGCTGGACGTACACCCGGTCCACGAACGCCTGCTCGGCAGCGACCTCGCGCTCGACCAGCTCTTCCGACAACGCCGTTATCCCCTCAACCCGATTCTGCCCCGGACCCGCAACACCCGGAGGTGCTGAGAGATTCCGGCGAGTCGACAAGCCTACCGGCCGCTACTTCTTCCGGGACAGGAAGGCGGTCATCGCGTCACGGGCCGCGTCGGAGGCGAACAGCCGAGCGCTGAACGCGACCAGCTCGTCGCCCTCGGCGTCGATGCGGGCCAGCAGGTCGCGGTTGAGGATCCGCTTGGACTCGCGCAGCCCCTGCGCGGCGCCGGTGGCCAGCTCCGCGCAGACCCGCTCCGTCTCAGCGTCCACCTGGTCGGGTGGCACCGCCGCCGAGACCAGGCCGTACGCCGCCGCAGCGGTCCCGTCGAAGACCTCACCGGTCAGCGTCACCAGCGCCGCGGCCCGCGATCCCATCCGGTGGAAGACCGGGATCGAGATGATCGCCGCAGCCAGGCCGAGCTTGACCTCGGTCAGCGCGAACGTCGCCTCTGTGGAGGCGACCACGATGTCGGCCGACGCCACGATCCCGATCCCGCCGGCGCGGACCGGTCCGGTCAGCCGGACGACCACCGGCTTGTCGAGGGCGACGATCGCCCTCTGGAGTGCCATCATCCGGCGGCCGCCCTCCTCCATCCCGACGGTGCTGGCCTCGCTCAGGTCGGCGCCGGAGCAGAAGACCCGGCCGGCCGACTCGAGCCGGACGACGAGCACGGCGGCGTCCGCTTCGGCCCGGCCCAGGTGCTCGGACAGCTCGGTGACGAGCTGCCGGGAGAGCGCGTTGCGGTTGTGGGGCGAGTCGAGGGTGATCGTCGCGACCGGGCCCTCGACGCCGTAGTGGACCAGCTCTGTGGAGTTCTGCGACATGTCCGACATCCTGCCGCACCCCATCCGAGGCACCCCTCGGCTCCGAATGGACCACATGAAGAACCGACTCGCGTACGCAGGCTTCG
Source organism: uncultured Actinomycetota bacterium (assembly GCA_963704685.1). Lineage (GTDB taxonomy): Bacteria > Actinomycetota > Actinomycetes > Propionibacteriales > Nocardioidaceae > Nocardioides. The sequence continues at coordinate 2,222,611 of OY969930.1, forward strand.
GCGTCCTGGCCACCCTCGTGGGGGTGGCCGCGGCCCATCTCGTCGCCGCACTGACCGAGCCCGCGTCCTCCCCCGTGCTCGCGGTCGGATCGACGGTCATCGACCTGACGCCGACGCCGCTCAAGGAGTGGGCGATCCAGCAGTTCGGGACCAACGACAAGACCATCCTGGTCGGCTCGGTGATGCTCGGCGTACTGGTGCTCGCCGGGGTGGCCGGGCTGCTGGCCCGGCGCCGGTTCGCGTACGGCGCGGTCATGCTGCTGGTCCTGGTGGCGATCCCGGCGTTCGCCGCGATGAACCGACCGGCCTCCAGCCCCAGCGACCTGCTGCCCAGCCTGACCGCGGCCGTCGTCGGACTGGGCTCGCTGTGGCTGCTGACCCGGCGACTGCCGAGCACCGCGCACCAGGGATCGGCGGAGGGCCCGACGAGCGGGACCGGGGACGGTCCGACCCGGCGCGGCGTGCTCGTCGCGACCGGCGGCCTCGCCGTCGCCGCTGCGGTGATGGGCGTCGCGGGGCGCTGGATCACGTCGTACCGCACCCGCACCACCAGCGTGGCGCTGCCGGCACCGGCAGACCCGGCTCCGGCGTTCCCCGCTGGCCTGGACAAGAAGGTTCCCGGCATCTCGGCGTTCCGGACCCCGGTGTCGGACTTCTACCGGGTGGACACCCGGCTGACGCTGCCGGTCGTCGACCTCGACAGCTGGACGCTGACCATCGACGGAGACGTCGACGACACGGTCACCTTCACCTTCGACGACCTCCTCGCGATGCCGCTGGTCGAGCGCGACATCACCATGACCTGCGTCTCCAACGAGGTCGGTGGCACCTACATCGGCGCCGCCCGCTGGCTCGGGGTGCCGCTCACCACCCTGCTCGACCAGGCGGGCATCGACAGCACCGGCGCCGACCAGATCCTCAGCACCGACGTCGACGGGATGACGATCAGCACGCCGCTCGGACTGGCCACCGATGGGCGCGACGCGATGATCGCGATCGGGATGAACGGCGAGTCCCTCACCGCCGAGCACGGCTTCCCTGCCCGGATGGTGGTGCCCGGTCTCTACGGGTTCGTCAGCGCCTGCAAGTGGATCAACCGGATGACGCTCACGACGTACGACGAGCAGGAGGCCTACTGGACGAAGAAGAAGTGGGCCACCGACGCACCGATCAAGATCTCCAGCCGCATCGACACCCCCAAGCCGCTGGCCACCGTGGACGCGGGGCGGACCGTGATCGGTGGAATCGCCTGGGCACAGCACCAGGGCGGCATCGCCAAGGTCGAGGTGCGCGTCGACGGTGGGCCGTGGCAGCAGGCTCGGCTCGGGGACTCGGCCGGCAACGACTACTGGCGTCAGTGGTACCTGCCTTGGACCGCGGAGCCCGGCCAGCACCAGCTCGCGGTCCGCGCCACCGACGGCGAGGGCGACGTCCAGACCGCCGTGCGCGCCACGCCCTTCCCCGCGGGCTCCAGCGGCGTGCAGGAGATCGTCGTCAACGTCGCCTGACGGCGGCCCGAGGAGAAGCCCGAAAAAACTTCCGGCCGGACCAATCCGGCCGGGGAGCAGCACCGAACACCCCACAACAGAAACACAAACGGGAAGGCACGATCATGAAGAACCGCTCCTTGCGCCGTACCAGCGGCCTGGCCGCTCTCGTCCTCGCTGCCTCAATGGGCCTCGCCGCGTGCAGCAGCGACGACTCCGACGGTGGCTCCGCCACCGACGCCACCACTCCGTCCTCGAGCGCCCCGGCCGAGACGCCCAGCAGCGCGGCGGCCGAGCCCGCCAGCGACGAGCCCTTCGGCCCTGGCTGCGCAGCGGTCCCGGCCGACGGTGCCGGCTCCTTCGAGGGCATGGCCACCGAGCCGGTCGCCACCGCGGCCAGCGCCAACCCGGAGCTGGAGACCCTGGTGGCCGCAGTCACCGCCGCCGGTCTCGGCGACACGCTGAACTCGACCGACGACATCACCGTCTTCGCGCCGGCCGACTCCGCCTTCGCCAAGGTCCCGAAGAAGGACCTCGACGCGCTGCTGGCCGACAAGGCCACGCTGACCAAGGTCCTGACCTACCACGTGGTCCCGGGCCGGCTCGCTCCCGACCAGCTCGCCGGCACGCACAAGACCCTCGAGGGCAGCGAGCTGACGGTCAAGGGCTCCGGCGAGGACTTCACCGTGGGCGCAGGCAACGCCGCCGTGGTCTGCGGCAACGTGCAGACCGCCAATGCCACGGTCTACATCATCGACTCCGTCCTGATGCCCCCCGCCTGACCACCAGGTCACGGCTACCGGACCTAAGCGAGAGTTGTCGCTGTGAACAACATCAGGCCAGTCGACTCCGGCGCGCCGCCCTCCGCGGGTGGGGCGCCGGAGGCGCCGCCGGGCTCGGCCCCGGATCTCGCCGAGCTGCTCCGGCTCTCGGCCCGAGGTGACGAAGCCGCGTTCGCGCGGCTGTACGACGCCATCGCCGCCCGGGTCTACGGACTCGCGCTCCGCGTGGTCCGCGACCCGGCCCAGGCCGAGGAGGTCACCCAGGACGCACTCCTCGAGATCTGGCGGACGGCCTCACGCTTCGACCCCGACCGGGGCAGCCCGCTCTCGTGGCTGCTCACGATCACGCACCGCAAGGCGGTCGACCGGGTCCGGTCGGCCGAGGCGGCCAGCCGTCGGGACACGAAGTACCACCAGGAGAACCAGCCGATCGAGCACGACTCGACGTCCGAGGCCGCCCAGGCCTCGCTCGAGGCGCGCCGGGTCCGGGGGGCGCTGTCCACCCTGACCGAGGTGCAGCGCGAGGCTGTCGGCCTCGCGTACTTCGGCGGCTACACACACACGGAGGTCGCCACCATGCTGGAGCTGCCGGTCGGCACCGCCAAGACCAGGATCCGCGACGGGCTGATCCGGCTACGGGACGCGATGGGAGTGGGATCATGACCAACGACGTGCACGCACTGTCCGGCGCCTACGCCGTCGACGCGCTCGACGACATCGAGCGGGCCGCGTTCGAGCGGCACCTCGCCGAGTGCCCCGAGTGCCGCGACGAGGTCGCCTCGCTCCGTGAGGCCTCGAGCCTGCTCGCCGGGACCGTCGAGACCGCACCGCCGCCCGCGTTGCGCGACCGGGTCCTCGCCCAGGTCGCCACCACCCGTCCGCTCCCGCCGCAGGTCGACGCCACGTCGGCCGGCTCGCGCCGCAAGCACCGCCCCCGGCGTCGGCTCGCCGGCCTGATCGCTGCTGCTGCAGCGGTGGCCGTCATCGGAGCCGGTGTCGTCGTCACCCAGCCCTGGGCCGACGAGACCTCGCAGGTGCCGTCGGCCACCGACGCCGTGCTCCAGGCAAGCGACGCCCGCAGCACCTCGCTCGACTTCAAGGGCGGCGCCACCGCCACCGTCACCCACTCGGACTCGGTCGGCGAGGCGGTGATCAAGACCGAGAACCTGCCGGCCCCGCCGGACGGCATGGTCTACCAGCTCTGGCTCGAGCAGCCCGACGAGGGCATGGTCTCGGCCGGTGTGATGCCGGTCAAGGCCGACCAGACCGTGCTCCTCGAGGGTGACGCGACCACCGCCACCGCCGCCGGGATCACCGTCGAGCCGATGGGTGGCTCCGACGCACCGACCAGCGAGCCGATCGCCCTGTTCGACTTCGGGGAGAAGGCATGACCGCACCCCACCGCAGCGTGGCGGTGGTCGGGTCGGGCGTGGCCGGGCTGACGGCGGCGTACGTCGCCTCCCGCTCCGCGCACGTCACGCTCTACGAGGCCGACGACCGTTTGGGCGGCCACGCCGACACCCATCAGGTCGACGGGCTCGGCATCGACACCGGCTTCATCGTCCACAACGAGCGCACGTACCCGACGCTGCTGCGTCTCTTCGCCGAGCTCGGCGTGCAGACCCAGGAGTCGGAGATGTCGTTGTCCGTGCGCGACGACGCCACCGGTCTCGAGTACGCCGGCGCCCTCGGCGCGCGCGGGCTCTTCCCCAGTGGGAGGAACCTCACCCGCCCGGCCTACCTGCGGATGCTGGTCGAGATCCCGCGCTTCCACCGGCGCGCCCGAGCGCTGATGGCTGCCCCGCAGCACGAGAACGAGGTCGACGACACCACGCTGCAGGAGTTCCTGCACGAGGGCCGCTTCTCGGCCTACTTCGTTCGTCACTTCATGGAGCCGCTCGTCGCCTCGGTCTGGTCCTGCGACCCGGCCGTCGCCCTGGACTACCCCGCCCGCTACCTCTTCGCGTTCCTCGACCACCACGGGATGCTCGGGGTCTTCGGGTCGCCGACCTGGCGCACCGTCACCGGCGGCTCCCAGGAGTACGTCGCCCGCGTCGGCGCGGCTCTGCAGGAGGTCCGCACCGGCACCAAGGTGACCTCCGTGCTCGAGACCCCCACCGGCGTCGAGGTCACCGACGGCAACGGCGCGGTCATCACCTACGACGCCGTGGTCGTCGCCACGCACCCCAGCCAGGCGCTGGCGATGCTGGCCGCACCGAGCCCCGCGCAGCGCGAGGTGCTGTCGGCGTTGCCCTACTCGCCCAACGTCGCGCTGCTGCACACCGACGAGTCCCTGCTGCCGACCAACGTCGCTGCGCGCGGCTCGTGGAACTTCCGCCGGCCGACCGACACCCGCAGCCAGGTCACGGTCACCTACGACCTCACCCGGCTGCAGCGACTGCCCACCGAGACCCATTATCTGGTCACCCTCGGCGGCGAGCACCTCGTCGACCCCGCGCAGGTCATCGACCGGATGGAGTACGAGCACCCGCTCTACACGCCGGGCTCGGTGGCCGCGCAGCGTCGGCTGCCCGAGCTGGACAGCGACCGGCTCGCCTTCGCAGGCGCCTACCACGGGTGGGGCTTCCACGAGGACGGGTCCCGGTCCGGGCTGGCCGCTGCGGAGCGGCTGGGCTTCGCGTGGCCCGACACCCGCCCGTCGACCACCGAACCCGCGACCGGTGTCTACGAGACCGAGATCCGGCACGTCCGGCGGGCGCCGTTCGAGCGCACCTTCGCGCACCGCTCGCACACCTGGCTGGTCGACCTCGACGAGCTGCCCGACCACGGCCTGCTCGGCACCTTCGAGGCTCGCGACCACCTCGGCGACCCCGACCTGTCGATCCGCGACAACCTGCGGGCATTCCTCGCCGCGCACGACGTCCGGCTCGACGGCGGCCGGGTGCTGATGGCCACGCAGGCGCGCGCCTTCGGCTACTGCTTCAACCCGATCACCGTCTTCTGGTGCCACACCGAGACCGGCGCGCCGCTCTGCACGGTCGTCGAGGTGCACAACACCTACGGCGACCGGCACGCCTACCTGGTCCACCCCGACGAGCAGGGCCGCGCCACCACGCCGAAGGCGATGTACGTCTCTCCGTTCCACGGCACCGACGGCACCTACGAGCTCGTGGTGCCGCAGCCCGGCGAGCGGCTCCAGGTCGTGGTGACCCTGCGCACCGACGACGGGGTCCGGTTCACCGCCTCGCTGACCGGGCGCCGCTCCACCCACAGGGCTTGGCGCGCTGCCCCGGCTGCCCTGCGTGGCTCGGTGCTGATCCGTGCCCACGGCCTGTGGCTGTGGGTCCGACGACTGCCCGTCCGCCCCCGTCCGTCCCACCACCAGGAGGGAGTCCGATGACCCTCGCACCCACCCGCCCCACGCTCGACAACTGGCCCGGACTGGAGGCGGTCCCCGGTGGACCCCGCACCGCCGTGTCCGCGGCCGTGGCCCGACGGTTGTTCGCCGCCGCCGTACGCCGGCTGCCCGTGAGCATCCGGGTCGACGGCGCGACCCTCGGCCTGGGTGGGCCCGAGATGACCGTCGTCCGGCCGGACGAGTTCTTCGCCCGGCTCGGCCGTGACCATCTGATCGGCTTCGGCGAGGCCTATCTCACCGGCGCCTGGGAGGCCGACGACCTGGCCGGGTTCCTCACCGTGCTGGCCGCCGACATCGCCGACCTGGTCCCGCGCCCGCTGCAGAAGCTGCGCTCGGTGATCGTGGCCCGGCCGCCGAGCCTGCACCGCAACTCCACCGACCGCACCCGCGACAACATCGCGCACCACTACGACCTGTCCAACGACCTCTTCGCGCTCTTCCTCGACCGGACGCTGAGCTACTCCTCCGCGATGTTCGAGGGTGACACCGAGGCCGACCTCGAGAGCGCCCAGCTCCGCAAGATCGACCGGCTCCTCGACGAGGCGCGGGTCGGTCCGGGCACCCGCGTCCTCGAGATCGGCACCGGCTGGGGCGAGCTCGCGATCCGGGCCGCCGGTCGCGGCGCGACCGTCCACTCGGTCACTCTCTCCACCGAGCAGCAGGCGCTGGCCCACGAACGGATCACCGCGGCCGGGTTCGCCGACCGGGTCGAGGTGGAGCTCTGCGACTACCGCGAGGTCACTGGGTCCTACGACGCCGTGCTGTCGGTCGAGATGATCGAGGCGGTCGGCCACGAGTACTGGTCGACGTACTTCCAGACCATCGACCGGGTGCTCGCCCCCGGCGGCCGCGTCGGGATCCAGGCGATCCTGATGCCGCACGACCGGATGCTGGCCACCCGACGCACCTACACCTGGATCAACAAGTACATCTTCCCCGGCGGCTTCCTGCCCTCGGCCGAGGTGATCGACGAGGTCGTGGCCCGCGACACCACCCTCCGGGTCACCGGCCGGCTGGCGTTCGGGCGGGACTACGCCGAGACGCTGCGGCGCTGGGACGCGGCCTTCATGGCGGCGGCCGACCGGGTCGGCGAGCTCGGGTTCGACGACACGTTCATCCGGATGTGGCACTTCTACCTCGAGTACTCGCGAGCCGGCTTCGCCTCGGGGTACCTCGACGTCCAGCAGCTGACCCTGACCCGAGAGCCCTGACCCGAGAGCCCTGGCCCAGGCCGTAACCCCGGATCGGGTCCGGTCGTTGAGGCTGTGTCCCACCAGACCGGCACGTGCGGATCTGGAAAGACCGTCGCGCACCTCGAGCATGGGGGGCTAGAGGTGCGCGACGTGCACGCCCTGCTGCTCCTCCCGCGCCCACCGCCGAATATCCTGCGCAGGTGACATCTGACGACCAGGCCCCGCTCGTCCACGAGCTGGTCCGGCTCGCCTCCGCCGACAACTTCCGCGACGTCGCCGGCACCGGAGCGGGCTATCCCACGGCTGACGGTCGGCACGTGCGCCGTGGCGTCTTCTTCCGCTCCAACGAGCTCCAGCTCACCGCGGTCGACGCCGAGTCCCTGACCGCGCTGGGAGTCAGCGTGATCCACGACCTCCGCAGCGCAGCTGAGATCGAGGCCCACCCCGACGTCGAGGTGACGGGCGCCGCCTGGCACCACGTCGGGATCGCCGGTATCCCCATGGAGGCGATGGCCGAACTCGCCGACGTGGAGGCGGCGCTGCGCCAGATGCGCAACGTCTACGACCTCTTCGTCCGGGCACCCGAGGCGCGGGCGTCGTACGCCGGGCTGCTGACCGCGCTCGCGACCGGCGACGTCCCGCAGCTGTTCCACTGCACCGCCGGCAAGGACCGCACCGGTTGGGCCGCTGCCCTCCTGCTGGAGATCGCCGGCGTCGACCGGGCGACCATCCTCGCCGACTACCTGCTCACCAACGAGGTGTCCTCGACGACCCGGGAGAAGTACCTCGGCATGGTGGCCCAGCACCTCGGCTCCGACAAGGTCGCGGTCTACGAGCCCGCGATGATCGTCGAGGAGAGCTACCTGGCTGCGGCGTACGACGCGGTCGCCGAGCTCTACGGCTCGATCGACGGCTACCTCACCGCGGGCCTCGGCCTGGACGCTGGGCTCGTGGCGGCGCTGCGGACTCGATTGCTGGCCTGAGCGGCGTCAGGACGCGTGGTCCGCGCCGTCGTCGGCCTGCTCGTCGAGCGGAGCCCCGGCCTCGACGACCCGCAGCCGCATCGAGTCGGTGAACGTCACCTCGACGGTCTCGAAGCCCTTGTGCCGTTGCGCGAGGGCGTAGCCGGTGTAGGCCTTCTTGTCGGCGTCGGTCAGGTCCACCCGGTCGGTGAACGGGGTCAGCAGGGCCCGCGGCCAGAGCCGCCGGTTGAGCACCACGTTGACCTCGATCCCGAACACCCCCGTCACCGCGGCGATGTAGATCAACCCGATCAGACCCAGGACGACGGCGAAGGTCTGGTTCATCCCGCGGGTCTCGGTGACCACGTTGGTGACGTACGCCGTCCCAGCCCACTGGAGCGCCAGCCAGAGCAGAGCCGTGGTGAGGGCACCGGGGACCGCACCCCAGAACCTGTGCCCCCGGGCCGTGCCGAAGCGGAAGAGCACGGTCAGGACCATCGTCATCACGACGACGGTCGCGACCGTGATCGGCCAGCTGTAGGACGCGATCGTCTCGCCGAGCACCTCGGTGCTGGAGGCGAGCGCCGACAGCACCGACAACCCCAGGAGCGCGAGGCCGGCGGTGCTCAGCAGGAAGAGGCTCTTGAGGCGGAGCAGCAGCGGGTTGGGGCGGCTGTTGCGTGGCACCGACCAGGCGATGTTGAGGGCGTTCTGCAGGGCCTGCCCGAGGCCGAGCGCACCGTAGAGGGCGACCAGGCCGCCGATGACGATGGCGGTCGTCGAACCCTGGAGACCTTCGGGCTGGCCGAGCTGGTCGCCGATGATCGGGAACTGCGACAGCGCGGAGTCGATCAGCTCCTCGCGCAGCGCGTCGTTGTCCTTCAGGACGAGGCCGAGGATCGAGTAGCCGAGCAGCAGCAGCGGGAAGATCGCCACGAACGCGTAGTAGGTGATGATCGCCGCCAGGTAGTTGCCCTGGTCGTCGAAGAACTTGTAGATCACGGCGAGTGGGAAGCCCAGCGGCGGGTAGCGTCGCTGCGCCCGGTCGACCTTGCCCACGACTGCCCCGGCGCTCGCCACCTGCTCAGCGTAGTGGGCGCTGCGGCCCCGGATCCGGCAGCGTCGGCATCTCGAGCCCGATATGTCGCCCGACCTGGTTGGCCCGGGTGACCGCACCGGAGCCGAACTTGTCGCGCACCCGGTCGAGTGCCCCGTCGAGGACGTCGGAGCGCTGCTCCTCGACGAAGAGCGGCAGCTCCAGCTGCTCGGGCACGTCGGGGCCGGCGTCGACCAGCCCCGAGATGGTGATGCCGAGCAGCGTGCAGCCGCGCTCGTCGATGATCGGCCACGCGGCACGCAGCAGCCCGCGCCCGGTCTCGAGCCAGGTCGCGGTCGAGGCCGTCGACCGGGGCAGGGTCGCCGACCGGGTGGCCCGCGTGTAGTCGTCGAAGCGCAGCCGGAGCGTGAAGGTGCGCCCGATCCGCTCGCCGCCGCGCAGCCGGCGGGCGACCCGGTCGACCAGGGCGGCCAGACGGACGTCGAGCTCGTCGAGGGTCCGGCGGTGCCGGGCGCGGCCGATCGCGCTCTGCGACCCGATCGAGCGGCGTCGTCGGCCGACCTCGACCGGCCGCGGGTCGAGCAGGTTGGCCAGGGCGTGCAGGTGCCGCCCCGAGGCCTTGCCGACCGCGACCACCAGCTCGGACTCCTGGCGGGCGGCCAGCTCACCGATGGTGCGGATCCCGTCGGCGTGGAGCTTGGCAGCGGTGACCGCGCCGACCCCCCACAACCGTTCGACCGGCAGCGGGTGGAGGAACTCGCGCTCACCGGTCGGCGGCACGCTGAGCAGGCCATCGGGCTTGCTCACCGCACTGGCGACCTTCGCGAGGTACTTGGTGCGGGCGATGCCGACCGAGATCGGCAGCCCGACCTCGTCGCCGACCCGGTGCCGCAGCCGCACCGCGACCTGCTCCGGGCTGCCGGCGAGCCGGCGCAACCCACCGACGTCGAGGAACGCCTCGTCGATCGAGATGCCCTCGACCAGCGGGGTGGTGTCCTCGAAGATCTCGAAGACCCGCCGGCTCGCCTCGACGTACGCCGAGAAGCGCGGCGGGACGACCAGCGCGTCGGGGCACAGGCGGGCCGCCGTACGGCCTCCCATCGCGGAGCGGACCCCGTGGGCCTTGGCCTCGTAGCTCGCCGCGAGCACCACGCCGCCGCCCACGATCACCGGACGCCCGCGCAGCCGCGGGTCGTCACGCTGCTCGACCGAGGCGAAGAACGAGTCCAGGTCGGCGTGCAGGATGCTCGCGTCGTCGCGGTCCTGCTGCCACCTCATTCCCCCATGATCGAACAGATGTTCGACTAAGGCAAGATCACGCGACCAGCGCGGTGATCAGCACGACGACGGGCACCGAGGCGAGGGTGCTGACGAAGATCGCGTCGCGCGCCAGCAGGGTCGACCGCTCGTAGCGGGTGGCGATGACGAAGACGTTCTGCGCGGTCGGCAGCGCCGCCAGCACGGTGACCGCGAGCAGCTGGGTGGTGTCCAGACCGAGCGCGTAGCGACCGATGACGTACGCCGCGAGCGGCTGGACCACCAGCTTCAGTCCGACGACCAGCCCCAGCTCCGAGGCCGGGACCCCGCGGCCCGGCAGCGGGCCGAGGCGCAGCGAGACGCCGTACGCCAGCAGCATCGAGGGGACCGCCATCCCGCCGACCAGCACCAGCGGGTCGTGCACGACCGGGGGCAGCCGGTAGCCGGTGGCAGCCAGCAGCAGCCCCAGCAGGGACGCGATGGTGATCGGGTTGGTCAGCGGGCGGAGCAGCACCCTGCGCACGGACCGTCGGTCCGGGCTGACCGCGACGTCGAGCAGGGTGAGCGCCAGCGGCTGGAGCACCAGCAGCTGGAAGAGCAGGGTCGGCGCGACCAGCGCCGGGTCGCCCAGCACGTAGGCCGCGATCGGCAGGCCCAGGTTGCCCGCGTTGACGTACGCCGAGCAGAGGGTGCCGACCACCGCCGAACCGAGCTCCTGGTGGCGGACCACCGCCGCGACGACGTACACCAGGCCGGTGATCAGCACCGCCGCTGCCGTCGCCGCGAGGTTCCCCGAGAAGATCTCGGCGAGGTCGCTGTCCTCCAGCACCGTCACCAGCAGTGCCGGGCTGGCGACGAAGAACGCCAGCGTCGAGAGGGTGCGCTGACCCGCAGCGTCGATCACTCCGAGGTGCGCCAGCAGGATGCCCAGCGCGATCAGGATCCCGATCGTCGCGAACCCCTCGAAGACACCCTCCACTCATCCGACCCTAGAGAGCGACGGTCGTCACCCGGCCCGCGGGCCGCTCAGTAGGACTTCGGCAGCCCCAGGGAGTGCATGGCGACGAAGTTGAGGATCATCTCGCGGCTGACCGGCGCGATCCGGCCGGCGCGGGTGGCGACCAGGAGTCCAGCCATGCCGTACTCCTGGGTGATCCCGTTGCCGCCGTGCGTCTGCACGGCCCGGTCGGCCGCGTCGCAGGCAGCCTCGGCGGCGGCGTACTTGGCCATGTTGGCCGCCTCGCCCGCCCCCAGGTCGTCACCGGCGTCGTAGAGGGCGGCGGCCTTCTGGGTCATCAGCCGGGCCAGCTCGATCTCGATGTGCGACTGGGCCAGCGGGTGCGCGACGGCCTGGTGAGCACCGATCGGGTCCTTGAAGACGGTGCGCTCCTTCGCGTACGCCGCGGCCTTGTCCAGCGCGAAGCGGGCCAGCCCGGTGGAGAAGCTGGCCGCCATGATCCGCTCGGGGTTGAGCCCGGCGAAGAGCTGCACCAGGCCGCCGTCCTCGTCGCCGACCAGGGCGTCAGCGGGCACCCGGACGTCATCGATGAAGACCTGGAACTGCAGCTCCGGGCTGACGATCTCCATCGGGATCGACTTCGCCTCGAAACCTTCGGCGTCGGTCGGGACGACGAAGAGGCAGGGCTTGAGCTTGCCTGTCCTCGAGTCCTCGGCACGGGCCACCACGAGCACGTTGTCGGCCTCGTCGACGCCGGAGATGTAGATCTTGCGCCCGTTGAGCACCCAGCCGCTCTGCCCGTCCGGGAGGACATCACGACGCGCGGTCGTGGTGATGTTGTGGGAGTTGGTGCCGGCGTCCGGCTCGGTGATCGCGAAGGCCATGGTGCCGGTGCCGTCGCAGATGCCGGGCAGCCACCGCTGCTTCTGCGCCTCGGTGCCGTAGCGGGTGAGGATCGTCCCGCAGATCGCCGGGCTGACGACCATCAGCAGCAGTGGGCAGCCCTGCGCTGCCAGCTCCTCGCAGACGGCCGCGATGTCGCCGATGCCGCCGCCACCCCCGCCGTACTCCTCGGGGATGTTGATGCCGAGGTAGCCGTTCTTGCCGATCTCGAGCCACAGGTCGGTGGTCTTGCCCCCCGACCGGGCCTTCTCGGTGAACCAGTCGCGGCCGTACTTCCCGGCCAGCCTGGCGACCTGCGTGCGCAGCTCCTGGCGCTCCTCGGACTCGCTGAATGCGACGGTCATGCTTCCTCCACCACTGCTAGGACTTCACCGGACGCGACCTGCGCACCGGGCTTCACGTTGATCTCCGTGACGACGCCGGCGTACGGCGCGCTCACGGTGTGCTGCATCTTCATGGCCTCGAGCACCAGCACCGGGTCGCCGGCGCTCACCGACTGACCTTGCTCGACGGCGACCCGCACCACGGTGCCGGGCATCGGCGCCAGCAGGCTGCCGCTCGCCACCGCGTCGGCGGGGTCGACGAAGCGCGGCTCCCTCGTCAGGCGGGTGTGTCCGTGCGGGCTGTCCACGTCGACCGCGTCACCGACCACGGCCACGTCGTACGTCGTGCGCACGCCGTCGGCCTCGAGAGTGACGCTTGTCGGGCTCGCGGTCACGACCGTGAACCCGTCGACGAGGTAGGCCCCGAACCACTCGACCGTCGTCTCCTCGAAGACCGTCCGCTGCGGCTGCGAGACGACGTTGCGCCAGGCCACCGGGATACCCCGCTGGACGGTGCGGCGCGCCTTCGCCTGCTCGGCCAGGGCGATCGCCGCCGCGACCGGTGCTCCGGGGTCGCTCGCCGGCAGGGGGAACGACCAGTCGGCCAGGAAGGCCGTGCTGACGTCCTCGCCCAGGAACTCCGGCGACCGCAGGATCTCGACCAACAGGTCACGGTTGGTGACCAGACCGTGGATCCGCGCCCGCGACAGCACGCCGGCGAGCTTGCGCGCCGCGGCCCGGCGGGTGGGGGCGTGGGCGACCACCTTGGCCAGCATCGCGTCGTAGTGCGTCGACACCTCGCTGCCGCTCTCGAAGCCGGCATCCACCCGGATCCCGTCCTCGAGGGGGATCTCGAAGGTCGTCAGGACCCCGCTCTGCGGCTGGTAGTCGGCCGCCGGGTCCTCGGCGTAGAGCCGCACCTCGATCGCGTGGCCTGCCGGTGGGTCGGTCCACCCCATCGTCCAGTCCGCCTCGGCCGCGGTGATCTGCAGCGCGACCAGGTCGACGTCGTGCACCAGCTCGGTGACGGGGTGCTCGACCTGGAGCCGGGTGTTCATCTCGAGGAAGAAGAACCGCTCGGTGGCGGCGTCGTAGAGGAACTCGACCGTGCCCGCGCCGCGGTAGTCGATCGCCTCGGCCGCCGTCCGGGCGGCGTCGTGCAGCGCGGCCCGCACCTCGTCGCTGAGGCCGGGCGCGGGCGCCTCCTCCACCACCTTCTGGTGGCGGCGCTGGACCGAGCAGTCCCGGTCGCCGTAGACGCTGGTGCCGACGAGCTGGACCTCGACGTGCCGGCCGTGCTCGACGTACGGCTCGACGAAGACGGTGCCGTCCCCGAACGCCGACCGGGCCTCGGCCTCGGCCTTCTCCAGCTCGGCCGGCAGGTCCGCGAGTCGGCGTACGACGCGCATGCCGCGACCGCCGCCTCCGGCGGATGCCTTGACCAGGAGCGGGAGGTCGGCCTCGCTCGGCTCGTCCGGCGCCTCCAGGGTGGGGACACCGGCCTCGCGCATGATCCGCTTGGCCTCGATCTTCGAGCCCATCGCGTCGATCGACTCCGGGTCGGGTCCGACCCAGGTCAGCCCGGCGTCGATGACGGCGCGGGCGAAGTCGGCGTTCTCGGAGAGGAACCCGTAGCCGGGGTGGATCGCGTCCGCAGCCGTCCGGCGAGCCGCGTCGATGACGAGGTCGGCGCGCAGGTAGGTGTCGGCTGGAGCACTGCCGGGCAGGCGTACGACGTGGTCGGCCTCGCTGCACGTAGGGCAGGTCGGCGTCGGCGTCGGAGTGGATCGCCACGGTCTCGATGCCGAGCGTGCGGCAGGTGCGGAAGACCCGGCTCGCGATCTCGGCCCGGTTGGCGACGAGCAGGCGGGTGATCTGGCGGCGACTCATGGGCGGAACACCCCGAACCGGTCGGTGCCGGCGTACGCCGTGGTCTCGATGACGGAGAGGCAGATGCCGAGCACGGTGCGGGTGTCGCGCGGGTCGATCACCCCGTCGTCGTAGAGCATCCCGGACAGGAAGTAGGGCATCGACTGCTCCTCGATCTGGGCCTCGACGATCTCCTTGACACCCTTGAACCCCTCGGCGTCGAAGGTCTGGCCCTTGGACTCCGCGGACTGCTGGGCGACGATCTCGAGCACCCCCGCGAGCTGGGCCGGACCCATCACTGCCGACTTGGCGGACGGCCAGGTGAAGAGGAAGCGCGGGTCGAAGGCGCGGCCGTTCATCCCGTAGTTGCCGGCGCCGTACGACGCCCCCATGATCACGCTCAGGTGCGGGACGGTGGAGTTGCTGATCGCGTTGATCATCATCGCGCCGTGCTTGATGATGCCGCCCTGCTCGTAGTCCTTGCCGACCATGTAGCCGGTGGTGTTGTGCAGGAAGAGCAGCGGGGTGTCGGTCTGGTTGGCCAGCTGCACGAACTGGGTCGCCTTCTGGGCCTCCTCGCTGAACAGCACGCCCTGGGCGTTGGCGAGGATGCCGATCGGGCGGCCGTGCAGCCGCGCCCAGCCGGTCACCAGCGAGGTGCCGTAGAGCGGCTTGAACTCGTCGAAGACCACGGCGTTGCCGGCGCTCACCCCGTCGCAGACGCGGCGGATCACCTCGCGCGGGTCGAACGGCTCCTTGAGGTCGGTGGGGATCAGGTCGAGCAGTCCCTCCGGGTCCTGCTCCGGCTCCGCGTACGCGGTGGTCGCGGTGCGGGCCTTGCGCCAGTTGAGCCGTGCGACGATCCGCCGCCCGATCCGGATCGCGTCCCGCTCGTCGTCGGCGAGGTAGTCGGCCAGGCCCGACGTACGCGCATGCATCTCCGCGCCCCCGAGCGACTCGTCGTCGGACTCCTCGCCCGTGGCCATCTTGACCAGCGGCGGGCCACCGAGGAAGACCTTGGCGTTGCCCTTCACCATCACGGTGTAGTCGGACATGCCGGGCACGTACGCGCCGCCGGCAGTGGAGTTGCCGAAGACCAGCGCGATCGTCGGCTCCTTGCGGGCACTCGCCCGGGTGATGTCGCGGAAGAGCTTGCCACCGGGGATGAAGATCTCCTTCTGCGTGGGGAGATCTGCCCCGCCGGACTCGACCAGCGAGATGGTCGGGAGCCCGTTCTCCTCGGCGATCTGGGAGGCCCGGAAGATCTTCTTGACCGTCCAGGGGTTGCTCGCGCCCCCCTTCACCGACGGGTCGTTGGCGGTGATCATGCACTCCACGCCCTCGACCACCCCGATCCCGGTGACCACGCTGGCCCCGACCGTGAAGTCCGAGCCCCAGCCCGCCAGCGGCGAGAGCTCCAGGAAGGCCGAGCCCTCGTCGATGAGCAGCTCGATCCGCTCGCGCGGCATCAGCTTGCCGCGACCGTGGTGGCGGGCGACCGACTTCTCGCCACCTCCGGCGACCGCCTTCGCGTGCTCGTGCTCGAGGTCGGCGAGCTTGTCGAGCATCGCCCCTCGTCGGTCGAGCCCGTCGAGATCAGTCATGACGCGTACCCCAACAGCTTGGCGGCCAGGTCTGTGAGCACCTCGGTGGCTCCTCCTCCGATCGGCAGGATCCGGGCGTCGCGGTAGTGCCGCTCCACCTCGGTCCCGTGCAGGTATCCCGTCCCGCCGTGCAGCTGGACGGCCTGGTCGCAGACGTACGTCGCGCAGTCGACCGCGGTCTGCTTCGCCAGGCAGGCCTCGGCGACGACGTACTCTCCCGCGGCGTGGCGTCGCGCGACCTCACGGGTGTAGGTGCGGGAGATCTCGACCTGCCGCCGCATCTCGACGAGCTGGTGGCGCACCACCTGCCGCCCGATCAGCGGCTTGCCGAAGGTCTCGCGGTCACGGCAGTACGCCGCGGTCAGCTCGAGCGACCGGGCCGCGATGCCGTAGGCGTGCACGGCGAGGGCCAGGCGCTCGGCGACGAACTGCTCGGCGATCTGCCCGAAGCCGGAGCCCTCCTCGCCCACCAGGTTGGTCACCGGGACCCGGACGTCGACGAAGGCCAGCTCGGCGGTGTCGGAGCAGTGCCAGCCCATCTTGCGAAGCGACCGGTCGACGGTGAAGCCGGGGGTGCCCTTCTCGACGACCAGCAGGCTGATGCCGCCCGCTCCCTGGCCACCGGTGCGGACCGCGGTGGTCACGAAGTCGGCGCGCACCCCGCTGGTGATGAAGGTCTTGGACCCGTTGACGAGGTAGCAGTCCGTGTCGGGGTCGCGGACGGCCGTGGTCCGCAGGCTCGCGACGTCGGACCCGCCGCCGGACTCGGTGATCGCCAGCGCACCGATCGTCTCCCCTGCCAGCGTCGGCCGGACGAACCGGTCGACCAGGTCCGCGCCCTGCCCGTGGCTCGCGGCCGCGGCGATGTGCGGCAGGGCGATGCCGCCGGTGAACAGCGCCGCCATGAAGCCGCTCGACGCGCCCGCCTCGAACATGCCCTCCTGCAGGTCGACCGTGTCGAGCACGTCGCCGCCCTCGCCGCCCACGTCCTCGGCGAAGGAGACGCCGAGCAGTCCCTGCTTCGCGGCCGCCAGGTGGACCGAGCGCGGGACCTCACCCGCGTCCTCCCAGCCCTGGAGGTGCGGCGCGACCTCACGTCGTACGAACTCGGCGCCGAGCGCCCTGAGCTCACTCACAGGAGTCCCTCCTGGACGTGCACGATCCGCGATCGCACCCACTCGCCGAGGCCCTTGGCCTGCGGGTCGAAGCGGGTGGACGCGGCCACGCCGTCGCCGAGCAGCCCGCGGATCAGCACGTTGACCGCCCCCAGGTTGGGCAGCACGTAGACCTCGACGTCGAGGTCGGCCGCCTCCGGGACCAGCTCACGGACCTTGCGGGGCGTGATCAGCTTGGTCAGCCAGGTCACCCGGGCGGCGTACTTGCCGGAGCCGTCGTTGACCACCCACAGCCCGATGTTGGCGTCGCCGCCCTTGTCGCCGGAGCGCGCGTGCACGAAGGTGCCGAGCGCGGCGCGACGGGTGAGTGAGTCGATCGGAGCGGGGTACGGCGACTGCCGCAGCCCGGCCGCGTGGTCGACCTCGGCGAACTCGGTCGGGTCGGCGACCACCTCACGGCGGCCGTCAGCGTGCACGACCGTGTGGACGACCTCGGCGCGGTCGACGTACGCGGCGCGGTAGAGGCCGTAGGGCGCCGGTTGCGCCGGGGGCCCGGTCATCGTGAAGCCCGGGTAGGACCCCAGCGCCAGCTCGACCGCGGCACTGGTGAAGGCCCGGCCGACCGGGTCGGGTCGGGCGTCCTTGACCGTGCAGCGCAGCAGGCTGGACGCGCCCTCCTCGGTGTCGGCGTCGACCGGAGGCAGCGCGGCCTGGGTCCAGGTGACGTCACGGGCGGTCAGCGCGGGCGTGAGCTGCTCCCGCACCCACTCGGCCTTGAGCTCGATGTCGAGCCCGGTCAGCACGAACTCCACGGTGTTGCGGTAGCCGCCGAGCTCGTTGACGCACACCTTGAGCTGCGCGGGCGGTGCCTCGCCACGGACCCCGCTGACCGACACCCGGTCCGGTCCCGCCTGGCGGAGCTGGATCGAGTCGAGATGGGTGGTGACGTCCGGGTTGAGGTAACGGGTGGACTGGATCTCGTAGACCAGCTGCGCGGTGACCGTGTCGACGGTGACGCCACCCCCGGTGCCGGCGTGCTTGGTGATCACGCTGGAGCCGTCGGCGGCGATCTCGGCGATCGGGAAGCCGAGCGGGAGGTCGCGCGACAACCCGAGGAAGCCCGAGAAGTTGCCGCCGGTGGCCTGGGTCCCGCACTCGAGCACGTGTCCGGCGACGACGGCGCCGGCCAGCTCGTCGTACGAGGTCGGGGTCCAGCCGTGGTGCGCGACCGCCGGTCCGACGACCAGGGAGGCGTCGGTGACCCGGCCGGTGACGACCACGTCGGCGCCGGCACCCACGGCGGCCGCGATGCCGAAGCCGCCGAGGTAGGCGTTGGCGGTGAGCGCGCCGTCGAGGCCGAGACCGGCCGCGCGGGGACGCAGGTCGTCGCCCTCGACGTACGCGATCGCGGGGTCGAGTCCGAGCCCCTTCGCCACCTCGCGGAGCCGCTCGGCGAGGCCGGCCGGGTTGAGCCCGCCGGCGTTGCTGACGATCTTGACGCCCTGCTCGAGGGCCAGGCCCAGACAGTCCTCGAGCTGTCGCACATGCGTCCTGGCGTAGCCGAGCGACGCGTCCTTCAGGGTGTCCTTGCCGAGGATCAGCATGGTCAGCTCGGCGAGGTAGTCGCCGGTCAGGTAGTCCAGGCGCTGCCCCTCTTCCCGGCTGCCCTCGAGCATCTGGCGCATCGCGCCCATCCGGTCGCCGTAGAAGCCGGAGCAGTTGCCGATCCTCATCGCTTCTCCCTGCCGGCGCCCGCTGGGCCGGCGAACGCCTGCGCGATCGTCAGCCACTGCTCGGCGTCCGCGCCGGTCGCGACCAGGTCGGTGTCGTCGCGGTGGATCCGCTGGGTGACCAGCAGGCAGAAGTCCCAGGCCGACCCGGTCACCGTCTGCGCGGCGTCCTCGGGGCCCCAGGTCCACTGCTCCTCCGACGGCGAGACCAGGTCGATGCGGAACTCCCCGCTCGGCGGCGGCAGCTCGCGCACTGAGTAGGCAAAGTCCCGGGTGCGTACGCCGAGGTGGGCGACGTGCCGGATCCGGTCGGTCTGCTCGGGTGCGATGTCGAGCGCCTCGTAGACGTCCAGCGCGTGCGCCCAGGTCTCCATGAACCGCGCGGTCGCCATCGAGGCGGGCGACATGGGCGGGCCGAACCAGGGCAGCTTCTGCCCCGGAGGTACGGCGCGCAGGGCGGCCGGCAGTGACTCGCGGGCCTTGCCCCAACGGGCGAGCAGGGCCTGGGGCGAGAGCCGGGCGACCTCGATGGCCTGCTGGTCGACGTAACCGGTCGGGTCCGAGATCGCGGCCAGCACCAGTGCGTCCCACGCCTGCTTGTCGGTGGCCGCGACCACCGCGACCTCGTCGGTCCAGAGCAGGTGCGCGACCTGGGTCGCGACGCTCCAGCCCGCCGCGGGCGTCGGGGTCTGCCAGCCGCGCTCGTCGAGCCCGGAGACGGCGCCCCAGAGCTGGTCGCTCTCGGCCCTCAGATCGTCGAGCAGGTCGTCGAGGAGACTCATGCCGGTCCTTTCAGCGCTAGATCGAGGGTGTCCGCCCAGGTGTCGAGGATGCGGACGCGGCGGCGGGTGTCGTCGGAGATGGTGTTGGCCAGGCCCAGGCCGCGCACCAGGTCGAGGGTGGCCTGGACCAGCTCGCGGTGGCCGGGCACGGACTCGTCGGCGCCGAGCAGCTCGACCGTCATCCGGTGCGTCTCGCGACCGACCCGCTGCTCGAGCGGGCCGACCGCGGCCAGCAGCTGCTCGTCGGTCCGGGCCGCGACCCAGAGCTCGAGGGCGGCGTTGAAGACCGCCGAGGCGAAGTGGTCGCCGAGCATCTGCAGCACCGCACGGGTGCGTCGGCTCCCGCCCGGCAGCCTCGCCGCAGCCGTCGCGAGATCGGCCACCCGGCGCTCGGTCAGGTGTTCGACGGCCGCCACCACCAGGGCGTTCTTGGTCGGGAAGTGATGCAGCTGCGCCCCGCGGCTGACCCCGGCCCGCTCGGAGACCAGCGTGGTCGACGTCCGCGTGAACCCGACGTCGACCAGGCACTCGACGGTGGCTTCGAGCAGCCGGGCCCGCATCACCCGGGTGCGCTCCTCCTGGGGCACCCGCGTCGGTCCGGCCGCTGTCGTCACCGGGTCAGCCTGCCTCGCCACGAACAAACAGTCAAGCCTGACTTTTTGTGTGAACGCAGCATCGGCGCTGAGTACCCGGTGATCGGGGTCTCCTGGACCTCATTCCAGCCGCGCCACCAGCGGCAGCCGCGAGCGCGCGGACAGCCCGACGATCAGGGCGGTGAGCAGCGGCAGCGCGACGACCAGGCCGAGGATCATCAGCCAGGGGATGTCGAGGTAGTGCGCGGCGGCGAACTCGCTGTTGCCGCTCGTCAGCGGGTAGGAGACCGCGATCCCGGGGATGAAGCCGACGGCAGCGCCGAGCACCGCGCCGACGAACCCGATCACGAGCGCGTACGACGCGGCGATCCACCGCCGGCTGCGCGGTGACGCGCCGACCGCGGACAGCGTCGCGAGGTCGGGCCGGGCGTCCGAGAGCGCGAGGAACGTCGCGGTCAGGGTGCCGCCCAGCATCAGGATCCCGCCGAGCGCGGCCAGCACCAGCTGGACGACCACGGTGTCGTCGTCGGCCTGGAAGCCGCGCTCGACGTACATCGACGCATTGGCGGACACAGCGGTCAGCGCCTCACTGGCCGCCTGTTGCTGGGCAGGCGTGACCGTGCCGGAGACGACCAGTCCGGTGACGCCCACCGGAGCCTGGATCTCCTTCGCGGCCGCCTCGGACAGGATCGCCTGGGGTCCGGAGCGGCCGCTCGGAACCGGGACGATCAGCGCAGGGACGGTCGTGCGGGTGACCGACTCGCGCATCCTGTCGGGCACGCTGCGGTGCAGGGCCAGTCGCACCTCACTGCCGTTCACGCCTCGATCCGTGAAGGCCACGACCCCTCCCGCTGCGAGCATCCGCACGGCGGCGGCCCGGTCGACGGCGGTCATCGTGACCGGCAGGTCCGTCGCCTCCGCGCCGACGGGGGTGGAGGAGCCCCACGGGCTGCCGAAGCTGTCGAGCAGGTTGGAGCCGCCGGAGGTGATCTCGAGCCAGTACGACGCATCCTCCGGTCCGCCGTCCTCCAGCACGCCGCGCACCTCGGTGACGGTCGCGTCGGGAAGCTCCCGCACGGCGGCGGTGCGCAGCGTTGCCCAGTCGACCGGCGAGTCGTCCTCGCGGAAGGAGGTGATCGAGCCGACGCCGTCCGGCAGCTCCGCCTGGTAGGTCCCCTCGCTCTGCTCCGCGTCGCTGGCGACACCGATGCCGAGCGCGACCACTCCTGCCACGGTGGCCGCGACCGCCGCGACCGCGGGCACGGTGCGGGTCCGGTGCCGCGCAGCGTCGCGGGCGGCGTAGCGCGGCGAGAGCGGCAGCCGCCCGGCCATGGTGGCGACGCCGGCCACGACCAGGGGAACCAGCAGGATCATGCCGAGCACCGCGATGACGGCCGAGGCCGCGATCGCGAACTCGCCGCTCGAGCTCGACGTCGCACCGTAGGCCGACCCGGCGGCGCCGACGCCGAGCAGCACCGCGCCGAGCACCGGCGAGCGCACGGAGGGTCGCCGGTCGCCACGGCGGCCGGCCAGCACGGCGACGACGTCCTGGCGCGAGGCGATCCAGGCCGGGACCACCGCGGCCAGCAGAGCGCTGGCCAGGCCGAGGAGCGCGATGCCGGCGAGGTGCAGCCAGGGCACCTCGAAGGGCCCGAACCAGGTGTCCGACCAGCGCTGGACGAGCGGCGCCGCCAGTGCACCGGTAGCGATGCCCAGCACGACGCCGAGCCCAGCGGCGACGGAGCCGAGCACCAGGCCACCGCCGATGATCACCCGACGGCTCTGTCCGGGCGTGCCTCCGGTCGCCGCCATCAGGGCGAGGTTGCGCGACTGCCGGCGCGCGCTCACGGCGAACGCCGGTCCGGCCAGGAGCACCACCTCGAGCAGCGCCATCACCGCCACGAGCACGATCACCGCGACCATGGCGTCGTCCCCGCCCGAGCTCCAGGAGCGGATCTCGGCCGGGATCTCCGACGACGGCGGCGGGTCGGTCACGACGGCGCGCGACAGCACAGTCGCCCCCATCGCATTGAGCTCCTGGACCTGCTGCCAGGAGACCGGACCACCGGCGACCAGCCAGGAGGGACCGGTGCTCGCCTGCCGGTCGATGCCGAGGCTCCCGACGGGGCCGGCCACCATCGGGTACGTACGCGAGGAGGTCGACTCGGCGACCCCCACGATCGTGGGGGCGGGAGCCCCGTCCGCCACGAGGTCCAGGGCATCGCCGACGGCGTACCCCTCGTCGAGCACCGACTGGTTGACGACGACCTCGTCGGCCGTGGCGGGCCAGTGACCCGACCTCAGGTCGAAGAGACCCGCAGTGAGCGGGTCGCGGAGGTCGACCTCGGTCCCCTCGGCGTACGCAACGCCGTCGTCGCTCCGGACCCGGACATCCGAGCGGCGCTCCTCGAGCAGCCGCGCACCCCCGAGCGCTGCGGAGAGGGCTCGGGCCGTCGGCGGTGTCGTGGCGTCGCCGGTGGAGGTGTTGGCCTCGTCGGGGTCGAAGGCCTGGATCATCGGCGCCCCGCCAGCGGGTACGACGACCTGCGCGGTCGCCGCGCCGAGACGACGGTCGAGCCCTTCCACGCTGTTCACCTGCGAGGTCTGGATCACGACATCGGCCGCAGTCACCGCGAGCACCGGCAACGCGATCATCACCAGCACCAGGATCGAGCGACCACGAGCCCGGACCGCATCGCGCCGGGCGAGGCGGAGCGGCAGCCGCCAGCCGGCGAGCCAGCTCACCGGGTGGAGCCAGACTCGAGGAGGAGGTCGACCGGGGCAGACCCGGTCTCGTCGATCACCACGCCGTCGCGCAGGAAGACCACCCGGTCGGCCCAGGCGGCGTGCCGTGCCTCGTGGGTGACGAGCACGGCGGCCGCGCCGGCATCGCAGCGCGAGCGCAGCAGCCGCAGGATCTCCTCGCCGGTCTCGGTGTCGAGCGCTCCGGTCGGCTCGTCGGCCAGGATCAGCCGCCGCTCGCCCACGATGGCCCGGGCGATCGCCACGCGCTGCTGCTGACCCCCGGACATGGTGTCGGGGAAGCGGTTCCACAGGTCGCCGATGCCGACCTCGTCGAGAGCGGCCCGAGCCGCCTTGCGGGCCGCGCCGGAGCGCTCGCCGTCGAGCTCTCGCGGCAGGGAGACGTTCTCCGCGGCGGTCAGCGCCGGGATCAGGTTGAAGTCCTGGAAGACGTAGCCGATCGACGTACGCCGCGTCCGGGCGCGACCCTTGTTGCCGAGCGAGGCCAGGTCGACGCCCTCGACCGACACGGTGCCGGCGGTGGGCCGGTCGAGACCGCCGGCGAGGGTCAGGAGGGTGGACTTGCCGGAGCCGGACGGACCCATCACTGCGACGAGCTCACCGGCATGGGCGGCGAACGACACCGCGCGCAGCGCCTGCACCTCGGTGCCGCCCGCGCCGTGGACGCGGGTCACGTCGGACAGCTGGAGCACCGCGCTCATCGGGCCGACTCCCCGCCGGCGGGGCTCTCGACACCGGCGACCTCGGTCATCCCGGACTCGCTGGGCACCACCGCCTCGAGCGCCGCGCGCCGCAGCCGCGACTCGCAGTGGTCCAGCCAGCGGATCTCGGCCTCGGCCGAGAAGACCAGCGAGTCCAGCACCAAGCCCCAGGCGAGGTCCGCACGCTCGGCAGCCCGGGTGACCCGGGCGTCGCGCTTGAGCCGGGTGTAGTCCTGCAGCGCGGTCATCGTGGCCGATCGCTGCTGCTGGATCACGGTGCCGACGTCCACGCCAGGCACCGTGACGGCGAGGGCCAGCTTGATCGCGAGCTCGTCGCGCGGCGGCTGGGTCCGGGCGACCGGCGTCGTGAACCAGGTGGCGACCTCGTTGCGACCGGCCGGCGTGACCCGGTAGACCACGTGACCCTCGTCGTCGGCACCCGCCCCCTCGACGAATCCGTCGCGCTCGAGCCGGGTCAGCGTGGTGTAGACCTGCCCGACGTTGAGCGGCCAGGTCGCACCGGTCCGCTGCTCGAACTCCGACCGCAGCTGGTAGCCGTACATCGGCCCCTGCTCCAGCAACGCCAACAGGGCCTGTCTGACCGACATCTCGAACCTCCGGCTCGCGTCCAGCACCCCGGCGGTGTTGGATACCGGGTATGTATACCACGTATGCATGGCTCCAGGACCGGGTGGCGACCTTCCCGGCTCGGCTTCTACGCTCCTCCCATGACGGATTCCGGGACGCCGCCGTACGACCCCCACCAGCCGAACCCCTACGGTCAGCAGCCGCCCCCGCAGCCCTACGGGCAGCAGCCGCCCCCGGCGTACCCCCAGCCGGGCCAGCCGTACGGGCAGCAGCCCGGGCAGCCGTACGGCCAGCCCTACGGTCAGCCGGGCTACCCGGCGTACCCCGCCATCCCGCAGTACAACTACGCCAGGTGGATCCGCCGGGTCGGCGGCTACCTCGTCGACTGGCTGTTGCACACCCTCTCGACGGTGCCCGCCATCGTCGCGCTCGCCGTGGGCATCACCACCGGCACCGCGGACATGTCGAGCTACACCGACGAGTACGGCTACACCCAGACCACCGGGGAGTGGAACGACGCCGGCACCCCGTTCCTCGTGTTGGCGGCCGTGCTGCTGCTGCTCCCCCTCGGCTTCTACATCTGGAACGTCTGCCTGCGTCAGGGCCGCACCGGGCAGACCCTCGGCAAGACCGTCGTCGGCGTCCGCCTCATCGGCGAGGCCAGCGGCCAGCCGATCGGGGCCGGCATGGCGTTCGTCCGCAACCTCTGCCACATCCTGGACAGCTTGGCGTGCTACCTCGGCTGGTTCTGGCCGATCTGGGACTCCAAGCGCCAGACCTTCGCCGACAAGGTCCTCAGCACCGTCGTCGTCATCGACTCGGGTCAGCGGTAGGTCACCAGCCCCGCAGCCAGGTGGGCGTGCTCGTTGAACGTCAGCAGCCGTGGGCCGGTCGAGCCCACGACCACCTGGGTGACCCCGGAGTTCACCATGACGGTGTTGAAGCGGCTCCACAGCCGGGCGTAGCTCGCCCGGTCCGCTTCCATCGTGTCCAGGTCCGGGTCGGCCAGGGCCGCACAGACCGCAGCGACGGGACCGCCCGAGCTGACCACGACCACGGTCCTGCCGGATCCGGCCAGGTCGCAGGCCCGCCGGAACGACGCCCGCACCCGCGCCACGAAGTCCGGCCACGGGTCCGGGTAGTCGGCGTCGGAACCACCGACCGTCCAGCGCTCGGTGGAGACCTCGAAGAGCTGCTGGAACTCTCGACGACTCAGCTCGGCCGTCGGGTTGCCGGGGTGCTCACCGGGGTGGGCCGCGATCACGCCGAGGTGGTCGAACTCGTCCCACCCGGCATCGACGTCCACCTCACCGGCCCAGCCGGCCGTGGTCACGACGGCCTCCACCGTCTCCCGGTGCCGGCGCATGCTGCCGCGCACGATCGTCGTCGGCGCGACCGAGCGCGCGGCCAGCCAGGCGCCGAGCTCGCGTCCTTGCGCCCACCCGGTCTCGGACAGCACGTCGTAGTCGTCCGAGCCGAACGACGCCTGACCATGACGGACCATCAGCACCACACCCATGCCCCGCAAGATAGACGTTGACCCGCCCGAGGGTCTCGGACGGGTCAACGTGGAGGGAGCAGTCAGGCAGGGCGTCAGGCGGGGAAGGCGCCACCCGAGGTCGCGAGATCACGCAGGTAGGCCGTGGCGACGAAGCGATCGCCGTACGACGCCGCGAGCTCGTCGGCTCGGGCCACGAACGCGGCCAGCCCGATGGTGCCGTCCGCACCCTCGTAGCCGGTCATGAACTGCGCGGCACCTCCGGTCATCGGCGGGAAGCCGATGCCCATGATCGAGCCGATGTTGGCCGCAGCGGCCGAGGTGAGCACGCCCTCCTCGAAGCACTTCGCGGTCTCGAGCGCCTCGACGAACAACAGTCGGTCCTTCACGTCGGCGAACGGGATCTGCGTCGCCGCGACCGGGAACGTCTCGGCGAGACCGGACCAGAGCGACTGCCGCTTGCCGGCCTCGTCGTACTCGTAGAAGCCCGCGCCCTTGAGTCGCGACGGACGTCCGATCTCGATCATCTTCGCGACAACCGCCTCGCCGGGGTGCGGCGTGTAGGTGCCACCGTCGCGCTCGACGGCCTCCTTGCTCGCCTTGCCGATCTTGGCCATCAGCTCCATGTTGAGCTCGTCGCTGAGCTGCAGGGTGCCGACCGGGTAGCCGTCCTGGGTCGCCGCGCGCTCCAGGGAGACCGGGTGCACGCCCTCGGCGAGCATCGCGAGGCCCTCGTTGACCATCG
Organism: uncultured Actinomycetota bacterium; assembly: GCA_963704685.1. GTDB lineage: Bacteria > Actinomycetota > Actinomycetes > Propionibacteriales > Nocardioidaceae > Nocardioides. Next base: position 2,248,900 of record OY969930.1, read on the forward strand.
TCCCGATCACCCGCGAGGTGTAGAACCCGCGGCTGTCGTTGACCACGATCGGCGTCTTGCGGATCTGCTGCACGACGTCGTACGCCTTGGCCAGTGCCTCGTCGGAGGTCTCCTCGCCGCGGATGATCTCGACCAGGGGCATCTTGTCGACGGGGCTGAAGAAGTGCAGGCCGATGAAGTCCTTCGGCCGGTCCACCCCGGTAGCGAGCTCGGTGATCGGGAGCGTCGAGGTGTTGGAGCAGAGCAGTGCGTCGGCGTTGACGTACGGCGCGATCTCGGCGAACACCTTCGCCTTGAGCGACGGGTCCTCGAAGACGGCCTCGATCACCAGGTCGCAGCCGGCCAGGTCCGCCGGGTCCCCGGTGGCGGTGATCCGGCCGAGCAGCTCGGCCTTCTTCTCCTCGGTGCTCCTGCCGCGCGAGACGGCCCTGTCGAGCAGCTTCTCGGAGTAGGCCTTGCCCTTCTCGGCGTTCTCCGTCGAGACGTCCTTGAGCACGACCTCCATGCCGGCACGAGCACAGGAGTAGGCGATGCCGGCGCCCATCATGCCGGCGCCGAGCACGCCCACCTTGACGGCCTTGTACGGCGGCACGCCCTGCGGCCGCAGCGAGCCGGAGTTGATCGCCTGGAGGTCGAAGAAGAACGCCTGGATCATGTTCTTCGAGCCCTGGTTGACGATCAGGCTGGTCAGGTAGCGCGACTCGATCCGCGACGCGGTGTCGAAGTCGACCTGCGCCCCCTCGACGGCGGCGGACAGGATCGCCCGCGCGGCCGGGTAGAGCGCACCCTTGGTCTGCTTGCGCAGCAGCGCCGGGAACGCGGGGAGGAAGCCCGCCATGGCCGGGGACTTCGGGGTGCCGCCGGGCATCTTGTAGCCCGGCGCGTCCCACGGGTTCTGCACGGCGTCGGGGTTGGCCTTGATCCAGGCCTTGGCGGCCGGGATCAGGTCCTCACGCGTCGGCACCAGCTCGTCGACCAGACCCTTCTCGAGGGCGGCCGCGGGCTTGAACTGGGTGCCCGTCAGCAGCACCTCCATCAACCCGGCCTGCAGCCCCATCAGGCGCACGATGCGGGTCACGCCGCCGCCACCGGGCAGCAGGCCCAGGGTCGACTCCGGCAGGCCCAGGGACACCGAGCTGTCGTCGACCACGATGCGGTGGTTGGTGGCCAGGCAGATCTCGAAGCCGCCGCCGAGCGCGGCGCCGTTGATCGCCGCCACGACCGGCTTCGGGAACTTCTCGAGCCGGCGCAGCCCTGCCTTGATGGCCTCACCCGACGCGAAGACGGTCGCGGCGTCGGCCTTGGTCGCGGTGACCATGTTCTTCAGGTTGCCGCCGGCGAAGAAGGTCTTCTTCGCACTGGCGATCACGACGCCCGTGACGTCGTCCTGCTCGTCGTACAGCCGCTGCACCGCGGTGGCCATCGAGTTCAGGTAGAGCTCGTTCATGGTGTTGGCACGCGCGGTCGGGTCGTCGAGGGTCAAGGTGACGATGCCGTCGGCGTCGCGGTCGTAGTGGACCGCGGTCTGCTCGGTGGTGGTGCTCATGCGTGTGGAAGCCCTTCGGTGTCGAGGAGTTCTAGGAGTTCGAGGAGGACGTCAGACCAGCTCGACGATGGTCGCGATGCCCATGCCGCCGCCGACGCAGAGCGTGGCCAGGCCACGGCGCTGGTCGCGGCGCTGGAGCTCGTCGATCAGGGTGCCCAGGATCATCGCGCCGGTCGCACCGAGCGGGTGGCCCATCGCGATCGCGCCACCGTTGACGTTGGTGATCTCGTGGCTGATGTCGAGGTCGCGCATGAAGCGCATCGCCACTGCGGCGAAGGCCTCGTTGATCTCGAACAGGTCGATGTCGCCGACCTCGAGGCCGGCCTTCGCGAGCGCCTTGCGGGCCGCCGGGGCAGGTCCGGTCAGCATGATCGTCGGGTCCGCGCCGGACACGGCTGCGGAGATGATCCGCGCCCGCGGCGTGAGGCCGAGGTCGGTCCCGACCTGCTCGGTGCCGATCGCCACCAGGGCGGCGCCGTCGACGATGCCGGAGGAGTTGCCGGCGTGGTGGACGTGGTTGATCCTCTCGATCCAGTGGTACTTCTCCAGTGCCACGTCGTCGAAGCCGGCGTCGGCGCCGATGGCGGCGAAGCTCGGCTTGAGGCCTGCCAGGCCCTCGGGGCTGGTGTCGGGGCGGATCGTCTCGTCGGCCTCGAGCACGGCGACGCCGTTGAGGTCACGGACCGGGACGACGGCGTTCGCGAAGTAGCCGTTGGCCCACGCCTTGGCGGCACGGTGGTGCGACTCGGCGGCGTAGGCGTCGACGTCGTCGCGGCTCCACCCCTCGATGGTCGCGATCAGGTCGGCGCCGATGCCCTGCGGCACGAAACCGGCCTTGAAGGCGGTGGCCGGGTCGGACGCCCAGGCGCCGCCGTCGGAGCCCATGGCGACGCGGCTCATCGACTCGACGCCACCGGCGAGGATCAGGTCCTCGAAACCGCCGCGGACCCGCGAGGCCGCCTGGTTGACGGCCTCGAGGCCGGAGGCGCAGAAGCGGTTGAGCTGCACACCGGCAACGGTGTCGGGGTAGCCGGCCGCGAGCGCCGCGGTCTTGGCGATGTCGCCGCCCTGGTCGCCGATCGGCGAGACCACGCCGAGCACCACGTCGTCGACGCGGTTGGGGTCGAGGGACGGGTTGCGCACCTTGATCTCGTCGAGCAGGCCGACGACGAGGTCGACCGGCTTGACCTCGTGCAGCGAGCCCGCTGCCTTGCCCTTGCCACGAGGCGTGCGAATGTGGTCGTACACGAATGCTTCTGCCATGACCGTCCTAGCGTTGTTTCGATGGTCGAGCCCGTTCCTTGATTGTGACATTATTGCTGTCAGCGTCAAGGCGGGCCGGGTGTGGCCTGCTTCACTACCACGACTTCACCGCGGCGAGGAGGGCAATGACGGAGCTCCAGGAGTCGCCGCGCGAGCTGCTCACCCTCGAGGAGCTCACCACCAGGGTCGGGATGAGCGTGCGCAACGTCCGCTTCTACACGACCAAGGGCCTGGTGCCGCCACCGATCCGGCGCGGCCGCTCCGGCTACTACACCAGCGACCACGTGGCCCGCCTCGAGCTGGTCCAGGAGCTCCAGGCCCACGGGTTCACGCTGGCCGCGATCGAGAAGTACGTCGCCGGGATCCCCACCGACGCGACGCCGGAGGACATCGCGCTGCACCGGACGATGCTGGCGCCCTGGCAGGCCGACTCGCCCGTCGAGATGTCGCGCACCGAGCTGGACCGGCGGACCGGCCGCACCCTCACCGACGCCGACCTCGACATCCTGTCGGCCCTGGGCATCGTCTTCCGCACCAAGCGCGGCCGCTACGAGGTGGCCGTCACCCAGCTCTCGGTGGGCCTTGGCCTGCTCGACCTCGGCTTCCCCATGGAGGCCGCGATCGCCGCCGCGGACGTCTACGCCGACCACGGCCGCCAGATCGCCGAGGAGCTCAACGAGCTGTTCCGCACCCTGGTGTGGCCGGTCTACAAGGAGTCCGGCGCACCGCCGGAGAAGCTCCGCGAGGTCATCGAGCGGCTCAAGCCGCTCTCCATCGCCAGCCTGGTGTCGGCCTACGAGTCCGCGATGGACGAGACGCGTCGCGAGGAGATCGCGGCCCGTAGCCGGCTGGCCTGAGGCCCGCGCTAGGCGCCGTACCTAGGGTGGGGGTATGCCTGATCCCCAGACCGTCCTCGTCACCGGCGCCACCGGCTTCGTCGGACGGCGCCTGGTGCCCGTGCTGACCGAGGCCGGGCACACGGTGCGGGCGATGACCCGGAACCCCGACACCTACGACGGCCCGGGTGAGCCGGTCTTCGGCGACGTGTCCGACCCGGGGTCGCTGGCCGGCCCGCTGGAGGGCGTGGACGTCGCGATCTACCTCGTGCACTCCTTGGACGACGACGACTTCGAGCGCAAGGACGCCGAAGCGGCGCGGGCGTTCGGGGTGGCTGCCGCGGCCAGCGGCACCAAGCAGATCATCTACCTCGGCGGGCTCGGCAAGGACGGCGAGGACCTCTCGGCCCACCTCCGCTCGCGACGCGACGTCGAGAGGCTGCTCGCCGAGGCGGGTGTGCCGGTGACCGTGCTGCGCGCGGCGATCGTGGTCGGGGCCGGCGGCATCTCGTGGGAGATGACCCGACAGCTGGTCAAGAACCTGCCGGCGATGGTGGTGCCCAAGTGGGCGGCCACGCTGACCCAGCCGATCGCCGTCGACGACGTGATCCGCTACCTCGCCGGGGTCATCGGCGTCGAGGAGGCGTTGGGCCGGGTCTTCGAGATCGGCGGCCCCGACCGGCTCAGCTACGTGCAGATGATGCAGGGCGCGGCCGAGGTGCTCCAGGGACGCCGGGTGCCGATCGTGACCGTCCCGGTGCTGACCCCGGGGCTGTCGTCGCACTGGATCGCGTTCGTGACCGACGTGGACACCACCACCGCCCACAACCTGATCGACTCGATGGGCACCGAGGTGATCGTCACCGACACCTCGATCCGAGACGTGGTGCCGGGCGAGCCGCTGACCTACCTCGAGGCCGTCCGTCGGGCCGTCGCCGAGGACTGACCCAGCCTCAGAGGAACACCGCGGGCAGGATGAAGAGCATCGCGACCGACCAGGTCACATGGGTCAGGATCGGCGCGAGGATGCCACCGGACGCGCGGCGCTGGAGCCCGACGACTGCGCCGAGCAGCAGGGCCGCGAAGGTGAGCATCACGTTGCCGGTGGCCAGCGTCGCAAGGGTGTAGGCCACGGTCGTGACGGCCACCGGGTGCCGCGGGGTGGCCGCGTAGGCAGCACCCCTGAAGAACAGTTCCTCGGCGACGCCGTTGAGGACGGTGATCAGCACCAGCACCGCCCACATCCCCTGGTCGGCGTGGTCCAGCACCGAGCGGATCTGGCTCGAGAGCGGATCGAAGAACGAGACCTCGCGGATCACGACGGCGCCCAGCGTGAAGACCCCGACCAGTGCGGCACCCAGCAGGATCGGGGAGAGGACCGGCCGTCGCAGGTCGGTGCGGTGCGCGATCCGGCCGAGGTGCAGCGGCCCGGAGACGAACGCACCGATGGTCCACACCCCGGCCAGGGCACCGGTCGCGACGTAGAACGACGAGCTGCCCGGCTCGATCCGCAGCGAGTACGCGAGCAGGCAGCCACCGATGACCACGAAGGCCAGCGTGACGACCTGCCGACGCCGCAGCGCCCTGGGGGTGTCCCGGTGGTCGCGAGGCACCACGTCCCAGAGGGATCTGCGCACGAACTCGCGGACCGGACTCATCGTCTCGATCCTACGGTGGGGGCGGGTGCGGGCCGGCCAGCAGCCGGCCCGCACCCGACGTCAGCGACGCCCGGAGCTGAACGATGCGGCGCTGTGCCGCGACGAGCCGCCACCGGTGGACGACTTGGAGCCGCCGGCCGCCGGACGACGGGAGCGGTTGCCGCCACCCGAGCCCGAGCCGGCCGAGCCGGTCGACGTGCTGGAGCTGGAGCTGGAGCTGCCCGAGCCGTTGCCGCGGCCGCCGCGCGAGCCGCCGCGGGCACCGCCGGAGCGACCGCCGCCACCGGAGCGGTTGCCCCCCGAGCGACCGCCGCCGGAGCGACCACCGCCGCCGTTGGAACCCGAACCGGAACCGGCCGGCTGACCCTCGACGACCAGGCCGCCGGGCACCAGGGCGCGGATGCCGGGCGCGAGCTCTGCGAGCATCGGGTGCGAGGCAGTGGTGATCCGCGTGGTGGTCGGCTTGATGCCGGCCGCGCGGGTCAGGTCGCGCACGTCGCGGACCTGCTCGTCGGTCATCAGGGTGACGACGGTGCCGCGGGCACCGGCGCGCGCCGTACGTCCCGAGCGGTGCAGGTAGGCCTTGTGCTCGACCGGCGGGTCGGCGTGCACGACGAGGGTCACGTCGTCGACGTGGATGCCGCGGGCTGCGATGTCGGTGGCGACCAGGGTGGTGGCCCGACCCGAGTGGAAGGCCTCCATGTTGCGGGTGCGGGCGTTCTGGCTGAGGTTGCCGTGCAGCTCGACCGACGGGACGCCGTTGCTGTTGAGCTGGCGGGCCAGGGCCTTGGCGCCGTGCTTGGTGCGGGTGAACACGACCGTGCGGCCCGGAGCGCTGGTCAGGTCGACGAGCACCGGCAGGCGGTGCTCGCGGCCCAGGTGCAGCACGTGGTGGTCCATGGTGGCGACCGGCGACTGCGCCGAGTCGGCCTGGTGGACGACCGGCTTGTCGAGGTAGCGCTTGACGAGCACGTCGATCGCGTTGTCGAGCGTGGCCGAGAAGAGCAGGCGCTGGCTGCCGCGGGGGGTCCGGTCGAGGATCCGGCGGACACCGGGCAGGAAGCCCAGGTCGGCCATGTGGTCGGCCTCGTCGAGCACGGTGACCTCGACCGCGCCGAGGTCGCAGTGACCCTGACCGATCAGGTCCTCGAGCCGGCCGGGGCAGGCCAGAACGATGTCGGCGCCCTTGCGCAGGCCCATGACCTGCGGGTTCTGGCCGACGCCACCGAAGATGGTCTGCGTGGTCAGGCCCGCGGACTTCGCGAGCGGCTTGAGGGCGTCGTGGATCTGGTTGACCAGCTCACGGGTCGGGGCGAGCACGATCGCGCGAGGGCGACGAGCCTGCGCCGGGAGGCCGGACTCGACCAGCCGGGCGACCAGCGGGAGCAGGAACGCGAAGGTCTTGCCGGAGCCGGTGCGGCCGCGGCCGAGGACGTCACGGCCGGCGAGCGAGTCGGGCAGCGTGGCGGCCTGGATCGGGGTCGGCGTGGTGATGCCGATGCCCGCGAGCAGGGCGACCAGGTCGGCGGGGACGCCGAGGTCGGAGAAGGACGTGGTAGGAGCATTGCTGGGAACTGCAGAAGACAAGGGAGTGGTCACTCACTGTTGGCGTGTCTCGCCAAGCTGAACCCGCCGTCGGCGGGAGCGGAGAAGCGTGCCTCACGAAGAGGGCCGCGAAGTGCGGCTAGCCCGAGGCAAGACTGAACGGGCTGCTTCCACAAGTGTAGAGGGAGCAGCCCGTCAGACCCGCATCGTCGTGATGAGATGCGGCCCACACCTACGTGGTGAGGCCGTCCTTGGCGTCCTTGGCGGCGTCCTTGACCTTCTCGCCGGCACCCTTGATCTTGGCCGAGCCCTGGTCGGCCTTGCCCTCGGCCTCGAGCTGCTCGTTGCCGGTCGCCTTGCCGGCGCCTTCCTTGCCCTGGCCCTTGAGGTCCTCGACCTTGTTCTCGGCCTTGTCCTTGAAGCTCATCAGTGCCTCCTGCTCGTTGGATGTCTCCCCTGTCGGTGACCGATCCGGCCCTCAGCCAAACCTGAGGACGCCGTCGTCGATCCTGTCCCGGCGGATCGTGCGTACGTCGGTCAGGTAGTTCTGCTTGAGCTGCCAGGGCGCCCGGTCCCCCTGCACCGGCGCCTCACCCAGCGCCCGCAGCACGTAGCCGGCGGAGAAGTCCATGAACGGTCGCTCGCCGACCGACGGGTCGCGGTCGGGGACGACCCAGCGCTGGCCGGTGCTGTCCAGGTGGCGCAGCAGACGGACGACGTACTCGGTCACCAGGTCGGCCTTGAGCGTCCACGACGCGTTGGTGTAGCCGATCGTGAAGGCGAAGTTGGGGACGCCGCTGAGCATCAGCGCCTTGTAGGACATCGCGTCGTGGGGCCGGACGTCCTGGCCGTCGACACGCAGCGTGATGCCGCCGAGCAGGTGCACCTTGAGCCCGGTCGCACTCACCACCAGGTCGGCCTCGATCTCCTCGCCGGAGGTGAGCCGGATGCCGGACGGTGTGAAGGTCTCGATCGTGTCGGTGACCACGGACGCGCTGCCGTCGCGCAGCACCCGGAAGAGGTCGCCGTCGGGCACCAGGCACAGCCGCTGGTCCCAGGGGTCGTACGTCGGCTTGAAGTGGACGTCGACGTCGATGTCGCGGGGGAGCTGCTTGATGGTGTTCTTGCGGATGAAGCCGCGCAGCACGTCGGGGCGCCACCGGCTGAGCTGGTAGCTGCCGATCGCGACCAGGATGCTCTTCCACCGCACGATCGGGTAGCGGACCCGCTCGGGGAGCCGGCGCAGCCGACGGGCCAGAGGGTCGCGGCCGGGCATCGCGAGGATGTACGTCGGCGATCGCTGCAGCATCGTCACGTGACCTGCCTCGACGGCCATCGCCGGCACCAGCGTCACCGCGGTCGCCCCGCTGCCGATGACCACCACCCGCTTCCCGGCGTAGTCGAGGTCCTCGGGCCAGCGCTGCGGGTGCACGATCTGGCCGGCGAAGTCGTCCTGCCCGGGGAAGGTCGGCGCGTAGCCGGCCTCGTAGTCGTAGTAGCCGGCGCAGCCGAAGAGGAAGCCGGTCTCGATGACCCGGCGTCCCTCGGGCGTGTCGACCTCGACCGTCCACCGCGCCGTCGGCGTGTCCCACTCCGCGCTCACGACCCGGTGCTGGTAGCGGATCAGCCGGTCGACGCCGTACTCCCGGGCGACCTGGCGGACGTACGCCAGGATCGAGGGGCCGTCGGCGAGCGCCTTGTCACCGCGCCAGGGCCGCCAGCGGTAGCCGAGGGTGTACATGTCGGAGTCCGAGCGCACCCCGGGGTAGCGGAACAGGTCCCAGGTGCCGCCGCTGACCTCGCGCATCTCCAGGACGGCGAGGCTCCGACCGGGGTGCTGCCGGCGCAGCTGGGCAGCGGCGCCGATGCCGGACAGACCGGCCCCGACGACCAGGACGTCGACGTACTCGTTGCTCATCCCCCGACCTTACTGAATATTTGTCAATGAACGAAGAGCTCTGCTCGTCAGGTCTGGACGGCGGCGCCGCTCTCGAGAAGCCCGGCGACGTCGGCGATCCCCCAGGCCTCCAGGGCGGCGCGGGTGTGCTCCCCCGTCTCCGGCGGCGGCAGCCCGAGGCTGGACGCGGTGCGCGAGAAGCGCGGCGCGGGCGCCGGCTGCATCAGCCCCTCGTGCTCGACGAAGACCCCGCGGGCGCGCAGGTGCGGGTGCTCGAAGGCCTCGGTGAGCGGGATGATCCCGGCGACACAGGCGTCCGTGCCCTCGAAGACCTCGACCCACTCGGATTGGGTCCGCTGCCGGAAGGTGTCGGCGAGCAGCGTCCGGAGCGCGTCGGCCTGGCTCGGGTCGTAGCGGTCGGGCGCGATGTCGGCGATCCCGAGCAGCTGCAGGAGGGTGTCGTAGAACTGCGGCTCGAGTGCCCCGACCGAGACATGACGCGCGTCCGAGGTCTCGTAGATGTCGTAGTAGGGCATCCCGCCGTCGAGCAGGTTGGCGGCACGCTCCTCGGTGTAGCCGCCGGACGCCAACATCGCCGCGGTCATGGCGTTGAGGTGGGCGGTGCCGTCGACGATCGCGGCGTCCACGACCTGGCCCTGCCCGGAGAGCTTCGCCTCGAGCAGCGCGGCAAGGATGCCGATCACCAGGTACGTCGAGCCACCGCCGAAGTCACCGACCAGGTTGGTCGGGAAGTGCGGCCGGGCCTTGTCCTGGCCGAGGCCGAAGAGGGCGCCGGTGATGGCGACGTAGTTCATGTCGTGGCCCGCGGACAGCGCGAGCGGGCCGTGCTGCCCCCAGCCGGTCATCCGGCCGTAGACGAGCGCCGGGTTCACCGCGTGGCAGTCCTCGGGTCCGAGCCCGAGCCGCTCGGTCACCCCCGGACGCATTCCCTCGACCAGCACGTCGGCGCCGGCGACCAGCTCCAGCACGGTCCGGACGGCAGCCGGGTTCTTGAGGTCGAGGGCCACGCTCGGCCGACCGCGGTTGAGCAGCATCGTCGTACCGCCCGCCAGTGCCTGTCCCCCCGGGCGCTCGATGCGGATCACGTCGGCCCCGAGGTCGGCCAGGATCATGCACGCGTGCGGACCAGGTCCGATCCCGGCGATCTCGACGACCTTGACGCCCTTGAGCGGCCCCGTGCCCCGACCGAGTTCGATAGTCATGCGCCGATGATGACAGAAGTGGTGTCAGCGTTGGGGTCCTGGCGTGGGTGCAGGTTCATCAAGGTATGTCGCCGAACCCGCACCTTCCCGGGTGAGCTCACCGCGGGAAGTGACGGCTTTCCTGCATCCCTTGATGAACCAGCACACCCCCGACCCGCCAGCCCGCCCAGCCGAGACAACCCGCGGACGACTCAGAGCACCCGCCGCAGGAACTGCCGCGTCCGCTCCTCGCGCGGGTCGCTGAAGATCTGCTCGGGCGAGCCCTGCTCCAGGATCCGCCCCTGGTGCAGGAAGCAGACCGAGGAGGCGACCTCGCGGGCGAAGCTCATCTCGTGGGTGGCCAGCACCATCGTCATCCCGGACTCGGCCTCGGCGCGGACGATCTCGAGCACCTCGCCGACCAGCTCCGGGTCGAGTGCGGCGGTGATCTCGTCGAGCAGCAGCAACGTCGGCTGGGTGCAGAGCGCACGCACGAGTGCCGCGCGCTGCTGCTGGCCGCCGGAGAGCCGGTCGGGGTGCTTGCTGGCGTGGTCGGCGAGACCGAAGCGCTCGAGCAGCGTCCGGGCCCGGTCCTCGGCGGCGGCACGCGAGAGCCCGTGGACCTGGCGCGGGGCGAGGGTGCAGTTGTCGAGCACGGTGAGGTGGGGGAAGAGGTTGTAGGCCTGGAAGACCATCCCGATCCGCTTGCGGACATCGCGCTCGTCGACGCGTGGGTCGGAGATCTCGGTGCCGTCGAAGCGGATCACCCCGTCGTCGATGTCCTCGAGCAGGTTCAGGCAGCGCAGCAGTGTCGACTTGCCGGAGCCGGAGGAACCGATCAGGCAGACCACGTCGTGCGGCGCGACGGACAGCGAGATGTCGTCGAGCACCAGTCGGTCGCCGTACGACTTGCGCAGCCCCTCGACCTCGAGCAGCGGGGTCATCGTCCGCCTCGCTCTCGCTGCATGGCCCGGCGCCCCAGCCAGTCGGTGAGCCGCGCGAGCGGCACGGTGAGGGCGATGAAGAAGGCCGCGGTGACGAGGTACGGCGTGAAGTTGAAGTTGTAGTTGCCGTAGTCGGCCGCGACGTAGAGGGCCTCGAAGACACCGACCGTCCCGACCAGCGCGGTGTCCTTCTGCAACGAGACGAAGTCGTTCAACAACGGGGGTACGACGCGGCGGATGCCCTGCGGCAGCACCACGAACCGCATCGTCTGGGTGCGACTGAGGCCGAGCGCCTCGGCGCTGGCCACCTGGGAGGGGTGGATCGACTCGATGCCGGAGCGGATCACCTCGGCGACGTAGGCCCCGTACGACAGCACCAGGGCAGCGATCCCGAGCCAGAAGAAGCTGGTGGTGACGCCCTGCAGCTCCAGCGCCGGGATCCCGAACGCGAACACGAAGACCACCAGGATGGTCGGCATCCCGCGGAACAGGTCGGTGTAGACGACCGCCATGAAGCGCAACGGCGTCAGCCACGGGGACACGCTGCCGCGGGTGATCGCGACCAGGCAGCCGAGCACCAGGATCAGCGGCTCGGCGATGAGGAACATCTTGACGTTGAGCCAGAAGGCCCGGGCGATGTCCGGGAACGCCGCCTTCGCGTCCGGCCACGACAAGAAGGTCTCGCGGAACCGCACCCAGCCCGGCGAGCTGACCACGCCGACGATGATGAGCGCGAGCACCGCCACGGTCACGACGGTGGAGATCAGCACCCCGCGCTGGTGGAGGGTACGGCGGATCCGAGCCCGCTCGAGCTCGCGGGCGCTGGGGGACCAGGCGCCGGTCATCGACGCCCGGTCCTGCTCACTCGAGGACGGGGACATCGACGGTGTCGGAGAGCCAGGTGGTCTGGATCTTGTCCAGGGTCCCGTCGTCCTCCAGCTCGGTCAGGGCCTGGTTGACGCACGGGACGAGATCGTTGCCCTTGGCGAAGAGCATCCCGAACTCCTCCTGGCCGCTGGTCTCCGACTGGAACTGGCCGGCGATGGTGCTGCCCGGGATCTCGACGGAGGTGATGTAGAACGCGGTCGGCAGGTCGGCCACGATCGCGTCGACCTGGCCGTTGAGCAGCGCCTGCTTGGCGACGTTGGTGTTGGGGAACACCAGCGGGTCCTCGTCGGGCTGGATCTCCTCGCGGATCGCGGTGAGGCTCGTGGTGCCGGTCTGGGCGCCCAGCTTGAGGCCCTTGAGGTCGTCGAGGGTGGTCGGCGTGACGCCGTCCTTGGCCAGGGTGATGACCGCCTGCGACGCGGAGTAGTAGCCGTCGGAGAAGTCGACCACGCGCTGCCGGGCCGGGGTGATCGAGATCTGGTTGATGTCGAAGTCGAAGCGCTTGGTGCCCGGAGCGTAGGAGTTGTTGAACGGCACCGTGACCCAGTCGACGTCGGCCTTCTCGAAGCCGAGCCTGTCGGCGACGGCGTACGCCACGGCCGACTCGAAGCCCTTGCCGTTGGTGGGGTCGTTGTCGACGAACCACGGCTCGTACGCCGGGGAGTCGGTCGCGATCGTGAGCGTGCCGGGCGTCAGGAACGTCGCGTCCTCGGCACAGTCGGCCGCCGACTTGGTGGTGCTCTCAGGGGCTGCCTCGTCGTCGGACGCCGGCGCACAGGCCAAGGCGGTGAACAGGACGGGCAGGGCGGCAACAGCCAGGGATCCACGCAGACGCATGTGCGAATCGTAGGTGCAGCGGCGTCTCCCTGACGATTTCAGCCGATCGACCGGGTCTGGGCGGCGATCACGTCGGCGTACCACTGGAAGGAGCGTTTCGGCGTCCGGACCAGGGTCTCGTAGTCGACGTGCACCAGGCCGAAGCGCTGGCGGTAGCCCTCGGACCACTCGAAGTTGTCCATCAGCGACCACGTGTAGTAGCCGCGGATGTCCACGCCGCGCTGGACCGCGGTCGCCACCGCCCGCAGGTGCGCGTCGAGGTAGTCGATGCGGGGCTGGTCGTCAACGACACCGTGCTCGTCGGGCCCCATGTTGTAGGCGCACCCCGACTCGGTGATGTAGATCGGCGGCAGCGCGGCCCGGAAGCGCGCCCGCAGCATGATCAGCCACTCCCGCAGGGCATCGGGCACGACCGGCCAGCCGAAGTCCGTGACCGGGTAGCCCAGCAGCTCGCGGAACTCGAAGGGCATGTCGGCGTTCTCATCGGCGGCACCGATCTTGAACGGGTTGTAGTAGTTCACCCCGTAGAAGTCGAGCGGCTGCCGGATCGTGGCGAGGTCTCCGTCGTGCACGAACTCCTCGAGCAGCGGCTGGAGGTCGACGGGGTAGCGGCCCAGCAGCATCGGCTCGACGAACATGCCGTTCCAGATCGCGTCGAAGAGCTTGGTGGCGCCGACGTCGGCGGCGTCGTCGCTCGCCGGCCACATCGGCGCATGGTTGTTGGCGCAGCCGACGCTGGACGCGCCCGCCGCGCGCAGGGCGATCGCGGCCCGCCCGTGGCCGAGCAGCAGGTGGTGCGCGGCCGGCAAGGCGTCGAACATCAGCTCCTGGCCCGGCGCGTGCATCCCGATGCCGTAGCCCAGCATCATCATGACGTTGGGCTCGTTGACCGGGATCCACTGCTCGACCCGATCGGCGAGCCGGGCTCCGACGATCGCTGCGTAGTCGGCGAACCGGTCGACGGTGTCGCGGTTCATCCAGCCGCCGACGTCCTGGAGGGCCTGCGGCAGGTCCCAGTGGAACAGGGTCGCCATCGGCTCCACGCCGTTCGCCAGGAGCTCGTCGACGAGCCGGTCGTAGAAGTCCAGGCCCTTCTCGTTGGCCGGCCCCGAACCGGTCGGCTGGATCCGCGGCCAGGCGATCGAGAACCGGTAGCCGCCGGCGCCCAGCCGCCTCATCAGCGCGACGTCCTCGACGTGGCGATGGTAGTGATCGCACGCGACCGCACCCGTGGCCCCGCCCTCGATCCGTCCCTCCTCCGCACAGAAGGTGTCCCAGATGCTGGGGCCGCGGCCGTCCTCGGTCACCGCGCCCTCGATCTGGTACGCCGCCGTGCTGGTGCCGAAGCGGAAGCCAGGAGGGAGCTGGGGCAGCGAGTCCGCGGGGCGGGCCTCGGGGCGCGGGTCGGACACAGGCACAATCATGCAGGTGACCGTGGAGATTCGTCGTGGTTCTGCCCGCTTCCTTACTCGCGAGGACGAGCTCTTCACCCGACACTCGTTCTCGTTCGGGCCCTTCTACGACCCCGACAACGTCGCGTTCGGGCCCCTGGTCTGCCACGACGACCACCGGCTGGCAGCCGGGGCCGGCTTCGCGGAGCACCCGCACCGCGACCTCGAGATCGTCAGCTGGGTGGTGTCCGGCTCGCTGCTGCACACCGACTCCTCGGGCCACGACGGGACCGTCACCCCGGGATCGGTCCAGCTCCTGTCCGCCGGCTCGGGGGTCACCCACTCCGAGCGCGCCGGCCCCGCCGGATCCACTCGCTTCATCCAGGCCTGGCTGACCCCCGACGAGCCCGGCACCACCACGTCGTACGACGTCGTGCCGGTCGACCTGCCACCCGGCGAGCTCGTGGTGGTGGCCTCCGGACACCTGCCGGCCCCGGTTCGGCTCGGCGTCGCCGGGGCGACGTTGCGGGTGGCCCGGCTGGCCGGCGGCGACACCGTCACCCTGCCCGACGATCGGCTGCAGCACGTGTTCGTCGCGGGCGGCGCACTGGTCCGGTCCTCGCTCGCGGAGCCGTTGACCGACGGGGACGCCTTCCGGATCACCGACGATCCCGGGCTCGAGCTGACCGCCGCGGTGCCCACCGAGCTGCTGGTCTGGTCCTTCAGCTGAGGTCCGGCTCGGCGATCACGGCCAGCGCGCCCGGTAGCACCTCGATGACGAGCGGCAGCTCCGAGCGCGCGGGGAGCACGCCGAGCGGCTCACCGTCACCACCGACCGGGATCGGGGCGCGGGAGCTGCCGCGGATCTCGACCCGGCGGCCGGAGAGCACCGTGACCTCGGGCAGCGCGACGTGCCCGCCGTCGTAGACCTTGGGCAGCGAGCGCATCAGCGCCAGCCGCGACGCCGCCTCGATCACCACGACGTCCAGGATGCCGTCGTCGAGGGTCGCGGCCGGCGCGATCCGCATCCCGCTGCCGTAGTACGCCGAGTTCGCGACCACGACCGTGGCGGCGGAGTAGTCCCGCGAGACGCCGTCGACGGACACGACGTAGTCCCCGGGACGGTAGGTCGCGAGCGAGCGCAGCGCGGCGTAGGGGTACTGCAGCCGGCGCGGCAGCCAGGTGGCCGAGTCGACGACCTCGGCGGCCCGCGCGTCCACGCCGGCGTAGACCGAGCCCGCGACCAGGCGCCGCGTGGAGCCGGGTGCACCGACGGCGAGCAGGTCGACCCGACGGACCGGACCGGTGAGCAGCAGTCGCGACTGCGCCGCCGCGTCAGCGGGCAGCCCGAGCATCCGTGCGAAGTCGTTGCCCCGCCCGGCCGGCAGCACCCCGAGGGTGCCGCCACCCTCGGCCAGCAGGCCGGCGAGGGACGAGAGCATCCCGTCGCCGCCCACCGAGACCACGACGTCCCCGGCCTCGACCGCCCGACCCACCAGGTCCGCCATCGCCTGCGGCCCCGGTGAGTAGGTGACGTCGACGGTGGCGCCCGCCTCGCGGAGCAGCCGGGCGACCGGCACCACCGCCCCGGGTGCGGCGCCGCCACCCGACGTCGGGTTGACCAGGAAGGTGAAGGAGCGCGTCGTCACGGGATCAGCACCCCGGGGTTGAGGATGCCGGTCGGGTCGAGGTCGGCCTTGACCGCGCGCAGCACCGAGACACCGAGCGGTCCGATCTCCTGTGCCAACCAGGGCTTGTGGTCGGTGCCGACCGCGTGGTGGTGGGTGATGGTGGCACCGGCCGCGATGATCGCGTCGCTCGCGGCCGCCTTGGCCCGACCCCACTCCGCGATCGGGTCGTCGCCCTCCTTCGCCGCGACGGTGAAGTAGAGCGAGCATCCGGTCTCGTAGACGTGGGAGACGTGGCAGAGCACGATCGCGGGTTGTCCGAGCGTGGCCTCGAGGGCTGCCCGCACCTCGCCGTACAACCGCTCGACGCCGGACCAGAAGGTCGCCGTCTCGAGGGTCTCGACGAGCACCCCGGCATCCAGCAGCGAGTCCCGGAGGTACGGTGCGTCGAAGCGCCCGTGCACCCAGGACTCCCCCGGCTCGGCGCCGACCCGGATCCCGCCGAGGTCGGTCAGCAGCGCGGTGACGGCGCCCTGCCGGGCGTCGATCGCGGCCCGCTCACCCTCGTAGCCGGTGATCATCAGGCAGCCCGCGTCCGCGTCGCCCCCGATCGCGGCCGGGTCGGCCAGGTTGATCGCGGTCTCGGCCTCGTCGGAGAGCCGGAGCACGGTCGGAAGCACCCCCGACTGGGCCAGGGAGCGCATCGCGGTGGCACCGTCGGTGAACGACGACCAGCGCCAGCCCTCGTAGACCTTCACCGCCGGCAGCGTCCGCACCCGGACGGTGACCGAGGTGATCACCCCGAGAGTGCCCTCGGAGCCGAGCAGCAGCTGGCGCAGGTCGGGGCCGGCCGCGCTGGCGGGCGAGCTGCCGAGATCCAGGCGGCCGCGCGGGGTGGCCACCACCAGGGCGACGACCAGGGCGTCGAACCGGCCGAAGCCGGCGCTCGACTGCCCGCTGGACCGGGTGGCCGCGAAGCCGCCGATCGTGGCGTACTCGAAGGACTGCGGGTAGTGCCCGAGCGTCAATCCCTCGGCGGCGAGCAGCGCCTCGGCCTCGGGCCCGCGCAGGCCCGGCTCGAGGGTGGCGGTCATCGAGACGTGGTCGACGGCCAGCAGTCGCTTCATCCGCACCAGGTCGAGACTGAGCACCCCCGCGAAACCCTCGCGTCGGGCGACCAGGCCCCCGGTGACCGACGTACCGCCCCCGAAGGGCACGACGGCCAGGTGGTGCTCCACCGCGACGGCGAGGACCGCGGCCACCTCGTCGTGGCTGCCGGGGCGGACGACGGCGTCCGGTGCGTCCTCGAGATCGCCGGCCCGGGCCCGGAGCAGGTCGGGGGTGGACTTGCCGCGGGTGCGCAGCCGTCGGGTCTCGTCGTCGGTGCGGACCTGATCGGCCCCGACGACGTCGGCGAGCCGGCCCAGCACCGAGTCGTCCAGCGCCGTGGGTCGCAGCACGCCGGGCTCCAGCGCGGACCGGTCGTCGATCCCGAAGACCGCCTCCACCAGTCCGCGCGCGGCGTCCGGCAGCGGCTGCGCCCGCGCGGGGTCGCCCCAGCGGGACGGGTGCATCTCGGTCTGCTGGTCGATGGGCGACGTGGGCTGCATACGTTACACTGTGACATATGACGTCACTTCGTCACAACGACGGCCTCGAACGGCTGGACGAACGCGAGCTCGACTACCTCGACGCGGCCCGCGCCTGCATCCTCGACGTCGGCTGGCGGCGCACCACCCTGACCGAGGTGGCCCGGCGGGCCGGGGTGTCCCGGATGACGATCTACCGGACCTGGGCCGACATGCCGCGGCTGCTGGCCGACCTGATGACCCGCGAGTGGGGCGGGGTCGTCGCGGCGACCCTCGCGGCGGAGGACCCCGACGCCACCACCGTCGAGCGGCTGGTCGGTGACATCGTCGGCACCGCGCAGCGGCTCCGGGCCAACGAGCTCTTCGTGCGGATCGTCGAGCTCGACCCCGAGCTGCTGCTCCCCTACCTGCTCTCGCGGCGCGGCCGCTCCCAGGACGCGATCCTCGAGCTGGTCGCCCGCGGGATCCGGGCCGGTCAGGCCGAGGGCACCATCCGGGCCGGCAACCCGGTGGCGATGGCTCGCGCGATGGTGCTCGCCGCGCACGGCTACGTGCTCTCCCACCACACGATGATCGACGACGACACCACCGAGGCGGAGCTCGACGCGGAGCTCACCCGGCTGCTCACCCAGGGGCTCGCGCCGTGACCTGCCCGCACCCTGGCACCAGGATCACGGCTGGTCTCGACGGAGCGCCGACCGACGTCGACCTGGTCGTCATCGGGCTCGGCATCACCGGCGCCGGCGTCGCGCTCGACGCCGTCACCCGCGGGCTCACGGTGCTCGCCGTCGACGCCCACGACCTGGCGTTCGGCACCTCTCGGTGGTCCTCCAAGATGGTCCACGGCGGGCTCCGCTACCTCGCGCAGGGCCAGTTCGCCGTCGCCCACGAGAGCGCCGTCGAGCGCGGCATCATCATGGAGCGCACCGCCCCGCACCTGACCCACGCGATGGCGATGGTGGTCCCCTTCGGCGCTGACACCAGTCGTGCGCAGGCCCGGATGACCGCCTCCGGGCTGCGCGCCGGCGACGTGCTGCGCCGGGCCGCCGGCACCTCCGCAGAGACCCTCCCCCGACCTCGACGGCTCTCCGCGACCGAGGCGCTGCAGCTGGCGCCGCCCCTGCGACCCGACGGCCTCCGCGGTGGCTACCTCACCTGGGACGGCCAGCTGGAGGACGACGCGCGACTGGTCGTCAACGTGGCCCGGACCGCGGCGTCGTACGGCGCACACGTCCGCACCCGCGCTCGCGTGCTGAGCGCGAGCGGCACCGAGGTCGAGCTGCGCGACGAGCTCACCGGGGACACCACCACCGTCACCGCGCGAGCAGTCGTCAGCGCCACCGGCGTCTGGGCCGGGACGCTCGTCCCCGAGGTGAACCTGCGGCCCAGCAGGGGCACCCACCTGGTGCTCCGGCAGGAGAGCCTCCCCGGCCTGCGGGTGTCGGTGTTCTGCCCGGTGCCCGGCGCCACCAACCGGTTCGTGATGGTGCTGCCGCAGCCTGACGGGACGCTCTACGTCGGCCTCACCGACGAGCCCGTCGACGGTGACCTGCCCGACGTACCCCTCCCCACCGAGCCGGAGATCGGCTTCCTCCTCGACGTGGTGTCGGCCGCCTTCGCCCACCAGCTGCACCGCGGTGACGTCGTCGGCGCCTACGCGGGCCTGCGCCCCCTGCTCGCCGCGGCCGACGGCTCCACCGGCGCCACCTCCGACCTGTCCCGCCGGCACGCCGTGCTCACCAGCGCCACCGGCGTGGTGACGGTCGTGGGCGGCAAGCTCACGACCTACCGCCGGATGGCCGAGGACGCCGTGGACGCGGCGGTCGCACAGGCCGGCCTCACCACGACCCCGTGCCTCACCACCGACCTCCCGCTGCTCGGCGCCGCGTCCCGACCGGCGTTGGCCCGGCTGGAGGAGCCGACCCGACTGGTGCGTCGCTACGGCACCGACGCCGCGCTCGTCCTCGCCAGCGCGCGCCAGGTCTCCGGGATGGGTGCCGCCGAGCTGCTCGCACCCGTCGCCGACGGGGTCCCGGTCACCCTGGCCGAGCTGCTCTTCGGGATCACCCACGAGGGCGCCGTCGACATCGACGACCTCCTCGACCGACGGACCCGGATCGGGTTGGTCCCAGCTGACCGGGAGCTCTCGGTCCCTGCCGCCGAGCACGCGCTCGCACTGGCGGCCGCCTGGACCAGTCCGGCCTGACTGTTTCAGTCAATTCGCCTCGGAGAGGCTCTCCGCTTCCTACCCTTGGCCCATGCGCACATCCGGGGAGACCGCGATCGCGGCCCACCCGGACGAGGTCCGGCCAGGGGTCCTGCTCACCCGCGCCTTCGCCCGGGCACGCGCCGGCCAGGTGACCGCCGCCCTCGCCGACCTCCAGCAGGTGAGGCAAGGTCCCTGGCAGTCGTTCCCGGAGCTCGACCAGGTAGCCGTCCTGACCACCTCCATCGACTGCCATCTCGCCCGCGGCGAGCTGGTCCCGGCCCAGGCGCTGGCCGCGGCACTGCCGCCGTACGTCGGTGCACCCGGGGTCGCCGGCGGTGCCGCCCACTACGCGCTCGGCATCGTCGCGGCCGCCTCCGGCGACGACGACCAGGCGAGCCGCCACTTCGCCGAGATCGGACGTCTCGTCGGCGACGGCGACCCGGACCTGCTGCCGTGGCGGGCTGAGGCCGCCCTGTCCGCCGTCCGCCAGGGACGGCGTGCCGAGGGTGTCGAGCTGGCCCGCGCCCAGCTCGCCCTCGCCCGCAAGCGGCGGGCACCGTTCGGCACCGCGATCGGGCTGCGCACCCTGGCCTCGGTCGACCCGCTCGGCGACGGACAGAGCCAGCTGCGCCAGGCCCGGGCGCTGCTGGGCGACCTGCCAGCAGCCCGGCTCGCCGCCCAGGTCGACACCGACCTGGCCGGCCTGCTGATCCTCTCCGGAGGCGGATCACGCCACCTCGAGGCGCTCGACCTGCTGCGCCGCGCCGAGAGGTACGCCGTGCAGGAGCAGCTCTGGCCGCTGCAGTCGCGGATCCGGCGGCTGCTCGAGCGGCTGGGCGAGCACCGACCGCTCGTCGCCGAGGCCGTGGCTTCGCTGACCGCCGCCGAGCGTCGGGTCGCCGGGTTGGCCACAGCCGGGATGACCAACCGGGAGATCGCGCAGCAGCTCGCGGTCACGGTCAAAGGCGTCGAGCGGCACCTCTCGCACGTCTACCGCAAGCTCGGCATCCGGTCGCGCTCCGGGCTGCTGCAGCACCTGGAGATCCAGGCCTGAGCCGGACTCAGTCCAGCGGGTGCTCGATCTCGTCGCGGGTCAGCCGTCCGGCGGTGATCGCGACGACGGCGGCCACCATCGGCACCGTGCCCGCGATCAGGAACGTCGCCTCCAGACCGATCGCCCCGGCGACCGGGCCGGCCAGCGCCATCGAGATCGGCATCAGGCTGATCGAGACGAAGAAGTCGAGCGAGGCCACCCGGCCGAGCAGGTGCGGCGGCACCCGGCGCTGCAGCAGGGTGCCCCAGATGACCATCGGGGCCGAGAAGAGGGCTCCGAGCACCAGCGCGGCGACCACCAGCATCCACAGCTCCGTGGCGACGCCCATCACCGCGAACGGGAGGCACCCGACACCCCACATCAGGTTCATCCAGGTGAGGTAGCGCCGGGGCATCGGCAACGAGGCGACCACCAGCGAGCCGACCGCACCACCGATGCCGAAGGCAGCCATCACCATCGCGTGGGCTCCGGGGCCGCCGCCCAGCTTGTCCTTGATGAGGAACGGCACCAGCACCTCGAAGGGCCCCATGATCACGAAGACCATCAGCGAGGCGAAGAGCAGCGTGGCCAGCAGCCACGGTGTCCGCACCATGTAGCCGAAGCCCTCACCCATGTCGCGGAACATCGAGGCGACCGGGTGGGTGGGCACCGCGTCGTCGGCGGCCGGCGCCCGGCGTACCGCGGTCCACGGCACGGCCGTCAGCGCGATCAGCCCGGCGAGCGAGCTGATGGCAGCGACCGCGAGCGCCGCCCCGGGCGACGCCACGCCGACCACCACGCCGGCGACACCGGGGCCGATCGCCTGGCCGACGGTGGGTCGGACCATGCCCTCGAAGCCGTTGACCGCGAGCAGGTCCTCCTCGGGCACCAGCGCCGGCAGCCACGCGGAGTAGGCGGGGTAGTAGAACGCCATCGCCGCGCCGATCACGAAGCCCACCACCGCGAGGTGCCAGAGCACCGTGAGGTCGGTCAACGACAGCACCGCGACCAGGCTCATGCAGGCCAGCTCGACCGATGCCACGCAGATCAGGATCGTCTTCTGCGGGACCCGGTCGGCCACCACGCCTCCGAGCAGGGCCGGGAGCAGCACGCCGACCGCAGATGCCGTGGAGACCGCGGACAGCTGGGCCGGCCCGCCGCCGAGGCGGATCACCTCCCAGACCAGCCCGACCAGCCACACCCCTCCGGCGAAGGTGGCCATCACCAGCGCCACCGCCAGACGCCGGTAGCCGGGGTGCTGGAACGGCGTCAGCGCACGCGGCACCCGCCGTCCGGCGACGCGCCCGGTCACGTCAGTCATCAGTCCTCCTGAGGACCAGTGTCACCGACGCCAACGACAGCCCGCCAACCGATATCGGCCTCAGCCCAGCCAGTGCATCCAGCGGCCGTGGCCGTGGGTGGCGGCGACCGCGCGCCCGTCGACGCCGAGCACGAAGCCGACGTGCCCACCCGGCAGCGGCGGACCGGCGGCGGTCACGTCGGGCAGCACCGCCGGCGCCTCGTTGCTCACCCAGTGGCAGCGACCATCAGCAACCAGGCCGGTCATCAGGGCGGAGAAGCGGCCGCGGTCCTCCGGGGTCAGGTAGGCGATCACCGCACTGTGGAAGACCACCACGGTGCCGTACGCCGCCGCGCGCTCGACCAGCGCGGGCAGCCCGTCGAGCAGGTCGCCGCGCTCGAGCGTCGGCGGGTCGCTCCGCGCGACCTCGATCGCGGTGCGCAGCAGCCGCCGGCGGTCGTCGTGCTCGGGCCAGACCAGCGTCTCCAGCCAGCGCATCTGGTCGTCGTCGCGGACGTCGAGCGGGGACAGGTCGATGCCGCCACGCCACACCACCGCGGGCGGCGCGACCGGCACCGGCGCCGGACCGGTCACGTCGCTGCGGAGCGCCGGGCGACCGTCGCCCGGACCGCTCCACTCCACGACGCCCTCCGGGGTCGACCACCGGTAGTCGTAGCGGTCCGGGTAGAGACAGAGCCCTGCGCTCGGCCCGACCTCCAGCAACGCGACCGGGCCGGACCCCGCGACCGCGGCCAGGGCCGGCACCAGGGTCGCCAGCCGGCCGACCTCGTTGGTCTGGGTGGCCCGCTGGAGGATGGTCCGGCGGATGCTGCCGTCGTCGGTCAGCAGCGCGTCCCGAAGCCCGGTGTAGGGCCCCGGCGCCGGCAACCCGTGCCAGCGGGCCGCGGCGAAGACCAGGTTCGGCTGCCGCTTCGGGACCGGCAAGGCATCCAGCCAGCCGAGGACCTCGCGGTCCCCGGCCACGCTCCGGGCCCAGTCGGCGAAGCACGGCGAGTCCTCGGCGTGCGCCGCGAAGTCGACGTACTGCTCGGTCGTGTCGGCGTGCACATCCATCCCGATGACGTCAGTCCGCAGGGAGGGCGACGTACGTCGTCTCGAGGTACTCCTCGATCCCCTCGAAGCCACCCTCGCGCCCGAAGCCGCTCTGCTTGACCCCGCCGAAGGGCGCCGCCGGGTTGGAGATCAGTCCGGTGTTGATCCCGACCATGCCGAACTCCAGTGCCTCGGCCAGCCGGATCGTGCGGGACAGGTCGCGGGTGTAGACGTAGGACGCCAGACCGTAGTCGGTGTCGTTGGCCTGCCGGATCGCGTCGGCCTCGGTCTCGAAGGTGGCGATCGGGGCCACCGGTCCGAAGATCTCCTCGGTGTTGATCGCGGAGTCGAGGGGGACGTCGAGCAGCACGGTCGGCGGGTAGAAGTAGCCGGGTCCGTCGGGCGCCTGCCCACCCACCAGGACCCGTGCACCGTCGTGGACCGCGTCGCTCACCAGCTGGCTGACCGACGCGACCGCCTTCTCGTCGATCAGCGGGCCGACGTCGACACCCTCGTCCTGGCCGCGGCCCAGGGTGAGCGCACCCATCCGCTTCGCCAGCAGCTCGCCGAACTGCTCGGCGACCGAGGTGTGCACCAGGAACCGGTTGGCGGCCGTGCAGGCCTCGCCCATGTTGCGCATCTTGGCGACCATCGCGCCGTCGACGGCGGCCTCGACGTCGGCGTCCTCGAAGACCAGGAACGGCGCGTTGCCACCCAGCTCCATGCTGACTCGTTGCAGCTGGTCGGCCGACTGGCGCACCAGCACCTTGCCGACCCCGGTGGAGCCGGTGAAGCTCACCTTGCGGAGCCGGTCGTCGGCCTGCAGCGTGGTGCTGAACTCGCCGGTGTGGCTGGTGGTCACCACGTTGAGCACGCCGGCGGGCAGTCCGGCCTCCTCGAGCACCGCAGCGAGGGCGAGCATCGTCAACGGCGTCTGGCTGGCCGGCTTCATCACCATCGTGCACCCGGCCGCGACGGCCGGTCCGATCTTGCGGGTGCCCATCGCGAGCGGGAAGTTCCACGGGGTGATGAACAGGCAGGGCCCGACCGGCTTCTTGATGGTCAGCAGCCGACTGCCACCCGCCGGTGCTTGCATCCAGCGGCCGTGGATGCGGACCGCCTCCTCGGAGTACCAGCGGAAGAACTCGACGCCGTAGCCCACCTCGCCGCGTGCCTCGGCCACGGTCTTGCCCATCTCCAGGCTCATCAGGGCAGCGAAGTCGTCAGCCCGTGCGGTGATCAGCTCGAAGGCGGTGCGCAGGATCTCGCCGCGCTCGCGGGGCGGGGTCGCCGCCCAGGCCGGCTGCGCCTCGACCGCGGCGTCGAGAGCGTCCACGGCGTCGCTCAGGGAGGCGTCGGCGACGTCGGTGAGGACGCTGCCGTCGGCCGGGTCGATGACGTCGAGCCGGGCGTCGCCCTCGGCCGCGCGCCAGGCGCCTCCGATGTAGAGGCCGCGTTGCTCGTTGCTCAGGAGATCCAGTGCGTTCATGGGTTCACTTTTACACCCCTGGCATCAGGCAAACTGCTGACGTCGAGGGGTGATGCGTGGCACGCTGGGTTCAGTCGGTGTTCGGAGGGAGCATTCTGAACACGACGTGGACCCCTCGCTGACCCCATGCAGCGAGGGGTTCGCCCTTCCCGGACCGGCTCAGCGGCGGGCACCCCGCAGGAATGACTCCAGGATCGGCCCGGCCGTCTGGGACCCGGACTCCCCGACCTCGACGAAGACCGCGACCGCCAGGTCGCCCTGGGCCGCGATCATCCAGGCGTGGGTGAGCACCGTGCCCTTGCGCTCGAACTCCGCCGTGCCGGTCTTGGCGATCACCGGCGGACCGGGGAGGTCGGCGAGCGCGCGTCCGCTGCCGGAGGTGACCACGCCGCGCAGCATCGACTTCAGCTGGGCGGCCTCGCCCGCGGCCAGGGGTTCGGCGTCGGCCGGCGGCGCGACCTCGACCGACCGGATCATCCGGGGCACCACCAGCTCACCGGCCTGCGCGGACGCGATCACGGTGGCCATCACCATCGGCGAGGCCAGGATCGCACCCTGGCCGATCATGTCGGCGGCCTTCTCGGTCTCCGACGCGGCCGGCTCGACGCTGCCGAAGTAGGCCGGGAAGCCGAGGTCGTGGTCGATGCCCATGCCGAGCGAGCCCGCCGCCTCCCCCAGGTCGGTGCCGCCCAGCCGGTCGGTCTGGGAGATGAAGGCGGTGTTGCACGAGTTGGCCAGCGCGGTGCGCAGCGGGATGTCGCCGATGGCACTGCTGGGGTAGTCGGAGTAGTTCTTGAAGGACTTGCCGTCCACGACGATCGTCGAGGTGCACGGCACCACCGAGGCCGGTGTCAGCCCGGAGCGGAGCAGGGCGAGGCTGCTGACGCTCTTGAACGTCGAGCCGGGGGCGAACTGGCCGAAGGTGGCGATGTTGTAGCCGTCGGCACCCGGGCCGTTGGCGGCAGCGACGATGGCGCCGGTCGACGGTCGGATCGCCACCAGGGCACTGGCCGGTCCGACGTCGGCCAGCTCGCGCTCGGCGAGCAGCTGCAACGACTGGTCGAGGGTGATCCGCAGCGGGTCGCCGGCGACCGGTTCGACCTTGAAGAGCTCACGCTGCTGCTTGTCGGCGGCCACCGCGTGCACGACGGCACCGTCGGTGGGCTGCAGCTGGTCGTCGTAGCGCGCCTCGAGGCCGGACAGCCCGGCCTGGTCACCGACCTGGTAGGTCTCGGGGTCGTCCTTGATCATCTCGGCGGTGACGTCGCCGACGGTCCCGAGGATCGGTGCGGCGAACTCCCGGGTCGGGCGCCAGAGGCACGTCGTCGGCGATCGCCCGGGCACCCGTGATGGCCCCGATCCCGCGTCCCACCGCGGGGGGTACCAGCTCCTTGCGGTAGACGATCGCCTCGACGAAGGCCGCGTCCCCGGCAGCCTCGACCTGCTTGACGTACGGCGCGACCTCGATCCCGACCAGCTCGGCCAGGGCCTTGGCAGAGGCGCCGGCCTGCGCGGCCGGGACCAAGGTGCGGTCGATGCCGAACCGGACGACGGGCCGGTCGGTGACCAGCTCGATCCCGCCAGCACCGACGATCGGCCCACGCTCCCCGGCGATGGTGGTCGCGTCGAGGACGTCGCCGTCCTCGAGGTCGGGCTCGACCAGCGCCCGCGACCAGGCCACCTGCCACTCATCGCCGGTGAGCGTCAGGTCGGCCTCGGTGGTGTAGCGCCACTCGTCGCCGGCGATCGGCCAGGTCCACGACAGGATCGCGGTGGCGGTGTCGGCGGCGCCCTCCTCACCGTCGGTCTGCGCCACCTCACCGGTCGTGACGACCGGCTCGACGTCGCCCATGCCGTCGACGACCGCGTCGTAGTCGCCCTGGGTCTGCTGGGGCGTGCCCGCGGTGAACGGCACGCTGCCGAGGTCTCCGGCGGCCAACCCGCTGGCCAGTGCCTCGGCGACCGGCTCGGGGTCAGGTCCGGACGTCTCGCTGGAGGAGTCGCAGGCCGTCAGTCCCAGCACGCCGAGAGCGGCGGCGGCGGTCAGGGCGGTGAGTCGACGCATGCCCTCGGTTCTACCAGCCGACACCGACGGCCCAGCGTCGACAGGGTCAGTGGCGAGCCAGCCAGCGATCCAGGTCGATCCCGGCTCGTTCGGCCTTGCGACGCACCTCAGGCGTGGTCAGGTCGGGTGCCACGATCCGCTCCGGGACGATCCGGGCGTCCAGCGCTGCGTAGCCCCGCTGCTGAGCGGCGAGCGCGCCCGCCGACGCCGTCGCCCGTCGTACGACGGCCGGGGTGACCCGGGCCGCGGCGCCGGTGAGCAGCGGACTGATCAGGGGGGTGTAGCCGGAGGCGTGCCCGGCGCGGTTGGGGTGAT
This sequence comes from uncultured Actinomycetota bacterium, assembly GCA_963704685.1. Classification (GTDB taxonomy): domain Bacteria; phylum Actinomycetota; class Actinomycetes; order Propionibacteriales; family Nocardioidaceae; genus Nocardioides. The sequence continues at coordinate 2,275,588 of OY969930.1, forward strand.
AGCTGTTGCTGATCGGGTTGGACAGGCCGTTGATCCACTCCACGTCGTCGCAGACGGCGTGCCCGATGAAGCGACTGGTCGGGTTGGCGAACCCGAAGCCCTCCGCGCTCGCCGCTGCCGAGAGCCGCGCGTTGAGCTGGTCGGCGGTCTGGTTGAGCCGCGTCTCCTCGGCAGGTGAGAAGAAGGTGGCCGCGTTGCAGTCCTCGCCCATGAACAGCCGCGGGTAGCCGACGACCACCACACGAGCGTTGGGCGCCCTGCTACTGATCGACGCGTAGAGCGTCGCCAGCCGCCCAGGCAGGGTGCCGCTGATGTAGCTCTGGGCGGTGTTGATCCGGCCGTTGCAGTTGCTCAGCCAGCCCGGCAGCGCGCACTCGGTGATCACCGAGGCGAAGCCGGCGTCGTTGCCGCCGACCGAGATGCTCACGTAGCGGGTGGCGGCCGACAGCGCCCCCAGCTGGCTGCTGGTGACGTCCGGGACGGTGGCGCCCGAGCAGGCACGGAAGTTCAGCGCATAGCCCTTGGCCGCCGCCAGCAGGCTCGGGAAGGCGTACGTCGAGCGCTGGCACGACGTGCCGTCGTCGAGATAGGCGCGGGTCCCGACCCCAGAGGAGTAGGAGTCACCCAGCGCGACGTACGACGGCGGTGCGGCCTCGGCGCTGCTCGCCGGCAGCAGGGACGCGACCAGGGCGAGGGCGCCGACGGCGCCCAGGCGGAACGTGAGCGGACGGGTCATCGGATCGCCTCCGAGGCGGACGGGTCACGTCGTTGTGACCCCCGTCACGCTACTCCCCGGGTCCGACCCCGCGTCGGAGTCGACGTCAGCTCTTGTGCCGCGGCTTCCTGCCGGCGGCGTCGTCGTACGTCGGCTTGCTGGCGCTGCGCACCGCCCCGGAGTCCGGGGCGAGCTCGATCAGCTTGCCGGAGATCCGGGTGCCGCGGAGCTTCTCGACGGCACCGGCGGGCAGGTTGGCGGGCAGCTCGACCAGCGTGTGGTCGGCGCGGATGTCGATGTGCCCGAAGTCCTGGCGGGACAGGCCGCCCTCGTTGGCGATGGCACCGACGATCTGGCGCGGCTCGACCTTGTGGCGCTTGCCGACCGAGATCCGGTACGTCGCCATCGGCACGTCGGTGCGGCCCCGGGGACGGCGCTCGGGCCGGTCGCCGCGGGAGCCGAACTCCTTGCGCGGGCGGGAGCCACGGTCGTCGGAGAACTCCCGCTCCTGGCGCACCGGGCGCTCGGCCGCGGGGTCGAGGAGCAGCGGGGTGTCGCCCTGGGCGACCACGGCCAGCGCAGCCGCGACGTCACCCTCGGGCACGTCGTGGTTGCGGACGTAGTGGTCGACGATCTCGCGGAACTTCTCGATGCGCGGGGCGTCGGCGAGCGCCGCGGTGATCGCGTCGTCGAAGCGGGACAGCCGGGTCGTGTTGACGTCCTCGACCGTGGGCAGCTGCATCTGGGTCAGCGGCTGGCGGGTGGCCTTCTCGATCTGCTTGAGGAGGTAGCGCTCGCGCGGGGTGACGAAGGAGATCGCGTCACCGCTGCGGCCGGCCCGGCCGGTGCGCCCGATGCGGTGCACGTAGGACTCGGTGTCGGTCGGGATGTCGTAGTTGACGACGTGGCTGATCCGCTCGACGTCGAGGCCGCGGGCCGCGACGTCGGTGGCGACCAGGATGTCGAGCTTGCCGGACTTGAGCTGGTTGACGGTGCGCTCGCGCTGCACCTGCGCCACGTCGCCGTTGATCGCCATCGCGGAGAAGCCACGGGCCCGCAGCTTCTCGGCCAGCGTCTCGGTCTCGTTCTTGGTGCGGACGAAGACGATCATCCCCTCGAAGTTCTCGACCTCGAGGATGCGGGTGAGGGCGTCGACCTTCTGCGGGTAGGACACCAGCAGGTAGCGCTGGGTGGTGTTGGCCGACGTGGTCGTCTTGTTCTTGACCGTGATCTCGGCGGGGTCGTTGAGGTACTTCTTCGAGATCCGGCGGATCTGCGACGGCATGGTCGCGGAGAAGAGCGCGACGTTCTTGTCGTCGGGGGTGTCGGCGAGGATCGTCTCGACGTCCTCGGCGAAGCCCATGTTGAGCATCTCGTCGGCCTCGTCGAGCACCAGGAAGCGCAGCTCCGACAGGTCGAGGGTGCCCTTCTCGAGGTGGTCCATGATCCGGCCCGGGGTGCCGACGACGATGTGCACGCCCCGGCGCAGCGCGCTGAGCTGGACGCCGTAGCCCTGGCCGCCGTAGACGGGAAGCACGTGCACGCCCTTGAGGTGGGCGGCGTACTTCTCGAACGCCTCGCAGACCTGGAGCGCGAGCTCACGGGTCGGCGCCAGGACCAGCGCCTGCGGCGTCTTCTGCTTGAGGTCGAGGCGGGACAGGATCGGCAACGCGAAGGCCGCCGTCTTGCCGGTGCCGGTCTGGGCCAGGCCGACGACGTCGCGGCCCGCCAGCAGGGGCGGGATGGTCGCGGCCTGGATCGCGGAGGGGCTCTCGTAGCCCACGTCGCGCAGCGCCTTGAGCACGGCATCGTCGAGGCCGAGCTCCGCGAAGGTCGGAGTGGACTCGACGTTCTCTTCTGTGCTCATCCGTCAACGGTAGTGGGTCCGCGCCCTCACGTCGCCTTCGTCAGCGCGGTGCGCTGGGTCACGTACGGGTCACTCGACCGTCACGGACTTGGCGAGGTTGCGCGGCTTGTCGATGTCGTGCCCGAGCTGGAGCGCTGCGTGGTAGGCCAGCAGCTGCAGCGGCAGGGTCAGCAGGATGGGGTCCAGCTCGCGCTCGTTGCGGGGCACGTCGATGCGCCGGACGGCCTCGCGGTCGGCCAGGTCGCCGAGGTCGACGTCGGCATGGGTGATCGCGACGAGCGGACCGCGCCGGGCCGCGATCTCGTGCAGCGCGCCGACGTTGCGGTCGGTGAGCTCGTCGTCCGGGACGATGGCCACCGTCGGGACGGCATCGGAGATCAGCGCGAGCGGCCCGTGCTTGAGCTCGGAGGTCTGGTAGGCCTCGGCGTGCCGGTACGAGATCTCCTTGAACTTCTGCGCCCCCTCCCGGGCGACCGGATAGCCGCGCACCCGGCCCACGAAGAAGAGACTGTCGGCGACCGCGAGACCCGCAGCCACCTCGGCGATGGCCGGCTCCTGGTCGAGCACCTGCTGGATCTGCGCGGGCAGCCGGGTCAGGCCCGCGATCAGGCGCCGTCCGTCCGCGATGGACAGGTCCCGGACCCGGCCCAGCTGGAGGGCGAGCAGGGCGAAGCCGAGGAACATGTTGCTCAGGGCCTTGGTGCTCGCCACCGCGACCTCGGGTCCGGCGTGCAGGTAGATGCCACCGTCGCACTCACGCGCGATCGCGCTGCCGACGACGTTGACCAGCCCGATGACCCGTCCACCCTTGCGCCGGATCTCCTGCACGGCGAGCAGCGTGTCCAGGGTCTCCCCCGACTGGCTGACCGCGACGTAGAGGGTGTCGTGCTCGATGATCGGGTTGCGGTAGCGGAACTCGCTGGCCGCCTCGGCGTCGGCCGGGATCCGAGCCAGCTCCTCGACCAGCGAGGCACCCATCTGGCCGACGTAGTAGGCAGAGCCGCAGCCCAGGATCTTGACCCGGCGGATCTCACGGGTCTCCCGTGCGTCCATGTTGAGCCCGCCGAGGTGGGCGGTGCCGAAGCGCTCGTTGAGCCGGCCGCGCAGCATCCGCTCCGCGGCGGCCGGCTGCTCGAGCATCTCCTTGTGCATGAAGGAGTCGTGGTCGCCGGCCTCGTAGGAGGCGGGGTCCACGTCGAGCGTGGTCGCGGTCCGCGAGGTCTGAGTGAGCCCCTCGCCGTACGTCGTGAAACCGCTCGCGGTCACGGTGGCGAGCTCGCCGTCGTCGAGGTGGGCGACGGTGGTGGTGTGCCGGACGATCGCGGCCAGGTCGGAGGCTACGTACATCTCCTTGTCGCCGACGCCGATCAGCAGCGGGCTGCCGTTGCGCGCCACCACGATCCGGTCCGGGAAGTCGGCGTGCAGCACGGCCAGGCCGTACGTGCCGTCGACGGCGGCGAGCGCCTCACTCACCTTGCCCTCGAGGGTGTCGGCCTCGGAGCGCGCCACCAGGTGCGCGAGCACCTCGGTGTCGGTGTCGCTGACCAGGTCGACGCCGTCGTCGCTCAGTCGCTGCCGCAGCGTCGCGGCGTTGTCGATGATGCCGTTGTGCACGACCGCGACCAGGCCCTTGGCGTCGGTGTGCGGGTGCGCGTTGACGTCGTTGGCCGGGCCATGGGTGGCCCAGCGGGTGTGCCCGATGCCGACCTTGCCGGTGAACCGCTTCGGGAGGCCTTCGCCGAGCTCACGCACCCGGCCGGCCTTCTTCTCGACCTTGATGCCGGTGCTGCCGAGCAGCGCCAGGCCGGCCGAGTCGTAGCCGCGGTGCTCCAACCGGCTGAGTCCCTCGAGGAGCAGGGGGACGGCCGGCTGGGCTCCGACGTACCCGACGATTCCGCACATGTGGTGACCTTTCGTTGATCATCCGTAGACGATGCGCCGCAGCTGGCGCTCGCTGAGCTGAGGTGGTGCCACGACCCGGCCGGCCAGCTCGTCGGCGATCTGGGTGAAGATCTCCGGGTTCCGGGCGCCGTAGGTCTTGAGGTGGGCGTGCCGCCGACGTACGTAGTCCTCCACGGTTTCGGCGTGGAAGGCCACCACGTCCTCCACGACCCGGGCAGCCTCGGCGGCGGAGAGTCCGGTGCTGGCGACCACGAGGTCGACGAGCTCAGGGTCAGGCGGTGGCGGCACGCCGACGATGGTCCACTCACCCCCATCAGATGCGCAACTTTCTGCCCGAATTCGGGCAGAAATCCTTGTTTGATGTCGGCAATCGTCCGAGGCGGCCTCCGTGGACGGGTCTGCAGAAGATCACACTCGTCACAGGTGGAGCAGATGTCCCTCGAATAGCCGGTCCGCATCCGGTCCGGTGGAGGAGAACACGCTGATTTCACCACTATCTGGCACCTCAGGTGGAAGTCGGCTACTCTAAGTGAACGCAAGGTGAACGAAAGGCATCCAATGATGAACAAGAAGATGGCCAACGGTCTCGTCCAGACCTGGGTCGCCGTGACGGACGCCCGTGGCCGGACCCGTTTCGAGGCCCGCTGGGTCGCCCCGCAGACCAGCGCACCGGCCCACGTCGTCCAGGCCGCCTGAGGCGCGACCGACCCCACCACATCCCGAGAGCCGCGACCCCTGGGGGTCGCGGCTCTCGCGCGTTCACCCGACGTTCTCGCTGCGGCAGGAATGAATCCCGTCAGACTCTGGTTAAACTGATCAAAGGTTCAACCATCATCCCGACGAGGAGTACCCATGTCCATCTTCAGCCGCAAGTCCACCGAGACCTTCGACGCCCCCACCACCGCCGTCGAGGACATCTCGGGCGACTACACCATCGACGCCTCGCACACCCGCATCGGCTTCAGCACCCGCCACGCGATGGTCACCACGGTCCGTGGCCAGTTCACCGACTTCGCCGGCACCGCGCACATCGACGCCGCGACCCCCGCGAACTCCAACGTCTCCCTCACCATCCAGACCGCGAGCGTCGACACCGGCTCGGCGGACCGCGACGGCCACCTCCGCTCCGAGGACTTCTTCCACGCCGAGGAGAACAAGGAGATCACCTTCGTCTCCACCGACGTCAAGCGCGACGGCGACGACTGGACGATCACCGGCGACCTGACCATCAAGGGCGAGACCAAGCCGGTCACCATCGACTTCGAGTCCAACGGCTCGGCGCGCGACCCCTTCGGCAACCTCCGCGTGGGCTTCGAGGGCGGCACCGCCATCAACCGCAAGGACTGGGGCCTCACCTGGAACGCCGCGCTCGAGACCGGCGGCGTCCTCGTCTCGGAGAAGATCAAGCTCGAGTTCGACGTCTCGGCCATCAAGAACGTCTGAGCCCTCCGCTCAGCACGACGACGGCCCGGCCCCCTCGTGGGGGCCGGGCCTTCGTCGTACGTCGGGGTGCGACGTGCGCGACACCCCCAGCCTCGGCGACACTGGACGACATGTCGCTCGACCTGCCCGCCGGACTGACCAGCCGGCCACTCGTCATGTCCGACGCCCGCGCCGTCGTCGCGGTCATGGCCGCCCAGGAGCTCCACGACACCGGCGAGGTGTCCATCGAGGAGGCCGACATCGTGGCCGACTGGCAGCGCCCCTCGTACGACGTCGGCGCCGGCACCATCGGCGTCCTGGACGGCGACGCGCTGGTCGCCTACGCCGAGTGGATGGGGGGCGACCGCGGCGATGCGGCGGTGCACCCCGACCACCGCGGCCGAGGCATCGGGACGGTGCTGGCCGGCTGGATGCAGGACCGCGCCCGGGCTGCCGGCGAGAGCGTGGTCGGCATGCCCGTGCCGCGCGGCTCCGCCGGCGACCGACTGCTGGAGGAGCTCGGCTACTGGGTGCGCTGGGAGAGCTGGGTGCTGGAGCTGCCCCAGGGCACCACCGTTCCCGAGCGCACCCTGCCCGCGGGGTGCGAGATCCGCGAGGCGACCCCGGCCGACCACGAGGCGTGCTGGACGTTGCTCGAGGACGCCTTCCTGGAGTGGTCGGACCGCGACCGCGAGCCCTACGAGGACTTCCTGGCCCGCACCGTCCAACGACCCGGCTTCGAGCCGTGGAACCTTCGCCTGGTCGTCGACGCCGACGGCACGGTGGTCGGGACGACGCTCGTCTTCCTCGTCGAGGCGCAGGGCTACGTCGACCGGCTGGCGACCCGTCCCGACCAGCGCGGCCGCGGCATCGCGCAGGCGATGCTCGTGGATGCCTTCGCCGCGGCGCAGGCGCACGGCGCGACGACCTCGGGCCTCAACACCGACTCGCGCACCGGCGCCCTCGGCCTCTACGAGAAGGTCGGCATGGTGGTGTCCCAGACCTGGGTCAACCGTGCAATTGCTCTCTGAGGCCCGGTCGTGAAGCACGCGCCTCCGGAGCGGACTTGTCGGCCTTCTCCTGCGCTTCACAGCCGTTGCAACGGCCGAGAAGTGCAGGAATCCCCGGTGGACCGGGGATTCCTGCACTCGAAGACCAGACCTAGAACGAGTTCCAGTTCTGCTGGTTGACTGCTCCCATGCCGCGCACCCAGTTCGCCACCCGCTATGACTTCCGCGCCCCGGGCGCCGACACCGCCACCCGGCAGGAGATCTTCGCGCGGGCGGTCGAGCAGGCGGCGTACGTCGACACCCACGGCATGGACGCGCTGATGGTCTCGGAGCACCACGCCGCCGACGACGGCTACCTGCCCAGCCCGCTGCTGGTCGCATCGGCGTTCGCGGCCGTCACCTCGCGGGTGCCGATCACGGTGTCGGCACTGCTGGTCAACCTCTACGAGCCGGTCCGGCTGGCCGAGGACCTCGCCGTGCTCGACCACCTGAGCAAGGGGCGGGTGAGCTACACCTTCGGGCTCGGCTACCGACCGGAGGAGTACGCGCTGTACGCGCGGCAGTGGGCCACCCGCGGGCGGGACATCGAGGACCGCATCGCCCAGGTGCTGGCCGCCTGGGCTGACGGGACGACCACGCCGGCGCCGTACTCCCGACCCCATCCGTTCCTGTTCTACGGCGGCGGTTCGCCGGCGGCCGCACGCCGGGCGGCGAGGCTCGGGCTGAACTTCCAGCCCCAGCACGCCGATCCCGAGCTCAAGGAGCTGTACGACGAGACCTGCCGCGCGGCCGGACGCGAACCCGGCTTCGTGCTGCAGGCGCCTGCCGACGGCCCGGCGAACGTCTTCTGCGCCGCCGACCCCGAGGCGTTCTGGGAGCGCTACGGCCAGCACCTGCTCGCGGACGCGGTCGCCTACCAGGAGTGGCACGGCGAGGCGGGGTCGTACGTCGTCGACCACTCGAGGACCGTCGAGGAGATGCGGGCTGCCGGGGTGTACGTCGTGCTCACCGCCGACGACCTCGTCGAGCGCTGCCGTTCGGGCGCGATCCGGCTCGTCACCTCGCACCCGGCCTGCGGTGGGCTACCGCCGGAGCCGTCATGGGAGAGCCTGCGGCTGATCTGCGAGACCGTGCTGCCCGCCGTCCGTCCCTAGGCTCGGCCAACGCGAGCTGTCGACGGATGGCGAAGGCTGCGAAGGCCTTGATTCGAACAGACGTTCGTTTATCATCAGGTATGGCCGATGCCGCTCTTGCCGCTCACCTCAGCTCCCTGGCTGAGGTGAGCGATGACGCCTCCCGGGTGGAGGCGATGCGGGCTTGGAGGACCTGAAGTCCCTGGCGTGTGCGTTGCAGGCCGAGCTCGCCGCCGACCTGGATGTCTCGGTGCGTGCCCACCACGCCGACCTGAAGCTCCCCGCCACCCAGCACGGGCGTGGGGTCGCCGCCAGGTCGCGTTGGCGCGGCGGGAGTCACCCGCCCGTGGTGCCCGACTCCTCGGTCTGGCGAAGACGTTGACCACCGAGCTGCCGCACACCCTGGCCGCGCTGCGCACCGGTGCCCTCTCGGAGTGGCGGGCCACCCTGATCGCCCGCGAGACCACCTGCCTGTCCCGCGAGGACCGGGCGGTGGTGGACGCCGACCTGTGCCGTCCCGCCCGGACGGCACCCATGTGGTCGACGGGTGGGGACAACGCCGCCTGGTCGCCGAGACCCAGCGACGGGTCTACGCCCTGGACCCCGCAGCGGTGGTGGACCGGCGCCGTCGTGCCGAGACCGAACGCCACGTCTCCCTGCGCCCCGCACCCGACACCATGTCCCAGCTCTCCGCGCTGCTGCCCGCGGCCCAGGGGATCGCGGTGTGGGCCACCCTGACCCGGGTCGCGGACTCCCTGACCGCCCAAGGTGACGGACGCGGCCGTGGGCAGATCATGGCCGACACCCTGGTCGCCCGGGTCACCGGACAGACCACCGCCGATACGGTCCCGGTCGCGGTCAACCTGGTGGTCTCCGATCAGACCCTGCTCGGCGGCGGCCACCACCCCGCCTGGCTGCACGGCTACGGACCCCTCCCACCCGACGCCGCACGCCACCTCGTCACCACCGCCACCGAGCAGACCACCCCCAGCGATGGCGAGCCTGCGACGGCTCTACGCCACCCCCACCACCGGACAACTCGTCTCCATGGACTCCCACGCCCGGTGCTTCCCCCACGAGCTGGGACTGTTCCTCGACCTACGGGACCAGACCTGCCGCACCCCCTGGTGCGACGCCCCGATCCGCCACCACGACCACCCCTTCCCGCACGCCGCCGGTGGACCCACCACCGCCGTCAACGGCCAAGGCCTCTGCGAGGCCTGCAACCACCACAAACAAGCCCCCGGCTGGACAGCCCGACACCTCCCACCCACCCGGCACCAACAACCCGCACACCATTCAGACCACCACCCCCACCGGACACACCACCCGATCCCACGCCCCACCACAACCCGTCCCCGGCCGGGTCCAGACCCGCCCCGAGTACTACTTCCACGAACTCATCCTCGCGAGCTGATCACCCGATCCAGCCACGCCCCAAGAGCTGGGGCGCGACGGTCGCGGAGGCGACCGCGAGCGGGACCACGTCGGAGGGGTGGGTAATTGTGGCGACTTCCTCGAGCAGCTCCTCGCGCGCGGCTAGCCCTCGGCCACCGTCGTCACGACGGTGGTCACCGACGGGGCCGGCGGGGTCGAGGAGAAGCCGAAGCGCGGCGCCGGGAGCACCGGCGCGAGTTCCCCGAGATCCGTGCCCTCGAAGGATCCCGCCAAGGACACGACCCGGTGGTGGTCGGTCGCGCCGTACCACTCCCGGCGCCCGTTGCCGGCGGTCCCACGGGTCCGCACCCCGCGCAGCACCACCCGCGACACCGGGTCGGTCAGGGAGCACCAGGCCGGCGACGCGGCGACGCGGTCCGGGACGACCCGCAACAGCCGGCCCAACGCCGTACGAGGTCCGACGGTGAGCTGCAGGGTGAGCGACGGGGACGTGAACTCCCAGGACTCGGTGACGTCGACGGGCTCGATCCGCACCTCGTCGAAGGTGTACGTCGCGGCGATGAACTCGGCCACCTCGGGCCGTGGCGCGAGCAGGATCCGGCGTCCGGCGGCGGTCTCGACCATGGCATCGCCGAAGGAGCCCAGCGGCGACGAGCGCCACCGCCCGACCACGACCCGCACCCCACTGGTGGAACCCACGCCGGCGATGGATCCGTGGAAGCGAGAGCGGGTCACCTGGCCAGTATCAGCCCAACCACCTGACCTGCTGGGACTTGCCGTCCTCGTAGTCCTCCCGGCCGGACAGCGAGCCGGGGACGCCGGTCTCCCACCAGGCCTCCGCCTCGGTCCAGGTCGCCGGGTGCGTCCGGCACACCACTACGGCCGGGCGGCGGGTCTCGAGCGCCACGATGCGAGCGCGACGGTACGCCGCACGCAGCTCCTCGACGTCGGAGCCGTCGGCCACGTCCTCGACGTGCGAGCCCAAGGCTCGCGCGTGCGCTGCGAAGTCGACACGCACGCTGCCGTCGGCACCAGGACCCCGGGAGTCCGAGAGCAGGTTGTTGAAGCCCTCGGCACCTTGGTTGGTCTGCAGCCGGTGGATCACCGCGTAGCCGCCGTTGTCGCAGAGCACCGCGACATAGGGGTGCCCGCCGAAGGCTGCCGAGTAGAGCTCGGAGTTCAGCATCAGGTAGGAGCCGTCGCCGAACAACGCCGTCACCAGCCCGCCCGGGTGGGTCTGCTGGCGGGCCATCGCGGCACCCCAGGGCGCGACGATCTCGTAGCCCATGCAGGAGAAGCCGTACTCCAGGTCCATGGTGGCTCCGCTGGTCGGGCCGGTCCGGGGTACGTCGGCGCCGGTGCGCCAGCCGCCGTGGAGCTCACCCGGCATCCCGCCGGACGCGGAGAGCACGTAGTCGTCGGTGGTGGACTCGTCGTTGACCACGCCGATCACCTGCGCGTAGGAGAGCGCTCCGTCCGGCGCGATCCCGGCGCGCAGCGTGTCGACCTGCGCGTCCCAGGTGGCCCGCTCGGTGGCCGACCGGCCCGCCCAGTGGTCGGCGCCGGTCCAGGAGCCGAGCGTCGAGGAGAGCTCGGTGAGCGTCTCGCGCGCATCCCCGGTGACAGCGTGCGCGCCGTGCTTGACGGCGTCGAAGCGGGCCGCGTTGATGCTCACCAGGGTCATCTCGGCGTTGAAGCCGGTCCAGGAGGACGTGGTGAAGTCCTGCAACCGCGTCCCTACCGCGAGCACCACGTCAGCCGCCTGCGCCAGGGTGTTGGCCGACGTCGATCCGATGATCCCCAGCGGGCCGCCGTACAGCGGGTGCTCGTGCGGGACCAGGGTGCGGCCCGCCACCGTGTCGACCATCGGGATGCGGTGCCGCTCGGCGAACGCGACAGCCTCGGCGCCGGCACCGGAGTAGCGGACACCGCCGCCGATCACCAGCAGCGGGCGCTCGGCTCCTTGGAGCAGCGCGGCTGCCTCAGCGAGGGCGACCGCGTCCGGGCGGGGACGGGGCACCCGGTGCAGTCGCGGAGCGAACATCGCGGCTGGGAAGTCGTACTCCTCGGCCTGGACGTCCTGCGGCAGCGCGAGCGTCACCGGTCCAGCGTCCGCCGGGTCAGTGAGGACCCGCGCGACCTGGGGCAGGGTGCTGATCAGCTGCTCGGGCCGGGTGATCCGGTCGAAGTAGCGCGAGACCGGGCGGAAGGCGTCGTTGACGGTGGCGGTCGGGTCGCCGTAGTGCTCGACCTGCTGCAGCACCGGGTCGGGGGCCCGGCTGGTGAAGGTGTCGCCGGCAAGCAGCAGCACCGGCAACCGGTTGGCGTGCGCGACGCCGGCCGCGGTGACCATGTTGAGGGCACCGGGGCCCACCGAGCTGGTCGCGACCATGACCTGGCGTCGATCGGTCGCCTTGGCGTAGGCGACGGCGGCGAGCGCCATGCCCTGCTCGTTCTGGCCGCGCCAGGTCGGCAGCTGGTCACCGGCCTCGTGCAGGGCGGTGCCGAGACCGAGCACGTTGCCGTGCCCGAAGATGGCGTAGACGCCGCCGAAGAGCGGCACCTCGGTCCCGTCGAGCAGCTCGGACCGCTGGACAGTCATCCAGCGCACCAGCGCCTGGGCTGTCGTCAGGCGCACTGTCTCGGTCATCCCTGGATCCCGTCTCGTCGGCCGGCGGCAGTTGTCACCGGGCATCGCGGGTCCTGCTCGAGGCCGGACCACGTGTCACGGACCCAGGTGTGCGCCGGGTCGTCGCAGAAGGCGAGGGCCCGGTCGGCACCGGGTCCCGCCATCACGTTCAGGTAGTACATCGGGTAGCCCGGGGCGGCGATGCACGGACCGTGGTAGCCGTGCGGCACCAGCACCACGTCGTGGTCGCGCACCTCGACGAGGTCCGCGATCGGCTCCAGCCCGGCCTCCTCGTGCTCCGGGCCGGTGAAGGTGTGGTGGTAGCCGAAGCCGACCCGCGACGGCGTCAACTGGTCGGCGCCGGCGATCCGGTAGTAGTAGATCTCCTCGTTGACCACCTCGCACGGCACGCTCGCGTCGTGCTTGTGGGGCGGGTAGGACGACCAGTTGCCCGGCGGGGTGATCAGCTCGCAGCAGATCAGCTTCTCGGCGTGGTCCCACACCCCGGGTACGCCGAAGTTGGTGACCTGACGGGTGGCGTTGCCCGCTCCACGGACCTCGACCGGCACCTGCTCGGCCGGGCCGTACGCCGGGGGCAGCACCTGCGTGCAGCGCGACGACGGCATCGCCACCTCGGCTCCGCGCGGACCCGTGGCCGTGAGGACCACGACGCTGTCACGACCGACGTAGGCGAAGTCGGTGACGGCGGAGAAGACGCTGTCGCGACCGGTGAGGTCGTACGCCGCGAGCGGCCGGTCGTCCTCGGTGCTGACCTCCAGGCCGAGCGAGCCGGCGAGCGGCAGCACGAACGCCTCGCAGCCACCGGTCCGGATCGTCGTGCTGGTGCCGGCCGGGATCTCGAGCACGCAGATCCCGGTCCAGTCCCAGCCGGCGTCGTCGGGGGTGAGCGCGACGACTCGGCCCTCGGCCCCGGCTGCCGTGCCGGCGGGACGGTGCCGCCTCATCCCGCGATCCCGTTGGCCGAGCGGAGCACGGTGGCGGCGGCCTCGACGGCCGCGCGCACGTCCCCGCCCGGAGGGTAGAGCAACGAGCGCCCGACCACGAGGCCACGCACCGCCGGCTGCGACAGGGTCTGCCCCCACGCCACCAGGGCCGCGTCCGGGTCCGGGTCGGGGACGCCGCCGAGCACCACGCACGGCAGGGTCGTGGCGCCGTACACCGTGGTCGGGTCGTCGCAGGAGGGCATCTTGAGCCAGGTGAATGCGCTCGTCGTGCCGAGACCGCTCGCGATCGTGATGGCGCGGGCCAGGGACGGGGCGTCCTTGAGCAAGGTCAGCGAGCCGTCCTCTCCCCGGTGATAGGGAAGCGGCTCGACCATCGCCATCAGGCCGAGCTCGGCGAGCTCGCTGACCGCGACCGCGCAGTTCTCGATGGTCGGCGCCGTGGACGGGGTCCTGGTCGTCGATGCGCAGCAGCATCTTGCCGCCCTCGAGGCCGAACCGGGCGATGCTGGCCGCGTCGTAGCCGGTGAACCGGTCGTCCATGGTCCACGAGGCGCCGTCGAGCCCGCCGCGGTTCATGGAGCCGATCACGACCTTGTCCTCGAGCACCCCCAGGAGCAGCAGCTCCTCGACGACATCGGGCGTCCCGAGCACGCCGTCGACCGCCGGGTTGCTCAGCGCCTCGACCAGCCGGGCCAGCAGGCTACGCCGGTCGGCCATCGCCATCGGATCGGGTCCCGAGGCCAGGGCACCACGCGCCGGGTGGTCGGCGGCGACCAGGAAGATGGTGCCGCCGTCGTTGAGAAGGCGTCCCGGTCGCTTCCGCGCGGCGTACGCCCGGGTCACCGCGCCGGGATCGGTGGCGCGGATCTCGAGCAGGCGGGCCCACTCGGCGTCGGTCAGGTCGGGTGCGGACGTCATGCGCTGGCTCCTCGAGAGGTGACGAGAGCGTCGAGCTCCGCCACGGTGGGCATGGCGTCCGCGCAGGCCAGCTGAGAGGCGACGACAGCGCCGGCAGCGTTGGCGTACTCGGCGATCCTGGTCGGCGCCCAGCCCGACAGCAGGCCGTGCACGAGGGCACCTCCGAAGGCGTCGCCGGCACCGAGACCGCAGACGACCTCGACGCGGTGCGGGGGCACGACGGCGCGCTCGTCCGGGGTCGCGACCAGCACCCCCTCGGCACCCATCTTGACCATTGCGAGCTCGACCCCGCGGGCCAGCAGCAGGTCGGCTGCCCGGTGCGGGTCGCGGGTGCCGACGGCGACCTCGACCTCGTCGCGGTTGCCGACGACGACGGTCACCGAGTCGAGCATCAGGTCGTACTCCTGACGCGCCTCCTCCGAGGATGGCCAGAACATCGCCCGCCAGTCGAGGTCGAGCACGGTGTAGCGGCCCGAGCCGGGCTCGGGGCGGCCACGGCGCTCGAGCATCGCCAGCTGGGTGCTGCGGGCCGGCTCGACACTGACGCCGGTGCCGGTCACCCAGAGGACGGGCACCTCGGCAACCAGGTCCCAGGGCACGTCTGCCGGCTCGAGGGTCAGGTCCGGGGCCACCGGGAGCCGGTAGAAGAGCAGCGGCGGGTCCTCCGGCGGGTCCAGCTCGCAGAAGACGACCGGGGTGAGCAGGTGCTCCGCCGTGCCGACGTACGACGCGTCGACACCGAAGCCCTCGAGCGCCTCCCGGACGTAGCCGCCGAAGCCGTCAGGTCCGACCTTGGTGAGCACGGCCGTACGCCGGCCCAGCCGGGACGCCCCGACGGCGACGTTCGTCGCGGTGCCGCCGAGGAACTTCTGGAACGTGGTGACGTCCTTGAGCGGTCCCTGCTGGAGGGGGTAGAGGTCCACCCCCACCCGGCCGACGGTGAGGAGCTCGATCGCTGGCATGACGGATCCCTACTTCGAGGTCGGGAAGGAGAAGCTGGCTTCGCTCGCGTTGCTGCTGCGCGGCCAGCGGGCGGTCACGACCTTCGCGCGGGTGTAGAAGCTCACGCCCTCGGCACCGTGGACGTGCTTGTCGCCGAAGAGCGAGGCTTTCCAGCCGCCGAAGGAGTAGAAGGCCATGGGGACCGGCACCGGGACGTTGATGCCGATCATCCCGACGTGGACGCCGCGCTGGAAGGTGCGCGCGGCCTCGCCGCTGTTGGTGAAGATCGCGGTGCCGTTGCCGTAGGGGTTGGCGTTGATGAGAGCGATCGCCTCGTCCACGGTCTCCGCGCGGACCACCGAGAGCACCGGTCCGAAGATCTCCTCGCGGTAGACGTCCATGTCGGTGGTGACCTGGTCGATCACGGTGGGCCCGACGAAGAAGCCGTCCTCGAAGCCGGGTACGGCGTAGCCGCGCCCGTCGACCGTGACGCTGGCGCCCTGCGTCGGCACCGGTGTCGATCAGCCCGTTGATCCGCTCCTGGGCAGCCCGGCTGACGACCGGGCCCATCTCGCTGTCGGCCTCCCGGCCCGAGCCGACCTTGACCGTGCGGGCCCGGTCGTTGACGGCCGCGACGATCCGGTCGCCGGCCGAGCCGACCGCCACCGCCGCCGAGATCGCCATGCAGCGTTCGCCCGCCGAGCCGAAGGCCGCTGCCGCCAGGTGGTCGGCGGCGAAGTCGATGTCGGCGTCCGGCAGGATGATGGCGTGGTTCTTGGCCCCGCCGAGGGCCTGGACCCGCTTGCCGTTGGCAGTGCCACGCTCGTAGATGTACTGGGCGATCGGCGTCGAGCCGACGAAGGACACCGCGGCGACGTCGGGGGAGTCCAGGATGGCGTCGACGGCGACCTTGTCGCCGTGCACGACGTTGAAGACACCGTCCGGCAGACCGGCCTGCTGCCACAGCTCGGCCAGCTGCAGAGCCGCCGAGGGGTCCCGCTCGCTGGGCTTGAGGACGAAGGTGTTCCCGCAGGCGATGGCGACCGGGAACATCCACATCGGCACCATCGCCGGGAAGTTGAACGGCGTGATGCCGGCGACGACGCCGAGCGGCTCGCGGAACGAGAAGGTGTCGACGTCGCTGGAGACCTGGTCGGAGTAGTCACCCTTGAGCAGGCTCGCGATGCCGCAGCTGAACTCGACGACCTCGAGGCCCCGCTGCACCTCGCCGAGGGCGTCCGAGAGCACCTTGCCGTGCTCGTCGGTGATCAGCCTCGGCGAGCTCCTCCGCATGGGCGTTCACCAGCTCGCGGAACGCGAACAGCACCTTGGTGCGCCGGCTGACCGAGGTCTGCGACCACTCGGGGAACGCCTCCGCTGGCGGCGGCGATGGCTGCCGTCGACGTCCTCGGCCGAGCCGAGCAGCACCTCGGCTGCTGCTGACCGGTGGCGGGGTTGAAGACGGGGGCGGTCCGGTCGGACCGGCCCGAGGTGGGCTTCCCGGCGATCCAGTGCTCGATGGTGTTCACGGTTGCGGCTCCCTTGCAGAGTTGGCCGAGACTCAGTCGACCTTATGTAAGGACAAACGTACATTATGACATGGGCGAGGACTAGCCGACGTAGAGATCCGGTCGGCTCTCCTGGACGATCGCGGTGCGACCGCCGCCGTGCAGCGAGTCGACCGCGGCGAACGCGGCGACGTTGGCGACGTACCCGTCCCATGCGGACGGCCCCGTCGGGATCCCGGTGCGCACGCCGCGGACCCAGTCGGCCAGCTCGAGGCGGTAGGCGTCGACGAAGCGAGCCACGAAGTCCGAGCCCACCTCCCGGCCGTCGACCTGGTCACGACGCACCGCGAGGCCGTACGGCGGGGTCAGCGAGATGGTGCCCTCGGTGCCGGTGATCTCGGTGTGGACGTCGTAGCCGTAGCGGGCGTTGACCGCCACCTCGACAGTGACCACCCGGCCGCCGACGGTCTCGAGGACGGCGACCTGGACGTCCTCGACGGTCCCGGCCGGCACCCGCGGCGCGAAGACGGACACCGCTGCGAGTGGGTCGTCGAGCAACCACGGCACACAGTCGAACTCGTGGATCATCGAGTTCACCAGGACGCCCTCGGACGTGGCCGAGGGATGCGCCTGCACGTTGCGGTGCAGGCAGTGCCCGGCGCGGACCTCTCCGATCCGGCCATCGAGGACCGCCTCCCGGAGTGCCACGAAGGCCGGGTCGTAGCGACGCATGAAGCCGAGCTGCAGCAGCCGGCGACCTCCGGCCACCTCGGCCTCGACAACCCGCCTCGATCCCTCGAGGGTCGTGGCGAGCGGCTTCTCGAGCAGCGTCGGCCGGCCCGCGGCCAGGCACTGCAGGGCGAGGTCCTCGTGCAGGGCGTCGGGTGCGGCGACGAGCACCGCGTCGACGTCGGGGTGCCGGATCAGCTCCTCCGCCGAGTCGGTGGCCACCCCGCACACGCCGCTCGCCACCTGCTTGGCGCGCGCGACGTCGGCGTCGTACGCCGCCACGACCACAGCCCCAGGGATCCAGTGACTGAGCGTGTCGATGTGGGCTGCGCCCATGGCGCCGACTCCGATGACCCCGATCCGCACCGGGTCACGCCCGGTCATGGGCGGACCCAGCGCTGTTCCACGTGGGAGAGCACCATCGCGTCGATCAGCTCGCCGGTCACCACGACGTCGTCGATCGTGGCGCCTTCCGCCGTGCCGGAGGCGATGCTGCGGCCGAGCCGGTAGGCCTCGACCACCTTCAGGTCGTCGTAGCCCATGGCACAGCCGCCACCTGGCTGGAAGGCGGCGAACTCGCCGTCGCCGGGCCGGACCAGTCGGGTCTGCCAGGTCGCGTCGACGAAGTCCTGGTCCACGCAGAGCCGCAGCTCGCCCATCCGTCGGAAGTCCCACGACAGGGCTCCCTCGGTGCCGCGGACCTCGATGCCGTAGGCGCACTGCTCTCCGACGGCGACCCGTGACGCCGCCAGGTAGCCCGTGGCGCCCGAGGCGAAGCGCAGCAGCGCGGCCGCCTGGTCCTCGTTCCCGACCGGTCCCCTCGGACCGTCGCCGCCTCGGGAGTAGTGGGAGACCGCCCCCGTGGCGACGGGTCGCTCGGTGATGAAGGTGGCCTGGTCGGAGACCAGGCTCTCGATCCGGCCGACCCGCTCGCCCCCGACGTAGGTCGCGAGGTCGAGGCCGTGGCTGGCCAGGTCGCCGAGCACCCCCGTGCCGGCGTACGCCGGGTCGAAGCGCCAGGTCAGCGCGCCGTCGGGGTGGGCGGAGTAGTCGGCGAGCAGCCGCACCTCGACCGACTCGATGCGGCCGAGGCGGCCGTCGGCCACCAGGGTGCGGGCCAGCTCCACGGCCGGGGCGTTGCGGTAGTTGAAGCCGACCGCGGACATGACGCCGGCCTTGCGCACCGCCGTGGCGATGGCGCTGGCGTCCTCGGCGGTGCGACCGGCCGGCTTCTCGATCCACAGGTGCCGACCCGAATCGGCGACGGCCGAACCGATCTCGCGGTGCACGAAGTTCGGGCCGCAGACGCTGACCACGTCGATGTCATCACGCTCGAGCAGGTCGCTCCAGCTCTCGTGGACCGCCTCGAAGCCGTACGACGCCTGGGCCTCGGCCCGACGCACTTCGTCGGGGTCGGCGACCGCGACGAGACGGGGCCGCACCGGGCTGTCGGGGTAGTGGTGCAGCAGCCGCGCCCAAGCACGACTGTGCACCTGACCCATCCAGCCGAAGCCCACCACGGCGACCCGCAGGTCACGCGGCTGGGACAAGGGCTGGGTCATGCCCGGGCCCCCTCCGAGTCGGACGTGTCGTCGGTGCCCAGCGTCTCGGCGACCTCGGCGACCATCGTCCTCGCCACCTCGGAGTCCGGCATCTCGCGCGCCAGCTCGTGGCTGAGCGCCTCGAGCTCGGCCCCGCCGGCCATCATCTGGACGAGGTCGTCCAGCGACATGTCGGCCTTGGAGAAGTTGCCGAGGCTGCGACCGCGCCGCAGGATCATGAAGCGGTCGCCCACCGGGTAGGCGTGGTGCGGGTTGTGGGTGATGAAGATGACGCCCAGACCGCGGTCACGGGCCTTGGCGATGTACTTCAGCACCACGCCGGACTGCCGGACGCCGAGCGCGGCCGTGGGCTCGTCGAGGATCAGCACCCGGGCACCGAAGTAGACCGCTCGCGCGATCGCCACGCACTGGCGCTCGCCGCCGGACAGGGTGCCGATGGGCTGCTCGACGTCACGCAGGTCGATGCCCATGGCAGCCAGCTCGGTCTTGGTGATCGCCTTCATGGCGGACTTGTCGAGCCGGCCGCCCTTGGTGAGCTCGGAGCCGAGGAAGAAGTTGCGCCAGACCGACATCAGCGGGACCACCGCCAGGTCCTGGAACACCGTCGCGATGCCGAGGTTGAGGGCACCACGGGGGGAGTTGAAGGTGCGTTTGACCCCGTCCACGATGAAGTCGCCCTGGGTGTGCTGGTGCGCACCCGCGAGGATCTTGATGAAGGTCGACTTGCCGGCCCCGTTGTCGCCGAGCACACAGGTGACCTCGCCGGCCTTGACGGTGGTGGTGACGTCGCGCAGCGCGATCACCGAGCCGTAGGACTTGCCGATGTCGTTGACCTCGATGATCGAGGTGCCCGGCGGCGGCAGCACTGCGTCGGTCGTGGCTCCCTGACCCTGCTCCGGCTCCGGACTGGTCTGCGCACTCATCGGACTACCTCCGCACGGGCCTTCACCCAGTTGTTGACCAGGACGGCGCCGAGCAGCATCACGCCGAGGATGGCGTACAGCCAGTCGCTGTCCCACCCGGCGTAGACGATGCCCTGACCGACCATCCCGTAGATCATGGCGCCGAGGAAGGCGCCCACTGCCGAGCCGTAGCCACCGGTCAGCAGGCAGCCCCCGACGACGGCACAGATGATGAAGACGAACTCCTGACCGACGCCCGTGGTGGACTGGGCGGTCGTCGTCTTGAAGAGCGAGAGCATCCCGACCATCCAGCCCGCGAAGGCGGTGGTCATGAAGAGCCCCACCTTGGTCTTGAAGACCGGTACGCCGACCTGGCGGGCGCTGGTCTGTGCGCCGCCGATCGCGAAGATCCAGTTGCCGTACTTCGTGCTCTGCAGCACGAACGTGGCGATGATGACCACGCCGATCGCCCAGAAGGTCGCGGCGTAGATGGTGAGCGTCTCGCGTCCGGCCTCGGCCCACGGCAACCAACCCAGGTCGATCTTGACGTAGGAGCCGAACAGCGCGGCCCCGGCGTCGTAGCCCGGGGCGGACTGGAAGTCGACCACGGAGACCTGGTTGATGATCTGCTTGACGACCGCGAGGTTGAGGCCCCGGAGGACGAAGAAGGTGCCGAGGGTGACGATGAAGCTGGGCAGCCCGGTCTTCATCACCAGGATGCCGTTGAGGGCAGCCGATGGCGAGTGCCGACGACCAGCGAGATCAGGATCGAGACCCAGACGTTGAGGTCGTAGTGGGTCATGCAGATGCCGGTGATCAGGCCCGTGGTCCCGATCATCGCGCCGGCGGACAGGTCGAACTCGCCGCCGATCATCAGCAGCGCGACGGCCACCGCCATGATCGCGAAGGACGACGACGTGAAGATCCACGTGCTGGCCCCGGCAGGCTGGGCGAAGGCCGAGGTGGTGAGGGCGAAGTAGAGGAACACCAGCAGGGCTGCGACGGCCGCCCCGACCTCCGGTCGACCCAGGAGGGACGCCAGTCGATGGTGCGATCCGAGTCGCTCGTCGTCATCGGGTTTGCTGGGTGCCACCGCCGGTGGCGGTGTGGCGGTCGTGCTCATGGTGTCCTCCTCGGGCGTCTGGAACCGAAGGTGCTTCGCGGGACAGCCGCCGCCTGCGGCTCCTGGCCCCGCCAGGTCGGGGTCCGGTCAGCCGACCGGACCCCGACCTGACTCAGCGGGTGCCGTTCTTGGCGAACTTCAGGACCGCATCGGCGTTGTCCTTGGTGATGATGGCCGGGCCGGAGTAGACCGGCTGGCCGCCGCCGATGTCGTTGCCGTTGAGCGCCTTGAGGTAGATCCCGTCGACCCCATGTAGCCCTGGACGTAGGGCTGCTGGTCGACGGCGAAGGCCAGCTTGCCGTCGGTGACGTTGGAGACCACGTCGGCGTTCACGTCGAAGGTGCCGACGGTGACGTCGGAGCCGACCGCGTCGACGGCCTTGACGGCCTGGCCGGACATGTCACCACCGAGGCTCAGGATGCCGTCGATCGAGGAGTCCGACTGCAGCTTGGACTCGATCGTCGCCTCGGAACCGGCCAGGTCGGTGTTGTCGATCTGGAGGTTCGTGAGGGTCCGGAGAACTTCGATCTTGGCACCGGCGCAGCGCTGCTCGAGACCGACGTTGCCGGCCTCCTGGATGACGCACAGCACGTTGTCGCGCCCGGCGTGTTCAGCTGCTCGCCGGCCGCCTCACCGGCGAGGTACTCGCTCTGGCCGACGTGGGTGATCGCCCCGAAGTCCTGCCACTGGTCGAGACCGGAGTTGATGGTGATCACCGGAATCCCGGCGGCGACCGCCGCCTTGATGCTCTTCTGCAGGCCGTCCGGGTTGGCCATCGAGACGACCAGCCCGTCGGTGCCGGCGGCGACCGCGTTGTCGATCAGCGTCGCCTGCTTGCCGACGTCGGGGTCGCGACTGATACTTCAGGTCGACACCGTCGTCCTTGCCGGCCTGCATGGCACCAGCCTTGACGACGTCCCAGAAGGAGTCGCCGGGGGCGCCGTGGGTGATGACGTCGATGCGGATGTCGCCGCTCGCTGCGGGGGCCGCGGCCTCCGAGTCGTTGTTGCTGTCGCTGTTGCTGTTGTCGTCGCTGGTGCCGGTGCTGCAGCCCGAGAGCACGAGCGCTCCGGCGGCCAGTCCGAGGACGAGTGCGCGTCGCATCTTCATGGTGTTCCTCCTTGGTTCTCCGCAACGGTGCGGATTGCCGGCTGGTGAGCCGGAGATCGGGTGACCTCTCGGTGGGTGGTGATGGTCGACGGCGAGCAGGAAGTCGAGGCTGGTGCGCACGTCGGCTGACCGGACCGGTGCGGCCGGGACACCGTCGAGCATGCACGTCCTGCTCGAGGACGTACCAGCCCTGGTAGCCGGCCGACTCGAGCGTGCGCACCATCGCGGCGATGTCGACGTCGCCCTGGCCGAGCGGCCGGAACATCCCGGCGCCGACGGCGTCGCCGAAGGTGATCTCCCTGTCGATGACCTGCTGGGCGAGCGCGCCGTCGACGTCCTTGAGGTGGACGTGGACGACCCGCTCGGGGTGGCAGCGGTGAGGGCGACCGGGTCGGCGCCGCCGACCATCAGGTGGCCGGTGTCGACGCAGAGGCCGACGCTGGAGCCGGCGAGCACCCGCTCGGTCTCGGCTCCGCTCTCGACCATGGTGCCGACGTGCGGGTGCAGGCAGGCGACGACGCCGCGCTCGCGGGCGTGGTCGCTGATCCGGTCCAGGTTGGCGCAGCAGCGTGGTCCAGCCGGCCGTCGTCGAGGACCGGACGGTCGTCGTACCCGTCGACGCCGGTGAACGCGGCCAGCACGACGACGCCGGCTCCGCAGGCCAGGCAGCTCGTCGATGAAGGCGTCGACCTCGGGCGAGCGGGTCGTGGTCGGCGTCGTGGAGCAGCACCGGGAGGAACCCGCCGACCGGCCTGCAGACCGTAGCCGGCCAGCTGGTCGGCCTTCGGCCTGCGGCTCCTCGTCGAGGAAGCCGTCCGGGCCGAACTCGGTGGCGACAAGCCCGAGCGTCCTGCATCTCGCCGAGGACGGCGGTCGGCGTCGAGCTGGAAGCCCCAGCCGGGGACCTCGCAGACCCCCCAGGAGATCGGGGCACCGGCGATGCGCCGGTTCGGGGGAGGGGGGCGGCGGCAGTAGGGGGCGTCGGTCACGGGTGAGATTGTCGTCACACCGGTCTTCATGTCAATAGTTTGTTATGACATTCTTACGTGCTACATAAAGCCGGAGGCTCAGCTCGCGGGGCTGCACGTGGTGCCGCGGACCACCAGGCTCAGGCGCCACCACGACCTCCCGGCCGTCGCGCTCCCCGTGCTCGGCCCGGTGGACGGCCAGCTCCACCGCCGTCGCGGCGAGCACGCCTGCGTTCTGGGCAACGGTCGTGAGCGCCATGCTCGACAGTCCGGCGAGATGGGTGTCGTCGTACCCGACGACCGACAGGTCCGTCGGCACCACGACGTTGCGAGCCCGCAGGCCGGACAGGAGGCCGGCCGCACAGTGGTCGTTGAACGCGGTCGCCGCCGTCACCGGCGGGCCGTCGAGCAGCTCGTCGACCGCAGCCTCACCCGACTCCTCGTCGATCCCCCCGGGCACCAGTCGGCTGGCGTCCCCCAGACCATGGGCGGCCATCGCGTCCCGGTAGCCGCGCCGGCGCTCGGCGGCACCGGGGTGCGCGTCGGCCCTCCACGTGCGCGATGCCGCGGTGACCGAGCGCGATCAGGTGCTCGACCGCCAGCCGTCCACCGGCGTAGTCGTCGGTGCGGACGACATCGACTCGGTCGGAGCGCAGCGCCCGCGCCACGACGACGACCGGAACCCGGGCAGCCAGCTCCTCGATGTCGGACCGGCGCAGGGTCGGGCCGAGCAGGACCAGGGCCTCGCACCGTTGCTCGACGAGGGTCCGGACCGCGCGACGCTCGTCTCGGCTGGGCGCGAACGCCCCCGACGCGAGCTCGTAGCCGATCCGGTCGACTGACTGGTAGATGGACTCGACGAGCTCGCCGTGGAACTCCCGGTGCAGCCCGAAGAGCACGCCGATGGTCCGACTGCGCTTGCTCCCGAGCAGCCGGGCGCGATGGTCGGGCTCGTAGCCGAGCTCCGCAGCTGCGCGCATCACCCGCTCCCTGTTCTCCGGACTCGCCCCGGGTACGCCGCGGAAGACGATCGACGCCAGGGCCCGCGAGACGCCTGCCCGGGCCGCACGTCGGACATGGTCAGGGCCGTCCGGGGCTCGGGACTCGTCATCCGGAAAGTCTAGAGCGCTCCAGCCATCCGGTCTTGACGAACCACCCGGGAGCCGGGCAGGCTAGAGCGCTCTAGGCCACATCGACGTGGTCCGCCTGAAGGGATTCGCACGCCATGTCCGAGACAGACCCGCCCACGCCGACCCGGTGCGGGTCGGCGTCATCGGCTGCGGCCGGATCGGCGCCTCGCACGCGACCCTGCTCCGGCCACCAGGTGCCCGGGCCCGACCTGGTCGCCGTCGCCGACGCGCGCCCCGAGCCGCCGCCGACCTGGCCGCCCGGCTCGGCTGCCGCGTCCACACCCCCCGAGGCGCTGCTCGCCGACCCCGACGTCGAGGCCGTCGTCATCGCGGCCTCGTCGTCGCGCACGCCGACCTCGTCACCGCGGCCGCCGCGGCGGGCAAGGCGGTGTTCTGCGAGAAGCCGATGGGGATGACCCTCGCGAGATCGACCGCGGCATCGCCGCGACCGAGACCGCCGGGCGTGCCGCTGCAGGTCGGGTTCAACCGCCGCTTCGCCCCGGACTTCGCCGAGGCCGCGCCGCGCTCGTCGTCGACGGGAGCCGTCGGCACCCCCCAGCTGCTGCGTTCCGTGACCCGCGACCCCGGTCCTGCGGCCGACCCGGCCGGCGTACCGCCGTGGACGATCTTCACCCAGACCCTGATCCACGACTTCGACACGCTGCTGTGGCTCAACCCGGGCGCCGAGCCGGTGAGCGTCTACGCGACCGCCGACGCCCTCGTCGCCCCGGAGCCACAGGGACAGCGGCCTGCTCGACACCGCGGTCGTCGTGATCACCTTCGACAACGGCGCCATCGCGGTCGCCGAGGCCAGCTTCTCCGCGACCTACGGCTACGACGTGCGCGGCGAGGTCTTCGGCTCCGGCGGCATGGTCACGATGGGCGACGGCGCCACCGTCCTCGCTGGCTGCACCGACGCCGCGGGACTGCACGCGACGACCGCGCGCAGCGACATCGAGCTCCTGCTCGGCCGCCTACGTCGGCGAGCTCACGGCGTTCGTCGACGCGGTCCGCGACCGGCGGGACCCCGGGTGACCGGCGACCGACGCCCGGCGCGCGCTGCGCGTCGCGCTCGCCGCGATCGAGTCCGTCGAGACCGGTCGCCGTACGCGCTCGACGGGCGGTGCGGACCGATGACGGCCGACTTCACCCTCGCGGTCTGCGCCGAGATGGTCTTCACCGACCTGCCGCTCGCTCGACCGCGTCAGGCGGATCCACGAGCGCGGCTTCGCGGTCGAGATCTGGGACTGGACGGCCAAGGACCTCGACGCGCTCGCCGCGACCGGCGCGACGCTTCACCTCGATGACCGGCTACGTCGACGGCGACCTGGTCGACCCCGACGGCGCCGAGGCCTGCTCGCGCACCGCCGAGCAGTCGGTCGCCGCGGCCGCACCGCTCGGCACGCCGAACCTCAACCTGCACGGCACCGGGCTCGACGGGCAGGGCCTGCCGGTGCGCTCCGGTCGAGGTCGTCACCGGCGCGATGTGGCTGGCGGCGGTCGCACCCTGCGCGCGGTGGCCGCGCTCGGCGAGCGCGAGGGCGTGGTGTTCTGCCTGGAGAACCTCAACACCGCGGTCGACCACCCCGGCACGCCGTTCGCCACGGCCGCCGACACCCGCGGCGCTGGTCGCCGCCGTCGACAGCCCGCACCTGCGGATGAACCTCGACCTCTACCACGCCCAGATCGGCGAGGGGAACCTCGATCGAGCTGGTCCGGGAGGCGGCGCCCTGGATCGGCGAGATCCAGGTCGCCGACGTCCCGGGCCGGTGCGAGCCGGGCACCGGCGAGATCAACTACCCGGCGATCGCGCGCGCGCTGCACGAGGTCGGGTACACCGGCGTGGTCGGCCTCGAGGCCTGGGCGTCGGGTGACAGCGAGGTCGCGCTCGAGCCGGTTCCGGGACGGCGTTCACGTCGGTGGTGACATGCCCCTTTGCCTACACTGTCCGACATAATCACGTCATGACAACGGGCCTGCGGGCGATCGACGCCCCGTCCCGCCGTTCACCGTCGACCGGCGAGCCCGGTCCCGCTCTACTTCCAGGTGGCCCAGCACCTCGAGCAGGCGATCACCTCGGGGGACGGTCCCGCCGGGGACGCTGCTGAGCAACGAGATCCAGCTCGCCGACGAGATGGGCCTGTCCCGCCCCACGATGCGCCGGGCGATGCAGCACCTGGTCGACAAGGGCCTGGTCGTACGGCGCCGCGGGCATCGGCACCCGCGTCGTCCAGCCCACCGTGCGCCGCCGGCTCGAGCTGTCCAGCCTCTACGAGGACCTCGCCGTCACCGGCCAGGAGCCGAGCACGCGGCGTGCTGTCCTTCGCCGAGTCGAGGCCGACGAGGAGCTCGCCGACGAAGCTCGGCATCGCGGTGCGGCGACGTCGTGGTCCGGATCGAGCGGCTGCGCTCGGCCAAGGACCAGCCGATCGCACGGATGACCAACTACCTCGCCCAGCGGTCGGTGCGGTTCGACGCCGACGACCCTCGAGAGCCACCGGTCTCTACCAGCTGCTGCGCGGCCAGGGCGTCCAGCTGCACTCCGCGACGCAGAACGTCGGCGCGCGCACGGCGACCGCGGCCGAGGCCAGGCTGCTCGACGGAGCCGCGCGGCTCCGCGCTGCTCACCATGGAGCGGATCACCTTCGACGACCTCGGCACGGTCGTGGAGTACGGCACCCACCTGTACGCCGCGAGCCGCTACAGCTTCGAGATCAACCTGCTCACTCCGTGACGCCGCCCGCTACCGGATCGGCGCTCCCGACACCGACCGCGCGATGACGAGCCGCTGGATCTCCGAGGTGCCCTCGAAGATCGTGTAGATCTTGGCGTCGCGGGCCATCCGCTCGACGGGGTAGTCGCGGGTGAAGCCGTTGCCACCGAGGATCTGCATCGCCCGCTCGGTCACCTTGACCGCGGTCTCGCCCGCGAACAGCTTGGACATCGACCCCTCGGCCTTCTCGAACCGCTTGCCCTGCCGCGCCATCCAGGCCGCCCGCCAGACCAGGAGCCGGGACGCCTCGATCGAGGTCGCCATGTCGGCGAGCATGAACGCGATCGCCTGGTTCTCGATGATCGGCTTGCCGAACTGCTCACGGGTCTTCGCATAGTCCAGCGCCACCTCGTACGCCGCCCGCGCGATGCCGATCGCCTGGGCGCCGACCGCGGGGCGGGTGCGCTCGAAGGTGGCCATCGACGCATTGCCCGCAGCCCTGGTGCCCTCACGTGCCTTGGCCAGTCGGGCGTCGAGCTTGTCCTTGCCGCCGAGCAGGCAGCGCCCGGGCACCCGCACCTGGTCGAGCACCACCTCGGCGGTGTGCGAGGCGCGGATGCCGTGCTTCTTGAACTTCTGACCCTGGCTGAGCCCCTTCGTGCCGGGAGGGACGACGAAGCTCGCCTGGCCGCGGGTGCGCAGGTCGGGGTCGACGACCGCGGTCACGACATGGACGTCGGCGATGCCGCCGTTGGTCGCCCAGGTCTTGGTGCCGTTGAGGACCCACTCGTCGGTGGCCTCGTCGTAGGTCGCCCGGGTCCGCATCGCGCCGACGTCGGAGCCGGCGTCGGGCTCGGAGGAGCAGAACGCGCCGAGCTTGAGGTCGCCGGGCGAGCCGTACATCTGCGGCACCCACTCGACAACCTGCTCGTCGGTGCCGTTGGCACGCACTCCGGCGGCGGCGAGCGAGGTGCCCACGATCGAGAGCCCGATGCCGGCATCCCCCCAGAAGAGCTCCTCCATGGTGATCGGGAAGCCCAGCCCGGTCTCGTCGACGGCCTGGGTGGCGATGAAGTCCAGCGAGTAGAGCCCGATCTTGGCGGCCTCCTCGACGACCGGCCACGGGAACTCCTCGCGCTCGTCCCACTCCGCAGCCGCCGGGCGGATCACCTCCGCGGCGAAGTCGTGGATCCAGGAACGCAGGTCGAGGTGGTCCTGCCCGAGCTCGAAGGAGGGAGTCGTCACGGGCCCCGAGGCTAGCCCAAAGTTGGCAGTCGCCAGCGGAACTAGAACACGTTACAGTGACGTGCGTCACACTGACGTCGGGGGGCTCACCGGACGAGGGAGCATCACATGATCGACGAGTCAACTGATCCGACGCCGACGCACGGGCTGTCCCGACGCCGCCTGCTCCAGGGCACCGCCGCGGTCGGTGTCGCCGCCTGGCTCCCCTTCGAGCAGATCCCGGCCGCG
The DNA here is from genome assembly GCA_963704685.1 of uncultured Actinomycetota bacterium. GTDB lineage: Bacteria > Actinomycetota > Actinomycetes > Propionibacteriales > Nocardioidaceae > Nocardioides. The sequence goes on from OY969930.1 coordinate 2,303,707, forward strand.
ATGGCCGCGCTGCCGACCCCGCCGTCCTTCCCGGCCGATGTCCCGCTCTTCCAGCAGGCCTACAAGAACTGGGCGGGCGACATCGCGGTGGACGCGGTGTGGACGTGTACGCCGAGCACGCCGGCCGACGTGGTCACGCTGGCCAACTGGGCGCAGGCCCGTGGCTGGCGACTGCGCGCCAAGGGCAGCTCGCACAACTGGTCACCGCTGTCCCTGGCCGCCGACGGCAGTGATGCCGCCGACGTGGTGCTCGTGGACACCAAGTCGAAGCTCACCGCGGTCAGCGTCGACCCCGCGACCTCGCGGGTCCGTGCCCAGACCGGCGTCACCATGCTCGCCCTGCTCACCGCGCTCGAGGCCAGCGGCCTGGGCCTGACCGCGACCCCGGCTCCCGGCGACCTGACCGTGGGAGGCGTGCTGGCGATCGACGGCCACGGCACCGCCGTACCGAAGACCGGCGAGACCAAGCCCGCCGGCCACACCTACGGCACGATCAGCAACCTGGTCCAGCAGCTCACGGCCGTGGTGTGGGACGGCGCGTCGTCGGCGTACGTGCTGCGCACCTACAGCCGCAACGACGTCGAGGCCGGTGCGCTGATGACGAACCTCGGCCGAGCCTTCGTCACCGAGGTGGTGCTGCAGGCGGGTGCCAACCAGCGGCTGCGCTGCCAGAGCTGGTTCAACATCCCGGCCACCGAGCTGTTCGCGAACTCGACGAGCGGCCGGACCTTCTCCAGCTACCTCAGCTCCGCGGGGCGCGTGGAGGCGATCTGGTTCCCCTTCACCTCCAAGCCGTGGCTGAAGGTCTGGAGCGTCAGTCCCTCGAAGCCGCTGTTCTCCCGGCAGGTGAGCAGCCCCTACAACTACACCTTCAGCGACAGCCTGCCGCAGGCGGTCTTCGACCTCTCGGCCCTGATCGTGTCGAGCGACCCGGCGAACACACCGAGCTTCGGCGACCTGAACTACAACATCGTCGCGGCCGGGCTGGTCACCACGCTCACCTACGACATCTGGGGCTGGTCGAAGAACCTGCTGCTCTACGTGCGGCCCTCGACGCTGCGGGTGACCGCGAACGGCTACGCGATCCTGTGCCGACGCGCCGACGTGCAGCGGGTCATCCAGGAGTTCACGTTCCGCTACTCGACCCGGCTCAACGACTACCGCGAGCAGGGGAAGTACCCGATGAACGGACCCGTCGAGATCCGGGTCACCGGCATCGACAAGCCCGGTGACGTCGGGGCGACCCGGACCCCCCAGCTCTCCGCGCTGCGGCCGCGACCCGATCACCCGGAGTGGGACTGCGCGGTCTGGCTGGACATCCTGACGCTGCCGGGCACGCCGTACGCCGACGACTTCTACACCGAGATGGAGGCGTGGATCTACGCGAACTACGCGTCGTACGCCGACGTCCGCCCGGAGTGGTCGAAGGGCTGGGGCTACACCGCGGCCGGCGCCTGGACGTCGGGGCAGGTGGTCGACGAGGCCGTGCCGGCGACCTACCGGGCGGGCTACCCGCTCAACGACAACTTCGACTCGGCGCGGGCGATGCTGGACATCCTGGACCCGGCCCGGGTGTTCTCGAGCAGCTTCGTGGACCGGTTGCTGACGTAGCGGGAGAACGCGTTCTAGTCGGGGCCTATTCTGTCGGCATGGCGACCACCGCACCGGTCCGCGAGCTCCCGCCTCCCCCGAAGGGCCTGCCGATCATCGGCCGGAGCCTGGAGTACGCCCGCGACCCGGTCGCGCTCTTCCACAAGAACTGGGCGGAGTACGGCCCGGTGGCGCCGATGAGCATGGTCGGCAAGGACCACTGGGTGATGCTGCTCGGGCCGGACGCGTGCGAGGTGGCGCTGCGCAACGCCGACAAGGCCTTCGCGAACGGGCCCGCCTGGACCTACCTGGTCGGCCCGTTCTTCGGACGTGGGCTGATGTTCCTCGACTTCGAGGAGCACCACCTGCACCGCCGGATCATGCAGCAGGCCTTCACCCGCGACCGGCTCGAGGGGTACGCCGCCGGCATGCACGCGGTGATCGCCGACGGGCTCGCCGGGTGGGAGCCCGGGGAGGGCTTCCAGGCCTACTGGGCACTGAAGCAGCTGACCCTCGACATCGCCACCGAGACCTTCATGGGCGGCGCGGAGCACACCAGCCCGGCGGAGATGGCCGAGGTCAACAAGGCGTTCATCGCCTGCGTGCAGGCCGCTGCCTCGATCGTGCGGCACGACGTACCGTTCACCCGGTGGCGCCGCGGGATGAGGGGGCGGCGGCTGCTCGAGGGCTTCGTCCGCAGCTATCTGCCGTCCCGGCGCGCGACGCCGACCGACGACCTGCTGTCGGTGCTGTGCCACATCGAGTCCGACGAGGGCGAGCGGTTCAGCGACGACGACGTCGTCAACCACATGATCTTCCTGATGATGGCCGCGCACGACACCTCGACGTACACGCTCTCCACGATGCTGCAGTACCTCGGGCAGCACCCGGAGTGGCAGCAGCGCTGTCGGGCCGAGGCGGTCGAGCTCGCCGAGCGGGTCGGCGAGGAGCCGTCGCTGGCCGACCTCGAGGGCCTGGAGTCGATCGACCTGGTGATGAAGGAGTGCCTGCGGCTGCGGGCGCCGGTGCCGGTCGTGCTGCGCCAGGTCGTCAAGGACACCGTCGTGCTGGACACCCGGCTGCCGGCTGGCACCTACGCGATCGTGGCGCCGCAGTTCAGCCACCTGATGGAGGACTACTGGACCGCGCCGGAGACCTTCGACCCGGAGCGCTTCAGCCCCGAGCGCCGCGAGGACAAGTCCCACCGCTACGCGTGGGAGCCCTTCGGGGGCGGGGTGCACAAATGTCTCGGCATGTACTTCGCCGGCGCCGAGGTGAAGGCGTTCCTGCAGCGGTTCCTGCTGGACTTCACCTGGTCGGTCGACCCGTCGTACGTCGCCCCGCTCAACAACCACTCGCTGCCGTTCCCGAAGGACGGTCAGCCCATCGACCTGCTGCGACGCTGACCGAACCCGTGGTGGCGGCCGCCGTGCCGTCCGTGTGAGATCAGGAACCACACCAGCAGGCCGAACAGGATCAGCGGCAGGTGAGTGAGCACGGTGAGCGTCACCAGCACCGCGAGCACCGCCAGGACGGGCGGAGGCAGGCGGCGCGCCCGGCCCCTGAACCGGGGCGGCGGGGCCGGCGCCGGGGTGGCGGCGGGCCCACGTGGCCCGGGCAGGTCGGCGAAGACCGGCGCGAGCTGGGCCCGGGTGCGCGCGGACCAGATCAGGTCGAGACGCTCGGAGTGCTCTTCGGAGGTGATCCGGCCCTGGGCGTAGTGCTCGCCCAAGGCCCCCGCCGCCTGCTCGCGCTCGGCGTCGCTGATCCGCATCAGGTCATCGTTCACGACGACTCCTCGACCTCGTCCTCGCCCTGGTCGCCGTCGGCGAGGATGCCGTAGAGCTTGCGACGGGTCTCGACGAGGACGTCGACGGCCGCTAGCCGCTGCTGCTCGCTGCCGCTGGTGACGATCTGCCACACGGCACCCATGACCTGGCCGATCTCGGGCTTGAGGTCGCCGACGCCGGACGCGGCATCGGCGTCGTCGCGGGGCTGGAACGGCACCCAGACCGCCGCGAGCTCGTCGGCGTGCTCCTCGACGTACGTCTCACCCTCGGGCGTGAGCCGCAGGCTGCGGCGACCGCTGGTGTCGCCGGTGATGACGAGACCCTCGTCCTCGAGCTGCTGGATGGTCGGGTAGACCGACCCGGGACTGGGCCGCCAGGCGTCGTTGCTGCGCGCGGCGATCTGCTGGATCACCTGGTAGCCGTTGACCTGCTCGTCGCTGGTCTGCGCGGTGCGCACCACGTCGAGAATGGCGGAGCGGACGTCGCCACGGCGGACCCGCGGTCCGCGCTGGCGCTCGCCCTGGGCCAGGCCGAAGAGGCCCGCGACCCACGGCGGCGGCCCGGGGTGCCCCGGTCGGCCGACGTCTTGTGCCCACTGTCTGTTGAATCCTCGGTGTCCCATGTCAGGACTCCTTTCGCTGGGGTACCGCGGAGCGACTGTCACGTTGACTGTCGCTGAATACTCGCGATATATCGTGAGCGTACGCCGATGTTTCGGGTGGTGCAAGGGCGTTGGCGGAATCCCCGGTGCACCGGGGATTCATACCGACGGCCTCAGCGAGCCAGCCACGCCGCGTACGCGTCGAACGTGTACGGCCGGCCGAGGAAGTCGGCGACCAGGTCGGCGGCATCGCGGGAGCCGCCGGGGACGAGCACCCGCTCGCGGTAGCGGGCAGCGACGCCGGGGGCGAGGAGGTCGGCGGAGTCGAACGCGCTGAAGAGGTCCTTGGCGATCACCAGCGACCACATGTAGGTGTAGTACGCCGACGTGTAGCCGCTGAGGTGGCCGAAGCTGGCGAACATGTGGGTGTCGTCGAGCGGCGGGAAGGGTGCGTAGCGGCGCTGCAGGTCGTCCATCGCGGCGGTCAGGTCAGCGGGGCGGTCGGTGTGGAACCAGTAGGACATCGCCGCGTAGAACATCTGCTGGCGGGCCTGGTAGCCGTTGCCGAAGTCGTTGGCCGCCCGCATCCGGGCCACCAGGTCGGCCGGGATCGGCTCTCCGGACGCCGACGTCGCGAAGCTGTGCAGGATGTCGGCGTCCCACGCCCACTCCTCGAGCATCTGACTGGGCGCCTCGACGAAGTCCCACTCGGTCGCGACCCCGGCGAAGCGGGCCCACTCGCCGCCCCCGCCCAGCACGTGGTGCACCAGGTGCCCGAACTCGTGGAAGAGGGTGACCACGTGGTCGTGCTCCATCAGCCCGCGCGAGAAGTTGCAGACCAGCACCCCCTCGGCGAGCTGGCGACCGGCCAGCCCGTCGGCGAGGGTGAACTGCGCGGCGTGCTTGTACTTGCCGGGGCGCGGGTGCAGGTCGAGGTAGATCCGGCCCAGCAGGTGCTCTGACCGCGAGTCGTCGGTCGTGGAGTGGACGTCGTACGCCGTGACCTCCTCGTGCCAGACCGCCGCGTCCGGCACCGGCTCGTAGCGCAGCGAGAAGAGCCGGCCGGTGACGTCGAGCAAACCCTGGCGGACCTTGGCGAAGTCGAAGTAGGTGCGCACCCGCTGCGCGTCCACGTCGTGCTGCTCGCGGCGCACCAGCTCCTCGTAGTGCAGCGAGTCGGCGACGTTGATCGCCTCCGCCCCCGGTACGTCGCGCCGCAGGCGCTCGAGCAGCACGTCGACGTCGCGTCGCATCGGGCCCTCGGCCGCGGCCGCGATCCGGTCGATGAACGCCGGGATCGCCGGCCCCTCCTTGATCATCTTCACGTCGGCGTCGTACGACGCCCAGTCGGCGTAGCCGACCAGGGTGGCGAGCTCGTGGCGCAGCGCGAACATCTCGTGCAGCACCGGCTCGTTGTCCGGCCAGCCGCGGTTGAGGAAGGCCATGGTGACCTCGCGGCGGACGGCGGCGTCGCGCACGAACATCCGGGCCGGCAGCGCGTCCGGGTAGTCCGTGGTCACCGCGACCCGGCCGTCCGCGTCGGGCGGGTGCGCCTCGAGCCAGTCCTCCGGCATCCCGTCGAGTCGGTCGCGCTCCACCAGCACGGTGCGTACGTCGTCGCGGATGGTGCGGCTGAAGTCCTGGCCGAGCCCGGTGAGCCGTTCGTTGATCCAGCCCAGCCGGGCACGGGTCGCGTCGTCCAGATGGACGCCGGCGCGCCGGAAGTCCTCGAGGGTGCGGGTCAGCAGCCGGGCCGCGACCGGGTCGAGCCCGTCGGCCGGGAGGGCGGCGAGCACGTCGTACAGCCCACGGTCCTGGCGCAGCTCGGTGCCGAGCCGGTCCACCTCGACCTCGGCCTGCTCACAGCTGGTGCGCACCGCCTCGTCCGGGTGCACGTTGGCGAAGAGCGAGGCGACCGCAGCGACGTTGCCGAGCTGGCGGCTGACCTCGTCCCACTGCCGCAGCACCTCGAGTGCGTGGCCCGAGGGTGCCGACCGCAGCTCCGACACCAGCGACCGGGCCGTCTCCAGACCGTCGCGGGCACGCTGCTCGACCCAGTCCTGCGCGTCCGCCTGGTCAGGGAGCTCGATCGGGTGGACGGCCGGTGCCTGCGTCATGGCGCCAGACTGCCACGCCGCCTGGAGAGATAGGCCTGCTCGGCCGCGTTGTCGGTGGCTGCGATCGCAGCGTCGTACGCCGTGCGAGCCTCGGCGCTCCGTCCGAGTCGGCGCAACAGGTCGGCCCGGGTTGCGTGCCAGGCGTGGTACGACGTGAGCTCCAGCCGGTCCACCTCGCGCAGCGCCAGCTCGGGCCCGTCGAGCTCGGCGATCGCGACCGCCCGGTTCAGCGTCACGATCGGGCTCGGGTCCACGCGCTGCAGCCGGGTGTAGAGGGCCGCGATCTGGGTCCAGTCGGTGTCCGCGGCCGTCGGCGCATCGGTGTGGACGGCGTTGACCGCGGCCAGCAGCTGGTAGCGACCCGGACCGATCCCGGTGCGCACCGTCCGGGCCAGGCACTCGCGGACCAGGTCGTGACCCTCGGCCACCAGCGCCCGGTCCCAGCCGCCTCGGTCCTGCTCGTGGAGCGGCACCAGCTCGCCGTCCGCGACCCGGACCTGACGTCGGGCCTCGGTCATCAGCATCAGCGCCAGCAGACCGGCGACCTCGGGCTCGTCGGGCAGCAGGGAGCGCAGGATCCGCCCCAGCCGGATCGCCTCCGCCGTGAGCTCCTCGCGGACCGGAGCTCCTCCCGAGCTCGCGAGGTAGCCCTCGTTGAAGACCAGGTAGATCACCGCCAGCACCCCGGCCAGCCGCTGGGTGAGATCGTCGGCCTGCGGCACCCGGAACGGGATGTTGGCGTCCTTGATCTTGCGCTTCGCCCGGGTGATCCGCTGGCCCATCGTGGTCTCGGGGACCAGGAAGGCCTGGGCGATCTCGGGCACCGTCAGCCCGCCGAGCAGTCGCAACGTGAGCGCCACCCGGGCCTCCGGTGCGAGCGCCGGGTGGCAGCAGGTGAAGATCAGCCGCAGCCGGTCGTCCTCGACGATGCCGGTCGGGCGGTGCGGTTCGGGGTCCTTCATCATCAGGGCCGCCTGGTGCTTGGCGTCGCGGGTCTTCTCGCGGCGGATCCGGTCGATCGCCCGGTTGCCTGCCGTGATGGTCAGCCAGGCGCCGGGATTCGGGGGTACGCCGTCCACGGGCCACCGCTCGGCGGCCACCACGAGCGCCTCGCCCGCCGCGTCCTCGGCGAGGTCGAGGTCACTGAAACGGCGCGCCAGCGAGGCGACCACCCGGCCGTACTCCTCGCGGTAGATCCGCTCGATCGCCGCGTGGGCGACCGGTTGCGACTCGGCCCGGGACATTCTCGCCACTACCAGCCGAGGGTGCCCGGCGCGCCCTTGAAGGGTCCGCTCACCCGGCTGGTGATCCAGCCGCCGTAGAACCCGCCCGGCTGCGCGACGACCACCTCACCATCGACGGTGCAGCGGTCGACGAGCCCGGGCATCACGGCGACCGCGTCGGCGAGGTCCTCGAAGCCGGGGGTCGGACGCGGGTAGGTCCACCCCGCCCGGCGGGCGACCTGGTCGCCGGCGACCAGGTCGAAGTACGACGCCTGCCCCTTCCACTCGCACCAGCTGCCGCCCGCCGCCGGGCGCAGGACGCCCGGGACGAAGGCGTCCTGGGGCAGGTAGTACGTCGGGGGGTGGCTCGTCTCCAGCACCCGCCACGACCTCGTCGAGCTGGCGATCACCACATCGCCGAGCACGATCTCGACCAGCTCGTCGCTGGTCTCCAGCCGCGGTGGTCGGGGGTAGTCCCAGACCGACTCGACCATCAGCTGATCCTCTCCTGGAGGTGCACGCTCACCGTGTCACCCGCCTCCTTGCCGGACTCCACCCGGAGCGCGGACTTCACCGGCAGCTTGTGGTTGCCGTCGCCCAGCGCCATGAAGGAGCTGGTGAACGGCACCCCGTCGATGGTGCCGCGGACCTTGACCAGGCCGCGGGTCCCGAAGAACGTCGCAGACTCGGGCCAGACGACGTACGTCCAGCCACCCTTCTCGGAGCTGCGCACGAGCTCCGCGTCGAAGGTCACATCGAGCGGTCCGACCGGTGATGGGGTCATGGACCCCATGATGCCCCCGACTAGGTTGTCGCATCGTGCGGAGTCGACGTCAGCGGATGAGGGGCCTGGTCGCCGACACCCGACCCCTGCGCGACGACAACTTCCGGCGGCTGTGGATCGCCAACATCATCACCGTCGTCGGCGCCCAGATGACGGTGGTCGCCGTCCCGGCCCAGATCTACGCCGACACCGGCTCCTCGGCGTACGTCGGCCTCACCGGTCTCTTCGGCCTGGTCCCGCTCGTGGTGTTCGGGCTGTGGGGTGGCGCGCTCGCGGACGTCTTCGACCGCCGCACCCTGCTGATCATCACCACCACCGGGCTGATCGTGACCAGCGGGCTCTTCTACGTCCAGGCGGCGATGAGCAGCACCAACGTGTGGCTGCTGCTGTGCCTCTTCTCGGTGCAGCAGGCGTTCTTCGCGGTCAACCAGCCGACCCGGAGCGCGGTGCTGCCCAAGCTGCTCCCCCCGGAGCTGCTGCCGGCCGCGAACTCGCTGAACATGACGGTCTTCCAGGCCGGCGCCATCGGTGGCCCGCTCGTGGCCGGCGTGCTGATCCCGATCCTGGGCTTCGAGTGGCTCTACCTGGTCGACACGATCACCCTCTTCGCGACGCTCAGTGCCGTCGTACGGCTGCCGAGGCTCCCGGTCGACGACGCAGCCAAGGGCACACCCGGACTGCGCTCGGTGATCGAGGGGTTCAGCTACCTGCGGGGGCACCCCGTGCTGATGATGTCGTTCGTCGTCGACCTGATCGCGATGGTCTTCGGGATGCCGCGCGCGCTCTTCCCCGAGATCGCGCACACCTCCTTCAACGGCCCCGACGAGGGTGGGCTGGTCTTCGCGCTGCTCTTCGCCGCCATCCCCGCCGGTGCGGTGATCGGCGGCATCTTCTCCGGCTGGGTCTCGCGGGTCGACCTGCAGGGCCGCGCCGTCATCGTCTGCATCCTGATCTGGGGTGCCGCGATGATCGGCTTCGGGCTGGCCGTGGGCATCGCGAACAGCCACTGGCAGACCGCGATGCTGGTGGTCGCACTGGTGATGCTGGTGATCGGTGGGGCCGCCGACATGGCGTCGGCCGCCTTCCGCACCAGCATGCTCCAGAGCGCCGCGGACGACTCGGTCCGCGGCCGGCTTCAGGGCATCTTCATCGTGGTGGTGGCCGGTGGTCCCCGGATCGCGGACGTGGTCCACGGGGCCAGTGCGGCCGCGGTCGGTACGGCGGCCGCCGCGGCCGGCGGCGGCGTGCTGGTGGTGATCGGGACGGTGGCGGCAGCGGTCGCCGTGCCGTCGTTCATTCGGTACCGGATCACCCGGACACCTACCATCACACCGTGATCGACCCCGACGACCTGGCCACCACCGTGCGCGTGCTCGGCCAGCTGCACGACCTCGACGAGGACGACCCGGACCTGGTGACGGTCAAGCGGGCCGCGTCCCACATGTACAAGGCACTCAAGGCCGAGCGACGCACCCGCAAGCGGCAGGCCGAGCTGGCCGCGGACCGCGCCGTGACCGAGGCGACCGCGACCGGCTCCCCGATGCGGATCGACGACGAGACCCTCGGTATCCCCCTGGTCTCGACCGCCCCCGGCGCCTTCGCCGGCGAGCTGATCAACCCGCGCGGCTGCTACATCTGCAAGAACGACTACACCCTCGTCGACGCGTTCTACCACTATCTCTGCCCCACCTGCGCCGCGATGTCGCACGCCAAGCGGGGCCAGGGCACCGACCTCACCGGCCGCCGCGCACTGCTGACCGGCGGGCGCGCGAAGATCGGCATGTACATCGCGCTGCGGCTGCTGCGCGACGGCGCCCACACGACGATCACGACGCGGTTCCCGCACGACGCCGTACGCCGCTTCTCGACCCTGCCGGACAGCGCCGACTGGATCGACCGGCTCAAGATCGTCGGCATCGACCTGCGCGACCCGACCCAGGTGGTCTCGCTGGCCGACGAGGTGGCGGCCGCGGGGCCGCTCGACATCCTGATCAACAACGCCTGCCAGACGGTACGCCGTACGCCGGGCTCCTACGCGCCGCTGGTCGACGCCGAGGCCGCACCGCTGCCCACCGGGGTCACGCTGCCCGAGATCGTGTCCTTCGACCGGATCAGCGACGCGCACCCGGCGGCGATCGCCGGCACCCTCCAGCAGCACGCCGTCGCGCACCACGAGACGCCCGCGCACACGCCGGCCTCGATCACGGCGCTCGCACTCCAGGCCGGCAACGCCAGCCTGGAGGCACACCTCGCCGGCACCGCCGTCGACGCCGGCGGCCTGCTGCCGGACCTGCAGACGACGAACTCGTGGACGCAGACGGTCGACGAGGTCGACCCGCTCGAGCTGCTCGAGGTCCAGCTCTGCAACGCGACCGCGCCGTTCATCCTCATCTCGCGGCTGCGGGCGTCGATGCGCAGCTCGCCGGCCCGACGTACCCACGTCGTGAACGTGTCGGCGATGGAGGGTCAGTTCTCGCGGGCCTACAAGGGCCCGGGGCACCCGCACACCAACATGGCCAAGGCATCGCTCAACATGCTCACCCGCACCAGCGCGGGCGAGATGTTCGAGACCGACCAGATCCTGATGAACGCCGTGGACACCGGCTGGATCACCGACGAGCGGCCGCACCAGGAGAAGCTGCGGATCGCCGCCGAGGGCTGGCACGCCCCGCTGGACCTGGTCGACGGCGCGGCGCGCGTCTACGACCCGATCGTGCGCGGCGAGGCCGGCGAGGACCTCCACGGGCACTTCCTCAAGGACTTCAAGCCCAGTCCGTGGTAGCGGAGCCGCGCCAGCGGATCCGCTGATGGTGGTCGAGCGAGCCGCGCGACCGAGGCACGAGGTCGCGACCGGCGTGTCGAGACCGGAGCCGCGCCAGCGGATCCGCTGATGGTGGTCGAGCGAGCCGCGCGACCGAGGCACGAGGTCGCGACCGGCGTGTCGAGACCGGAGCCGCGCCAGCGGATCCGCTGATGGTGGTCGAGCGGTGTGTGCCGGGACCCGGAACAAGCCCGACCCCGGCACCGTTCCACCCTGCATGACAACCCTCGGATTCATCGGCAGCGGCAACATCGGCGGCAACCTCGCGAAGCTCTTCGCGGCGCAGGGTCACGACGTCGTCATCAGCAACTCACGCGGGCCGGAGACGCTCAGCGGCCTCGTCTCCGAGATCGGTGACCACGCTCGCGCGGCGACCGCCGAGGAGGCGGCCGAAGCCGGGGAGATCGTCGTCGTGTCGGTGCCGTTCCTCGCGGTCGACCAGGTGCCGGTCGCGCCGTTGGCCGGCAAGATCGTCATCGACACCAACAACTACTACTTCGAGCGCGACGGCCACGTCGCCGAGATCGACGAGGGGTCGACCACCCCGAGCGAGGTCCTCCAGGCGCACCTGCCGGACTCGCACGTCGTGAAGCTCTTCAACGCCATCCAGGCAGCCCACCTGCTCACCCACGGCACCCCTGCAGGCGCGCCCGAGCGCCGAGCGCTCTCGCTGGCCGGCGACGACGAGGCCGCCAAGGCGACCGTCACCGCGCTGACCGACGAGATCGGCTTCGACGTCGTCGACGCCGGGCCGCTCGCCGAGGGCTGGCGCTTCGACCGCGACCAGCCGGCGTACGGCGCCGAGGTGGACGCGGCCGGCATGCGCGACAAGCTCGCTCAGGCCTCGATCAGCCCGCGCAGGTAGGCCGCCTGGCCGACGTGCTGGGCGTCGTCGTCGACGACGCTGACCAGCCGGACCCCGAGGGTCACCGGCGGGTCCCAGTGAGTGTCGACGACCCGGTCGAGGTCGTCGGCACCGACGCCGGCCAGCCAGGTCGCGGTCTGCTCGTGCACGGCCTCGAGGTAGCCGCCCAACAGCTCCGCGCTGGCACGCACCCTGGCGACCTGCTCGCTGGTGTGGCCGTAGCCGTGGTCGGCCGCATCCAGGTCGAGGTCGAAGCGCTCCACCCAGCCCTGGGTGGTCCAGACCTGGTCGAGGCCGGCGACCTCGGCCACCTGGGCGTCCTGCCCGCGCGCGGTGTGCCAGACCAGCCAGGCGATCGAGTTGGCGTCGGGGGTGACCCGGTGGGCGAGCTGTTCGTCGGTCAGTCCGTCGACGACCGCCACCCCGTTGTCGCGAATCCGCCCGAAGAAGTCGGTGTAGACGTCTGCTGGTGTCATGGACTCGACGGTAGCGTCGACGCATGACCGACGAACCGACCCTCTACGAGTGGGCCGGCGGCGGGCCGGCGTTGCGGCGGCTCATCGACTGCTTCTACGACCGGGTCGAGCGCGACGACCTGCTCAGCGGCTTCTTCCCCGGCGGCGTCTCCGAGGAGCACCGTGCCCATGTCGCCGCCTGGTGGTCGGAGGTGTTCGGCGGGCCGGCGACCTACACCTCCGAGCTCGGCGGCTACGAGCGGATGCTGGCCCACCACCGGGATCTGGGGATCACCGCGGAGCAGCGGCACCGCTTCGCCTCCACCATGAGCCTGGCGGCCGACGATGCCGCGCTGCCGGCCGACCCCGAGTTCCGGGCCGCGCTGATCGGCTACCTCGAGTGGGGCACCCGGCTGGCGATGGAGAACTCGCAGCCGGGCGCCCAGGTGGTCGAGCAGGCGCCGGTCCCGCGATGGGGTTGGGGCGTCGCCCCGCCGTACCAGCCCTGACGTCAGAGCCCGATCCACAGGTGGAACGACCGGTCACGAGGTCATCCGCTCCAGCCGGGTCCGCAGCAGGTCGATCCGGTGCGCGTTGCCCGGCAGTGCGACGTAGCGCTCCGCGAAGGCGACGAGCAGCGCGTCGTCGAGACGACGTACGGCGCCGGGTGGGTAGCGGTAGTCCATCCGCGAGGTGAGCTGGTCGCCGTCGACCTCCGCGAGCACCTCGCCGAGCTGGGCGAGCGTGGTGATCCCGAGCTCGGAGAGCAGCCCGGCGATCCAGGAGTAGTGGTCGGCCCGCGACCACTCGGCGTCGGCGTACTGCCCGGCGAGATAGGCCGCGAGCTCGCGCGGGCTGAGGCCGTCGGCCTCGGCGTCGGCGGACGCCTCCGCGACGGACCCGCCCCGCAGCCGGTCGCGGATCGTGGTGAACTCCTGGTCGGCGAGCTCCAGCAGGCCGGCGGCGAGGGTGAAGCGCCGGTCGAAGTCGCGGGCGTGCTCCTCGGGCACGGTGCCCTTGTAGCGGATGTCGTGCTCGAACTCGGCCCAGGCGTGCTGCAGCACGGTGCGCAGCTGCACCTGCGCGGTCAGCCCGCGCAACGACTCGAAGGACTGCTGGCCGTTGTCGAGGGAGACCAGCAGGTGCCGGCTGGCGTAGCCGAAGCGGCCCTCGCTGGCGGTCTCCTCACCGAGGTCGCGGTCGTCGATCACCCGCAGCTGAGTGCCGAGCAGGTCGGCCACCGCGGCGACGTCGCTGCGCACGTAGGTGATCACCCGGACGCCGATCTGGTCGGTGATCTCGCTCAGCGGGTCGGTGAAGGCGGGAGCGCCGTCGACGACCCTGGTCGCCTTGGTCGCGAAGGACGCCACGCTCTTGGTGCGTCCGCCCACGGTCAGGTAGTTGATCCCGGCCTCGTCGAGGATCTCGGTGATCAGCGCGACGTACTGGTGGCCGGCCTCGACGAGGGAGTCGTGCCGGGCGGCGTACTCCTCGACGGCGGAGCGCGCCGGGTCGGGAGCGGGACGGCGCTCGCGCGGCGTCGGTGTGTGCCCCTCGGGCAGCGTCGGCGTCACGATGTAGCCGTCGGCCAGCGTGCCGTACGTGGTGACCCGATCGGGTTCGCGCACCGCGAAGAGCGCGACGTAGGCGCACAGCACCGCGTCCACCTGGTCCTCGGCGACCCGCAGCTCGCTCTTGCGGGTGGCGGTCTCGACCTGGGCGACCAGGGCGCGCCAGCCGGGGTGGTCCAGCAGCATCGGGGTGGGCGCCGCGGCCAGCCCCTCGACCAGGCCCATCAGCACCAGCAACTCGCCGCGGAGCCGGTCGAAGGACCGCCCCGGCTTGTTCTTGTACTTCAAGGTCCGGCCGAGCCGGAAGAGCGCGACCGTGGCCGGGTGCGGATAGACCTCGATCGCCCGTCGGGCCCGGCCGGAACGCGGGTTCATGTCCAGCCCGATCCGGTTGCACAGCTCGCCGCCGCGGGGCTTGACCAGCTCCGGCTTGCCGGTGTTGGCCGGGTGCGCGCCGGCGTCGAAGCGCGCGAAGTCCTTGTTGAGGGCGGCCTCGGCGGGCCGGTTGCCGGTGGCGTTGCGCACGATGAGCGGGGCGTCGATGGCGACGAGGCACTCACCGCTGACGTACGGCGCCAGCGCCTCGACGATCTCGTCGTCGGTGCGCACCGCCGAGATGTGCACCAGCCGTCCGTCGTCGTCGAGCACGGCCAGGCCGGTGGGCTGGCGGGTGCCCCAGGCGAGGTCCATGCCGACGAAGTGCATGGTCTCAGCCTGCCCTATGTGGGACCGGCTGGAGACCGCCGACCCGCTCAGCCGTCGAGCGGCGGGGTCGCGGCGTTCAGCCGGGTCCCGATCAGGGTGCGGGTACGCCGTCGCCCGGCGCTGCGACGCCGGGCCCGGCGCTGCTCGAGGTCGGGCGTCTCCCACGCGTGCTGCAGGGCGATGACGGGGTTGATGCTGGCGGGGTTCATGCCGGACAGGAGCAGCGTCCGGCGTGCCTGATACGTGGGAGTCACGGGTCAGGTGACCGGCGCCAGGGACACCGGCGCGTGGTGGCCGAACGGAACCGAGTCGAGGTAGCCGAGCGCGGCGAGCACGCTGGGCAGCATCGCCTTCGCGGTGCGCCGGTAGCCGGCGCCCGAGGGGTGGAACCGGTCGAGGGCGAACATCTCGTCGGGCTGGGTGATGAAGAACGGGCCGACCACCTCGGCCAGGGACACGGCGCGACCGCCGAGCTCGGTGGTGACCTCCCGCTGCGCGGCGGCCAGCTGCCGCGACGCCCGTGCCCCGAGGGACCGCAGCGGCTGCGGCAGCGGCCGCAGCGCACCGAGGTCGGGACAGGTCCCGACGACGACCTCCACACCGGCGCCACGCAGCGCGGTGATCGCCTCGCCCAGGTGCCGACGCGACTCACTGGTCCGCACCCGGTGGGTGATGTCGTTGCCGCCGACCACGAGCACCGCGACGTCAGCCCGGTAGCCGGGTGCCAACGAGGCCAGCTGGTCGGCGAGCGCCGACGACTCGGCCCCGACCACGGCCGCGGTGTGCAGGCGTACGGCGCGCCGGGTCTGCCGGGTCAGCAGCCGGGAGAGCTCACCACCCAGGGTGTGCTTCGGGGCATCGGCGCCCAGCCCGGCGGCGATGGAGTCACCCAGGAGCAGCAGGTCGATCGGGTCGCCGTACTTCCTCTTGTAGGTCCGGTCGGCGAGCAGCGCCTCCTCACCGAGGGGCTTCCCGATCGCCCTCCGGGCCACGCCCGCCTGGAGCCTGAGCGTCCAGACCGAGGCGACGACGGCGACGGCGGCGCCACCGGCTGCGATCGCGAGGGTGCTCACGAGGCGTCGGCCGGTCACCGGGCTCCCGCCGGTGTGAGGTCGGTGACCAGGTCACCACGGCCCACGCCGCGGACCTGCCACCCCGCCGCGCGCCAGCGCACGGGGTCCAGCCCGTTGCGGCCGTCGAGGACGCGACGGTGCCGGACCAGTCGACCCAGCGCGGCCGGGTCGAGCGCACGGAACTCGGGCCAGTCCGTCAGGTGCAGGAGCAGGTCCGCAGCCCGCGCCGCCGCGTCGGGGCTGGCGACGTAGCGCAGCTCGGGGCGCACCGCGCGGGCGTTGACGTTGGCCTCGGGGTCGTAGACCCGCACCTTCGCGCCGAGGCGGTGCAGCTGGTGTGCCACGTGGAGGGCCGGCGAGTCGCGCACGTCGTCCGACCGGGGCTTGAACGCTGCCCCCAGCACGCCGATCCGCCGCCCCGTCACGGAGCCGCCACACAGCTGCTCGGCCGCCTCCACGATCCGGTCGCGGGCGGCGAGGTTCACCGCGTCCACCTCCCCCAGCAGGCGTACGGCGTGGTGCACGCCGAGCTCCTCGGCGGTGGCCGAGAGCGCCCGCAGGTCCTTGGGCAGGCAGCCGCCCCCGAAGCCGACCCCGGCGTCGAGGAAGGCCCGGCCGATCCGGGGGTCGTCGCCGAGGATGTCGGCCAGTGCGACCACGTCCGCGCCACTGCGGTCGCACAGGTCGGCCATCGCGTTGATGAAGGAGATCTTGGTGGCCAGGAACGCGTTCGCAGCCGTCTTGGCCAGCTCGGCGGTCTCCAGGTCGGTGACGTGGACCGGGGTCCCGGCCCGCACCACGGTGGCGTAGACGTCGCGGAGCACCTGCTCGGCGTGCGGACTCGTCACCCCGAGCACGAGCCGGGTGGGCGCGAGGGTGTCCTCGATGCCGTGGCCCTCCCGCAGGAACTCCGGGTTCCAGGCGAGCGAAGCAGTCACCCCGGCGGGGGTCAGCTCTGCCAACCGGGCGGCCAGCCGGGCCGCCGTACCGACCGGCACGGTCGACTTGCCGACGACCAGGCTGTCGCGCCGCAGGGCACGGGCCAGGCTCTCGACGACGGCGTCGACGGCCCCGAGGTCGGCCCCGGCCCCGCTGCTGGCCTGCGGGGTGCCGACACAGACGAAGTGGACGTCGGCGAGCTCGGCGGCCTCCCCGATGTCGGTGGTGAAGCGCAGCCGGCCGCTCGCCACGTGCCGGCTGACCAGGGCGCCGAGTCCGGGCTCGGAGAAGGGCACGATGCCCTGGCGCAGCAGCGCGATCTTCTGGGGGTCGTTGTCGACGCCGACGACGGTGTGACCCAGCTCGGCCAGGCAGGCGGCGTGGGTGGCACCGAGATATCCGGTCCCGAGGACGCTGATCCGTAGGGTCATGGCGCTCACGCGACCGCGCCGACCGGGGTGGCCACGCTCCGGTAGTGCCGCTCGACGAGCTCGTCCACGACGCCCGCCCAGCTGCGGCCGGCGACCGCGAGGGTCCCGCGGCTGGCGAGGTCGGCGCGCAGGTCGGGCGACTGGGCGAGGCGGACGACGCTGCTGCGCAGCGACCCCAGGTCGGTCGGGTCGAAGAGCAGGCCGGTCATCTCGGGGTCGACCAGGTCGAGCGGCCCGCCGGCGGCGGGTGCGACCACCGGTACCCCGCTGGCCTGCGCCTCCTGGATGGTCTGGCAGAAGGTCTCCGCGTCGCCGGTGTGCACGAAGACGTCCAGGCTGGCGAAGGTCCGGGCCAGCTCGGCTCCCTGCAGCATGCCGGTGAAGACGGCGCCCGGGAGCTGCCGGGCCAGGTCGGCGCGCGCCGGACCGTCGCCGATCACGACGAGCTGGACGCCGGGCACACCGGCCAGGACGCCGAGGCGGTGGATCTGCTTCTCGTGCGCGAGCCGGCCGACGTACCCCACCACCACCCGACGCTCCTCGCCCGACCACTCCTGCGTCAGCTGCTCGTCGCGGCGGTCGGGCCCGAAGAGGTCGAGCTGGACGCCGCGCCGCCACAGGTGCAGGTCGCGGACCCCGAGCGCCCGCAGCTGGGTCAGCGAGCACGTCGACGGCACCAGGGTGCGGTCCACCCGCCGGTGCAGGTGCCCGATCCAGCGGTCGAGCACGGGGTCGGCGTGGATGCCGTACTGACGGGCGAAGCCCGCGATGTCGGTCTGGTAGACCGCGACCGTCGGCAGCCCCAGCCGGCGAGCGGCCCGCAGTCCGACCGCGCCGAGTGCGATCGGGGACGCCAGGTGGACGACGTCCGGGCGGAAGTGGGCCAGGCAGCGCCCGACGGCCGCGTCGGGCAGCCCGATGGGGAAGGACCGGTAGCCGGGGAGCCCGACCGAGCGGACCCGGACGACCGGCACGCTCTCGTGCTCGGCCGGGCCGGGGCCGGGTGCGACGACCACCGGCTCGTGGCCGGCCGCGACGAGCTCGCGGACGAGGTGGCGGACCGTGTTGGACACGCCGTTGACCTGCGGGACGAACGACTCGGTGACGATCGCAACGCGCATGTCCTCAGGCTCGGGCGACCGGATGAACGCGCGGCGACGTCTCCGGGGGTGTCCGGCGAACCCTCAGCGGCCGGCGTACTCCGCCGCGATGGCTGCCCCGAGGCGGGCGTTGTGGCGCACCAGGGCGATGTTCGCGGTGAGGGAGGCTCCACCGGTGATCTCCACGATCCTGCCCAGGAGGTACGGCGTCGCGTCCTTGCCGTGGATGCCGAGCGCGTCCATGTCGGCGAGGGCCTGGTCGATGATGACGCCGATCTCGGCCGCGGGGATCTCGTCCTCGACCGGGATCGGGTTGGCGACCACCAGTCCACCGGCGATCCCGAGCTCCCACTTGGCCCGCATCACGGCGGCCACCTCGGCCGCGGAGTCGACCCGCATCGGCGCGGTGTGACCGCTGGACCGGGAGTAGAACGACGGGAACTCGTCACTGCCGTAGGCCAGCACCGGCACCCCCAGCGTCTCGAGGGTCTCGAGGGTGAGCCCGATGTCGAGGATGCTCTTCACCCCTGCGGAGACCACGGCGACGTCGGTGGTGCCGAGCTCGGTCAGGTCGGCGCTCACGTCGAAGCTCTGCTGCGCACCGCGGTGCACGCCGCCGAGGCCGCCGGTGACGAAGGTGCGGATCCCTGCGAGCGCGGCGAGCCGCATCGTCGCAGCCACGGTGGTGGCCCCGTGGCTGCCGCGGGCCACCACGAACGGCAGGTCGCGGACGCTGACCTTGGTGACGTCGGCGTCGCTGGCGAGCAGCTCCAGCTGCTCGGCGGAGAGGCCGATGCAGGGTCGACCGTGGAGCACCGCGATCGTCGCCGGCACGGCTCCGTGCTCGCGGATGATGCCCTCGACCTCGGTCGCCATCGCGACGTTCTGCGGGTAGGGCATGCCGTGGCTGATGATCGTGCTCTCCAGGGCGACGACCGGCCGGCCGGTGGCGAGCGCGTCCGAGACCTCGTCGTTGAGGTGGAGGGAGGGATGCGGGGTGGTCCCTGCTGTGGTCACGGAAGGGCGCTCCTGACGAGTCGGTCGGTGAGGTCGGGTCGGACGGTGTGGGTGCTGGCCACGGTGAGAGCGGCAGCGGCGTGGGCGTACGCAGCGGCGTCGACCGGACCGGCCCCGGCGACCAGCCGGTGGCAGAAGGCAGCCAGCATCGCGTCGCCGGCGCCCGTGACGTCCTCGACCGAGGTGGGGACCGCGTCGATCCAGGTCGCGTCGCCACCCCGGGAGCTGAGCCGGGAGCCGAGCTCGCCGAGCCGGACCCAGACCAGCTCGACACCGCGGTCGTGCAGCACCTGGGTCGCGACGGCGACCTCGCGGTCGGTGCTGGTCGGCAGCCCGGTCAGGGCGGCCAGCTCGTCGCGGTTGGGGGTGATCGCGAAGATCGGCCGGTCGACGGCGACGAGATGGGCGAGGTTCGCGGCCTTGGGCACGCTCACCGGCTCGAGCACGACGCGGACACCGGCCGCACCGCTCAGGTCCAGCGCCCGCGCCAGGGTCGCGGTCGGCAGGTTGCCGTCGAGCACCACGAGACCCGCAGCGGCGACCAGCTCCCGGGCCGCGTCGATCTCCCCGGGACCGAGGTCGTCGGTGGCGGCCATGTCGGCGATCGCGACGACGAGCTCGCCGTCGGCGTCGAGGACGGCGGTGTAGGTGCCGGTCGCGCCGGCGCTGCGGCGTACCTGCCCGGTCTGCACGCCCGCTGCGGCGGTGGCCGCCAGCACCTGGTCGCCGAGGGCGTCGCTGCCGACGACCGCGACGAGGTGGGTGCGGGTCCCGAGCCGAGCGAGGTTCTCCGCGACGTTGCGACCGACGCCACCGGCGCTCATCACCACCGTCCCGGGGTTGCTGGTCCCGGGCACGACGGACCGGAGGCTGCGGGCCTTGACGTCCATGTTGGCGCCGCCCATGACGACCACCGTCATGACATGCCCTCGGACACCCGAGCCGGCGAGGGTGCCGGCGAGCGCGGCGGAGGTGCGGATCGAGATGCTCCGGTGCTCACCACGGGCAACAGTGTGCACGGCTGGCCAGGGGACGAGCAGAATGGCCCGTCCGTCAGGCTCGCGCCTCGCGCAGCCGCCGCACCGCCCGCTCGATCAGGTCGTAGGGCACGTCGTCGTAGGGGAACTTCATGGTGCCCTTCTCCCCGGCGTACGGCGCGAGGTCGGCGTCGAGCGCGGCGTCGCCCTCCGGCGGCGTCGGGTAGACGCTGACGTGCCGCTTCCACGCCGCGACGTGGACCAGGGACGTCCCGTCGAGCTGCCAGGTCGGCATGTCGTAGCGGATCACGGCGGTCGCGTCGGGAGCGACGGCGACCACGCGGCGGGCGATCTCCTCGACCACCTGCCGGGTGTCGGCCGGCAGCGCGGCGAGGTAGTCGTCGACCGATGCGAACCTCGGCATGTGCTCAGTCTGCACCCTGCCGCGGCGCCTGGTCGTGCGCGAGCAGCGCCACGCCGAGCGAGAGCCGCGAGGCAGCGTCGTCGAGGGAGTGCCCGACGAGGTCCTCGAGCCGGCGCAGCGCGGGGTAGAGCGAGGTCCGGTTGCGGTGGGCGACCCGGGCCAGCTCGGTCTTGTTGCCCCCGACGGCGAGGTACTGGCGCAGCAGGTCGACCAGACCGCTGCCGTGGCGCGCCTCGTGCTCGAGCAGCGTGCCGAGCTCGACCTCGACGAACTCCTGGAGCCGGGCGTCCTCACGCAGGGACATCAGCAGCCCCGGCAGCCGGATGTCGGCCTGGCGCACGCAGCCGTCGTACACCGGGATCGACACGGCGACGTCGGCCACCGCCCGGGCCGATCGCAACGACGTCGCGGCAGCGAGCACGCCGGTGACCGAGGGACCCGCGGCCAGCACGGCGTCCGGCTCGATCCTCGTCAGGGCGCGCGCTGCCTCGTCGAGGTCGGCACCGGCGGGGACGAGCAGCCCGACGTGGACCGCATCGAGCACCCCGACCAGCCCCGCCACGTCACCGAGCGCGGCCACCAGCCGGTCCACCGACGCCTCGGACCGCAGCCGGGCCACGGCGCCGACGTAGGAGTCGGAGGCGGGGCTGCCCAGGGCGCGCAGCCGCGCAGCGGCGGCGGCCTCGCTCCCCAGCC
This sequence comes from uncultured Actinomycetota bacterium, assembly GCA_963704685.1. Classification (GTDB taxonomy): domain Bacteria; phylum Actinomycetota; class Actinomycetes; order Propionibacteriales; family Nocardioidaceae; genus Nocardioides. The sequence continues at coordinate 2,324,886 of OY969930.1, forward strand.
TTCCGGCCAGCAGGTCGAGCAGGAACCCACCGTGCACGCGCAGCTGGATCGAGGTGTCGTCACGCTCGATCATCCGGCCCAGCTCGAGGGCCTGGGCGGCCCGCTCCAGGACCAGCCGCGCCCGCACCTCGTCGCGCGGTCCGGGCAGCACCAGCCGTCCCCACGCGCCGCCCTGGATGCCGACGGGGGTGGTCAGCCAGCGCTCGGGGCCGCCCGTCCCGGTCTGGTGGAGGTACGGCGTGAGCCGCGAGCGTCGCTCCCAATCGGTCAGCAGCCGGTCGACCGGCTCGCCGCGGGCCGCCGGCGCGATCACCCGTCGGGACAGGTCCTCCAGGACGACGGACCCGCCGACCAGGTCGGCGGTGGCCTCGACCAGTCGGGCCGTCGGGGCGCGATCCAGCCCCAGCTCGGTGAAGGTCTGGTGCACCTGTCCGGCGAAGCGCACCTGCTCGAACTGCTCGGCGACGATCGCGCGGTGCACGCTCTCGGTCACCTCGACGAAGCGGACCGGGCGGTTGAGGGCGATCACCGGCAGGCCGGCAGCCCGGGCCCGGCGCAGTGCCGGCTCCGGGACCGAGCGGTACGCCGAGCTCAGCTCGACCACGAGTCCGGCGGCACCGACCTCGGCGAGCTGACGGACGAACTCCTCGGCGACCTCCGGGGAGGACGCCATCCCGAGTCCCGTGGTCAGCACCAGCTCGTCGCCGACCAGCACCGACCCGACGTCACGCACCTCGGAGACGTGCACCCAGCGGATGTCGGCGTCCAGGCCCGGCTCGCCGCTCAGCACCACCGGGTCACCGGCAGCCAGGGCCGGCAGCGCGAGTACTTCGCGCACGGAGACAGGCATGCGGTCGACTCTAGGCGACGTACTGACCCTGTGACGTACCAATGGACGACACTGTGTCCCTCGACGCCACGCCGACGGCCACGCAGGATGAGCAGCATGACGACCATCGCGCACTGGATCGACGGCAGCACCCACCTCGGAGAGGCCGCCCGGCTGGGCGACGTCACCGATCCCGCGACCGGGCAGGTGACCGCTCAGGTCGTCTATGCCGACGAAGCCGACATCGAGGCAGCGGTCGCCTCGGCGAAGGCCGCGGCCGCCACCTGGGCCCGCACCTCGGTGAGCGCCCGTACCCAGGTGGTCTTCCGCTTCCGCGAGCTGCTCAACGAGCGCAAGGACGAGCTCGCCGCGATCATCACCAGTGAGCACGGCAAGGTGCACTCCGACGCCCTGGGCGAGGTGTCCCGCGGCCAGGAAGTCGTCGAGTTCGCGTGCGGGATCCCGCACCTGCTCAAGGGCGGCAACTCTCCGCAGGTCTCGACCGGGGTCGACGTCAAGAGCCTGCGCCAGCCGCTGGGAGTGGTGGGCATCATCAGCCCCTTCAACTTCCCGGCGATGGTGCCGATGTGGTTCTTCCCGATCGCGATCGCGGCCGGCAACGCCGTCGTGCTCAAGCCCAGCGAGAAGGACCCGTCCGCGGCGATCTGGATGGCCCGGCTCTGGCAGGAGGCCGGCCTGCCGGACGGCGTCTTCACAGTGCTCCAGGGTGACAAGGTCGCCGTCGACGGGCTGCTCGACCATCCCGACGTGGCCTCGATCAGCTTCGTCGGCTCGACTCCGATCGCGGAGTACGTCTACGAGCGCGCCAGCCGCGCCGGCAAGCGGGTCCAGGCGCTCGGCGGCGCCAAGAACCACATGGTGGTGCTGCCCGACGCCGACCTCGACCTGGCCGCCGACGCGGCCGTCAGCGCGGGCTACGGCTCGGCCGGGGAGCGCTGCATGGCCATCAGCGTCGTGGTCGCGGTCGGCGACACCGGCGACACGCTGGTCGAGAAGATCGCCACCCGCACCCACACGCTGCGCATCGGCGCCGGCGACCGCGACTCCGACATGGGTCCCCTCGTGACGTCCGTGCACCGGGACAAGGTGGCGTCGTACGTCGACGCCGGAGAGGCCGAGGGTGCGGCGCTCATCGTGGACGGTCGCAAGGTCGACGCCGACGGTGAGCGGGACGGCTTCTGGCTCGGCCCCACGCTCTTCGACCACGTCACGCCGTCGATGAGCGTCTACACCGACGAGATCTTCGGCCCGGTGCTCTGCGTGCTGCGCGCCGAGACCTACCAGGACGCGCTCGACCTGGTCAACGCCAACCGCTACGGCAACGGCACCGCGATCTTCACCAGCAACGGCGGCGCGGCTCGTGCCTTCGAGACCGACGTCCAGGTCGGCATGATCGGCGTCAACGTGCCGATCCCGGTGCCGATGGCCTACTACTCCTTCGGCGGCTGGAAGTCCTCGCTCTTCGGCGACACCCACGCCCACGGCATCGAGGGCGTGCACTTCTTCACCCGGGGCAAGGTGGTCACCACCCGCTGGCCGGACCCGTCCACCGTGGGCGGCCTCGAGCTCGCCTTCCCCAAGAACCACTGACACCGCAGCAGCACTGAGAGGTACGACGACATGAGCAGCACCTACGACCTGGACCGCAAGCACGTCTTCCACTCCTGGTCGGCCCAGGCCGAGATCGAGCCGATGGTGATCACCGCGGCCCGCGGCTCCTACGTGTGGGACGACGAGGACCGCCGCTACCTCGACTTCTCCAGCCAGCTGGTCTTCACCAACATCGGCCACCAGCACCCGCGGGTCATCGCGGCGATCAAGGAGCAGGCCGATCGGCTCTGCACGGTGGCGCCGGCGCACGCCAACGACCAGCGGGCGCAGGCCGCCGAGCTGATCGCCGGCATCGCCCCGGACGGCTTCGACAAGGTCTTCTTCACCAACGGCGGCGCCGACGCCAACGAGCACGCCGTACGCATGGCGCGGCTGCACACCGGTCGCCACAAGGTCATGTCGACGTACCGCTCCTACCACGGTGGCACCCAGACCACGATCAACCTCACCGGCGACCCGCGCCGCTGGGCCAACGACACCGGCACCGCGGGCGTCGTGCACTTCTTCGGGCCGTTCCTCTACCGCTCGGAGTTCCACGCGACGACGGTCGAGGAGGAGTGCGAGCGGGCGCTGACCCACCTCGAGCGCACCCTCGAGGCGGAGGGGCCGGGCACCATCGCCGCGATCATCCTCGAGACCATCCCCGGCACCGCCGGCATCTTCGAGCCGCCGCCGGGCTACCTCGCCGGGGTTCGCACGCTGTGCGACCGGCACGGCATCGTGATGATCCTCGACGAGGTGATGGCCGGCTTCGGTCGCGCCGGCTCCTGGCTGGCGCTGGACCGGTACGACGTGACGCCCGACCTGATCACCTTCGCCAAGGGCGTCAACTCCGGCTACGTGCCGCTGGGCGGGGTGATCATCAGCAACGCGATCGCCGCGACCTTCGACCACCGCGCCTACCCGGGCGGGCTGACCTACTCCGGCCACCCGCTCGCCGCCGCGGCCGCTGTCGCCACGATCCGCACCATGCGCGACGAGGGCATCGTGGAGAACTCCGACCGGCTCGGCCGCGAGATCTACGGGCCCGGTCTCGCCGAGATCGCCGAGCGGCACCCCTGCGTCGGGGAGGTCCGGGGCGTCGGCTCGTTCTGGGCGCTCGACCTGGTCGTCGACCCCGAGACCCGCGAGGTGCTGCCCACCAGCGCGCTCAACGAGGTGGTCGGCGCCTGCAAGCAGGCCGGGCTGCTGCCGTTCTTCAACACCAACCGGATCCACGTGGTGCCGCCGTGCACGATGAGCGACGAGGAGGCCCGCGAGGGGCTGGCCATCCTCGACGACGCGCTCAAGGCCGGCGACGCCCATGTGCGCGGCTAGACGCACCACGACGAGCACCGCCTACGAGCGCCACGCTCCCCCGGCAGCAGCGGTCGAGGCGGCGTTGGCGCCGTCGCGGCACGCGGTCTTCTGGCTGGAGGACTCCGGCAGCACGACCACGTACCCCCCGCTCGGCGGGCCGGTGACCGCCGACCTGACCGTGGTGGGCGGTGGCTACTGCGGGCTGTGGACGGCGGTCATCGCCAAGCGCCGCAACCCCGGTGCGCGGGTGGTGCTGCTCGAGGCCAACACCATCGGGTGGGCGGCGTCGGGTCGCAACGGCGGCTTCTGTGAGGCCAGCCTCACCCACGGCGAGGAGAACGGTCGCTCCCGCTGGCCCGGGGAGTACGACGAGCTCGAGCGACTCGGCACGCAGAACCTCGACGCGTTCGAGGCCGACGTGCGCGACCTCGGGCTGGACTGCCAGTTCGAACGCACCGGCACCCTGAACGTGGCGGTCGAGGAGTACCAGGTCGCCGGGCTCCAGGCCTCGCCGCACTTCCTGGACGCCACTGCGACCCGCGCCGAGGTCGACAGCCCGCTCTTCCTGGCCGGCGAGTGGAGCCGCGACGACTGCGCGCTGGTGCACCCCGCGAGGCTGGCGAAGGAGCTGGCCCGGGTGGCGACCGAGCTCGGGGTCGAGATCCACGAGAGCTCGAAGGTCACCGCGCTCGACCCGGGTGCGCGCGGCCCGGTCACGGTGCGGACGCCGCACGGCTCGGTCACCAGCGAGCGGGTCGCGCTCGCGACGAACGTCTTCCCGTCGCTGCTGCGCCGGACCCGGATGCTGACGGTGCCGGTCTACGACTACGTGCTGATGACCGAGCCGCTCAGCACCGAGCAGCTCGCGTCGATCGGCTGGGCCAACCGGCAGGGGCTCGGCGACCTGGCCAACCAGTTCCACTACACCCGGCTGACCGCGGACCACCGGATCCTCTGGGGCGGGTACGACGCCGTCTACCACTCCGGCCGGCGGGTGCGGGCGTCGTACGAGGAGCGTCCCGAGACCTTCCGCGCGCTCGCGTCGCACTTCCTCGCCGCGTTCCCGCAGCTCGACGGGCTGACGTTCAGCCACCGGTGGGCGGGCGCGATCGACACCTCCACCCAGTTCACCGCGTTCCACGGCCTGGCCTCCGACGGCCGGATCGCCTACTCGGCCGGCTTCACCGGGCTGGGCGTCGGCGCCACCAGGTTCGCTGCCGAGGTGATGCTGGACCGGCTGTCCGGGCTCTCGACGGAGCGGACCCGGTTGGAGATGGTGCGCCGCAAGCCGTTGCCGTTCCCGCCGGAGCCGCTCGCGGCGATCGGGATCAACGCCACCCGCTGGTCCCTGGACCGGGCCGACCACCGCGAGGGCGAGCGCAACCTCTTCCTCAAGGCCCTCGACGCGGTCGGGCTCGGGTTCGACTCCTGAGAGATCGGGTACGACGCAGGCATGTCCACACACAACTCCGACCTCCAGGCAGCTGTCGACGCGACCTCCGTGGCCAAGGACACCGGCGAGACCGATGATCTGGCCGGCTACCTGCGCGAGCAGCTCGCCGAGCGTGACATCGAGACCTCCGACAACGACTGGGTCGCCCGGATGATCGCCGGCATCGAGGGCAACCCGAACTACCTGATCGAGAGCGAGCCCAGCGACTTCCAGGCGAGCTAGGCGGTCCAGACCATCGTCTGCTGGTGCATCCGGGCGCCGTCGTGGCGCAGCCCGGGGACGACCGGGTGCGGCCCGTGCCGCTCGAAACCCATCCGCTCGAAGAACCGGATCGCCCGCTCGTTCTCGAACGAGGTCTGCAGGTAGCAGCCCGGCGAGCCCGCGGTCCGGACGTGGTCGAACCAGGCGTTCATCAGGTCGCCGGCCGCTCCGGTCCCGCGCGCGACCGGCAACAGGTCGATGTGCAGGTGGGAAGGCCAGCGGGCGTCCTCGAAGCCCCCCGCCACCGGCTTCCGACGGAGCTTGAGGACCGCGGTGTCGACGGCCGCACGCACGAAGAACCGGCGCGGGCCGGCCATCCGGAAGAGCCGGTGCTTCTTGATCGCGGCGCTGGTGCGTTCGTCCTCGCTGGGGAAGGTCGACTCGTCGAGGCAGCCCGCCAGGTAGCCGGAGGGCCGGCCGTCGACCACCACCACGAAGACCGACTGCGGCTCGAGGTCGAGGTAGGGCGTCAGGTAGACCTCGGCGAGCGACGCAATGTGCCCCCACACCTCGGACGAGGGCGCCCCCTCACCGGCGGCGTCGAAGAGGGCCACCAGCCCGGCGCGGTCGGCGACGTCGTACGGACGAACCTCGATGGTGGTCACCGGCCTATTCTGACCCGATGACGCAGGACCGGAGCACCCAGGACTTGAGCAGAGTGGCGTGGCCGGTGCGCACCGCACGACTCTCGCTCCGGCCGGCCACGCCCGACGACCTCGACGCCTGCTGGGCCTTCCGACGACTCCCCGAGGTCGGCGAGTGGATCAGCCGGGACTTCAGTGACCGGGAGGTGTGGGCCGAGCAGTTCCTCAAGGCCGACCGGCTCGCCTCGTCGCTGGTCATCGAGCGCGACGGTCGGGTGATCGGCGACCTGATGCTGCTGATCGAGGACATGTGGTCACAGGCCGAGGTGGCCGAGCAGGCCGCCGGGGTGCAGGCGATGCTCGGCTGGACGATCGACCCGGCGTACGGCGGCCAGGGCTGTGCCACCGAGGCGGTCACCGAGGTGATCCGGATCTGCTTCGAGGACCTCGGGCTGCGGCGGGTGCGAGCGCTCTGCTTCGCCGACAACACCGCGTCCTGGCGGCTGATGGAGCGGGTCGGGATGCGGCGCGAGGAGTACGCCGTGCGCGACTCGCTGCACCGCACCCGGGGCTGGGTCGACGGGATGGCCTACGCGCTGCTGGCCGACGAGTGGCGCTCAGCGCTCGAGCCGGTCGACGACGTGCTCGGCGATGGCCAGGCTTGACGTCGCCGCCGGCGACGGGGCGTTGCGGATGCTCGTGATGCCGTCACTCTGGCTGATCCGGAAGTCGTCGACGAGGGTGCCGTCGCGCTCGACCGCCTGGGCGCGCACCCCGGCGTGACCACGGACCACGTCGTCGGGGCCGATGTCGGGCACGTAGCGCTGGGCGGCGCGCATGTAGGCGCGGATCGACAGCGAGCCACGCACCTCGGTGACGCCGGTGCGCCAGTTGGCTCGGGCGAGGTGCCAGAAGCCCGGCCACGACACGATGCTCCCGACATCGGCCAGCCGGACGTCGGAGCGACGGTAACCCTCGCGCTGCAGGGCGAGCACGGCGTTGGGACCGACCTCGAGATCGCCGGACACCCGGCGGGTGAAGTGCACCCCGAGGAACGGGTAGCGGGGATCCGGGACCGGATAGACGAGCCCGCGGACGAAGTCGCGCTTCGCCGGGCGGACCGTCATGTACTCCCCGCGGAACGGCACGATCCGGGGACTGGGGTCTGCGGCGACGAGACCGGCGACCCGGTCGGCCTGCAGCCCGGCGCAGACGATCAGCGCATCGACGTGGTGGCACTGCTCGCCGCAGGCGACGTCGACGGCGGCGCCGCGGCGGGTGATCGCGGTGACCTCCGTGGACCTCATGACGGTGCCGCCGGCGGCCTCGATCTCGGCGGCCAGGCTGCGTGCGATCGCGACGTAGTCGGTGATCGCGGTCGCCGGTGAGTGCAACGCGACCAGACCCGCGGTGTGCGGCTCGATCTCGCTGATCTCGGCGGCCGCGACCCGGCGCAGACCGGGTACGGCGTTCTCCCGAGCGGTCTTCTCGAGCGCGTCGAGTCGACCCAGCTCGGACCCGTCGACGGCCACCACGAGCTTGCCGCACTCGTCGTACGGCAGCGAGTGCTCGGCGCAGTAGTCCTGAAGCAGGTGACGACCTCGGGTGCAGAGCTCGGCCTTGAGGCTGCCCGGCTTGTAGTAGATGCCGGCATGGACGACACCGGAGTTGTGGCCGGTCTGGTGCGCCGCGAGCGTGGACTCCTTCTCGAACACCACGATCCGGGTCCCCGGACGGCGCCGCGTCAGCTCGCGGCCGATGGCGAGGCCGAGGATGCCGCCGCCGACGATCCCGATGGTCTTCTCGCTCACGCGTCCGTCCCCGGCGCCGACGCCCGGGACGGCGGCACTTCGTCGGGATCGGCGGGTCGAGCCGCCCGGTTGAGCGCGACGGCCAGCCCCGGGAAGATCGTCACCGACAAGACCCCCGCTCCCACCAGGGCCGCGGCGTTCTCCGGCAGCATGTGACCGGTTTGCAGCCCCACCGCGGACAGCGCCACCAGCATCGGCAGCGAGGTCGCCGTGAGCAGCATCAGCTGGACTCGCTCTCGCATCGCCAGGTCGTGCCGGTAGAGGACGAGAGCGGGAAGGCCGCGCACGGCCAGCAGGAGCACGAGGAAGACCACCAGCCGGGCCGGCGCCTCCTTGATGGAGTCCAGGTCGAGACCCATGCCGGAGGAGACGAAGAAGACCGGGATGAAGAACCCGTATCCCAGGGCATCCAGCTTGGTCTCCAGGGCGTCGACGTCTCCCGGGGCCCACCGTCTCAGGACCACGCCGGCAAGGAACGCGCCGAGCACCACGTCCAGCCCGACCTCACTGGCGAACACCAGCAGACCGAGCAGCAACATGACGGTCAACCGCAGCGTGGTCTGCGACGTCGCGTTCTCCCCATCGCGGGAGATCGCAGCGAACCGCTCCATGCGGGCCAGTCGGGGCAGCCACGCCAGGAGCAGGGCCAAGCCGCACATCACCACGAGCGAGACCAAGCCGAAGATGCGACCACGAGACCCGAGGAACACCGCGATCCCGACGATGGGGAAGAACTCACCGACCGCTCCCGCAGGCATCATGAATCGGCCCAGCGGCCCGCCCAGCATGTGGTTGTCACGCATGATCGGCAGCAGCGTGCCGAGTGCTGTCGTGGTCAGCGCCAGCGCGACGGGCACGAACGCATGGACCAGACCGACGGCTGCCAACACGCCGGTGACCGCGATGGAGATGACGGCGCTGACGAGCCAGCCGGCGACAGCGAGGCGACCGGACCGCTCGCGGAACTGGTCGAGCTCCAGCTCGTAGCCGGCCAGCAGGAAGAGGAAGCCCAGTCCCACGTTGGCGACCAGCGCGATGTCTCCCGGCGCGGCCAACCCGGCGAGCTGGGGACCCACCAGCACCCCGCACACGATCAGAACCACCACCTGGGGGACCCGGAAGCGCGCGAGGAGCGCGCACACGAACGGTGCAGCCGCCGAGACGACGGACACCACCAGGAGTGCCTGCAGGCCCGTCTCGAGGTCCACCCCTACCTCCAAGCGACGGATCGGATCCCCATGGTCGCGTGTCCGCCCGCCTCGCGCCACCCTGTGCTTCCGATCGGGGACCCGGATGACCGACCGGTCCGTGCACGGGAGCCTCCGTTCGACGAGGCGCCAGCTGACCGCCTCATCTGATTGATCACCTAGATCACGTGGTGCGCAGCACCACCTCCCGGGCGCTCAATGGTCACCTGAGCCGGGGAGAAGGTGCCTGATTGGACGACATCGGCCGATTGAGCCGCCTCGCATTCAACTTGGCGGCTGCCGACACGAACCCGCTGGCGGGCGAGTGGCTCGCCACGTCGCTCGACGGGAGGACGTTGGCGCTCGTGCGGCTGGGTGCCATCGCCGCCATGGGAGGCGCCGCCGTCACCCACTACGGCGCTCTCGCCGACGACGCGTTTGCTGCCGGAGCGAGCGTCGGAGATGTCGTCGACGTGCTGTTCGGGGTGCTACCGATCATCGGGTCGGCGCGCGTGGTGGCCGCGGCTCCCGGTCTCGCGCTGGCATTGGGCCACGACCTGGTCGACGTGGAGAGGGTCGATCGGTGGGAGTCCTGACACCTCATCCTCCGAGCAGCCCGAGCATGGTCGCCCGCACCACGGCCTCACCCCGAGAGGATACGCCGAGCTTGCGGTAGATGGCCGTCACCTGCGTGCCGACCGTGTTGCGCGAGATCTGCAGACGCTCGGCTATCTCGGCGACGGTGAGGTGCGTCTGCAGGTAGGGAAGGAGTCGCAGCTCGGCCGACGTCAGAGGTGGCATGGCAAGGTCCCCGACCGAGGTCTGGGTCGTCAGGGCCCGGAGCTCCGCGACCTGGTCGGCCGTCGCGCCGAGTCGCGGCCGCCGACGGAGAATGTCATCGATCTCCCGGAGGAGGAGGCGCGCACTGGTCTGGTCGCCGCGCATCAGGCACGCTCGTGCGAGCTGGAGGCGCCCTCGGGTCGCCAGGAACGGGAGCGCGAACGTGCTCGCCGGACGGACCCGCATGCCCTCGGTGATCCGACGATCGGCCTCGGCCAGGTCTGCCTGGTGCACCGCCAGGCGTGCTGCGGCCGCGAAGGTCAGGATGCTGATCGCGTAGTCGTGCAGCCGGGAGCCCTCGACGATCTCAAGGGCGCTCTCGACCCGTCGGGCCGCCTCGCCCCACCGGCCGGCATCCATCGCGATCAGGGCCAGCTCGGAGTCGCTGAGGACGATGGTGTCGGTGTGCCCGAGCGACAGGCCTGTGGAGGTCGCGTCCTCGAACGTGTCGACGGCCCGGTCGAGGTCGCCGGCGACCAGGTGTGCCTGGCCAAGCAGGCAGAGCGCGGAGTCCCGCAAGGGGCTCGACCGGGTCTCTCGTTCCGCCGCGAACTCGGCGTCGGCCATCATCTGCTCCGGCCCCGAGGCGCACATCATGGCGCGCAGCATCGCCGCCGAGGACGCGAAGGATGCGGCCCCGTCTGCTGGTACTCCGTCGAAGGTGGCTTCGTCCACGACGGCAACCCACCGTTGGGCCTGGGTTGTCTCGCCCACCAGGGCGCTCACCCAACCGGCCAGGACCGCGAGGGGTGGGTACGCCTTGATCGCAGGATCACCGAGTGCGGTCAACCAGCGCTGCACGGTCGAGATCTGTCCCGCTCCGTACGTCGCCGGCACCAGCGAAGCGACCAGCTGGGCCGACCGGTCCTTCTCGGTCGTCACCAAGAGGTGTTCAACGGCGAGAGACCGGGAGCCATGTGCTTCGAACCAGTCCGCGGCGCGGACGTGGAGCGTCTCGATCAGGTCGGGATCGGAACGTGAGAGCTCCGCCAGCAGGAACTCCCGGAACATCGGGTGGTAGCCGTACCACTCCCGACTCCGGTCGAGCGGCGCCAGGAAGGCGTGCGAATCCTCGAGGGAACGAAGCCGCGCGTGGGATCCTGAACCTTGCGTGACCGCGTCGCAGAGGGGTCCGTGGAGCCTGTCGAGCACCGCGTTGTGCCGCAGGAACTGCTGCATCGCAGGATCGAGGTCGCTCAGCGCCTCCTGGTGCAGGTAGTCAGCGACGTAGCGGTCGTCTCCCGAGACATTCCAGTCTCCGCTCGGGGCGTCGCGGACGATCATGACCGCGAGGTGGAGACCCACGGGCCAACCCTCGGTCCTCCGGGTGACGTCGATGGCCTGCTCCGGCGTGATCGCCACCCGGGCCGCCGCGAAGATCTGCTCGGCCGCGCGCGCGTCGAGGGCCAGGTCCACCGCCCGAAGCTCAACGGCATCCCCGACCGCTCGGAGCCGAGGCAGGTGCGGCTGGGCGGTCCGGCTTGCGGTCACCACCTGGGAGCCGGGCGGGATCTTGGAGAACACCACATCCAGGACGTCGCGACAACCGGGCGAGCGGAGCTCCTGCAGGTCGTCGATCAGGAGGACGAACGGCGCCGGGGCACGGCTGAGTGCCACCGACAGCAGTGGTGCTCCCCGGCCGAGCGCCGCGCCGCCCCGACCCATGACCTCCGAGACCAACCACGCCTGCTCAGGGAAGGCTCGCCCGTGTGCCGCCGCGATCAGGGAGAGCAGGGCGTTCGGGTCGTCGTCGAGCCGGTCGAGTGAGATCCACGCGGTGCGCCGTCGCTCTCTGGCCGCCCACTCCACCAGCATCGTGGACTTCCCGTAGCCGGCCGGCGCCGTCAGACCCACCGCGGCCGCGTTGCTGCTGCGAACCTCGTCGATGAGCGCGGCCCTGCTCACCAGGCCGGGTGCGACGTCCGGCGCCGAGAGCTTGACGTCGAGCAGGACGTCGTCCAGCCCCGGCTCCAGCAGCCGATGGCGTTCCGGAAGGCGCTCGGTCACACGCTCCAACGTAGGTACGCCGACGGTCCTGCCCCTCACCCGTAGCGGGTGGTCTGCGTCCTGGTGAGGTCGTTCAGCTGGCAGGCGCCGTCATCTCGGCTGCCGACCACGGACGGAACGACTCGGCCGAGGCCTCGTCCCAGAACGCCTGAAAGCGCGGGTCCGCCGTGCCGGTGAGGAACTCCCCGGGCTTGGTGAGGTGGTAGATCTCGTGGAGTGCCAGGGCCTGGAACTGCGTCACGCGTCGTACGACCTGCTCCGGACGAAGGTCGCTGGTGTGGTCGAGCCCCATAGCCGCGATCATCTCGGCCAGCGCGTGCACGGTGTTCTTGTGGTAGTTGTGCACCCGCGCCGCCTTGTCCGGGACGTTGAGCGCGCGTTGGAGCTTGGGGTCCTGGGTGGTCACCCCGACCGGGCACTGGTTGGTGTGGCACCGCTGGGACTGGATGCAGCCGACAGCGAACATGAAGGCCCGCGCGGAGTTGCACCAGTCGGCACCCAGCGCCATCGAGCGGGCCATCGCGGAAGCCGTGACCATCTTGCCGCTGGCACCGACCTTGAACCGGTCCCGGACCCCGGCGCCCACCAAGGTGTTCTGCACGACCAGCAGGCCCTCGTTGAGCGGTGCTCCCAGCGAGTCCGAGAACTCCAGCGGCGCGGCACCGGTCCCGCCCTCGCCGCCGTCCACGACGATGAAGTCGGCGTAGATCCCAGTCTGGATCATCGCCTTGACGATCGCCATGAACTCCCGCGGGTCCCCGATGCAGATCTTGAAACCGACCGGCTTGCCGTCACTGAGCTCGCGCAGCCGGGCGATGAAGGCCACCATCTCCAGCGGTGTCGAGAACGCCTTGTGGTAGGTCGGGGAGAACACGTCCTGACCCTGCGGGACCATTCTGGCCTCGGCGATCTCCGCCGTGACCTTCGCAGCGGGCAGGATGCCGCCGTGTCCGGGCTTGGCTCCCTGCGACACCTTGATCTCGATCATCTTGACCTGGGGCAGCGTCGCGTTCACCCGGAACGCCTCCGGGTCGAAGTCGCCATTGGCGTCACGGCAGCCGAAGTAGCCGGTGCCGATCTGCCAGATCACGTCGCCGCCGGCCTCCTTGTGGTAGCGCGACAGCCCGCCCTCCCCGGTGTCGTGGGCGAAGCCGCCGGCCTTGGCCCCCTGGTTCATCGCCCGCACCGCGGCCTGTCCCAGTGCGCCGAAGCTCATCGCGGAGATGTTCAGCACCGAAGCGGCGTAGGGCTGGCTGCACTGCTCGCCGCCAACCGTCACCCGGAGGTCGTTCTCCGGGTCGGCCACCATCGGCCGCGGCGCGATCGAGTGGTTCAGCCAGCTGTAGCCGGACTCGTACACGTCCAGCTCGGTACCGAACGGCTTCTTGTCCCCCACAGCCTTCGCCCGCTCGTAGATCACCGATCGGGTGTCCCGGTCGAACGGGCGACCGTCGGTGTCGTTCTCGACCAGGTACTGATGGAGCTCCGGGCCCATCCCCTCGAGCAGGAACCGCAGCCGGCCCGCGATCGGATAGTTGCGCAGGATGCTGTGGCGGAGCTGGAAGTAGTCGTAGAGACCGAGGATCACCAGTGGCACGAAGAGGATCTCCAGCAGCAACCACCAGGGGCTCACCAGCACGGCCAGCGGGATGACCAGCAGGGCGAGGACGATGACCGCCCAGAGCACCTTCGTCCGGATGCGCTCGATCATGTATGTGCTCCTACCTAGGGCGGCTCGTGCAGAGAGGGTTGATCGCTGATCAGTCGAAGACGTGGCCGTGCTCGTAGCGCTCGTCCGCGCCGGCAGCGGCGGTGAGGGACGCGACGTTGTCCCGGGTGAAGAACCCCTGGAAGTCATGGCAGCGCTCGATGTACTCGGTGATGAGCAGCGAGTACGGCGAGCTCTTCGAGAAGATCTGCTTGAGGTTCGGGTCGTCCTTGCACTCGCCGACGACCTTCGCGAGGAACGGCGTCCCCATCTCGGCGAGCTGGCGGACGACGAAGTCGACGTTCTTCTCGTCGGCGACATGACCGTCCGTGACCGCCACCGCGATGTGATGCATGCGGCGGCCGAAGTTCCGGACGAAGTCCTCGGTCGGCATCGGCAGGTTGTCGAACGAGTTCACGATCGACGGCGTGTTGTTGGCCGTGAACACCCGGGCCGGGGAGACCTTCTCGTCACTCAGGTTCGGGTGCCGGGTCACATTGGTCGACGAGTTCATCTCGTGGATGTTGTAGGCGCCCCAGAAGTAGTAGGGCACCATCGTCAGGTACTCGAGCAGTGCGTACTCACGGTCGCCGGACAGGATCCGGGTCGCCGCGTGGTCGATGCCGAGGATCAGGCCCTGGATGCCGTGCTCGGACTGGAGTGCGTCCGCGCGATCGAGGGTTCCCCGTTCCTCCGCGGTCAGGCCGATCGACTCTCCCAGCCCCAGGGCGTCGAGGTCGTCCAGGTCGACGTCGACGTAGCCGACCCGGTTGTAGGTGTAGTCCGACAGGAACGTGAACGTGAGGTGGGGCAGCGCGTAGAAGCTGTTGACGGTGTCGCCGGGGTAGGCGAACCGGACGTTCTGCGGCTCCAGCGCCTCGCGGACGGCGGCGGTCGATCGGGTCTGGTAGACCTCGCCGATGTAGCGCGCGTTCGCCTTCCTGCGAGCCAGGGGGTACAGCGTGTTCCACCGGGTGATCGCATCCTCGTACGTCGCGGTGAGCGGCTCCAGGATGATCATCCGCGGGAACTCGGGCCGCGACTGCAGGACGTACACCTTGTGCGTGTCCGTCAGCCGGGCGGCCTGGAAGCGGTACGGACCCATCACGGCGAGCTCGGCCATGTAGTTGACGGCGTCGCCGTGCTCCACCTGCACGACGACCGCTGCCATGTGGCCGACGATCTCGTTCAGACCCGACGCGGCGCGTCGGTCGTACACCCGCGGTAGGTACTCCTCGAAGAAGTCCGAGTTCTTCTTGTCCCCCATCGGGGTGTAGGTGGAGAGGTCTTCGAGCGTTGTCACGTTGGGTCCTTCCCTCTGACGGATGGTGGTGCCGTGCCGTGCTACCGGTCGGCCTCAGCACCTCGACCTCCTGCGCCACCTCTGCGACAGGTATCTCAGCAATGTGGCCCGGGCCGGGCGCCTCCGCATCACTGGAAAAGCGTGATGTTGCTCCACCCCTTCGTGTGGTCTCGTAGGTCGTCGGGCCACGATCGCACTGCAGGAGGAAGCACCTATGGCGTCCAGGAAGTACACGATCGAGACCCAGCCTGATGGCACCGATCACGTGCAGATCCACGCCCGTGGTCTAGACGTCCTCGACGATCCCCAGCTCAACCGGGGCACTGCCTTCACCTTCGCGGAACGCGACCACCTCGGGCTGCACGGACTGCTGCCACACGGCACCGAGACCCTCGACGAGCAGGTCGCCCGTTCGTACGAGCAGTTCCTCGCCACCGAGACCGACGTCGCCAGGTGGACCTTCCTCACGAACCTGCACGACAACAACGAGGTGCTGTTCTACAAGCTCGTCGGCGAGCACGTGCACGAGATGCTGCCCATCGTCTACACCCCGACGGTCGGCGCGGCCATCGAGCAGTTCAGCCACCTCTTCCGGCGTCCCCGCGGACTGTTCCTCAGCATCGACGACGTCGCCGGGATCGAGAGGGCGCTGGACGCCACCGGCCTCGGCGCGGACGACATCGACCTGATCGTCGCCTCGGACGCCGAGGCCATCCTCGGGATCGGCGACTGGGGCGTCGGCGGCATCGACATCTCCATCGGCAAGCTCGCGGTCTACACGGTGGCCGCCGGGATCGACCCCGAGCGGGTGCTCGCCGTCGGGCTCGACGTCGGCACCAACCGCGAGGAGCTCCTCAACGACCCGCGCTACCTCGGCCTCCGGCACTCCCGGGTACGCGGCGAGAAGTACGACCAGTTCATCGACACCTACGTCAGCCTCGCCTCCGAGCGGTTCCCCCACGCGATCTTGCACTGGGAGGACTTCTCAGGCCCGCCGGCCCGCGGGATCCTCGACCGGTACGGCGACACGCTCTGCACCTTCGACGACGACATCCAGGGCACGGCCGCGATCGGGCTCGCCAGCGTCCTCTCGGGCGTCCGGGTCTCCGGTGGCCGCCTCGTCGACCAGAAGGTCGTCGTCTTCGGTGCGGGCTCGGCCGGCGTCGGCATCGCCGACCTGATCGCACTGGGGATGACCGAGGACGGCCTCAGCGAGCAGGAGGCCGCCGACCGGATCTTCCTGCTGGACCGGCCGGGGCTGCTCACCAGCGACATGACCGACCTGTACGACTACCAGCGGCCCTACGCCAAGGATCCGGCCACGGTGGCGGCCTGGCGTTCCGACGACGGCACCCTCGGGCTCCAGCAGGTGGTCGAGGGCCTGCACCCGACGATGCTCGTCGGGACGTCCGGTGTGACGGGAGCCTTCACCGAGGACGTCATCCGCACCATGCATGCCCACTGCCCGCGACCGATCATCCTGCCCATGTCCAACCCGACCGTCCTGGCGGAGCAGACCCCCACGAACCTCCTGGAGTGGACCGACGGCGATGCGCTGGTCGCCACCGGCAGCCCGTTCGGACCCGTGGAGCGCGAGGGCACGACGTACCGGATCGGGCAGGCCAACAACGCCTTGATGTTCCCGGGTCTCGGGCTCGGCGTGATCGTCTGTCGGGCCGCGACGATGCCGCCCTCGCTCTTCATCGCGGCGGCCAGGGCCCTCGCCAAGCTGGCCGACCCGACCGACCCGGCCAAGGGCCTGCTCCCGGACATCTCGCGGCTGCGTGAGGTCTCGGCGACGGTCGCCGTCGACGTGATCAACACCGCCCAGGCCGCGGGGATCGCCCGGGTGCAGGTCGACGACCCGATCCAGGCCGTCCACGACGCCATGTGGTGGCCGGACTACCTCCCGATCAAGCACTGACCGCGGTCGGACCCTCGTACGAAGGAGCAGCGCATGGCTCAGACGGTGGCGGAGACCCTGGTCGACCAGATGGTCGAGGCCGGGATCCGGAAGGTCTACGGGATCGTCGGTGACTCGGCCAACCCGATCGTCGACGCCCTGCGGCGGCACCAGAGTGACATCGAGCTCGTGCACGTCCGGAACGAGGAGTCCGGGGCCTTCGCCGCTGGCGCGGACGCGCAGATCTCGGGACGCCCGACCGCGGTCCTGGGCTCCTCGGGACCCGGCAGCCTCCATCTGCTCAACGGGCTCTACGACTGCCAACGCAACGGCGCCTCCGTCTTCGCGATCGCGACGCACATCCCGAGCACCGAGATCGGCAGCGGCTACTTCCAGGAGACCAACCCGGAGGCGATCTTCTCCGGCTGCACGAACTACTGCTGCCTGGTGTTGTCGGCGGGCCAGATGCCCCGTGTCTCCGAGCTGGCGCTCCAGGCGGCCATCCTCGAGCGCGGGGTCGGAATGATCATCCTGCCCGGCGACGTGGCTGCCCAGAAGGTCGACCACGCGATGCTCCGGCACCCGATCCTCACCGACCGACCGGTCATGCGGCCGACCGAGGCCGCCCTCGACAAGGCCGTCGATCTCGTGTCGCGGGCGAAGAAGATCGCCATCCACGGAGGTGAGGGCACTCGCGATGCCCGCGACGAGGTCCTTCAGCTGTCGCGCACCCTGCACGCGCCGATCTCGTACGCCTACCGTGGCAAGGACGTGCTCGAGGCCGACAACCCGTCGGCCGTCGGGATGACCGGTCTGCTCGGCTGGGGCGGCGCAACGGAGGCGCTCGCCGACTGCGACCTGCTGTTCATGCTCGGCACCGACTTCCCGTACCACGCGTTCCTCCCGGACGGGAAGACGATCATCCAGGTCGACGACAAGCCGCTGCACCTCGGCCGCCGGGCCGCGGTCGACCTCGGTCTCGCCGGCGACGTCGGCGAGACGCTGCGGGCGCTGATCCCCAAGCTCGAGCAGCGCACCGACACCCACTTCCTCGACCACGTGGTCAAGGACCACCACCACATGGTCAGGGGCATCCAGACCTACGTGGACCACGAGGGAAGTGGACAGGGACTTCGTCCGGAGATGGTCGCCGCCGCCCTGAGCGACCTCGCCGAGGACGACGCGGTCTTCACCGTCGACACCGGCATGTGCAACGTCTGGGGCGCGCGCTACCTCGAGATGAAGCCCGGCCGGCGGATCCTCGCGTCCTTCAGCCACGGCTCGATGGCCAACGCCATGCCCCAGGCCATCGGCGCGAAGGTCGGCTCCCCCGACCGGCAGGTGGTGGCGCTGTGCGGCGACGGCGGGTTCTCGATGCTGATGGGTGAGCTGCTCACGGCGGCCGGGCTCGACATCCCGGTCAAGCTGATGATCTTCAACAACTCGACGCTCGGCATGGTGCGCGCCGAGATGATGGTCGTCGGCTACCAGCCGTGGGGCACCGACGTGAAGAACCCGGACTTCGGTGCACTCGCGACGGCCGCCGGCATCCACGGCGAACGCGTCGAGCAGACCGCCGACATCCGACCGGCGATCGAGCGCGCCTTCGCTCACCCCGGCCCGGCGCTCATCGACTTCGTCACCGACCCGCGAGCACTCGCCGTACCACCGAGGACCACGGTCGAGGAGGTCAAGGGGTTCGGCCTCACGGTCGGCAAGCTGGTCTTCAGCGGCGAGGTCGCCGAGGCCTGGCAGCAGGCGCGGTCCAACATCCGCGACGTGGGTCAGGCGCTCTGACCCGTGGACATCAGCCAGCTCGACTTGTCGCGGCTGCAGTTCGCCACGACCACGATCTACCACTTCCTCTTCGTGCCGATCACGATCGGCCTGAGCTGGCTGGTGGCCGCCCTCCACACGTGGTGGCACCGCACCGACCACGCTGACGTACGCCGTCTCACGCGGTTCTTCGGGACGATCCTGGTGATCAACATCGCCATCGGGGTGGTCACCGGCCTCGTCCAGGAGTTCGAGTTCGGGATGAACTGGTCGGAGTACTCGCGCTTCGTGGGTGACGTCTTCGGAGCCCCGCTCGCGATGGAGGGTCTGGCCGCCTTCTTCCTGGAGTCGACGTTCCTGGGGCTGTGGTGGTTCGGCTGGGACGTGCTGCCCAAGCGCATCCATCTCCTGACCGGGTGGGCGGTGGCCGTGGGTGCCACCCTGTCCGCGGCGTTCATCATGGCGGCCAACTCCTGGATGCAGCACCCGGTCGGCTACGAGATCAACTCGAAGACCGGCCGGCCGGAGCTCACCTCGATCACCGCCCTCTTCACCAACCCGGTGTTCGTCTGGGGCTACACGCACGTGATCCTCGCGTCGCTGGTGACCGGCAGCCTGGTCATGCTGTCGGTCTCCGCCTGGCAGATCCGTCGCGGAAGCAGCCCGGCGGTGTTCGTCAGGTCGATGAAGCTGGCGCTGGCGGTCCTGTTGCCGGTCTCGATCCTGACCCTCGTCGTGGGCAGCCACCTCGGGGTCCTCGAGACCAAGTACCAGCCGATGAAGGTCGCCGCGATGGAGGGTCAGTGGGAAACCTGCTCCCCGTGCTCGTTCTCGGCCGCGCAGATCGGTGGCTGGACGACGTCGGACCAGGACGCCACCAAGATCATCGAGATCCCACACCTGCTCTCCGTCCTGGCTACCGGGACGTGGGACGGACAGGTCGTCGGCGTCAACGAGCTCCAGAGTCAGTACGAGAAGACCTACGGCCCCGGCGACTACATCCCCAACCTCTTCATCCAGTACTGGTCGATGCGAGTCATGGCCTACCTCGGCTCGGTGCTGCCGATCCTCGCGCTGTGGGGCTGCTTCTTGTGGTGGCGGCGCAAGCTGCTGACCGCCCGGCTCTTCCTGTGGGTGGGCACCTGGGCGTTCCTGGCACCCTTCCTGATGAACACGGCCGGCTGGTTGTTGACCGAGAACGGCCGTCAGCCATGGGTCGTCCAAGGCCTGCTCCTGACCAAGGACGGGAACTCGCCCTCGGTCAGCCTGGCCGAGGTGGCCCTCAGCCTCGGCATCTTCTGGGTCCTCTACCTGGTGCTCGGCGTCGTGTGGGGCTTCTTGATGTTGCGCTTCGCCAAGCGTCCGCTCGAGCCGGTCAGTGACGACGTGGGCTCCGACGACCCCGACCCCTCCGCGCCGCTCCCGGCCTTCACCTACTGAGGGGTCTCGATGAGTCTCGACGTTCTGTGGTTCGTGATCGTGGCCTTCTTCTGGACCGGTTTCTTCGTCCTCGAGGGCTTCGACTTCGGCGTCGGCATGCTGCACAAGGTCATCGGCCGGACCGAGGCGGAGCGGGCGGTGGTGGTGGAGAGCGTCGGCCCTCTGTGGGACGGCAACGAGGTCTGGCTGATCGTCGGTGGCGCCTCGATCTTCGCCGCGTTCCCCGCCTGGTACGCGACCTGGTTCTCCGCCGGCTACCTCGCGCTGATGCTGCTCCTGGTCGCCCTGATCGTCCGTGGCGTGTCCTTCGAGTGGCGCACCAAGATCGACACCGACCGCTGGCGCGGCACCTGGAGTGCGAGCCTCACGATCGGCTCGGTCCTGATCCCGCTCGTGCTGGGTATCGCCTTCGGCGACCTGCTCGCGGGCCTCCCGATCGACGAGAACGAGCTGTTCACCGGGTCGTTCTGGGACCTGCTCACACCGTACGGGCTGTGGATGGGGCTCACCCTGGTGCTCCTGAGCCTCACCCACGGGTCGACCTTCCTGGGGCTCCGGACCCGTGGCGTGCTCAACGAGCGTGCCCGCACGGCCGCGAGGCGGCTCTCCTGGCCGGCGGTCGTCGTGGTCGTCGTGTTCGCGGTCTGGACCGTGGCCATCTCGGACGGCGGGGTGTGGCGGGCTGCGGCCGCAGCCGTGCCGGTCGTCGGAGCCCTGGCCGCTGCCATGCTGCTGCACGCGAGCCGCGAAGGCGCCTCGTTCGCGGCGACCGCGGTCGCGATCGGCGGCTCGGTGGCCGCGTTGTTCGCCAACCTCTACCCGCACGTGATGGTCTCCTCGACCAGCAGCGCCAACACCTTGACGGTGACCGGCGCCGCCTCCAGTCACTACGCGCTCACGGTGATGACCGTCGTTGCGGCGGTGGTCACACCAGTGGTGCTGCTGTACCAGGGCTGGTCCTACTGGGTGTTCCGGGCTCGGCTCAGCGCGAGCCCGACACCCGTCGAAGTCGACTCGTGAGCGCTCCGCGGGGCCGACCCGTCTCCGCCCGGCCGAGTGTCGTGATCGTCGGCGGTGGCTTCGGCGGGCTCTTCGCTGCCAAGTTCCTCCGACGCGTCGACGTGGACGTCACGATGGTCGAGCGCACCAACCATCACCTCTTCCAGCCGCTCCTCTACCAGGTGGCCACCGGGATCCTCTCCCCCGGCGCCGTGGCCCCGCCGCTGCGAGACGTGTTGAAGCGGCACGACAACGTCGCCGTCGAGCTCGGAGAGGTCACCCACGTCGACCTCGAGTCCCGGACCGTGCACGTGGAGCACCCGGCGTCGGCATGCGACCTGCCCTACGACTACCTCATCTTCGGCATCGGGGTCGGCAGCTCGTACTTCGGCCATCCCGAGTTCGCGCCCCACGCGCCGACCATGAAGACGATCGACGACGCACTGGCACTGCGCACCCGGATCTTCGGGGCGTTCGAGATGGCGGAGCTGACCGAGGACGACGACGAACGACGCGCCTGGCTGACGTTCGCCGTCGTCGGCGGCGGCCCGACTGGGGTCGAGGTCGCCGGGCAGCTCGCCGAGCTCGCCCACCGCTCCCTGCGGCGCAACTTCCGTCGCTTCGACCCGAGCACGGCCACCGTGGTGCTCTTCGAGGGCGGCGACGAGATCCTGCCCACCTTCGGCGACCGACTGTCCGGCAGGGCGACCCGCGAGCTCACCCGCCTCGGTGTCGACGTACGGGTGAAGACCCGGGTCACGGACGTGACGCGTGACGAGATCGTCGTCTCCGGCGCGGACGGCGAGGAGCGCCTCGCCTGCCGTACGAAGGTGTGGGCCGCCGGGGTGGCCGCGAGCCCGCTGGCGCGCTCACTCGCGGAGGCGACCGGCGCCGAGGTCGACCGGATGGGACGGATCCAGGTCGAGCCCGACTGCACCCTGCCCGGTCATCCGGAGGTCTACGTGGTCGGGGACGTCATGGCTCTCGACGGGCTCCCGGGGGTCGCCGAGGTCGCCATGCAGACCGGCATCCACGCCGCTGCCTCGATCAAGCGCCAGGTCTCGGGGCACGCGAAGCCCCGGCCGTTCAAGTACCACGACCTCGGCAGCATGGCCGCGGTCTCCCGCTTCCGCGCGATCGTCGACTTCAAGGGCATCCGGGTCGCGGGGTTCGTGGGTTGGGTGATGTGGGCGTTCATCCACCTCACGTTCCTGACGGGCTTCAGGAACAGGTTCCTCGCGGCCATCCGCTGGGTGCTGAGCTTCGTCGGCCGGTCGCGGACCGAGCGGGCGCTGGGATGGGACCACACCCGCGCGACGTTCGCCTCCCCGGAGGCCGGACCACACCCGGCGCGGCAGCAGGTCGACGCGCCGGGCCCAGATGGACATCCGCACTAGTCCGCTACTGCTGGTCGCGCCGCTCGTGCAGGCGTTGCTGGGCCGCCGGCAGGTAGGCCAGGCACGGCGCCTCTGCGTCGGGGTGCTTCTCGGTCAGGTGGAAGATCCACCGGTCCATCGCCGCCATGAACCCGTTGTCACCGCCGGGGCGGTAGGCCGACCACTTCCGGTGGCCCTTGGCGACGCAGGTCGTGCAGCTGATCTTGTAGAGGAACTCCTGCTGCTCGCCGAGGTCGATCCTCACCTTCGCCAGCGGGCCGGCCTCGCCGGCGGCCTTCCGCTCCCGAGCTGAACGGCTCGCCGTCATGGTGTCCTCCCGGTGGTCGACTGGTCCATCAGCTCCGCGAGCCGGGCCAGCCCCGGCCCCGCGTGCCGCTGCAGGCGGGTCGTCGCGTCGTCCAACTCTGCGGAGGGACCGTACCCCGGCGGCACCCGGGCCGGGTTCAGCGCGACCCGGTCGGCCCACTCCTTGACGTCCGGCTCGGCCGCGAAGGCCGCCGCGTTGCGCATCCCCAGCACGTTCATCCGAGCCCAGTCGGAGAGGCTGTTGCCGTACGACGACGGCGCGCACAACCGGTTCTTCTCGCCGTCGTCGTCGCGGGTCGCCTCGACGTACCCGGTGAGGGCGGCCCCGAAGCACGGGAACCCGGCCCGCACCGGCTGGACCGTGATCGCCTCGGATCCCCAGATCGGCACCAGCGGCCGAGACCTCAGGCCGTCGGCCGCGCAGTTCACGACGAGCGCGTCGGCGGCGACCGCGACCGAGCCCTCCTCGAGGTGGATCCGGCCCCGGCTCACGGTCCGGACGTGCCCCAAGCGGACGACGTGCTCGATCGTGCGCAGCAGGTCGAGCTCCCACCGGCCGAGCGTCGGTGCCTTGGCCATGGTCGGCGTGACCGCGCGATCGACGCGCAGCATGATGCCCGCGTCCTCGAGGCGCAGGAACAGCTCCGGGAGCGAGTCCGCCGTAGCGGCCTCCGCCATCATGTCGGCGACCATGGCGAGGTAGATGGCGGGGTCGGGCTGGATCAGCGCCCGGTTGAGCATCCACGGGTCGCGGGGCCGGACCCAGCAGATCGCGTCGGGGTCGACCCCGCGCCCCAGCAGCCAGACACAGGCATCGGTCGCGGTCTTGCCCGAGCCCACGACGACGTACTGGCTCGGCGTCTCCTCGAGCCCGACCAGGTCGTTGACCGGGATCACCCGCGTGCCGTCTCCCACACCGAACCGCGGCGGCGTCTCCGCCGGGATCTCGGGCGCGAGGTAGCGCGCGTCGACGACCCGACACCGCTCGGGCACCTCGAACCGCTCCCCCGAGTCGAGCGCCACGAAGGCGCGCCCGCCGAGGTAGTCGCAGCCCGGGAAGAACTCGACCCCGCCCGAGCCGAGCATCCGGTCGGTCAGCAGGTCGTCGTAGTAGCCGCAGATCGTGGGCTGGTCGGCCCGCTCGTGCAGTCCTGCCTCCGGACCGCTCTCCTGGATCCGACCGCCGCCGAGCAGTGTCGAGGCGACGCCGTAGAACGTGGACGACTGGTGCAGGCGCACGAACGGGTAGGCCCCGAGCCAGTGCCCGCCGACGCCGTGACGGCGGTCGACGAGCGCGACCCGGACGTCGGCGTGGTCGATCAGCGCGTCGGTGAACGCCATGCCGGTGGCGCCGGCGCCGACGACGAGGTAGTCGGCCTCGATGTGGCGAGTCACGGGGCCACACAAGCACGGCGCCGCCGTGACGTCCACCGTTGCCGAAGTGATGAACGAACGGCCCGCGAGGCCCGGCCACTGAGCCTGAGCTGCGCTGTCCGGGGCTCGTTCGTTCAGTAGTTCGGCGAGGTCCGTCAGCCCAGCCGGTCGAGGAAGGCGCGCGACCTCTCGAGCGCCAGGCTCGCGGCGGCCTCGTCGTACGACGGCAGCGAGCTGTCCGTGAACAGGTGCACGTCACCGGGGTAGACGAACAGCTCCGCCACGTCGGCACCGACCGTCTCCACGAGCTCGCGGGCCGCGTCGAGGTCGCCCTCCAGCCCGAAGAACGGGTCCCGCTCCATGCCGTGGACCTGGACCGGGACGTCCGTCGGCCACGGCCCGAACGCCCACTCCCCGGTGATCGGGATGAAGGCCTCGTAGAGCAGCGCACCCCGCGCCCCGGGCCTGGTCTGGGCGAGTCGCTGCGCGGTCGGCACGCCGTAGGAGATCCCGGCGTACACGATCTCGTCGGGCAGGTCGGCGAGCGCCGCATCCAGCCGATCGGCGAGGACGTCGTCGCCGATCGACTTCATCAGCGCGAACCCGTCCTCGATGCTCGCGGCCACCTGCCCGTCGAACAGGTCGGGGGTGTGCACCGTGTGCCCCCCGGAGCCCAGCGCGGCGGCGAACGCGCGCACTCCCTCGGTGAGTCCTTGCACGTGGTGGAGAAGCACGACCTGGGTCATGTCGACACCCTACGGCTGCACCGGTGCCACGAAGTCGAACGTCATCCCGAGCAACCACAACATCAGCAGCACCACGGGTAGGTGGAAGAGGAACTGGAGGAACGTGAAGCCCACCAGGTCGCGCGCCCGCAGGCCGAGCACCGCGAGCAGCGGCAGCATGAAGAACGGGTTGACCAGGTTGGGCAGCGCCTCGGCGGCGTTGTAGATCTGCACGGTCCAGCCGAGGTTCATCTGCACCTCGGTCGCCGACTGCATGACGTACGGCGCCTCGACCAGCCACTTGCCACCTCCCGAGGGCACCAGCAGGCCGAGCAGCGCGGTGTAGACCGCAACCACGATGGCGAAGCCGCCCGAGCCACCGAGGTTGGAGAACAGGTCGGCCAGGTGCTCCGAGACGGTGCTGCCGCCGCGGCCGGTCGCCCGGGTGAGCACGGCCGCCATGGCGGCGTACAACGGGAACTGCACGAGCACGCCGGCGGTGGCGGGCACGGCGCGCGACGCTGCCTGGAGGAAGGCCCGCGGGGTGCCGTGCAGCACCATGCCCAGCACCAGGAACACCATGAGGTACGCGTTGAGGTTGCTGAGCACCGTCAGCACCGGCAGTGTCGCGAACTGCAGGATCAACCACCCGAGCACGACGATGCCGACGAACGCCGGGAGGATGCGGGAGTACTCCAGCCACTCGCCCGGTCGGCTCCGCGGCGGAACCGACGTGATGTCGTCGGTGATGTCGACGTCCATGTCAGCGGCGGTGCGGATCGACTCGCCCTTGGGTGCCGACGCCCACGCGATGCCCACCGTGAGCACGATCAGCACGGCGGCCATCGTGAGCGACTGCCAGGTCAGGATCGTGGTGCTGAAGTCGAGAACGCCGGTGATCTCGAGCAGCTCCGGCGGGATCGACGCCGGCGTCGCCATCAGCTGCGCGGCGGACGACGAGAGACCGAGCGCCCACACCGCACCGAGCCCCATGTAGGCCGCGGCCCCGAGCGCGCGGTAGTCGGCACGGAGGTCGTTGCGGCGCGCGATCGCTCGCGCCAGGAGGCCGCTGAACACCAGGCTCAGCCCCCAGTTGACCATCGACACCGAGCAGGAGATCAGCGCGACGAAGGCGACCGCGCCACTGGCCGTCGAGGGCACCCGCGCAATCCGCTCGATCAGCCGGGCGACCGGGGCGGAGGTCGCGACGACGTACCCGGTCAGCACCACCATCGCCATCTGGAGGGTGAACGCGGTGAGGTCCCAGAACCCGTCACCGAACGTGCCCACCACCATCTTGGGCGTTGACCCGTTGAGCAACGCCGCCACCACCACGACGACGACACCGACGAGGGCGAAGACGTAGGCGTCCGGGAACCACTTCTCGGTGGCTGCTGCGGTGCGTTGGGCGAAGCGGGCGAGACCGCGTTCGCGTGACGGCGTGGTGGTGGTGGCTGACATGCGCGCTCCCGGAGTCGTCTATTGGGTCGCGGGGTCCCCTACCCCAGGCCGCGTCACGTCATACCTGCCGTCGGCGCTGGGCCGCCCGGCTACCGTGGCGCGATGGCCACCCGGGACCTCGACACCCGTCTGGTCGGACTCGACATCGCCCGGTGCTTGGCACTGCTCGGGATGGTCGCCACCCACGTGCTGGACGAGCGCACCGCCACCGGTGACCTGACCCTCGCGCAGGGGCTGGCCGGCGGTCGGGCGTCCGCGCTCTTCGCGGTGCTGGCCGGGGTCAGCCTCGCGCTGATGACTCGTGCGCCGCTGCACGGTCGAGCACTGGTGCTGCGGACGGGCGGCCTCGCGGTGCGGGCGCTGCTGATCGCAGCGCTCGGGCTGCTGCTCGGCGGGCTCGACAGCGGCGTGGCGATCATCCTCACCTACTACGGCGTGCTCTTCCTGCTGGGGTTGCCGTTCACGCTGCTGCGCGCCCGGTCCCTCGCTGCCCTCGCGGTCGGCTGGGTGGTGCTGGCACCGATCGTGTCCCACGTGCTCCGACCCCACCTGCCGGTGCGCGGGTACGAGAGCCCGACGTTCGGCCAGCTCGCCCACCCCGGACAGCTGGCCGGCGAGCTGCTGTTCACCGGCTACTACCCGGTCGTCGCCTGGCTGGCCTACCTGATCGTCGGGCTGGCCCTCGGCCGGGCGGACCTACGCGACCGCAACCTCCTCGTCGCGATCACCGCCACCGGGTTGGGCGTCGCCGTGCTGGCCACGCAGGTGTCCGGCATGATGGTCGATCCGGCGCTCGCCGACCAGCATGCGACCGGGATGTACGGCGTCACCCCGGCCGACGGCGACTGGGCGTGGCTGCTGATGGTGGCCCCGCACAGCGCGACCCCCTTCGACCTGGCCCAGACGATCGGCAGCGCGCTCTTCGTGATCGGTGCGTGTCTCCTCGTCGAGCAGGCGCTGCCGCGCCCGGGCGTCCGCGCCGCGCGGGTGGTCTTCGGCGCGGGAGCCATGACCCTCACGCTCTACTCGCTGCACATCGTGATGCGGACCCCGGGCGTGTGGCCGCCCGAGGAGCCCTCGACGTACGGCGTCCACGTCATCGTCCTGCTCGGCATCGGCGCGGTGGTCGCCCTGTTCGGCCGGCGTGGCCCCCTCGAGACGGTCGCGGGGCTGCCGGTGCGGCTCAGCCGCTCCAGCTCCGCTCCCGGACCTCGGCGGTCCGCCCGTCATCCGTGGTCACCGTGACGTGCTCCGCGTCGGGAGTCAGCCGACTTCCTTCCACGGGTCGTGGTCGGCCAGGATCCGGTCGACGCGTGCTTGGTCGAGCCGGGAGACGACGTACTGGTTCTCCTGGGCGTCCCGCACGCACTTGGCCAGCGTGAAGGCCGAGGTGGTCAGGAAGAGGGTGCCGAGCGCGAGGAAGGCGCGGGGCCACGGGTCGACCGGCAGGTAGAAGACCGCCAGCAGCATGGTGAGCAGGGCGAGACCGAAAGCGAGAGCCGACTGGGCGAAGAAAGCGGTCGTGTTCTTCGCGGCGGGAGTGGGAGATTCCATGTGGCAAGTCTCGCGAGAGCGACCGCGACCCGGCATCCGTACGGGTACTCACTTCTCCGCGACAAGGTCGCCTTCACCAGACGGACATAGGCCGACTCCTGCGCGGCGGTCTGGCCAGCTGGTCGACCGCCGCGTCGAACACCCACGGCAGTCGGTCGGCGGCAGCCACGATCCGGCGCCGCACGGCGGGCACCCTGGTCGCGGTGACCAGCCCGAGGGTGAGCAGGTCGTGGCGGCGGGTGAGCCGGCGCCACTCCTGCTCGTAGCGTGCCGGCTCCTGGTCCGCGACCGCAGCGACAGCGGCGCGTGCCTGCGCCAGGCCGAGCGCGATGCCCTCGCCGGTGAGCGCGTCGACGTAGCCGGCCGCGTCGCCGACCAGCAGCACCCGGCCGTGGACGCGGTGTCGGGCGCCCTGTCGCAACGGGCCGGCGCCACGGACCCGCGACAACGGACGGCCCGCGAGGCGCGCGGCCAGCGCCGGGAAGTCCCCGATCAGGTCCGAGAACGGCCGGCGCCGGTCGCTGAGCAGCGCGACGCCGACCTGGCCGTCGGCGACCGGCGTCACGTAGGCCTCGCCCGCTGCGGCCCAGTGGACCTCCACGAACCGTGACCACGGCTCGATCTCGGCGTGGCAGCGGAGCCCGAAGCGGCGCTGCGTCGCGGGCTCGGCGTCGAGCCCCAGCAGCCGGCGCACCGGGGAGTGCAGGCCGTCGGCCGCGATCAGGTGGCGGGTGGGCGTGCCGTCGACCACGAGGTGGTCGCCCCGGTCGACGACGTGGGTCACCGCGGCCTCGACCACGGGGACGACGGCAGCCGCGACTCGGTCGCGGAGAGCGGCGTGCAGCGTCGTACGCCGCACCCCGAGTCCCGGACCGCTGCGGAACCGCGCCTCGGCCTGCCGGGTCGCGTCGAGGTAGCGGATCCCGTCGATCTGGCGGCCGTCGAGCTCGACCCCGAGGGCGGTCAGGTCGGCCACCGCGCTCGGCATCAACCCCTCTCCGCACGCCTTGTCGATGACCCCGGCACGCGGCTCGACCACGGCCACGTCGAGGCCGGCACGCGCGGCGTACAGGGCCGTCGCCAGCCCGATCGGGCCACCGCCGGCGACCAGCAGGTCACGCACCGGCGAGCTCCCGCAGCGCGGCGTTCTCGACCCGCAGCCGGACGGTCAGCAGCGCGGCGTTGGCGAGCGTGAACCCGAGGGCGGTGATCCAGCAGGCGTGCACCAGCGGCAGCGCCACGCCCTCGACGACGACCGCGACGTAGTTGGGGTGGGAGAGGAACCGGTAGGGCCCCGAGCGCACCGGCGGCAGGCCGGGCACGATGATGACGCGGGTGTTCCAGCGGCGGCCGAGGGTCGCGATGCACCACCAGCGCAGTCCTTGCGCGGCGACGACCACCGCGAGCATCGACCAGGCGAGCGCGGCCGGCACGTCCGGACGGCGTACGAACGCCTCGACCAGCATCGCGACCAGGAACCCGGTGTGCAGCACCACCATCACCGGGTAGTGCCCCTGGCCCGTCTCGCGGCCGCCGTGCGCGAAGCTCCAGGCCGCGTTGCGCTTCGAGACCACCAGCTCGGCCAGCCGTTCGAGCGCGACCAGCGCGACCACGACGACGAACGCAGCGAGCGAGGTCATGCCTGGGTCTCGTCCCCGGTCGCCCGCAGCAGCACCAGCTCGGAGCAGAAGCCCGGTCCCATCGCCATCAGCATCCCGTACGAGCCGGGTCGGGGCGGCCGGTCGTTGAGGGTGTCGGCGAGGACGTGGAGCACCGAGGCGGACGAGAGGTTCCCGATCCGGGACAGCGAGTCCCGGGTCAGCGCGAGGTCGTGCTCCGCGAGGTCCAGCGCGTCGCGCAGGGCGTCGATCACCTTGGGGCCGCCGGGGTGGCAGACCCACCACTCGACGTCCGCGCGGGTCAGGTCGTGCTCTGCCAGGAAGCTGTCGACGTCGTCGCGGATGTAGCGACCGACGATCGCCGGGACCTGGGCGTCCAGGACGATCCGGAGCCCGCTGCTGCCGAAGTCGAAGCCCATCGTGCGCTCCGAGTCGGGGTAGAGCCGGCTCTTGGTGGCGAGCACCTCGATCGGCCCCTCGGTCGCGGGACCCCCGACGACGACCGCCGCCGCTCCGTCGGCGAAGAGCCCGCTGGCCACCAGGTTGGCCAGGGACACGTCGTCGCGCTGGACGGTGAGCGAGCAGAGCTCGACCGCCACCAGGACGGCCACCGAGTCGGGGTTGCCCGCGACGAAGTCGTGCAGCCGGGCGACGCCCGCCGCCCCCGCCACACACCCGAGCCCGAAGAGGGGGAGCCGCTTGACGTCGGGGCGGAGTCCGACGACGGCGGCGATCCGCGCGTCGAGGGAGGGTACGGCGAGCCCGGTGACCGTGGCCGAGATGATCAGGTCGACGTCGCTCGGCGTGAGACCCGCGGCCTTGAGGGCATCCTCCAGCGCCTGGGCACCGAGGGCGACGGCGTGCTCGAGGAAGAGGTCGTTGGCCTCGTCGAAGCTCTCCAGCTCGCCGTACTGCTCGATGGGCAGCACCAGGTGGCGGGTCTCGACCCCGGCATTGGCGTGGATCGAGCGGAGCACCCGTTCGTCGAGGCCACCGCGGGCGATCACCGCCGCGAAGGCATCGGTGAGGTCGGCCTGGGTGTGCCGATGGGGCGGCAGGGCGCCGCGGACCGACAGGATTCTCATGTGGGTTCCTCTCGGGTGGTGGATCGGGGGGTGACCAGCTCGCGACCCAGCCCGGCGACCAGCCGGGGCGTGATCCGCCCGTCGCCCAGGCCGAGCTCGACCAGGTCGTCGAAGGCCGACTGGTCGCGTACGGCGGCGCCGATCCCGGCCTCGACCACGAACGGTCGACGGACGAGCCTGGACGCCGCCCAGGTGTGCTTGAGGTGCCGACCCAGCAGCGCACGGACGTCAGCCCGGTGCAGTGCGCCGGCCCGGGCAGGTCGCCCGGCCCGCAGTGCCGCGACCGCGGTGCGACCGGCGATCTCGCCGGTGGCGACGGCGTAGTAGATGCCCTCGCCCGTCATCGGGTTGACCAGGCCGGCCGCGTCGCCGACCAGCAGGATCGGGCCGTCGGGCTGCTCCGCCCCCCACCCCCAGCCCGACAACGGCAGGTGGTGAGCCCGCCACGACGTGCCGGCGGCGACGACGTCCGGCACCAGCCGGTCCAGCTGGTCGAGCAGCAGGTCGCGCGACAGGGCCGTCCCGCGCCCGGCCAGCTCGCCGTACCCGACGTTGGCCAGGCCGTCGCCGCGGTCGAAGGCCCAGGCGTACGACGGCTGCGGGCGGTCGCCGTACCGGATCAGCTGACGGCCCTCGATGGCCGGGGTGGTCGGCGCGTAGCCGCGGATCGCCAGGGCGCTCGTGCCGTGCGGCCGGGCACCCGAGGCCGGGCGGACCACCGAGTGGGCGCCGTCGGCGCCGACGACCACGCTGGCGGTGAAGGTGTCGTCGAGGACGACCACGTCACCGTCGACGTGGAGGTCGCGGACCCGGTGCCGGACCAGGTCGGCCCCGGCGGCGACGGCTCGTCGTACGAGGCGGGCGTCGAAGACCTCGCGGGGGATCACCCACACCGGTCGGGCCAGCCGACCCGCGACACGGCGCTCACCGCGGGAGAGGTCGAGCCGCTGCAGCGGTGTCCAGCCGTCGACGACGTCACCGACGCCGAGTCGCTCGAGGACGTCGACGGCATGGGGGGCGATGCCGTCGCCGCAGGACTTGTCGCGGGGGAAGTCCTCCCGGTCCAGGAGCAGCACCCGGCTGCCGGGGGCCTGCTGGAGGGCCGCGAGCGCGGCCGTCGAGCCAGCCGGTCCGGCGCCCACGACGACAAGGTCCCAGTGCTCCTGGGTCATCGGGCGGCCACCAGCATCACGGCATCGGCCAGGGCGATCCCGACGGCGGCCCGGAAGGGCGTCCGTCCACTGGCGACGAGCGCCACGACCGCCAGGACCGCGACGACGGCCAGCGCCACGGTGAGCAGCCACACCGGGACCGAGCCTGATCCGATCACGATCACCACCGACGCGACACCGAGGACGACCACCGCGACGATGCGGGTCCAGCGGGGACCGAGCCGGTGCGGCAGCCCGCGCACCCCCGTCGCCTCGTCGTCCTCGAGGTCGGGCAGCGTGTTGACCAGGTGGGCACCGACGCCGAGCAGGGACCCGGCGAGCGGCAACCACGGCGCGGGCGGACCGGCTCCCGGCTCGGCCATCACCACGAAGACCGGCAGACCACCGAACGCGATGGCATAGGGCAACCACGAGAACGGGGTCGACTTGATGCCCAGGTTGTAGGCCCAGCCGGCGGCGACGCAGCCCAGGTGGATCAGTCCGGCCGCGGTGCCGCACAGGAGCGAGAGCACCACGGTGGCCGCCAGAGCCGTCGCGCACGCGAGCCGGGTCACGGTGGGCGAGAGCTCGCCCGTCGCGAGCGGCTTGTCGGCCCGCCCGACCTGGGCGTCTCGGCCGCGGTCGACGAGGTCGTTGGACCAGCCGATCGACAGCTGCCCAGCCGCCACCGCCGCCGTCACGAGGACGACGCGTGCGCCCGACATCCCGGTGGACAACGCGAGCGCTGCGGCCAGCACCGAGACCGCTGCCGCCGGCCCCGGATGGGCCGAGCGGACGAGGGCGGACCCGTGCGCTCGACGTACGTCTGACCTCTCCACGGGCACCACCCTTCACGTGACCTTTGTCGCTCGGTGCACCATTGGCCAGGTGAGGATCGGTACCCAGCGGCTGGTCTCTCGAACCAGCATCCCTCAGGGTTCCCAACAGGATGGACAACCAGATGGCGCACGCGACCGCTACGACGGACCTCGTGGTCCTGCTCGACGAGGCCGGAGAGCCCCGCGGTACGGCGCCGCGCGCCACCGTCCACACCTCCGACACCCCGCTGCACCTGGCCTTCTCGTGCTACCTCTTCGATGGCGACGGCCGACTGCTGCTCACCCGGCGGGCCGTCGCGAAGCGGACCTGGCCCGGGGTGTGGACCAACTCCTTCTGCGGCCACCCCCGACCCGGCGAGGACTTCACGGACGCCATCCAGCGCTACGCCCAGCACGAGGTCGGCGTGACGGCCACGGACCTGGTCTGCCTGCTCCCGACCTTCCGCTACCGCGCGACCGACGCCGGCGGGGTGGTCGAGAACGAGCTCTGCCCGGTGTACGCCGCGCGATGCACCGACACTCCGGTGCTCAACCCTGACGAGGCGGCCGAGTCGCACTGGGTCACGCTGGACGAGCTGCGCGCCGCCGTCGCTGCCGCCCCGTGGGCCCTCAGCCCGTGGTTGCTGGAGCAGGTGGCGGCCATCGAGGCTGCCGACGGCTGGTCGGCCGCTGGGTTCACGATGCAGCCCGGAATGCAGCCCTGAAGGGCGCGGGCATTCAGCGTCTGGCCTCGTACCTGGTCAGGAGCACCCCGCCGGGCCGCACCGTCGTGATCGGCGCTGCTGTTGTGTTGCTGGCGGTCGCCGTCGGCGTCTACGCCGGGCTACGAGCGTCCTGGGGCACGAAGCATCCGCAGGTGAAGGAGGGCATCGCCATGCGGGCCAACGACGAGAACGATCTCGTGATGTTCGACGCCGAGGACGGCACGCAACTGACGCTTCACGCCGACAGCCTGTCGTGGGAGTCGGAGAGCATGGGAGGCCAAGGTGATCCGCCGTGCCTGAGCAATCCTGGCGAGAAGGTGAAGGTCGAGGTGGGCGTCATGTCGGTCGCAGGACCGACCGGTGGCGCATCGTCTGTGGGTGTCTGGGTCAAGTGCTTGTAAGCGCGAGCCGTCCCTGAATCCGACGCATGAGCGCGCTACGGAATCTCGGCCTGCGCTCGAACGGCTGCGTGCCCGCCTGCCCACTGAGTGGAAGCAGGGACACGGCAGACTCCGCCCGTCAGTGCGCCATGTCGACGAAGCGCGAGTAGTGGCCTTGGAAGGCAACCGTGATGTCGCGCGTCGGGCCATTGCGGTGCTTGGCCACGATCAGGTCGGCCTCGCCGGGGCGGGTCGACTCCTTCTCGTAGACGTCGTCGCGGTGCAGCAGGATCACCATGTCAGCATCCTGCTCCAACGATCCGGATTCACGAAGGTCGCTCATCATCGGTCGCTTGTCACCGCGTTGCTCGGGACCACGGTTGAGCTGGGAGAGCGCGATGATCGGGACGCTCAGCTCCTTGGCGAGGAGCTTGATCTGACGGGAGAACTCCGAGACCTCGAGCTGACGGGACTCGACCTTCTTGCCCGACGTCATCAGCTGCATGTAGTCGATGACCACGAGCTTGAGCTCATGGCGCTGCTTGAGCCGGCGGGCCTTGGCCCGGATCTCCATCATCGTCATGTTGGGCGAGTCGTCGATGAACATCGGCGCCGACGAGATCGTGCCCATCTTGCTGGCCAGCTTGGCCCAGTCCTCGTCGTTCATGTTGCCGTTGCGGATGTGGTTGAGCGGGACCTTGGCCTCGGCCGAGAGCAGCCTCATGGTGATCTCGGAGCGAGTCATCTCGAGGCTGAAGAAGACGCTGGCCAGGTTGTTGTGGATCGAGGCCGCACGGCACAGGTCGAGGGCAAGGGTGCTCTTGCCCATCGCGGGACGCGCCGCGACGATGATCATCTGTCCCGAGTGCAGACCGTTGGTCAGGTCGTCGAGGTCGGCGAAGCCGGTGGGCACGCCGTAGAGCCCGGCCTCGCGGTTGGCGATCGCCTCGATCTCGTCCAGGACGCCGTCCATGATGTCGCTGAGCGGCGCGTAGTCCTCGGCGGCCCGGCGGTCGGTGATCTGGTAGACCTCGGCCTGGGCGGAGTCGACGATGTCGTCGACCTGGCCCTCCCCGGCGTAGCCGATCTGGACGATCTTGGTGCCGGCCGCGACCAGGCGGCGCAGGATCGCCTTCTCCCGGACGATCTCGGCGTAGTAGCCGGCGTTCGCCGCGATCGGCACCGCTGCCGCAACCGTGTGCAGGTAGTTGCCGCCACCGACCCTGGCCAGCTCACCGCGCCGGTCCAGCTCGGCGGCGACGGTGATCATGTCGACCGGCTCACCGCGGCCGTAGAGGTCGATGATCGCGTCGTGGATCGTCTCGTGCACGGGCCGGTAGAAGTCCACGCCGCGGAGCACCTCGGAGACGTCCGCGATGGCGTCCTTGGAGAGCAGCATCGAGCCGAGCACCGAGCGCTCCGCGTCCAGGTCCTGGGGAGGGGTCCGGTCGCCCGAGGACCGCTCGCTGGAGGAGTACGCCGGCTGACCACCGCCCCAGTCGTCCATCGGCGGCTCCGGCATCCCCCTGGAGTCCTGATCCGTGACGCTCAACGTGCCCCCTCCTGAACCAGCCGAATCGTTCTGCCTGCGAGGCTAGGACCCGCCGCCGACATCCCGGTCCGGACCTGTGGCCCGACCGGTGACCCCCGGACCGTACGGTCTCCACCGGACCCGGCGATACCTGCCTATCCACAGGCCCTGGGGATAACTGGGGTCGGCCCGTGGAGGAGTCGCCGTCAGCTGTGCACAGCTTGGGGAACAGCCTGTGGACGACCTCGCCCAGTTGTCACTCCAATGCTCGCTGACCTGCACAGACAGTTGTCCACACCTGTGCAGAGCAGATCGACCGGAAGAGATTTCGAGAACCGTCCAGCCACTGGACGGGACCGGATCGCTAAGTCGACATAGCGTGGAGTGCGCCCCGTTTCCCACAGGGGGACGGCACTGGTCCACAGGCGTAGAGGGCTCCGTACGTAGGGACCGAGTGCGGTGATTGATCATTACCGTAACTAGGCTGCGTCCATGATCGATGCTCGGGACCGCGAGATCCTGCGGCTCGCCGTACCCGCGTTCCTGGCACTGGTCACCGAGCCGCTCTTCCTGCTCGCCGACGCGGCCATCATCGGCCACCTCGGCACCGTCCCGCTGGCGGGTCTCGGGCTGGCCGCCACCGTGCTCCAGACGGCGGTCGGCCTGTGCGTCTTCCTGGCCTACGGCACCACGGCGAGCGTGGCCCGACGGCTCGGGGCCGGTGACTCCCGCGGTGCACTGACCCAGGGCATCGACGGGATCTGGCTGGCGGTGCTGATCGGGTCGATCGTGACCGTGCTCGGGATCCTGCTCACCGATCCCCTCATCGCGGCCTTCGGTGCCTCGGACGCGGTGAGCGACGCCGGCGCGACCTACCTCCGGATCGCCTTCCTCGGCACCGGCCCGCTGCTGGTGATGCTGGCCGCGACCGGCGTGCTCCGCGGGCTCCAGGACACCCGCACCCCCCTCGTCGTCGCCGTCCTGGGCAACCTGCTCAACGTCGCCCTCAACCTGGTGCTGGTCTATCCAGCGGGCCTCGGGATCGCCGGCTCCGCCCTCGGCTCGGTGCTCGCCCAGGTCGCGAGCGCGGGTGCCTTCGTCGTCGTCGTCGCACGCGCCGCCCGTCGCGAGGGTGCCTCGCTGCGCCCGGACCTGCCCGGCATCCGGGCGGCCGGCCGTGCCGGCGTGCCGCTGGTGGTCCGGACCCTCACCCTGCGGGCCGCGCTGCTGATCACGACGTACGCCGTCGCGCGCGGCGCTCTGGACGCGCACGACCAGGAGGTCGACCTCGCCACCTACCAGCTCGCGCTGACCCTGTGGACGTTCCTCGCCTTCACCCTCGACGCGATCGCCATCGCCGCCCAGGCCATCACCGGCCGCGCCCTGGGCGCCGGTGACGTGGCGGGCACCCGGGCGCTGACCCAGCGGATGATCCGCTGGGGGGTGGTCAGCGGGATCGTCACCGGGCTGCTGCTGGCGCTCGCCAGTCCGTTCCTCGGGGCGCTCTTCACCAGCGACCCCGACGTCCAGGCACTGCTGGTCCCGGTCCTGCTGGTCGCGGCGCTCGGGCAACCGGTCGCGGGCGTGGTCTTCGTGCTCGACGGGGTGCTGATCGGTGCCGGTGACGGTCGCTACCTGGCGCGCGCCGGGCTGGTGGTGCTGGCCGCCTACGCCCCGGTCGCGCTCGTCTGCGCGCTCGCCTCGGTGGGACTGGTCGGCGTGTGGGTGGCGTTCTGTGCAGTCTTCATGGGCGCGCGCCTGGTCGTGCTCCTGCATCGCGCACGGGGCGAGGCCTGGCTGGTGACCGGGCTGCCGGCGCCGGCGGCGGGTGCGTGAAGCGGGCCGCAGACGACAACAGGGACCGCCCCCGAAGGAGCGGTCCCTGCTGGTGGTCGTGCGTGGGTCAGGCCGGGATGACGTTGAGGGCCACCGAAGCGGACACCTCGTCGGTCAGCTTGACCGCCACCACGTGGGCACCGAGCGACTTGATCGGGTTGGTCACCACGATCGTGCGCTTGTCGACCGGCTCGCCCGACGCCTCGGTGAGCGCGCCCGCGATCTCGGCGACCGTGACGGCACCGAAGAGACGGCCACCCGCGCCGGAACGCACCTTGACGGCGACCGGCTCGGCCTCGAGCTTGGACTTGATCTGGGCCGCGTGGTCGTGGTCACGCACCGCGCGCGAGGCGCGGGCGGACTTGATCGACTCGACGGTCTTCTCGGCGCCTCGGGTCCACCGCAGCGCCAGGCCACGCGGGACGAGGTAGTTGCGGCCGTAACCGTCCTTGACCTCGACCACGTCGCCGGGGGCTCCGAGACCAGTGACTTCCTGGGTCAGGATGAGCTTCATGTGTCCCGCCCCTCTCAGCGACCGGTGGAGGTGTAGGGCAGCAGTGCGACCTCACGAGCGTTCTTGACCGCGATGGCCACGTCACGCTGGTGCTGCACACAGTTGCCGGTCACCCGACGGGCGCGGATCTTGCCGCGGTCGGAGATGAACTTGCGGAGCAGGGCGGTGTCCTTGTAGTCGACACCGGTCGCCTTCTCCTTGCAGAACTGGCAAACCTTCTTCTTGGGCTTGCGAATCACTGCCTTGGCCATTGTGGTGCTCCCTTTCTAGAAGCCCGGCGCGAGCGCCGGAATGGTTGAGGGTGTTCGGAATGATGGTGCTGGGATCAGAACTGGGCTGTGGGTCTCGAGGCTGTGGGTCTCGATACGCGCGTCACGGCTTTGCGGGGCGTCAGAACGGAGGCTCGTCGGAGCCCACGCCGGGAGCACCCCACGGGTCGTTGCCGGCCGGAGCGGGCTGGCCGCCACCGGACGGGGCGCCGCCACCTTGCGGTGCCGGCGTGGCCCACGGGTCGCCGCCGGCCGGAGCCGACTGCGGACGGGACTGGCCGCCGCCCTGACCGCCACCGGAGTAGCCGCCCCCGCCACCCTGACGGCTGGCGCGGGTGACCTTGGCGGTGGCGAAGGTCAGGGACGGACCGACCTCGTCGACCTCGAGCTCGACGACGGTGCGCTTCTCCCCCTCGCGGGTCTCGTAGGAGCGTTGCTTCAACCGCCCCTGCACCACGACACGCATGCCGCGCTGCAAGGACTCAGCGACGTTCTCGGCCGCCTGCCGCCACACCGAGCAGGTGAGGAACAGCGCGTCGCCGTCCTTCCACTCGTTGGCCTGACGGTCGAAGGTGCGCGGCGTCGACGCGATCCGGAAGTTCGCCACGGCTGCACCCGAGGGGGTGAAGCGCAGCTCCGGGTCGTCGACGAGGTTGCCGACCACCGTGATGACGGTCTCGCCTGCCATGAAAGCTCCCTAAGCGTTGATTCTGATCAGAGTCGTCCGACCACGTTCGCCCCATCGTTGCCGCTGGCACCGACAGTGGGAAGTGGCCGTCCACAGGACGGGTCCGAGGCTCAGTGAGCGTCGGGCCGCATGACCTTGGTGCGCAGGATGGACTCGTTGAGGGTGAGCTGACGGTCGAACTCCTTGACCGTCGCGGGCTCGGCGTTCAGCGTGATGACGGCGTAGATGCCCTCGGCGTTCTTCTTGACCTCGTAGGCCAGCCGGCGGCGTCCCCACACGTCGACGGACTCGACAGAGCCGCCGTCCTTGCGGATCACGCTGAGGTACTTGTCGAGCGAACCTTCGACGGTGCGCTCTTCGATGCTGGGGTCGAGGATGACCATTACTTCATATGCACGCAAGGCGGTCTCCACCTCCTCTGGACTAAGGCGACCACGGCACTTCCGTGGCAGGAGGGCGATGCGTCCCATCCGTGGATGGGTGCCTCCGGACGACGGACCCGTCGGTGGGCGTGAGCCGGAGAACGCTCAAGGCTAGCAGCGGAGGCTTTTCCCCAGAAATCCGTGGCCCGGCCTGTCGACCCTCCCTCCAGGGAAGGATGTCGAGGATGTCAGCCCGTACGACGAAAGCCCCGCTCGCCGGCCGCTACGTCCTGCTGGACCAGGTCGGCTCCGGAGGCATGGGCTCGGTCTGGCGGGCGCGGGACCGGCGTACCGGTGCTGAGGTGGCGGTGAAGGTCCTCGGCGCCCACGACAGCAGCATGCTGCTGCGCTTCGTGCGCGAGCAGTCGCTGCGGATCCAGCACCCGCACGTGGTCGCGCCCACCGGCTGGGCCGCCGAGGACCACCTCGTCGTGCTGGCGATGGACCTGGTCCGGGGCGGCTCGCTCGACGCGCTGCTGCGCCGACACGGCCCGCTGCCCGCGTCGTACGTCGTCGTGCTGCTCGAGCAGCTGCTCCAGGCGCTCGACGCGGTGCATGCCGCGGGCGTGGTGCACCGCGACGTGAAGCCTGCCAACCTGCTGCTCGAGCCGACCGGCACCGGACGGCCGTGGCTGCGGCTCGGCGACTTCGGGGTCGCCACCCTCGCCCAGGACGTGCGTCTGACCCGCGAGCCGGGGTTGGTGGGGACCGACGGCTACCTCGCCCCCGAGCAGGTGGCCGGCGCCCCGCCCGACCCGCGTCAGGACCTCTACGCCGCCGGGGTGGTCGCAGCCCAGCTGCTGAGCGGGCGTCCACCGCGCCCGGGTGTCCACCCGGACGTCCAGGCGGGCCCACTACGGGCGTGGGTCGAGTCGTTGCTCGCGAGCGATCCGGTGCTGCGCCCGGCCACGGCTGCGGCGGCGCTCGAGCGGCTGCGGCGGCTCGCCGTACCTCCCGGCGGGCCGTGGCCGGACGTCACCGACCAGCTGCCGATCCGGCCGGCGCCGAACCGTCGGGCCGACGTCGCCATCGCGTGCTTCGCGAGCGTGATCGTGCTGTGCGCTGCCGCGCTCCACCTGATGTGGCGCTGAGCCTGTCGGCGGACGTGCCTAGGCTGACCGCATGGACATCGGAGCCCACGTCGACCAGACCGATCCCATCGCCGAGGCACAGGCCCGGCAGGCGCCACTGGTGCAGTTCTTCCTCGGCGACCCGCAGGGCTACAAAGGCCCGGAGTTCGCGTACGCCGGCGGCGCCGCCGGGCTGAAGGCCGACGCGGAGGCCGCGGGCATCGACCTCTATGTGCACGCGCCCTACATCGTCAACGTCGCGACCACCAACAACCGGATCCGGATCCCGAGCCGCAAGCTGCTCCAGCAGCACGTCGACGCCGCGGCGTCGATCGGGGCCAAGGGGCTGATCGTGCACGGCGGGCACGTCAACAAGGCCGACGACCCGGCCACAGGGCTTCGACAACTGGCGCAAGGCGATCGAGGCCACCGACCTCAAGCTGCCGCTGCTGATCGAGAACACCGCCGGCGGCGACAACGCGATGACCCGCTACCTCGAGCGGATCGCCGGCGTGTGGGACGCGATCTCCGGCACCGAGCAGGCCGACCAGGTGGGCTTCTGCCTCGACACCTGCCACGCCCACGCCGGCGGCAACGCCCTGGAGACGGTCGTCGACGACGTCCTGAAGATCACCGGCCGGATCGACCTGGTGCACTGCAACGACAGCCGCGACCAGTTCGACTCGGGCGCCGACCGGCACGCCAACTTCGGCAACGGCACGATCGACCCCGACCTGCTGGCCGCGGTCGTCCGCGACGCGGCTGCCCCGGTGGTCTGCGAGACCCCGGGTGGGGTCGACGAGCACACGGCCGACTTCGCCTGGCTGCGGAGCCGTCTGTAGCAGCGGCAGATGGGCAGTGGTTCGGTTTCGGACGTCCCCCTCAGCACGTCCGACCCCGAGCCGCCACCCACCTGTGCGGTCTCAGGCCACCTCGGCCGGGCCGACCAGCACGGTGAGGTCCCGGACCTCGGTGCGGTCCGGGCGGTCCGGTCGGCTGCGCACCAGCCGGAGCGGGCGGCGGCTGTCCTGGCCGCTGAAGACCAGGAACTGGAAGCCGTGGTCGCCCTGCTCCAGCGGCACCAGGTGTCCGGGCCGCTCCTCGACCTGCCAGCTGCTCAACCCCAGGCCCCGGCGCCGGAAGGTCAGCTCCAGGCGGGTCCCGGCGGGCAGCTGGACGACCGCACCCGACTGCG
Source organism: uncultured Actinomycetota bacterium (assembly GCA_963704685.1). Taxonomy (GTDB): domain Bacteria; phylum Actinomycetota; class Actinomycetes; order Propionibacteriales; family Nocardioidaceae; genus Nocardioides. Next base: position 2,366,038 of record OY969930.1, read on the forward strand.
GGTCGGACATCACGTAGTGCTCGCTGCGTAGTTCCATGATCGCTCCTCGGTCGACTGCTGATGAGGAGTACGCCGCAGCGCCGGTGATACGGAGGACGTCGAGAAATATCCGGGGCGAGTGTCAGCCGAAGCAGACGAACGGCGTCGGCGGCCGCTCGGGGGTGACACCAGGGACCGCCTTGGCCAGCGCGTCGGCTGGCTCGACGCCCGAGGCCAGGCCCTCGTGGACCGCGACGAGGACGTCGTGAGCGGCGGTGTCCGAGACCGCGGCGGCGGACGCGATCACGCACCGAACGCCGGCGTGCAGCCAGGCCGCGGTCATGCCGATCAGCTCCTCGCCGGCCCGCACCGATGACCGGCCCACCTCGCAGGCGGAGAGCAGCACCACGTCGGGCACGGCCCGGAGCTGGTCGATGTCGTAGCCGAACCACGGACCGTCGACGAGCTGGACGCCGGAGAACATCGGGTTCTCCGCCGAGTGCCGCCCGTGGGCGGCGACGTGGAGCACGTCCACCGAGCTCGCCAGCGCCGACACCGCGGCGGCGGTGGCGGCGTCGCCGCGGAGCACCCGCGCCCCCTGCCAGCCCTGCGCCACGGAGGTGACCTCCTCGTCGGCTCGCGCGACGCGGGGACCAGCCACGAAGCCGGCCGAACCGACCCGCAGCGGCGTCGTACGACGCGAGAGCCAGGACGTCGCCGACTGGGCGACCGTCACTGGCCGACCGACGAGACCGGGGAGCAAGGTCCAGGGCACCCCCGCCAGCACGCCCGAAGGAGTCAGCACCACCTGCCGGTCACCCAGGACGGCTAGCAGGGGCGTCACCAGCTGGTCGGCGAGAGTCGCGAGCCGCTGGGCGAGCTCCCGCCGGACGAACCCGGCCATGCTCGACGGCAGGTCGGTCGCCGCCACGTCGAGGTCCGGCAGCAGTCCGCCGAGGAGGGACGCGAGCTGCTCGCGGCTGCCGAGGTCGAAGCGGGTGGCAGTGTCCTGGGTGACCAGGAGGGCCACCACCCGGTCGGCGGTGACGACGTGCGCGACCAGCACGGTGCCGGCACCGAGCCCCGCCCGGAGCTCGGCCAGCGAGCACGGGTCGTCGAACTCCCCCGAGCCGCGGCGCTGCCAGGCCTGCTCCCGGACCCGGCGCCGCAGCTCCGCGCTGCGCTTCGACGACCCGGTCACCGGTCCGTCGGCCGGCTGAGCCAGTGCCCGCAGCTCGACCAGGTCGGCTGCGATCCTCTCGTCCTGCGGCGCACGCACCGGCTGCACCCGGCTGGCCAGCATCCGGGCCCGTTCCGACCACTCGAAGAGCACGGCCGGCGAGCGCGAGTCCACCGCCAGCGCGAGACCGCGGACCCCCAGCCGGGTGCCCTGACCGGCCACCATGGTCTGCAGGTCCAGGCTGCCGAACGAGCTCTGCCAGGTGTGCAGGTCGGACAGCCCGTGCCGCACGTGGGCGAGCGCCGCGGCCCGGCGGCCCTGGGCGGCGGCGAGGTCGGCGCGGACGTCGCGGGCGAGGAGGCGTACGGCGAGCGGGGCCCGGCCGTCGACGCGCACCCGGACCAGCGTCTGGGCCGCACCGGCGGGGTCGTCGCGGCGCAGCATCACCCGGGCCATCTGCAGGTGCACGATGGCTGCTCCCCAGTGCAACGACTGGTCCTCCAGCTCCTGCACCAGGACGCCGCCGCGCACCAGGATCGACGGCGATCGACGACCCAGGTTGACCTCGGCACTGAGCACGACCGCCTCCGCACGGGACCGCCAGGCGTCCGCGCCGGAGTCCCGGAAGTGCCGGGCCGCCCGGCGAGCCACGGCGAGGGCCTGCGCGGGGTCGTCGAGGATCAGGGTGCGCGCCAGCGTCAGCTCGGCATCGGCCTGACGTCGTCGCAGCCGGCGAGAGGCATAGGCGCGAGCAGCCGCCGCGAGCGCGTCACGACCCTCGTCGACCAGCCCGGCGGCCATCAGCACCTCGGCGCGGTCCTGATCACCGACCGCCTGGGCCACCGCGCTCAGCGGCGCGAGCACCTCGCGCGCGGCGTCCATGTCGCGCAGCGCGCCGACCAGGTCGCCGGCCAGCATCCGGGTGTAGCCGAGGTTGTGCTCGTCCATGGCCGCCTCGACCGGCAGGTCAGCCTCCTGGAGCAGGTCGACCGCCCGGGTGAAGTCGGACTCGGCCCGGCCCAGGTCGTTGCGCTCGAGGTGGAGGTTGCCCCGGTTGCCGTAGGCCCGGCCCAGGAACTTCGGTGACTCCTGAAGCATCGAGATGGCCAGGTCGAGCTCGACCATGGCCTCGGTCGACCGGCCACCGAACATCAGCAGCATGGCGCGCTGGCTGTGGATCGAGCCCTCAGTGGCGGGGGTGAGCCCCGGGCGGGTCAACGCCCGGTCGCAGAGTGAGAGAGCGGCCGCGTGGTTGCCGTTCTCCGCCTCGATGTAGGCCAGGCTCGATTCGATGGCGCCCCGGAGCTCCTCGCCGTCAGCCCGCTCCAGGGCGCGGTCGAGCAGCCGCTTCGCCGTGCGGAAACGCCCGGCGTTCATCTCGGTGACCGCCTGGAGATGGAGATCCGCTGCGGCCCGCATCGTCCTAGTCTGGCTTGATCGAGCTGTGCGCGGCTAGAGCGGCCCGCGCCCGCGCCCGCGCCGCTGCCGGGTCGTCCCCGGTGGCCAGGCCCGCGGTCAGGTGGGCAGCCAGACGTCCAGCCAGGAGCGGCCCGGCGAACGAGGTGCCACTCCAGACCGCGAACCCCCCGCGAAAGTCATCGACGTCGATCGAGTCCCGCGGACGGTCGAAGGCGGTCGTGGCGGCAGCGGACTGGAGACCTCCCTGGAAGGTCGGCGGCACCGTGCTGACCACGGATGCGCCCGGCACGTAGGCCCGGACCCACGGACCGGCGTTGCTGAAGAGCGCATCGGTGATCCCGTTGGGGTTGAGCGCCCCGACCGAGACGATCGGCAGGATGTCGGGGTCGGGCGTCACCGGACCGTTGCCGTCGGACCACGGCGCGAAGGCCGCCGGGAAGCTGGGCCGGCTGGTGGCGTCGTTGCCCGCCGAGCAGACGACCTGGGTGCCGTGCCGGGAGAGGTCCTCGAGGATGGAGTAGATGGTGGGGTCGAAGAGCTCGTCGACCGGCGTCTCGTGGTAGTAGCCGATCGAGAGGCTGAGGACGTCGATGACCTGCCCCCCCTCCTCGCCAGCGTGGAAGCGGCGCACCAGCTCGGCGATCTGGGCCAACGAGGTGACCAGCTGCGACTCCACGATGGGGCCATCGGAGGGCACGACGCGCCAGGAGAGGATCTGGGCGTCCGGGCAGGCCTGGTGCACCAGCCCGGCGATGAAGGTGCCGTGCCCGGACAGCGGGTCGATCAGGCCGTCCAGCGCGCCGAGCAGGTCGCCACCGACCTCGGAGTCGGACAACGGGTCGGTGTGGCCGATGTCAGCACCGAGCAGCTTCAGGCCCCGGGTGACGACGTCGTCCGGCAGCCAGTCGTGCTGGCCGCACCCGGTGTCGAGGATCGCGACGACCGGCCGACGTGGCGACACCGACCTGGCCCGCCGCGGCCGCGGCCCGACGTACGCGACCGGCTGACGCCCACCGGAACCCGGCACGGCATAGCTCGCGATCGGCGACGACAGCTCGCGGCCGGCCGGGTTGGCATGTTGGTAGGGATTCGCGTGCTGATAGGGGTTGGCGTGCTGGTACGGGTTGCCCTCGATCGCCGCCGAGAAGATGATGTGGTCCAGCCCGACCCCGAGGACAGCCTTCACGCCGTACTGGAGCCGGGTCTGCTGGAGCAGCGTCCAACCGTCGGGAGCGATGGTGGCGCGGTCGGAAGCGACGCTGAGCGTCACGGTGCGCACGCCGAACCTCAGCTGGGCGGTCCGTGGGTCCTCCTCGTCGAGCTCGACCGTCCAGCCCAGCGGCTCGGCGACCTTGCGCAGCACGTCGAGGGCGAGGTCGACGTCCACCGCCTTGGAGATGGTCAGCCGTGGCCCGACGTAGACGGTCGGGCGGGGCTGCACCCCCTTGATCACGATCGCGGTCGCTGGGTCCAGCTCACGGCCGCTGATGCTCGCGATGTAGTCCCGCCGTGGCGGTGCCGGCTCGCGGTCCAGCTCCTGGCGCTTGGGGCGATCGTTCTGGTCGCGTGGCTGTGACATGAGGGTCCTTTGCGAAGGTGCGGTCAGATCTCGAACGTCGGGGTGGCGAAGGCAGGTCGTGCGGTGTCGTGGGGCTCGAGGCGCAGTCGCATCAGGCCGAGCGGCAGGCCGGTGATCTCGAACCGCCCGGACTCGCTGACCACCGCCTCGTGACCGTTGACCCCGGCATCGGAGAGCGCCCGGATGGTCATCGGCTCGGCCGGGACGACCCAGCCGTCGATGCGGGACTGCTCGCCGTCGACGGCGACCCGCAGCAGCAGGTCGACGTCGCCGTGCTCGAAGCGCAGGGTGTACGCCGCGGAGCCGCGCGCCCCGACCAGCTCGGTCGAGCGCTCCACCAGCTCCATCAGCTCGGTGTCCAGGTCGGAGCCGGCCATCGCGGCAGCCGCCTGCATCCTGGTGACCAGGTCGTCGGGGACCGGGTCGCGCTCCTCCCAGACCTGACGGACCACGCTCAGGAGTGCCTCTCGGTTCATCTCGGTCATGACAGACCTCCTACGTGCATCAGGGCGACGCGAAGCTTGGCCAGACACCGACCCCGGGTGGGACCGATGCTGCCGACCGGCATGCCGAGGTCGGAGGCGAGACCGGCGTAGTCGGGACGGTTCTCGAAGGCGACCACCCGGAGCAGCCGACGGCACCGCTCGGGCAGCTGGTCGACCGCGTCCCACAGCCGGTTGCCGTCGTCACGCTCCAGCGCGTCGGCCTCGGCCGAACGCTGGGTCGGGATCTGCGGCTCGAGCTGCTCGTCGGCGGTCGGGGTGGTCCGGGCGTCACCCTGCGCGACCCGCCACGCCTCGCGGCGCGCGGTCGTGGTCAGCCAGCCGCCGATCGCGACCGGGTCGGTGATCGCCGTACGCCGGCGCACGAGCGCGAGCCAGGTGGTCTGCACGACGTCCTCGGCGGCCTCCGTCGGCAGCCGGTAGGCGCGCACGACGTGCCAGAGCACCGGCGTCATCACCGCCACCAGGTCGTCGAGACCCGCGGGCTCGCCGGCCACCCACCGGTTGAAACCGTCGGTGGCCAGGCCCCACACCTCCGCGGGGCGGGCAGGCTGCTGCTCCGGGCCACTCTCACCCGGTGTCTGCGCTGCGCCGATCCTGGCCATGGGACGAACCGCTCCCCGCTGTCTCTCGATCAAGTTCACGACCCCGAAGAGTCCCGAGGTCGGTCCCTGATACATCTTGACGCCAGTTGCCACTGCTTTTCTACGCCCGGATCGGGTGAGCCGCAGGGGCCGACCTCGCCCGCCGTTCCGTCTGGGGACCCGTTCGATAGCCTCGGGGGTGCTGAGCGTCCGCGAGATCTCCGAGCTCGACCACCTCGATTTCCTCCGCGGGCGCAGGTCCGCGAGCTTCCTGCAGACCCCCGCCTGGGGCAAGGTGAAGGGGGAGTGGAAGCGCGAGTCGCTCGGTTGGTACGACGGCGAGCGGCTGGTCGGCGTCGGGCTGGTGCTCTACCGCCAGCTGCCCAGGGTCAAGCGCTACCTCGCCTACCTCCCCGAGGGACCCGTCGTCGACTGGGACGACGAGCAGCTCTCGACGTGGCTGACCCCGATGACCACCCACCTCAAGAAGCGCGGCGCGTTCGGCGTCCGGATGGGGCCACCGGTCGTGACCCGGCGTTGGGACACCGCCACCGTCAAGGACGGCATCGCCCGGCCCGAGGTACGCCGGCTCGGCGACCTCGTCCCCACCCACCGAGACCACACCGGGGCTCGCGTGGTCTCCCAGCTGCACGAGCTCGGCTGGCGACCTCAGGCCGTCGAGGGCGGGTTCGCCGCCGGACAGCCGCAGTACGTCTTCCAGGTGCCGCTCGCCGGCCGCACCGAGGCCGAGGTCCTGGCCGGGATGAACCAGCTCTGGCGCCGCAACATCAAGAAGGCCGCCAAGGAGGGCGTCGAGGTGTCCGCGAGCGCCACCACCGCGGAGGCGCTCGCCGGGCTCGAGGCCTTCCACACCCTCTACGTGCACACCGCCGAGCGCGACCACTTCACGCCCCGGCCGCTGGCCTACTTCCGGACCATGGTCGAGGCGCTCGGCGCCGAGGAGTCGGACCGGATCCGGGTCTGGACCGCCCGTCACGACGGCACGCTGGTCGCAGCCACCATCGCGATCCGGGTCGGCGCGCACGCGTGGTACTCCTACGGCGCCTCCTCCACCGAGAAGCGCGAGGTCCGGGGCTCCAACGCCGTGCAGTGGGCGATGATCCGGGACGCGATCGCGGCCGGCGCCGACGTCTACGACCTGCGCGGCATCACCGACACCCTCGACGCTGACGATCCGCACCTCGGGCTGATCCAGTTCAAGGTCGGCACCGGCGGCGAGGCCGTCGAGTACGTCGGCGAGTGGGACCTGCCGCTCAACAAGGCGCTCTACAAGGCGTTCGACGTCTACATGAGGAGACGGTCGTGAGTCTCACCCTCACCGTCGACGGCGAACGCTGGCGCAGCCACCTGCGCAGGGTGGCCGACGCGACGCCAGGCCTGGTGCCGGTCGCGAAGGGCAACGGCTACGGCTTCGGCCTGGGCCGGCTGGCCCGCAAGGCCGCCTGGCTCGGCGTCGACACCCTCGCCGTCGGGACGTACGACGAGCTGCCCGAGGTGACCGGTCGCTACCCCGGCAGCGTGCTGGTGATGACCCCGTGGCGGCCGTTCGGCGCCGGGCTCGAGATCGACCCGTCGGTGGCGTCCCGGGTGATCCACACCGTCAGCCGTACCGAGGACCTCACCGACCTGCTCACCCGGCAGCCGGACGCCCGTTTCGTGCTCGAGCGCACCACCAGCATGCTGCGCCACGGGCTGAGCGCCCGCGAGCTCTGGGCCGCGGCCCGGATCGTCGGCGAGCACCCGCGGGCCCGGCCCGAGGGGGTGGCCTTCCACCTCCCACTCGCCCATGGTGCCCACCTCTCCGAGGTGCAACGGCTGATGAACGACGTGGTCGCCGCCGAGCTGGCGCTGACCACGATCTGGGTCAGCCACCTCAGCGACGCCGAGCTGGCCAGCCTGCGGGCGTCGTACCCCGACTTCACCTTCCGCCCTCGCGTCGGCACCGGGCTCTGGCTCGGCGACCGGGAAGCCCTCTCCGTCACCGCGACCGTGCTCGACGTGCACCCGGTCGAGCGCGGCGACGCCTTCGGCTACCGGCACCGCACCGCCCCGAAGTCCGGCCACATCCTGGTGGTCAGCGGGGGTACGGCGCACGGCATCGGCCTCGAGGCCCCGACCGGCGACGCCGGGCTCAAGGCGCGTGCGGCGACGCTGGCGCGCGGTGGTCTCGACGCGGCCGGTTTCGTGCGCTCGCCGTTCGCGATCGACGGCAAGCAGCGGCTCTTCGCCGAGCCGCCCCACATGCAGGCCTCGATGCTGTTCCTGCCGAGTGGCGCCCGGGTCCCGGACGTCGGCGACCAGGTGGACGTGCGGGTGCGCTACACCGCGACGGCGTTCGACCGGGTGCTGGTGTCCTGATCGTCGGGCCTGCGCTGGGGCAGGCTGCTCTCGCGCACCGGGTCGTGACGGGGCGTCCACACGTCGCGGACCACCATCGCGACCAGGTAGAGCTCGGCCGCGATCCGGATCAGGGTCGCGACCCAGTAGAAGCCGGCGTCCCCGCCGCCCGCGGGCGCGAGGTAGCCGCCGAGGTACCACCAGACGCTGACGAAGTAGACGACCTCGCCGGCCTGCCAGACCAGCAGGTCGCGCCAGCGCGGGCGGGCCAGCACCGCGAGGGGCAGCAGCCACAGCACGTACTGCGGTGAGTAGACCTTGTTGACCAGCAGGAACCCGGCGACGACCAGGAAGCCGAGCTGCGCCAGGCGTGGTGTCGTGGGGGCCCGCAGGCCGAGCAGCAGCACGCCCACGCACCAGGCGCCGAAGAACAGCCAGGAGACCTGGTTGATGGTGTGCGGGTCGAAGGTGAAGGGGTTGCCGGGCGTGTCCAGCGCCTGCTGCAGGACCAGCCAGACCGAGCCGAGGTCGGCCCCGCGCCCGGAGTTGAAGCTCCAGAAGACCCGCCACTGGTCGGGACCGGTCAGATATGCCGGCAGGTTCGCCACGACCCACGCCACGACGGTCGCGAGCACGGCGAGGGTGAGCGCCCGGAAGCGCCGTTGCCTCAGGCAGATCACCAGAACCCCGCCGAGTAGGAACAGCGGGTAGAGCTTCACCGCCGTACCCAGGCCGATCAGGACCCCGGTGAGCACCGGTCTCCCCCGTGCCCACGCCCACAGCGCACCGGCGACGAACACCACCGCGATCAGGTCCCAGTTGACCAGGCCGGTGAGCAGCAGCGCCGGGGAGAGGGCGAAGGCGGCGGCGTCCCACGGACGCCGTGGATTGACCCCGGCCAGCAGCCACGCGGACAGCAGCGCGAGCACCGCGAACCCGAGGGCGTTGACGACCACGAAGATCCGCTTCTCCCGGACCACGTCGGCCTGCCCGGACAGCTGGTCCACGGGTGTCGCGTAGCGCGCCTCGAGGTCGGGTGAACCGTTGAGCCAGTGGGTCGCCTCGGCGGCCGCCCACGCCCAGTAGGAGATGCCGACGGGGTACTCCATCACCTCGTAGCGAGCCCGCACCTGCGCGTCGTCGCTGTAGGGCCAGTTGACCTCGACGAACCCACGACCGGTGTAGAGGTACGGCAGGTCGGAGTAGCACATGTGGGAGTAGCGGGCCTGTCCGTCGCCCCAGGTGTCGTCGAAGCAGTTGCCCTTCTGGACCATCCCGAGGGCGAGGATGAGCGCTGTCAGGCCGAGGATCACCCGGACCGGGGTCCACCAGGGGTGCCGGTCGGCGCGGGTGCCGACCGGGCCGCCGACGACCTCACTGAGCCCGGTGACGGTCGGGTCGTCCAGGGTGGGATCGACCCAGTTGCGGCGTACCCCCACCGGACGACCTCAGCCTCGGCGGGCCCGGCGGCCCTGGCGGCGCCGGGTGGTGCGCTCGTTGCCGGCCGGCGGCGTGGCGGGTGTGGACGGATCGACCGGGGGCGTGCTCACGGGCGGGGCCGACGTCTCCGGAGTCGGGGTCGGCTCCTCGGTCGGCGTCGGCTCCTCGGTCGGCGTCGGCTCCTCGGTGGGCGTCGGCGTCGGCTCCTCGGTGGGCGTCGGCGTCGGCGTCGAGGACGGCGTCCGACTCGGCTCGGGCCGGTTCGTCTGGGTCGGCTCCGGCGGCGGGACGTACGGCTCGTGCCCGCTGTCGGGCGCTTCGCCGTCGAGGTTCGCCGGCTCCGGGAAGGACTCGACCGGGAGGCCCTGCATGTCGGCCGTCATCACCGCGGTCCAGGTGCGCGCAGGGTAGGAGCCGCCGAAGTACTCCGGCAGCCAGCCGTCGAGCTGCTCCTGACCCTTGCCGCGCACGTACATCACGGCGGTCGCGAGCTGGGGGGTGTAGCCGACGAACCACGCGGAGGCGACCTGGTCCTTGGCGTTGGTCGCGGTGCCGGTCTTGCCGGCCGCGGGTCGGCCCAGGGCGAGCGCCGCGGTGCCGGTGCCGGTGCTGACGACCTGCTGCATGGCGTAGGAGGTGTCGGCGGCGACGTCCTCGGAGACCGCCTTCTTGGTGCTCTGCTTGTAGCGGTAGAGCACCTCGCCGTCCTTGCTGACGACCTTGCCGACCACGTGGGCCGCGGCCCGCTGCCCGCCGTTGGCGATGGAGGCGTAGGCGTTCGCCATGTTGATCGGCGCGATGGTGGCCGAGCCGAGGGCGATGCCGGAGACCGGCTCGAGCCCGGGGCTGTTGTGCAGGTTGTCGTAGCCGCTCTGCTTCTTGTCCCACTTCGGGATGCCCAGGTCGACGGCGGTCTTGAGGATCTTGTCCGGGCCCTCGTCGTCGGGGAACGACATGGTCAGGTCCGCGAAGGCGGTGTTGATGGAGTCCTCGGTGGCTCGCAGCAGGCTGACGTTGCTGCCGTAGTCGGTGCCGAGGCCGTCGTACCCGGTGCCCTCGTTGCGTACCCGGTCGCCGGTGCCCTCCCCGTTGTAGTAGTAGGGCGAGTTGCCGTCGAAGGTGTCCTTGAGGGAGAAGCCGTCCTTGAGACCGGCCGCGACCGCGAAGGGCTTGAAGGTCGAGCCCACCATGCCGCCCGTGACGGCCCAGTTGATCTGGGAGTCGAGGTAGTCCTGGCCGCCGAAGAAGCCGCGGACTGCTCCGCTCTTCGGCTCGACGCTGGCGACCGCGACGTGCAGGTTCTTGTCACTGAAGCCCTCCGGCCGCTGCTCCTTCACGCCCCGCTCGGCCGCAGCCATCGCGCGCTGGGTGAAGGTGGTGGTGATCCGCAGTCCCTCGCCGTCGATCTGCGAGTCCTCGAAGCCGAGGTCGTTGAGCTCCGTGCGCACCATTGCCAGCATGTGGCCGCGCTGGCCGCCGTACTTGCTCTCCGCCTCGATCTTGGGGAACCGGGGCAGCCGTCGTTGCGCCCGCCGTGCCTCCGCCGCGGTGATCGTGCCGGCCTCCGCCATCCCGTCGAGCACGTAGCCGTAGCGCGCCTTGAGGTCCTCGTTGTCGCCGCTGTCGGGGTCGAAGTTCGTGGGGTTGTTCAAGATGCTGGCCAACGCCGCCGACTCGCGCAGGGTGAGGTCCTCGGCGTCCTTGTCGAAGTAGGCCTGGGACGCCGCCTGGATGCCGTAGGCACCGCGGCCGAAGTAGATCGTGTTGAGGTAGCCCTCGAGGATCTCCTGCTTGCTCGTCGTGCGCTGGAGCTTGAGGGACAGGACCGCCTCCTTGACCTTGCGCTGGTAGGAGCGCTCCTGGGTCAGGTAGAGGATCTTGACGTACTGCTGGGTGATCGTGGAGGCACCCTGCGTGGAGTTGCCGGACGCGTTGTTGAAGGCGGCGCGCACGATGCCGACGGGGTCGATGCCGCTGTCGGTCCAGAAGGAGCGGTTCTCGGCCGCCACCACGGCGTCCTTCATCGTCTGCGGCATCTCGTCGAACGGGATCGACTCCCGGTTCTGGGTGGCGTAGCTGCCGATCTCGGACTTGCCGTCGGAGTAGTAGACGAAGGAGGTCTGGGTCTCGAAGTCCTTGTTCGGGTCCGGGATGTCGGTGGACCGGTAGAGGTAGACGAAACCGCCGGTCACCACCAGCAGGCCGACCAGGCCCACGATCAGGAACCACTTGGCGACACGCCAGACCTTCTGCTTGCGCGTACGGGGTCGCTTCGCGCCCATCGTGCCTGCGGGGCTGGCGGCCCGGCGCTTACCACTCACGTCAGAGGCTCCGGAAAAGTCGGCGGTCGAGACGCTCGTCAGGGTACGGGGAGCGGCCACGGGCCCCCAAGACCACGTCGCGGTGACGGTCGGCACGCCGGTCCAGGACCCCGCCATGACACGCCGCGATAGGACCGCTGTTCACGTCCGGTGGATATATCGCTACGATATGTCGCGTGGCACGTCGTGGAGAGACCATCGAGCTCGCAGTCCTCGGACTGCTGCACGAGGCACCCATGCACGGCTACGAGCTGCGCAAGCGGCTGAACCTGATGCTCGGCTGGGGGCGCGTGCTGTCCTACGGCTCGCTCTACCCCGCCCTGAAGAAGATGCTCCGTGCCTCCCTCATCGAGGAGTCCCTCTCGACCAAGACCCCGGGCACGCCGGAGTCGAAGCGGCCGCGGATCGTCTACCAGGTCACGGCGGCCGGCACCCAGGAGTTCGAGCGGCTGATGTCGGAGGTGGGTCCGACCGCCTGGGAGGACGACAACTTCGACATCCGCTTCGCGTTCTTCTCCTCCACCGACATGGAGATCCGGCTGCGCGTGCTCGAGGGCCGTCGTACCCGTCTCCAGGAGCGTCTCGAACGGGTGCAGGGCCAGCTGTCGCTGACCCAGAAGGAAGTCGACCGCTACGCCGCGGAGCTCCAGCGCCACGGCGTGGAGTCGGTCGAGCGTGAGGTCCGGTGGCTGTCCGACCTGATCCAGGCCGAGCGCAGCTCCGGGACCGAGCAGCAGTCCCCCCACCCCAACGCCCCGCCCGCGACCCCCGCGGCAGAGCAGAAGTTGTGAACAGGAAAGGAAACCCGATGGGTTCAGTTCGAGTAGCAATCGTGGGAGTCGGCAACTGTGCCACCTCCTTGATCCAGGGAGTCGAGTACTACAAGGACGCCAACCCCGAGGGCGTCGTCCCCGGTCTGATGCACGTCCTCTTCGGTGAGTACCACGTCTCCGACGTGCAGTTCGTCGCCGCCTTCGACGTCGACGACAAGAAGGTCGGCAAGGACCTGTCCGAGGCGATCAACGCCTCCGAGAACAACACCATCAAGATCGCCGACGTCCCGACCCTCGGCATCGAGGTCCAGCGCGGCCCGACGATGGACGGTCTGGGCAAGTACTACCGGATGACCATCGAGGAGTCCGCCGCCGAGCCGGTCGACGTCGTCCAGGTGCTCAAGGACGTCGAGGCCGACGTGCTGGTGTCCTACCTGCCCGTGGGCTCCGAGGAGGCCGACAAGTTCTACGCGCAGTGCGCCATCGACGCGAAGGTCGCCTTCGTCAACGCGCTGCCCGTCTTCATCGCCTCCGACCCGGTCTGGGCCAAGAAGTTCGAGGATGCCGGCGTCCCGATCGTCGGTGACGACATCAAGTCGCAGGTCGGCGCCACCATCACCCACCGGGTGATGGCGAAGCTGTTCGAGGACCGCGGCGTGGCGCTGGACCGCACCTACCAGCTCAACGTCGGCGGCAACATGGACTTCAAGAACATGCTCGAGCGGGACCGGCTGGAGTCCAAGAAGGTCTCCAAGACCCAGGCCGTGACCTCCAACCTCAAGGGTGAGCTCGCCGACAAGGTCAGCGACCGCAACGTCCACATCGGCCCGTCGGACTACGTCCAGTGGCTCGACGACCGGAAGTGGGCCTACGTCCGCCTCGAGGGACGTGCCTTCGGCGACGTCCCGCTCAACCTCGAGTACAAGCTCGAGGTCTGGGACTCCCCCAACTCCGCCGGCATCATCATCGACGCGGTCCGCGCCGCGAAGATCGCCAAGGACCGGGGTCTGGGCGGCCCGATCATCTCGGCGTCGTCGTACCTGATGAAGTCCCCGCCGGTGCAGCTGCCCGACGACGAGGGTCGCCGCCGCGTGGAGGCCTTCATCGCCGGCGAGGAGTGACCTCGCGCTGACGGGTCTCCCGTCGAGTGACGTGACATGGCTGCTGGGGATCCTCCCTGGCAGCCATGTCGCATTTCCCGACCGGTCCCGGGCCGGCAGGCTCAGGAGCGAGTCGCGTGCCACTCCCGCAGCGCGGCGGTCGCCTCGTCCTCGGTCATCGGACCGCGGTCCATCCGCAGCTCGAGGAGGTGCTTGTAGGCCGCACCGACCTCCCGACCCGGGGGCAGGTCCAGGATCGCCATGATCTGGTTGCCGTCGAGCGCCGGGCGCAGCGCGTCGAGCTGCTCCTCCTCGGAGAGCCGGGCGATCCGCTCCTCGAGCTCGTCGTAGGTGCGACTGAGCCGGTCCGCCTTGCGCCTGTTGCGGGTGGTGCAGTCGGCGCGGGTCAACACGTGCAGCCGCTCGAGCTGGTCGCCGGCGTCGCGCACGTAGCGTCGTACGGCGGAGTCGGTCCACTCCCCGCTCCCGTAGCCGTGGAAGCGCAGGTGCTGCTCGACGAGCTGGCAGACCGCGTCGGTCACGTCGTTGGAGAAGCGCAGTGCCTTCATCCGCTTGCGGGTGAGCTTGGCGCCGACCACGTCGTGGTGGTGGAAGGTGACGGTGCCGTCCTCGACGAAGCGCCGGGTGCGGGGCTTGCCGACGTCGTGCATGAGCGCGGCGAAGCGGGACACGAAGTCCGGTCCGTCCCCGGGCAGCCGCGCCTCGAGGTCCATGGCCTGCTCGAGGACGGTGAGCGTGTGCTCGTAGACGTCCTTGTGCCGGTGGTGCTCGTCGCGCTCCAGCGCGAGCGCCGGCAGCTCGGGCAGCACGATCGCGGCCAGTCCGGTCTCGACGAGGAGGGTCAGGCCCAGCCGGGGGTACGGCGCACAGACCAGCTTGACCAGCTCGTCGCGCACCCGCTCCGCGGAGATGATCTCGATCCGACCGGCCATCGCGGTCATCGCCTCGACCACCGCGGGATCGACCTCGAAGCCGAGCTGCGCGGCGAAGCGGGCCGCGCGCATCATCCGCAGCGGGTCGTCGGAGAAGGAGTCCTCGGGTCGGCCGGGCGTGCGCAGCACCCGGTGCGCGAGGTCCACCACACCGGCGTACGGGTCCTCGAGCTGGCGGCCCGGCAGCCGCACCGCCATCGCGTTGACGGTGAAGTCGCGCCGGCCGAGATCGCCGTCGAGGCTGTCGCCGAAGTCGACGTCCGGCTTGCGGGAGGTCGGGTCGTAGGCCTCGGAGCGGTACGTCGTGATCTCGACCTGCCAGTCACCCTTGCGACAGCCGATGGTCCCGAACGCGCGGCCCATGTCCCAGATCGAGTCCGCCCAGCCCTTGAGCAGCGCCTCGGTCTGCTCCGGAAGCGCGGAGGTGGTGAAGTCGAGGTCGTTGTGGCGCCGTCCCAGCATCGCGTCGCGGACCGGGCCGCCGACCAGGGCCAGCTCGTGACCGGCGGCGGTGAACCGGTCCCCGAGGTCGTCGATCACAGGGGCGATCCGGTCCAGCTCGGCGGTCACGGCCTGCTGGACCTGGGCCATCTGCAACGGCGGGGGCGGGGCTTCGGGCACGGTGCCTGACTCTACTGCCGATCGAGTCCCGGCCCTGCGCCCGGGAACGCTCAGGAACGACGGCTAGAGTCGCTGCCGTGCTTCGCCCGGTGTCGCTGTTGCCTGCCCTCGTGGCGGTGGCCTCCCTGACGACCTGGGCAGGAGCCGCTCAGCCGGCGTTCGCGGCGGCTCCCGACGAGACCAGCGAGGCCGCGCTCGGGCTCACCATCTCGAGCCTCTCCGCCGCCACCATCCCGCGCTCCGGCCCGGTCGTGGTCACCGGGTCGATCACCAACAACGACGACCAGGACTGGTCGGCGATCAAGATCTACGCGATCCTCTCCGACACCCCGATGACCACCGAGGCCGAGCTGCGGGCCGCGGTCCAGACCCCCGACGACGAGTACGTCGCCGAGCGGATCACCGACACCGGCTTCGCCTCGATCGCCGAGCTGGCGCCCGGCGAGACCACGACGTACTCCGTCACCGTGCCCCACCGGGCGCTCGTCCGCGAGGCCGACGGCGTCTACTGGTTCGGCGTCCATGCCCTGGGCGAGAGCGCCGACGGTCGGTTGCCCGGGGCGGACGGCAGGGCCCGCACCTTCCTCCCGCAGGTCCCCGACGACACCACCGCCGTCGACACAGCACTGGTGGTGCCGATCCGGCACGAGGTGCGGCACCGCAGCGACGGCAGCCTCGGGGACGTCGGCGACTGGCGACGCACCTTCCGCCAGGACGGACAGCTGCGGTCGCTGGTCGAGCTCGGCACCGCCGCCGGGTCACGACCGATCACCTGGCTGGTCGACCCGGCCGTCACCGACGCAGCCCTGGCGCTGGCCGCCGGCAACCCGCCGCGCTCGCTCGAACCCACGCTCAGCGACGACCCGGATGCCTCCGACGACCCGTCACCCTCCGGCGAGCCGGAGGGTGAGGAGTCCCCGAGCGACGAGCCGGACGCCTCCCAGGGCGCCGATCCGGTGGACCCCTCGGACAGGATCCGGGCGGCGAACGCCCAGGCCGCCGACAGCTGGGTCGACCTGCTGCACAACGGGCTGGAGGGCAACGAGATCCTGGCGCTGCCGTACGGCGACGTCGACGTCTCCGGTGCAGCGGACCACCAGCCCGGGATCTACCGCTCCGCGCAGGTGCGCTCGGGCACCGAGCTCGCCCCCTGGGGTCTGCCGGTCTCCCCCGCGGTCGCGTCACCGACCGGCTTCCTCGACCAGGCCGGACTGCTGGTGACCGAGCCCGACACCCGGGTGATCGTCACCGACCAGATGTTCTCCGGGCGCGCCCCCACGGTGGCCAGCACAGCGGGCCACACCATGGTGGTCGCCTCGTCGGGAGCAGCCTCCGGCGGTCCGGGTCCCGAGGACGCCCTCACGACCATGGCGATGCGGCAGCGGATCGTGAGCGAGGCAGCGCTGGAGACGCTGCGCACGGAGCCGCAACCGCTGGTCGTCGTACTCCCCTCCACGTGGAGCCCGGACCGGGCGACCGGGTTCTTCGACGGACTGGACGAGGACTGGATCAACCTGACCACGGTCGGTGACGTCGCCGACGAGCCGAGCTCGCCCGTCGACGCCGACCGGCTCCGGATGCCCGAGCGCGAGGCCGAGCTCGAGCTGGACTCCGCCGACTTCACCGCGGCCCAGAGGCTGATCCGCAGCGGCGACATCCTGCAGAACCTGCTCACCCTCAACGACCAGGTCGCGGGTGACGTGCGCGACGAGGCCTTCACCTCGGTCTCCTACGCCGACCGGGCCCACCCGGACCTGTCCCGGCTCGCCGCCGACCGGTCGCGGACCTGGATCGAGCAGAAGATGCAGTCGGTCGAGGTCGACGCCCCCAAGGCCGTCATCCTCTCCAGCGGCAGCGGCCGCTTCTCGGCGACGGTGACCAACAGGCTCGACGAGCCCGTGACCGTGCGGCTGGCCGCGGACGCCGACCCGCCGCTGCGGGTGCGGGTGCCCAAGGGCGACCTCGACCTCGCTCCCGGGGCGCGCGCCACGGTGCTGCTCAACGCCTCCTCCTCCGCCGTCGGGATCCGCAACGTCACCATGGAGCTCACCGACATCGAGGGCTCCCGCCTCGGCTCGACCGACGAGGTGCCGGTCCGGTCCAACCGGGTCAGCAACGTGATCTGGCTGATCCTCGGCACCGGCGTGGCGCTGCTGTTCGGCGCGATCGTGGTCCGACTGTTCCGCCGGATCCGCGCGAGCCGCTCGTGACGGAGGGTCAGGTCCCCGACGACCAGCGGCGGGTCCTCGCCTCCAGCGCGGTCATGGCCGCCGGCACGATCGTCTCGCGGATGAGCGGTTTCGTGCGCTCGGCGCTGCTCGCGGCCGCCCTCGGTGCGCAGCTGCACGCAGACGTGTTCAACATCGCCAACACGATCCCCAACATGCTCTACATCCTGCTGGCGGGGGGCATCTTCAACGCGGTGCTGGTGCCGCAGCTGGTGCGCGCGATGCGCGACGACCCGGACGGCGGTGCGGCCTACACCAACCGGATCGTGACCCTGGCCGCGCTGTTCCTCGGCTTCGTCACCGTGCTGCTGGTGATCGCCGCGCCGTGGGTGATGTCGGTCTTCCTCGACCCGTCGTTCCAGCAGGCCTGCCTGGCCGACCAGCGCGAGTCGGTGATCACCTTCGCGCGCTACTGCCTGCCGCAGGTGTTCTTCTACGGCATGTACGTCCTGGTCGGCCAGATCCTGAACTCCCGCGGTCGGTTCGGCCCGATGATGTGGGCGCCGATCGCCAACAACGTGATCTCGGTGGCGGTGCTGCTGATCTACCTGCTCGTCTTCGGCCAGGCGCAGGGTGCCGAGACCGTGGGCGGCTTCACCAGCGCCGAGGAGCTGCTCCTCGGCATCGGCTCCACGCTCGGCATCGTCGCCCAGTTCCTGATCCTGGTGCCCTACCTGCGCCAGGTCGGTTACCGGTTCCGTCCGCGCTTCGACTTCCGCGGCACCGGCCTGGGCCACACCCTGCGGCTCGGGCTGTGGACCGTGCTGTTCGTGATCGTCAACCAGATCGCCTACACGGTGGTGGTCCGCCTCGCGTCCGGAGGTACGGCGGCCGCGGTCGACTGCGCCGGCTCCGTGACGGCCAGCAACGCGACCGGTTACACCGTCTACTCCTCGACGTTCCTGATCATGATGGTGCCGCACTCGATCGTCACCGTCTCCCTGGCGACCGCGATCCTCCCCGGGCTGTCGGCGCGCGCCGCCGCGCTCGACCTCTCCGGCCTGGCACGCACCCTCAACGAGACGCTGCGCAGTGCGCTGGCGATCGTGATCCCGTTCGCACTGCTGCTCCCCCTCATCGCCATGGACCTGTCCAACGTGATCTGGGGCCACGGTGCCGCAGCCGACACCTACCCGCTCTACGCCCCGTCGCTGTCGCTCTTCGGGGCCGGACTGATCTTCTTCACCGTCCACTACCTGATGCTGCGTGGCTTCTACGCACTCGAGCGCACCCGCACCGTGTTCTGGATCCAGTGTGCGGTCGCGACCACCAACGTGGTCGCTGCCGTGGTGCTGGTGCGTGCCACCAACGCGAACCACACCTCCCCCTCCCTGGTCCTGGCCTACACCGCCTCCTACCTGGTCGGGTCGGCGATCTCGTACGCCGTGCTGCGCCGGCTGCTCGGCGGCCTGCAGACCCCGGCCCTGGCCCGGTTCCTGGTGCGGGTCGCCGCGGCAGCGCTCGGTTCGGCGGCGGTGGCCGCGGGGGCGGCGTACCTGCTGCACCAGGTCGCGGACCACCCGAGCTGGCCGGTCGCGGCGCTCTGGGTGCTGGTGATCACCGGGGTGGACGTCGTGGTGTTCCTCGTCCTGGCCCGGCTGCTCCGGCTGCGCGAGGTGACGATCCTGGTCGACACCGTCACAGCACGGCTGCCCTTCCTTCGGCGTCCCTGACCGTGCCCGACGATCGCGCCCTACGATGAGGACGGGCCGATCGAGTCGGTCCGCGAACGCTGATCGACGAGGGGAGCGCAGTGCCGAGCTCGATCCGGCCCGGTGACGTCCTCGCCGGGCGCTATCGCCTGGTCGACCTGCTCAGCGAGAGCGGGGGCGCCCGCTTCTACCGCGCCCACGACCGGATCCTCGAACGCCACGTCGCGCTGCACGTGATCGCCGCTGACGACGAGCGCGCCGACACGCTGCTGGCCGCGGCGCGCAGCTCGGCCCTCGTGCACGACAGGCGGCTGCTCCGGGTGCTGGACGCCGACCGGATCGACCACCTCTGCTTCGTCGTCAACGAGTGGGGCTCGGGCGACTCACTCGACATCATGCTCGCCAACGAGGGCCCGCTGGGTCCCCGGCGGGCGGCCTGGCTGGTCTCCGAGGTCGCCGCCGCGATCGCGGCCGGCCACGAGGCCGGGGTCGCCCACGGGCGACTGCTGCCCGAGAACGTCCTGGTCGACCACGCCGGGTCGGTGCGGGTGATCGGCTTCGCGGTGGACGCGGCGATGCACGGGCTCCCGCCGGGTCGGGTCTCGGCGGACGTCGCGGACCTGGGCGGACTCGTCTACGCAGCGCTGACGGGGAAGTGGCCGGGGGCTGCTGGCTCCGACGTTCCCCAGGCGCCGCTCGAGCAGGGACGGGTGCTGCGACCGCGACAGGTGCGGGCCGGCATCCCCAAGCCCCTCGACGAGCTGTGCGACGAGGTGATCAGCCCGTACGGCGGCCCGGGCAGCAGCTCCCGGCTCCGGGAGTTCTACGACCTGGCCACCGCCCAGGGCATCGCCGACTACCTGGCGGCGTTCGTCGGCGACCCGACCGGGCTGGCCGAGGCCGAGGCGGCGGCCGGGCACCGGGACACCGAGACGGTGTCGCTGCCGGCGATCGTCGACGCTCCGGTGCGCGAGACCGCCGAGCCGACGCCGATGCCGCCGATCAAGGTGCCTGGCCAGCCCGAGCCGGTCGACCGGGCCACGGAGGCCGGTCTGCCGATCTTCGACGACGAGTCCGACGACGTGTCGTGGCTGGCCGCACCAGCGGAGCGGGCCGCGCCGCCGCCCCCGTTCGAGGAGCCGCCGGAGCGACCGCTCTTCGCCCCCGAGCCGCCCAACGGCACCCCGCACCGCACCCCCCGCCACCCGCCGACGTCACCCGTCCGGCCCGCCGCTCCGGTGCCCGTGGCGGCTCCCGCCAGCGCCGGTTCCCGCGGCGGGTTCTGGCCGTGGGACGACGTGCCCGGACCCGGCTCGGCGGCGGGCTCGGACGCCGTGGACGAGGTCGACGTACCCGGCCGGAACTGGCTGCGGCTGGCCGGCCTGATCGCCGCCTGCTTGTTGCTGCTGCTCGCGATCGTGGTCGCGTGGAACCTCGGCCGCGGCCGCGGCCCGCTCGGTTCGCTCCCTGGGGACGACACCACCAGCAGCAGCCCCAGCGCAAGCCCGTCGGCGAGCTCCGCGGCCAAGCCGATCACCGGCGTGACCGCCACCGACCTCGACCCCCAGGGCGACCCGCCCGAGGAGAACCCGGACCTCGCACCCCTCGCGGTGGACGGTGACCCGGCCACGTCGTGGCGGACGATGACCTACACCCAGAACCTCGGACCCGACGGGCTCAAGACCGGCGTCGGCCTGCTCCTCGACCTCGGGGCGAGCCGCTCGGTGAGCTCGGTCGACCTCACCCTCGTCGGTTCGCCGACCTCGGTGAGTCTCTACCTGACCGACCAGGCACCCACAGCGGTCGGCGACCTCGACCCGATCGCCACGACGACCGTGTCCAGGACCCAGGCCCGGGTCACCCCTGACCGGCCCGCGCGCGGCCGCTACCTGGTCGTGTGGCTGACCTCGCTCCCGGAGATCGACGGCGGCTTCCGAGGCGAGGTCGCCGAGGTCGCGATCCGCGGATGACCGACACCGTGGACATCCGGTCCGGTGACCCTGCTCCCGAGGACCGGGCACTGCTCCAGGCCCACGTCGATGGTGACCCGGACGCGTTCGCGATCCTCTTCGGCCGGCACCGGGACCGGCTCTGGGCAGTGGCAGTCCGCACGATGGGCAACCCCGAGGACGCCGCCGACGGGCTCCAGGACGGCATGGTGGCGGCCTACCGCCGGGCCGCGACCTTCCGCGGGGACGCAGCGGTCACGACCTGGCTGCACCGGGTGGTGGTCAACGCCTGCCTGGACCGGATCCGGGCGGCGAAGGTACGCCGTACCGAGCCACTCCCCGACGACCTCGACGACCTGTCCCCGCGCGGCTCGCTCCGGACCGCGGCCCCGGAGACGTCCGACCCGGCCGAGACCGCGGTCCTGGCCGACCGCCGCAGCCAGGTCCTGGCCGCCCTGCAGACCCTGCCCGAGGAGCAGCGCGCCGCGGTGGTGCTGGTGGACATGGAGGGCTACCCCGTCGCCGAGGTCGCCGAGATCCTCGACTGCGCGGTCGGCACCGTGAAGTCGCGGTGCTCACGGGCTCGCGCCCGCCTCGCCCTGCTGCTCGGCCCGCTGCTCGACGACACCGGAGGTGACGACCCCCACTCACCGCCGCGGAACCCACCGGCGACCGCGTCCGTCGAACCCACCGACGCACCACGTGGACCGCCCGCCTGAGGATGTCCCCGCGACCCGACCACCACTCGAAGGAGGTGAGCACCACCCCGATGCCTGACGACCTGACTCCCCAGGAGCAGCAGGTACGACGCCTGCTGGCCGAGGCCCGGTACGCCGACCCGTTGCCCGACGAGGTCGCCGACCGCCTGGACGCGGTGCTCGCCGACCTGCCAGCGCTCTCGCCGGTCGACGTCACCCCTGACCAGCCCGTGGCCGGACCTCCCCCGACCGACCTGGCCGCGGCCCGGCGTCGCCGTACCGCCCGATCCCTGCTGGTGGCGGCGGCCGCCGTCGCGGTCCTCGGGGTCGGCCTGCACCAGCTCACCGGGTCCGACGAGGCGGCTACCGACACCGCCAGCCGGTCGGAGGCCGGGGGTGCCGCCCAGGAGTCCGCCCCGGCGCCCGCGGACGCCGACGCCGGCGGTGGCGATCGGTCCGACCAGCCGGCCGAGGGGACCCAGCCACGGGTGCCGCTGACGACGGAGCGGTTCACCGCCCAGGTCGGACGGATCCAGCCGAGGTCGAGCGACGGCCCCGGGTCCGAGCTCGCGTCGGAGGCCGGCGCCGCTTCGCGGACTGCCCGGGCCGGCTGCCCGACGACCGGCTGGGGACCCGGGCGGCTGGTGCCGGTCAGCTACGACGGGGATGCCGGTGCGCTCGTCTACCGTCCGCCGACCGGCGACACCCAGATCGTCGACCTGTTCCTCTGCGGGGAGCAGGATCCGACCCGGTCGATCACCCTGACCGCCCCCTAGGCACTGCTCCCCCCGGGAAGAATCCTCGCCTACGATCGGTTCTACCCACGCCGGGTCGGCGCTCGC
This sequence comes from uncultured Actinomycetota bacterium, assembly GCA_963704685.1. GTDB lineage: Bacteria > Actinomycetota > Actinomycetes > Propionibacteriales > Nocardioidaceae > Nocardioides. Next base: position 2,388,217 of record OY969930.1, read on the forward strand.
CGACCGGTCGTCCACCCTTCGAGGAGAGTCCCACTCCATGTCCGAGCCCCGCAACGTCATCATCATCGGCTCGGGTCCGTCCGGGTACACCGCTGCGGTGTACGCCGCGCGGGCCAGCCTGAACCCGTTGGTCTTCGAGGGTTCGGTCACCGCCGGCGGTGCGCTGATGAACACCACCGAGGTCGAGAACTTCCCCGGCTTCAAGGACGGCATCATGGGCCCCGCCCTGATGGACGAGATGCGGGCCCAGGCCGAGCGGTTCGGCGCCGAGCTGGTCGCCGACGACGTCGTCGAGGTCGACCTGACCAGCGAGATCAAGGTCGTCAAGACCGCGACCGACACCTTCACCGCGCGCACCGTGGTCCTGGCCACCGGCTCGGGCTACCGCAAGCTCGGCCTGGCCCGCGAGGACGAGCTCTCCGGTCGTGGAGTCTCGTGGTGTGCGACGTGCGACGGGTTCTTCTTCCGTGAGCAGCACATCGCCGTGGTCGGCGGTGGCGACTCCGCGATCGAGGAGGCCACCTTCCTCACCCGCTTCGGCTCCAAGGTCTCCCTGATCGTGCGTCGCGACGAGCTGCGCGCCTCCAAGATCATGCAGGAGCGCGCCTTCGCCGACCCCAAGCTGGAGATCGTCTGGAACGCCGTCATCGAGGAGATCAACGGCGCGGACCGCCTCGAGTCGCTGACCCTCAAGGACACCGTCACCGGGGAGTCCCGCAACCTCGACGCGACCGGGCTGTTCATCGCGATCGGACACGACCCCCGCAACGAGCTGCTCACCGGCCAGGTCGACCTCGACGACGACGGCTACGTGCTGGTCGACCACCCGTCGACAGCCACCAACATCCCCGGCGTCTTCGCGGCCGGCGACCTGGTCGACCACCACTACCGCCAGGCGATCACGGCTGCCGGCACCGGCTGCGCGGCCGCCCTCGACGCCGAGCGGTACGTCGCCGAGCTCGACCACGCCGCCGCCACCGCGACCGACGCGCAGGCGGCCGTGGCCGGCTCCGCCCGCACCGACACCGTCAAGACCGCGGGCCTCTGAACGCAGGCCCCGGTCGGGTCGGTGACGGGAACATCCGTCCCCGCCGTGGTGTTGACTCGACACTGACTTCTTCATCAACACACACCTTCAGGAAGGCACAACCGTGGGCAACATTGCTGCAGTGACCGACGCCGAGTTCGAGGCTCAGGTCCTCAAGTCCGACAAGCCCGTACTGGTCGACTTCTGGGCAGAGTGGTGCGGTCCGTGCCGCCAGGTCGCGCCGATCCTCGACGAGATCGCCACCGCACACGGTGACAAGATCACGTTCTTCAAGCTCAACGTCGACGAGAACCCCGTCACCCCGTCGTCCTACCGGGTCACCGGCATCCCGACGATCAACGTCTACCAGGGCGGCGAGGTCGTCAAGACCATCGTCGGCGCCCGTCCCAAGGCGACCCTGCTCAAGGAGCTCCAGGACTACCTGGCCTGAGCAGCACCAGCATCGACCCGCGAGGCCCGCGTCGCTTTCGACGCCGGGCCTCGCGTCGATTTCGGCACCGGCCGGACCACTCCGAGCAGTCGGACGAGTGCTGACTCCACCTCGTCGCGCCAGGTCAGCGCGGTGCGCAGGTCCATGCGCAACCGGGGCGTGACCGGGTGCGGGCGCTGGGTGTGGAAGCCGACGCCGCCCAGGAAGTCGACCGGCAACAGGCACCGGTCCTCGCGGCGGCCGTGGTGTCCGAACGCCTCCACCGCGCTGATCCGACGATCGACCAGGTCGCGAGCGACCCCCTGCACCAGCATCCGGCCCAGCCCACCGCCGCGGTGGCGCGGATCGACGTACACCGTGGTGAGCAGGACCGCGTCGGTGGAGACCGGCGCGGTGGCCATCCCCGCGGCCCCGGGCAGGAACGCCTCGGGGGCGTAGAGCGCGAGGCCCACCGGCTCGTCGTCGACGAGGACGACGCGCCCGCACGAGCCCCACTCGCGCAGCACCTCGCTGACCCATCCGTCCTTGCCGGCGCGCGGATCGCCCACCCGGCTCCGACGCACCGGGTCGTACTCCCAGAACAGGCAGGTCCGACAGGGCGGGTCGAAGGCGGCGAGATGGTCCAGCGTGATCCGGACGACCTTGCGTGACATCGCGACTCCTTCGCCCCTCGATGGTAGGCCGTCGCGGACTGGTCGGCAGGCGGTCGGCCGTGCCTGCGAGGATGGTGGCGTGCGTCCGATCACTCAGAGCAAGAAGCTGCAGCACGTCCGGTACGACGTCCGTGGACCGATCCTGGTCGAGGCCCAGCGCCTCGAGGCGGAGGGGCACCGGATCCTGAAGCTCAACATCGGCAACCCGGCACCGTTCGGTTTCGAGGCGCCCGAGGCGATCGTGGCCGACATGGTCATGCACCTGCCGGACGCCCAGGGATACAGCGACTCCCGCGGGATCTACCCGGCGCGCACCGCAGTCGCGCAGTACTACCAGCAGGCAGGTCTGCGCGACGTCAGCGTCGAGGACGTCTTCATCGGCAACGGCGTCTCCGAGCTGATCTCGATGGTGCTCCAGGCCTTCGTCGACGACGGCAACGAGGTGCTGGTGCCGGCGCCGGACTACCCGCTCTGGACCGGTGCGGTGACCCTGGCCGGGGGGACCCCCGTCCACTACCTGTGTGACGAGCAGGACGACTGGAACCCCGACCTGGCCGACGTCGAGGCGAAGATCACCGAGAACACCCACGCCCTGGTGATCATCAACCCCAACAACCCGACCGGCGCGGTCTACTCCCGCGAGATCGTCGCCGGCCTGGTCGACATCGCCCGACGCCACGAGCTCGTGGTCTTCGCCGACGAGATCTACGAGAAGATCCTGTTCGACAACGCCGTACACCACCACGCCGCGACCGAGGCCGGCTCCGACGTGCTCTGCCTGACCTTCAGCGGTCTCTCCAAGAGCTACCGGGTGTGTGGCTACCGGGCCGGCTGGGTGATGATCTCGGGCCCCAAGGAGATGGCGACCGACTTCCTCGAGGGCCTGACCCTGGTCGCCAACATGCGGATGTGCGCCAACGTCCCCGCCCAGCACGCCATCCAGACCGCTCTCGGCGGCTACCAGTCGGTCCAGGAGCTGATCGTGCCGGGCGGCCGCTTCTACGAGCAGAGCATGCTCGCGGACCGGCTCCTCAACGAGATCCCCGGGGTGTCCTCGGTCCGGCCACGGGGTGCCCTCTACTGCTTCCCGAGGCTCGACCCCGACGTCTACGCGATCGACGACGACGAGAGCTTCGTGATCGACCTGCTGCGCGCCAAGAAGCTGCTGGTCACCCACGGCACCGGCTTCAACTGGCCGACGCCCGACCACTTCCGGCTGGTCACGCTCCCCGACACCGAGGTGCTGGCCGAGGCGATCGGACGGATCGCGGACTTCCTGGCCACCCGACGCTGACCGGGGCGAACCGGGCACCCCGAGCCGGGGGCGACGGCCCGCACTAGGCTCGACTGACTGCCCGCGGCCTCCAGGAGCACCGATGCGCGACCTCAGCTACCCCGTGATCATCATCGCCGCCAAGACCGGTTTCCGGGTGCTCGGCCAGCAGCTCACCCTGACCGGCACCGAGCACGTCCCCCGCGAGGGCGGCGTGCTGCTGGCCTTCAACCACATCGGCTACATCGACTTCGTCTACGGCGGGCTGGCCGCGCACCCGTCGAAGCGGTTGGTCCGCTTCATGGCCAAGCGGGAGATCTTCGACCACCCGATCGGCGGTCCGGTGATGCGCTCCTTCCACCACATCGAGGTGGACCGCGGCGACGGGGTGAAGTCCTTCCAGAACGCGGTGGACTTCCTGCAGGCCGGCGAGGCGGTCGGGATCTTCCCGGAGGCGACCATCTCCCGGTCGATGGACCTCAAGGAGTTCAAGACCGGTGCGGTGCGGATCGCTGCCGCGGCCGGCGTACCGATCGTGCCGATCATCATGTGGGGGACCCAGCGGATGATGACCAAGGACCACCCCAAGGACTTCTCCCGCGGCACGTCGATCTCGCTGACCGTCGGCGCACCGCTGCACCCGACCGGCGCGGACCCGGTCGCGGAGACCGCCGAGCTGCGTGGGGTGATGACCGACCTGCTGGACCAGGCCATCCGTGCCTACCCCGAGGACGAGCAGCCGCCCGGGTCGTGGTGGCTCCCCGCGTCGTACGGCGGCGGGGCCCCGACCCCCGAGGAGGCGGCCGCCCTGGACGCAGCCGAGAAGCGGGCCCGAGCCGAGAAGCGGGCCCGCAAGAAGAGGTGACTACCCTGCGTAGACACATCGCTTCGGCGATAAGTCCCTGAAATGCTTTGTCGACTTATCGTTGAATGACGTCAGATGGGTCGATCGTCGCGGTTCCGCGGGTCCATCACGTCCACGATCCGCTGCAGGTCGTCCAGCGAGGCGAACTCGACGGTGATCTTGCCCTTGGCCCGCCCCAGCTCGACCTTGACCCGGGTCTCGAGGCGGTCCGAGAGTCGCTCCGCGAGATCGGCCAGACCGGGCGCGACCGGCTTGCGGCGCTGCACGCGGGGGGTGGGGGAGTCCTCGTCGTCGCGCAGCGTGACGATCTCCTCCAACGCACGCACGCTGATCCCCTCGGCGACGACCCGATGGGCGAGGCGGTCCTGGATCTCGGGGTTGGCGACGCTGAGCAGCGCGCGGGCGTGGCCGGCGGACAGCACGCCAGCGGCCACCCGGCGCTGCACGGCGGGACTCAGCCTCAGCAGCCGGAGGGTGTTGCTGATCTGCGGCCGGGACCGGCCGATCCGCGCGGCCAGCTCCTCATGGGTGCACCCGAAGTCCTCGAGCAGCTGCGAGTACGCGGCCGCCTCCTCGAGCGGATTGAGCTGCGAGCGGTGCAGGTTCTCCAGGAGCGCATCGCGGAGCATGTCGTCGTCGTCGGTCTCCCGGACGATCGCCGGGACCGTCTCGAGACCGGCCTGCTGGGAGGCCCGCCAGCGCCGCTCTCCCATGACGAGCTCGTAGTCCTCCGGACCACGGCGCCGTACGACGACGGGCTGCAGCACCCCGATCTGCTGGATCGAGTGCACCAGCTCGGCCATCGCGTCCTCGTCGAAGACCTGGCGGGGTTGCACGTGGTTGGGCTCGATCTGCCCGACCGGGATCTCGGCGAAGTAGGCCCCCTCCACCGGAGCCAGCCCGCCCGCGTCCGCGGCCGGCTCGGTGCCGTCCCCGGCAGACCTCGCCGGAGGGGTCGGCGGGAGCCGTCGGGATCAGCGAGCCCAGACCGCGGCCGAGGCCACGACGCTGCGCGGGACGGGGGGTGTTCATCGGGGGGCTCCCTTGGTGACGATCTCGCGCGCGGCCTCGAGGTAGGACAGCGCGCCCGGCGAACCGGGATCGTAGGTCATCACGGTCTGGCCGTACGACGGCGCCTCCGAGACCCGGACCGACCGCGGGATGCTGGTCTTCAGCACCTGCTCGCCGAAGTGCTCGCGGACCTCCGCCGCGACCCCGGCGGCCAACCGGGTGCGGGCGTCGTACATCGTCACCAGGATGGTGGACACGTCCAACGCCTGGTTGAGGTGGGCCCGGACCATGTCGACGGTCTCGAGGAGCTGACCGAGGCCCTCCAGGGCGTAGTACTCAGCCTGGATCGGGATCATCATCTCGTCACCGGCGACCAGGGCGTTCAGGGTCAGCAGGCCGAGGGAGGGCGGGCAGTCGATCAGCACGTAGTCGAACCGCTCCTCGCCGACGTCGTCGACCGTCCCCACCAGGGGGTGCCCATGGATCGCCTTGCGCAGCCGGCTCTCCCGCGCGACCACCGAGACCAGCTCGATCTCGGCGCCGGCGAGGTCGATGGTCGCGGGTACCACCATCAGGTTGGCCGACTCGGGACTCGCCGTGGCCACCTCGTCCAGCGGCACGCCGTCCACGAGCGCGTCGTACGTCGAGGGGACACCTCGTCGGTGCTCCACCCCGAGCGCGGTGGACGCGTTGCCCTGGGGGTCGAGGTCGATGACCAGCACCCGCTGGCCGAGCTGGGCGAGGGCGGCGGCGACGTTCACCGTGGAGGTCGTCTTGCCGACCCCGCCCTTCTGGTTGGCCACCACCAGGATCCGGGTCCGCTGGGGTCGCGACATGGCCGGACGAAGCCGAACACCGTCGCGGGCCAGCACCGAGTGCTCCGCGGCTCGGGCGAGCGGGGTGCCCGCGTCGTCGTCCAGCACGCCGGCCGTGGCCGCGAGGTCGGCAGCGGTGCGCACCTGGAAGGCTGCGTCGTTGGTTTCACGTGAAACACCGGAGGTCGCGGCGGTAGCACCGACTTGTGGAGAACCGGGTTCAAGCTGTGGATAACTGGGTCGATCCCCGTGGGAGGGGGCGGTGGATAACTTGTTCGTCTCGCCGACCTGATCGGTCACGCCTTACGCCTCCGCTTCGCCTTCGTCCGACCCCGACCCGGTGGCGCCGGAGGCGCTCCCTGAGGCGACGAAGTCACAAACGGCCAAGATACCCGCGCTGGATCGGCCCAGGCCACCCGGACCGCCATGGTGGTGGAATCGACCACACCCCGCCCGAGCTCGTGGACCGTCGGGGCAGCACAGCCGAAGCTCGCGAGCACCTCCTGCGCAGCCTCGATCTCGGCGACGACACTCGAGCCCTTCATCGCCACCAGCGCACCCTCGGGTCGCACCAGCGGCATCGACCAGCCCAGTAGCCGGTCCAGCGGGGCCACCGCCCGCGAGGTGACCACGTCGAACCGGCGATCCCCGTGGAGCACGTCGGCGCGACCTCGCACCACCTCGACGTTGCCCAGCGCCAGCTGGTCCACCACCTCGATCAAGAAGGTGGTCCGACGCAACAGCGGCTCGACCAGCGTCATCTGCAGGTCCGGACGCGCGACGGCAAGCACCACGCCGGGCAGACCGGCGCCCGAACCGATGTCGCACACGGAGGCCTGGTCCGGGATCAGCTCCGCCAACAACGCACAGTTCATCAGGTGGCGCTCCCACAGACGTGGCGCCTCGCGAGGGCCGATCAGGCCGCGGACGACGCCATCCGTGGCGAGGAGCTCGGCATACTGCTCTGCCAACGGAAGCCGGGAATGCGGAAACACCCTCCCCGCCACCTCGGGCGCGGAGGGTGTTTCACGTGAAACAGCGTTGTCGTCCATCACTCGGCTGGGAGGACCACCACGCACCGGCGAGGCTCGACGCCCTCGGACTCCGAGCTCAGACCCGCGGCGGCCACGGCGTCGTGGACCACCTTGCGCTCGAAGGGGGACATCGCCTTGAGCACCACCCGCTCACCGGAGGCCTTGACCTCGGCCACGGTCTCGGCAGCGAGCGCGATCAGCTCCTCGCGCTTCTGGGCGCGGTAGCCGGAGATGTCGAGCATCAACCGTGACCGCTCGCCGGTCTCACGGAACACCGCAAGGCGGGTGAGCTCCTGCAGTGCGTCCAGGACCTCGCCCTTGCTGCCGACCAGCTGGGTCAGCTCGGCGCCGACGATCGACACCGCCGCCCGATCGCCGTCGACGTCCATGTCCAGGTCCCCGTCGAGGTCGGCGATGTCCAGGAGCTCCTCGAGGTAGTCGGCCGCGATGTCGCCCTCCTGCTCGAGGCGATCCATCTTCGAGGAACGGCCATCCGGCGCGTCCTCTGCGGCATCCGCGGCGGCCATCTCGCCATCGGTCTGGGTGTCGATCAGGGTGTCGGACTCGGTGGTCGTCTCGGACTCCGGAGCGTGGGTCACAGTTTCTCTCCCTCAGGTTTCGGGGTTTCGCCGGGCTTGGGACCGGCAGACTTCTTGCGTTGCTCGCGTGACTGCTTCTTGGGCTGCTGGCGCTGGGTCGGCCGAGGCTTCTCCTCGGCGACCTCCTCGATCACCGGCGCCTCGGTCTTGCCGTGCCGTGCCGCCTTCGCCCGGTCTCGCTCCTGCTTGGCCGACGCGGCGGCGGTGCCAGGAGCCGGGTTGTTGCGGATCACATAGAACTGCTGACCCATCGTCCACAGGTTGGAGGTCGTCCAGTAGAAGAGCACACCCACCGGGAACGCGATACCGCCGACCGCGAACACCACGGGGAGCACGTAGAGCAGCAGCTTCTGCTGCTGGGCGTACGGGCCCGTCAGGGCGTCGGCCGGCATGTTCTTGCTCATCAGCTGACGCTGGGTGGTGAACGTCGTCGCGGTCATCGCCAGCACCAGGATCGCCGCCAGGACCTGCACCGCCAGCACCCCGTCGGCGCGCAGGAAGGTGGCCTTGAGCGGCACCACGCCGAACAGCTCGGCGTTGCCGAAGCTTTCGGCGAGACCCTTGTTGAGGAAGGCGATCGAGTCGCCCTTGGCGGCGTGGTGGTCCAGCAGCCGGAACAGCGCCAGGAAGATCGGCATCTGGATCAGGATCGGCAGACACGAGGCGAACGGATTGGTGCCGCTCTCCTTGTAGAGCTTCATCGTCTCCTGGGCCAGCCGCTCCCGGTCGTGACCGTACTTCTTCTGGAGCTCCTTCACCTTGGGCTGGATGAGCTGCATGTTGCGGCTGGACTTGATCTGCTTCACGAAGAGCGGGATCAATGCGGCGCGCACGGTGAGGGTCAGCCCGATGATCGACAGCACCCACGTGCCGCCGGCGTCCGGGTCCATCCTCAGGACGTCGCTGAACAACCAGTGCCACGCCACCAGAACGGCAGAGATCACGAAGTAGAGCGGCGCCATGATCAAGCCGCCGATTTCGCCGAGGAATCCCACGGGTCAGGCTCCTTGCTGGGGTGAGGGAGTGGAGACCGCGCGAGCGCGGCGAGTTCGAGGAGGCACCGGGTCGTAGCCTCCGGCCGCCCAAGGATGACAGCGTGCCAGGCGTCGCACAGCGAGCCACGAACCGCGGACGCTGTCGTGCTCCCGCACCGCCTCCAGCGCGTACGCCGAGCACGACGGGTGGTAGCGGCAGACCTGGCCGTACAACGGGCTGATCACAGCGCGGTAGGCACGCAGCAGACCGATCAGGACGTACTTCACCCGCGCGCCGCCGCGACGGAGACCGGAGCGGGACCGGAGACTCGGCGGAGACAGCGCTCGAGGTCGGCACCCAGCTCGGCGTAGGACGCCCCGGCTGCCGGGGGCAGCGCCCGCACCACGAGCACGGCGGCACCGGGGAGCGCTGGGACGTGTGCCCTGGCGAGGTGCCGCAGCCGGCGCTTGACCCGGTTGCGGACCACGGCGTTGCCGACCGCCTTGCTCACCACGAACCCGACCAGGGCGGGGCCGTCACCCTCCGGGGTCGCCAGATGCACGACCATCGTCCGGCTCCCGGACCGGCGACCGGTGCGGGATGTGGACGAGAATCGTGCACCGTCGGTGAGGCGGTGGGCCGAGGACAGCACGAGGCTGACCCGGGTCGGCCGGCTCGCCGTCAGACGGCGAGCGACTTGCGGCCCTTGCGGCGCCGCGAGGACAGGATCTCGCGGCCCGCGCGGGTGCGCATGCGCAGACGGAATCCGTGCACCTTGTGACGGCGGCGGTTGTTCGGCTGGTACGTACGCTTGCTCACGGGGTTCTCTCCATGGTGGTTGGGGCAATCACGCCGGGCCGGAGTGGCGGTTCGCGTCAGCGTTCTCTTCGGCTGGCACCGCCCACCCACGCACCAGGCCGGTTGACCCTTCGGTGTTGCGTGGACATGCGGCACCCGTCGACACCGGGTGACCGAGCAACGGTACGCGCTGGCGTTCCACAGGGTCAAACCGACGCAGGCCGGTCACCGACCGACCTGTGGATGACGGCTTGCCGACGCGCCGCGGGGCTTGTTACGTTCGATCTCTCCGAGGTTCCCCGCCGTCCTCGAGGCCGCCCCGTCCCAGCACCGCTGAATCAGCCGTCATCTCTGTACAAGATAGCTGCTGACCTGCGGAAACACCGGACTGGATGGCTTCGTGACGTCTCTCGGCCAGGCCTTCTCCACAAGGTGACGGTCGGGTTCACAGCCTGTGGATAAAGTTGTGGACACACTCCGAGTGCGATGACCAGAAAGCGGGAACGGTGGAGCAGAACACCACGGACCTCACCCTTGCCTGGCGGGGGGTCGTCGCCGACCTCCAGCCCAACCAGCGTGCCTGGTTGCGAGCCAGTGAGCCGGTCACGCTGCACGAGAGCACCGCGATCGTCGCGGTGCCCAACGAGTTCACCCGCAACCAGGTCGAGGGTCGCCTCCGGGCCCAGCTCGAGGATGCACTCACGCTGCGCTTCGGCCGCGAGATCCGGATCGCGGTGACGGTGAATCCCCAGCTCGAGGATCTCACTCCCGGGGACCAGGCGGTGGACGAGCCGGCTCCCACGGTCCAGCGCGAGGTCGACAAGTCGATAAACCCATATATGGATGAAGTGATGTCGGCTCCCGCGATGATGGACGGCCCGCCGCGGATGACGGCGCTGGAGACCCGGCTCAACCCGAAGTACACCTTCGAGACCTTCGTCATCGGCTCCTCCAACAGGTTCCCCCACGCGGCCGCGGTGGCGGTCGCCGAGGCGCCGGGGAAGGCGTACAACCCGCTCCTGGTCTACGGCGACTCCGGGCTGGGCAAGACCCACCTGCTGCACGCGATCGGTCACTACGTCCGCTCGCTCTACACCGGCGCCAAGGTGCGCTACGTGTCCAGCGAGGAGTTCACCAACGAGTTCATCAACGCGATCCGCGACGACCGCCAGGACCGCTTCAAGCGGCGCTACCGCGACGTCGACGTGCTGCTCATCGACGACATCCAGTTCCTGGAGGGCAAGACCCAGACGCAGGAGGAGTTCTTCCACACGTTCAACACCCTCCACAACGCCAACAAGCAGATCGTGCTGACCTCCGACCGGGCTCCCAAGCGCCTCGAGGCGCTCGAGAACCGGTTGCGCAACCGGTTCGAGTGGGGCCTGATCACCGACGTCCAGCCCCCCGACCTCGAGACCCGGATCGCGATCCTGCGCAAGAAGGCCGCGATGGACCGGCTGACCGCGCCCCCCGACGTGCTCGAGTTCATCGCCTCGAAGATCCAGACCAACATCCGCGAGCTCGAGGGTGCGCTGATCCGGGTCACCGCGTTCGCGAACCTCAACCGCCAGGAGGTCGACATGACCCTGGCCGAGATCGTGCTCAAGGACCTGATCCCCGAGGGTGGCGAGCCGGAGATCACCGCTGGGCTGATCATCGCCCAGACAGCGGCCTACTTCGGGCTGTCGATCGAGGAGCTCACCGGTCCCAGCCGCGGCCGGCACCTGGTGATGGCCCGCCAGATCGCGATGTACCTCTGCCGTGAGCTGACGCCCCTCTCACTGCCCAAGATCGGGGCTCAGTTCGGCAACCGCGACCACACCACGGTGATGTACGCCGACCGCAAGATCAACCAGCTGCTGGCCGAGCGTCGAGCCGTGTTCAACCAGGTCAGCGAGCTCACCAACCGCGTGAAGATGCAGGCCCGCCAGGCCTGATAGACAGCCGCTTCCAGCTCCTCGAGTAGAAGCTCCGCCTACGTTTGCTGGCATGACACCTCTCTACACCGCCTCCGCCGTCGCCACCGGTGACGGCCGCAACGGCCACGTCCAGTCCACCGACGGCCAGATCGACACCGACGTCCGCGTCCCCACCGAGATGGGTGGGCCCGGCGGTGCCACCAACCCGGAGCAGCTCTTCGCGGCCGGCTACGCGGCCTGCTTCCACTCCGCCCTCAAGGTCGTGGCCGGCAACGCCAAGGCCCAGGTCGAGGACTCCGAGGTGGTCGCCGACGTCTCCATCGGAGCCAACGACGCCGGCGGGTTCGAGCTCGCCGTCCAGCTCGAGGTCACGCTGCCGTCGGTCGACGAGGAGACCGCCAGGTCCCTCGTCGAGCAGGCCCACCAGGTGTGCCCCTACTCCAACGCCACCCGCGGCAACATCGAGGTCACGCTCACCATCGCCTGAGCTTCCGGTGGTTCGGACCTGTGGACGAAGGCCGTCCGCCGGTCCGAACTACACGGGGAGGATCTGTGGACAACCGCCCCCGACGAGTACGGCCAGGGCCTCACTCCCCACTGGCTCCGGGTTGTCCCGAAGTTGTCCACAGGCCGTGCGGGACAACGATTGGCCGTCTGACCTGCCTAGATGATGGTTATCCACAGTTTCCACCGATGCTATGACTACGACGTACCTCCAGACAGATCGATCCTCCGTGAACAACCATCTGGGCTCCAGCCTGGGGACAACCTCCCTGCGCCCGACCGGTCGCCCCCGGACAAACCACACCGAACCTCCCGCACGGGACCCCCGCATGGCAGGATTCACCTGCACTCCTGGACACCTGCACCCCTGACCCGAAGGAACCACTGTGAAGTTCCGCGTCGAGCGTGACGTGCTTGCCGATGCCGTCGCCTGGGCTGCCCGCAGCCTTCCGGTCCGCCCCAGCGTCCCGGTGCTGGCCGGTCTGCTCGTCGACGCCAGCGACGACGGCCTGGTGCTGTCCACCTTCGACTACGAGACCTCGGCCCGGGCCACGCTGACCGCCGAGGTCAGCGACGAAGGCCGGGCGCTGGTCAGCGGTCGGCTGCTCGCCGACATCTGCCGCAGCCTGCCCAACAAGCCGGTCGAGATGGTCCTCGACGGGTCGCGGGTCTCCCTCACCTGCGGCTCGGCCCGCTTCAGCCTCCAGACGATGCCGGTCGAGGACTACCCCACGCTCCCGGACATGCCGGCTGCGACCGGCACCGTCTCCAGCGAGGCCTTCGCCCACGCCGTGGCCCAGGCGGTCACCGCCGCCGGCCGTGACGACATGCTCCCGGTCCTGACCGGGGTCCGCATCGAGATCGACGGTTCGACGATCTCGCTGCTCGCCACCGATCGGTTCCGGCTCTCCCACCGCGAGCTCGAGTGGAGCCCGCGCACCCCCGACGAGTCGGCGGCCGCCCTGGTCCCGGCGCGGGTGCTCGGTGACACCGCCAAGTCGCTCACCGCGGGCGGCGAGGTCACCATCGCGCTGGCCACCACGGGCTCGGGCGAGGGCATCATCGGCTTCGAGGGACGCGCACCCGGCGGTCTTCGCCGTACGACGACCCGGCTCCTGGACGGCGAGTTCCCCAAGGTCCGCAGCCTCTTCCCCAGCGAGCACCAGACCACCGCCCTGGTCGACAAGGCAGCGCTGGTCGAGTCGGTCAAGCGCGTCGCCCTCGTGGCCGAGCGCAACACCGCGGTCCAGCTCGCCTTCAGCGAGGGCGTGCTGACCCTCGACGCCGGCTCCGGCGACGAGGCCCAGGCCTCGGAGTCGATCGAGGCCACCATCGACGGCGAGGACATCACCACGGGCTTCAACCCGCAGTTCCTCCTCGACGGACTCGGCGCCATCGACCAGCCGGTCGTGGAGCTGGCCTTCACCCAGGCCTCGAAGCCGGTGGTGCTCAGCGGGTCGGTCGACGACGGTCAGCCGGACTCCGCGTTCCGCTACCTCCTGATGCCGCGGCGCCTGCTCTCCTGAGGCAGTCCTAGGCTGGAGTCGCACGCCCCGCATCGCACCGCAACGGGAGGAACCTCGGATGGACATCGGACTCGTCGGCCTGGGCAAGATGGGTGGCAACATGCGCACCCGACTCCGCAACGCCGGGCACACCGTCGTCGGCTACGACCGCAACCCCGACGTTGCCGATGTCGACAGCCTGGCGGCGATGGTGGAGAAGCTCCCGTCACCCAAGGTGGTCTGGGTGATGGTCCCGGCCGGTGACCCGACCCGTGACACCGTCCGGGAGCTCGGCGAGCTCCTCGGTGACGGCGACCTGGTCGTCGACGGCGGCAACTCCAAGTGGACCGACGACCAGATCAACGCCGAGCTGCTGGCCAAGAAGGGTGTCGGCTTCGTCGACTGCGGCGTCTCCGGCGGCGTCTGGGGCCTGAAGAACGGCTACGCGCTGATGTGTGGCGGCACCGACGAGGACGTCGCCAAGGTGCAGCCCGTCTTCGACGCGCTGAAGCCGAACGACGGCGGCTACGTGCACGCCGGCCAGAAGCCCGGCGCCGGACACTTCGCCAAGATGGTCCACAACGGCATCGAGTACGCCATGATGCAGAGCTACGCCGAGGGCTGGGAGCTGCTCGAGAAGGTCGACCTGGTCGACAACGTCACCGAGGTCTTCGACTCGTGGCGCTCCGGCACCGTGATCCGGTCCTGGCTGCTGGACCTGTTGGTCGCGGCCGTGGAGGAGGATGCCCACCTCGACAAGATCTCGGGCTGGGCCGAGGACTCCGGCGAGGGTCGCTGGACCGTCGAGGCCGCGATCGAGAACGCCGTCCCCATGAACGTCATCGCCGCCTCGCTCTTCGCCCGGTTCACCTCGCGCCAGGAGGACAGCCCGGCGATGAAGGCGGTCGCCGCGATGCGCAACCAGTTCGGCGGCCACGCCGTGCACACCGAAGCGCCTGCCGGCGGCGACGCCAACCCCGACTAGGCCACCGAGACCTCGGTGTACGTCGCCCACCTGTCGCTGCACGACTTCCGCTCCTACGCCGCCGCGGAGGTGGCGCTCGAGCCCGGGGTCACCGCGTTCATCGGGCGCAACGGACAGGGGAAGACCAACCTGGTCGAGGCCATCGACTACCTCTCACGGCTCTCGTCGCACCGGGTGGCCAGCGACGCGCCACTGGTCCGCGCGGGTGCGCCCCAGGCGGTGATCCGTGCCTCGGTGGTGCGCGACGGCCGGACCGCGGTGCTCGAGGTCGAGCTCAACCCGGGTCGCAGCAACCGGGCCCGGATCAACCGCTCGCCGCTGCCGCGTCCCCGCGACCTGGTGGGTCTGGTCCGCACCGTGGTCTTCTCCCCCGAGGACCTGACGCTCGTCAAGGGCGACCCGTCGGACCGCCGGCACTTCCTCGACGACCTGTTGATCCTGCGCACCCCGCGCCTCGCGGGCGTCCGGGCTGACTACGACCGGGTGCTGCGCCAGCGCAACTCGCTGCTCAAGACCGCGGGCGCGGCGCGTCGTGGGAGTGCCTCGCAGGACTCGGCGCTCTCCACGCTCGGCGTGTGGGACGACCACCTGGCCCGCACCGGGGCCGAGCTGCTCGCCGAACGGCTCGCCCTGGTCGACGCCCTCCGGCCCTACGTCGGCAAGGCCTACGAGACCGTGGCACGCGGTGCGAGCCGGGACGACGCCGACATCTCCTACAAGCCGTCCTTCGAGCTGCCGGAGCGGCTCGACGTCGCGTCCCTCACCGCTGCGCTTCTGGGCGAGGTCGAACGGCGTCGCGGGGACGAGCTCAACCGGGGGATCTCGCTGGTGGGTCCGCACCGCGACGAGCTGGTGCTGACGCTGGGCATCGGGCCGGACGAGGCGCGGCTGCCGGTCAAGGGCTACGCCTCGCACGGGGAGTCCTGGTCGTTCGCGCTGGCGCTCAAGCTGGCGTCGTACGACCTGCTGCGCGCCGACGGCGACGACCCGATCCTGATCCTCGACGACGTCTTCGCCGAGCTCGACACCGAGCGCCGCGCCCAGCTCGCGGACCTGGTCGTCGGTGCGGAGCAGGTGCTGGTGACCGCAGCGGTCGCGGCCGACGTCCCCGAGGCGCTGGCCGGCGCCCGCTTCCTGGTCGGCGACGGCGAGGTGCGCCGTGAGCCCTGACGTGGACCCGGACGTGGACCCCGAGCAACCACCTCCAGCAGTCCCCGAGCCGGAGCCGCGCCGCGACGACGGCCTCGACCTGGCAAGGTCGTTGACCCGCGCGACCGCCAAGTCGACTCCGGCAGCACGCACCCGGCAGCGCAAGAAGGACCAGCGCCCGGCCCGGGGCCGGGTCAACGGGGCCCACCCCGACGACCGCGACCCACAGCTCCTCGACGCCACGGTGAGCCGGCTCATCGACGACCACGGCTGGGAGCTCGACCTGCGGATGCACGGCGTCTTCGGCCGCTGGGCCGAGCTGGTCGGCACCGAGATCGCCGCGCACAGCACCCCGGAGACCTTCGCCGAGGGCAAGCTCGTGGTGCGCACCGACTCCACCGCCTGGGCGACCCAGCTACGGCTGCTGGCGCCCAACGTCGTACGGCGTCTCAACGAGGAGCTCGGCCACGGCACGGTCGCCCTGATCGAGGTCGTGGGACCGCACCTGCCGAGCTGGAAGAAGGGGCCCCGTTCGACCCGGGACGGCCGCGGCCCGCGCGACACCTACGGCTGAACCGCTCCCAGCGAGATAGCCGATCTGTGGGCCGCCCGGACGTATGGGGACCCACCGACACCCCTGATCGGGCGTCCCAGAGCCCTTCACGAGCCGCTCAGGACCAACATTTGTGCACCGACGCCCCTCTCGCTGGGGAGAGGAGGTGGATTACGGGCTTCTGGCGGGTATCATGGCTCTTGGGCCTCCGGCATCTGCGTCGGGGCCTTCCGTATGTCAGCGCCGCTCGACCTCACCCGTCCCGCGGCCCGAAGCGATGAGGTGCGAGTGACCGACGAAACCCCTGTCGAGGGCAAGGTCCAGACCCCACCAGACGCCACGCCCGAGGCCGCCGTCCCGGCGGCGTTGCGCGGCACCGCACCCGACGCGGGCTCGTCGTACGACGCCAGCGCGATCCAGGTCCTCGAGGGTCTCGAGGCGGTTCGCAAGCGACCCGGCATGTACATCGGCTCGACCGGTGAGCGCGGCCTGCACCACCTGATCTGGGAGATCGTGGACAACGCGGTCGACGAGGCGCTCGCCGGCTACTGCGACCGGATCGTGGTCACCCTGCAGGCCGACGGCTCGATCAAGGTCGAGGACAACGGCCGCGGCATCCCCACCGACACCGCGCCCGGGCAGGAGATGCCCGCCGTCACCATGGCGCTGACCCTGCTGCACGCCGGCGGCAAGTTCGGCGGTGGCGGCTACAAGGTCTCCGGCGGGCTGCACGGCGTCGGCGTCTCGGTCGTCAACGCGCTGTCCAGCCACCTGATCGTCGACGTCAAGAACCGCGGTCACCACTGGCGCCAGTCCTTCAGCATCGGGGTGCCCGACGGCGACCTCGAGGAGATCCGGGCCCTGGAGCCCGGTGAGGGCACCGGGACCACGGTCACCTACTGGGCCTCGGAGGACATCTTCGAGACCACGGCGTACTCCCTCGAGACCATCTGCAACCGCTTCCGCGAGATGGCCTTCCTCAACAAGGGCCTCGAGATCGTGGTCCGCGACGAGCGTCCGCAGGCGGCCGACATCGCCGACGCCGTCCAGGACGAGACGGTCAGCCACGACGTCGACCAGCAGGGCGCGTCCGCGATCCGCAAGAGCGAGGGCGGCGGACTCGAGCAGGTCTTCAAGTACGACCGGGGCCTGGTCGACTACGTCGAGTACCTCAACCGGCGCAAGCAGGTCGCCAACCCCTCGGTGATCGCCTTCGAGGCCGAGACCCCGGACTCGGTGGAGAACCACATGAGCCTCGAGGTGGCGATGCAGTGGAACACCACCTTCTCGGAGTCGGTGCACACCTTCGCCAACACCATCAACACCCACGAGGGCGGCACCCACGAGGAGGGCTTCCGCGCGGCGCTCACCGGCCTGGTCAACAACTGGGGCTTCGAGTGGGGTCTGATGAAGAAGCCCGAGGACCGGGTCTCCGGCGACGACATCCGCGAGGGTCTCACCGCGATCATCTCGATCAAGATGGGTGAGCCGCAGTTCGAGGGCCAGACCAAGACCAAGCTCGGCAACACCGAGGCCAAGGGCTTCGTGCAGCGGATCATGAACGACCAGCTCGGCGCGTGGCTCGAGCAGAACCCGGCCGAGGGTCGCGACATCATCCGCAAGTCGCAGGCGGCGGCGCAGGCGCGGATCGCGGCCCGCAAGGCGCGCGACCTGGCCCGCTCCCGCAAGGGCCTGCTCGGCGGCGGCGGGCTGCCCGGCAAGCTGTCGGACTGCCAGTCGACCGACCCCGTCGAGTGCGAGGTGTTCATCGTCGAGGGTGACTCGGCCGGCGGCTCCGCCCGCCAGGGCCGCGACCCGCGGGTCCAGGCGATCCTCCCGATCCGCGGCAAGATCCTCAACGTCGAGAAGGCCCGCATCGACAAGGTGCTGGCCAACACCGAGGTGCAGGCGATCATCTCCGCCCTCGGGACCGGCATCCAGGAGGAGTTCGACCTCGACAAGCTCCGCTACCACAAGGTGGTGCTGATGGCCGACGCCGACGTCGACGGCCACCACATCAACACCCTGCTGCTGACCCTGCTGTTCCGGTTCATGCGGCCGTTGATCGAGCACGGCTTCGTCTACATGGCGCAGCCGCCGCTCTACCGGCTGCGCTGGAACAAGCCGGCCGAGCACGAGTTCGTCTACTCCGACTCCGAGCGTGACAGCTTGATGCGCGACGGTCTCGAGCAGGGCAAGAAGCTCCCCAAGGAGAACCCGGTCCAGCGCTACAAGGGTCTGGGCGAGATGAACGCCGAGGAGCTGTGGGACACCACCATGGACCCCGATGCCCGGCTGATGCTCCAGGTCACGCTCGACGACGCGGCTCAGGCCGACGAGGTGTTCTCGACCCTGATGGGCGAAGACGTCGAGCAGCGCCGTTCCTTCATCCAGCGCAACGCCAAGGACGTCCGATTCCTGGATATCTAGTTCTCTAGCGAGATCACTAGATTCCAATAGACGCTGGCAGAGATCCCCAGGAAATGAGCACAGACACGTGACTGAGACCCCCACGGACAGCACCGGCGGCACGGGCGACGGCCCCGGTGGCCGGATCGAGCCGATCGAGCTGCAGACCTCGATGCAGCGCGCCTACATCGACTACGCGATGGCGGTCATCGTCGGCCGGGCTCTGCCCGACGTACGCGATGGTCTGAAGCCGGTGCACCGCCGGGTCCTCTACGCGATGTTCGACGGCGGCTACCGCCCCGACCGCGGGTTCTCGAAGTGCTCGCGCGTCGTCGGTGACGTGATGGGTCAGTACCACCCGCACGGCGACACCGCGATCTACGACACCTTGGTCCGACTCGCGCAGCCGTGGGTGATGCGGGCGCCGCTGGTGCACGGACAGGGCAACTTCGGCTCGCCGGGCAACGACTCGGCGGCCGCGATGCGCTACACCGAGTGCCGGATGGCGCCCCTGGCCATGGAGATGGTCCGCGACATCCAGGAAGACACCGTCGACTTCCAGCCCAACTACGACGGTCGCTCCCAGGAGCCGACGGTGCTGCCGGCGCGCTACCCCAACCTGCTGGTCAACGGCTCGGCCGGGATCGCGGTCGGCATGGCCACCAACATCCCGCCGCACAACCTGCGTGAGGTCGCCGCCGGCGCCACATGGGCGCTCGAGCACCCCGATGCCAGTCGTGAGGAGCTCCAGGACGCGCTGATCGAGCGGATCAAGGGCCCCGACTTCCCCAACGGCGCCCTGATCGTCGGTCGCGAGGGCATCGAGCAGGCCTACCGCACCGGTCGCGGCTCGGTGACCCAGCGCGCGGTCATCGAGATCGACGAGGACAACCGGGGTCGCACCATCTTGTCGATCACCGAGCTGCCGTACATGGTCAACCCCGACAACCTGGCGCTGAAGATCGCCGAGCTCGCCGACTCCGGCAAGGTGCAGGGCATCTCCGACGTGCGCGACGACTCGTCGGGCCGCACCGGGCAGCGTCTTGTCGTCGTCCTGCGTCGTGACGCCGTCGCCCGCGTGGTGCTCAACAACCTGCTCAAGCACACCGAGCTGCAGACCAACTTCAGCGCCAACATGCTGGCTCTGGTCGACGGGGTGCCGCGCACCCTCAGCATCGACCAGTTCATCAGCAACTGGGTCACCCACCAGGTCGAGGTCATCCAGCGGCGGACCCGCTACCGGCTGGCTGAGGCCGAGCGTGAGGCCCACATCCTGCGCGGCTACGTCAAGGCGCTGGACATGCTCGACGAGGTGATCGCCCTGATCCGGCGCTCGCCCGAGGTCGAGGACGCCCGTGACGGCCTGATCGAGCTGCTGGAGATCGACGAGATCCAGGCGGTCGCGATCCTCAACCTGCAGCTGCGCCGCCTGGCCGCGCTGCAGCGCCAGAAGATCATCGACGACCTCGCCGCGATCGAGCTGAAGATCGCCGACCTCGAGGACATCCTCGCCAACGAGGCCCGGCAGCGTCAGATCGTCGGTGACGAGCTGGCCGCCATCGTCGAGAAGTACGGCGACGACCGGCGCACCCAGATCATCGCGGCCGACGGCGACCTGTCGATGGAGGACCTGATCCCCGACGAGGACCTCGTCGTGTCGATCACCCGCGGCGGCTACGCCAAGCGGACCCGCGCCGACCAGTACCGCACCCAGAAGCGCGGCGGCAAGGGCGTCCGCGGCGCGAGCCTGCGCGGCGACGACGTCGTACGCCACTTCATCTCGACGACCAACCACCACTGGCTGCTGTTCTTCACCACCGCCGGTCGGGTCTACCGGACCAAGGCCTACAACCTGCCGGAGGCGTCACGCGACGCCAAGGGCGGCCATGTCGCCGGGCTGCTGAGCTTCCAGCCGGACGAGAGCATCGCCCAGGTGCTGGCGATCCGCGACTACGACCAGGCGCCCTACCTGGTCCTGGCCACCCGCAACGGGCTGGTGAAGAAGACCCGCCTCGGCGACTACAACAGCCCCCGCCAGGCCGGCGTCATCGCGATCAACTTCCGCGAGGACGACGACGAGCTGATCGGTGCCGAGCTGGTCAATGCCGAGGACGACATCCTGCTGGTGTCGCGCCGCGGTCAGGCGATCCGGTTCCGCGCCGACGACGGCCAGCTGCGCCCGATGGGCCGGGCCACGTCCGGCGTGACCGGGATGAAGTTCCGTGCCGGCGACTCGGTGCTCTCGATGTCGGTGATCCGCGCGGCCCAGGTCGCGGCCGAGGCCGCGGCCGGCCTCAGCGAGGACGCCGAGGACGCGCCTGTGGTCGAGGCGACCGCCGAGCAGGTCCAGGAGGTCAAGCCGCAGTACGTCTTCACGATCACCGACGGTGGCTTCGCCAAGCGGTCGCGGATCAGCGAGTACCGCCTCACGAACCGCGGCGGGCTCGGCGTACGCGCCATGGCCCTGGCCAACGAGGACCGCGGCGGCCTGGTCGGTGCGTTCATCGTCGAGGAGGGTGACGAGGTGCTCTCGATCACCCAGAACGGCCAGGTCGTGCGCAGCCCGATCAACGACCAGTTCCGGGCCACCGGTCGCTCCACCATGGGGGTCAAGTTCGTGACGCCGAAGTCGGGCGACGCGGTGGCTGTCGTGGCTCGATCGGTCGAGGCTCGCGACGAGGAGGAGACCGAGGTCGCTGTCGAGAAATCGTCTGATACGGCGGTGGATGCAACAATCGATGCGACGGTGGCTGAGACGGCCACCTCGCAAGAAGCCGACGAACCAGCCGACGACGAAGCCGGCCCCGACACCGACGGCGGGAGTGATGCCTGATGACGGACCGATCCGTAGAACGCACGGCGACTCGTGAGCCCAGCGAGCGACCGGCCAGCGACGACACGGCGGTGCGGGCACCCCTGACGGAGCGGATCTCGACCAAGCTGGGTCGCGCGGCTGACGAGCACAAGGCCAACGCGAACCCGGAGTCGGGCAAGGCGGCCAAGAAGGCCGCTCCGGGGCGGAAGCCACCGCGCCGGGCCCGACTGCGGCTGACCCGCATCGACCCGTGGTCGGTGATGAAGACGTCGTTCCTGCTTGCCATCGCCTTCGCCATCGTGACCGTGGTCGCCGTCTTCATCATCTGGTCGGTGCTCGCCGCAGCAGGTGTCTGGGACTCGATCAACACCACCGTCCAGGACGTGGTGGGCGGTGACGATGTCGCCGGGTTCGACGTGGAGAAGTACGTCGGCCTCTCCCGCGTGATGGGCTTCACGGTCCTTGTGTCGGTGGTCGACGTCATCCTGATCACCGCGATCGCGACCCTGGGCGCGTTCCTCTACAACATGTCCGCAGCCCTGCTGGGTGGCGTCGAGCTCACCCTGGCCGAGGACGAGCGCTGAGCGGTCCTGGGCGCCTCGTGGCGAGAACGCTCCAGTTCTCGCTGACCCGGAAAATGCCAGTGGTCCCCGCGTTTTGTCGGGCCGTTCACCCCTGGGGTAATGTCTCCCCTCGGTCGCCCTCGGGCGGCCTGCCGGAACCCGGTCGCTCGTCGGCCAGGTCCCGGGCCTATAGCTCAGACGGTTAGAGCGCTTCCCTGATAAGGAAGAGGTCAGAGGTTCAAGTCCTCTTAGGCCCACCCTGCACCACTTGTCGCCCGGCCCTTGCCCTCCAGTCCGTGGGAGTCACCATGAAGAAGATCCTCCTGGTCCTGCTGGCTGTCGGCGGCGCGGTCGTGGCGAAGAAGAAGCTCGACGAGGGCAAGCAGGAGCAGGCCCGCTGGGCCGACTCGACGGACGCGGTCACCCGCTCCTAGTACTGATCCACCAGGGGCCTTGGCGCAATTGGTAGCGCACCTGCTTTGCAAGCAGGGGGTTGCGAGTTCGAGTCTCGTAGGCTCCACCAGAGAAACCGCAGGTCAGCCTGCGGTTTCTCTCATTTCTGGAGTAGTGCGGTCGACTTCGAGATCGGCTTCCAGGGGGACTGGTGGGAAGGATCGGTGTCGTCCTCTAGAACCGCCTGACCTGCAGGACCGCGGGTCAGGAAGGGTCTGGCGTTAGCCCCGTCCTGTTGAACTGTGTGATGTTGCCGTGTGACCCCACCGAGGGTGGTGCAGTCACACGGCGACACCCCCGTCATGCAGCTCGTGACTGGCGACGATCGGCGAACCAGCGCTCAACCGTGCGGACGCTGATTCCGCGCGCATCGGCGACGTCCTGCTGGGTGCGCATCTGCAGGCTCGCATCCAGTTCATCGCCCGCACGACGTGCCTCGACGCTGAGAAGCAGGACGTTGCCCCGCTGAGTCTGGCGCTGCGGCGTCGTGCCGCCCCACACGCCATCGCTCTCGCTACCCATCGCGTATTCGAGGCAGATCCCGGCGACGGGGCACCGGGCGCAGACGGCCTGGGCATGAGGCCGTCGCCTGCTACTCTCGAAGAAGATGTCGGGGTCGAGCGCGGTCGAGCACGCGCCGTGCAGGCGGAGTGCAACCGGAACGCGCTCCTGGCCGGGGGCGGCCGCTCGCGGCGGCAACACACTGGGACGCCCCATCACGCCACCTCGACGGTGTGCAGGATGCGGAAGGCGTCGACTGCCCCGAGGTGGCCGAGCATCTTGACGACCGCAAAGCGCTCCAGGGTCAGGTGGCGAGCGGTCCGGGCCTTGGTCGACTTCGGAAGCCCCGCTGCCGCGAGGTCCTCAATGGCGATGTCGGTCCTCGCGGAAGCGCGCTTCGATGAGGTGCAGGGGATGACCGTGACGGTGTGGCCGTGGACTGCGACGACGATGACGGGGCGGCACTTGCGGCCGGCCCGTCGGCGTACGGCACGTCCGCCAGGATGATCGGCTCCGGGGGACAGGAAGCGGTGGGCCACGGTGGTGACCTGCATGACGTCGTGACTGCGGACGACTTCGCGCGGCGCATCCGGGCTGATGACGCGGTGGCGGCGTACGCCCATGTTCTTCGTACGTGACGTGCGGCGGGGGGCGAAGGATGCGGGTATTCTGGCTCACGTGGCTCGGTACTCCTCTGATTCTTGGCTGACATGATCGAGTGGCGGGATGCCCGAGTTGCTGTCCCACGCATTGTGGTTGAGAACTACGCTACCACGGTTCGCCTGGTGCAAGAGGGAGTTTCCGAATGCGCACACAGAGCCGTGCCAAGCGTGCGACCGGGCTCGGCATCGCGATTGTCACGCGCCGCGAGGGGATGGGTTACAAACGCAAGGATCTTGCTGAGGCGGCGCAGTTGTCGTACCCGTACTTGTCCGAGATCGAGAACGGGACCAAGAATCCCTCCGGCGAGGCCCTCGATGCGATCGCTGCGGCCCTGGACCTAGCGCCGCAGGAACTGCGTGACCTGGAGAAGAAGTACGACGCAACTCGGCCGGAGCGTATCGAAGAACTGGTTGGCGATGCGTTCTACTCACGCTCAGCTGCACCTGGCGTCGGAGCCGGTAGCACACAGTGGTGTCCTCGGAGGCGTCCAGCGGATCAGTTGGAACTGATCACTGCCGACGTCATGCGCCAGATCGAACCGGTAGTGCGGGCAGCGATCGCACGCGCACTGAGGGAGTGATCGTGACCTTCGGAGACTCGGGGCTTCGCGCTGACTAACTGGCAAGAACGCGCCGTCGAGGCATGGCTCGCGGGAACCAACGGACGCCGCGGGTGGGGCACTATCGAAGTCGTCACCGGCGGGGGCAAGACACTCATCGCACTAGAGTGCGCAGCGCGCATTGCCCAACGAGAGCCTGGCCTGAAACTTGCGGTTGTAGTGCCCACCACGGCGCTAGCCCGCCAGTGGCACGAACGCTCCATCGCCAACACGACACTTCGCTCGGAGGACGTCGGCCTGCTGGGTGCCGGCAAGAAGGACACCCTCGAGGGTCGGACAGCCCTGGTCGCCGTCCTTAACTCCGCCGCGAACCTACTGCCCGACCTCGCTCGCGACCAACAGCCGCTCCTGCTAATCGTCGACGAGGCTCATCGGGCGGGCGCACCGAAGTTTCGGACGAGTGCTCGACACGCCCCCGGCAACCCGCAAGCTCGGCCTGTCGGCCACACCCCGATCGCGAGGAGCTCAACGAGGAGGGTGAGCCCCTGAGCTTCGACGAGCAGCGGGTGGGCTTGGCACTGGGCGACGTCGTATATGCCTTCGATCTGAAGGAGGCTCGCAGAGCGGGATGGCTGCCAGAGTTCGAGCTGAACCATCACGCGGTAACACTGCGGCCCGCTGAAGAGCAGCGCTACGACGCCGTCAGCCGGCAGATTGACGATGCCCGCGATGAGCTGCGTGCGCTCGGTGGCGACACCGCCCGTGCCAGGATGATCTCGACCCAACGCACCGACGTCGGCCAAGCTGCTCGCCGCTGGGTAACACTGACTGGTCAGCGAAAGAACCTGCTGTATCACGCGTCGGAGCGGAACCGGATCGCGGTTGAGCTCGTTCGTCAAGACTTTCGAGCGACTGAATACGCCGCGCATCATCCTCTTCCATGAGCGCGTCGATGAGGCGACGGCCCTCCACATGGAGCTCTCCACGATGCTTGACGTGCCGGTTGTGCTCGAGCACTCCAAGCTGGGAACGATCCCGCCGACGACGAGCACTCGATCAGTTCGCCCTCAGGGACTGCGCCGGTCCTGGTCTCCGTGAAGTCGCTGGTTGAGGGCATCGACGTGCCCGAGGCAGACACTGGGATTTCCGTTGCATCCACAGCATCGGTCCGCCAACGCGTTCAATCTCTCGGCCGGGTCCTACGGCGCGCGGCTGATGGCGGCGAGAAGCGCTCGATAATGCACCTCCTCTACGTCGACGGTACCGTCGATGACCTCATCTACGGTAAGGCTGACTGGACGGACTTAACCGGCGAGTCCGCCAACCGGTACTGGCGCTGGGGGCTCGATGTTATGCGCCCCGGAGCCGCTATCCGGTCCGCCGCGCACGCCGGCTCCAATTGAGGACGAAGCATGGCAGCAGATCCGTGCGAACATCCAGCCGACCCTCACCGGAGAGCGCATTTTCGAGCGGCCGGTCGAATGGCCGGGCGAGGTGACGGGGCAGGAGTACTCCGTCAACCACTATGGCGTTGTGCACAATGCGTTCGGCGGACTCATCGCTAACCCGCAGGGCGTCGCGGAAATGCTCGCCGCCTCGGTCGGCACGGAGGGCGTTTCCGCGTCACGCCCCAGCACCGACTGGTCCTCGTATGGGAGCGGCGCGCCGAGTGGGAGGAGCCGCCAGTGCCATGGCTTGTCGGTCAACTCGAGGAGCCGTTCCGCGTTGTCGAGCAGATCGAGAACGCCCCGGCAGCCTTCGATCCAGCCAGCCTGCGGCCGGGCGACCTGTACGACGGACCGAGCGACAAGCGCGGCGGGTCGTTCGTCCTGAGCCAGCGTGCCGGTGGCCAGGTCGAACGCCTCGTGAAGCGCGGTCGAGAGTTCGCATCGGCTGTTGGTGACTCACGGGGGGCAGGCAACGCTCGGGCGGTGATCGAGGCATGGGATCGCCTGGGTCGGCCAACCTCGAAGTTCTTTGTGAATGACGCGGGACACGCATGGTATGAGTCAGTCGGATCGCGACGTTTCCTCGCCGACGTGCGAGGCGGGTTCGATTGGCCAAGTGATGAAGAGGAGCCAGGACGATGACGCCGCTGCGATACACGGGACTCTCGCCACAGCGAGTGAGCAAGGATGCGAAGTACACCGTCACGGCGGGCGGCAGCATCCGTCTGGAGTTCCAGGAGAGCCAGCGCGTCCGCATTCTGCTGACAACCGACGATCATCCCGACCTCACCGCGATGGTCAACGAGGTGAAGCGCCACGTCAACTTTGGCGTGGAGGGCGGGCAGTTCTACATCAACGAGTTCGGCGACGTACTGGTCCCCGACGGCAAGGGTGGGCCGTGCTTCTGGGCCGGCCACTACGACGGCCTCCTCGAGTTCGAGGAGGGCTCGCTGCACGTTAGTCCTGTGGCGCCAGACGGGCTGAAGCCCGGAGAGAAGTGGCCGGGCCCGCACGTGGGCATCCCGTACGTCCTCAATGCCGGCGCCACGGACATCCGATACGAAAAGGTCGATGGTCGCCGTCGCGAGACGTTCTACCTCTCCGACTTCAAGGACACCGGCGCCGTGCGAACGCTCGCCAGCCGGCTCGGCGAACACAAGGGCACCTCAGGTGGACGCTTCTTTATCAATGAGCGCGGCGAGTTCTTCGCGCCGGTGGGCGTTGCCGGCGACTGGGAGTACCGATACCTCGGCCACCTAGGCATCGACGTGTGGTTCGACCCACCGGAGGGTTTCGAGCGCCCCTGACGACCGCCCGCAGGGACCTCGGTGTTTTGTCGGGTAGAGGGTTCACCCTTCACGCATGACGAACATCGACAACACAACGGTCCGTACGACGTGGCCAACCCGGCATTGATCATCGACCACCTGGTGGTCGCCGACACCGACGTCGTTCGCGAAGCTCAGCGCTGGACCACCGGCGATCGCGGGGAAGTCGTCACGGACGCTGAAGTACTCGCCAAGGCCGACCTGACCGAGTTCGCGCGCCGGTCGCTCTCGATCGGCGCCCAGGCTCTGAGTGTGGGTCGCGCAGGCTAGCGACACTCGTGCAGTTCAGCAGTCCACCAAGGCCGCTGGTGAGCAGGTCGCCGAGGCCGCCGAGAGGGCCGCGAAGGCATCCGAGGCTGCCGCCGTGCGTATCGAGGAGAAGCAGGTGAGCGAGGCCGCCCGCAGGTCCAACCAGACGGTGATCGATCAGGTCGCCCGCATCTTCGGTGGCGAGAACCCGGAACTCCTCGACCGACTGCGGCCGGTTCTCGAGAAGTCGGGCAGCGTGCTGGAGAAGCAGGTCGCTGCCAGCCTGACCTCGGCCCACAAGGAGATGTCGGAGGACAACGAGCGCCGCCACAAGGAGCTGACCACACTCGTGCGTGACATCCAGCAGGAGGTCGCCGGCGTCAAGATCGCCGAGCAGGTCGCAGTCGTGGAGGCCCTCGAATCCACGACGAAGAAGGGCGGGCCGTACGAGGATCACGTCAACCACGTTCTTGCAGAGCTGGCCGTGCAGTTCGGCGACGACTACCGCGACACTCACAACACCGCCGGCGACATCGCGCACTGCAAGAAGGGCGACGGCGTGCTGGTCATCGATGGCGACAAGGCGCGAGTCGTGGTGGAGTCCCACCACGGAACGTCGAAGAGGCTGGCACGAGTACCTGCCGCAGGCTGAGCGCAACCGTGGCGCCGCGGTCTCGATCGGGATGGTCGAAGACGCGGAAGAGAACGCTGGTCACACGTTCCGGCGCCTCGGCCCGACACGAGTGGTCCTTGCCTTCGACCCTGAGAAAGACGACGTCGACCTGCTGCGTGCCGTCGTGCAGTTCACGCGGCACATGGCGCTCGCCACCGCGGGCCGGTTCGGCACTGCGGAGATCGAGACCGCCAACGAGCACGTCGAGAAGGCGATCGCGGCACTCGAGGATCTCGACAGGACCAAGAAGTCGTTCAGCCTGATCCGCCGGCACACCGACGAGGTCGAGAAGCAGATCGACAAGGCGGCGGCCGCGATCCGCCGCCACCTCGACGCAGCCGCAACTGCCCTCGACGGCGCCGACCTTGCCAATGGGGGCGGCGTCGCGGACTCGGTTCGACGGTGCAAGCGGCCTGATCCGCAGGGATGGAGCTCCGCGGCGGAGTCCGGCGACACCGTGTGAGCGCTCGCCGGGCGTCAGTGCCGCGGGCGTATGCGGTTTCCCTGCGGCCGACCGCGGAACACTGCGATGGTGTGGTGATGCGTATCGCGTGCTCTGCTTGCGGCGACGCTCAGCCGGTCGCGAGCGACGGCCGCTTCATGGAGCACCCAGACCGACCGGGTCGGGGTCGCGCGGAAGTGGCTCCTTTCCGGTGTTCAGCGGGCTCGCGTCATCGGAGACCGCAACAAGGAGACTCGACGCAAGCGAAGGTCTAGAACCAAGCGCAGCCCGACCCAGAGTCGTGAGCCGTTCGCGCCAGAGGTGCGGGCTCCGCGCCGCCGCCAGCCAGGACAGGCGTCCGAGTGTTGCTCGTCCGCAAGGTTCGCCGCTTGCGAGCTCGATCGTGATGGTGAGGTCGGTCGGGCGGGGAGGAGCGTTCGGGCCGCTCGCTGGCCTTCCCACTCCTGAGCAGCGACGTCAACTACGACGAATGACGCCCAATAGCGGCTGGACGCCCGGACCTCCGGTGACGAACATCGGTGCCAAGATTCCGAATCAGTTCCTGGTCGACATCAGGTCGCGTCCGGAGGAGGGCAAGGGCGGGTAGCGAGCAGGGGGACAGCCGGTGAATCGCCTGATGCTGCGGGCACGACAACAAACTCGCGATGTCTACAGACTCGTTGGGCGCCCATGACCCACGACTCCATCGACAAGTGAGTCGCCGACGCGCCCGAGAGGACCGCGATCAACTCGCGTCGAGAAATGCCTCATAACGAGACTCCAGCAGCGATCGGTCGGGTCGCTCTTGCGGCGCTCGGGTAGCACCATCAGCGTCTTGCCGTGGAACTCCTGGATCCCGTGCCGCAGCATCGGCCCGTCGACCTCTTGCAGGACCTCGTCATTGATCCGCACCTCGTAGCTCGGGGTGATCCCGAGGATCCGTCGGTCGTAGGCGGCGTGGTGCATCTTGCACAGCGTGAGTCCGTTGGTGACGACCGGTCGTCCGCCGGCGCCGTCTTCCTGGATGTGAGCCGCGTCGAGGAGGTCGCTGTGCCGGAAGGAGCAGACCGCGCAGGAGGTCCGGTACGCACGGAGGACCGCGGCTCGAAACGGGCGTTGGTGCAGGCGGATCTTGGTCAGCTGCTGGCGGTACGACGGGTCGAGCTCGAGTTCGATGGACGGCCAGACGATGTCGGGCTGCGGCACCGCGTCGATGTCGACGACGAACTGGAGGTCGGCCCGCTCCTCGCCCACCAGGTAGATCGGATAGAGCGCGCTGTATCCGCCGCCCTGCACGCCCGAGCCACCAGATCAGCGGGAGCCGCTCGACCATCGCCTCACGCAGGGCCCGATTCTGATAGTGGTTCGGATCGTCGCCGCGCATCTTGTAGCGGTAGAAGCCGTCAGTTCCGACGGCGTCGTCGTAGGGCCGGTCGGTGCCTTCCGGACGGTAGACGGTTCGAAACGAGAGGGCTGCCGTGAGCTGTCCCGGCTTCCAGATCCCCTGCTGAGTGGGCATCAGTCGGATGGTCTCGCCGGCCAGTGTGAGGCCGCTGGTGTCTTCCTGGCTGAAGGTCTCCTTGCGATCGGCACGTTGCCGGTCGAGCCACGCGAAGGCGGCGTGTCTGACCGCGAGCTCGCGCAGTCGCTCGTCAGGAGTCACGCCGGGATCATCTCAGGATCTTGAGGGTGGTGGCCGTTCTTGGGGCGTTCCGTCGAATCCCGGGGCGCAGCGGGCAGGCGTCGTGTTGACTCCGCCGGGAGAGGAAGCGAGCGAGATGGCCAGCATTGCGTCCTACCCAGCGCGACAACTAAAGCGCCGCCGCAACGAGTGGATGCGTCGCCATGCCACCGTGGTCGCGGTGGTCGTCGCCGGTTTCGTGGTCATCGGCGTCGTCCTCAGTCCCATACTCTTCCCCGTCCCGATGCCGGTGCGTCTCTACGTCCTGGGGCTCGTTCACGCCGGCCTCATCGCCGCTGGCCTCCACCTTCTGAACTCCGCCTTCCTCGCCCACGATCAAGAAGGCGTGTGGCAGCTGAGGGGGGCGTGGGGAGAGGACAACACCCGCAGCGAGCTCCAACGGGCCAAGCGAAAGCGCCTCATCTGGGACTGGGTGGACAGCGTCGAACTCCAAGCTGGCGACATCGACCACATCGTCGTGACCCGCCGCGGCGGCGTGGTTGTCATCGACTCCAAGTGGCGAAACCAGATCACCAAGGACGACGTTCCTGCGATGGCTAGGTCCTCGCGAAAGGCAGCTCTTCGGGCCGAAGGAGTGCTCCGAGTGTGCTCAAACGAGAGAGCGGGGCACGGCATCGAACGAACGCGAAACCGGTGACAGTCACCGCTGCGGTCGTCCTCTGGGGCGCCGCTCGCACAGGCGTCCCGGGCGACGCAAACGTCGATGGCGTGCGCTTCCTGGACGGACGTCAGCTCCTCGAATGGTTGGCGGAGCTCGACGGCCACGAGGTCCCGCGCGAGGCCGCTCGCGACGTGATCAAGCTGCTCGAGGATTACCGCTCGAAGGTGACGACCGCCACGAAGTAGTCGCGTCGTCACGTCGATCCGAAGTCCCGCACACTTCTGGTGTGACGTCCATTGACGACACCGGAATCGCCCACGCCGACACGGGTTCCCAGCCCTCCAATCGAGCGGCACGCATGCTACGAAGGTCCGTAGATCGGTCCGCCCCTCGGGGCGGGCCGAGCGTCATTTCAAGGCTAGGTGACGAGTACTGACGGGCGGTGACGAGGCCGATGCACGGTGGAGTGAAGTTCTACCGCGGCTCCGCGGCCGCCGCGCGCTCCTACGTCGAGGCCGACCGCTCACGCGTCGACGACTACTACCTCGCCGAGGGCACCGGGGTGGCCGAGCGATACGTCGCCACGACGTCCCGGGACGCGGGGGACGCGGTGTTTCCGCAGTTCAGGACGGGGGACGCTGGACGGCGACGCCTACGAGCGGTGGGTCGCCGGCTACGACGTCGCGACCGGCGCAGCCGAAGGGACGGCTGCGCGACGACGCCCACGCGCTGCGGTTCGTCGAGGTCGTGGTGAACGGGCCGAAGTCCTGGTCGCTCGCCGCCGCACTCCACCCCGACATCGCGACGGCGTACGACGCGGCGATGGATCGGGCGGCTGGTGAGGTGATCGGGTGGGTGGCCGAGCACGCCACCACCCGGGTCGGACCGCGTGGCCGACAGGTGCAGGTGCCGGTGGAGAAGCTCGAGGCGGCCGTCGTGCGTCACTACACCTCGCGGGCCGGTGACCCGCACCGCCACCTCCACGTGCAGATCAACGCACGCGTCTTCGCGCGCGGGGCGTGGCGTGGACTGCACTCGGTCGGTGTCGTCGACAGCATCGAGGCGCTCAACGGGATCGGGCACGCGGCCGTGATGTGCGACCCGGAGTTCCGGGCCGCGCTCGCCGCGCGCGGCTACACGCTCGACGACGACGGCGAGATCGAGCAGCTCGCGCCGTACGCCGGCGGGTTCAGCCAGCGCGCCGCGCAGATCAACCGCAACGTCGACCGGTACGAAGCCGCCTGGCGAGCCGAGCACCCCGGCCAGGAGCCCGGGCCGCGACTGCGCCGTACCTGGGACCGACGCGCCTGGGCGGACGCACGACCCGACAAGGTCGTGCCCCGCAGCGGCGCCGACCTCGTCGCCGCATGGAACAGCGAGCTGCGCGACCTCGGCTTCACCCCACCGACCAGCCGCCGGCGCACAGAGCCGGGTCTCCAGATCGGCCGGATCAACCGCGACGTCGCCGCCGACCTCGTGCTCACCCGGCTCGGCGCCAAGCGGTCGGCGTGGAACGCAGCCGACATCCGCGGCGAGGTCGAACGACTGATCGCCTCCGTCGGCGTCGTCGCCGAACGACGCGGTCCGGCACGAGCTGGTCGAGGACATCGCCGAGCGTGCCCGGACACGGTGCGTGCCGCTGCTGGACCGCGACGACGTCCCCGAGCACGTCCGCAGCCTGACGTCCGAGCGGGTCCTCGCCGTCGAAGCCGACCTCGTCGACAGCATCGCCGCGCGCGCCTCGCGACCGGTGACCGACGCGGTCCGGGCTCCGCGGCAGTCGACCACCTCGACCCGGCGCAACGACGCGTCGTCGCGGCGCTGGCCGGCGACGCCGGTCTGCTCGTGATCGAGGGCGCCGCCGGCACCGGCAAGACCACGACCCTGGCCGCCGCACGCGACGTACTCGACGCGTCCGATCGTCGACTCGTGGTCGTCACCCCCACCCTCAAGGCCGCCCAAGCAGCGCAGGCAGCAGGTCGGCGCCGACGCGTTCTCCGCCGCCTGGCTCATCCACCAGCACGGCTACCGCTGGGACGAGGACGGCCACTGGTCGCGCGACCGACGCCGCACCCGAAGCCCGCGCACGGCCTGCTCCCCGGCGACGTCCTCCTCGTCGACGAGGCCGGCATGCTCGACCAGGACACCGCCCGCGCGCTGTTCGCCATCGCCGACCGAGCGCACGCCACGGTCGCGCTCCTCGGCGACCGCCACCAGCTCCCCGCCGTCGGCCGCGGCGGCGTCCTCGACCTCGCCGCACGCTGGGTGCGACCCGCAGGCGCACCACGAGCTCGAGTCGGTCCACCGGTTCAGCGATCCCGCGTACGCCGACCTCAGCCTGCTCATGCGCACCGGTGAGCGGTCTGGTGAGGTCTTCGACGCCCTCCTCGAGCGCGGCCAGATCGTCCTCCATGCCAGCGAGGTCGAACGCACCGCAGCCCTGGCCGCCATCGGCGCCGACAGTGCCGACGACGGTGACCAGCTCGTCATCGCCGACACCCGCGACCAGGTCGGTGCGCTCAACGCAGCCATCCGCGACCGCCGCCAGCGCGCTGGTGAGCCGGGAGCACTGGTGAGCGAGCTGGTGAGCGGACTGGTGAGCCCATCACGCGCCGTGGTGAGCGGATCGGTCTCGGCGACCGGGTCGCCACCCGACGCAACGACCGCGACCTCGCAGTCGCCAACCGCGACACCTGGACCGTGGCCGGGATCGGCGAGGACGGCAGCCTGCTCGTCACCGGCCGCGCCGGCCAACGCGACGCTGCCCGCCGAGTACGTCCGCGAGCACGTCGAGCTCGCCTTCACCACCACCGCCTACGGAGCCCAGGGCGAGACCGTCGACTCCGCCCACCTCGCGCTCGGCGAGACGACCGGCGCCGCCTCGGCGTACGTCGCGCATGACCCGCGGCCGCCACCACAACATCGCCCACCTCGTCGCCGAGTCCGTCGACGACGCCCGCAGCCAATGGGTCGACGTCTTCAGCCGCGACCGCGCCGACCTCGGACCCAGCCACGCCGCGACGAGGGCCGCTGACGACATCGACCGGTACGGACCCAAGGCTGACCGTCGCAGCCGTCCTCCAGGCCGCGGCTCTCGCTGCCAGCCAGCACCGATCGGCGCACCCGCCGTCGTCCGCCCGCCCGAGCGGCCCCGGGATCGGTCGCTGACCAACCGTCCCCATGTGATCGCCGCGGACCTCATCCAGGACGTAGGTGAACAGGGATGGCCGCGGATGTCCGATCCGCAGCGGGTCCGTTGCTTCTCCAGATATGGGCGTCAACCCCGGCGCCCACGACGAAGGCGAGCGACGATGATGATGGCACCCATCGGCATCCCGGACGACTGGGACGACAACGACCTGATCCTGTTCGAGGAGTTCTGCGAACTCATCCGTACACCGCAGCGCACCGTCCGCGACTGGCGCCGCCTCGGCGTCGGCCCGCGCTGGACCCGCTTCCACGGCGTCGGCCGGCTCTACATCACCGTCGCCGAAGTCCGACGCTTTCTCCGGGCGGGTGAGTGAGATGGCCGCGACCGCCGGGCCGGCCGACGAGCGGCCCCGCTGGCTGAGCATCACCGGCGCCGCGGTCTGGGTGAGCCTGTCCGCCAAGACCATCCGCCGCAAGATCGCCGCCGGCGAGCTGCGGGCCTACCGCTGCGGCAAGACGATCCGCATCAAGACCGACGACCTGGAGGCGATGATGCGGCCTGTGCCGTCGGCGAAGGACTGGTGACAACAGTTCGGCCATGTCGCGATGGTTACGAACCCTTGCCGTGCCTGAGCAGGATGATCCCGCTGCACCGCAACG
Source organism: uncultured Actinomycetota bacterium (assembly GCA_963704685.1). Lineage (GTDB taxonomy): Bacteria > Actinomycetota > Actinomycetes > Propionibacteriales > Nocardioidaceae > Nocardioides. The sequence continues at coordinate 2,422,549 of OY969930.1, forward strand.
ACGGGCTCGCCATGCTCCTCGGGGAGGCGGACGAACACCTCGGCCGGTGACCCGCGAAGGGGGTAGGGCCGGAGTGCTTGACTGTCCGCTGTGGCCGACAAGACCGACGTGCAGCGCCTGGTGACGCAGTTGATGGCGGGCGCCACCCCCGAGGAGGGCAAGGCGCTCCTCGACGCGCTGATGACCGGCCAGGTCACCAGCATCTTCGAGAAGCTGAAGCGCGACGAGCGGCCGGAACTCCTCCCGGTGCCGGAGCGGCCGCGCGGGTTCCGGGTCCGGCTCGATCTGCACGGTGCCAAGCCGCCCGTCTGGCGTCGCCTCGAGCTCCCCGGCGACCTGACCCTGCCACGAGTGCACGTCGCGATCCAGGCCGCCATGGGGTGGTACGACTCCCATCTCCATCGCTTCCGCATCGCCAACGACCACCGTTCGGCGTACTTCGCGACCGAGTTCGACCTCGATGAGGGCGACGACGGCATGCCCGAGTCCGACGTACGCCTCGACCAGATCCTCGCCGAGAGGGGTGACGAACTCTGGTACGAGTACGACTTCGGCGACGGATGGGACCACAAGCTCCTCGTCGAGGCTGTCCTCGATGACCCGCCGCGGCCGTGCGGTGCACCACCGGGCGGATGGCCTGTCCACCGGAGGACTGCGGAGGAATCGGGGGCTACGACGAGATCGCCGCCTGGGTGCGCAGTGGGTACGACGACGCCCTGCTCCCGCAGTCGTTCGAGGACGCCGAACATGGGCGGGAGTGGCTGCCAGTCGACTGGCATCCCGACCACTTCGATCTCGACGAGACCAACGCGGCGTTGGCGGTCGCGAGCGCCGAGCCCGTCGCGGTCACCGGGGAACTGGCCGAGTTGGCCGACCAGCTGGAACGGCGCGGAATCCAGGCGCTGAGGCAGGTGCTCGGACGCCCGATCTCTCACGCCCCCACGGACCTCAGCGCTGGCACGAGGCCGCCCGGCTCACCGAGACCTACCGGAACTTCCTCGACATCGTTGGCGACGGCGTCGCGCTCACCGCCGCCGGCTACCTCCGACCGGCAGTGGTGGAGGAGATCGCCACCCGGACGGGTATCGCGCAATGGTGGATCGGCAAGGCCAACCGCGAGGACCTGACCTACCCCGTCGCCGAGATCCGCAGCACCGCGCGAGCCCTCGGCCTGGTCAGCGTTCGCAAGGGCCGGCTCACGCCGACCGCCGCCGCTCTGCGCTGTGCGGGCGATCCGCAGGCCTTGCTCGCCCACGTCGTGGGTCGTCTGCCGCTCGGCACCAAGGACTTCGAGCGCCAGGCCGGGTGGATGGTCCTCGCTGTGGCGGGCAGCGGAACGCCCGTCGAGCGAGTGGCGCGCTGAGACCTCGGATCTGCTCTACGCGTTGGGCTGGAGCAGCGGCCGCGACCGGTTCACCCCGCCGCCGTCGACGAGTCCGACCCTCCAGGTCCTCGAGCAGCTGGCTGGCGCCTCCCGTGTCCGTTGGGGCGAGGTCAAGGGCACCGACTTCGCGGTCGCCGAAGCTGCTCGAGCCGCGATACAGCGGTCATGACCGTGGCCGCCCTCAGGGAAGGGCGACGTCCGGGTTGTCCCGGGAGAATCGCAGCGCGGAGTCGCCGTCGACCAGTCCCTCGTCGGCCAGCCAACACACGGCGCGTGTCTTGGCCCGACAGTCGCTGAAGGCGCGCCATACGGAGATCAGGTCTGGGTGACGTTGATGTAGCTCGTTCCTGAACCGCCGGAAGGCGCCCTTGCCTTGAAGTGTTCGGCTCAGGCGTTCGCCCGTCCTGCGATCGCTGAGGCCGTCGGCGAAGTCGACCATGTCCTGGTACCAGACATACGACGGCAGAGGGTCGATCAGGACCAGATGATCCAGTTCCTCGAGGTCCACTGCGTGCTGTCCGTCGATGCCGGTGTCGCTGGTCCAGAACGCAAGCTCCCCGCTCTGCGGATCGATCAGCCACCGATGCTCGTAGTCGGTCTGGTCGGCCAGCGCCGTGGCGAGCTCCTCGACGTCGATGGCGTTCAGGTCGAGCATCCCCTCAGCGTAGGCCCGCCGCAGATTGCCCGCAGGGGCTATCGAGGCGCTGCCCCATATGCGGGGGAATGTCACAGGTCTCCAGGCCCTCGCATGCGGCGGCGTAGCCCCGAGTCGCATCGAATGGTGCATGCCAAGTTCGATGGCGGCTAGAGCGACCGGGGGAGGCCGGTGTCGGGAGGTAGCGTCGGTTTCATGGCGAAGCCTTCTGATGGACTTGTCGTCGTCGCGGTTAAGCACGCGCCGATGTCGTGGGGGTACGTGATCGTGAACCCTGCCGGCAAGGTGGTAGCACGCGGCCACCAAGGTTCGATGGGGAGGTCCGTTGATCCGGAAGGGCGCTGCTAAGACGGCAGGCGAGGACCATCTGAAGAGGATCCGCAAGGCCGACAAGCGGATCGCGAAGGCCATCAAGCGCGGGCGTTGACCAGCATCTCGAACTCGACGCTCGCCGGGGTCTATTTCGACGACTGGACGGTCCAACCTGTCAGGCATCACCATCACGCCTCAAAACCGCAGACGTCCCAACAGTCGGCATGATCGAGCCCGCTCTTGTCACGGCCCTGACTTACCAGGGCCAGTGGTCGTGATTCTCGTCGTCCGGCACGTCGTCGTCTGGCGAGTCTGGGATCAGGTCGCCGAACTCCATCCTTCGTCGGCTCTCGGCAAGGATCACCATGAGTTCTGCGTGGCTGGTCTCCGGCGTCTGACGAGGATCGAGGCCAGTGCCCATGCTGGGACGAACAGGGACAGAGTCTCGACACCGTTGCGCTCTGTCGGATGGCCGACGTTTATGCCCAGCAGCCGCACGCGCCGCTCGAAGTCGGTGCCGTCCAGCTCTTGTCCCACAGACGGTCGCCAGGACGGGGGAGCCTGACATGCCGCCTCGGCTGAACGCGTGGCAGAGGCCGCGCTGTGGGTAGATGTTCCCGCCATACTCGGCGTCGTAGTCAAGTCGCTTGCGACCTGGCCGGGCACGACAATCGGACGATCGCCGACGCCATTTCGAGGCGGGGATAGCCGGCCATGACGATCGGTGTGCCGGGACCTACCTCGTCGGTGATGGCGTCGAGTTCGGGGATGAGGTCTCCGCTGTCGAGGGCGGTCCCGAGGACGGCGGTGGGGAAGTCCAAGTCGGTGATGTCGATGGCGGCGACGTCATGGTCAAAGTTCTTCGACAGCAGAGGGGCGGGACGGTCGATTGTGAACTCGAAGCGGTCGTTCTGGCCACGACTGAACAGATCTGCCGTTGATCCGCAGCTCGCTCGATGTAGCAGCGGCGTGTTCGGGCCTTCCCTGAGTAGGCGGGGTCGAGCACGTGTCGGTTGGTGACGAGCAGGGTGCGCCGCGGGTCACCCTTGACGTGAAGAGCGAACCCGGTGGCAGTGTTCGGCGGTCTCGTCTTGCCGTTGCACTTGTCGACCAGTGTCGCGGTGAGCTTCAGGGCCGAGTACAGGTGCCGCCGGTTGTAGAGCCGCGGGTTGTGGGGCTGTTGCGACGAGGACATGTTCAGAGCCTCTCAGGATCTCCGGGTCCGCACGCCCCGGCCGACCCGCGGATCCCCACGCACACGGCAACACGTCGGCACAGTCGGATGCCCAACAGCCCAGCTGCACATAGCCACCAAGATCGGCTCCTGACAACGACTCTTTTGCCACGCTCGTGCGGTCGCTGCCGTTCCGTTCCTGCTCGCGGGGATCGCTGCCCGCGGTGACCAGGATGGCGACCAGTCGCCGGGGAAGAGCCGCAGGCGGGGGAGTGACGCAGGCGGGGGAGCGTCGCATGTCGAGGACTCGTATGTCGACGCGGGCGTCGAAGACACGTCAATCGACCTCAACGGTACCCTCGCGCCCGAGGGCTTCACAGACATCGGGGATCGGGGGACGCGCATGATGGGTAAAACCCACATCTCCGTCGGTGTCGCATCGGCACTTCTGATTACTCAGCCGACAAACGTTGGCGATTGTCTAACGGCAATCATTGGCGGATCGGTCGGTGGAGTGATGTGCGATATCGAGGTCCGATCGAACCCACGATATAGGGACGCATTACATGCCCGTTTCATAGTGCTGGGCATCGTCGCGGCGGCGCTCCTCGGGATTTCGGGATCGACGGCCCGATAACTCAAGCGATCTACGACGGCAACCGAGTCGTGATGGGCCTCGGCGCATCCCTGGTCGTCGGAACGGCCACCTACTCCCCGCCTCCGGTCGAAGCACCGCGGTTTCAGCCATTCGCTCCTTGCTCTGGCCTGTTCAGCGGCGGACTACTGACTTTCCACCCCGCGCTTGCAACCGCCTTCGCCTTGGGGTTCGCATCTCATGTGCTGCTCGATCTCTTGAACAAGATGCCGGTCCAGCTCTTTTATCCGTCCAAGCGAGGCAGGCTGTGCTTCCGTCTTTGCTACGCGAGCGGAGCTACTAATACAGCGTTCATGTGGGTCGGGGCGTTCGGGATCGTCGCCGGAATGACACTCCCACTCACCGGGGTGACCTAACGCGAGATACCCAAGGGCGAGTGTCACATCGCAATGATGTCCGCGCTGCCGCGTCCATGGTTTGCGGTGGGGAGAGGCGCTCATCGCGACATGAGAGTGCGTCCGACTCGAGATCGATTGGCTACATCACCGCGACCGTCGAAGGCGTGGTTGGGGAACTCGAGACCGAGCCGGATTGCACGCTCCAGACTGAGCCTTGTCACGTGTTGCAACCCCGCCCCCCGCGCGGGACGAGCCATACGCGCTCCGACGGCAGGATCGCTTGACGAGGGGTCGGGGAACCCGAGGAGGGCATGCGGCAGCGAAACCGCCCGGTCCAGCCAAGCATCCGTATAGGTTCTCTATTCGTGGGCGAGTCGAGCTGGCCGGAACGATTGATAGTCGGTTATTTGTCCGGTCTGGGCGTGGCGATCTATGCCCTGGCCGGGAATCCGGAATGGAGCGGAGCTCACGCGAGTATCGCTACTCTTCTGCTTGCTGTGGCCTTCTCTGCGGTACTCGGAGTCGCTGGTCAGTCACCCCCGATGTGGCGCATCGTCACCCTCGCGACGTGTGCGTTAGTCCTCAGCACCGCGCTCCTTGCCTGGGCCCACTCCTCCGGGGCTGAAGACTTCCTGGGAGATCTTCCAGCGGTTCCAGGCGGCGATGGGATCTTATGGCAGGTGCAGACGACTTTCTTGTCGTCGGTTTCGCTGGCCTCGCCATCGCTGCGCAGCTTTTCGCGGAAGCCCCGCTGGCCATAGGCGCGTCCCGGGGTCGGATTCTCGAATACGTCTGGGCGGGCTGGCTCGTAGGTGTGGGGCTTGTCGCCAACGCCATCATCGCCGTCGAAAGCATCTGGCTCCCGAGCGACCTCGGCGTTCTAGCGGTCGCGGTGTTCTGGTTCGTTCCCACCATTCTCTTGCTGGTGGCCTCAACAGTCAGGTTGATGCGACTCTTTGGCCATCCGTCCCTGTTAGATGAGGTCGTTCGACAGTCGCTCGTTCAGGCTCTGGCAAGTCGGCTTGAAGAGGCGTCTCAAAGGTACGGTGAGGCCAGGCGGCAACTGGACGGCCTGCCATCATCAGAACCTTCCAACGGTGCGTCTTGGGTCGTCGGACGTTGTGTTACGCGTCCCTGTTCCACGCGCTGGCCTCGTTATCAGAGCGATCAGGCCACAGATCGTCCGGCGGGCACACGCCTCGCTCGCGCCGAAGGCGACTGAGGGCGCTCTAGGTGACAGTGGCAGCGGAGATCCATACAGGCGCGCCCACATCACTTTGAACGTAGAGCCTGGCGACCGCACCCGGCTTGGCGAGACGGCGTTCCGCGTCAGTACATCTGAGAATATCGATGAGGCCGCCGAGGGCAAACTGCTTCGCCTGCTCCAGTCGAGCATTGAGTTCGAGCCTTCCGGGTCCGTCACCCCCTACGAGGAGACTGACCGCGAGATCGCCAACCTGAAGGACGCCATCGGCACGAACCTGCGAGCAGGGGCGTACGGAACAGCAGAGCGTGCGCTCGACCTACTCGGAGAGGTCGTGCGCGGCGTATGGACCGCCCATCCCGGATCCCTGAATTCCTCGCGCAGATCTTCTGCCATCCGGCGCGATTGGCTCTTTCGCAGCATCGGAGAGACCGAACAGGATGCCCTGCTCTCGCGGCGTGCAGCCGGACTATTCGTCGATCAAGCGATGAAACGAGCGCTCGAAGCATCTCGTACTGGATTCCCGGAGTACGTTGACGAATGTCTGCGGAGCTTCACGAGGCTCTGGTCCGACGTCCTGCGGGACGGTAGCAGCGAGTTCGACTCGCTGCCCTCCCACATCACGATCTGCGTCCAGAACCTCGCCACCTTCTCGTTCTCGACGTCAGACCAGCGTGAAGACCTCGAGGCACGGGCCACGTGGGCGATGGTCGAACTAGTGAAGTCGGCACTCGACGCAAGGAGGCCAGCGATGGCACGCCTAGCGGCGGGCGAGCTCAACGGATTGTTCGAGTACGCCGATCGTGGTGGGGGTGGCCGCGCCCAAGTCCGAGCTGGGCAGCTTGTCCTTGCGGGGTGGCTGGACTACCTCGCTGACAAGGAGGACGAGCGCGATCCCGTGGATCATGAGCTCCGAGCGCTGGTGACACCCCGTGGAACTTGGGCGGAGATTCTGGCTGCCCGAGACCTTGCCGAACGCGGAGAGGCGCCTTTCAGTCGTTGGGACTGGTGGGAGTTGAAGACCACAAACTCGGGTCATGCTCAGGTCCTAGAAGCTTTCCCACTACATCGACCGCGCCGAGCTGGCGGCTCTCGCCTTGTCACACGGCCCGCTCCCGCCAGCATCCGACCAGGAGACTGCCTCGAGCTACCGGCGCTTCCTCGGGCTCCTCGTTGAGGGGGACCGCGATCTGAACAGCACGCAAGCCCACCTCAAGAAGGCCCTCGAGGCCGAGGTCAGCAGATGGAAAGCAGGCGAGAATGACCGCCTTGCCCAGGAGCCGCTGTCGGAGGGCAAGATCGCCACACTTCGAACCGCCCTTCAGGCCGCCCAAGACGGGGGAACGGCTTGCGGCCGAGTTTCCGACGATTGACGAAATCCCAGAGGGCGCTGACCGGTCTCGCCCCATCCTCGGCATGAATTTCCGCTTACCGCGCCACTACCTGGTCGATGGGGTCTTCAACCAGACCTTTGCGGATCCGAAGGACCTCGGCCAGACAATCGCACGTGGATTTGCGGAGGGCGAGGAGCGAAAGATCGTCGGCGAGCTCCGCTCTCAACAACACGACTTGATGGATCCAACGGCCGAATCAATTCGTCAACAGATTGCGGCTTGGGGTCCGATGCAGTTCATTACGTCCTGGTCACGCCGTACGGCGGTCTTATGGAGATTGACGACTGGTACTCGCGCAGTTCCGCGAGGCATTGGCACGGGCGAGTCACTTCGAGACCGCAGTGCTCGATGGTGAGGCCATCCTGTTCGACCGACGCGAGGCGTTGGTTTCATGTCGCGGGCCCGAACTGAAGGATGGACTGACGCCTATTGACGGCACGTCGATCTCCCTCGGAGTGTTCGAGGACGTCCGCATCGAGAAGGAACCACAGGTTCGAATTGAGGCCGGCGAGTTCTTTGTGGTGTGGGCGAACGGGGCGCCGCGCGTCCAGAGGTTTGGATTACCACCAGTCAGCGAGCCTGGCAATTGACGGGGCGATCGAGATCGAACCATCCGGACTCATCGCGGGTCGCTGCAACCTGGACCGCCCGGGAGTTGGGCTGTCCCATTATGGGCGTGAAGGGCGTGGTCGCCCTTGATAAGCGGACACACGACGTCTCAAATTTCCCATGGCGAACAGTTGAACGGCCGGCTGGACTAAGCATCGGTGGGCTGGATCCGCTCCGCCGACAGGCTTAAGTCAGCGCGCATTCTGGCGAGGAAGCCGTCAACACGGTATGAGTTATCTCGGCGTCCCAGTCCGGTGGAGACGCCGCCGTGAGGTCATAAGTATTGTCGATAAGCCAGCGCATGAGCGTCGTGAGCTCGCTGTGTACCTTCGCGGGGACCGTCGGCTTCAGCCCCTCTGCGTTGTCATCGACAGCGCGCATCGCCATGACGAAACGGGTTGTCGCACTTTCCTGGCTCGCCGGGCCTGCATCGATGCTCTCTGCGCGCTGCCAGCAATTCTGCCAAGTTGGCCTCAAAGGCATCCAACAGTGTGGAGGCACGGTCAACTGAGGAACGTGCAAGAGCCCACAGGCTGGGCTTTGAAAGTGACCGTCTCGATGCGCCGCCTTAAGGCCGGCTTCAGCTGCGCCGCGTCGTTGGCGAGTATTGGTCGCCCATTATGAGCGTGATCGGATAGGAGTGCGAGACGATCCTCGGCAACACCAGCGAGTGCAGTTCAAACACGTCGGCTGCGAACTCCACCATCCTGTCGATCTGGATCACCCCACCCGGTCTCACCGGCCAGAGCCCGATCCCAGATGCGGCGCGCATCCTCTTTGAGGGTCGCTATAGGCCCAGCAAATCCGGAGACTCCGCCTTAACGCGCTCGACCTCCGTGTTGGCGCGGAGATCGTCGAGCGAGGTGAGTGTGATGTTGGAGTGTTGGGCTACTCGGACGGCACCCCCCGGCAAACCGGATTCAGCGACGATGAGCCCGCGGTCCGCCCCGGACTCTTCTACCACGCCTACGAGCACCAGTACGCGCTCCTTCGGGATCGCGCGCTTCCAAGCCTTGCACTCCACGATCCACCTCACGGATAACCCGGCCGAGGTGAACTCGACCAAGACGTCGACGTCGTGGGCGCCCCTAGCCCCCTCCTCCACCTTGACGTTGGTCGTAGCCGTCAGACCGAGGGTGCGGAAGAAGTCGGCAACCTCCTCCTGATACGCGGACCAAGCGGGCAGTGCTCCGGTTGGTGTCGTTAGCGCTGGAGGCGTTCTTTGCTTCGCGCAAGGAGTGTCCTGTTTGCCATGCCGGTGAGTTCCTTCGAGCGTACGGGCCCGATCGGCGGGCGTGCCTGGCGACCGGGACCACAAGGGGTTTCGCGGGGACGTCCCAGTCCGACACCATTAGTTCGTTGAAAGTAGTTCCCGCGTCATAGTGGGCGGAATGGGCGCGTCGGATCGAATCCCTGAGCGGCGCCCTTGCGCCGATGGTGGTCTGCTGCTCTGGACGAAGTAGGCCTTCCCGCCGTTGGCGGACCCTGTGGGGAGACCGCGGCGTGCAAGGCGCTCGTGCGCGTCGCGCACGATCTCGGCGAGCTTGGCCTCCAACTCGGCCTTGGGTGGCAGAGCGGTCCAGTACTCGGCCACGACGATGCCGTCCTTGTGCATCTCCAGTAGCTCGACCTGCTCGCGGCTGACCTCGGTGCAGAGGATCAGTCCGACGGGGCGCTCCTCGTGCTCTTGCCGGTCGTAGCGGTCGAGCCACTTCAGGTACAGCTTCATCTGACCCTCGAACCGGGCATCGAACTTGCCGATCTTGAGTTCGACGGCGACCAGACGACGGAGCGGTCGACTGAAGAAGAGCAGGTCGAGGTAGAAGTCGTCGGCCGTCGATGGTCATTCGCTTCTGGCTGGTGACGAACGTGAAACCGCTGACCGACCTCGAGGATGAACGCCTGGACGTCGCGCAGAATGGCGGTTTCGAGGTCCTTCTCGAGGTAGGTGTCGTGGAGCCCCAGCGAGTCAAGGATCAGGGGGTCACTGAAGGTGTCGCGCGGAACCGCAGAGCCGTCAGCGATCTGCGAGTTCGCGATCTCGCGACGCTCGAACGCCTTGCGGCCGATGGCCGCCCGCAGCTCCCGGACGCTGAGGCGTTTGGTCGCCGCCTCACTCGGCGTAGAACGCACGAGCCTCGTCGGACTTCAGCGCGAGTAGGTCCCGGATGTGGGTCCACGTCAGTTGGTGGGCGAGGTCGATCGTCGAAGCGTGGTCGGGGATAGGTCCTGGCGAAGGAGATCATCCGGGCCAGATTCGATCGGCCGTAGCCTGCGCCGAGCCTGGTCGGACAATTGTCGCCCCAGTGAGGCGACAATCTGCTGCCCGTAGTCGGCGCGACCGTCGCGGAGAACGTGGATGGAGATGGCGCGACCGACGAGCCAGTAGGTCATTGTCAGGGTGGCGTTCACCTGGATTGCCGCTGTTCGTCGGCCCTGTTCGACGAGCTCGACGAGGTAGGGGAGCGAGCGACTCTTCCTCGTCTGGGATGTCGTCTCTCGGGATGAGCTCGCTCATACCTCTCCTCGGTCGGATGAACTGTCGCCCCGCTGGGGCACCAATCTGCCGCACAGGTCCGACACGCGGCTCACTCCGACCTCTGGGAGTCGCGCCAGGCGTCGTACGTCTCGCCGATCTTCTCGGCAAGCGCCTTGTCGCGGTCGAGGGTGGCGTGTTGGTAGATCGCCATCGCTGCCTGGGACGCGTGGCCGGCGCGGGCCTGGAGCTCGGCCGCGGTCGCGCCGTGCTGGCCGGCGAGGGTGAGCGCGGTGTGGCGAAGGTGGTGGATCGTCAGGTCCGGCGACCGGCCGCCTCGCGGGCCGGGCGGTAGCGGTCCATCAGGTAGCGCACGCTCATGTGGTCGGTGCGGTCGCCGGGGAAGAGCAGACCGGTCGGGCCGGCTCGCGGTGTGCTCGAGCAGGTGCTTCTGCAGCATCGGCAGGAACGGCGGCGGGACGTGGACGGTGCGGACGCCGCTCGCTCGTCTTCGGCGCGCTGATCGACGCGACCGCACTTCGGGCAGGCGCCCGCGGACGCCGGGTATGACGTCCTTGTCGACCTTGCGGGTGACGTTGATCCGGCCGGTGACCCCGTCGACGTCGGAGCGCCGCAGCTCGAGCAGCTCGCCCTCGCGCAGGCCGACGAAGGCCGCGAGCACGATCAGCAGCTTCAGCCGATCGGGCATCTCGTCGATGATGACCGCGATCTCGTCGAAGGTCGCCGGCACGGCGACCTGCTTCACCGGAGCCGAGCCGGCGCCGCGGATCTTCGGCGGCGCCCGGTCGATCAGCTCCTCCTCCTCGGCCGCCTGGAGGATCGAGCGCAGCAGCCGGTAGGCCGCGGCGTTGGACGACTCGGTCTTCGGGTCGAGCGAGCGACGCCACGCCTTGATCTCCGAGAGGGTGACACGTCGCGCAGCGGCATCTCGCCGAAGTACGGGAGGATCCGCGTGTCGAGCAGCGGCTCGTAGTTGCGCACCGTGTGTCGGCCGCAGGCCGCGCTCGGCCAGGTAGCGCTCGGCGAACGCCCGCACGGTGTTGTAGCGCGGCCTCGCGCTCGCGGCGTGCCTCGGCCGACCTTGCGCGCGGCCTGGCGGCGTCCACTCGTCGCGGTCGATCAGCGACCGCTCGGTGGCGAGCCACGCCTCGGCGTCCATCTTGGTGCGGAAGGTGCGCGAGTGGCGCGTGCCGTCGGGCATCGCGTACCGCGCCCGGTAGGACACGTCCGGTCGGCGCCGGCGCGTCGCTCGACCTCGCCGAACCCTCGTCTGCCGTGCCATCGTCCGAGTGCCCTCCCGACCGCTCCTGACTGCCCCGGACCTGCGGGTTAACCCCCTGCTTGCGCAGCAGAGCATGGGGGTACCTAGGGGGAAAGGAATGTCCATATGGGTCCGCGAATCTGTCCCCCACTGACCTGCAGTTTTCGCAGGTCAGAGCGTAGTTTGACGCCCTGCTCCGAGCGCGATTTGCAAGCAGGGGGTTAGGGGTTCGAGTCCCCTAGGCTCCACAGAGAGAAACCGCAGGCCAGCCTGCGGTTTCGGGGTGCCCGGGGTGGGTCAGCAGACTCATAGCCCGCTACCGCACCGAAGGCTGGCCAAATACGACTTGACCGCCCTCCTCGCCCGCTGAGGAGTGAGGAAGGCGGCCAACCGTCAGATCGCCTGCTCGTCGTCGGTGCTCGCCAGAGCCTTCGTCTCCGTCCGGAAGATCCGTAGCGCCTGGCCGGAGCCACGGGCGAGCTCGGGCAGCTTCTTGGCTCCGAACAGCAGCAGGACCACCCCGATCATCAAGACCAGCTCATGGGTGCCGATGGCGCCCATCTCAGTCCTTCTCGGCGCTCGGGTAGGCGGCATCGACCTCGACCTCGACCAACCAGCCGGTGACCGGCAGGTTCTCGATCTCGAGAGCGAAGCGGGACGGGCGGGCCGGGTTGACCACCATCGGTGGCGCCGGCGCCGCCGATCCCAGCGGTACGTTGACCGGCTGACCGGTCGACAGGCTGGTGTTGGCGAAGAACTGGCGGTAGGCACGGTTCCAGCCGTTGAAGTCCATCCGCTCCGCACCGGCGGCGTTCTGCAGGAACACCCGCATGGTGATGACGTCGTCGTAGGAGAGGCCGACCTTGGCAAGGTTCTCACCGATCCGGCGCAAGACATTGATCCCCTGAGCCTCGGTGATCGTCACCCCGGGCGGCAGCACGCCGCCGGGGAAGACGTCTGTGTCGATGTACCTCGCCTCCGAGCCGGCGGGCGCCGCGGTGTTCAGCCCCGACGGACCGAGCCCGCTGGTCTTGTAGATGGCCACGTTCTTGCCGATCGCCACGCCGTCGGCGATCGAGGGGTTGTCCTGGCCCGCGGGCAGCACCGAGACGGTCGTCCCGGGTCGGGGCGGGAAGAGCCGCCCACCGGCGACCGCCGCCGAGGGGGCGATCACCACCGCGGTCACGGCGACGGCGGCAGCGATCTTGCGCCGGGGTGACATGCGGGGCCTCATGCGGACATCACCCGCTGGTGCAGCCCCTGGACGGCGTACCGCGCCGACCAGAACGCGCCGTGTTGCCACGCGGACACCTCCGACATCCAGTCCCCGGCGAAGAAGACGTTGCCGGCCCCCTGCTGGAGCTTCTGGAAGCCCGCAGACGCGGTGTTCGGATAGGCCCAGGCGCCCTCGATGTAGGGCACCTTGTCCCACGAGATGGAGAAGGAGCGCTCCAGCTCCGTCCGGTACTTCTCACCGTGGATCTTCACGCCCTGTTCCACCGCGCGGAACTCCCGCTGTTTGGGCGACATCGCGCCATAGGCCCTCGCGTTGGCGCCGGTGTTGTAGTAGCCGATGATGAGGCCCTTCCTCTCCCCGTAGCCGTACGACGGGTACCAGGAGTGGGCAAGGTCCATGTCGGTCTCGGTGATGCCGCCGTAGATCCGGTGGTCGTCCTCCCACCAGCGCGACTTGTACTGCAGGCCGATCTTGCCCGCCGCCGAGCCGATGGCGAACTCACCTAGCGCGGCGTCGATCTCACCGCCCCAGTTGGTGTCCCAGCGGCGCATCAGCTGTGCAGGGGCCGAGACGATGGCGTAGTCCGCCTCGACCTGGCGGGTCCGCCCGTTGGACGTGTAGGAGACGCGGACACCGGTCGGGGTGTTCACCACACCCGTGACGGGGGAGTTGAACTTGACGTTCTGCCGACCGATCGCCTTCACGAAGTACTCGTAGGTCGTGTCCATGCCGCCCTTGGGCTGGAACATGAGCATCGACTGCTCCCAGTTGATCTCGAAGCTGAAGTACTGCCCCACCTTGGAGGCCAACACCTTCGACACCGTGTCGGGGCCGGGCAGCGGGGTCCCGTGCTCGTCCCAGGCCGAGGGATAGATCTCGAAGCCCCGATTGTCGCCACCGATGTAGCTGCCGTTGCTCTGCAGGGAGCCCCAGCTGCGCAGGAAGGTCTTGAGGTTGGCCTTGTCCTCGGCCGTCAGCCGCTGGTCGAGGGCGCCTTGGTCGGTGGCGTAGTTCAGCAGGTCGGAGGTGTAGCCGAAGACGTCGGCCTTCGCCGTGCGGTAGCGGGTCGGGTTGCCGGGGGTCGAGCCCGTCTTCTCGTTGTAGATGTAGGCGTCCGCGTTCGCATTCGTGAAGACCTCGTACGGCACGCCGAGCTCGCGCAGGTAGTCCATGGTGACCATCCACTGCGCGATGCGGCCGGCGCCACAGTTCATGTAGATGCCGTCGTCCCAACGGGCGACCTGCTTGACGCCGTCGATGTCGGTCTCGGAGTCCCCGGGGCGCATGGTCAGGGTGCGGCCACCCGGGCGGTGCCGGGCCTCGAGGACCGTGACGTGATAGCCGGCCTTCTGCAGCTCGTACGCCGACGCAAGGCCGGCTGGCCCAGCTCCGACGATCACGACCTTCTTGGAGGTGCGGCCGGTGAGCGTGAAGTCGCTCTGGCGCGGCGGTGTCCAACTGTCCTTGGGGGTCGCACCGGCCGCTGTGGGCGCCAGGCCCATCGCGCCCATGGTGGCGAACATGACCCCAGCACTGGAGCCTGCACCAACGGCCTGGAGGAAGTTGCGGCGGTTGACACCACTGGATTTCTGCTTCGTGACCAACTCGGATCCACCCTTCGGAAAAGGTCGGCACGAGGAGATCTGGTGGCGGACTGCCCGAGATCTGCCGACCCGTGAGAACTTAGGGCGCTTGCGTTACTGCCACGTTTCCCGTGATCTGGGCCGAGCGACGGGGCCGTTAAAGGCTTGTTACGCCGCGACTCCATCTGGTCCCACGCGGGTCGAGGGGACCTGTTTGCATCCTCGGGGGCGATCTGGTCAGGTTGGGATCCCATAGACCGACACGGAACGGTGTCCGACCCTCCGCCACCGGATCAGGGTCGGGAGCCTCGTGTGTTTACGAAGGGATACATGCATGACTGCGAAGGACGCCTTCTCCGAGGAGGAGTGGTCGCGTGTCGTCCGGGCCCCATTTGTTGCCGGGATGGCGATCACCCTTGCTGACCCGGGCGGCCCGATCGAGGCTGCCAAGGAGACGATGGCCTCCATCAAGTCGGCGACGAATCCTCCGAGCCGGGAGCAGCTGGTCAGCGAGATCGCCCTCGACATCCAGGCGCAGGTGCAGCAGCACCACAACCCGGTCAAGGGCTACCGGCCCACCGGCGGCACACCGCCGGGGGACCAGATCCTTCAGGAGCTCGGCGAGGTGTTCGCGATCGTCAGCGAGCGCGCGACACCGGAGGAGACAGCAGCCTTCGGCAACTGGCTGTTCGCTACGGCCGAGGCCGCTGCGAGCGCGGCCAAGGAGGGCGGCTTCATGGGATTCAAGGCAGAACTCGTCAGCGAACGCGAGAGCGACATGCTCGACAGGGTTCGCGCCGCTGTCTCCTGACGGAGCGACCACGCGCGTGTGAATCTCCGGCACGACCAGGGATCGAGCAGGGTTCCTGCCTGCCCGTCGCCGTGACACCGAACCCAGCGCTCGCAGCCGCACCGTCAAATGTGAGCGTTCACAATTAGTCCTTGACTCCCGTGATGTTAGCGCTAACAATGATCGCCATGTGTCAGCGGTCACAGTGGCCGCGTCATTCTCGGGAGGCGACATGAGCAGCATCCGGGCCACTGCGCTGGCTGCGGCCACCGCACTGCTGGCGGCAGGCCTGACGGTCGTGGCGACGGCGACCGCACCGGCCACGGCCGCCGACGCGCCGGTCACCTTCACCGACACCTTCGACGGTACGACGCTCGCCGACCGCTGGCAGGTGGTCAACGAGGACGCCGCCCAGATCGGGGTGAGCGACGGCGCGCTGCGGATCAACGGGCAGCCGGGGGACACCTACCAGACCTCGAACACCGCGAAGAACATCGTGATGCTCGACGTGCCCGCCGGCGACTTCACCGCCACGGCCGTCCTGTCCGCGCCGGTCACGAAGGTCTACCAGGGCGCCGGGCTGATCGCCTGGAAGGACATCGACAACTATGTCCGCTCCGGCCTGACCTTCGTCGGCGCGCTGTCGCCGTCCGGCATCGCTATCGAGACCGACGTCGAGACCGGCGCCGCGTTCAGCGCAGTCTCGTTCAACGACCGCCCGGCCTCGACCTCCGAGACGATCCGCCTCCAACGTGCGGGCGACACCATCACCACCAGCTACCTCGACGACGACCACCGACTCCTGGGTCCCCGCGGGGTCGACCACGGTCTCCTTCGACGTCACCCAGGTCGGGGTCTACGCGCTCGCCGCGCAGGACGGTACGACGCTGCCGGCCGCGTTCGACTCCGTCACCATCGAGCATGCCGAGGGAGCGGACGTGACGCCCGACGGCAGCTTCGTGGTGCAGGCCGCGGGCGACGCGCCGTACCTCGTCCTCGACGGCGACGCCCTCGCGCTCAGTGCCGACCAGCCGACCGCCAGCCTGCGCCTGAGCGCCGAGGACCTCGGCGACGGGGCCCTCGCGATCAGCACCGACGACGGTCCGCTCGTCCTCGACGGCGGCGCCCTGACCGTGGGTGCCGGTGACGCCGAGTCCACTCCGCTGCGCCTCACCGACGTCGGCGGCGGCCAGGTCGTGCTCCGCGACGCGGCCGACGACACGGCGTACCTCACCGCGGCCGACGACGGCGCGCTCGTCGTCGGCGACGAGGCCGACGCGGTCCGCTTCGCGCTCTCCGAGGTCGACGACAGCGTCGCCACCCTCGACATCGACGGTGACGGCACCGGCGCCTCGATCAGCGACACCATGTACGGGATCTTCTACGAGGACATCAACTACGCGGCCGACGGCGGCCTGTACGCCGAGCTGGTGCGCAACCGCTCCTTCGAGTTCAACACCACCGACAACGGCACGTTCACCGGCCTGACCGCCTGGGAGGTCGCTCGACCGCAGCGGCGCCGGCAGCACCGCCACCGTCGTCGACGACGACGGGCCGGCTCAACGCCATGAACCGCAACTACCTGTCCCTGGTCGCGGCCGCGGCCGGCGACGGCGTGCGCAACACCGGCTTCAACAACGGCGTCGTGGTCGCACGACGGCAAGACGTACGACGCCAGCGTCTGGGCCCGTTCGACCACCGCCGCAGGACCTGACCGTCCGGGTCGAGGACGACGCCGGCACCGGCGTGCTCGCGACCGGCACGGTCGCCGTCGACGGCTCGGACACCTGGAAGAAGTACGCCGTCACGCTCACCGCCACGCGCGCACCACCGATGCCGGTCGGTTCGCCGTGCTCGCGGGCGCGCCGTCGACGGTGCGCGCTCGACATGGTCTCGCTGTTCCCGCACGACACCTGGGTCGGCCCGGTCAACGGCAGGTCGCGTGCTGCGCAAGGACCTCGCCGAGAAGATCGCCGCGCTGAACCCGTCGTTCCTGCGCTTCCCGGGCGGCTGCGTCACCAACGTCGGCACCTTCAAGTACCTACGAGGAGTCGCGGTTACACCGACCGCCAGCGCACCTACCAGTGGAAGGAGACGATCGGCCCGGTCGAGGAGCGCGCCACCAACTAGAACTTCTGGGGCTACAACCAGTCCTACGGCATCGGCTACCTCGAGTACTTCGAGCTCGCCGAGGACCTCGGCGCCGATCCCGCTGCCGGTCGCTCTCGGTCGGCGCCAACGGCTGCGGCAGCACCATCCCCGAGATGACACGACCCGGCGCAGATCGACCGCTGGGTCCAGGACACCGCTCGACCTCATCGAGTTCGCCAACGGCGACGTCTCCACCGACGTGGGGCGCGCTGCGCGCCGCGCTCGGCCACCCGAAGCCGTTCGACCTGCACGTACATCGGCCTCGGCAACGAGGAGAACACCACGACGTTCGAGGCGAACTTCCCGAAGTTCCGCGACGCGATCGACGGCGAAGTACCCGGACATCAAGATCATCTCCAACTCCGGTCCGGACGACACCGGCGCCCGCTTCGACACCCTCTGGGACTTCAACCGGACGCAGGACGTCGACCTGGTCGACGAGCACTACTACAACGACCCGGGCTGGTTCCTGGCGAACAACGACCGGTACGACTCCTACGACCGCGAGGGCCCGAACGTCTTCCTCGGCGAGTACGCCTCGCGGGGCAACACGATGTGGAACGCGCTGTCCGAGGCCTCCTACATGACGGGCCTGGAGCGCAACGCGCGACGTGGTCGAGCTGGCGTCGTACGCGCCGCTGCTGGCCAACGAGTCTACGTGCAGTGGACGCCGGACGCGATCTGGTTCGACAACGACGAGTCCTGGGGCGTCGGCCAACTACTAGGTGCAGAAGCTGTTCGTCGAACAACGTCGGCGACCAGGTCGTGCCCGAGCACGCTACGACGGCCCGTCGGTCGACGCCCGTGCCGACATCGACGGCGGCGTCTTCCTGTCCACCTGGGCGACCAGCGGCGGCGTACGACAACGTCAAGGTGACCAGCAACGACGGACGGCGTCGACGCTCTTCGACCGACGACTTCGCCGACGCGCCGGCGTGGACGCCGCAGACCGGCACCTGGGCGGTCGACGAACGGCGAGTACGTGCAGTCGCTCGACCTCGGTGACCGACGCGCGCAGCATCCCGGTCGGCGCCTACGACGAAGGACTGGACCAACTACACGCTCGAGCTCGACGCCACGCAAGATCGCCGGCAGCGAGGGCTTCCTCGTCGGCTTCGCGGCCGGCGGCGCCGAACGACTTCTACTGGTGGAACCTCGGCGGCTGGAACAACACCCGCTCGGTGCTGCAGAAGGCCGACGGCGGCAGCGCGAACGAGGTCAAGGCGCTCGAGGGCGACAGCGTCGACCACCGGCCAGACGTACCACGTCAAGGTCGTCGTCGACGGCTCGGCAGCATCGAGCTCTACCTCGACGGCGAGCTGCAGATGACGTACGACGACTCGGCGGCCAGCGAGACGCTCTTCCAGGTCGTCACCCGCGACAGCGCCACCGGCGACCTGGTCGCCAAGGTCGTCAACACCTCGACCGCACCAGTGCGCACGCAGGTCGCGGTCACCGACGCCGCAGGTCGCGCCGACCGGCACCGTCACCACGCTGACCGCGCCGTCGCCGACGGCCACCAACACCAAGGCGAGCCCGACCGCGATCGTGCCGAAGGAGCGCACCGTCAACGGGTTGTCGAACTCCTTCGACTACGAGTTCCCGGCCTCCTCGGTGACCTTCATCCGGATGCACACCGCCGACGGCGTCGCCCCCGTCGTGTCCGACCTCAGCGTCACCGGGACCCAGGCCGGAGGGTGGTACGCCGACCCCGCGACCGTGCAGGTCACCGCGACCGACGACCGCTCGGTCGACCACCTCGAGGTGTCGGTGGACGACGGCGCCTGGACCAGCATCCCCGGTGCGTCCGGTGCGGTCGAGGTGACCGGCGACGGCACCCACACCGTCGCCGTCCGCGCCGTCGACAAGGCCGGCAACATCGGCGAGATCCGCCCGGTCACGGTCGGGATCGACGCCACCGCACCGGTCTCGCAGGCCGTGCTCGACGACGACACCCGGACCGTGTCGCTCAGCGCAGCCGACTCGGGATCCGGTGTCGACCGGATCGAGTACCGCATCGGGACCGGTGCCTGGACGACGTACGACGATCCGATCGCCGTCGGCGACGCCGCCGACCACCGTCGCGCACCGGGCCGTCGACCGGCTCGGCAACACCGAGGAGGCGGGCACCCTGCGGGTGCCGGCCGCCGGAGGCGACCTGGCCGCGACGGTCACCGCCGCCCTCCCGGTCGACAGCGACGTCCGGCTGGGCAGCTCGGCCCGGATCGCGGTGCGGGTCACCGGCGGGGCCGGTACGCCGACCGGTGCGGTGTCCGTGCGGTCCGGCACGTCGGTGCTTGCCACCGCCCGACTCACCTCCGGGCGAGCGACGCTGAGCGTCCCGGTGAAGGCGCTCGGCGTCGGCACCCACGCGCTGACCGTCGGCTACGCCGGGGACGCGACCCACGCCGCATCCCAGGACCGGGTCACCCTGCGGGTGCTCAAGGCGACCTCGACCACCACCGCCTCGGCGCGACCGGTCCGGGTCACCACCCGCCAGCAGGCCGTCGTCTCGGTCCGGGTCGGCTCCGCGGTCACCGCGACCGGGTCGGTCCGGGTGGAGGTCCGCCTGGGGAGCCGGGTGGTCGCGACCCGCACGGTCCGGCTCGCCGGCGAGCGGGGCAGGGTCACGCTGCCACGACTCGCGGCAGGCAGATATCGGGTCACGGCCACGTACACCGGCTCCGCGAGCGTGCTCGGTTCGACGGACGCCACCGCCCTGCGCGTCGTCAAGGCCGGCCGATGAACGCCCGGAGGTGGTTCGCCGGAGCTGTCGTCCTCGTCGCCGCGCTGGGCGGGGCCTCGCTCGGCCCCGCCGCAGGTGCTGCGCCAGCGGCGCACACGGTGGCTGCCGACGGTCTCCCGGAGTCCCTCGCGGCGATCACGCTGGTGCACGCCGACGACGTACGCGGCAACCTGACCCTGCCCGTGCAGGGTCCGGGGGGCGCGACGTACAGCTGGAGCTCCGGCGACCCCGCCGTCGTCACGGCGACCGGCGAGGTCACCCGCCCGGCGACCGGCAGCCAGCCGGTCGACGTCACCCTGACGGTCACCGGCACCCTCGGTGAGGAGACCGCGACCCGCGACCTCGTGGTCCACGTGCAGCCACAGCCCGCTGCCGCCGACCACGACGCCTATGCGTTCGCCTACTTCGCGGGGGAGAGCACCGACGACGGGGAGAAGATCTACTTCGGTGCCAGCAAGGGGGACGACCCGCTGGACTACGACGAGCTCAACGACGGGGCGCCGGTGCTGTCCTCCGACCTGGGGGAGAAGGGTCTGCGCGACCCGTTCATCATCCGCTCCCACGAGGGGGACCGGTTCTTCCTGCTGGCCACCGACCTCAAGATCTACGGCGGCAACAACTTCTCCGAGGCCCAGGAGTCCGGCAGCAAGAGCCTGATGATCTGGGAGTCCACGGACCTGGTGAACTGGTCGGAGCAGCGCGAGGTCAAGGTGTCCTCCGACTTCGCCGGCAACACATGGGCACCCGAGGCCTACTACGACGAGGCGTCCGGGGAGTACGTCGTCTACTGGGCGTCCAACCTCTACGACACCACCGACGAGTCCACCCGCAGCTACACGGCGTCGTACAACCGGATGATGTACGCCACCACCCGCGACTTCGTGACCTTCAGCGAGGCGCAGCCGTGGATCGACGTCAAGCGCGGCACCGGGCGCGGCATGATCGACGCCACCGTGGTGCGCGACGGCGACACGTTCTACCGCGTGGTCAAGGACGAGGCCAGCTTCACCGTGCGCCAGGAGAGGTCGACCGACCTGCGCGCGACCGTGACCGGCTCGCTGCCGACCAGCACCTCCACCCCAGGCTGGCAGCTGGTCAAGGAGCGCCTCGGTGCCGGCCAGCCGAACCCGTGGGGCGGCGTCTTCAACCAGGGCGAAGGCCCGACGGTCTTCCGGGACAACGACGACCCCGACCGGTGGTACATGTTCATCGACCAGCCGAGCTATCACGGCGGCCGCGGCTACCTCGCCTTCCAGACCGACGACATCGGCTCCGCCACCTGGACCTCGGTGCCGTCGGCCCGGCTGCCGAGCAGCCCGCGGCACGGCACCGTGATCCCGGTGTCGCAGGCCGAGCTGGACGCGATGCGAGCCGCCTACCAGCCCGACCTGCTGATCTCCACGGTCACCGACGTCGCGGTCTCCACCCGGCAGGGCACGGCACCGGCGCTGCCCGCGACCGTCGCCGCGACCCTGGGTGACGAGACGACGACCCAGGTCGCGGTCGAGTGGGACCCGGTGGCCGCGTCGTCGTACGCCGCCCCGGGCACCTTCCAGGTCGAGGGCACCGTCACCCGGGGCTCGGCCGACCGGCCGGTCGCCACGGTCACCGTGACCGACCCGGCCGACCCGGTGGTCACCCTGACGGGCGAGCCGGACGGGCTCGCCGGCTGGTGGGTCTCGGACCCGGTGCAGCTGACCGTGGCCGCCACCGACGACACCGGCGTGGCCTCGGTGGAGACCTCGCTCGACGACGGGCCGTGGACCTCGACCAGCGGTTCCTCCGCCGAGGCGACGACGACCGGCGACGGCGAGCACGAGGTCGCGGCCCGGGCGGTGGACACCACGGGCAACCGGTCTGCGGCGATCACCCAGGCAGTCCGGATCGACGCCACGGCCCCGGTCAGCCGGGCGACGTACGACGACGAACGGCGGGTGACCGTCCGGGCGGCGGACGCCACCTCGCGGGTCGACCGGGTGCAGGTCCGGGTCGGGGCGGGGCAGTGGACGACGTACGTCGGACCGGTCGCCGCGGCCGGGGAGACCGTGGCCTACCGCGCCGTCGACCGGGCCGGCAACGTCGAGACCACCCACGAGCTGGTCGTGCCCGCGGTGGGCACCGACCTGCTGGCCAGCACCGTGCTGGGGGTGACCTCGGTGGACCGGGCCCGCTTCGGGTCGACGGTGACGGTGACGGCACGCGTCAACGGCGCGGGGAGTGGGGCGACCGGCACCGTGCGGCTGCTCTCCGGCGGTGAGGAGCTGGCCTCGGGCCGGCTTGTCGCGGGCGCGCTCCGGCTGGTGGTGGACACCGAGGACCTCGGTGTGGGGCGGCACCCGCTGGTGCTGCGCTACGACGGCGACGAGCAGTACGCCGCGGGTGAGGACACCGTCGCGCTGACCGTGACCAGGGCGGTGTCGACCACGTCGGTCGCGGTCTCGAAGCCGGCCCGCAACGGCACCGGTGCCGTCGCCACGGTGCGCGTCTCGACCAACCCCGCTGGCCAGGCACCGGACCGGGTCCGGGTCACGCTGACCCATCCCGGCACGGCCGCGCGGGCGCGCTGGGTGGTCCTGTCCGCGGCGGGTCGGGGCAGGTGGGCGCTGCCGAGGCTGCAGCCGGGCGTCTGGAGGGTGACCGCGACGACGGCAGCGGGGTCAACGCTGGAGGGATCGACGGCGCGGGCGCGGGTGGTCGTGAGGTGAGCCCGGCTCAGCCGAGGGCCAGGTGCCCGCGCTCGACCAGCGCGGGCACGACGGCTCCCAGTCGATCGAAGCCGTCCCCGACGGTGAGGCCCTGCTGGGAGCGGAAGTGGATGCCCTCGAAGATCGCCGCGATCTTGAAGAAGGCGAACCCGACGTACCAGGACAGGTCGCCGAGATCGAGCCCGGTCCCGTCGGCGTACGCCGCCACCAGCACCTCGGCGCCGGGGTAGCCGGCCGCGTCGGCCGGCACCGCGGCCACCGGGAGGTCGAGACCGCTGACGCCCGACCACCAGACGACGGTGGACGCCAGGTCGGCCAGCGGGTCGCCCAGCGTGGCCATCTCCCAGTCGAGCACGGCGGTGACCTTGCCGGTGGCAGGGTCGACGACGACGTTGTCGAGGCGATAGTCGCCGTGCACGACGGCGTCTCGCTGGGTGGCCGGGACCGCGGCCGCCAGCCGGTCGGCGAGCAGGTCCAGCTCGGGGAGGTCCCGGCTCCAGGACGCGGCCAGCTGGCGGCCCCAGGTGCGCAGCTGCCGGTCGAGGTAGCCGGCCGGCCGGCCCAGGTCCGCCAGCCCGACCTCGGCGGGGACCAGGGAGTGCAGCCGGACCAGGACGTCGACGAGGCTCTCGGCCACCCCCCGGGCTGTCGGGCCGTCCAGCGCCGAGAGCTGCTCGGTGGTGCGCAGGACCTGACCGTCGGCGAAGTCCATGACGTAGAACGGGGCGCCGATGACTTCCGGTCCGGCCAGCACCAGGGGGGTCGGGACGGGGACGTGCGTGGGAGACAGGGCGGCCAGCAGCCGGTGCTCGCGGGCCATGTCGTGGGCGGAGGCGAGGACGTGCCCGAGCGGCGGTCGTCGGAGCACCCACCGGCGGTGACCGTCGGTCAGCGTGTAGGTCAGGTTGGACCGGCCGCCCGCGGTCAGCTCGGCGGTCAGCGGTCCGGCCAGGAGGCCAGGACACGTGGCCCGCAGGTGGTGCTCGACCCGGGCGACGGGCAGTCCGGGCGGGTCGGCCGAGGTCGTGCTGTCCTCGTCAGCCAACGACGGCCGCCGCGAACTCAGGAGACCCGGCCGCGGCCTCGAAGGCCGACTTGACGATGACGTCGGTCGGGGCCGTGTTGGTGGGGTCGGGGACGGTGTCGACCTGGAAGTCGGCGTGGTACTCGGTGAGGAGGGCAGCGCGCACGAGCGACCTCTCTGCTGGGATGGGAACGGATCAGTCGCGCAGCTCGCGGCGCAGGATCTTGCCGGTGACGGTCTTGGGCAGCTCGTCGATGATCACGACCTGGCGGGGATACTTGTACGCCGCCATCCGCTCCTTGCAGTGCGCGATGAGCTCCTCAGGGGTGACCTGGGTGTCGGCCTTGAGGCTCACGAACGCCTTGACCGTCTCGCCGCGCCGCTCGTCGGGGACCCCCACCACCGCGGCTTCGCGCACCGCGGGGTGCTCGGCCAGCACGTCCTCGACCTCGCGGGGCCACACCTTGTAGCCAGAGGCGTTGATCATGTCCTTCTTGCGGTCCACGATGAAGATGAAGCCGTCGGGGTTCATGAATCCGACGTCGCCGCTCTTGAGGGCTCCTCCCGGCAGATTGGCCGCCGTCTCGTCGGGCTTGCCCCAGTAGCCGGCGACCACCTGCGGCCCCTCGGCCACGATCTCGCCGACCTCGCCGATCGGTACGTCGTGCCCCTCGTCGTCCTGGATCCGCACGACCGTGCTGGAGACGGGGACGCCGACCGAGAGGGCACCCGACGTCGGGTCGACCGGTGACGGCGTCCCGAACGGGGTCAGGCACATGGGGCTGGTCGTCTCGGTGAGGCCGTAGGCGTTGTGCACCTGGAGGCCGGTCGCGGCGAGGAACGCCTTCTCGGCGGTCGGCGAGATCGCCGCGCCGCCGGAGTAGGTGGAGGTGAAGGAGCTGAAGTGGTCGCGCGTGAAACCCGGGGTGTTGAAGAGCGCGTTGAAGGCAGTGATCGCACCGATGGTGTAGGTCGGCCGGTGCTCGAGCAGGGCATCGAGGACGACGTTGGGCTCGAAGCGGTAGGCCAGCACCAGGGGCAACGGGGCGGCGAGGCTGACCCCGATGTGCCCGATCAGCCCGGTGATGTGGAAGAGCGGTGCGATCCCGAAGACCGAGCCGCCCGGCGCGAAGCGCGCCCAGTCGCGGTAGGTGGCGGAGGTGAAGACCACGTTGCGGTGGGTGTTCATCGCCCCCTTCGGCACTCCGGTGGTGCCCGAGGTGTAGGTCAGGAACGCCACGTCGTCGGCGGCCAGCTCGACCGGCGGGGGCACCTCGCCCCGGTGCTCCTCGATCAGCTCCGACGAGGTCGGTGGTCCCCTCGTGGAGCTGCCGCTGCATCCCGGCGAAGAGCCGTTCGTCGGCCCGGGTCTGGTACTCGAGCTCGCTCGTGGTCAGCACCAGCGAGACCGCGGTCCCGGGGACCACGTCGCGGGCCACCTCGTCGTAGAGCGACTCGAGCGAGACGAGCACCTTGGCGCCGGAGTCCTCCAGCAGGTAGGTCAGCTCCCGGCTACGGCTCATCGGGTTGATCGAGACGAGGACGCCACCGGCCTTCCAGGTCGCGACCATGCAGACCACGAACTGCGGCACGTTCTGCAGATAGACGGCCAGCCGGTCGCCCGCGCGCGAAGCCGCCGGCCAGCAAGGCGCAGGCGAGGGCGTCGCTCTGGACCTCCAGCTCGGCCCGGGAGAGCTCGCCGTCGAAGTAGCGGACGGCGGTGCCGTCCGGGTCCTGCTCGAGCCCAGCGCGATACATCTCGAGAGCGTTGACGTGCTCCGGGATGGTGTCGGGCGGGGTGTCGGCGTAGCGGCCCAGCCACGGCCGCTCGTCGTAGACGCTCACGGCCGCGGTCCCTACTTGATCGCGAGCGGGTTGACGGGCGAGCCGCTGCCGAGGGCCACCTTGAGGGGCGCGGCCGCGTAGAGGAACTCGTAGACGCCGTCCTCGGCGCAGTCGTCGGCGAGCTTCTCCAGGTCGGCGATCTCGGTCAGCGTGACACCGAGGTTGCGCATCAGGGCGTTGTGCAGCGGTCAGTGCGACACCGTTGTTGGGGTCGAAGGTGACCTCGTTGGCGATGGTGTCGGTGACCAGGTTGGGGATCTCCATGTCGTGCGAACCACTGCACCAGCTCGGGGCTGTAGACCAGGCCGGGCTCGCAGAAGCCCTCGTAGAACTTGTCGCCGAGCTCGAAGAAGAGCTGCAGGTAGTTGGTGCGGATGACGAGGATGTCGCGCTTGCGCGAGCTCCACGCCCTGCGTCTCCGCGCACGCGAGCAGGTCCTCGTGGGTGTAGGTCTCGGCCGACGTCCAGGGTGGGCTTGCCGCGGAAGCGCGCCATGTCGAGCAGCACGGCGCGCCCGACGATGCCCTGCTCGGCGATCGGCTGCGATGCTGGCCTTCTGGAGGCCGCCGATCGTGGTGCGGGCGTCGTAGCCGTTCCAGAGCTGGCCGCCGTACCAGACGTGGCCCAGCGCGTCGTACTGCGTGGAGCCCTGGAGGAAGGCGTTGATCTTGTCGTCGGCGTAGTGCAGGCCGCCGGGGAAGGCCGGCGCGTCGTCGCCGTCCCAGGTGGACTCGTCGAGGATCTGGGTGCGCTCCGCCGGGGTGCGGCCGGGCCACACCGGGTCGCCCTTGGGGTCACCGATCAGCCGCTGGAGCGTGAAGATCTTGCCGGACCGGATCAGGCCGGCCGCAGCGATGCACCTGCTCGGGGCCCAGGTAGTTCAGGCGCACCGACCTCGTCGTCGTCGCCCCACTTGCCCCAGTTCTTGGGAGAGTCCTTCAGCACGTCTTCCAGGTCGGGCGCGGGCGTGGCGTCGGTCATCGGTCCTCCTGGACACGGTAGCGAGTGAGCGAGCGAACGAACGCTCGGGCTTTCAGTATGGCGCCCATCACAATGCGCGGCACCTGAGCGGCTGTCAAGGGCTGCGATCAGGCGGGCCGGGGTCACGGACTTCAGGTATCCTGAAAGTCGGCACGAGCGAGGGGTGGCGATGACGGACCCGGCCGAGGCGGGACGCGAGCACCGGGTGGCCCTGGGGGCCACGATCAGAGCCAACCGACGGGCGCGCGGGCTCACGCTGCAGGCGCTGGGCGACCTGGTGGGCGTCAGCGCGGCCACCCTGAGCGGGATCGAGACCGGCAAGACCGGCGTCTCCAGCGAGCGCGCCACCCATCTCGCCGACGCCCTGGGGGTGTCCGTCGACGCGCTGCTCTCCGGGACTCGCACCACCGCTTCCGGTGGTCCCGGTCCGGGGACGCCGACGCTCGACGCCGCCGGCGATCCCGCCAGCGGTGCGTGGCGCGACTTCGCGCCGCTGGAGATGGATGTCGCCCTGCGCGGTGCCCTGTCCTCGTTCGTGGAGTTCGGCTACCACGGGGCGTCCATGCGCACCATCGCCGAGCGCTCCGGGCTCTCGGTGCCCGGGCTCTACCACTACTACGCGAGCAAGCAGGACATGCTCGTCGCCCTCCTCGACCTGACGATGACCGACCTGCGCGGACGCACCGAGGCCGCGATCGCCGAGGCCGACGGGATCGTCGAGCGCTTCGTCAACATCGTCGAGTGCCTCGCCCTGGTCCACACCAACCTGCGCGACCTGGCGTTCGTGGGTGCCTCGGAGATGCGCAGCCTGCTGCCTGAGGCGCAGGCGCGGGTCGCGGCCACGCGCGTCGACGAGCAGCGTCTGGTCGATGCCGTGGTCGAGGACGGCGTACGGGCCGGGGTCTTCAACACCGACCGACCCCACGAGGCCGCCCGAGCCGTCGTGACGATGTGCACCGCGCTGGCGCAGTGGTTCCGGGCCGACGGACCCGACCCGGCCGAGGTCGTCGCCAGGCAGTACGTCGTGTTCGCGCTCGGTGTCGTGGACTACCAGTCCTGAGGCGGCTCTGAGACGGGTTGCGTCGCTCGTCGCCGGCCGCGATAGTGAAGATTCCCGAGCGACCGCTCGGGGGAGACTTCAGGGAGCTGCCCGGTGTCCGATCCGTCCGTCGACCAGTCCGTCAACCTCGCCACACCTGCCTCGTCGGCCCGCGCGATCGAGCTGCAGGACGCGATGGTCACCTTCATGCGCGACCACGTGCTGCCGGGCGAGGCGGCCTACCACGCCCACCGGCAGCAGGCCGGTCCGCACGGGCACGAGCTGCCCCCGATCGTCGAGGAGCTCAAGGTCCTGGCGCGCGAGCGCGGCCTGTGGAACCTCTTCCTGCCGTCGGAGAGCGGGTTGACCCAGCTCGAGTACGCCCCGATCGCCGAGCTCTCGGGGTGGAGCAACGACCTGGCCCCCGAGGCGATCAACTGCCAGGCCCCCGACACCGGCAACATGGAGCTCCTGCACCTCCTGGGCACCGCCGAGCAGCAGGAGCAGTGGCTCCGGCCGCTGCTGGCCGGGGAGATCCGCTCGGCCTTCGCGATGACCGAGCCCGATGTCGCCAGCAGCGACGCCACCAACATCGCCACCCGGATCCGCCGCGACGGTGACGAGTACGTCATCTCCGGTCGCAAGTGGTGGACCAGTGGCGCCCTGGACGAGCGGTGTCGGCTGCTCATCGTCATGGGCAAGACCGACCCCGACGCTGCCCGGCACCGCCAGCAGTCGATGGTGCTGGTCCCGACCGACACCCCGGGCGTGACGATCGTGCGGGACCTGCCCATCTTCGGGCACCACGACCAGCACGGCCACGCCATCGTGACCTTCGACGACGTGCGGGTGCCCGTCACCAACGTGGTCGGTGAGGAGGGGGGTGGCTTCGCTGCCGCCCAGGCTCGGCTCGGACCGGGCCGCATCCACCACTGCATGCGGGCGCTCGGCGCGGCTGAGCGGGCCCTGGCCCTGATGGTGCAGCGCGCGCAGGACCGGGTCGCCTTCGGCAAGCCGCTCGCCGACCAGGGCGTCGTGCAGCAGCAGATCGCCGAGTCCCGCCTGGAGATCGAGCAGGCCAGGATGGTCTGCCACCGCGCGTGCCACGTCATCGACACCGCCGGCAACAAGGCGGCGCGCGACCTCGTCGCCATGGCCAAGGTCGCGGTCCCTCGTGCGGCCACGGCCGTCATCGACCGAGCGATCCAGGTGCACGGCGGTGCCGGTGTCACCGACGTGACCCCGCTGGCCGCGATGTACGGGTGGCACCGGGCGATGCGCCTCTTCGACGGGCCCGACGAGGTGCACCTGCGCTCGATCGCGAAGGGTGAGCTCGGCCGGACGCCGGTGCTGCCGCCCGGTCTCACCCGCGTCTGACTCCTCGGACGGACCCGCCGTACGCTGGAGGACGTGTCCGGCATCCTCGCTCCCCGCTACTGGGGCGCGCACCTGCTGGCGCTCGTCCTGGTCGCGATCGCGACCGGGCTCGGCCTGTGGCAGTACTCCGCCTGGCAGGCCCACCGCGACGCCGAGGCCACCGACCTGACCCAGTCCGCGCCGGTGCCGCTCGGCGAGGTGATGGGGTCGGACGACCCGTTCCCCGGCACCCGGGTCGGCCAGCCGGTGATGGTGTCCGGCACCTGGTTGCCCGACGGCACCGTCTACGTCTCGGGGCGCGAGCAGGACGGCGACGACGGCTACTGGGTGGTGACCCCGTTGACCAGCGGCGGTCCCGACGACCCGGCGCTGCCGATCGTCCGGGGCTGGGTCGCGGACCCGTCCGACGCGCCGGCGCCGCCGACGGGCACGGGCGACGCGACCGCGTGGCTGCAACCGCCCGAGGGCACCGGCGACACCGACGACGACCCGAGCGACGACGTACTCCCGCAGCTGCGGACCGCGGACGTGATCCAGCACGTCGACCAGGACCTGTACGGCGCCTACGGCGTGCTGGAGCAGCCGGAGGACGGACTCGCACCGGCGACGCTGGACCAGCTGCCGGAGGCCGGTGCCTTCACCGGGATCCGCAACCTGCTCTACGCCTTCGAGTGGTGGGTCTTCGGGGCCTTCGCCGCCTTCATCTGGTGGCGCTGGGTGCGCGACGTCACAGCAGCGCGCCGCCAGAGCGGGCACGACGCCGAGGTGCCCGAGGAGGACCCGGTACCTTCGGAGTCGTGAGCAGCAACGACGGCATCGAGGGCGCCCTCAACCGCTACCGCTTCATGGCCACCGTGGTGGGCGTCCTGCTCGTCGTGCTGATCCTGATCGGCGTTCCGTTGGCGAACTTCGACGGCACCAGCATGTGGGGAATCTTCCCCAGCACGCCGGAGATCTGGCCCGTGGGCTCGACGGCGCACGACGTCGGCGAGGCGATCACTCAGTACCTCGGGGTTGCGCACGGCTGGCTCTACATGATCTTCCTGGTGACGGCCTTCTGGCTCTCCCGCAAGGCGGCCTGGCCGCTGGGCTTCACCCTTGTCACGCTGGTCTGCGGCACCATCCCGCTGGTCAGCTTCTGGGCCGAGCACCGGGCCACCGCGCGGGTGCGTGCCCAGCTGGCCGAGCTGGTGGAACACTCCTCGACATGACGACGGCGTTCGTGCTGGGGGGCGGTGGGGTCCTCGGCGCGGTCGAGGTGGGGATGCTCCACGCGCTGCTGGAGCGCGGGATCCGCCCGGACCTGGTCCTCGGCACCAGCATCGGCGCGCTCAACGGCGCCATGGTGGCTCGGGAGCCCGAGCTGTCGGTGATCGACAAGCTGATCGCGCTGTGGCGGAGCGCCAGCGGCGCCGACCACCAGGTGTACGGCGACAGCGCCCTGCGCACGGTGCGCAGGGCGGTCAGCACCGGGACCCACATCTGGTCCTCCGAGCCGCTGCAGCAGGCGCTGTACGACGAGTTCGGTGACGTCACCTTCGAAGACCTTCCGGTCCGGCTCCAGGTGTGTGCCGCCAGCATCGAGCGGGCTGCTGAGCACTGGTTCGACTCCGGTCCGGTCGTGGACGCGGTGATGGCGAGCGCCGCCGTCCCTGGGCTCTTGCCGCCGGCGAAGGTCGGCGACGAGCACTACCTCGATGGCGGGATCGTGAACTCGGTGCCGCTGGGCCGGGCCGTGCAGCTCGGGGCCTCACGGGTCTTCGTGCTCCAGGTCGGCCGGTTCGACCGGCCGCTGACGGTGCCCAAGCGACCTTGGGAGGTGGCCCGGGTCTCCTTCGAGATCGCCCGGCGGCACCGCTTCATCCGCGAGCTCGAGGAGCTGCCCGCGCGCGTGGAGGCCCACGTGCTGCCGGCGCGCGGGACCTCCACGAAGGACGACTCGCTGCTGGGCAGCCGTGACTTCGCCGGCGTCCAGCAACGCATCGACGAGACGTACGACGCCTCGGTGGCCTATCTCGACGAGCATCTCGGGCCGGTGACAGCGAGCGGTCCGTGATCCGGGTCTTCCGGCGGGTCGTCGTCGCGCCCGCGTTCATCGGGCTCGCCGTGGTGGCCTGGTTGACCCTGCCGATCTGCCTGGGGCTCGCGGCGGCCCTGTCGCCGCTGCTGCCGGGCCGGCTCCGGCCGCTGCGGATCATGTGGGTGGCGATCGTCTACCTCACCTGCGAGGCAGTTCTGCTGGTGGTGCTGTTCGGGCTGTGGATCGCCTCCGGCTTCGGCTGGCGGATGCGGTCGGCGTACTTCCAAGGCATCCACTACGACCTGGTGCAGGGGGCCATGTGGTTGTTCTTCCGCGAGGCCAGGCGGGTGCTGCGGCTGACGATCGCCACGGAGGGACCGAGCCCGGCGGCCCACCCGGGCCGCCCGATCCTGGTCTGCTGCCGGCACGCTGGACCGGGCGACTCGTTCGTGCTGATCCACACCCTGATGGCGTGGTACGCCCGCGAGCCGCGGGTGGTCCTCAAGGACACCCTCGCCTGGGACCCGATGATCGATGTGATCCTGCGCCGGATCCCGGCCCGCTTCATCACCCCGAACCCGGGCGCCGGCACTGACCTCGAGCAGCAGATCGCCGACCTGGCCACCGATCTGGACTCGAACGACGCCTTCGTGATCTTCCCCGAGGGCGGGAACTTCACCCCGGCCCGACGGCAGCGGGCGATCGACCGGCTGCACAAGCTCGGGATGGAACGGATGGCGGCCCGGGCCGAGCAGATGATCCATGTGCTGGCACCGCGTCCCGGGGGTTTTCTCGCCGCCCTCGACGCCGCGCCGGAGGCCGACGTGGTGCTCGTGGCGCACACCGGGCTGGACCACCTGGTCACCATCGGAGACATCTGGCGCGAGCTGCCGATCGACAAGCAGATCGTGATGCGCTGGTGGCAGGTGCCGCGCGACGAGATCCCGACCGGCCGCGAGGAGCGCATCGACTGGCTCTTCGGCTGGTGGGAGCAGATCGACGGCTGGATAGCGCAGAACCGGCCGGAGGATGTCTCCCCCGGCCGGCCCTGATCGACTGGTGCTAGTGCTTCTCGTCGCCGAGGTCGACGACCTCGGCCGGCTCGTCCGGCGTGGTCACCGGGTGCGGTGCCTCGGCCAGGTCGGCCAGTGCCTCGTCCGGTGACGCGCCTGCCTCGTCCGCCTCGGCGGCTCCGGACGCGGGTGCGGCCGGGGTGACGGGCGGGCTCGGCGCCTTGGGCGCCGGCGTCGGCGTGTACGACGACTGCCAGCTGTCGGTCTGACTGTCGCCGCGGAGCTTCTTGGCGGCGAACGCGAGTCCGGCCACCAGCCCGCCCAGCAGCACGACCTTCTTCAGCTTGCTGCCCTTCTTCTTCTTGGGCTCAGCGACCTCGGCCACCTTGACGGCGGCGGCCTCGGCTGCTTCGGCGGCCTTCTCGGCTGCGATCGCAGCGCCTGCGGCGATCTTCTCGGCAGCGACAGCCGCGCCCGCGGCGATCGCCGGACCCGCCTTGTCACGGGCGTCCGAGATCACCGGCGCTGCCTTTGCCTTCGCATCGGCAAGGACCGGTCCAGCCTTGCCCTTGGCGTCGGCGAGCGCTGGTCCGGCCTTCTCCCTGGCCGAGGCCAGGGCGGTCTCGAGCTGGGGCTTGACCTGGTCGACGTACTCGTCGAACTTGTCCGTCGCCTGGTCGAGGAGGGACTTCTGTTTGCGCAGACCCATCTGCTGGCACTTCCTCTCGTGGTGTCCTGCCTGTGTCGATCATGCCACTCGTTCGCGCGACCCCGGTGCCGGTCTTGCGTGGAGCGCTGGGTCGCCATGCGAGGATCGGAGGGCAACACCCAGCACCGAGGTACGCCTGAGGTGTACCCATCCAACGCGAGAGGCAGTCATGGCTGACCAACAGGCCATCTTGAAGACCAACCGGGGCGACATCACCCTCAACCTTTTCCCCGACCACGCCCCCGAGACGGTCGCGAACTTCACCGGGCTCGCAGAGGGCACGAAGGACTACAACTCCGGCAACGGCCGCAGCGGTCCGTTCTACGACGGCCTCGGCTTCCACCGGGTGATCGAGGGCTTCATGCTCCAGGGCGGATGCCCCCTCGGCACCGGCACCGGCGGTCCCGGCTACACGTTCAAGGACGAGCCGCACCCGGAACTCGTCTTCGACAAGCCCTACCTGCTCGCGATGGCCAACGCCGGACCGGGCACCAACGGGTCGCAGTTCTTCATCACCGTCGCGCCGACCACGTGGCTGAACTTCAAGCACACCATCTTCGGTGAGGCCGCCGACCAGGCCTCGCGCGACGTCATCGACGCGATCGGCGCGACGGCGACCGGTCCGGGCGACAAGCCCCTCGAGCCGGTCATCATCGAGTCCGTCGAGATCGTCCGTGGCTGACGCTCGTCTCACGTGACCCACGAGCCCAACCCCGCGACCGGGGTGCCGACCTGTTACCGGCACCCCGGCCGCGAGTCCCACATCCGGTGCCAGCGCTGTGACCGGCCGATCTGCCCCGACTGCATGAACGACGCCGCCGTCGGCTTCCAGTGCCCCGAGTGTGTGGCAGCGGGCCGCAAGGCCACCCGCAGCGGCCGGACGGCGTACGGCGGGCTGCGTCCCACCAACGCCTCGATCACGTCCTTCGTGCTGATCGGCATCAACGCTGCGGTGTTCCTGGCGATCCTGGTGACCGGTGGCAGCCGCAGCCGGCTGGTCGACTGGCTGGCGCTACGACCCAACGGCTACTGCGACCTCGGCACCGGCTTCGTGCGCTACTCCGACGTGGGTTGCGCCAGTGGAGCCTGGCACCCGGGGGTCGCGGACGGGGCCTACTGGCAGCTGGTGACCTCGGGATTCACCCACGTCGCCATCACCCACATCGCCTTCAACATGTTCGCGCTCTACGCGATCGGTCCCCAGATCGAGACCGCCGTGGGCCGGACCCGCTTCCTGGCGCTCTACCTGATCTCGTTGCTCACCGGGTCGGCGGTGGTCATGTGGGCGGCCCCGCAGTTCCAGCTCACCCTGGGCGCATCCGGCGCGATCTACGGACTCTTCGCCGCCCTGCTGGTGATCGCCCGCAAGGTCGGCGCTGACATGCGGTCGCTCTGGGCGCTGATCGCGGTCAACGTCGCCATCACCTTCGTGGTCCCCAACATCTCCTGGCAGGGACACCTCGGTGGCTTCGTCGGGGGCGCACTGGTCGCCGGCATCCTGGTCTACGCGCCGCGCGGCCCACGTCGGACGCCGGTGCAGGTCGCCGGGCTGACAGGCGTGCTGGCGGTCGCGGTGGTCGCCATCGTGGTCCGCATCAGCGTCCTCGCCTGAGCGGGCGGTCCTCCACAGCTGTGGAGGACCCTGTGCATAACTACATGCCTGTAGTTCTGCACAGGTTTACCCCCAGGTGTGGACGAACCGGACCGCTGGCGCGGCTCACTCCCAGCGGGTGGCGAAGGTGAAGCCGACGGCCATGAAGCCGATGCCGACGAAGAGGTTCTTCTGGTTCAGGTCGTTGAAGACCGGGATGTCGGAGATGTCGTTGCTGAAGACGTAGTAGGTGCAGATCCACACCAGCCCGATCAGGAAGCAACCGAGCATGCCGACCACGACGCCCCGGCCGCGGCCGAGCGGGGTGGAGGGGTGCGCCGAGATCATCAGGCCGACCAGGATCATGCCGAAGCCGATCAGGTAGTTCCAGTTCGCGAGGTCGGCCATGAACGCCGGGTTGCCCGGCTCCGGGGCCGGGACCACGGTCGGGTCGACCCGCACCGCGACGTAGTAGTAGGCGATCCAGGCGATGCCCACGACCATGAGCACCAGCGCGATGATGAACCGTGGGGAGAAGCGGGGTCCGGCCGCTGGGGCGAGGGGGTCCTTGAGCTTCGGCTTGGACACTGGGGTGCTCCTGGTGGTTCGTCGCGTCGTTCGTGATGCAGAACATGGTCTCGTCCATGCCTGCTTGTCACGGACTGCGGGCTACCTTAGTCGTCGTGAGCACTGGATCCCACGCGCGGCCCCACGGGACGGACGACCCCTCGGGGGACCGTCGGGGCTGGCGCCAGCGGCTGCGGCCCTCGGGTCGCGCCGGCTGGTGGCGACTGGGGACCCCGGTCGCGGTGTTCCTCTGCGGCACCCTCTTCGTGGTGAGCGCGGTCAACAGCGACGGCACCGACCTGCGCCCCGGCCGCTACACCGACCTGGCCTCGCTCGTGGAGAACGAGGCTGACCAGTACGACGCGCTGCGTGCGCAGGTCACCGACCTCAACGACCAGGTCGCGGCCCTCACGGCCTCCACCGACGACCGCGACGTCAGACGTTCGCACCGCCAGGTCGAGCGGCTCAAGGATCCGGCGGGCCTGGTGGCGCGGACCGGCCCCGGTGTCTCGGTGACCCTGTCGGACGCCCCCGAGGACGTCATCAACGCGACGACCGGTGACATCAACCCGCTGCTCGTCCACCAGCAGGACATCCAGGCGGTGGTGAACGCGCTGTGGAAGGGCGGCGCCACCGCGGTGACGATCGCCGGTCAGCGGGTGGTGTCCACCACCGGGATCAAGTGCGAGGGCAACGCCGTCCAGCTCCAGGGCGTGCCCTACCCCCAGCCCTACGTGATCGAGGCAGTCGGCGAGCAGGGCTCACTGCTCACCGCGATCGAGGACGACTCCTACGTGTCCGCCTACCGCGACGACGCGTCCGACCCGGGCATCTCGGTCGGGTGGGAGCTCGACCTCGAGCCGAGCGTGGTCGCGCCGGCGTTCGACGGCCTGCTCGACCTGAACTTCGCCAAGCCCATCCCCGACTGAGCGACGTCGCTACGCCGGGGGCGGGGTCGACGCCTGGGTCGTCGGGTCCGCCGTCGGGTCGGTGGTCGGGGTGTCCGTGGGTGACGGCGTCTCGGTCGGCGACGGCGTCTCGGTGGGCTTCACGTACGCCGAGACCACGATCGTGATCGTGGAGCCGGCCGACGGGGTCTGGCCCGCCACCGGGGACTGGTCGATCACCTCGCCCTTGGGCTTGGTGGTGCCGGTCGAGGTGACCACCCGCGGCTCGAACCCGGCGTTGCGGATCGCGTCCTTGGCGGCGTTCTCGGACAGCCCCACGACGTCGGGCACCTTCTCGGGGCCGTCGGAGAAGGAGACGATGATGGTGGTGCCATCGGCGACCGACTCCCCCTGCGAGGGGTCGGTGCTGATCACCTGGCCCTTGTCCTCGTCGGACTCCACCTCTCGCAACGTGACCTTGAAGCCCAACGCCTCCAGCGTCGCCTTCGCGTTCGCCTTGGTCTGCCCGATCACGAACGGCACCTCGACCTCGGGCTTGCCCGTCGAGACCACGAGGTCGACGGCGCTGTTGACGGCGACGTAGTCGTCGGCGGACGGATCCTGCCGGATCACCCGACCCTCGGGCACGTCGCTGCTGTTCTCGCGGTCCACGGTGCCGACGGCCAGCTCGGCGCCCCCGATCAGGGCGCGGGCCTGCTTCTCGGTCTTGCCGATCACGTTGGGGATCGGGACCCGGTCGTCCTCGTTCTCGAACATCCCCTTCATCAGGTAGGCGGCGCCGGCGAGCAGCAGCACGAGCACCAGGCCGAGAGCGATCAGCAGCCCGGTGCGGCCGCGTGGGGGGTAGTCCTCCTCGGGAGGAGCCACGGCGGTCACCGCGGTCGCGTCGGGGTAGGCGGGGGCGGGGACCGGGACCGGGACCGGCGCCTGGACCGGACGGCCGGCGAGGTAGCGCTCGATGTCGCTGCGCATCGCAGCAGCGGACTGGTAGCGGTCCTCGAGGCTCTTGGTGAGGGCCTTCATCACGATCGCGTCGACCTCGGGGGGCAGGTCGGTGTCGTGGTCGGACGGGGGTACGGCGGGCTCGCGGACGTGCTGGTAGGCGACCGCGACCGGGCTGTCGCCGACGAACGGCGGCCGCCCGGTGAGCAGCTCGTAGAGCAGACACCCGGCGGAGTAGACGTCGGATCGGGAGTCGACGGTCTCGCCGCGGGCCTGCTCGGGGGAGAGGTACTGCGCGGTGCCGACGACCGCGGCGGTCTGGGTCATCGTGGACGCCGCGTCGCTGATCGCGCGGGCGATCCCGAAGTCCATCACCTTGATGTCGCCGCTGGGCGTGAGCATCACGTTGCCGGGCTTGATGTCGCGGTGGATGATGCCGGCCCGGTGGCTGTAGTCGAGGGCCGAGAGCACGCCGCTGGTGATCTCGAGAGCCCGCTCGGGCAGGATCTTGCGGCCCTCGCGCAGGATGTCGCGCAGGGTCCGGCCGGCGACGAACTCCATGACGATGTAGGGCTGGGAGATGCCCGACCCGTCGGCGGCCGGCTCCTCGCCGGTGTCGTAGACCGCGACGATCGCGGGATGGTTGAGCGACGCCGCCGACTGCGCCTCGCGGCGGAAGCGGGCCTGGAAGGTGGCGTCGCTGGCGAGGTCGGTGCGCAGCCGCTTCACCGCGACCACCCGGCCGAGCCGGCTGTCGGTGCCCTTGCGGACCTCGGCCATGCCGCCTCGGCCCAGCAGCTCGCCGAGCTCGTAGCGGCCACCGATCAGGGTCGGCTCTTGGTTGCTCATCGGGGTCGACCTTGCCTTAGTTGCTCGGGGTGGCGGTGTCGCTGGGGGAGGCCGCCGCACCGGACGGGGTCTCTGTGGGAGTCGGGGTGGGAGTCGGAGTAGGCGTGGGCGTGGGGGTGGGCGTGGGCGTGGGCGGCGGCTCCGGACCCCAGTACGTCACCGTGATGGTGGCACCGGGCTGCACGGTGCCGGTGGGGTTGACGGCGCTGACGTCGTTGCGGATCTCGCCGCCGGGGTTGTCCACCTGCTGGCTGTCGACCTGCAGGCCGAGGGCGCCGAGCTCCCGCTCGACGTCACCGAGCGGGCGGCCGATGTAGTCGTTGCCGTTGAGGACGATCGCGGCGGGCTCGGTGGTCGGGGGGGTGGTCGGTTCGCTCGGACTGGAGGACTCCGACTCCGTGGGCGTCGGGCTCTGGCTGGTCTGGTCGTCACCGGGGGACTCGTCGCCGGAGTCGCGGTTGATCAGCCAGAGCGCGAGGATCACGGCGAGCGCCACCGCGATGGCCCCGATCAGCGCCCACATCCAGGCCCGGCTCCGGTCGCCCGAGCGATCGTCCTGGACGGGTACGACGCCGGTCGGCTCCGGCGAGACTGCCGGCATCGCCTGGGTGGCCGGTGCGACCGGCACCGGGACCGGCGCGATCGCCATCGCAGCGGTCGCGGGGTCACGCAGTGCGGTGGCGATCGCCCGCCCGTCGGCGTACCGCTCGGCGGGGTCCTTCGACAGGCACAGTCGGACCACGGCGGCCAGGTCGGCGGGCACCGAGGGGGGCAGGTCGGGGATCGGCTCGCGCAGGTGGGCGAGCGCGGTAGCGACCGGGGTGTCCCCGATGAAGGGCCGGCGCCCGGCGAGGCACTCGAACGCGACCACGCCGAGGGCGTAGACGTCGGAGGCCGGCGTGACGGGGTGGCCCTGGGCCTGCTCGGGGGAGAGGTACTGCGGGGTGCCCATCACCTCGCCGGTGCCGGTCAGACCGAGCCCCTCGGCCGCCCGTGCGATCCCGAAGTCGGTCACCTTGACCTGGCGGTCCGGGGTGATCAGCAGATTGGCCGGCTTGACGTCGCGGTGGACGATGCCGGCCGCGTGCGCGGCGCCGAGCCCGTCGGCTGCCTGGGAGAGCAGCTCGCGGGTCGCCACCGGGTCCATCGGCTGGCCGGGCCGCAGCAGCGCCGACAGCGGCTGCCCGGCGACCAGCTCCATCACCAGGTAGGGGCGACGGACGCCGGAGCCGTCGGCGGCCTCGGCCTCGCCGACGTCGTACACGGTCGCGATGTTGGGGTGGTGCAGCGACGCGGCGTGCTGCGCCTCGACCTCGAAGCGGGTCCGGAAGCCGGCGTCGTCGGCGTACTCGTTCTTGAGCAGCTTGACCGCGACCTCCCGGCCCAGGAAGAGGTCGGTGCACCGCCAGACCTCGCCCATGCCGCCGGTCGCGATCCGGCCGTCGATCCGGTAGCGCCCGGCGTCGTCGGCGAAGCCGTAGCCCTGGTCGGGGGGTGGCGTGCTCACTTGATCACCGCCTGCATGACTGCCTTGGCGATCGGTCCACCGAGCTGGCCGCCAGCCACCTCGTCCCGCGGGATGTTGGCGTTCTGGATCATCACGGCGACAGCCACCTCCGGGTCGTCTGCAGGAGCGAAGGACACGAACCAGGCGTACGGCGACCGCTCGCTCTGGCCGCTCTGGGCGGTGCCGGTCTTGCCGGCGACGTCGACGCCCGGGATCGCGGCCGGGTAGGCGGTGCCGTTGTCGACGGTGGAGACCATCAGCTTGGTCACCTCGCTGGCAGTCGCGGAGGAGACCGCCTGGGAGAGCTCCTCCTCGTCGGTCTTCTCCAGCACCGAGAGGTCGGCCGACTGCTCCTCGTCGACCAGGTAGGGGTTCATCACCGAGCCACCGTTGGCGATCCCGGCCGCCACCATCGCCATCTGCAGAGGCGTGGCGGCGACGTCGTACTGCCCGATGCCGGTCTGCCCGAGCTGGGCGTCGTCGAGCTCGGTGGGGAAGACCGACTTCACCTGCAGGGGCAGGTCGTCGAAGTAGTTCTGGTTGAAGCCGAAGCCCTCAGCGGTCTCGGCGAGGTCCTTGGCGCCGACCTGCTCCGCGATCTGGGTGAAGGAGGTGTTGCAGGACTGCTCCATCGCCTGGCTGAAGGGGATCTTGGTGCCGTTGGCGCCGCAGGAGCGACCCTCGTTGTCGATCTGGCCGGTGGGCCCGGTGGTCAGCGGCAGCTGATAGGTCACCCCGCCCGGGACCTGGGAGTCGGCGTCGTAGAGACCCTTCTCGATCGCCGCGGACGCGGTGACGACCTTGAACGTGGAGCCGGGGGGGAGCCGGGTCTGGATGGCGCGGTTGAGCAGCGGCTGGGCGGGGTCGGCGTTGAGCTCGTCGAAGGTCTTGCTGACCTCGGTGAGGTCGTGGGAAGCCAGCTTGTTGGGGTCGTACGTCGGCAGCGACACCATCGCCAGCACCTTGCCCGTCGACGGCTCCAGGGCCACCACCGAGCCCTGGACGTCCGACCCGAGGGCCTTCAGGCCGTCGTAGGCGGCCTTCTGTGCGGCCGGATCGATGGTGAGGACGACGTTGCCGCCCTGGGTGGGGGTGTTGCTGAGCAGGTCGACGAAGTTGGTGACGAACAACCGCGGGTCGTCGCCCGAGAGCAGGTCGTTCTGGCTGCGCTCGATCCCGGTGGTGCTGAAGTAGGAGAACCATCCGGTCAGCGGGGCGTACTCACGCGGCTCGGGGTAGGTGCGCTGGAACAGGTACTTGTCGTCGGCGTCGACACTCTCGGCGACCGGGTTGCGCCCGACCAGGATCGCGCCGCGCTCCTGGGAGTAGGACGCCTCCAGCACCCGCCGGTTGAGCGGGTCGTCGTTGAGCTCGCCCGCCTTGTAGTACTGCAGGTAGGTGGCGTTGAGCATCAGGCCCACGAAGAGCAGCAGGCAGAAGATCGAGACGGTGCGGATCGGCTTGTTCACCGGCTGACCGCCCCCAAGCGGACGATCTGGGTGGCGTCGTCTCCGAGGGTCGCGGTGTCGTCGGAGAGCTGGGGCACCGGCCGCCGGGCCTGGTCGGAGATGCGCAGCAGCAGCGCCACGATCACCCAGTTCGCGACCAGCGACGAGCCGCCGTACGCCAGGAAGGGGGTGGTCAGACCGGTCAGCGGGATCAGCCCGACGACACCCCCGATGACGACGAAGACCTGGAGCCCGAAGGCGGTGCCGAGGCCGGTGGCCATCAGCTTGCCGAAGCCGTCGCGGCAGATCAGGGCGGTGCGCAGGGCGCGTTCGACGATCAGGCCGTAGCAGAGGATCACCGCCATCACCGCGGTCAGGCCGAGCTCCTCGCCGATCGCGGCGATGATGAAGTCGGACTCGGCGTGGGGGACCCGGTCGGGGCTGCCCTCGCCGAACCCGCGGCCGATCAGCCCGCCCCAGGCCATGCCGAACTTCGCCTCGATCGGCTGGAACGCCCGGTCGCTGGTGCCCTCGCCGTAGTAGCTGAACGGGTGGCGCCAGATGTCGAACCGGATCTGCACGTGGGCGAAGAGGTAGTAGGCGGTCGCGGCACCGGCCGCGAACAGCAGCCCACCGACGACGAGCCAGCCGGGACGCTCGGTGGCGACGTACAGCATGATCAGGAAGACGCCGAAGAAGAGCAGGCTCGAGCCGAGGTCCTGCTGGCGGACCAGGATGCCGACGCTGACCAGCCACATCGCGAGGATCGGGCCGAGGTCGCGACCGCGAGGCAGGTCGACGAAGAGGACCCGGCGTCCGGCGAGCGCGAGCGCGTCGCGGTGGAGCACGAGGTAGCCGGCGAAGGCGATCACCAGCAGCACCTTGGCGACCTCGCCCGGCTGGAAGCTGAGCGGTCCGACCTGGATCCAGATCCGGGCACCGTTGATCTCGCTGCCGATGCCGGGGAGCATCGGCAGCAGCAGCAGCACGATCGCTGCCAGGCCGCTGGTGTAGGTGAAGCGCTGGAGCACCCGGTGGTCGCGGATGATCACGAGGGTGAGCGCGAACAGGACCACGCCGATGGTCATCCAGATCAGCTGCTGCGCGGCGAACCCAGCCGTCCGGTCGTTGGCCTCGTAGGCCAGGTCGAGGCGGTGGATCACGGCCAGGCCGAGCCCGTTGAGGGCGGCGACGACGGGCAACAGGACCGGGTCGGCGTACGGCGCCACGAGGCGGACCACGACGTGGGCACCGATCACCAGGGCGGCCAGCCAGCCGCCGTACCCCAGGAGGTTGGTGGGGACCTCGCCGTTGACACCGATCCCGACCGCGGCGTAGGCGCCGATGCCGACCATCAGGGCGATCACCAGCAGGAACAGCTCGGCACCACGGCGGCGCCGGTGCACGAATCCCATCAAGGTGTTGGTCTGGGCCATCGTCATCCGCCCACAGCCGGCTCTTCGGGGTCCTGGTCGGCGGCGAGGTTCTGGACCGTCTCCTGGGCATCGGCGAGGTCGTCGGCGCTGATGCCGTCACGGACCTTGCCGGCCACGAAGTCGGAGAGCCGGTCGACCTCGACGTCGGAGGTCTCGTACGCCGTGGAGAGCGAGACGCCGGGCAGCGAGGCGTTGACGCCCCGGAAGATGACGACCACGCCGTCCTCCTCGCCGACGTAGTACTGCTCCTGGCTCCACGACCACGCCGCCGCCAGGCCGACCCACACCAGGCCGACGACGATCGCGCCAGCGCACAGCCGCTTGAGCCAGACGAACCGACGTGGCGCGCGTGGGGCGTAGCGCGCCTGCTCCGCCGCGATCGGGTCGGAGGCGATCGCGTCGTGCGGCACCTCGTCGGGCAGCGGCGGGACCGGCTCGAGCTCGCCGGTGTCGCCCGAGCGGTGACCGCGGAAGAGGCTGCCCTTGCCGGACGAGCGGGTCTTCGACGTACGGCGCTCCGCTGCGGCGCCCACCACGATCGGTGCGTGGTCGGCGGGGGTGTCGGGCTCGGTGGCGTCGATGACGTCGGCGACCAGGCAGGTGACGTTGTCGCTGCTGCCCGCCTCGAGACTGGCCCGGACCAGCTCGACGGCGGCGAACTCCGGGCTCCCGGTGGTGAGGATGTCGACCAGCCGGCTGTCGTCGAGGACGCCGCTGGCGCCGTCGCTGCACAGCAGCAGCCGGTCGCCGGCCGCGAGGTCGCGGACGAAGAGGTCCGGCTCGCTGTCACTGACGCCGTCGATGGCGCGCAGGATCAGGTTGCGGTGCGGGTGGACCCGCGCCTCCTCCTCGGTGATCCGGCCCTCGTCGATGAGGCTCTGCACGAAGGTGTGGTCGGCCGTCAGCTGGGTGATCCGGCGGTTGCGGAAGAGGTAGGCCCGGCTGTCACCGACGTGCCCGATCGCGATCCGGGTGCCGTCGAAGAGCGCGACGGTGGCGGTGGTGCTGGTGCCGTTGAGGGCGGGGTCCTCGTCGACCAGCTCCACGATCCGGTCGTGGGCGCGGTGCATCGCGCCGGCGATCCGGGCGAACAGGTCCTCGGCCGAGTCGCTGCCAGGTGCCTCGTCGAGCCGGCGGAACTGGGCGATCGCGGTGCTCGAGGCGATGTCACCGCGGGCCGCGCCGCCGACACCGTCACAGACGCTGAGCAGCCAGGGGCCGGCGTACCCGGAGTCCTGGTTGTCCTTGCGGACCCGGCCGACGTCGGAGACCGCGGCGTAGCGCAGTCGCAGCGGAGGCCCCGCGTCAGGACCCACCTGGTCGACCGCCGGGTCCACCGTGGGGTCGACCGTGGGGTCGACCACCGGCCGTGCCGCGGCGTCGTCGGGCTGCTGGGAAGCGTCGGGCATCCGCGCTACTTCCGGAGCTCGAGGATGGTCTTGCCGATCCGGACCTGGGTGCCGATGGTCAGCGTCGTGGGCTGGGTGATCCGGACGGTGCCGACGTAGGTGCCGTTGGTGGAGCC
Organism: uncultured Actinomycetota bacterium; assembly: GCA_963704685.1. GTDB lineage: Bacteria > Actinomycetota > Actinomycetes > Propionibacteriales > Nocardioidaceae > Nocardioides. The sequence goes on from OY969930.1 coordinate 2,466,025, forward strand.
GAGGTCCTCGACGAACCACTGGTCGCCGGACGCGGCGATCCGGGCGTGCCGGGTGGAGACGTAGTCGTCGTCGAGCCGGATCGCGGCGTCGCTGCCACGACCGATCAGGATCGGTGCGTGCTCGAGGTCGGCGCGCTCACCCGTGCTGGAGCCCTCGGTGACCAGCACGTGGGTGGGGGCACCGCGGCGCTTGCTCGGCGCCTTGGGGGGCTTGGGGACCTTGCCGCCACCGCCGGCGCCGCGTGCCGCCTCGGGGACCCGGGCGCCGAACATGTCGGAGCGGATCACCGAGATCGCGGAGAGCACGAAGATCCACAGGATCGCCAGGTAGGCGATCCGGATGAGGAACAGGGTCAGCTCGGACATCTCAGTCCTCCTCGAGGACCCGGACGGTCATCGTCGTGTTGCCGATCCGGACCTGGGTCCCGTTGCGCACCGACGTGCTGGTGATCCGGTGCCCGTCGACGAGCATGCCGTTGGTCGAGCCGAGGTCGTGCACCTCGATGTCGATGCCGCTCGGACCGCCCCCGGTGACGGTGAACTCGACGTGGCGGCGGCTGACGCCGGGGTCGTTGATCCGGACGTCGGCCTCCGTGCCACGGCCGATCACCAGACCGGGGGTCTGCAGCGGGTGGCGGGTGCCGTTGACCTCGAGCACCGCGCGAGCGCGGCGCGCCTGGGTGTGGGTGGCGTTGCCGGTCACCGAGGCCTGGGCGCGACTGCGGATGCGGAACCGGCCGGTGGTCAGGTCGTCGGCCTGCTCGAAGACGATGCTGACCGGTCCCGGGAAGACGTAGCCCTGCTGGTCGGCATGGTCGCGCAGCTGCTTGCCGAGGTCGTCGCCGAGCGCCGAGTCGTACGGCGTGAGCCGCTCCAGGTCGGTCTGCGCGAGCTCGACGTGGAAGTCGTTGGGGACCAACCGTCGGTCCCGGCTGAGGATCTGTGCGTTGTTGTCGCACTCGCGCTGCAGGGCCGCGGCGATCTCGACCGGCTGCACCGCGGATCGGAACGCCTTGGCAAAGGCACCGGAGATCATCTGCTCGAGCTTGTTCTCCAGTCGCTGGAGCCCACCCACAGTGCCTCCCTTCCGTCGTCTCGTCCCGGTGATGCCCAGCGAGAACAGCGCCTCGCGGCGCACCGGCCACCCCGACCGGAGGCCGGGCTGCGACCGATCGTATCGGTGGCGGGCTGGACCGGTCGGAACCCCTGCCGGGAAGGACCCCCGCGGTTTGGGATTGTCGAGAGCGCTGGGATAACCTGCTCTCGCTTCACGCGCGAGTGGCGGAACGGCAGACGCGCTGGCTTCAGGTGCCAGTGTCCGAAAGGGCGTGGGGGTTCAAATCCCCCCTCGCGCACGTGATGAGGCCCCGGACGATGTCCGGGGCTTTTGTCGTTTCCGGCGGCGGCAGGGCCGCCGCCGCGCGAAACTAGAACACGTAACAGTTTTGCCGCTACCGTCACCCACCATGAGCAAATCTGCGTCGCTGCTGCGCGTCGGGCTGGCCTACGTGATCGCGATCGCGGTGGCGGGGGTGTGGCTGGTCTGGGGGCCGGACGCGGGCTCGCTGCTGGTGGACGCACTGATCGCCGACCTGCTCGGGACGCTGGTGATCTTCATCTTCAGCCGGCTGCACCACAACTCCAGCTTCTACGACGCCTACTGGAGCGTCGCGCCGCCGCTGCTGGCCGGCTACTGGTGGAGCCAGGGCGGCGGAGGTGTCGACGACGCCCGCGCGTGGCTGCTGATGGCGGTGATCGTGCTGTGGTCGGTGCGGCTGACCGCGAACTGGGTCTACGCCTTCCCCGGCCTGCACCACGAGGACTGGCGCTACCCGCTGCTGCGCGACAGGGCGGGCAGGGCCGAGCTGGTCGCCGACCTCTTCGGTATCCACCTGATCCCGACCATCCAGGTCTTCCTCGGCATGCTCCCCGTGTACGTCGCCCTCACGTGGAGCGGGCGTGATCTCGGCTGGCTCGACCTCGTGGCGTTCGTCGTCGGGGTCGCTGCCGTGGCGCTCGAGCTCGCGTCCGACGTGCAGATGTATCGCTTCGCCCGCACCCGGGAACCCGGCCAGGTGATGGACCGGGGCCTCTGGAGCTGGTCGCGGCACCCGAACTACTTCGGTGAGCTCGGGTTCTGGTTCTCCCTCGCCCTCTTCGGCGTCGCGGCCTCACCGGGCGATGCCTGGTGGCTCTTCGTCGGCGTGCTGGCGATGCTGGCGATGTTCCTCGGGGCCAGCATCCCGATGATGGAGGAGCGCAGCCTGGAGCGACGCCCGGGCTACCAGGACGTCATCGACCGGGTGTCCAAGCTGGTGCCCCGCCCGCCGCGCCGGCGCACGTCGTGACGAGGGCACGGCCGCGGGTGGTCGTCGCCGGTCTCGGCGACAGCGGCCTGCTCGTCGCGATCCATCTCTCCCGGCACGCCGACGTGGTCGGCATCTCCGCCAAGCCGGCGCTGGTGAGCGGCCAGGAGCTCGGGATGCGGCTGGCCCGCCCCGAGGAGTGGTCCCGTGACTACTTCATCGGATTCGACCGCTACCGCCGGCTCGACCGGGTGCGCACCGTGCACGGCACCATCGCCGGTGTCGACCTCGCCGCGCGCACGGTCACGGTGCAGCGCGCCGACGGCCCCACCGTCAAGGAGTCGTACGACGTGCTGGTCATCGCCACAGGGGTCCGCAACGGGTTCTGGCGCCGACCTGGTCTCCAGTCGACCCAGGAGGTGCAGGCCGACCTGCGCGAGGCCCATGAACGGCTCGCCGACGCGACCTCGATCACCGTGCTCGGGGGCGGCGCCGCTGCGGTCAGTGCCGCCGCCAACCTGGCCGGGGAATGGCCGGACAAGCAGATCGGGCTCTACTACCCGGCGGAGCGGGCGCTGCCCCAGCACCACCGCCGGGTCTGGAGCCAGGTCGAGCAGCGACTCACCGGGAGCGGAGTCACCCTGCACCCGGGCCACCGCGCCGTCGTACCCGACGGCTTCGCCTGCGACCAGATCACCGACGCACCTGTCGAGTGGAGCACCGGGCAGCCCCCGGTCACCGCCGACGCGGTGGTGTGGGCGATCGGCCGGGTGCGGCCCAACACCGGCTGGGCGCCCGTCGTGCTGCTCGACGAGGCTGGCTTCGTCCGGGCCGACCCCGACCTGCGGGTCCCCGGCCAGGAACGGGTCTTCACCATCGGCGACGTCGCGGCCACCGACCCGCTGCGCTCGACCGCCCGCAACCGCGCCGACCGCTTGCTCGCGCGCAACATCCGTGCCGACCTGGCGGGCAAGCCGCTACGCGCCTACCGACCCCCGAAGCGGCGCTGGGGGTCGGTGCTCGGCTTCCAGCCGAACGGGCTCGAGGTCTTCACCCCGACCGGGCGCGCCTTCCGCTTCCCCGCCTGGTCGATCCGGAGCGTGCTCCAGCCCGTGATCGTGCGCTGGGGCATCTATCGGGGGATACGGCGCGACTAGCGCCGGGTCGTGCTCAGGATGTTGCTCAGCGCCCAGATCACCGCGATGTCGAAGGCGATGATGACGATCGCCCACAGCGGGTAGTACGGCAGGAACATGAAGTTCGCGATCGCCGAGAGGATCGCCAGGCCGACGCCGACGATGAGCGCCCACTTCTTCGCGGTCAGGATGAAGATGCCGGTCACGATGGCGGCAGCGCCGAGGATCATGTGGATCCATCCCCAGCCGGTGATGTCGACGGAGAAGACGTAGTTCGGCGTCGTGACGAAGACGTCGTCCTTCGCGACCGCTGAGAGGCCCTCGAGGAACTGGAAGACGCCGACCGTCGCGAGGACCGCGCCGGCGAAGATCGCGACCCCGTCGGCCCAGGCGCTGGTCGTCGGTGAAGTCTGCTGTGACATTGATTTGTCCTTCTCGAGGTGGATGAGCGGGACCAGTCTGCCCGAGTCGAGGATCCGGGTGCGGCCAATTCGACTGGTTCCGGTCCGGCGTGTCGTCGGGGAGGATGGCTGGGTGCTGACGAACTGGGCAGGCAACCACGTGTACGCCGCGACACACCTGCATCACCCCGAGAGTGTCGAGGAGGTGCAGCAGCTCGTCGCGGGCAGCGCCCGGATCCGGGCGCTCGGGTCGCGGCACTCCTTCACCGACGTCGCCGACAGCCTCGGCGAGCTGGTGTCGACCGCGGGGTTGCCGGTCGGCATCGAGGTCGACTCCGACGCCCGGCAGGTGCGGGTCGCGGGCGGGATGCTCTACGGCGACCTGGCCGCCGAGCTGCACCGACAGGGCTGGGCGCTGGCCACGATGGCGTCGCTGCCGCACATCTCGGTCGCGGGCGCGGTCGCAACCGGCACCCACGGCTCGGGCGACCGCACCGGTTCGCTCGCCGCCGCCGTCACCGGTCTGGAGTACGTCGCCCCGGACGGCGAGCTGCGCGCGATCCGGAGCGGCGACCCGGACTTCGACGGCCACGTCGTCTCGCTCGGTGCCCTCGGCATCACCACCCACGTGACGCTGGCCGTCGAGCCGACGTACGACGTCCGCCAGGACCTGTGGACCGGGCTGCCCTGGGACGATGCTCTCCAGCACCTCGACGAGCTGACCGCGAGCGCCTACAGCGTCAGTCTCTTCACCGACTGGTCCGACGGGGGGATCGGGCAGGTGTGGCTCAAGAGCCGCACCGGCGACACTCCCGACCAGCTGTGGGGAGCGGCCCGCGCCGCCGGCACCTTGCACATGCTGGCCGGCGCCGAGGTCGACGCCGTCACCGCGCAGGGCGGCGTGGTGGGCCCCTGGCACGAGCGGCTGCCGCACTTCCGGATGGACTTCACCCCGAGCCGCGGCGAGGAGCTGCAGAGCGAGTACCTCGTCCCGCGGTCCCGTGCCCGGGAGGCGCTCGAGCAGCTGCGCCCGCTTGCGCCGCGGTTCGCGCACCTGCTCCAGGTCACCGAGATCCGCACCGTCGCGGCCGACGGGCTGTGGCTCAGCGGTGCCTACGAGACCGACGTGGTCGGCCTGCACTTCACCTGGGTACGCGAGCAGGCCGGCGTCTACGCCGTGCTCCCCGCCATCGAGGAGGTGCTGCTACCGCTCGGTGCCCGCCCGCACTGGGGCAAGTGCTTCGTCGCTCCGGCGAACGAGCTGCGCGCGGTCTACCCGCGCTTCGACGACTTCCGGGCGCTGGTCGAGCGGCACGACCCCGAGGGCAAGCTCCGCAACGACTTCCTCGGCCGGCACCTGGACCTCTGACCTCCTGACGGCCAGGAGTCGGTCCGCGTCAGGCCCGGACCCGCTGGTCGACGAGCACCGCGAATGCGATCAGCCGGTTGTCGGTGTGGAAGAGCTCCGAGCAGGTGGTCAGGGTCAGCAGCCGCTGGTCGGGGTCCTGCGGCGGCTGGACGCCGCCCTTCTCCGGGTTGGTGGGCACCGGGTCGAGCACCCAGCTGGCGGTGAAGTCCACGGTGAGGGCGTCACCGTCGGTGACCATCTCGTAGGTGAAGGTCTTCTTCGCGGTCTCGACGATCACCGTGTCACCGACCTCGAGGTCGGGCATGTCGCGCAGCGGCTCGCCATGGGTCACCCGGTGACCGGCGAGCGCGAAGTTGCCGACCGCTCCCGGCTTCGCCGTACCGTCGAAGTGGCCGAACCCCGAGGCCAGCGCGTCGTCGGAGGTGCCCTCCAGCACGGGGACCGCGTAGTCGTCGCCGAAGCGGGGGATCCGGATGATCGAGTCGGCCGTGCCGTGTCCGGTCTTGACCGTGGCCTCACCGGTGTCCCAGCCCTTCTCGAGCTGCTTGACGGCCTCGGCGTGCCGTCGCTCGGAGACCCAGGTGGTGCCGAAGAACTGCCAGCCGACGTAGCTGAGCACCACGAGCCCGGCCAGGATCAGCACCCCGCCCGAGACCAGCAGTACGCGTGAGCGTCGAGCAGATGCCATGTGCTGCATTGTTCCACCCGGTACCGAGCCGGACCGCTGGCTGCTGCTGATCCGCTCGCGCTGCCGGTGCGTGTCGACACCTGAGGTCAGCCCGGCTTGCGCCAGACCGAGATGTGGTTCTCGCTGTCGTTCGTGACGGGGGTGCCGGTCCAGTCGGCGACCCGGGACTCGAGGTCCATCCCAGCGAGCTGTGCCATCAGGTCGCACTCGGCGGGCCAGACGTAGCGGAAGTTGCTGGCGCCGTACGTCACGGTGCCGTCGGGGTGCCGCTGGTAGTGATGGGACGTGCCCTGCTGAGTGGTCATGTCGTAGGTGTCGAGCCCGACGTGACTCTGCCCGACGTGGAAGGGCACCGCTGCCTGACCGGGCGGGAAGCGCCGGATGCCGGGAATCCACAGCTCGATGACGAACCGACCACCCGGCGCCAGGTGTCGAGCCGCGTTGCGGAAGCAGGCGACCTGCTCGTCCTGGGTCCGAAGGTTTCCGAGCCCGTTCCACACGAGGTAGACGAGCGAGAACGACCCCGACACACTGCTGGTCGCCATGTCGCCGACGACGACCGGGATGTCGCTGCGCTTCTCCCGGAGCTTGTCGACCATGGGTTGCGAGAGCTCGATGCCGCTCACCGGGACGCCACGTTCGACCAGGGGGATCGCCACCCGCCCCGTGCCGATCGCGAGCTCCAGCGCGGCGCCGCCGCGGCTCAGGTCCGCCAAGAACTGGACCGCCGGCTCCAGGACGTCTGGCGCGAACATGAAAGCCGAGCTCTCGTCGTACCGTTCGGCCGTCTCGGCATCCCACAGGTCGCTGCTCGTCATGGGGGCAGCGTCGCTGATGTCGACCGGTGTCGTACACCGATTTTCTCAGGGCCGGCGACACGCGGCGCGAGCGGACGTCGGCCGGACGTTCTTGTCCCAGCAGGACAACCGCTCCATCCTCAGTCGCCGGCCGCCTCGTGGCTCAGCTGGGCGCCTGGTCGATGCGCTGGGTGCGCAACCGCAAGGCGTTGGTGATGACGCTGACCGACGACAGTGCCATCGCCGCGGCGGCGATGATGGGTGAGAGCAGCACCCCCAGGACGGGGTAGAGCACTCCGGCGGCGATGGGGATGCCCGCGACGTTGTAGGCGAACGCGAACACCAGGTTCTGCCGGATGTTCGACATCGTCGCCTCGGACAGGTGCCGGGCCCTGACGATGCCGGTCAGGTCACCGTTGAGCAGGGTGACCCCGGCGGACTCCATCGCGACGTCGGTGCCGGTACCCATGGCGAGGCCAACGTCGGCGGCCGCGAGTGCCGGCGCGTCGTTGACGCCGTCGCCGGCCATCGCGACGACGCGACCCTCGGCTCGTAGCCTCGCGATGACATCGGCCTTGTGGTCGGGTAGCACCTCGGCCTCGACCTGATCGATGCCGAGACCGCGGGCGACGGATTCGGCGGTGACCCGGTTGTCGCCGGTGAGCATGACGACCTGGATACCGTCTGCACGCAGGGCCTTCACCGCGTCGGGGGTCGTGGACTTCACCGGGTCGGCGATCGCGAAGATGCCGGCGGAGTGGCCGTCGATGCCGATGAGGACGGCGGTTGCGCCGTCGGCCCGCAGGCGGTCGGCCTCGTCGGCGAGGCCGGTCGTGTCGATGCGCTCGCCGGCCAGGAACGAGGCGCTGCCGAGCAGCACCGTTCGTCCTTCGACGACACCGGTGGCGCCGCGCCCGACCGGGGAGTCGAACCCGGTCACGTGCGGGATGGTCAGCATCCTGTCGTTGGCAGCGTTCACGATGGCCCGGGCGAGTGGGTGCTCGGAGGCCTGCTCGACCCCGGCGGCCAGGCGCAGCAGGTCGTCGACCTCGTACGTCGCCGTGCCGGCCGTGACGACCTGGGTGACCGACGGCCGACCTTCGGTCAGGGTGCCGGTCTTGTCGACGACGAGGGTGTCGACCTTCTCGAGGAGCTCGAGGGCCTCGGCATTCTTGATGAGGACGCCCATCTGGGCGCCGCGTCCGACGCCGACCATGATGGACATCGGAGTCGCGAGACCGAGGGCACACGGGCAGGCGATGATGAGGACGGCGACCGCGACGATGAGGGCGTGCGCGAGCCGCGGTTCGGGCCCGACCAGTGCCCAGACGATGAACGCGGCGATGGCGACGCCGAGGACGGCGGGGACGAAGATGCCGGCGACACGGTCAGCCATCCGCTGGATGGGCGCACGAGAGCGTTGGGCCTCGGCAACCATCGCGACGATGCGGGCCAGCATCGTGTCCCTGCCGACACCTTCGGCGCGCATCACCAGCGCCCCGGTCTGGTTGACGGTGCCACCGATGACGGTGTCACCGGCCGTCTTGGTGACCGGCATCGACTCCCCGGTCACCAACGACTCGTCGAGCGACGAGCGCCCTTCCTCGACGGTCCCGTCGACCGGGACCTTCTCGCCCGGGCGCACCCGCAGCCTGTCCCCCACCTCGACGTCCCCGAGCGGCACCTCCTCGTCGGTGCCGCCCGGTGCGATGCGGCGTGCCGTCTTGGGAGTCAGGTCGAGCAGCGCCCGGATGGCGCCGGAGGTCTGCTCGCGGGCGCGGAGCTCGAGGACCTGGCCGAGCAGCACCAGGACGGTGATGACGGCGGCTGCCTCGAAGTAGACATCGACGGTCCCGCCGCCCATGCCGTCGCGGAACTGGTCGGGGAAGACCCCCGGCGCGAGGGTCGCGATGACGCTGTAGAGCCACGCGACGCCGGTGCCCATCGCGATCAGCGTGAACATGTTCAGGTTCCGGGTCCGGACCGAGGCCCAGCCGCGGACGAAGAACGGCCACCCCGCCCAGAGCACGACAGGCGTGGCGAGGACGAGCTGGATCCAGTTCGTCGCGGTCGGCGAGATGACGTCGCTGAGCCCGTCGGACAGGTGCGTGCCCATCTCGACCAGGAACACCGGCACTGCGAGCACCAGACCGACCCAGAACCGGCGGGTCATGTCGGTGAGCTCCGCGCTGGGACCGGTGTCGGCGGTGACGAGGACGGGTTCGAGGGCCATCCCGCAGATGGGGCAGGCGCCCGGGCCGGCTTGCCGGATCTCGGGGTGCATCGGGCAGGTGTACTCCGCCACCTCAGCAGCACCCTCCTGCCGGTCGTCGGGTTGGGGGGTCGTGTATCGCACCGGGTCGGACTCGAACCTCGCCCGGCAGCCGGCCGAGCAGAAGTCGTACCGGACTCCGCCGGACGTGACCGTGTGCTCGCTGGAGCGCAGGTCGACGTCCATCCCGCAGACGAGGTCCTTGACCAGGTGGAGGTCCGACGACGGACGATGCCCGTGGTAGTCATTCACGGCTCCAACATACCCCCTAGGGGTATCTAGCGAAACCGGCGCGCCTTCACAGACGGCCCAGGAGCGGCACTTCCACGCTGCGACGTCCCGCGACTGAGCTGCTCACCCGGTCTGCTAGACAAGGAGGGTGACGGCGGACGACATGGTCCTGGTCCCGGGTGGGACCACGGTGATCGGCAACGACCACTTCTACCCCGAGGAGCGGCCGCTTCGCGAGGTCACCGTGGAGGATCTGTGGTTCGATCCGCACCCGGTGACGAACGCCGACTTCGCGCGCTTCGTCGCCGACACCGGTCACGTCACGGTGCCCGAGATCGCCCCCGACCCGGCCGACTTCCCGGGTGCCGACCCGGCGCTGCTGGTGCCGGGATCGCAGGCGTTCACGCCGACCTCCCGACCGGTGCACCTCGGCGACTGGACCCAGTGGTGGCGCTGGCAGCCGGACGCCTCCTGGCGCGCCCCGCAAGGTCCGGCCACGTCGTGGGAGGAGATCCCGGACCATCCCGTGGTCCACGTCGGCTGGGAGGACGCCACGGCGTACGCCACCTGGGCGGGCAAGGAGCTGGCCACCGAGGAGGAGTGGGAGTACGCCGCCCGCGGCGGTCTCACCGGCCGCGACTTCGCCTGGGGCGACGATCTCTCACCCGGGGGCGCGGCGATGGCCAACACCTTCCGTGGCCGCTTCCCGTGGCGCAGCGAGGACCCCCTGGGGTTCGACTTCACCTCACCGGTGGCCAGCTATCCGGCCAATGGCTACGGGCTGCACGACATGATCGGCAACGTGTGGGAGTGGACCCGCACCCGCTGGACCCCGTCACACGCGCAGCGCGGCGAGGCGGTCGCGCCGGTGAGTCCGTGCTGCGGCGGGTCGCTACGCCTGCAGGAGACCGACCGGATGGTCACCAAGGGCGGCTCCCACCTGTGCTCGCCGGACTACTGCCAGCGCTACCGTCCCGCCGCCCGGCAGGGACACGGGATCAGGGACACCACGTCTCACGTGGGTTTCCGTTGCGTACGCCGAGCCTCGGCGCGCTTCTGGGCCTGAGTCCGCACCCGCCTGTTGATCGTGGAGGCGGCCGTCGCGAGGATGACGACGTTGAAGATCATCTGGATCAGCACCAGGACGCGAGCGGTCTGTCCCACGGCGTGCACGTCGCCGTAGCCGACCGTGAGCAGTGTGGACATCGTGAAGTAGAGCGCGTCGACCCTGGTGCTGAGCTCGGTGATCTCGCCGGGGTTGCGATGCGCGAGCACGTAGAAGCCCAGCGCGAAGCCCAGCACCGCGATCATCAGCGCCAGCACCAGGCCGTCGATGCGTCGGTCGTCGTCGAGGAGCTGGTGGCGGACCTCGACCAGCACCAGCAACCCGAGCAGTGCCAGCGCCACCATGCTGACCAGGATCTGCACGATCTCGTTGGTCGCGATCTCGAACGAGACCGGGACCGTGAAGTAGAAGACGAGCACGACAGCCAGCACGACCGACATGCGCACCCAGCGCCTCCACTCCTGCACAGCGGTCCTCCTCGTAGCTGGATTCACCCGGATCGGGTGTTCGGACGTGGCTTCTCGTCGCCCACGCTTACCCTCATCCTGCCGGACGAGTCGGCGACAACAGTGGAGGACCAGTTCTGATGGACGTCGCCGGGCTCCGGGTGCGGACCACCGAGTCCTACCGGCGTCGCAAGTCGCAGGCCGTGGATCTCGTGGATCGGATCCCGATCCTGGGCCGGCTGCTCGGCGAGTTCGTCCGGATCGAGTTCATCGACCGGTGCATGTTGATCGCCGCGCAGGGCCTGCTCGCGCTGATCCCGATGCTCGTGGTGATCGCTGCGTTCTTCCCCCAGATCACCGCCCAGGCGCTCGAACAGTTCTCGGCGACCACCGGGCTCGGGGGCGACGGCAGACAGATCGTCAGTGGCGAGGTCTCCGCCAGTGAGATCCGGTCGCAGACCGGCTGGATCGGGCTCGTGATCACCCTCTTCTCCGCGGCCAGCTTCGCTCGGGCGATCCAGCGGATGTACGAGAAGATCTGGGAGCAGAACCACATCGGCGGCGTCAGTGGCACCCGGCGCTGCTTCGCGTGGTTGATCGGTTGGATCGTGACCCTCCAGCTGATCGCGGGGCTGCGTACGTTCCTCTTCGGCAACCCCGAGGGGATTCCCCTCGAGCTGTTCCGCTTCCTCTCCCAGATCGCGGTGGTCAGCGTGACCTGGTGGGTCACCTGCTGGCTGCTGCTCTTCGGGCGGGTCGGCTGGCGCAGGCTGATCCTCGGCTCGATCCTCACCGGGGTGCTGGAGGTCGCCTACAGCCGCGCTTCCGGGTTGGTGATGCCGAAGTACGTCGAGGTGAACGCCGACCAGTTCGGCACCCTCGGGATCATCCTCGCGATCTCGAGCTGGCTGATCGGCTTCGCCGGCATCCTGGTCGGGTCCGCCCTGGTCGGTCGGGTGGTCTCGGAGGACCCGACCGTGCTCCGGGTGGTCGCGGGGCTCCAGCGAGCCCTGCTGGCCACGTGGGCGCGACTGCGGGGGAGCTCTCCCAGCCCGGCCCAGGGTTCTCCGCCGGGGTAGTCCGGCGGCCGTCAGCCGGAAACACCCGGGCGCACCGGGTAGCCCAACGTTCCCGCGGGGGTCGTCAGAGCAGGCGCATCGCCCGAGCGGCGGCGAGGGCCGCGCTGCGCCGGTTGACCGCCAGCTTGGCGTAGAGGCTCGAGACGTGGGTCTTGACGGTGTTCTCGGAGACGAAGAGGTTCGCGGCGATGTCGGCGTACGTCGACCCGCGGGCCAGCTCGTAGAGAACATCGCGCTCGCGGGCACTCAGGGTGGGCCGGATCGACCCCTCGGGCAGCACCACCCGCTCACCGGGACGAGCCGTCGTCGGGCCGAAGTAGGCGGCGATCCCCGGGCGGGCGGCCAGCGCGTTGGTGAGCTCGATGATCCAGGGCCCGTGCTGGCGCGACTCGAGGCGGGGGAGCAGGTCGGCGACCATGGCCCCGTGCCGGCTCCAGCCGAGGAAGGGGACCGCCGTGCCGCGCGCCTCGGTGGCCACGAGCGACTGGTGGAGCAGCTCCAGCGCCCGCTCGTCACCGTCGGGGCTGGTGCCGTGCAGCTGGGCGGCCGCGACCAGGGCGATGGCGCGCACCGGTGGCTGCTGCAGCGTGGCCGACGCGGCGGCCTCGGCGAACCGCTCGAGGGCGGCCCGGCGGTCGCCCACCAGGTCGGCGCGGAGACCGGCGGCGAGGGCGGCCTCACCGGTCGCGGTGCGGACCCGCAGCCTCTCGACGACCCGGCCCAGCCCCGCGACGTCCCCCGACAGGCTGGCCAGGAAGGCCCGCTCGAGGTCCAGGGTGGACGCGAGGTGGTCGGGCAGCGGCGGCGTCTCTAGCGGTACGTCGAGCGCGCGCTCGGCCTCGGACACCGATCCCCGGGCGAGCTGCACGCGGGACCGGTGCGTCCGGCTCCAGAACTTGGTCGAGAGGTCCGCCGGGTGGCAGGCCCACTCGGTGTCGTCGGCCGCGATCGCGCGGGCGCCGGTGCGCAGCGACTCGAGGCCGGTGGCGACCGCGAGGGCCGTGGCCAGTCCGGCTCGCTGTGTCGAGTAGTGCCTGGTCCCGCCCCTCCGCGCGACCGACCTGGAGCCGGTGATCGTGAGCACCTCGTCGGCGAGGGCCAGCACGGCGTTCTCGTGGCCCAGCATGAACTCCGTCATCGCCAGGTGGGAGAGCGCCGCGGCGGTCATCCCGGGCAGGTCGTGGGAACGGCTCACGAGCGTGGCCCGGGTGAGCGCCTCCTGCGCCGCGTCGAGGTCGCCGGACCAGTTCTGGGTGGCGCCGAGCTCGCAGAGCAGCATCGGCACCAGGTCGTCGGTGACCGAGTCGTGGTCCTGGGCGAGGACCAGCCCGGCATGCTCGACGGCGGCCGGGACCGACTCCAGCCCGAGCTGGGATCGCATCAGTCGGGCACAGCCGACCTGGAGGGACGTGGTCGGAGACTCCGGCATCGGGTCGGTGACGATCCGGTCCAGCCACTGGCTGGCGGCGTCGACCTGGCCGACGCTCCAGCGTTCGAGCGCCAGCGCGAACCAGGCGGCCGGTCTCACGTCGACCACGGACGGGTGCTCGGCGGCGAAGGTGTCGATCCGGGCGCCATGGCCCCGGGCCAGCAGGGTCACTCCGTGATCGGCGAGCAGGGTGGCGGCGGCTGCGTGGTGACCGATGTCGACGAGGCGCCGGAAGGCGTCACCGGTGTCGCCGCGGGCCACGTCGAGCTGGACAGCGCGGCGCACGGTCGCCGCGGCCCGCAGCACGTCGACCCCTCCTGCCGACAGCCGACGCCGGACGACCTCGGTGAGCAGGGGGTGGATCAGGAAGCGCTCCCCGGTCGTCCCGGTCGACGGCGACACCCGGGTCACCAGCAGGCCCATCGCCTCCAGCTCCGCCAGCGACTCGTCGGCCCTGGTGTCGTGCGAGAGGTGGACGGCCAGGGCCGGGGTCACGCCGGGCTCGTTGGCGACGCACAGCAGCAGGTGCCGCTGGCGGGGCTGGAGCGTGGCGAAGACCTCGCTCGCCACCCGGTCGGCGACCGCGGAGCCGCCGACCTCGGCGTAGCGACGTGCGGTGGCCAGAGGATCACTGGCGGCCGCGACGGCCCGCGCCGTGAGCACCACCGCCGCGCACCAGCCCTGGGTGCGCACGGCGATGGCCCGGGCCACCTCGTCGGCCTCGGTGTGCACGTGGGCCGCGACGAGAGCTCTGGACTCCGCCTCGTCGAGGCGCAGCAGCTCGCCGCGGAGCACGGTGAGGTGGCCCATCAGCTCCGGGCCGAGCCGGGTGAACGGCAGGTCCCACCGGGCGATCAGCAGCACCCGGAAGGTGTCGGGAGAGCTCGCGAGGCGCGAGTCGAGGGCGCGCACGGTGGCCAGCGGCAACAGGTGGGCGTCATCGATCACCAGCAGCCGTGGCCTTCCGTCGCTCGCCGTCCGCTGCAGGAGCGGAGCGAGGCGGTCCGGTCCCCACGTGGCGTCTGCGTGCAGCCAGCCGGACTCCTCGGACTCGGCGCTGCGGCGCAGCCAACCGCTCACGCCCAGGGTCTTGCCGGACCCGCCGGGCCCGACGAGCAGGGTGAGGGTCGACTCGGTCGCCACGTCGAGTCGCGCCCACAGCCGGGCCCGTGGCACGTAGGCGCGAGGCAGTCGTGGGACATGGGTCGCCAGCTCGATCGGCTGCTGCCGGGCCTGGCTGACCACCGGGTCTCCACGAGGTTGGGAGGTCGGGCACCTCACCGGCCGGTGCTGCGCCCGTCTGGATCCACAATCTAGTGGGCGTTCCGGGCTACCGGCTGGTAGCAGTCGCGAAAACCGGTCGTCAGTCCTCGTGCGGGGACTGACCCGGTGGCACCAGCAGCTCGGCCAGCTCGGCTGTCACGGAGTCGTCGAGGGTGGCCTGGATCAGGGTCGCCTCGGTGCGCGCGAGCACCGGGCGGACCAGCTCCGGGTCGGCGTCGCGGCTGAGCAGGAACAGCGCCGAGGTGCCCGGTCCGAGCTGGTCACGGAGCCCGTCGACGAAGGTGTCGTCGATGCCGGTACGGCGCAGCCGCTCCACCAGCGAGGCGCCGGCGGCTCCCACGGCGGCACCGGCGACCGGTGCCAGCACCACCATCCCGACGACCGCTCCCCAAAAACCCCCCACGGCGGCGGACCGCGCCGTGTCGTGGTGCAGCCGCCGGACCCGCGGGTGCTCGTCGGCCGGCAGCCAGGTGAGTGCGACCGCGTCCAGGACGGTGATCGCGCCCTGCTCCTGGAGCCGGGCGAGCGCGATCTCACCGGTCTCCACGCCGAGGGGGGTGGGGAACCTCCACACAGTCAGGCTGGCCATCCTCGGATCCTCCTCCATGGTGCGGATCAGCTGGCGAAGACCTCGCGCAGCGCGGCACCCTGCTGCGGGCTGAGGTCGGTGCTGATCACCTCGGTCGTGAGCCCGTCGGTGAGGGCGTCGTGCAAGGGGTCCGGGATCGAGTCCGCCGCCACGACGACGAGTGCCGAGGTCCCTGGGGTCAGCTGGTCGCGGACCCGGTTGATGAAGGTGTCGTCGATGCCGACGTCGGCCAACGAACCGGCCAGCGCGCCGGTCGCCGTACCCAGCGCGGCGCCGAGGAGCGGCACGAAGAAGATCAGGCCGAACAGCAGCCCCCAGAACCCGCTGTCCAGGCTGTCGGCCGCGGTCGTGACCTGGCGGGCGACCGGCTTGCCCTTGCCGGTCTCCCAGACCACCGTCGCCGCGTCCAGTCCCGCCACGTCCCCGGCGAGGTCCTGGAAGGTCGCGGTGGCGCGTTCGGCGCCGTCGGCGCTGTCGAAGCGCCACACCGTCACGGTCGCCATGGGTCTCCTTGGTCGGGCTGCCTGCTGCCCTCCACCGTCCCCGGTGGGAGCGGGGACAGGCTCACCCGTTATGTGTGAAACCGCCGGTGACTGGCGCCAGGTCGGCGATCGCTTCCTCCTGCGCAGGCCACGGCACGTGGGCTCGCTCGGTGTCTCGCCCGTTTCCGGTGAGGCGGCTCGGGCCCGGGCGGCCTAGCGTCAGGACCGGAGGACGAGACCCGAGGGGGCATTCACATGACGAGGATGCTGATCCGCGTTGACAGCGAGCTGTCCGATGAGCTGACCGGCGCCTTCCCGCACCTCACCGCGCGCACGCAGCCGGCCACCACCACGCTGACCGGTGAGCTGACCGACCAGCAGGAGCTCCAGGGCGTGCTCAACCTGCTGAACTCCCTCGGCATCGGCGTCGTCGAGGTCGTCACCATTCCGGACTGAGGGTCAGGCGGGGTCGGGCTTCTGGTGGCGGGGCGCCGCCTTCCGGGCGACCTGATCCGCGTCCTTGTTGGAGATCAGCGGTCGGAGCCACAGGGTCGTCGGGTCGACGTCGACCAGGAGCGCCTTGATCAGCAGCGAGAGCGGGATGGCCAGCAAGGCACCGATCGGTCCGATCACCCACGCCCAGAAGATGAGCGACATGAACGTCAAGGTCGTCGACAACCCGACCGCGTCGCCGACGAACCTCGGCTGGATCACCGTCTGGATGATCACGTTGATGATGCAGTAGACGACGATCACGGTGAGCATCAGACCCGGGCCGCCCTCGAGGAGGGCCAGGATCGCCGGCGGCAGCAGCCCGATCACGAAACCGATGTTGGGGATGTAGTTGGTGATGAAGGCCAGCAGCCCCCACAGCACCGGCGAGGGCACCCCCAGGGCCGCGAGGGCGATCGTGTCGATCACGGCGACGATCAGTCCGAAGATGGTGGAGACTGCGAAGTAGACGCGAGTGCCACTGGCGAAGGACGACATCGCCTCGATCAGGCTCGGCCGCAGCTTCGCGGCATTGGCCAGCTGGTTCGGGAAGGTGCCGCCGTCCATGGTCATGAACAGCACCAGCGTCAGGATGAAGGCCAGGTTGCCGGCGACCCCCAGGGCGCCGCTGAGCAGGGCCTCGACGAAGCCCCCGAGGGAGGACAGGTCGAAGGAGCTGGCGATCTTGTCGATCTGGGCCTTGTCGACTCCGAGCCCGGTGAGCCAGTCGACGAGGCTGCTGGCCCGGGCGCTGAAGTCGTCGGCGTACGTCGGCAGCAGCGCCGCGAACCGCGCCGTCGACACCACCAGGACCAGGGCGAGGCCGACGATCAGCAGGTAGGCCGCGACGACACACACCGCCGAGGCCGCCCACGAGGGCACGTGCCGGTTCAGCCAGGTCCGCAGCGGGTGGGCGAGGATCGTGAGGATCAGGGCGAGGAAGGCCGGGCCGAGGATGTCCTGGGCGGACCGCATGCCGGCGATCACGATCACGGCGGCAGCCAGGCCGAGCAGGACGCTCAGCCCCCGCGGGAGGGCCGAGCGCTCCGGAACGCTGGTCATCGACACGTCGTACTCCATCTGTATGGCGCGGCTCGTCTGCCGCCCCGGCCCATCGTGGCGAGCGGGCCGTCCCGTCGGCTCACCCTTCTCGGGTGACGCTACGCTCTGGCATCCTCCCTACCGTGGAGGCGCGAGGTCCTGAGGTCCCAGGAGGAGAGTAATGGCCGTGGTCAGAACGGGACGTCCCGGGCTCGTGGGCGGCTGAGCGCCCCATGTCCAGCTGGGAGACCTCGCTCGCTGCCATCGTCGGTGCGCTCCTGACGATCGCCAACCTCGCCATCTGTGTGCTCGCCCTCGGCGTGATCCCTGGTGGCCGCAAGCCGTCGACCGCGATGGCATGGCTGATCTTGGTGCTTGCGGTCCCGTTCTTCGGGTTCTTCATGTTCCTGATGTTCGGAAGCACCACCGTGGGTCGCAAGCGCCGTGCGCAGCAGGTCGAGGTCAACGAGGCGATCATGGCGCGCGCCGCACTCGACGAGCTCGGCGACGCCGACCTCCGGCGTGCCCTGCCCGAGCCGCTGCGCGGCTTCGCCCGGCTGAACAGCAACCTCGGGGTGCTGCCGATGACCTTCGGCAACACCGTCGAGCTGATCAGCGACTACCACGCCGGCATCGAGGCGATGCGGGTCGAGATCGCGGCGGCCGAGCACTACGTGCACGTGCAGTTCTACATCTCGGCGTGGGACGAGGTGACCTCTGGATTCTTCGACGAGCTGGTGCGAGCCACCGAGCGTGGGGTCAAGGTCCGCTTCCTCTTCGACCACATCGGCTCGCGGGGCATCCCGGGCTACCAGGACTTCCTCGAGAAGCTCCGCGGCACCGAGATCGCCTGGGCGCCGATGCTGCCGATCCACCCGCTCAAGGGTGAGGTCAGGCGGATCGACCTGCGCAACCACCGCAAGATCCTGGTCGTCGACGGACGGGTGGCGTTCGGTGGCTCGCAGAACCTGATCGAGCCCTGCTACAACAAGCCGAAGAACCAGAAGCTCGGTCGAGCCTGGGTGGAGCTGATCGCGCGGGTCGAGGGCCAGGCGGTGCAGGAGCTCAACATCGTCTTCGCGACCGACTGGTTCACCGAGACCGAGGAGGACCTGCGGTCCTTCGTGGCCGCCGTACCCCCGCCGCCCGGACCGCGGCCCCAGGGCGTCACCGACGTCGGCATCCAGGTGGTGCCCAGCGGCCCCGGATTCGTCACCGAGAACAACCTGCGGCTGTTCAACAGCCTGATCTACTCCGCGCGTGAGCGGCTGTCGCTGACCAGCCCCTACTTCGTCCCCGACGAGTCGTTGCTGTACGCGGTCACGACCGCCGCCCAGCGGGGCGTGGCGGTCGAGCTGTTCGTGGGCGCCACTGCCGACCAGTTCATGGTCGCGCACGCCCAGCGCTCCTACTACGAGGCGCTCCTCGAGGCCGGGGTGCGGATCTGGCTCTACCCCGAGCCCTACGTGCTGCACGCCAAGCACTTCTCGGTCGACGACGAGATCGCGGTGATCGGGTCGAGCAACATGGACATGCGGTCCTTCGCCCTCAACTACGAGGTCGTGATGATGATGACCGGGTCCGAGATCGTGAGCCGGCTCATGGAGGTGGAGGACGTCTACCGCTCCCTGTCGACCGAGCTCACCCTCGAGGAGTGGCGCTCGCGAAGCTGGGGCCAGACCTACGTCAACAACCTGATGCGGCTGACGGCCGCCCTGCAGTGAGCGCGCCGCTGTGAGCCGGCGCGCGCCGCTGCTGGTGCTGCTGGTGGTCGTGGCCCTGGTCAACCTCCCGCTCTTGAGCGCCCTGGCCTCGCAGGACGAGGGACCCGGCACCGGTCTCTGGGTCGCGACCCTCCTCGTCGACCTCCTGCTCGCCGTCGCCCTGATGTTCCTCCAGCGCGGCGGTGGCCGGCGCCGACCGGACCTCCGGGCCGTCGCCCTGGGCGGTGTCGAGGCAGGCCCGGAGGGGCCAGCACTGGAGCGGGTCGCGGTCGAGACCTACCTGGTCCGGGGCCAGGTCCTGGACGTCGGAGCGGACCAGGTGGTCATCGATCTCGGCAACCGGCGCGTGGTGGTGCTGCTCGACGGCCACCCGAACCCGCTCGCCGCCGGTGAGTCGGCCCAGGTGCGGGCCCGGCTCGCCTGACATTGCCGACCGACGGGCATACTGGGGGTATGTCAGAAACCACAGGTCTTGCCGACCTCTCCGCGCGCAGCATCGACGGCACCGAGATCGACCTCGGCACCTACTCCGACCAGGTCGTGCTCATCGTCAACACCGCCTCGCAGTGTGGGTTCACCCCGCAGTACGCCGGCCTGCAGGCCCTTCACGACCAGTACGCCGACCGGGGCTTCTCGGTCCTCGGCTTCCCCTGCGACCAGTTCGGTGGTCAGGAGCCCGGGAGTGACGACGAGATCGCCACCTTCTGCGAGCGCAACTTCGGGGTGACCTTCCCGTTGTTCGCCAAGGTCGACGTCAACGGTGACGACGCCAGCCCGGTCTTCCAGTGGCTGCGCTCGGCCAAGGGAGGCCTGCTCGGCAACAAGATCAAGTGGAACTTCACCAAGTTCCTGGTCGCCCGCGACGGCACCGTCCTGGGTCGCTACGCGCCGACCACCAAGCCGGAGAAGATCGCCGCCGACATCGAGAAGGCGCTGGCTGGGTAAGGGTCTGCCATGACCCGATTCTCCGCAGCCACCCGCGCCGAGGCCGTCGTCACGGCGTCCCCCGCCCAGCTCTGGGCGGCGTTGACCGACCCGGCGCTGATCGCCGAGCTGACGCCGTACGTCCGGAGCATCCAGGCCGAGGGCGACCACTGGCACTGGCGGCTGGCCGGTCTGAAGGTCCTCGGGGTCGGCCTGGAGCCGATCTTCACCGAGCAGATGACCTACGACGAGCCGCGACGCATCGAGTTCCGCCACGACCCGCCGGCCGGCACGCCGGAGCGGGCCGGTGTCGAGGGGTGGTACGACCTGAGCGAGGCCGACGGCGGCACCCGCCTGGTCACGTCGCTGGAGATCACCGTCGAGCTGCCACTGCCGAAGGCCGCGAGGCGAGCCGTCGTCGCCGCCATGAACACCGTGATCGCCCAGATGGGCGAGCGGTTCTCGAAGAACCTGCTCGCCCACCTGGGTGTTGCCGAGATCGCGTAGGGCCTCGTCAGACCTTCACGCTCTCCTCGTCCTCGAGGTCGACCAGGTCCTCCTCGAGGGAGCGGCCGACGAGGTGGGAGCGCTGCAGCTTCTCGCCCTCGACGTCGACGTTCGGCAGGATCCGGTCGAGCCAGGCCGGCAGCCACCAGGCCTTCTCGCCGAGGAGGTAGAGCAGCGCCGGGATCAGCACCATCCGGACGATGAAGGCGTCGAAGACCACCGCTGCGGCCAGGGCGAAGCCCATCGACTTGGCGATCGCGTCGTCCTGGAGGATGAAGGCGGCGAACACCGCGGTCATGATGGCCGCGGCCGCGGTGACCACCCGGGCACTGTTGCGGAAGCCGTCGACGACGGCGTCCCGGGTCGACATGCCGTGCACGTGGGCCTCGCGCATCCGCGACACCAGGAACACCTGGTAGTCCATCGCGAGCCCGAAGACCACCCCGATCAGGAAGATCGGCATGAAGCTCACGATCGGCTGGCCCTGCATCAGGCCGAACGTGCCCTGCTGGAAGATCAGCACGGTCGCACCGAGGGTGGCGAGCACGCTGAAGAGGAACCCGACCGTCGCGGTCAGCGGGATCAGGATCGAGCGGAAGACGATCATCAGCAGGATGAACGCCAGCCCGATCACGATGGCCAGGTAGATCGGCAGCGCGTCGCTGAGCCGCTCGGACACGTCGGCCTGGATCGCGGTCTGACCCGTGATCCCGATGTCGGTGCCGGTCTCGGTCTGGATGGCGGACTGGCCGTCACGCAGGTTGGTGAGCAGGTCCTCGGTGGCGGTGTCGTCGGGTCCCGACGACGGGGTGATCTGGATGAGCGCGCCGGTCGCCGGCGTGGTGACCTCACCGGTCTCGGGGTCGACCACGGCATTGGTGGCGACCACCTGCGCGTTGGCGACGTCGTCCTCACCGCCGGCCCAGGCGGCGATGTCCTGGAAGGCCTGGCCGCGGGCGGCGTCGTCGGAGATCCCGCGGGCGTCGACGACCGCGAGGAGCGGGCCTTCGCGACCTGCACCGAAGGCGTCCGACATCAGGTCGGAGGCCTGGCGCTGGGTGGTGTCCGTCGAGGCGGTGCTGTCGGTCGGGAAGGCCAGGTGCAGGTCCTTGAGGGGGATCGCCAGCGCGCCGAGCACCACGACCACGAGGATCACCAGCGCCACGGGGCGCTTGCCGACGAACCGCGCCCAGCGCACACCGTTGTTGAGGACCAGGCCGTCGGCGTCGCGCTTCGGGGCGTACTTGCGGATCTGTCCGCCGAACGCCTTGGACTTCAAGATGCCGAGGATGGCCGGCAGCAGGGTGAGCGCGACGAGGACGGCGATCAGCACCGTCGCCGCGGCCGCGAGGCCCATGGCGGTGAGGAACGGGATGCCGACGACGGAGAGCGCGGAGAGCGCGATCAGCACCGTGAGGCCGGCGAAGACGACGGCCGAGCCAGCCGTACCGACGGCGATGCCGACCGCTTCCTCGCGGTTGTCGGTGTGGTACAGCTCGGTCCGGTAGCGGGCCAGGATGAAGAGGGTGTAGTCGATGCCGACGGCGAGCCCGATCATGGTGGCGAGGATCGTGGTGCTCGAGCTGACGTCGGTGAACGCCGTCATGGCGGTGACGCCGGTCAGCCCGAGGACCACGCCGAAGACCGCGGTGAGGATCGGCAGGCCGGCAGCGACCAGCGAGCCGAACGTGAGCAGCAGGACGATCAGAGCGATGCCGATGCCGATCAGCTCGGAGGCACCGCCGCCGAACTCCTGGGTCTGCGAGCCGGAGCCGTTGGCCTCGACGGTGAGGCCGGCGTCGCGGGCGGTGTCCATCGCGTCGGTGAGGGCATCGATGGTGGCGGGCTCGACGTCGGTCACGGTGTCGACGTCGAAGGTGAAGCTGATGGTGCCGGTCCGGCCGTCGTCGGACAGCGGGGAGACGGCGTCGGCGTTGTCCTGGGCGTCCGACGGCGGGGTACCGCTCTGCTCGGCACCCTGCAGGATCTGCTTGGTCTGGGCCTGGGCCGCGTTGACCGGGTTGGCCACGGGCGCATCCTGGGCCATCTGCGGCAGGTCGCCCAGATCGGCGACCAGGGTGTCCACGGTCTTCGACACGGCCGGGTCGGAGAGCGTGCTGCCCTTCGGCGCCTGGACCACGACGGTGACCGAGGCCTGGTCGAGGGCGTCCGCGGAGCCGGGGAACAGCTCGGACTGGAGGTCGGCGGCCTTCTCCGAGGGGATGCCGGGGATGGTGAACGCGTCGCTCATGGGCTTGGAGAAGCCGGCCGCGATGGTGATGACTGCGATCAGCAGCACCAGCCAGCCGGCGATGAAGAACGGCCAGCGGCGATAGGCCGTCTTGCCGAGTCGGTGGAGCAGGGTGGCCATGGAGATTCTCCTGGAGTCTGGCGGGGAAGTCGGTGAAGGAGCGGGGAGGCGCGGGTCAGGCGAGCAGGTCGCGGGCGGTGCGCAGGTTGTCCGCGAACAGGTCGGCGAGCACGCGCTCCTCGTCGTCGGCGGCGAACGTGGTCATGCAGGCGTCGAAGAGCGCCACGAGCAGGCGGATCAGCAGTCGGGCCCGAGCCGGACCGAACTCCGGCCCCTCGCGAGAGAGGATCAGGTCGACGAACTCGGCGGTGACGATCTCGAAGCGCTGGTGAGCGGCGACGATCAGCCGAGGGGTGGTGGTGAAGAGCCGGTGGGCGAGCTCGAGGTCCTCACGAGTCACGCTCTTGGTGTCCAGCAGAGCGACGGCGAGGACCCCGAGGTCGTCGACGAGGTGGCCGTGCGGACCGCCGGCGAGGAAGGTCTCCAGGTCGACGGCCGGGATCTCGGGGGAGTGTCCGAGCACGGCGTCGATCTTGCTCGGGAAGTAGTTGAAGAGGGTCCGGCGGGAGACCTCGGCGGCGTCGGCGAGGTCCTCCATGGTGAAGCCTTCCAGCCCGTGCTCGTCGGTGAGACGTTGGGCGCACAGGGAGATCCGGTGGGTGGTCTCCTGCCGCCGTCGCTCACGGGTGGTTGCACTTTCAGTCACGTAGTGCAGTTTTGCACTTTGAAAGTCAGAGTGCAAACAATCGGGTGGTGGTTGTCGTCACACCGGATCTACGGCACGGTGGGCGCGCGGCGCACGCCGCGGACTCGGGAGGAGACCAGCATGTCGGTCAGCAGCGACACACGGCCACCGACGGGCCCGTCGGAACCGAGGAGCACGGCCAGGATGAGCCCTCGGGAGATGGCGATCTGGTCCGTCGTGGCCGTCGTCGGCGCGGTCTGCTGGGCGGTCCTGGCCCTGGCCAGGGGCGAGAACGTCTCGGCATTGTGGATCCTGTTCGCGGCGCTCTCGTCGTACGCGATCGCCTTCCGCTTCTACTCCCGCTTCATCGCCAACAAGGTGCTCCAGCTCGACGACACCCGGGCCACTCCGGCTGAGCGGCTCGACAACGGCACCGACTTCGAGCCCACCGACAAGCGGGTGCTCTTCGGTCACCACTTCGCCGCGATCGCGGGCGCCGGACCGTTGGTCGGGCCGGTGCTGGCCGCGCAGCTGGGCTACCTCCCCGGGACCATCTGGATCATCGTCGGCGTCATCCTCGCCGGCGCCGTCCAGGACATGCTGGTGCTCTTCTTCTCGATGCGCCGCGACGGCAAGTCACTGGGTCAGATGGTCCGTGAGGAGATCGGCATCGTCGGCGGGGTCGCGGCCCTGATCGCGGTCTTCGCGATCATGATCATCATCCTGGCAGTGCTCGCCCTGGTCGTCGTCAACGCTCTCGCCGAGTCCCCGTGGGGGGTCTTCTCGATCGGGCTGACCATCCCGATCGCGCTCTTCATGGGCTTCTACCTGCGCAAGATCCGGCCCGGACAGGTCCTCGAGGTCACCGTCATCGGTGTCGTGCTGCTGCTGCTCGCGATCGCCGGCGGGTCGTACGTCGACCAGCTCGGCCTCGAGTCGGCGCTGACCCTCGACAAGGAGACCCTCACCCTGATCCTGGTCGGCTACGGCTTCATCGCCTCGATCCTGCCGGTGTGGATGCTGCTCACCCCGCGCGACTACCTGTCGACGTTCATGAAGATCGGCGTCATCCTGCTGCTGGCGGTCGGGCTGATCCTGGCCGCACCGGACCTCGCGGCGCCTGCCGTGTCCGACTTCGCGACCGCGGGCAACGGCCCGGTCTTCGCCGGCAAGATCTTCCCGTTCGTCTTCATCACGATCGCCTGCGGGGCGTTGTCGGGCTTCCACGCCCTGATCGCCTCGGGCACCACCCCCAAGATGGTGCAGAAGGAGAGCCACGTCCGCGTCATCGGCTACGGCGCGATGCTGATGGAGTCCTTCGTCGCGATCTCGGCGCTGATCGCGGCCTGCGTGATCGACCAGGGGCTCTACTTCGCGATCAACTCGCCGCTGGGTGCCACCGGTGGGACGGCCGAGAGCGCGTCGCAGTTCGTGAGCACCCTCGGCTTCTCGATCTCGCCGGGCGACCTCAGTGCGGCCGCGGCATCCGTCGAGGAGCAGACCCTGATCTCGCGCACCGGCGGCGCCCCGACGCTCGCCTTCGGGATCTCGCAGATCTTCAGCGACGCGTTCGGCGGTGGCCTGAGCGCCTTCTGGTACCACTTCGCGATCATGTTCGAGGCGCTCTTCATCCTCACCGCCGTCGACGCCGGCACCCGCGTCGGTCGCTTCATGCTCCAGGACACGATCGGGAACTTCTGGCCCCGCTACGGCGACACGTCGTGGAAGCCGGCCGCCTGGTCGGCGAGCGCCATCGTGACCGGCCTCTGGGGCTACATGCTGTACGTCGGCGTGACCGACCCGCTCGGCGGGATCAACCAGCTCTTCCCGCTCTTCGGCATCTCCAACCAGCTGCTGGCCGCGATCGCACTGACCCTCTGCACGACCCTGCTCGTCAAGCACGGCAAGGTGAAGTGGGTCTGGATCCCCGGCATCGGACTGGTGTGGGACCTGATCGTCACGTTGACTGCCAGCTACCTGAAGATCTTCAGCAACGACCCGAAGATCGGCTACTTCGAGCAGGCCTCGGTCTACCGCGCCGCATTGGACGCCGGCGACCTGCTGCCGCCGGCGACCAACGCCGAGCAGATGCAGCAGATCATCAACAACTCGACCCTCAACGGCACCTTGCAGTGCATCTTCGCGACCCTCACCATCATCGTGGTCCTGAACGCCTTCTGGGTCATCGTGCGGACCCTTCGCAACGGTGGCGAGGCTCCCACGACCGAGGTCCCCAAGGTCGAGTCCGAGCTGGTGGCGTCGTGAGCCAGCTCCTGGAGCGGGTGCGGTGGTACCTCCGCGAGGTCGGTGGAGACGGCCGCTACGAGCGGTACGTCGAGCGGTGTGCCGCCGACGGGACGCAGCCACTCGACCGGGCGACGTACGAACGGCACCGTTCCGACCACCGCGACGCGCACCCGGAGGGGCGCTGCTGCTGAGTGCGCGTACTTGCCCGTAACCACGACGGACGAGGACCATGACCCCATGGCCGCAACCACCTCGTCGTACTCGATCACCATGCGTCTGCACACCGCGCCCGACCACGGGATGGTCGGCGCCGTGGCGACCGCCATCTCGAGTGCGGGCGGGATCGTCACCGCGATCGACGTCTCGGAGTCGAGCCACGAGCGGCTCGTTGTCGACGTCACCTGCTCGGCCAGTGACGCCGACCACGCGAAGCTGCTCGAGCAGGCGGTGGACGCGGTCGACGGCGTGACCGTCTACAAGACCAGTGACCGGACCTTCCTGCTGCACCTGGGCGGCAAGATCGAGGTCAGCTCCAAGGTGCCGCTGCGCAACCGCGACGACCTGTCCATGGCGTACACGCCGGGGGTCGGCCGGGTCAGCATGGCGATCGCCGAGCATCCCGAGGACGTGTGGCGGCTGACCACCAAGGGCAACACCGTCGCCGTGGTGACCGACGGCTCCGCCGTGCTCGGGCTCGGCAACATCGGGCCAGGTGCCGCGATGCCGGTGATGGAGGGCAAGGCCGCGCTGTTCAAGCGGTTCGCCAACATCGACGCGTGGCCGATCTGCCTGGACACCCAGGACACCGACGAGATCGTGCGGGCGGTCGAGATGATCGCCCCGGGCTTCGGTGGCATCAACCTCGAGGACATCGCGGCGCCGCGCTGCTTCGAGATCGAGGCACGGCTGCGGGAGAGCCTCGACATCCCGGTCTTCCACGACGACCAGCACGGCACCGCGATCGTGGTGCTCGCCGCTCTCACCAACGCGCTGCGGGTGGTCAAGAAGGACCTGGGCGCCGTACGGATCGTGGTGTCCGGTGGTGGTGCGGCCGGCACCGCGATCGTGACCCTGCTGCTCGCCGCCGGGGTCACCGACGTCGTGGTCGTCGACCGGGCCGGCGCGCTCTCGGCTGACGACGACACGCTGTCACCGGTGCACCGTGAGCTCGCCGCCGCCACCAACCCGCGTCGGGTGAGCGGCGACCTGCACACCGTGCTCGCCGGGGCCGACGTCTTCATCGGGGTCAGCGCCCCCGGCGTGCTCAAGCCGGAGTGGATCCAGGAGATGGCCACCGACGCCGTCGTGTTCGCGCTGGCCAACCCCGACCCGGAGGTCGACCCGGCCGAGGCGGACAAGTACGCCGCCGTCGTCGCGAGCGGTCGGTCCGACTACCCCAACCAGATCAACAACGTGCTGGCCTTCCCGGGCGTCTTCCGCGGCCTGCTCGACGCCCGCGCCTCGCAGGTCACCATCGACATGCTGCTCCGCGCCGCGTCCGCGATCGCGCACGTGGTCAAGGACGAGGAGCTCAACCCGAACTTCATCATCCCGTCGGTCTTCCACCCCGACGTGCCGAAGGCGGTCGCTGCGGCCGTCCGGGGGAGCTGACCCGGGCTCGCAGCGCAGGTCGGGTCAGGTCGACACCCGCCGCGGCCACCAGAACCGGTCGCCGAGCCTGAGGGCGAGCGCCGGGACCAGGACGGTGCGCACCAGCAGGGTGTCGAGGAGGACGCCGACGCAGATCACCGTGCCGAGCTGAGCCAGCACCACGAGCGGGAGCACGCCGAGCACGGCGAAGACCGCTGCCAGCAGGATCCCGGCGCTGGTGATCACTCCGCCGGTGGCCGCCAGCGCCCGCAGCATCCCCTCGCGGGAGCCGTTCCCACGGGCCTCCTCGCGGGCTCGGGTCACCAGGAAGATGTTGTAGTCGACCCCGAGCGCCACCAGGAAGAGGAACGAGAAGAGCGGCACGCTCGTGTCGATCGCGCTGAAGCCGAGCAGCCTGGTGAAGATCCACCACGACGCCCCGAGCGCGGCCACGTAGGTCGCCAGCACCGTCGCCACCAGCAGCAGCGGTGCGACGACCGAGCGCAGCAGGATCAGCAGCGAACCCAGCACCAGCGCCAGGATCAGCGGCAGGATGAGGCGCTGGTCGCGGACGGCAGCATTCGCCTCGTCCAGGCTCTGGGCCTCCGGGCCACCGACGTGGGTGTCGTCGTACGACGACAGGTCGACTCGCAGGGACTCGATCGTGTCCCGTGCCTGGCTGGAGCCCGGGTCGGCGGTCAGCACCACGTTGATCTGGGCGATCCCGTTGCCCTCGGGTCCGGCGATCGCCGACTCGAC
Source organism: uncultured Actinomycetota bacterium (assembly GCA_963704685.1). Classification (GTDB taxonomy): domain Bacteria; phylum Actinomycetota; class Actinomycetes; order Propionibacteriales; family Nocardioidaceae; genus Nocardioides. The sequence continues at coordinate 2,493,880 of OY969930.1, forward strand.
CCCGGCGGCCTCCTGGACCGTGGCGAGGACCTGGTCGGGATCGTCCCGGGTCAGCACCTGCGTGGGGTTGGTGGTGCCCGCCGGGAAGGACTCCCCGAGCCGCTCCGCCGCCGAGATCGCCTCCGGCGTGTCGAGGAACTGCTCGGAGTCGTCGAGCCCGACCTCGATCCGGAAGAACCCGACGCTCAGCAGGGCGAGCACGACCAGGGCGCCGGCCACGAAGCTGGTCGGGCGGGCGGCGACCCGGTCTCCGATCCGGCGCCACCAGCTGTGCGCGTCGACCAGGGCGACATCACCGTGGCGCGGCACCTTCGGCCAGAAGATCCAGCGGCCGAAGAGCACCAGGAACGCGGGCAGCACGAGCAGCACGAAGCCGGCCGCGACCACGATGCCGATCGCACAGGCCAGGCCCAGTCCGCGGGTCGTCGGGATCAGCGAGAGCAGCAGGGTGAGCAGGCCCAGGACGACCGTGGTGGCGCTGGAGAGCACCGCTTCCGCCGTACGGCGCAGGGCGCGGGCCATCGCGACGTATCGGTCCTCCACGGCCTTGAGCTCGTCGCGGTAGCGCGAGATCAGCAGCAGCGCGTAGTCGGTGCCGGCACCGAAGACGAGCACCGACAAGATGCCGGCGGTGGAGGCGTCGGCGGCCACGTCCAGGGCGGCCAGGGCATGGGTGGCGAGCACGGCGGCGAGCCGGTCGGCGACGCCGACCACGATCAGGGGCACCAGCCAGAGGAAGGGGCTGCGGTAGGTGATCAGCAGCAGGAAGGCGACGATCGTGGCGGTGGCGATCAGCAGCCGGACGTCGGCGCCCTGGAAGACCGCCGAGAGGTCGGCCTCGACCGCGGCCGGCCCGGTGACCTCGGCGGTCACCCCGTCCGGAGCGCCGTCCGAGGCCTGCGTGCGCAGGTCGGCGACACCCTCGTTGACCGCCTCGGCTCCTTCGCTGGAGATCGGGACGACGACGATCGCCGCGGTGCGGTCCGTCGAGGGCACCAGTGCGGAGCCCTCGGTGCCGGTGAGCTCCTCGGCCTGGGCCCGGAGCTCCCGGAGCTGGGCCTGCGTGAGTGAACCGCTGTCAGCGGTGTAGAGCACGATCGCCACGGAGGAGTCGTCGTCGGGCAGCTGCTCGCGCAGCTCGGCGGCTGCGGTGCTGTCCGCGCCGGTCGGCAACGAGTCGGTGGGCTTGCTCTCCGGCTCGCTGGTGCCGAGCAGGCCGATCGCCAGCCCGGCCAGCAGGAAGGACACCAGAGCGACCGCCCAGGCCGAGCGGTGCGAGGTGATGAGCCCGACGAGGCGGGTGCGTGCCATGGGAAACTCCGGACATCGGTGGGCGGGTTGGTGCATACTATCTAAGTAAGTTAGCAACTAGTTAAGTGAGATACCAAAGGGGGGTGGAGACGACGAGCGAGGGCGAGATGGCCGATGTCGATCAGACCCGTGAGCAGGGGGGTACTCCCTCGGTGCTCGCGCTACGCGACGTGATCGCGGTGGGCAGCAAGGTGCAGCGCGTGGTCGCCCGCCGCGCCGGCCTGAGCGAGTCCGAGCTGGTCACCCTCCAGCACCTCATCGAGGGCGCCCGCGGTCCGGCCGAGGTGGCCCGCCTGCTCGAGGTCAGCACGGCGGCCTCGACCGGGATCGTCGACCGGCTGGTGTCCCACGGCCACGTGGAGCGGCACGCCAACCCCGACGACCGGCGGCGTACCGACCTCTACGTCACCCCGTCGGGGCGGGCCGAGGTCTTCGCCCACCTCGCCCCGATGTTCCAGGGCCTGCGTGCGGTCGATGCCGAGTTCGACGAGGACGAGCGGGTCGTCGTGGCGCGCTACCTGACGAAGGCGGCCGCCGTCTTCGAGGCGGTCATCACGCCGCCCGCGGTGGATCCGGGCTAGCTGGACTCGGTGGCGAAGAGCGCCGCCCCGACCACGCCGGCCTTGTTGCGCAGCTGGGCCGCGATGATCTCGGTGTCGATGTCGATGAGGTGCAGGAAGTGCTCGGACTCCTTGCTGACCCCGCCGCCGACGACGAAGAGGTCGGGGGAGAAGAGCTTCTCGACGGTGCGGTAGTAGGTGGTCAGCCGCTTGGCCCAGTGCTCCCAGGACAGGTCCTCGCGGGTGCGGGCGCTGTTCGCGGCGCGTGACTCGGCGTCGTGACCGTCGACCTCGAGGTGACCGAGCTCGGAGTTCGGGACCAGGGTCCCGTCGATGAGCATCGCCGAGCCGATGCCGGTGCCGAGCGTGGTGACGATCACCAGGCCGGTGCGGCCGCGCGCGGCGCCGTACCGCACCTCGGCGAGGCCGGCGGCGTCCGCATCGTTGACGACGTGCACGTCGCGACCGGTGGCCTCGGTGAAGATCGCGTCGGCGTCGGCGCCGATCCACGCCTTGTTGATGTTGGCAGCCGAGTGCACCACCCCGTGGCGCACGACGCCCGGCACGGTCACGCCGACCGAGCCGGTCGACTCGGGGAACTCGGCGAGCAGGTCGACGAAGATCTTGGCGATGTTGTGCGGAGTGGACTCCTCGGGCGTCTTGAACCGGACCCGCTCCGCGGCGAAGTCGCCGGACGAGAGGTCGACCGGCGCGCCCTTGATGCCGGTGCCGCCGAAGTCGATGCCGAAGGGATTGTCTGCCATGGGATCAACCTACGACGTCGGGGCGGAAAAGCCGTGCGGCGACCTTCGCCGCCGCTACGCCGCCGCCCGCCGCACCTGTGCGAGCTCCACGGCGTTGCGGAACGCCTGCGTGACGTACGGCGGCACCGTCAGGCCACGCCGGTGGGCCCAGAGCAGCTCGCGCTCGACGCGGGTGATCTGGCCGGCGAAGTCCTCGATGTCGCGGTCGATGCGCAAGGTCGCCATCACGTCACCGAAGTCGGCCGCCTGCCCGGTGTTGTTGGCGCCGACCGGGGCGAAGGAGAGGGACCGCATCCGACGCACCATCCAGCGCTGCCAGGGGGCCAGCTCGGCCCAGAGGCCACGCGCCGAGATCTGGTAGAAGGCGTAGTGTCCGGGCTCCTGGCGCCGGATCGGGGCGATCACGGTCTGCGCGACGGCGTCCTCGCCCATCTCCACGACCCCGTCGTACAGCAGGTTGTAGGCCAGCACCGCGGAGCGCTCGGTGGCCATCCCGGTCAGGTAGTAGAGCATCCGGCAGACGTCCTGGAAGGCGTCGAGGTGAGCGAGCGCGCCGAGGATCTTCATCTTGGTGCCGAGTGACGTCAGGTCCGGCTCGGTCGCTGGCCGACCGAGCTGCACCTGCAGCTCGTCGAGGATCAGGCCGTGCTGGATCTCCTGAGGCTGCCACACCTCGGCGTAGAAGCGTCGGTCGACCTCGGGCGGGTTGGGCAGCAGCGTGGTCAGCTCGAGGACGTTGCGGTCGACCTCGAGCTCGACCCGGGCCATGTAGTCCAGGACGTGGCCGTAGCGCGCGTTGAACTCGGCGGGTCGTCGCACCTGGAAGTCGACCGAGGACAGGTCGATCGGCGGGTGCTCGAGACCGAGTCGGTCGACGTGCTCGGAGAGCCGCACCTCGGTCGTCGTCGCTGGCGGCATTGCGAAATCCTAGGTGCTCTCGGGTCGTGGTGACCATGGGTGTTCGGAGCGGAGGTCGTGGTGGATCCCTGCGTGACGGGCGTCTCGTGGGTGACGTCCGGCGGTCTCCGGGTCTAGACTGGCCATCCGGTGCGCATCACGAAATGAGTTGCATCATGCGCAACAAATTGACGTCGTCTCGGGCCCTGGTCCACCTGCTGGAGCAGGCCCGCTACGAAGTGCTGCCCACGCCCTCGACCGAGGACAAGGTGCTCGCCCACGTGCCCCGCGACCTGGTCGTCACCGTGACCGCCTCGCCGGGCAAGGGCCTCGAGCCCACGCTCGCGCTCGCCGAGCGGCTCACGGGCCAGGGGTACGTCGTGGTGCCGCACCTCGCCGCCCGGATGATCACCGGTCGGGCTGAGCTCGCCGAGATCGCCGCGCGCCTCACCGGGGCCGGGATCACCCGGGTCTTCGTGCCGGGTGGCGACGCCGAGCCGGCGGGCGACTACCACGACGCGCTGAGCCTGCTGGAGGACCTGACCGCACTCGGTCGCCCCTTCACCCACGTGGGAGTGACCGGCTACCCCGAGTCGCACCCGACCATCCACGACGACCTGACCGTGCAGTCGATGTGGGACAAGCGGCACTTCGCCACCCACGTGGTCAGCAACCTGACCTTCGACCCCGCCCTGATCCGCGACTGGGTGCAGCGTCTGCGCGGTCGCGGGATCACCATGCCGCTGCTGCTCGGCATCCCGGGCCCGGTCGACCGCACCAAGCTGCTCTCGATGGCCACCAAGATCGGGGTCGGGGAGTCGACCCGCTTCCTCGCCAAGCACAAGGGCACCTTCGCCAGGCTGGCCGCCCCCGGAGGCTTCACCGGCGAACGGTTCCTCGAGGGGTGCGCACCCACGCTCGCCGACCCGGCCAACCTGGTCGAGGGCCTGCACGTCTTCACCTTCAACCAGGTCGCCGAGACCGAGGCGTGGCGAGTGGACCTGCTGCAGCGACTCCGGGGCTGACCGGGCTCAGCGGGAGGGCCGGTGCACCGGCGGCACGGCGAGCAGGGCCGCGAGCGCGGTCTCGAGCCGTGCGTCCCCGGTCTCGACCACAGTCAGCGGCAGGCCGATCCGTGCGGCCGCCTCCTGCGCCAGTCGGTGCAGCTCGTCGTCGGGCTGCTGGGCCAGCCACACCACCCGCGTGTAGTGGCCGAAGTAGGTGTCGCGCAGCTCCGGCCAGCGGTCCAGGCCGAGCTCCTGGATCACGGTCCGGGAGAAGGAGCGCACCAGGAAGTCGGTGAGCAGGTAGGTGCCTGGCTGCTCGTCGAAGAACGCTTCGAGCCGGGAGGCCCCGGCGTACAGGTCGTAGCAGTGCAGCCCGGGGAGCCGCTCCAGGCCGAGCTCGGCACAGACCCCGTCGAGGGCGCCGTAGGTGCCGCAGTCGGCGTAGGCCACCACCACCGAGGCGTACGACGCGCCCAGCTCGGACGCGAGCCGGCGCACCTCGCCGGAGATCAGGTGCGGCTGGTTGTGCAGCAGCGGCGGGAGGGGGTGTACGTCGACCGGCCACTCGCGTCGCGCGACGATCGCGGCGACCGGCTGGGCGATCGCGCCGCAGGCGATCACCGCGGTTCGGGTCGCGAGTGACTCAGAAGGAGAGTTCGTCGACGAACCGGTCGTTGAAGTCAGGACGGTCGGAGAGCTCGACATAGGTCACCTCCTCCAGCAGGGCCTGGGCCCCGACCCGCTCGCGCACGGACAGCAGGGCCATCTTGGCACCCTCGCCGGCGACGTTGCCGGCCGCGACGATGCGCAGCACCGGCAGCTGGGGCACCAGGCCGATGCGGACCGCGGACGCCGCGGAGAGGTAGCTGCCGAAGGAGCCCGCGAGCAGCACCTGCTGGACGTCGCGGTGCTCGAGCCCGAGCTCCTCGAGCAGCAGCGTCCAGCCCGTCGAGATGGCCGCCTTGGCGAACTGCAGCTCGCGCACGTCGCGTTGCGTCAGCACCACGCAGTCCTCCGGGGCGGCGTCCGGCGTCGGCCGGTGCAGCACGAAGACCCGTTCCTGGCCCCGGTCGGTCGAGCTCAGCACGGTCAGCCGATCGGCGAGCGCCGGGGCGAGCGTGGCGGCCGTCTCCTCCGGCACGAACCGGCCCGACGCATCGAGCAGCCCGACCTTCACCAGCTCGGCCACGGCATCGACCAGGCCCGAGCCGCACAGGCCCATGGGCTCGACGTCGCCGATGACCCCCAGCTCGACCGTCTCCCCGAGCTTGACGACCTCGATCGCGCCGTCCGCGGCCCGCATCCCGCAGCGGATCGCGCCGCCCTCGAAGGCGGGGCCCGCAGGTGCCGCCGTGGAGAGGATCCGGTCGCCGTCGCTGACCACGATCTCGCAGTTGGTGCCGACGTCGATGAAGAGCCGGGTGCGCTTGTCGCGGTCCATGCCGGTCGCGAGCATGCCGGCCACGATGTCGCCGCCGACGTACGCCCCCAGGGCGGGGAAGAGTGCGACCCGTGCCCGCGGGTGCAGGCTCAGCCCGAGGTCGGTCGCGAGCACGGTCGGCGGCTGCGCGGAGGACATGATGAACGGTGCGACGCCGAGCGGCTCCGGATCGATGCCGAGCGCGAGCGCGGTCATGGTGGCGTTGCCCGCGACCGCGACCTCATAGACCTGGCCGGGATCGACCTCGCCGTCCGCGCACACCTGCTCGGCGAGCTCGGCGAGGGTGTCCGCGGCGGCGCGCTGGAGCCGGCCGAGAGCCTCCGGATCCATCATCGTGGCGCTGATCCGGGTGATCACATCGCCGCCGTAGGGCTGCTGCTTGTTGAGCATCGACGCCACCGCCACCGGGGTCCCGGTGGTGACGTCCAGGAGGGTGGCGACGACGGTCGTGGTGCCGAGGTCGAAGGCGATGGCGTACTGCGCCTGCGTGGTGTCACCGGGCTCGACATCGATCAGCGCCTCGTCGACGATGACCGCGGTGACCTTGAAGTCGGCCTGGCGCAGCACCGTCGGCAGTCGGCGGAGCAGGTGCAGGTCGGCGGTCGGCTCGAGGTCGGTGATCGCCTCGAGCAGCCGGGCCAGATCGGTCCGCTGGTCGGCCAGGCTGGGCTCGGCCAGCTCGACGTACCGCTTCTGGATCGCGGGCCGCAGGATCACCTGCCGCCCGACACCGACGGTCGCCGCCTTGGGGCGGGTGGTGAGCGGGGGTACGTCGACGCGCAGGTCGCGGGTCGCGTTGACCAGGCAGGCCAGTCGCCAGCCGCCGTCGAGCTGTTCGCGGCTGAAGGTCTTGAGGTCGTGCCGGGTGACCGGCGTCGTCCCCTCGACCCGCACCTTGCACTTGTGGCAGGTCCCGTGGCCGCCGCAGGTGGAGTCGATCGCGATGCCGTTCCACGACGCCGAGTCGAAGACGGTGACCCCGGGAGGCACCCGGACCTGGCGCTGGACGGTGCGCTCGGGGTTGGCGTCCTCGACGGTGAAGAAGAGCTCGACGCGGCCGGTGCCGTCGTGCGACGGCACCTCCGCGCCGGGGGTGGGCTGCAGCCCCTCGCGTCGTACGGCGTCGGGGTCGAAGTCGGCGATCGGCTCGTCGGTCACGCTGTCGCGGCGACCTTGGCGCGGTGGGCGGCGATCCAGGCCATGCCCCACTCGTCGTGGTCGAGGAACACGTCGGCGGCCTTGACCGCCTCCACGATCTGGGGAGTGCGCGTGTCCATGATCGCGCTGGTCAGTCCGGCGGTCATCGCCATCGGCAGCCAGGCGGCGCCGAGGGTGTGCCGGCCGGGCATCCCGAACGAGGTGTTGGAGGCGCCGCAGGTCATGTTGACGCCGTGCTCGTCGCGGATCCGGCGCATGGTCTCCCAGGTGACCACCGACGTCGAGGTGTCCGCACCGATCGGCATGGCGAGCGGGTCGATCACGATGTCGCTCCTGGCGATGCCGTACTCCTCGGTGGCGACCCGGATGATCTTCGCCGTCAGGTCCAGCCGCTTGTCGGCCTCCATCGGGATCTCGTCGTGGTCGTTGGGGAGCGCGATGATCGCGGCGTCGTACTTCTTGACCAGCGGCAGGATCGCGGCGAGCCGATCGTCCTCGGCGGTCACCGAGTTGACCAGGGCCCGGCCCTGGTAGACCGACAGCCCGGCCTCGAGGGCCTCGATCACCGATGAGTCGATGCAGATCGGCTTGTCGGTGAGGCTCTGCACCAGCTGGATCGCCCGGGCGAGCAGGTCGGCCTCGTCGGTGAGCGGGACACCCATGTTGATGTCGAGCACATCCGCCCCACCCTCGACCTGGGCCTTGACGTCGCGCTCGATGGCCGAGAGGTCACCGGCGCGCAGCTGCTCCTGGAAGATCCGGCGGCCGGTCGGGTTGATCCGCTCCCCGATCAGGCAGAAGCGACGGCCGTGGCCGATGACGACCTCGCCGCCGGCTCCGCGCAGGACGGTCTCGCAGGTCTCGACCGGCGTGGTCGTGCTGCTGCTCATGCGGGGACCTTGGAACGACGGTCCTCGAGCAGCTTCTTGGCCCGCTTGACGGTCTGGGAGGCGTCCGCGGCGTAACCGTCGGCGCCGACCGCGTCGGCGTACTCCTGGGTGACCGGCGCACCGCCGACCATCACCACGACCGAGTCGCGCAGGCCGGCCTTCTCGAGGGCGTTGATGTTGGCCTTGAACATCGGCATCGTCGTGGTGAGGAACGCCGAGAAGCCCACGATGTCCGGCTCGTGCTCCTGGATGGCGGCGACGAACTTCTCGGGTGCGACCTGGACGCCGAGGTCGATGACCTCGAAGCCGGCGCCCTCGAGCATGATGTTGACGAGGTTCTTGCCGATGTCGTGGACGTCGCCCTTGACGGTGCCCATCAGGAACTTGCCGATGGTCTGGACCCCGGTCTCGGCGAGCAGCGGCCGCAGCCGCTCCATCGCACCGGCCATCGCCCGCCCGGCGATCAGCATCTCCGGCACGAAGAAGTCGCCGCGCTCGAACCGGGCGCCGACCTCCTCGAGCGAGGGGATCAGGGCGTCGAAGAGCAGGGTCTGGGGCTCCATGCCGAGCGCCAGTCCCTCCTCGGTGAGCTCCAGGACGCGCGGGGCGTTGCCCACGAGCGTCTCGTCGTAGAGGTGCTGGAGGATCTCCTCGGGGGTGGTACTCATGCGACGCCCTCTTTCTCTTTCGGGGTGGGGATGTGGCCGCGGAGCAGGGTGGACAGCGAGGCTGCCTCACTGGCCAGCCGGCGACCGATCTCGTCGAGACGGTCCTCCAGGCGGGGGGTGGGGCCCGAGATACCGAGCGCCGCGACCACGTCGCCGCGTGGTCCCTGGACGGGTACGGCGAGGCCGGTGAGACCGACCTCCAGCTCGTCGCGGGTCACGGCCCAGCCGCGCTTGCGGGTGCGGATGCCGTCTCGACGCAGCTGCTCGGGGGTGGTGATGGTCTGCTCGGTGAGCCGCTCGAGCGGGGCTCGCGGAACTGCGAGGGCGCCCCACGCGTAGAACACCTTGCCGAGGGCCGAGGTGTGCGCCGGGACCTCGATCTCGGTCCAGTCGCGGGTGCCGAGCAGGTAGCGGGAGTCGACCTGCGCCACCTGGGCGACCCGCTCGCCCCGGGTCACCGAGAGGTGCACGGTCTCCGAGGTCTCGGTGCCGATGCGCTCCATGGCGGGCCGGGCCAGCCGGACCAGCTCCTCCCACGGGTCGTGGCGGGCGGCGTAGAGCCAGAAGAGGCTGCCGGCGACGTACGACCCGGAGAGGTCCCGCTCGACCAGGCCGTTGCGCTCGAGCGCGGCGAGCATCCGTGAGGTGGTCGACTTGGCCAGCCCGCTGGCCTCCTGGAGGTCGGCGAAGGTCAGCGGCTGGTCGGCGTGCACGACGCTCGAGACCAGCTGGGCGGCGCGGTCGACGGCCTGGGTGCCGTTGCCGGTCCCCGTGGCTGTCGCCGTACCCGTCGCTGGGGCTGTCACCGCAAGCTCCTCTGGTCAGGGGGTTCCCGCCGGTTTCATGATGTGGAACGCTGATCCCACATGATGAGGTTAGGCAGGAGAGGCCATGTTCCGCAACAAGATGCCCCGTTACGAAATTCTGTCCGAGGAGGCGATGGCGACCCTCGACCGTGGCTGGCGACGGCTGGTGAGCGAGATCGGCGTGGAGTTCCTGGACGCGCGGGCTCGCGACCTCTTCCGCGCGGCCGGTCAGCGGGTGGAGGACGACACGGTCTTCTTCGACCCCGACTTCATCCTGGAGCAGGTCGCCAAGGCGCCCCACGAGTTCGACCTCCAGGCGCGCAACCCCGATCACAACGTGCACATCGGCGGTGACTCGATGGTGTTCAGCGGGGTCTACGGACCGCCGTTCGTCCGTGAGGGCGACGTCCGCCGCGACGGCACGATGGAGGACTTCCGCAACTTCTCCCGGCTGGCCCAGAGCTTCGCCGCGCTCGACTCGGCCGGTGGCGTGGTCAACGAGCCCAACGACACCCCGCTGGACAGCCGCCACCTCGACATGACCTACGCGCTGCAGACACTGACCGACAAGGTCTACATGGGCAACGTGGTCTCCGGCGTCAACGCCCGCGACACCATCGCGATGACCGAGATCCTCTTCGGCTCGCGGGAGGCGATCGAGGAGACGCCGGCGCTGATCTCGCTGATCAACTGCAACTCGCCGCTGCGCTGGGACGATCGGATGCTCGAGGCGCAGTTCGAGTACTCCTCGGCCAACCAGCCCGTCATCCTCACCCCGTTCATCCTGATGGGGGCGATGTCGCCGGTGACCATCCCGGCCGCGCTGGTGCAGCAGATCGCCGAAGCGCTGTCCGGGATCGCGCTCTCCCAGCTGATCCGGCCGGGCTGTCCGGTGGTCTTCGGGTCCTTCCTGTCCAACATCGACATGCAGTCGGGTTCACCGACCTTCGGCACCCCGGAGTCCGGCATCGGGCTGCTCTGCACCGGCCAGATCGCGCGGCACTTCAACCTGCCGTTCCGCACCGGCGGTGGCCTGACCTCCTCGCAGGTCCCGGACGCCCAGGCCGGCTACGAGGCGCTGATGACGATGATGCCGACCTTCCTGGCTGGTGCGAACTACGTGATGCACGCCGCCGGCTGGCTCGAGGGCGGCCTGGTGGCCGGCTTCGAGAAGTTCGTGATCGACGCCCAGCTGGTCGAGATGCTCCAGCACGAGTTCACCCCGTTGGAGATCGACGAGGAGTCGATGGCCTTCGGTGCGCACGAGGAGGTCGGCCACGGCGGCCACTTCCTCGGTGCGATGCACACGATGGAGCGGTTCCGGACCTGCTTCTACCGGCCCTTCCTCAACTCGTCGGACAACTACGAGCGCTGGATGCGCAACGGCGCCAAGGACACCGCGGCCCGAGCCACGGACATCTACAAGAAGAAGCTCGAGGAGTACGAGCAGCCCGCCCTGGACGAGTCGATCCGCGAGGAGCTCGAGGCCTTCGTCGTACGGCGTCGTGCGGAGCTGGGGGACTAGCGCTGCGAGACCACCTACCGGAAGACGACGGTGCGGGAGCCGTTGAGCAGGACCCGGGACTGGGCGTGCCAGCGGACGGCGCGGGAGAGCACCTGGGCCTCGACGTCGCGGCCGGCGGAGACCAGCTGCTCCTGGTTGTAGCCGTGGTCGACGCGCATCACGTCCTGCTCGATGATCGGGCCCTCGTCGAGGTCGCCGGTGACGTAGTGCGCGGTCGCGCCGACCAGCTTCACGCCGCGGTCGAAGGCCTGGTGGTAGGGCTTGGCGCCCTTGAAGCTCGGCAGGAACGAGTGGTGGATGTTGATCGCCCGCCCGGACAGGTTGCGGCACAGCCCGTCGGAGAGCACCTGCATGTAGCGCGCCAGCACGACGAGGTGCACGTCGTACGCGGCGACCAGCCGCATCAGCTCGGCCTCGGCCTCGGGCTTGGTCTCCGCGGTCACCGGCACGTGGTGGAAGGGGATGCCGTACGAAGCGGCCAGCGGGCCGGCGTCGGGGTGGTTGGAGACGACGCCCGAGATCTCGGTCTGCAACGAGCCGGTGCTCGAGCGGAAGAGCAGGTCGTTGAGGCAGTGCAGGTGCTTGGAGACCATGATCAGGGTGCGGTACGGCGCGGTCGCGTCCCACAGCTCGAAGTCCATCTCGAATGCCTCCGCCACCGGGATGAACGCGGCGCGCAGGGCGTCCGCGTCCGACGGTCCCGGGACCTCGAAGTCGATGCGCATGAAGAAGCGGTCGGTCAGCCGGTCGCCGAACTGCTGGCTCTCCACGATGTTGCCGGCGCGCTCGACGAGGAACCCCGAGACCGCGTGCACGATGCCGGGGCGGTCCGGGCAGGAGAGGATCAGGACGTAGTCGCCGGAGGCGGCGGTGGGCGTGGCGAGGTTGGGCACGGAGGTCCACCTTCTGGTCGGGATCGTTGCGCGGGGCGAAACGAAGTCTGCGATACGCAACAACTGCTGCGCTAGTGTCCCGGCATGACCGAGGGCAGCGCGGGTGTCCAGTCCGTCGACCGCGCCCTGACCATCCTCGAGGTGCTGGCCCGGGTCGGCGAGGCCGGGGTCACCGAGATCGCCGGTGAGCTCGGGGTCCACAAGAGCACCGCCTTCCGCCTGGTCACCACCCTCGAGTCGCACCGTCTGGTCGAGCAGACCACCGAGCGTGGTCGCTACCGCCTCGGCGTCGGTGTGCTGCGGCTGGCGGGGGCGACCACCGCCCGCCTCGACCTGGTCCAGGAGGCCCGTCCGGTCTGCCGCCAGCTGGCGGCAGACACCGGCGAGACGGTCAACATCGCGGTGCTGTCGGAGAGCTCGGCCCTCTACCTCGACCAGATCGCCGGATCCTCGGCGCTGCAGCCGCACAACTGGGTCGGCCAGCACATCCCGCTGCACGCCACCAGCAACGGCAAAGTGCTGCTCAGCGGTCTCGACGACGCCCGCGTCACCGAGGTGCTCGGCACCCTGCTGCGCTACACCTCGACGACGATCACCAAGAAGGCCAAGCTCCGCGAGGAGCTCGCCCAGGTCCGCGAGCAGGGGTACGCCGTCGCGGTCGACGAGCTCGAGGAGGGGCTGACCGCGATCGCGGCCCCGGTCCGCAACGCGCACGGTGACGTGGTGGCCTCGATGAGCGTGTCGGGGCCGACGTTCCGCCTCACCGAGGACCGGGTCGACGAGGTCGTCGGTCAGCTGGTGAGCGCGGCGCTCGAGGTCTCCCACCGTCTCGGCTGGGGCCAGCGCTGAAAGCGCTGCGGACGTCAAGGTTGGGTTACATCGGGGGGTGACCCCTTGACGGCGAGGTGACCGGACAGCATCCTCAGGGTGTCCGACCGGTTGCGTGACGAGCAATCGGTTGCGTAGTACGCAACATCGTGCGGGAGTAGGTCAGCTGGTGCCTGAGCTCTACTGGGACGGCGAGTGGTCGAGCGCGTGCGCCGGCGGACGTCGCGAGATCCGCTGCCCCGCCGACGGGACGCTGGTCGCGGAGGTCGACGAGGCCGACGAGTCGGACACCGCGGTCGCGATCGGTTCCGCCCACCGGGCCTTCCACCACGGACCGTGGCCGACGACGCCGGCACGTGAGCGCGGCGACCTGCTGCTGCGGGTCGCCGACCTGATGGAGCGTGATGCCGCCGAGCTCGCACGGATGGAGTCTCTCGACACCGGCAAGCGGCTCGTCGAGAGCGACTACGACATCGCCGACGTGGTGTCGGTCTTCCGCCACTACGGCCGGGTCGCGGCTGAGGACGCCGGTCGGGTGGTCGACACCGGCAACCCCGACGTCGTGAGCCGGATCGTGCACGAGCCGGTCGGGGTCTGCGGCCTGGTGACGCCGTGGAACTACCCGCTGCTCCAGGTCTCCTGGAAGGTCGCCCCCTGCCTCGCGGCCGGCAACACCTTCGTGCTCAAGCCCAGCGAGCTCACCCCGCACACCGCGATCCACCTGATGAAGCTGCTCGCCGAGGCCGGCCTCCCGGCCGGCGTCGCCAACCTCGTCCTGGGTGCGGGCGCGAGCGCCGGAGCGCCGCTCGCGACCGATCCGCGGGTCGACCTGGTCTCCTTCACCGGTGGCCTCGAGACCGGCCGGCGGATCATGGCGAGCGCCGCGGCCACGGTGAAGAGGGTCGCTCTCGAGCTCGGTGGCAAGAATCCCAACCTGGTCTTCGCCGACGCCGACCTCGACGTCGCGCTCGACTTCGCCCTCACGGCTGTCTTCCTGCACTCGGGCCAGGTCTGCTCGGCGGGGGCCCGGCTCGTCGTCCAGGACGAGATCCACGACGAGTTCGTCGACCGGCTCGTCGAGCGGGCGACCGCGATCCGGCTCGGCGGCCCCTTCGACGACAAGGCCGAGACCGGGCCCCTGACCAGCGCCGCCCACCGCGACAAGGTCGAGGCGTACGTCGCGCGTGGCCTCGCCGAGGGCGCCGTGCTCCGCTGTGGTGGGGCTCGGCCCGAGGACCCCGCGCTGGCGGCCGGGTTCTTCTACCTGCCCACCATCCTCGACGGCTGTACGAGCGGCATGTCCGTCACCCAGGACGAGTCCTTCGGCCCGGTGCTGACCGTCGAGACGTTCACCGACGAGGACGAGGCGGTCCGGATCGCCAACGACTCGATCTACGGGCTGGCCGGTGCGGTGTGGACCCAGGACGCCGGCAAGGGCCAGCGCGTCGCGGGCCGGCTGCGGATGGGCACCGTCTGGATCAACGACTACCACCCCTACGTGCCGCAGGCCGAGTGGGGCGGCTACAAGCAGTCCGGCTTCGGCCGCGAGCTCGGGGAGGCCGGGCTCGCGGAGTACCGCGAGACCAAGCACGTCTGGCACAACATCCGCCCCGCAGAACAACGCTGGTTCGCGGGATAGGGCGACGACATGGGTGCGGACCGGTACGACTACGTGATCGTGGGTGGCGGGTCCGCGGGTTGCGCGCTCGCCAACCGGCTCTCCGCGGATCCGTCCACCACTGTCCTGGTGCTCGAGGCCGGCCGCTCCGACTTCCGGATCGACCCCTTCATCCACATGCCGGCGGCGCTCCCGTTCCCGATCGGCAACCGGCTCTACGACTGGAAGTACGAGACCGACCCCGAACCGCACCTGGGGGGCCGCCGCGTCTACCACGCCCGGGGCAAGGTGCTCGGCGGGTCGAGCTCGATCAACGGGATGATCTTCCAGCGCGGCAACCCGCTCGACTACGAGCGCTGGGGCGCCGAGCCGGGGATGAAGGAGTGGGACTACCTCCACTGCCTGCCCTACTTCAAGAAGATGGAGACGTGTCTCGGCGACGACGGCACCGGCGGCGCGGACGACTGGCGCGGCGGCGACGGGCCGCTCGTGCTGGAGCGCGGTCCGGCCGACAACCCGTTGTTCGGTGCGTTCTTCGATGCGACCGTCCAGGCCGGCTACCCGCGCACCGACGACGTCAACGGCTACCGCCAGGAGGGCTTCGCCAAGTTCGACCGCAACGTCCACCGTGGCCGGCGGCTCTCGGCAGCGCGCGCCTACCTGCACCCGGTCCGGCACCGCAAGAACCTGACGATCGAGACGCTCGCGTTCGCGACCGGCGTCCGGTTCCAGGGCAGGCGTGCGGTCGGGGTCGACTACCTGCGCGGTGGCCGGCTCCGCCGTACCGCGGCTGCCGGCGAGGTGATCCTCTGCGGCGGCGCCATCAACACCCCGCAGCTGCTCCAGCTCTCCGGCGTCGGCGACGAGGGTCTGCTGAAACAGCAGGGCGTCCCGCTCGTCCACCACCTGCCCGGCGTCGGTGAGAACCTCCAGGACCACCTCGAGGTCTACATCCAGTACGCCTCGAAGCAGCCGGTCTCGATCGCGCCCGGCCTGAAGTGGCGCAAGCGGCCGGGCATCGGCTACCAGTGGCTCGTCCACCGCCGCGGTCTCGGCGCCACCAATCACTTCGAGGGCGGCGGCTTCGCGCGCAGCAACGACGACGTCGACT
This sequence comes from uncultured Actinomycetota bacterium, assembly GCA_963704685.1. Lineage (GTDB taxonomy): Bacteria > Actinomycetota > Actinomycetes > Propionibacteriales > Nocardioidaceae > Nocardioides. The sequence goes on from OY969930.1 coordinate 2,509,357, forward strand.
ACCCGAACCTGATGTTCCACTTCCTCCCGGTCGCGATCCGCTACGACGGGTCGGCCCCGACCGAGGGACACGGCTATCAGGTGCACATCGGCCCGATGTACGCCGACACCCGCGGCCACGTCCGGATCAGGTCGCGTGACCCGCGGGTGCACCCGTCCCTGCTGTTCAACTACCTCTCGACCGAGAACGACAAGCGCGAGTGGGTCGAGGCGATCCGGGTCGCGCGCGACATCCTCAACCAGCCCGCGTTCGCGCCGTACAACGACGGCGAGCTGTCACCGGGCAAGGAGGTCGAGACCGACGAGCAGATCCTCGACTGGGTGCGGGCCGATGCCGAGACAGCTCTGCACCCCTCCTGCACCGCGAAGATGGGCGTCGACGAGACGGCCGTCGTCGACCCGTCCACGATGCGGGTGCACGGCGTCGAGGGGCTGCGCGTGGTCGACGCCTCGGTGTTCCCCTACGTGACCAACGGCAACATCTACGCCCCGGTGATGATGGTCGCCGAGAAGGCCGCGGACCTGATCGCCGGCAATACGCCGCTGCCGCCCGCCGACGTTCCCTACTACCGCTACCGCGACGGCATGCCGCTCCACCCGCCCGGCGACAGCCGCAACCAGGAGGATCCCTCATGAGTGCAGTCACGGAGTCGGAGCCGACCCTGGCCACCGCCGGCACGGAGGCCGCGCTCTCGGTGCGCCACCTGTGGAAGATCTTCGGCAAGGGCGGCGACGACATCATCGGCACGCCGGACGCCGAGCTCTCCCGCGCCGAGCTCAAGGACAAGACCGGCTGCGTCGTCGGCGTGAAGGACGTGTCCTTCGACGTCGCGCCCGGCGAGGTGTTCGTCGTGATGGGCCTCTCCGGCTCCGGCAAGTCCACGCTGGTGCGGTGCCTGACCCGCCTGATCGAGCCGACCGCGGGCCAGGTCGTCATCGACGGGCACGACGTGACCAAGGCCGGCCAGGCCGAGCTGCGCGACCTCCGGCGCAAGCACACCTCGATGGTCTTCCAGCACTTCGGCCTGCTCCCGCACCGCCAGGTCCTCGACAACGTCGCCTACGGACTGGAGATCCGCGGGATCGGCAAGAAGGAGCGGCGGTCCAAGGCCGAGGAGATCGTCGAGCTGGTCGGGCTCACCGGCTACGAACGCTCCTACCCCGACCAGCTCTCCGGCGGCATGCAGCAGCGGGTCGGCCTGGCGCGGGCGCTGGCCAACGACCCGTCGCTGCTGCTCTTCGACGAGCCGTTCTCCGCGCTGGACCCGCTGATCCGGCGTGACATGCAGAACGAGGTGATCCGGCTCCACCACGAGCTCGGCAAGACGATGGTCTTCATCACCCACGACCTGCAGGAGGCCCTCAAGCTCGGCGACCGGATCCTCATCATGCGCGACGGCGCACTCGTCCAGATCGGTACGCCGGACGAGGTCGTCGGCGCACCGGCCGACGACTACGTCCGCGACTTCACCTCCGAGGTCCCGAAGTCCCACGTGCTCACCCTGAAGTGGGTGATGCGTGAGCCGCGACCCGACGACTCGACCGAGGGGCCGGTCATGACCTCCACCACGATCGTGCGCCAGGCCGCCCGCGCGGCCCTCGCCTCCGAGCACCCGGTGCGGGTGGTCGACGACGGACAGCTCGTCGGCATCGTCGACGCCGACGCGATCCTGCGGGTCGTCGTCGCCGAGGAAGAATGATGACCACCACCCTGGAGCGGCCGGCGGCGAGCGCCGGCGCCGAGGCACCACCGCCACCCCCGGAGCGGCGGGTCCTACCCCGCTGGGCGTGGGGACTCATCGTGATAGGTGTGTGGATCGTGGTCTGGGCCTTCACCAAGGGCCAGAACACGCTCGAGGTGCCGGTCCGAGCGCAGAACGACGTCCAGCAGTCCCTCACCGACTTCCGCAACTCGGTCCTCGCCAGCCGCGACACCAACCCGGTCGTGCAGCTGACCTACCAGATCGGCAGCTGGTTCGTCTCGCTCGTCGACTGGCTCCAGCGCCTCATCTCGATCCCCGACCTCCCGCGCCCGGTCCCGCAGATCGGCTGGCTGGGCGTCACCGCCGTCGCCGCGTGGGTCGGGCTCGCGGTCGCCGGCTGGCGGATCGCGATCCTCGTCGCCGTCTCCTTCTTCTCCTTCGGCCTCTTCGGCTACTGGTCCGACTCGATGGACCTGCTGATCGTCACCTTCGTCGCGGTCGCCGTCACGGTCCTGATCGGGATGCCACTGGCCGTCTACTACGGAACGGCCGGGCGCACCGGCACCGCCGTCCTCACCACGATCCTCGACCTGATGCAGACCCTGCCGACGTTCGTCTACCTGAGCCCGATCGTGCTGTTCTTCGGCATCGGCGCCTCCGCGGCGGTCGTCTGCACCCTCATCTATGCGCTGCCCCCGATCATCCGGGTCGCCGGCTACGGGATCAGGAACGTCTCCGCGACCACCATCGAGGCGACCGACTCCTCGGGGCAGAGCCCCTGGCAGCGGCTGACCAAGGTCCAGCTGCCGATGGCGCGGGCGACCATCGTGGTCGGACTCAACCAGTCGATCATGGCCGCGCTGTCGATGGCGACCATCGCGGCGTACGTCGACGGCCCCGGTCTCGGTCAACCCGTCCTGCAGGCCCTGGTCCGCAACGACGTCGGCGGCGCCTTCGTGCCCGGCATGCTGATCGTGGTGATGGCGGTGATGCTCGACCGCACCACGACGGCGGCCAGCGAGGCGTCGGAGAAGGCGGCCCGCGGTGGTGTGAACGTCCGACTGCGCCGGATGGTGCTCGCGGCCACCGGCGTCGCCGCCCTGGTGGCGGTCTACATCTCCCGGAAGTACTTCCGGGCCGCGGAGTTCCCGGAGACGTCCTGGGGCCCTCGCCTCGCAGACGGCGTCGACTCCTTCTTCGCCTGGTTCACCGACACCTTCTACGGTTTCACCCAGGCACTCAAGGACACGGTCAGCAGCGTGCTGTTGAACCCGCTCCAGGAGCTGATCGCCGAGTCGCCCTGGTGGCTCGTCGGCGGCGCGATCATCGCCCTCGCCTTCGTGTTCGGCGGGGTCCGTGGCGTGGCGCCCACGGTGGTCTGCCTGGCCGGCATCCGCTACCTCGGACTGTGGCACAACGCGATGCTCACGCTCACCATGGTGCTGGTCGCCACCATCCTGGTGATGGCGCTGGCCGTGGTGTTCGGCGTCTGGATGGCGCGGCGGCGGGCTGTCGACATCGCCCTGCGCCCGTTCCTCGACGCCGGCCAGACCATCCCGCCGTTCGTCTACCTGATCCCCGTCCTCGCCCTCTTCGGCCCGACCCGCTTCACGGCGATCTTCGCCGGCGTCGTGTACGCGGCCCCGGCCGCCATCAAGCTGGTGGCCGACGGTGTGAAAGGGGTCTCGCCGAGCACGGTGGAGGCCTCGCGCTCGACCGGCGCCACCACGTGGCAGGAGATCACCAAGGTCCAGCTGCCCATGGCACGCGGCTCGTTGCTGCTCGCGGCCAACCAGGGGCTGCTCTACGTGCTCTCGATGGTCGTCATCGGTGGCCTGGTCGGCGCCCAGGCGCTGGGCTACGACGTCGTGCTCGGCACCTCCCGCTCGGAGGACTGGGGCAAGGGCGCGGCTGCCGGGATCACCATCGTGCTGCTCGGCGTGATGCTCGACCGGATCATGCGGGCATCGGCCCGAGAGGTGTCGACCTGACACCTGTGACAACACCCAGCTCGGGACAGCAGATCGCACACGCTACGCGACAAGGAGATGGAATGCGGAACACGCGGAACGGATGGAAGCGGGGGGCTGGCCTGGCTGCGGCCGCGGCGTGCGCGACGCTCGCGCTCGGTGCCTGCGGCGGTGACAGCGGCGGCGGCTCGATCGCCGACCAGACCAAGGCCAACGAGTCGAAGGCCGCCGAGGCCGGCGACTGCGGCGAGGTCAACATGGCCGTCAACCCCTGGGTCGGTTACGAGGCCGATGCCTATGTGGTGGGCACGCTGATGGAGAGCGAGCTGGGCTGCAAGGTCAACTACAAGGAGCTGAAGGAGGACGTCTCGTGGCAGGGCTTCGGCACCGGCGAGGTCGACGTCGTTCTCGAGGACTGGGGCCACCCGGACCTCGAGAAGAAGTTCTTCGCCGAGAACGGTGACGGCAGCGCCGTGGCCTTCGGCGAGACCGGCAACATCGGCATCATCGGCTGGTACGTCCCGCCGTGGCTCGCCAAGGAGCACCCGGAGGTCCTCGACTACACGAAGCTGAACGACTTCGCCAAGGACTTCGCCACCTCGGAGTCGGGGGGCAAGGGCCAGTTCCTCGGCGCTGACCCGTCGTACGTCCAGTTCGACGAGTCGATCGTCAGCAACCTTGACCTCGACTTCAAGGTCGTCTTCTCCGGGAGCGAGGCCGCCAGCATCACGGCGTTCCAGCAGGCCGAGGAGAAGAAGAAGTTCCTGATCGGCTACTTCTACGAGCCGCAGTGGCTCTTCGCGGACATCGACCTCCAGCGCGTCAAGCTGCCGCCGAATACACCGACGGCTGTCAGGACGACCCAGCGACGGTGGACTGCGACTACCCGGAGACCACGCTGCAGAAGGTCGTCTCGACGAAGTGGGCCGACAAGGGTGGCTCGGCGGTCGACCTGGTCAAGGCCTTCAAGTGGACCAACGACGATCAGAACGTCGTGGCGAAGTACATCTCCGAGGACGGCATGGCTCCCGCCGACGCCGCGGAGAAGTGGATCGGCGAGAACCAGGACAAGGTCGACGCCTGGCTCGCCTGAGCCAGCCCTACATCGGAGGACGGGTACCTCATGACTGACGTGCACAACAAGGAAGAGGTCCGGGAGCAACCGGACGGCAAGCTGCCGATCGACAAGGTGGTGTTCGGCGTCGCGGCCGGCATCTCGGTCGCCTTCCTGGTGTCGGGGCTGGTCAGCCCGGAGGCGATGGACAAGGGCACCACCAAGATCCTGACGTGGGTCACCGACTCGTTCGGCTGGCTCTTCGTGCTGACCAGCGCGTCCTTCGTGATCTTCTCCGCCTATCTCGCGCTGTCGCGCTACGGCAACATCAAGCTCGGTCCGGACGACTCGGAGCCGGAGTTCTCGACCTTCTCCTGGGTGTCGATGATGTTCGCCACCGGGATGGGCATCGGGCTGATGTTCTGGGGCGTCGCCGAGCCGTTGACCCACCTGAACACGCCGCCGATGGGGATGGCCGAGCCGGGATCCCCGGAGGCGGCGAATCTGGCGATGGAGTACACCTTCTTCCACTGGGGCCTCCACCCCTGGTCGATGTACGCCGTCATCGGACTCGCGATCGGCTACTTCGCCTACCGCAAGGGCTACGGCAACCTGGTCAGCGGCACGTTCCGGCCGCTGCTGGGTGATCGCGCCGCAGGTCCGATCGGCAAGAGCATCGACGTGATCGCGATCTTCGCGACGCTCTTCGGCTCGGCGACGTCGCTCGGCCTGGGCGCCCTGCAGATCACCGGGGGACTCGACAACGTCTTCGGCACGGGTGGCGACAGCAAGTCGCTGGCGGTGGCGGTGATCGCGTTCCTGACCCTGTGCTTCGTCGTCTCGGCGGTGTCCGGCATCGAGCGGGGCGTCAAGTACCTCTCCAACGCCAACGCGATCGCCGCCGGCCTGCTGGTGCTGTTCCTCTTCGTGGTCGGCCCGACCGTGTTCATCCTGGGCACGTTCACCGAGTCGCTCGGCGGCTACCTCACCCACCTGCCCGCGATGAGCTTCCGCACCGGGGTCTTCGGCGAGAGCTCCTGGCTCAACGGGTGGACGATCTTCTACTGGGCCTGGTGGATCTCGTGGACCCCGTTCGTCGGGATGTTCATCGCCCGGATCTCCAAGGGCCGCACCATCCGGCAGTTCGTGGTCTTCGTGATCCTGGTGCCCAGCCTGGTGTCGTTCATCTGGTTCTCGATCATGGGCGGCTCGGCCTTCGACCTCCAGCTCGAGGAGGGTGTCGACATGCCGGCGTCGCTTGCCAGCGGGACCGAGAACGCGCTCTTCGACACACTGCGCGAGTTCCCGCTGTCGAGCATCACGGTCGCCCTGGCGATCTTCCTGATCGCGATCTTCTTCGTCACCGGCGCGGACAGTGCCTCGATCGTGATGGGGATGCTCAGCGAGAACGGCGAGGAGCATCCTCGACGCTGGCTGGTCGTCTTCTGGGGCGTGGCGATGGGTGCGGTGGCAGCACTGCTGCTGTGGCAAGGGGGCCTGCAGGCGCTGCAGACACTGGTGATCATCGTGGCCGGGCCGTTCATGCTGATCCTGATAGCCATGTGCGTCTCGTTGATGAAGGCGCTGCGCGAGGAGCCGGACATCTCGCTGATCCCGCAGCGCGAGGTCAAGGTCGCGAAGGAGTACCTCGTGCCGCGCTCGGAGCTCCCCCTGCCGCCGGCGGGATCGCTGACGGACCCCGACAGCACGTCGGACACCGAAGGGTCGTGATCCCCCCGATCCCCCCACGACCGCCTTGACAGCCGCGGGGGGATCGGCCAACACTGGTAGGCGTTCCTTAATACGCATTCAGTTGCGCCATGCGCAACAAGAACGGGAGTCACCATGGCCACCGTCCCCACCTCGGCCACGGTCGTCGTGATCGGCGCCGGCATCGTCGGCAACAGCCTCGTGCACCACCTGGCCGAGCTCGGCTGGCGCGACATCGTGCAGCTCGACAAGGGAGCGCTGCCCAATCCGGGTGGCTCGACCGGTCACGCGTCGAACTTCATCTTCCCGGTGGACCACTCCCGGGAGATCACGGACCTGACCCTCGACTCGGTGCGTCAGTACCAGGAGATGGGTGTCTTCACCCAGTCCGGCGGATTCGAGCTGGCCCGCACCGAGGAGCGGATGGAGGAGCTGCGCCGGCGGATGTCGTCGGCCAAGGCCTGGGGCATCGAGTCCGAGCTGGTCAGTCCGGAGTTCGTGAAGGAGAAGGTCCCGTTCATCGAGACCGACCAGTTCATCGGTGCCTTCTGGACGCCGAGCGTCGGGGTGGTCGACTCGCTGCGGGCCGGCACGATCATGCGCGAGAGCGCGCTGGCCACCGGGGCGCTCACCGTCGTACCCACCGTCGAGGTCGTCGGACTCGACACCGAGGAGGGAGCCGACGGGCGTCGCAGGATCACCCGGGTGCGCACCGACGGCGGCGACATCGAGGCGGAGTACGTCGTCATCGCCTGCGGCGTGTGGAGCCCCAAGATCGGCGACATGGCCGGGATCTCGATCCCGCTGACGCCCGCGGTGCACCAGATGATCAGCGTCGGTCCCTGCCCCCAGCTCGCGGGCGTCGAGGGCGAGATCAGCTTCCCGATCGTCCGTGACATGGACACCTTCTGCTACGAGCGCCAGCACGGCGCCGACATGGAGGTCGGCTCCTACGCCCACCGCGCGATCCTGCACGAGCCGGAGGACATCCCCTCGATCGAGCAGGCCAAGCTGTCGCCGACCGAGATGCCCTTCACCTCCGACGACTTCGACCCCCAGCTGGAGCAGGCCTACGAGCTGATGCCCGAGCTGCTCGGCGCCGAGGGCGCGGAGATGCGCTACGCGATCAACGGGCTGCTGTCGCTGACCTGTGACGGCAACCCGATCCTCGGCGAGAGCCTGGTCAAGGGTCTGTGGACCGCGGCCGCGGTCTGGATCAAGGAAGGTCCGGGCGTCGGTCGCGCCCTGGCCGAGTGGATGACCCACGGGCACAGCGAGATCGACGTGCACCACAGCGACATCGCACGCTTCCACCCGCACCAGATGCGCCGCGAGCACACCCGGCTGCGCACCACCGAGGCCTTCATCAAGACCTACGGCATCGTCCACCCCGCCGAGCAGTACGAGTCCGACCGCGACCAGCGGCTCTCCCCGATGCACGCGTCGCAGCAGAAGCTCGGCGCGATGTTCTTCGAGACCGCGGGCTGGGAGCGGCCGCACTGGTACGAGTCCAACGCCGGGCTGGTGGACGAGTACGGCGACGCCGTACTGCCGCGCGAGCACGAGTGGGACGCCCGCTGGTGGAGCCCGATCATCAACGCCGAGCACCTGCGGCTGCGCGAGGCCGCCGGCGTGATCGACCTGTCCGCCTTCCAGGTCTTCGACATCACCGGGCCCGCTGCCCTCGACACCGTCCAGCGCACCTGTGTCGCACAGTGCGACGTGGCGGTCGGCAAGGTGATCTACACGCCGGTGCTCGACGCCAAGGGCGGCTTCCTCTCCGACCTGACCGTGATGCGCCTGGGTGAGCACGAGTTCCGGGTGGTCACCGGCGGTGCCCACGGACGGGCCGACCTGCAGTGGTTCGGCAGCCAGGTGCCCGATGACGGCGCGACGACCATCACCGACCACACCGACGCGGTCTCGACGATCGGTCTGTGGGGACCCAAGGCGCGCGACATCCTCGCCTCCCTGACCTCCGACGACGTCTCGGACGAGGGCTTCGGGTTCCTGACCTGCCGCGAGATCGCCGTCGGCGGCACCACGGTGCTCGCCTCCCGGATCTCCTACGTCGGCGAGCTCGGCTGGGAGCTCTACGTCGCGATGGACGACGCCGCCGCGCTGTGGGAGCGACTGCTCGACGCGGGCGCCGGCCACGGCGCCGTCCCCGTCGGCATCGGGGTCTACGGCACGACCGGCCGGCTCGAGAAGGGCTACCGTGCGTTCGGCTCCGAGCTCGACGCCGAGCGCTCGATCGTCGAGGCCGGGATGCAGCGACCGAAGGTGAAGGCGGCTGACTTCGTGGGTCGCGAGGCCTACCTCGCGCAGCGCGAGGGCCCGGTGCAGTCCGTGCTGTGCACCCTCGTGGTCGACGACCACACCTCGGCGTCCGGCACCAAGCGCTACATGCTCGGCGGCGAGCCGATCCTGACCCGTGCCGGTGAGCCGCTCACCGACGGTCACGGCCACCACCCGTACGTCACGTCCGCCGGCTCCGCGCCATCGCTCGGCAAGCACCTGCTGCTCGCCTACCTGCCGCCGGCCGAGGCCTCGATCGGCAACCAGCTGGCCGTCTCCTACATGGAGGAGCTCTACCCGGTGACCGTCGGCTCGGTCGACGCCACCGCGCTCCTCGATCCCGCCAACGACCGGATCCGCTGACATGACCTCCGTACTCGTCTGCATCAAGCGGGTCGTCGACTCCTCCAGCGAGGTGGTGCTGACCGACGACGAGCAGGGCGTCGACGGCCGCTACGCCGGCTTCACGATGAGCGCCCACGAGGAGTGCGCGGTCGAGCTCGCCGTCCAGATCGCCGCCGCCACCGGGGGCACGGCGACCGTGCTCACCCTCGGGGACGCCGACGCTGTCGAGCAGCTGCGTTCCGCGCTCGCCGTCGGCTGCACCGCCGCGGTGCACGTGGTGGCCGACTCGCAGTCCTACGGCCCGGCCGACGTGGCCCGCGAGATCGCGGTCGTCGCGCGGGAGCACGACCTGGTGCTGCTCGGCAACGACGCCGCCGACAGTGGCGACTTCCAGGTCGGCATCAGGCTCGCCTACGAGCTCGGACGCCCGGTCGTCAACGGGGTGAGCACGGTGTCGGTCGACGGCTCCGAGGTGACCGCGAGTGGCGCCGGCACCGACGGCCACGAGACCTACCGGGTGCCACTGCCTGCCGTGGTCACGGTGCTGGAGGGTGGCGTGGAGCCGCGCTACCCGACCGTGCCCGGCCGGATGAAGGCCAAGAAGGTCGCGATCGACGAGCGCGAGCCCACCGCCGCACCCACCGGTCCGGCACGGGTCCGCCTGCTGCTGCCGCCGCCGACCCCGTCCGACGTCCAGATCCTCGGCAAGGGCGCGGACGCCGCGCCCGCCGTGGTCGACCTGCTCGAGCAGCTGGGAGTGCTGTCCCGATGATCATCGTGCTGGTGGAGACCGCCCCCACGGGCGAGGCGGTCGAGGTGTCCCGCGAGGCCATCACCTTCGCCCGTTCGCTCGCCGAGTCCGGCGGCGGCGTCCCGGTCGACGCGGTCGTCGTGGGTGAGCCGTCGGCCGACCTGGTCGGCACGCTCGCTGCGTACGGCGTGCGCACGGTCCACGCGCTGACCGGCGAGGCCTACGCGTCGTACGCCGGAGCGGCCTGGGCGGCCGGCCTCCAGTCGGTCCGCGGGTCCTCCGTCGTGGTGATGGCGGCGGGCACGCCGCGGGGCAACGAGGTGATGGCCCACGTCGCGGCACGTGAGGGAGTGGCGATGGCCGCCAACGTGCTGTCCTTCAGCGGCCTCGCGCCGTTCGTCGTCACCCGGCAGGTGGTCGGCGGCGCGGCCCTGGAGGAGATGCGGCTGGCCGACCGACCCGCGGTCTTCACGGTCGCCGGCCACGCGGTCGAGGCGGCACCAGCCACGGCCCCGGCACCCGCCGAGGTGGTGACGCACGCGCCGGTGGTCGAGGCCGCCGACCTGGTCGCCCGGGTGGTGTCGTCGGAGGAGCCCGAGCCGGACCTCTCCGGGTCGTTGAAGTCGGCGCGCGTGGTCGTCGGCGCCGGGCGCGGAGCCGGAAGCGCGGACGGCTTCGCCGACCTGCTCGAGCTCACGGACCTGGTCGGTGGGTCGCTCGGGGTGTCCCGGGTGGTCACGTCGCTCGGCTGGCGGCCGCACCACGAGCAGGTGGGCCAGACCGGCTCCCGGATCTCCCCGGACCTCTACATCCCCTGTGGCATCAGCGGCGCCATCCAGCACTGGGCGGGGTGCTCGAGCGCCAAGGCGATCCTGGCGATCAACTCCGACCCCGACGCCCCGATGGTCACCAAGGCGACGCACGCCGTGATCGGGGACCTGCACGAGATCGTGCCTGCGATCAACGAGGAGATCCGCCGCCGGCGTACCTGATCCCGGTGCTCCTCTGACGGGTCAGGGCCCACGTCCTACCCTTGAGGGTCGGGGAGGTGGTTGACATGCGACAGCGGCAGATCCGGGCGGCGAAGGTCCGGGTGGGCGTGCTGGGGCTGGCTGCTGCCCTCACGGCGAGCCTGACAGCGGGCTGCGGAGGGTCGTCGACGGCCGAGATCGACCCCACGTCCACGGTGTCCTCGCCAAGCCCGACGGGCGCCACGGACGGCCCGGCGTCGAGCCCGGGGAGCGCCGGACCGACGTCGTCGGCGTCGGTCCTCGACCCGGCGCACGCGGTCGAGCGTCCGGGCAGGCGCACCGGGGTCGTGCAGCCGCCCGACATCATCGTCAACGGCTCGACCACTCTCGACCCGGCGACGGTCGCAGCGGTCCGCAGGCTCAAGGGCGTCCAGGACGTCGAGGTCATCTCGCTGGCCGAGGTCGTCATCGAGAACAGGGCGCTGCGGGTGGCGGCGGTCGACCCGGCGACCTACCGGAACTACGCGCCCTACGACAGCGCCGAGACCCGGGCGGTCTGGAACCGGATCGCCGACGGTGAGGTCGCGGTGCGCCAGGCCCTGAGCAAGAAGCTGCCCCAGGACGACCAGGGCAACCTCGCGCTCGGCAGCGCCGCCGACGCGACCGAGGTGCACGTCGGCGCCTTCGCCCCGCTCTCCGAGCAGGTCGACGCCGTCGTCAACGAGAGCTGGATCGAGGACCTCGGGATGACCCCCGACAACGCGCTGCTGATCCGGACCGGCCGGCAGTCGCCGGCCGCGCTCAGCAAGCCGATCCAGCGCGCGGTCGGCGCCGACCAGGCTGTCCAGATGGTCGACGCGGTGGCCCGCTACGGCATCGATCCCGGTGTCCAGCAGACCGCCGTGGTCGTCGGCTCGATCGGGGATGCCGTGGGCACCTTCCGCTACTCCGTGCTCAGCGGCGGCCGGATCGCGCCGGACCCGGCCTGGGTGGCCACCCACATCTCGACCGAGATCGTGCCGATCCTGGGCAGCGTCACCTGCAACAAGCTGATCTTCCCGCAGCTGCGGGCCGCCCTGACCGACATCGCGGCGCAGGGGCTGGCCGACAAGATCCACCCCGGCGAGTTCGCCGGCTGCTACTACCCGCGCTTCATCGCCGGGTCGACGACCCTGTCCAACCACGCCTTCGGCCTGGCCCTCGACCTCAACGTGCCGGGCAACCAGCGCGGGACCGTGGGCGAGATGGATCGCGGCGTGGTGGCGGCCTTCAAGAAGTGGGGCTTCGCCTGGGGTGGCGACTGGGGCTACACCGACCCGATGCACTTCGAGATGAACGCACTGGTCGACCCGCGTTGACACCGGCCCGCTAACGTCACGTCCATGCGCGCCGTTCAGGTAGTCACCACCACTGGTCCCGACGACATCGAGATCCGCGACGTCCCCGAGCCCACGCCCGGGCCCGACGACGTCCTGGTCGAGGTCCATCGCGTCGGCATCTCCTTCCCTGACCTGCTGCTCAGCAAGGGGCAGTACCAGCTCAAGCCCGAGCTGCCGTTCACCCTCGGAGTCGACTTCGCGGGCACTGTCGTGTCCGGTCCCGAGGGCTTCGAGCCCGGCCAGCGGGTCGCCGGCGTCGGTGGCTACGGGGGCGGCTCCGAGCTGGTCGCGAACCCGGCCATCTCCACCTTCGCGCTGCCCGACAACGTGTCCTTCGACGAGGGCGCCGCCCTGCCGATGAACTACCTGACCGCCCAGTTCGCGCTGGCCGAGCGGGGCCAGCTGCAAGGCCGGCGAGACCGTGCTCGTGCACGGTGCCGCGGGCGGCGTCGGCACCGCGACCATCCAGGTCGCCAAGGGGTACGGCGCCCGCACCATCGCCGTGGTCAGCACTGAGGAGAAGGCCGCTGTCGCCCGGCAGGCCGGTGCCGACGAGACGGTGCTGGTCGAGGGTTTCCGCGACTCGGTCGCCGAGCTGACCGGGGGCAGGGGGGTCGACGTGATCGTCGACGTCGTCGGCGGCTCGCTCTTCACCGACTCGCTGCGCTCGCTGGCGACCCAGGGCCGGCTGCTCGTGGTCGGGTTCGCCGCCGGCCAGGGGATCCCCGAGGTCAAGGTCAACCGGCTGCTGCTCAACAACGTCGACGTCCGCGGCGTCGGCTGGGGCGCCTACGCGATGGTGCGGCCCGGCTACATGCAGCAGCAGTGGACCGAGCTGGTGCCGATGATGGCTTCGGGCGTGATCAAGCCGCCGATCGGCGCGACGTACGAGCTGGAGGAGTTCGGTCGGGCGCTGGTCGACATGGACGAGCGCAAGACCCTCGGCAAGTCGGTCGTGAAGGTCCGCGGCTGACCCTCCTCGTTGGTCGAGTAGCGAGCGCCAGTTTCCCTCGTTGGTCGAGTAGCGAGCGCCGGTTTCCCTCGTGGTCGAGACGCCGCCGGTCGGTCTCGATACGCCGCCAGCGCGTTCGAGCTGGCGGCGGCTGCTCGACCACCGGTTTCCCTCGTTGGTCGAGTAGCGAGCGCCAGCGAGCGTATCGAGACCTGGCGGTGGGTCTCGATACGCCGCCTCGTTCCTCGGCGGCTACTCGACCACCGGGGTTGGCGTTCCTCGGCGGTTGCTCGACCACCGGTTTCCCTCGTTGGTCGAGTAGCGAGCGCCAGCGAGCGTATCGAGACCTGGCGGTGGGTCTCGATACGCCGCCTCGTTCCTCGGCGGCTACTCGACCACCGGGGTTGGCGATCCTCGGCGGTTGCTCGACCACCGGGGTTGGCGTTCCTCGGCGGTTGCTCGACCACCGGTTTCCCTCGTTGGTCGAGTAGCGAGCGCCAGCGAGCGTATCGAGACCTGGCGGTGGGTCTCGATACGCCGCCTCGTTCCTCGGCGGCTACTCGACCACCGGTTTCCGAGGGGGCGTGCTTCAGAGGGGGGTGAGCGGGTGGATCCCCACGTCTCCGGTGAGGTTGTCGCCGAGCACCTCGAAGGCGGCGGCGATGTGAGGCGTGGTCATGTGCGCGTCCAGGTCGGCCTGGCTGCGCCAGGTCTCGATGGTCACGAAGACCCCGGGGGCGCTCTGGGACTCGAACGCGACGTACTCCAGGCACCCGTCCTCCTGCCTGGTGGCGGCGACCAGGTCGGCGAGGCCGGCCCTGATGGCGTCGGCCGCCTCGGGCTTGGTGGGGATGGTGGCCACGACGCGGAGCGCTTCGGTGACGCTGTCACTGGAGGGGGAGGTCATGGGCGGAACGTACTCCCGGGCCGTCCGGGTTGGCCACCGGTTGGTTAAGGTCGGTTCGTGAGCACCTTGGACCAGGCCCGCGAGGGCATGAACCCCGACATCCGGCCCCAGGACGACCTCTTCGGTCACGTCAACGGGCGCTGGCTCGACACCACCGAGATCCCCTCCGACCGCTCCAGCTGGGGGCCGTTCGTCCAGCTCGCCGATGTGGCCCAGGAGCAGGTCCGGGTGATCATCGAGGACCTCGCCGGCGCCGCGGTGTCCGGTGACCCGGGGATCGCCGCCGACGAGGACGCCCGCAAGATCGGGGACCTGTTCGCCTCGTTCATGAACACCGAGGCGATCAACCACCTCGGCTTGCGTCCGGTGCGGCCGCTGATCGACGCGGTCGCCGCGCTGCGCGACGTCCGCGACCTGGCGGCCTTCCTCGGCGAGTTCGAGAGGATCGGCGGACACGGGATCTTCGGCTCCTACGTCGACACCGACTCCAAGAACTCCGACCGCTACCTCTTCAACCTGGTCCAGGGCGGGCTCGGTCTGCCCGACGAGTCCTACTACCGCGACGAGAAGTTCGCCGAGGTGCGGGACAAGTACGTCGGCTACCTCACCACCATCTTCACCCTCGGCGAGCATGCCGACCCGGCTGCGGGTGCTGCGACCGTGCTCGCCATCGACACCAGGCTGGCGGCCGGCCACTGGGAGCGCGCCGAGACCCGCGACGTGCAGAAGACCTACAACCTGCTGACCAAGGCCGAGCTCGTCGAGCTGTGCCCCAGCTTCGACTGGGACGCCTACATCACCAACATCGGCGGCAACGACGAGACGCTGGCCGAGGTGTGCGTGCGGCAGCCGTCGTACTTCTCCCACCTCGCCGGCGTCCTCGACGAGGTCTCCATCGACGACTGGCGCGAGTGGCTGCTCTCGCACGTGCTGCGCTCCGCGGCGGCCTACCTCACCGACGACTTCGTCGAGGCCAACTTCGACTTCTACGGCCGTACCCTCAGCGGCACCCCCGAGCTGCGCGCCCGCTGGAAGCGTGGCGTCGCTCTCGTCGAGGGCGCGCTCGGGGAGGCGGTCGGCAAGGAGTACGTCGCGCGGCACTTCCCGCCGACCTCCAAGGCGCTGATGGACGACCTGGTCGCCAACCTGCTCGCGGCCTACCGGGTCTCGATCGAGGCGCTCGACTGGATGACCGAGGAGACCAAGCAGCGGGCCTACGCCAAGCTGGGCACCTTCCGGCCCAAGATCGGCTACCCCGAGAAGTTCCGCGACTACTCCGCGCTGCACGTCACCGCCGACGACCTGCTCGGCAACGTCGCGGCCGCGTCGGCGTTCGAGACCGACCGGCAGCTCGGCAAGATCGGCTCGCCGGTCGACCGCGACGAGTGGTTCATGCTGCCGCAGACGGTCAACGCCTACTACAACCCCGGCACCAACGAGATCTGCTTCCCGGCCGGGATCCTCCAGCGGCCCTTCTTCGCACCCGACGCGGCCGTCGCCGAGAACTACGGCGGCATCGGTGCGGTCATCGGTCACGAGATCGGCCATGGCTTCGACGACCAAGGGGCGCAGTACGACGGGGCCGGCAACCTCAACGACTGGTGGACGCCCGACGACAAGGCCGCGTTCGAGGTGAAGTCGACCGCGCTGATCGAGCAGTACGACGCCTTCGAGCCGCGTG
This sequence comes from uncultured Actinomycetota bacterium, assembly GCA_963704685.1. Classification (GTDB taxonomy): domain Bacteria; phylum Actinomycetota; class Actinomycetes; order Propionibacteriales; family Nocardioidaceae; genus Nocardioides. The sequence continues at coordinate 2,525,077 of OY969930.1, forward strand.
CGCTCCCCGGCGAGCACGTCAACGGCTCGCTGACCGTCGGCGAGAACATCGGCGACCTCGGCGGGCTGACCATCGGCCACACCGCCTACCTGATCGCGCAGGGCGGGACCGCGGCCGAGGAGGACCGGCGCGCCCTGTTCATGAACTGGGCCTACTGCTGGCGCACCAAGCGGCGCAAGGAGCAGGAACAGCAGTACCTCACCATCGACCCGCACTCACCGCCGGAGTTCCGTGCCAACATCGTGCGCAACCTCGACGAGTTCCACGAGGTGTTCGGCACCGTCGAGGGCGACGGCCTGTGGCTCGACCCGGCGGACCGGGTCCGCATCTGGTGACACGCGTCGAGACCCATCGAGCCCACGGCCAAGGCGACTACCTGCTCCGGCTGGAGTGGGGTCCGACGGGCGGGCGCGCGGTCACGGCCGGGGCGGCGGTCGCGGCCGTCGTCGACGTGCTGTCGTTCACGACCACACTGACGGTCGCTGTCGAGCGCGGGATCGTCGTGCACCCGTTCGGATGGGGCGACGAGCGCGCAGTGGCGTACGCCTCCGAGCGGGACGCGGTGCTGGCCGTCGGACGCTCCTCGCCCGGTGTGAGCCTGTCGCCGGCGTCGGTGCTGGCGGCGACCGGCGTGGAGCGGCTGGTGCTGCCCTCGCCGAACGGGTCGGCGATCAGCTCTGCGCTGACCGAGGGGGGCGTGCTGGTCGTCGGGGCCTGCCTGCGCAACCGGACGGCTGTGGCGCGCTGGCTCGCACCCAGGCTGGCCGAGGGTGAGCGGGTGGCGGTGGTGCCGGCCGGGGAACGCTGGCCGGACGACTCGCTGCGGCCCGCAGTGGAGGACCTCTGGGGCGCCGGCGCGGTGCTGGCGGCGCTGGTGGATCTCGGCCACGACGACCTGAGCCCCGAGGCACGGGTCGCCGAGCTGGCGTTCCGGGCGGTCCAGGACGGTCTCCCCGCAGCACTCGCCGCGTGTGCGAGCGGACGCGAGCTGATCGACCGGGGCTTCGCGGGCGACGTGGACGTGGCCGCCGACCTGGACGCGAGCGACGTCGTACCGCTGCTGGCGCAGGGCGCGTTCTCCGCCGGATAGCGCGAAACGCCGGCCCGCCCAAGTAGTGGGGGCGAGCCGGCGTCCAGCGTCGGCAGGTGCTTCGAGCGGATCAGTCGAAGCGGACGTAGCTGACCGTGAGGTCGTCGAGCCAGCCGTTCAGCGAGTGGGCCCCGGAGTTGTCCTGGAGGTTGGCCTTGACCTGGAAGATGTTGGCGCCCCTCTTGATCTTGGTGCAGAACTGGATCGAGTTGGCGTTCCAGCCGGGCTCGGAGGTGAACGCGAGGACGTCGCCGGCCGCGGTGAAGGGCTGGATCGGGACGCCGTTGCGGTGGACCTCGAGGCCCATCCAGTCGTTGGTGTCCCCGCCGGTCAGCTGGGTCTCGGCCGAGACGGTGACGAGCACCGTGTCGGTGCCGCGGCGGGGACCGACGAGGCCCACCGCCACGCCGGGGACCGTCTGGTCCTGGGCGTTCACCCCGGTCTCGCTGAAGGTGAAGGGTGTGTTCACGATCCGGGTGTTCATGTTGACCACGCGGCCGCCGTCACAGCGGATCGGGGTCACGGCCTTCTTGGCGTGCGCTGCGGAGGGCGCGACGCCTTGGGCGTTGTCCGGGGACGGGCTCGCCGTCGCGGCGTTCGCGGCGAGGCCGCCGCCGACGAGGGTGGCTGCGGCGAGGCCGCCGAGGACGATTCGGTTCTTCAGCATGATGTTTCTCCCTGGGTGTGCCCGAGTCTGTGTGGTCTTGGCAGGGAAGAGACGCACGGTCGCGGCCTGATACCCGTGGAGGCGAAAAACTTCATGTCGGAGCTGACTGGTAGACAGGCGCCATGACCGCGACAGCCCAGGCCGACGCCGCGACGCCCGATCTGCGGGTTAGCGCCGAGGCGCACCTGCGCGCGCTGGTCGGACCCCGCCCCGGCCAGGACGACGCGGTGCTCCGCGACGACCAGTGGTCGGCGATCGAGGCGCTCGCGGTGCACCGACGCCGGGCGCTGGTCGTGCAGCGCACCGGCTGGGGCAAGTCGGCGGTCTACTTCGTGGCCACGCTGCTGCTGCGCGAGCAGGGCGCCGGCCCGACGGTGATCGTCTCGCCGCTGCTCGCGCTGATGCGCAACCAGATCGCGGCGGCGGAGCGGGCCGGCATCCGGGCGGCCACCATCAACTCGACCAACCTCGAGGACTGGGAGCCGATCCACGCCGCGATCGCGGCCGGCGAGATCGACGTGCTCCTCGTCAGCCCCGAGCGGCTCAACAACCCGGGTTTCCGCGACGAGGTGCTGCCGCGGCTGGCCGCGACCTGCGGCCTGCTCGTCGTCGACGAGGCGCACTGCATCTCCGACTGGGGTCACGACTTCCGGCCCGACTACCGACGGATCCGCACCCTCCTGGGCGAGCTGCCTGCCGGCATCCCGGTGCTGGCCACCACCGCGACCGCCAACGAGCGGGTCACCAACGACGTGGCCGAGCAGCTGGAGGGCTCGTCCCTCACCTCCGGCCAGGGCGTCCTGGTGCTGCGGGGGTCTCTCGACCGGGAGTCGTTGCGGCTCGGCGTGGTCCGGCTCCGCACCGCCGAGCAGCGGCTGGCATGGCTGGCCGACCACCTCGCCGAGCAGTCCGGCTCCGGCATCATCTACTGCCTCACGGTCTCGGCCACCCAGGAGATCGCCGACTACCTGCGCTCGCGCGGCCACGTTGTCGCGGCCTACTCCGGGCAGACCGAGACCACCGAGCGCCAAGCCCTCGAGCAGGACCTGATCGCCGGCCGGGTCAAGGCTCTGGTCGCGACGAGCGCGCTCGGCATGGGTTTCGACGCCACCTTGGGCTTCGTGGTCAACATGGGTGCCCCGCAGTCGCCGGTGGCCTACTACCAGCAGGTCGGTCGCGCCGGTCGCGGCACCGACGAGGCGACGGTGGTGCTGCTGCCGGCGATCGAGGACCGTGACATCTGGGCCTACTTCGCGTCCCTGGCGTTTCCCCGCGAGGAGCAGGTCCGCCAGACCCTCGCGGTGCTCGCGGAGCAGGGCCGGGCGATGAGCACCGCCACCCTCGAGGCCTACGTCGACCTGAGTCGCAACCGGCTCGAGACGATGCTCAAGGTGCTCGACGTCGACGGCGCCGTACGTCGGGTCCGCGGCGGCTGGGAGTCGACCGGTCGCGACTGGTCCTACGACGAGGAGCGCTACCGCCGGGTCGCCGAGGCCCGCGAGATCGAGCAGCGGGCGATGCTCGACTACATCGCGACCGACCGCTGCCGGATGCACTTCCTGCGCGACCAGCTCGACGACCCCGAGGCCGTCGACTGCGGACGCTGCGACAACTGCGGCGGCTTCACGCTCTCGACGGACATCTCGGCCGCAGCCGTCCAGGAGGCCGAGAGCCGACTGGCCCGTCCGGGGGTCCCGATCGAGCCGCGCAAGCTGTGGCCGCAGGCGCTGGCGACCCTCGGCGTCGAGCTCAAGGGCAAGATCTCCCCGGCGGCCCAGGAAGGGCGGGCGGTCGCCCGGCTCACCGACCTCGGTCACGGGCAGGCGCTCCGCGAGCTCTTCGCCGCCACCACGCCCGACGGGCCGGTCCCGGTCTCGCTGGCGCGCGCGGTCGTGGAGGTGCTCGGTGACTGGCGACCACCGGTCGACGGGATCGTGGTGGTCGAGTCCCTGACCCACCCGCTGCTCGTCCAGGACTTCGCCGACGGGCTGTCACGTTATCTCCGGGCACCGATCGCGGGTCGCTACGCCCTCGTCGACCCCGAGGTGGTCCCCGGTCAGGGGGCGGCCAACTCGGCGCAGCGGGTCGCCGCGGTCGGCCGTCGCTTTGACCTGCAGGTCGAGGACACGGTGTCCACCCTGGCCGGTCAGCGGATCCTGCTGGTCGACGACCTGGTGGTCACCCGGTGGACCCTCACCCTCGCGGCCCGCGCGATCCTGGCTGCCGGTGCGGCCGAGGTGCGCCCGCTGGTGCTCGCGCTCCAGTCGTAGGCTCGGCCCATGCGCTTCGGGCTGACGATCCTCACCGACCTGCCGTGGGTCGAGGCGGCACCGCGATGGCAGGCCGCCGAGCAGATGGGCTTCGACCACGCCTGGACCTACGACCACCTGGTGTGGGGAGGCCTGCCCGAGGAGCCGTGGGTCGGTGCGGTGCCGACGCTCGCGGCTGCGGCCGCGGTGACCTCCTCGATCCGGGTCGGGACCCTGGTCGCGTCCCCGAACTTCCGGCACCCCTACGCCTTCTTCCGCGACGTCCAGGCGATCGAGTCCATCGCCGACGGTCGCCTCCTGCTCGGCCTCGGCACCGGTGGCGACGTCGACTCCGGCGTGCTCGGTGTCGAGAAGATGCCGCTCAAGGACCGCGTCGACCGGTTCCAGGAGTTCGTCGAGACGTTGCGGGCGCTGCGCGGTGGCGACCACGTGACCCGCGCGGGCCGCTGGTTCTCCACGGCCGACGCGCGGACGTTGCCCGGCCTGGGACGCACCCCCTACCTGGTGGCCGCCAACGGCCCACGGTCGCTGCGCTTCGCGGCCCGGGTCGGCGACGGGTGGATCACGCTCGGACCGCCCGGCTCGGTGCAGCTCGAGGAGTGGTTCGCCGGGCTGGCCAGCGCTCGGGACACCTTCGAGGACGCCCTGGTCGCAGCCGGGAGGGACCCGGGTGACGTGCCGCGCTACGTCGTCACCGACGCGACGCCGCACCTCTCCTCGGTCAAGCGCTTCGCGCTGGAGAGCGTCGGGGTCTTCGAAGAGATCACCGGCCGGGTGGCCGAGCTCGGCTTCACCGACCTGATCACCCACTGGCCGCGCGCCGACACCGCTTTCGCTGGTGACGTAGCGGTGCTCGAGGCGGTCGCGGCCGACGTGCTCCCCCGGCTGCAGACCTGACCGCTCTGGACCATTTCTAGAACACGTTCTAGCCTGTCGGGATGACCCGCCTCGCGCCGCTCGACCGACCGCTCCGCGTCCTGCAGTGGACCACCGGCAACATCGGGCGGCGCTCGCTGCACGCGATCCTGGCCCGGCCCGACCTCGAGCTCGTCGGGGTCTACGCCCACGGCGCGGAGAAGGTCGGCCGCGACGCTGCTGACCTGTGCGGCTGGCCCGAGCCGACCGGGGTGCTGGCCACCAGCGACATCGCCCAGCTGATCGCGCTGGCACCGGATGCCTGCTGCTACAACCCGCTGTGGCCGAGCATCGACGAGCTCTGCTCGCTGCTCGAGGCCGGGGTCAACGTGTGCACGAGTGCCGCCTGGATCACCGGCGGCAAGCAGACCCCCGAGGACCGGGCGCGGATCGAGAAGGCCTGCGAGCGCGGTGGGTCGACGATCTTCGGCAGCGGTGCGCATCCGGGGATGACCAACGTGGTCGCCATGGTCCTGAGCGGGTCCTGCGAACGGGTGGAGGAGATCCGGATCACCGAGTCGGTGGACTGCTCGACGTACGCCTCAGCCGAGACCCAGACCTCGATGGGCTTCTCGCGGCCCGTGGACACCCCCGGCCTGGCCGAGAGCGTGCGCCGCGAGAGCGAGGTCTTCGCCGAGTCGGCCGCGATGATGGCCGACGCCCTGGGGGTGACGCTGGACCGGATGAGCTTCGACGTCACCTTCACCGAGGCGACCGGTGACTCCGACCTCGGGTTCATGACGATCCCGGCAGGGACGATCGGCGGTGTGATGGGCTACCACCGCGGCTGGGTGGGGGAGCGCAACGTGGTGAGTGTCGGCTTCAACTGGACGATGGGCTCGCACGTCGTACCCCCCAAGCCGCTGCAGCACGGGCACGTGATCCAGGTCTTCGGGGTGCCCAACATGCGCACCGTGCTGCACTGCCTGCCGCCGCAGGACTGGAACGAGGGGTTCATGGACCTCGGGATGATCTACACCGCGATGCCGGTGACGAACGCGGTGCCGTACGTCGTGGCCGCTCCGCCCGGGATCGTCACGCTGGCGGACCTGCCGCCGATCACCGGGCGCATCTCGTTGGTCGACGGGCGCATCTCGTTGGTCGAGTAGCGAGCGCCAGCGAGCGTATCGAGACCTAGTGCCCGACCAGCAGCGCCGGGTCGACGGTGTGGTCGATCCTGTGGCGCGGCAGGAAGGCCGCGGGGATCAGCACGCAGGCGACCAGGATCGTGGCCACCGTGAAGACCGTGGCGAACGCGTCGGCCAGGCCCGGGGTGTAGGTCGCCGGGTTGGCCGGGTCCAGGTCGAGGATGCCGTTGGTGAGCAGCACCGAGAAGAGCGCGGTGCCGAGCGAGGCGGCGACCTGCTGGACGATGTTCATCAGCGTTGAGCCGCGGGCGATGGTCTCGGTCCTCAGCGTCGCGAGCGCCGCGGACATGATCGGCATCATCGTGGCGCCCATGCCGAGGCCCTGGATGAACAGCGCCACCATCAGGTAGGTGTAGGAGGTGTCTGCCTGCACCTGGGTGAACATCGCCATGCCGACGGTGATCACCGCGATGCCCGTCATCACGACCTTGCCGGGGCCGATCTTGTCGGCGAGGATCCCGGCGATCGGCATGGTGATCATCGCGCCGATGCCCTGGGGGGCCAGCAGCAGGCCGGCGTGCAGGGCGTCCTCTCCGCGGACCGACTGGAAGTAGAGCGGGAAGAGCAGGCTGGCGCCGAAGAACGAGATCGCGAACAGCGACATCGCGATGACCGCGACGGTCATGGTGCGGTTCTTGAACAGTCGCAGGTCGATCAGCGGGTGGATGTTCTTGCGGCTGAGCGCCCACGGCACGAAGGCGGCGATCAGCAGCGCACCGACGAGGGCCGGTCCGACGACCTGGGCGGTCCAGACGGTGCCGTGCTCCTGCTTGGCCTCGGGGATCGAGGAGACGCCGTACAGGAAGGCGGCGAGGCCGGGAGACAGCAGGAGCATGCCGAGCCAGTCGAAGGTCTCCGACGGCTCGACGGTGTCCTTGGGCAGCACGATCGCGGCGTAGCCGAAGGCCGCGATGCCGATCGGCAGGTTGATCAGGAAGATCCAGTGCCACGAGGCGGAGTCGATGAGCGCGCCACCGAGGATCGGTCCGAAGATCGGGCCGAGCAGCATCGGGATGCCGAGCACCGCCATCACCCGGCCGACCCGCTCGGGGCCGGCGGCGCGGGTCAGGATGGTCATGCCGAGCGGCATCAGCATGCCGCCTCCGAGACCCTGGACGACCCTGAAGGCGACCAGCATCTCCAGCGACGTGGCGGTGGCGCAGAGCACGGAGCCTGCCGTGAAGAGGCCCAGCGCGAGCAGGTAGAGCCGCTTGGTGCCGAACCGGTCGGCCGCCCAGCCGGTCAGCGGGATCACGCTGGCCAGGGCGAGCGTGTAGGCGGTCATCGTCCACGCCACCTGGGCCGCGGTGGCGTCGAACTCCTCCTGGAACGTCTGCAGCGCGACCGAGACGACGGTGATGTCGAGGATCGACATGATCGCGCCGAGCACGACCACCCCGGCGACCATCAGCACGCCCTTGTCGAGCTTGTCGGACGGTGGGGTGGCGTCGGGCTGTGCGGCCGGTCGAGTGTCAGTGCTCACCCGAGAAGGTTAGGCGTCGGCACCGACCTCGCGCATCCGGGATTCGGCTCCGGCGGCCGTGGGTCTGTTCAGGCGAGCTGGGCCTGGACCGCCGCGACCAGGGCGGGGTCGGCGGGCTCCACGCGGGGGCTGAACCGGGCGACGACGGAGCCGGTGCCGTCGACCAGGAACTTCTCGAAGTTCCACGTCACGTCGCCGGCCTCCCCCTGCTCGTTGGGGGTGGTCACCAGCGAGCGGTAGATCTCGTGACGGTCCTCGCCGTTGACCTCGATCTTCTCGGTCATCGGGAAGCTCACGCCGTAGGTCGCCGAGCAGAACTCCGCGATCTCCTCCGAGGTACCCGGCTCCTGGCCCATGAACTGGTTGCACGGCAGGCCGACCACGGTGAAGCCCTGGGCGGCGTAGTCCTTCTGGAGCTGCTCGAGGCCGGCGTACTGCGGAGTCAGCCCGCACTTGCTGGCCACGTTGACCAGCAGGGCCGGGCTGCCGCCGGTGATCTCACCGAGGGTCGCAGGGGTGCCGTCGAGGCGGGCGATCGGGGTGTCGAGGATGCTCATGGCCCGAGCCTAGGAGGTCGTCCGTCGTCCCGCGCCAGCGGCCGGTGTCGCCGGTTGTTGTCGGGAGGCCCGGCTACCGTCGCTGCGTGAGCTTCGTGCCCGTCACCGGACCGGCGACCTTCCGACCCGCGGAACCCCCGCGGGAGGGGGTCGTCGAGTTCACCGACGAGCGGCGCACCATCGGCCTGCCGATCCGGGCCGCGCTGCCGGTGCTGACCCGGGCCCGCGCCCGCGACGACCTGCACCCCAGCGTGGGGCTGCTCGCCGGCGCCGCGCTGCTCGGGATCCGGCTGGTCGCAGCCGGCAAGTTCGCCCCGTCGGTCGCCGACGGCCGCTCGCCGAGCTGGCGGGTGGCCGGCCTCGACGCCGACGACGAGGACCGGATCGCGATGCTCGCCGCGCCGTACGACGGGGTCGCGGCCGAGCGCGTCGACGAGCTGGTGCGTGACCTCCTGGACGCCGTGGTGGACGCGATGCCGCGCAGCGCGCCGACTCCCGCGGCGGTGCGGGCGCCCACGCGGCAGACCTTCGAGCAGCGGCTGCAGGCGCGGCTGACCCGGCACCAGCGGTTCGACGCCAGCGAGCTGCCCCAGCTGGTGCGGGTCTCGCTGCGGGTCGAGGCCGACGAGGAGGAGCTGGTCGCGGGGGCTGTCCGCCTGGTCCTGCAGGTGCACGACGAGCGCAACCCGCTCCACCTCTGCGACGCGGCGCTGCTCTGGGTGGGTGACGCGTCCGAGCACGGCTTCGGTGAGCGGGCCCGCACCCACGCGATGATCGCGCTGCGCGCGGCGGCCGACGCCTGGCCGGTGCTCGACCGGCTGCTCGCGCTGCGGGTGCCCGACGAGATCACCCTCGACACCGACGAGCTGGTCAGCCTGCTCGAGGACGGCGTCGGAGCGTTGAAGGACCACGGCGTCGACGTGCTCTGGCCGCGCAGCCTGGGCCGCGACCTGACCGCCACCACCGTCCTCGACCGGGCTCCCGCCGAGCCGCGCGAAGGCCAGCTGGTCGAAGGACTGCTCGGCACCGAGTCCCTGTTCGCCTTCAACTGGCAGGTCGCGGTGCACGGCGACCCGCTCACCGTCGAGGAGATGGACCAGCTCGCGAGTGCAGCCGCGCCGGTGCTGCGGCTGCGCGGCAGCTGGACGGTGGTCGACCCGGCGATCGCCCGCAAGGCCCGCAAGCGGCTGGTGCGCACCGTCAAGCCGGCCGAGGCGATCGCGGCGGCGCTGACCGGCACCGTCCAGGTCGCCGACGTGAGCGAGCAGGTGATCGTCGGGGCCACCCTGCTGAAGGTCCGCGACCAGCTCCTGACCGCCTCGACCCGCGAGCCCGTCGAGGCGCCGGCCGGCCTGCGGGCCACGCTGCGCGACTATCAGCGACACGGCCTGACCTGGCTGGCCGAGCTGACCTCGCTCGGGCTGGGTGCGTGCCTGGCCGACGACATGGGGCTCGGCAAGACCGTCACCCTGATCGCGCTCCACCTCCACCGGCACGAGTCCGGCGCGGCCAAGGGCCCCACCCTGGTCGTCTGCCCGGCCAGCCTGCTCGGCAACTGGGAGGACGAGATCCACCGGTTCGCACCGGGCGTGCCGGTGCGTCGCTTCCACGGCGGTGACCGCGACCTCCCGATGGTCGACCAGGGCGACGCGGGGACCGGGTTCGTGCTCACGACGTACGGCACGATGCGGAGGTCGGCCGATCTCCTCGCCGCCGTGCCGTGGGACCTGGTGGTCGCCGACGAGGCCCAGCACGTCAAGAACTCCCGCACCTCGACCGCCCGGGCGCTGCGCTCGATCCCGAGCAGCTGCCGGGTGGCGCTGACCGGCACCCCGGTCGAGAACGACCTCACCGAGCTGTGGGCCATCCTCGACTGGGCGACGCCGGGGCTGCTCGGCAGCCGCAACGCCTTCCGCAAGGTCTGGGCCGGGCCGATCGAGTCCGGGCTCGAGCCGACCAAGGCCCGCCAGTTCGCCGACCTGATCGGCCCGTTCCTGCTCCGTCGCCGCAAGTCCGATCCGGGTATCGCTCCCGAGCTGCCGCCCAAGACCGAGACCGACCACCCGGTGCGGCTGACCCGCGAGCAGGTGGTCCTCTACGAGTCGTTCGTGCGCGACACGATGGCCCGCATCGAGCGCGCCGACGAGGACGCCCGCCGCGGCCTGGTGCTGATGCTGCTCACCGGCCTGAAGCAGATCTGCAACCATCCTGCGCACTTCCTGAAGCAGTCAGCGGTCCGCCTCCAGGGCCGCTCGGAGAAGATCGACCTCCTCGACGAGCTGCTGGGCACCGTCCTCGCCGAGGACGGCGCGGTGCTGGTCTTCACCCAGTACGTCGCGATGGCGCGGCTGCTCGAGAGCCATCTCGAGCGCAGCGGCGTCCCGCACCAGTTCCTGCACGGCGGCACCCCGGTCCGCGAGCGCGAGGCGATGGTGCGTCGCTTCCAGGCCGGGCCGGACGGCGGCGGCGTGCCGGTCTTCCTGCTGTCGCTGAAGGCCGGCGGCACCGGGCTCAACCTGACCCGGGCCGACCACGTGGTGCACGTCGACCGGTGGTGGAACCCCGCCGTGGAGGAGCAGGCGACCGACCGGGCCTACCGGATCGGGCAGACCCGGCCGGTCCAGGTGCACCGGATGATCACCCGGGGCACCATCGAGGAGAAGATCGCCGAGCTGCTCACCCGCAAGCGCGCCCTGGCCGACGCGGTGCTGGCCAACGGTGAGACCGCGCTGACGGAGCTGAGCAATGACGAGCTCCGCGACTTCGTGGCGCTGCGGGACGTCGACTGATGTCCGGCGCGGTCCTGCACCCGCGCCTGGCGCCGCGGCGCAGCACGACCCGGGCATCGACCTGGTGGGGCAAGGCCTGGGTGCGCGCCGTGGAGGAGGCCGCCTTCTCCCACGAGGACCTGGTCGCCGGGCGGCGGCTGGCGCGGGCCGGACGGGTCGGGCAGGTCACCACCGAGTCCGGGGGGTTCGTGGCGTCCGTCGAGGACCAGCGCGGGCTCTGGACGGTCGCCGGCACGGTGCCGCCGCTGGAGCCACCGGCCCTGGACGCCCTGGTGGAGGTGGTGGCCGCAGAGGCGGGACGGGTGGCCGCGCTGCTCGCTGGTGACCTGCCGCACGGGCTGGTCGAGCACGCCGAGGAGGCCGGCGTCGAGCTCCTGCCGTACGGCGGCGAGCTCGGCTCGACCTGCACCTGCGAGGCCTGGGCGGACCCGTGCGTGCACGCGCTCGCCGTGCTGTCGCAGCTCACCTGGCTGGTCGAGGCGGACCCGTTCGTGCTGCTGCACCTGCGGGGACTGGCCCGAGACGACCTGCTGGCCAGGCTGCACGAGCGGACCAGCGGGCAGGCTGACGACGAGGTCGACCTCGATGCCGCGGTCGAGGCCGCGCTCTACGCCGCGACGCTGCTCGAGCCGTTCAGCTGATCCCCAGCGCGCCGCGGGTCATCGTCCCCAGCACGTCGCGCATCGCCTCGTCGGGCAGCAGCGCGCTGTGCGGGGTGGAGTTGATCAGTCCGAAGGCTGCGTGCGCCATCGCCCGGGCGGTGTCCAGGTCCAAGCCGGTCCCCAGCAGCTGCTGCTGGGTTGCCCAGAGGTCGACGTACTCCCGTTGCAGGGCGCGCACCCGCTCCCGCGCCGCCATGGGCAGCGACTCCCAGTCGCGGTCCTGCACGACGATGAGCGGCCGGTGCCGCAGCGCGAAGTCGACGTGCCAGTCGATCAGTCCTCGCAGCGCCTCGATCGGGTCGCCAGCGGCCGCCACGCGCGACCGGCCGACGCTGAGCAGCTCCTCGCTGATCGAGACCAGCATCTCGGCGAGCACCGCCTGCTTGGAGGCGAAGTGCTTGTAGAGCGCGGGCCCGGAGATGCCACAGGCGGCGCCCAGCTCGGCCACCGACACACCGTGGTAGCCGCGGGCTGCGAACAGCTCGGCCGCCGTCTCGAGGATCTGCTCACGCCGGCCCATGAGGAGAGGTTAGTGCCCGCTAACCCAGGTTTGGGTACGGCTCGACGGAGGCACGCTGGCCACCATGTGGGTGCGCCGGAGCTGGAAGCCGCTGCTCGCGGTCACGGTCCTCCTGGTCGGGGCGCTGGTGTGGGTCGGTCAGGACCGCTGGCGCGACCGCTGCGGTGCCGGGGCCGAGGAGCTCTCCGCGGACGACGTCGGAGACGTCCTCTACCCGCCCGACAAGCTCCGCGAGCAGCTGACGGGCGAGCGGGAGTTCGAGACGTACGCCGTCGGACCGGAGCTGCTCGACCACCTCGACGCCCTCGAGGAACCGTTCGGTCCGGTCGCCGCGGGTCGGATGTTCCCGGGATTCATGTCGGTCCCGACCGCGGGCGCGGCCGACGACGACCATGTCTACCTGGCGTCCGGCGGTGGCTGGATCGGCACCGAGTACGACGGCTCGCTCGCGGTGGCCGACGTCGCGACCGGCGCCGGTGAGTGGGGCGTCGGAGTCACGGGGTACGGCGCTGGCGGCGGCCCGGTCGGCGACTCCTTCGTGACCCTCGGCATCCCGGAGGACAAGGCGCCCGAGGTGGCGGCGTACGACCTGGAGACCGGTGACCGGCAGAGCTGCACCAAGCTCGGGGAGGACACCGATACCGGCTACGACCCGGCGCTGGGCACGGCTGAGGTCGGTGCCGGCGACGTCGTCGTCGCACGGGAGGACGACGGTGACGAGGGCCTCGCCGTCACCAGGCTCGACCCTGCCACCGGCGACGAGGACTGGTCGTCGACCGCAGACCTGAGCTCGAACGAGGTGGTCGTCGACGACGCCGGGGAGGTGGTCGTGCTGAGCGCGGTGCCCTCGTCCGAGCAGCCCGAGGGCTACCCCTACGGGACGGTCGTGGGGATCGGCGCACTCGACGCCGGGGACGGCTCCCGTGCCTGGACCTGGCCCGACGTGCCCGCGCCCGAGGACGGCGCGATCGGGGTCAAGGTGGTCGGCGCAGACCCCGACGCCGGTCGGATCTACGTCCTGGAGCGGCAGAGCAAGGCCGGGCGGGAGGAGGACGTGAGCAGGGTGGTCGCGCTCGACGCCGACGGCGCTGAGGTCTGGGACCTCGACCTGCCGGAGGAGTACTGCGAGGCCGGGCTCTGGGGCGACCAGGTCGTCACCGCCTGCGGCGACCCGGTCCTGGCGGCGTACGACGCCGCCACCGGCGCCCCGCGCTGGACCTCAGCCAGCGAGATCCGGATCGTCGGTGGCGTGATCCGCCTCGGACCCGAGCGCTCGGCCGACCTCGGCGACGGGACCCGGCTGCTGATGGAGAACGACGGACTGCTGCGCGTCGACACCGGCACCGGCGAGATCACCACCGCGGTGACCGAGGAGGAGCTCGGCACCTGGGTCTCCGGCATCGAGGTGGTCGGCGACCACCTGGTGCTCTCGACCGAGACCGGGGTCTTCGCCCTCGAGCGGGAGGGCTCCTAGGAGGGGTCCTCTGCGGACCCGGCCTGCTGCTCGGCGATCTGGCGACGTACGTCGTCCATGTCGAGCCCGCGCACCGCGGTGATCACCTGCTCGAGCGCCGGCGCCGGCAGGGCTCCGGGCTGGGCGAAGACGAGGATCCCCTCGCGGAACGCCATCAGCGTCGGGATCGAGGAGATCTGTGCCGCGGCAGCGAGGGCCTGCTCGGCCTCGGTGTCGACCTTGCCGAACACCACGTCGGGGTGCTGCTCCGCGGCGGCCTCGAAGACCGGGGCGAACTGGCGGCAGGGGCCGCACCAGGCAGCCCAGAAGTCCACGATCACCACGTCGTTGGTGGTGACGGTCTCCTCGAAGGTGTCATTGGTCAGCGCTACAGCGGTCATGAGGGGTTCAACGGGAGGTGCGCGGACGGTATTCCGATCGGTGGTGGACCCCGAGGTTAATGATCGCTAACCTAGGGGGGTGAGTGAGATGACCGACCTGGTGACCGAGCTGCGCGAGCGGCTCGTGGTGGCCCGGCTGGGCGGCAGCGAGGCGGCCCGGCGCAAGCACACCGATCGGGGCAAGCTGCTGGTCCGCGACCGGGTGGACCGGTTGCTCGACCCGGGCAGCCCCTTCCTCGAGCTGAGCCCGCTGGCGGCGTACGACCTCTACGGCGGAGCCGTCCCCAGCGCCGGGGTGGTCACCGGCGTCGGCCGGGTGAGTGGTCGCGAGGTGGTCGTCGTCGCCAACGACGCCACCGTCAAGGGCGGCACCTACTACCCGCTGACGGTCAAGAAGCACCTGCGTGCTCAGACGGTCGCGTCGGACAACCGCCTGCCGTGCGTCTACCTCGTCGACTCGGGCGGCGCGTTCCTGCCGATGCAGGACGAGGTCTTCCCCGACCGGGAGCACTTCGGTCGGATCTTCTTCAACCAGGCCAATCTCTCGGCCCGCGGGGTCGCCCAGATCGCCAGCGTGATGGGCTCCTGCACCGCCGGCGGCGCCTACGTCCCGGCGATGAGCGACGAGACCGTGATCGTGCGCAACCAGGGCACCATCTTCCTCGGGGGCCCACCGCTGGTGAAGGCCGCCACCGGTGAGGTCGTCACCGCCGAGGAGCTCGGCGGCGGCGACGTCCACGCCCGCACCTCCGGTGTCGTCGACCACCTCGCCGAGGACGACGCGCACGCGCTCGCCATCGTGCGCTCGATCGTCGACACCCTGCCGGGCCGGGGAGCGGCGCCGTGGGAGGTCCGCGAGGTCGAGGATCCGCACGAGGACCCGTCGACGCTCTACGACGTGGTGCCGGCCGACACGCGCACGCCGTACGACGTCCGCGAGGTGATCCGCCGGGTCGTCGACGGCAGCCGCTTCCACGAGTTCAAGAAGCTGTACGGCGAGACGCTGGTGACGGGTTTCGCGCACGTCTGGGGGCATCCGGTCGGCATCGTCGCCAACAACGGCATCCTCTTCAGCGAGTCGGCGCTCAAGGGGGCGCACTTCATCGAGCTCTGCAACCAGCGCGGCATCCCGCTGGTCTTCCTGCAGAACATCTCCGGCTTCATGGTCGGCCGGGAGTACGAGAACAACGGCATCGCCCGCGACGGCGCCAAGCTCGTCACCGCGGTCGCGTGCTCGGTGGTCCCCAAGTTCACGGTCGTGATCGGCGGCTCGTTCGGGGCCGGCAACTACGGCATGTGCGGGCGCGCCTACGACCCGAGGTTCCTCTGGATGTGGCCCAACGCCCGGATCTCGGTGATGGGCGGCGAGCAGGCCGCGTCCGTGCTGGCCACCGTCGCCGGCCGACCCGACGACGACGACCTCAAGGCCCCGATCCGGGCGCAGTACGACGAGCAGGGTTCGCCGTACTACTCCACCGCCCGGCTCTGGGACGACGGCATCATCGATCCTGCCGACACCCGCCGCGTCCTCGGCATGGGCCTCGCGGCCGCCGCGAACGCCCCGATCCCGACGCCGTCGTACGGCGTCTTCCGGATGTGAGCGCCATGTCGCCGATCGCCCTGCGCACCGTGCTCGTCGCCAACCGCGGCGAGATCGCCCTACGCGTCATGCGCACGTGTCGCGAGATGCAGATCCGGACCGTCGCCGTCTTCACCGACCTCGACGCCGACGCCCCGCACGTACGGGCCGCCGACGAGGCGGTCCGCGTCGAGAGCTATCTCGACATCGACGCGGTGGTGGCGGCCGCTCGGGCGTCGAACGCTGACGCCGTCCATCCCGGCTACGGCTTCCTGTCCGAGCGCGCCGCGTTCGCCCGAGCCGTCGTGGAGGCCGGGATCACCTTCGTCGGGCCGTCCGCCGAGGTGATGGACCGGATGGGCCGCAAGGACGCCGCCCGTGAGATCGCGATCGCCGCCGGTGTGCCGGTCGTGCCGCGGGGCGAGGATGCGGGCTACCCGGTGCTCGTCAAGGCGGCCGCCGGTGGCGGTGGGAAGGGCATGCGCGTCGTGCGCTCGGTCGAGGAGTACGACGAGGCCGTCGCCGCAGCGAAGCGCGAGGCGCTGTCGGCGTTCGGCGACGACACGATGCTGGTCGAGAAGTACGTCGAGCACGGTCGTCACATCGAGGTCCAGATCCTGGCCGACACCCATGGCACCGTCATCCACCTCCACGAGCGCGACTGCTCGACCCAGCGGCGCCACCAGAAGGTCCTGGAGGAGGCGCCCGCGCCCACGATCACCCCCGAGGTCCGGCAGCTCGTCACCTCCAGCGCCGTCGCCCTTGCCAGGCACGTCGGCTACGAGAACGCCGGCACCGTCGAGTTCCTGCTCGACTCCGACACCGGCGAGGCCTACTTCCTCGAGATGAACACCCGCCTGCAGGTCGAGCACCCCGTCACCGAGGCGATCACGGGGGTCGACCTGGTCGAGCACCAGCTCCGGATCGCCGCGGGCGAGGAGCTGACCCTCGAGCAGGGCGACCGGGTCCATGGGCATGCGATCGAGGCCCGGATCTACGCCGAGGACTCGTTCGGCGGATTCCTGCCCCAGGCGGGCACGACGAGCATCGTCCGGTGGCCGGCCGGCGTCCGCGTCGACCACGCGCTCGAGCCCGGGCAGGTCGTCAGCACGTCCTACGACCCGATGCTCGGCAAGGTGATCGTCCACGGCCCCGACCGTGAGTCCGCGCGCCAGGCGCTGGTCGCGGCGCTCGACGAGACCTTCATCCTCGGCCTCACCACCAACGTCGGCTTCCTGCGGGCGCTCGCGGCGAGCGAGGAGTTCCGCGACGCCACCATCGACACCGCGTGGCTCGACACCGCCGTGGTCGACGAGCCCGACGACGAGCTGCCCCGCCTCCTCGTGGCCTGGGTGAGCGCGATGCTCACGGCGGTCACCGACAGCGGTCACCCGTTCCAGTCCGACGGCTGGCGGGCAGGCGCCGATCCGGCCCCGACGATCGTGGAGCTGGACCGTCCGGTCGTCGTGGACCGTGCCCGTGGGACGGTCGACGGCATCGCCGTGCGCCAGGTCTCCGCAGCCGACCACGTCCTCACCCTCGCGGTCGAGGGTCACCGGCACACGGCCGTCGTCAACGTCCAGCCGCACGTCGCCGAGGTCTCCTACCGGGGCCAGCGGTTCGCCTTCGAGCGACCTGACGTCTTCGGCGACCACGCGATCGACGTCGGCGACGGCGCGATCACCGCTCCGATGCCGGGCACCGTGCTCGACGTACGCGTCACCGACGGCGAGCGGGTCGAGACCGGCCAGGTGCTGGTGGTGCTCGAGGCGATGAAGATGGAGCTGTCGCTCAAGGCTCCGTTCGACGGCACCGTCGTCGGGCTGAGCGCAACGACCGGTGCGCAGGTCGCGCTCGGTGCCAGCCTGATGGAGGTGCAGCCGGATGCATGAGCTGCCCGTGGTCGTGCCCGTCGACGGGCTGCCGACGAAGGTGACCATCTACGAGGTCGGTGCGCGCGACGGCCTGCAGAACGAGAAGGCGCTCGTGCCGACCCACGTCAAGGCGGAGTTCGTACGCCGCCTGCTGGCCGCCGGTCTGCCGATCGTGGAGGCGACCAGCTTCGTGCACCCCAGGTGGGTGCCCCAGCTCGCCGATGCGGCGGAGCTGATGACCGAGCTGGGCGAGGCGGGCCGGGACTGCCCGGTCCTGGTCCCCAACGAGCGCGGCCTCGACCGGGCCCTCGAGCTGGGTTCGCGGCACATCGCCATCTTCGGCTCCGCCACCGAGACCTTCGCCCAGAAGAACCTCAACCGCAGCCTGGACGAGCAGTTCGCGATGTTCGAGCCGACCGTGCGACGGGCCCGGGACGCCGGGCTCGACGTCCGCGCGTACGTCTCCATGTGCTTCGGCGACCCGTGGGAGGGCGGCGTGCCGGTCGACCAGGTGGTCGACGTCGGCAAGCGGCTGTTCGACCTCGGCGCCAGCCAGCTCAGCCTGGGCGACACCATCGGCGTCGGCACCGCCGGCCACGTCACGGCACTGGTGGAGGCGTTCCGGGCCGCCGGCATGGGCGTGGACCAGCTGGCGATGCACTTCCACGACACCTACGGCCAGGCGCTGGCCAACACCTACGCCGCGCTGCAGACCGGCATCACGACGTACGACGCCAGCGCCGGAGGCCTCGGGGGCTGTCCCTACGCCGAGAGCGCCACGGGCAACCTCGCCACCGAGGACCTGGTGTGGATGCTGCGCGGGCCTCGGGATCGACACCGGCGTCGACCTCGACCAGGTCGTGGCCACCAGCGTCTGGATGGCCGGTCACCTGGGTCGACCCAGTCCGTCAGCCGTCGTGCGGGCCCTGGGATAGGTCGCGGGCGGCTACGGCAGAATCGGGCCATGGCCGACGTCGTCTACCTCCACGTGGGGGCTCCCAAGACTGGCACCACCTATCTCCAGGATCGGCTCGTCCTCAACCGCGCCCACCTCGCCAAGCACGACGCCCGCTACCCGATCGGCCTGCGCGGCGACATGTTCCACGCGGCGCTCGACCTGATCGAGCGGCCGTGGGGCGGGATGCTCGCCGACTCGCGGGGGGAGTGGGACGCGCTGGCCAGGCGGGTGCGGCGCAGCAAGGGGTCTGTGATCGTCAGCCACGAGATCCTCTCCGGGGCCACCCAGCAGCAGGTCGACCGAGCCATCGCCTCACTGTCCCACGCCGAGATCCACGTCGTCCTGACCGCGCGCGACATCGCCCGCCAGGTCCCGGCGGAGTGGCAGGAGCGGCTCAAGCACCAGGATCGGATGAGGTACCGCAAGTTCATCCGCCGGGTCATGGACCCGCAGGACCGCTCGGCCACGGCTCGCTCGTTCTGGGACGCCCAGGGCGTGCCGCAGATCCTCCAGCGGTGGAGCCGCAACCTGAGACCCGACCACGTGCACGTGGTCACCGTGCCGCAGCCGGGAGCACCCCACGGTGAGCTGTGGCGCCGCTTCTGTCTCGCCGTCGCGCTGGACCCCGAGTGGGCGCCGCTCGACAGCGTCCGCCGCAACCCGTCGATCAGCGTGGCCCAGAGCGCGATGCTGCGCCAGCTCAACGTGCGGCTGCGACAGGCCGGGCTCGAGCACTCCGACTACCGGGCCCTGGTGCGCCAGGTGATCGTCCACGACACCCTGGCCGCCGGCTCGTCCGGACAGCGGCTCACCCTGCCGCCCCGATGCTTCGACTGGGCCGAGGAGGTCAGCGAGTCGTGGCGGGAGTGGATCACCGGGTCCGGCGTCGACGTGGTCGGGGATCTCGACGACCTGCGCCCGGTCCGGCCGGCGCCCGACGCGGTCTGGGCCGACCCGGACCGGGCTCGCCCCCGCGAGGTCGCCGGGGCCTCGCTCGACGCGCTCGTCGTGATGATCGCGGAGGCGGCGCGGCGGGAGAACCCGGACGACAACCTGGGCGCCCGCGTGGGCAAGGTCGCGAAGCGGCTGCGGGAGCGATGAGCGGCCACACCGACTCCCCCGGCGTACGGCGGGCCTGGGGCTGGGTGGACCACCTGTGCGCGGGCGGCACCACGCCGTGGGCCCAGTGGTCCGGGGACGGGAGCGCGCGGGCGACGTACCTGCCGGGGGCGCAGCAGCTGGAGCTGTTGCGCCGGCTCAACGCGGCCGGTCGCGTCCCTGCCGCCCGTGCCGGCCAGGTGCTCGAGGCCAGTGCGCCGGGGCGTGGCCGACCTGATCTGGAGCTGGTCGGTGCCTGGGCGTCGCGGTCCTTCGGCCCGGCGCCGGTCGACCCCGCCGCCCTGCCCGACGAGGAGCTGCTCCGGGTCGCGGTGGGTCTGGTCGCGGACGACGTCGTCGCAGCGGGCCTCCCGGCGCCGACGCCGGACCGGCGGGTCCCGCCCTGGCGGCACCGCTACCGGCTGGTCGGTGACCCGTGGCTGTCCGGGATGCAGCACCACCACCTGCTCGAGGGCGACCGGCCGCGCTTCACCCGCCGACCGACGGTGCTCGTGCTCGGCACCGACGTCGGCCAGATGCTGGTCCACGCCTGGACCGCACGCAGCCTGGCGAAGAGCACGGTGTCGTGGTCGGAGTGGCTGGCCCGGGCCGCCGGGTCTGCCAACCGGCCGGTGCGGATCGACCTGGTGCGGATCGCCGGGCTCTGGGCGGAGCGGGTCGGACCGCAGCAGGTGCGGGTCGTGCTCGACCCGGCAGCCGTCCCCGACCTGATCGGTGCCCGGCGGGACGCGGCCTCGCCGGCGCCGGCCCTGGGTGCCGATGCCATCGACCTGGCCCGGAGGGTGGGTCGGGTGCTGGGTCTGCTGGTCGAGGCCGACCAGCGTCGGCTGTTGCTGCGCCGCACCCTCGTCCCGCGACTGGCCTCGGCGGCCGGGCCGGCGCTGGTGCTCCCGGCCGAGCACCTCGACTGGGCCCGCGCTCGGGCGGTCCGGATGCGCGCCGGTCTGCTTCGTGCTGGCTACCCTGTCCATGGCGATCCGGACAGTCTGCTGCCGGTCGATCGCCCTGGCGCTGCGGAACCCTCCGACGCCGGTGCCCTGGCGCTGGCCCTGCGCCTGCTGGTCGAGAGAGGTGGATCGTGAGCTCCCGGGTCCTCCTGCACGTCGGCACCCCGAAGACGGGGACGTCCTACCTCCAGGACGTCCTCTACCGCAACCGGGAGACCCTGGCCGGGTCCGGGCTGCTCTACCCCGCGGACCGCTTCGACGACCACTTCCTCGCCGCGCTGGACCTGATGCGGCTGCCGTGGGGCGGCCTCGAGGGCGAGGCCATCGGTGCCTGGGACCGGCTCGCGAGCCGGGTCCGTGAGCACCCGGGCACCGCGATCGTCAGCCACGAGATCCTGGCGACCGCGTCGCGTGCCCAGGCCGGTCAGGCGCTGCGGTCGCTCGGTCACGGCGCCGGCACCGAGATCCACCTGGTCATCTCGGTGCGCGACCTGGTCCGCCAGATCCCCGCGGAGTGGCAGGAGAACGTCAAGCACCGCAGCCAGATCAGCTACGGGGAGTTCCTGGACCAGATCCAGGACCCGCAGCGAGAGGGCCGGATCGCCAGCTGGTTCTGGGGCGTCCAGGAGCTGCCCGACATCCTCGACCGCTGGGGACACGACCTGCCTCCCGAGCACGTCCACCTGGTCACGGTGCCGCCTGCCGGTGGCCCGCAGGAGCTGCTCTGGAAGCGCTTCAGCCTGGCCTTCGGGCTCGACGGGCTCGACCTCGATCTCGAGGGCGAGCGCTCGAACCCGTCACTCGGTGCCCCCGAGACCGCGTTGGTACGCCGGATCAACCGCGCCGCCAACCGGGACCTCCACCCGGTGGACTACCGACCCCTGGTCCGCGAGCTGCTGGCCCACCAGACGCTCTCGGCGCGCACCGGCTCGCCGCGGCTGGCGCTGCCGCCCGACGTGCACCCGTGGGCGCAGGAGGTGACCGCGAGCTGGATCGCGGAGATCGACCGGCAGGGCTATGACGTGGTCGGCGACCTCAGCGACCTGCACGGCGCGCCGCCGGTCACCGACTACGCCGACCCCGACCGGCCCTCGGAGCGCCAGGTGGCGGCGGCCGCCGTCGACGCGATCAAGGCGGTGCTGCTCGAGGCAGCCCGGCTGCGCCGTGCGGAGGAAGCGACCCGCGAGGAGCTCGACGAGGCCCGGGCGGCGCTGGAGCGGTCCTACCTGCGCCCCTCCTACCGACTGCGGGAGAAGGCGGTCGGCCGGCTCCAGTCCGGCCGCGTCGGTCTGGCTGCCCTCGAGGGCTACCGGCGGTTGCGCGGCCGCAGCTCGCGGCCGGCGTAGCGGCCGATCTGCCAGGTCGCGAAGCCGTCGGCCCCCATACCGAACGCGCCGCCGACGATCGGCACCCGGCGCGCGATCGTGATCGCCAGCCGCTTGCCGGCGACCCGGGTGATCAGGTCGGAGGCCACCTCGGCGGAGAGCAGCGTGTCGAGGTGCGGGTCGTGGACGGGAGCGGTGGCGATCGCCATCGGTGGAGCGGGCAGCTTGCGCTCCTTGATCAGCCCGTTGACCCCCTCCTCCCCGAGGGTGCAGGTGAGGATCGCGTTGCGCACCCGCGGATCGGTCAGCTCGTAGCCACGCAGGTGGGCGATGCCGGCCACCATCCGGGCTTGGATCAGGGCCAGCCCGGCGACGTTGGCCGGGATCGTCACGGTGGCGGTGACCACGCCACCCAGCCCGGTGAGCAGTCCCTGCGCTCCGGCGTACCGGACGTGGTTCTCGATCACCTCGCGGATCCCGCGGTCGACGTCGCCCTGCTGCTCCCGGAGCTGCTTGTCGGCCGCCTCGGCGGCCGGCGGGAGCGGGCCGATGCCGTGGATCGCGCGGTCCAGCGCCTCCCGGACGAAGGTCGCGGTCAGCTCGGGCGCGAGGTGGGGCAGGCGGGGCCCGAGGTTGCCGGCCAGCTGGCTGGTGGCGGTGCCCTTGGCGCTCATGCCCCCGATCCTACGGACCGGTCCGACACGGACCCGGATACGGTCGGGGGGTGCCTGTCGAGCCACCGTCCTCGTCGTACGCCTTCGCCGACCCGCGGACCTTCGACGCCGACGACGACCTGGTCGCGATCGGAGCGGACCTGGAACCGGGGACGCTGCTGGCGGCGTACCGCCACGGACTCTTCCCGATGCCGGCCGGGGACCGCGGCGACCCGATGTACTGGTTCTGCCCGGTCCGGCGCGGCGTGCTGCCACTCACCGGGCTGGTGGTCTCGAAGTCGCTGCGCCGGGCCCGCCGTGACTTCGAGATCCGGGTCGACACCGCGTTCGAGGAGGTGGTGCGCGCCTGCGCCGACCCTCGTCGGCCCGGCGGCTGGATCGACGAGGAGATCCGCGCGGCCTACGTGCGCCTGCACCACCTGGGCTGGGCGCACTCGGTGGAGGCGTGGCAGGACGGTCGGCTCGTGGGCGGACTGTACGGCGTCAGCAGTGGCGGACTCTTCGCCGGGGAGTCGATGTTCCACCGGGTCCGCGACGCCTCGAAGGTCGCGTTGGTCGGACTCGTGGAGCTGTTGTGCGACGAGCACGCCGAGCAGCGGCTGCTCGACGTCCAGTGGCTCACCCCCCACCTGGCGACGCTCGGCGCCGTCGAGATCCCGCGCCGGGTGTACCTGCAGCGGCTGGTGCGAGCCCTTCCCCTGCAGCCGCCTGCGTTCCCGACCGGGAGGATGCGCGATGATGGGCTCCGGGGATCGCCTACGTGAGGGAGTACGACGATGCGCACCAGGGCAGCACTGACGATCGCAGGCACCGCGCTGGTGCTCGGCAGCCTCACCGGCTGCGGCAGCAGCGACGACGGCGGTGATGCTGCCGGCCCGCCGGACGACGCGTCGCTGGAGGACTTCTGCACGACCTTCAGCAGCCTGACCTCGAACCTGCTGGGTGGCGGAGGCTCGGACGGTTCGGCGAGCTCGATCAAGGACTGGGCGGCTGACCTCGAGAAGGTCGGCACCCCGAGCGAGATGCCCGCCGACGCCCGGGACGGCTTCGAGATCCTCATCGAGCAGGCCTCGAAGATCGACGGCGACGCCAGCCTGCAGGACCTGCAGCAGCTCGAGAAGGACGTCAGCAAGAAGGACGCTGAGAAGGCCCTGGCCTTCTCCACCTGGGCGGTGAAGGAGTGCCCGAACCCGCTGTCCGACAAGCTCGACGACCTGCCGTCGGAGCTCCCGTCGGATCTCCCGACCGAGCTCCCGTCGGACCTGGCCAGCCAGCTCGAGGAGCTGTCCGACCTGCCGTCGGACCTGGCCAGCCAGCTGGAAGAGCTGCAGGAGAGCGCCGGCTCCTGAGGTCGGCCCCGGGCCGACGTCGTTTCGGGCGTTTCGGGCACGGGTAGGGAGAGTCATGGCGTCCGACATCGAGGTGGCCCACCAGGGGGTCAAGGTTGCGATCGCGGACCTGGACGCCCTCGCCGAGGCGCTGACCGGCGCGGACACCTTCGTCGACACCTACTTCCGGGTCCAGCCCGGCGGCCGCTTCCTCACCCAGGCCAGCGACCTCCTGGACTCGATCCGGGCGAAGCTCGGTGACCAGTACCGAGGCCTCAGCACCAAGGTCGACGACGCATCGGACAGCATCCTGGTCATCTGGAAGGAGTTCGAGCGGACCGACGGACAGGCCCGGGTCGAGTTCGAGAGGCAACGCGAGCGGGCCCGCAGGGTCGGCTCCGGCGACCTGCCGCCGCTGACCGAGCCCCCCGAGGTCGCGCCGCACCCACCCCCACGGGCCGCCACCAGGTCGGTCGACGCAGCCACGCTCGCCGCGATACTGGCGAGCCCCAAGGCGGACACCCGGGTGCTCGAGATGCTGGACTGCTGGCGCGAGATCGGCAACAAGATCGACTTGGTCCTCTCCTTCGAGTTCCTGGTCATCCCGCTGGGCAAGGTCGGCCTCCACGTGCCCCTCAACCAGTTCGCGGAGTGGATGGAGGGCAACTACCTCGACATGGCCGAGGCGGCGGCCGGGGTGTTCGTGCTCAGCACCTTCTTCGAATCGGTGGGCGACGACGTGGGCCTGACATCGGGTCAGGTCGGCGGGCACTGGCTCGGCGAGACGTCGGAGGCGGTACAGAGCTGGCTCGGCACGCTCGCCGGTGCCGCGTCCTTGCACAGCCGTGGCCTTGCCGGCTTCGCGGGCGGCATCCAGATGCAGGCGCAAACGCTCAAGCTGGTCCTGGACCAGATCCTCGACCTCCTCGGCGACCTGGCCGACTGCGTCCCGGTGCTCGAGAGGTCCGCCGACAACCTGATGAAGACGATCGAGAGCCTCGCCGAGGCCGAGATGAAGCGGTTCTGGGCCACCGTCTTCGCGGCGTTCCGGATCGTCACGAAGCTCATCCTGCGGCTCACCCTGATGTACGACGCGGTGATCGGCCTGATCACGATACTGAGCTCCTACAACGACGTGGAGTTCCCGGCCGTGCCGGCGCCGACCGCTCCCCGATGAGCTCGATCTTCGACCCGGTCGCCTTCCGACGGGAGCTCGACGAGCTGCTCCGGCGTAGCGACGACGCGGACCTGCACGACGCGATCTGGGCCCACATCGAGGGCCGGACCACCCGGGCCGAGCTGCGCAGCAACCGGGCGTACTCGAGCGCGCTGGGGGCGTACTACCGGGACCGCTTCGCGGAGTTCGAGGCAGCGGGCGTGGACTTCGCGGCGATCCGTGCCCGGGTGCGCGAGCTGACCGAGGACGACGACGAGCTCACCCCGGGGCCGGACTGACGCTCGACGACCCGGGTGGTCTCAGACGACCTGGGGCGGCTGACCGGTGTCGCTCACCATCGGCCGGCCGGCGGCTGCCCAGTCGAGCATCCCGCCCTCGAGGTTGACCACCTCGTGACCCTGCTGCTGCAGCCACATGACCGCCTGGGCCGAGCGTCCGCCGACCCGGCAGACGACGAGGGTCTGGGCGTCGGGGAGCTCCTGGTGCCGCTCGGGCAGCGAGGAGAGCGGGATGTGCAGGGCCCCCTCGATGTGACCGGGTGTCCACTCGCCCGGCTCACGGACGTCGAGCACCACCAGCCCGTCGGGGAGCGGGTCGGGCACGCCGTCGATCGAGACGGTGGGGAGCTGGCTCATCGGGGTCTCATTTCAGGAGCTTGCTCATCCGGCGGTCGGCGAGCGGCTTCCCACCGGTCTGGCAGGTGGGGCAGTACTGCAGGCTGGAGTCGGCGAAGGACACCTCGCGCACGATGTCACCACACACGGGGCACGGCTGTCCGGTCCGGGCGTGGACCGCGAGGTGGGACTTCTTCTCGCCCTTGAGCTCGCTCGCGGCCAGTCCGCGGGAGCGGTCGACCGCGTCCCCGAGGGTGGTCCGCAGCGCGTCGTACAGGATCTGCAGCTCGTCGTCGGTGAGGGTGCCGGCGGGCTTGAACGGCGACATCCGCGCCGCGTGCAGGATCTCGTCGGAGTAGGCGTTGCCGATCCCCGCGATGGTGCCCTGGTGGCGGAGCACTCCCTTGAGCTGCTTGCGGCCCTCCCGCTCGAGGATCTCGCGGAACTCCTCGAGGGTGAAGTCGTCGGTGAGCGGGTCGGGTCCCAGGCTGGCGATCCCGCGCACGTCGAGGGGTTCGCGCACGACGTACGCCGCCAGGCTCTTGCGGGTGCCGGCCTCCGTCACGTCGAGGCCGGACTGGTCGTCGAGGACGACCCGGACCGCGAGGGGGGACTTGTTGCTCGCCTTCGGCGGGATCGACGGGACCTCGTCACGCCAGCGGATCCAGCCGGCCCGGGCGAGGTGGAAGACGAGGTGCACACCCCCCGAGGTGGAGATGTCGAGGAACTTGCCGTGCCGGGTGACGTCCTCGACCAAGGTGCCCTCGAGCGCCGTGAGTGGCGGGTCGAAGGTCTTGAGCGCGCTGAAGGCAGCAAGGTGGACCTTGACGATCGCGCGGTCGTGGAGCCGCCCCCTGAGGTCGAGGGCCAGGGCTTCCACTTCGGGCAGCTCGGGCACCGGCCCAGTCTAGGAGCAACCGGAAGCCTTCCCGGAAGGCCGTTCGCGGCGCATGATGGTCAGATGTCCGCCGTTCGTCCGCTGCCGGAGACGGGGTCGATCTTCCTCGACGCCCGCGGCGGCGACCGCGCGCTCCGGGTCTCCTGGCACCAGGAGTCCGGGCTGGTGGTGCTGTCGTTGTGGCGCGACAACGTCTGCGCCGGCTCCTTCCGGCTGGAGATCGACGAGGTCCCGGCGCTGATCGAGATGCTCCGGGCCGGCCTGGTGGCCTCCTACGAGTCCGCACGTGACCGGCTCGGCGTGGTGGAGTCGGCCTGAGGCCGCATCCATCCGGCGCGCCGGGGCGACGACTCTACGGATTTCGCTAGACACCCCGATACCGTCCGGACATGGACCCGATCCGCAACCCCTACGCCCCGGGCGCGGGCCAGCGCCCGCCCGAGCTGGCCGGCCGCGACCGTGAGCTCGAGCAGTTCGAGGTGACCCTGGAGCGGGTGGCGGCCGGGCGCCCCGAGCGGAGCATGGTGCTCTCCGGGCTCCGCGGGGTCGGCAAGACGGTGCTGCTCAACGCGCTGCGCGGCCAGGCGGTACGGCGAGCGTGGGGCACCGGCAAGATCGAGGCCCGCCCCGACCAGAGCGTCCGGATCCCGGTCGCCCAGGCGGTGCACGCCGCGGTTCGCGAGGTGGCGCACCGGCACCGCGACCCGGACCGGGTCGATGAGGTCGCCGGCGTGCTGAAGAGCTTCGCGCTGCGCACTGATGTGGCGGACCGCAAGGGGATGCGGTGGACCCCGCCGGTCGACGTACCCGCGTCCCGCGGTCGCGCCGACTCCGGCGACCTCGAGCTCGACCTGGTCGAGCTGTTCAGTGACGTCGCGGCGCTGGCCGGCGACCTCGGGGTGGGCGTCGCGCTCTTCGTCGACGAGATGCAGGACATCGCGCTCCCCGAGCTGGCCGCGCTGTGCGGCGCCTGCCACGAGATCAGCCAGCAGGGCGCGCCGCTGATCGTCGTCGGCGCCGGACTGCCGCACCTGCCGGTCGCGCTCGCCGCGTCCAAGTCGTACGCCGAGCGCCTGTTCCGCTACGCCTCGGTCGACCGGCTCCCGCGCGCGATGGCCGACCGCGCGTGGCGGCTGCCGGCGGCCGAGGAGGGCGTCGACTTCGAGGCGGAGGCACTCGACGAGCTCTACCGGCTCACCGACGGCTACCCCTACTTCGTGCAGGCCTACGGCAAGGTCACCTGGGACGCCGCGGTCGGCACACCGATCCGGATCAGCGACGTCCACGAGGCCGCCGCGGAGGCCGAGGCCGAGCTCGCGGTCGGCTTCTTCGGCGCCCGCTACGACCGGGCCACCCCCGCGGAGCGCGACTACATGACCGCGATGGCCGACCTCGGGGCCGACCGCGGCGATGGTGCCGTGGACGGGGCGATCGCCACCGCCGACGTGGCCCGGCACCTCACCCGCAAGGCGCAGTCGCTCTCACCGGCGCGCGACGGGTTGATCAAGAAGGGCCTCGTCTACTCCGCCGAGCGCGGCAGCGTGGCCTTCACGGTCCCGCACTTCGGGAAGTTCCTGCGCTCGCGCGGGGAGTGACCGGCCGCCACCCGCCGTACGACGAGGTGGTGGCCGCGCTCCTACGATGAGCGGCATGAGTGTCACGCTGGTCGCGAAGGATCTCGCTGGCGGGCACGCCCACCGCACCCTCTTCGAGGGCCTCGACCTCACCGTCGCCCCGGGGGACGTCGTCGGCGTCGTCGGCGCCAACGGAGCCGGCAAGTCCACCCTCCTCCGCATCCTGGCCGGCGACCTGGCGGCCCTGGAGGGCACCGTCGCGACCGCCCCTGCCGACGCATTCATCGGCTGGCTGCCGCAGGAGCACGAGCGCGTCCCGGGCGAGACGGTGGCGGCGTACGTCGCCCGCCGCACCGGCGCGGCTGCCGCGACCACCGCCATGGAGTCCACCGCCGAGGCACTCGGATCGGGTGCGCCCGGCGTCGACGACGCCTACGCCGCCGCCTTCGACCGCTGGTTGGCCAGCGGGGCGGCGGACCTCGACGACCGGATCGCGCCGATGCTGGCCGACCTCGGCCTCGATGTCGGCACGGACGCACTGATGACCTCCCTGTCGGGCGGGCAGGCCGCCCGGGCGGCACTCGCCGCGCTGCTGCTGAGCCGGTTCGACGTCGTCCTTCTCGACGAGCCGACCAACGACCTCGACCTGGCCGGTCTCGAGCGGCTGGAGTCGTTCGTGCGTGGGCTGCGCAGCGGGGTGGTCCTGGTCTCGCACGACCGTGAGTTCCTGGCCCGCTGCGTGACCCGGATCGTCGAGCTCGACCTCGCCCAGCAGCAGGTGAGCGTGTACGACGGTGGCTACGACTCGTTCCTGGAGGAGCGTGCGGTCGCGCGGCGCCACGCGCGAGAGGCCTACGAGCAGTTCGCCGACCAGAAGGCCGACCTGGTGGCGCGGGCGCGCACCCAGCGCGAGTGGAGCTCGCAGGGCGTCCGCAACGCGATGAAGAAGAGCCCCGACAACGACAAGATCCGGCGCAAGGCCGCCACTGAGTCCTCGGAGAAACAGGCCCAGAAGGTACGCCAGATGGAGTCGCGGATCGCCCGGCTCGACGAGGTCGAGGAGCCACGCAAGGAGTGGGTCCTGCAGTTCACCATCGGCGCCGCGCCCCGGTCCAGCGCGGTCGTGGCCACCCTCAACCAGGCGACCGTGCAGCGCGGCGACTTCCGCCTCGGGCCGGCGTCGCTGCAGGTGAACGCGCGCGACCGGATCGGTGTCACCGGCCCCAACGGAGCCGGCAAGACCACGCTGATCAACCTGCTCCTGGGGCGGATCAGGCCTGACTCCGGGACCGCCAGCCTCGGCGCCACCGTCGCCGTCGGCGAGATCGACCAGGCCCGCACCGGACTCGCCGAGGAGCTGCCGCTCGGCGACGCCGTGGAGGCCCAGCTGCCCGAGCTGAGCCCCGCCGACGTACGCACCCTGCTGGCGAAGTTCGGCCTCAAGGCCGACCAGGTCACCAGCCAGGTCGGACGGCTCTCTCCCGGGGAGCGCACCCGCGCCGCACTCGCCCTGCTCCAGGGTCGCGGGGTCAACCTCCTGGTGCTCGACGAGCCCACCAACCACCTCGACCTGCCGGCGATCGAGCAGCTCGAGGAGGCGCTGGCGTCGTACGACGGAGCACTGCTCCTTGTCTCCCACGACCGACGGCTGCTCGACAACGTGAGCCTCGAGCGGCGCTGGCGGGTCGAGGCCGGCGCGGTCGTCGAGGAGTAGGACAATGGGCGCATGAGGCCGCAGGTCGTCGCGCACCGAGGGGCCAGCCACGACAACGCCGAGCACACGCTCGGCGCCTACGTCGCCGCGCTGGACGCGGGTGCGGACGGGGTCGAGTGCGATGTCCGCCTGACCGCCGACGGGCACCTCGTGTGTGTGCACGACCGGGACCTGAGGCGTACGGCGAGCAGCCGCGGCCTGGTCTCGACGATGGAGCTGGCCGAGCTCGACCAGCTCGACTTCGCGTCCTGGAAGAACCCGTGGGCGGATCTCGACGACGAGGCCCCGCCCCGCGACGAGCGGCTGGACCGGGTGCTCACCCTGCGCACCCTGCTCGAGACCGTCGCCGACTACGACCGACGGGTGGAGGTCGCGATCGAGACCAAGCACCCGACGAGGTACGGCGGCCTGGTCGAGCGTCGTCTGGTCGAGCTGCTCCGCGACTTCGGCTGGGACCGGATCGGGTCGCCGGCGCGGGTGATGAGCTTCTCCTGGACGGCCCTGCAGCGCGTCGAGCGGCTCGCCCCCGCCGTACCCCTCGTGCAGCTGATGGACCGGGCCCGGCAGTGGCCGATGACGCGGCGGATGATCGGCACCGACTGGCTGGTCGGTCCTGGCATCGACGCGCTCACCGACCACCCACGTCTCGGCGAGCGGATCCGGAAGAGTGGACACGACCTGCACGTGTGGACGGTGAACACCCCGACCCAGCTGGCGCTCTGCCAGGAGCTCGGGGCGCAGGCGGTCATCACCGACCGACCCCAGTACCTCCTCGACCTGCTGGACGGGGCTGGGCCCGACGCTTGATGTAACGCGGTGTTAGACCCACTGGTCACCCCGTTCTAACGGGTTCCCAGTGGGTCTAACACCGCGTTACTCCGGCCCGCGCTCTCGCGGCCCCCCTCTCGCCCGCCCACGGACCGCCCCACGTGGGTCGGTTAGATTCACCCGCATGGCGAAGAAGTCCCGCACCAAGGCCCGTGACCACGCAGCCGACGCGACGACGGAGGGTGCGGTCGGTCCGCGCCAGCCGTGCCCCTGTGGGTCGGGTCGGCGCTACAAGGCCTGCCACGGCGCGGCGGGGGGAGCGCCTGCGGTCTTCGTGAGCCGCCCGTTCGCCGGACTGCCGTCGGAGTGCGACGTGGTGGCGCTGCGCGAGCTGGTGCCCGCCGCGACCGCGCCGCTGACCCTGAAGGACCACCCGGACCGCACCGTCCAGCTCTGCTCGCTGCTGCCGATGGCGGCGCCGGCGATGGTGCGCGACAGCGGCGAGATCTGGCTCGGCCTGCAGGTCCAGCACAGCTTCGGCGACCCGGGCCGCGACCTCGGGGCGGTGCTGCTCGCCGCCCTGGACGCGGAGCCCGGGGTGATCGGGCTGCTCGACCCTCCGGGGGAGGGGCCGCGGCTCCAGGACCTGGTCTCCGGTGACCGGCTGGACGTCACCGTCCACGACGGCTTCGACTTCTGGATCTCCGACGTCCCCGAGGCCGACCGCGCCCGGATGGCAGCCGCTCTGGAGCAGGCCAACGACGCGGCCAGCCCGACCGCCCGGCTGACCACCGTCGAGGCGGCGTACTGGACCAACGTCGGGTCCAAGGAGCACCTGCGCTGGGTGCTGCCCGAGCCCGAGGACCAGCTGCTCGACGCGCTCGCCCGGCTGCACGCAGCCGGGAAGGACACCCTCGTGCCCGGCTCGCGGTTCGTCGGGATGTTCCGCGCGCACGGCCTGCTGGCGCCGGTCTGGGACCTCGAGGTGGGCACCGGTCCGGAGGCCCTGGAGGAGCCGGCGGAGAAGTTCGCCGTGGACCTGGCCGAGGCGCTGGCCGACGGGTCCGACCTGACGCCGGAGCAGCGCTCGGCGCGCTCGGGGCTGGCCAACCGGCAGGTCACCATCCGCTGAGCCCGACGTTCCTCAAGATTACGGCAAGTTAGGTCCGTAAATCATTCAAGGGGTTGTGCCGACCCGTTCGGGCACGTAGATTCGCTACGCTCGGCCGTTGTCGCGTCCCCCGTCGACAACGGCCGGGCTTCCACGTGTCCGGGGTCGGCTCAGTCGACCGGGAGTGGTGCCCGTGAGACCGGGCAGCTCATGCACCGCGGTCCGCCGCGACCGGAGCCGAGCTCGGAGCCGGCGATCCGGATCACCTCGATGCCGGCGTCCTCGAGCCGGTCGTTGGTCTCGTCGTTGCGCTCGTAGGCCACCGCGACCCGCGGCGCGAGCGCCAGGGTGTTGTTGCCGTCGTCCCACTGCTCGCGCTCGGCGGTGACCGGGTCCAGGCCGGTGTCGATCTGGTGCAGCGTGTCGATCTCCATCGCCTTCGCGGCGGCCACCAGGAACGGCTCGGCACCCCGCACGCTCAGCACCAGTCGGGCCTCGTCCTCGTCGTCGGCCGCCATCGTCACGGCGTAGGCCCGTAGCGAGTCGGCGACGTTGGGATACATCACGATCTTGTCGACGTCGACCATCGTGCACACCGTGTCCAGGTGCATGGTGGCGCGCTCCTGGGCGATGGGTACGGCGAGCACCGTGTGCGCCAGGTCGGCGTGGAAGACCTGGCGGGCGAACCGTTCGACGCCGGCGGGCGTGGTGCGCTCACCGACCCCGACCGCGATCACCCCGGGGGCGAGCAGCAGCACGTCGCCGCCCTCGACGTGCTCGTGGTGCCAGCCGTGGATCTTGCGGGTGCCGCGGAAGCGCGGGTGCTCGGTGTAGATCAGCTCGGTCAGCTGGGTCTCGCGGGCCCGCGCCGGCATCGCCAGCGAGGTGACCGCGACCCGGTCGCGTACCCACACGCTCGAGTCACGGGTGAAGAGCAGGTTGGGCAGCGGGTCGATGAGGAAGTCGTCGCTGGCCAGCAGCGAGGTGACCAGGCCGAAGCCGCCGCGGACCTCGTCGTTGCGGATGCCGGCGGTGAGGTAGCCGGTCAGCTCCTCGGGCGACGCCTCCTGCAGGAAGCCGGCGAGGTAGTCGCGCATCGTGTCACCGAGGTGGAGACCGCTCAGCCCGGTGGTGATCGCGTGGTGGCGCGCGGACTCCTCGGCGAGGGTCTCGGTGAGCAGCTCGGTCAGGTAGAGCACCTCGACGTCGCGGGCCCGGAGCGCCTCGGCGAAGGCGTCGTGCTCCTCCTGGGCGCGGGCCACCCACGGGATCCCGTCGAAGAGCAGCCGGTCGTTGTTGCGCGGGGTGAGCCGCTTCAGCTCGTTGCCGGGCCGGTGCAGCATGACGGTCTGGAGCGTGCCGACTTCGGTGTCTGCGCCGTGAAGGTCCATGCCCCTAGGTTAGGAGAGAATCTCGTACGCCGTCAGCGCCGCCAGCGCGAGGCAGACCGTCGCCCCGATGTAGTGCAGCACGTGGAGCGACACGAACCGCTGCAGCTGCTTGCCCGCGA
Organism: uncultured Actinomycetota bacterium; assembly: GCA_963704685.1. Classification (GTDB taxonomy): domain Bacteria; phylum Actinomycetota; class Actinomycetes; order Propionibacteriales; family Nocardioidaceae; genus Nocardioides. The sequence goes on from OY969930.1 coordinate 2,558,202, forward strand.
CGACCGCCAGCCCGCTGACGACGAGCAGCGCGCTGAGTGCGCCGATGCCGACCGCGACCGGCTCCTCGTACTTCGCGACCAACGAGATGGTGAGCAGCTGGGACAGGTCGCCCCACTCGGCGGCGAAGAGCACCAGGAAGCTCGCGAGCACCGCGCGCCAGCCGTGCACGTCCTTGGTCTCCGGGTTGTCCTCCTCGGCCGCCTGCTGGTGGCTGCGGCCCTCGCGGAACAAGATGATCGCGCCGATCAGGAACATCAGTCCGGCCGCCGCCCGGACCACGTCCTCGGGCAGGAACGACACGGCGTGGCCGAGCAGCACCGCCACCAGCGTCTGGACCGCGAAGGCCAGGCCGACACCGATCCAGACCAGGATGGGGCGGTACTTCGTGGCCAGGACCAACGTCGCGAGGAAGGTCTTGTCGGGCAGCTCGACGACGAAGATCGCGAGGAACGTGACGCCGATGACGACCGGGTCCATCAGGACACCTCCGAGGAGCCGTGGTCGAGGAAGGCGCGGCTCAGGGCTGCTGCCTCGGTGAGTACGTCGTTGACCGGCCGGCCCAGCTCGGTCGCGGCCCGGACCACGTGGTCGTACTCGGGCTGGGCGTTGACGACGACCCCCTGGTGGCGGGCCAGCTTGACGTCCACGGGTCGGCCCCCGACCTCGATGCCGACGATCTCACGCTCGAGGGCGTGCTTGGTCAGCGGCTGCTCGCGCAGCCCGATCGTGGTGGTCTGGCGGAAGATCGCGTCGCGTACGGCGGGGGCGCGCCCGGTGTCGACCAGGGCGCTGAGGGTGTGCGCAGGCCGACCCTTCTTCATCAGGATCGGGGTGAGCCAGGCGTCGGAGGCGCCGGCCGCGAGCAGGGCCGCGATCACCGCCGGCCAGACCCGGGGGTCGAGGTCGTCGACGTTGCACTCCAGGAGCAAGGGGGCCTCGGTGGGGGAGGTGTGAGCGAAGCGAGCCTCGAGACCACCGCCCACGAAGAGGCGCACCACGTTGGCGTGTCCCTCGGGGTCGCGTCCACCGGCACCGGTCCCGACCTGCTCGACGGTCATCGCCGGCTGCGGCCCCCACCGGGTCGCGACGGTCGTGAGCAGCGCTGCGCCGGTCGGCGTGCACAGCTCGGTGCGGCCCGGGCCGGCGAAGGTGGGTACGCCGCGCAGCAGCTCGGCGACCGCGGGCGGCGGCACCGGGAGCGTGCCGTGGGCGCTCTCGATCGTGCCGGAGCCGACCGCGATCGGGGAGACGGTGACCTCGTCGGCGCCCAGGTGGGCGAAGCCCGCACACACGCCGACGATGTCAGCGATCGCGTCGAGGGCGCCGACCTCGTGGAAGTGCACCTCGTCCGGGGTGGTGCCGTGGACCGCGGCCTCGGCGACGGCGAGCCGCTCGAAGACCGCCAGTGCGAGGTCGTGCCCGTCGAGCAGGGCCCGGACGTGGCGCCAGGTGCGGTGGTGGTGGGACTCGGCGACGTCGACGTGCACGCGGGTGGCGGCCAGCGCACCTCGGCGTACCTCCTCGACGCGGAGCCCGACCGGCTCCGGGGACACCGCGTCGATGCCCTCCTGGAGCACCTCGACGGGCACGCCGGCACCGACCAGCGCGCCGAGCAGCATGTCGCCGCTGGCGCCCGACGACGCATCCACCCAGATCGACGTCATCGAGGGGTGCTCTGCCGGGCGACGCGAGCGGCGTGCACGCCGGCGCCGTACCCGTTGTCGATGTTGACCACGGTGACCCCGGGGGCGCAGGAGTTGAGCATCGCCAGCAGCGCCGCGATCCCGCCGAGCGACGCCCCGTAGCCGACGCTGGTGGGGACCGCGACGAGAGGTACGCCGGTGAGGCCTCCGACCACGGACGGCAGCGCACCCTCCATGCCGGCGACCACGATCAGGCAGTCGACGGCGGCCAGCCGCTCACGCACGTCGAGCAGCCGGTGCAGACCGGCGACGCCGACGTCGTCGATCCGGTCCACCGCCGCGCCGTGGACCGCGACCGTCAGTGCCGCCTCCGCAGCGACCGGCGCGTCGGAGGTGCCGGCGCTGACCACGCCGACCGTGCCGCGGGGCTCGGGCAGCGGCCCGAGGGTGACCGCCCGGGCCACCTCGTCGACGCGGGCGTCGGGGAGCTCTCCGCGGACCACGTCCAGCGCCTCGGGGGACAGCCGCGTCGCGAGCACCGCACGCTCGGGGTGCCGCACGTGGAGGGTCCGCAGGATCGCGACCACCTGCTCGGGCGTCTTGCCGGCGCCGTACACCGTCTCCGGGTCGCCGGTGCGGGCCGCGCGGTCGAGGTCGACCCGCGCGAAGCCGAGGTCTTCGGTCCGTTCGTCCACGGCTCGAATCTAGCCGCGGAAGGCGTCAGCGGGATAAACGCCCAGGATCTTCACGTCGGTGGTGAAGAAGGCCAGCTCCTCCAGGGCGTTGCGCAGGCCGACGTCGTCAGGGTGGCCGTCGACCTCGGCAAGGAACTGGGTCGCGGCGAAGTGCCCGCCGACCATGTAGCTCTCCAGCTTGGTCATGTTGACGCCGTTGGTCGCGAAGCCGCCGAGCGCCTTGTAGAGCGCGGCCGGGAGGTTGCGGACGTTGAAGATGAAGCTCGTGACCACGGGACCGTTGCCCGTCGGAGCCGCGACGAAGTCGCGGGAGAGCACCACGAAGCGGGTGGTGTTGTGATCCTCGTCCTCGACGTCGTCGGCCAGGATCTCCAGGCCGTAGATGGCGGCGGCCAGTGGCGGCGAGATCGCGGCCTGGGTCGGGTCGCCCAGCTCGGCGATCTCGCGAGCGGCCCCGGCGGTGTCCCCGGAGATCACCGGCGTCAGTCCGTGCTCGCGGATGATCTTGCGGCACTGCCCGAGCGCGTGGACGTGGCTGTGCACGGTGCGCACGTCGTCGATCTTCGTGCCCGGGATGGCCATCAGGGAGAAGCGAATCCGCAGGAAGTGCTCCGCGACGATGTGCAGCCCGGAGTCGGGCAGGAAGTGGTGGATGTCGGCGACCCGCCCCGCGATCGAGTTGTCGATCGGGATCATCGCCAGGTCGGCCTCGCCGGACTCGACCGCGGCGAAGACGTCCTCGAACGACGCGCACGGCAGCGACTCCCAGTCGGGGTAGTGCTGGTTGCACACCAGGTGGGAGTTGGCGCCGGGTTCGCCCTGGTAGGCGATGCGTCGAGTCACGCCGGACATGGTCCCACGGGCGGGTCTGCGCGGAAGCCGGCGACCATCTCCCTAGGCTGCGGACGTGGAGAACGTCGCGTGGCTTGCGCTCGTCGTCGGACTGCTGGCGCTCGTGCTGTCGGCGGTCACCCTGCGGCGCGCTGCCGGCGCCCGTCGTACGACGGGGGCCGAGGCGCTGCCCGAGGACGTGCACGGCCTGCGCCAGGAGGTTGCCGCGCTGCGTGCCGAGGCCCGCGACGCGCTGCGGCACCTGGCCGTGGTGCGCTACGACGCCTTCGGCGACATGGGTGGCCACCTGTCCTGGTCCCTCGCGCTGCTCGACGTCGGCGGTCACGGGGTCGTGCTGACCTCGATCCACGGCCGCAGTGAGGCCCGCACCTACGCCAAGAGCATCACCGGCTGGCGCTGCGAGCAGCAGCTCTCGCCCGAGGAGCTCGAGGCGATCGAGCACGCCCGTCCGTGACCACGCCGAGCAGGAAGAGCAAGGCACCCAAGACACCGCCGCTGCTGCGGGTGCGCGGTCTCACCCGGAAGTTCGGCGACGTCGAGGTGCTCTCCGGGGTCGACCTGACCGTCACCGCAGGCAAGGCGCTGGCCCTGCGCGGCCGCAACGGCGCCGGCAAGTCCACGCTGCTGCGCTGCGTCACCGGCGTCGACGAGCCCACCTCCGGCACGGTGGAGCTCGACGGGATCCCGGTCGACGAGCGTTCGGTCGCGATCCGGCGGGACCTGGCGATCGTGCTCGACGACATGGACTTCTTCCCCGACCTCAGCGTGGTCGAGCATCTCGACCTGTTCGCCCGCGCCCACGGCGTGCCCGAGGCCGAGGTGCTGGTCGACGAGGTGCTCCACGAGGTGCGTCTCGTCGGGCAGGCCTCACAGCTGCCCGGCACCTTGTCGTCGGGCCAGAAGCGACGGCTGGCGCTGGCGAGCGCCTTCGTCCGTCCGCGGCGGCTGCTGGTGCTCGACGAGCCCGAGGCCAGGCTCGACCAGGCCGGCCTGGTCTGGCTGACCGAGCGGCTCCTGCGCGAGAAGGCCGACGGTTTGGGGATCCTGCTCGCCAGCCACGACCCGGCGCTCGTGGAGGCGGTCGCGGACCGGGTCCTGGATCTCGACGAGCAGTCCCCGTGAGCTCGCGATGAGCACCTCGACCGCCGAGGTCCGGGCGCTCCGCTCCCAGCTCCGGGAGTGGCGTCGGGGCCGGGTCGACACCAGCCTGATGGAGGCGGTCACCGACGCCTACGTCGCGATCTTCTCCGCCCTCGTGCTCGGCGCGATGGCCGCGAGCGTGATCGTCAACCTGCACGTGGTCACCGCCGGCACCTGCTCGGCCGTGTCGTGCCTCGACGCCCGGGACGCCCTGGGCTGGCTCTTCGGCTTGGCCGCGGTGACCCTCGTGCTGGCTGCCGCCCGGCTCGTGGGACCGATGCTGGTCTCCCCGGCCGTCGGCACCTGGCTGCTGACCGCGCCTCTGGACCGCACCGCGCTGGTTCGCGGCCGGCTGGTGAGCACGTCGGCCGTGGCGGCGTTCGTGGGTGCGGTGCTCGCCGCCAGCGGTGCCTCCCTCAGCGCCTATCCGGCCGCGGTCATCGCCTGGCTCGCCGGGCTGTCGGCGGTCGTCTGCGTCCTCCTCGTCGCGCTCAGCACGGCCACCCAGCCCCGTCGGCCGCTCGCCATGCGGCTGGTCACCTGGGCGTTCGCCGGCACCCTCTGGGTCGGACTGGTCCTGGTCGCTCGCGACACCCTCCCCTCCGACCTGCGGGTGCCGTCCGTCCGCGCCCTCCAGCTCGCGGTGGTTGTCGGGGCGGCGGCCACGGTCGTCCTGCTGGTGGTCGCCTACCGCAGCCTCAAGCTGATCCGCCGCGAGCAGCTGGTCTCCGGCGGGATGCTGCTGCCCGGGCTGTCGGGTGCGCTCGCCAGTCTCGACCTGACCCTCTTCTACGACCTCCTCGTCGCCCGGCACTGGCGGGCGCGCAGCACGGTGCGCGTGGTCCGGGGCCGCGGCTCGGGTGCGAGCGCCCTGGTGTGGCGCGAGGTGGTGCGACTGCGGCGTACCCCCCAGGTGCTGGTCGCCCTGGCCGGCGCCCTCGTGCTGCCCTACCTGGCAGCCGGGCTGGGTCTGGGACACGTGATGGTCATCGTGGTGACGCTGACCGGTTTCGTCGCGGGGGTCGGGCTCTTCACCTCGCTGCGCGTCCTGAGTCGTACGGCGAGCCTGTTGCGCTGCTTCCCGCTGCCGGCACCGGCCGTGAAGTCGGCCTGCCTCGGCGTGCCGGCGCTCGTGCTCGTGCTCTGGGCGCTGGCGACCGCGCCGGCGGTGCAGCACGCGATCGGGGGACCCTGGGGGCCGAGCATCTCGGTGGCCCTGGCCTGCGGGGTGACCGTGGCGGCCGCGGCGGTGCGCTGGATGACCAGCCACCCGCCGGACTACCGGCTGCCGCTGATCACCTCCCCGATGGGTGCGGTGCCGACGTCGCTCTACTTCAGCGTGCTGCGCGGCTTCGACGTGCTCCTGCTCGGCACCGCGCCGCTGCTGGTCTCCCCGTCCCCGGCTGGGGCTGCCTGGTCGGTCGGGCTGATGGCGCTGGTGCTGTCGTGGCTGGTGTCGCGGCCCTGACCGCTCAGGCCGGCGGGACGCCGGTGACGAACCGGGCCAGGTAGCCGGTCAGCCTCGTGCGCTCGGCCGCGGTCAGCATCGCCAGGTGGGCCGACATCAGCTCGTCGCCCAGCACCCGCGCCTGGGCCGCCACCTGGTCGGCCTCGGGCAGCAGGTGGAGGAGCTGGGTGCGCCGGTCGGTCTCGAGGCGACGGCGCTCGACCAGTCCGCGGCGCTCCATGTCGTCGACCATCTGCACCACGCTGGCGCCGCTGACCCCCAGGAGCCGGGCCAGCTCGGCCTGCGGGATCGGGCCGGTGTCACCGAGCGCGGCCAGGCATCCCTTGTGGCGGGGCTCGATCCCGAGCGGTGCGAGCGCGGCCGAGAACTCGCGGTGCAGCCGGACGTGCAACCGGGTGATCAGGAAGGCCACACTCTCCAGCAGGGGAGCCGGGGTGTCCTCCGCCAGGTCCTTCGCCGAGACACTGACCAGGATCTGACGGAACTCCTCGTGCTCGTCGATCGAGAAGACCGACGTCAGGGCGTCGTCGAGGTCCTCGACGTGCCGGCGCCAGCGTCTGGCGGCAGCGGCGCCCGCGGCGGTGCGGGTCAGCGCGTAGGAGCGGCGGTCGTCGGGGTTGCGGACCCGGGTCACCAGGCCCTGGGCCACCAGGTCGGCGGCGACCTTGACGACGGTGGTGCGGCTGGTGCTGATCGCTGCGGCGATCGACTGCTGGGTCCGGGTGATCCCGCCCTCGAGCGAGAGGAGGGCGGCGTACTCGTGCACGTCCACTCCCGGCGGGAGCGTCTCGGCGAGCGCCGCGTGCACCCGTGCCGCGGCCCGCCAGAAGAGGTGGCCGTCGTTCTGTGCGAGCGAGGGCAGCAGCTCACGGCTGGCGGAGACCTCGGGCAGACCCATGTGACGCGGCTCCTGTTGGTTGGGCACTTGACGACTGCTCGAAGGAGCGTATCGTACTGAAGGTAATCGTTAAGTAGATGATGATTTGGTGGTTGATGAACGTGACGGATGCAACGACCCGGGTCGAGCCCCAGGCCGACAGGGGCAGATGGTGGACGCTGGTCGCGGTGTGCACCGGGGTGTTCATGCTGCTGCTCGACGTCACCATCGTGAACGTCGCGCTGCCCGACATCCAGGGTGAGTTCGACGCGTCCCTGTCCGGCCTCCAGTGGGTGATCGACGCCTACGCCCTCAGCCTGGCGGCGCTCCTGCTGACCGCCGGATCGCTCGCCGACATCTTCGGCCGACGCCGGGTCTTCGTCATCGGCACGGCGCTGTTCACGCTCGGGTCGCTGCTCTGCGGCCTGGCCCCCAGCATCGAGTTCCTCGCGATCGCCCGGGCGGCCCAAGGCATCGGCGGCGCCGCGATGTTCGCGACCTCGCTGGCGATCCTCGGCACCACGTACACCGGCAAGGACCGCGGCGTCGCCTTCGGTGCCTTCGGTGCGACGACCGGCGTGGCCGTGGCGATCGGACCGGTCCTGGGCGGCGTCCTCACCAGCGGCCTGTCGTGGCGCTGGATCTTCTTCGTCAACCTGCCGATCTGCCTCTTCGCCATGTTCGTCACGCTGACCAAGGTCAACGAGTCCAAGAACCCGCACGCCGGCCGCCCCGACTGGATCGGCTTCCTGACCTTCAGCTCGGCGCTGGGCCTGCTCGTCTTCGGCCTGATCGAGGCCGGCCAGGACGGCTGGAGCGACACCACGGTCCTCACCAGCCTGGGCGTCTCGGCAGTGCTGCTGGTGGCCTTCGTGATCAGCCAGCTCCTGCAGAAGCACCCGATGTTCGACCTGGCGCTGCTGAGGAAGCCGACGTTCACCGCCGGTCTGCTCGCTGCCTTCGGGGTGTCGGCCTCGATCTTCTCGCTGCTCACCTACATCGTGATCTACCTCCAGAACGTCCTGGGCTACTCCGCCGTCGAGACCGGTCTGCGGCTGCTCTTCCTCTCGGCCGCCACCTTCGTGGCCTCCGCCGTGACCGGCCGGTTCATGGACCACCTGCCCACCAAGTGGCTGATCGGCCCGGGCTTCCTGGTGCTCGGCGTCGGGCTGCTGCTGGTGACCGGGATCGACGTCGACTCCGGATGGACGCACCTGATCCCCGGCCTGATCGTGTCCGGCATCGGCGTCGGCATGATCAACCCGCCGTTGGTCTCGACCGCGGTCGGCGTCGTCGCCCCGGCCCGGGCCGGCATGGCCTCCGGCGTGAACTCGACCTTCCGCCAGGTCGGCATCGCGACCGGCATCGCGGCGCTCGGCTCGATCTTCAGCCACCAGGTCGCCGCCGGTCTCCAGGACAAGCTCGCCGGTACGCCGGCCGCGGGTCGGTCGGGCCAGATCGCCGACGCCGTCACGGGCGGCCAGGTGGACGCGGTCCTCCAGCGGGCCCCGGCCGCCGTACGCCCCACGCTCGCGGACGCGGCGACCTCGAGCTTCGTCGAGGCGCTCAACCACATCGTGCTGATCGGGGCCGGGACGGCGTTCGTCGTCGGCGTGCTCTGCCTGGTGCTGATCCGGCAGCAGGACTTCGTCCAGCAGGGCGCCCCCGCTCCGGAGCCGGAGCCCGAAAGCGCCACCGTGGGCTGACCCGGGCGCCTATGCTCCGGCCATGAACCCGATGCGGTCGGTGGCGGTCAAGCTCGGTGGGCAGCCGTGGCTGCCGAGGTTCTCCCGGCTGATCGTCGGTAGCGACAAGGCGTTGCAGCGGCTCACGCTCGGGCGGATGACCATCATGAGCGCGACCGGGCTGCCGGAGCTGGTGCTCCAGGTCCCGGGCCGCAGGTCGGGCCGGCTGCGGACCACGCCACTGCTCTGTGTGCCGCACCTGGGCGGCTGGCTGGTCGTCGGCTCCAACTGGGGCGCACCGGAGCCGCCCGCCTGGGCAGCCAACCTGCGGGCCGCCGAGGAGCCGCTGGTGACCTTCAAGGGCCGCACCGTCGCCACCGAGGCTCGAGAGCTCCACGGCCTCGAGCGCGAGGAGAAGTGGGCCGTGCTCGTCGACAGCTGGCCCAACTACGCGACGTACGCCGAGCGCACCGACCGGCTGCTGCCGGTCTTCCTGCTGACCCCGCGGTAGCCCCCAGCGCTGCTCAGGGCTCCAGGGTGTAGCCCAACCCGGGGGTGGTGACCAGGTGCACCGGCTGGGCGGGATCCGCCTCGAGCTTGCGCCGCAGCTGGGCGGCATAGACCCGCAGGTAGTGCGACTCGTGCTCGTAGCCCGGCCCCCACACCTCGCGCAGGATCTGCGCGCGCGGGACCAGCCGGCCCAGGTTGCGGGCCAGCAGCTCGAGGAAGGACCACTCCGTGGGGGTGAGCCGTACGTCGTCCCCGTCGCGCGCCACGCGCTTGCGGGCCAGGTCGATCACCAGGTCCCCGACGACGACCTCGCTGGTCTCCTGGGCGGTGTCCTGACTGCGCCGTACGGCGGCGCGCAGCCGGGCCAGCAGCTCGTTCATCGCGAACGGCTTGGTCACGTAGTCGTCCGCGCCGAGGTCGAGCGCCTCGACCTTGTCCTCGCCGTGCTGGCGTGCGGAGAGCACCACGATCGGCACCGTCGACCAGCCGCGCAGGCCGGCGATCACCTCGGTGCCGTCGAGGTCGGGGAGCCCCAGGTCGAGCAGCACCACGTCGGGATGGGTGGCGGCCGCGGCGTCCAGCGCGGAGCGACCGTCGGCCGCGGTGACCACCTCCCATCCGTGGGCGCGCAGGTTGATGGCGAGCGCCCTGGCGAGGGCGGGCTCGTCGTCGACGACCAGGATGCGCGGGCTCACGAGCCGCCCCGAGCGGATGCGCGCGGCACCGACAGCACCATGGTCAGCCCTCCTCCAGGGGTGTCCTCGGCGCTCAGGGTCCCACCGAGGGCCTCGGTCAGGCCGCGCGCCACGGCCAGACCGAGCCCCAGGCCGCCCGCGCCCGTGTCACCGAGCCGTTGGAAGGGCTCGAACATCCGCTCCCGGTTGGCCGGGGGTACGCCGGGACCGCGGTCGACCACGAGGATGTCGACAGACCCGGGGAGGACGTGGGCGAGCACCCGGACCGGCTCGCCGGCGGAGACGCGCACAGAGTTGGACACCAGGTTGGCGACCACCCGCTCGAGCAGCCCGGCATCGGTGCTGACCAGCGGCGTGGACTCGTCGACCTCGAGGGCGACGCTGCCGGATGGCTGTCCGGCCACCGCCAGCGGCAGGACCTCCTCCAGGCTGAGGTCGCGCAGCACCGGGTGCAGCAACCCCGACTCGATCCGGGAGAGGTCGAGCAGGTTGTCGATGAGTCGCTCGAGCTGCTCGGTCGACGACTCCACGGCCGCGACCAGCTCGACCTGGTCGTCGGGGTGGAGGTCGCCGGACACGGCTCCGGAGACCAGTCCGTCGACGGCGGCCCGCATCGTCGCCAAGGGGGTCCTCAGGTCGTGGGAGACCGCTCGCAGCAGCGCCGTGCTCGTCGCCTCGGCCCGCTCGAGGGTGGCTGCCCGGTCCTCGCGCTCGCGCAGCCGCCGGTACTCCAGCACCAGGCTGGTCTGGACCGCGAACGCTTCGAGCACCCGCTGGTCGGACGCGCGCAGCGGTGAGCCCCGGAGCACGATCTCGTGGTCGTCGTCGACCTTGACCCGGGTGTCCCCGGCGTCGGGCCCGTCGGCCGGGTCGGGCCCGCTCGAGGCGACCACCGTCCAGCCGGCAGGCCCTCGGGAGAGCAGCGCTGCCGAGGACTGGCCGAAGGTCTCGCGCAGCCGGGACACGATCGCCTCGGCGGTGTCCTGCCCGGTGAGCACCGACCGCGAGAGGGCGCCCAGGGTGGCGGCCTCGGTGCGGGCCCGGGTGGCCTCGGTGGCCCGGCGCGACGCCCGGTCGACGACGGTGGCGACGGCGACCGCGACCGCCACGAAGACCACCAGGGCGATCACGTTGGTCGGTTCGGAGATGGTCAGCTTGCGCACCGGCGGGGTGAAGAACCAGTTCATCAGCACGAAGCCGACCAGCGCCGCGACCACGGCCGGCACCAGGCCGCCGACCAGGGCCACGAGCACGGTGACGGCCAGGAAGAGGAGCACGTCGACGGGCAGCTGGTCCGGGTCGTCGAGGCCGTGCAGCACGAGGGTGAGCAGCGTCGGCAGCAGCACCGAGAGGACCAGACCGACGACCTGGCGCTGCCGGCTCAGGGGCGAGAGGTACCACCGGGTGCGTGCGGTCCGCGCCACCTCGTCGTGTGTCACGAGGTGGACGTCGATGGCTCCGGCCAGGGCGGCGATCCGGTCGCCCGTCGTACCGGTGAAGAGCCGCCGCAGTCGTCCGTGGCGGGAGACCCCGACGACCATCATGGTGGCGTTGGCGCCACTGGCGAAGTCGACCACGGCGGCGGAGACGTCCTCGCCGACCACCGAGTGGAAGCTGCCGCCGAGCGAGGCCACCAGCTGCTGGGCGCGCGCGATCCGCCTCTCGTCGGGGTTGGCGAGCCCGTCACTGGCGATCACGTGCACAGCGAGCAGCTCGGAGCCGGCAGCGCGCTGGGCCAGGCGAGCGCCCCGACGCAGCAGCGTCTCGCTCTCCGGGCCGCCGGTGACCGCCACGACGATCCGCTCCTTGGCCGGCCACGGTGCCTCGATCCGGTGCGCGCGCCGGTAGTCGCCGAGCGCGTCATCGACCCGGTCGGCGAGCCAGAGCAGCGCCAGCTCGCGCAGCGCGGTCAGGTTGCCGACCCGGAAGTACGACGTGAGCGAGGCGTCGATCTGCTCGGGCCGGTAGACGTTGCCGTGGGCCATCCGGCGCCGCAGCGCGTCGGGCGACATGTCGACGAGCTGGATCTGGTCGGCGGTGCGGACCACCTCGTCCGGCACCGTCTCGCGCTGGCGGACGCCGGTGATCCGCTCGACCTCGTCGTTGAGCGACTCGAGGTGCTGGATGTTGACCGTCGTGATCACGTCGATGCCCGCGGCCCGGATCTGCTCGACGTCCTCGGCGCGCTTCTCGTGCGGACTGCCGGGGACGTTGGTGTGCGCGAGCTCGTCCACGCAGACCACCGCCGGCCGTCGGGCGAGGACCGCCGCGGTGTCCATCTCGGTGAAGGTGGACCCGCGGTGGTCGAGGACCGCGCGGGGCACCACCTCGAGGCCCTCGACCATCTCGACGGTGTGCGCGCGACCGTGGGTCTCGACGTACCCGACCACCACGTCGGTGCCGCGCTCGCAGCGACGCCGGGCCTCGCCGAGCATCGCGTAGGTCTTGCCGACGCCGGGTGCGGCGCCGAGGTAGACCGTGAGCCGCCCCCGGCGCCCGGGGTCTGGAGCAACGTCCATGGACACGATCCTGCCAGCAGGCGCGATCTCAGGCCCGCGTCGCTCAGCGGGGGACGCGCACCAGCAGGCGGCCGTGGATGCACTCCATGTGCAGCTCCCGCCCGGGTCCGATCGAGTCTCCGTCGAGCTGGCGGGGGGTGTCAGCGCCGGCACGCACGACGATGGTGTGCCCGGTCATCCGGTTGACCAGGTCGTCGGTGCGCGAGCCGCGGGCGAGGACGCGGTAGGCGAGCGGGATCCACGAGAGGAACTTCTTCGGGTAGAGGATCACCACGTCGAGGACCCCGTCGTCGATCGCCGCGTCGGGCAGCAGCGGCATCCCGGCCTGGAGGAAACCCACGTTGCCGACCACGACGGTCCGCGCCCGGTGCTTGGTGAAGTCGCCGCCGTCGATCGAGATCTCGATCTTCACGGCGGGGAACATCAGGGACTTCAGCCCGGAGAGCACGTAGGCCAGCCAGCCGACCCGCTTCTTGATGTCCTCGTTGACGCCCTCCATGATCGCGGCGTCGAAGCCCATGCCGGCCATCACCATGAAGTGGGTGGGGTCGAAGCCGTCGCCCGAGACCTTGACCAGGTCGATGGCGCGGTCCTGGCCCGTGAGGGCCACGTCGATCGCAGCCCGGATGTAGAGGGGGATGTCGAGGTTGCGGGCCAGCAGGTTGCCGGTGCCGGCGGGCACGATGCCGACCGGGATGCCGGTGCCGGCGAGCTCGGCGCACACCTCGCGCACGGTGCCGTCGCCCCCGCAGACCAGGACCAGGTCGGCGCCGGCGACCGAGGCCGCCTCGGCCATCCCGGTGCCGGGGTCCTCGACGCTGGTCAGGTGCCAGGTCGGCGTCGACCAGCCGGCCTCGCTGGCCATCGTGGTGACGATCGACTTGAACTGTCCGACGTCCTCGACCTTGATCGGGTTGAGCACGACGGCAAGCCGACGTTGCGAGACGTAGACCTCCGGGAGGGGCTCGGCGCTGGCCGCGTGGCTGTGCGGCAGCGGGCTGTAGACGGCCAGCCCGAGCAGCACCACGCCGGTCCCGAGGAGCACGCCGCCGATGACGTCGGAGGGGTAGTGCCGACCGAGCAGGACGCGGTCGGCGCAGACGACGAGGACCATCAGGACCGTGGCGGCGTAGGCGAGCCGGCGGATGCTGGAGCGACGTACCAGCATCGTCACCAGCACCACCACGATGCCGCCGAAGGCGGTCGCCGAGGACGCGTGCCCGGACGGGAAGGAGAGGCTGCTCAGCAGGTGCTCGGGGTCCTGCCACACCGGCCGCTCGCGACCGATCAGGATCTTGAGCAGGTTGGTGGCCACCGCGGTCACGATCATCACGCCGGCGGTGAAGTACGCCGCCCGACGGTGACCCTTGACGAACATCACGACCGTCAGCACGGTCGTCGCGATGGTCATCCCGATGGTGCCGAAGGCCACCTCGACCCAGCGGAGCAGGTGGTACAGCCAGGGTGAGTCGACCGCCCAGGCCTGGGCGGGCTCGCCGCGGTTGTCGAGGTCGCGCAGGGGTCCCCAGTCCTGGACCACCAGCACCGCGAGACCGGCGAAGAGCGCGAAGCACAGTGCGGCCCACCCCAGGAGGACGAGACGAGGTCGGTCGAGCACGCGGTTCCTTTCGGTCTTGGACGACGGTCAAGTATGCCGGTGACCCTGCCGAGCCTGGGTATCTCGGGTGAAGGCTTCCACCGACCCCCGATAGCCTTGCGTCATGATCGACCCCCGCATCGTCCGAGACGACCCCGACCGGGTGCGCGCCGCCCAGGCCAAGCGCGGTTTGTCCGCCGAGGTCGTGGATCGCGCGCTGTCGGCGGACGCGGCTCGTCGTACTGCCATCCTCGACTTCGAGGCCAAGCGCGGCGAGCAGAAGAAGCTCGGCAAGCTGATTCCCCAGGCACAGGGTGAGGAGAAGCAGGCACTCCTGGCCCGGACCAAGACGCTGTCCGCGGACGTCAAGGCGGCCGAGGCCGCCCAGGGTGCGGCTGAGGAGGAGTGGCAGTCGGCGCTGATGAGCATCCCCAACCTGGCCGCCGACGAGTCGCCCGCCGGGGGTGAGGACGACTTCACCCTGCTCGAGACGATCGGCACTCCCCGGGACTTCGCGGCCGAGGGCTTCGAGCCGCGCGACCACATCGAGCTGGGGCGGATCCTCGGCGCGATCGACATCGAGCGCGGCGCCAAGGTCAGCGGCAGCCGCTTCTACTTCCTCACCGGGGTCGGCGCCGAGCTCGAGTTCGCGTTGATCAACCTGGCCATGCAGCAGGCCCGCGAGGCCGGCTTCACGCAGGTGATCGCGCCCTCGCTGGTCAAGCCGCGGGCGATGGACGGCACCGGCTTCCTCGGCCAGGCCGCCGACGACGTCTACCGCATCGAGGGCCAGGACATGTACCTCGTGGGGACCTCGGAGGTGCCGATGGCGGCGTACCACTCCGACGAGATCCTGGACGGCGCCAAGCTCCCACTGCGCTACGCCGCGTTCAGTCCCTGCTTCCGCAAGGAGGCCGGTTCGCACGGCAAGGACACCAAGGGCATCATCCGGGTGCACTGGTTCGACAAGGTCGAGATGTTCGTCTACACCACCCCCGAGGAGTCGTACGCCGAGCACCAGCGGCTGCTCGGCTGGGAGAAGCAGTTCCTCGACAGCCTCGAGCTGGCCTACCGGGTGATCGACGTGGCGGCGGGCGACCTCGGGCTGTCGGCGCAGCGGAAGTTCGACTGCGAGGCGTGGATCCCGACCCAGGGCAAGTACCGCGAGCTCACGTCGACGTCGAACTGCACCGAGTTCCAGACCCGTCGCCTGGACACCCGGGCGCGGTACGACGGTGACGTCGGCCCGGTCGCCACCCTCAACGGCACCCTCTGCGCGATGACCCGCACCATCGTGGCCATCCTCGAGACCCATCAGCAGGCGGACGGGTCGGTGCGGGTGCCGAAGGCGCTGCAGCCGTTCCTGCAGGGCCGCGAGGTGCTCGAGCCGGTGCAGCAGTGACGGGCTGGACGCCGCGGCTGGTCGCCCTCGACATCGACGGCACCATCCTGAAGTGGATCGAGGGCTCCGGGACCACCGAGGAGGTCATCTCCCCAGCGGTCAAGGCGGCCGTGCACAGGGCGTTGGACGCCGGCGCTGAGGTCGTCCTGGCGAGCGGGCGCTCGCCGCACGGCATGACCGACGTCGCGGACCTGCTCGAGCTCCACGACGAGCAGCGCGAGCGGCTGTGGGTGG
Organism: uncultured Actinomycetota bacterium; assembly: GCA_963704685.1. Lineage (GTDB taxonomy): Bacteria > Actinomycetota > Actinomycetes > Propionibacteriales > Nocardioidaceae > Nocardioides. Next base: position 2,573,520 of record OY969930.1, read on the forward strand.
TGGCCTCCAACGGGGCCGTCGTGTTCCGCTACCCGCCGCTGGAGGTCGTGCACGAGGAGAAGTTCGACGCCCGCCCGGCTGTCGAGGCGATCCTCGATCGTCACCCCAGCGCCCTGGTCGCGGTCGAGGAGCGCGGCGTGGGCTACCGGGTCAACTCGCACTTCCCCGACGGCGAGCTGTCCGGAGACATGATCCTCACCGAGGTGGGCGACCTGCTCGCCGCCGAGGTGAGTCGGGTGATCATCCGCGACCCGGCCTCGACGGCCGACGAGTTCGTCGCGCTCGCCGCCGACCTGGGCCTGCACGGCACCAGCTACGTCGTGGGCTGGACCGCCTGGCTCGACCTGGCGCCGGTCGGGGTGTCGAAGGCCTCCGGGCTCCAGCACGTCGCCGACGCCCTCGGACTCGCCGCGGCCGACGCGCTGGCGGTCGGAGACGGCCGCAACGACCTCGAGATGTTCGCGTGGGCGCACCGCGGCGTCGCCATGGGCCAGGCGATCGAGGAGGTCCTCGCCGTCGCCGACGACGTCACCGCGAGCGTCTACGAGGACGGCCTCGCGGTCGAGCTCGACCGCTGGTTCGGACCCACCTCCGGATGACGATCCCCGACGAGGTCAGCAGCGAGCGGCTGCGGCTTCCGGTCTGGACCCCCGACGAAGCCGCGGACATCCGGGCCGGTCGACACCGCGACGGCTGGCACCGCGACTACCCGCGTCGCGACGACCGGGACGCCGCCACGATCTACCGACCCGGCGACCCGTGGGCGCCGCGGCACATCGTCCGTGGCGCGACCGCACTCGGCTCGATCGGCTTCTTCGGGGCGCCCGAGGCAGCCGCCGACGAGGTCCCCGAGGTCGAGGTCGGCTACGGGCTGGTCGAGGAGGCCCGTGGCTTCGGCTTCGCCACCGAAGCCCTCAAGCGGCTGCTCGAGGAGACCGACCGGGCCGGCGTCCGCGTCCGGGCGTCCGTCGAGCCCGGCAACCGAGCCAGCGTCCGGGTGCTCGCCAAGTGCGGCTTCACCAGCCTGCGTGGCTCCAACGAGGACGGCGAGCTCGTGATGGCCCGGCCGCTCCCGAAGCCGGGTGGCTGACGTGCTGCCACGCCTGGTCGCCACCGACCTCGACGGCACCCTCGTCCGGTCCGACGGCACCGTGTCCGAGCGCACCCGCGGGGTGCTGGCCGAGCTCGACCGCCGCGACGTGCCCGTGGTCTTCGTGACCGGCCGGCCGCTGCGGTGGGCCGCGGAGGTCTTCGAGTACGTCGGGCGGCACGGCCTCGCCGTCGTCGCCAACGGCGCCCTCGTGTGGGACGTCGCCCGCGAGGATGTCCACCTGCTCCGCCCGATCGACCCGGCGCTGGGTCTCGAGACGTGCGAGCGACTGCGTGCGGCGATCCCGGGCACGGCGTACGCCGTGGAGACCATCGACGGGATCGGCCTGGAGCCGGAGTTCCGTGAGCGTTTCCCGGCGCCGCCCGGGACGCTGCGCGGCCAGCTGTCGGAGCTCTTCGGCTCCCCGGCCGTCAAGGTGCTGGCCCGTCACGAGGAGCTGGCACCGGAGGAGTTCTGGGCGCTCGCCCAGGAGGCCGTCGCCGACCGCCTGGTCGTCACCTGGTCGTCGACCACGGCGCTGCTGGAGATCAGCGCGCCGGAGGTGACCAAGGCGTCCACCCTCGCCCTGCTGTGTGCCGACCTCGGGATCGCAGCCGACGAGGTGATCGCCTTCGGTGACATGCCCAACGACGTGGCCATGCTCACCTGGGCCGGTCAGTCCTGGGCGATGGCCTCGGCGCACCCGACGGTGACGGCCGCCGCCGGGCAGGTCGCCCCCGGCAACGACGACGACGGCGTGGCGCAGGTGCTCGCTGGTGTGTTCGGCCTGTGATCTGTTGAGATGGGCGACGTGTCGATGACCTCGAGGTTCCGTGTCGCGACGGCCGCTCTGGTCCTCGCGGGCTCCACCGTCGCCGTCGGGGCCGCGACCGGGTCCGCCCAGGCCGCGCCGGTCCGCTGCCCCCAGGGCAGTGCCACGCTGGCGCAGCAGTCCCAGCGCGCCGACGACGTCTTCACCGGTGAGATCGCCGACCGCAGCCGGGTCGGCGACCAGGTCGTCTACAGCGTCGAGGTGGACCAGGTCTACCAGGGCGGTGTCGACACCGAGCAGGTCGACGTCACCACGGCCGCCGCCGCCCGCGCCTGCGGGCTGCCCGACCTGGTCGCCGGCGAGTCCTACCTCTTCTTCACCACCGACCGGGGCTCCGAGCTGGTCATCGACCAGCGCAGCGGCACCACGCCCGCGTCCCCCGGCCGGGTCGCCCGGGTCGAGCAGCTGCTCGGCCCCGGCTCGCCGGTGCTGCCGCCGGAGCCGGTGGTGGCCACCCTGACACCGGTCGCCGTCGACACGACCAGCTTCCAGCGGGTCGCCGCTCCCGGCGCCGCCCTGGTCATCGTCGGCGTGCTCGGCTTCCTGCTCGCGCTCGCGCTGGGCCGCCGGCGCGGTTGAGACCGGGTCTCCCGGCCAAGCATGAATCCCCGGTGCACCGGGGATCCCTGCCGACCGTCAGAGGTACATCCCGCCGGAGTCACCCGGCGCGGCCGCGTCCGGACCCGCTACCGGCTGGCCCGGGCCCGGCGACGTCCCCGGCGGCAGGGCGCGGCGCATCTGCTCGAACTGCGCCCGGGCGGCGATCTGCTGGGCGTACATCGTGGTCTGGATCCCGTGGAAGAGCCCCTCGAGCCAGCCGACCAGCTGGGCCTGGGCGATCCGCAGCTCGGCGTCGGAGGGGGTCGCGTCCTCGGTGAACGGCAGCGTCAACCGGTCGAGCTCCTCGACGAGCTCGGGCGCGAGACCGGCCTCGAGCTCGGTGATCGAGGCCTGATGGATCTCCTTGAGCCGGATCCGGCTGGCATCGTCGAGCGGCGCCGACTTCACCTCCTCGAGCAGCTGGCGGATCATGCTGCCGATCCGCATCACCTTCGCCGGTTGCTCGACCAGCTCGGTGATCGACCGCTCGTCGCCCTCGCCGCCCGGGTCGTCCGCGTCGTCGCCGCCCGAGGTCAGCCCCTCGACCGCGGACGCGGGTACGGAGCCCAGGGGCTGTCCGTCCGGCCCGATGACCATCACCTGCTGCTCTGCACCTTGCTCGCTCATGGCCCCACGCTATCCGGGCGGCTCACACGGTCAGCAGGATCTTGCCACTGTGCTCCCCGGACTCCATCAGGGTGTGCGCGGCAGCGACCTCGTCGAGCGGCATCGTGCCGTGCACGATCGGCCGCACCAGCCCCGCCGCGACCAACGGCCAGACGTGCTCGAGCACGGATGCGCAGATCGCGGCCTTGCCCTCGGTCGGCCGCCCGCGCAGACCGGTGGCGATCACCGCGCCGCGCTTGGCGAGGAGCCGGCTGATGTCGAGCTCGCCCTTGGCGCCGCCCTGCATCCCGATGATGACCAGGCGTCCCTCGGTGGCGAGCGCCTCCACGTTGCGGGGGAGGTACTTCGCGCCCATGTTGTCGAGGATGACGTCGGCCCCGTGGCCGTCGGTCGACTCCTTGACCACCTCGACGAAGTCCTGGTCGCGGTAGTTGATGGTGACGTCGGCGCCGAGGGCGGCGCAGGCGGCCAGCTTCTCCGCCGTGCCCCCTGTGGTGAGCACCCGGGCACCGAGGTGGTGGGCCAGCTGGATCGCGAAGGTGCCGATGCCGCCGGCCCCGCCGTGCACCAGGAAGGTCTCGTCCGGCTTGAGCCCGGCCACCATGAAGACGTTGGACCAGACGGTGCACGCCACCTCCGGAAGCGCAGCGGCGGTCACCAGGTCGACGCCGTCCGGGATCGGCAGCAGCTGGCCGGCAGGTACGGCGACCTTCTCGGCGTACCCCCCACCGGCCAGCAGTGCGCAGGCCTGATCACCGACCGACCAGCCGGTCACCCCCTCGCCGACCGCGCTGACCGTGCCGCTGCACTCCATGCCGATCACCTCGGAAGCGCCCGGAGGCGGGGGGTAGAAGCCCTGACGTTGCAGCAGGTCGGCCCGGTTCAGGCCGGCCGCGGCGACGTCGAGGAGGACCTCACCGGGTCCGGCCTCGGGGTCGGGCAGCTCTCCGACGGACAGGACCTCGGGGCCGCCGGTCCCGGTGGCGATGACAGCGCGCATGACACCCACCCTAGGCAGCCACCTCTACGAGTCCTCGAACGCGTCGCCCTCGGGGTCGATGACCTCGTCCTCGAGCGTCGTGGCATGGACGTGGTGGGGCAGCGGAGCGCGCGGGGCCGGATGCTCCCACTCCTCGGCCAGCCGTTCGGCACGAGCCGCGAGCGCCTCGACCTGCTCGGCGGTGGCGCCGCGGGCGCCGGCAGCGAACCCGAGGAGGTAGGTCGTGAGCGGAGCCGCGGGTCGGGTGACGCCGTGCGCTGCGACCCGGGCCAGGTCGAGCACCAGTGCCTGGTCGACCTCGGTGTCCACCTCGAGGGCGGCGCTCAGCTTGTTGATCCAGTCGTCGAGGTCCATCGTCACAGGCTGGCTGGCGGGGACGGACTGCGCAAGCCCGCTCGTGTCACAGCTCGCGCAGGTCCGCCCAGGTGTCCACGTCGCGGCCCTCGTCAGCCTCCGGCGGCACCTCGACGAGATCGAGCGGGCCCAGCAACCGGTGCAGCGCCATGCCGTCCTGCGCAGCGGCGTCGGGCCGGACCGCGTCCAGCCGATCGAGGCGAACCACCCCGGCGAGCTGGCGCCGGCCGTCGACGTCGGTGAGGAACGCGCCGTCGTGGCCGGGCAGTGCCGCCCGGAGCCGTTCGAAGGTCCGTGGGCCGACCAGGGGCATGTCGACGGCGAGCAGGCCGACGGTGTCGGGGGCGCCCGGGAGCGCGTCCCGGCCGGTGAGCAGGGCGGCCACCGGCCCGCCGTACGGCGGGTCCTCCCGGACGAAGGTGACCCGCCGCGTGGTCGGCACCGGGTCGCCGACCACCACCACGTCGGAGGCATCGACGAGGGCCGCGATCGCGTGCTCGAGCAAGGTGCGACCGCGGAACTCGACCGCCGCCTTGTCCGCACCGTCCATGCGGATCGCGCGCCCACCGGCGAGCACGACTGCCGCGAAGCCGGGGTGCACCATGCCGTGAAGTGTCCCACCGGTGGCACTCTTGGAGGGTGGCACTCTCACCCAGCCTCCGGATCGCCCTCGTCCAGCACGCCTCCGGGCTCGAACCCGACGCCAACCGTGCGCTGCTGGACGACCTCGTCCCTGGTGACACCGACCTGGTCGTCCTCCCCGAGGCGTTCGCCCGCGACTTCGGCGAGGCCGGCTCCGACGTCAGTGCGTACGCCGAGCCGGTGGACGGCCCCTTCTCCGGCGCGCTGGCCAAGGTCGCCGCCGAGGCGGGCACCACGGTGGTCGCCGGCATGTTCGAGACCAGCGACGACCCGGCCCGGCCGTTCAACACCCTGCTGGTGCGGGGCGCGGTGGAGGCGTCCTACCGCAAGATCCACCTCTACGACTCCTTCGGCTACCGCGAGTCCGACCGGCTCCGGGCCGGGACCGTGGCGCCGGCCCTGGTCGAGGTCGGTGGCTTCACCGTCGGGCTGATGACCTGCTACGACCTCCGCTTCCCCGAGCTGGGGCGGGCGTTGGTCGACGCCGGGGCCGAGGTGCTGGTGGTGCCCTCCGCCTGGGTGGCCGGCCCCCGCAAGGTCGACCACTGGACCACCCTCGTGCGCGCCCGCGCCATCGAGAACACCGTCTTCGTGCTGGCGGCCGGCCAACCCGGGCCGCGCTACACCGGGCACTCGCTCGCCGTGGACCCGTTCGGCGACGTGCTCGTGGAGGCCGGGACCGGCCCGGAGGTGGTCACGGCCATCCTCGAGCGGGACGTCCTGGTCGAGGCACGCCGTACCAATCCATCGCTGGCGAACCGGCGTCTGTAACCTCGTCACCCGTGTCCACGTCCGAGCCCAGCCCTCCCGCTGTGTCGCCGGACCCTCCTACGGGAATGGCCTCGGACCTCTCTCGACTGGAGCGGATCGGCCAGTCCTGGGTGCCGCTCGTGGTCTGGGGCGTCGTCGTCCTCGGCGGCCTGGCGGGGCTGGTCAGCTGCCTGCTCGAGGTGGGCCCGCGCTGGCTGTGCGGTGCCGGTGCGGTGGCGGTCGCGACGGCGTACGCCTGGGCGCTGGCGGCGCGCACCGGTGGCCGGCCGCTGATCGCCGGCGGGCTGGCGCTCGCACTCGGCCTGGTCGTGGTGATCAGCGACGACGACCGGTTGCGCACCGGTGCCGCCGTGCTGACCTGTGTCGTCTCGGCGGTGCTGGCGGTGATGGCCACGGTGCCGGCCGTCAAGTTCCGGCACGCGGTGCGGGAGGTGGTCGTCGCGCTGGTGATCGCCTCCGTGGGGGCGATGGCCACGGTCGGGTTCGAACCGGTGGTCACCGTCGTCCGGTTCGAGTACGTCACCCTCGGCCTGGCGTTCGTCAGCGTCCTGGCCGTGGTGGTGCGGCTCGGCGCCGGCCTGCACGGACTGGGCCGGCGCGGGATCCTGATCGTCCTGATCGGCACGGTGCTGCTGGCACTGGCTCTGGCCTACGCCGAGGTGCTGCGCCGTTACGGCACCCCGGGACTGGTCGGCAACCTGCTCGACGGGGTGGCCTGGAGCCGGGAGAACCTCGGCGCCTTCCCGCGTCCGCTGGAGGCGATCCTCGGCGTGCCGGCGCTCGCCTGGGGCACCCACATGCGGGCACGTCGCCGACAGGGCTGGTGGGTCTGCGTCTTCGGGGTCGCGGCGACCGCGCCCGTGGCGAACGCGTTGGTGAACCCTTCGGTCACCCTGTCCGAGAGCGCACTCGCGGTGACGTACGGCGCCGTGGTCGGACTGGTCATCGGCTTCGTGGTGATCCGGGTGGACCTCGCGCTCACGGGCGCGCCGGGCCGCCGCGGACGGGGTGGACGGCGCAGCGAGGAGGCGACCGCGCTGCGGCCCGAGCCGCCGCGTACGCGGGCGCTGCTCTGAGCCGGTCGATCAGGGCTTCGGCAGAGGGGGCGGGATTCGAACCCGCGGCTGACATCTCTGCCAGCGACCGCTTTCAAGGCGGTTCCGATCGGCCACTCCGGCACCCCTCCGTGTGCCGCGCAACGGCACCGCAGCAGTGTAGAGGCCCGGCCCGGTGCCTTACTCCGAGCCACCCAGCTCGAGCTCGACGTCGTCGTACGCCAGGTCGTTGACCCGCTGGACGTGGTGCGCGATGTCGACGAGGAGTCGCTTGAGGTCGGTGCGCACGGCGGTGACGTCCGTGCTCTCGAGCACGTTGGGCCCCAGAGCGCTCAGCCGGCGCAGCAGCGTGTTGCGCTCGCGCAGGAGGCTGCCCTCGCGGGCGGCGAGCCATCCCTCGGTCGCGGAGCCGGTCTCGATCACGAGGGCGTCGCGCACACCGGCCATCTGCTGGCGGACCGCCCAGCGCCAGGTGCCGGTGGCGGCCGGGGTGCGGGGGAAGTCTCCGACGACGGTGGCAAGCCCGTGGATCGCAGCCGAGAGATCCGTGGTGGTAGCGGTCATGGCGACCTCCCGGAGCGTTGGGGGGCTTCGAGTGTCACCCGCCGGGCCCGAGTCCACAACCCGGTGAGCGTCAGGAATCCGGTGTCTTGTTCAATCAACCCATGTCATCCACCTCCGCGGACTACCGGGTCGCGCCGCTCGTCGCGGCGCGCGTGGTGGGTGCCCTGCTGGTCCTGATCGCGGTGCTCCTCGTCGCGGCCACGGTGCTGGTCGCGGCGCTGGACCTCTCGCCGGATCTGCTCGTGATCGGTGCTGGGCTGTGTGTCGTCGCGGTCTTCGGCGCCGGCTACCTGCTGACCCAGCGGATCGCCGTCGTCCATCTCGACGAGGAGGGCTACCGGGTCCGCCTGGTCCGGGGGGTCGGGGTCTCGCAGGCGACGTGGTCCGAGGTGCTGGAGGTCGTGACCGCCACGCCGGACGGGCAGCCGGTCCTGGTGCTCAAGCTGATCCATGACCGCACCTCCACGATCCCGGTGACCATCCTGGCTGCTGACCGCGAGAGCTTCGTACGCGATCTGCTGGCCCGGGTCCAGCGCGGCCAGGGCCTGCGGCCGCCGTCCTGACCCGGCCCTGATTCGCACCCCGCCGGTGGCTCCTAGTAGCCTGTGCTGGCTGTCGGGGAGGCGTCGCCTAGTCCGGTCTATGGCGCCCGCCTGCTAAGCGGGTTTGGGGCTACAACCCCATCGAGGGTTCAAATCCCTCCGCCTCCGCCAGTGCACGACCCCCTCCTGCGGACCCCCGCAGAGGGGGTCGTGGTGGTACGGGTGCAGTACGCTGGAGACAGGGGCCGTGTTGCATGCTTTTGCATTGCACACATGTGAGGCACCTGTTCGTGCCAGATATCTTGGTCGGTGCGGCCACACTTGTCTCATCGGGCCATCCGTGGGGTCTGATGAAGTAGAAGAAAATGGAGAAGGTCTTGAATACTGCCCGAAAGGTCGCGGTGGCTCTGGTGGCCGCGACGATGAGCATCGGAATTCTCGGGTTCTCGGCGCCAGCTCACGCCGACACAACGTGGGGTTGGCACTCGCATCGTTGAGTGTCAACGCCAGATCGAGTCGGGGACCCAACTCACCCCCCACTTGTTCGGTCCCAGTGCCACCCCCCTGGCCTGACTCGATCACATGAGGACAGTGACTCACCGTCACTGTCCTCGTGTCATTTCCGGACCGTTGTGCGGCTCAGGTCTCGTCGGGCACGTCGGGGACGTCGGCGCCCTCGGCGCCCGAGATGCCCAGCCGCCCGATCGTGTAGCCGAGCTGGAAGCGGGTCTCGGCCTCGAACTCCTCCTTGAGGTCGGCGACGTAGCCGGCGTAGGTGCGCGGGCTGACCCCGAGCCGCTTGGCCGAGACCGGGTCGGAGTGCCCCTCGATGAGCATCCGCATCGTCATCGACCGCTGCTCGGCCGCGATGTCCTTCATCAGCGAGGTCTCCCGGCTGGTGAACGGCCGGGCCCGCTCCCAGGAGCGCTCGAAGATGTCGACCAGGTAGGCCACGACCGACGGCTCGCGGATCGCGACCGCCACCTTGAGCTCGTGCGGACTCGGGATCACCGCGACCCGGCGGTCGACGACGATCATCCGGTTGAAGAACTCGTCGAGGGTGCGCACCTCGGCGCCGCGTTCGGTGACGGCGGCAACGTACTGGCGGGTGACGCTGCTGCGCCGGGCGCTGTGCTGATAGAGGGTGCGGATCCTGGCGCCACGCTCGAGCAGCGCGGTGTCGCGCAGCACGCCGACGGGCATCATCTTGAGGTCCCGCCCGGACTGCGGCTGCGCGGTCAGGGTCTCCTCCTCACACTCCGAGACGAGGGTGGCGATGAAGGGGTCGATCGCGTACTCGCGCAGATAGGTGAAGGGTCCCTGGGCGGAGGCCTGAGGGGCTCGCCGCCACGCCTGGGAGAGCGCGCCGAACGCCCGCGCCCACTGCGACGACTCGTCCAGGAGCTTGGCGCCCTCCAGGCTCAGCGGATTGACGACCCGGGACTGGATGGTGTGCGGATCGTCCGCCACCCACGTGCTGTTGTCGGTGTCGTGGTGGACCAGCCCCAGCTCCTCGAGCTGCCGGAGCGCTCCGTGCCAGGCGTTGCCTGGCTGGATTCGGGTGTCTCCGTCGGGCAGACCGCCTGACGTTGCCATCTCCTCGTAGACCGCGACACCATCCGACTCGAACAGGGCACGGTCCCCCGGACCAGTGCTCTCCAACGCTGCCAACCCCTTCCGACCAGCCCGAGCGCACGATGATTGGATCCCCCGTGGGGCAGATGATTCCACAGTGGTCCAACCGGGGCTTCGGCGTGGGCAGACGACAAGGGCCCCGTCCAGTTGGACGGGGCCCTCGTCGTACGTCGGGAGCGGGATCAGTCGCCGAGCCGCGCGCGCAATCCGTCCAGCTCGGTCCAGAGGACGGCAGGCAGGTCGTCGCCGAACTTCTCGAACCATTCCTGGATCTGCGGCAGCTCGGCCTTCCACTCCTCGATGTCCACGTCGAGGGCGGCGACGAGCGCCTCGTCGGTCAGGTCGAGACCCTCGGTGTCGAGGGACTCCGGGGTCGGGACGTGGCCGATCGCGGTCTCGACCGCGGCGGCCTGGCCGTCGATCCGCTCCACGACCCACTTGAGGACCCGGCTGTTCTCGCCGAAGCCGGGCCACAGGAAGCCGCCCTCGTCGTCTCGCCGGAACCAGTTGACGTAGAAGATCCGGGGCAGCTTGGCCGCGTCGTTGTCCTTGCCGATCGAGATCCAGTGGCTGAAGTAGTCACCGGCGTTGTAGCCGATGAACGGCAGCATCGCCATCGGGTCGCGGCGGACCACGCCGACCTCGCCGACCGCGGCCGCGGTGGTCTCGGAGGAGAGCGTGGCGCCGAGGAAGGTGCCGTGAACCCAGTCGCGGGCCTCGAAGACGAGCGGGACGGTCGTCTTGCGCCGGCCGCCGAAGAGGATCGCGTCGATCGGGACGCCGCGCGGGTCGTCGTACTCCGCAGCGAGGATGTCGCACTGCTTGATCGGCGTGCAGTAGCGCGAGTTCGGGTGGCTGGAGAGCTCCTCGGAGTCGGGCGTCCAGGGCTCGCCCTTCCAGGAGGTCGCCTTGGCCGGCGGGTTCTCCAGGCCTTCCCACCAGATGTCACCGTCCTCGGTGAGCGCGACGTTGGTGAAGACCGAGTTGCCCTTGTTGATGGTCTTCATCGCGTTGGGGTTGGTGTGCTCGTTGGTGCCCGGCGCGACGCCGAAGAAGCCGTACTCCGGGTTGACCGCCCAGAGCCGACCGTCCTTGCCGATCCGCATCCAGGCGATGTCGTCGCCGAGGGTCTCGACCCTCCAGCCGGGGATGGTGGGCTCGAGCATCGCCAGGTTGGTCTTGCCGCAGGCGCTGGGGAACGCAGCGGCGACGTACTTGCGGACGCCCTCGGGGCTGGTGAGCTTGAGGATCAGCATGTGCTCGGCGAGCCAGCCCTCGTCGCGCGCCATCACGCTGGCGATGCGCAGGGCGTAGCACTTCTTGCCGAGCAGGGCGTTGCCGCCGTAGCCGGAGCCGTAGGACCAGATCGCGCGCTCCTCCGGGAACTGCACGATGTACTTGGTGTCGTTGCACGGCCACGAGACGTCGGCCTCGCCCTCGGCCAGGGGGTGACCGACCGAGTGCAGGGCCGGGACGAAGTCGGCGTTCAGCTCGGTCATCTTGTCGAGGACGTTCGAGCCCATCCGGGCCATCACGCGCATCGAGGCGGTGACGTAGGCGGAGTCGGTGATCTCGATGCCGAACATCGGCTTCTCGGCCTCGAGGTGACCCATCACGAAGGGGATGACGTACATGGTGCGACCCCGCATGCAGCCGGCGTAGAGCCCGCGCATCAGGTCCTTCATCTCGCTGGGGTCCATCCAGTTGTTGGTGGGACCGCAGTCCTTCTCGTCGACCGAACAGATGTAGGTGCGGTCCTCGACCCGCGCCACGTCGATCGGGTCGGAGGCGGCGTAGTAGGAGTTCGGCTTGATCGCCGGGTTGAGCTGGGTGAAGGTGCCGGTCGAGACCAGCGCCTTGGTGAGCTCGGTCCACTCCTCGTCGGACCCGGTGCACCAGTAGATGGTGTCGGGCTGCGTCATCTCGGCGACCTCGTTGACGAAGTCGAGGATCCCCTGGTGAGTGGTGGGGTGGCTGATCTTGGTCTGCGTGTCGGCGGTCATGTGCCTATTCCTTCTCGCGCATTCTCGGCGGCTTTATCGGTGGACGATCTGCGGCCGGCCGCCGAGCGTATCGACGGTGTGTCGTGGAGTTGTCGGTGCATCGCGCGGCGTCGTTGTCGGCGAGTTTTGTCACAGACCGAGGGGGAGCGTGGCCGGCTCCCGGCCCCGGGTGTGGCGACAGTACCCCCGAGATTTGGGCCGCACACATTGGATCGTTCAACGCGTCGTGTGCTGGATCACATCGTTAGGAAATGGGGTTGGAAATGGGCCTCTCTTTGGGTTTTCGAGGACCAAAGAATGCCTTTGTGAATCCCTTCCCTAACGAGACGGAATCCCGCCGCGGGCTGTCCACCCTCAGGCGCTGGCGGAAGGTGGACAGCTCACCCTGCTCGTGCCCGTCGCCACTGATTTCGGCAACCGCGCGACGGTCCGCTATCCTCGTCCAGTCGCTCACCCCGGTGGGCGACGGGCGCCTGTAGCTCAACGGATAGAGCATCTGACTACGGATCAGAAGGTTTGGGGTTCGAATCCCTACAGGCGCGCAGCACCCGGAAGGCCCGCTGACCTGCGAAAACACAGGCCGGTGGGCCTTCGCTGATTTGGCTCCGGACCGGCCGACAGTCCCAAAAACAGTCCCAAAAACCCCGCAGCAGTCCGCGCCGGTTCCGGCCGTCGAACCGGTCCCGAGCCCCTCCCTGGCGGCCATGTCGAGGCTGCTCTGCGTCCGCTCCACCGCCGCGACGAGCGGTCGTCGTGCACCCCAGGTCGCAACGTGTCATGTCCAGGTGAGCCCCGAGGCCCCCGGATTCGCCATTGGTTGGTATGAACCCCATCCACGAACAGCCCCCGACCCTGTCTGCTGCCGGCCTCCCCCACCGCGGGGCGGCCGCCGCCCATCGCCCCGCCCCGGAACCGGTGAGCGACGTCGCCAACCCGACCTTGCTGCTCAAGCTCGAGGAGGCCGCCGCCGAGCTCCGCTGCACCCGGCGCAGCCTGGAGCGACAGATCGCCGCCCACCGGATCTGCGTGCTGCACATCGGCCGGTGCGTCCGGATCGAGCGCACCGAGCTGGAGGCCTTCGTCGCGCGCCTACGTACCGAGGCCCACCGCGCCACCGGCACCACCACCTCGCTCGCGGTTCCCAGCCCCGTCGTCCCTCCACCCGACCCCGCACCGGCCAACGACCAAGGAGAGTCCCATGGCCAGACCACGTAAGGCCCCCGCCGACACCATCCCCAGCATCTACTGCGACAAGCAGGGTGTGTGGCACGCCCGGGTGGTGATGGGCACCCGCACCGACGGCACCGTCGACCGGCGTCGGGTGCGACGCAAGACCAAGGGCGAACTGCTCAAGGCAGTGCGCGAGATGGAACGCAGTCGCGACGACGGCAGCTACCAGTGGACCCAGGACGACCCCACCCTGCGCGACTGGGTCGAGCACTGGCTGGAAGCCATCCTCCCCATGTCCGCCCGCTGGAAGACGCTTGCCACCTACCGCTCGCAGATGCACAAACACCTGCTCCCCACCCTCGGGCACATGCGGCTGAGCCAGCTACGACCCGAACACCTCGAGACCCTGTACGTCAGCCTCGGCGAGAGCGGCAGCTCCGCACACACCATCCACGCCGTCCACCGGGTCCTGCGGTCCTCGCTCAACGAAGCAGTCCGACGACGTCGACTCGTCCACAACCCGGCGCTGGTCGCCCGGCCGCCCCGGGTGATCACCACGGAGGTCAACCCCCTGACGGTCGACGAGTGCCGGCGCGTCCTGGCCGCGGCCCGCACATCCACCAACGGCCCCCGATGGTCACTCGCCCTCGCTCTCGGCCTGCGCCAGGGCGAAGCACTCGGCCTGTTCTGGTCCGACATCGACCTCGCAGCCGGCACCCTCAAGGTCAGACGGTCGGTGCAACGCTGGACCTATCGCCACGGCTGCCCGATCGAGGGCGGCGTGCACAGCTGCCTACGCATCCGCGGAGCCGACTGCCCCCAACGCGCCTACGGCGGAATGCACCTGGTCGAACCCAAGACCCCATCCTCAAGACGACTCATCATGCTTCCCGAACCCCTCGTCGCCGAACTCCGTGCCCACCGCACCCGACAGGCCGAAGCACGCCTCCTCGCCGGCCCAGCCTGGATCGGCACCCACGATCTCGTCTTCGCCACCCCCAACGGGGAACTCATCGACCCCGGACAGGACACCAAGCACTGGAAACAACTCCTCAGCGACGCTGGCGTCCGCGAGGTTCGCGTCCACGACGCCCGCCACACCGCAGCCACCCTGCTGCTTCTCCAAGACACCGACCTCCGCACCGTGATGGCCATCATGGGCTGGACCGAGCTCGCCACCGCCCAGCGCTACACCCACGCCGTCGACGACCTCCGCAAACGAGCCGCAGTCAAGATGGGCGACATGCTGTGGACCAGCAGTGGCGGCATCTGAGGATCAGCCCATCGCGAACGCCCCGACGGCTCCAGTGCGCCACCAGCACCCGACTGTCGCACCTCCGAGCCGCGCCGAAGATCTGTGCCGTCGACATGAGCCCCGAGACCGCCCCTCGCGCCATTGGTTACCAAGAGCAATCCACAGGACGCCCGATGGACGAGTTATCCACAGGATTTCCCCGAGGTGACGCGCGGACCGAGCCGGCGGTGGCACCGTGCAACCGAGGACAAGAAGGAGGATCGACGTGATCGGTACGGATCGAGAACAGCCGCCGTACGGCGGGCCGGAACGTGTCGCGACTACGGTGCGCCCGCAGGCCCGGAACGGGCGGCTGCGAACCGAGCAGTCAGGTGCCCGAGGGCAGTCCGAAGTCCTCCAGTGCCCGCAGCAGCTCGCCGAAGCGGACCCGATCGACGCGGTAGGACCGGTCCTCGGACTGCACCAGCACCCCGGTCTCCACCAGGGCGCGAGTGTTCAGCGAGACCACCGCCCGCTCCACCTCCAGGGCCCGCGCTGCATCCGCCTGCCGACCCGGGCTCGCGGCGTAGTGGTGGATCAGCTGGACACGCAGCTCGCTGCCGAAGGCCTGCGTGGCCGCATACACGCTCTCCGGGGTGGAGCGGGCGATCGGCAGACGTTTCGGCACCCGTGCATTGTGCCGTCACCCAACCCATCCTGGGATCCTCTCCTGCTCCGACCTGCTATTGACAATGCACGATTGACAATTGAGGATAGCGTCATGGGCGGCGTGGGCGACGTGGAGCGGCAACCAGACGACTTCCCGTCGACTGACCCTCGACAGGTCCCAGGTCTGCGTCGATCATGGAACCTTCCAACGCGACACGGCACTCTCGGGACTCGGCCATGAACGCTGACTCAAGCTTGGCGTCACACACCCCCTCGCCTGGATCGCGCCCACGAGACGCCGCGCGCGAGCCGTTCCCTCGCGGACGCGCGCGCTCCATGCGAGTGGCGGCACGCCGGCGGCTACGCGTACTTGGAGCTGTGGTCGTGCTCGTCGTACTCGGCGCCACGGCCTGCAGCGATGACAGCACCGCAGGCCCGGACCCGCTCCCGAGCACCCCGCCTGCCTCCAGCACACCGACCAAGACACCCGATCCGACGCCGACTGAGCCCGCCTGGACGAAGAAGTACACCGACAAGCAACTCGACGCCTACGAACAGGCCCTCGTCCGCTTCGAGTCCTACGAGAGCCGGTCAGAACCCATCTGGGCCAAGGGCGTCGCCACGCCCGCAGCCGAGGATCTCTTCAAGTCGTACTTTCCCTCGCCCATGTGGAACGGAGTCCTCGAGGATCTGCAGACATTCGAGAGCGTTGGGGTCCAACTGCGAGGTGTGCCGGAGGTCTACTGGTCGAAGGGCACATCGATCAGCGAGAACGGACTGTCGGTCGATATCCGTCAGTGCGTCGACTATCGGGGCACCACGACCTTGCAGAACGGTGTCGAGACCGAACCCATCAAGTCGCGACAACGCCCCGTCCTACGAGAGATCAGGTTAAGCAAGCCGGCTGGTTACGACTGGTTGATCTATCGCA